>CAVVJI010000005.1:0-380707 GCA_963748515.1 Candidatus Acidiferrales bacterium
ACGATGGTTGAAGGCGTCAAAAAATGGCTCTACGATCTGCTGCAGCCAAGAGTGGCTCGCGTGCTGGTCTGCGACCCACGTAAAACCAGGCTCCTGAAGTCCGGCAACAAGGGTGATCTGATTGACGCTCGGAAGCTGGCCGAACTGTTGCGCAACAACTCCTTGTCGCCTGTCTACCACGGAGAGATGAGCGCCTTAGAAGTCCAGCAGCGCACACGCTGCTACACCATGCTCACCGAGGACACTACCCGCATCATGAGCCGCTTGAAGGCGGTGTATCGCAGCCAGGCCATCCACTATCAGGGCAGGAGTGTATTCCGGCCGGACCGCCGGGAGTCCTACCTTGCCCAGCTCCCCACGGCAGGGTTTGCGACTGCGCGCGGAATTTCTCTACAAAGAACTCGATGCCGTGCATCGCCTGCGGCTCCGCGCCAAGCGCGAGATGCTCGCGGAGTGCCGCAAGCATAGCGAGACCAAGTTGCTGCGCACGGTGCCGTGGCTGGGTCCGATACGCGTGGAGCGCGGTGCTGATCGGGCGGGTGCAGACGCCGCACCGATTCCGCACCAAGCGCCAGTTCTGGACTTACTGCGGACTGGCTCTGGAGACCCGCGACAGCGCCGAGTACCGCGTGATTGACGGACAATTGGAGCGCAAAAAAGACCGGCACAGGTCCGCGGGCTGAACTGGAATTACAACCACGAATTGAAGAACGTGTTCAAGGGCGCGGCAAAGCGGCCAGCACTGGTCAGGGAGTATTTCGCGAGTTTTACCTTGGACTGCTGAAGAAAGGAATGCGTCCGGAGATGGCGCGTTTGACCTTGGCGCGCAAGATCGCCGCCATTGCCCTGAAGATCTGGAAGAAAGGAGAATCGTTCGACGCCGAACATCTGAAGTCACAAGCAGCTTGAGCGCACAGAGCCTGTCGGAATGCGAGATTATCGTATGCGCGATTCGCCGGCACTGAGCGCTCGGGTTCGAGGGTGAGTATCCTCCGTCGGGTTAAGCCAACGCCTTCAAGAGGCGAAGTTTCAGGCCCACCATATGCCCCCTCGGACAACCCAACAAAGCCATAGGCCACGAGTCTCAGATAGAACCATGGTTGGCAAAATCACGCTGCTTTGAAGTGCCCGAGTGTTCGGCGGTTAGCGGACCAGCAATAAAGTGCGAAAAGTTCCAGGCAAAAAATGCCACCAAAATCCTAGTGTGCTCACTTTCTAGCCGCGGGCGGGGAGCTCGATGTCAGAAAAATGCTCCTTTCCTTGCGGAAGGAGAACTGTTTTTTCTTGACATCCCCCTTGTATAATACCCGCACCTTCGGTCCCTTCGGGCCTCGGAGGTCGCTCCCGCCCTTTCGCAACTTCGCGTTAAATCGTCGCCCGCGTCCCTAGCCGAGATTCCCCCAGCAGTGAAAACCAAGTAAGGAGAAACGCCATGTCCATCATCAAAAAGCCAGCCGAGCCACCCAAAATCGTCTCGCTCGAATTCCAGATTGAGCAACCCATTCTCGACCAGCTCGACCGCTATGCGAATTCATCGGGACGAGCCGAGAGCATATCGTCGCGTCCGCTCTCCGCCTCGTCTTCAAGAAGGATTACGACTTCAAGCGTTGGCTGCCCGTTCCAAAAAACTCATCTGACTCCCAAGCGACGCCTCCACCGAAAAAGTCGTGATTCAACGCATCCTCAACTCGAAGAACTTCATTGCCTTCTTTCTGCCTCGGCAACAGGGATGACTCTCTACTTCCTGTTGCCGTTCCCAGAGGGGAACCTTTTCCTGCGACTGATCGCCGTCAAGGCTCCGCTCGTCTTTTCGGGCGCGAAATACTCTTACCTCATCATGCTCTTCACGACGCCCTACATCGTCCTTTCCATTCTGCTTTCCGGCTTGTACATCTTCACCCTGAAGTCCGTAAGCGAGTTTCTCCGGCGCGATTGCCTGCGTATCCTGACCCACGACACCGGGACAAGCTCTTCCTCGTCGTCGGCGAGGTTCACGACCCGCGCAAGCCGGTCCCGGCTGAGAACCCGCACTGGCTCACGATCCCGGAGCGGGCCTCTACACCGGCATCGCAATCTTCGGAGCAGTGGGCACCGGCAAGACAAGCTGCTGCATGTATCCCTTCGCCGAGCAACTCATCGCCTACAAGGCCGAGGACGAAGCGAAGCGCATCGGCGGCCTCGTACTCGAAGTGAAAGGCGACTTCTGCCACAAGGTGAGAGGAATTCTGGAACGACATGGGAGGGCCGAAGACTACATCGAAGTCAGCCTGCATTCGGAGTACCGCTACAACCCGCTGCACAACGACCTGGACGCGTACGCCCTGGCCTACAGCATCGCGTCGCTGCTGAACAACCTCTTCGGCAAGGGCAAGGAACCGTTCTGGCAGCAGGCCTACACGAACCTCGTGAAGTTCATCATCCTGCTTCACAAAGTCGCCTACGACTACGTGACTCTGTTCGACGTGTACGAATGCGCGATCTGACCCGGAGCTTCTGGAAAAGCGGATCGAGGAAGCGGAGAAGAAGCTACTCGCAAGCATTCTGTTATCTCGTGACCCGAAGACCTATACGGAATGCGTCACCGAGCTGAAGGACTTCCTTTCGAATTCGACAAGCCGGACGAATCTGTATCGGGCTAAGGCCACTGACCGAACTTTGCGACGTTCTGCGAAAAACTCAGCGTCGAAGTCATTGCAGGTCAATGCAGATTCGATAAGACGCCAGACGACTTTCGGAAGGGAGCAGCTCGAAGCCGTCAAGCGATGGTTCCATAACGACTGGCAAACGGATCGAGCCCAAGCTGCGCACCTCGATTGTCGAAGGCATCTCCGTCTTTCTTTCCCTGTTCGACGACAATCCCGACGTGAAGCGGACGTTCTGCCCCCCGACGGAGTGCTACGACCCGCAGGCCAATGCAGATCACCGATACGGCAAGCCACTGCCTTCGTTCACATGGCTCGATTGAGAACGGCAAGGTCTGCGCCCTCAATTTTCCGATCGGCATGAACGCGGGCCTCGCCCAGGCCTCGGCGTAATGATGAAACTCGACTTCCAACGGGCTGTCCTCAACCGCGTCCCGGAGATGGAAGCACACCGAGAGCGCCACTTCCGCCAGGTGTTCTTCATCTGCGACGAGTACCAACACTTCGCCACTGTCGGCGAGAACGAGCCCACTGGCGATGAAAAGTTCTTCAGCCTCTCGCGCCAGCCGAAGTGCATTCCCATCGTGGCCACGCAGAGCATCAGCTCGCTCAAGTCCGCTCTGCCCGGAGACACCTGGCGCTCCTTCTCCAGACGTTCCGCACCAAGATATTCCTGGCGCTGTCGGATGACTTCTCCGCCAAACCGCCAGCGAATTGTGCGGGAAAGAGGACCGCCTCAAGGTCAGCTACAACATCTCCGAAAGCGGGCACGATGCCCGCGTGAGCTTCTCTACGGGGAAGGCCATTTCGAACCGCGCCAACGTAACGGCCTCGAAGAGCTACAACACCCACACGGACTACCGCTTCGACATGAAGACCTTCACGGAACTCAAGAACGCGCAGGCAATCGCCATCGCGTACGACGGCCTGAATCCAATGCCGCCGATGTTCTGCTATCTGAAGCCCTACTACAACGACGTGAACCGCTCGTATTTCGAGCAACTCGCCAGCGGAGAAATCTAATGCTCGGTTTTGAAACCATCCTCCCATTCTTGCGGCCCATCGAGCACCTGATCCGCGACGACTCCATAAGCGAAATCATGGTCAACGGCTCGGACTCACGTCTTCATTGAGCGGGCTGGCGTACTTCAAGAAGTGCCCGACCTCACCTTGAGCGAGAAATCTTTGATGGTCGCCGTCAAGAACATCGCCCGGCGACTTGGCGACGACATCTCCGAGCAGAAGCCAATCCTCGACTCCCGGCTGCCTGACGGTAGCCGCGTCGCCGCCGTGATCCCGCCGTGCAGCATTCACGGCGTCACGCTCACAATCCGAAAGTTCAACGGTCGCCACTTCACGATTGAAGACCTGGTGAAATGCGGAAGCCTTGATGCAGCTCTCGTTGCACCGGCTGAAGAACTACGTCGAGAGACGGCAGAACATTCTCATCAGCGGCGGAACCGGCACCGGCAAAACAACGCTCTTGAACGCTCTTGGGAAAGCTCATTTCGGACGACGACCGAATTCTCCTAATCGAAGACACGTCAGAGATTCAGCTCGAAAAGCCAAACCTCGTCCGTTTTGAGGCTCGGCAGGCACAGGCAGGCCTTCCCGCCGTCACGATCCGCGACTTATTGAAGGCATCACTTCGCCACCGGCCCGACCGAATCATTCTTGGTGAGATTCGCGGCGGTGAGGCATTCGACTTGCTTCAACTCCTCAATACCGGCCACTCAGGGACGCTATCAACCGTCCACGCCAGTTCCGCGCAGCAAGCGATCTCAAGATTCACGAGCTGCGTTCTGCAAAGCGGCGTCGAATTGCCTTATCGCGCCATCAAGACCAACATCGGCGACTCGCTCAACGTCATCATTCAGCTCGAACGCCGAGCAGGGACCCGATTCGTTTCGGAAGTCTTGGAAATTCAAGGTATACGACTCCGACGAGGACCGCTACGATCTATCTTCGCGTATTTTCCGCGCGTCGTTTAGAAACCCTCTCGTAAGACAACTTCACAGCCTCTGTGCAATATGGCCGCCGCAGACCAAGCGAATGGAAATGCCAAAGCACAGTTGCCGTCCAGCGAGGCGCTGTGTACAGTCGACACAAGCGACACCAGAAAAGCGGACAGGGAGAAAATCCATGTCGCGTCGATCTGGTCAGAGATGGTTATAGTATTCAAAGGATGGAACTGGTACGTCGTTCGGTTCTCGGAAGGATGTCGGGGCCAGGAAAAGAGGCAGCGTAGTACGCGAGCGAATCTGCCCGATTTCCGGTCCCGGCAAACTCTCGGTATCTGAAACGGAAACGCCAAAGAAAAGGAAATAATCGCGGCCAGCGGAGCGGATACCGGGAACAATTCCAAAAAGTGGTGCGTTCGAACCACGGCATCACGTTTCGCAAACAGGCTGAATATGGTGAACAGATGAAGAACTCGCAAACGAAAGCCGAGTCGCTCCATCCACGCTGATGACTTGGCAGAGCTGCTTGAAGAACTGGCTCAATCCCAATATCGGCGACATGCCCGTCTCGATACCGTCAGAAATCTCGCAATGAAGAGTCTCGGCGACAAGATGGTTACGGGCGGCCTCGGGGATATCGGCGATCAGAGGATACAACAACGTGGTTCAGCGTCGTCAAGATGGTTGTGGCTTCGGCGGTCAATGAGAAGGGGGAGCGAGTCTATCCTCGAACGTGGAATCACGAGTTCATCGATCTGCCCGAGGTGAAGAACCAGCGGCAGCCCACTCTACCAGCGAGGCGATGAAGCGATCGCAGCCGGCTCCAAAGGGAAGAGAGCGCCCGCCGTACAGACTGCTCGGGGCCACCGGCATGCGAATCGGCGAGGCGCTCGGGCCTCGAAATCGGCAAGCATTTTCCGAGCGACTTTTGCTACCTCTGCACATCCGGCAGAAGGCATGGAAGGGGCACGTTCAACCATTCCTGAAAACCGAGAACGGGGTTCGGGACATCGATCTGTCATTCTTCCATTGCCGCGATGCTCAAGAGCTTCAGTCGGTAACCGGGATTCCGGCTTTCTGTTTTGTCAAGAATGGTAGCTTCCGCTCTTGCAGTCGAACGTCCTGAGACTTTCCCTGCACCCGATCCTAAAGAGGCTGAAACAACCAGACGATCGGGTGCCCATGCCCTCAGGCGGTTCCGAACAACATGGCTGAGCGGCGAGTGCGCCAGAAGACTTGATTCGCTTCTGGCTCGGCCACGCCAATAAGAGCGTTACGGACGGCTATCAGCAAGTTGAAAGAGGACGTGGCGTTTCGCAAAAAGGTCGCGGAGCAAGTGGGAGTCGGCTTCGAGCTTCCAACCGAAAAGCTCAAGTTGCACCCAATTGCACCCAAACAATGTTGTTATCAACTTCTGTATAAGAGAGCTGAAACTAAAGAGGAAGAATGGCTCCCCGGGCTAGATTCGAACTAGCAACCCTTCGGTTAACAGCCGAATGCTCTACCATTGAGCTACCGGGGAACTGAACAGGTAGACTTTTAATTTACAACAAGTTGCGGACTTGCGCCACTCTCCTTGTTTTGAATTTGAGTCCAACTTGAGTCCAACGTCGGCTTCAACTTCGCCATTTCAGCCTTCCCAAACTTGCCCAGTCTGTGGCTGTAGCGGTCAATCAAAGCCTCAGAGCCGTGACCGAGCCATTCACGAATGATGGAACGGGACACGTCGCTGCGGACTAAGAAAGAGCATCGACCATGTCGGAAGGCATGAAAGCCCGCATGGGGGATTCCGAGTTCATCGAGCACGTCGTGGAGGTCAGGCAAAATGTTACTCTCTCGCAAAGCCGTTCCTTTACGGGTTTGGAAGACATAACCATGTTTTCGTCCGTTCAGGTGCTTCTTGAGTTCCTCCGCAACTGATGCGTCAATCGGGACATGGCGAACCTTGTTTGATTTGGTTGTGAACTCTTCGCCTTCGAACACTGTGCGGCGGATTGTCACTACGCCTGTTCCGTCTCCCAGTTGAAGGTTTAAGTCCTCACAACGCAACGCAAACAATTCTGCCGCTCTAGCTCCGGTTCCAGCCGCCAGGGCGTATAAGGCGAGATGCAACTGATTCTTCGCCGCATAAACGATGGCAGCCATCTGCTCCTCCTCGAAACACGGAGGCTCTTCTTCGATGTCCGAAATGGGCTTGACCTTTTTCCACTTGATTAACCACGGCTGAAGAGTTGTCGTTCCGCTCTGAGCCTGTTCATCAAGATAGAAGTTATAAACCGCTCGGACTATGCCGAAGAGATTCTTTATGCTCTTGGTGCTGAGTTCTTTCTTCTGCCATGCCGCAATCAGTCCCCGGATAGTTGGGTAGTTCACATCTTCAATCGGGGTGTTTCCAAGCAGTGGCAAAATGTGATTTCTCAACTCACAAGACATGCTTCGCTGAGAAGATGGTTTTTTATTTGCATTCAAGTGACGCTCTTTCCAAGCTGTTGCCGCTTGACCAAAGCTGACAATTGGCGTGCGGGAATGTTCAAGGTGAGCGGCAGAATTGATGCCCTGCCGTTCAATGAATTGCGCCAGCCACCGTTCAGCCTGTGGACGAGTCATTTCGTGAATGCTACCTATCTCCACTGTGAGTCTCTTTCGTTTTGTTTTACCGGGTACATCTACTCGATAGCGACCGACGTATTTCTCACCAACAACATAAACGGTACCTCTTTGTCCGGGTCTGCGGTTCATGCTTCTCCCATCCCGCTGACTCGGCACCGCAACCGACAACACATTAGCCCCATTCGAACTGGGGAGCAACGATTCGGACAAGCACGGCTCAACCAAGAGGCTGTGCATTCCGAATTGCGACCACTGAATTACACCCGGGGCTAGCGACCCAACGCTTATGACAGGAGACGGGGGCTGGACATGAGTGCCTGTCATTAAGAGTTCGGCATTCGAGGGTTCGGCACAACAACAGGGACGGGCGGTAGCTTGTCGGCAATTTCGGAGAAGCTTCATGCGGGCACTGCTTCCGGCATCTTCAGGAACTCGGCTTGAGTTTCTCTCGCTTGGTTGGCATATAGAGGGTAGCCAGCCAACAGATAATCGCTCTTGAGCGAGAAGTGTACGAAGTTCCCCGTGCATGCCTGTATCGTGGGAACAGCAAGCGAGATAGCTTTAACCGGGATGGTTCCCCGGTAGGCGACGTTGCCATAGCCTCGAAGTGATGCGAACCAGAAGTGCTTGTAATCTTCGATGCGGTCACGTGCGGCGAGAATGTCCCGAATGTCGTCCTGTCGACGGGTGGGTTTCGGCGCACCGTCTTCTATGTATTGAATCATTGCCGCATAGTCTTCATCTGGATAGAAGCAGGACTCGTCTAGCAGGGAGGTATCGATAGCCAGCACGACGGTTTCGAGCTTGTTGCAGTCCAGACGTGCGAGGTAGAACATCGAGTGGACTTCAGTCAGATAGATGTGGTCGGGATGAGATGAGTAGACCATCTTCTTTGTAGTTATCCATCCCAGTGAGTCGCCGGGGCTTCAAGCCGTCAGAGGAAAGTATGCGTCTTGCACTGGACGCATATGTGGAGTGGTAAAGCACAGGCGGTAGCTTGCCGCCAGGGTTATTCTGGACGAGCGACTGCGACTGCGCTCGCCGAATGTTGGCTAGTGTCGTAGCCAAGAAGTGGTCACGTCCCAACCTAGCGATGAACTTCTCGGCTTCCCCTCGGGGGTTGCGGTTATTCGGGTCGTCGTGAAATTCCAACATCGTCTTGAGCGCCTTAGAACCACGGATAGCGATGAGACCTTCTGTTGTAACGGAGCCGCAACACTCGGAGTATTCCTTGCCGCTTGCGCAGTCGCAGAGACCGCCGTCCTGACCAGCATCGGGAATGACGTGCAGGGGAATGTTGAGTTCCTTCCACTGGCGCTCACGGTTTTCGAGCAACAGCTTCCGCTTTTGTTCGGTTCGTCGGCTCATGGGCGCACCGTCACGCCAGTTGAGAAAGCCATCGTGACCGTCAGCGGTTCGAAAACGTCATCGGGGTTCGCAGTGACACCACCAGCCAGTTCGCACGGGCGGTCTAAGACTTGACGAACGTTGCCTATCCTTACGGAGGAGCCTTCCGGCACTCCGAATGGAGGCTCAGCAGAGAATGCGTGCCCGTCGTCTTTAGTGAAAAATCCGCCCGATTGGGGGCTGATTAAATATAAGGATTTAAGTGCTTGATTCATGAGACGCCTCGTTCAGGGGTTCTTCCCCTTGAACGAAGCGCCTAAGAGGTAGGCTATCTTCGAAGGAACTGGCGGTTCTAAGCGGCTGCTCTACCCCGTAAATCACTGGAACGTTGCGCTTCAAACTACTGCGACTGACTCCAGATATAGCAACCTGACTCTTGCACTCGCCGAATCTCAACTTCAACTACAGTATACCACAAGTGAGTATAAAAAGGATATTTTATCGTGTGGTACTTTAGTTTACTTTGGCTGGTACTTTCCGACACCCCTTCCCAAATTTCATAACCAACGGACAGAGCCATCTTCTTCCACGGCGAATTCTCGAGACACTTCAGCCTTGGGCAATCGGCGACTGCGTCGGACTTTAGAATTTGCCCGAATGACTTCTCTCGTTCTCTCACTACGGCTCCCATAAACTCCAGATGTTGCTCCATTCTTATGTCGAGCACCGAGGGTTCTTCTCTGATTACAGATAGCTTGTTTTTGTCCATTGTCGGACTCCTTTACTGCACGGTTTGGCTTTTTACGTCGGTCGCACGGTTAATGCTGCTCTTCTTCGCCTCGATGAGTAAGTACCTCGAGCACCATCGGTGCCCGTAGCGTCCTGAAAGCGGTACAAGAGGGATAGACGCTCTCGACTCAAGCCGCATTTGCAAGCCCTTCCTTTTCGATGTCGTCCAGCAATCGCTGAATGCGCCCCCACAACTCGATGTCTTCGGCGTCTTCTTCTTTGTTGTCGCCCCAACGTCCAGGATAGCGGACAATTTTTGCGTCAGAACCTAGTTCGAACCCACTCAAGTACTCTGCGCTTGCTCGCCGCCAACATTCTTGGCACGTCTCCACTGCAGCTTCGATTTCAGCAATTGGTGCTTCAATCAGCACGGCGTCATGAACGCAAGCGCAAATCGCAATGCCCGCATCGAGCATGTATCCGGTCGCTAGCCGCATAATTTCGGCACAACCAGCTTGAATCGGATAATTCAAGAGCGTATTAGCTTCGGCATCTTCTTCTGAGACAGGACGTTGCCAACCGAACAGCGTGTCCATTCTGTGGGCGATGCTGGCGTGAAGAACCTCATTCTCAATCCACGCCCAATAATGGGAATAGATAGACTTGTGCTTGTTGTGAACGTCCTGTGCCAGCCAAACCGGCAAGGCGTTTTTCTTCGCAAGACTAGGCGGCATCTGTCCATACTGGGTCGCTAGCATAGCGACCTTATAAAGCTTGCGCTCTCTCGGATGTGTCTCTTTCGTTCCATCAGGTGGAATAGCGCCCGCCAGTTTTGCAAAACCAACGTAGACATCGTCGCCGCCATTCATTGCATTCACGTAACACTTCTTCATATTAAGGTCGCCACTCAAGCCAGCGGCGATGCCAACCTCTGCAGATTTCAAGTCAACGTACGCTAGAGCCTGCCCCTGTCCGGGCTTCATCAAAGGTCTTGCCCATTTCGGCAGGGTGAAGATGAAGTTCGAATTTCGGGGATTGGCTCGTCCCGTATTTGTCCACCACGGATTTGGAAAAACTCGGCAGCGACCGTCGTCACCGATAAACAACTGAAAGTTTCGCAGGGTCGTCACGAACTTGCGCACTTGCCGAAGCGGCTCAAGGTAGGGGCAGAGCAACGCCATTTGTTTAAAGATTTTCTCTTCTTCAGGCAGCGCTTCACCGTCAGCGGTGACGAAGTCTTTGCCAGAGGGGGTCTTGTCCAAGCGTCTTGCAGCCCGAGGCGGTAAACAAGGGCATTGAAGCCCTGCTTATCCCACTTCATCGTACCGTCAGGCTTAGGCACGTACACGCCGAAACCGTGTTCTTCCTCGACCGAAGCGATGAGACGAGTTTTCAGCTTGTCGCTGTTGCGGATTAGGCGCTTATATGCAGGAACGTCAATCGGGATTCCGTTAAACTCCCACCACCCCACGACCCGGGTGAAATTGCCCCGCCCGATAGCGTAGGGAAGGTTGAGTTCAGCAAACATAGCTTCGAAGAGGGCTGCCGTGTTTGATACGTCCTCCATGCAGTAATCCAAAATGCGAATGCGCTCATCCTCGGTGAAGGGGTGTCCTCGCAAGATAAGGTCACGCATCTCCGCTTTCTCGACAGCGCTCATCGCATCAAGCCCGTAGGCAGCCATTGAACGCAGGAGTGAGGGGATGTAGCGTTTGCCCCGTCGCTTGCCTTCAGTCTCTTTGTCTTCGCAGGTCTGCATCATGCGTTCGGCGTAAAGGTCGATAATCGTGGGCGGCAATTCCCAACCCATGGCGAGGAAATACGACCACTCGGCGGATGCGGCAAAGCAAATGTACAGGATGCTGGAGTCCATCGGTAGCGGATTTGGCGCATCAGACTCGGCGAAGACCCGCCATTCCTGCCCCGTGATTAGAGACTTGGCGCACAAGCAGACAGGGATGACGGGATTGCCGTCGTTTTTAGAGACGAACTCGGTGTCAAGAACCACGACGTCCTTGACCCCGAGTTCGGTAATTGGCTTGAGCCAGTTAGTCATATTATTCGAGTCCACGAAGGCGTTGGATTATGGGGTCATCTACGCTGGTAATCATGCGATTGTCGAATGCCAGCGTGAAGATTTCCTCCGGGGACATTGTGGGGAAAGCGGGTTGCTTGCTGCGGAGCGGCTCGGGTGCGGTGAAGATGTTGTAGCCGCCTGACTCAAAGTCCGCCTTGATGCGAACCCATTCGTCTTGAGCACGGCGAGCCACACGCATTGCAGAGGACGCCCATGAAGTGTCCGTATTCTTGAAATACCAGACGAATAATTTTCCATGGTGGGAGATGGCGACTAGTAGGTTGACGTAACTCACGAATTGCGTCACGTCCTCGGGAAGCTGTAGGTCGGCATTGATAAGGTAGACGTCGCCGCCCTCTTCTTCAATTACCCCAACTTGGTAAAGGCGATAGCTCGGGTCGGGATGGACACGGAAGAAGTTCTTCTTCCCCGGTTTCTTCACCGGTATGTTGGTTTGGGTGCCTACGGAAGTGTCAGCTTCCGCAGACGCCGTGTTCGACCCACGATACTTTGTGAGGTCGAGCAGCGGCTTCTTGTGAATCCCCTTGGCTGGAGCCTTAGCGGCGCCTACAAAGAGGGCTTGAGAGTTCTGCTCCGGTTGGGGAGCAGATGGTGCAGGGTGTGTTTGCATAATTTACCTGTTACACGCCGGCTGAGCACACGTGTAGCGGGCTACTTGCCGGTCGTGTTTCTAACGCCAATTGAATTTTCCGAGAGCCGTCTGCGTCGGGGCGGTGCCGGGGTCTTGTCTGCAGAAAACTTGTAAGAATTCCTAGTGGGCGGTCGCAGACGTAAGCCGCCCACCCCTATGGTCGCCGGGAGCAACCATTTTTTCTTACGCATCTATAATACTAGCGGTAAGAGATAGAGCCCTCAAAAATCTCAACGCCGAAATCCGAAGTCTACTTCCACCCCTTCGGCTGCGAGACCGCTGCGGGAGGGGTATGCAGACCCTTTAGGGATGAGTTTTACCCCCATTAGTTAAGTCCTTTGTTTTTAGATACCCCCTGAAGGGGGGTTGCGAGGCGTGAAACAGGGCATTCGGGGGTTGAGCCCTCCATAATAAAGAAGAAGAGAAGAACAAAACCTAAAACCCTTTAAGGGTGATTTCCATGGTTGTTAGTGCTAATCCGCATTGCTGCAGCCAAGTATCAGCACCTGCCACTCCGATACACGCACAATTTTGTCGCCGGGGGAACCGTGAGCTTGGGGGACGTGCCGCTACCGCAGCACGGGCTTGCTCCGCTCTTCGCTCGTACTCTTCTTGGTTTTGAAGGTCTACCCGTCGGCCGGACAGCCATAACTTTGCTTCGTTTGCGGTCATCCATCCGATTAGCGCCCGACCAGTCTGAAGGGGGCTTGTAAGCAAATCGGCGGGAGCAAGGACTGGTGGTATACCCATTCTGTAGCTCCATTCTCTTGGTTGGACGTTCCGTTGCTGTTATCGGTACAGAATATTCGGCTGTGGGGTCAAATCGCTCCGTGACCGTCGTCACAAGAGGATGACGGGACGATAGTTTGGAGGACTTATACCCTCACGATTTGAGGCGCAGGGAACGCTCAAACGGCGCAGGATGACCCGTGAGGGCTGGCGAGTGGTTTGGGGGCTTCTTGGAGTTTCTTGACCACCTTCGCGAGGCGCATGATGAGCAGGCTGGGCCGAACGTTGGAGCAGGATCCGCCAGACGAATGCTTCGATGCCCGCTCGTTGGAGGGGTTCGGCCGAGTTCCACTTTGCCACTATCGCCTTTACTACCGCGAGCTTTCAATTTGTCCTCGTGAAGTGCAACGAAGCCCCTTTACCCCCCGTAACTCAATTGGCTAGAGCGCTACCTTAATAAGGTAACGGTTTGGAATTCTTTCTTCTTAAGAACCCGGTTTCCTGGCCACGACGGTCTTGAAAGCCATGAAGACAGTGGGGAAGGAGAATACCGAGTGACGCATTTCCAATAACATTTTCGGGTGAAGCGCCACCCGGACGCTAAAATGCTTCGCCAACTCCCATACTCCAGGTAAAGTTATCCTTTCCCCAGGCAAAGTCTGTGCGTAAATTGACGTGGTATTTCTTGCTCATCAGAAATCGAATGCCCGTGCCTCCAGCGGGGAGTAGCTGGCTGTAGCGGAACTTGTCCACGCCTGGCTCGACTCCCCCGACGCCCGCAAACATCACCAAGCCGAACCGCCACGGCAGCACCAGGCGGTATTCCAATTGCGTGGCGATCATGTAGCGATCCAGATAGCGGCCCGCCGTGTAACCGCGAAGTTCGTTGTTCGCGCCGTAGATACACTGGCCATAGAACGGCGGTTCGCCTCCTGTCCCGCAAACAAACAGGTTGTATGCCAATACCTGCTTCTCGCCCAAACTCGCATACTTGTTGAACGTGAACTTATACGATTCAAACGAATACTTGCTCCCAATGTCCTTCGCAAAGAAATCGGCCGTGAACAGGGCATAACTTCCCTTCCGTGGATAAAAACGGTTGGGCCTGGAGTCGCGTACCACGTCGAATCCCATCGCTCGTAGATCCGTGTGCAACCCCACATCCGGTGGGATTGCGGGTATATTGCCGTCATTTTGCTTTAACGTAATGAAGGAAGTTCCGTTTACAAATCGCCCGCCGATATAAACGTCCCACAGCAACCGGCGCATGACCTCCAAAAAGAAGAAATCTCCGGCCTGTTCCAAAGGCAACTTCAATCCAGCGTTTCCATTCGCGAATCCCACCCCATACAGGTTGTAGTCAATGTTTCCTCGCGCATACGCGGCCTTTATTTCGTAGCGGGCTTCTTTCAGAAATGTATCTGTACCCAACCCCCATCCTCGGGTTCCATTGTTCGTAATCAGACCCGCGGCCCCGATCACCGATGGTTCCGGATTGTCTTTGTTTACCTCGAGCGGAAAAATCAGCCCTCCCACCGGTAGAACGCCGGATCCAAGTGCGGGGCTGACGATCGGCAGCGGCGCCAGCACGATGGCCCCTCCATGGAGTATTTGTTCTTCCTTCCGTTCTAACTCCTCTTTTCTGGAGGCTTTTGGTTCGTCTTTGGAATCGGCGGGGGGAGTTGCCTGAGGTTGCTGAGTTTCAATCGGAGTCTGCGATTCGACCGTTGCGTTCGTAGCAGCGGGCGGTTCCTGCGCCATTCCCGCGCTCACAAAAACAAGCAAGCCGCCTAACCAAAATAGAGTCAGAATCCGACGAGTACGTGATTTCTTTATTCGGCATTGTGAACCTGCGATACGAAAGCGCGGGCTGATTTTCATAACAATTCTTTTCCGCTTACGCTAAGACACCGAACCCTTCCTTTTCTCTTGTTGGGATGACCTCGGCGGCAGACTCACGAGCAGGTATGCCATTCCAACCAGCACAGTGCGAATCCCGTTCAGTGACATGAGAGAAGGTATTTTCGCCTGGGCCCGCTCAGGGGGCCTGAAAACTCACTTCGGACAGGTTGGCTGCACTACTGGCGACGAATCCAAACGTCCTCCCAGTGTTTGTTGGATGTAAGTCCATTCGGTTCACGAATTGGTCTTCGTTTTGAAGCAACTCGTACCTTTGGCGTTTTCCTCCGGTGCTCGGAGTCGCCGAAATCAAATCGCTGGTTTCCACCCGTCGCCCGGATTGTATTCCGACATTGCTCCGGCGTTCTCCAGCGTCTTCTCTCCCAGGTCTTTCTGGTAGACCACCCCATCCTTCCCGACGAGGAAGGTCATGATTCCAGAGTTCCGGTATTCGGCCGGATAGGCAACCATCGCGAATCCGCCAGTTAATTTTCCGTCCGTGGAATAATCTTTCGCGCCGCCTTTCGCGTCTGCGCCCTGCTTGGTCAGGAATTTGAAGTAGTAGCCCTCGAACGCCTGCGGTTTATCTCCGGCGTTTTTGTAACCAACAGCCTTGGCGAAGTCGCGTACACCCTCCAAGGGGCTCGGGGTCTGGCCTGTCGCAACTGGCCAGTACAATCCATCTTTCGTCCCCTCGTCGCTGATGAACTTCAGCGCGTACTGCTTTTGTGTGTCGAAGTACTGCGCTTCCGCTGCGGCAACCGCGCCGCTTGCCGCGATCGCGGTCAACTCGTCCTTGCCAATTCGCCGCGCCAGAATCTCATCCTTCCCCGCTGCCGTATCGAACACCCACTGGCCGGCCGAATTCTTGCCGAGTGGAATTGGAAATGGATAGTTGTCCGCGCCGATGTAAAGAACCTCTCCGCCCGCCTTGATTTCTCGCCAGCGATGCATCTGCTTATACGCGGCAACAAATTCCTCGAAGTTGTTCTTATCCTTTACCGCGTCGCCGGAAAACAACGTCGACTTGCCATCGGCTCCAAAAATCGCCAGCAGTGCAGCCTGGTCACCAGACTTCGCCGCTTCCAAGAACGCGGCACCCGCGGCTTCCGGAGTGGCGAAAGTCTTTTGTGACGTACTCTCCGTCGACGATTTCTCCGGTTTGCCACAAGAACTCACCGCGCCCACAATCATCACCAGCAGCGCCATGCACAACACCGTCTCCGCACGTCTCACAGCAATTTCCATTTTCCGTCTCACTCGCATCATCGCCCCCTCTAAGTCTGCAATCTTCCACGCGCTCGCATCTACCTGCGGAATCCACCGAACCCGCCGCCGCCAAATCCTCCACCGCCGAATCGGCCTCCGCCAAACCCGCTCGACCTCATGCTTCCCCACCCGCGGCTGCTTTCCGCGCGTGACGACCACCCATCAGAGCTGCCGAATCCACCCGAATGTCCGCTGAGGCCACTAAATGCATTCGAACTTCCGCCACCCCAGCTGCTGTGGTTGGCCCACGATGAGCTCCCAGAGTGATCCGAGCCAAAGTTCGGCGCGCTCTGCTTGTTCACATTCACCGTGTTTCCGCTAATGTTCTTGTTGTAGCTGTTGTGGTTGTAATTCGAATTGTAGTTGTTCCCGTAGTGGTTGTAGTTATTGTTGTACCCGTAGCTGTTGTGGTATCCGCCGTTGTAATACCCGCCGTGCCAGGCGCTGTTTCCGTAGTATCCCCCTCCATGGTACACCACGGCCGTCCCGTGCCATCCACAGTTCCAACTGCTGTAGCCCCAGCTGCAGCAACCGCCCGCCATCATTGCGCCAACCGCGATCCCCGCGCCAAATCCAATCACGCCGGCCGCCGCGACGTCCCACCCGCTGTACGAGTACGGCACCACATACGGTGTTCCGTACACAATCGTCGGGTTATACGTCGGCACATAAACGATCTGTGGGTTTGTTGGTTGGATCACGATCGTATCCGGCGCCTGCTGGACAACCGTAATTTGCGCCGTCGTTTTCAGGTTTCCCGCCGTCTTCGCTTTTGCCCGCAACGTCTGGATCGCTTTCATCACTTCGTCTTGCTGATCGTGATAGGCCTCGCCTAGCGAAGATGTCCAAGTCAGGTTCTTCGACAAGTTGTCCAGCACCGACGGGAATTCCGTCAGGGCCTTCACGCTCGGGTCCCAGGACTGCTTATCGACCGCCTGCATCAGCGCGCTTCCCGTCAAATTCTTGTTCTCTCCCATCCAGTAGTTGGCAATGGCCACTTCATCCGGGAAGGTCGATGCGGTCAGAATCTGCGCCACCAGTGAGTCGGGATACAACGCAATCGGCGCTACCAAAGCCTGCAATTGCTCCGCAGTCTGCTCTGTCGTCTCCGACGGAATCATAGGCGCCGCATCCGTAGCAGTGGCCGTCTGGAAGCCAAGCGCCAGTTGCGACGAGGCCAGCCCGAGAATGACGCTGAGAACGACCGCTAGCACTTTCTGGGATGTTTGTGTCTTCATCGAATCTCTCCCGTTTCCGTTGGAAAATCTAAATCCAACAACCGCTCATTTTTTGTTGCAACGCGACAGAATCACACGCGCACGTGATCGCAGCCGGCCTTTGCTTCGGCCACCTGCCCGTTAAGGGCGGCTCCGCACGCGTCCAGAGCCGCCCATCCTCATCATCGGCCGCTATTGCGCCAAATAATGCGCAACCTTCTTGCCGCTCTCTTCGGTGTAGTACACCGTCACCTTCGCGCCCTTTGCCACTCCAGCTCCCGTGGCGCGGCCCGCATCTTCCAGCGCCTTGCCGCTCAGCTCGAAGGTCTTCTCCGTTCCGTCGGCGCTCTTGATCGCTAAGGTCTTGGTGTCCTTATCGAACTTCTCAACGGTCCCTTTCGTGGCGTGGAATCCGTCTTTACTGATCTTGCCCACTGCCATTGCGGTTTCGTCAGCGCCCTTGCCGGTGGTCCGCGCGACGACTTCCGTTCCTTCTTTCAATCCATCGAATCCGTCTTTTGTCCCTTTGACCACCGCGGCATCCGTAACTTTCACGGTGTGTTCCGTCCCATCGGCAGTTTTCACCACGATCGTTTTCGTGGTTTTATCCACTTTCTTGATGGTTCCGTGGATGATGCTGACCAGGTCTTGCGCCACACAAATACCCGCTGCGAAAATCAAGCAACCTAACAGAACTCCCAGCTTCTTCATATGCAGTTCTCCTTTGCGAATTGTCAGACTCAACAAAAAATGTTCGGCCCACGCTCTGCATTCTACTCTCTGGACTTGCCCTTCTCATTTAAAACGAAAATTGCATGCCCACCACCGGGCCTTTCTGACTCAAGTCCAAGCCCACACGATCCGGAGTTCCGTTCACATTCAATCGGCTTCCCAGTTGGTACCCTGCGTTGGCGGTGATGTGTTTGCTCAGCGTGAAACCGATATCGCCGGCGGAGGAAAAGAAATTGCCGTACCCGAACAGGTACATGCCATAGACATTTCCCTCGATGAACACACGCGGAGAATCTGTTAGGTAGTAGCGGAACTCGGGACCAGCCACCGGGATGGGCGCCAGCAGCGTCTTACTGCCGGAAACCGCCACCTGGTGCGTACCATCGCCCGTGACTTGCGCCGCCGCATTGATTTTTGCATAGGTATCGAACAGATCGATCTGTACCGCAATCCCCAGATGCCCGCGCTTCCGCCGGATGATGTCGTATTGATAGCCGGGCGCAACCTCAAAGTTATGAAGCTCACTGTGGACCACGGCGCCCGCGCTGATCGGTTGGCCCTCCCACACGATGTCCCGGCTGAGCGTCGTGGTTTTCGAACTCCAGAACGGAACCAGCACCACATAAAAGTGATTCTTGTGCGTGAATTTCCAGTCGATTTTGCCCGCAAATGTCGAATACGAATTGAAATTCAGGTCTTTGTTGAAATCTACAGGAACCGTATCGCCCTGCACCCGGATATTTCCGGTAGGGTTCGAGTAAAACCATCCGGCACTGAATTTGATTTTGTAGCTATCGAATTCTTCCGATTGCTGCGCCTTCAGCACGGGAACGGCGACCACGAATACCAGAATCGCTGAGATTGCTGCGATTCGCGTTACCGAACGAATCCAACGTGCCATAGCAAACTCCCCCGCTGGTGCTTCCCCAGACTCCCCAGGCGCCCTCAAATCGGCTCCTGGTCCCTCTGGTTCGAGCCTGATTCCGCTTTTCCTGCTCATCGACATTCCCTTCGTCCCCTCTCTTTGCACCCGCGATCTGGCTCGGTAACATTGCTCTTAAGTTCTTATCCGACCTGCGAACTACGTATCAAAGCTGAAAATCCGCTTCCAATCGTTTTTCATGCTGATGATTGGCCAGCCCTTCGACTTAGCTTCGTCGTATAAGCCTTGCGTGAACGTACCGACCTTGGTGTCCGGCAGTCCATTGGCTGGTCCGTAGGCGTACTCACGATCTGCGTCATCGTGCAATACCAACATCATCAGCGTTGCGCCACTGCCCGACTGCGTGTATTCCAGCATTTGCTGGTCGCCCGTTGAGTTGCCAAACGCCGCCTTCGGACGCCGCCCCAGAAACAGATAGATGTCCTCTGGCTTGCCGGAAAAGTTATTGTTCAGCAGCAGCTTGGGTGGCCGCATCAGGATGCCGTCGCCGGCTGCGTTGTGAGTGTAATGCAAATCCAGAGCGGAGCCGATCACGTTTTCCATCGGGACGCCGTAGACTTTGTCCGCGTAAACCCGCACGAAGTCCTGCCCGCCTCCTGTCACAATATACGTCTTGAACTCCTTCTCCCTCAGGTACTGCAGCACTTCCAGCATGGGTTGGTAAATCAGTTCCGTGTAGGGACGCTTCCAGCGGTGATCCTTGGCTTTCACGGACCACTCCTTCACGACCGTTTGAAACGATTCGACCGACATCCCCGTGTGCGTGGCCATCAGGATCTTCTCCAGATCCGGCATCGTGAACTTGGCCATTGCCTCGCGATTGTCCGTTAACACCGACTTAAACGGCTCGGTAGTTTTCCATTCCGGGTGTTTCGGCGCGAGCTCTACGACACGATCCAGTGCAAACACCAACTGCGAGTACATCGGGTGTTCGACCCACAAGGTTCCGTCCTGATCAAACGTGGCAATGCGCTCCTCTTTCGGGACGAACTTGGGGCTGGCATGGTCGGTAGTGTCGTGTACGAAATTAAGGATGGCCTTCTTCGCCGGTCCCTCATTCCAGGAGGGCAGGGGGTCGTCCGCTGCACGGGCCACTCGACTCATCGCTGCCAACCCGGCAATCGCTGCTGACGTCTTGAACAGATCTCTACGATTCATTTCCACAGAAATTCTCCTTCCCGTCGCGACCGTAGGGCCACGGCTCGCGTCCAGTATGAAGAGCAATAATTCAGGTGATATGGGCGCCCCATTTGGAGCGCCCACATCCGACTTCGCTTTGCCTATTCGCCAGCGTGGCTGACGGTTTTCGAGTTCTTCATCTCCGTGATGATCTGATCCAGGTTGTAGCTCGACGGGTCCTGCATCGGCGGGAAGAACTTGTAGCTCTCCAGTTCCTTCAACCAAAGCAGTTGCCCGATCGGAGCCAGGTTCCAGTCATAGATGTAGGCGGTGCTGGGCGAGCCGATCGAGCCACCCATGCCCAGCAGGGTCTTCGGATCATCCACGGTGGCCTGCTCAAACGGATCGCGTTTGATGTTCTGGATCTGCGTCCAATGATAGCTCGTCGCTCCGGTTAATCCGCAGCTCGGGCATTGCCCCACCATCGTGTAGTAGAACTTCCAGTTCTTGTAGCGAACTGCGGAAGGGTGCGTCCCGGTGTAGTAGAAGAACACTTCACGGTTGGACTTGGTCGTGCCTTCCAGATAGGAAAGTTGATTGAGGCCGTCGAGGGTGGTCTTGACGATCCCGGGATATTTCCCAGCTTCGATCTGTTTCTTCAGATCATTGCCTTTGGGTCCGCCGGCAATTTCGACCAGTGTTGGCAGCCAGTCGAGTGAAGAGAACATCTCGTTTTTCACCGTACCGGGCTTAATGTGCCCCGGCCATCTTACGACGCAGGGAGCGCGCATGCCGCCTTCCCAAGTCGTCAGCTTTCCGCCATGGAACGGGGTGATGCCGCCATCCGGGAAGGTAATGGCTTCGGCGCCGTTGTCGGTGGTGAACACCAGGATGGTGTTGTCCAGTTCGCCCATGTCTTCCAGCTTCTTGATAACGTAGCCGATGTTGTCGTCCATCTGCTTCATGCCCGCTTCGTTCAAACCCCAGTCCTTACCGCCGGGTTCGCCGATCATTGCTTCATACTTTGGCGAAAGAACCGTGGTGATGTGCATGCGCGCGGGGTTGTACCACACGAAGAACGGCTTGCCGGTCTTCTTGGGGTTGTGCCGGTCGAGGAAGTCGATGACCTTCGAGGAGATTTCCTCATCCACGGTCTTCGACCGCTCCAATGTCAACGGTCCCTCGTCCTTGCAGCTCTGGTTCTTCTCGGTGCCGTCGGATGACTTGCACCAGATGACCGGGCGAGGCGGCGTCATGCAGGTCGCTGTCCGGGGATCGACCGCGCCAGGCACTTCCGCCAATCCCGGAACTGGCGTACTGATGCAAGGCGGCACAATTCCCTGCTGCGTGGGGGTCTTGTTGATGTCCGGGAAACTTACCCCTTGCATCGCGTCCAGGTGATACAGGTAGCCCCAGAATTCTTCGAATCCATGTGCCGTTGGCAAAGCCGCGGTGTGGTCGCCCAGGTGGTTCTTGCCGAATTCACCGGTGTCATAGCCCAGGTCGTGTAGAAACACGGCCAGCGCCGGCGTCCCCGGCATCAGATAGCTGGTGCTGCCCGGCAACTGTGGCATGATCATGCCCGTGCGCAGTGGATGCATTCCGGTGAAAAACGCGTTGCGGCCTGCCGTGCAGCTCTGTTCCGCGTAGTAATCCGTAAACATCGCGCCTTCGTTGCCAATCCGGTCGATGTTCGGTGTTTCGCCGACCATCAATCCGCGATGGTAGATGCTCGGCTGCATCCAGCCGATGTCATCCCCCATAATGAAAACAATGTTCGGTTTCTTTTCCTGAGCGAAGCTACTCGACGCAGCTAGTGCGAGAACCGCAACGAGTAACGTTACAACGATCAATGTTCGTGCATTACATTTCATCAATTCTCTCCTGTTCTTCCCAAGGTATGGTTGCCACTTGTCGGTCCGCGTGATCGTGCTTGCAGGAATGGTTCCTGAAGGCAAGTTCACGTGGTCCGAAACTTCCAATCCCTTCCGTTCCGCTCCGCCCATCTCCTCTCCAGCATCCGTAAAATGATTTCGCCGCACCGTATTTGTCTCCGAGTACCCCGCCCAATTTCAGCGATATCCGTCTCGTTGCCTGGAGATTTACTGTATCACCTGATTTGGACTGCGGCTCGTCTTCGCTACGGTCGAAGGGATCGACCAGCAAATCGATCCCCCCAACGGCAAGCGCAGCTTTTCGGCTCTTCTTACCCTTATTCCACCGGGATGTTGAACTTGAAGCCCTGATTCTGGAGTTGCTCCCGGAACTGCTGCAGCATTTGGTACTCCGGGAGGGTGATGTACGGAATGTTCTCCGACTGCAGTTTGCGCGGTGGATATTTCAGGTACGACCCCATGATCTGCTTGATGGCCTCCCCAAACGTCACCATCGTCCACGTCCGTTCCGTGTAGTTGTTCATGAACAGGTCGTAGCGCTCTTGCGGGTCCTGCCACAGATCGAACACCTGTGGCACGATGGCGAACATCTTTCTTGGCCCTTTCCAGCCCAGGTTGGTGTCCACGGCCAGGCCTCCGGTGGCCTGCCCGTCATCTCCCCGCAGGTCGAAAACGGCTTTGTAGTTGTTCACGCGCACCGCGCCGGGCGTCAGGTCCAGTTCCGTGAAGTAATACCAGGTGTCGCGGGGATCTGGTCCCGGTGCCCAGCAGCAGCGGCGAAAGGTCGTAGCTGTCAAAAATCATCGGCTTGCCTTCCAGATCGTTCTCCGGCAACTTCACCCCGGCAAAGGATGCGAAGGTCGCCATCAGATCCAGTCCGCCAACGATGTCGTGATTCTTGCTGTCGGCCTTGATCTTGCCCGGCCACCACGCAATCGCCGGTACCCGGTTTCCGCCCTCGCGAACCGTGCCCTTCGTCCCACGGAACGGCGTGTAGCCTGCGTCCGGATAAACGTCCTGCCACGCGCCATTGTCCGTGGTCCAAACCACCAGCGTGTTCTTGTCGATTCCCAGTTCGCGGATCTTGTCCATCACATGACCGATGCGGGAGTCCGCTTCCACAACCGAATCGGCGTACTTGCTCTTGGACATCGACTTCCCGATGTAGTCCGGATCCGGCAGGTTGGGCTGGTGCACCTTCATGAAATTGATGCTCATGAAGAACGGCTGGCCCTTCCGCGCTGCCCGCTCCAGGTAATCGATGGAAGCCTTCTCAATGTATTCGTCCAGGTACGGAATCCCCACCCAGCCCTTCTCGGGTGTGTTTTCATACTCGCCGTTCACATGCCACTCGGTGTGCGGCTTCTCTCCGGCATTGCCGGAAAGCGCGCCCGTCGTCACCTTCTCGAACATCGCCCGCAGCTTCGGGCTCATGTCCGGAAACCATTTCGGATCCGCATAGGTGTACGCGTTCAGGTGGTACAGCAGCGCGTACTTCATCTCGTCGTACCCGTGCGCATTCGGAAGCGCGTAATCGGACTCGCCCAGGTGCCACTTCCCCGAGAAAAATGTCTGGTAGCCGCCCTGCTTCAGTACCGACGCCAGAGTCCATTCCGCAGCCGGTAGTCCCCCTCCCTGTCCTTGAAACGCCACCGTAGTCATTCCGCTGCGATTCGGAATTCTCCCGGTTTGCATCGCAGCGCGACCTGGAGTGCAGCTTGCCTGCGCGTAAAACGAGTAGAACGTCATCCCTTCCGAGGCCAGCCGATCGATATTCGGTGTTGGCATCCCCCGGCCAATTCCCCCGCCATACGGCCCCGAGTCGCCATACCCAAAATCATCGGAGACGATCAGCACGATGTTCGGTTTTTGTCCCGTCGCCGGTGGAACGCTCGCCAGCGTCGCCTTCGTCTGCGCACGCGTGACCGGAGCGGCCGTGCACAGTGCCAGTAGTCCAAACCCAAGCACGCTTGCCAGCCACTTGCTGCCAGCACTTTTCTTGCTCATTGCTCCTCCCTTGAAATTCATTTTTTGTGGTGAAGCCAGGATTTACCTGAGGTGGGCCCCAATTCCGTCATCGCTTGAATGTCAATGCGTTCGTGCGAGTTTCTGCCGAATGCCCACACTTAGAACTGTTATCCAGCAACGGGGAGCGACTGGGTGGAAGAAGTAAACAGCGGTTGCCTGGATATTCTGCGCATCACTCTATTTGGAACGGAATGTTCCGTCCAATGGCAATTTCGCATGACTGCGATACACTGGGCGTATGGCCATCGAATTCAGGCTTCTACAGTGTGCACTCGCCCTTGCCGACCACAGGAATTTCGCCCGCGCTGCTGCCGCCTGTCATGTCTCTCAGCCCACGCTCTCCCGCAGCATCC
Organism: Candidatus Acidiferrales bacterium; assembly: GCA_963748515.1. Taxonomy (GTDB): domain Bacteria; phylum Acidobacteriota; class Terriglobia; order Acidiferrales; family UBA7541; genus Acidiferrum. Next base: position 24,203 of record CAVVJI010000005.1, read on the forward strand.
AGGCGATTGAACAGAGTGTCGGAACCCAATTGTTTGAACGCGGCGCCACTGGCGTCGAGCCCACCGACGCCGGCAGAATCTTCCTCGAACATGCCCGCGAAGTGGTCGCTCGCTCCAACGACCTCTCCAGGGAAATGGACCTTGTTCGAGGCCTGGCAAAGGGTGAGATCAATATCGGCGCCGGCACCTACCCTTCCGCCATGTTTCTCGATTCTGCGGTGGTCCGCCTCCTGCAGGCCCATCCCTCCGTTCGCCTGCAAATCCACACCGATAACCGCGAAAAATTGCTCTCCGCACTTCGGAGACGCGAACTCGACCTGATCGTCATTGCCGTCCCCGATATCGAAATTGAACCGGAGCTTCACGTCACCAAAATGCATCCGCACCGGGGATACTTCGTTGTCCGCAATGGGCATCCACTCCTGGCATCCGGGCAGCAGCCAACTGTCGAGGAAATCCTGCAGTTCCCTATGATGATGACCCAGCGATTCCCGATTTCCTTACTCAAGCAATTCCTTTCCGGCGAAAAGAAACACTCCAGACATTCCGATCCCAAGTCGTTTCCTGCGATTTCCTGCGAGTCGGTGGCTGCCATGAAAATGATTGTCGCGCAGACCGATACCGTCACCTTATTGCCGCTGAATGTTGTCGCGGAAGAGGTCCATGCCGGAAAGTTGGTCGTTCTCTCGGCCGCCCCGCCAGCGCTGAACGTTGATTTCGGTATTGTTCGGCTGGCGCATCGCAGTCTCGCTCCCATCGCCGAAACCTTCGTGCGCATCCTTCAGGAGGTGGACGAAGAGCTATCCAAGTTCGAACAGCGCAACGCACCAAAGATTGTCGGCGCGCGTGCGCGTCGCGCAGCTTCCAAAGTGAACTCGGCAAGCCGCGGATCCCTGCGATTGGCTAGCAGGAATTCCACCTGAGGACGCTGGAGTGGTGGCTTTCCGCCCACGGCCCGTTTCCCATCGCCCTTATTGGAGATGCTCATGGGAATTGCTTTGCCGAACGCTGAAAGAGGCGCGGCTTTTATCAATTAAAGACCTATATGGGTGTCGCGTACGGTGAATATTTCCAACCCACGCTCCAACCCACAGTCAAAGCTGTCTTGAATGTTTTCCGCGTATTTTGGCAGTCCCCGCGGTCTTGTAAGTTGCTGTAAAACCCAATCACGACAGATTGACACGGTAGAGGCCTGGGGTTCGAGTCCCACGGCCCGCTTTCGAGCCATGCGGCATGGGTGGAAGCGAGAAGTAACGGGTGAGTAGCGGCTTTCCACACCCGGCGGCGCAGGATCGAAGCACTGCAAGGAACCACCTGCGACGGGCTTTCGTAAGCCCAACGCCAAGTGGTCAGGAACCTGTAGTCTCCGAACCATCTGTCACCCCGAGAACCGAACCTGCAAGTTCAACGACTTACGACCCCTATGGCGACAACCCTTTTTGACCAGAGCGAATGTTCAACGACTTAGCTGAAATGGGCATTTTGTCTATCTCGGCGAAATCAACCGAGATTGCCCACCGATACGGTCTGCCGGAACCGCTCATGCTGCTACTACCACCTGATTCTGCTTCGCTTCGCTGACGAGCCTTACGACCGTCGCACGAGATACTCGATAACGCTTTGCCACTTGGGTCAGACTCATTCCCGAAATGCGGTCACGCACAATTGCTGCCCGGTCAACGTTGAGAGGTGCCCGTCCGAGTCTTTGACCTTCCATTCGTGCCCTCCGCATCCCTGCCCGAATGCGCTCCACGATGAGGCTCTTTTCAAGTTCGGCGATGCTGCCAATCAGGGTGATGAACATCCGCCCCATCGGCCCGCTCGTGTCGATTGCTTCTCTTGCGCTGATGAATTCGATGCCCAGTTCATGAAGTTCATCCACGATTTCAAGGAAGTTCTTGGTGCTGCGAGCAACCCGGTCGAAAGCTGCAACAAGAAGCACGGAGAATTCTCCTCGCCTTGCGTCCGCCATCATGGCGTCCAGCCCCGGACGCCTCGCCTTAGAACCAGACACTCCCCGGTCGCAGTATTCACGGCTGACTTCGAAGCCTCTCGCCGCCGCAAGCTTTCTCAGGTCGTAAAGTTGAGTCTCCAAATGCTGGTCTGGCGTGCTCACGCGAGCGTAAAGTGCGGCTTTCTTCATCTCATCTCCTTCAAATAGTTCTTACCGCTCTCGATGACCAACTTCGACGGGTCAACAACAGACCGCAGACCCCTGAGTTCGGAGAGCGCATCGTCGAAGTTCTTGTACCCGACGACGTGCATGTAAAGAGCGGCAATTACAGGTGAGCGAGAGAAGCCAGCGGCGCAATGGACCAGCACCTTCCCAGTGCGGACAAGCCGGCTGATTGTTGTCATCACCTGTTCGATTTTGAGAGGCGGTATCCACTCGGACTCGTCCAAGGGGAGATGAACGTACTTGATTCCGTCCTGCCTGTGCCGGTTCGGCTCAAGACTCACGTTCACGACGGCAGTGATGCCGAGCCGATTGGGAACGGAGAGATGGTCGGCATCGTTCGCATTTCCCAAGTAGAGCCGCTCCCAAATTTTGGTTATCGCCATGATTCTCAGTTAACTCCTGTGTTCTTATTTCAAGTCGTTGCCGGGCGTGGGATTAGTCGGCTCACTCTTCGGATTCTGGCTCTTGCTCACAAATGACCAGTCCTTTCTTCAGGGCGATGACGACGCTGAGCCGGGCGACCGCTTTCCGGCTTGTCTGGCTTAATTCCCGCAGGAGAGCGTGGACGCTCGCCTCAAATGCTTCGGCCTCGTAGGAGTCTTGCTCGTTTGCGAGCCGACGCAGGCGTCGGGCAACAGCTTGGAACTTGTCTAAGTTCTCGACAACTTCGATGCACTGGCGTTCTAGCAGTCCATCGAGTCGGCTCATCCTTTGTTCCCCCTATCGAATGCGGAAGGCAGGAGTGGTTTGCCGAAGAATGTCTTGGACTCGACCTTGCCCGTGGTCTTGACCCTCGTCGCAATCGTGTTGATATTTCCAATTACGGAAACTGTGACAGTCTCTTTTTCGCCGAGATAGGTTTCCAAATATCCGGTCACTTCACCCTTATTGTTTTTCGAAATAATCATGCGCTCTCCTCCCTGAGTGGATTTTCAGCACCGCAAATTGGACAACGTGATGGAAGACCGTAGTTCTGGAGAGTCATCAACGGTTGGCATTCACAGAAGAACGCATAGAGTCCTCGCTTCATATCGAAGCTGGCTATCCGGTGGAGCGTCAGCACGGTTTCCGTCTGTATCTCGGGGGAGTTCTTGAAGGGTTTGTTTTCCATCAGCACTCCCCTTGAGCAGAATGCTGACCCTTTTTTTCAACTATGCATCTGAAAACATAGAGTGCAGAGACCCATTTGAATTGAGAGTTGCGAGCGGCTCCCCGCCGTTCTGCGAACATTGCCAGCCACGCACGGCTTGAATTTCCCTCGTAAGAGTTCACTAACTCATTCAATCGCTCTTGGCACCATAACCAGCGGGCGAAAGCGGCGATGACTTCAAGCCGTGCGAATTCGAGTTTCCAATCCACTTTGTGTTCGTTGAATTCGCTGCCTGTCTCGCCCATCGCGAGTGCTCTCCCCCTACGTGCTCCGTTGTGAAAAGGGCAAGAAACCCCACTGTAGTATACAATTTTCCCCGATGTTTTGGTTACAACGGGGTATCCTCCGCTAAATAAGGCTCTTAGGAAGGGGATGACGCCATGCAATTCAAATGCAACGCTAAGGAACGAGGGCAGGCTGAAAATGAGGTTGTGCGGAGTAGCACAGTTCCTGTCCATTCAGAGCGTCATTATTCACCGGCAGAAGTGGCGGATTTGTGGGGTCCGAGCAGCGACACAATCCGACGCCTATCTGCCGGATGAGCAGTTATCCGATAGCTCGGGTTATGGAGTGGTGGATACGTCTAGAAAAATGGTCTGTCGCCTCGAAAACCAGTAGGGTCACAAGGTCTTGCTCAGTTGGTGTGCACGGGAAACAATTCTTCCAGCTTTCGCCGGATGTCGCTCCGGTCAAGAACTTCAATGCAACGGATTTGTCCACCAACAACATCCAGGACGAAATAAAACCCCTCGATTGGGACGAGCGGCACGCAGCGATGACCGGAGCCGAAAGCACCATCCGGCTTGGGACGGGTGTAAAACGTGGAACAGAAATCGTCCTTGCAACGGCACCGGTCGACAACAGCCAAGGTGAGGACTTGGGCAGCGAGTTCGGGTTCGCCCTTTTCAGTCAGGAGATTTTGAAGTTCGACTGCGAACTCGGGGAGTACGTCGGCGAGGAGTAGTCGTTTTTGAGTTTGTTTGGTCATGTACGAAAGCGTGGGCAAATCCGAGTCCAAACTGAGTCCAACCAGACCAGCTTCTGGCAGCCTTTCGGTTGGTTAAACGGTGCCGAATCAGCGTGTTAGATTAGATTTCAAGGCTCTTAACAGCCGAATGCTCTGCCGTTGAGCTACCGGGGATCCGCAAGGTAGGAACTATCTCTACAAATTTAGTGTAGCGAGCGACATCCTCTGCTGTCAACGCGCCGCCGCACACTCCACTGCATCGAATACGTCGTAATTTGCTTCCGCTAGAAGTGGAACACCAAGCCGAGCGACGCCTGGAAATTGTTCTGCGTGTTCTTGAAAAAACGCGTATACAAATAATCCGCTTCCGCTCGGATCGAAAATCTCGAATACAACCGGTAATCCAGTCCGACGCCCGGCGTAACGTTCAACGACCACTTTCCATTGTCGGCCGTCTGCGGCGTTATAAACGAACCACCAATCAGCACATGGCCCCAAGGCTCAAACCGCGCCCTTCGCGTGCCGATCCGGATGCCGCCTCCGCCGCTAAAATACTTTACGTGCTCCCGGTCGTAGATCGTCGGAGCAAATCCCGTTATCAGGTTGCCTTCCAGTCCGAACCAACTGTTTGTGTAGTAGTTCACAGTGGTGTTTGTTCCGGTCATGCTCGCGTTAAAAATATTCGACTGGAACCGGATGAAATTCACTCCGATTTCCAGTTGCCACCGGTAATCGTCGCGGTCGCCAAATACATACTTGGGCGTCGGAGTTGGCGCGGGCGCCGGTGCCTCTGGTAGCGCATCTGCTCGGGTTGTGTCCGCTGCAGGAGCAGCCACTGTCTCAGCTTCAGAACTTACGGAAGCGGTCCCGGTCGCCACCGCAGTCTCGTCCCGATTCGGAACGTTTTCGTCTCCAAATCCCTTGACACTCTGTCCCCAAGTGGAACTGGAGGCCATCATTGCCAACACGATTCCCAGCAGTGCCTTCTTCATACGTTGCTTCTGCCTCTCCAGCCGGCTATCCGGCCTCTAGGGCTAGCTTATCGAAACTATCCATTCCCAAAAACCTAAGTTCCATTAAATAGTGCCGAGGCGGATAACGGCCTTGCAAAAAAGGGTGCCCCTACTATATCGCAACAACCCTCTAAACGGACTATGGATTCACGATACATGACGTGGATTTGCCACGCTCGCTCCTCACCTCCCTCCACAGCCCGGGAGATGCAGGAATCTGGTTGTTATTTAATTTATAACTGGAACGCGAGAATGATCAGATCGAAACTATCGGGGCACAATTCGATAGTTGTGCACACCGGCGCCGATCGACACGCTCATGCCCGCCGACTGCGGCACCCACCAGAACTTATGCAGCCACTTATTGTTGCTCGTCATCATGCGATGCCCCAGGTAGTCCATCAACAACGGACTCACCTGTGTCGCCGCATACATTGCATTGGATTGGGCAAAGGGCCGCAACAGAGGATCGCTTTCCGTGCCGTATCCACCGGAAACCGCGCGTCGCGTTGTGTACGCATCGAACACCGCCGCACTATGTCCGCCCACGATCAAGGTCATCCAAATCGTCTTGTCGCGTTTCGTTTCTTCCATGGCGCGCCCGGCTGGCTTCACCGGCGCATTGGGGAATCCCGGCTCAATGGCGGCGTCCGAGGACGACGAACCTGCCTCTACCGCGTCTTCCGCATTTACGCTGACGACCTTTGGCGATGGCGCATCCGGCAACACGCGGCTGGAACTCTCCGCCGGTTGGCTGGTGCTTACTTTTGTCGCTGAATCATTAGTTGCGGGCTCCGGCAAGCGGATTGGTTCCGCAACGGTTGGCACCCACAAGAGCACCGCGAGGACTGTGGTTAACAAGTAGCACCCCAGAGTCACGGAGCGGAGCCGGACACGCCGACCGTAACGACCCCAACATACTGCACTTTCGGACAGCTGTCACTGGCCCATTGGTCATCCACTCGTCTAGTACCTGAAGGCAGGACTTATGCCCTGAACCTCCCACTAAGTTGCTCATTCCTCTGCCCCTTCTCGCCAGAACTGCTATAATCGCGCTCGATTCTTTTCTGTCTGAGGTGCATAGCTGTGTCGAGTGGATCCTCCGCCAAGCCCTCCCTGGACCTCAAACTCGCTTCCGACACTCCCCGTTTTATCGTCCTTGAAGGCCCGCTGCGGGTAGGCAAAACCACTCTCGCCCAAATCCTCTCCGAGCGCCTGCACGCGCGCCGTCTCTACGATTGCGAAGACAATCCCTTCCTCGCCGATTTCTATGCAGAAAAACCCGGTGCCGCATTTCGCGCTCAGATGTATTTCCTCATCGAGCGCCAAAAGCGCATTCGCGAGGCGCTCGCCCAGCAAGCTCCCGGTCCGCTCATCGCCGATTTCCTCATGGAAAAAGATCGCATCTTCGCCAACCTGAACCTGGACGACGAAGAGCTCAAACTCTACGAACGCTATTACGAAGCGGTGACCAGGGAACTCCCTCAGCCGGATCTCGTCATCTACCTCCAGGCCAAACCCGAGGTCCTCCGTTCCCGCATCGCCAAGAAAAAAGCTCGCGAAGAACGCCAGATTTCCCCGGACTACGTGGAAGAGGTCGCGCGGGCCTACGAGCATTTCTTCTTTCGTTATGCCGGAGCCGACCTCCTGGTCATCGATACCACCGACATCGACTTCGTCGAGCGCAATGAAGACCTGCAACAACTCCTGCAGCGTTTGCAGGAACCGGTCAAAGGTACCCAATACTTTTTGCCTCTCGGTGGCGCGGATTGACAGCGTGCTATTCTCGGCAAGGTTTCTCGCGCCTTCAAAGGCGCTTTCCACAGAACCAACAGGGGTGATCCATGGACCATCTGAGTCGTAGGCGATTCTTTTCCACCACTCTGGCAAGCGGCGCGCTGATCGGCGCCGACCAACTTCTCGGCGCCACGTTGGCTGCTGTTCCTTCTGTCCCCGAGGGCGCCAAGCGTCCCGTAATCATTTCCTCCGCCAACGGCTTGCACGCACTCCAAAAAGGCATGGACGTTCTCCTGTCCGGAGGCGATACCCTCGACGCGGCGGTCGCCGCAGTCACCGTTGTCGAAGACGATCCGAATGACGATTCCGTGGGTTACGGCGGCTTGCCCAATGAACTGGGTGTGGTCGAACTCGACGCCAGCGTTATGCACGGCCCCACCCACCGCGCTGGCTCCGTTGCCAGCGTGCAGCGCATCAAGAATGTTTCTCGGCTGGCCAAAACCGTTATGGAGCGCACCAACCACGTCATGATTGTCGGCGATGGCGCTCGTCGCTTAGCGGTCGATGAAGGCTTCGAAGAAATTGACCTCTTAACCGATCACTCCCGCAAGATCTGGCTGGCTTGGAAAGCCAAAACGAGTTTCAACTGGCGCCCCGGCATCGATAGCCCCGAGTGGAAAGATCATATGTCTGCGCTCTTCGACGGTGACCAAGCCAAGATCGCCTATGCCGAACGCGTCATCTCTCGCCCTCCTACCGGCACCATCAATTGCCTCGCCGTCAACGCCAAGGGCGAAGTCAGCGGTACCACCACCACGTCCGGCCTCGCCTGGAAGATCCCCGGACGCGTTGGAGACTCGCCCGTCATCGGCGCCGGCCTTTTCGTCGACGGCGACGTCGGCGGAGCCGGCTCTACCGGCAAGGGTGAAGAGAACATCAAAATTTGTGGTGGCCACACCGTCGTCGAAATGATGCGCAAGGGTATGAAACCCGTCGACGCCTGTTCGGAGGCCATGGGCCGCGTGGTCCGAAACTACAACAGTGACAAGAAAAAGCTGCAAACCTTTCATCTTTACTTCTATGCTGTGAATAAAGACGGCGAGTTCGGCAGCGCTTCTTTGTGGAAGAACGGCTACGAACCGGGTAAGGTCGCCATGTTCGCCATGCACGACGGCGCCAAGGCTACCCTCGTTCCTTGCAAGCCCTATTTCGACGAAATCGGCCACGAAGAAGACTAACGCCGTCCTCGGCCGTCAAGCGGTTCGCACATGGACCAGGTCAATCTCCTGATTATCGGCGGCGGCGTTGTTGGTTGCGCAATCGCCGAATCTCTATCGCGCCTCTATAACGACGTGTTCCTTGTCGAAGCCCTGCCCAAATTCGGCATGGCCACCAGTTCCCGCAATAGTGGCGTATTGCATTCTGGTATCTACTACGAGCGCGATTCCCTGAAAGCCCGTCTGTGCGTTCGTGGCAACGCTCTCTCGAAAGAATTCTGTTTGCGGCACAGTGTTCCTCTGCTGCCAACCGGAAAACTGGTCGTCGCCAGGAACGACTCGGAGCTTCCTGCTTTACTGGCTCTCAAGAAAAAGGGCGAAGATAACGGCGTTGCCGGCCTCACCCTCCTCGAACCCGCGGACATTCTTCAACGTGAACCGCATCTGCGCGTCGCCGCTGCGCTGGAAGTTCCTTCTACCGCCGTTTGCGCTGCCGAAGAACTTGTTCATGCATTCGCCCGAATCGCCGAATCGCAGGGAGCCAATCTTGTCACGCACGCCAAAGTTATCCGCCTCGAACCTTCCGGAAATACGGTCAACGCAACCGTGCGCGTCGGCGACGAGGATCAATCCTCCGAGGAAATCATTTCTGCTCGCTGCGTGATCAACGCTGCCGGCCTCTATGCCGATGAAGTCGCGCAACTCCTCGGCCCTCGTTCGTGGAAAATCTTCCCTGTTCGCGGCGAGTATTGCGAAATTCGTGGCCCGCGCGCCAGCCTCCTCGGTCGCCCGGTATATCCGCTGCCGCCCGCCGATGGGCTTTCGCTCGGCCTCCATTTCACAAAAACAGTTTGGGGTACCTTGCTGGTTGGACCGACTGCGCATTATGTCGAAGGCAAAGACAATTACGAGCGCGATCGTTTATCTGTCGACGCCTTCGCCGCTGACGCCCGGTCGATGCTGCCGGACTTGGATCTTTCCGACTTGCACCTCAGCTATTCCGGCCTTCGTCCCAGGCTCGCCGCTCCCGGTCACAAAGGTTTTCTCGATTTTGTAATTGAACCCGACCGCGAGGTTCCGCGCGTCATTCATCTGGTCGGTATGGAATCGCCGGGACTCACCGCCGCTCCCGCCATCGCGGAATATGTAACCGGCTTGGTCAAACAGATTTTGCAGTAAAGGAGTTCCGCTCTACTCGATGACAATCTGCGCAAACTTTTTCTTGCCCGCCCGCAACAAAAATTTCTGCGGCTTGCTGCAATCCACTTCGTGCCGCACGTCTTCCACGCTCTTTTCGTCGATCTCCACGCCTTTTTGCTTGATCAGCCGCTCCGCTTCGCTCTTCGACGGCGCCATGTTCAACTCCACCAGCAGAGCCGTCAATCGCTTGCTCGGTCCAACCGGCAATTTGCTCACCGGAGCTTCGGTCGGCGCCTGCCGGTCCCGGAACACTCGCTGAAAATTTTCGGCGGCTGCTCGCCCCGCTTCTTTCCCTTGGAATCCCGCAACCACCTCTTCCGCAAGTCGCATCTTCGCGTCCATCGGATGCAACGCGCCGAGGGCAACTTCCTCGCGCAGCGCCGCGATTTCCTGCGGCGTTCGATCGGTCACCAGTTCGTAGTACGACCACATCAGCTCGTCAGGAATCGACATCATCTTCCCGAACATTTCTTTCGGGCCTTCCGTGATCCCGACGTAATTCCCCAGGCTCTTGGACATTTTCCGCTGTCCATCCAGCCCGACCAGAATCGGCATCATCATCGCGACCTGTTGTTCCTGTCCGTATTCGCGCTGAATGTCCCTGCCGATCAGTAGATTAAATTTCTGCTCCGTCGCTCCCAATTCCACGTCGGCTTCCAGCACCACGGAGTCATACGCCACCAGCAATGGATACAAGAACTCGTGTACCGAAATCGGCTGCTGACTGTTCAGCCGCGTCCGAAAATCCTCTCGCTCCAGCATGCGTGCCACACGATATTTGGCGCACAGACGCACAATGTCGTAGCTCGACAGCTTGTCCAGCCATTCGCTGTTGTAGCGCACCTCGGTTTTTTCTCGGTCCAGTATCCGGAACACTTGCTCCAAATACGTCTGCGCGTTCGCGTTCACCTGTTCGCGCGTCAGCGGCGGTCGCGTTTCCGATTGCCCCGTAGGATCACCCACCATCGCCGTGAAGTCGCCGATCAGGAACACCGCCGTGTGCCCCATCTCTTGAAAATGTTTCAGCTTTCGAATCACCACCGTGTGACCCAGATGGATGTCCGGCGCCGTCGGGTCGACGCCCAGTTTTACGCGCAGCGGCTTCCCGGTCTTTGCAGATTTCTCCAGCTTCGCCCGCAGTTCGCTGTCCGGAACAACTTCCGCAACTCCCTTTTTCAAATACGCCAGTTGTTCATCTATGTTCGGAAAAGACAATTCAGCGGTTCCTCTTCTTCCTCAAAACTCAATTTCACTTCGCGTCCAGCAATACCCTTCTGCCCACAATCTTATATTTTCCCGACAGCACAATCTTCACCGCTTCGGAGTAGATGCGGTGTTCTTCCTTCAATATCTTTGCGGAAAGCGACTCTTCCGTGTCACCGTCGTCCACGGCAACCACCGCCTGCAGAATAATCGGCCCCGCATCCAGATTCTCATCCACAAAATGCACGGTGCACCCTGCAAACTTCACCCCATACTCCAACGCCTGCCGTTGCGATTCCAGTCCCGGAAACGACGGCAACAGCGACGGGTGAATATTCAGAATTCTCTGCGGAAACGTCGCGACAAAGTATGGCGAAAGCAGCCTCATATAACCGGCGAGGCACACCAGATCGACCTTTTCCCTCTGCAGCACTTCGACAACTTGTCGGTCGTAAGTCTCTCGCACCAGTCCCTTCGACGGGATCGCGTGCGCCGGAATTCCCCTGGCCTTTGCGCGCTCCAGGCCCTTCGCTTCCGGTTGATTGCTGATAACAACCGCGATCTCCGCGCCGGGAATTCGCCCCTCAGCGACACCATCGGCCAAGGCTTCAAAATTTGACCCGCGGCCGCTGAGCAGCACTCCAATTCGCTTATTCATAAACTCGGAAATCTACCGTCGCGCATTCTCAATATTTATGAGCTCGGCGAACGCACTCACAGATTCAACGCGCCGGAATACACAAGTCGTGCTTTCCCCGTGTCGCCCTTCTCGATACGCCCGATTCGGAAAAACTTCTCGCGACGCCGCTTCAGATCGTCTTCCACTTCCTTCACGTGCGCCGAAGGCACAATCACGATCATGCCCACGCCCATGTTGAACGACTGCAGCAATTCATCCGTCTCAATATCGCCGACCTTTGCCAGATACTTGAAAATCGCCGGAATCGGCCACGCATCCAATTCCACAATCGCTTTTACGCCGTTCGGCAGAACGCGTGGCAGATTGCCCGGAATTCCTCCGCCGGTAATATGCGCCAGCGCCGATACCCATCCCTTGTTCAAAATCGTTTTCAGCGCCGGAGCGTAGCAGACGTGCGGCTTCAGCAGTTCCGCGCCAATCTTGTTCCCCACCTCCGCGACGTACGTGTCCGGTTTCTGCTTGGCCATTTCGAAGACCAGCTTTCGCGCCAGCGAATACCCGTTGGTGTGCAGCCCGGCCGACGGCAGCGCCAGCAGCGTGTCTCCCGGCTTCACCGCTTTTCCCGTCAAGACGTTCTTCTTCTCGACGATCCCCACGATAAATCCCGCCAGATCGTACTCTCCCGGTTGATAAAATCCGGGCATCTCTGCCGTTTCGCCCCCGATCAACGCGCATCCCACCTTGCGGCACGAACGGCTCATGCCATCGACCAGTTGCTCGACCACCGCCGGATCCAGCTTGCCCATCGCCAGGTAATCCAGGAAGAACAGCGGCTCCGCGCCCTGCACCAGAATGTCGTTTACGCAGTGGTTGACCAGGTCTCCGCCAACCGTCGAGTGCACACCCATCGCCATCGCTATCTTTAGCTTCGTTCCCACCCCGTCCGCGCTCGAAACCAGCACTGGCTCTTTCCATTTTTTCCAGTCCAGCGCGAACAAAGCTCCGAACCCGCCGATCCCGCCCAATACCGCCGGCGTCAGCGTTCGGCTCGCCAGGTGCCGTATGCGCTGCTTCGCGTCATCGGCTACAGCAATGTTTACCCCTGCGTCGGCGTATTTCATATCGTGTGAACCTTGACGTGCTTTGTTTCCGCGTGCGCGACGGACAGCTCGATCGCCAGAGGACCACCGCTTCCCTGGGCTTTTCCCGGTTACCTGGTGGGCGAGAATACCAAGAATTCAGGAATCGGCTTACTCGTTCGGAACCGGCATGTACAGCTTAAAACACATGGAACAATCGGCGCCAGCGTACCGTTCCCGGGTGAATGATCGCATTTCCGTACGCCAGGAAACGCGCTCCGATATCCCCGTTCCATGCGTCTCGCGGCGCATCCAGCGACATGTAGATAATCACAGGAGTGCCGAGAATATCATTCCGTGGCACACATCCCCAATACCGGCTGTCCAACGAATTCTCCCGGTTATCTCCCATCACAAAATAACAATTCTCCGGAATCGTGTACGGCAGCCCCGGAAAGTTGCCGATCAGTTGGCCTTTGTTGGGCGGCTCAGTTCGTCCGATCGTGTAAGTTTCCGGCAGTTTCGTTCCGTTGATCCACACCGCCCCGTCGTGGACATCCACCGTCTCGCCTGGCAATCCGATTACCCGTTTCACGTAATCCGGCAGCGTCGGATCGTATGGCGGCTTAAAAATGATGATCTGCTGCCGCTTCGGATTTCGCCACAACGGCACATGAATATTCGTGAAGGGAATTCCCGCATCGTACCCGATTCGGCTCATGATCAGGTGATCGCCGATCAGCAGTGTGTTTTCCATCGATCCTGAAGGAATCACCCGCGCCTGCCCCAGCGTCCCATTGATCAACAGAAACGCCAGAATCACCCAGAACCACGCGATGATTTCTGCTTTTACCTTGGCGCTCATCGCCATGTCGGCAGGTTTCGCCGCGGGCGTGCTTTTCTTTTTCTCCACCGCTTCAACTTTCACAATTCACCTTCGTCCCCGCGTGCGCTTTGTTTTCAGAAATTTCTTTTAGAACGTCTCGAACAACCGCTTCCAGCGGACCTTGCTCGGATGCAGGAGCGCATCGGCGTAGGCAAGAAAACGTTCCGTCACGTTTCCGCTCCAGGCGTCACCCGAAGCATCCACCGACATGTAGATCGTCACCGGCGTACCCAGGATGTCGTTTCGCGGTACACATCCCCAGTATCGACTGTCATAGGAATTGCCGCGATTGTCGCCCATCACGAAGTACTCGCCCTCCGGCACCTTCAGCGGCGCACCCTTAAATGGCGGCAGCAATTCTTCCGCAGGCGGCAATTCCGTCGGCCCGGTCGTGTAGTTCTCTGCCAACTTTTTGCCGTTGATCCACACGCTTCCGTCTCGTACGTCAACCTGGTCGCCCGGCAAGCCAATCACCCTCTTGATCAAATCCGGCTTGTTGCGCCCGTACGGCGGCCGAAAAATCACAATCTGTTGCCGCTTCGGATTCTTCCACAACGGCACATGCACATTGGTGAACGGAATCCCCGCGTCGTAGCCCAGCCGGCTCATGATCAGGTGGTCCCCAACCAGCAACGTGTTTTCCATCGATCCCGACGGAATCACCCGCGCCTGTCCGACCGTACCGTTGATCAGCAAAAATCCCAGGATTAACCACGTCCACGCAATAACTTCAGCTTTGATTTTGCTCTTCAGCGTCACTCCGCCCGCTGGCCCGCTTTTGGCCTGCACAGCCTTCGCGTCAGCCTTCACGGTCCACCGCCACAGGTTCACCCAGCTTCCCGTTTTCCCGTACTTCCAGTTGCACCAGGTCCGTCGGATATACGCCGGTGTAGCACGAAGTGCAGAACTTCCCCTGCGTGTCGGCAACCGCTTCTTTTAATCCGGAAAGCGAAAGGTATCCTAACGAGTCGGCCCCGAGGTACTTCCGTATCTCTTCCGGCGAACTGAAGGATGCGATCAATTCCTCCCGCGTCGGAGTGTCCACTCCGTAGTAGCAAGGCGAAATCGTCGGTGGGCAGCTCACGCGAAAATGCACTTCTTTCGCACCGGCCTCTCGCACCATGCGCACCAGCTTGCGGCTTGTCGTGCCGCGGACGATCGAATCGTCCACCAGCACCACGCGTTTTCCCGCAATCAGGCTGCGCACCGGATTCAGCTTTAATTTCACGCCAAAGTTCCGGATCGCTTGCGACGGCTCAATAAACGTCCGCCCGATGTAGTGGTTTCGAATCAGTCCCATGCGAAACGGTATGCGCGATTCCAGCGCAAATCCGATTCCCGCCGGCACCCCGGAGTCCGGCACTGGCACAACCATGTCCGCTTCCACCGGTTGTTCGCGCGCCAGCAACCTCCCCAGCATTTCCCGCGATTCGTTCACCGACCGCCCAAACACGACGCTGTCCGGTCGCGAAAAATATACATGTTCGAAGACACAATATTGATGCGGCTTCGGCGCGCTGAAGTGAATCGACTCCAGTCCGGACCGCGAAATGCGCAGCATCTCGCCGGGCTCGATCTCCCGAACATACTGCGCGTTCAGCAAATCAAACGCGCAACTCTCTGAAGCCACCAGCCACGAGTCATTCCCTTCTTTTCCGGGTATTTTTCCCAACACCAGCGGTCGGAATCCCCGTGGATCCCTCACCGCGTAAATTTCTTCCGGTGTCAGCACCAGCAACGAGTACGCGCCTTCGATCTGGTTCAGCGCATCCCCCAAAGCCGCGGAGAAGTTTCTCGCTTGCGATCTCGCGATCAAGTGCACGATCACTTCGGTATCGCTGTTGGTCTGGAAGATCGATCCCCGGTGCTCCAGTTTGCGTCGCCATTCCCCGGCGTTGGTCAAGTTGCCGTTGTGCGCCACTGCGATCTTGCCCTTGCTGCAATCCACCAGGATCGGCTGCGCGTTCAGAATTGCCTTGTCGCCTGCCGTCGAGTATCGCGTATGACCAATCGCCAGCGTTCCCGGCAATTTCGCCAGCACCCGAGGCTGGAAAATCTCTTCGACCTCGCCCATAGCCTTGTGCATGTTCACGTCGGTGCCCGTGCTGGCCACGATGCCCGCGGATTCCTGCCCGCGGTGCTGCAGCGCGTACAGACCCAAATACGCCAGATTTGCCGCTTCCGTATGACCGAACACTCCAAACACGCCGCATTCGTCGTGAAAATGATCGTCCGCGTAAGCCAGCTTTTGCATCTTGGTCATTTCAGTTTCAATGCCCGTTCCAAGGCGCCAGACCACGCTTCTCGCAGCTCCGGAACCGCTTGGTCAATCACCGCACGCCCTTTATATTGGATGCGCAGTCGGTTGTCACGCGTCACTTTTCCGATCTCTTCCGCCTGCACTCCCTCGGCCTTCGCAGCAGCTTTCACATCCGCAACGCGCTCCTTCTTCACGCTCACCACGCAGCGCGCACCGCGCTCCCCGAACAATGCATACTCCGCAGCCTCGCCTCCCGGCAGCGTCACCTCGGCGCCCAGACCCCGCGCAGCAAAGCACGATTCGGCAATCGTCGTCGCGATTCCGCCATCGCTCACGTCGTGTGCCGACGCAACGCTGCCGCCTTCCGCCAGTTGGACCAGCAAATCAATCAACCGCTTCTCAGCGGTCAGATCGATCGCCGGTGGCTCCCCCGCCACAACCGATCCGACCACCTTCGAATACTCCGTCGACGAGAATTCCTTGGCCTGCTCCGCCGCCGGTCGCCCCGCCACCGGTGAGCTTGCCCCGTCGAGCAGCAGAATCGTGTCTTCCGCCTCGCGGAACGCGATCTTCAAAACCTTCGACGCGTCTTCCAGAACGCCCAGAATCCCAATCGTCGGCGTCGGGTAAATCGATTTCTTTAGCGTCTCGTTATAGAAGCTCACATTGCCGCCGGTAATCGGCGTTCCCAGGGCGACGCACGCTTCGCCCAACCCGTCGATCGCTTGCGAAAATTGCCACATCACTTCCGGCTTTTCCGGGCTCCCAAAATTCAGGCAGTTGGTAGCCGCTATCGGACGCGCACCCGAAGCCGCCACATTTCTGGCCGCCTCCGCCACCGCGTGCATTGCTCCCTGCTTCGGGTTCAAGAAACCCCACCGTCCGTTTCCATCCGTCGCCAGAGCCAGCGCACGCTTGGTTTCCTTCACCCTGACTACCGCGGCATCGCTCGCGCCCGGCCCTGCCAGCGTGTTTGTCCGCACCATCGTGTCGTACTGCTCCACGATCCAGCGCTTCGACGCAATCGTCGGCGAACTCAGGAGCGCCCGGAAATTTGCCCCCAGGTCCATCCCATCGGCCGCAAATTGGTACCAATCTTTTTCCGTTTCCTTGCGCGGAGCAGGCTCCGCAATCGGCCGGTTATATACGGGGCCCTCTTCCGCCAGCGGATGCGCCGGAATTTCCGCCACCACCACGCCGTGGTCCTTCACCACCACCAACCCACCGTCCTTCACCTCTCCAACCACCGTCGCGTCCAATCCCCATTTCTTGAACACTCCGAGCACTTCCTGCTCGCGGCCCTTCTCCGCCACCAGTAACATGCGCTCCTGCGACTCGCTCAGCATGATTTCGTACGGCGTCATGCCCGTCTCGCGTTGCGGCACGCGCATCAAATCAATTTCAATCCCGGTGCCTCCGCGCGACGCCATCTCCGTCGTCGAGCACGTCAATCCCGCCGCACCCATGTCCTGAATCGCAACGATCGCGCCCGTCTTCATCGCCTCCAGGCACGCCTCCAGCAGCAACTTCTCCATGAACGGATCGCCCACTTGCACGTTCGGCCGTTTCTGCTGCGATTCCTCGGTAAATTCCGCCGAGGCCAGCAGCGACGCGCCATGAATCCCGTCGCGCCCGGTCTTCGCCCCAACGTAAATCACCGGATTGCCGGTTCCCTTAGCCTTTGCGAAGAACAAATCCTCTTTTCGCGCAATTCCCAGCGCCAGCGCATTCACCAGCGGATTCTGTGCGTAGCAAGGTTCGAACATCACCTCGCCGCCCACGGTCGGCACTCCAAAACAGTTTCCGTAGTGCCCCACGCCACGCACCACTCCATCCATCACCCGCCGGTTCTTTGCGGCTTCTTCTTCACTCGTTTCTTTCGTCGGAACAATTTCTCCGAACCGCAGGGAATCCAGAATCGCAATCGGCCGCGCTCCCATCGTGAAAATGTCGCGCAGAATTCCGCCCACGCCAGTCGTCGCGCCCTGGAACGGCTCCACATAACTCGGATGATTGTGCGATTCGATCTTGAATGCCGCCACCAGCCCGTCGCCGATGTCCACCACTCCTGCGTTCTCTCCCGGGCCTTGCACCACCAGCTTGCCACGCGTCGGCAGCCGCTTCAGATGCACCTTGCTCGACTTGTACGAGCAGTGCTCGCTCCACATCACGCTGAAAATCCCCAGCTCCGTGATGTTCGGATTGCGTCCCAGTATTTTCTGTATTCTCGCGTACTCTTCTGCGGTTACTCCGTGCTCCGCCGCGATTTCCGCAGTCACCTTGATTTCCGTCTGTGCCGTCGCCATTCGCCCTAGCCTTTTCCTAAACCGCGGTTTTCGCGGCGCCGGTCAGCGCTTCCACCATCGACCGGAAAATTACCAGTCCATCCTGAGAATCCAGCGCAGACTCCACCGCCCGCTCCGGATGCGGCATCAACCCCGCTATATTCCGCTCGCGATTGCAGATTCCCGCGATGTTGTACGCGGACCCATTCGGATTTCCGGCCGCGTCATCGGTTCCATCCTCTGACGTGTAGCGGAACAGAACCTGCCCGTTACGCTTCAATTCCTTGAGCGTCGCTTCGTCGCAATTGTAGTTTCCGTCGCTATGGGCAATGGGAATCTTCAGAACCTGTCCCGGTTTCGCTGCGTTCGTAAACGGCGAATTCGTCTGCTCCACCCGGATAAACACGTGCTTGCAGATGAATCGCAATCCGGAGTTCCGCATCATCGCCCCGGGCAGCATTCCCGCTTCCAGCAGAATCTGAAAACCGTTGCAGATTCCCAGCACCAGCCCGCCACTCTTCCCAAACTTCTCTACCGACTTCATCACCGGCGAGAATCGCGCGATTGCTCCCGTGCGCAGATAATCTCCATACGAAAATCCGCCTGGCAAAATAATCGCGTCGCAGCCTCGCAGATCTTCAGACTGGTGCCAGATTGCCTCTACCGGCTTGCCCAGCACCTGCCCGATGGCATGAAACGCGTCATGATCGCAATTGGAGCCGGGAAAAACCACCACGCCGAATTTCATGGTCACCTCCCGGAAATAGGCATTGGAATATTAATTTTACCACAATGATTCAGCCGTAATTCCCCGTTCGGATCGTCGCTGGCTCGCGGCGCCAAATTCACCTCAGTGATGCTTGCCGCTACCCTTTTTCGCTCCAGCCAGCTCTTTCCGCTTCTTTGCGGCCCAACCTGCCTTGTTCACTTGCCGACCGCGCCCAATCCCCAACGCATTCGCCGGCACGTTTTCCGTAATCGCGGAGCTCGCCGCGATGTACGCTCCGTCTCCAATCCTTACCGGCGCCACCAAAACCGAATCGCTGCCTACAAAAACACCGTTTCCGATCAACGTCGCGTGCTTCTGAAAACCGTCGTAGTTGCACGTAATCGTTCCCGCACCGATGTTCGTCCTTTTCCCCAGCTTGGCGTCTCCAATATAGGAAAGGTGCGGAATTTTGGTCCCTTCACCGATCTCGCTCTTCTTGATCTCCACAAAATTGCCCACCTTCACCCCTGCCTTCAGGTGCGCCTGGGGCCTCAGTCGCGCGAACGGTCCCGCGATCACCCCGTTATCCACCCGGCTCTCCGAAAGCATGCAGTGCGGCTCCAGCAACACGTCATCGCCAATCACCGTGTCTTGAATCACGCAACCCGTTCGAATCCAGCAGCGTTTGCCGATCTTCGTGGTGCCCAGCAGCTGCACGCACGGTTCGAGCACTGTGTCTTCCCCAGCCTTTACCTCCGCATCAATTAAAACCGTCTCTGGAAGCTGAATCGTGACGCCTTCCTGCATCAACTCGTTCCGCTTCCATTCCCGAAAAGTTCGATCAACCTCAGCCAGATCGGCCCTGGTATTGCACCCCAGTGCTTCTCGATAGTCGGGCGCGATCTCCGCAAGCACCGTTTCGCCCGAGCTACTCAAAATCGCAATCGCATCGGTCAGGTAAATCTCGCCGTGCTTGTTATTCGGCTTAATCTTCTTCAATGCAGGCCACAGCTTCGCCACCGTAAAGCAATAAATGCTTGAATTAATCTCGTTTAGTTCGCGTTGCTCGGGAGCTAACTGAGATTCCTCGGTGATCGCGGCCACAGAGTCGCCCGCCTTCCGCACGATGCGCCCGTAACCCGAAGGATCACTCAGCACCGCGGTCAGAATGGTCGCGGCCGCTCCTCCCGACTTATGTTTCTGCAGCAGCGCCTGCAAAGTCTCTGGCCGGATCAGCGGTGCATCGCCCGGCACCACGATCAAGAATTTCGCTCCACCAATGGCTCGTCGCGCCACTTGGATGGCGTGTCCCGTTCCATGCTGTGGCTGTTGCAAAGCCGTGCGTACCTCAAACCGCTTGCACACCGCTTCCACTTGTTCCGCTTGATGGCCTACGACTGCGATCAACTTACCGGGTTTCAGGCTGCGGCATGCTCGAATCACATGCTCGATCAGCGGACGGCCCCCCGCCGCGTGCAGCACCTTGGCCAGGCTCGACTTCAGCCGGGTTCCCTTGCCTGCTGCGAGGATGACAATGGATAGGTCTTTGTTCCCCATAGGTCCAGCATTGTCCCGTGACTGTCATTGTTTTGACAATGACTTCGCGCACCGGCGCTCAGTTCATCACGGAAACACGAACCGCTTCGGCTACCTGCGCTGCCTTGGAATGCGAATGGGGATTTTCGGCGGTGGTTACCATCCACGCTTCCCGGTCCTGCAACAACTTGCTAACTAGCTGAGTGTGCAGCGCATGCCCCGCTTTTCGAGCCTCCACCCGGCCCTTTAGCGGCAAACCCGCCAGCGCCAGGTCGCCAATCAAATCCAGAGCCTTGTGCCTGCCAAACTCGTCCGCAAATCGTAACGGTCCATTCATCATTCCGTCTTTGGTCAGCACGATTGCGTTGTCCAGTGACCCGCCCCGGATCAGGCCCATCGCCCTCAGCGGTGCAATATCCGTTTCAAAGCAGAACGTCCGTGCCCTCGACAGCACCGTCCGAAACGTTTGCTCATTCACCACCATTTCGACTTCTTGAGGCCCCACCAGCGGGTGTGGAAAGTCTACGAAGCACCGCACGCGAAACTCGTCGTCTGGATAAATGCCGATCCGCCGTCCATCCTCCACCACTTCCACCTGCTTCAATACCTTCAAATACCGCCGCTTGCGGCGCAGCTTGCGAACCCCTGCCTGGTCGATCATCTGCATGAAGGGTTCTGCCGACCCGTCCAGAATGGGGACCTCGATCGAGTTGATATCCAGATAAATGTTGTCGATCCCGAAGGAATACACCGCAGCCAGCAGGTGCTCGGTCGTCGAAAGCAGCACACCTTGCTTCATCAGGCTCGTCGCGTAACTCACCCGCGCGACGTTCGACCCATGTGCCTCGATCTCAAAATTGTCCAGGTCCACCCGCCGGAACACGATTCCTGTGTCCGGGGGCGCGGGCATCAAGCGGAGCGTCCCGTGAACGCCGGTGTGTAAACCCACGCCGGAAACTTCTACTTCTCGTTGAATTGTTGTCTGCAACATTTGGGCGTTCCCTTATTCTATCAAGATGTCAGCCCTCTCTTCCTCAAATTTCTCCCTATATTTCATGTAGTTACAGCCATTTTGCAAAGAGTGTCACCGCATCAGTGTGTCTATTTAGCAACAGAAGTCCGTGTTCCCCGTGTCTTTCGCGCCAAACCGGAGCACTTTGTGCTACGGACGCACGCCCCTCCAACTCTTCCGCCCTCCCCATCATCACAATGCTATACTTCGGTTTTGTACCTATTTAAGGTGGTGCTGGATGAATCGCTGGGCTCGCTTTGGGATTTTGGCCGCTTCGTTGATGATTTTCCTTTGGGTCGGCTTGGGTCATGTGCTGGGCCGCAGCTCCAACGACAACGCCTACAAGTCGCTGGTCGTTTACAGTGAGGTGCTGCAAAAAATTCAGCAGGATTATGTTGATGAACCCAACATGCACCTCGTTGAAGCGGGATCTTTGCACGGCCTGCTCGAAAATCTCGATCCCGAATCCAGCTACCTGACCCCTCGCGAATACGCCGAGTTCAAGCAGAAATCCGCCAATCCTGGCACCGGCGAAACCGGACTCAATCTCAGTAAGCGTTTCGGCTACATCATCGTTACTTCCGTCCTTCCGGATAGCCCCGCCGACAAAGCGGGCCTGAAGAGCGGCGACATCTTTGAATCGATCGCCGGTTTCACCACCCGCGAGATGTCCGCCGGGCAAGCGCACAACCTTTTGTCTGGCCCTCAGGGCACGGATGTCAAAGTCGGGGTGATTCGCCGCGGCAAAACCGATCCTGATGAGGTTTCTCTCACCCGCGACAAACTCACCCCTGCAAAACTCGTGATTCAGCGCGTCGATAACGACACCATCGCCATTCGCATTCCCTCTTTCGACCAGGGTCGCGCCGAAGAGTTGCGCGTCAAGTTGGCAGAAGCCAACAAACAGGGCGTCTCCAAGGTCATCCTCGATATCCGGGAGTGCGGCCGCGGCTCCATCTCGGAAGCCATTGCCGTCGCGCGCCTCTTCGTACCGTCCGGTACTTTGACCACGCTGAAAGGTCAGACCGTTCCCCTGCAGACCTTCACCGCCGATCCCACCAAGGTGGTGTGGAAGGGTCCAGTTTCCATTCTGATGGACGGCACCACGACCGGTGCCGCGGAAGTTTTGGCCGCCTCTTTAGGCAATACCAAGCGCGGTGATCTGGTCGGCGATCGCACCTTCGGACTAGCGTCCGAGCAAAAGCTCATCACCATGGATGATGGCGCGGCTTTGTACCTCACCGTTGCAAATTATTCCAACGCCGACGGCAAACCCATTCTCGAAGACGGCGTAGCTCCCACCGAAGTGGTGCATGCTGCCCTCAATCCTGCCGATGATTCCGATGATGGTGCGGACACCGGAACCGATACCTCCAAGGAACCGCGTCTTCAGCCTCGCCCTCTTTCTTCAGAGGATCCGGTGTTTCAGAAGGCGCTGGAACTCCTGAAGAATCCCCCGGCGGTTAAGAAGGCGGCCTGATCCGTCGGTGGGACGCCGCAAATCGCATAATTCTCGTTGGCTTTTCCTGATTCCGATCCTGCTGCTCTCCGTGGCAGTGGCTTTTGTCAGCTGCAAGAAGCCGTCACATCCAGCAAAAACCGCCAAAGTCTCGCCGGAACCGCGGCCTCGTCCTGCTCGCGCGCGCCTCGCCATCATCATCGATGACTTGGCCGCCGATTCCACTGCTTCGGAAGCCGTCTTCGCGCTGCACTACCCTCTTACGCTCTCCGTTCTTCCCGGACATCCACGCTCCAGGGACATTGCCGCCCAGGCCCACCAGCTTGGCTACGAAGTTCTGCTGCATCTTCCCATGCAATCCGAATCCAACGAATCTCCCGAAGCGGTGCAATTGCTGGTCGGCATGAATGAGCAGCAGGTCTCCATATACCTCGATCGCATGCTAAACGATGTTCCGCACGCGGTCGGCGTCAACAACCACCAGGGCTCGCGCGCCACCGCCGATCCGCAATTGATGAATACGCTGTTATTGCTAATCGCCCAGCGTCATTTATTCTTCATCGACAGCCGCACCACCGCCTCCACTGTCGCCTTCAACACCGCCCGCCGAGACTCGGTACCGTCCGCCTATCGCAATGCGCCTTTTTTGGACGATGTTCAGGACGCCGCGGCCATCCATCATCAATTGGAATTAGCGGCCAGGATTGCCACCGAGCAAGGAGAAGCCATCACCATTGGCCACCCTCATCCCGAAACTCTCAAAGCCCTCCACGAGTTTCTTCCCTCACTCGCAAAGCTGGGCATCCAACTGGTTCCGGTTTCGGAGTTAGTTCACTGAAGTTAATTTACAGGGTGACTTCGCTCGGATTGCCTGTCTGTCCGTCCGCGCTGTCCTTCGGTTTGGGAAATAGCGCAGCCACGATCAGCACCTGCAGCAGAATCGTTCCAACACAGAAGATCGTGCCTTCCGGCCCCACGCTTCCGCCCGTCAGCCAAGCCGGCCCGTGCAACGATGACGCCGACAAATGTCCCTGCATCGTAGTGCCGCTATTCGGCACGGAAAACAGGAACGTCTCGCCCCAATCAAAGCTGGCGTGCAATCCCACCGGGTACCACAAGGAACCGGTCCTCTTCAGCATGAAGCAGCACGACAACCCAAACAAAAACACGGTGAAGGCGCCGATCTTCGCTTCGCCGGGATTCAGCAAGTGCACTCCCCCAAACAATGCGGATAACACCAGGGCCGCCGGCCAGAAGCCAATTCCTTGAGACAGCGTGAACTGGCTGTATCCACGGAAACAAAACTCTTCGAACAAGCCCACCACAATAAACAACCCCAGGTGAAATAGACCCCAGTTCACGATCTCTTTCCCGTGCAGAACCAGCGGCCCAAACGAATACCCTCCGAATGCGGCGATCACGCCCACCAGCACCGCGATCTCCACCAGCCCAAATAAAAATCCCAACCAGAATTTCCTGCCGAGGAATTCCTGTCCTGGAAGCCCATACGCTCCCAGCGGCCGATGCTCGAATCCTCGACATCAATACCGCGGCGCCAAAGACGCTCGCGAAACTGATCAGTTCTCCCACCAGAACCGTCGCGACCCCGGGCAATCCATGCCTCATATGACCGATCTGCGCCAGCCCAAACGAAAGAATCACTCCCATCGTGAAGCAAAGTACCGCATACACGACCAGTCTCCATCCCGACCGTAGTCCCGATTCCCCTACGAACAGATTTGTTTTCGTTGGCGGAACGGTACTCAACGCAACGTCCGGCGCAGTCTGCACCGGCTCTCCTGTTTGCGCCTCCTCTGGCGCCTCACTCGTCAACTTCTCAGCTTCTTCCCCGTCCATTCGCTCTCCCGTCCATCCTTCAAAACTAATTCTCTCTGCTAACCGTTTCGCGGTACTCTACCGG
This sequence comes from Candidatus Acidiferrales bacterium, assembly GCA_963748515.1. Classification (GTDB taxonomy): domain Bacteria; phylum Acidobacteriota; class Terriglobia; order Acidiferrales; family UBA7541; genus Acidiferrum. The sequence goes on from CAVVJI010000005.1 coordinate 48,656, forward strand.
TTAGTCGTCAGCCCCTTGCCCCTCCACTCTCCCAACCCGCCTCGCTTGCTGGCAGGCCGCCTGGCCCTCGATTTCGCTAACGCCGCACTGCATCTCCCCAATCGCCGCTGGCAACGATTCGTACAGTTTCTCGTCCAGGCCGGCGTCGTCAATCGCGAAAAGGCTTCGCAACTTCTATCCCTCGAGCGCAGCGAACCCCAAACTATACACGCCATTATCTTGAAGATTCTCCGCCTGCGCGAGTCCATTCGTGCCATCTTCCTGTCCATCGTTTATCGCAAACCTTTCCCGGCATTCTGGGCCGAGCCCATCAACGATGTCCTCCGCATCACCGAAGGCCATGACGAATTGATCTCCACCGACCACTCCTGGAAACTGCAATTTGTCGCCCGCGACGATAGCCTCGAGTGGCTCCTGGCTGCGATCGCCCGTTCTGCCGCCGATCTCCTGGTGGAAGGCCCCAACGCGCCGATTCGCCTCTGTGCCAACCCCGCGTGCCGCCTCTTCTTTTACGATGATTCGCGCACTCACCGTCGCCGCTGGTGCTCTATGGCTGCCTGCGGGAATCGCCACAAAGTGGCCGCTTTCGCGCGTCGCCGCTCCACCGTGCCCAACCGTCCCCGCGACCGTTCCTCATAAGCGTCGCGGCCCAACTTCCCGTTTGTCGGCAAATCCCCGGCCCCGTATCCTGATCCATAGCCTGCCTCAACCGTCCGGAGGGTTCTATGCATCGACGCCTCTTCGCCGCAACGATCGCCTGCGCCTGCCTGTTCTTTGCCCTCGCAGCCCGCGCGCAGGAACCCCAGCCTTCCGTCGCCGAAGCCGCCCGTTTGAACCGCGAACAGAAGAAAACTTCTCCAAAACCCGCCGTAGTCGTCACTGATGACACGCTCAAGCCTTCTTCCGCGGACTCCGCCAAACCCGAGCCTGTTTCCACCGCCACCGAACACGCTCCCGCCGCCACGCCGTCAAATGTGGATTCCGACTCAGTGACTCAGTCGCAGCCCGTCTCTCGTCCGGCGCCTGCCAACAACGACGAGTCCAAACGCAAACAAGAAGTCACTCAACTCAAGCAGCAGCTAAGCGATCAGCAAGCTCAAGTGGAGCTCTTGCAACGCCTTTTGAAGCTGGACCAGGATGCCTTTCAATCCAAGGCCGACTCCGCTCGCGACACCGATGGCAAAGCAAAGCTCGAACAGGAAGAGCAGGAGTTGCAGGACAAGCAGTCCGCTCTAATCGACCTGAAAGCCAAACTCGAAAGCCTCCTTGGAAACGATTCCGCCGAGACCAAGCCCGCTCCCTGATCTCTCCACTGTTTTTCCACAAAATTGCAACAGTCTTCTCGTACCTGTTCTCATTTCCCATTGACTCCCCTCTGCTTGTCACGCAAAAATCACACGTTTTTAATTTTCTCCGCCCAATTTCTACCGTCCGCCACGGCGCGCCCCAATTTCCGGGGCGGACGCGAATATCAAAGGAGGCCAGAATGGCGTTCTTGCCCGGATCTACGGTCCAGTGCACGAATCCGCATTGCGAAGCCAAGGGGCACTGGGTCCGCAGCGATCAATCCGGCAGTGACCACTGTCGTGCCTGCGGAACCGCCATGCGCCATGTTCCGCCTCCGCTGATGCCGCGCCACCATTTCCGGCCACGCCCCATCGCGCCGCGGCCACCTGCACGCCCACGCTAACGCCATCCTGCAAAAAAACGAGAGGCCGGGACCTTAGTCCCGGCCTCCGCCATTTCCGAGTTGTTCTTGTCTCTACGTCTCCACCAGACCGCGCTCCAGCATCTCTTCATCGCTGAGCCACAGGTCCGGGATATTCGCTGATCCCAGCCGCAATATGTCCTCCAGCGCCCCGCGCACCTCGCGAAGCCGGAAGTCCACTCCGATGCGTTCCAGCAGGTCAATCAGCGACTGCGCGCCTTCCGCCAGCATCGCCTTCGGCCGGGCCCCAATTCGATCCAGCCGGTGATACGTGACGATGTAGAACGCGTTTAGTCCTGTGCCATGCCGCACGATGTGCAGGAATCCCCGCGTGCGCGGTTGATTGGTCGTCTGCTTGCCTACCAGTACGGGTCCTGTCGGAAGAGCGCTCATCTCGGTTCGCCTCCTCTTTCCCCTACTGTCTTCAGCTGCATCCGCTGGTGCTCCCGCAGTTTTCGCACTTGTAGCACGCTCCATTCGGCACCATCAGCATGCCGCACTCCGAACACGTTGGTGCTCCCTCGTGCTGGTCGCGAGGCGAGGTGCTGGCCGATCCGCTGCTAACCGGTGTCGCTGCCGCCATCGTCGCTGCCATCGGCGCCGCCATTGCCACGCTTTCCGCCGGCGCTGCGCCGTTCAGCTTCAGATAATCCGAAGAGATGAACTTGCCGCCGAGCCACCGCGCGATGTAGTCCAGCACCGAATTGGCGAACCGGATATTCGGATTCGCGGTGATTCCGCTCGGTTCGAACCGCGTGTTCACCAGTTTGTCCACCAACACTTTCAACGGCACGCCGTACTGCAATCCAATCGAAACTGTCAGCGCCAATCCGTCCATGATTCCGGAGAGCGTCGAGCCTTCTTTGGACATCTTGATGAAGATCTCGCCGGGTCTGCCGTCCGGATACATGCCCACGGTAATGTAGCCTTCGTGACCGCCCACGCTGAATTTGTGGGTGACCGAAGTGCGCTCCACCGGCAGCTTTTCCCGCTGCGCGCGGCTGAACAGTTCGCGTTGTACTGGTTCGACCACCGCTGCTTCGCGGCACTTTTTCTATCCTTCTTGTTGCCGGCCGCGTTCAGTGGTTGCGACCTCTTCGAATTGTCGCGATAGATCGCCACCGCCTTCAGCCCCAGCTTCCAGGATTCAATATACGCGTCCATGATGTCTTCAATCGACGATTCTTCCGGCATATTGATGGTTTTGCTGATCGCGCCGGACAGGAACGGTTGCGCCGCCGCCATCATCTTCACGTGGCCCTTCCACGCGATGCACCGACCGCCGCCGACGTGGCCAGCGAGCAATCGAACACCGGCACGTGCTCTTCCTTCAAAAACGGAGCGCCGTCGATTTTTCCATTCTTGTCGATGTAGCTGACGATCTCGCTGGTCTGTTCCGGCGTATATCCCAGCTTCATCAAGGCCGCGGGCACGGTGTTGTTGACGATCTTGATCACTCCGCCGCCCACCAGTTTCTTGTATTTCACCAGCGCCAGGTCCGGTTCGATCCCGGTGGTATCGCAGTCCATCATGAATCCGATCGTTCCGGTCGGCGCCAGCACCGTCACTTGCGAATTCTTATACCCATGCTTTTCGCCCAGTTCCAGCGCGCTGTCCCAGGCGCTCTGCGCCCCCATGTACAGATCGCCCTGCACGTGGTCCGGCTTGATACCTCGCATCGAATTGCGGTGCATTCGAATCACATCCAACATCGAGTCACGATTCACGGCGTAGCCCGGGAACGCGCCCTTCCGTTCCGCAATCCGCGCCGACTGCGCGTACGCTTCGCCGCACATCAACGCGGTAATCGTCCCCGCCACATCGCGTCCGCCATCGGAATCGTACGGCAGCGCCATCGACATCAACAGCGCGCCCAAATTCGCGTAGCCCAGTCCCAGCGGCCGGAAATTGTGCGAATTCTCTTCGATCTTTGGCGTCGGGTAGCTGGCTCGATCCACCAGGATTTCCTGAGCCGTAATCGTGACGTCCACTGCCTTCCGGAACGACTCCACATCAAACTGTCCGTTCGACGTCGCATACTTCATCAAGTTGAGAGAAGCCAGATTGCACGCGGTGTCGTCCAGGAACATGTACTCCGAGCACGGATTGCTCGCATTGATCCGCGCTGTGCTCTTGCACGTGTGCCAACGGTTCACCGTCGTGTCGTACTGCATCCCTGGATCGCCGCAATGCCAAGTCGAATCCGCGATCCTTTTCAGCAATTCCCGCGCGTTCAGCTTTTCGTTCGGTTGTCCGTCGGTGACGTTCTTCGTCCACCAGTCCTTGTTCGCTTCCGCTGCGCCCATGAAGTCGTCGGTCACCCGCACCGAGTGGTTCGCGTTCTGGAAAAAGATCGAGCTATAGGCCTCTCCATCGATCGAAGCGTCGTAGCCCTGCTCGATCAACACGTGCGCCTTCTTCTCTTCCTTCACCTTGCAATCGATAAATTCAACGATGTCTGGATGGTCGATATTCAGGATGACCATCTTCGCCGCTCGCCGAGTCTTACCGCCGCTCTTGATCACCCCGGCAAACGCGTCAAATCCCTTCATGAAGCTGACCGGCCCAGACGCGATTCCTCCGCCGGATAGCGTTTCCTTGCTTCCGCGCAGCGTCGAGAAGTTCGTTCCCGTTCCCGATCCCCACTTGAACAACATGCCCTCGGTTTTCGTCAGCCCCATGATCGATTCCATGTTGTCTTGCACGGAATTGATGAAGCACGCCGAGCATTGCGGTTTGGCCTGCACCCCGACGTTGAACCACACCGGCGAGTTGAAACTCATCTTCTGCTCGACCAGCAGGTGCGTCAGTTCATCCTGGAACGCGTCCCTGGACGCGCCGTCGGCGAAATAGCCGCCTTCTTCACCCCACTTCACAATCGTATTCACCACGCGGCTGATCAATTGCCGCACCGAAGCCTCGCGCTCGCCGCTGCCCAGCTTCCCGTGAAAATATTTGCTGGCCACGATGTTCGTCGCCGTTTGCGACCACGTCTTGGGCACTTCCACGTTTTCCTGCTTGAAAATCGTTACGCCCTTCTCGTTTCCGATCTGCGCGGTCCGCATTTCCCATTCCACCACATCGAATGGAGACCGTTTTCCGTCCGTGAAATATCGTTCAAATACCAATCCCGCGCCCTTGCGCGCAGTCTCGACCTCTACTTCTTTCACTTCTTTGCCGTTCAACACCGGTTTCACTGTTGCCATCCGCTTTCTCCCCCATACAGGCTCCGTATTTCAGGAACCTCTCCTCGATCTCTAAACCCTGTATTTCCCGGCTCTTCCGCTTCGGGTTTTGCCTTTTCCCGTCCGTGAACCCCGTAAAAAGCCAATGCTCTGCCCTCGCCGGTGTTTTGGTTCGCACGCGGCAGAACAAATGGGCTTCGCGCTTGCTGCACTGCGCGGAGCTAAACTTCGCGCTCGGTTTTTTGCGGTGATCCCGGGCTACTTGCGTGGGTCAATGCCGGACCAAGTACTTCCCCCGACTCGGTCCGCTGGCGCTCTCCACGTTCCCCGAATCTGGATTCGCAGTATTGATCTGCGTGACAATCCTGTCAAGAGAAAATCACAAAATCTAGCCAATTATTTTCCCAGGCACCCATATCTTGTGGTGTCGTTTCAGACACATTTCTGTGTTCGCTCGCCACACCAGATTGTTTTCTCGCACTTCAATCCTACTCGCTCATCACATACAATCCGTCGAATTTTCTTTACTGCTTGCTCCGACTTTCCCAGTACTCCCGTACTCTCCCTTCTGCAACTCTCGCTTCATGCGGTCTGCTTCGCTTCGCCGTATTCTTCGATTGCATCCTGTCGTTGCGCAACACAACGGGCTGTGCTGTTTTTTCTGGAGTCCAGTGTGAACGTTGGCCGCTATCAGATTCTCGAAACGATTGGGACGGGCGCTCATAGCCGCGTTGTTCGCGGTTACGATCCCCTGATCGATCGTGGCGTCGCCATCAAGCTCTTCTCCCCCAGCCTTGCTCGCGGCGAAGCACGCGCCACCTTTCTCCGCGAAGCCCGCGTCGTCGGCCAACTCTCTCATCCTTCCATCGTCACTCTCCACGACATGGGCATTGAAGAGAGCCCTCTCACCCCGTACCTGGTGATGGAGCTCGTGGAAGGGCAATCTCTCGAAAAAATTATCAGCAAGGGCAGCGTTCCCTTCGCTTCCGCTTGCGAATGGGCCGCCCACGTTGCCATCGCTTTGAGCATTGCGCATCGCCGCAACGTAATTCACGGCGACGTGAAATCCGCGAATATCCTGGTCACTGCGGACGGCCGCGTCAAACTCACCGACTTCGGCATGGCCCGCCTGGCCAGCCACGATTCCGCGGACACCTCACTGCGCGGCACTCCGGCCTACTGGTGCCCTGAACAGATCCTGGGCCGTCCTCAAGACGCCCGCTCCGACATCTTCTCCCTGGGAATTCTCTTCTACGAAATGCTCACCGGCGCCAATCCCTTCGCGGGAGATTCGCTGCAGACGACCTGCGGCCACATTCTCTCCTCCACTCCCCGGCCGCCGTCCCACTCCAATCCATCGATTCCAGCGGCAGTGAACGACATTATCGCTGCGTGTCTGGCCAAGGATCCGCACCGCCGTATCGATTCGGCGGAAACTCTGGCGCAACTCCTGTTCCCGCTGGCACGCCGCAAAGCAATCAGCGTTCCCGAGCCAGCGGTGGTCGAGCCGACGTTACGAAGCCGCGCCGCGCGCCTGCTCCGCTCCGCTTAATATTTTATTGGGGCTGAGTTTTCCTGCGCTATTCGTAGCGCAGTGCTTCCACAGGGTCCAGTTTCGCGGCCTTCATCGCTGGCCACACCCCGAACACCAATCCAATTCCCACGCTCACGGATATTCCTGCGACGGCCGCCCACATCGGCACCACTCCCGGCCACTGCAGCGTCAGGCGCACCAGCAGGACCAGCGCATTCACCAGCACCAACGCGATCAGCCCGCCCGCTCCTGTCAGAGTCATCGCTTCCAGCAGGAACTGCCAGGTGATGTCCTTGCTCTTTGCGCCAATCGCCTTCCGCACTCCAATTTCTCGAGTTCGTTCCGTTACGCTGACCAGCATGATGTTCATCACGCCGATTCCGCCGACCAGCAGCCCGATCGAACTCAGCACAATCGTCGCCAGCGCCACCTTGCTCACGATGGAGTGGAACTCTTCTACTTCCTGTTCCGCCGTATTGATCGAGAAATTGTCTTTCCCTCCATACGGCACGTTGCGCCTTCTCTCCAGAACCTCTCGAATCTGATCAACCGCCTGGTCCAACATTTTCGGATACGCTTGCGCCCTCAGTTCCACCTCATTCGCGTCCGGGTAGGTTTTCGCGAAGGTCGCAAACGGGATGAGCACCCGCCGATCTTCGTCCCCCATCCCAAATCCGCCCTTCGGCTTCTCCACGATCCCGACGACCATAAATGGCAGACCGTCAATATTCACATCCTTGCCGATGGGATCCCCGTTCGGAAAAAGCACAGGCGCCACGTTTTCGCCCAGCATCACTACTTTCTCTTTGTGTAGGTTATCTCCTTCTCCGATAAACCTGCCCTTCAGCGTGGCCGCGTTCGCATACACCGCACCGAAATTCGGCAGCACTCCCCGAAAATCGATGCCTGTCACTTCCCCATCTTTGGTGCGCACCGTGTGTTGATGATCCCAATTGGTCTGGATATACGCGGTTACGTCCTTCACCGCCGGGCACATCTCTTTCAGCGCAGCCGCATCGTCCAGCGTCAATGGTTTCCGTTGTTGCTCTTCGATGGGCGGTGGTCCGCCGTGGCGGCCCTGATCCCACTTGGTAACGAACGCCGTGTCGGCTCCGAACTGATTGATGTTTTCCTGGATCTTCTGGTCAAAGCCGGTAATCAATGCGGCGACCAGCATGATCACGCTCACGCCCAGCACCACTCCAAATACCGTCAGCGCGCTGCGCAGTTTGTGCGTCCGCAGCGTGTCCAGGGCCTGCTTCAGGTTCTCTCCATATGCCTGAGCCATGGTTTATCCGTCCGCCCGCAATGCTTCGATTGGATCGAGCTTCGCCGCCCGCATTGCCGGGAAAATCCCAAAAAACAATCCCACCGCCGTGGAAATCCCAAGTGACAGGAATACCGCCACGAGCGGCATTTCCATCGGAAACGCCATAAATGTCTTCACCAGCAGCACCGTTACATACGCCAGAACAATCCCGATGAATCCGCCGGTCGCTGCCAGCACTGCCGATTCGGTCATAAACTGCATCAGGATATGTTTGCGGCGCGCGCCCAATGACCGCCTTAACCCGATCTCCCGCGTCCGCTCCGTAACGCTTGCCAGCATGATGTTCATAATTACGATTCCGCCGACAACCAGGAACACGCTCACTAGCGCGACCGCCACGAATGCCAGGTTCCCGGTCAAGTCATGCCACAACTGCATAATCGAGTCCGACCCGAGAATCGCGAAATTATCTGGGGCATCGTATGGCAGGTGCCTCATCGCTCGCACCAGCATCCGCGCTTCGTCTTTGCTAGCTTCCATCAACTCCGCACTCGGTGCCTGCACGAATATGCCGATCCAGTCATCGTCCTTGTGCCAACCCTTCCGGTACGTATTCATCGGCATGATCATGTAATTGTCTTGGGTCTGGCCGAAGGCCGACCCGCGCGCCACTGCCACGCCGATGATCTCGTAAGTATGCGTCTGCACCCGGATGGTTTTGCCGATCGGATCCGTGTTAGGGAAAAACTTGTTGGTAATATCCGGACCAACGAACACCACATCGGAATGGTGTTCGTCATCCGCCGGGGTGATAAAACGTCCCATCGCCACGTCCAGGTTACGAACTTCCGCGAAGTTCGGCGTCGCGCCCATCATGTCCGTGTTTTCCATCGTCAAATTACCGCTGCGCACCTCCACGTTGCGATCATCGAGTGCGGCAACCGCCCTGGCCAGTTTCAAGTTGTCGCGCAAGCGTTCGTAATCTTCCATCGTCAACAGCGGTCGCTTTTGCGCCTTGATAAACTCATCGCGGCTGGTGATGATTCCGAAGCGATCCACAATGAACACGTTCGCGCCCAAGTCCGCTACCTTCGTCGCGACATACAAATTCAATCCGCTGATCACGCTCATGACCACAACCAACGTCCACACCGCCAGGATCACTCCCAACAGCGTCAGAAAGCTCCTCAGCTTGTGCGCCCGCAGCGCGTCCAGCGCCAGTTTCACCGTCTCACTAAAGGTGACCCAAGCCGCCCGCAGCCGGCCTTTCGCGCGCGGAGCGGCCTCGACCGCACCACCAACCATCGGTGGCAGCCGATTCAAGTTATCGATTGGTGTTACGCCCACGTTTGCGGTCCTGCCCTTCTCCAGTAAGACGCACAACTACACCGATTCGTTCCTGAAATTAATACGCTCCACTTGCTAAAATGCTTTCATCGAATTTGCGGTGGAAGCTGTCTTGCTTAGTTTACCTCCGCTACTCATCAGGAGCGAGAGCTGTTCGCAGCCCTTCGAAACTCGACCAATGCCTGCAAGTAGCACAAATCAATTGGTTTATGGCGGTCATAAAATCAGGCGCTCGTTTGCCGCCTTCCTGGCAAGCCTCGCCCTCATCGCTGCTGCCTTCGCCGCCCAGCGATCCGACTCGTCGCCAACTCCCAGTCCGATGTTCGCCCAGGTGATTGCGCACCTCAAAGAGATGGAACTCAAGCTGGATGTCTACGAACGCATGCAAAAGGTGGAGTACCGCAAATTGGGAGGCGATCCGACTCCCTATCAAGTCAAGGTTTCTCGAGTCTTTCCTTCCGGCACCGGTGTAACGCGCATTCCTCTCTCAGCCGATGGCACTCCGATTTCCGAATCCAGTTACCGTGAAGACCTGGAAAAGCTCCTCGCCTACTTGCAATGGGTCTCGCAGCCCGGTTCATCGCAAACCGAGGCGTTCGCCAAGGCCGAGCACAAACGCAAAGAACGCCACGAATTAATGGAAATGACCCAATCCGCGTTCGTGTTCACTCCGGACGGCGAGGAAATGCGCGGGAATCGCCTTCTTAAGAAATACCTCATGAAACCTAATCCCGACTTCAAACCCACCACCCGCAACGGCACGATCTTCAAGAAAGTTGAAGGCATCGTCTGGATTGATCAGCAATCTCAGGAGTTGGCTCGCATCGAAGGCACCGTCACCGATGACATCACCATCGCCATGTTTCTGGCCAAGGTGAATAAAGGCAGCCACTTCATGCAGGAGCGCTATGAAGTTCAGCCGGGATTCTGGGCCCCCACCTTCGAACAATACGATTTCGACGGTCGCAAATTCCTTGTTTCCTTCAACATCCACGAACGGACCTTCTTCTCCAACTACCGCCACGTTGGACCTCCCGCGGAAGCGATTGCCATTGTTCGTGACGAGTTGAGCAAAACTGCCCCGCAGGCCAGTTCGGGTCAATGATCCCCTTGTTACACTGAATCCACTCAGCCTCAACCGTGTACCGGAGGCCTTATGACTCGTTGGCCCTATTTCGCCGGCATTTTCCTATTGTTCTCAATAAACGCACCCGCGCAGAACCCGCCGCCTGCCTCTCCGGATGCCAAAGCGGCCACCTCATCCGCTCCGCCGGATACCGCGAAGAAGCCCAAAAAGGTCTGGACCAACGACGACATGGGTTCCGTGAAGGGTTCCGTCTCCGTGGTTGGCGATTCGCCCAGCGCTAGCTCCGCTAAGCCTGTTGATCCAAACCGTCCGACCGCCAAGGATCTGCGCCAGCAGCAACTCGACAAGTATCGCGATCAGATTCAGCAGCTGCACGCGCAAATCGACGCGGCCGACAGGCAGATCGCCAAGCTCAAGAATTTCAAAGCAGAAGACACTTCGCCGTCAGCGGGCATCAACCTGAACCACTCCTACAACATGGTTCCGATCGAAGATCAGGTCAAACAACTCGAAGATAAGAAGAAATCGTTGCAGGCCAAAATCGAAGACTTGGAAACGGAAGCGGAACGAAACGGGATCGATCCTGGAGAACTTCGCTAGTACCATTCACTACTGAATCTGCTGCAATTTCGCCGCGGATGCCTTGCCCGCGCACTCCAATCGCCATGCACAACTGTTCCAGTCGCCACGCTCGCATCGTTGTTCCCGGCACGCAAATTCACACGCTGCGTACTCCGCTGGAACGTCCAATACCCATTCGCGCTTCAACCAGTGAAGCAGCCGCGCGATCATCTTCGTAACCTTTTCACAAGATACCTATCTAGTATACTAGGGTATAGCTACCCTCCTAGTCTACTCGAAACTTTCCGCGGGCGGGGCTAAATTCCACGCAACCGCCTCTGCAGCCTGCCTCGCTTTCTGAGATAGAATCCCAGTGCCAACTTCGACTCCCATGTCCGATCTACCTGCCCATTCCCGTCGCCACTTCCTCAAAAACGTCGCCGTCGGGGGCGCCTCCACAATAGCAACAGCGGCTGCTGTAAATGCCGTTTCGCCCTTGGTTCTTAAGGAAAAACCGTCATTCGAGCCGAATACCAGCTATTGGGCCAGTGCCTTGCCTCCTCCCAACCCTCCTTTGCAACGCGATGAAGACACCCAGGTCGCCATCATCGGCGGCGGTTTCAGCGGCCTCTCCGCCGCCATGTATCTCAAGCAGGCACTGCCCCACCAGCGCGTCCTTCTTCTTGAGGCCGCTCGCTGCGGCAATGGCGCTTCCGGCCGCAATGGCGCAATGCTCCTGAACTCTACTGCCGATCGCTTTTTGCGCATCTCCAACGATCCCGCGTTGGATCGGCGCATCTACGAACTGACCCGCGATAACATTCAGCGCCTGGTCGCCCTGTCTCGCGCCTGCCAATTCGATCCAGATCTGGACCTGGAAGGCGCTCTTCAGGTCTGCAACACAACGCAGGAGTCCGAAGAAGCTCGCCGCTACGTTTCGACTCTTACTGCCGCTGGATTGCCCATTCAATTCTGGGAGACCCCACGACTCGCCGCGGAGATTGGCACTCGCGTCTATCCTGGCGCGCTCTACGATCCGAACTGCGGTCAAGTTCATCCAGGCAAGTTGGTCGCGTTATTCAAACAAGCGGCAACTGCTCTGAATGTTGAAATCTTTGAACACACTCCCGTCATCCACATCGAGGAAGGTCCGCGCATCGCGCTGCAGACCGAGGCTGGCCACACCGTTCGTTGCAACTCGCTCGTTCTGGCCGCAAACGCCTTTACTTCCCGCCTGGGCTATTTGCGCCGCGCAACCGCTCCAGTCTTCGATTATGTCGCCGCCACCCCTCCACTCGAACCAGGCATCCTTGATGAGATCGGATGGCGCCGACCCATCCCCTTCAACGATTCCCGCACCGAGGTTTACTATCTGGGCCTGACTCACGACCATCGCATTCATATCGGTGGCGGCGCCGTCGATTATGTTTTCAACAACGGGCTCACCCAGCCGCTTACCGCTGAACAACGCTTTCAAAACCTCCGCGCCGCACTACTTCGCATCTATCCCGCTCTCGCCTCCGTTTCCTTCGAACACCTGTGGAGCGGCTCCGTGGACATGTCTCTCGACGAATCTCCGTCCGTCGGGCAAACCGGAAAACACGGAAACATCTTCTACTCCATCGGTTTTTCCGGGCACGGCGTGAACCTGACCTCGGTTTTCGGACGGATCATCGCCGACCTGGTCCAGGGCAAGCAGCACGACTGGGCATGGTTTCCCTATCTGAACCGCTTGCCCCCGTATATCCCAAACGAGCCTTTTCGCTGGCTCGGCGTCCAAGCGGCACTCGGCTATTACCGCCTTACCGATCCTCAGTAGCCTTAGACCCGTCGCCGCTCGTCCTTTCGAAAACAGCCCGTTGAAGATCGGAAACACCGGTTCACTCCAACTCCCTTGCTCCTGATTCCAGCGATAAACTTGTCCCTATCGGATAGGAGCTGACTTGTGAGCCTCAAAGTATTTATCGCGGTACTCGTCGTGGCTCTGATTCCATCCGCGGCAATTTCCCAGACTGCACCGAAGAAACCTTCCACCTCAATCACCGGTGTCGTTCTTGGCGAAGACAATCAACCCGTCCCCAACGCTTCCGTAACCTGCGAGACTTCCGGCGGCCTCTCTCCCCGCGCCGTCCACACCGATTCTACCGGCCACTTCACCATCTCCGGACTCAAGCAGGACAGCTACGATATTCGCGCTTCGGCCAATGGGGCCTATTCCGATTGGCAACGCAATCTCCCGCTTCGCAGGGGTCAGGTTAAAACCGTCACGCTTCGCGTGAAGGCCGGACCCCCGCCAAAATCTGTCGCTCCCACCGCGTTTCCAGAGCCTCAATAATCCTATAGCTCTGGCGTACTACGACTCGGGTACCCACTTTATTGGAGCTATCGGTCCATTGAGCCAACTGCCCTGCCCTTCTAACATCGCGTCAGTGGGTTGGGGGCCGCGCGGGGACAGCGGCTCCGCAAGGGGTCGTGTGCGAGCTTCCAACCCGCCTTCTTTACTCCTCCGTAGCTTTTCCATGCACCCAATTCCCTCATAATTGTGGAATGCACCTTCTATTCCCCTCACGCCGTTGGTTTCTCAACTTGGTCTTGCAGATTGCCTTCGTTTTTCCTATCACGTTCGCCGCGCTTGTCAGCCTGACTCCGCAGACGATCGCCAGTTTTGACACTTACGTTGCTCGCACCGACCGACAGGATGCCGCTTCCCTCCGGTCGCCGGACTTCTTTTGGATTGACGCCCTGCCCGCGGACAAGCGTTCCGAATTTTACGCAAAACTGCGAAGCGGCGAGGTGCTGATGCGCCGGGCCGACGATCCGCCTGTCATTCCCGACGGCATGATTCACGATTGGCAGGGCATCGTGTTCATTCCCGGCGCAAAGCTGCCAGACACCCTCCGCATCCTTCAGGACTACGATCATCAGTCGATCTATTACGCCCCCGACGTCACGTCCTCAAAGCTTTTGCAGCAGAACGGAGATCAGTACCGATTCTTCCTGCGCTTCCGGCGCGAAAAAGTGGTCACAGTCGTCCTCGATACCGAGCATCAGGTGCGCTACTTCTCGGATTCTCCAACTCGCGCCCACAGCCGCAGTTCCGCCACGCGCATCTCCGAAGTGCAAGATCCCGGTACTCCCCAGCAGAAGGAGTTGCCACCGGGCTCGGATAATGGTTTTTTGTGGCGCATGGAAACCTGGTGGCACATCGAGGAAAAAGACGGCGGCGTCTACCTGCAGTGTCGCGTTGTATCCCTGACCCGCAGCATTCCGTTTGGATTGGCCTGGCTGATCGAACCCTTCGTCACTTCGATTCCCAAGGAATCGCTTTCGTTCACATTGAATTCCACGCGCAAATCGGTCTTGGCGAACCACCTATAAACTTCGCATCCCGCACGGGGCTCAAGTCTTCCCTTGTTTTCGTCTTGCGGCCGCGCACAAGAGTTCGTAGACGGCCTCCGCATGCGCGTCCCAAGTCAGCCGCGCAGCTACTGTTGTCGCGCCTTCCCCAAGCTGCGACCGCAGTTCCCGATTCTCCATCAATTCGATCAGTATCCGGCTCAACTCCTCTGCATCTGTCGAGTCTTTCAGCACCATCCCGCTCTGCCGGTCTGCAATGTGCTCGCACATCCCTGCATCCGTGCTGATCACCGCGGGAATTCCGCAGGACATGGCTTCCAATGCCGGCAGGTTGAAAGAATCTTCAATCGACGGCGCAACGTACACATCCGCGGCGGCGTACACTTCGCGCATATCCTGCACTTCTGCGCGGAATTGCACTCGTCCTTTAAACGGAGCCTGCTGCAGCCGCGATTGGAAACTGCCGCTTTGGTCGCTGCCTACAATGTCCAGTTTCCAGTTTTGCTTCGGAACCCTCTGCAATGCATCCAGCAAAACCGGCAATCCTTTTCCCTGCAGATCGTTCCCTACCAGCAGCAGCGCCACGTCGTCTTCTTCATATCCGCGTTGTCTTCGCGCCGTTTCTCGATGCGCCAGCCGCGACTTTACTGAAAAAGTCGCCGTATCCACGCCGTTGGGAATTACCGAAACATCCGGCCGCCCATAATAAGTTTCCAGTTGCCGCGCTGTTCGCCTCGATACCGCAGCCAGCGTCAGTTTCCTGTTCCGATAGATTCGGTCCTCCAGGAAACTCACCAGCCGGTAATACAGCCAACGATGAGCACTGCGTGCGCCGAATCCTCCACGACTCGTCTGCAGCTCCCGCAGCCTCCCAAACACGGCATGCACTAGTACCACGTCTGCGGCAAATGAATTAATACCGGGAGAAAACACCACGTCGCTGCGAGTCGATTCCTGAGCGCTGTCTCGCTCCAGACAACGCTTGTTGGCCATCAACCAGAAAAGGAAATGCCACAGATGCGGGCCGCCTGTGGTGGCCACCCGGCGCCAGTGGATGTTGCCGCCGGCCTTGCCGGTATCATCCACTCCTTCCACTGCTTCGACCCATTGCGCGTACAAATAAACTTCAACGCCCGGCTTTGCGGCAAGCCACTCGACTAGTTCCGCAACCGCCCGTTCCGTCCCATGCCGGCGGTCCACAAAGGGCGACACGACCGCGACTCTCAACTTACGCGGTCTCGCTGGCAAGAGCGTTTTTGAGGGCTCGCTCGTTGTTTACCGCCAAAAGTGTCGTGGGTAGCCGGAACAAAATTCCAAGGCTGGCCCACAGTAACGAGTTAAGGAGGAAGTCTTCATACGTCTGAAATCCCCCATACAGGTTAATGAGCAGGCTCACCGTTGCGAACCAGAAAATTACGAATGCGATGGGGAAGAATATCGTATTTCGCATCTGCCTGGTTATTCTCCATGCTGCGGCAATGATCGCGAACGCCATCACGATCCACAGGATGAGTCCAACGATCCCTAACTCCACCACCAGCGTCCCGAATCCGCTCTCGACGCTGATCGCCATTGGCCGTGCATGCAGGATTCGCGCCACATACTGTACGCCTAACGATCCCGTGCCGATTCCGTAACCGTATGGCCACTGAGAACTATTGAACGCCAATAGAAAATTAGAGATTGGATAGGACGATGTTCGATCTGCAAGTTCGTTGGCTGAGCTCCCAGGCGCCATGGTTTCCCAGTACAGCGCAACTCTTCCCATCAGTGCGTCCTTGTAAAAGAAAAATGCCAGCGCTAATCCGGCAACCGCCAGCGCCGCTGTGCGTTGCACTGTCCTCAAAATCCGAACAATCTGCCCCTTCCCCCACGGACATCCCCAAAGAAAAGCTGCTGTGCACACAATAAAGTTGATGATGATCCACATCACCGCACCTCGGGAAGAGCACAGCGCAACCGCTACAGTCAGCGCGGCTAGCGTCACCGATGTCAGCAGTCTTCCCTCTTTCGCCCTCAGCATCAGGTACATTCCATATCCGTACGCGAACATCCAGGCCGGAACCAGCATGAACGTAAACCTCCCCGTGCTCACGAATACCGACGTGGGGCGGTACACGACCGCTCCAGTCAGGGGAGAGACTCGATAATTCATGCTCAAATCGCGTATGTCTTCCTGAATCACCGTTGGGTTTAAGAACGTATGCCCCAGAATCGACTGCGCTATTCCCAGCGCCGCAACCACCAGCGTAAGGCTCATGAAAAACGGGAAAAACCGTCTCAGGTCTTTCTCCGTTTCTATCAGCGCCCAAAATATGAAGAAGAACGGCACATAGTAGAAATACATTTTGAAGCCCATCAGCCCGTAGAAAATGCTGGTTGATGCTGGATTGAAAATCTGCATAAAGCAGAACCACATCATCAGCAGCAGCGGCACCAGAAATGGCGGCTTAGCTATTTGCACCTGCTTTCGTCGTAGCGCTACGGAGAACGACAGAAACACCACCGCCGCAAGCACGTCTTTGGCGAAATAGACGAGCATGTTGTTCCCAAGGTATTTCCGCGCGAGGTCTTCAAAAAAAATCCAGCCGAAAAACACGAATGCTCCCGCTCGCCAGTTATTCAGGATGTAGACGACCGCCACCGTAACCACGATCCCGACGGCCATCAGCTCCATCCCGCGCAGGTCATCCGTCAACACCATGTCCGCCAGGATGTACGCTGCACACACAAATAGCCCAACTGCGGCGAACAGGAGCGCGCTGCTCCTTCGCATCTGGCCCGGTAATAGGTGTTGTTCGAGTCTCATGCCCGTCAAACTACCTCTACTGCACCCTCAATTTCCCTGCTCGCTTTCCAGTCCTCCGCTTGCATCGTTGTCGCTATGCTTGCACCAATCTCCTGTACAGGGTCGCGTGTCCCTCGATCGTTCTGTTCATTGAATAGCACTCCGCCACTCGCTGGCGCCCGGCCAGACCCATCGCCTTGGTCTGCTCAGGGGTCGCCAGCGCTTCTGCGATTCGCTCTGCCAGATCGAGAGCATCTCCGGTCTTGAACAGCAGCCCCGTTCCGCCCAGCACTTCGGAAAACGCTCCCAGGTCTGAAGCTATAACCGGCAATCCATTTCGCATGTTTTCCGCAACAACCATACCGAAGACTTCCCCTCCCAGCGAGGGCACCACCACCAGCGTCGTTTTGGCGAAGATTTCCGGCAACTCTGATTTTGGCACACGCCCCAGAAACTTTATATTGTCCTTCAGCGCACCCTCGCCGACCTGAGCTTCGGCCGACCTGCGCTCCGGCCCATCCCCGATCACCGTCAGCCCGAAGGGAATTCCCCGTTCCCTCAGTTGCCGTGCAGCCTCGATCAGTAACTGCAGCCCCTTGGTATTCACAAGCCGCCCCATGAACAACAAATTCGGAGCCACCGCCCCGTTGTTTCCAGCCAGCTGAATTGCATCAACAGGCAGCAGTCCGTGAGGCACCACTTCCGTCCTGCCCAGCTTCAATTGCTCTGCAAGCCACTCCGTTGGCGCGATGTTCAAAGCAATCCTTTTGCAAAGAAATCGCCTCACATACGTCAGCAACAACAACCTCCACGAACCTGGCCTGCCCGCCCCTCCATTGCAACGCAGGCAGTGTCCAACCTGATCCCGCATAAAGTAGCCCGGGCACGGCTGCGCCTCCGGCTCGATCAGCAATTGTCCGTTGGGGCAAATGGTCTGAAAACCATGGTGTTCCACAACCACCGGCTTTCTTTGTAGCAGACCCAAAACCAGCGGTGGTAACGCCGCACCCGCGATGTGCAGCACATCGGCCTTACGCACCAACGCTCGCAACGTACCTAGGGACGGCTGGCGAATCACTGGAAAACCTGCAGCGTCGTCTTCGTAGTTTCCTCCGGGTGTTTGGGTTACCAGTTTGATTTCGAACTCAGGTCGCCCTTCCCGATCCTTACAGCGCGCCAGTCCCTGCGCGAGGTCCATTACTACGGTCTCAACCCCGCCGACGCTTGGAGCAAAAAAATGGGAATAGATCAGCAGCTTCACTTCGATTTCTTCTTCTCTAACCGGCCAAACTGCAATCCGACCTCGACTCGACGCTCGCAGCCGTCCTCATTTGCATCCGCATGTTTTCGCCGCTTTTTATGCGCCAATCTCAATGCCTGCCTGGTACCAGTTACCCTGACGGAAGTATACGCCCGACTCTCTCTAAATATGCTAAACTAGGCGGGTTCCGCGGGAAGCCGTACAGCTGCTCGCGGCACACCTTAGGTCTCCGCACAGTGGCCCCGCGACTCTGTTCGAATGGGCCATCCCATTCCTTGGCAGTGGCGGGGTGCCATTTTAACTAAAACTTGCTGGCCGCCATTCGGCCACGTGGATCAAAGAGGAATTGTCATGTCTGGCCATTCAAAATGGGCAACCATTAAGCACAAGAAGGCGGCGACCGACGCCAAGCGCGGCCGCGTCTTCACTCGTATCATCCGAGAAATCACCATCGCCGCTCGTATCGGTGGTGGCGACCCCAACTCCAATCCCCGCTTGCGAACTGCCATTCTTGCCGCCAAGAACGAAAACATGCCCAATGACAATATTGAGCGCGCCATTCTTCGCGGCACGGGCCAGCTCGAGGGCGAACAATACGAAGAAGTCATGTTTGAAGGCTACGGCCCCGGTGGCGTCGGCTTGCTCATCGAGGTCGTCACCACCAATCGCAACCGCATCGTTGGAGAGTTCCGCCATCTCATGAGCAAAAACGGCGGCAACATGGCCGAAGCCGGGGCTGTCGGATGGATGTTTCACCGCAAGGGTGAAATCACCGTTCCCAAAGAAGCGGCTTCCGAAGAGAAGCTGCTCGATCTGGTCCTCGAAGCCGGCGGCGAAGACATGAAGGACGATGGTTCAGCCTGGTATATCGTCACTCCTCCCGAAGCTCTCGAAGCCGTGAAGGAGGCTTTGTCCAAGGCCAGCATCGCTCCCGCCTCTGCCGAAATCAGCATGGTTCCCCAAAACTACATCAAGCTGACCGGACCGCAAGCCGCTCAGATGCTTCGCCTCGTGGAAGCTTTGGAAGAACACGACGACGTTCAGCACGTTTACGCCAACTTCGACATTGATGAGTCGGAAATTCAGGCGGCGGTCAGCGCCTCCTAATTCTCCCTCATAAAGAGAACTCCTGCCGCCGGCCTACACCGGCGGCTTTTTTGTGCACCCAACCACCACTCCCTCTTGGAAGGAACCAGCGTTCGCCGTAGACTTACAGGGATGTCCGCTCTCTCCCCAAACCCGTCTTCCTCCGCACTGATTCGTGTTTTGGGTGTCGATCCAGCCTCCGCCGGACCAACCGGTTACGCCGTCCTGGAAAGCGACGGCCCTCGCTGCCGAGTTTTGCGCTACGGAGCACTTCGCGTTCCGCAGAGCACCCAAAGATCCTCTCCCTGCGCCGTTCTCCACCAAGTCCACACACTTCTTTCGCAATTAATGGATGAGTTTCAGCCGCATGCCGTTGCCGTCGAGTCCATCTTCAGCGCACTGAACGTGCGCACCGCTCTCCGCCTCGCCGAAGTTCGCGGAGTAGTCCTGCTCGCTGCCGAACAACATCAACTCTCCGTTCACAGCTACTCCCCTCGTGAGGTGAAATCTTGCATCGCTGGTTACGGCAATGCTGACAAGCGCCAAATGCAGCTTATGGTTCGCGCGCTGCTCCAACTCGATGAGATACCGCAGCCCTCGGATGCTGCGGATGCCCTGGCGATCGCCCTCTGCTATCTGCAGGCTCGCAAGCTGCAAGATCGCTTCGGAGTGGCCCTCGCTTCCGGCCGCAAGCCGCCTTCTCGCTCGCGCATAAGCGCCAAAAAGCTGGTGCCTGCCGTTCCCTCGATCGGAATCCAACCATTGCGATGAAATCTCCGGTCCGCCAGCTACTCGCCGTTCTCCTCTTTGCCTCGGCAATCGCCGTGCTCCCCGCGAGCGCCGCACCCAACGAGCAAATCTTCATCTACCGTCGCATCTTCAAATCCAGCGTACCGGAATTTATTCAGCTCAAGATTCCTTCCGGCTCTGGCCAGCCCACCTACGACATCCGGCAGCTCGACGAAGAGCCCGGCGACACCCGATTCGAAATCAGTGATAGCCTTCGCGCCAAGGTCTTCTCTTTGATTACTGAGCTCAACTATTTCCGTGGGCTCGACCTCGACGTTCACCGCAAAATCGCCAATCTCGGCGAAAAAACGTTTGCCTGGACCGACGGCGCCAATGCCACCGAAACCAAATTCAATTACACTCTGAATGCCCCTGCCAATCAGCTGATGCAAATCTGTGAGGGCATCGCCCGGCAACAACAAATCACCGAGCTCCTGCAACGCCGCATCAAATACGATCGTCTCGGCGTGAACGACGCTCTCATCCAGTTTGAAGCCGACCTCAACAAAGGTGAGCTGCCGGAACCCGCCCGTCTGCTCCCGCTTCTGGACCAGATTTCCGGTGATTCTCGATTCGTGGAAATTGCCCGCCAGCGCGCTCGCGCTTTGGCCGAACGTTTGCGCCACAGTTGATCAAAAAAAAGCCCCTGCGGATCACCTTGAATCCGCAGGGGTTTCTCTGAGGGGAGAAGCTAAGCTGCCCTGACTAGAACGTCAGCTTCAGGGCGAACTGTCCGAATCGCCGTTCGTCGTGGTTACCGCCCGTCGCTAACGTTCCCAAACCACCCTTCATTTCCGTTACTTCAATTGGCGTGGTTGTTGGGCCATCGTAAGCGAGTGTTGTTGTGTTGACGTAGAAGTTGTGGTGGTTGAAGACGTCAAACGCTTCCGCCCGGAATTCCAGATTGAAGCGCTCTGTCAACTTGAACGCCTTCTGCACAGCCATATCTGCATTCCAAGCGCCAGGTCCGCGGAATTCGTTGCGGCTGGTCATATTCGAGGGGTAGGGTCCAAAGTCCGAAATCCCCAATGTTGGATCCAGCGGCGCGAAGCTGGCTGGCAAGGGTAGAGTAAGAGCAGCCCATGTATTCGGACTACCCGGAACCGGTGTGGGACTCGACGACACCTGGTACAACGCATTCGTTGCGGGAGTCAGTCGTGGCACCTGATAGAAGTTGGCTACGTTGCTGTAGTCGTACACCGAGAACGGAATTCCCGTCCGGATCGTCACGATGCCGGACACGGCCCATCCCCCGAATGCTTGCGTGAGGAAGCCGCGGCCGGACTTGAACCACGGAGTTTCCCAAATCGGAGTGATCACAAAGCGGTGCCGGATGTCATAGTCCGAATTTCCGTAATCCAGTTTCGGGTCCGAAAAGTTCGTGTACCCCAAGCTGCCGATATAACCCGAACCACCCTGCAAACTGTCCGAGAATGTTGAGCTGATGTTGTCCAGGGAATGTGCGAACGTGTAGTTCGCCACGACGCTCAAACCCGTCCTGCCGATATTTTGTGTCTGGAACTTCACATTCAACGCGTTGTAGTGGCTATAGCCGTTGCTGCCACGCTGGTTGATTGCGGCGTACTGTGTGTTGGGACGCGTTAGGCAAACCGCCGGGCAATCTGGATAAGAGTCCGGTTCGCCCAAATAGAATTGCGCCGCGCCAACCATGTTGATGTTGGCAAGGTCGTACAGGTGCACACCGTGAGCTCCGCTGTACGAAATGTCAACGATCGTGCTCGGAGCCAGTTGGCGCTGCACGTCCATGCTCCAGAACTGAGTTTGTGCCGTCCGAATATTCGGATCGGGCATGCGCAGTTCAACGGGTGGCAAGTAGGTCGGCGCGCCAGGTTCACCTAGGGGACCAAGAGGCGCGTTCGTCACCAACACGTTGCAACCCGTAGAATTGTCAATCAGACCAGTGGTTCCATTGGGGATGCAAATTGAATTGATCACGGCGCTCGCCGGCGGGTTGAAGCTGGCGTTGTAGGTAACGTTTCCAAAGTTGCGCTCGTAGCTGATTCCATACCCGCCGCGCAACGCGGTCTTGCCGTCACCGCTCACGTCATACGCAAAGCCCACGCGCGGAGCTGCTGTGCCCCAACTCGGCTTCCAGAACTGGCCGATTGGACTGGACTGAGTCGGGAACACTTGGCCGTTGGCCACCTGCTCGTAATAACTTGTGCCAGATCCCAAGTAGAAGTTTGAATCCAACGCCTGCTTATTATTGTGCTGAACACCGTAGTGTTCGTACCGTAAACCGTAGTTAATCGTCAGCCTGCGGTTAATCTTGAAGCTGTCCATGGCATACGGCGCCCAGTCGTTGTACCGATAGCTGCGTCCGTAGCTTGCGGGTCCCAATGGCGGTGTTACTGCGCAAGCTGGAGTCTCAATCAGGCTGCCGTCGGGGTTGGTATAGCAAGGCAGCGCGCCATTCGGATTCACACGAGGCGAGAACGCGATCAGCGGACTGCCACCGGCCAGTCCGCCCGCATTCACCAAGTCATTCATGCTGGCTTGCGTTGTGGCGCCGAGTTGTTCCACGGCCTGCGCGTAGGCGCCATAAGCGACGTTCAACTGAATGTTCGTCCATTGGAAACCAAACCGCATCGAATGCCGGCCCTTGGTCCACGAAACTGTGTCTTCCAGTTGCACTGTATTTTGCGGGCCGCCAAACGGCAGACCGCCGGCGCCGGGAATGCTTGAGTTTTCCAGGCCGGGCATGCCGATATACTGGCCTGTCACCGGATCCGAGGGCGTCACAAACATCAAATTCGGCGTATACGTCAGCGCCTGATTGAAAGAGTTCGCGGTATTGAATCGTGTGAAGCTGGCTTTGAAGTTGTTGAACACCGAGGGCGTAAATTCGCGGTTCAACGACCACAGGTAGCTTTGATTGGTAGCCGCGTCTCCGACGTCATATTGCGGGTACGGGCTGTAAAAGGTTGAGCCGACGAAATCGTTGATGTTCTCGTAACCCGCACGGAAGAACATCTGCGTTTTGTCGCTCAATCTATAATCGATTTTCGCCGCGATCACATATTGATTCGTTGGCACGCCTCCGCCCGCGTCGAATGGCGCCGAGAAGTGCACCGTATCGAAAACCGGCGTTGCCGCAGGCACCGCCGTGACCCCATTGATCGGACCCACCGTCAAGCCTGCTGCATTCAGTTGCCCGGCGGTTACCGGTGTTCCAGACGAAGGCAGCGCTCCCGTTCCATATGTGCTGAAATACTGTTGCACGTTGGCGGGCAGCATGCTGATAAACGTGGGATCGAACACTTCCGCGGTCTGCTGAGAGGCGCTCCGCACTCGCGTCCATTCCGTGCTGCCGAAGAAAAACAACTTGTCCTTCTTAATCGGACCACCAAGATCGAATCCAAACTGGTTTCGCGTGTACGTTCCCTTCGGTGTGCCATTCGAATCGTTGGTAAATGTGTTTGCGGTGTACGCCGACAATCTGTTGAATTCCCACACGCCGCCGTGGAAACTGTTCGTCCCCGACTTCAGCAGCACGTTCACTACTCCGCCTGACGCGCGACCATACTCTGCCGAGAAATTGTTCGTCACGATGCTGTACTCCTGCACCGCGTCAATCGGTACGTCCTGTCCCACCGACACGCCAAACACCGCTACGTTCTCCGCGCCATCCAGCAGGATTTCCGTTCCTGACTCGCGCTGCCCGTTGATTGAGTATCCAACGCCGCGGCTGGTCAGGTTCTGGCCGCTGTTCATACCGCTGTTCGAGGTGTTGTCTCCGCCGCTTACGTTACCGGATGCCACCACGAAGTCATACGGATTGCGCGTTAGGCTGGGCAATTGTTGCAACTGCTGCTGGTCCACCAATTGCGAGAGCTCGTGGGTTTCCGTGTTCACCTGCACGGATCCGGCTGCCACTACCTCCACGACCTGCGAACTCGCGCCTACTGTCAATGTCGCCTCAATCGTGGATTTCGAGCCCACCGTGACGACTACTTGTTGTTCGTAAGTCTGGAAACTCGCGCTTGTGATGGTTAGCTTGTAATTTCCGGGCGCCAAACCAGGAATGTCGAACTGGCCAATATTTCCCGACTGCACCGTGCGAACTGCCGAGGTGGCGGTGTTAGTGGCGGTTATCGTGGCGCCCGGTACCACTGCTCCGGAAGGATCGTGCACGATTCCCGAGATCGAACCGGCTTCCGACTGCGCAAATGCCACTGCTGCATAAAAGGAAAGTGAAGGCAACAAACAGCAAACTCCAGAGGACTTTTTTGAAACTCATGGTCTCTCCCCAGAACATTTACACACCCGCTTACACCACAGGGCCACGACCTGGTTTTTACGAAAGTCCACTCGCTACTACGGCTGCCGTTTTGACAGCACACCGAATTCCATTCTCCGGACAAAATCCTAACCGACTCATAGCTGTCTACTTAACGAAGGGATCAACAGCGTTTCGCGTAGCAGAGCTTCCTGTTTTCTGGAGGTGAGAAAGTAAGCAAATACGAAAAACGGAAGCGTTCGCAGAATTTTGAAACTTCAGTACAGCTTTTACCCGACGATAAATTATACGCATCACATCGTCGTGTACACATCTTCTCTTTATTATTCTTTTGCGGGTTCTCGTTGCGACCGCAGCCCGTCGCCCTATTTTCTCGCGAGTCTCTTCAAGGATTTCTCGTACGGTGCCGTCGCTACTCCCCGTTCTGTAAAGATCGCACGAATGTATCGGTTCGGCGTCACGTCAAATGCCGGATGCGCTGCCTTCACATTCGGAGCGATCTTGATTCCCTGAATATGCGTCACCTCTTCCGAGCTTCGTTCTTCAATGGGAATTTTCTCCCCATCGCTTATCGATAAGTCCAGCGTCGAAATCGGTGCGGCAATGTAGAACGGCACATTGTTTTCTTTCGCCAGTACCGCCATGGAATACGTCCCGATCTTGTTCGCGGTATCTCCGTTGGCGGCAATGCGATCCGCGCCCGTTACGATCGCTCCCACGTTTCCCGTTTTCAGAAAATGTCCCACCATGTTGTCGGTAATCAGCGTCAAGGGGATCTCCGCCTTGTGCAGTTCCCACGCGGTCAGCCGCGCACCCTGCAGGTATGGTCGTGTTTCCGGCACCAGCACATGCAGCTTGTGCCCCTGCTGATATGCCACCCGGATGACTCCCAATGCCGTGCCAATTCCCCCGGTCGCCAGCGCTCCCGCATTGCACTGCGTCATCACTGTGCCGTCTTTGGGCAGAAATTCAGCGCCGAACTTGCCAATCGCTTCGTCGCTCGCCATCTTCTCTGCGTGCACCAGTCGCGCTTCCTTCACCATGGCGCCCCGAATTTTTTCCAAATCCGCCCCGTCTTTGACCAATCCCAGGAATTTTTCACGCATGCGTTCCAGCGCCCAGAACAGGTCCACTGCGGTCGGACGCGTCTCCGCCAGCGTTTTCGAAATCACCGGATATTCCGCGCTCAACTCCTCCACACTCTTCGCCTTCGAATTCTGTATGCCGATCGCAACGCCCATCGCTGCCGCCACGCCGATCGCCGGCGCCCCGCGAATCACCATCTCCCGAATTGCCTTCGCAACATCGCGATAATCGGTGTACGTGTAGCTCACCTCTTCTGCCGGCAGTCGCCGCTGGTCCAGCATGACCACACCACGGTCCGTCCATTCAATCGGTGTTGCCAAATACATTTTGGTTTATCCCTTCTGGCACGCTTGGAAACTTAATTTGCGCCGGGTACTTTGGTGAACCCGTGGGTGCTGACCAGCGCCGCTATGGATATCAACGAATTGTAACCTAGATGCATCATGTAGCTCGCGAATACGCTTCCGGTTCGCGCCCTCACCGTCGTAAAAATAATTCCCACGATGCACAAGACCGTCACCAGGCTCCACGTCCATCCCAACTGCGCACCGTGCATCATTCCGAACAGCAGGCCGGTAATGATAATCCCCGGCCCCACTCCAAACGATCGCGCGAACAGCGGGTACAAATATCCGCGAAACAGCGTTTCCTCTACCAGCGGCGCGATCAGCACCGCCATCGCAATAAATAGGATTGCTGTCTGCCGGTATTTAAACAATTCCTCAATTGGCGTGTTCTCTGGCGCTTTCAATTTGGACGTCAGCAGCGCCACCATCAACGAAAGTCCGCTGCCGCACAACAAATAAAAGAAAGGGCTTCTCGGTTTGCCCCCGGGACTGGTTGCTCCAATGCGTCGCCAGCCCAGCACCTGCCAGAATGGGTGGCCGCGCAGCAGCGACAGCGTCACGTACAGAAAGAAAAATAGCAGCGCATACCAGATCACCATGCTTCCCAGCACAAATTGCGGCTTCGAAAGCAGGTATTGCTCCAGTTGATCCTTCGAGAGTTTGCCCTTCGGCGCATAGTGCAGCGCCAAAATGCCTTGCACTAAAATCAGGCTGAACAATCCATAAAACACCAAAACTAGAAAATGCGGCCACGACCACGTGATGTCCAGGTCCGGCGGAAACACTCTCCTGGCCACCGGCGCCGCCAACGGCTCAGATTGTTGTTCGATTGGTGCCAGCGGCGTGCGCTTCCGTGGTTTCGGCAGCTACCGGCATCGCCGGCAATTCTTCTTGCCGGCCCCACTCGCTGCTTTCCTGGTTTGGCTCCGGGGGCGGTGCGGGATTCTCGTCAAAAGGATTCATCGATTGGTGCGTGCCCTTTTCCTTGGCCAGCCTGCCGCAAGGGCCGCCGCGAATAGCGGTAAAAGAATCTCATGATGTCCGGTGATTGCATATCCCTTCGACGCTTTCAATTGCTTCGCCGTCTCCGGAGCAGTCGGGCGCTTCACCACATTCTGCATGGGCCGGTAATGCTGCACAAAATCAAAATTGGCCGTCGTGATTGGCGCCAGTTCCCTTCCCGTGTTCCGCACGACCGTCACTGCCTTCAGGAAAACCTCGGGTAGCAGCACCGCCGAGCCCCAATTCAAGTACGCGCCCCCACCCGCCATTCTTTCAACCAGCGCGCAGAACAACCGAAAATCCCTGTAGCTGGCCGCTCCGATTGCTGCTCCGTCCGCGGATGGATGGATATGCGCTACATCGGTTCCCAGCGCCACGTGCACCGTCACCGGTATTCGCCGCAGGTACGCCTGAACCAGCACGCTGCTGCCCGCATGCTTCAATTCCACAATTCCGCTGGTCAAATACTGCCCGGCGGCCTGTCCATATCCGATCCGCAACCTTTGCGCCAATTTCGCAATCTCGTTGACGTACTTCCCAGTCTCTTCGGCCATTCCAAATTGCCCCTGACCGAGTCCAGCCTCCACATCTTCCGATGTGCTGCCCACCAGCGCGATCTCCAGATCGTGAATCAGGGCGGCGCCGTTCATTGCCAATCCACTTACGAAGCCGCGCCTCATTAAATCGATCAGAATCGGTCCAAGGCCCACCTTGATTACATGGCCACCAATGCCCCACACAATGGCTCGCTTCCGTTCTTTAGCGCGCTTCACCGCTTCCGCCACTTCGCGCAAACTTTCCGCCGCCAAAATCCTGGGGAGCGAATCCAGCCACTCGGTCACACTGGCCCCCGCGCGCGCCGGTTTCGCGAAATCGCGCACGCTTACCTTGCTCTTTCGCGAGGAAAGAGGGTACGTGCGCACACCCTGAAAACTAAATGGTGCAATGGGATAGAAACTCATGCCTTGCCAATCACTTTACGAGGAACATCGCCCACACGCAAGGTCACCGCTTCACGCGCTGGCCGCGGTCAGCATTCGCGACATCGCTTGCCCGGTGTACGACTTCTTCACCCGCGCCACTTGCTCCGGCGTTCCCTGCGCCACAATTCGTCCGCCGCCCTCACCGCCCTCGGGGCCCAGGTCGATGATCCAATCCGCTTGCTTGATCACATCCAGGTTGTGCTCGATGATTAGCACCGTATTGCCCAGGCTCACCAGTCGCTGCAGCACATCCAGCAACTTCCTCACATCCTCAAAATGCAATCCCGTTGTCGGTTCGTCCAGAATATAGATCGTCCGCCCCGTCTGTCGTTTCGATAATTCCCGCGCCAGCTTGATTCGCTGCGCTTCTCCGCCCGACAGCGTCGTCGCCGACTGTCCCAACTGCACGTATCCCAGTCCCACCTCAACAATGGTCGCCAACTTCTGTTGAATCTGCGGAATATTCTCCAACACTTTTAAGGCGTCGCTCGCAGGCAAATCTAAAATATCGTTGATGCTGTACCCTTTGTAGCGCACTGCCAGCGTTTCCGCGTTGTACCGTTTTCCACGGCACACTTCGCAGGTGACATACACATCCGGCAAAAAATTCATCTCGATTCGCCGCAATCCCTCGCCCTGGCAGGCCTCGCAGCGCCCGCCCTTCACGTTAAAACTGAATCGTCCCGGTTTGTAGCCACGCTCCCGCGCTTCCGGCAACATCGCGAACAATTCCCGTATCGGCGCAAAGACGCCGGTATACGTCGCGGGATTCGACCGCGGCGTTCGTCCAATCGGCGCCTGATCGATCTCAATCACCTTGTCGATGTGCTCGATACCCAGCACCATCCGGTGCTCGCCCACCGGCTCCATCGATCGGTACAGTTTTTGCGCCAGCGCCCGATATAAAATATCGTTCACCAGCGTCGATTTCCCCGAGCCGGACACGCCTGTAATCACCGTGAACAATCCCAGCGGGAAGCTGACGTCCACCTCTTTCAGATTGTTCGCGTGTGCCCCGAGTATCTGGAGCGCTTTTCCGTTTGGACTGCGCCGCTTCTCGGGAACCGGAATCTTCGCTTTACCCGCCAAGTAGCGGCCCGTCAGCGATTCGCTCGACGCTTCAATTTCCGCCGGCTTCCCTTGCGCCACCAGGTATCCGCCCGCGTTGCCCGCCCCGGGCCCCAGATCCACGACAAAATCCGCGCGCCGGATTGTATCTTCGTCATGTTCGACAACCAGCACGGTATTCCCCAAATTTCTTAGTTGCTCCAGCGACTGCAGCAACCGCTCATTATCCCGGGCATGCAAGCCGATCGACGGCTCATCCAGCACATACAGCACTCCGCGCAGCCGTGATCCGATCTGCGTAGCCAGCCGGATTCGCTGCGCCTCGCCACCTGACAGTGTTGCCGCGGAACGCTCCAGGCTCAGATACCCCAGGCCAACAGCCAATAGAAAATCAATTCTTTCCGCCACTTCGCTCAGCGGTCTGCCCGCAACCTCTTTTTGTCGAGCCGTAAGCTGCGAAAGAATTTTATCCACCGCCGGACGCGCCCCGCTCAGCGACAGCGCCGTAAAGTCCGAAATCGACCAGCCCGCCAGCTTCACCGCCAGCGATTCCGGCCGCAAACGCTTACCGTGGCACACGCTGCACGTCGTCGCCGACATGTACTGCGTCATCCATTCTCGATACGAGTCGGAATTCGATTCCTCGAAGTTCTTTTCCAGAAATCGCAGAATCCCTTGAAATCGGAAGCCCTTTTCTCCGCTCGCTTTTGCGTCGCCTTTTTCCCGTTTCGTTCCTGGGGGCGGATAACCGTACAGCAGCAGGTTCTGCACCTTCGCTGGATACTTCTCAAACGGCGTATCGAGATGGAATCCGTGAGCGTACGCCCCCAATTCCAGCGTTCGCTTCAGAATCGCCGAGCCGGATCCCGGACCTAACCCACCGTCAAACAGCGGCCGCGTCCAATCCGTAATCACCTTCGCCGGATCGAAATCATATTTCGAGCCAAGCCCGTTGCATGCCGGGCACGCTCCATAGGGCGAGTTAAAGCTGAACGAGCGCGGCTCCAGTTGCGGCACCGACAATCCGCAATCGGCGCAAGCTAGCTTCTCGGAAAACACAAACTCTTTGCCGCCCACCACCGCCACCGTCACTAAACCCTGCGCTAGCTTCAGCGCCGTGGCAATCGACTGCTCCAGCCTTGAGGCGATCGTCTGCTTCACCAGCAACCGGTCCACCACCACTTCAATCGTGTGATTCTTGCGCTTATCCAGCGTGGGCGGCTCGTCCAACGGGTACAATTCGCCGTTGATCCGCACCCGAACGAACCCGTCCTGCCCCAACTTCTCCAACTCTTTCCGATACGCCCCTTTTCTTCCCCGCACAATCGGCGCCAGGATCATGATCCGGTCGTCGGGTTTGCACAGCTCTCCCTGCAGGATCGCGTGCACGATCTGCTCGCTCGATTGCCGGGTAATCGGCTTCCCGCAATTGGGGCAGTGCGGCACGCCGATCGACGCGTACACCACACGCAGATAATCGTAAATTTCGGTGATTGTTCCGACCGTTGATCTCGGTGAACGCGTCGTGGTCTTCTGCTCGATGGCGATCGAAGGCGAAAGACCCTCGATCACATCCACATCGGGACGTTCCATCTGATCCAGAAATTGTCGCGCATACGCCGACAGCGATTCCACGTACCGGCGCTGTCCCTCTGCGTAAATCGTGTCGAACGCCAGGGACGATTTGCCCGACCCGGACAGTCCCGTGATTACCGTCAACGTATTGCGCGGTATCTCCAGATTGATGTTCTTCAGATTGTGTTGGCGCGCGCCTCGCACCACTAGCTTCTTAAGTCCCATGTTCCGAAAGCCGCCCTCCACAGGCGGCGCGGACACCCTAAGAGAAAACTCGCCCAGTCTAGTCTTGCAACAACCTGGAAACGCTGTCAACTTCCCGGCAATTTCGCCAGACGTTATCCGATGCGCGGGAGTGCGAATCGGCGCACTAAGGGTTTTGCGGTACAGAAAAATTTCCTGCGGACCGGGTGGTTTTTACAACCGCGCAAGGATTCAAATCATTGCAAACAAGCATCTTAGATTGGTTAGACGCGTGCTCTTCCTAACCCCCGTGGGGAAGGCGAGCCGAGGATCCCTTTAGGGGATTGAGGGCTGGGCCGGTTCGTACTTCCCCCGCTATTAAAAAAAGGAGCCTCTGCGGCTCCTTTTTTGTTTTATCAGCTGAATTGTTTGAGATTACTTATGCGCGCGGCGGGATGGTATGCTGTACTTGGGTCATGGGGAACTTCACGCCGCGATAGTCAATTCGCGTCACGTAGTCCGTCATGGTCATGAACAGCAGGATCAACAGCCAGAAGATTCCGGCGATGATCACCAGTTTCGTGCGCTTCGGGCTGTACTTCGCGTGCATGAAAAACAGCACCACCAGCGACGCCTTGAAAGTCGCGATTCCCAGCGCCGCCACAATGTTGAATCGCTCCAGATCGATCGTAGCCACCCATACCGTGACCAGCGTGAGTGCCATCAGCGTCAAAATCACGCCAATATACGTCTTCGGCGGAACGATGTGATGCGCGTTGTCTTGTTCGGACACCGTACTCTCCCTACTTGTGCCGGTCGATCAGATATAGCAACGGAAACAGGTAAATCCACACGATATCGACGAAGTGCCAGTACAAGCCCACCATGTCCACCGGCGTGTTCCATCGGGCCGAATAAATCCCGCTGAAGGAATTTTTCAGCAGCCACAGCAGCAGCCCCACTCCAATCACCATGTGCAACGCGTGCAGCCCGGTCATTCCGAAATACGCGGAGTAATACAGTTGCGCATGCGAGTTCAGGTCCGGATCGGCTTGTACTGCTTTCGCCAGCTCCACCTTCTCTTTTTCCATCTCTTCGGCGCTGATATCCGGGCAGCGTGAAGGGTCTTTGGAGCAATAAAAAATGTCGAAGCTCTTTCCGGGCACCAGATGGTGGTGAAATTTCTGCGCGTACTCCACGTACTTCACGCCAAAGAACACCAGGCCCAGCACGATCGTCGCTATCAGGAATAGGGGAACCAGTTGCTTTTTGCTGACCTGTGCGGACCACACCGCCATCACCATCGTGAAACTGCTGGCCAGCAGCACAATCGTGTTGATCGTTCCCAGCTTCAGGCTCAGCGTGTTGCTGCCCATCGCGAACGCCGGGAAGTACACATGCCGGTTCAGCGCGTACGCCATCATGATTCCGCCGAAGAACATCACTTCCGTCACCAGGAAAATCCACATTCCCAGCGTGGCCGTGTCCTTCTGCTGGTCCAGCGTCTTAAATTGTCCGTACAGTTCGCCGGTGCGATGCACTCCGCACTCCTCTATCCTGCAGTTTCAGGCTCTACCGCCCCAAACCTTGGTCCTTAATCATCCCCATGGGCTGGCGCATGCGCCAGTCCACCGGGCACATCCAAATTCAAATCCGGCCGGTTGTGGAAGTCGTACGGCTCCCACGTCACCACCGGTGTCTCGTGGAAATTTTCTGTCGGCGGTGGAGAGGTCGTCTTCCACTCCAAACCGGTTGCTGGCCACGGATTGTCGCCAGCCACCCTGCCGTAAAAGGCCGCCCACGTCAGATAGATCATCGGCAGCAAATAGCCAATCGCCAGAATCGAGGCTCCCGCCGTCGACATCACGTTGTACACCTGAAACTCAGGTGGATACGTGTGATATCTCCGGGGCATCCCCAAGTAGCCCAGCACGAATTGCGGGAAGAACGTCAGGTTGAATCCGACGAACAGCACCACCGCCGCCAGCCGCGCCAGCCATTCCGGGTACATGCGTCCCGTCATCTTCGGCCACCAGAAGTGCAGCCCACCCAGATAGCCCATCACCGCGCCGCCCACCATGATGTAGTGGAAGTGTGCCACCACGAAATACGTGTCGTGAACATGCATGTCCACGCCCAGGCAGCCCAAAAATAATCCGGTCAGGCCCCCGATCAGGAACAGGCCGAGAAACCCGAACGCATACAGCATCGGGGTATCCAGCGAAATCGACCCGCCCATGAGCGTTGCGGTCCAGTTGAACACCTTGACCGCGGAAGGGATGGCTACCAGAAATGTGAGGAACGAGAAAATCAGCGCAGAGTACGTCGATTGCCCGGTCACGAACATGTGGTGCGTCCAAACCAGGAATCCAATCACCGCGATCGCCAGGCTGGCCGCCGCTACGAACGAATATCCGAACAGCTTTTTGCGCGCGAAAGTCGGAATCAACTCGCTGATCACGCCCATCGCCGGCAGGATCATGATGTACACCGCCGGGTGTGAATAGAACCAGAACAGGTGCTGGAACAAAATCGGATCGCCGCCCATCGCCGGGTTGAAGAATCCCAAGTCCAAACAGGCGTTCCATGCCCGCCAGCGCCAGGGTGATCGCCACCACCGGCGTGCCCAGAATCATCACCACTGCCGTCGCGTAATGCGTCCACACAAACAGTGGCAGTCGGAACCAGGTCATCCCTGGGGCCCGCATCGTGTGGATCGTTACCAGGAAGTTCAGACCCGTCAGGATCGACGAAAATCCAGTGATGAAGATGCCCACAACCGCGGGCGCCACCGCAGAGTTCGAATAGACCGTGCTCAACGGCGTGTAGAACGTCCAGCCCGTGTCCAGCCCGCCGGTCACCATCGACCACAGCGTGAACGAACCGCCCACTATATACACGTACCAGCTCAACAGGTTGATCTTGGGAAACGCCAGGTCCTTCGCCCCGATCATCAGCGGTATCAGGAAATTGCCAAGCACCGCAGGCACCGCCGGAATCAGGAAGAAGAAGATCATCGCCACGCCGTGCATCGTGAACATGCGGTTGTACTGATCCGGCGTGAGCATGTACCCGTTCGGGGTCATCAGGTGCAGGCGGATCATCATGGCGAAAAATCCGCCGATGAAAAAGAAGAACGTTACGGACGCCAGATACAGCAGCGCAATCCGTTTGTGGTCCGTCGTCAGCAGCCACGAACGGATCCCGTACGTCTCGTTCAGATAATTTCTCTCCGGATACACCGGCGCCGGAGTCACCACTCTGGTACTCATACTATTTCTTCCCCACTTGCGAAGGCGCTATGCCCGCGCCCTTGGCCGGAACAGGTTGCGATTGCAGAGACTTGATGTACGCGGTCAGATTCAGAATCTGTTCCTCGGTCACCAGGCCCTGGAACGTCGGCATTACCGGCTGGTATCCTGCCACCACTTTCGCGTTTGGTTGTACGATCGATTCCCTTATATACGCTTCGTCCGCCACCGCCGTGCTGCCATCCGCAAACAAAACCTTCGCTCCGAACACGCCGTTCAACGACGGCGCGCGCCCGGTTCCGTTTGGCACGTGGCAGGTCGAGCATGCCAGTTGGCTGAACAACTTCTCTCCCGCGGACACCGGGTTCAGCGCTCCTACTTCGTCCGAAAGCCACGCTGCGTAGTCCGCCGGATCCATCACCGTCACCCAGCCACCCATCAACGCGTGATTCGTTCCGCAGTATTGCGAGCAGTAGAACCGGTATTTCCCCACCTTGGTCGGCCGGAACCACATCGTGTTGTAGCGCCCCGGCACCACGTCGAACTTCGCCCGGAACGCCGGAACATAAAAGTCGTGAATCACGTCTTCGCTGCCCATGATCAGCCGGATATTGCGGTTCACCGGAATGTGCAGTTCGTTGATCTCTTTTCGGCCGTTCGGCTGCTGCAGCTTCCACATCCACTGTTTGCCGATTACATAAATGTCCAAGGTGTCTTTCGGCGTCTCGCGATAGTTCACGTACACGATCGCGCCCCACGCGAACATGACCAGCGCCAAAACCAGCGGGATCAGCGTCCAGCCGATCTCCAGCGGCGTGTTTCCTTCCACCGTGCTGCCGACTTCTCCCGCGCTCTTCCGCTTGTACCGCAGCACCGCGAAAATCACCAGCAAGGTCACCAGCACCGAAAAGAACAGCGCCGTGATCAGAATGTAGGAAAACAGCGCGTCGACATTGCCTGCGTAGCTCGACGCCTGTTCTGGAAAAAATGGAAGCGGTGACTGCACGGCTCTAATGTGCTCCTTGCGTCGGCGTACCCGGTCGATGTTCGCGCCGGCGGAAAATCACGAATCCCAGGACCATACAAAATAGCGTCACGACTCCGCCCATCCGGATCACCGTCAGGATCGTCGCGCTGTACCGCGCCTTGGTCGGATCATACTGGTAACAGAACAACAGCAGGTGGTCGACCGGCGTCCCGATCTTCCCTTCCGATGCATCCACCAGGCCCAGCCTCACATTGCTCGCCGGGTACTCCACACCGAAGAAATATCTCGAGATCCGTCCATCGGGAGTCAGAATCAGGATCCCGCTGGCGTGCCCGAACAATTTCGATTTCGGATCGTACGTGTACCGGAAGTCCGCGGCCTTGGTCACCGCATCCACGGCTTCCTTCGAACCGGTCAGGAAGTGCCAGCCATTATCCGTGCTCGGGCGCGCAAACCGCGACAGCGCCTCGTGTTTCTTCTTCAGCCCGTCATCCGATGTGTCCGACGGGTCCATGCTGATCAGCACCACATCATAATCTTTGCCCGGATCGAACTTGATCATCTTCAACGTGCCCACCAGCGCTTGCTCTACCTGGCTGCAGAGCATCGGACACGTGTAGTACACAAACGCCATCACCACCGGCTTCTTGCCGAAATACTCCCGCAATTGTACCGGCCGGCTCATTTCGTCCGTGAACGCCACATCCAGCGGAATCTGCGCGTTCAGCTTCGGATCGAAGCCGACGTTCACCAGTGCGGGCGGCAAGCCGTTGGACGACTGCCCCACGTTGTCCGGGATCATTTGCGCTCTGCTCATGGTCGCGCCGAAACACGCCACCAGCAAAATCGCGCTCAATTGCCATTTCTTCATTTTCCTACTTCTTCTCCGCCGGTGCTGGCGGCAGTGCCGGTAAACCTTTTTCCAGAATCAAATTCATCGCGTCTTTCACGGGAATCTGCGCTACGCCCGCTTTTTCATCGATCCATTTCAACTCGTTGTTCGCGGCGTCGCCCGACTTCACCATGTTGCGCCAGTCCTGCTGTGGATCGATCAGGTGTCCGGGCATTCCCTGCAGTCGCGGCTCGGGCGGCATTGTCGCCGTCATTCCTTCGCGAGAGGGCGGCGGGGGCTGGTAGGAATTCTGGTAGTAATGCGTCAAGCCGTTGTACACCGCGGTCACCAGGAAATACGAAGCCACAATCGAGACCAGCAGCCACGCCAGAAACTTGAAAATCGCCGATGTCTTGACGTCTCTCGCTTCGAAAGCAACGTCATTATGTATCGGATTTTCCAAATCCTGGTGGTGATGGTGTGTGTGCTCAGTGCTCATGTTGACCAATCGCGTCCCCAAGTTTCGGATCACCCAGGGGCAGCAGCGGCCGCTGCTTCAAGTTCATCGCGAAGAATCCCAACCACAATCCCAACAGCGCGATCGGCACCACGATGTCCAGCCACGTCACCATCGCGTTCGACCGGAACTCCGGCGTCGTCATCCAGTACAAATCCACCAGCCGCATGAAAATCATCCATACGGCAACCTTCGAGATCAGGCTCGCATTCCGCTTGATATCCCGCGATAGCAGCAACAGGAATGGAATCGCGAAGTGGAACACCAGCACAATCACCGCTACCACGCCCCAGCTTCCGTACAGCCGCGTCCGGTAAAATGAAATCTCTTCCGGCTGGTTTCCCGACCACACGATCAGCAGTTGCGAAAAATCGAAATACGCCCACAACATGTTGAACGCGAACAGCAGCTTCCCAAGGTCGTGCAAAATGTTCACTCTGTATACACCGGCAAACGCGTCCGTGCTGGACAGCAGCGCGATCACCGCGATCATCAACGCCATCGACGAAATCGCCTGCCCGGCTACAAAAATAAATCCATAAATGGTGGACGCCCAGTGCGGCGACAGCGACATTACCCAGTCGATCGCGGCAAACGACATCGCCATGATGTACAGAATGATTCCCGGACCCGCGAACAGCTTGATTCTTCTCCGCAGTTCCCGATCTTCGCGGTCCACATCCTGTTGCTTGGACCACTTGTTGAACAGGAACATCAGCACAATCCACACTACAAAGTAGATCACCGCGCGCACCAGGAACCAGCCCGTCGTGAAATACCTCTGCTGCAATGGCGAAAGAGCCGCTTCACCGGTGGCCGGCGAATTCAGCCATCCCAGTTCCGTGCC
Organism: Candidatus Acidiferrales bacterium; assembly: GCA_963748515.1. Taxonomy (GTDB): domain Bacteria; phylum Acidobacteriota; class Terriglobia; order Acidiferrales; family UBA7541; genus Acidiferrum. The sequence continues at coordinate 85,569 of CAVVJI010000005.1, forward strand.
GTTCCCGGAGTACAAGTGCTTCATGCCCAGGACAATCGGCAAAAACATGATCGCCACCAGGAAAATGTTGCGCGAAGCCGCTTCCAGCGGACGCCGGATGACGATTCCCCACCGCCCGCCCGTCAGATGCTGCAGCATCAGCAGACCCCAGCGAGCCCACCGTCAACCCCAGCACCCACATGTAGCTGAACAGATACGCACGATAGAAATTCTCGGACGAAGTGACCGCGCCAAAAATTGCGGCCAGCAGCGCAATACCGCCAATCACCAGCGCCGTGCTCTGCACGCGGTTAATGCCCTCCGGAACTCTGTACTCTTGCGCGCTCATCGCGCTGTTCCTCCCGCCAACTTCTCCCGCAACTCAGCCGGCAATTCATTCGCATGCGCGTTACGGCTCAGTTGCAACGCTCTTACGTACGCCACAATCGCCCAGCGGTCTGCCGGCGGTATTTGCGAGGAATATCCGTACATGGCCCCGAAACCGTTGCTGATCACGTCGTAGATGTACCCGTTCGGCTCGGCTCGCAACCGGTCGATATGATAGCTCGGTGGGTGCTTCATGCCGCGCATCGCCACCATACCTTGCCCGTCGCCCTGAATTCCGTGACACGGCGTGCAATAAATTCCGTAGCGCTCCTGCCCCCGCTCCAGCAGTTCCTTGGTGATCGGCAATGGAAACGCGTTCGAATCCTTCGGCTCAAACAATTTATCTTCGTCGATTGACCCGCGCGCCACCGTATTCTCCACAACCGGCCGCTCCGAGCGCCCATCATCAAAAAAACTGTCCGGCTCCAGCGGATTCATGCGCGGCTGATTCGCCATGTCCTGGCGCAGCGTATTGCTGCAACCGGCCAAGAAACCCACGGTCGCCAGTAGCACCATTCCCGATCGAAGGACCTTACTCTTCATCCTTCACCTCGGAAACGTGTCGCGCGTTCAAGCCCTGCAGAAACCGCGCCGATTCATCCAGATGGAACTTCGGGTCGCGCGCCGTAATGCACAGAAAAAAGCCGTCCGTGGACGCATGCGTGAAGCGCTCCACATTGAATACCGGGTGATATGGCTGCGGCAATTTGTTCAACGCCAGCATGCCAAACACCGCAAACGTCGCAGCTCCCAACACGGTCAACTCAAACGTCACCGGAATGAAAGCGGGCCAGCTATTCAGCGGCCTTCCGGCCACATTGATCGGATAACTGATGGCCATCATCCAGTACTGCATGAAAAATCCTGTCAACCCGCCGCCTACTCCGCCGATCAACGTAATCAGCGGCACCGCCGTCCAGCGAAATCCGATCGCATGCGCCAATCCTTCGATCGGGAACGGCGTATATGCCTGCACTTCCGTGTAGCCGGCTTCGCGCGCCTTCTTCGCCGCCGCCAGAATCTGCTCCGGCGTCTCAAACTCGGCCATCACTCCATAGAGTTTTGAGTGGTGTTCCGTCATCACTGACCCTTCTTCGAATGCGACTCGTGCGCCACCAGTTCCCGCATTTCCGAAATCGCAATTGCCGGTAGCGCGCGTACGAACAGGAAAATCAGCATCACGAACAGTCCGATGGTTCCTGCGAACGTTGCATAATCCCAGAACGTCGCGGAGTAGCGGCCCCACGCCGATGGCATGAAGTCGCGCGTCAGCGAAATCACCACGATCACAAACCGCTCCAGCCACATCCCGGTATTGATGACCAGCGACAGGATGAACAGCAGCGGCACGTTGCGCCGGACCTTCTCGAACCACAACAGTTGCGGCGTCAGGATGTTGCACAAAATCAGGGCGAAGTAGAAATGCGAGTACGGCCCGTGCAGCCGCTGTTCGGCCAAAAACACGTCAAACTTGTTCCCGCTGTAAAACGCCATGAAAAATTCCATGAAGTAGCCGTAGGCCACGATCAGTCCCGTGGCCAGCATCACCTTGGCCATGTTGTCCAGGTGCCGCATCGTGATGAAGTCTTCCAGCCCGTACGCCTTGCGCAAAGGAATGGCCAGCGTCAGCACCATCGCAAATCCGGAGTAAATCGCGCCTGCCACGAAATAGGGCGGGAAGATCGTCGTGTGCCACCCGGGAACGATAGCCACCGCGAAGTCGAAGCTCACGACCGTATGCACCGACAGAACCAGCGGCGTTGCTAATCCCGCAAGCAGCAAATACGCGGACTGGTATCTATGCCAGTGATGCGCCGAATTTCGCCAGCCCATCGCCAGCGCGCCGTAAATCACCTGTTGCGTGCGATTCTTCGCGCGGTCCCGCAGTGTTGCCAGGTCGGGCAGCAATCCCACGAACCAGAAGAGCAGCGAAACGGTTCCATACGTCGATACCGCAAACACGTCCCAGATCAGCGGGCTCCGGAATTGCGGCCAGATCCCCATCGTGCTCGGATAGGGAAACATGTAATACGCCATCCACGGGCGACCGGTGTGAATCAGCGGGAAAATGCCTGCGCAAGCCACCGCAAACAGCGTCATCGCTTCCGCAAACCGGTTGATCGACGTCCGCCACTTCTGGTTCAGCAGGAACAGAATCGCCGAAATCAGCGTTCCCGCGTGGCCGATACCGATCCACCACACGAAATTGACGATCGCAAAGCCCCAGCCAATCGGAATGTTGATGCCCCAGATTCCGACGCCTTTGGTGATCAGCCAGGCCAGCGCCCCGAACAGCATCATCACCAGGCTGAACGCCAGCGTGAATCCGGCCAGCCAGCCCAGCCCCAGCGGCCGCGTCAACACGACCGCGGCAATCTTGTCCGTTACCGAGGCGTACGTGTGCCCCGGCTCCAGCACGGGATCGAGCCGCCGGATTTCTGGGGAGTTCGGTGGTGTCTCGGTGACGCTCATGCCTTCTCCAAATCCCCGTTCGGATTCCGCACCGCTCCCAGATACGTCGTTCGCGGACGTGCATTCAGCTCAGACAGCACGGAATAATTTCTCTGTTGCGCCTTCAATTTGGATACCCGGCTGTTCGGGTCGTTGATGTTTCCAAACACGATCGCTTCCGACGGGCACGCCGATTCGCACGCCGTCACAATTTCCCCATCCTTTATAGGACGGCCCTGCTTTTCCGCCTCAATCCGCCCATTATTGATTCGCTGCACGCAGTAGGTGCACTTTTCCATCACTCCGCGGCTGCGCACCGTCACTTCCGGATTGCGCAACAGCTTCAGTTGCGGCGTTTCCCAATCCTGGAAGCGCAGGAAGTTGAACCGGCGCACTTTGTACGGGCAGTTGTTCGAGCAGTAGCGCGTCCCGATGCAGCGGTTGTACACCATGTCGTTCAGGCCTTCGGCGCTATGCACCGTCGCGCCCACCGGGCACACCTGCTCGCAAGGAGCGTTCTCGCACTGCATGCATGGCACCGGCTGGAAATATGTCTCGGGATTGTCGAGCGCCGGGCTGTATTCCGTTACGTCGCCGGTCTGGCCTTCGGTCGCCGACGGCGTTCCCGTATAGTAGCGATCCACGCGAATCCAGTGCATTTCGCGTCCGCGCATCACCTGGTCCTTACCCACCACCGGAATATTGTTTTCCGCCTGGCAAGCCACCACACACGCGCTGCAGCCGTTGCACTTGCTCAGATCAATCGCCATTCCCCATGCATAATTGGGATACGCGAATGGCTCGTACAGCGAATCATCCTTCGCGGGCGCTTTGTAGTGTTCGTGAGGAAATGCGGGATTCTTCTGATACTCCTCCAGGCTGGCCGTGCTGAGCAGCTGCCGCCCTTCCATGTTGAAGTGATATTGCGTGCAGGCCAGCGAATAGCTCCGCCCCGTCGCCTTGATTTCCCCACCCGTCGCGGTCCACAACGCATTCGATGACCGCACCACGTATGCATTGAAACCCTTGTTCGTTCCGGTAAAGCCGGCTCGCGAGCGCCCGTAGCCCAGCGGCAACAGCACCGTATTTTCCGCCTGTCCCGGCAAAGTCCAAACTGCCGCGGACACGCTGCTCCCATTCAACGCAATGTCCACCACCGGCGACACCACTTGTCCGTGCTCGCCGCCCCGCGCCGCAATTTTGTGCGACCAGTCCTTGCTCTCCGTCAGTTTCGGGCTGACGATCGCCGCATTATCCCAAGTCAGCTTGGTGATCGGCTTCGGCAACTCCTGCAGCCATCCGTTATTCGCAAATCGTCCGTCATACACGGCGGGATCGGGCCGGAAAATAAACTCAATCTGGTTGGCGGGAGTCACGCTCTGTGTCGGCAGGCTCGCTGCGTTCAACTTCAGTTCCGGTGTAATCGCCGGCAGCTTCGTTCCCGGAATAATTCCGTCGTTCAGCCATTTCCGCCAGCCCGAGTCGGTCGCTAAGGCCGTATTCCCGAGCGTTTCCGTCCAATAATTCTTCACGGCATCGTAGGCCGGCAGTCCGGGCTTGTCGCTGAACGCGGCAATCACGTCGTGCGCCGAGCGCGTCGAATACAGCGGCGCGATCAGCGGCTGGATAATGCTGGCCGTACCGTCATGTGCGCGCGCATCGCTCCAGCTTTCCAGGTAATGCGACTCGGAAATGTGCCATTTGCTGTACGCCGAAGTCTCGTCATAGTACGGACTCAAGTGCACGCTGGTGTGCACCTTCATCAATTTCGCCGCGAAATCAAAATCGTGCGGCGCGTCGTACACCGGATTGCCGCCCAGAATCAGCAACAAATCCACTTTGCCCGCGCCCATCTCCGCGCACAACTCCCGCAAAGACTCAACTCCACCGGCCGGCTCCGCTTCCACCGGCTCCGTGTAATACATCGTGGAATTCACCGCTCCCAGCGAAGCGTTCATCGCATGGGCCAGCGCATGCACCGCTGCCGGTTGATACTCTCCGGCAACCACCAGTGCCGCTCCGTGTTCCTTCTTAAGGTCTGCCGCAGCGGCATCCACCCACTTCGCCGCTTCTCCGCTTACCGAAGCGCCGCCGCCAATCCCCAATTTCCCGGCCAACGCTCGCGCCACCAGTTCGACATCGGCCGAACGCACCGGCAAGCGATGATCCGCGCTCGAACCGGTCACACTCGGCGTCGGTTCCACGACATACAGGCGATTCAAATTTTCGTTGGAGCCATCCAGATTGCGCCGCCGCGCGAATTGCTTTGCATACGCGATGTGCCCGGGTCCGCTGGCCAGAAAATCCGCGTCTAACGAAACGATCACGTTCGCTTTTTCTGGAACCAGCACCGTGTTCACCGGTCGCCCAAACGCCAGTTTCGCGCCTTCGATCGCTCCATCGCCCGCCGCTGGCTCCCACTGGTGCCACTTGGCCTGCGGGTAGGTTGCCAGAAGTTTCTTGATCTGCGCGTTCAACGTCGGCGACGTCACCGCTCCCGTCAAAATCCGGAAACCCTCTCCGTTCATCGCCTTGTTCGCGGTTGCCAGCGACTGCGCCGTATCCAGAAACGCCGACCACGCCCGAATTTCACCCGTAAACGAAACCGTTTGCGACCGGTCCGGATCGTACAGGTTCAAAATCGAAGCCTGCACCATCGCGCTGGTCGCGCCCAGGCTCGACGGATGGTCCGGATTGCCTTCCAGCTTGGTTGGCCGGCCCTCATGGCTTTCTGCCAGCACGCCAACCGCTCCGCCCATGAACGGCATCGCCGTCGCATAATAGGTCGGCTTGCCCAGCACCATGCCATCGGGTTGCTTCACATAAGGCACGATGTGGTCGACGTCCGGCCGGCCGCATCCCGCCAGTCCCGCCAGCGCCAGCGACGCGCCCATCAGCTTCAGAAAATCGCGGCGCTCCACCGTGTCATCCCACTCCGAGGCATGCCGCGGAAATTCCCGGTGCATCAATTCCGTGAATTGCGGATCGTCCGCCAGCTCTTCCAACGTCCGCCAATATTGCTTCCCGCTCTTGTTTTGCAGCTTTTCGCGGACCGCGGCGAGATTCAACTTGCTTTCCACAAACGCTGCGGGCGCGTCATCCTCATGCTCGTGCTCGCCGTGCTGATCGTGTTGCTCAGCTCGGTCGCCGCTCAGAATGGGAAACAGCCCTTTTTTCTTCTCGTCGCTCATATCGCTCATCAGCGGTGACACGTCGAGCAGCTCGTCAGCTCTACGGTCGACCGCAGTTTGTATTCCTGTGCGAGTTTCTGCCCAATTTCCGCCTGGTTCGCAGGCGCTTGCCAGCTCGTACTGAAAATCTGATCCTTCGGCCGCAGATTCGCTTGCGGATTGCGATGGCAGTCCAGGCACCATTGCATGTTCAATGGCGATGCCTGGAACATCAGCGGCATCTCGTTCACTGGACCGTGGCACGTCGTGCAGCCAACTCCCTTATTCACGTGAATGCTGTGGTTGAAATATACGTAGTCCGCCAGCCGGTGGACTTTCTGCCATGCAATCGATTGATCCGTCCGGTAGCTCTCGCGAATCGGTTCCAGATACCCGACGTTGTTATACAGAACCGAATGGCAGTTCATGCACGTCTTCGTCGGAGGTATGCCCGCATACGCCGACGTCTCCACGCTCGTGTGGCAATAGCGGCAGTCGATTCCGTCGTCACCGACGTGATGTTTGTGGCTGAACTGGATGGGTTGGTCGCGCGTCACTCTCTGATTCGTGATGTAGGGCGAACGCGCCACCACAAACACGGCGGTCAGCGCCAGTCCACCAAGGACAATCGCCCCCAGAAGGCTGAACCGCGCAAGAAAATTCGCACTTCGGTGAAAGATCTGAGCCATTTAACCGTTTACGTGAACCGTTTTGCGCTTGAGCCCAGTCGCTCTCCGGAAGGGCGTCATTTCTCTGGAGCCGACCACTCAGTTCCGGATAGCGCGAATCCGGATCCCTTAACGACCCGCTAGTTTCCACTAAATTTTCTAAGATTGCAACTCGAATCCGGTCAACAACCTATAATCATTCCGTTCGAATTGCACGATCTTTCCGAAAATTTCCCACTTTGAAACTAGACCGCAGTGGCCAACATCATGCCTCGTTTCTCCTGCTCTACTCCTACATTTTTTTAACTAAGCCGCAGCGTGGAATCTCGTATCTGTCGGCGAAATCCTAAATCCGCCATAAGCCGCCCTTATACTTCCTCTTTGACTTACTCGCTTGCCGATATATTCGCCCGTTGTTATTCTAGATTCCCTTCCGCTGGTTTCGCGGAATTTGCCTGCTTCGGTCCTTCCCGACGCAGTTTCCCGCTGGGGCGTGGTCCAACCGGTAGGACACCTCACTGTTAATGAGGATGGTGAAGGTTCGAATCCTTCCGCCCCAGCCAATTCTCTTCATCCCCGACTTCAGTTACTGCTCAGTTTCCCCAGTTCGTGAATCAGATGTTCCAGTTGCTGCGCCAGATCTGGCGCCAACATCCCGTACCGATGAGCAGCCTGCTCGTCGAGCACTTCCCAACCCTCGTCCTTCTTCTTTAGGAAAACCGGCTTTGTCCCGTGCGTCGACTCCAGACTGAACCGAACTCCCGTTTCCGCCTGCGCCATCGGCAGATCGCCGAACCGTTTGAAGTGGTCCTTGCTCATCTGCAGCCGCAAGCATTCCTCCGACAATGTGTTGGCAAAAAATTCCGGTTGCGCCAGGCGCTGCTCGTCGAATTTCGCCAGCACGCTTTCGTCCGCCGCGCCCTGCACCGTAAACACTCCCGTAGGAATGCTGCCCGAAATTTTCACCAGGAATGTCGATGTCCGCTTATTCACCGTCGCGAATAGCCAGGTGCGCAGGTGAATCGTTCCGGCCTCCAGATCCAGGAGATAGTAGTTCTGCGTCAACGACCCCTTCGAGCCCAGCGTGAAGTTCGAATCTTTCAGCAGCGCCGTCGCCAGGTGGATCGAAGCCATCATGCTGGCCTGCGACGCACCTTGCCCGCTCGCCGCCAGAGCCTTGCTCGCTTCCAGCGCCTCCCGCGCGCTTTTCAGCAACGGCATGAACAGCGTATCCGGATCGCCAAATTCCCGGGTCATCAACAATTGCGGAAAACCTGAGATGTCCACCCCTCCGGTGACGGCGGTGGAACGCGCTTTTGCCGGTGCTAGATCGATGGACATGGTTCAATTCCCGCGAACACTGCAGAGCCTCTGCGTCGGGCACTCATCGCGCTAATCCTTCAGCGCCTGCACAAACACCCATACCGTTTCCGATTTCTCGCTATACAGCATGGAGATCAGCACGTGCCGGGCCTTAGGCTTGAAATTGAATTCGAACTCGAATGTTTCAGAGAGTTTCTTGTCCCGCATCGCTTGTTCGAAGCGCCCGTAAAATTCCTTTACCGCGGTGCACGGCGCCACTTCCCGGAAGAAGTTTTTGCCGATCACATCTTCTTTCTTGCGGTTCGCCAGGTTCGATTCGTACTGGTTGTACTTCAGGACTTTCCCGGTCTTGTCCAGTTGGATCGCTCCGTAGGCCAGCGAATCCAGAGTCTTTTCGTCAAGATTGTCGATTCCACTCGCCGGAAGCGCCGATCGCTGCTCGGCCTGATCACTGGGTGGATTGGCCAGGACTTCCACATCCCACATCCGGTCCGCTTCGATCTTCGAAGCTCCCATCACCCACTTCCCATCCAGTTCCCTCAGGTGCGCCACCATGAACATCACCGGCCGGACATGCGGCAAGCAATAGGGCGCTGTGCCCGTCACGCGAATCGCCACCAGGGAGTGCTGCTCCAGCGGAAAGGATAGGTAAAATCCGCATCCCCATTCACTAATGTCTCGCGTTTGGGTGCGTTCCACGAACGGCCGGCCCGTCACGTCGATACCTTCAACCTCAATCTCTATGGATACGGCGAATCTCGGTTCGCGCCAGCGCTCCACTCGTTTGCTTAAAGGAATCGTCTCGGTCTTCATCAAGAACCCCCATGCCTGCCATGGCAACCGTACCTGGCCGCACGTCAGGGTCCACTCACATCCCGCGCCTTCGCGGAGACCGTCTAGTTTTCAGTGGGATTTGTCGTTCTTTCAGGCGAACTTTGCCGCGCAATACTTCACTGTTTCAACGTTTTGTTTCTGTCCCAGATTGAACCGACACGCCGCACTTACCCCTTCTCCACTTCTCCCCCCGCTTCGACCCAACCCTTCCATCCGCCATCCATCGATTCCACGTTCGTATAGCCCATCTTCTGCAAGTTGTCCCCGGCCAGCGCCGATCGGAACCCGCCTCCGCAATACAGGATCAGCTTCGTGTCAGTCTGCGGAATGCGTTGCTCGATATCCCGCTCAATGATTCCTTTGCCGAGATGAATCGCTCCCGGCAGATGTCCCTTTTCCCACTCGCTGTCTTCCCGCACATCGACCAGCACAAATTTTTCGCCGGCTGCCAGGCGCTTGCGCACATCGGCTACGTTCGTTTCTTTCACATTCTTCTTGGCTTCATTGACGATCTGCAGAAATTTTGGGGCGTGTGCCATGGCTTCCTCCTAGATGCTACAGACATCTTCAACCACCCATATCCTTGGCGCCACAAGAAAAAGGGCGTCCCCATCTCCCAGGGACGCCCCGATATCATGCAATTCCTCGAGTCTTACTGAGCGGTCTTTTTCCCGAACGAGCGCACCAGGTTCACCATATTCCAACGCGTTTCTTCTTTTGTACGGTCGCCTTCGCCGCCAACCATCTTGCCCCGTCCGTTGGTGATGATGTAGAACAGTTCGCCGTCGGTCATGTCCGCGATCGTCGCAGGATTGCGCCAATCGTGCAGGTCCAGCTTCATCTGCACCGCCAGATCGCCTTTTCCATCGCCGTCCTGTCCATGGCACATCGCGCAGTGATACCCGTACAGCTTCCGCGCCGTCGCCAGTCCTTCCGGAGTCGGCGTCACTGGATTTTTCTTATCCTTCGCTTCCTGCGGAATCGGAGCTGGCGCCGGTTCAGTCGACTGCGCTGCGGTCGGTTTGCTGCCAGAGTCTTTCTGTTGTTCTGCAATGGCGGTCCCGAAGTAACCAAGGATCGCCGCTACCAAGAAAATGAATGTACGCTGCAAGACCCGCATAAAATCCCCCTGTCTACTGCCGTGGCGGTTTTCGGCCCGACTGGGTCGCCACACACGTTCCATTGGTTCGTACCTGGAGCGAAAGGTGCCTGAAACTATTGTGATTCTACGCCTTAGCTACGCGCGAAAAAAGGACCCACGTCACGCCTGTTGCCAGTCGGGCACTTTGCGCCGAAAACTCGCTATTTTTACTTACTGAATCGGATTGCTGCCTTCGGCGTTGCACCGCAAGCCTTTGCCGGACCGCTCCCGTCACGCCCCGCCACAAATGGGCTGGTCTCCCGGATTCGCGTCCGCATTCCGTCGACTTCCTGCGGAATCTGCTCTTTGGACGTCCCCCGCTGCACATAAATTAACAGCGCCGCTTCTCCGGGCGCATCCACGCTTGAGGTCACCCCGACCCCCAGCACATCCGGCAATTTCAGCAGCGCCTCTTTATTCTTCGCATGGATCGCGACGCCGCGCTGCATTTCCGCCCCGCTCAGCGCATACACCAACTGGGGTTCGGCCATTTTTGCAACTGCGGCCGCAGTTTCTTCCCGTGTCAGCGTCCCTTGCCTCGTGCCCCCGTTGTTCTCTACCACCCGGGTGCGCACCCCGCCCAACACGGCCGGAATCTGACCTGCTGCCGCCTGCGCGCCGGAACCAACGAAAACCAGAATTGCCGCTTCTCCTGGACTGTCGTAACTGCTGCCCACTCCAATTGCCTGCACGGCTGAATTCGACAGCAACCCGGCCGCTTGGGCGTCTCGAACTGTCACGGCATTTCGCAGGGCCTCATCACTGACTTGCGGTTGTGCCCCCGCCGTAGCCGCTTGCGTAAGCGTTAGCGAGCACCCGACTACCTGGTGCGCGGCCCCTCCCACAATCGTCGGCAACGCATTGCCCGTCCCCGGAAAGGCCGCCAGAACATCCTGCATTGTGCTAGCCACCGAATCCGTGTCCGAGCCTGCAAACAACAGTCCCACGGGATCGGCAGTCGATTGCGTCACAATCAGCGATCCGGAATCTCCGCTGCCGCTGAATCCTTCCCCCGCCACCGTCAGCAGGTCCGTGTAATTCGTTGTGAAGGCCGCCGTCGTGTCACCGCAATGCCGGTAGTAGCTGACATTGGCCGCTACGTTGGTTCCTAAAATCGTCGAACATGTCAGACCAGTCGTCCGGCCACTCTTGGCGACCGCCGCTCCAATGGTCGGCGCCACTCCGGATCCACCCTGCGGTGCGTCCGCATCGGGAACTCCTTCGGTTTCGGTCGCGGCCAAAAGCAAAATCTTTCCGCTGGTGTCCACTTGCCCGCTGACGATTTGCGCCAGCGCCGCGTCCACCTTCGGCAACGGCCCCGTTTCCAGATTGAAGAATTCCGAAAGATGCGCAACCGTCGTCACCCCGTCGGTCGTGCATGGGCTCGTCGCATCGATGATTCCCGGCTGCGTAATCGCGTCGCCGACAATGCCGCTGTCGCTCTTCGCCAATACGTGATTGTTGCTCAGTATGTAGTACGTGCCATTCCGGCTGACCAGCGACCCCAGTGTCCCTCCGCAACAGTATTTACCGTTCAGGTCGCTAACGTTCCCGCCTGACGTTCCTAACTCGATTGCACCCGTTTGGGCATTCCGTTGTTGCGTCACCAGCGTGACCGTCGCCGATGCCATCGCAGTACTGTTTGCTTGGGACACGGCCGTCACTGTGAGGGTCACTGAATTGCTGTCGGATGCAACCAGGCTGGGATCAATGCTGTACGGCGCGGCGTATATTCCACCCGACGAAATCAAGCCGGTCTTCGTGGTGCCGCCCGCCACACCATTTACCTGCCAAGTCACTGCTGTGTTGCTGGTTCCGGATACGCTGGCGCTGAAGGCTGCCGTTCCGAATGGCGCAAGTGTTGCGCTGGTCGGGGTTATGGAAATCGTGACGGACTGCGAACCCCCGCCCCCGGTGTTGCCGCCCCCAGAGGTGGTCGACGTCTGTAGACCACTACATCCGGCGACGCAGGACACTACTGCCACAATCGCGATTCGCTCGAGCCGGCGCATAGCCACTCCCATGCCCACGCAACATCAGCCTAGCATCCACGCGCCTCGTGATTGAACCTTCCCATGGCGCCGGTGACTTATGCGATGCCTGCCCGTGGGGACAGGGTTGCTGCCGCCCGCGCTTACGGAAATAAGCGCGACGCAAATTCCAGCGATGCCGGAAGGTGTTCTGCGAAATAGGTGTAGTCGTGCCGTCCAGGATACAGGTGGAATTCGTGCGCAATGTGCCGCGCCGTCAGGATTTCATCCAGAGCCCGCGCCCCGGCCTCGAATCCGTAATCGTCGTTCTCGCCGCAATCAAAATAAATGGCCAGACCGGTCAGATTTGCCGTTCGCCCCAGCGTCAGCGGGCTATTTTTCTGCCAGTACGCGGCATCGAACGGATCGCCAAAGGCTCCGGCAAATGCCCGCGCCATTCCGCCGCTCACATTGGGGAGATGTTCGATCAGCGCGGCGCTATGCGCGCTCACAGAAGAAAAAAGCTGTGGATGGCGGAACGCCAGATGAAGCGCTCCATAACCGCCCATCGACACTCCGGAAATCGCCCGATTTGCCCGGCCCGGCGCCACTCGGTAGCGCGCTTCGATGAACGGAAAAAACTCCTGCACCAGAAAATCTTCGTAGCGCGTCTTTCCGTCTCTCGAATTGATGTAAAAAGTTGTCCCGCCCGACGGCGTGGCAATCAGAAAATCCTTCAACTCTTTCCGGTCGCGCAGATCTTCCACCAGGTTCCACGCTCCGGAATGCACAAAAAATTGGTCGTTATCCCCAAGGCCGTGCAGAAAATAGAGAATCGGAAAATGACGCGCCTTGTCCGCGTCGAAGGAAGCCGGCAGCACCACGCAGTACAGCACGCTTCGCCCAAGAATTTTGCTTGGAGCCGAATTGCACTCCACCCGCCCCGTGGCGCGCGCTTCCGCCGCGCCGAGCAACGCCAGCATCAGCAACAACACGATTCCCGATCCACTGCGCCACAGCGCTCTGCGAATTTCGATCGTCATCTCACCCTGATTTTATCTGTTATTCGTAACGCAACGCATCCACTGGATTCAATCGCGCCGCGCTCGCCGCCGGATACAGGCCCGCCACCAGGCTCACGATAACCGCAAACACCAGCGCCGACAGCACCAGCCACAGCGGCACCGCTGATAACTCAATCGGGTTCAGGTTCTGCTGTTTCAAGTACACATTCGTCCCAAACGTGATCGCCCGCCCCAGCAACCATCCGAAAAATACCCCGAGCACTCCACCACCCAGGCCCATAACCCCCGCTTCCACGAAAAACAGTTGCTGCACGTCGCTGTCCGCTGCCCCCAGCGCCTTCAACACGCCAATCTCCCGCCGCCGTTCCAGAATCGCCATTACCAGCGTGTTCACGATTCCCAGCGTCGCCACCGCCAGTGCCAAGCTGCCAAAAATCCCCAACAGCAGATCGAACACTTTGAAAAAAGTCCGCAGCGACTTCGACGCATCGAGCAACGAAAACGCGGAGAACCCCATATCCTTGATCGATTTCTCCAGATTTTCCACGTACGACGGCGACTTCGCTCGCACCGACAGCGAAGCGTACGTCGTCTTGTTTCCCGTGTTCTCCCGAACCAGGTCTCGCAAATCGTTTACCTGCGCGGCGCGCAACGTCGATGCCGTCTCCAACGGCATCATCAGTCGTGCGTTCCCGTATCCGCCGAATCCTTGTGCCGGTTCCGTCTCGACGATTCCTACAATCTTCAGCCGCAGTTCTTTCGGAACCACCGAGAATCCGCCGCCTGCTCCGTCGCCTCCACCTTCGCCCGCCGGCAACGATTGCCGCTCCGCATAGCGCAACACCAGTTCCTGGCCGATCAGCGATTTCGTGTTTTCCGAAAGCTCCTTGGCGAATTCGATCTGCAGAATCGCTTCGTCCGCGGTGCTCGATGAAAAGTAATTTCCCTCCATCCCGTCGAATGATCCGGAATTCCGCGACGATTCCGGCATCCCCGCGACCACGGTTCCAAACGGCTTGTTGTTGTAGCGCACCTCCGTGAAGAATCGCACCTGTGGATAGACCTCGATAACATTCGCGAGCCCTTCCAGTTGGTGTCGCGCCTCGTCATCCAGCGCCCGGACCGGTTTGTCCGTCGCCGCTTCCCGTCGCGGTGGCCCGCCTGGCCCGCCCCGAAAGTTATTCTTCGGCGTGACCATGATCGTGTCGAACAGCCCGCTCTGCGAGAGACGCTTCGACGCCAACTGTTGCAGCCCCACGCCCAGCGACAGCATCGCCACCAGCGAGGCCACGCCCACCGCTACTCCCAGCGTCGTGAGCGCGTTGCGCAGCAGCGCTTCCCGCAAATTCCGGAATGCCAGTTCGGTCAGGTCGCGGCTCTTCATGACACTCGTACTCCCTGGGCTGCTTCCGTCGACAGCAAGCGCCCGTCGCCCATCGTCGCCAGCCGGTCCGCGAATCGCTCCGCCAGCGGCCGTTCGTGCGTCACCATCACGATCGTCATTCCCAGCGTGTTCTGCAATTCCTTCAACAAGGTCAGAATCGCCACTCCCGTCGCCGAATCCAAGTTGCCCGTCGGCTCGTCCGCCAGCAGAATCTGCGGTCGATTCACCAGCGCCCGCGCGATCGCCACTCGCTGCTGTTCCCCGCCAGACAACTCCGGAGGCTTGTGCCCCATTCGATGCGTCAGGCGCACTCGCTCCAGCGCCTCGCGAATCCGCCCCGGTCGATCCGCATGATCGATTTCCGCCAGCCGCAGCGGTAGCTCCACATTTTCTTCCAGTGTCATTCGCGGCAGCAGATTGAACGATTGAAAAATCATCCCAATCGTATTTCTCCGGTAGCGCGCCAGTTCCACGGACGAAAGCGTCCCCAACTCCTGTCCATTTACGACGATTGAACCCGAACCCGCACGGTCCAGCCCTGCAATCAGATTGAGCAGGGTCGACTTTCCGGACCCCGATGAGCCCAGCAGCGCCAAAAATTCACTGCGCGCCACGCTCATCGAAACATTATTTACGGCGGGGATCGTCGAGTCTCCCATCTGGTAATGCCGGGAGACACCGTTCAGTTGGATTGCCGGCTGAGTTTCAGTCATTGACCTTCATTCTATAGAGATACGCTTCCAGCCCGCGGAAGATTTCACTCTTTGGATGCCTCGCGCGGCCTTCTCGTTGGGCGGTCTCGCGTTCGTATTCAACAACGCATCTCCCGTCACCACTCCGTCAATGTGCTACGATTTCTAATTGTGGCAACGTCGTTTCCCCTGCCCGAATGAGGTGCCACCGAAATGTCACCGACCATGAACGCTCTTCGCAAGACCAGCGCCGCCAAGGGTCTGGAGCTTTGCAATGTACCCGTCCCCTCGCTCGCTCCGACCGAGGTCCTGGTGCGCGTCAAAGCCGCTTCCATTTGCGGCACCGATCTCCACATCTACGGATGGGATCGCTGGTCCCAGGGCCGCATCAAGCCCCCGGTCACTCTCGGCCACGAATTCTGCGGCATCGTCGAACAAGTGGGCGAGGATGTAGATCCCGCCGCCGTAAAGCCTGGTGAATTCGTCAGCGCGGAAATGCACGTCGCCTGTGGCCACTGCCACCAGTGCCGCCTTGGCGAAGCCCACATCTGCAAGAATCTGCGCATCATCGGCATCGATCAGGATGGCGCGTTCGCCCAATTCGTCAAAATTCCAGCTACCAATATCTGGAAGCTCGATCCCGCGATTCCCGAACGCTACGCCGCCATCCTTGATCCCCTTGGCAACGCCGTTCACACCGTTCTTGCCGGCGCCATTGCCGGGCAAACGGTTTTGGTTACCGGCTGCGGCCCCATCGGCCTGATGTCCATCGCCGTCGCCAAAGCGTGTGGCAGTTCCACCGTTTTCGCCACCGAGACCAACGAACATCGCCGCGCCACCGCCGTCCGTATGGGCGCCGACACCGTCCTGAATCCCGCCACCGACGATGTCGTCGCCCGCATCCTCTCCGCCACCAACCGCACCGGCGTCGATGTTCTTCTTGAAATGAGCGGACATCCCGCCGCCATTCAACAGGGTTTCAAATCCTTGCGCGCCGGCGGCCGCGCCTCCTTGTTGGGCATTCCCACGGAAAATGTTCCGCTCGATCTCGTGCAGGATGTGATCTTCAAGGGCGCCACCGTTCAAGGCATCTACGGTCGACGCATGTTCGAGACCTGGGTGCAGATGACCGCTCTGCTCAAGGCGGGACGCCTCGACTTGGAGCCGCTGTTCGGCGAACGCATTCCGCTCGACGCCTTCGAATCCGCTTTCGCAAAGTTGCAAGGCGGCCTTGCCGGAAAAATTCTTCTCTATCCCAATGGCATGGGCCGCTGACCCGGCAATTTTCTTTGGAGTGACTCCATGAACGACACCGCATCCGCAGTAAATCCTCTTCAATACATAAGCGACGCGCTACACGAACTCCGCGAAAAAGGCGTCGCGCCAAAATTGCGCATCCTCGAAGGCGAGCAAAAGCCCGTCTGCACTTTCGATGGGCGCGAAGTCATCAATCTCGCGTCCAACAATTATCTCGGCCTCACTTCCGACAAACGCCTGCGCAAGGCTTCCATCGAAGCCGTCCGCAAACTGGGCGTAGGCGCCGGAGCGGTACGCACCATCGCCGGTACCATGCGCTTACACATGGACCTGGAAGAGCAGATCGCCCGCTTCAAGCAAGTGGAGGCCTGCGTCGTCTTCCAATCCGGATTTACCGCCAACGCCGGCACCGTCTCCGCGGTCCTCGGCAAAGAGGATCTGATCGTCTCCGACGAACTGAACCACGCCTCCATCATCGACGGCGCCCGCCTCTCCAAAGCCACCATTAAAGTCTTCAAGCACAAAGACGTCGCCGACTGCGAACGAATCCTCGCCGAGCATGCCAGCTTTCCCGGCAGAAAGCTAATCATCACCGACGGCGTTTTCTCCATGGACGGCGACATCGCTCCCCTTCCCGCTCTCTGCACTCTCGCCGAAAAACACGGCTGCATCATGATGGTCGACGACGCCCACGCTTCCGGCGTCTTGGGCCGCGGCGGCCGCGGCACCGTCGATCATTTCCAGTGTCATGGCCGCGTTCACATCCAGGTCGGCACGCTCAGCAAAGCCATCGGTTCCATGGGCGGCTACGTCTGCGGTTCTCGCGATCTGATCGACTACCTCTATCTGCGCGCCCGTCCGTTTCTCTTCTCCACCTCTCATCCGCCCGCCACGGCGGCTGCTTGCCAGGCTGCGTTCACGCTGCTGGATTCCCCCGAAGGCGAAAAGCTCGTGAAGAAACTCTGGGCCAACACGAAATTTTTCAAGAAAGAATTGAAGAAGCGTGGCTTCCAGTTCAAAACCAGCGAAACGCCCATCGTGCCGATTCACGTCGGCGAAGCCGCCAAAGCCTTCGAGTTCTCGCGGAAGCTCTTCGATGCCGGAGTCTTCGCGCCTGCCGTGGGTTATCCCACCGTTGCGGAAGGCAAAGCCCGCCTCCGTGCCATCGTCAGCGCCGCGCACAAGCGCGAACAGTTGTTGAAAGCCGCCGACGTTCTCGCCGAAGTCGCGAAGCCTCTCGGCATCATCAACTGATTTCAAGCGCTGTCTCCGCCCGCGCTCCGCTTTCTAAAGGACTGGTATACTCCCGCGATGCCTAAACTGGATTCTCGCCCCAAGCTGTTTCTGGTCGATGCCATGGCGCACATCTATCGCGCCTTCTACGCGCCAATGGTGCGCATGAATGCACCCAGTGGCCTGCCCACCAAAGTCCCTTTCCTGTTCGCAAATATTCTTCGCCGCCTGATCAAGGACTACCAGCCCGACTACATCGGCATCGTGTTCGACACCAGTGCGCCGACGTTCCGCGACAAGCTCTTCGAACAATACAAAGCGGAACGCCAGCCCATGCCGGACGAGATGAGCGTTCAGCTTCCCTATGTGCGCCAGCTCTGCAAAGCCATGCGCCTCGGTATCCTGGAGTTCGACGGTTTCGAAGCCGACGACGTGATCGGCACCATGGCGCATCAGGCTGCGGAAAAACAGCTCGATGTCCTGGTCGTTTCCAACGACAAAGACATGATGCAGCTCGTCACTCCCGGTGTTCGCATTCTTCGAACTGGCCCGGGAGGCGCCAAGGCCGACGCCATTGTCGACGAGAAGAAAGTCGAAGAGCTCCTCGGCGTGCCTCCTGCAAAAGTTGTGGACCTCATGGCTCTTCTCGGGGACACCATCGACAACATTCCCGGCGCCAAGGGCATTGGCGAAAAGGGAGCAGCCGAACTCATCCAGAAATATGGCTCGGTGGAAAGCGCGCTCGAGCACGCCGCGGAGGTTTCCAACAAGCGCTATCGGGAAGCGCTGCAACAGCAGGCCGATCAGGTGCGCATGAGCAAGCAGCTCGCGAAGATCGAGACCGCCGTTCCGCTGAAGCTCGATCTCGATGCCCTGAAAAAGTGCGACCCCGATCCCGCCGCTCTGGCCGTTCTGTACCGCGAGCTTGGCTTTAACTCGCTCTTAAAAGAGCTCCTCGCCTCTGGCGCAACGGTTGATTCTGCCGCACCCGCGTCTAGCCCGACATCCGGAAACGATCCGGCGCTTGGACTTTCTGCGCCCGCAGTCTCCGAAGAACGCCACTACCAGCAGCTGGCCTCCGTCGATGAATTTCGCGCCTACCTGAAAGCGCTCCCCGCAAAAACTCCTCTCGCCATCTGGCTGAACCTGGATTCCACAGGACGCGAAACCGAAGGTTTCGGAACGCGCATCTCTTCCATTGAGGTCTCGCACCAGCCTGGCGAAGGTGCAGCCATCTGGGTCGATGAGCAACAACAAGCCCTCCGTGCCCTCGAACCGGTGCTCGCCGATTCCAAGCGTCCCAAAATCGTTCACGATCCCAAACTCTTCCAGCTTCTGTTCGGCCCCTGCCTCAACCTGCAGCACGCGACGCAGATCTACTCCTACCTGTTGAAGCCCACCACCGGCAATCACAATTTTGTCGATGTCATTTTTCGGCAATTCAACGTTCCCATGGGCGGTGGTGCCGGGGAGCGCGCCGACTTCCTCCAGCGAGTCGCACCGCCATTGCGCGAACAGATCGATGCGCAAGGCCTGCAGGACGTTTATCAATCCATTGATCTGCCGCTTGCCAGCGTGCTCGCGGGCATGGAACGCGAAGGCGTTCGCGTCGATCCCGCCGCTCTCGACGCCATGTCCAAATCGATGGAGCTGGAAGTCCGGCGCCTGGAAAAAGAAATCTGGTCGCTCGCGGGCCTCGAATTCAACGCCAATTCGCCCACGCAACTCGCCGAGGTCCTTTTCGATAAGCTCAATCTCCAACCGCCCTCGCGCCGCGGTCGCGGCAAGGTCCGTTCCACCGCCGCCGACATCCTCGAAGAGCTCGCTGACCAGCATCCCCTGCCGCGCAAAATCATCGAATACCGCGAAATTTCAAAACTCAAATCCACCTACGTTGATGCGCTCCCGAAATTGATACATCCGGAAACTGGACGCCTTCACACCAGCTATTCGCAGACCGGCACAGCTACTGGCCGCCTTAGTTCCAGCGATCCCAATCTGCAGAACATTCCGATCCGCACCGAACTTGGCCGCGCCATCCGCGCCGCATTCGTGGCCGGCAAGGATCGTCTTCTGCTTTCTGCCGACTATTCACAAATCGAATTGCGCATCATGGCCCATCTCTCGCAGGATCCTGTGCTCTTGCAGGCCTTCCGCAATGGCGAAGACATTCACGCACGCACCGCGCAGGAGGTCTTCAACGTTGGCCCCCTGGCGCAGACTCCCGAACATCGCCGCGCCGCCAAAGCCATCAATTTCGGCATAATTTATGGCCTGTCCGCGTTCGGCCTCGCGCAGCAACTAAGCATTGAACGCAGCGAAGCGGCTCAATTTATCCAGGCCTACTTTGCCCGCTATAAAGGCGTGAAAGCCTATCTCGACAACGTCCTGGTGGAAACTCGCCCCAGCGGCATGGCCAAAACCCTCTTCGGCCGCATCCGTCCCATCCCGGAAATTCTTTCTCCGCAAGTTCAGTTGCGCAATTTCGCCGAACGCACTGCGCTGAACTCGCCACTGCAAGGCACCGCGGCCGACCTCATCAAGCTGGCCATGATCGCCATCGACAAGCGCCTCCGCAAAGAAAAGTTTGAAACCCGCATGATTCTACAGGTGCACGACGAGTTGCTCTTCGAAGCGCCCAAGGACGAAATGAACGAGCTGCAGGATCTGGTCAAAGAAGAAATGGAAGGCGTGCACAAACTCGCCGTCCCGCTCGTTGTCGAAATCGGCGTCGGCCCCAATTGGCGCGATCTCGATTAACCTGCATCGGCGTCCGTCTGCACTGTTTGCGGCACCATTCGGTCGTAAATCCACAGCAGCACCGTGGTCGCCAGCCCAATTCCCGTCAGCGCCCACAAAAATAGTCTTGGCTGGTGCTGCACCTCGCCGAAATGGTGCAGCAGCGCCCCACCAATCCGGCCGCCCAGGAATGACCCGATGCCCAGCGGCAGAAATGCGAATCCCATGTACGTTCCCTGCTGGCCCGCGGGCGCCAGTCGCGAAATGTAATCGTAGTAGCGCGGCTGTTGGATCAGTTCGCCAATCGCAATCACCACCAGCGTTGCGTACACCGCCCACAAACTGGTGTGCAGAGCCAGAATCGAGAAAGCTACCATCGACACCAGCGTTCCCAGAATCACCCCGCGAAACGCGGTCAGCTTCTGCGTCAGCAGGCTGAATACCAGCGTGAATGCAATTACAATGATCGGCCCGATCGACAGCATGCTTTCCGTATCCGCCTTGGCATCCACGTAATCGTGCACGTAAATCGGCAGCGTGATGAATTCCTGCCAGTACACAATCCAGTATCCGGAAAAAATCAGCAGAAACAGCATGAACCGCGGATTGGAAACCACCTTGCCGAAATTTCGCATCGTCTGAGCGAGGCTTTCCGTTCGCACATCGTTCGACTTGCGCGGCTCGCGGAAGAACAGCAACACCGCGAAAAACATCAGCAGCACGCTGAACGACGACACGCGAAACACGTTCTCCACGCTCATGTGCCGGTGTACCCACGACGCCACGAACGGTCCCAGCGCCCCGCCAATATTCACCAGCGTGTAGTAGATCGAATATCCGATTGACCGTACATTCGGACTCGACGCCCGCGCCGTCGTTCCCACCACGCACGGCTTCACCAGCGAAATTCCCAACGCGGGCAGCATCAGCACCGCCCCAACGAACAATCCCAGCGGCATGGCCTCGCGCACCGGTGACAGCCATGGCGCGCCAATGCTGCCGATCAAAAAATAAGCCGCGGCCAATATCAAATACGCCAGCGACAACGCTCGACGGAATCCCAACCGGTCCGCGATCGCTCCGCCAAAAATCGCCAGGAACCACACCAGCCCGCCAAAGAGGCCGGTCAAGCTCGACGCCCGTTCCGTTGGAAAATTCAGAACTTCGTGCAGATAGCGCGCCAGCGAAGCGAACGCCGCGTAGTACGATAGCCGTTCAAACAACTCGCTAATATTGGCGACCCAGAATGCCCGTTCAAATCCCGTACGTATTTCCTGGATCCGTTCCTGCAAGGTCATCCTGCCTCCGCACTCCCGCAAGCGCGAAATGATAGCAGAGCCGGACTGCCGCTCCGAATATTTAAGCCGACATTCAAATGTTTGGGATTCTGCGAAGTCGAAACCGATCTGCCGAAGCTAATTCACCAATCGCCGCAGCGATTCCAACGCCTGGCGCGCCAGCGTGTACCGTGGCTCCACGTTCAGCGCCTCCTGGAAGCAGCGCATCGCCTGCCCGTACATCTCTTTTCCCAGATACGCGCGGCCCAGGTTGTAGTGCGGAAAGTGTCGTGGTTCGTACCGCCGCGAGTCCACCGCTTGCTGCAACCAGGGAATCGCTTCATCAAACTGCCCCAGTTCGATCAAGTACGCGCCAATATCGTTATATGGATTGCCAAAATCGGGATCAATCTCAATCGCCCGTTTGCACTCGGAAATCGCTTCCTCCAACCGCCCCTGGAAGTGGTAGGTCCACCCAAGAAACGTGTGCGCTTCCGCGGTCGGATGCAGGTCCAGGGATGACCGGTACAATTCTACGGCGCGGTCGTAATCGCCTTCCATTTGTGCCTGATACGCATCCTGCAGGACTTCCCACGCCTGGGTAAGAGTCTCCTGGTTCATGGGCTCCATTGTCCTGCGGCGCTACGCATCGGGTCAAAGGTACGTTGGTTCTACCTGTGCATACGATGCACCTGTCCTTTTGACGGGCATCCAATGAAAGCGAGTGGGCAACTGGAATTAATTCTTCAGACCGGAGAAGATAAGAAATGCTTCACCGTCACAGGGGGAAAACGTGAACCGCACGATTCGAATGATTACGTTGGCAACGTCCTGTTCGCTTCTAGCGCTTGCCGCGATAAGCGCTGCTCAGAATGCGCCCAAGAAGTCTTCCGGCTCCAACGCCGCCGCTGTTTCCCGCGGCAAGGCTCTGTTTCAATCGAAATGCAGCATGTGCCACTACGACACCAGCGACCAGAAAAAAATCGGCCCGGGACTGAAGGGCCTCAACAAGCGCGGCACCTTCTCCGTAAACAACAACAAAATCACCGACGAGAGCCTGAAGGAATGGATCGAAAACGGCGACCAGTTGATGCCGCCGTTCAAAGATGTGCTGGAGCCCGCGCAGGTCAAAGACGTGATCGCCTACGTGCGCACGCTCTAGCCTGCCGCTCGCGCCTCTCCTCAAAACAAAAACCCCCGGCATCTGATCACTTCAGAATGCCGGGGGCTTGATTTCGTTCTCCCGTTCAGGGAGACCTTGCAGCTACTTCAGTACTGCATCCTTGAGGACCTTCGCCGGGCGCAAACGAACCACGGTCTTGGCCTTGATCTTGATCTGTTCGCCAGTCTGCGGATTGCGGCCGATGCGCGCTTTGCGATGTGCCTTCACCACGCGACCGATTCCCGGAATGACAAACTTTCCTGCGCTGCCCTTGGCTTCCTTGACGGCGAGCTTGTGCAGTTCATCGAAAAACATGGCGACTGTCTTCTTCGAAGTGCCGCACTTTTCGGCAATGATGGATACGATTTTGGTCTTGCTCAAAGGCTTGGCTGCCATTTCTTCTGCCTATCCTCCTAAGATTCTATCCACCTCAACACGATGAGGCCGGCCAGAGCACAAATACCTGGATTTATTGGGAAAAACTCGGGCCGCATCGGACTATAACGAACGAAATATCCGAACGCAAGGGCAAAACCCTTGAAATGGCCCAAAAACAGCGACTTTTTTTGCACCCATGTGCAAAACCCCTGATTCCATGCGGCATTCCGCCCTCCGCCTGTCCGTTTCCCGCCAGTGTGCTGTGTTATTCTGCTTTCCGCGATCACTTTCCCGACTGGAAGGATTACTGGCATGCAAACACCGTGGCAACAACAGGGCCTCACCCTCAAATCTCTGCTCCAACTGGGCGCCTCGCCCGTCTCTGTCACCTTCCTGGAGCAACCTCCTGCCCACATTCCCCGTTTTGAAGGCTCGGAGCCTTCCGGGTGCAGTTTCTGGCGTCTGGCCGCGCAGGGTCGCACCTTCTATACCGTGCCGGAGAACCACTTTAACTGTGCTGTCGGCGCCTACACCCACAACATCGCGCTGTCTCCGGAGCGCGAATCGGAAACTGAGCAAACCCTGAAGATGATGTTCGATCTCGGCTACGTCAAACCCGAAGAAGTGCCGCAGATCCCTCGTCTTCCCAAGTCTCCCAAGGCCATCGTCTACGCTCCGCTCACCGAAGCGCCCCTCATGCCCGATGTTGTTCTGGTGGCTGCCAAAGCGTCGAAAGCCATGTTGCTTCAGGAAGCCGCAAATCGCGCCGGTGTCGGTATCGGTTCGCCCGCTCTGGGCCGCCCCACCTGCATGGCCTTGCCCGCATCCCTGCAAATGGGAGCTGTTTTAAGCTTGGGTTGTATCGGAAACCGCGTGTATACCGGCTTGGGTGAAGACGAAATCTACTTTGTTGTCCGCGGCGCCGATCTGGCCTCGATCGTCGATGCGCTTTCCACCGTCGCCGCGGCTAACGTCGCGTTGCGCGACTATGCCCAAGGCCGCCGCGAGCAACTCTCCACTCGGTAATCTTTAAACCCTTACTTGGATCCCATCTCGCCCAGGTCTTCGTAAAAGTGCGCGATCGCCTTGATCCCGCCGTAGTAGTTTTCCAGCGCCAGGTGCTCGTCAGGCGCGTGCGCGTTCTCGTCCGGTAATCCGAACCCGATCAGCACGCAAGGCACCTTAAACGTGTCATGCATCTGCGTCACAAACGGAATCGAGCCGCCTTCGCGAATGAACACGGCCTTCTTGCCGAACCCCTTCTGCAACGCCTGCTGCGCCACCTTGAAGATCGGCGCGTGATACGCAGCCACCCACGCTTTGCCGGTGCTTAACACTTCAAACTTGCAATGCACGCCCTTCGGCAGCAATGCCCGTACGTGTTTCTCTACCAGCTTGGCTATTTTCTTCGGGTCCTGCTTGGGAACCAGTCGGGTGGAGAACTTCGCGTAGGCTTTGGACGGAATCACCGTCTTCGCCCCTTCACCTTGGTACCCGCCCCACATCCCGTTAAGTTCCAGCGTCGGTCTAACCCACAGCCGCTCCACCGTCGTGTAGCCTTTTTCTCCCACATACTCGGGAGCGCCCACGGCTCTCTTAAAGTCTTTTTCTTTCCACGGCAGGGACCGTAGAGCTTTGCGCTCCGCGGCGGGGATCGTCTCCACGTCATCGTAGAAGCCGGGCGCCGTCGCTCGATAGTTTTTGTCATGCAATTTGGCGAACAATTCCGACAGGATCGTCAGCGGATTGGGTACCGCTCCTCCGTACGCGCCGGAATGGAGATCCCGCGCCGGCCCCGTCAATTCAATCTGGTAGTAATTCAGTCCACGCAGGCCATACGTGATCGAAGGCGCCCCTTTGCCCAACATCGCCGTATCGGATACCACCAGCGCGTCGGCCTTCAGCTTCGCCTTGTTCTTCTGCACGTAATCCCACAGGCTGACGCTGCCCACTTCCTCTTCGCCCTCAATCAACACCTTGATATTGACCGGGAATTTTCCATTCAGTTCGTGCAGCGCTTCCAGCGCCTTCAAGTGGATATGCACCTGGCCCTTGTCGTCCGCCGTCCCACGCCCATACAGGTTGCCGTTGCGGGTCTGCGGCTCAAATGCGGGCGAGGTCCACAGGTCCAAAGGCTCAGCGGGCTGAACGTCATAATGTCCATAAAACAGAATCGTCGGCTTGCCCGGCGCTTCCAGCCATTCTGCATAGACCAGCGGGTGAAGATTCGTGGCAACCACTTCAACGGTTTTAAAACCGGCTTTCTTCAGATGTTCCGCGACCCACTGGGCTGCGTGATTCACGTCCTGCCGATTTTCGGATTTGGCGCTGACCGACGGAATCCTCAAAAATTCGCAGAGTTCGGCGAGGTTTTCCTCGCGTCGCCCTTCGATAAATTCATCTAGCTTCATGGAAAGTCCTCGCGCACAAACGCGCACGACAAGCGCATTTTCGGATGATCTGTGCGATAAATTGCAGCCTTGAATCGAATGAATCCGAGGATGCTTAGCTGCTGTATTTATTCTAAGCGCTTCCTTAGCGTGCCCACAAGCCAGCCGTCCATATTGGCCACTCCCTTAGCAGGTTAGCTATTACCTGCGGTCCCTCGTTTTTGGGGTACTTGGCGGCCACACCTGCCCTTTCGGGCAATTGACGCTCCTCCACTTCTCTTCGAACATGGACCCATGAGCCAAACCGTTTACTCCTCCGAGCGCCGCAGCCAGCGCGTCTTTCACAAAATGCGCCTGGAGGCCAAGGGCCGCAGTCAGGAAGGCCGCAAGTTTCGCGAAGTCTGCGAAACGGTGGTGGTCAATGCCCAGGGTGGACTGCTCATTCTGAGCCACGAAGTCGACCAGAACGAGATGCTCGTCCTCAGCAATCCCTTTACCCAGGAAGAGCAGGAATGTCGCATCGTTTTCGTTGGGGAAGCCGGGCCGCGGGGCCAACGCATCGGCGTCGAATTCCTTACTCCCGCACCGCACTTCTGGGGTATCGATTTCGCGAGTGCGCAGCCCGTCGCCTGAATTCGCTTAAGTCGTAGCTCGCGAACCTATCTCCGGACTTTTCTTCCAAATCGAAATTCCAAGCCGCCAGATCAGCAGTACCGCCAGAATGCATCCGTACGCCAGCGGTAAGCGAACATCCGATTTGACCAGCCAGTAGTAGTGGATCACTCCGCAAATCGCAGCCACATAAATCAATCGATGCAGTTGCTGCCAGCGCCGCCCGCCGAGCCGCCATATCCATCCCTTGGTCGAGGTCACTGCCAGTGGAATCAGCAATACGAATCCCAGGAAGC
The DNA here is from genome assembly GCA_963748515.1 of Candidatus Acidiferrales bacterium. GTDB lineage: Bacteria > Acidobacteriota > Terriglobia > Acidiferrales > UBA7541 > Acidiferrum. Next base: position 111,937 of record CAVVJI010000005.1, read on the forward strand.
CGACCGCGATAAACCTTCGCTTGGCCACATCCTTTAACATTCCGCTGACGCTGAATACCTGATCCGGTCCAATATAAGTCAGGAAGTGCAGCGTCACGTAGAAGAAGGCAAACAGCCCAAGCATCCTCCGGAATCGAATCAGCTCCGGAATGTTGAGCAATTTGCGCAGCGGCGTAATCGCCAAAGTCAGCAGCAGGAATCGCAACGTCCAGTCGCCCGTGAAGTGTTGCAGGAATTCCACCGGGTTCGCCGTCAACCGGCCCTCGTACGCCCGAATTGCTAAAATACCCATGGGAATCAGGCAGGCACAGAAAACTGCCACCTTAGCCCAACGACTGGTCAGCACCGCGCCCACTGGTGTGCCCACGTCAGTGGTACTTCTTCAGGTCCATGCCGTTGTACAAGCTGGCTACCTGATCGCCGTAACCATTAAACATCAGCGTCTTTCGCGGAAAAATCTCGCCCAACCGCCGCTCCGTCGCCTGGCTCCAGCGCGGGTGATCCACCTGTGGATTTACGTTCGAATAGAAGCCATACTCTTGCGCCGAATACTCATTCCACGTTGTCGGCGGCTCACCCGACACAAACTTGATCTTCACTAGCGACTTGATGCTCTTGTATCCGTACTTCCACGGAATCACCATTCGCACCGGCGCGCCATCCTGGTTCGGCAGCGATTCTCCGTACATGCCTACGCACAAGAGCGCCAGCGGATTCATCGCTTCATCAATGCGCAATCCTTCCACGTAAGGAAACTGAATTCCCGCGTGTTGCGATTCCGGCATCTGCGAAGGATCGTAAAACGAAGTGAACGCAACGTATTTGGCCTTCTCGGTCGGCATCACCGCCTTGGCGATGGCGCTGAACGAATAGCCGATCCAAGGCACCACGATCGACCACCGCTCCACGCAACGATGCCGGTAAATGCGCTCTTCCAGCGGCGCCAGCTTCAGCAACTCGTCCATTGTGAACTTCCGCGGATTTTTGACGTCCCCTTCCACGGAAACGACCCACGGCGATGTGCGGAATTTCCCGGCATTCTTGGCCGGGTCGGACTTGTCCGTCCCAAACTCATAGAAATTGTTGTAGTGCGTCACATCGTCGAAGCTGGTCTGTTTTTCCGTGGTGCTGTACGGGCTCTTCACCGTCACGTCCAGCTTGGTTCCGGCGCTCACGGTGGCGGCCGGAGAAACCAGCCGGGATATCGCTGTCCCGCCCAGCATCGCCGCACCGGTAATTCCCAGCGTCTTTAAAATCTGTCGCCGGTTCATGTACGTCGTCTTCGGCGTAATTTCGCTGTATTTGAGTTCGTTGTCGTTCTTGATGAGCATTGCCCCTCGCCACCCGGCGCGCTTCGTCTTATTAGATGGGACGAGTGACTCGCCCGGTTACTTGGCGGTTTCCCCCCCAGTACATACGAGCCAGCGCTTTGGCGAAGGTTACAGCTAAATCAGGGTGCTACCTGGTAGCTCACAAACGCGAACCGCTTGCTGTCTGGCGACCACGACGGCACATTTATCGTTCCTTGCCCCCCGAACAGCTTGGCAACGACTTTGATCTGCCCGTCACTCAGCGACATCAGCCGCAGCACCACATCCTTATTCCCCGGGTGGCCGGTCACCGTCTTGTCATACGAAAGTATCGTCATCCATTTTCCGTCCGGAGAAATGTGTGGAAACCAGTTGTTGTAGTCGTCTGTGGTTACCTGCGCCTGCCCGCTGCCGTCCGGATGCATTTTCCAAATCTGCATCTGCCCCGTCCGCTCCGAATTGAAGTAGATCCATTGCCCATCCGGCGAATATTCCGGCCCGTCATCCAGCCCCTTGGCTGTCGTCAGTCGCGTCTCATCGCCACCGGTCACCGGTATCGTGTAAATATCGAAATCTCCATTGCGCTGGCCCACAAACGCCAGCGTCTTGCCGTCCGGCGACCAGCCGTGCCAATACGAGGGAGAATTCTTGGTCAACAGCTTCGGCGTCCCGCCGGTAATCGGCAACACGTACACCTGCGAACGATGCTGCGCGTCCTGCGACTGATCGCTGATCGCCAGCATCGTCCCATCCGGCGAGATTCCATGGTCGTTGTTGCACTTGTTCGCAAAATCCGTGTTGATCGTTTCCGGTGTTCCGCCCTCCACCGGCAGTTTCTTGATCAATCCTTCTTCATTGAACAAAAAGTAGTTGCCGTCGCGCGACCAGTTAGGCGCCTCAAAGTGCGCAGGCGCCAGGTACACCACCCTTCGATCCGTCGAGTTGATATTGATCGTCTCCAAAATGCTGTAAAGCTGCGTTTTCGCCGCTTGCGGCACGCCGATCTCTACCTTTGAAAAGACCGCCTTCTCCACCACGTCCTTTTCGTGAGAGCACATTCCGATTCCGATGTAGAAAGTGCCGTGAATCGGCACTCGAATGGATCCGCCAGAAATCTGCAGCGGACCCCCATCTTTTCCCAGCGACATGTAGAAGTAATCGCCGCGCTTTTCCAGCAGCAATTCCGTTGGCTTCGATACCGCCGCCTGAATTTCGTGCGTCGCATCGCCTTTCGCTTCGCGATACTGCAGTGAGGTCAATCCCTCTCCATGCAGCGCGATATCGACGTACGCTGAATCCGCGTCCAGGCTCTGGCGGATCATCAATACCGCTTTGCGGTGCGGATTTTTCCCTTCGCCGAGAAACGAAATGTCCGCGCGGATCGACGCGTCACCGGACGCCTTTTTCCACGCATAGAAGAATGCGTCTTTCGTGAACCAGATGTTTTCCCGCTCGCCGCCAGCGTATAGCTCTTCGCGGCTGCATCGTATTTAATTTCACCCGGATGCAGCAACGTCCCGATGTCCTGGCTGCCTTCGAACATCCCCACGGCTCCCCCTGGCGCAGCGCCTCGTGATCCGGAGGCCACTGCGAATACGAAAAGACAAGCAATCAACGACCAGCCCAAACCACTCCCCAACGCTGCATTCCCGACTGTTTTCATGGCGCGCTCCGCTCCTCAAGGTGTTTCAATCTCTCGCTCACGTTCAACAACGCCCGGCCATCATGATAGGCCGCTTTCCAGATCTCCCCTTTGGGTCCCGGGCGTGGCGTTCCGTCTGGCTCAACCCATTCGTATACACCATGATATTTTGCGTCCACTTGGTATCGTTTTATGAACTCCCACTGCTGACGATACGCGTCGAAATAGCGACTCGTCTCGCTTCCATAGCGTTCATGCATCAGTAGCAACGCATTCAGTCCTTCGAACTGCACCCACCACTCTTTCCTCTTATCTTCCGCGGAGCCCACCGCAGGTCCGTGCTCGTAAAATCCGCCCAATTTTTCGTCCCAACCATAGTGCAACGCGTGATCGACCAGTAATCGCGCCATGCCGTTCCGTCCGTGGATCGTGCCCCTTGCCCAGCACCTGTTCCGCCTCCAGCATCAGATATGCGGTTTCCACATCGTGCCCATATGAATCGTGATCCGGATACGCCCGCCACGCATTCGTGAAATACAAATTCATCGCTCCGGGCTCAACGCTGATCTTATCTCTGACAATCGCCAGCAACTCTTCCACCCGTTGCCGCACCAGGTCGTCCTTCCACACCTCGTACAACATCGTGAATGACTCCAGCAGGTGGATGTGGGTGTTCATCGACTTGTAGCCGATCGGGAATCCCGCAATCGGAGTCGTGCTCACCACGCCCGACGTGTTCTCCGCCGGCACCGGCTTGCCCTCGCGTGTGAGCCATTCGAAATAGCCGCCGTTCTCCGAGTCGTGTGCGTGTTCCTCAATCCAGCGGAAACCCTTCTGCGCATACTCCAGCGCGCGCGGGTCCTTTGTCGCTTCATACGCCGAAACTAATCCATAAATCGCAAAACTCATTCCATACAGATGCTTCGACGTCCCGTATTCCTGCGAGATTCGCCCCTGGCCATCGAGTCCCCAATAAAATCCCCCGTACTCTTTGTCCCACAGCGTATTCACAAGGTAGTCCACGCCGTGTGTCGTGGTTTTCGCAAACTCGCCCTTCTGTTCCGGCCTGCGCACCACAATTTGCCCGGCGATCCAGGTCATTCGTCCTTGAAAGACAGAAAATTGGCTGGGCGTTCCAATCGGTTTCCAGTCACGACTGAAATTCGAGAGAAATCCGCCGTTCTTCTCATCGACGCATCGAGGAAACCACACCTGCAGCACATCGCGTTCCAGCATCGCGTCCGTCTCCGCGCGCAATTGCCGGTACGTCTCCGCACTCACTACGGCCGGCTTCTGGTCCGCACCGCTTTTCGCGTCTGCCACTACAAGTGAACCGGCAATCGCCATAACGATCCCCAGGACGCCCACCGCGCCCTGCCAGCGCTTACCCCAGCTTTTCACACCGAACGCTCGCATCTGCCCTGGCTTCTCCGACGATTCGGCGCGCCCTGCCGCAGTTTCCACATTTCAATTTTCGCGCAGCAATTCCAGCATCTTGCGATCGAGCTTGTGCCCTCGAAAGTCCTCGTAGTTCACATCGCGCCGTTCGCTGTCCAGCACTCCAAACGAACCGCGCAGATTCCACAACGCATTGCCCCAGCCCGCCTGTTTCCACACCGCCAGGCAATCGCTCATCCACGCCAGCGCCACTGCGTGCGGCGTCTGGTTGAAGCAGCCCCATTCCCCGACATGAACCTGCACTCCACGATCCGTCAAGACCTTGTAGCGATCGACATATTCCTGCTGCAGCTTTTGCTTGTTCCACACCGTTCCATCGTCGGCCGTCAGCGGCCATGTCGGCGGCTTCATCGTTTCAAACTCATCGCGTGGCACCCAGCTCGCCGTGTAGTGGCTCACCGCTTTTGGTTGGTAGCCTCGGGTACTCTGCACCACGTGCAAATCCACAATCTCCGGCACCGGAAGCTGCCCGATGTTCAGCCCATCCACAAAAATCAGTCGATTCGCATCAGCGCTTCGGATCGCACCGACCAGCGCCTGCACAATCCCCACATAGTTTTCTTCCAGGTAGCCTTCATACGACCGCATTTTCGGCGGCTCGTTGATCAAATCGAAGCTCAGCCGTTCGTTCCGAATCCCTTTGTATCTCTGCGCAAACGTCTTCCAGTGGAACGACGCGGCCTGTAACGCGCTCGCCCTTTGCGCCGTCGTTCCGCTGAATAAATCGGCAGGCTCCAGCTCGCGTTGATTGATGCAGTATCCCGGAATTCGATGGAAATTCAGATTGATGTGGATGCCGTACTGCTTGCCGAGCTCGACGGCGCGATCGATTTGCTTAAGCGGCTCTTCGCGAATCTGCGTCCAGTCGTCGCGGCTGCCCCACATCCAATACGTCAGCGGCAATCGCGCGAAATTGAATCCCCACTCGCGCATCGTCGCGAAATCGAATTCTTCGTACGCTGGTCCGCTGTATGGCTGTTCGGGTGTGCCTATTCGCGCTTGAAGGTTGAATCCGCGCCAGAGAGGAATTTTCGCTGCGGTAATGTCGGGGACAGCTCCAGCGCCGGGAGCGCTTCGCGTCTCAAATCTGCCGCCTGCCGACGACCAGATACTCACCGCGCCGGCTCCTGCCAGGAACGAGCGTCGCTGCATGGGGCGATTATATGCCCGCCCCGCCAAGCAAAGTGAAAAATCGTTATTGCACTTCTTTTGGGGTGCACGGTTCCGCGTACCGCACCGTCGGGCGCGCGCGATTACCCCGTAATTGTGTCACCGCAAAATGGCCTACGCTTAAAGCGGGATGCTCTCTAACAACAACCATGCTCAGAACGTGAGAGAAATCCCCTCCTACCCGGAGGTTGCGCTGCCCTAACGCACGGTATAATAAAAAGCGGAGGGGTGGGTGAGTGGTTGAAACCGGCGGTCTTGAAAACCGTTAGGCTCGAAAGGGTCTCGGGGGTTCGAATCCCTCCCCCTCCGCCAGATTAAATCTGTACAGTCGGCAGTCATCCCTTCTCGTTCCTAGGAAGTATATTTACCTCTCGATTCTTGATAATCTTTTGGCCATTCCCGCGCAATCGCCCTGCCCTTTGCTGCTCCCTCGTAGCTAAAATACAACTCACGGTCTATGGGGCTAAACCGTACCACCGGTGCGATGATTCTGGCGTGGCTCGCTTTTCTGGGCCTCTACGCCTTGGTGTCCCATTCCCTCGGACCGGGTCAACATCTCACCGCAGTCGGCGACCTCGCGCAGTGCTTCGTACCCCTGCTCGCCAACGCCGGACTACTGATCAACGCCGGCACGCCTCACTGGCGCCGCAATATCTTCTGGATGCTCCTGGCGCTGAGCTGCACCATGTGGATGATCGGGCAGTTCCAATGGACCTACTACGAACTCTACCTCCAAAAAGAAATGCCCAATCTCAATGCAGGCGATATCATCTTTTTTCTGCGCGGTATTCCGCTGATTGCCGCCCTCGCGCTTCGTCCTTATCTCAAACGCGGCGAAATGCGCATGGGCTTGGGTTACATGGATTTCGCGGTCCTGCTCACCTGGTGGACTTTCCTCTATGTCTACGTCGTGCTGCCGTGGATGTACGCCGCGCCCACCGAAGCGCGTTACGACGCCAACTACAGCCTGCTCGCCAATATTCAGTTCGTCGTAATCCTGATTGGCTTTGGCCTATTCTGGTACCGCACCCGCGGCGCCTGGCGTATTGTCTGCGCGCACCTGCTCGGAGCGTCCGCTCTGTACGCCGCGTGTTCCTTCATCACCAACATTGCGGTAGCCAACGGCACCTACTACACCGGTAGTTGGTATGACCTGCCCTTGATGAGCGTCTTTTTCTGGTACGCCTTGGCCGGATTCATCGCCTATCAAAAGCGGGAAGAGCTGGACCTGCCGATGGATTCCATCGCCTCGAACGACAGCGAGCAAGCCGTCGGCGACAGCGTGTGGGCCACTCGCTTCGCCATGGCCGCCGTAATGTCTCTTCCGGTTTTTGCGCTGTACGCTTTGCGCTTCGAACACGATGTGCAAGCGGTGAAAGATTTTCGGCTGACCGCTACGCTCCTGGCTTCCGTTCCGCTCGCGCTGCTGGTCTTCCTTCGCGGCCACCTCGCGGAAGTAGATCGCGGGCGCCTGTTGGCGCAATCCGAATCGTCGGTGATGAATTTGCAGCGCCTTCAGGCTCAAATGGTGCAGTCGGAAAAGTTGGTTTCGCTGGGCCAACTCGCGGCCGGCGCCGCACACGAAATCAACAATCCACTCACCGCGATCCTGGGATACTCGGACCTGCTCGCCGAGGACGCTTCTCTCCCGGAACGCACTCGCAATGTTGCAGGCAAAATCCGCGAACAGGCCCGCCGCACCAAAGGCCTTGTGCAAAATCTCCTGAGCTTCGCTCGCCAGGTGCCGACCGAACGCACGCTCCTGGACATCAACACGGTTGTAGGCAATGCCGTGCAGCTTCGCGCGCTCGATCTCCATCACAGCGGCTCGCGCATCGAACAACAACTCGAGGCCGTCCTGCCGGCCGTGCGCGGCGACAGCAATCAGCTAATGCAGGTCTTTTTCAACATCATCGACAACGGCATCGACGCCATGGGTGATCGCGGTGGCACTCTGACCATCAAGACTCTGCGCGATCGCGGCAACGTCGTTGTGCTCTTCACCGATACCGGGCCGGGCATCAAGGAACCCAGCCGCGTTTTCGACCCGTTCTACACCACCAAGCCTGTCGGCAAGGGCACCGGTCTTGGCCTCAGCATCTGCTACGGGATCGTCCGCGAGCATGGCGGCAACATTGTTTGCTACAACCAGCAGGTCGGGGGCGCCGTATTTCGCGTGGAATTGCCTGCGGTGCTCGCCGCATTTCCGGCCAGACCTTCTGGTACGCCGGGCTCAACCCCGGTTACCACTCGTCAAGTCTGACTTCGACGACCCGCTGATATTTCCGGGGCTGCCGCCCGTAATAAGGAATAATGGAATTGCGCACGCCTGCGCGCTCAGGACTTTGCCGATGACCGACGTTGCAATCGCCACCGAAGGCCTTACCCGCCGTTTCGGCGCCCTCACCGCCGTCGACAACGTCAATCTGCGTGTCGCGTCCGGACAATTCTTTGGCTTCCTTGGCCCCAACGGCGCCGGAAAATCCACCACCATCAAAATGCTCACCGGACTGCTGGCGCCGACTTCCGGCACCATGCATTTGCTGGGAATCGATTTTGCACAAAATCCCATTGAGGTGAAACGCCAGATTGGCGTGGTTCCGGAAGGCATGGGCCTTTTCGATCGTCTTACCGGCCCTGAATATCTGCACTTCGTGGGACGTATGTACGGGTTGGATGGTTCTACGACTGCCAAACGCACCGATGAGTTGCTGGCATTCATGCAACTGGACGACCGCCAGAACACGCTCATCGCCGACTATTCCCATGGCATGCAGAAAAAACTCGCTTTGGCCGCAGCCGTCATTCATGGCCCCCGAATTCTGTTCCTCGACGAACCCTTCGAAGGCGTCGATGCACTGGCCGCCGGCGCTCTGAAGGCTTTGCTCGGACGAATGACCGAGCGCGGCGTCACCATCTTCTTGACCTCTCACGTGCTGGAAATTGTCGAACGCCTGTGCAGCCACGTGGCCATCATTCACCAGGGCCGGCTCGTCGCTCAGGGTTCGCTGGAAGAGTTGCGCGCCGGAATTCCTGCTGCCGAGGGTGAGACCAAGACACTCGAGCAGATTTTCCTTTCCATCGTCGGCGACAGTGGCGGAAAACAGGCCAGCATCGAGGAACTCACTTGGCTGACGTGAACACGCTGCCGGGCGTCACCGAGCAATTGAAACTCGTAACGCGGCTGCGCTGGCAGCTCTTGCGCAATGGGCTTCGCCGCAAAGGCAATCGCCTCGATTTCGCCGGGATCCTGATTGCCGCGATTGTGGCCGGAAGCCTGGTACTCAGCCTGTGCATCGCTTTTTTTGTCGGCGGTAAAGCGCTCGTTTCGGGGCATCACGTTCCCTGGCTTGCCCTCTTGTTCTGGGCCATTTTTCTTTGGTGGCAGATCGTCCCCATCTTCGCGGCGGGCTTCGGCGCCAATTTCGAGTTCAGAAATCTGCTGCGGTTTCCCTTGCGCCTTTCGGCGTTTTATATCCTCTCGCTGGGCTACGGCCTCGCCGATTTCGCCGCCTTGTCCTCTCTGAGTTGGCTCGCCTCCATGACCCTCGGCGTGGCCATCGCAAACATTCGCTTGCTTCCCGCGATGCTGGCCGTGACTTCTCTGTTTCTGCTCTTGAACCTCACGTTAGAGCGGCTGATCGGCTCCTGGGCAGAACGCATCTTCGCCAAACGGCGCGCCCGCGAGTTTTTAATCGGCGCCTTTGTATTTGCCATGGTTTCTCTAAATTTTCTGAACCCCGCATTCCAGCGCTGGGGCAATCATGGCGCGCGCCCGCACATTCTCAAGGTCTGGCCGTACCTCTCGTGGCTTCCCGCGTCGCTGGCGGGCCGAGCGCTCGCCTTTGCGAACTCCGGTTCCCTCCAGCAATTCGGATTCGCGCTATTCGGATTGTTGCTCTGGACCTCAGCTATTACCGCTCTTCTCTGGTTACGTTGCCGGTCGCTCTATTTTGGAGAGGAATTGAGCGAGAGCCGCGCTCCCGCACTCGCCAACCGCAAACAGCGCCGCACTCTTTCTTCGAACTTGCCCAATCTGCTTTCGCCGCCGATCGCCGCCGTCTGGAGCAAGGAGTTCCACTACGTCGTTCGCAACGGAATGTCCGCGGTAACGTTTCTTCTGCCGCCCGTCATGGTGTTTGTGTTCTCCATGCAATTTTCCGGCGCGCGGCCGACCATGAAGTCGCACGGCGTTTCGCCGCATCTGTTCTTTCCCGGCATGATGGCCTATCTGATTCTGATTTTGCTGTCGCCCGCCTACAATTCGTTCGCTTTTGAAGGTCGCGGCATTCAGTCCTATTTCATGGCCCCAGTGCGTATGCGTGATGTCCTGGTAGGCAAGAACCTGTTCCTCGTTTGCCTGGTGGCCGTGGAACTTTCGGCGTGCCTCATCGTCCTGATCTGGCGCGCGGGATTTCCCGGATGGCCATTGCTCTTGGCCACCATCGGGGCCGCGGCGTTTGCCGTCGCTGCGCAACTGACCATCGCCAATTGGTCCGCCTTGAGCTTTCCGAAAAAAATGGAAATTGGAAAGATGAAGGGCCAGCGAAATTCTGGCATTGCGGTCTGGACCGCCTTCGGAGCTCAGATCGTCATTGGCGTGATTGCCGCTCTGGTGCTTTTCGCGGGCGGATGGACCGGCAACCCTTGGCTCCCGGCCATCGCCTTTGCAGGCCTGATCGCGGCCGCGCTCGCCGGCTACTCCGCTTCGCTTGAGCCGCTCAACCGCTTGGCGGAGCAAAAGCGCGAACTGCTCATCGAAACGCTGTGCCGCTGAACTAAGCCTTCGCGCCGCTCGGTCTTCGAAGAACTTCGGCATAACGCCTTGCAACTGCTTCCCAACAAAAGTGTTCCCGGTACACTCTCCGGCTTCGCTGGCCCATTTCCGCGCGCAGGTCCGCGTCGGATAGCAGGCGCACCAACCCGTCCCTCAAATCCTGCGGCCGTTGTTGCGACACCAGCAAAACTCCCGCATCCGTTATAGGCGATCCCGTTTCCGAATCGCTATAGGCGATCACCGGGACGCCCGCAACAATCCCGGAAATCGCGCTCGTCCGCCGCGACGAAATTCCTCCACGCACGAATACCAGCACATCCGAGGCACGCAACCGCTGCACAACTTCTTCCGGCGACAGCACGCCTTCCACCTGTACTTCCACCGGGCAATCACGCAAGCCCGACCGCAGAGCCGTTTCCCGCAGTTCCGCGTGCCGCCCAAATACCAGCAATCGCATCTTTCCCAGTTTTTCCGAGGCATAACGCACTGCGTCTATGATGGTTTCGGTTTCCCGACTACCGGCGTCGCCTCCCGTTACGCTGAACACGCCCACCGTAGGAACGGTGTTGGGAGTCGGAGTGTCGAACGCCGGAGTGAACTCCACGGGAACCGGCAAGTTGGGCCCAACCGGAATAAACGCGCCATTCGCAGGAACGCTCCCGCACCAGGACAGATATTCCGGGTTCACCGTGAAGATTGCGGCATCCACTTCCGCCAGCGACTTTCGCAAAACATGAAACTGAATTCTTCGGCGTACTCGGTCAATTGTCCGCAGCCCCGAATACGGCTCCACATCGTGATAGACAATGCCGGTGCGAACTCCGGCACTCTTTAGAATTTTCACCACCCGCAGCGCATTCAGCGGAAATCCCCGCGCCGACCACGCCAGCGCCGTGTATTGCAGGATCACCCAACTGCCCCGCCATTCTGCACTTCGTTTTCGCAGCAAGTCCAGAGCCGCCGGCCATCCCTGTTGCGGCCACGCGACCCGCTCCAGTTGCGTCTCGAAATCGTGCGCTTCCAAGGCCGCGCCAACGTTCCGGCAATACTCTTCCACTGCATCGGTGGGTTCGTCTTTTTTTCCCAATAGCGCGATCAAGCGCTGCTTCATTGAGGCTGCTCGACACTATGCGGCGTGATCACCGAATCGGCGGGAATATTCAGAATGCCGGCCATCTCGTCTCGATAATGCGTCACTGGAATCGTGGCCACGTGCATCTCCGGAAAGCCATCCCAGTCGGCAATCGGATCGTAACCGTCCCACAGCTTCACGCGCCAGGTGTACATTCCGGGGCGCAGCGGCAATTCCGGCAGCGTGTGCTCAGAAACATAGAGTCCCGGCGTCAGGGTCACATCGGAAACCGCGATTCCCCATAACAGTTGCCGGTTCTGGTCGTAGAGCTGTACGTCATGCGAAAGTCCACGAACGTTCTGGTTCACTTTAAACAGAAAACGCACCCGCACATTCTGGGACGACGTCAAATTGTGCGTGATGTTGCCATCCTCATCCACCAGCCACCACTTCAGGAAATAGGCGCGCCCTCCGGTATCGCCGGCCGAACTTACTCCGTCGCCCGACGTCATCTCTTTTTCGTACGCCCCGACCACTTGCGCCGTCTCGCCGGTCTGCCGGTGAATCCCGTGATCCAGCCAGATCACCCGTTCGCACAGCCGCCGAATCTGGTTGAGATGATGGCTCACCAGAATGATCGTGCGGCCGGAACGCGCCACGTCTCCCATCTTGCCCAGGCATTTGCGCTGGAACTTGATGTCGCCCACTGCGAGCACTTCGTCCACCAGCAGAATTTCCGGCTCCAGGTGCGCCGCCACCGCAAACGCCAACCGAACTTGCATGCCGCTCGAATAGTGTTTCACTTGTGTGTCGATAAATTCGCCAAGCTCGGCGAACGCCACGATCTCGTCGAATTTCCGCTCAATTTCCGCTTTGCTCATCCCCAGAATCGCGCCGCTCAAAAACGCATTTTCACGACCCGTCAATTCCGGATGGAATCCCGTTCCCACTTCCAGCAAGCTGCCCACTCGACCGTGAATATTGGCCCATCCGGCGGTCGGCCGAGTAATCCGCGAGAGAATTTTCAGCAGAGTCGTTTTTCCCGAACCGTTGCGACCGATCAGCCCAAGGACTTCGCCCTCGCGTACCTCGAAACTTACATCCTTCAATGCCCAAAACATCCTTTCGTGCTTTCTGCGAAACATCGAAGCCGGATTCTTCATCGCCTGTGCCAGCACGTCCCGCAGCAAGCCATTCGAACGCAGCATCCCGCGTTGATATTCCTTGCTGATATTCGAGGCTTCGATGATCGTGTCTTTCATGGACCCAGCGCTTTTCTGAATCCGCGTGATTGCTTACACGCGATCGGCGATCGCTCCCTCCATCCGATTGAAATACAGTAAGCCAGCCGCCAGCCCCACCAGCACCATCACAGTGGAAGTAATCAGTGTGGCCGTCGGCGCCGGGCCTGTTCCGGTCAGCGCCCAGCGAAATCCGTCGATCACTCCGGTCATCGGATTCAAGCCGTAAATCCACCTATATCGCGCGGGAACCATCGTGCTCGAGTAATACACCGGCGACGCCAGCGTCCAGAACTGCACGATGAACGGCATCAGAAACCGCACGTCGCGATATAGCGCATTCAACGCCGATAAAAACAGCCCCACGCCCATCACCGTGGCGATTTCCAGCAGCAAAAATAAGGGTAAAAACAAAACCGTCCATCCAGGACGAATGCCGTGAAGCAGAGTGAACACGATCAGCACCACGAACGCGATTCCAAAATCCACCAACGCCGCGAATGCCGCCGACAACGGCAGGATCAAACGCGGAAAATACACCTTGGTGATCAGCCGCTGGTTGTCGACCACCACGTTGGTAACATTCACGATCGAGGTTGAGAAATATGTCCAGGGCACCAGCCCCGCGAAACAGAAAACAGAGTACGGCAAGCCTTGCGAAGGCAGCTTCGCCAGCCGCCCGAAGAAAATCGTTGCCACCAGCATCGTCAGTAGCGGTTGCAAAATCACCCAAATCACGCCCAGCGCGGTCTGCTTGTACCGCACCTTCACTTCTCGCCACACCAGGAAATACAGCAGTTCGCGCTGGTTCCACACTTCTCCCAGTCGCAGTTCGAACCAGCCACTCGGCGGTTCAATGCGCTGCGTGGGCAGTGCCGCATTCACCGGCACAGCAGACGACACCGCGGTGTTGGTGGTAACAGTGGCCATTGGCATTAAGAGCGGATCAACCTGGGCAACCTACAGTAACAAAAGAATATTGCGGAAAGGTCTCCGGCCTCACGCAATCGACGATTTGACCGCCACGGCGGAAGACAACACTCCGTTGTCCTGCCGGAAATGCGCCGCCACTCGTTCGATAATTTCGTTCAACGAAGTCTGCGGACGGAAGCCCGTCATGCGGTGCAGTTTTTCGATGCTCGGCACACGCCGCATCATATCTTCAAATCCCGGCTCGTATGCCTGGTCATATGGAATCAACTCAATGGATGAAGTGCTGTTCACCTTTTGCTTCACGAGTTTCGCCAGATTCATAATGCTGACTTCTTCGGTGTTCCCGATGTTGATCACTTCGCCCACTGACTTGTCCAGCGCCATCAATCGCAGCAATCCTTCCACCGTATCCCGCACGTCGCAGAAGCAGCGCGATTGCGTGCCGTCGCCATAGACCTGAATCGGCGCGTTATCCATGGCGCGCTTTACGAAGTTCGGCAACACCATGCCATAGCGTCCCGTCTGCCGCGGACCCACGGTATTGAAGAACCGCACCACAATCACCGGCTGTCGCTTTTCCTTCCAGTACGACAGCGCCAAAAACTCGTCGAGCGCCTTGGACGCCGCGTAGCTCCAACGCCCCTTGGTGGTCGGCCCCAGAACCAGGTCCGAATCCTCGTGGAATGGCACCTGCGAATTCTTGCCGTAAACCTCCGAAGTAGACGCGATAATCACCAGCTTCTTTTTCTTCGAAGCCGCATCCAGAATCAGTTGCGTGCCATTGACGTTGGTCTCGATCGTATGAACCGGGCTCTCTACAATCAACTTCACGCCCACAGCCGCCGCAAGATGCACGATCACGTCGGCGTCATCCACCAGTTCCGCCAGCAGTTGCCGGTTCTCGATTCCATCCAGGTGATATTCCAGGTTCGGTGAATTCTTCAGATGCCGGATATTCGCCATGCTGCCGGTGGAGAGATTGTCGAGCAGCACCACGCGGTCGCCATTTTCCAGCAGCCGCTCCGACAAATGCGAGCCGATAAAACCGGCGCCACCGGTGATGAGGTAACGCATCGCAGCCTCCTTAGAGCTTTTCCGAATCGTCGGCACGGTCCGACGACGAATGCGCAACCTGTGCGGTCGCTTCTTCTTCCTTGCTCACCATCGCCGCTTCCTGCGGGCCGTAACCATACGAATAGGGATAGTAGCGATACGAATAGTAGTAATCCGGCGCGCCGGCATCGACTGCGTTCAGAACCACCCCCAGCAGCCGCCCCTTCACACTGGTCAACAGGTCGCACGAACGCGTAAACGCTTCCTTCGGTGTCTCGCCGCTGCGCACCACCAGCAGAACGCCATCGGCCTGCACCGATAGAATCACGGCGTCGGTTGCGGCCATGATCGGCGGCGAATCGATCACGATAAACTTGAACTTTGTGCGCAATTCCGCCACCGCATCCGCCAGCCGGTGCGAGGAAAGCAAATCGGCTGGATTCGGTGGCAACGGTCCCGTGGGAATCGCCGCCAAATTCGGAATGGCCGGATGCGGTACGGTGACGAGATCCAGCGTAGACGCTCCCGCAAGATACGAACTCAACCCCGCATACTTTCCAGTGCCAAGATTGAGCAGGCGGCCCACGCCAGGCTTGCGCAAGTCCGCATCGACCAGAACCGTCTTGTCACCCAATTGCGCCAGAGTCACCGCGAGATTCGCAGCCGCCGTCGTTTTTCCTTCGCGCGGCAGCGCGCTCGTCACCAGAATCACCTGCGGCGGATGATCCGGTTGCGACAACAGCAAAGCCGTTCGCAGCGCTCGAAACGCTTCGGCCATCTGCGACTTCGGCAGGTGTTGCGCCACCAACTCGATGCGCTTCTGTCCGCCGTTGGTCGACACGCCTTTCAGAATTCCATTGCGCTTGCCGTCTTCCGTGCCGCCGAAGGCCGGAACCACTGCCAGCGAAGGCAGCCGCGACAGCGTTTCCACGTCGTCGGGGCTCTTCACCGTGTTGTCCAGATATTCGCGCAGCAGCGCCAGTCCGATCCCACCCACCAGGCCCACCAGGCATGCCAAAGCGATGTTCCGCGTTTTCGCCGGACGTGAGGGCGACGACGGAATCATCGCTGGATCGACGATGCGAATGTTCGAACTTTTCAGGCCTGCCGAAATCCCCGCTTCCTTCAATTTCGTGAGCAGCCCTTCGTACAGCGCTTTGTTCGCGTCGGCGTCGCGCTTCAAGATGTTGTACTGCACCATCTTCTCCGACATCACGTTCGTCTCGGCCTTTTGCTGTTCCAGGCGCTGGCTCAGCAAATCTTCGCGGGCTTTCGCTTCGTCGTAGTCGCTTTTAAGCTGGATAATGATCCCTTTGCGCGCTTTGCTGATCTGATCTTCGGTCTCTTTCAATTGGGCCTGTAAACGCTGCACCTTGGGGAAATTCGGGCCGTACTGGTTGACCGCGTCCGTATAGGTAATCTGCAAATCGTTGCGCTTCCGTTCCATGTCCATCAGCACGGTGCTGTCTCGCAACTGCGGCACCGCGTCCAGCGCTCCGGATTGTGCGTACTCGTACAGCGCTCGCCGCTTCAACGTCTCGCTTTCCGCATCCGTCAATTCCTTATTCAGATCCGAGAGCCGCTGCGTGGTCATGTTGTTCTTATCGTTGTCCAGGCTCCAGATCTGGTTCTGCCGCTCGTAGTTGATGCGGTCGTTTTCCGACTTCTCCACCCGCAGTTTCAGATCGCTAAGCTGGCTGGCCAGCCACCGCGAAGCCTCCGCGGTTGCGTCGTAGCGGCTCTGAATGTTCTGCGCTTTGTAGTTCTCCAGATGCGCATTCAGGATGCGCGCCGCCATCACCGGGTCGGTGGATTCGAACGTAACTTCCATCAGATGGCTATTCGGGATGCGCTTTACGCTGAGGCTCCCGAGAAATGCGGAAATCTCCGGAGGCCGCTTCTGGTTCGCAAGGCTTCCTGTCGCAATCGCCTCGGAAACGGTGCTCCCGCTGGAAAACTCCGGATCGTTCGCCAAGCCGGTATTCCGAATCGTCTGCAGCGCCAGTGTCTCGCTCGTCAGGATTTTCGACTGCGTCTCGATATAGTTGTCCTGATCGAGCATGTAGTCATACGAATCGGTGCCCTGGAACGGAAGAATGTTGTTGTTCTCGCGATCCAGTTCGATCTTGGCCGACGAAACGTACACCGGACGCATGCGGAATGTCGCCACACTCACGATCGTGACCACCGTCAACATGAACGACAGGATCAGCCACTGGTGCTTCCGCAAAATCAGCAAGTAGTCGTAAAGATGGGGCTCGCGCGGGGACAGCTCGAACGGCATGATTCGGCCATTGGCTGGCAACACGTCCACGGTCGGTATGGCAACCGCCGTTCTGGGTGTCAGACTGGAGTTATCTTTCATCATCCTCAGTGATACGCCAACCGATACACGGCGACGCCGGTTCCGATAATGATTCCCAACTCCACCGCTTTGAGAATCACCTGTTTCGTTCGGTCTTCGGGAACGTACAGGATGTCGCTCGCGTGCATCGTCGGGTCTTCTACCTGTTGCTTCAGAACCTTCTTCAGATCAATTTCGCTCTGGCTCTGTTTTCCCTGCGCGCTCTGGTGGATGATCAACGCGTGGTCGGTTTTGGCCACGTTGGTCAGACCTCCCGCCAACGCGAGAACCTTCATCGTCGTAAATTGTGACCGGTCGTTCGAAACCACGAAGCCACCGGGTTTGTTCACTGCGCCCAAAACATAAATGATGCCCGCATGGGGCACGGTAACGATGTCGCCCGCCTGCAGCACTACGTTGTTCCGCATGTCCCCGGTTTCCAGCAACTCGTTCAAGTTGATCGTCAGCGCATTGCCGTTCGGGGGTGGAGGCGAATCCACTGGCACTGTGGGCACCGCCGTCGTCGCCGGCTTTGCGGCTGCCATGTCGCTTGCCGACGGAAATACGTTCGCATCTTTGCTTGCGGCCGGAGCGCTCGTTGCCCCGCTCCCGGTCTCTGGATCAAGCGCAGGAGGCTCTCCCGCTCCCGGCGCGCCCTTCTCCGGAATCGGATCGGGATTCGGTATTTGAACAAACGTCGCCGCCGGTTGCCGCGTTACGATCACCGTATCGCCCGCGTCATTGGCTATCCCGCCAGCCTCTGCCAGCAGTTCCAGTAAGGTCACATTGCGATCCGCTTCGTAAACCATCGGATGCATCACCGCTCCGACAATCGTGATCGGGCGGCTCCGATGTTCCTTCACCATCACTCCAACTTGCGCGTTGCTGACCAGCCCATTCGCTTCCAGTACTTCCGCAATTTTTTGTTCGCACTGCAGTTCGGTTAGCCCGGCCACGTGCATGCGCACGGGAACCAGCGGCATGCTGATTTCCCCGGCTTGGCTCACCCGCAGATCGCGGCTCAACTCCGGCACATCAAAAACGTTCACGCTGATCATGTCTCCGCTGCCGATCAAGTAATCGTGCACAGCGGGCTTGGTCGACGCAGCTCCGAGTTCATGAATGCGCTCGTTTGTCTGCTGCGGTGTTTCCTTTACGTACGGCTCTTGCGCACAGGTCGCTGTTCCGATGCCGCACAACAAGAAACTGACGGACAACCACGTCATACAAGCGCGGCTTGTAACCCTACTACGAACCATGGATTTAGCTGACTCCCCGTCCCATTATACAGGCTGTTCCAACCCGGTTATCGATTGTTTTACCGATCTGCGACGCTTGCGTATACGTTCCCCAACGGCACTCGCCGTCGACTCCGACTGAATCCTTACTGTGGCTAGGTGGGCAGACAGAAAGAATAGCAGAGCATTGGCCGGTATATGCAAGTTGAAGTCGACAAGGCTGTGGACAAGCATGCCGCAGCAACCAATCAACCCCGCCAAATTGATTGCCGAATTAAAACTCTGTAAGCTCGCCAGACCGGGAAGCGAGCTGAGTACCAGAACCCCAAGGAACCATCCGCAACACGCCCCTCCCAAAATTCCCGTTTCGGCAAGCGCCTCCAAGTAATCGTTGTGCGCGTGATTCACGATCTTGGCGTCGTAATTCGTCTCGTACGGCGGGAACACCATCTGTATGGTTCCCAGTCCCGTTCCGATCCACGGATGGTCGCGGAAAATCTTCCAAGTGTCCTGCCGCATGGACGCGCGCTTGCCTACCGCAACGTCCGAGGTCTTCGGATTGGAGAAGCGAGTGAAAATCTCCTGAACGCCGACCCAGGAAACCATCATCACCGCGCACAGCACCACCACGCCCCCTACCAGCACGTTCTTCGTCCGAACGCGACGCATCAACAGCAGCGCAAACAGAATCACAATCTCAATCGCCAGGCTGACAATGCCACCGCGCGACGCCGAGAGCAGCAGTCCCACGATCGGAACGAACGAGAACAATCCGACCACAAACAGCCGTTCCCGCCTCACTTTGCCCAGGACCAGCGGCACCAGCGCAAGCGGTATCAGCAGTTCCGCAAAACCTGCGAAATGGTTTCGGTTTACATACGGTCCGAAAGGAATACCACCGTATCGCGCTTGCCTCAGCCAGAACAGCTTTCCGTTGTACGTCAAGTGATGCAGGATCCCGAATAGCGAAATGAAAAACGCCAATGACATCAGAAACCACACAAACGTGCGGTAGTCGGAAGTCCGCTGAAACGCCTGGCCGACCAGGTACACCAGGATGATGTAAGTGACCAGCAGTTGCAGTTCGACGCGAGTCAAATATCGGGAAGCCGTAGTATGCAGCACGATCTGCGCCACGACGATCGCCGCAAATCCCATCAGCGGCAGCAACAGCGGCGATACGAATACCTTTTGCGTGCCGCGCCGGTAAACCCGAATCCCCCAATACACCAACAGCGCCGCTGCCCCCACCTCTAGAACGGCCTGCGACCATTCTTCCACCGTGCCGAAGGCCAGCACTGCAAACGTCAACAGCAAGCATATGCCGACTTGAATCACTCTCATGGCGACGGAATCCCTAAAGTTTCCGGAATCAGATTCACATCGTCGATCCACGCCGAACCCGTAATGTGTTGTTCGTCTGCGTTCAAAGACGGCCGCCGCGTCACGCAGACCGAGGCTACTCTCGTCCCCGGACCGGAAGTCCACGTAACTTCCACCAGAGTCCACGGATTTGTTCCCAGCAGTTCTCGCGTTGTTTGGTAGTTCGCCCCAGCATTGGGGTCATTCATTGGTTCCACCGTGATTCCCACTCCCTGATCGGTGGTCAATTCCTTCGTCTTCATCCATGCCGACAATTGATAGCGCATCGAGGGAACAACCGTCGCCAGTGTGCACGCCGCCTTCAAATTAGTGTTATGCCGCCCGTCAAATGTCAGTCGTAGCGACTGCGCCCCGGATTTTTTCTCCGTGGTATCCAGCACCGTGGCAACGCCATCCGCAAGTGGGCGGTAGTCCCAGGAATACCGTCTTCCCACCACACCAGATTCGAAGCTTGGGTCCCAGATCACCGAACCCGGCTTTTCCAGCAGGTCGGGCAAACGCGTCAGCGCGACTCCCTGATCCCACACCCGGCGCGATTCCGCGTATTCCCCTTTCTGCCAAAGACCGGACACCAGTGGGTCAAAGTCTGCGACTTTCAACTCCGGATGCAAGGTCAGTAAGTGATTCCAAACGGTCTGGGCAACCGATATCTGGTGTTCAATGCTCGTCGCCGTCAGGATCTCCAGATACACCGCTGGATTCGGCGGCAACATCTTGTCCAGGATCGTATCCAGGCTTACATTCGACCGGTACACTCTGCTGAACGCCGCCGCCGCCAAGCGCGGATCGCTGGCCAGGGTTTGCCGCAACTCGGGGAACGCCGCATCCAAATCTCCCTGCCGCAGCAGGAAATTTCCATATTTCCAGGAAACTTCGCCGGAAGCCGGATAGCTCCGCTTGGCTTGCAGATACGCATCCTGCGCTTCTTTCGGTCGCTCCTCCAACTCGTAGGAAGTCGCCAGGTCCAGCCACGCGTCCGTATAGTTTGGGTCGAGTTGGATCGCCTTCTGGAGGTTCCGTTGCGCCGCTTCCGGATCCGCTTCGTCCAGGCTGAATTGTTGCAGGTGACCCAGTTGGTACCAATATTCCGCGTTCGCTGGCTCCAGACGCGTCGCCAGTTGCAGCCCGCGCACCGTTTCTCGCGTTCCGCTATACGCCGCAACTGCGGTTCGCACGCCGAAATAGCTGAGCGTCAGCCCCAGCACGAGCGACACAGCCACCACTAATCCGCGGGACAGGGAATCGGACAAATTGAGGATCATCTTGGCTTACTGTGCCTAGACACAATTCCGGATGCAAGCCAAAATTGCTCCATACCCGTTGACGATGAGCAGGCTCTCAGCGATGACTGGAATGGTTGTGATCGTCGCTCCGTCCGCGACGTCGCACATCAATACCCAGACGTTTGATCTTCTGGTTGAGCGTCGATAGCGGGATCAGGAACCGCTCCGCCGCCTCGGTCTGGTTCCAGCCGCAACGCTCCAGCATATCCATAATAATTCGCCGTTCCACTTCGTCGATGATCTGGAACAGCGTTGGGTTCGGACTATCCGCGGCCGACCGCGATCCGGCTTCGCCCGGTAACGGCGGCAGAAATTCGGAAAGCTGCAATCGCACGCCGCGAACAATTTCCTTGCTGCGTAGCGCATCCGGCAGCAGGTCGGCGTCCACCCGTTCCTGCGTGGAGAGCACTACGGCGCGCTCCACCACGTTTTCCAACTCCCGCACGTTGCCCGGCCAATCGTAGTCCATCATCAGCTTCATGGCCGCCGGCGTGAATTGCCGCAATGGCTTCACGTTTTCCTTCGAGAAGTACTCGAGGAAATGCAGCAGCAACATCGGGATATCTTCCCGGCGTTCGCGCAGCGGCGGCAGGTGCAGATGAATCACGTTCAGCCGGTGGTACAAATCCTCTCGGAAGCGGCCTTCCTTCACCAGCGACAGCAATTCGATATTCGACGCGGCCACAATGCGCACGTCGACTTTGATCTGCTCCGTGCCACCCAGCCGCATGAATTCCCGCTCTTGAATCACGCGCAGCAGCTTGGCTTGCGTCTCGGGGCTGATCGTCGCGATTTCATCGAAGAAAATCGTCCCTTGATCCGCCACTTCGAAAAGGCCTTTCTTCGAAGCGACGGCGCTGGTGAACGCGCCCTTCACGTGACCAAACAGTTGTGATTCCAGCAAGTCCACCGGGATCGATCCGGTGTTCACCGGAACGAACGCCTTATCCGCGCGCGGCGACGCCGAATGAATGGCCTTGGCGATCAATTCTTTACCGGTGCCGCTTTCGCCGCTGATCAACACGGTCGAGCGGGACGGGGCCACCTGGGTAATCAGATCGAACAGCGCGAGCATCTTGTCGCTCTTGCCGATGATGTTGGGAAAGTTGAAGCGCTGTTTCAGCGCCCGCTTCAGATGCAGGTTTTCGTCGCGCAGCCGCCGCGCCTCGACGGCCTGCGCCACTTGCGCCAGCAATTCGTCGTTGGACCACGGCTTCGTGATGTAATCCATCACTCCGCTCTTGAACGCGGCGCGCGCCATCTCAATTGATCCATACGCGGTGATCAGCACCACCGGCAAGCCGGGATCCTGTCGCCGGATGTCCTTCAACATCTCGATTCCATTGCGATCCGGGAGGCTCACGTCCAGCAGCATCAGGTCGAACGGGTGCTCCTCTAGCTGCGATAGTCCGGACTGCCCGGTATCCGCGCTGGCCACGTGATACCCTTCCATCTTCAGCAACAGTTCGAGACCTTCCCGGATCTCGGACTCGTCGTCTACCACCAGAATCGAACCCTTACTAGGCATGAACTGCATCCCTCGCCGCTGGAAACTCCACATGGAACGATGTGCCGCGTCCGGGCGTAGAGCGCACATCGATTTTGCCAGCGTGTTCTTTGATAATTCCGTACGTTACCGATAACCCCAAACCCGTTCCGCGTCCGCTCGTCTTCGTAGTGAAGAATGGATCGAAAATCTTGTGAATGTGTTCCCGCGGAATCCCGTTGCCGGTATCCAGGATTTCGATCTCTACCCCGCCGTTGTGCGCGCTCGTGCGCACTTCCAGCAGACCGCCCGACGGCATGGCGTCTCGCGCGTTCATAAACAGATTCAGGCAAACCTGTTGCAGCTTGTTGGCGGATCCCCGCACCGGCGGAATATTTTCCGCCAACTGCTTCACCACTCGAATTTGCGATGTCTTCAACGGGTGCGCGATCAGCGACAGCGTATCTTCCACGACACGATTCAAATCGACATCCGCAAGCACGCTGGTTCCCGTTCGCGAAAAATTCAGCAGGTTGTTGACGATTTCGCTGGCACGGAATGTCTGCTTGATGATCTTCTCGATAATCGACTGGCGGGGATCGTCTCCCGGCATCTGCTTCGCCAGCATCTGGATGTAATTCGAGATTACGGCCAGCGGTGTGTTCACTTCGTGCGCCACTCCCGCGGCCAGCAGCCCTAACGACGTCAGTTTCTCGGTCTGCGACATCTGCTCTTCCATGCGCTCCCGCTGGGTCACGTCATCGAACAGCAACAGCCTCCCGATCCGCTCGCCCGACTTCCCCACCAGTGGCGTAATCGATACGTTCAGGATCGCCGTCTTTCCCTGGTGTTGCAGCCGGTGTTTATAAATGCCGGTGATCTGCTCTTGGTCGCCTCGCGCCAGAACCTCCTGCACCAGTTCCGCTGGCAGCACCGTTTCCAGCGGACGACCAACGGCGTCAGCGCGCGCCACGCCGATCATCTCCTCCATCCTGGAATTCCATGCCTCGACAGTTCCTTCCAGATCGAGCGCCAGCACGCCCACATTCAACGATTCGACAATGTTCTCGCTGAAGTCCTTCAGTCGCGCCACTTCCAGCGCCTTCTGTTCCAGCGACGAATACAGTTGCGAGTTGTCGATCGCAATCGCCACGTACCCGGCGATGGTCTGCACCAGCTCCACGTCATCGCTGGACAGGAAATCTCCGTCCACGGTTTTTCCGAGCCCCAGAACCGCCACGGTATGCTCGCGTATGCGGCATGGTATGAAATAGTTCAGATCCAGCTGGTCCAGTGTTCGTCTCACCGGCTCCGAAACTTCTCGTGCGCTTCGCGGCGATTCGAAAAATACCGGCCCGCGCGTGAATTCCTCGCGCGATGGAGCGATGAAGCTCAGGTCCAGCGGCTCGCTCAGCCGAACGCCCATCGATCTGGCCAGCCGCATCTCGCCGGGATTGCGCGGGTCCTCGACAAAAATTGCCAGGCGATCGACCAGCAGCGTCTGCGACACGCGGTCCATCACCGAGCCGAGCATCGGCTCCAGCCGCACCTCGTTCGTCAGCGTGCGGCCAAATTCGATCAACGTCCTGCGATAGTCCAATCGGTCGCGGTAGAAGAATCGGTCCAGTCGCGCCTGAATGCCTTCCCGAAACGGTTGGAACAAAAACGCCGCAATGACGATGGCGATCATGCCTGCCACCGGTCCGCTCGTCTGCTGGTGGAAGATTTCCGCGATCAACGCCACCAACGCGAAATAAATCGCCGCAATCGCCGCCGTCGCCGCGGTGTACGCCAATCCGCGCTTGAAGATGATGTCCACGTCCATCAAGCGATAGCGGATGATGGCGTAGCCAAAACACAACGGAATCAGCACCAGCCAAATCGACGTGAACGGCATCCATGGCTTGATCGCTGCGTCGAACAGGTACGGAATGATGTACAGCAGCGTGAACGGCAAACTACCCGCCAGCGTCCCACCAGTGAGCCACTTCAACTGTTGCCGCAATACTCCGGAGCGCGACCGCCTGTAGCTGAAATAGAAAACCAATCCGGCCGCCAGGAAGTAGGCTCCCAGATAGGCCATTTCCATCTGGTCGAGCGAAACACGCGAGCGTGTCGTCGGCACAAAGCCGAACGCGTTGAACGCCGAAAACACGTGCAGCAATAACAAGGCAGCGGGAGGCGCATACACCGCAACAAACTTCAGTATCGATCGCTTGGAATCCTCGCCGCGTTCCGGAAATACCAGCGCGAAATGCAGCAGCAGCGCCGGCGCCAATAACCGCGCCGCGATACTTGCCCAATACACTTCCAGGTCAAACGCGTCTAACTTTCCGCTGTACTGGAACGAGTACAAGATGAAGGACACCAGGCAGAACACATAAAAATGCACCGCCCTGGGCGCGTTCCATCGCCGGATAAAAATGAAAAGTCCAATGAACAGGTAGAGCAGGCCCACTACGCGGAGGTAGTTCTCGACCCGCAGCGGTTTTTGCGCCGGAGTGGTAATCAGGCGGGTTTCGAACTCCTCGCCATTCCGAGACAGCTTGTAGTGAAGTTGAGTCCACAGACCGGCCCGGTATAGGCGCCGGGCTACGTGTGATGCGCTGGGTACCGGTGAATCGTCAATCGAGAGAAGAATGTCGCCTTCTTGAATTCCGGCGATGGCCCCCGGGGACGATTGCGCGATCTTCCAGGCTTCGATTCCCCGATCGGTATCGGTCCAGGTAACTCCGTCATCGACCAGATCGAATCGGGTGCGTTGCAGGAAGTTCAGCCAAGCGAAGATTACGGCTGCAAGGGTGGCGAGCGCCAGCACCACAGCTCCGACCCGGACCCGTAGATTCTCCTTCATAGCCAAGACGGGATCGCTCCCCACCTACAACGAACGCAGCAAGTCCTCTTCCATTCTTCAGTAACTCCGTGACAATGTAAACCGTTGATCATAAGCGACTTGGGCGGTGGTTCCCAAAATAGGTAACTACAATATCCACTTTATGGTAGGCGGGCTACAAGTTACAGAACCGCTCTTTCCTTAGAACTGCAGGCTCAGACCACCTCGAAAACTGCGAGGGGCGGGGGTCATCACGATCTGGCCTTCTCCGGCGTTTATCGCCATATAGCCTTGGCCGAGCACATTGTCGCATTCGGCGTTGGCTTCCCATCTTCCCAAGGCAAACCGGGGCAAGGGCTGGCGTATCGCTACGTTCAAATACGGGCTAACCCCGTAAATGCTCTCTCCATAGGGGTCCACTCGGGAAAGCGCGGCCGAGCTGACCCACTTATAACCCACGCTGACGCGGGTATGTGTTTTGGGAATCGTCCCGGTGACCTTGGTCGCCATCGACTGCCGCTCCGCAGTCCGCAGCGATTCTCGCAATGCGCCGTCCATCTCCGCGACCGGCACCAAGGCTCCCGAAAACGCGTAGATCGTCGTCAATTCCAGGTTGTCGCTGATGCGCTCGCGCAATGCCAGCCGGCCGCCCCACGATGTCGAAGAACCCGCATCGTAGGCAAAGCCCTGCGAATAAAAGTCCTGTAAATAGTCCGATGCGGGAAGATCGTTCCCACGCCCGAATACCGCAACGTGCCGGTCATCATCATGGAACGAAGCGACTTGCACGTAACTGCGTGATCCCAGCTTGCGCTCCGCAGAAACCTCGGAATGCCGTCCGTTTTCCAGTTCCGGGCGACCGTTTCGCCACAGTACTGTCGGAAACGCGTCTAATTGGTTGATGGCATTCCGCAACGCATTTGGGGCTTCCGCGCCTGTTAAGTCGCTGGACAGTGCATCCGGGCCCACGCTCGCCGAAGGAAGCGTCGCGTAGACCAAGTCCAAATACCAATCCTTCGAAACTTTGTCTTGAATCATGAGTCGGGGACGAACACTCCACGTAGACGCCCCCACGCCCACAATCACGTATTCGCCACCTGCCCGGATCAACAGGTGATCTCCGATGGCGATTGTACCGCTCTGGTCGAGTCGCGCTCCGCGGAAGGTAGGCCCGTTCACGCCCGCCCGCGCTTCCCGCACCACCATGGTAGTTTGCGGACCCGTGAGCGCTGAACCCGTTGGCAGCCAAACCGTCGCTATGCCCCCCGAAGCGATGCCGTCGTCGTAACTCGCTTGGCCTGCGAAAACAATGTGATTGAAGCCATCAATGGGCTGATCGTACGCAACCAGGGTAGATGGCGCGGTTCCTATATTCGAGACTGCCCCAGGCCTCAGCGAGCCATCCGCCCATTCCATCAAACCTCGCGGCCGGGGTGGCCCCCCTTCTACGACCACCATCGAACCAACCTGCGGACTTTCATCCCATTGCAATACCGGCCTCAGGCCGGGCGAAGAGCGCAGCACCCACTTCCAGTCGTCCGCTTCAACTGAAGCGTTTGTTGGCGGACGTCGCATCTGCTCCAGTGAGGCGAACATCGACTCAAGCTGAATGCGCACAGTAGTCGTGATGTTTGCGGAAACGCGGACATGCTTTTCGAGGGTGGGCAGAAATCCCGCCAATGTCACCCTCACTGTGTAAAATCCAGGCGGAATCTGTTCGCCCTGAAACGCGCCCTGCGTATTGGTCAGGAATTGCCGTGCACTGATCAGTCCGAGATTCTCGGACAATAGCTCGACGGTTGCGCCGAGTTGCGGAACTCCGGAAGAATCACGCACGAATCCGGCGAGGCTGCCGGAAATGTTGCGAGGTGAGGACTGCGCGGTTTGCGCGGCGGCTTGCTGCGGGGCGCACACCATCAGCAGCGTGACGGTCCAAAGGCCGAAGCTCACGAGCGGATGATGCTTCACGCCGGATTTACCTCCCCGGAGTCTGGGGCGCGACTGCGGCGACCTTCTGTTCCACCGGATTTCGAATCGAAAAGTCCGCTGTCCTCGAAATTGTCTGGTCTGCCAGCGTATCGGTGGCGCTGACTTGCAAAGTATACTTCCCGGGTGTCAGAGTTGCCAGCGGCAAAAGGCGCTCAATCGTCACTTGGTCGCCGGTTTGATTCAGTTCCCCGGACGACTCCTTAAACTGCATAACCTGCTGATCACCCTTCTTTACCGTATAGACAAAATTCGCATTCGACTTGTGCGTTTTCTCGTCGGGCTTCAGGTTGTACACCTGCAAATAGATTCCCAGCTTGTCGTTGGTCGTGAATTCGCCGTTCAGCCGAGGACGCACCTTCGATGAACCAATCACGAATTGGCCGACGTTGATTTGCTTGGCCTGTACGTGCTCAATCTGGTCGGCGAGAATCAGCGAACTCGCTTCCAGCTTGTCGTCATCGTAACGGGGAACCGCCAGCCTGGCGTTCACTACTCCTACGTTGTTGCTGTTCACGTCCTTAATTACCAAATCCAATCGATACAGCCCTGGGCGCAACGGTATGGACTTCTGGTACACCGAAGACTGCTTCGTGGATTGCTGGAACAGGGAATCCGGGAAGTCTTTCGTGACGGAGTCTTCAAAGGTCTGCACGACCCGTCCAGTCAGCGAACTAACCCGCCCAAAAATATTCATTTCGGCGGAGTGAATCCCTTCCTTAGCCTTGTACTGCAACTGGCTGTTCGGAATCTGCACGGTAATCGGCACCAGAACCGTATCGTTCGTCACCCGCAGAAAATCGGTCTGATAGTTGAAGTGCAGTTGGTCGCGCACGATGCGCGAAGTAACAATGGCTTCCAGATCCTTGTACTTCACTGGCGGCGCTTGTTGCACCTTGGTGTACAGCTCCAAGCGGTTGAACTCGTTCAAAGAGGCTGGAGTTCCGCCCATCGCCGTTGGCAGGTTCGTGCCGTCGGATCGCGTGAAGCGGTCCGTCTTCGAGGCCAATCCCATTTGTTCCATCATGCTCAAGCCAGCGCCAGGAACGTGCAGCAACGCGTCCTTTTCCGATGGATCCATCGTCAGGTGATATTCGCCCGATCCGCTCGGATCCACGAACTCCAGAATCACGTTTTCCTGAATGCCTTCCAGGTAGCGATACCGCCAGGTTTCCCACGGATACGTCGTCGTTGACCCGCCGCCTTCTTCCATCGGACGGTCATACGTGCCGCCCGTCGGATGCGATTCAATTTCGTCGGGCGCGCCCCAGATAATATAAATGCGGCCACGATCCGTTTTCCATCCGGGAATGCCCGACGCAAAGTGTTCGTTGGCATACGCGATGCGGCGATAATGTTCTTCTTTGAAGTTGTCGTCCGGCGAGTCGGGATTGGTGCTGCGCCGCAGCCAGAACTGTTCAATAAACTGTTCGCGCTCTTCGTTGGTCTCCAACCGGAGAAACGCTTTGCGTTCATCCGGAGTGATGATGTACAGCACATCCTCGTCCAGCCAACTCCGGAACTCGTGATCGAGTTCCTTGTACGCCTTCTTCATCTTCAACTTCTGATCTTTGGTCAGTTTTTGGTTGGTCGGAATATCCTGTGGAACCGAAGCGGGGTCCGGTTGTTGGGTTTGGGGGAAGCCGGGCCCGGCGAGCAGAGCAAAGGCAGCTAAGTTGGCGGCAAACCGATGGATACGACTGGACATAAGAGACACCTCTACCACGTCTGGATTCTAATCCCTGGCGGAAAGCCGCGTCAAATGCGCAAACCCCTGCAGCGCAAAGGGATTCCCCCTAGATACTTCGTTAGAGCCCTATTCTGCTCTGCAAGTTGCCCGGATTGGGCTTGGAGTCTACTGCAAACGGCGAATCTGGCCGTCGGATCCCACCAGGGAGTCGAAAATCGCCAGCACGTGCCGGCGGTATTCCACCATTCTGCCAAAGATGTCCCGAAGATGCGGTTCCCGCTGCGCTTCTTTATGCCATTTGGCCAGTACGGCTTGGGGGACTTCGATGTCCCTCCGCAACTGCTCGGCGGAGTATCCGCGCAGAAATAGCCCATAAAAGAAGGCCGCCTCGCGCTGCGGGAACTCCAGGTCCGTCGCGGGGGTCTCAACCGTCAGGATTTGGGCGATGGCTGCCATAAATCGAAAACGCAGTTTACCGAAAAAAGTGGCGGCGTCAAGTAGCTCTATCTTCCTCACGCCTCCTGGCAATCAACACCGCGCCAGCCGGCTATGCAACCGAACGTCTCTTGACCCGCTCTAACCGGCATAGGATGCTTGAGGCCATGGCAAAGTTACCAAAGTCGATCGCGGAACGGGCAATGGGCAAAGTCCTGCGCTTTGGCGTGGCGCGCAGCCTGCGCTCGGTCGAGGTCGACCCTGAGGAATTCCGCAAATATCTGTCCAACAAGCACGGCTTGTGGGTGCCGCATCTCGGCCGCATGAAAGACGTACCCATCGAAAAATTGGACGCGGTTGCCGAACGCCTCATTCACGACTCCCAACGCCTCGCCCTGGCTCAGGGAGCGGGATTCGGATTGGGTGGCATGCTTACGGTTCTGCCCGACGCGAGTTTGCTGACCATTATTACGCTGCGCCTGATACAGCGCCTCTGCCTGCTCTACGGTTTCGAAGGTAACAGTGAAGAGCGCCGCCTGCAGATGTGGACCGCCGCAGCCGGGGCCGCGGGAATCGACTTTGGCAAGGATTTGGCGGAGAAGCAGATGGTGGAGAAACTGGCGCCTCGCGTGGCCAGCCGCCTGGCCGTTAAGATCGGCGAAGAGAGCGCCGAAAAGTGGGTTGGCCGCATGGTGCCGCTGGCCAGTTCCGCAATCGGCGGCGCGTTGAACTATTCCTTTGTGCGCTCCTGGGGACGCCGCGTGCAGCGCATCCTGCGCGAAAAACATATCGCCGAACGTATCCGTACCAACACCATGGACGCCGCTTTGAACAATCAAGTCGTCGTCAAAGCGTAAGCTTTTTCCGTTCCTGCGATTAGTCTCCTGCTGAGCCCCTGCCCGTCTCGGGAGCGCGATATGCCCATAGCTGGCCGCATCCTCCATCTCTCGCTGGCCGCCCTATTCTTCTCGCCGCTGCTGTTCGCCCAAGACCTCGTGAATGAACCGGAACTTCGCGAACAAATCACGATTGCGCAATCCCTTCTCGGCAAAACTCCCGATCGTGGAGCGATTCTCTATTTCATGGCCATCAACCACGCACAACTCGGCGAGCCTCATGAAGCGCTCACCGAACTTCGCGATTGCATCGCGCTGAAAGAAGGATTCGATCCGCAGCACGAGCCGGCCTTTGCCGGATTAAAAGACTCTCGCGATTTTCAGGACCTCGTCGAGCAGGTGCACAAGGATTTTCCCGTCGCCACTCAAGCCAAAGTTGTAATCACCATTCCGAATAAAGACCTGATTCCCGAGGGGCTGGCCTTTGATCGCCGAGCAAAATGTCTTCTACATGAGCAGCATGCACCTGCACAAAATCGTGAACATCTCCATGCAGGGCAAAGTCACGGATTTCGTTCCATCGGACAAATACAATTTGCTTCCTGTGCTCGGAATTCGCATAGACGATCGCGATGGTTCCGTTTGGGCGGCCTCCTGGCTCGATCATGGAAAAACGGAGCTTCTGCATTTCGACGCAAACGGTGCGCTGCTTGGGCGATTTCCTCCGCCGGGCCAAACAAAACATGGGCTGAATGACTTGGTCGTACTGCCCAACGGCCACATTCTCGTAACCGACACGGAAGGAAACGCAGTCTTTGATTTCGACGGCGCAGCGCACTCCTTCCGCGAACTCAAATTCGCCCGGCCGCTCTTGCAGCCCAACGGCATCGCGTTAAGCGGCGACGGTCAAGCTGCCTATATCGCGGATGCCATCGGCGTGCTGCGCTTGAGTCTCGCTTCCAACGAGTCCGCGGAAGTGGACCCCGGCCCGAAGAGTACTCTGGCAGGCGCCGATGGCCTCTACTGGCACGACGGCAAACTCGTTGCCGTGCAGAACGGAATCGGCTCCGCGCGGATTGCCGCATTCCAGCTTTCGCCCGATGGTCTGCGCGTCGTCAAAACTTCGGTGCTGGAGTACCGTTCGCCACTCTGTATTCTGCCCACCACGGGAGCCTTCGATGGCGACGATTTCTATTACATGGTGGACAGCCAACTGGACAATCTGAACGGGGATAAGATTCTGGATGTGACGCGGCTCAAGCCTGTGCGCATCGCCAAACTGAAGATTCCTTCGACGCTGCCGTGAAGCTTTAGAACCCGGTGCCGCGTCCAACATGGAAAGTTCTTGGATTCCGCCGTACAGTAGTACGACGTTTCCTATTGGCTGGGGTTGACTGGGGGCTTATGAACAACGCGAAAAGACTGCTAATCGCCGCTACGCTTTTGATTGTCGCCGTCGCTCTGCTTGCGCTTCCGCGGGGATCGGCGACTGGCTCGCAAGATATGGCGGGCATGCAACATTCCGCCGACGCGAACGAAGCGGTTCCCGCGTTCCATGCCGATCCGCCAAAAGATACTCTGCCTCAGACGATGGAACCCTCCCTGTTTCAGGACATTCTCATTTTCAATGCTTATGCGGTCGCCGGACGCGTTGAGAAAGTTCTCTACCAGCAGCCGTGCTATTGCCACTGCGACAAGGCCCACGGGCATGGCAGCCTGCTCGATTGTTTCGTCAGCAAGCACGGTTCCGGCTGCGGCATCTGCCAGAAAGAAGTGTTCTACAGCTACGAGCAAACCCACCGCGGCAAAACTCCGGCCCAGATTCGCGACGGCATCATCCGGGGCGATTGGAACAAGGTGGACTTGGCCAAGTACAAGAAAGCGTATCTGCCGCCAGCCAACACTCTTTCGAATTAACGATTCTTTCGCAGGACCATGGCTCAGCCTCAGCACGTCTCCGTGACTCCGGCGACCGCTTTTCTTCGCCGTCATTCCGTCCCATTCACCGAACACCCCTACAGCTACGTGGAACATGGCGGAACTGCCGAGTCCGCCCGCCAACTGGGGGTTGACGAGCACTCCGTCGTGAAAACTCTGGTAATGCAGGATCAGGACGCGAAGCCGATGCTCGTCTTGATGCATGGCGACGCCCAGGTCAGCTTGAAAGAACTCGCCCGGCAAATTTCTGCACGCAAGGTCGAGCCCTGCAAACCGGAAGTCGCCCAGCGCCATAGTGGTTATCAGGTCGGAGGCACCTCGCCCTTTGGCACTCGCAAGGAGTTGCCGGTTTATGTCGAGCGCTCGGTCCTCGATCTTCCGATCATTTACATCAATGGCGGGCGCCGGGGCTTCCTGGTGGCAATCTCGCCTTCAGTCCTCACCGATCTTCTGCACGCTATTCCCGTGGAGTGCGCGCGGGCGGGCTGATGCGCTTCTGCCGTTCCGCATCGTTCTGCTACACTCAGATTCTGCGAGCGGATCGAGTCAGGGGCACTTCGTTTCTTCTAGGAGCCATTCATGAAAAATAAGTCTTTGTGGCTGTGCGCGGCTGCGGCTGCCATGTTGTGCGCGTTGGTATTCACCTTCGGCGCGGCGGGCCTTCGCGTTCACGCCGCCGGAATGTCTGGCTGGGGATTTTCAATGAGCAATCTCGATACGACCTGCAAACCCTGCCAGGATTTTTATCGATACGCCATGGGCGGCTGGATGGATAAAAACCCTATCCCTGCTGAGTATCCGCGCTGGGGCACGTTCACCCAACTAGCCGACAACAATCTCGCCGAGATGCGGTCCATCCTGGAGGCGGCTGCCTCGTCCAGTGCGCCTGCAGGCTCCAACGAGCGCAAGATTGGCGACTTCTACTCCAGTTGCATGGACACCGCCGCGATCAACGCGGCGGGTGTGAAGCCGTTGGAACCCGAATTCGCCGCCATCAACGCCATCTCCAATCGACAACAGCTCAATTCCGAAATTGCCCGGCTGCATCGCTTCGACCTGAACGCCGGGTTTCGCTTTGGCTCTACGCCCGACTTTAAAGACAGCTCCCACAACATCGCGGAAGCCGATCAAGGCGGCCTCGGAATGCCCGATCGCGACTACTATCTCCGCGATGACGACAAGTCCAAGCAGCTTCGCGTTGATTACGTGGCGCACGTCACCAAAATGTTCACGCTCGGCCGGCGATTCTCCCGACAAGGCTGCTGCCGAGGCCAAGACCGTGATGGACATGGAAACCGCGTTGGCCAAAGCCTCGCGCACTCGCGTTGAACTTCGCGATCCGGAAAAAAACTACAATAAAATGACCCTGGAACAAGCCAAAGCCATCACCCCGGACTGGTCCTGGAGCGCTTATTTTCAGGAAGTCGGTGCTCCCGCGGTCGACTCCATCAATCTTGGCCAGCCCGACTTCTTCAAAGAATTGAATCGCCAACTCTCCAGCACCGCGCTGGTTGATTGGAAGGTCTATCTCCGCTGGCACGTGATTCACAGCAATGCGCTGACCCTCTCCGACGACTTCGTGAACGAGAATTTTGACTTCTACGGCAAGAAACTGGCCGGCACCAAGGAGCTGCAGCCCCGCTGGAAACGCTGCGTGCAATCCACCAACATCAATCTCGGCGAAGCGCTCGGCCAGGTCTATGTCGAAAAGTATTTCCCGCCCGCCGCCAAAGCCCGCGCCAAGGAGATGGTCAACAATCTGATCGCTGCGCTGCGCTCCGATATTCCCACGCTCGACTGGATGGGCCCGGACACGAAGAAGGAAGCTCTCGCCAAACTCGAGGCCTTTACCGTCAAAATCGGCTACCCCGACAAGTGGCGCGATTATTCCAAGCTTACCGTCGATAAGACGGGCTACAACGGCAACGTTCGCCGCGGTCGGGCTTTCGAGGAGGCGCGCGACCTCGCCAAAATCGGCCAGCCGGTCGATCGCAGCGAATGGGGCATGACTCCTCCCACCGTGAATGCCTACTACAACCCCACCTTTAACGAAATTGTCTTCCCCGCGGGTATTTTGCAGCCCCCGTTCTACGATCCGAAGGCCGATGACGCCGTCAACTATGGCGGAATGGGTGCCGTGATCGGCCACGAGATCAGCCACGGCTTCGACGACCAGGGTTCGCAATTCGACGGCAAAGGCAATCTGGCCAATTGGTGGACGGCCGATGATCGAAAGCGCTTCGATGAGCACGCCGACTGCATCATCCAGCAGTTCAACAGCTACGAGGTGGAACCCGGCCTGCACCAGAACGGCAAGCTGGTCGTTGGAGAGAGCATTGGCGATCTCGGCGGAATCACCATCGCATACGCCGCTTATGAAAAATCCATCGAAGGCAAGCGCCCGCCCGATATCGACGGCTTCACTCCAGAGCAACGCTTCTTCCTGGGCTGGGCGCAAGTCTGGGGCACCAATACCCGCGCTGAATATGCCCGCCTGCAAACCAACACCGACCCGCATCCATTGCCGCAGTTCCGCGCCAATGGGCCGCTTTCCAACTTGCCCGCGTTTGCCAAAGCGTTTGGATGCAAAGCCGGCGACGCGATGGTTCGCGCTCAGGCTTGCAAAATCTGGTAAGCGGTTCTACAACTCAACGATGCTAAAACAGATGGCTCGGCAGTTCCTCGCTCTATCTGTGTTGGCTGTTCTGATCGCCAGCAACGCTCCGCGGTGCGAGGCCAAGTGGAAATATTTCCGTCTCGGGCAACGACGCTGACTCCACCGCTACGCCGCGTGGCGGCTTTGCGCTGATGGGCGGCGGCTCCGGTCAGGACGACGCCTTCCGGTTCCTCTGCGAGCGCGCCAACGGCGGCGATTTCCTGATCCTGCGCGCCGACACCGAAGACGACTACGCCCAGAAAGTGAACGCGGAAATCAAAGCCGTGTGCCCGCTCAATTCTGTCGCCACCATCGTCTTCACCGAACGCGAAGATTCCGACGATCCCAAAATTCCGGAGATCATCGCCCACGCCGAAAGCATCTTCTTCGCGGGCGGCGATCAATCCAACTACGTTCGCTTCTGGCAGGATACGCCCGTGCAGACCGCGCTCAACCGTCACATCAGCGCGGGCAGACCCATCGGTGGCTCCAGCGCCGGCCTCGCGATTCTTGGGGAATTCGTCTTCGCCTCGATGATCGATACAATTCACTCGCCCGAAGCGCTCGCCGATCCCTACGGCAACGAAGTCACCTTGTCTCGCGAGTTTCTGGACATACCGCTGCTGGCCGGCACGATCACCGACACCCACTTCGTCAAGCGCGACCGTCTGGGTCGCCTGCTGGTCTTCATGGCTCGCATTTTGAAGGACGGCTGGGCCACGCGCGTTCGCGCCATCGCCGTGGAAGAAAATGCCGCGCTGCTGATCGAGCCGGACGGTTCTTCCAAAGTGGTTGGCGCTGGTCCCGTTTATTTTCTGGAAGCGTCCACCATGCCCGAGGTTTGCGCTCATAAACAGCCGTTGACCTTTGGCCCGGTAAGCGTACGTCCGCGTCGCCACCGGCAAAAGCTTTCAGGTGAAAAACTGGCAGGGCGATGGCGAGCACTACACTTTGACCGTGCAGCAGGGCAAAGTGCAGTCCAGCCGCGCCGATCACTCTCTCTACTAACTATTTCTTGCGCAGATAAGCGTCCGTCTTGTTGATCCAGTCTTCGCGCGGCGGCGTGAACACGTCCAGGTCCAGCGTATCTTCCATTGCCCAGGCTTCGTGCGGCATGTTGGACGGGATGCACAGCACTTCGCCGGCCTTCACCACGATTTCTTTGCCGTCGATTTCAAATTTCAGCGCGCCTTCCAGAATGTAGGTGACCTGTTCGTTGTGGTGTTGGTGCTTGGGAACGTGCCCGCCCTTTTTTATAAACACGCGCGCCAGCATCAACTTCTCCGTGTGCACCATCTCTCGGTCGATCTTGTCGTTCAGCGGCTCGCGCTCCACGTCTTTCCAGGAAATATATTTGAAGCTGTGCGTCTCGCTCATTTCTTTATGTCTCCATATAAACGTGCCGCGTTGTCGTGCAAATAATTTCGCGCCAGTTGCAACGCCTTCGTTTCCGTGATCGCGCCTTCGTCCACTAGTTCCGCCAAAGCGGCGGCCAGCGCCGTTCGCGAAGTTCTCGCCGCCAGCCAGAAACTTTCTTCCGCCCCCAGCGCGTCGTTAAACGGAAACGCGTCCGAACCATACATCATCTTGTCCGGAAAAAGAGTCAGCAGTTGCTTCATCACCACTTTGAATTGCGATGGATACAGCAGTTCGGACTGGAACGAGGTATCCAGGTATACGTTCTTCACCGAGGTCAGCAGCGCCGCCTCGCGTTCGTAGGGCCAGCCTCCATGCACCAGAACGAACGTGACGTTTTTGTATCGCGGATCGCGCACCACGTTTTCCAGATTCAAGACATTGCCGTTGCGCAGGCTGAAATAATCGCCGATGCCCACGCAAGTGTGAAAATGCATCGGCAGGTTCAGCTTTCCCGCCTGATTCACCATGACCCGGAAAATGTAATCCTGAAACGTTCGGTACTCATCCGCGGTCGGCACTCCGCCCTTGCTGTACTTCGCGTACAGGGCTTCCGCCGTTTCGCGCGGAGGGTCGCTGAAGTACAGCGTGCGGAAGTACGCCGCTTCGAACTTGATCGCCACTCCGCCTTTCTTCTGATTGTCGGCCATTGTCCGCCGCACAAACTCTTCGTACTCGGCAAGAGTACCCGGCAAACCG
The DNA here is from genome assembly GCA_963748515.1 of Candidatus Acidiferrales bacterium. Classification (GTDB taxonomy): domain Bacteria; phylum Acidobacteriota; class Terriglobia; order Acidiferrales; family UBA7541; genus Acidiferrum. The sequence goes on from CAVVJI010000005.1 coordinate 148,816, forward strand.
CTCACGCCCTCTTGCTGCTTCCAGCGCGAGAGCATCTTCTCCTGCAGTGGCACATACACACCCATATCTGGCGTGCTGGCCGTCTGCGCCTGATTATTAAATGGGAAAAAGAACGAGTCTCCGAAGAACACCCACCGGAAGCGCTTGGGATCCAGATATGGCGCCATCATCGCCCGGTTGGCCAGGCAGATGTCTACGTTCAGCTTGTCCAAAATGCTGTCAAAGTACGCTGGATTGCCCGACTTTTCCGCCGCCTTCTTCTTATCGGCCAGCCATTTCGCATGTTCCGGAGCGAAGTCGTCATACGGATAACCGAAAAGCGATTTGGCCGCCGCAACAAATTCTGGATTGTCCTCACTCAGCCGCAGCGTCGAGCTCTCGTCCGGTGGCGCGGCCATGGCATCGACATCCGTATCGTCCGCAAATCCCGGATGCGAGTGGTTGTCGAACGTCGGCATCTTGTCGATTTTGGCCAGCAGGTTCTCGTACGTTGTTTGCAGATTTGCGGTCGGGTACGGCTTCGCCTGCGCACAACTCATTTGCCCCGCCAGCAGGAGTATTCCCATCCCCACCGAACATTTCACCCACAGTCTCATCCTGTTCTCCAGTACTTCTCGGACCACGGCTTCCCCTGAATCAACGAGCGATGGACACACGCCACGCTTCCGCCAGCTTCTCCATTCGCGCCAATGCCTCTTCCAGCAGATGCGGAGCGCTCACCAGCGAGAACCGCAGGAAGTGCTTGCCTTCCGATCCGAACGCCGCACCGGCGATAGCCGCCACGCCGGCCTCTTCCAACAAGGCGTGCTGCACCGCTTCCGCGCTTCTGCCCGTCTCCTCGATGTTCACCCACGCGTAGAACGCGCCGTCCGGCGATTGGCAGCGAAAACCGGGTATTTTGTTCAACCGCGCGATGAACAAATCCCGTCGCCTGCGATATTCCTCCACCATGGTGGGCACTGCTCCGGTGATATCCTGCAGCGCCTCCAACCCGGCCAGTTGCGTAAACTCCGCGGTACATGTGAAGGTGTTCAAAACCAACAGGTCCATGGCATCGATCACCGGGGTTTGCGCCACGGCGTAGCCCAGCCGCCATCCGGTCATCGCAAATGACTTTGAGAATCCATCGATGATCACCGTGCGATCTGCCATCCCCGGCAACGACCAGATCGATCGGTATTGGCCTGTGAACAAGATCCGGCTGTAGATTTCGTCGGCGATCACCCACAAGTCGTGTTTCCTGGCCAACTCCGCAATTTGCTGCAGCGTCGATTCGCTGAACACGGTTCCCGTTGGATTATTTGGCGAATTGAAGATCAGCACGCGGGTCCGGGGCGTGATCCTCGCGGCGATCTCTTCGAGGTCGGGCTGAAATCGCTTCTCTTCCCGCAACGCATACGGAATTGCCGCCGCTCCCAATCCTCTGGTGAATGACGGATAGATGGGAAAGCCGGGATTGGGGTACAGCACCTCATCGCCCGGCTCGATCAGCGCCATCATCGCCAGTGACAACGCCATCTTGCATCCCGGTGCGACCAGCACCTGCTCCGGCCGCACTTCCAGGTTGCGCGTTCGTTTCAAATACGCGGCGATCCCCTCGCGTAAAGGCGGAATCCCGCGCGTTGCCACATAGCGATCACGTCCCGCTGCCACCGAGTCCCGCAGCCTGGCAATCACCGGAGGCGCGGGATGAAAATCCGGCTCGCCCAACTCCAGATGAATGATGGAGCGGCCCGCCTTTTCCAATTCCTTCGCGCGCGCGAAGACGGCCAGAGCCCCTTCTCCCGTTAGTTGTGCGATCCGCGATGCGATTTTTGCCATAGCCCGGAAATAGTAGCACTACTCCGCAAACAGCAGGCAGGGCGCGCGACCCATACAGAATCGCGCGCTTTGCCGGTAACTAAAGCTGCTGTTCGCTAAAACGCCAGCCGCAGCGAGAACTGAATCACCCGCGGCGTTCCTCGTGTGGAAAATATCTTGCCAAACGGGCCGGCGTTCGTCGGATTGCCCGCTGCGTCGTGTGTGATGGTTTCCACGTCGGTGATGGACGGGTTCGCGAAGTTCGCGTGGTTCCAGATGTTGAAGAAGTCCGTCGTGAATCGCAGGTTAAAGCGCTCCGTGATCGGAATGTTCTTGATCAGGGAGAAGTCCCAGTTCTGCTGAGACGGTCCGCGGTACGTGTTGCGTCCCAGATTTCCGAATTGCGTGGTGCAGAAGTTCGGATTGTTTACAGGATCGCAGGTCGTTGTCGGGTTCGCTGGATCGTACGGATACATCAGCGGCGCCGGCGTGAAGTTGTTCAGATTCAGATAACCATTCAATCGCTGGTGAATTCCGCCTGAACTGTAGCCCTGGCCAATCGTTGCGCCAGGAGCCAGACTGGCTGTTAACGTCGTTGTGTACCCGGGGCCCAGGAACGCGGTGCCCGCCGCGGAATCGATAATCGAAAAGGGCAGGCCAGACTGGAACACGGTAATCCCGCTGACCGACCATCCGCCCAACACAGCCTTGGTAAAGCCTTCGGAGTGCGCAAAGAACGGCAGGTCATACCGGTAGCTGAACACCAGCCGTTGCGGACGGTCGAAGTCCGAAACGCCTCGCGAGTACTTCAAATCTCCTTCATTGTTGAACGCGGTGTTCAACGCCGTGTTGCCGCTGGAGGTGGCGTCCGTCGATTTCGAGAACGTGTAGGCGACTTGCACGTATCCCTGGCTCCATTGCCGCGACAATGTGCTCTGCAGCGCGTTGTAATGCGAATACGCGTCATTCGCAAAAATCTGGAATCCGCCGTATCCGTTGATCGCCGGTATGGGAGAGCGCGACGGGCCGTTCGCCAAGGTGTTGTATTTGATCTGGTACACCGTCCCATCCTCAGCGGTAATGTTGATCGGATTCTCCGGAGTGGCGTCCTGCCCGGGGATATTCGTGCGCGTTTCCCGCAAGTGCGTGGAATGGGTGCCCACATAGCCCACTTCCAGCACCCATTGCTTGCCCAGATCTCGTTGCACCGTCATGTTCCACTGTTGGGTGCTCGGCGTAACGAACTTGCGCGGAACCGCCAGCACGAACAGGTTGGTTGTCGGCACCGTTCCAGGGCTTCCGGCGGCGCAGGCGAAGTTACCCGCTTGCGTAGTGTCTCCGCCCGGAAAATTCTGCAATGCCGCCAGGCAGGGCGTAAACGTGCCATCCAGCACCCCTGCTGCAGGCAGTCCGTTGTATCCGCACCCGGGAGCGGGTGTGGTGGAGAAATAGGTGCTCAAGCAACCGGGATTCGATCCGCCAAAGGTGATCGGCAAAAACGGCGCCTGAAACGACAGTTGGTCCGCCGTCCCTACATCTTCGCGAACATAGTAGATTCCGTATCCCGCGCGGACTGTCGTCTTGCCCTTCCCGTCCAGGTCATAGGCCATGCCGATCCGCGGAGCGAGCCCGGTCGCAAAGTTGTTCTTGAATGTGGTGTTGTTGCCGCTGCCCGTCAGACCCGGCACGTTCAGCAGGTCCGCGCAACTTCCGTAAATCATCGGGTACAGATTTTCTTTGGCGAGTTGTTCATCGATATTTCCGATGTGGCAGAGGTTGTCGTGGAATGCGCCGTTGATTTCCACCCGCAAACCCAGGTTCAACGTCAGGTTTCGCGTGGCTTTCCAATCGTCCTGAGCGAATGCGGAATAAATACTGGCGCGATACTGGTGGTTGTAAACTCCGCCGCCACCGAAACTGAATTGTCCGGCGCCCTCCAGGAAGTTCTGCCAGTCCGTAAGGCCATTCGGCGTATTGGTAAAGTAGATTTGCCCGTTGAACGTTTGCGGAAAATCCTTGTTCAAATTCACGCTGGTATAGTCGCCGCCGAAACGCAACAGGTGCGCGCCTTTGATCCAGCTCAAGTTTTCCACCAGGCTGATGTTGTTCTGAATTTGCGACTGGTTGGCCGGGGGCGTCGGGCCGATCTGAAATCCGGACGTGTTGAACGTGAACTTGTAAATGGACTGCGTCAGGTTGTTTGTCGGCCGGTCGATTCCCAGATCTGCCGCCGTCACCGGATTGACGTTGTTCAGATCGTAGTTCATGCGCACGTATCCGAATCGGATATCGTTAATCAACGACGAACTGAACAGGTGCGTCTCGTTAAAGCTGAAAAACCGCGCTGCCACCGGGATGTCGAACGGAAAGTCCAAATCCGTCGAGCTGATGCTGCTGGCCAGTGTGCCTCCCAACGACGCTTGCAGACCGCCCGCCCCAAACGGCAGGTAGGTCTCTGAGTTCGAGAAGAAAAAGCGCGCCCCAATCTTGTCTTTCGCGTCATTGAATTCCCGGTCCCAGTTCACGGTGAATTGGTTATCGTCAAACTTCCCGGGCTTGCTTACCAGCAATTCGCCCGTCGTGCCGGGCGTGCCGGGAATGGAAGGAATCAGGTAGCCGTTCGGATCGTTAAACAAGTTGCTCTTGTAATTGAGCAATGCCAACGCGACGGGGTCGATCGGCGTTGTCGTATTTCCGAAAAATGCCTGGGAAATGGAAGCCGCAGAGCGGTCCGTCGGAATCACCGGAAATCCCGGATTGCTGACCTGCGTGCCCGGCGATAGCGCGCTGATTTGCCGAATTCCCTGATAATTCAAAAAGATGAACCCGTATTTCTCGTCGAAGAGCGGAGCTCCTGCACTGGCTCCAAACACGTTCTGTTTCACCGGAGGCCGCGGCTGGTCGTTGGCATTCAGGAAGTATTCGTTGGCGTTCAGCGCGTCGTTCCGAAAAAACTCGTACACGTCCCCGTGCAGTTGGGGCGTGCCCGATTTCAGAATTGCGTTGATGTTGCCGCCGCCGTTGCGTCCCTGCGTGGCGTCGTACAGCGACGTCTGCACCTTGAATTCCTGAATCACGTCTGGGTTGGGCAGCGGCACATAGTAGTTCTGCGCCACGTTGTAATCGGTCGCGCTGATTCCTTCAATCAGGTAGTTGTTGTTATCTTCGCGCTGTCCGTTGACGTACACCTTGGTCGTGCCGCGTCCCAACTCCGTGGACGAGTTCAGGTCGCTGTAGGCCCCAGTGCTCAGCGTCAGAAGCTGCTGGTAATTCTGCGACGCCAACGGCAACTCGCGAACAGTCTTCTCCCCGATCGTCTGGCCGGTGGTCGCATTGGTCGTATCGACTGTGGCCATCTCCGCAACAATCTCCACCTTTTCGGACACAGTTCCGGGTTTCAGGTTGATCGTGACGCGCGTCGTCTCCGTCACGCGAACTTCGATGTCCGACACCTTCGCCTGGGCAAACCCGGTCTTGTTAACCAGAAGGTAATAAGTCGCTGGCGGCAACAGAGTTGTAAGGAAGGTGCCTTCGGAGCCGGTATTTAACCGCCGCACCAGCAGCTCCGTTTTGGAATTGAAGACCTGTACGTCGGCATCGGCGATGGGTCCACCACTGGTATCTTCTACCGTTCCATTAATCGCGCCGGTCGCCCCACCCTGCCCGAACGCGAATCCCACAACCAGAAATGCCCCTGCCAGATGTGCCAAAAATATCGTACGGATGAAACGAGCGATTGCCACGATGCCCTCCAAAATTAATGAATAAAATATCGTTCAGCGAGCACGTTACGACCTTTAGGAAAAGGAGATTTATTGCATAAACGTGCCTTCGGGTGGCGCGCTGCCTTGCGGCACAGGAAAGCTAACTAGGTAAGCTGCCTATTGTCAAGAAGTTAGGCATCAAAAGATTGCATTCATCCGATTCGTCGCATCTATCCTGGGCACAATTTGAACCGTTCGCTCGCTGGTACTCCAGCCGGTCGCGTCTTGAGTTGCATTCCCGTCTGCACACCAGTATGGTTTGAGTTCGAGGTGGTTTTATGAAGCGTGTGTCCCTCCTGCTATTTTCACTCGCGCTGGCTCTGGCGCTTTGCTCGGTGTCTCTTGCCGATTCGAGCCATGCCCGCATCGTTCGGCTAAGCTTTGTTCAGGGCGAAGTGCGCTTCGCGCCAGACTTTCACAACGATCCGCTTACCGATCCCAAGGCTACCTGGCAGGTCGCTCCTCTGAACCTCCCCCTGCGTGACGGCAACGCGCTCTCTACGGGCAAGGGCCGCGCGGAAATTGAATTTGAAAACGGCGCCATAGGATTTCTGGATTCCGACACCGTCGTGGAGTTTTACGACCTCTCTCTGAATGACGGCTACCGCGTTACCCGCCTCGTGGTGCGCCAAGGTTCCGCCTCATTTTCCGTCGACGAGCAGCACGGCGACTACTTTTCGGTGACCGGCGGCGACTTTACCGTGGAAGTCGATGGCAAAGCGGGCTTTCGTCTGGATAATTTCGACAATGGCAGCACGGTGAACGTCACCCGTGGCCACGTCAACGTGTTGCAGAGCGACAAAACGACGCCGCTCGACAAAGGTCAGTCGTTCGCGGTTCGTGCCTCCGAACCGGCCGCTCCCATCGTTTCTCACGTTGGACCCGGCGACGACTTCGACAGTTGGGTTTCGGCCAACACGCAGGCCACCCAAGTTGCTTACCAGAACGGTTCGACGTACTCCAATTCCTATTCCAATTACCCAGCCGGGTTTTCCGACCTCTACTCCTATGGATCCTGGTTCAATGTGAACGGATTGAATTGCTGGCGTCCCTTCGGAATGGGTTTTGGTTGGTCGCCATTCGCGGACGGTGGCTGGTATATGGATAGCGCGTTTGGCTGGTCGTTCCTGGGTGCCTCGCCGTGGGGCTGGCTGCCGTATCACTACGGCGGCTGGATGATGTCTCCGGTATACGGTTGGGTCTGGACGCCTGGAGCGCCCGGCACCACCCTGACTTACCGCCCAGTGACCGCCGTCTATTTGCGGTCTGGCTCGACGACGGCTCTTGTGCCTTCCAGCATCACCGACGCGCACGGCAAGACTCCCGCGAATCTCGCCAATGGCGTGTACACGATTGAGAATGGCGTAGTGTCGAAGAACTTGACGAATGCCGGCGACCAGAAATGGTCCATTGAAAAACGCATTCCGCAGAGCACATTCTCGACTACTCTCGCGGCCTCGACTGCGCCGCGCATCGTTGCGCGCAATCTGACCGTGAGCACTTCCGGAGTTCGCCAAACCACCGTGGTCCACGGCTCCAGCATCGCGTTTGATCCAGCGACCCATCGATTTGTGAACACGCCTGTGGCTCAATCCACAACTGGGCATGTAGCAACTCGCAATGCCATCGGTGTCGCCCCGGGCTCTCGCAGCGCTACCGTAATGCCATCGGCAAGAACGTTCACTCCGCAGCCTTCTTATGGAGCGGCGTCCCGCGGTTCGAACACCTCGAGTCATGGACCGGTCTTTGCACCACCGGCGCTCGCGGCTCCTTCGTTTGCAACTTCCGGTTCTAGCATGGGGACAGCGCGATCGGGCGGATCAGGTGGCGGCAAGCCGCACTGAAGCATTCCCTCAGTTGAACGTCATTCCGGCATAGCCAACGACCGCGTCCCGGTCGCCATTTACATCTCCGGACGTGGCGTGTTCAATCACGGTAGCGGTTGACGCGCCGAGTTTCCGCAAAGCGATGAGCACCGCAACCATGGGTCCCAGTCCACACATCGAAATCGCTTCGCGTCGGCACACATCGTAGAGTCCGCGCGGGTCCATCCGGGTCATCGCTTCCACCGCTCTTCGGTCTTTTCGCTGTGTAATCTCTTCGTTTTCGTAATGATTCAAGTCGGATGAGGCCACCATCAAAATTTCCCCGGCACTCTGCTGAATAACTTCTGCCAGGACAACACCCAGTTTTTCCAGCAATTCGAAATCCAGCGTACCAATGGCGATCGGCGTCAACAGGAACCCGGGCCGCAGCACCTGCAAAAAGGGAACTTCCACTTCCAGAGAATGCTCCCGCAGGTGCGCCACCTCGTCTTCCTGCAGATACGGACAGGATGCCCGCAACTGCTTCGCCAGCGAAGCGTCCAGACTTACGTCCCCGAGAGGGGTCCGCCATGCCCCATTGGAGAGAATCGCCAGGTCTTCCCCGGGCGGAGAGTGCCGCACGCCGATCAGCACAACCTGTTGCGGAATCCTGATCCGGGAAAATACGGCTGCGGCAACTTTTCCGGAATAGATATATCCGGCATGCGGAACCAGGCACGCCTTCACCGATAATTTTTGCGCATCGGCTTGGTTGGACTCGTCGAGCAACCGCTGCACCATCCGCGAAAGCTCGCGCGAACTTGCCGGATAAAATTGGCCGGCAACGGCTGGAAGTCGCAACATGGCGATAGTTTCTAAAGCGAGGGTGAGGGCTTGCCCTTGAACTTCACGACCTGCAGGTTTTGCGGATTGTAGTACACCGTAATGCGGTCGCCGTACTGATAACCGCCGCGGTCTATGATTGCCTGCATTTTTGCTGACGAGTCCGCAGTCAACGGAAACGTCTGAATCGCCTGATCATTGCCCGCTGCGCGCAGGGTAATTTGCGCATTGTTGCCGCTCAAATAGCTACCCTCAAATTTCACCAGGCCCGTAGCCTTGGGTTGCGGCTTGATCGCATTGATGATGATCGGCGCGGCGGTGTCCACAACCATGGGAACCAGCACCGCGGGACCTTGCGCTGCGGCTCGCGGCGCGGTCACGCTCAACATCGTCGCCAGGCCCACTCCGAGTTGGAGAACACGCTTCATTCGATATCGTCCGCCGCGATTCGCAGGCTCTTCAAAAATCGCACATCTTGCGGCGTCATCGCCAGCCGCGGCATGGTTTTCTTTTCCGTGTCCTGCTCGAACGATTCCTGATCCACTTGAATGCGCAACGATTCCAGAAAGCGCCGGTCCTGATTGGTCATGCGCGGCTCATCGTCGTCTGCCGACTGGTCGCGCTTGGCCAACCCAATCGTGGCGTCCAACTTCAACACGATGTCGTACCCGTGGGCGCGCACTCCCGCAATTGCGCCGGTGATGCGGTCCGATTCCGAGACGGTGTCATTGATTGCGTGTCCGAGTTCACGTAAAAGATTCTTCAAGTGATCGTCCAGTTGCAAGGAATCTCCCCAGTACCTCAAGCCGATTGTAGGCTCATCTGCGTTTGCGTTACAAGACGGCCTTTTGCCATTGTCCTCAATAAATGCACATCGGGATACCTGTCCTTCTGTACGGGCAGCCCGGCAAATTCCCACAATGCTTTAGGCTAAACTAACCCCATGGCTACGGTCGGCAATCCGGGAACGGCTCAGGGAGAATTGCGTGGCTTTCGCCGGTTGTGGCGCACCCTGAAGCAGATCTTCCACGAAGTCATCGGGGCCACCTTCGCGGTGCTGGCCCTGGCCTGGTTCAATTCCGCCCTTCGCGCTTGGACTCGCGACGTTGCCCACTGGCTGATCGCCGTTTCTGTCGGCGTCGGCTTCATGTTTATCCTGTTTTCCCTCACTTCGTTTCGAAAATCGCGCCAGCTTTAACCCTGCTCCGGATTTCCTGCACCAACGCACAGCTGTTTGCGCTTGCGTCGTGTAGTATTCTGGGCCTCGGATTCGTTATGAAATTGATTCTTGCCTCCGCTTCTCCCCGCCGCGCGGAGATTTTGCGCGATGCCGGCTTGGACTTTTCCATTCTCTCCTCCGCCGTCGACGAAACTCCGCTCCCCGGAGAATCCCCCAACGCTTTGGTGCAACGACTGGCGGATGCCAAGGCGGATTTGGTGGCGGCGCGCGCTGTTGGGCCGGCCGTGATCGTCGCCGCCGATACCATCGTCGTTCTCGACGGAAACATTCTGGGCAAGCCTCGTTCGGCTGAGGACGCCCGCCGCATGCTGGAACAACTCTCCGGACGCACTCACCAAGTGGTTACCGGGGTGACCCTGCTGCGGCTTCCAGACGTGGAGCGCCGCCAGTTTATCGAGAACACCCTCGTACATGTCGCACCCATCAGCGACGAAGAGATCAGCCGCTACCTGGCCACTGGCGAGCCTCTGGACAAAGCTGGCGCTTACGGCATTCAAGGCTATGCCGGACGCTTCATTCCGCGGATTGAAGGCTGTTACTTCAATGTGGTGGGGTTGCCGCTGGCCAGAGTCATGAGCGAACTGCGGGAATTGAGCGCCGACGGAGCGGTCCACTCAAATAATTAGGGCGACCCTTTGCGAGGTCGCCCCGAATCTTCTTTTACAATCCTGTAATGGTCGCGCGCTACTTCTTCTCTTCGACCGGCTTCTCCGGTGTGACAGGCGTAACCGGGGGCTGCGGCGTGCCGCTCATTCCCTCTTTAAAGCTCCGAATCCCTTCACCCAAGCCCTTCATCACTTCCGGGATGCGACGTCCCCCGAAGAAAATCAACAAGATGGCCACGACCACCAGCCAATGGAAGATACTAAATTCACCCATACACTGCCTCCACGCAACTCTATACGGTTGCGCTGTCTTTCAACCTAGCGCAGCTTGCGTAATCCCGCAAGTCCGCTGGTCACCCCTAAAGGATAACACGTTGGTCACCGACCCGCCGGGTCACCCGCTGCTGGTCCAGGTACTCCAGCAGGGGAATGGCGTACTTCCGCGAAATTCCAGTGATGGTTTTGAATGCCGGCACCCCCAGGCTGGTCCCGTTCTCGGACTTGTACTTGGAGAGCAGCGCCGATAGCTTCTGCAGCGCGCTCTTATGAAAGATTAAGTCCGTTGAAACGCGAACCAGCACCTTTTCCCGCAACAGTATCTGCAACAATTTCTCAGCCCGGCTGCGGTCCACGGGCAGCGTATCCAGTACCTCTTTCACCGACGGTACCGCCAGTCCGGCCACGGCAAACGCTTCCTCGATCAGCCTGCGGGACTTCTGTTCCTCGGGGGTTAATGTGATTTCGGCGCCGGGTTTCCGCAATAAATCGCCGGCAACGCTGACTTTCTTGTCGCTGATCAGCGCCTGAATAGCCGTCTGAAATGTCTCCAGCCGGACGCGTCTGCCCAGTCCTGCGCGCACCTCCTCTCGCGAAATTCCCGGCAGCAACGGATTCGTCTTATGGAATTGTTCCACCCTGCTCAGAATTCGTTCTCGTGCCTCCTGGAACAATCGCTGGGAAACTAGCAGCAATGGCTCGCTGGCCACCCGCTGTGCTTTGCCCTCTTCAGTCAACCACGCCGCGTACCCTTCAATGTCCGGTTCGGTCCAACCCGTCCGCGCGACGATTTCCGCCATCCCCAGACCAAATAGGCTCCGCTCCACCATGGCGCTCAAAATCTCCGCCGGTGCTCCCTGTTGCAGTGTCCGCAGAAACGCAGGCCGCTGTGCATCGCTTCGCTTCGGCCGCCGTGCCAGCGGATCCACGACGACTCCGCCCCCGATCGTAGTGATCGGCGATAGCTGCCGAACAATAAACCGGTCGCCCCGTACAACGACAACTTCGTCCTGAAGTTTGAGATGCGCCAGCGCTTCCTCGCCGGGGTTCAACTCCGCTTGCTCGTACAGGTATACTTCGCCGACAGTCTCCGAAGTTCCCGCGTAAAAATGCACTCGCGCGCCCTGCTTCAGCTTTGGCGCCGATTTGAGCAGTCGCAGCAACACATCCGCCCGCCGCGAACTGCGAAATTTTCCCGGCGTGGCTAACACCATTCCCCGATGCAGTCGATCGTGCTCAATGCCCGCAAGATTGATGGCCGTGCGCCGCCCCGCCTTCGCCACCTCGACGGCCTTGCCCGCCGTCTGCAAACCGCGAATGCGCAGGCGCTCCCCTCCTGGCAGCCGTTCCGCCTCTTCCTCCACACGGAGTTCACCCGACAGCAGCGTGCCGGTGACCACCGTGCCGAAACCCTTTATGGAAAATGATCGATCGATCGGCAGCCGCGCGTATCGCGCGCTCGCCATTGCTCGGACGGCCCTAGCCGCTTGGTGCAGCGACGATTTCAATTCCGCGAGGCCCGCTCCGGTCTTGGCGCTAACCGCGATTAGCGGCGCCTTCTCCAGGAATGTCCCGGCAACAAACTCCTGGACTTCCAACTTGGCCAATTCCATCGCTTCCGCGTCGACACGATCGGACTTAGTGATCGCCACGATGCCCTGATCGACACCTAGCAATTGGCTGATTTCAAAATGTTCGCGAGTTTGCGGCTTCACGCCCTCGTCCGCCGCAATGACCAGCAGCACCACGTCGATCCCCGAAGCACCCGCCAGCATGTTCTTCACGAACCGCTCGTGCCCCGGCACATCCACAAATCCAAAATGCACGCCGTTTTCTTCCAGGAACGCAAATCCCAGATCGATGGTGATACCCCGGCGGCGCTCCTCTTCTAATCGGTCGGGGTGCGTGCCGGTCAGCGCTTCGACCAGCGAAGACTTACCGTGATCGATATGTCCTGCGGTGCCAACAACGATGCTCTTCAAATCGCGCCCCGTCCCAAAGCCTGCGCCAGTTGTGCGTGCTTGATTCTAAACCCGGTCGTAGCCCGGCGCCGACTTCACCCGCTGCGCCTGCCACAGGTGCCGCCGGTCGTGCCCATTGACGATCAGCAGGCCAGTGCCTACCGTAAAACGAACGAGGGGAACAAACGGGTTTTTGTAGCGCACTCGATTCAGATCGACGCCGTCCCACGACCTCAGAATTTCCCGGAATGCTTCGTGCGAATCGACGAAATAGGTCAGCGCGGTTTCCAGATCACCCTCGGCCGCGGGCTTGATCGCCGCCTTGGTTTTGATCCCCACCTTTACGGGCGGCTCCACGTTGCGCAGGAACCAGCGCCCAAATCGTCCGGGCACAATCCCCTTTGTCGGACAGAGGTACTTCTCGTCAGCCTGGGATACCGCATCTTGCAACGCCTTCGCATAGGCGCGGTTCGTCAGCACCAGGTGGTCCAGGCACTGCCAGATGCTCCACGTCATTCCGGGTACCGGATGCCAGTTGCCCTGGGCATAGGAGACCCCGGCAATCAATTGTGCCGCGGCTTCTTCTGCGTCGCGCATCTGACGCAGAATAGACTCGCGGCTCTCTGGTGGTTTCTTCATCTGCTGCTACCGAAGAATCGGCAGGTCAGTTGGTTACGGAAATTTCGTCGACAATCTCCCGGGCCGCTTGACGCGGATCAGCCGCGGCCAGGATGGGTCTTCCCACGACAATAAAGTCCGCGCCTGCTTGGATGGCTTCGCGGGGAGTTGCGGTACGCGATTGATCGTCCTTCTTTGCGGTAGGGCTTTTTTCACTGGGGCGCACGCCTGGCGTAACGATCAAGAACTCTCGCCCGCAGGCCTTGCGAATGGCCTTCGCTTCCTGGATGGACGCGACCACGCCGTCCACTCCGGCGGCTTGGGCCAGTTTGGCCAGCTGCACGACCCGCGACTTGGGTAGCCCGGTCAATCCCACTTCGCGGACGGCTTTCTGGTCCATGCTCGTCAGGATCGTCACCGCCAGCAGACGCGTCCGGTCCGCCCCCATGGGCACCCCCGCGCTGACCGCCTGCGCCGCCGCCTGCATCATCGCCGTCCCGCCCAAGGCATGCACATTCACCAGTTGCACACCCGGCAATGCTGAAGCCGCAAGGACCGCTCCCGCCACCGTATTTGGAATGTCGTGGAATTTAAGGTCCAGGAAGATGCCGGGACCCAATTTGGAGATTTGCCGGACCGCTTCCGGCCCCGCGCTGGTAAAGAGTTGGCTGCCGATCTTGAACATCCCGACTAGGTCCGCAAGCGGCTCGGCGAACCGCAGCGCGGCGGTCAATGAATCGAAATCCAGAGCAACAATTAGAGCGGATCGTGGATGGGCGTCAAAACTCAAGGGCCGGCCTGGCCCGCGTTTCTTACTTCTGGTCCGATTCCTCAGCCGCGTGCTTGGGCGGCACCAGCATCAGTTCCAGCCGCACTTGGCTCACGCCGGAGTGAATCAGGCCCAGCTTGCGGGCTACTCGATAGGATACATCAATTTCGCGGCCTTCCTGATAGGGCCCGCGGTCGTTGATTCGTGCGATTTCGAATTTGCCATTGCGCGGGTTCACGATACGTACCCACGAATTGAAGGGCAGGTTGGGGTGCGCCGCTGTCAGGCTCTCGGCATCGAATTTCTCGCCGTTTGCGGTCTTCTTGCCGTCAAACTCCGGGCCATACCAGCTGGCATTCCCGGTCCACGTCTTGATCGGCTTCATTGGTTCGCTGAGATGCGCCACCAAAGGCGCCTCCATCACGGGAGCGACAAGGAACATCAACGGCACCCAGCGAATGGCGGCCCACGTTATGAAGAATGGTCTTCGCATAGTGTGTTCTTTCCGCTACGAATCATCCAAAAAGTGTAGCTAAATTACAGCATTATGTCAACCACTTCCAACTACCAACCTGTTGCGTAACTCACTGACAGTGAACAGTTTAAGCTCAGCTGCCTTCCGTTCTACTTCGCCTACCAACCGCTCACTGGCTCTTGGGTCAGTGAAGCTGGCCGTCCCAACCTGTACCGCAGTGGCACCCACCGCCAGATAGTCCAGGACATCTTCTGCAGTTTCGATCCCGCCAAGACCCAAAATTGGAATCTTTACCGCTTTACTCGCCTCCCAGACCAACCGCAAAGTGATCGGTTTGATCGCCGGGCCAGACAATCCGCCGGTTAGATTCCCTAATCTGGAATGCCCGGTGCGAAAATCGATGGCCATTGCGGGGTAGGTATTGGCCACGGTCAGCGCGTCGGCCCCTGCCGCTTCCGCTGCCGCACCGATAACTCCAATGTCTGCAACAAGAGGCATCAGCTTCACCCAGAGCGGCCTGCGCTTCGCCACCGCCCTTGCCGTCCCGACCACCTCCTCTACGAAAGCAGGGTTGCTGCCGAACTGCATCCCACCTTTCTTCACATTCGGGCAGGAGATGTTGAGCTCGTAGGCCGAGATTCCCTCAGCGTCCTCCAGTCGACGGATCACTTCGGCATAGTCTTCGATGCAGTAACCGAAAACGTTCACGATCAGGGCAGTGTTGTATTTTCGCAACAGCGGCAGCTTATCTTTCAGGAAAGCATCGACTCCAACATTCTGCAAACCGATCGCGTTCAGCATGCCGGATGCTGTCTCGCAAACTCGGGGAGCGGGGGCCCCCTCCATCGGTTCGGGCGACAAACCTTTGGTCACCAGGCCGCCAAGCCGGTTCAAGTCCACCAAGTGGGCAAACTCTAACCCGTATCCGAAAGTGCCGCTGGATGTGAGGATAGGATTGGCGAGGCGCAGAGCGCCAACTTGCACGCTGAGGTCAACGCGGTGGGAGGAACTCACGTCCGCAGAGGATAGCACGAACCGTTTGGGTCGACGCCCAAAAACGCGGGGCGTTACGGGTGGGAGTGAGCCACCTTCAGAGCCTCGGAAAGCACCCGCCCATCGGCTCCCGCCAAGGTGATCCCAGTCAAGGCGCTAAATGTGGGCGCGATATCGGCTGGGGTCACGCGCTCGAAGTATTGACCCGGCTGAACACCGAAGCCGAATAAGACAATCGGCACTCGCCGATCATAATAATACGGCGTTCCGTGGCTCGTGCCCGTCGACCGGTTCGAGCTGCCCATCAGCCAATAAGGCTTTTGCAAAACGAACAGGTCGCCGCTGCGGCCGGGAAAGAAACTCCATGCGAAGGCGTCCCTGATTTCTAGCAGCGATTTAGTGCCCGCCGCAACCTCATCCGACGTCAAGACGGTCTCGACTCCAGGAGTGTCGCTGATCGTCTTCAGGACGGCGTTCATCGCTTCGGGATTTTGCTTCAGCTTGTCGTAGACGCCGGGAGCGAAATACAGGTCATTTGACGAAATCCGGGCCACCGCCGGATGCGCCACGTCGAACTTCTCCAGCGCCTTCTCGATCTGCTGTTGCAGCTCCGCGACGTTCAAAACGCCCGCCGAAACACCGGTTTTTTGCATGTCGGACGGAATCGGCGCAACGCCGTGGTCCGCCGAAAGCGCCACAATGTAATTCCCCCGCCCGACCTTTTTATCGAGAAAGTCGAGCAAGCCGCCAAGGTCCCGGTCCAACCGGATCAGTACATCCTGGATTTCGTGGCTGCGCGGTCCAAAGGCGTGGCCGACATAATCCACGGTGGAATAGCTGATACCCAGATAATCGGTGCCCGCGCCCTTGCCCAGCCCCAGCGAATCGATTGCGGCTTCCGCCATGTTGGTGAGATACGTGTCCGCAAACGGGCTGGCAGTCCATTGCTGGTAGAAAGTCTCGTCGGGCGCCGATGAGCCTTCCTTGCCTTTCAGCGGATGCGGAAGTGTCGCCCCGAACGAGCCTAGATCCGCCGCTCCTATGGCCTTGTCGTCATAGAGGTACGACATCTGCGGCAAGGCAGGTGTCCATTCCTTGCCATAATCTGTCGCCACGGGGTGCTTGCTGGCAAACTCCTCCATGAAAGGCATCGATCCATAGACCGACGACGTGATCCATGAACCGCCGTCGTACCATGTCACCGCGTCCGCGCTGTGCCCCGCCAAGGTAATCGACGCGCGCGCTTTCAGCGACAGGGCCACGACCCGGGTTGCGCCGCCTGTCTGAAATTTCAACTCCTCTGCGAACGACGGCATCATCATTCGCGCTGCGGAGTCGCCGTCTTTTGCGGTCCCGCCCGCGTACGCAATATTCTTGGCCTTGGGATCGAATGTGCAGGTGATCGACTTATTCAAGTCGCGGTCCCACCAAGAGTTTCCAATCATCCCGTGGGCATTAGGGAACGAACCGGTCGAAATCGTCGCGTGTCCCACGCAGGTTTCCGTCGCCGCATACGGATAGGCAGCCGAGCGAAACCACGCGCCCTCGTTGACCATGCGCTTCAACCCGCCATTCCACTGCCCCTGGAATTTCTCAATGTAATCGGCGCGCATCTGATCGACCACAATCATCACGATCAGTTTTGGCCGCGCCGGGTGACTGGCCTCCGCAGCCGCTTTGGTTTTTACCTGACCCGCAGCGGGCGTCATCCAAATCACCAACAGAAGGCTGAATATCGCGAACAAATTCTTTCTGGATCGCATTTGTCACCTGAGCAGTCTTGAATCGGATCAGCCGCAGTCTAGCACGAGCTTCCGCTGCGACACGTGTCCGCGCACGCAAGTCCACGCCTTCTTTGTGTTAGCATATCCGCGCTATGTCACTCGTCGAAAAAACCCAGTTGATGTCTGCAGCGGAAATCGAGCGCGCCCTTTTGCGGCTTGCGCACCAGATTGTCGAAAAAAGCGGAGGGACCAAGAATCTGGCGTTGATCGGCGTACGCCGCCGCGGTGTCCCGCTCGCCGAGCGCCTGGCGCGCATGATCAAGAACTTTGACGGCTCGGATGTGCGTGTCGGCTCGCTGGACATCACCCTATATCGCGATGATCTTTCCAAAATCGCGCCGCAAGCCGTTCTGCAGTCTTCGCACATCTCGTTCAATGTCGATGCGCTCGACCTGGTGCTGGTGGACGACGTTCTCTACACCGGGCGCACCGTCCGCGCGGCAATGAACGGGCTATTCGATCTGGGACGCCCTAGCCGCTTGTCGCTCTGCGCGCTGATCGACCGCGGCCATCGCGAGATGCCGGTCGAAGCGCAATTTGTCGGCCGCACGGTGCAGACCAGCGACTCCGAAGTGGTCGAAGTCCGCCTGCAGGAGATCGACAACGACGAACGGGTCATGCTCATGGATCGCGTTCCCTGATCGCCCGGCTCTTAAAATTTTGCGCGGCGCCCTACGGCGACATAGAATAGAGTTCCAGCACCCAGGGACCGCAGAGCATATCCTGCGGCAGCGCAGTACCGAGTACTCCTTTGACCTACCGATTTCGCGATCTGTTGGCGTTGGAACCGCTCAGTGCGGACGAACTCACCTTTTTTCTTGATCAGGCCAAACCGTTCCAGGAGATTCAGCGGCACCCTCTGAAGAAGCTGGCCACGTTGCGTGGCAAAACCGTCGCTCTCGCGTTTTTTGAAAACTCCACCCGCACCCGCCTGAGCTTTGGCACCGCCGCATCCCGCCTGGGCGCCGACACTATGAATCTGCAAGCGGAAGCGTCCAGCCTGAAAAAAGGGGAATCGCTGCTGGACACCGCCAACAACCTGAACGCCATGAAGCCGGATTGCTTCGTCATGCGCCACTCTTCGTCGGGCGCAGCTGATTTCGTCGCTCGCCATCTGGAAATTCCGGTGGTCAACGCCGGCGATGGAACCCACGAGCATCCTTCGCAAGGGTTGCTGGACGCGCTGACCATTCGCGACCGCAAAGGCTCGCTGAAAAACCTAAATGTCACGATTCTTGGCGACATCAAGCACTCGCGCGTCGCTCGTTCCAATATTCATCTGCTCGGAAAATTCGGCTGCCGTTTCACGCTGTGCGGTCCGGCAATGTGGGTTCCGCGTGAACTCGAACAGATCGCGCCCGGCACTCCCGTTCGCTGCGTCTATCGCGTCGAAGAGGCTCTGGAAGATGCCGATGTCATCATCGTGTTGCGCGTGCAGACCGAGCGTCTGCACGAACCCGCCTTGTCGCAGAGCGACTATATTCTGCTCTATCAACTTCACGCCCAGCGCATGAAGCTCGCCAAGCAGGATGCGCTCATTCTGCATCCCGGCCCCATCAATCGGGGCATCGAAATCACTCCGGAAGTTGCCGATGGCCCGCAATCCGCCGTTCTGGAACAGGTCACCAACGGAGTCTCCGTGCGCATGGCCATCCTCTATCTGCTGATGATTGGCGCACAGGAAGGCAGCACCCATCCCGCACTGGAAGGCCAGCCCAAGGAATCCGCCAATGCTTCTGATTAAGAACGGCCGCGTTCTCGATCCCGCTTCGAAAACCGACGCAACTCTCGACATCCTGATCGACGGCGAGAAGGTAGCACGAATCGCGGCACACGGTAGTATTCCGGCCACCGCGGACACCGAAGTTTTTGATGCAACCGGACTGATCGTTGCTCCGGGATTCATCGACATGCATGTGCATCTTCGCGAACCCGGCCAGGAAAATTCCGAGACCATCGAAACCGGAACGAAGAGCTGCTGCTTGCGGTGGCTTTACCGCCGTTTGCTGCATGCCCAACACCAAGCCGGTAAACGACAACGCCTCCATCACCCGCTTCATCGTCGATCGCGCCAAGGATCAGGGACACGTTCGCGTCTGGCCCATCGGCGCGGCCAGCGTGGGCAGCAAAGGCGAAGCGCTCGCCGATATCGCCGCGATGCGCGACGCCGGAATCGTTGCCGTTTCCGATGATGGCAAGCCCATCGCTACCGCCAAACTGGCCCGCCAGATTTTAGATTTTTGCCGCACCTTGGACTTACCGGTGATCGAACACAGTGAGGATGTATCGCTGGCCGCCGGCGCCTGCATGCGCGAAGGGCTTGCTTCGACTCGGCTGGGCTTGCCAGGAATGCCCGCTGCCGCCGAGTCCGTTTGTGTGGCGCGGGACGTGCAAGTTGCGGAACTAACCGGCGGACGCCTGCACATTGCCCATCTCTCCGCCAAAGCTTCTCTCGATCAAGTTCGATACGCGAAAGCAAACGGCATCCGCGTGACCTGCGAAGTCACTCCGCACCATTTCACTCTGATCGATGAAGACGTTACCTACGATTCCCGCTTCAAAATGAATCCGCCGCTTGCCGCTCGCGAGGATCGCGACGCCATTTGGCAAGGACTGATCGACGGCACGGTCGACGCCATTGCTACCGATCATGCGCCGCACGAGCCGGCGCTCAAGGATGTCGAATTCGACAAAGCGCCATTCGGCATTCTGGGTTTTGAAACCGCAATTGGGCTGACGCTGGAGCAACTGGTGCACACCGGCAAGATCACCTTGATGCGCATGGTCGAGCTCTTCACCACTGGCCCGGCCAGGGTCTTGGGCAAACAGCGCAAATTGGCCGAAGGGGAATTGGCGGACATCACCATCTTCTCTCTCGATCGAGCCTGGACCTATGACGTAAAGAAGTCCGCCAGCAAATCGCGCAACTCACCGTTTGACGGCCACCAGTTTAAAGGCGGCCCGGTGGCTACACTGGTTGGTGGGAAGTTCGCCTTTCGAATTTGAACAGGAACACTGAAGAACAGGGAACTGGAGTTTTGCTGTAACGATTATCGGCTACCCACCCGTTGCACCCGGAACTGATCTCCGCGCGGCCACCGTACTCTGTTTTTCGCCTTGCACACCGGGCATTGCGTAACTCGTTCGACCTCTTTGGCCAGCCCGGTCGATCCCACCGCCCGCAGGCTGTGCTGGCATTCCGAACAACGAAATATTTTTTGCACGTCCCCTGGCTTTCTGACCTGGAAAGCACTTTATTAAGTTGGATGCTGCTTGTCCCTTTTAGTGTGCCGGCTCCGCCGCCGGATGCAGGCCATGCTGAGGAACTTCGTGAGTGCCGCGCGCCAGCGGCTCAATCTTCATTCGGTAGAAATGATCGAGCGGAACCCGCCCCTTTCCCACCGGATAGGCCTTTTCCGTCGCCTTCAATACATAGGCCTTGGCCAATGTGGACGCCTCCAGCAGCGAGCGCCCGACCGACAGTTGCGCGGTGATGGCCGAAGCAAACGCGCAGCCGGAGCCGTGCACATTCTCTACCTTGGACTTGTCCCCGCTCAGATGGTGCACGTCGTTGCCATCGAACAGCACATCGATCGGCCGTTCCACGCCGCCCTTCACAATCACTGCCCGCGCGCCCATCTCCACCAGTTTCCGTGCTGCGGCTTCCATGTCCGCTACATCTTTAATTGTCAGCCCCGTAAGCACATCCGCTTCCGCGATATTGGGCGTGACTACGGTCGAGCGCTTCAAAAGTTCAGCCGTGATGTATTTGATCCCATCCACATCCAGCAGGACCGAGCCGGCGGACGATTTCACGCGCGGGTCCAGCACCACCACCGGAAACTTGTGCGCGTCCAGAAATTCCGCCACGGCCATCGCATTTCCGCGATTGCCCAGCATCCCGATCTTCACTCCGGCAATCTCAAAATCCTTGATCAGCACTTCCAGTTGCGCGCGCAGTTCCGCGCTTGGCGTGTGATGTACCGCCTGCACTCCCTGCGTGTTTTGCACGGTCAGCGAAGTGATCGCCGCTATCCCATAGCAGCCATGTGCGGAAAACGTCTTCAGGTCGGCTGCGGTGCCGGCGCCGCAGCTTGGATCGAAGCCCGCGATGCTCAGCAAAATCGGCGGAGTCGGGGCGGAGGCCGAATGAGAGTTGCTCATAATCGCTGGACGCGCACCATTTCTCGAAAAATTGCCGGCGCATTCTCAGCGAAGCAGAACGACTCCCCGAGAAATCACCGGCTTCTGCGAATGTACGCGCACTGAATTTTTCGCGCAAGAATTTTCTGCGCTGCTCGGGTGATGTCTCGATCTACAGGGGCTGAATTAGCTTACGGGAACAGGCCGCGAACGAGCGTCGCTTCCGCGACACGGCCCACCGCCAGCGCCATCGCCGCCGCGCGGGGCGGCACGTGATGCTTGCGCATGGTTTCCAGCATTTCGTGAAATGCGCGTTGCATGATTTTCTGTAGGCGCACATTCACTTCTTCGGAGTCCCACAGCAAGCCTTCCTGATTTTGCACCCATTCGAAGTAACTGACCGTTACTCCGCCGGCGTTCGCCAGGATGTCCGGCAACACCGTGATTCCGCGGCGAGCCAGAATTTCGTCGGCATGCGGAGTGGTCGGCCCATTGGCGGCTTCCGCCACGATGCGCGCCTTCACGGCTTCCGCATTTTGCAGCGTGATGACGTTTTCCAGCGCGGCGGGAACCAGGATGTCGCACTTCAACGTGAGCAAATCATCGTTGGAAATTCGCGATGCGCCGGGCATGCCGACCACCGTTCCAGAGCGCTCCTTGTAACGCAGCGCCTTCACCGGATCAATCCCGCGAGAATTCGTGACGCCGCCGCGGGTATCACTCAACGCGATAATCCGGGCTTTCCGTTCCGACAACAGCCGCGCGGCAATCGATCCTGCATTGCCGAAACCCTGAACGGCGACCGTGGCGCCCCGCAAAGAAATTTTCTTCACCTTGCAGGCTTCTTCTATGACATAAACCAGTCCCTGTGCTGTGGCTTCCGCCCGCCCCACGGATCCACCAATCGACAGCGGCTTCCCGGTCACCACCCCGGGAACGGTGGTGCCCTTCATCATGGAATAGGTATCCATGATCCAGGCCATTGTCTGCGAATCTGTGTAGACATCGGGCGCGGGAATGTCCTGATCGGGGCCGATCAACGGCAGGATCTCGCTGGCAAAGCGTCGCGTGAGCCGTTCCAGCTCGCTCTTCGACATGCGCTTCGGATCGCAGATCACTCCGCCTTTGGCGCCGCCAAACGGTACATTCACCACGGCCGTTTTCCAGGTCATCCAGGCCGCCAGTGCTTTCACCTCGTCGACAGTCACTGCGGGATGAAAACGGATACCGCCTTTGCCAGGGCCGCGCGCAATGTTGTGTTGCACTCGAAACCCGGTCAGCACCTTCACCTGGCCGTTGTCCATCTTCGTCGGCAGGGAAACTTCCAGAATTCTTTTGGGCGAACGCAATACCTGCCGCAATCCGGGATCGAGTTTCAAAGTCTCCGCCGCCATGTCGAACTGCAATTGCGCGATGCGGAACGGATTCAACTCTTCCCGCGGAGCTACTCGGGGCACCAACGGAGGAATGGTAGATGGACGGCTGGGGACTGGGGGTTTTGCGACCGTGGCCATATTAGGACTGGTCCTTTCCAATAAACGGCGTTGCACACGCAACTTCCGAAACCACGCAGAACTGCAAATTCACTGAAAATCCGAGTCGTTTACGCGTTGACAGCCAACTTGTGAGTTCCATCGAGATACTTTTCGCGGCATTCCATCGAACAGAAGTGCAGCGTTTCGCCGCCAGTTCTCAGCGGTATGGACGTCGACTCCGCCAAATGCAATCCGCAGATCGGATCACGGACCAACCGCCGGGAAACGGCTTGGGCAGGTATGGCGACGTCTTGAGTTTGCCGATTGGGCCTTTGTCCGGCGTTGCGAAACAACCGACGCAGCAACGACACGGCCCAGGAAACGATGACGGCCCAGAATAAGAAGCGGAGAATGCGTGCGATTCCTGTCATTGAAGGGTTCCGTTCCAGGCTTGGAGCGCTTCGACGGCCTGGCAGTACTGCTGAGGCGAGTGTATGCACGGAACTTCGGGCCGTCAAACGAAAATGTGTAGTTTCAAGAGGTTGCGAGGCGAAAGGGTTCAGGCCGGCAGGTGCCGAGGGTTACCTCTATGCCACCCATCGTACTGAAAACAATTAACTTAACCCAGCAGGCTCAGCTCGCTGCGGGAATCCGGTCAATTCCCATATACGGTCGGAGCGCTTCCGGGACCAGAATCGAACCGTCCGCCTGCTGGTAGTTCTCCACCACCGCAATCCAAGTCCGGCCAACCGCCAAGCCGGAACCATTCAGCGTGTGAACAAACTCGCTCTTGCCGCCTGCCTTGGGCTTGAAACGTATTCCGGCGCGCCGCGCCTGGAACGCCTCGCAGTTTGAGCAGGACGAAATTTCGCGGAATTCATTGCTGGAAGGCAGCCACACCTCCAGGTCATACGTTTTTGCAGAGGCAAACCCCATGTCGCCGGAGCACAACAACATGGTCCGGTAGTGTAGTCCGAGCTTTTGCAGAATGGTCTCGGCATTCCGCACCAGCGCTTCGTGTTCTTCGTAGCTCTTGTCCGGATGGGTGAACTTGAACAGTTCCACCTTTTGAAACTGGTGTTGGCGCAAAATTCCGCGGGTGTCTTTCCCAGCAGCTCCCGCCTCTGAACGGAAGCACGAGGTCCACGCGGTCACAAGAATAGGAAGCTGATCTTCATTGACGGTATGGTCGCGATAGAGATTGTGCAGTTCCACTTCCGAAGTGGGAGTAAGCCAGAAGTCCGTGTCCTGTAGCTTGAACAGATCAGCGGCGAACTTCGGCAATTGCCCAGCACCCAGCAAGGAGGCCGTGTTCACCAGAAATGGAGGAAGAATTTCGGTGTAGCCGTGTTCCCGGGTGTGCACATCCAGGAAGAAATTGGCCAATGCCCGCTCGAGACGCGCCCCCCATCCTTTGTATACCGCGAAGCGAGCACCCGTTATGCGCGTTGCCGCTTCCAGATCGAGAATTCCAGCGCGCTCGCCCACTTCCCAATGCGGTTTGGGCTCGAAATCGAACTTCGGAGCGGCTCCCCAGCGCCGAACCTCCTGATTTCCGTCGGCTCCGGTACCGTAGGGAACGCTGGAGTGCGGGATATTGGGAATGGTCAGCAGCAGATCACGCTGCCGATTATCGTATTCGGCGATTCGTTCGTCGGCCTGCTTGATGGTGTCGGAAACCTGCTTCATTTCCGCGATCAACGAATCCGCATTGCCCTTTTCCTTCTTCAGCCGGGCAATCTCGTCGCTGGCTTTGTTGCGCTGGGCCTTGCGCTGCTCGTTGGCGGTGATCAATTCACGCCGTTCCTTGTCCAGAGTACGGAAGTCGTCCAGATCCAGAGTCATATTGCGGCGCTTCGCCATATCGGCGAAAACGTCCAGGTGATCACGAAAGTAATTGAGGTCATGCATGATTTAGAAGAATAGCGTAGGCGGCCATCTCCAGCCAGTAACAACGGTAGTACCGGCGATCCACTCGAAGGTTCCGGAGCAGAGTACTATCGCGATTGAACTGAGGGTTCTACTGACACATCCGACCACCTCCATCATACTAACCGTGCTGTTGAAGTTCGCATCGGTTCGTTAGGCGCGATGAATGATCACCATGGTCTTACTTCTGTGCGTCGTTCTGCTGCTTGCGAGCGCAGTGGACCGGCCAGCGCCGGATAAGAACGATCCCGACTGAACTTCTGTTAGTACCTCCATCCCCACGCCAGAGCGGCCGGTGCCCCCACCGGCCGCTCACTTTTTTGGCACAGTTTTTCGACACAAAAGCCATTCGCGGGAACTTCTTAGGGCAGCAAACGGAAATAGAAGTGGAAATAAAAAAGGGGGCTGGTGCAAGCCCCCTTATATCGAATCGACCCCCCAATAACCGGAAACTCAGTCGAGGTTGAGTTCCAGCCACCCCGGGAAGCCAATCTTTTATTTGTTATTTCGATAGGTTGCACGCGCTTTGCCAAGGCTACAGGAAAGCGGCAGATTCACTGAAGCGAATTGAAATCAACAACTTACAGTATTACGAGGCAGGGCTGGCCCAGAATTCCGATCAATTAAATACAATTTCTCACAGACTGGACCTTATATCCTACAGTCTTTAGAAGTTCGGGGTCTTCTACAGGCATCTCTGTACTGGCCCGAATGATAAATCTGGGGGAATCTACACCCCAATGGAAGCCTGCAAGGCCTCCGCAATGGACCGCGAAAACCGTTCCACATCCGCTCCGTGCTCTGCTTCCACCATCACCCGCGCCAAGGGTTCGGTTCCCGAATACCGCAAAACCACTCGGCCGTTTTCCCCTAATGTCGATTCGGCTTCGGCAAGGGCCTCGGAGACCTGCGGAAGTGTTTCGAGCGGAGGCTTCGACTTGACCTTCACGTTGACGATAATTTGGGGGTAGTTGCTGAATCCTTCCACCAGGGAAGCCAGTGAGCCCTTCTTCGACACCAGCGAGGCTACCTTCACCGCAGTCAGCAGCCCATCTCCCGCCGGCGAGTCTTCCAGAAAGATGATGTGCCCGGATTGCTCGCCTCCCAGATTGCTTTCCGATTTCAACATCTCTTCCAGCACGTAACGATCACCCACCGCTGCACGGCGCAAAGTGATCCCGTCGCGACTTAGAGCGCGCTCCAGACCAAGGTTGGACATCGACGTGGCGACCACGCTGTTTTGCTTCAGCGATCCGTGGGCCTTCAGGTGGCGCGCAACGGCCAACAGCACTCCATCTCCATTAACGATATGTCCCGACCCGCAGACAAACAACGCACGGTCGGCATCGCCATCAAAGGCGATCCCCAAAGTGGCGCCTTCCTGAAGCACGCGCTTTTGCAATCCATCCAGGTGCAGCGAGCCGCAATTCGCGTTGATGTTTCGGCCGTCGGGGGCAACCCCCATGGTGACAACGTCCGCGCCTAACGCACGAAACAGTTCGGGGCCAAGCTGGTACGCCGCGCCGTTGGCGCAATCCAGAACCACGCGCATGCCGTCAAAGCGGGCACCTTCGATGATGCGGCTCCGCAGAAAATCGAGATACTCGACGTGGAACATGTGACTGCCCACCAATGCGGGAAGCTGCGTGGGCACAGGTTCGTGGCGCAGCGCAAGCAATTCCGTCTCGAGCGCTTCTTCCACCGAATCCGGGAACTTCATACCTTCGTGAGAGAACAGTTTTATGCCGTTGTCGTGAAACGGGTTATGCGAGGCGGAAATCACCACACCGGCCTGGAAGTCATTTTCGCGCACCAGGAACGCTACTCCCGGGGTCGTGATGACTCCGGCGAAGGCAATCGTGCCACCGCCATTCTGCACCCCGCGGCGAGTAGAGCCGCGATGTGCGGCCCGGATTCTCGGGTATCCATTCCGATCAGGACGTTTGCGGAATCATGATCGTGAAGTAGAGAATGCGCGAGCGCCCTCCCCGCCGCGTAAAGCGTGGCGTCATCGAGAGGATAGGTGCCGGGCACCCCGCGTATTCCATCCGTACCGAACAGTTCTTTGGGCATCAGATACTCAGTGAGAGACCTTGGGTTTTGCGCTTAAAAGTCTAGCATGACACTCGGATCGTTTACTCTGTTCCGGACTCAATGGTGTGTTAACAACCAGTGAATCCGCGGCTGCTCGGCGGGTCCGGAACGAAGCAGAGTATGTTAACGTGAATGCCCAAGGAGTAGAGCGTGTCCACCATCGAAATGCCGGTTACTCCTCGAGGCGCGCAATCGTCCTTCAGCCTGCGCCTCCTTGCCGCCGCCATCATTCTGGTTTTTCTGTACTACGCCGCGGGCGTCGTAATCACCATCCTCTTGTCCGTGCTGCTCGCCTACTTCCTCGATCCCGCCGTGGAATTTCTGGAGCGCTACCACATTCCCCGGGCTTGGGGCTCGCTCATCATGGTTTTGCTGCTGATCGCCGGTCTGGCGGCGGGTACGTACGGCGTCATCGTTCGCACCGCGGATTTCGCGGCGGACTGGCCGAAATACAAGAGCATCATGCGCGGCGCGGCTGGAACGGTGCAAGGCAAAATCAGCGGTATCGAAGGCAGCGTCACGGAACTGACCTCTTCGGACGGCACAGCCAAAGCCGCAGCCGCTCCGGCCGCCGACAGCGGCATGGTGCACAACCTGCTTGTCCGGGGAATTGGATCGCTCTACGCCCTCGTTCTGGAAGCGACGTTCGTACCCTTCCTCGTCTTCTTCATGCTGGCGCAGAAGAGGGAGGTCTGGCACGGCACGCTGCAACTGTTTCCGGTCAGCCGGCGAACGCAGGTAAAGGAAACGCTCGAAGACCTTCGCGACGTGCTGCGCGATTACATCGTCGGAATGACTGTGGTCACGCTGATCGTCGTGGCATGCAGCAGCATATTCTTCCTGCTGATGGGCTTCGACTATCCGGTGATGGCAGGAATTGCTTCGGGCCTTTTCAACATGGTGCCGTATATCGGCGCGGTACTGGCTTGGATCCCCGGTTTCATGCTGGCGATTGTGAAATGGAAAACGGTCAGCCACTTTATCCCGATCGCCGTGGTGCTTACCGGCATTCACGTCGTGGCACAAAACCTGGTGGCTCCGCAATTGGTGGGCAGGCAAGTCCGGCTGAACGCGGTCGCCATCACCATCGCGTTGCTGTTCTGGGGATGGGTCTGGGGCGGCATGGGATTGATCCTGGCCATACCGATCACCGCGGCACTCCGCGTGATCTGCGAACACACCGAGTCCGGCAAACCGATTGCTCGCTGGATGAGCGCCTGACGATTTAGCCGAGCCGAGGCTTCTGGCAGAAAAATGGCCACGGAGTTCCCAAAACGCTGCTTTTGCATGTTTCTGCTGGCTGTCGTCCTGTTGCTGGCGCCCCGCGATTCTTGGGCCTGGGGATGCAAAGGCCACCAGACCGTTGCTTTGCTCGCTGAAGCACAACTTAGCCCGGAAGTGCGGGACTATGTGCTGCAGTTGCTCCGCGACAATCCCATCGATTCGCAACTCAAACGCTACTGCGGTGGATTCGTTGCCGACCCGATGGCCGACGCCTCCACTTGGGCGGATGACATTCGCAAACAGGCTAACAATGGCCCGTGGCACTATATCGATATCCCACGAGGGGCACCCCGCCAGCCGCTCGAGGCGTTTTGCGGAAGCGGCAGCTGCATCACCCGCGAAATCGAAGAAGAAGAAAAGGTCCTGCGCGATCCGAACGCGCCGGCAGAAAAGAAGACCGTAGCGCTGCGCTACCTGATTCACTTCGTTGGCGATCTGCACATGCCTCTGCACGCCACCACCAACAACGACGAGGGCGGTAACTGCGTGCCCCTAAAATATTTTTGGCGCGCTCCGCACGAACACAATCATAGCTATTCGCCCAATCTGCACTCCCTTTGGGACACTGCCATCCCGGAACGGGACATGGCCGGCGCCGATCCGAGCGAATATGCCGTCTACCTGGATCAACAGTTCCGTGCAAAATATGCCACATGGCGGCAACAAGGTGTCCACCCCGACGATTGGGCCTGGGAAAGTCACGACTTGGCCGAGTCGATGATCTACCAGGCTTTGGATACAAAAATACCCCGCGAAACGCCCTCCACTGTCCATACTTGCAGCGACGCAAACGATGTTGGTGCGCGAATGGCTGCCCTGCAGTTGAGTGCGGGGGAAAGCTATCAACAGCTTGTGGCTCGTACCGTTGAAGAACAGATTGCAAAAGCGGGTACGAGATTAGCTATGATTCTGAATGAAACGTTAGCCCACGACGGCCCTCCCCAGCACCCGTAGTGAGATACTGAAGTTTCTTGGCACGGCCATGACCGCATCCCATTCGTATGCCGTTCTCTCAGGAACAGCGCGTGTGCCAATGGTCTCTGGCATGCTCCAGGGAATGCGCGTGCAGGGCATGGCCTTCTTAGTACGCATGCGAGGCACTGGCCCGCAGCACTGTAGCAGGAAGGCGTCGGTGTTTTGCCGGGAACGGCAGGAGTTACTCCACGATGCAGAATGACCAAAAAATCGAACCGGTCCTGCGCGCCATTCAAGACGACCCAGAAGAGTCTGTGGTGTGCGTGGATGGAGGCGGGGTAATTTCATTTTGGAACGCCGCTTCGGAGCGCCTGTTCGGTTTTGCAAAAGAGGAAGTCATCGGCAAGCCCGTTTCCCTGATTCTTCCCGTTTATGAAAGCGGCCATCTTCTGGACTTCCCGCGAACCGCGGAGCCTGCCGAGCGGTTGCACAAAAACGGAACGCGGGTACGAGTGATGGTTCGCCGAGTCGCGTTGTACGCCGCGGATGGCTCGCCGTGCGGCGCAATGGAAAAAGCTCGCGCGGCGGATGCCGGCGTCGGTCAACCACTGGCACTCAGCCATCTACGTCTGTTGATGGAGCAGGTGCCGGTGGTCTTCTGGACTACCGATCAGAAGCTGCGCATCACTTCCAGTTGGGGTTCCGGTTTCCGGCGCCTGCCGATTTTCAGGCGCACGGTTCAAGAGCAGACCATCTACGAATATCTGCAGTGCCGCCAGGAAGACGAACGCCCCATTCAGGAGCATCTTACGGCGCTTCGCGGGCAGTCTTCGCGCTTCGAATACCACCGGCGCAAGCGTGTGTATGACATTCGATTGGAGCCGCTGCGCGACGCCCAAAGCGCGATCGTCGGTTGCATTGGTGTGGCTCTGGACATCACCGACCGCAAGCGATCCGAAGAAGAGGCACGCTACAAAGCGACGCATGATGGATTGACCGGACTGGCGAACTACCGTGAGTTTCTGGATCGACTGGAAGACGAAATCCGCCGAGCCAATCGCAGCCATCATTCCTTCGCCGTCCTGTTGCTGGACCTGAATGGACTGAAGGTCATCAACGATCGATTCGGGCATCTGACCGGGAATCGCGCCCTGCGCAGGCTGGCGCGCGTCATGAAAGAGAATTGCCGGGAAAGCGACGTCGCCGCTCGCTATGGAGGCGACGAATTCGCCGTGTTGTTGATCGACGCCGACGCGCACATGGCGGCAGCGGTGGCCTCGCGTGTTCGCGATGGCCTGCGCCGCGATGCCGACGCTCCGCCTCTTGCGGTCAGTATCGGCGTAGCCATTTATTCCGAAGACGGCCGCACTGCCCAGGCGTTGCTCGAAGCAGCGGACCGGCGTCTGTATGCGGACAAACGGAAGGCTGCCGGCGAGCGGTTTCAGACGGCATCCGCCGAATAAACTGCAAACGCTCTCGCCTTCTGTTCCAGATCAGGAATTCGCGCCGGGAGAAACGCTGGTGGTAGTCGCGGCCGGCGAGTTGAACAAGCCAAACGCCAGCAGAATGTCGAGCACTCCGATGCCACTCACGATTCCGCGAACCGAGGGATGCAGCAGGACCGGGATCAGGCCAGGGAACTGCCGGAAGAAGTAGTTGTGTTCCCAGAAACTGGACCACGGCAGGTACAACAGCAACGCGCCCATCTCAAATAGCAAAACGACCGCTAAGGCACGCAGCAAACGATTCATGGGCGAAAGGTTAGTCCTGTTGAGACGGCTGGAGTTCAGGCGGCCGGTTTCTGTAGCGAGGCAATGCGTTCCGCTACGTCCCGATAATCGATGTTGACCGCGTAAACCTGGGAGAAGCTCTTCAGCGCAGCTTCTAAATCTCCGGCCGACTCCTGAGCTACTCCTAAATCATACCGCAACGCGAGTTTACTTTCCGAGTCGATGCCCGGCGTCAGCAGCGCGCGGTCATACCAGATTGCGGCGATCGAGGGCTGTCCCTTCTCCATGAACGCCAAGCCCAGCAGGGTGCAGCATTGCATGGCATAGCGGAAAGCTTTGCCCTTGTCATTAGCCTTGGCCACTTTCTGAAATTCGCCGATGGCTTCCTCGAGCAGACCCATTTCGCGGAAGGCGATACCCAGGTTGTAGTGCGTCTCGAGGTCTTCATCCTCAGCGCCCATCTCGCCAAGTTCGTTGCGAAATTCGTCAAAGACTTCTTTCAGCGGGCCGGATTCTGTTTCCGTGTGCGCGGCCACCGGCGCGGGTTCCAGAGAAATTTCCTGATCCGGTACTGCTTCCGGTTTCTGGAATTGGCCCAAACCCAGCTGATCGATTTCCAGCGCCAGATCGGAAAGAAATTCGTCGGAGGTGAAGGTGTGATGCCCATTCGAAGGGCGGCGCTTCGCAGCAACCGGCTCTTCCTGGGCTGGCAACTCGTTCGATGGTGTGGCTTCCGCGGTTTCCTCTTGCGCCGGATGCAGCGGAATCTCCGCGAGCAGTTCGTGCGCGGGGACCACCGGCTCCGGATCGAGCACCAATTCGAAATCCTGGTCTAATTCAAATTCCGGCTCAGGCACGACCGCCTCGAGTGCCGGCTGCACGGTTTCGAGTTCCTTCTCCGGACCTTCGGAAGCCACCTCGCTGTGTTCGGGAACCGGCAAAGTGGTGAGCTCTTCCTCAGGCAACAAAGTTTCCGCGTGCACTTCGGGAAATTCCACGGCCGCTTCTTCCGGAGCAACTGCAGGCTGTTCGGCCAGCTCGGATAGTTCGGCCACGATTTCTTGTTCCGCTGGCGGCGGTTCCACAGGCACAGCAAATTCCGGTTCCGGTGCGGCGTCAGGTTCGGCATTCACAGCTTCTGTCGCTGGTTCATGCACTTCGCCAGCGTGAGGTGCGGACAGCGGTTGCTCGGACTCCTGAACCGCTTCGAACAAAATGTCGGGCAGCTCGATTTCCTCGACCTGAGGCGCCGGCTCGGTCGCAGCGACTTCCGCTGCCGCGGGTTCGGCAGCAATGGATTCCGCAGGTGGGGCAGGCTCTTTCGCGTGATCCAATAGCGACGCCCATTCCGAAGAAAGGTCCACTTCTTCGACCGTGCTCGCGTCATTCGGCGCGGCCGCGACGGGCTCTTCCACAAGCTCAATCTCCGGGAATTCTTCAGCCGGAGCCTGCGCCGTCTCGGTAGTGGCTTCGATCAGTTCTACCGCAGGCGCGACCCCTCCACGGCTTCGACAGGAGCCGCTGCTTCAGGCGAGGCTTCCACAGCCGGTTCGGGCTCAACCGCCGCGACTTCGACCGGCAACTCCTCGAGCACAGCCTCCGGAATGGTGCTTGCCGCCTCTTCCACCGGAACCGTCTCTACGGGTTGCGGCATGGCCGCCGCAACGGCCGTGGCAATTTCCTCGTCACTCAGGCCAGCAGCGCGCTGGAATCGCCGGCGCAATTCGCCAAAGCGTTCGCCGCTGCGGGAGTCTCCACGCAAATTGTGGATGTGTTCGAGCTGCGCGGCCAATTCCGCGGTGCGGCGATCGTCCCCGGCGCCCAGCACAAAGTCCAGAAGCTTCTCGAGCGTCGGCGTGTGCATCGGAGCGCGACGCAAAATCGCTTCCAGAAGGCCAATCGCCTTCTGGGTCAATCCATAGCTGGCGAACAGGTCCACGTCGGTCAGCGACTGGGTGATGAACTTCTGGGTTTCTTCATCCAGCAGCGGATCGACCGGAGTGGCAGCTGCTTCAGCCGCTTCATCGTCCGGCTTGGTTTCCGTAAAGTCTGGGCGAACCTTGGGAGCAGGCGCCTTGGGCAATTCGGCTTGTAGCGTTTCGGTGATGACTTCGACCGGAGCGGCGGCGACGGGTTCTGGCGCCAGCAAGCCGAGCTTGCGCTTCACGTCGTCCAGCTTGCGCTTTGCGGCTTCGCTCTCTGGTTCGCGCTCCACCAGCTGTTCGAAGACTTCCTTGGCGCGATCTAGTTTGCCGGAGTTCACCAGAGCTTCGCCGAGATTTGCCAACGCATCGGGCATGCGGAAGGAATCGCTGGTGCGGCCAAAGGTATCCACCAGCCACTCCAATGGCTCCAAACGGCCGGGCAGGCGGCTCGCCAATTCGCCGAGCAGATGGGTCACGCCTTCGTGTTCGCCCGCGTCGATCATCGGTATACGAATCCGGGAAAGCAGCGACATGGCGCGCTCGCCTTGCCCGCTGTTCAGCAAGGCTTCTGTCACCTTCTGCGTAGCGCCAAAATTCTTTTCGTCGACCGCAAAGCTGCGCAGCGACAACGCAGTGGCTTCATCCCACTTGGAACTTTTGAGGTACAGGTCGAGCAGGAGTTCCGCGGGTTCACCGCCCTTTTCGAGATCGGGTACCTGTTCGAGAATCCGCGCGGCCTGGTCCAGGTTTCCCACCGATGAGAACGAGCGCGCTTTCACGATCAGCGCATCGAGATTCTTCGGGCTGATCTGCAACGCTTTGTCCGCGAGCTTCTCGCATTCGGATTGGTCGCCGCGAGCCAAGGCGCGCTGGGCGGCGGAAATGTAGGTTTCCAGAGCCTCGCCACTTTGGCCCATCATCGCGTACAAATCCGCCAGGCGAATTTGTATGCGCAGGTTGTCCGGCTCGGCGAGCAACAATTTTTTCAGCAGCGCGACGGCTTCGGGCTGCTTGTTATTTTTCAGGTGCAGTTCGGCGAGCTGCAGGAATAATGGACGCGCCTCGCTCATCACACCTTGCTGAACATACAGGTCCGCCAGCTTCTCGAGTGGCCGAATCTCTTCCGGCGCCAGCTTCGCAATCCTCTTGTAGACGGCAATGGCCTTGGTCAGAAACCCGTCGCTGACGAACAGCTGCGCCAGCCGCTCGAAGTAGTCGATAGCCTGGATGGTCTCGCCCTGGCGAATATACAGCTCGCCGATGGTCATCAAGGTGACTTGGTCGCGCGGCTCGTACTTCAGAATCTGCTGGTATTCGGCAATCGCCTGAGCAACCTTGCCCTGATTCAGCAGCTTTTGTGCAGCTTCGACGAATTTGCTCTTGTTATAGGCCATGCGCGGACAGGAACAGCTCCCCCACAGAAGCTATTCCGAATCTCTCCTCAGTTGGTTGCAGTGCGCGGGACGGTCTGCAACTTCACATTTTTACGCTACGCCGGGTACTGGGACTCGTCAACGAGACTGCATGGGTTTGTGAGCAGGCAGTTATCCCCGTAGCATTTACGAAACGTCTGGGGCGAATCGAAAGCGAAGCAATTCAGTGGTTTTGAGGCCAGATTTCCAGCGGCAAGGCTTCCTGGACCGCACCTGCGGCCCAACAACCCGCGCTGCGAACGGGAAGAAAGGAGTGGCGGTGCAGCGGTGACGGCCCGTGAACGCGCAGAGCCTCCAGATGTTCCGGAGTGGCGTAGCCCTTATGTCCCGCTAAGCCGTACTGCGGATAAACTGCGTCCCACTCCAGCATGCGCTCGTCACGATGTGTTTTGGCCAGGATGGAAGCGGCGGCAATGGAAACGCTGCGCGCGTCACCTTTGATCAGCGATTTCTGCTCAACAAGAACATCCAGCACCATGGCATCAATCAGCAGATAGTCGGGGCGCAGAGACAATTGCTCAAAGGCCGCGGTCATTGCCTGACGGCTGGCTTGGTAGATGTTCCACGCATCGATGCGCTGGGCATCCACTTCGGCGACCGCCCAGGCCAGAGCATGTTCCCGAATGCGGGCGGCAAGTTCGGTGCGGCGATCCGGAACCAGTTTCTTGGAATCGTCGAGACCCACGATGCGGCGCTTGGGGTTCAGGATCACCGCGGCGGCGACCACCGGGCCGAATAACGCACCACGACCGGCTTCGTCGATGCCGGCAATGCGGATCCAACCGAGCTTGCGCGCGGCTCGCTCAAAACGGGAGGAACAGAGTCGGGCCATAGAGTTTGAACGAGGGCAGTGTAGCACGCGCAGGGAATGCGTTAGGACAGCAAAGTTCTGCCCAAAGAAAAAGGGACCGCGGGAAGCGGTCCCTGAACAGTACAGCATTGAATTTGAAGTTACGCCTTGGCGGGCGCGGGCGTTGCGACCACTTCTTCGCGAGCGGCGCGCTTGATGCGGGCGGCCTTGCCCTTGAGGTTGCGCAGATAATAGAGGCGCGAACGGCGCACGCTGCCCTTGCTCGAAACGTCGATGGAAGCAATGCTGGGCGAGTGCAGCGGGAAGATGCGTTCCACGCCGATCCCAAAGCTGACGCGGCGAACGGTGAAGCTGGCGCTGCTGGCGCGGCCCTTCTTGGAAATCACCACACCTTCAAAAGTCTGAATGCGCTCTTTGACCTTCTCGCCTTCGCCTTCCAGCAAACGGACATGGACGCGCACGGTGTCGCCCGCGCGGAATTCAGGGAGATCTTTGCGCAACTGTGCTTCATGCAACTTACGAATAACCGGATTCATGTTCCTTATTCCCTGCAGACCCACTCAGGCGGGGCCAGCACTTCCGAGACAAACATCAATTATAAACAGGGTGTCACGAAATTCCTAGTCCTTTCGTGGCTTCAGATCAGGGCGATTGCGGCGTGTTTTCTCCAGAGCTTGCTCGCGACGCCATTTGGCAACCTCAGCCGTGATTGCCGCCCAATCAGCACATCCGGCACGCTCCAACCGCGAAACTCCGCCGGCCGGGTGTAGTGAGGAAAATCGAGGAGCACGCCCTGCTCTTCTGCTGACGAGCCCGCACTTCCCGCGCTGAACGATTCGTTTTGAGTGGACGCTTCGTTGCCAAGCGCTCCCGGCAGCAGCCGAGTGACCGCATCCACGACAATGGCCGCAGGCAACTCTCCGCCACTCAGCACGTAATCGCCAACCGAAACTTCCTCCGTCGCCAGATGCTGGGCGACGCGTTCGTCCACGCCTTCGTAGCGGCCGCAAATCAGAATCAGGTGTTGCAGTTTCGCGTAGCGGCGCGCGGTTTCCTGGGTGAAGGGCTTTCCTGCGGCGGACATGAGGACGACCGCAACCTTGTCTAGATCAAGCGGCTGTTCCGATGCGGCAACTTCGCGGCCAAGCAACTTCTCCACCGCCTCAAATAGCGGCTCCGGCTTCAGCACCATTCCTTCGCCGCCACCAAAGGGACGATCGTCTACAGTGCGATGGCGGTCGCGCGTAAATTCCCTCAAATCCTGAATACGGATCTCAACTAGCGCGGCTTCCTGTGCGCGTCGCAGGATGCCGTGTTGAAACGGCCCGGTAAAGAACTCTGGGAAGATTGTGATCAGGTCAATCCGCATGTCAAAGGGAGTCTAATGAACGCGCCGCTCGTTGTCATCTAGGGGCGATGCCGGTGGCTAATCCGGCTGGTTGACCTCCTGGAGGCCCTCCGGAAGCGCGACGTCAATGCGTTTCCCGGAGACATCGATCTTTTGGCAGATGTCCACGGCCAGCGGAATCAGGAGCTCTCCGCCGGGAGTCTGCACCTGCAACAACGGGGTACCCACCACGCCCTCGCCCGGAAAAAACACATCGCGGACATCTCCGAGCTTGGCCGAGCCACCGTCAGCACGAAATACCGCGCAGCCGATCAGATCGGTAACAAAGTAGTGGCCATCGGGAAGGGAAACGCGCTGCTCAAAAGGAAGGAGCACAGACAAACCACGCAATTTTTCGGCATCGGAGATCGAGGCATACCCCTCGAAATGAAAGACTCCGAACCCGGGATGATTGCGATCGACCCAGAAATGGCGAAGGCGGATGGGCTTGGCCTGCTCCGCGTTTCGTCCAAGAAAAACTTCGCCAATCGAGGAGAGCCTTTCGGGGAAGTCGGTCAGCAGTTCCGCGATCGCTTCACCCTTATTTCCCCGTGGGCGAATGATGCGCGCAACTTCAATCCAGCGATCCCGAGAGTCGTGCAGGATTCCTTCAATCTTCGAGAATCTCGAGCGTGAATCTCTTGTGCAGCTTCATGCCCGCAGCCCCCAGCAGCGTGCGAATCGCCTTTGCGGTGCGTCCTTGGCGGCCAATTACTTTTCCCAAATCTTCAGGATGAACGCGCAACTCCAGGACCGTAACCTGCGAGCCTTCCACGGCCTTTACCTGAACTCCTTCGGGTCGGTCCACCAGGGCTTTCGCGATCTCCTCCACCAGTTCTTTCA
The DNA here is from genome assembly GCA_963748515.1 of Candidatus Acidiferrales bacterium. GTDB lineage: Bacteria > Acidobacteriota > Terriglobia > Acidiferrales > UBA7541 > Acidiferrum. The sequence goes on from CAVVJI010000005.1 coordinate 185,718, forward strand.
TAGGCCCCCGCGTCAACGTCAAATGGTCACGTTACAGCAACGGTTCGCCTCCTCCGTCAGAAGGGACCGCTTCCTACCGAACCTGGACATGAGCAAGAGGAAGGTGAACTTGAGCCAAAACCGAATTACGCGATTTTTTGCTGCTTGATAAAGCTCCGAACAGTATCGCTGGGCTGTGCCCCCACGCCCAACCAATACTTAATGCGCTCGGAATCCAACTTGATCTCCGCGGGCTTTTTCAAAGGGTCATAGGTTCCGACAGCTTCGCGAACCCGGCCATCGCGCGCGCGCGTACGCTCAATCACTACCACTCGATAGAATGGCGTTTTCTTCTTGCCAATTCTCGCTAAACGAATCGTCAACACTTAGGGAATTCCTCCTCAACCCTAGAATTGTAACGTGACTTCCGCTATTGCGGCAATTCCATATATACAATTCCGACGATTCTCCCAAGCTATAACGCTCGGGGCGCACATCACCAATCGGCGAAATGGTGTAGCGGACGGGGCTAACCCAAGCGGTTCAGCCCGTTAAATGCTGCAGCTTTGTAGCACTCGGCCAGCGTAGGGTAGTTGAATACGGTATGGATGAAGTAGGTAATTTTTCCCTTCAGCAGCATCACGGCCTGCCCAATGTGCAGCAATTCGGCGGCGTCTTCTCCAAAAATGTGCACTCCGAGCAGCTCCAGGCTTTGGCGGTGAAACAGCAGTTTCAGGCGTCCCTCGGTGTGTCCGGCGATCTGCCCGCGCGCGATTTCCCGATAGTAGGCGACGCCTACTTCGTACGGAACATCCTCGTTGGTCAGCTGCTCTTCGGTCTTTCCGATGAAGGAGATTTGGGGGATGGTGTAAATCCCGTAGGGATAGCCCGCAGGGTCCGACTCGGCATGCAATCCAAACGCGTGCGCGGCGGCGATGCGCCCCTGTTCCATGGACACGGAGGCCAGGCTCGGGAAGCCAATCACGTCACCCACGGCGAAAATATGGGGCTGCGAGGTGCGGTAGCACTCATCCACCTTAATGCGGCCGCGATCATCGGCTTCGATGCCAACCGCCGCCAGATTCAATTTATCGACATTGCCCTTGCGCCCGACAGCGTACAGAAGCGCATCGGCGACGATCCGTTTGTTGCTGACCAGGTTGGCTGCCACCTTCCCGTCTGGCAATTCCTCGACGCTGTCCACTTCTTCGCTGAGACGCATGGTCGCGCGGCGGTCGCGCATGTTGTAGCTGAGCGCTTCGACCATTTCGGAGTCGGCAAACTCCAGCAGCCGCGGGCGCTTTTCGACCACAATGACGCGCACACCGAGGGTGGCAAACATGCACGCGTACTCCACGCCAATCACGCCGCCGCCCACCACGATCAAAGTCCGCGGAACATTGGGCATGGTCAAAATCTGATCGCTGTTGATGATCGTGCGGCCATTGATCGGCACTTTCGGATTGGTGGCCGGCTTGGTGCCCGTGGCGATGACTATGAATTCGCCTTCGAGGTCGCTGTAGCCGGTCGTATTCTCCACGCGAATGTGGTGAGGATCGGTGAACACTCCGAAACCGTGGTGGACATCCACGCCGTTGCGCCGGAGTTGGTCGCGAAGCACGCCGGATTCGTTTTCAATTACGCGATTCACGCGAAAATTCAGATCACTCATGGTGATCGCTTCGCGCACCGGAGTGTTTGCGCCGTAGAACGCCTGGTTGTAGAAACCGGAAAGGTGCAGCACGGCTTCGCGCATGGTTTTGCTGGGTATCGTGCCGGTATTGATGCACACCCCGCCAACCATGGTTTGCTTTTCGACGACCGCCACGCGCTTGCCGGCTTTGGCGCCCTGTATGGCGGCGCGTTGGCCGCCGGGTCCCGAACCGAGCACAATCAGGTCATACGGTTGCATTCGAGGAATCCTGTTCTTCCAAGTCGGGAGGTACCGGTAGGGGTTCTGCGGGGTCGGCAACTTCCTCAGGCTTAGTATAAGCCGCGGGAACCAGGCGGGCGCTGGCCGATTCCGATCCGTCAACAGCAACCTGCGCCAGATGCATGAAGTATTCCTGCGCGGACAGGCTCTTTCCCTTGGGTCCCTTGCGCACATAGGTGTACTTGCCGTCGGAACCGAGAATGCGCGCCTTCTGGTTGTCGTTCAGGTAGGCCGGGAGGATTTCATTGCAAATCCGGGCGCGAAGTTCGGGATCGCGAATCGGGAAGAGCACTTCCACACGCTCGTAAAGATTGCGCGGCATCCAATCCGCGCTGCCCAGATACACGTCAGCGTTGCCGCCATTTTCAAAATAAAAGATGCGGCTGTGTTCGAGGAACCGGCCGACAATGCTGCGAACGCTTATGCGGCTGCTGATGCCGCGCAAACCCGGAATCAGCGTGCATTGTCCGCGCACGATCAGATCAATTTCCACCCCGGCCTGGGAAGCACGATACAACGCGCGAATCATCGGGGCATCGACCACGGCATTGCACTTGGCAATGATGCGGGCGGGACGGCCGCGCCGCGCGTGCCGGGCTTCGCGTTCAATCAGCGCGATGCAGGTCTTGGCCAAGTCTTTGGGCGCCACCAGGAGCGGGCGATAGTGGGCCTTGTCGGCGTATGCGGTGAGGTAGTTGAAGACGTCATGCACCGCCGCGGTAATCGATTCGTTGCTGGTAAACAGGCTCAGATCGGTATAGAAACGCGCGGTGGACGGGTTGTAATTGCCGGTGCCGAGGTGCGCATAGCGGCGGATTTTGCCGTCGGGATCGTTGCGCACGACCAGAGCGAGCTTCGCGTGAGTCTTCAGTCCAACCAGGCCGTGGAAGACCTGCACTCCGGCATCTTCAAAACTGCGTGCCCAGCGGATGTTGGTGGCTTCATCGAAGCTGGCCTTCAGCTCCACCACCACCGTCACTTCCTTTTTTCCCGCCGCGTCCAGCAAAGCCTGCGCCACCGGTGAATCGGAATTGGTGCGGTACAGAGTTTGCTTCATGGAAAGGACGCGCGGATCGTGAGCCGCGGTTTGCAGGAAATTCACCACGGGATCGTAGGAATCATACGGGTGGTGCAGAAGGATGTCCTGACGGCGCAGCGTCTGGAACATGGAATCCGCGTCGTGGCCAATATGAATCTGACGCGGAGAAAATTTCGGGTATTTCAGGTCCGGTCTCGGCGTTTCCTCATAAAGATGGAACAGCCGCTGCAAATTGACCACTCCGGGTACGCGAAACACGAGGGACTCGTCGAGCTCGAATGTGGAGACAAGATGATCCACGATCGCAGGAACCGCGCCCGCTTCAATTTCCAGACGCACCGCATCGCCCTTGCGCCGTTGCGCCAGTTGCGAGTCGACTGCATCCAGCAGGGTCCGCGCCTCTTCCTCCTCCAGGTACAAATTGCTGTTGCGCGTGATGCGGAACGGAGTGGACGCGATAATCTCGTAGCCGCGGTACAACTTGGCGGCGTGCGCGGAAATAATGTCCTGCAAAAACACGAAGTGGATGTTCTCATTGCCATCGGGAACACGCAGCAGGCGTGGCAGGGCCCGGGGTACGGTAAGCACACCGATCAGGGGCTTATCGCTCCCTCCGCCCCGACGTCGCAGCAGAAACGCGATGCACAGAGCCTTGTTGAGCACGTGCGGAAAAGGGTGCGCCGGGTCGACCGTAACCGGCGTAAGCATTGGGTAGACGCGCCGTTCGTAAAAGAGCTTGGCCTGCTGCGCGGCCTTGGTGTGCAGTTCGTGGAGAGCCAGAACGCGAATGCCCTGCTTGGCCAGTTGCGGCACCAGTTCGTCGTTCCAGCATTTGTATTGATCTTTGACAAACGCATGCATCATCGTACTCACGCCGGCCAGTTCATCGGCGGGCGTTTTGCCATCCGGGCTGATGCTCTGCGAACCGTGCTCGATTTTTTGCAGGAAACTGGCGACACGCACTTCCACGAACTCGTCCAGGTTGTTGGCGGTGATCGCGAGAAACTTCACGCGCTCCATCAGCGGGTTGTGCTTATCCCGGGCTTCTTCCAGCACGCGCTGATTGAAGGCCAGCCATTGCAAGTGTCGGTTGAAGTAGAACTTTGGGTCGTCCAGCGCAACTCGCGTCATAATACGTCCTTTGCCGAGGCAGGAGAATTATCTCAAAGTTGTTACGGGGAGATAAACGATTGCTTATATTGAATCGCGGTCAGCAACGAACTAGCCGCATCCCATCAGGGTTTTGGCGTTTTTGGCTGTGCGGTTTGCTACTTCTTGGTGGACGGGAGATTGTCGCGCAAAGCGCAAATTCGAATTCGCGCCTGGGCGCCATTTTCGATGGACTGGCGAAGCCGTCAGAACCCGGTTTCGCGGTACTCGTGAAACAAAATGGGACTGTGCTTTTCGAGCACGGATACGGCGTTCGCCGCCTGGGCGAGCCCGGTCGCATCGATGCCGATACCAACTTCCGCCTCGCGAGCGTGACCAAGCAATTCACCGCTACCGCAATCCTCTTGCTGATTCGCGATGGCAAGCTGCACTACACCGACCGGCTGACCGACATCTTTCCGGAATTTCCCGCATACGGCAGGAACATCACGATCCGGCAGTTGCTGACGCACACGTCGGGACTTCCCGATTACGAGGAATTGATGGAGCAGGCAGAGAAAACCAAGCCGAACCAATGGACTGCGCAACGCCAGATTCAAGATGGCGAAGTGATCGCGCTGCTTGAGCACACCACCAAGCCGCTGTTTGAGCCGGGGACTCGCTGGCAATATAGCAACTCCGGATTCGTGGTGCTGGGAATGATCGTGGCCAAAGTTTCTGGAACCACGTACGGGGAGTTTCTGCAGAAGCGCATTTTTGCGCCGGCGAAGATGGACCACACTGTCGCGTACGTGGCGGGTCAAAATCAGGTGATCAATCGCGCTTACGGACACTCAAAGAACGGCGCTGGATTTGAAATTACCGATCAAAGTTCGACCTCGGCCACACTCGGCGACGGCGGCGTGTATTCCAATCTGCGGGATATGTCGCGGTGGGACGACGCGCTGCGCAGCGATGCGGTGCTGACCGAGAGCGAGAAGCAGCTTATGTTCACGCCGATTAAGTTGGCCGATGGTTCGCAGCCACACTGGCCCACGGAAGCGAACGACGACAACCTCGCGCCCGGACAGCCCGTAAGCTACGGCTTCGGCTGGTTCCTGGATCCGCTCGATTCACACCCGCGCCAGTGGCATACCGGCAGCACCATGGGATTCCGCACGGTGATTCAACGGTTTAACGAGGGCCCCATTGAAATCGTGATTTTGTGCAACCGGACGGATTTGGATCCGAAGGCGCTCTCCGACCGCGTCGCGAAACAATTGCTGGAACGGAGCGGGAATTAGCCGAGGCCGGCGAGTTTGCCCAAGCCCTTCATTTTGGCGCGCGCAGCCATCGAGCCGTACTGCTTCATCATGGTGCGCATCTGCATGTATTGCTTGATGACCTGATTGACATCCTGCACGGTGGTGCCGCTGCCCTTGGCGATGCGCTTGCGCCGCTTGCCATCGATCACGTTGTGATCGCGGCGCTCTTCGTTGGTCATGGAATTGATGATGGCTTCCACCTGGCGGAGTTTGCGCTCGTCGACCGTGGCATCCTTCGGCAGGTTCTGCAGCGGGCCAACCTTAGGCAACATGTCCACAAGCTGTTCGAGCGGGCCCATCTTGCGAATCTGCTTGAGCTGGTCGCGAAAATCTTCCAGCGTGAACTCTTCCTTGCGCAGCTTGCGTTCCAGTTCCATCGCCGCTTTCTTATCGAAAGCGGATTCGGCGCGCTCGATCAGCGAAAGGATGTCGCCCATGCCCAGCACGCGGGAAACGATGCGTTCCGGGTAAAAACCTTCCAGAGCGTCGTATTTTTCGCCCAAGCCCACGAACTTTACCGGCGCGCCAGTCACCTTGCCGATGGAAAGCGCAGCGCCGCCGCGAGCATCGCCGTCAAGTTTGGTCAGGATGACGCCCGTCAGGCCCAGACGTTTGTGGAATTCTCCCGCGGAGCGCACCGCGTCTTGACCGATCATGGCGTCGGCGATAAACAGCATCTCGCTGGGCTGTAATTCTTTTTTCAGCACCGACAGCTCGTTCATCAGTCCGTCGTCGATGTGCAATCGTCCGGCGGTGTCGACCAGGATCACATCGCTGGCGGAGAGCTTCGCTTCTTTAATCGCGCCGCGCACAATTTCCAGCGGCTTGTCCGTGCCCGCGCCGGGCCACACGGTAATACCGATCGATTTGGCAACCTGAGAAAGCTGTTCGCGAGCGGCGGGACGGTACACGTCCGTGGACACTACGATCGGACGGTGGCCATGCTGCGTCAGCCACTTCGCCAGCTTACCTGTGGTGGTGGTTTTACCAGAGCCCTGCAGACCGACGATCATCCACACCGAGGGCGGGCGCGAGGCAAAGAGCGGCTTGGCATGCTTGCCCAGCAGGTTGAGCAGTTCGTCGCGAACAATCTTCACCACTTGCTGATCGGGCGAAAGCTGCATCATGACTTCTGTGCCGAGCGCCTTGGCGCGGATGTTAGCGAGCAACTCGTCGGCAACCGCTACGTTGACGTCGCCTTCCAGCAACGCTTCGCGAATCTCAGCCAGGGCTGCGTCGAGGTGCTCCTCGGTGAGCTTGCCCTGCCCGCGCAGGTTCTTAAATGTGCGTTGCAGTCGATCTGTCAGGTTCTCAAACATGGATGCGGTACCGCTTTCGTTCCCACTCGTCTGTAGCGCTCACTATTATTGTAGGAGACGGCTCGCCTCCGAATCAAACCTCGCGAACCATTAGGGTGTTTCCCCGGGCAGCGATAGAATTCAGCAGGAAACACGGGGGGCCTATGGATCGCCGGGGATTTTTGTCTTCAATGGCTGCGATGGCCGCTGCGAACGGCTTGGCCGCAAACGCTGGAACGCCGGTGTGCAGCGATTTGCTGGGGAATACCGCGCCGCCCGAGCGGGCTCTCTACGATCACGACGAAGAAGCGTATTGGAAAGCGGTTCGCCAACAGTTCCTGATTCCCGCCGACGAAGTGTATTTGAACAATGGAACGGTGGGATCGTCTCCGGCGCCTGTGTTGGGCGCGGTGTTTGAGGGCTACCGCACCGCCGAACGACTCGACCAGGTGGAACCGGAAGATTATCCGATCTGGGGATACGCCGCGTGGAATCAATATCGCGATCCGCTGGCGGCGTTCATCGGATGTCAGCGCAATGAGCTGGCGCTGGTACGCAACGCCACCGAAGCCAACAGCTACATCGCGAATGGCATCGACCTGAAAGCCGGCGACGAAGTGTTGATGACGGATCAGGAGCATCCCGGCGGCGAAGAGCCCTGGAATTTGCGCGCCAAGCGCTACGGCATCGTGGTGAAGAAGGTCGCGTTGCCCAAGCCGGTGCCCGACTGCCGCGACCGTGCTGAATTTGTTCAGCGACGCTATCACGCAGCGCACGCGCGTGCTGTTTTTCAGCCACATCACCACGGTGACCGGCACGATCCTGCCGGCGCGTGAGCTGTGCGCACTAGCGCGCAGCAAGGGCCTGCTGTCCGCAGTGGATGGCGCGCATGTTCCGGGCATGATGCAGCTCGATGTACACGCCATCGGCTGCGATTATTATTCAGCCAGCCCGCACAAGTGGCTGCAGGCTCCCAAAGGCACCGGTTTTCTCTATGTGCGCGAAGAGGTGATCGACCGCACCTGGAACACCATTGCCACCGAAGGCTGGGATCGCCCCGAAATTCGCGCGGAACGTTTTCAGCGCATCGGCAGCTCCAACGTGCCCGCGCTGGATGGGCTGCGCGCCTCCATCGAACTGGCCAATCAGATCGGCATGGAGCGCATCGAGAAGCGCAATCGCCAGATGGCCGACTACATCTGGAAAGGAATGCTCAGCCGCGGCGCCGAATCCTGGACTTCGCCCGATCCCGCGCTGCACTGCGGCATCACTACGGTGACGGTCGCTCCGCACAAGATGCCGGACCTGGAATTGTGGATGTGGAAGCAAAAGAAGATCCGCATTCGAGGCGGCGCTCCCTACAAAATCCGCATGTCCACGCCGTATTATGTGACGCACGCGGATGTCGATCGATTCTTCTCCGCGTATGATGAGTATCGGAAGAACAATCCAAATTCCTGAGCGGCGGATGAGGACACGACAAATAATTTCAGGATGGGCGGTGCTGTTGCTGTGCGTTGGCGGGTGGCTGAGCGCTCCCCGAACCGCGGCGCAAGAGCAATACACGCGCGTGGAACTGGGCGGGCAATTCTCCACGATTCGCGAAACACCCGCCGGCGGTGGCGGAGAAAATTTTCTGGGCTTTGGCGGCCGCTTCGACTGGAATTTCAATCGCCGCATGGCCTTTGAGTCGGAAGTGGACTACTTCCCAAAGAATGGCGTGCCGCTGTTTGGCGAGCAGGGTGGCCAGACCTTTCAAGCGGTGTTTGGCCTGCGCGCGAAAGTGGTGCAGACGCGAAAATTTGCGGTGTTCGGACTGGTGCGGCCGGGCCTGCTGCACTTTTCCAATGTGCTGGTGCCCTTTCTGGATGGAGGTGGAAATTATCCCACCGCGCCGCGCACGTATTTCGATCTGAACCTGGGCGGGGGCATCGAATATTACCCCACGCCGCGTTGGGTGTTGCGCGCCGACATTACCGGGAATCCCTACCGCATCCCGAACCAGACTTCCGGGACCGAGTATGTGTCGGGAAAAATCAACGACACCACGCGCCTGAGCTTCGGAGTCGCTTACCGCCCCGGCGTCTTGATTGAGAATGAGCCGGAAACCTCTGTGCCGGGCCGCTGGGAATTTGGTCCGCTGTTCAGCACGCTGATGATCCAGCGCGAAGGCACCGGAAATGGCGTGACCACCGATCTGGGCTTGGGCGGCTATGGCGACTACCGCATCTGGGGCGCTTTCTATTTCGATAGCGACGTTTTGTTTTTCCCCGCGAACCGCAACGTCGGTGGACCGCAGGATGGCGGGCAGCTTCTGCAGGGGCTGTTTGGCGTGAAGGGTGGCATTCGCCGCAACCGCATGGGATTTTTTGGCAAGGTGCGCCCGGGCTTCAACAGCTTTTCGCAAGCGGTGACTTCGCTGTCGGGCACGTCCACCTACACCTACGGCCGTTCGACCAATTTTGTGCTGGACCTGGGCGGGATCGTGGAGGTTTATCCCAACGAACATTCCACGCTGCGCATCGAAGTGGGCGACACGCACATTTTCCTGGACACAAAAACAATTCCCATCGACGGCATCCCCACCACGTATCCCGGCGGAAGCCTGCGCCACTCCATCGAATTTATTTTCGGCTACGGCTGGCGGTTTTAAGCGAGCCTCGTAAAGTAATGTCCGCGAACTTCTTCTTGCTCCTGGATTCCTATCAAAATCGTCCCGAAGAAAAGTTCTGGACTGGACGGAAATCCCTGCGGATTGGATACTCCACGATCAGAAGGTGAATTTAGCCCTCGATCAATTGATGCTCCAAATTTCGCGATAAGCTTTGAGGCCCATTTTCTTTGCGCGGTTCATTATCTTGTCTGGATCCCAAGAAGACACTTCGGAACCGTATTCTCGAATAAATTCAGTCACATAAGTGAGATTCTCAATTTTCCCGGATAGGTCACCATTTAGTCGTTTGATCTTGTCCATAGGATCCGCCTTTCCAAGGCTGGAATTGTCCTTAAAGTAGAGCGGAAGCAGATTCCCGATGTTATCCGCCGGGTCCAGGCCATCCTTATTCGACTTCCTCCAAGGGGCTTCCAGATTTTGTGGCCAAAAATGTTCGATGTTGTGATTTCGACGCTTGAGCCTTGGATCAGGATTATAAATCAGCGTGCATTGCGCAGGGTCTTTTCCGAAGTTGTTAAACCGATCGAAGATGTAACACAGAAGCGAAGTTTGGTCTGGAGCGTACGCGAGCGTGATGAAGTTCGCAACAAACTCTTCTTCAGTGGCCAGCTTGTATTTTAGTTCATTTATCAATCCATCTGTCGCTTTAACAAAATTAGTGGCCTTTGAATAGGTGACGCAGGCATCGGCGTAGAGTTTCTCAATCTCATTCCCCACACGCTCGCAAATTACGTTATTAACAAAATGATATTTTTCGAATGTCTCAAACAATTGAATAAGTTTCTTTGCATCTCCTGAGTTGGTCTTGCCTTTATTTCGCACTAGGCACTCGTATGCGGCGTTTGCCGCCGGACAAAATTGAACCACCGCGAACTCTCTTAGGCCTTCTAATGCCCGATTGATTTTTTCGTACCGATACTCGTGCTCATATATTTCGGGAAAATCGTTCTCCTCAAAGAATGCCTTTGTGAGCAATTTATCAGGGGCCTTAACCGTGCTGTAAAATTTAGAGAAGAGGGACAGTTCCTCAGTAAATTGCTTTGGTCCTTTATCTGTAGCATAAGACTTCAGTTTCTTGTAAAGCTGTGGCTTCAAAATATATCCATGTTTTGAAACGTAAAAGTACTTAAGCATTCGGAGCATCGTCCCTTCAGAGTTATCGACTATTTGTCCCCATCGGTCCTCGATGCCCTCGATTTTTTTTGAAAATAGATAATTCTTGAGCAAGTCAGAAATCTCTAAATCTAGACCCCTTGCATTAGTTCTCTCAAAAATACTTAAGGCTTCAACTTCGTTTTCAACTTCGATTCTTCCGACATACGAATCGTAGAGGGCTCTAAGAAATTTGCTGAGTTCTGTTTGGTTGTATTCACTCAGCCTCTGAAGAAAAGTGTCGTAGATCGGCTTGACCTTATTCACTTTGCGTTTAACCAGCTTTCTTTTGAGGGGTGCTGTGGAAAGTTCCATCCCATGCATCGGCTGCCATGTGCTTCGAAGCATCACGAATGGATTCAGACGCGAGGAGCCGACACCCTAAAGACTCACCAGTCGTCGAGTCGATAAACGTGATCTTTCCCTGAATCGCTGATTGCAGGCTCGATTGGCCTAATTCCTTAGATCGCATCCTGCAAGCAATGAGAAGAAGTAAAATTGTGGTCAACCGTTGCTGACCATCCACAATGTACGTCTTTTGATCCTTGGGCTTTTCAAATATCAGATTTCCAAGGAATAGGTTGTCGTTCCCAAAACCCACATAGGTTTCTAGGTCTTCAATAAGCTCTGTGGCCTCTTCTTTTCCCCACTTATATTCACGTTGGTATATTGGGATCGCGAAGTGTGAGGGTGAATTCAGGATGTCTTCGATAGCGCGTGGGCACAGGAGTTAGCATGGGCATGAAAGGTCTTACTCCGTAATTAAAGAATAACAACACCCGTAAGCTACACCTTGCCGTGGCTTTGCCGCAAACCCATCGTCCTTTGCCCTAGTGCGGTCGAGGCTATACGGCGTAGACAGAATATTTCGACCCACGCTACCAACGCTGTGCACCGATGCCCAGCTTTAGGGCTTCGCCTTCAGTGCGTAATACTCGGGGGCTTTCTTGACGGGATAGGTTACAGGGCGGGAAAAGTGATACAGCTTGCTAAATTCTGAATCAAGCTTTGCGATCCGTGCTGTTCGCTAATTGGACCGCCATTCTGGAAAGAGCTCTACGAACGACCCTAAGAGCATGGGCACCTTCATTCGGCGGAGAAGGACGCAGCGTCGCTGCAAGGGCGCGGTGTATTGATGCGCTTGGCGGAAGTAGGGAAGAGATGCGGTTGGCCAGAGAAATTGATTGCTAAGGAGATTGTTAGTTCTGTGGTCGTCATTTTCAAAGAAAGTAGCAAACGTTTCGTCTGTCCCTAAATTCCTTTCGACCACGGAAGGCGCTCGCGCGATTCCGCGATTCCGGTGAAGATTGATGGTCGGAAGTCTTCGTTTTTCGAGTCGCGGGGCATGGGTGTCGGTTCTCCAGAGTTTTGGATAGTTATTATCGGAACTGGTGGTATGGCGTGAGATTCTGGATTTTCACGGCATGTCGAACTTGTAGCGGGTCGTGGCGGGGTGGCATGTAGATCGCGGATCAGAGACTTTTGGAAGTGTAGTTGTAGGAAGAGCTAGATTAATAAACTGTCCGCCTATCCCTTTCGCCTTTGTCGGAGGACCTGCTTTCGGTGTCTGTTGCAAGCGATTCGGATGTCCTTTGCTCTGTCACTCAGGTATTCGGCAGGGCTGTATTTCGAACAGGGCGCTATTCGAGTCAATAACTCCTTCAAACCGAACAACACCACCTTTTCTCCGGTAGGATCCATATCTCACGATAATTGTGTAAAATCCCGGCGTGTTAAAGAATGGATCCGCCAGTGATTCCTTGAACGGAACTATAATTGTCTGCCTTGGGCCTACAGTTTGCCAAAGATCTGGTTCGATTTCACGAACGATATGGCGACGCAGTTCCTTGCCACTGGCCTCTTTTCTGCTCAACTCAAGTCCGTAATTGAGTCCGTCCGGCGTAAAGTCGATTGGAGTTCCGCTATTATTGGTTATGACGGCCTCGAGTTCGAGAGTACGGTCCGCCGAACAAACACTTATCTGTCGAACTATGAGTCGAACAACCATGCTGTCGGGCTCTTCACCTAGTACGCCAAGGACAGCTAGCAGCAACACAGAAAGTGGGAACATCCATCGCACTATTGTTTGTTTCATGGCTTCTTGTCCCTTGGAATTGCTCCGTTTTGAGTCTGAACATCGTAAGCATCGCTCTGCTTTTGGGTTGTGGCTTCGGCCTGACTGAGTTGCTGGTTGACGTTTCTGTTGACGTCCTTGCTCGCAGCATCAACCGCATCCTTTTGGGTAGGACCAGTCCCTTGTCCGGTCGCTCCATTCAGTTCTTCCTGAACTTGATCGACATTTTTCTGAACGATATCGACGTGACCTTGTTCGTGGTCCTTAAGATTTCCGAGCAAGCTATCCCATTGCTTCTGTTCGTCGGGGGGTGCTTGATCCCTGCCGGTCCATATTGGCGTGGACACGGTGACGTCTGTTGTAACGTGCGCCTCTGAGACAGTCTCCTTGACCGTGGTGCTTCCATTTCCAGTTTTTGATGTCGAATGCGTCTTGTACGTCGCCGTGAACGATCCCCAATTCGTCTGTCCTCGGGCTTTGGCTGAGTTTGGATTCTGTGACTTTGCGTTATTCCATGCTTCCACCGCGTTTGCCCCGGAGACAGCATACGGCCTTTGAAGGACCTTTACCGGATCTGCACCATCTGGGTCAATCAAGGCGAGCGGATTGTTGTTTGCGTATGAATACAGATTTAGTTTCTGAGGATCAAGCAGGCGATCGAACCTAGTATGAATCGGATCTGAGCTCAACCATCTACCCATTGAGCTGGCGTAGTACCTGGCCCCGAAGAAGTCGTTGCCGGATTCGGCATCTCGTTCTTTGCCGGTGAATTTGTGAGTTGTGCCGGTGTCGCCAGCGATCTGCTGGCCGAAGGGATCGTAGTCTAGAGAATCAGCGACGCTCTGGTTGAGATTCGTAAGCAAACGCGTAGAGCCAAGATGGTCGGCGAAGACAGTGTAGGTCGTGTTGTTCTGATATTGAGCGACGAAGTGACCGTTGGCGTAGACGTAAGCCACCAGCCAGCCAACCTGGTTCTTGTATTCGCCGAGTACGTTGCCGGACGAGTCATAAACGTATTCGGACCAGGTTCCGCCTGAAGTCTTGCGGACGCGTTGACCTTGGGCGTCATAGATTTGATCGAATGAAATTAGTCCAACGGTGATGTCGTGCATCGCCACAGGTGTCTTATCTGGAAGTTCGGAATCATCGAATCCTTGGCCGACGATTCCATTAACAGGAGGTAGACCCCCAGGCCTACCAAGCTCCAACGAGAAACTTGTCGTCCAAACTCCCGGTGGAACGATATCGGATATGTAGTAAGAGCTTTTCAGCTCCTGCGCCTGGACTGGTGATTTGTCTTCAGGTGAAAACCAAACAGTCCCACCAGTTCGCACCACTCTTATAATGTCGAGAACAGTTATCGCTGATCGGTGGTCTGCATAGGGATCGAGTGTGTATCGAATACTCATCACGCTGTCGGGCAAATCGTTAAATTCGTCAGTGCAGACTATAAAATGTGGCCCGTCTCCGAACAGTGGCTTAAGTCCACAGACGCCAGAAAAAATATCCAACAGGTATTTGTCACGCAAACTATATCCAACAAAAACGACTGTAGCCTGGGCAAAAATAAGTTGCAGAGTTTTCAAGTATCCGGAGTTCGCTAGGAGGTCGCGGTAGTCGGTAGAGGTAAATATGATGGAGTTCAGTGAACTAATAGAACCGTGAATCTTCGCAATGAAAGTCTGATCAGGTCCAAGTAAGTTCAGACAGTGTTCCAAGTCCGACCGCTGAACGCTATTGGCGGTGAGATTATGCTCCAACGTTTCATCGATGTTGGTGGTAATTATTTTGATCGGCGAAATAGCTCTCACTTCGTTGAGAAAACGCATATAAACCGGCGTTGTACTACGAGCACCAAACGTCGATACCATTTCCCTGTTGTATCTTTGAGGGTTTGTGCCCTTAAACAGTTCGAAAAGCTCTGGGAACTGAGCATCCCTAAAGAGCATTTCAGCTTTGTTCTTGTCAAAAGAAGGCTCGTATCTTCTAAAGTTCTTTAGAAATTCCTGTGCTGTTTCTTTCCAGGTTGGGTAACCACACCATTTACTAGCGCCCGCACCGATCCAGATAATGATCGGACGTTGATCTTTATCAACCACATCTCGCAAAACACGGAGAGCATAGAATGTTTTCTTGTCGTCACCGTTTAGCATGTCAAGGGGATTCTAACTGACATTTGACCTAACAGAATAGGTACTCACGACCGAGGTTTTGGTGGAGCTTGCAACAGGGTCTGCGACGCTTCGAGGTGTATCACTTTTCCCCGCCCTGTAACCTTACCTCGCGTTTTCTTGACCCTGCACGGAGGCGGCAAGTACACTAAGAGATTCGAAACTGCCGAGCACAGGCAGTGGGCCTGACCTGGAACATTTCGCGTTTCCGTCTCCGGCATGTCGCTGGAGTGTGCGTTCTGCGCTACGGGAAACTGCGCGGTATCCGGAAGGGCTGTATCTAACGATGAGGGGGCTGTTTTGCCAAAGCGTACATATCAACCGCGGAAGCGCCGCCGCGCCAAGGTTCACGGATTTCGTTCGCGCATGAAGACCGCCGGAGGCCGCAAAGTCCTTGCGGCGCGCCGCAAGAAGGGCCGCCATCGCCTTACGCCCACCGAGAAATAGCGACGGCCTGGAGGCCTCGGTGCCAGCCGCTCCGCTGATGTTTCCGCGGGAAGCGCGCCTGGTGCGTCGAGGCGAGTTTGACGCGGTATACCGCTCGGGCAAACGACGATCCAGCGCCCACTACACGGTGTTTGCGCGAGCCAATTCGCTGCAGGTCAGCCGGTTCGGTTTCAGCATCAAAAAGGCACTGGGTGGCGCGGTGGTCCGGAACCGCATACGGCGCCGGCTACGGGAAATTGTGCGCTGCCACCGGCAGGAGATACCCGCGGGATGGGACATCGTCATACATCCGAAGAGCACGGTAGCCACGGCTGCGTTGCCTGCGTTGACGCAGGACCTGCTGCGGCTGCTGAAGCTGTCGTGAACCCCACGCCACAACCGGCCGGGGTGCGCGCGGCGCTCTTTGCGTTGCGGGTGTACAAGGCCTACCTGTCCGTACTGTTTGCGGGGTCGTGCCGCTTTGAGCCCACCTGTTCGCGTTATGCGTACGAGGCGATCGAGCGGTTTGGCGTAGCCCGCGGAGTGTGGCTGGGCCTGAAGCGCCTGGCGCGTTGCCAGCCATTTTCAAGAAAATTTGGATTCGATCCAGTTCCGGAGAAATGCGAAGAGATGCATTCGACTATGGTTAGTGCCAATACCCCGGAGGTGCGCCTGTGAGCCTGCCTCCCATGACGCCGGTGCCTACCGGCGGAAATAAAGACAAGTTCACGCCGGAGCTGCGCATTCTGGTGGCGTCGTTGCTCTCGATGATCGTGTTCCTGGTGTGGACAAAGTACTTTGGACCGAAGCCGCCACAGAATTTGCCGCAAGCGAATCATCCCGCGCAAACCGCGCCCGCTACGCCCGGCGATGACGAACCCCGCAGAGACTTCCAACGCATCTACTGCGACCGCGAAAGCAACGGAGCCAGCGAAACCAGTGAACGTGGCGGCGATAAGCGATTCCGAAGAGCGCACGATTGTGGTGGAAAGCGATCTGTATCGCGTGGAATTTGCGAATCGCGGCGCGGTGGTGAAGAGCTGGCAACTGAAGAAGTACATGGACGATTCCAAGCCGCAGCGCGTGTTGGACGTGGTGCATCCGCAGGCTTCGCAGCAATTGGGAGCGTGGCCGTTTTCGCTGATGCTGGATGACGCCAACCTGCAGAATGCCGCGAACACGGGCCTATATAAACTGACCAGCGACACGGCGATGCAGCCGGGCGTGGCGATCAAGGCGCCTGCGGACATTACGTTCGAGTGGAGCGACGGCCACCTGGACATCACCAAGCAGTTTCACTTTGAAAATTCCTATGTGGTGACTACCACGACGACCGCAAAACTGAATGGTAGCCCGATACTGGCGGGGCTGGCCTGGCGCGGCGGCTTTGGCGATTTGACGGTGACCAATCCGGTGCCCGTCGAGACGGTGATGGTGTACTCCAGCGAAAACGGGAAGCTGACCAGCCTGCCGTACAAGAAGCTGGACGACCTGGAAAAATGGGGAAGTTCCTGGCAGGGCGGGAAGGCGTTTGCCGGGATCGAAGATCGCTATTTTACGGCCACGTTTCTGCCGCCGGCAAATTCGTTGTCGACACCACTGGAAACGCGCTACTGGCGCTCGTGGCACCCGATACGGTGGATGGCCAACAAAAAGCGGAGGCCGTTCCGGAAGTGGCGGCGGCGAGCTCGAACCGGCCGATGGACTTGCGCGTCTATGTGGGTCCGAAGGACTACGACGATCTGAAAGCGATGAGGCCGCCGCTGAATTCGCTGGTGCAGTTTGGCTGGCTGGAATTCATTGCGGACCCGTTGTTCCACGGGTTGAAGTGGCTGCACAAATATATTCCCAACTGGGGCTGGGCGATTGTGGTGCTGACCCTGGTGATCAACACGCTGTTGTTTCCGCTGCGCATTTCCAGCTACAAAACCACGATGAAAATGCAGCGGGTGGGCCCGGAAATCAAGCAGATCCAGGAACGCTATAAGAAGTACAAGCTGAACGACCCGCGCAAAGCCGAAATGAATAAGGAAGTGATGGCGGTGTACCAGCGCGAGGGAATCAATCCGGTGGGCGGCTGTTTCCAGATGTTTGTGCAGATGCCGATCTGGTTTGGATTGAATACCGCGTTGCGCTATGCCATCGAGCTGCGTCACGCCAAGTGGTTGTGGATTAACGACCTGGCGTCCAAGGATCCGTATTACATATTGCCGATAACGGTCGGGATTGTCGATGTACCTGGTGTCGCGCATGACGCCGATGCAGATCAGCGATCCGCAACAAGCGCAGATGATGAAGTTCATGCCGATCATGTTTTCCGTTTCGTTCGTAGTTTTCCCTTTTTCCAGCGGCTTGGCGTTATATATTCTAACAAGCAGTCTGGTTGGCATTTTGCAGCAGTGGTATCTGACCCGGACCCACCCACTTCCCGCCCAAGCCAAGGTGGTTCGACCAAAGAAGTAATTTTGGCGATCCCCCCGGCTGCAGTACCTGTGTACGGGCGTTTATGAACAAGAATCTAGTGAGTAATGGAAAGCTGGATCGCGAGGCCACGTCCGCGGCCGTGCGCGAGTTGCTGCAATCGATCATTCGCAGCAGCCATCTGGAATTGAGCGTGCGCGTTCGAACCGCGGAGGCGGATGCAACAGCTAGCGCAACAGACGCAGAAGTTCTGGTCGATCTGGACGGCAAGGATCGCGACCTGATTTTGGCGCGAAATGGCGAGGTGCTGAAGGCGATCGAGCACTTATTGCTGCGGTCGCTGGGGCTGGACGTGGCGTATCACGACAAAATCCACGTGGACTGCGCCGGTTACCACGCCTTGCGCCTGGAAGAACTGAAAGTGACCTCGCGTGTCGCCGCGGAACGGGTATTGGCGTCGGGACAGCCGTTTACGTTGAACCCGATGAATCCGCGGGAGCGTAGGGTGGTGCATCTGGCGCTCCGCGATGTGGCGGGGATTCGAACGGAGAGCGTCGGGACAGGCGACGAACGGCAAGTGGTGATTCATCCGGAAAAACCGGCGAGCACGCCTAAGAAGTAAACGGACTGCCCGACACTCTGGTTGGCGTCAACGGCCCAGCCAGCCTTGCGATTCGAGTTTTCCATCCTTTGCGTATCGAACCTGATAGACAAACGACGCGGGCCGGTCCGGGCGAATCTGCGGGAAGCGCAGGTCGAGAAACTCGACGACGGCGGTGCCGTTTTCCACGTGAAAACGAGTGACCGGAAAGCGCGCGAACCACAAGACGGTTTGCACTTCGGGAAGACGGCGCGCGGAGTCTATGTAGGAATTTGAGAACGCATCGGGATAGTAGGTGTCCTGAATGGGCGCGTTTGGGTTGGACTGGCTCAGGTCCATGCGCAATTCGTAAACGCCGCGAGGGCTACGGATCAGGCCGTCCCAGTGCCAAAGTGTCGGCGGAAACGGCAGAGCGCCGATGGAATCGACATGAATGTTCTCGCGTTGCGCGAACTGTCGGACACGATTGAGCGCGGCGTGATGGGCATAGAGCGCACCGCAGAAATAGACTACCGCTAAAGCCAAGCCCGCTTGATTCCATCGCCTGTAGGAAATGTCCGAAGCCCAGCCGGTGATTGCAGGAGTGAGGAACAGCGCGATTAAAAGTGCCGCCACTGCCAGTACGGCTGCGTTGGAAATTGGCGCGCTGACGTATTGAGCGAATTTGCCGACCGCCAAGGTAGCCATGATCGACAACAGGCTCATCACGATGGCGCGGCGCATGCGCTGCTTAGGGATCGCGAAACGTCCAGGCCAGCAATTGGGGTACAAGCAAGATCGCGGTGAAGGAAAAATCGACGATGAACAGGATGTCCCAGGCCGGGCGCGACCATTCCAGCGGCGACCAGATCATGGTGCCGAACGTGGTCGCGAGGTCGAGAACGATGTGGCTGGCGATCCCCGTGGCAAACAGGAAAAACAAAGTTACGAACGAAGGGGCGTGCCACTTACGCCAACGCGCAATTGCTTGCGTCAGTGCCGCCAGAAGCGCCGCCCAGATGGGCAGGCAAAGCACGGAATGGGTGATGCTGCGATGCCAGGTGAGCATCAGCAATTCGTTGCGCGAGAACATGTCGCGAAAAACGTCGGCGTCGGGAAAGATTGCGCCGAGCATTAGACTCCAGGTGATGATGCGGCGCCGGGTGACCGGCACAGGCGGGATGAGATCGTCGCCACCGCAGACGGCTTTGGCGATCAGCGCTCCGGCAATACCGTGAGTAATGGTGTCCATGCGGCGGTCAGTTTACCTGAATGAGTGGAGAGGTCTTTGCAATGACGCGGCCGATGGCGGTGGCTCGCAGGCCGCGCGCGGAAAATTCCTGAATCGCGCGATCCACTCGCGACGGGTCGATGGCAATCAGCAGGCCGCCCGATGTTTGCGGATCGAAGCACAGCAAGCGCATCTCTTCGGAGACGCTCGGAGCAAATTGCACGCAATCGCCAATGAATGCGCGGTTGTTTTTCAATCCGCCGGAGACATAGCCTGCCTGGGCGGCATCCATTGCGCCAGGCAGAATCGGCAGCGCGTTCGAATGAATCTGCAGGGAGACGGCGGGAATTCCGGACGAGGGATCGCCCAGAGCCATTTCCCGCGCATGGCCGAGCAGGCTGAAGCCGGTGACATCCGTAACCGCGTGAATGCAGGATGGAAATTCGGATTCGACGGCGTGCAGAGCTTCGGCAGCATTGCGATTCAATTCGCGGAGCGACGCAAGAACGGCATCATGCGCTTCGGACGAAATTCTGCCGTTCTTGATGGCGGTTGCGAGCAAACCGGTGCCGAACGATTTTGTGAACAACAAAATGTCATTTGTGTGCGCGCCGACATTTCGCCAAATTTTTCGCGGATCGATGAGTCCAGTAACGGCGTAGCCAAACAAAATGTCTTCGTTGCGAATGGAGTGGCCGCCGATCACCGCGCATTGCGCTTCATCCATTTTGTTCAAACCGCCGCGAATGATTTGCTCGAGAATTCCGGGATCGCCCTTTTCCGGAAAACCGACAATGGTTAGTGAAGAGATGGGCCTGCCGCCCATGGCATAAATGTCGCTCAGCGCATTGGCGGCGGCGATTTGTCCGAACGTGAAGGGATCGTCGACGATCGGCGTGAAAAAATCGACGGTTTGCACCAGTGCGCGCTGGTCGTCGATGCGATAGATGCCGGCGTCGTCGTTGGTGCCAAATCCCACGAGAACATCGGGGTGCGAAGATTGCGGCAGGCGACGCAGGATCGCGTCCAGCGTGGCGGGATTTAATTTTGCGGCGCAACCTGCGGCCTTGACCATCGCAGTCAACTTCACCGGTTCGCTCAAGCCTCACCTCGATTCGTGGACCAACATTATATGCGTGAGATGCCGCGGACGTTGGGCGGGAAACACTGTCCGGGAGTTCACTTGCCAGCGGTCGTAAGAAAATGTTCTGATCGCGGGATGCCTTGGGATTTCTGGTTGATTCTGGGATTTATGGCGGTGGTGCTTCCGTGGAGGGGGCGCGTACGATTGCAGCGATTGTTGGCGCTGCCGGCGATGAACGCGAAGGACCGAATCTCGTTGTATGCGGCGACCATCGGATTTCAGTGGATTTTGGCGGGCGTGGTTCTTTGGCGGTGTCTTGAGCGGCATCTGACCATTCAGGAGTTGGGACTGATCGGCAAGCCGGCTTCGTTGGTCGTAGCGGTTGGGCTGGGCGGGGCGGCGTTGCTGGGTTTTTTGCACTGGTTCAATCTGCGGCGGATCGGAAAGATGGAGGGTGCCGCGCCGGAGTTTCTCAGAAGAATTGCCGAACGGATTTTGCCGCGCACACAGATTGAGTTTCCGCCGTTCTTCGCTTTGGCGATTACCGCCGGAATCTGCGAGGAGTTTCTGTACCGGGGGTTCGCGGTGGCCGCGTTGCACCGCGCGGGCATTCCGGGATGGGGCGTGGTGCTCATCACCGCCATATTGTTCGGACTTGCGCATACTTACCAGGGTCCAAGCGGAGTAGCGGGAACGTCGGTTTTGGGGCTGGTGTTTGGCGCGGTGCGAATCGCGACGGGAACGCTAGCGCCACTTATTATCTGGCACGCCACGATCGACGCGGTGGCTGGGGTGGCGGGGTCGAAGTTCCTTTTACACCCCCAGAATCAGCAACAACCCGATTCTTATCAATAGATTACAGGAATGTTACCGAAATGACAACAGCACAGAACAAGGGATTGAGCGAGGAGACCATTCGGCACTCGCTGGAGCAATTTGGCGTTACCGTGAGTGCGACGCAAGTTGCTTTGATTCAACAATATATCGCACTTTTACAACGCTGGAATGAGAAGCTGAATCTGACGGCAATTCGCGACCCCCTGGAGATACTAGTTCGTCACTTCTGCGAGTCCATGTATGGCGGAGTGTCGGCGGGTCTGACAGCCGGTCGGCTCGCCGACATTGGCTCGGGCGCCGGATTTCCCGGCATTCCTTTGAAGATTCTGCACCCGGATTTGGAGTTGTTTTTGGTGGAATCGAACATCAAGAAGGGCACATTTCTGGCGGAAGTGCTTCGCGATCTTGAACTTAAGAACGCCAAAGTGTTGATCAGCCGGTACGAGGAGCTGGGCGAGGACCTGGCGCCGCTGGATTTCGTATGCTCGAGGGCGCTTGGCGACTTTGGGCCGTTTCTGGCTTGGGCCGGTTCGCGCGAGGTTGCGGCGAAGCGAGTGGTACTGTGGATCGGGGGCCGTGATTTGGACGAAGCGAAGAAGTCGGCGGAGTGGGAGTGGCAAGAGCCGATTGCGGTGCCACAATCGTTGAGACGCTATATTTTGGTCGGAAGTCGTCGCAGCGAGGAAGCGACCGCCACGAAGTGAGGTCGTTCCACGTGGAACGCCAAGCGCCGAGGGACTTAGAACCAGTCTGTTGTTTCACGTGAAACACGCGCACTCAGTTCTGTCACAAACAATTCGAGCTGCTTGTAAATCTACCTTACTTATCTCTCCAGCAGATATCGAGCCAGCTTGTTCCACGTGAAACGTAGAGAGTGTCCCGTCGCCACACCTCAGTGTAATTTGGAGATCGGCGGTTTGGTTCCACGTGGAACCTCGGGATGTCAGAACTGGAAGAAATATCCATTCGAATCGAGCGTCGGGGAATTTCAACAGAAATTTCTGGTTTCGAACAGCGTTCCACGTGAAACACCTTGCTTGCGTTCGTAGCGGGTGTTATTTTGCCTCACGGGGGGAGCGCTTGGCCCGGGTCATTGCAGTTGCAAATCAAAAAGGTGGGGTCGGAAAGACCACGACTGCAGTCAATCTGGCTGCCTGCCTTGCCGCCGCTGAACAACGAACCCTTCTGGTGGATTGCGATTCCCAAGCAAATGCATCGGCCGCGATTGGCTTTCCCAAGGATCCTTCCCGCAGAACGTTGTACCATGCACTGATTCTGAGCGAGCCTTTTGACAAAATTGTGCAGAAATCGCAAGTGGATGGGTTAGATGTCGTCCCCGCCGACAAAAACCTCGCAGGAGCTGCAGTTGAGTTGGTGCTGGCAGATAGCCGCGAGTACAAGTTGCAGGGATTTCTTCGTGAAGTTCGCGAAGCTTACAAATTCATTGTGCTGGACTGCCCTCCCGCGCTGGATTTGCTGACTTTGAATGCACTGGTAGCTGCGGATGCGGTGCTGGTGCCGATCCAGTGCGAATACCTGGCGCTGGAAGGCGTATCGGAATTGCTGGATACGCTGATGCGCATCCGGCGAACACTGAATCCCACCTTGGAAATCGAAGGAATTCTCCTGACGATGTACGATGAGCGGACCAGTTTATCGCGTCAGGTTGCAACGGACTTGCGCAGCTTCTTTGGCACGCAGGTATTCCAAAGCCTGATCCCGCGCAACGTCCGCTTGGCGGAAGCCCCAAGTTTCGGTAAACCAATCATTTTCTATGACATACATAGCAAGGGTGCAGAAGGGTACACACAGCTTGCACAGGAGGTAATCGCCAATGCCGAGAAACGCCTTGGGACGGGGGCTCGGAGCGCTCATTCGGGAGCCTGAGCCGCCAGTCGCGCCACCACCAGCATCAATGCCAGCCGTTGCCGTAACGTCGGGTGGAGCTGCGGCCGCACCCGCCTTGTCGCCAATTGCGGCCAACACGGAAGCGCAATCGAGTCCGAACCAGATCGACATCGATCTGATTGAGCCCAGTCCTTACCAGCCGCGAACGCGATTTCGCGAAGAGGCTCTGGACGAACTGGCACGCTCCATCCAAGCCAGCGGAATCATCCAGCCCCTGGTGCTGCGGCCAATCGGCAACCGCTATCAACTGATTGCCGGCGAGCGACGTTGGCGAGCAGCGCAACGAGCCGGACTCACGAAGGTCACCGCGATAGTCCGGCATGTTCCGGATGCTCTGGCGCTGGAAATGACGCTGGTGGAGAACATCCAGCGAGAGGATCTGAACGCCATCGAAGCTGCGCGCGCATTTGAGCGGTTGATGGATGAAATGCAATTGACGCAGGAAGCGGTAGCGGAGAGAACCGGCAAGGACCGTACAACCGTCGCGAATTCGATTCGCCTGCTGAAGCTGGAACCGACGATTCAGGATTGGATCGAAGAAGGAAAGCTGAGCGCAGGGCACGGTCGCGCTTTGCTGGCGGTGCCCGATCCGGCGTTGCGCATGCGGTATGCACACCGAGCAGCACGCGGAGGGCTCACGGTGAGGCAGATCGAGCGGCTGGCGTCGCGGCGTTCGCGAGGGCGCCAAAGCACCGACGGAAATGCACGTGGATCCAAATATTCGGGAAGCGCTGGATGAACTGCAACGGCATTTGGGAACGAAGATTTTCTTGCGCGAGAAAACCAGATTGCGTCCGGGGCAGATCGTGCTGGAGTATTATGACGCGAGCCAGTTGATGGGCATCTACGATCGACTGATGAAGTAGCGCACTGCTCTTCCGATCAGGAATTTCATTCGACAACGCTGTGAGTTTCACTCGTTGACTTCGTTCTCCGCCCGCATAAAGTGGAAGCAGACACTGGGGGAACTGCGATGGCATGGAAGTGGCCGGGAGTATCGAAGCCGGGTGACGGTGAAGAATGGACTGGCTTCATCGATCAGGGCGTCAACTTTTGAGGGCACGCTGACGGTGTCCGGAACGTTCCGCATCGACGGAAAACTGAAGGGCAATATCATCTCCGACCAGACTGTGATTCTGGGCGAGAATGCGATGGTCGAAGGCCAGATCGAAGGAAATCGCGTGGTGATTTCCGGGCGGTTTGACGGAGTGATTTTTGCGAAAGGCCGCGTGGAGATTGAACCCAAGGGAGTGGTGACCGGGGAAGTTCATGCGCCATGCATGGTGGTGGACCCGGGCGGGATTTTTGATGGACGTTGCCACATGCTGGCCTCGTCGGATGCATCGGCGGGTGTGACGATCCCGATCCGCGCAGCGAGCGCGTAGGAAGTTTTCGGGCCGTAAGCCTGATCTAGTAACTAAATAATAAATAGTACCATAAAGTTACCGTTGCGCGCTTCATTGCGGATTCTGCGCCCTTTGGGGCGGATTTGACAGTGAGTGCCGAGCGCACTATCGTTCGATACGTTGCGCATGAGGGCCAGCAAATGAACATTCTGGTAGTCGGCGGAGGCGGGCGCGAGCACGCGCTGGTGTGGAAACTCCGGCAAAGTAAACAGGTGGAGAAACTCTGGTGCGTTCCGGGGAATGGCGGAATCGCGGAGGAAGCGGAGATTGTCGCGGGTGACCCGGGAGACGTGGCGGCCATAAACCGGCTGGCCGAATCCTTGCGGCCGGATTTGACGGTAGTGGGGCCGGAGCTGCCGCTGGTGAATGGTCTGGTGGATGCGTTCGAGCAAAGAGGATGGCCGATCGTGGGTCCGACGCAGAGCGCTGCGCGACTGGAGGGCAGCAAAATCTTCACAAAAGAGTTTCTGCAACGGCACAACATTCCGACGGCGCCATGTACGGTGCGTACGATTCACCCGGCGAGGCGTATGCGGCGTTGTGCTCCGTGGATTGGCCGGTGGTGATCAAGGCAGATGGATTGTGCGCGGGAAAAGGCGTGTTCCTGGCGAACGACCCGGACGAAGCGACGGCGTTTCTGGAGCGGGCGCTGGAAAAAGGCGAATTGGGCGAAGGCGGCAAGCGGGTAATGCTGGAGGAGACGCTTGCGGGAGACGAACTGTCGTTCATCGTGCTGACGGACGGGACGAAGTACGCGATGTTGGCGCCGACGCGGGATCACAAACGGGTATTTGATAATAACCAAGGCCCGAACACGGGAGGGATGGGTGCGTATTCCTCCGATGAGCTACTTCCGGAGACATTACGCGAGACGATCCTGCGCACAATTGTGGAACCCACGTTCGCGGGGTTGCGCAAGGATGGAATCCGCTACGTGGGATTCTTGTACGTGGGATTGATGCTGACCGCGGATGGGCCAAAGGTGCTGGAATTCAATTGCCGGCTGGGCGATCCGGAAACCCAGGCGATCGTGGCGCGGATGGATTTCGATTTGGCGGAAGTATTGATGCAGGCGGCAACCGGGAAGCTGCAGCCTGAACTGCTGCGTTGGAAGCCGGGAGCGAGCGCGTGCGTGGTGCTGGCGTCGGGCGGGTATCCGGGGCAGTTTGAGAGCGGCAAGGTAATCACTGGCTTGAATGAGGCGGCAAAGGTAGCGGACACGAAAGTGCTGCATGCCGGGACAAAACGTGCGGGAAACGAGATCGTAACCAGCGGGGGCCGGGTGCTGGGCGTAACCGCGACGGGCGGAACGCTGGCTGAGGCGTTGAAAAAGGCATACGAGGCTGCGGGGAAGATTCACTTCGACGGAATGCACTACCGTCGAGACATTGGCACAGCGCACGCTTCGCGAACGGCCACCGGAGACTGACGATGGGCAAAATCGTGCATTTATTTCGGCGCCCGAAGAAGCGGGCGGCGATGGAAGAACTCGAGAGTGTTGAGGTGATCGAGAATGCCGGTTTTGCAGGTTGTGCGCACGCGCGGCCCAATGGCAGACGGCAGGTGCTGATGGTCGATGAAGACACGCTGAATGCGTTCCAACTGCAGCCGGGGATTATTCGGGAAAACATCACGACGTCGGGAATCGACGTGAATGCGTTGCGCGTGGGGCAGATTTTGAAAGTTGGCGAGGTTGAGCTGGAAGTGAGCCTGGCTTGCGAACCGTGCGAACAGCTGGAGTTGGTGCGGCCAGGGTTGATGGCGGCGATGGAAGGGCGGCGCGGCACGTTGTGTCGCGTGAAACGCGGCGGAACATTGCATCGTGGCGACGAGATCACGGTCGGCACGGCCGTTGCGGACGAGGTCAGGGCCGATTCCTAAGTAGAGTTTAGCGAGGAGCTTAGTTGGGGTCGGGGCGCCTGCGCAGGGTCGGGGCGTCGGGCGGACGATCCTTGTCCTCCGCCGCCTTTTGCTTCTTGTCGACTGGCTCTGAAGGTGGAACAACCCACTTGAAGCCCGCGTCTTCGCCGATGGTGGCTTGCACGAAGGAACGATTTCCGGCGAGCATGGGCAGCAAAGCACGCATAAAATCTTCGGCGTCCTGAGTGACGGCCTTGTTGGCTTGGCCGTGGTCAATCAGGTCAATCACTTTGGCGAAACGGGCGTCGCCGCGCAACTTGGCGATGCGGGGATCATTCTGCTGGATCAGTCCGAGCATCGGCACGTCCTGCTCCGATGCGGGATAGCGAACTTCGACGGGAACATGCGGATCGTGCTTGCCGGGCGGGTAAATCTGCGTAAAGCGCGGACGCAAAGGGCGAGTGGAAAGATAGTTTTCGCGTGAGCTGACTTGGGTCTGCTCGACGCGGTAGTCCATCAACCAGACTTCGGGACCATAGCCGCGCGGGCCATAGCCGATCAGAACGATTTCGAGGATCGGCTCGTCGGGACCGAGGTCGATCTTGTGATGAAGCTGGGAGACGAGGGGACGCAGCTTCTCGAGCATGCCCAAACCCATTTGTTCGAGGTCGCTCTCACCGCTGTCGCTGGGTCCAGCGTAGTGCGGATTGGGTGCATAGATCGCGGTAATGTCATGGTCCAAGCGGATGGCTTTGGGAGAAGCGGAGAGCTGCCATTCGGATGCGCCAAAGAAAACACCGACGTGGGAGTGGTCGATTTCGGCGACACGAGGCGGGACGGATTTGGCTTCGAGGGGATGATCGATGGCTCCGAAAACGATGGCATCGCGCGTGACATGGATGATCACGCGGCCAGCGGCGAGATTGGCGACGATTTCGGTTTCTTCGTCCTGAGCGGGCAAGACTTTCGCTAAACCAAAGATGGTGCAAAAGAGTGCGAGGAGGAGACGGAGGCGCATCAGGGTATCAGACCCGCAGATCAACTGGAATTTGCAGAGTAGCACATTCGGAGAACGAGGGCGCTAAAGGCGCTGTGCCCAGGCGAGCGGGTTTTCGGCGGTTGGGAGTTCCGGTAAACTAGAAGCTTAGACCGCAAACAATTAGAAGGGGTTTATGGGACTGAGGAAGTTGAGTCGTCTGACATTTAATGGAAAAAAGGTGAGTGACATCCTGGAGGCGCATACGCGGTTTTTCTCCGGGGCTGATGGCGGAGCGCGGGCCAACCTGGAGGGCGCGGACCTTTCGGGCGCGGATTTGCAACAGGTGAATCTGGCGGGAGCGATTCTGCGCAACGCGAACCTGTCTGGCAGCGATCTGCGAAAGGCCCGGCTGCCGGGGGCCGATCTGTCAGGAGCGAATCTGCATAAGGCCGACTTGCGAAACACGGACATGACCGAAGCGATGCTGGCCGGAGCGAATTTGAGCGAAGCGCAAGCAAGCGGCGTGGAGTTTTTTCGCTGCGACATGAGCCAGGTGAACTTCAGGAAGGCCATGTTGCGAAACGCGAATTTCCGCGATGCCGTCGTCGATGGAGCGACGTTCGCGGGCGCAGACATGGGCATCGCGGTGTTGAGAGAAACAAACCTGAGCAAAGCGGATTTGAGCGGGGTGGATTTGTCCACCGCGTTGCTGCCGGTGGGTTACGCGTTGAACCAGAGATCTTCGTAGACGGGTCGCAGCCAGCCCTAAATTCCCGTGATACCGTAGTGCATTCGCAATCTTGGGTTGAGGATTGAATACAAGTTGGCCACCACTTCCACGCCCGCGTCGCTGGATCTCCCTGGAGTAAGAGAGCGCGTACTCGACGTGATTCGCGGCTTGCTGGAAGAGCTGGGCAGCCACGGAGCCGTCGCAGAACTGGGCGCGACCTCCAATCTCGATCGGGACTTAGGGCTGGGCAGCCTGGAACGGGTGGAATTGTTGAACCGCCTGGAGGCGGCGTTCGATGTGCGCCTGCCGGATACGCTGACGGCGGAAGCGAGCACCCCGGAAGAATTGGTGCAGGCGATTCTGGCGGCTCCCGGCGCGCCCATAGTAGATAGCGAAGAGCCTTCCGCTCTGGAAGTGCGCGGCACTGCGGTGGGCCAAGGTGGTCCGTCGCAGTCGATCATTGAGACGGCGCAGACACTGATCGAAGTGATTCGTCATCGCGGAATACACGACGCCGAGCGCACTCATCTACTAATCACCGAAGACGACGAAAAGGGCGAGCACCACTACACGCTGACGTTCGGCGAATTGTACGCAGCGGGCCAGAAATGCGCGGAGGAACTGGCGCGGCGCGGCGTGCCGGCGGGAGGCTGCGTATCGCTGATGCTGCCGACCTCGCGGCAGTTTTTTATTTGTTACGTGGGAATCCTGCTGGCGGGCGCGGTGCCCGTGCCGATCTATCCTCCATTTCGCGCCGATCGCATTGAAGAATACGCAGAGCGGCAATCGGCAATTTTGAATAACGCGGGAGTGTGCCTGCTGCTGACCTTCCGTCGCGCGGAAGCGGTGGCGAAATTATTGAAGCCGCGCGTGAAGTCGTTGCTGGACGTGGTGGACGCGGGAAAGTTGCTGGAAGCCGCGGAAAAGGTGCCACCGCCCGCTCCGGGCGCGCTCCCGGCGTTTTTGAGCGGCAGCCGGATTCGCAAGTCCACGGATCTGGCGTTACTGCAGTACACGTCCGGATCAACGGGCGATCCCAAGGGCGTAATGCTGACGCACGCGAATCTGCTGGCGAATATGCGCTGCATCGCGGAAGCGCTGCAGATGGGTCCCGAAGATGTGGGGATCAGCTGGTTACCGCTGTACCACGATATGGGTTTGATTGGGGCGTGGTTGACGCTGATGCTGCATGGCGTGCCGCTGGTGGTGATGTCCCCGCTGCTGTTTTTGACGCGCCCGGAGCGATGGCTGCAGGCGATTCACAAGCATAAGGGGACGATCACGGCGGCGCCGAACTTTGCGTACGAGTTGTGCGTGCGGAAAATCTCAGAGAAGGCAGCGGAAGGGCTGGACCTCAGCTCCTGCAAAGCGGCGTTGAATGGAGCGGAGCCGGTGAATCCGGAGACGCTGGAGCGCTTCATTCAGCGATTTGAAAAAAATGGATTCCAGCGCGGCGCGATGTTGCCGGTGTATGGCTTGGCAGAATCCTCGCTCGGGGTGACGTTCCCGCCGCTGGGGCGCGGGCCTCTGGTGGATCGCATTGAACGGGACGCGTTCACGATGCAGGGCAAAGCGATTCCGGCCAGTAACGGTGAAGCGACGATTTCGTTCGTTTCGTCCGGGCGCGGATGTCGCGGGCACGAAGTGAAAATTGTCGACAACGATGGACGAGAGGTGCCGGAGCGCACCGAAGGATTTCTGTGGTTCCGCGGACCATCGGCGACCGCTGGCTACTTTAGAAATCCGGAAGCGACGGCAAAGCTGTTGCCGTGCGGCCCTGCAACGCCGCCCGACGAGTATCCATGGCTGACTTCCGGCGATCGCGCGTACCAGGCAGATGGCGAGATCTACGTTACCGGGCGCGTGAAGGACATCATCATCAAGGGCGGACGCAACCTGTACCCACATGAGGTGGAAGAGTTGGCGGCGCGGACGGAGGGAATTCGCAAGGGCTGTGTGGTGGCGTTCGGGTTGAAAGATGAGGCCACAGGAACGGAAAAGCTGGTGGTGGTGGCGGAGTCGCGCGCGGATGACGCGAAGAAACGCGCAGCGTTGGTTTCGGCGATCACAGAGCAGGTAACGACCGGGCTGGGGCTTCCGCCGGATCGCGTGGAGCTGATTCCACCAGGGAGCATTCCCAAGACGTCGAGCGGAAAGCTGCGGCGGGACGAGACGAAACAATTGTATGTAGCCGGAACGCTGGCGGCGGGCAAGCCTCCCGCATGGTTGCAGATTGCGCGACTGGGGCTGGGCACGTATGTGAAAGAGGCGTTCGCAACCGCATGGAATTGGGTAAAGACGGGCCTGGGGCGTCTGTATGGGGTGTACTTCATCATCGTGTTCGTGTTGTGGATTGTGCCGTCGTGGGCAATTGTGCGGATGTATCGCGACGAAAAGGCGGCAGGGCGATTCACCAGCGCGGCCTTGCACGTGTTGTTCTTCCTGGCCGGGATACGAGTGAAAGTGGCGGGCCGGGAGTATATGAAAACTCCGGGCGCGAAGGTGTACGCCGCAAATCATGCCAGCTATTTTGATGTGTTGCCGGTGATGATGGGTTTGGGTGTGAGCTACCGGTTCGTGGCGAAGGGCGAAGTGAACGACATGCCGATGATCGGCACGTTCCTGAATCAGATGGGGCATTTGTCGTTCAACCGGCATGACGCGGGCGCGCGTCTGAAACAGGTCGATGAGATTGAAGACGCGCTGCGCAAGGGCGACTCCGTTTTCGTTTTTCCGGAGGGAACCTTCGTGCCGGAAGAAGGAGTGCGTCCCTTCCAGTTGGGCGCGTACCGCGGGGCGGTGGCGACCGGATCGCCGGTCATTCCGGTGTCGCTGATGGGGACGCGCCGGTTTTTGAGAGATGGCACGTGGCTGCCAAGACCGACGGTAGTGACGATCACATTGTCGGCGCCGATTTATCCCGCAGGAGCAATCCCCGAAGGGGATCCACGGCATTTGCCGGAGATGGTGCGGTTGCGCGACGTGTCGCGGGCGGAGATAGCGCGACACAGCGGCGAACCGATGCTGTGAGCCTGGTCGGACCACTAACCAGCTTCAACGATTCAGGGCGTAAACCACGGTAATTTGCGTTTCGACTTCCACCGGCTGGCCATTGAGCACGGTAGGGCGATAGCGCCATTCGCGCACTGCGTCGAATGCGGAATCGAAAGAAAATCGGATCGCCGGAAACGGCTTGCAGAGATTGAATCGAACCATCAGTAGCAATGATGGCGTGCAACTCGACGCGAGCTTCTCTGTGAAGCTGGAGTCCGAGCGGGGGATAGACAGGTTCCACGCGGTGCAGCAGCAAAGCCGGTTGGATGGAGGTCACCTGAATGCGCTTGGGTTTTGCGAAGCGTTCCACGATTTCAGGCGTAGCGGGTTGCTCCGGCGTTCGCGGGACTTCCGAAGCGCCGATGACGCCAATTGGACTGCCTTCTGGCCCACCGACAACATCAATGCCGTCATCGGACGTATCGCTGCGTTGCTCCGACGTCGGCGAGACGGTTCGACCGTGCTCCAGAGGAGAGTTGCACACGAAGCAGTAGCGCGGCTTGGGAGCTACTGCCGCGGTGCGGCGATCGCCGACCGGTTCGTGGTGATGGCCAAAGCGAAGCGGCGGCGGCTCCACAAGAATTCGCATGGGAATGCGTTCCCCTTGTCCAAGAAGCGGGAACAGCAGCAGCGCACCGACGAACAGACTTTGCAGGAGAACGGACAACAGGATTGCGCGGCGGCGAATCGCGCGAGCGCGGGATTGCAGGACGGGGTCACCTTCAACCAAACAATCGTTGAACGAAAACGCGGCGACGGAAGACACACGGGTATCGGAAGCCACAACACACCTCCAAATGTTTCCCCGCGAGTCGTGGGATTTGTGACGCCAGCCTTCCGGGGTTGCTACCAGAAGGCCGGCGCCACGCTCGCAGGGATATGAGGTGCGCGCGTCCTCGGAGAATTGGACACCGTGGAGCGAGACAAGTGCCCGCGGCTGCGCGAGTCCAATGGATTGGTTGAACAAGATGAACGCGCTGAAGGCGAAGACCATGCGCAGGAGTACATCCCCAGTACCACCTCGCGCATCAGATACGTTGGACGTGGATCCAGGAGGGACGTACATGGATAGGCATATACCAGAGGTCGTCGGCATACGCCGCACGGGCTGGGCTGCCTTGGACCGCGATCCGCAAGAAGACAGTATCGAGTTTCGTTGTCCTCATTGCGGCATCGAGGATCACAAGAAGGCGCGGCGCGAGCGTGTCGAGTATCGGTTCACAGATGGGTTCCTGCAGGACCTGCAGGGAGAAGGAACGCAGTGCCACTCATGCAAGCAGTCATTGCGGGTGCTCCCGGTGGTGTTGCTGCACGATCAAGATGAGATGAGGCGGTTTGAGGCAGTGTTTGGGGCCGAAGAACTGGCAGAAGCGGCACCGGCGCAGTAATTCGATCGGTTGAAATTAAACACAAAGGGCGGCTTAGCGGCCGCCCTTTTGCTTTGCGCGATAGAAGCGCGAATTGTCGGGTGACTCGTTGGGTTAGTAGTGGCGCCAATCGTGCCGATAGCGTTCCATGCAGGCCCGGGCTTCCGCACGCTCGTGAGCCCAATGCCGTGCTTCACGACTGTACAGGCCGTGGTGCTCGACGGCTTCGCGGTAGCGAAATTCGGAGTACGAAGCGCGGCGATTGCAATTGTCCCAGCCATCAGCTTTGGCGGGTGCGACTCCGGCGAACAGCAGGAAACCGCCAAGAGTGGCCGCGGCCAGCGAGGTCGTTTTGATCCAAGTTTTGGGAAATAGGAAGTTCATAAGTGCCTCCCGGAGGCGGTCCCGGCTGGAATGGGCTACCGTCCTATGAGCGATCAAACACGGGAGCGCGAGCAAGGTTGCAGGGAAGCCCGGAAGTTGAAGAGGAGCGGCTTAGTAGGCTTGCAGGAAAGGATCGACCTGCATGTGGTACTTCTCGAGGCCGATGCGCACTTTGTCGAAGGCTTCGTCCACCGTATCGGCGTATTGGATGTTATCGAAATCGGCTTGGGAGATCATGCCCCAGCGGACCATGCTTTTCAGATTCAGCACCTGATGCCAGTACTGGCGGCCGTAGATCAGGATTTGGGTGTTCTTGGTCATTTTTCCTGTTTGCGAAAGGGTCATCATTTCCCAGAGTTCATCCATGGTGCCGAATCCGCCGGGAAACACAATCAAGGCTTTGGCGATTTGCGCGAACCACAGCTTGCGCATGAAAAAATAATGGAAGTTGAAGCTGAGTTCGGGGCTGATATACGGGTTGGCGAATTGTTCGTGGGGCAATTCGATGGAGAGCCCGACGGATTTGCCGCCAGCTTCGTAGGCGCCACGGTTCGCGGCTTCCATGATGCCGGGGCCACCGCCGGAGCAGATGACAAAGCGGCGCGGCTTGGGTCCCAGGGACATAGCCCAGGTGGTGATGCGGTGGGCGAGTTCGCGGGCCTCTTCGTAATAGCGGGACATTTCCAGGGCGCTTTTGGCATTGCGCAGGGCCATGCGGTGCAGGCGGCTTTTTTCCGCGGAGAGTTTAGCCGACCTTGACGTTTTTCAGCGCGGAGTAGCGAGTCGCGGCAGTCTCGTGGGAATCGATGCGCGCCGATCCAAACATGACGATGGTGTCGCCGATGCCTTCCGTTTTGAGCTGAACGAGCGGATGAATGTACTCGGAGATAATGCGAATGGGGCTAGCCGGCGTGCTGGCCAGGAAAATGGGATCTTCGTGGGGAGCTTTGGGAGCATGTTGCGGCTTGAGTTTTGGAGCACGACGCATGAACGGACTCTCCGAATAAGACGAAATCTGATTGTGAGGCACCGAAGCAGGGATCGGCAACGACTTTGCCTGCAACTGCGTCGTATGGAGTACACGTAGGGCATGGTCACAGAAGCGCGTTACGATGGGATGAAGAGCCTGGGCAAGGCTCCGCCGCGATGAAGAAATTCCTTTCTGCAATCGTGTGGTGTTTGGTGGTCGTCGGGGCTTGCGTGGGCGCAAGCGCCGGAAGGCCCAATGACTCCGGCACCCGGCGTGGCGGTTCAGCAAGCTCCAAAAATCAAGGTGCAGTCGATCCTGGTCGATACGCCCGTGACGGTGCGTGACGCGCAGGGTGAAATGGTGCACAACCTGGAGGTGACGGATTTCAAAATCACCGACAACGGCGTGGCACAGACGATTTCGCACTTCGATTTGGGAAGCGAGCCGCTTTCCGTGGTGTATCTGATCGAGACCAGTTCGCGATTGCAAGCGATCCTTCCGGAGATTCGGCGGACCGGCACGCTGTTCACGCAGACGGTGGTGGGTCCGAGTGGGGAAGGAGCCATTGTCGGATTCCACCAGGAGATTGAGAAGTTGCAGGATTTCACCACAAATACGGACGCGCTGGAAGACACCATCACGCGTTTGCAGGAAGGGTTCAGCGGGGCGCGTTTGTACGACGCCATGGCGACGGCGGTGGAGATGCTGAGCAACCGCGGGGGCGCTACGGAGAAATTGCCGGGGCGACGGCGAGTGCTGCTGATTCTGGCGGAATCCGAGGATCACGGCAGCGAAGCGAAACTGGGCGAAGTTCTGCGCAAGGCGCAATTGGCGAACATTACGATTTACAGCGTCGGCGTTTCGTCGACACGCGCGGCTTTGCAGAAGAAGCCGGAAAATAAAGCCCCGATACGGGCGACGCCGGAAGGGACGTTTGGCGCTCCGCCACCTCCGGGAACCGTGCAGACGCCGACGACGGACGCCAATCAGAACGGCGGAGTTGAGTCTGCTGGCGTTGGCGGTGTGGGCGGTTACGCACGCCAAGGAGCAGATCACCAATCATGGGTTAAGCATTGCGGCGACAGCGACCGGCGGGGATCATCTGGCGACCTGGAAAGATCGCAGCATTGAGAATGCGATCGACGAAATCGGCGGCGAATTGCACTCGCAATATATGCTGACGTATACGCCTAAAGCCAGTGACGAGCCGGGCTATCATGAGATCAAGGTGGAGTTGGATCGCAAAGACCTGAAGGTGCGCGCCAGACCGGGATATTATCTGGCGGTGCCGGGAAGTACGCAGGACGGAGCAGAACGATGAGTGAACTGAACGAACGTGGCCGCGGGTGGTTGGGATTGGGCGCGTTGCTGGCGCTGGGACTGATTTTGGGCGGCTGGATTTTGGGAGCGCAGATCAAAGCAATGCGCCTGGCGGATCGCTACGTGACCGTGAAAGGACTGGTCGAGAAAACGGTGAAGTCGGATCTGGCGATTTGGCCGGTGGGCTACAAAGAAGCCGGAGACGATCTACAGGCGGTGTACGCGAAGAGCGAGGCCGACAAGCAAGTGGTGCTGCAGTTCTTGAAAGATCAGGGCATTCAGCCGTCGGAAATCGAGATTGGGCTGGTGCGGGTGATCGACACGCAGGCCAACGAATACGGCGGCGGGGCGCGCGCGCCGCACCGCTACATCATCGACCAGCAGATTACCGTGCGTACGAATCGGGTGGATCAGGTGGCGGCCGCGGCGCAGAAAACGATGCAACTGGTGCAGAAAGGCATTGTGCTGGGCGGCGGACAGGGCCCAGGCACCGGGACTAACGTACAAGTTCACTTCGTTGAACTCAATCAAGCCGGACATGATTACCGAAGCAACGCGAAATGCGCGAGCGGCGGCGGACCGGTTTGCATCGGATTCGGGCAGCAAGGTGGGAGCGATCCGGCAGGCGAATCAGGGCGTGTTCACGATTCTGCCTGCGGAGCTCGGGGCGGCGGGAGCGAAGGGGCGGAAGGCGCTTACCTGGCGGACAGCAGCCTGATGAAGACGGTGCGCGTGGTCACTTCGGTCGATTATTACCTGAACAATTAGACTAGGCGGCGTTAGGCGAGTTGCGACCAGAAGGAGAGGTCGCGATGCGCGAGCAATGAATCCTTGCGAGCGTTCCAGCGCAAGAAGTGCGGGGTCTTGGTGTGCGCGGTATGGTGATCGCGGGAAGCCCACACTTCGTGGAACAGGAACGAGCCCACCTGATCGGCGGATTTGTGCAGGTCGTACTGGATGCAGCCTTCTTCCTTGCGGGTGGGAGCGATTAAGGCGCGAAGTTCGGCTTCGAGGAGCAGATGCTGGCCGTCGCGGGAGCGCATGAGCACGACCAGGGTCACCGCATCTTTGGGCAGTTTGGCTGGCTTAGCAGTTGATATGGGGGACCGCCGTTTGGGAGCGGGCCGGCGCGATTTAGAGGTTTTGCGTTTAGGTTGTGGCATGACGGCGAGGATTGTACGAAAAGCCGGGCAAAGTTTCAAAGTGCAAAGTGCATGGGCGGGCGGTAGACGGGCTGTCGGGCTAGTCGGCTTTTTTGCCGGCGTCCAGGCTATCAAAATTCATAAGAGCGTTGAGCACCAGAGAGTAGGTGCCCTCTGTCTCCCCGCGGTAGACCGGGTTGATCGAAAAGAGCAGCACATGACCGTTGCCGCTGGGAACGTCGAGCACGGCAGGGTGCTGGGCGATCTCGCCGCCATTCTCGACCAGACCGGAGATCAGCAGATCCTTGGCATCGGCATAACGCAGAATGACGCGGGCACGGGCGGCGGGAGGGATCACTCGTGGATTGTTGTGAGTTTGCTCGGGGGTCAACGCGGGATACTGCCAAAGTTCGCGGGGCGCCTCTTCGGGAGCGGGAGGAGTGGCGGGACGGCCGACGACGAAATCGGGATCGTCCTTGGTGCCGCGGCCGGTGGGGCGGCCGTTGGACTCTGGGCCGAGATGGCGCCTGCGGGAGCCCAGGAGGCTGCTGAGCGAGAAGATGGGCCCGTTGTCACAATAAGTGGAAACTTTGTCGCTGTAGCCGTAGGCAATGGGGCTGGAGGCATCCACCACGCGGGTGCCGACGATGGAACCGACAATTTTCATTTTGTCGGAGTTGGCGGCGGAGACGCCGGGAGCAAGACCGAGCGTGAGCGCAAACTGCGAGGTGTCGGTAGCGGTGATCAGCAGGCCGCCTTTGGCCACAAAGGATTGCAAACGCGCGACACCGTCCCAACCCATGCCGGGACGCATATCGGGAGTTGAATCGTTCTTGCCCAGGTTGGGAGTTTGCGGCGTGTTCTGCCAAGGCAGCGGATTGCCCCAGGCGGTGGGCGAGCCCTCAATGATGGTCGCGGCGGGTACGTTGTAGCCGATCGGCGGGAACAGGATGACGTCGTACTTGGCATTGAGGTCGGGGATTTTTGCCAGCGCCTGGGTGCTGATGTAGTCGTAAGGAACCTTGAGCTGGTCGAGCGCGAGGCGCCACCAGCCTTCCTCTTGCGTGCTGATCCAGGTGTGGATATAGGCGATGCGCGGCGCGCGCACTGGATGCGTTTTGACGGAAGGCTCGGAAGAGAGCGCAACACCGGTGAGACGAAGCTCCTTGAGAGCGGCGTCGAGTTCGGATGCGTTTGCGCCTTGGATGACGAAAGCGCCGCGGGAAAATTTGTGGCCGGCGGATTCGAACGGCTCTTCCGCGGCTTTGATAGTGGCTTTTGGCAGGCGGAACCGAAGAGTAGCGAGAGCCGGCTCGGCGTGATTGTCGATTGCGACCAATGTGGCGCCGGCGGCAACTCCGCCGGTGGCGGGAAGCTGCTCGATGCGATCCATGGCTACGGTAAGAACGGCGGGATCGGTCACGCGGGTGACCTGCACACCAAACAGTTCGCCGAAGGTCCAACCGGTGTCGTCGTAAGGCGTTTTTTGCGGATCGTCGGGACTCCAGAACTGGTAATCGAGAAGCGCGTCGGCAATGCGCGAGTAGGGCTGGTCCATGCGAATGATGAAGCTGCCGGCCGGGAACGTCTTGGTAGCGGCTTTTGTTTCGGAAGCAGTCTTTGTCGCCGGAGCGGGCGTTTTATCATCCGTGTCCGCGGCGCTTTTCTTTTCTTTTTCCGGCTTGGCGGGCAGAGTCACCTGGAACGCTGCATTGGCGCGGGAAATTTCAACGTGTTGTTTCTGAAGCACGCGCAGGAGATCGGCCTGCAGGCTGGCACGCGGCTCGTCGCCCGGAAGAACGTAGGCGGCAGGCCCTTCGGCGGTGGGCTTCTGCGTGGAACGCTTGGCCTTGAGGTAAAAGTTTTTCAGGAAAAGTTGTTTGTTCTCGCCGAAGTAGTGGAGCGAAGTGAGGATACCGGTCTCTTCGTAATTGTTGTTGTTGCGCTGCGACCAGAGCACGATCGGCAGCGGAGGATTCGGGCGATACCAGGTGCGCGCGTATTCGTCGGGTTCGAGGGTGCGCTCGCGCGTGTCGGCGCCGCCGTTGCCGAACGTCTCGTACAGGCGGCTGATGCCGTTGTGCATGGCGGCGATGAACATCAGGTAGCTGGGCGACCAGGTGTCGAAATTGCCGTGAGCAAAGACGCCGGGCATGCCGAATTTGGTCATGTCGGCAACGTTGCTCGAGCCGATCATGTTCCATTCGTCGGCCAGAATGGGATCGATCCAGGCATTGTAGGGGCCGTCGCCGATGGTGTTGTCGTAGAGGTAGGGCACCGATTCGTGCAGGTCGTGCAGCACCTGCGCTTTCCAGTCGACGAAGGTGTTCAGAACAGTTGCGCGTGAGCTTGAGGGTAACGCCCATGGCATCGCGGTTGTTGTCGTGCGCCACGTAGTTGCCCCAGTAAATGAGCGGCGGATAGATGTCGTTGGGATGAGCGAGATGCCAGCTATAGAGATCGACCATGCGGTCGCGGCCGTCGACTTCGACGACGGGAGTGATTAGGGTGATGACGTTTTCGCGGATGTCGCTGAATGTAGGGGCTTTCGTCCACGGCCAGGCGATAGGCGAGTTCCATCAGCGCGGTGGGCGCGCCGGTCTCGGTTGAATGGATGGTGCCGGTGACGTAGTAGATGGGCGTGGATGCGCCACGAGTTTGTCGGCTTGCGCGTCGTCGAATTTGATGGTGCGCGGATCGGCAAGCTTGCGCGAGGCGGGCGCGATTGGCTTCCAGATTCTTGCAGGTTCGCTTCGGAAGAAACGGCGACGGCAATCATCTCGCGGCCTTCTTCGGTGGTTCCGATGCTGAAGACCTTCACGCGAGGCGTGGCTTTTTCCAGCAGCCGCATGTATTTGTAGACATCCTCGGCGTAAGGAAGGATGCCGGGAGCGCCGGCGATATCACCGAGGACAACTTCGGGAGTGGGAACGGTTTTCGAGGCGGGGAGATACTCGATGAGCGGAGAGATGAAGTACGGTTGCGGTGGTGTACTGGTGAATTTTCGCAGTGTAGGCCTGGTCGATGGGCTGCTGGGGATCGCGTTGCGCAGGAGTGTCGTTAGCGGCGCGCGCGGCTGCGCCGATCGTCGCGAACGCGATCAGAGACAAGAGCAAGCAACGCTTGAGATGCATGGACACTCCTTGGTGTGTTTAGAAGCGATTGAAATTGTACGCGGGACTCAGTGGCCAGCCAAGAATGTCAGGCAAACCGGCGAGGGCACATGAACGACGCGGCCGGTCGGCGTGAGAGCGCCGGTATTGGAATCGATGCGAAACTCGACGATTGAATCGGAGTGCTGATTTTCAGCCAAAAGAAATTGGCCACTGGGATCGATGATGAAGTGGCGAGGCTCCTTGCCCCCTGAGGGAACATCGGCAAGCAAACGAAGTGTTCCGTGTGCGGGATCCACGGCAAAAACAGCGATGGTGTCGCTGCCGCGGTTGGAGGTGTACAGCCACTTGCCGCTGGGGTGCAGGACGATTTCTGCGGCGTCACTCTTTCCCTGAAAACCGGAAGGAAGCGCGGAGATGATCTGGCCGGGCTGATAGTTTCCATGCGCATCTTTGGCGAAAACGCTGACGGTATTTTGCAGTTCGCTGAGAACGTACATGTATTTGCCGTCGGCGGAGAAGGCTACATGTCGCGGACCCGAGCCCGGTGCTACGTGAGTGCCAGCGGCCGGATCAGGTGAGAGCGAACCTTTGGAAGGATCGAAGCCCAACTTCTGAACAGCGTCCAATCCGAGATCCGAGACGAACAGAGAATGATCATCCGGGGAAACCTGCACCCAGTGGGCGTGCGGTCCCTCTTGACGCTTGGCATTCGGTCCGAGCTTGCCTTCGTCTTTCACTGCGGCGGTGTGCTCGCCGAGTTTGCCATCGGGGAGAATCGGAAACACGGCGACGGTCCCGGAAGTGTAGTTCGCGACAAAGAGGAATTTGCCGGTGGTGTCGAAGGCCAGGTGGCAAGGGTCTTCGCCGAGGGCCGGCAGTTGATTGAGCAGCGTAAGCTTTCCCGTTTGCGGATCGAGCGCAAATGCACTGACGGTGCTGTTCTTTCCGGATTCATTCGCGGCGTATACAAATTTGCCGTTGGGATGAACGAGAACCCAGGAGGGATTGGGCGTCTCCGCAGCCACTCCCGCCACGCGGAATTCGCCGGTGCGCTCATCGAATTGCAGGATGTAGATGCCTTTGCTTTGCGTTTTTGCGGTGTAGGTTCCCACGAGAGCGAGGTCGGGATGTGAAGAAGTCTGGGAAGGCTTGGATTTCGGCGAGGTTAAGAATGCCGAAGACACAAAAAGAAATGCCAGGAACAGCGGGCGGATGGTCTTCATGGCGCTAGTGTACCGCAGGAAAAACAAAAGGGGCACGTGGAACGCGCCCCTGATTTGAGGACAACTACTTGGCTTCTTCTTCGGCTTCCTGCAAGACGGCGGCGGCCGCGACGGAGTCTTCTTCGTCCAAGCGCAGCAAGCGAACGCCCTGCGTGGAGCGGCCGGCTTCGCGGATTTCGTTGGCGTGGACGCGGATCACTTTACCCTGCTCGGTGATGATCATGACGTCGGACTCTTCGGTGACCTGCAGCGTGGCCACGACGGAGCCATTGCGATCGGTGGTCTTCATGTTGGTGACGCCTTTGCCACCGCGCGAGGTAATGCGGTACTCGGCCAGAGCGGTGCGCTTGCCGTAGCCCTTTTCGGCGACAGTGAGCATCAGGGTGGAGAGCGAGTCCTTGATGTCTTCGTTCTCCAGCTCCTCGAGGTTCTGGGTGTCCTTGTTGCGTTCGCGGACGATGACCTGGAAGTCGGGCTGGACGGCGTCCATGCTGACGACGTAATCCTCCTTGTCCAGATCCATGCCGTTGACGCCGCCGGCGTTGCGGCCCATGGGGCGCACTTCCGTTTCGCGGAAGAGGATGGCTTGGCCTTCGTGGCTGGCGAGGAAGATCATCTGTTTGCCGTCGGTGAGCTTGGCGCCGATGAGTTCGTCTTTGTCGTCCAGATTGATGGCGATGATGCCTGTGGAGCGCGGATTGGAGAATTCGGTGAGCGCGGATTTCTTGACGGTGCCGTTCTTGGTGGCCATAAAGACGAAGCGGCCTTCTTCCTCCAAATTAGTGGCGGCAACGAGCGCGGTCAGCTTTTCGTCTTCCTGGAATTTGACGAGGCTGGCAATGGCTTTGCCGCGAGTGGCGGCTGCCGCTTCGGGCAATTCATAGACTTTGAGCCAGTAGACGCGGCCCTTGGAAGTGAAGATCAGGATGTAGCTGTGGGCCGAGGCGATGAAGAGGTGCTCGACGAAGTCTTCTTCCTTGGTGCGGGCGCCGATGCGGCCCTTGCCGCCGCGCGATTGATGGCGGTAGACCTCGGCAGGAGTGCGCTTGATGTAGCCGGCATGGCTGACGGTAATGAGCATGTCGCTGTCGGCGATCAAATCTTCCAGCTTGATTTCATCGACCTTGTCGACAATCTGGGTGCGGCGATCGTCGCCATAGGCCTTGTGAACTTCTTTCAGCTCGGCAATGATGACGGACCTGAGCTTGCGATCGCTGGCCAGGATTTCGCGCAGTTCGGCGATCAGCTCGCGGATGGACTTCAATTCCTTGAGAATTTCGTCGATGGAAAGCTGAGTCAGGCGATGGAGTTGCAGTTCGAGGATGGCGTCGATCTGGGTGTAGCTCAGGTTGAGCGCATTGCCGCCGCGGCCCGCGGCTTCGATTTCGGGAGCGCCGGCGAAGCGATACTTGCGGCCATCGAGCTTGACGCCTTCGATTTTGCGGGACTTGCCGCTCTCCGTGATGGTGACGTCCTGCTCGCTGAAATACTTGAACAGGTTTTCCTTGGCTTCGGCGCGGCTGGACGATCCGCGAATGATGCGGATGACGTTGTCGAGATGATCGAGCGCGATCTGGTAGCCGACCAAGATGTGTTCGCGTTCTTCGGCCTTGCGCAGCTCGAAAAGCGTGCGGCGGCGCACGACATCGACGCGGTGTTCGATAAACAGCTTGATCAGAGGAATCAGGCCGAGTTCGCGAGGCTGGCCGCCAACGATGGCCAGCAGGATCATGCCGAAAGATTCCTGCATCTGGGTGTGCTTAAAAAGATTGTTGAGGATGAGCTGAGACTCTTCACCGCGCTTGAGTTCGACGACGATGCGCATGCCCTCGCGCGAGGATTCATCGCGAACGTCGGAAATGCCTTCGATTTTCTTGGCCTGCACCAGTTCGGCGATGCGCTCGATCAGGCGGGCCTTGTTGACCTGATACGGAATTTCAGTGATGACGATGTTTTCGCGATCTTTGCCGGCTTCCTCGATGGCGGCCTTGGCGCGCATGGTGAAGCTGCCGCGGCCGGTGCGATAGGCGGCCTGAATGCCTTCCCTGCCGGCAATGTAGGCGCCGGTCGGAAAATCGGGACCGGGAACGATCTTCATAATTTCGGCGAGCGGGGTATCGGGCTTTTCAACAAGGAGAATGGCCGCGTCGACAATTTCCCGGAGGTTGTGCGGAGGAATGTTGGTGGCCATGCCGACCGCGATGCCGCTGGCGCCGTTGACCAGCAAGTTGGGAATGCGCGAGGGCAGAACAACCGGTTCTTCCCGGGTCTGGTCAAAGTTCGGGAATGAAATCGACGGTTTCTTTTTCGAGATCGGCGAGGATGTCCTCGGAAATTTTCGCCAGGCGCGCTTCGGTGTACCGCATGGCCGCGGGTGGATCGCCGTCGACGGAGCCGAAATTTCCCTGGCCGTCGATCAGCGGATAGCGCATGTTGAAATCCTGCGCGAGGCGAACCAGCGCCGGATAAATGACGGCTTCACCGTGCGGGTGATAGTTGCCGGAGGTATCGCCGCAGATTTTGGCGCACTTGCGGTAGCCGCGATTGGAAGCGAGGCCGAGATCGTTCATGGCGACGAGGATGCGGCGCTGGACGGGTTTGAGGCCGTCGCGGACGTCGGGTAGGGCGCGCGCGATGATCACGCTCATGGCGTAGTCGAGATACGACTTGCGCATTTCCGCTTCGATATCGATGGGTAGAA
Source organism: Candidatus Acidiferrales bacterium (assembly GCA_963748515.1). GTDB lineage: Bacteria > Acidobacteriota > Terriglobia > Acidiferrales > UBA7541 > Acidiferrum. Next base: position 229,191 of record CAVVJI010000005.1, read on the forward strand.
GTACCGATGTGTTCTGCTCGTCTGCCATGTTCCCTCTCAGCCGCGACAACCAAGTCGCGAAAACCACATCTGCAAAACCTTGTTAAACACCAGGTATTTCGCTAGCATCAGCTTTATGAACTACCGCTTCTCCGCGCTGATCACGAAAGAAAACGGTTGGTACGTAGCGCGTTGCCCGGAGCTGAACATCACCTCTCAGGGCACCAGTGTTGAAAGCGCGCGCGGCAACCTGACAGAGGCCATCGAGCTGTACCTCGAAACCTGGGGCATCGAAGCCTAAGCAAGACCGACCCGACCCTCGAGCAACTTCTAGAACTCTTGTGAGCTACTTCTTCGCTGCGCGATCCAACACGTACGCCTTCACGGTGTCGAACGCGTCGGCGGCGTTGGTAAAGCGGCGCGTTGCAAATTCCGCTTCCATCAACCGCAAGAACGAGTCACGTTCGGCTTCATCCTGAAAACTGACCGCTACGCCTTTTTGGTTGTCCGGTGCGGCTGTGTGCGTAGCGCGAAACTCGCTGACGCTCAGACCGCGCAAACCGGGTAACGTGGTCCAACCAAGCTGGTAAATCATCCGCTCTCCAAGCCCGGCTAACTAAATATCCAGGTTGACGACTTCGAGGGCGTTTTCCTCGATGAACTTGCGGCGCGCTTCGACGTTTTCGCCCATCAGCGTCGTGAAAATGTCTTCGGCGGCGACGGCATCTTCCAGCTTCACCTGCAGGAGCGTGCGGGTGTCCGCGTTCATGGTGGTTTCCCAAAGCTGCTCGGCGTTCATTTCGCCCAAGCCCTTGAATCGGGTGATGGTGAAATCTTTCTTGGCGTCCTCCATAACGTAGTTGAGGACATCGGTGGCCTTCTCTTTGTTCACCTTGGTGCCGTTGCGGGCGACGGTGAATGGCGGATGGTTGAGCTCTTCGATCTGCTTGGCAAGCCCGCGCAGGCGCTTGTACTCCGCGGTGGAGGCCACGGCCCAATTGATTTTCTGATTGTGCGGCGGGCCAAACTGAATTTCGTGGAGGCTGTGCTCCTCGTCGAAAATCACCTTGCCGTCGAGCTTGAGCTTGGCCTTGTCGATTTCCTTCAAGAAGCTTCTCGAGAGCCTTCTTGTCCTCGAAGTCGGATTTTTTGTCCAAGCCGCTTTCGACCAGCAGGTCGACGAGCGCCGGTTCACGGAGACGGCGGCCGAGCTTGGCGGCCGCGGCTTCGTACTCCTGAACATTGAGCAGGAAGGTGGTGAGGCGAGCGCCTTCCAGGCTTACGCCTTCCTTGGCCTTCACGACGTGGTCCTCGGTGGCGCGCTTCATCAATTCGCGGGCAAATTCGCGGTCGTCGCGGATGTAGCGTTCGGATTTGCCGCGTTTCACGCGATAGAGAGGCGGTTGCGCGATGTAGACATGGCCGCGATCGATGAGCTCCTTCATGTGGCGGAAGAAGAAAGTGAGCAGCAGGGTACGGATGTGCGAGCCGTCGACGTCGGCGTCGGTCATCAGAATAATTTTGTGATAGCGCAGCTTGCCGGCATCGAAATCGTCCTTACCGATGCCCGTGCCGAGTGCGGTGATGATGGCGCGGATTTCTTCGTGGCCGAGCATTTTGTCGTAGCGGGCTTTTTCGACGTTGAGGATTTTGCCCTTGAGCGGAAGGATCGCCTGGAACTTGCGATCGCGGCCCATTTTCGCGGAGCCGCCGGCCGATTCACCCTCGACGACAAACAGTTCGCAGCGGCTGGGATCGCGTTCCTGACAGTCCGCGAGCTTGCCGGGCAAACCGCTGGAATCCATGGCGGATTTGCGGCGAGTCAGTTCGCGGGCTTTACGGGCGGCTTCGCGGGCGCGCGCGGCGTCAATGCACTTGCCGATGATGCGACGAGCGACGGTGGAATGCTTGTCGAACCATTCGCTGAGTTTTTCGTTGACCAGTTGCTCGACGTCGCCCTTGATGTCGCTGTTGAGCTTGCCCTTGGTCTGGCCCTCGAACTGGGGTTGCGGCAAACGGACGCTGACGACCGCTACAAGACCTTCACGAACGTCGTCACCGGAGATGCTGACTTCATCCTTCTGTTCCTTGAGCATTCCGGCATTGGAGGCGAAATTGTTGATGGTGCGGGTGAGCGCGGAGCGAAAGCCGGAGAGGTGCGTGCCGCCGTCCACGGTGTTGATGGTGTTGGCGAAGGCGAACACGTTCTCGCCGTAGCTGTCGTTGTATTGCAGGGCAATTTCGATTTCCACGTTGCCCTTCTTGCCTTCCATGTAGATCGGGGAATCGTGGAGCGTTTCTTTGCCGCGGTTGAGGTGCTTGACGAACTCGGCGATACCGCCGGTGAAGCGGAACTCCGCGGATTTTTCGGTGCGCTCGTCGGTGAGCGTAATCTTGAGGCCCTTGTTCAAGAAGGCGTATTCGCGAAGGCGCGTGGCCAGGGTGTCGTAGCTGAAGACTGTTTTCTCAAAGATGGAAGCGTCGGGGTGAAACGTCACTTTGGTGCCCGTCTTGCGCGTTTTCCCGGTTTGCTTGAGCTTGGTGGTGGGTTTGCCCTTTTCATAGGACTGTTCCCACACGGCGCCATCGCGCTGGATTTCCAGTTCGAGTTCATCGGAAAGAGCGTTGACCACGGATACGCCGACGCCGTGAAGACCGCCGGAAACTTTGTAGGTTTCGCTGTCGAATTTTCCGCCGGCGTGCAGCACGGTAAGAACGACTTCAGCGGCGGGGCGTTTTTCGGTGGCGTGCATGTCCACGGGAATGCCGCGCCCATTGTCCACAACGGTGACGGAATTATCGGCGTGCACCGTGACGTTGATTTCGTCGGCGTAGCCGGCCATGGCTTCGTCGACGGAATTGTCGACGACTTCCCACACCAGGTGGTGCAGGCCCATTTCGCCGGTGGAGCCGATGTACATCGCCGGCCGTAAACGAACCGCTTCCAAACCGCCGAGAACTTTGATGGATTTCGCGTCGTACTGATGGCCAGTTGCAGCCGCTGTTTTTTCTTTATCGCCCATGCTCTCTCCAGACCTGCCACCGTCATGCATCTACAACCGCAGCGTTCGGAAGGTACCGAAGCTGAAGAAAAAATCGCTCACGAATTTGCGAAGCCGGGAAGGCGTGAAGTGCAATCATTCGTCGCCTCACCCTTTGACCTTGAAGTGCGCAAGGCTCGTAGGGTTCCTGCTTCATCCCGTCCCGCGCTCCGGAACGTGGCGAAGACTTATTATTTCCAGGCTTCCGGGGACCTTCTGGCGCGCAAAAAAAGCTAAAAAAGGGGTCCCACTCCACCTGGCGGACGTGTCGACTTTTGGAGGAAAACCGCGAATCGACGACACCTAATTTTACTGGAAAAGGTGCATTTCCTCAAGTTTCCGGGGAGGCCCTGTGGATAAATAAGCCTTTCGTTTTCAGAGGATTATAGGTAATTCACCTAGGTGGGATGAATGACTTTGAAGTAGATGACCGTTGGGCCGATCAGATGCGCATCGGCATGATCACGTAGCGGTAGCGATAGCTGTCATCGGCTAGCGGACGCATCTGTCCAGCGGACTGTTCGTCCTTCAATTCGATGCTGATCGGGCCATCGGCGGCGGCGCTCAGGAAATCCAGGACGTAGCTGGAATTGAAGCCGATGGAGATGGGATCGCCTTTGTATTCCTTGTCGATATTTTCTTTGGCTTCGCCATACTCCGGACTGGACGCGGAAATTTCCACGCCTTCCTTGGAAACGGAGAGTTTCACAGCGTGGGAGCGCTGATCGGCCAGTTGGGAGACGCGTCTGACGGCGTCGCTAAATTCGAGGCGTTCCAGCGTAACCGACTTACTGTTTTCGCGCGGCAGAACCGCTTCGTAATTGGGGAACTGGCCGGTAAGGATGCGCGAAATGAGGAGGCGCGGGCCGACCTGAAAGAACAGGTGACTTTCATCTTTTGCGAATTCCAGGTGAGCATCGGCGCCGGCAGCGGCAGATAGCTTTTCGACTTCGTCCATGGCTTTCTTGGGGATCAAGACTCGGACTTCGCCATTCAGGCCGGAAAGTTTCTGGTCGGTTTCGGCAAGAGCCAGACGGTGGCCGTCGGTGGCAACCATGGCGAGTGTGTCGGGCTTGAGGATCAGCAGGCCGCCGTTCAGCGTATAGCGAGACTCCTCCATGGAGATGGCGAACTTCGTTTTGGCGATGAGGCTTTCCAGCTTTGCGGCAGGAATATTGACGAGCGTGTGGGGCATGGCGGGAAGCGCGGGGAAATTTTCCTTGGCCATCCCGACGAGCTTGTACTTTTTCTTATCGCTGACGATTTCGACCCAGTGGTTTTCGAGGAGCTTAAACTTGATTTCGCCTTCGGGGAGCAGGCGAACCAGCTCAAGCAATTTCTTAGCGGGGATGGTGCCGGCGCCTTCTTTCTTGATTTTCGCTTCGCAGGACGTGCGGATGCTTAGCTCAAGATCGGTGGCCGTAATGACAAGATGGGAACCTTTGGCCTCGACGAGGAGATTGGAAAGGATGGGGATGGTGGTCTTGCGCTCGACGACGCCCTGAGTAGTGTTGAGCTCATTGAGCAGTGCTGACTTGGCTACGCTGAATTCCATGGATTGGCTATCCTCACGAGCGGCTGCCGATGCAGACATGGCACTCTCCGGTTCCGAAATGCACCGCAGTCGTACTGTACTCGTTTTTTGAAAAAGTATAAAGAGCAGGTGGCGTGAAAGCATTGTGGAAATAAGGGAAAGAGTTGGGAATCGGAATGGTCCGGCTTAAGACGGGACTTATGCACAGAGCAACAGAGGCAACAAGAATCTGTGAGGAATTACATCTCTAAAAAAGAAAAAAGAGCTTGTTGTTGTGATGACTGCTGTGAATCCGTGGAAAACTGTAGAAACGTGAGCCTGGGCTACGATTGGGCAGCAGCTGTTGAGTGCACGCTGGGATGAAACAGAGGAAAAACAGGCTGGAGCGACAGAGTTCGCGGCGCGCAGCGGAATCTTGAACAAACCATCCGCACGGGGTTCACCGGATGTTCACAGTTTTCCAACGCGTTTTGCGGCGTGACGAAGCGGGTGGTGGCGCATCGAACTGAGCGACAATTCAGGAGTTCTCCACAAGTTATTCACGAAGGAGCTACGACATGCCGACTGTTTTGATTACCGGAGCGAATCGAGGATTGGGCCTGGAGTTTGTGAAGCAGTACACCGCGGACGGATGGGAAGTGCACGCCACTGCGCGAAAACCGGAAGAAAGCAAACAACTGCAGGAGTTGGCGAAAAAAGGGAAGGTGACGCTGCATAGCCTCGATGTCACCAACGAAGAATCGGTCGACAAGCTGTCGGAAGAGATTGGCGACAAGCCGATCGATCTCCTGATATTGAATTCAGGTATGCTGCCGAGGTCCGGAGACAGCGCAGGAAGCCTGGACTATGAGAGCTGGCGGCAAGCATTCGAGACGAATGTGATCGGAGCGGTGCAGGTGGCCGAAGCGTTGCTGGAGAACGTGGCAAAAAGTGAGCGCAAGCAAATTGCGGCCATCAGCAGCGGCATGGGGTCGTTACGCGCGTTACCATCGACATTCAGCTTTAGCGCTTCGTATGCATACCGAACCAGCAAAACGGCGTTGAACATGGCGATGTCCGTGCTCGCCAAGGATCTGGAAGCGCGCGGAATCAGCGTGCTATTGCTGGATCCGGGATGGGTGAAGACGGATATGGGCGGAGCGAACGCCTCACTGACGCCGGAAGAAAGTATTGGCGGCATGCGCAAAGTACTGGGGGGAAATCCGAAGGATCTGTCCGGAAAATTCCTGGGATATGACGGAGCGGTACGTCCGTGGTGATGGAAGTCGACTGTTAGAAAAAAGGTACTTACTGCAAGAGCGTCCATCAGGCGCGTGATGGTGCGATTCAGTTCCTTATCGGAGCGGCGCAATTCTTCAATCTTGTTGATGGAGTGAAGCACGGTGGTGTGGTGCTTGCCACCGAATTGACGTCCGATTTCGGGCAGCGACGCAGTGGTGAGCTGCTTGACGATATACATCGCAACCTGTCGCGGGAAAGCGATGGCGCGGGTGTTGCTGCGAACTTTCAGGTCCTGCTCGCGCAGATTGAAGTGTTCGCTGACACGCTTCTGAATCAGATCGATGGTGACGCGCTTCTCTTGAGACGCAATGATGTTGCGAAGCACCTGCTGCGCGGTGGTCAAGGAGACGGCGGTGCCGGTCAGCGAGGCATAGGCCATCAGTCGGGTCAGTGCGCCTTCCAGCTCGCGCACGTTGGACTTAATGGCGCGCGCGATGTATTCGGCAACTTCGTCGGGAAGGACGAAGCGATCGTTCTCGGCCTTCTTCTGAAGAATGGCGATCTTGGTTTCCAGATCGGGGGGTTGAATATCCGCGATCAAGCCCCATTCGAAACGAGAACGCAGGCGCTCTTCGATGGAGTTGATGTCCTTGGGCAGGCAATCGGATGAAATCACGATCTGCTTCTGCTGCTCATACAGAGCGTTGAAGGTGTGAAAGAACTCTTCCTGAGTGCGTTCCTTGCCGGCGATGAATTGAATATCGTCGACCAGAAGAACGTCGACGGTATGGAAACGGTCGCGGAAGCTGATCATGCGGTCGAAGCGCAGGGAGTTGATGACTTCGATGGTGAATTTTTCGGCGCTGACATAGCTGAGGCGCATGGCCGGATTGCGCTTCTTGATCATGTGCCCGATGGCATGCATGAGGTGAGTCTTGCCCATGCCCACGCCGCCGTAGAGAAAGAGCGGGTTGTAGGCTTTGGACGGCTGCTCAGCGACGGCGCGCGAGGCAGCATGAGCGAACTCGTTGGACTTGCCGACGACGAAGGTATCGAAGGTATAGCGCAGGTTCAGTTGATGATCGCTGCTTTCGAAATCCAAGCGGGACTGTTTGGCCGTGGAAACGACGGGCGCAGCTTGCACCGGCTCTTCTTCGGTGCAGACGTATTGAACCTTCACGGCGGGGGTGCCCATCTGGTGGAACACGGCCTTCACGATTTCGCCGTAGGTGCGGGAGAGAACTTGACGGAAAACAGCACTGGGAATCTGGACGTACAGTACGTCGCCCTCGGCGCGGTTCAAGCGGGTGGGCTGAAACCAAGTGTTGAAGGTGTTGATGCTGACCCTGGATTTGATCAGGTCGAGGAACTTGTCCCAGACATTGGTTACATCTTGTTCGCGGCCAATCTGAGTAGCAGTCGTCGTCATCGTCATAGGAGGAGAAAAAGTTTAATCAAAACCAAAACGTTCGCTATTTCCACAGGTGTGTATAAGCTGTGGAAAGTGAGAACCCGGAAAATCTTCTCGCTTTGGAGTTCGAGCACGCGTCGAAATCTACTGCGAAGCCCCTAGGATTCCGAAGCGTTGCTATCAAGAGTGCTGGACAACGCTGAACTACTTGTGCGAACTGGGATGGATTCTCGCTCAGTGCTACGGAAGGAGCAAGCGAAAAGTACGCGCGGTCCACTCAAGACGTTCACATACCATTCACAACTTTTCCACAAGCACGGAAAATGTGCAAGTGCGGATAAACCATCGAGAATTGTTTGGGATTTTGCTGTTTTTTTGCGGAGCGCGTGCGGCGCTGCACAATCTTGGTGCAGCAAGGCCTGAGGAAAACTACCGCTATTTTTCTTATCTTGGGCGATCGGGACGAGCGAATTCGAAGATACCCAGGGGATCCGCTCCGATCAGCAGGCGTTTCTCTTCGACGAGCACCACGGTTCCTTCCAAGCGAGTGCCATCCGGAGTATAGATCTGGTATTCCGAACGACGATTTCCCTCTTTGTCGAAGTGCAGCAGGGTGTTGTGCAGGCACATCCACAGGTCGCCGTTGACGGGATCGACGCCGAAACCGGTAAGGATCTGCGGAAGGTTCGGGGGATCGGGTCGCTTATCGAGGCGAGCGATTTCGCGCCGGGAGGCGCGGGCTTCCGAAAAGGCATCGAGGTTTGTGAATTCGAAGGAGGTGCCACTGAAGCCGAAGCGGTCGAACTGGCGTACCAGAGGCTCTGGAACGTAGTTGAAGCCGTAATAGACATGGCCTGTGGCATCGGACTCGAGGTGACCCTGGTTGAGATAGTGATTGAGATCCTGGCGAGTGGCCAGGTCCTCGAACTGCCCGAACTCCCGAGTGATGTGGCCATCGAGCCCGTAGACCGTTATGAGATGTTCTCCGCGCATGTTGCAGACGGCGATTTCGCCTTCCGGAAGGCTGGCAATGGAGAGCGGGCTGGTGACGGGTATCGAGCGCAGCAGCGCGCCTTCGGGAGTAAAGACGGAGACCAGGTTGTAAGAGCGGTCGGCGATGCAGAGATTGCCGATGGCGTCCACGGCGATGTCAGACGCGAAACCGATGAGAGGACGTTTGGATTTATCCGCAACGGAAGCGGCGGGAGACACTTCAAAGTTGCCAAGCTGTTTGCCGGAGGAGTCGAAGGACAGGACGCTATTGTTAGCGAGAATGTAATACGTTCCCGTGGAACTGTAACGCAAAGCGCGAAGGCCGGGCCCGATAGGCTTGAAGACGCGTTTGTTGGCGGTGAGCTGTTCATCGACCTGAGCGCGGGCGTCGCGCGCGCCGAAAAGCGCCAGCAGTGCAAGAACATGAATGAGAACTAAGCGAAAAAGGGGCCGGTGCATGGTCCTTCAGATTGCCCGAAATAACGCGCGGGTTGCTCGCATTTTTCAGGGGCAGTTCCAGTTGATAACTTGCCGGTCAGATGCGCAGCCGGATGCGCTCGATCGAAGCGGCACGGTATGCCCCTGCTTCGTTGCGGGGACCGGCATCGTCGGTGTGAATGAGAACGGCACTTAACTGGACGTCCCCGGTGGCCACTTCAAAGCGCGAAGGCAGGGCGTCGAGGAATTTTTTCAAAATGCCGGCGCGATCCATTCCGATAACGCCATCATGCGGTCCGGTCATGCCCACGTCGGTGATGTAGGCCGTACCCTTGGGTAGAACGCGTTCGTCGGCGGTGGTTACATGGGTGTGAGTGCCAACGACGGCGGTGGCGCGGCCATCGAGATACCAACCGAGAGCGATCTTTTCGCTGGTGGTTTCGGCGTGCATGTCCACGAGAATGAAGGAGACGTCGGAAGGGACTTTGGCGAGTTCGGCGTCGGCTTTTTTGAAGGGGTCGTCGATCGCGGGAAGAAAGACGCGGCCTTGCAGATTGAGAACGGCGAATTTGGAGCCGTTTTTCGCGGCGCCGACAAAGAGCCCGGTACCCGGATTCCCTTCGGGAAAATTGGCGGGGCGAAGAAGCCGAGGCTCGTGGGGCATGAAGTCCATGATTTCCTTGCGGTCCCAACTGTGATTACCGCCAGTGAGGACGTCGATGCCCTGCCCGAGGAGTTCCTGGGCGATCCGCGGGGTGATGCCGAAGCCCGAGGCGGAGTTCTCTCCATTGGCGATGACCAGATCAATGCCGCGTTGTTGAACGAGGTCGGCCAGTCGGTCGCTGACAATTTGACGGCCGGGAGATCCCACAATGTCGCCGATGAACAGAACCTTCATGTCGAGAAATCAACCTTTCCAGCGAAGAGGAAGATCAAAGCCCAGCAGAGATGCGCCGAGAGCCACAAAAAGCAGAATGGAGCGGACTGCTTAGCCGTGGGATGCTAGGCCGTGAACCTCTGAAATAGGTGGGCGCCACGAGTCGGCCATTAGGCTTTCCTGCCCCGCTCGCGAGTTGAGGAAGTTGAGCAACCCGCCAACGGGACAGGCCGTGCACACAAGCTGACTGTCCGCAGCACCCCAGAGATTCGTTACGGTTCAAACGGCGTTCGCGCCCTCACGCGCTTCGAAGTACCGCTCCACGACCTATTATCCCCCGAGCGGCGCTGTGCGTCCATTAGCGGAGCTTTACGGGTTGTTGACGGAAGGTGCCGGGAAAGGAGATGGCGCGAGTGGGACAGGTGCAAGAGATGGGAACTGGATCGTTCTCAGTGGGAGGAGGAGAGACGACCACCATGTTCCACACGACAGATACTCAGCAAGACGCCGGTGCGGCGATGGAAGAACAGGGGGACCAGCAGGATCGGCAGACGATCGAAGAAGATAAGGCGTTCAGGCCGATTCCACCTCCAGTCCGGAAGAGGTGGATCGACCGACACAAGACGCTGGTGTTCCTGGGCATGCTGGGGGCCTTGGGCGCGCTGGGGCTATTGCTTCGGCACACAGCGGAAAGTCAAAGGAAGACCGATGGTGAACGAAAACCGGATGGCGGCCGCGTCTTCCGCTGAAGACATCGCCAGTTATGTGGGAGAGGCAAAGATCGCACGCGCGCAATCGGGAACAGAGCGCCAGTTCGCGCCGGCGGCCCCGGCGAGTGGAGGCAGGGCAGGTAGCGCCGGTGATCGCCGAACAGCCGATGATTGCGCGAACGGCGACGCTGCGGCTGGAGGTAAAGGAATTGGCGGCAGCACGAACCGGTATGGAAGCGATTCTGGAGCGGCATCACGGCTATCTGGCGGACCTGTCTGCTACTGCGGGCGGTTCGGTCGCCCAAGAATTGCAAGTGACGTTGCGCGTGCCCTCCAGCGAACTGGATCAGACGCTGAAAGAATTGAAGAGCCTGGGGCGGGTGCAGGAAGAGAAGCAGTCGGGAGAAGAGGTCACCCAGCAACACGCGGACCTGGCAGCGCGACTGACCAATGCGCGAGAGGCGGAGCAGCGACTGCAAGCGATCTTGAGGGAGCGCGCGGGAAAGATGTCTGATGTGCTGGAAGTGGAGACCGAGATCACGCGAGAACGCGGAGCGATCGAAGCGATGGAGGCGGAGTTGAAGGGGCTGGAGAAGCGAGTCGAGTTCGCGAGCATCCAGTTGCAGATGGCGGAAGAGTACAAAGCCGCTTTGGCGATAGCGGCGCCGCTTGGCGTGCAATTGCACAACGCACTGGTTTCCGGCTACGAACGCGCACGGGACCTGACGCTGGGGATCATTCTGTTCTTCATCGAATATGGACCGGTGTTGCTGATCTGGGCCGCATTGATCGGAATTCCTTGCGTACTGGTCTGGAGGCGGATTCGGAACCGGCTCGCGCATACGGTGTGACGCGTTTGCCGCTACAATGCTCCTGAAGCGAGAGGGGCGAGCGATGAACTATCGCAGGTTTGGACGAACGGGATGGCAAGTCAGCGAAATTGGATATGGGATGTGGGGACTGGCGGGTTGGTCAGGCTCCGACGATCAGGAAACGCTGCAGTCGCTGCACCGTGCGATCGAGTTGGGTTGCAACTTTTTCGATACGGCGTGGGCGTACGGTGACGGCAAAAGTGAACAGATACTGGGACGAGTGATCAAAGAGGATCGCAACAAAGCGGGGATTGGCGGCCCAGATAAACACTTGTACGTGGCGACGAAGGTGCCGCCCAAAAACCGGCGATGGCCGAGTCAACGAGACTTCACCTTGGACGATTGCTACCCGCCAGAATACGTCGAGGAGTACATCGAAAAAAGCCTGAAGAATCTGGGACTGGAAACGATCGACCTGATGCAGCTGCACACCTGGGAAGACCGCTGGCTTAACGACGAACGGCTGCCCAAAATGATTGAAGCCATGAAGCGGAGCGGAAAGGTGCGCGCGTTTGGCCCCAGCCTGAACCGCTGGGAGCCCGCGAACGGAATCCGTTGCGTGCTGGAAGGTCACGCCGATGCGGTGCAGGTGATCTACAACATTTTCGATCAGAATCCGGAGGACGCGCTGTTCCCAATCTGCCGGATGAAAGACACGGCGGTAATCGCGCGGGTGCCGTTTGACGAGGGAACGTTGACCGGGACGCTGACGGTGGATTCGAAGTGGCCGGAAGGCGACTGGCGAAATACCTATTTTGTGCGAGAGAATTTAGTGTCGAGCGTGCAGCATGCGGAAGCGTTACGCCCGCTGGTGCCGGCGGGTTCGACGATGCCGGAGATGGCGTTGCGGTTTATTTTGAGCAATCCGGATGTCGCCACGATCATTCCTGGAATGCGCAAGATCAAGAATGTGGAAGCGAACACGAAAGCGAGCGATCTGGGGCCGCTGCCCGCGGAACTGCGTCGAAAATTGAAAGAGCACCGGTGGGACCGCAATCCAACCGCGTGGTCGCAATAAACGGAAAAGCTAATGAGCACACCAACGAAGATTCAAATTTTTCACCAGACCTACACGCTGCAGGGCGAACTGGAGCCGGATTACATGCAGGAGCTGGCCAGCTACGTGGACGAGAAAATGAACGCGATCGCCGAGAACACCACGACGATCGACACGCAGAAGGTGGCGGTGCTGGCGGCCCTGGCCATTGCGGACGAACTGTTCAGCCTGCGGCGGGAAAAAGGGACGGAGCGGGAGTTGATGAAGGAACAGGCGGAGCGGTGCCTGACGCTGGTGGAGCGAGCGCTGCAACAAACGGAGTAAATGCGCCGGTGTTGAGATTGGGTCGCGTCTAGCTGGCGCGCAGCGAAGCTCCCAGTGATTTTTCCAAGGCGGAGAGAATGCGCGAAGAGAACTCCGCGATTTGGGCGTCGGTAAACGTCGATTCGGCGCTTTGAAATGTTATGCGAACCAGCAGAGAGTACTTCCCTTCCGGAACATTCTTGCCCTGAAAGCGATCGGCGGCTTCGATGGCGCTGATTTCCGGAATTTTTAGACCGCTGATCACGGAGCGGACATCGGCGAACGTGACCGAGTCGTTCAAGAAGAGTGAGAAGTCGCGTTCGACCGCCGGGAAGCGCGGCAGCGGCTGATAACGGCGATTGTTCTTCAAGCCGTAGTAGGCGCAATAGAAGAGACCCAGTTCGATCTCAGCGAGAAAGACGTCCTGGCGGAACTTGAGCTTATCGGCGACGCGCTTGGCAAGCTGGCCGGCTACTCCTAACGGAGAGGAATTCTCCCCGAAGAACACAAGACCGCGACGCGCGGGATTCAGCCAATCGGGGCCGCCCAGTTCCCAGCGAAAATTGCCAGCAAGTGCGGCGACCGAGTCGAGATCGCCTTTCAGATCGGCGAACAGATAGTCCCGCGGGGCATCGTAGAGGCCTTGCGGCCGGGCCACACCGGTGGCGCCGATGGTGAGGACCCGAACTTCCGATGGCTTCCCACCAACGAACTGATAGCGGGTGCCGATTTCGAAGAGCCGGGCATTGCGCTGGCCGTGATTCAGGTTCCACTCCAAAGCGCCCGCCATGGTAACTACGCCGGAAGACTTAAGAACGCCGGCTTCTTCCGACAAAGGATTCGCGAGCTTGGCAGGAATGGTGTCGGCCGCACGGAAGAGTTCGTTGCGCTCCTCGGAGACGTGGGGGATGGTGAGAATTTCCTGATAGCCCAGGCCGATGAGGCGTTCGCGAAGACGCGTTTCCGCTTCCTGATGCGGCAGGCGTGCCGCGGGAGTACGCGATGCGGGCAACCGCGGCGGAAACTTATCCATGCCGTAGACGCGGGAAACTTCTTCGATGAGATCGATCTCGCGTTCGACGTCGGGTCGCCACGAAGGAGGCGTGCACTGCCAAGCGGCGAGCAAAGAGTTTGCCGAACCACGATTGTCGTCAACCCGTTTTGGCGCGAAGCCGAGCGCCTTCAGGATCTGCTCAATTTTTTGATCGGGAACATCCGCGCCCATGATGCGCAGCAGCTCAGTTCGGGTAAGGATGATGGATTTGGGAGCGCGCTTGCCGGGATAGACGTCCACGACGCCGGAGAGCAATTCGCCGCCGGCCAATTGCAGGATGAGTTCGGCGGCGCGACGCGAGGCGAGGTCGGCGGTTTCGGGATCGGCGCCTCGTCCGAAGCGGGTGCTGGCTTCGGTGTGCAGACGCAACGAGCGAGCGGCGCGGCGAATGGCAATGGGATCGAACCAAGCGCACTCAATCAGGACGTTGCGGGTGGCGAAGGAGATTTCCGTTTCGCCGCCGCCCATAATGCCGCCGATGCCGACGGCGCGCGAACCGTCGCCGTCGCAAACGACAGAGAGCGAGGGGTCCAGAACGCGGTCGACGCCGTCCAGCGTTTTGATCTTTTCCTGGGGGCGGGCGCGACGGATGACGAGGCTGTGATCCTTGACGAGATCGTAGTCGAAGGTATGCAAGGGGTGGGCGAGCTCGAGCATGACGTAATTCGAGATGTCGACGACATTGTTGATGCTGGCCACGCCCGCCGCTTCCAGGCGATTCTTCAGCCACGCCGGGGAGGGTTGCACTTTTACGCCGCGGATCACGCGCGCCGTAAAGCGGCCGCAGAGGTCGGGAGCTTGGATGGAGACGCGAACGGCATCGGCAGCTTTCGCCGTCGAGGATTCAACGAGCTTGGGGACGACGGGCTTGAGCGGCAAATCGTAAATTGCGGAGAGCTCGCGCGCGACGCCGAGCATGCCAAGACAATCGGGGCGATTGGAGGTGACCTCCGCGTCAATGACCGCGCCGTGAGGGCCGTGCTCAATGGAAGCGACATTGGTGCCGGCCAAGGCGATGCGCGACGCGACGTCTTCGGGCGAGGCGGTGATGTCGATGTAATCCTTCAACCAGTCGTAGGAAACTTTCATGCGCTGTTCTCGTCGTTGTCTAATTTTCCGGCATAAATATGGGTGCGATATTCCATGCACACGATTCCGTTGCGCTGGTGCGCATCAAAAATACGGCGTAATTCCCGCATCATGGGATCGAAATGCGGGGAATCCGGCAGGGGCACAAAGGAACTGCTGCGCAGGCGGCCGCTGAGCCCTTCGAAATCGAACTCCTGGGAATTGGGAAGCGCATGGGAAGTGAATTCGTTGGGTGCGAAGAATTGCAGCATCTGCTCGGCAGAGGGGTAGGTTTCCTTAACGCGAGAATAATCGGTGCCAAACTTGTGAAGTAGCACTTCGTACTCGCGAAGGAATGCCGAGTCTTCAATCAGGCGCTCGTTCCAGAGGACTACGGCGCGGCCGCCGGTCTTCAGGATGCGCTGAAATTCGCGGCGCGCCAGCAGCGGATCGAACCAGTGAAAGGCCTGACCAGCGACGACGAAGTCGACAGAGTCAGAGGGTAGCGTGGTGGCTTCAGCGGAGCCGTTTACGCTGGCGAAGTTCGGAAATTCGGCGAGAAAGGTTTCGGCGGCGGCGCGCATGTCCGCGTTGGGTTCGACGCCATAGACGCGGTTGCCGTGTTCGAGGAAAAGTTTGCTGAGAATTCCGGTGCCGGAGCCGATATCTGCGACGGTGTACTGCGGACGCAAGCCATGCCAACTGCGCAAGAGGGAGAGCACTTCGACGGGATAGCCGGGACGATAGCGCACGTAGTCGGCTACGCGAGTGGAGAAGCGCTGCTTGGAGTCGGGCAAGGTCATCGAGCACTCAAGAGTTGCGCCGGACAAGAAAGTCTCACGGAAACTGGCGCAGAAAACGCACGTCGTTTTGAAACAGAACCTGGATGTCGTCGATACCGTACTTCAGCATGGCCAGGCGATCAATGCCGATGCCGAAAGCGAATCCGCTGACCTTTTTCGGATCGTAGTTCACGAAGCCGTAGACGGCGGGATCGACCATGCCCGCGCCAAACAGTTCGATCCAGCCAGAGCCTTTGCACTTGCCGCAGGTGCCGCCGTTGCTGCCGGAGCCCGTGCCGCCGCAAAAGACGCAGGAGACGTCGAACTCGACAGAAGGTTCGGTGAAGGGAAAGTAGCTGGGGCGGAAACGAGTGGTAACGTTGGCGCCAAAATACTGCTTCACGAAATAGTCGATGGTGCCGGTAAAGTCGCAGAAGGTGATGTCGGTGTCGACGGCCAGGCCCTCGATCTGATGAAACATGAAGGAGTGGGTGGCGTCGGGATTGTCGCGGCGATAGACCTTGCCGGGAACGATGACGCGGATGGGAGGCTGGCGCTTCTCCATGGTGTGAATCTGCACGGGAGAGGTATGCGTGCGCAGCAGAAGCGGGCCGGGAGAGCCCTTGGGCACTTCGAGATAGAACGTGTCCATGTCGTCGCGAACGGGATGGTGCTCAGGAATATTGAGGGCTTCAAAATTGTAGTAAGGCGTCTCGATTTCCGGGCCTTCGACAACGGAGAAACCGATGGAAACGAAGATGTCTTCGATCTCCTGAAAAACCTGGCGAATCAGGTGATGTGTGCCGACGGGACGAGCGACGCCGGGCAAGGAAAGATCGACGCGATCTTTGGCTTGCGCGGAATCCTGAGCAGCGGTTTCCGCGGCGATGCGGAACGATTCAAGTTGCGCTTCGATGTGGGTCTTGAGCGCGTTCAGGGATTGGCCAACGACGCGCTTCAGATCGGGAGGCGAGGGCTTCAGCCAATTTTCGGTAATCGCGGTAAGGACGCCGGACTTGCGCCCGAGCCAGGCGTTTTTCAGCAAGTTATAAGTGACTTCGTCGGGTTTGTGTTGGTGACTCTCGATTTGGAGATCGAAGCGGGATTTTTCCGCGGCGAAGAGCGCTTCGATGGCGTGAGAGTCGGTAACGCCGAGAGCGGCGAGAGTTTTGTCGGTGGGATTATCGCTGGTGGTCATTGTCAGTAGATAGAGTACAACGCAAGGCGGGATTTCTCCCGCCCTACGACGAACAGGCGCTACGACGGCAAGCGGCGCAGCGTACGAGTCAGACGGATTACGCTTTCTTGGCTTTGGCTTGCGGAGGAGCGGCGACGCGCGCCTTTTCGGCGAGCTGCGTGAATCCGGCCGCATCCTTCACGGCGATGTCCGCAAGAACCTTGCGATCGATGCTGATGCCGGCAGCCTTGAGGCCGTGAATGAGCTGACCGTAGGTCAATCCATTCTGACGAGCCGCAGCACCGACACGCTGAATCCACAAGCGACGATATTGGCGTTTCTTGACGCGGCGATCGCGTTTGGCATAACGATCGGCGCGATTGGCCGCTTCCTGTGCGGACTGGTAGAGCTTGCTCTTGGTGAGAAAAAAGCCCTTGGTCCTCTTGAGGTACTTCTTACGCCGGGCCCGGCGCTTTGTGCCGCGTTTTACGCGTGGCATGGGTTTCTCCTTCAAATTTAGGGAAACAGAACGGGTTGCGGCCAGGCGAAAAAAGCCTGACGCAACGGGTTTGTTTCCGGTGTGATTTGCCGCGGTTGCGCGGTGAAGCGCTTGGCGGCTGCCGAGATGAACCCGGCGGTGCTCCCCGAAGGGAGCGGAATGGCCGGCAGGCACCCGTGAAGCGCTGCCTGGCACATTCTTGCGAAACGAAGTTTCGCAAACTCGATAACGCGGAGCCGAAAAAGTTCCTTCAGGAACTCAGGGAACGGCTACGACGAAACGCTTAAGCCCCGTAGGGCAACATCTGGCGAACGGCGGGGACGTCAACCTTTTCGACCTTGGTCAATTTCTTGAGCTTGCGCATGCGCTTGGCGGCCTTGGTGCCCAGCAAGTGACGCTTGCCGGAGTGCATGCGAATGATTTTGCCGGTCGCGGTGATCTTAAAACGTTTGCGCGCGCCGCGATGGGTCTTGAGCTTCTTTTTGGGTTTCAGCGAATTGCGTGGCATTTCTGTAATTCCTCTCCGTAGTGCGCCGGGCCAAGCCGGCTGCAAAGTCAGTGCCCCGAGTTGCGGCGTGGGGCAGGCCGTCGTGCAAAATTACGATGCGCTCTGCGCTGCTACACCGCTGCGAGCGACCGGCGCGGAGCCTTTTTTGGGCGCGAGCAAAGCGACCAAAACGTTGCCTTCCATGCGCGGAGGCGTTTCGATCTGGCCCTGTTCCCCGATCTCCGCCAGTAGGCGCGTCATCTTGGCGCGCCCAACTTCCTGGTGAGCCATTTCGCGGCCACGATGGAAAATCATGGCGCGCACTTTATGGCCTTCCCCGAGAAATCTCAAAATCTGGTTCTTGCGAACCTGGAAATCGTGTTCGGCGGTGGCGGGCCGGAACTTCACTTCTTTCAGCTGAGAACCACGGCTGCTTTTGCGCTGTTCGTGAGCCTTCTTGCTCTGCTGATAAAGAAATTTGCCGTAATCGGTGATTTTACAAACCGGCGGATCCGCAGTGGGCGAAATTTCCACCAAGTCCAGTCCACGTTCGCGAGCCATGCGCACGGCTTCGAACGGCTGCATCACTCCAAGCTGACCACCCTCTTCGTCGATTACTCGAACCTCGCGGGCCCGTATCCGTTCGTTGATGCGGATACGATCCGCTTGCCGGAAATTCCGTTCTGCGATAAATCCCCCTAAGGAAAAAAGGCACCCGGCGCACCGGGTCACACCCCGTTTGCACTGCTATACCCCTGTAGTGGAAGCCACATGAGGCAGGTTCTAAATTATAACATGGCGAAAGGGTGGAACAAGGTGGCAAATCGTGTAAGGCGCCTGTATTCGGATCGGGCAGCTCCCGAGCGCTTTTCAGGAGATGACTGAGGAAAGCGCGAACTCCCCGTGCCGGCCGCGCAGACGTGCACGCAACTCGAGGTGCCCTTCGCGAGCATTACCCTGATCGAACGAAACCAGAGCGAGCTCCCCGGGCGCGTCTTCCGAAGGGTGCGGAGACGTTGGGTCCCACTCGATATAGAAGGGTAATAGACCGTTTTGGTCGTTCCCGTAGAACAGGGTTCGCCAGCGGAGGGTCTGGCCATCGGAGCGCGTGCGCTGGCCGGGCACGGGACCTCTGCAGGCGATGCCACGGCTGCGCAGGTCCGAAGCGAGTTCATCGAGATTTTCGTGACGAAGCGCGTAGCCGATTAAGTGCGGCCCGCGAAATTCGCGAATATTGCGGAACCAGGTGAGTTCCGGTTGAGCAGGATCCGGGGCAAGAATTTCCAGATAGGCGTGCGGACCCAGCTTCAGGAGAGCGTTGCAGGTGCCGCGTCCGGGATGCGAACCGCCCGGCACCGCGCAAAAGCCGGAGAGCTGTTCAAGCTGCGCGATGCCTTCAAAGAGATCGGAGCAACCGACGATCAAATGATCGAGAATCTCGTCCACAGCCAGTCAGCCTAGAGGATCGCGCGAGAAGAACTCTCTTGCTGCAGATCGGAGATGAGTTGCTCGATGGAGCGCGGGCCGAGGTCGCCCTTGCTGCGATGGCGAACGCTGACGGTGCCGGCTTCCGCTTCCTTGGGACCGACGACGAGCATGTAGGGAATTTTCTGAAGCTGAGCGTCACGAATTTTTGCCGGCAATTTTTCGTTGCGATCGTCGAGATGCACGCGGATTCCGTGACTTTTTAGAGTTTCGAATAGGTGAGTGGCATAATCGCGCACTTTTTCGCTAACCGGACAGATTTCGACCTGCACCGGCGCGAGCCACAGCGGAAATGCGCCAGCGTAGTGCTCGATCAGAATGCCGAAGAAGCGCTCAACGGAACCAAGCAGAGCGCGGTGAACCATCAGCGGCTGGTGGCGAGCGCCGTCTTCACCGACAAATTCCAGGCCGAAACGCGCGGGCAGATTGAAATCAAACTGCACGGTGCCGAGCTGCCAGGGGCGTCCGATGGCGTCGATCAACTTGATGTCAATTTTCGGACCGTAGAAGGCGGCTTCGCCCTCCATGCGCTTGTACGGAATTTTCATGCGGTTCATGGTGTTGGCCAGAGCGTTGGTGGCGCGATTCCAGTCTTCGGCCTTGCCACTGTAATTTTCAGGATGCTGGGGATCCCAATCGGAAACTTCGACCTCGAACTGATCGAAACCAAAATTTTTCATGACGGCGAAGGCAAAATCGACGCAGGCTTCGACTTCGGCTTCGATCTGATCGGGGGTGCAGAAAATGTGGGCGTCGTCCTGGGTGAAACCGCGGACGCGGAGCAGGCCGTGGAGAACGCCGCTACGCTCGTAGCGATAGACCGTGCCCAGCTCGGCGAGACGCACGGGAAGATCGCGATAGCTGCGCAGCTTGGATTTGTAGATCAGGATGTGGCCCGGGCAATTCATGGGCTTGAGCTGGTAATCGGCCTTTTCGACTTCCACGGGGCCAAACATATTTTCGCGATAGAAATTGGCGTGGCCGGAAGTCTTCCAGAGATCCAGGCGCATGATGTGCGGAGTGAAGACCAGATCGTAACCGCGCTTGAGGAGTTCGTCGCGCAGCCAATTTTCCACGAGAGTGCGGATCAA
Organism: Candidatus Acidiferrales bacterium; assembly: GCA_963748515.1. Classification (GTDB taxonomy): domain Bacteria; phylum Acidobacteriota; class Terriglobia; order Acidiferrales; family UBA7541; genus Acidiferrum. The sequence goes on from CAVVJI010000005.1 coordinate 249,210, forward strand.
ACCGCCCTTGGGATGCCAGAAGATCAGGCCGGGTCCGGCTTCTTCCTGAATACTGAAAAGCTCGAGTTCAGGACCGAGGCGGCGGTGGTCGCGGCGCTTGGCTTCTTCGAGGCGGTGCAGATGCGCGTCCAATTCTTTTTGGGTGAAGAAGGCGGCGGCGTAGATGCGCTGGAGCTGCGGATTCCCTTCCTGGCCCTTCCAGTAGGCACCGGCGACGTTCATCAACTTGAAGGCCTGGATGCGCTTGGTGGACGGGATATGCGGACCGCGGCAGAAGTCCAGAAACTTGCCGGTGGTGTAGAAGGAGACCATCGGCTCATCGGCTTTTTCCTGAATGAGCTCGCACTTGAAGAGTTGTTTGGAGTCTTCGTAGAGCTTGAGCGCTTCGTCTTTGGGAAGGAGCTTGCGCTCGTTGGGAAGATCCCTGGCGGCCAGCTCATGCATTTTCTTTTCGATCTTCTCAAGATCTTCCGGAGTGAACGGTTGATCGCGAAGGAATTCGTAGAAGAAGCCAGTGTCCACCGGAGGGCCAATGCCCAATTTCACATCAGGGTACAGCTCCATCACCGCTGCGGCGAGAAGATGTGCAGCGGAATGGCGGAAGACGTAGAGCGCGTCGGGATCCTTTTCGGTGAGGATCTGGAGCTTGACGTCCTGCTCGATGGGGCGGCGCAGATCGTAGAGGAGGCCACCGTCTTCGAGAGGATCGACGGAATTGGAGAAGATGCCGGTTTTGTCCTTTGCGGAGGAGGGATCCACGGCGAAAACTTTAGCGACGAGAGCGGCGTCGGCCAAGCGAGGCGAAATGGATTTGGCAATATCGAGAGGAGTGGTGCCCGGTGGCACGTTTTTGACACTTCCGTCGGGGAGGGTAACGTGAATCGATTCCATTGCTAGATTGTCCTGACCGCCTGAGAAACGCGCTTGAGATATAGCACACCAGAGTAGCGACGCCTGCGGCGAGGGTCAAGCCGGGCGGAAGGTGCGGGAGAATTACTTTTTGGAGCGAGCGGCTTCCAACTGATCCCACATGGTATCAGGCAGCATTGCCAGATCGTTGAATTCGCCGGCGCCGCGCAGCCATTGGCCGCCGTCGATGACGACGCATTCTCCGTTGATGTACTCGGCCATATCGCTGATGAGAAATGCGGCCAGGTTGGCGAGCTCTTCATGGCGGCCGAAACGTTTCATGGGGTTTTTGTCGATGGCGTGCTGTTCAAATTGTTTGCTGGGAATTAAGCGGGACCAGGCGCCTTCGGTGGGAAACGGGCCGGGAGCGATGGCGTTCAGGCGGATGCGGTACTTGGCCCATTCGACGGCGAGCGAAGTGGTCATGGCCAGGACACCGGCTTTTGCGCAAGCGGAGGGCACTACGAAACCCGAACCGCAATTGGCAGCGGCATACGTAGTAGTGATATTCAGAACGGTGCCCGGCTTTTTGGCGGCGATGCGGCGTTGACCGAACGCCTGCGTGCAGTGAAAGGTGCCGTTCAGGACGATGCCGACAACGGCGTTGAAAGCGTTCGCGGAAAGTTTTTCTGTGCGCGCCATGAAATTTCCGGCGGCGTTGTTGACCAAAGTATCGATTTCGCCGAACTGGGATTCGGCTTCGTGGAAAGTTTTATCAACGGCGGAGAAGTCGCGCACGTCGCAGGTGGCGCTGGCTGCAACGCCGCCCTGGTGACGAATCGCTTCGCAAGTTTCCTGGAGAGGCTCGGGGCGCCTGCCGATCAAAAAGAGTTTGGCGCCGAGGGAAGCAAACTGCAGAGCCATCGAACGGCCCAGACCGGTGCCTCCACCGGTAATCAGGATGTGGCGGTCTTTCAGCAGCGTAGGTTGGAACATGGGTCGTCCCCTGGATGGTGCGGGAGCATTGTAGCGCGGCAGGCAGGCGCCGGATTAAGGCATGGTGGAGAGAAGGTTGTCGACGGCGTGAATCAAATCCTTCCAGGCGATTTCAACATTCTCCTGGAAAGGGGCCAGTTCATGATCCTGAGCGTCCTCGAGGTCCTGGATGCGGCGCTTGAATTCGGTGAAGCGGGTGCGGACATACTCCAGTTCCCAATAATGCTCGAGTTTGACGTTGACTTTCTGCTGGGCGAATCTGCCCCTTAACAGGGCAACGCGACTCGCCAAATCCTCGACTTCTCCGACTACGCGATTGATATACGCGTCTTTGATCTGCATTACAGCCTCCGGGGCGAGCGCTGGTCAGGTACGGAAACGCGACTCGTGGCGGTTGAGAGTAGGAAAGCAGATTGGCAGCCAAAGCGGTAAGACGCTAAGTCATTGAAACCATTAGATAAGACCGGAACGGTGACTCAGGAGAAATCCGTAGGGTTTGTGTGGGAAAACGCAGAATCCCTTGCAAAAATGCGAAAAAACCCAGTTTCGTTACCAGTAAGACACTCCCTGCAGGGTGATTGAGGTGCTGAGAAACGCACCGTTTAGAGGCACCAAGCTGGGATGAGACGTTACTTTGGATGGTTACTTGGAAGGGCCAATGGTGGCGGGAATGGGCTCGCCCAAGGCCTTGGCATACTCCGCTTCATAGACCGCGTTGCCGGGAAATTCTTCGGTGAGTTCCTTGAGATTCTTGCGGGCGAGCTCGTCCTGTTTTTCGCGGCGGGCGGAGAGAGCCAGCAGAATTTTGGCAAAGGGCTTGAGATAGTTGCCATCGGTGGCGGTCTTTTCGACCTGCTGCATGCCATACAACTTGTCGCCATGAATGCCGCCAAACCACAAAAGCATCTTTACGGAACTGGGCAGCGAACCGATGACGTAGTGAGCGATCCCGGGAGCAACGTAGGCGTCGTACGCGTCGGGATGATCGGTAAGCAACATTTGCGCGTTGGAGTTGGCTTCCTTGAGGTGCTTCAGGGCTTCGACATGACGCTTAAGCAGCATGCTCTCAGCATCCGATTGCATGCCGGCAGAGAGAGTGAGAGCGAACAAGCCTTCCGGATCGCGGGGATGAACCTTTAAACGCTGAAAGGCGAGTGTGCGCGCCTTTTCGATGGCGTCGTAAAAACCCTTGATGCGCGTGGGGTCGGGTGTTCCTTCAATGCCGCTGGTGAACCGCTTGTCATTGAGGAAATAATCGCTGGAGAGAATGTGCTGGTAGTAGAACTCTTCGAAGAGATAACTGGCGCCGATGGAAACCTGGCCGAAGGGCTCGGTGGGATTCTGCGCAGCCCAGGCGACGAAGATGACACGCGCCTCGGAGAATTTTTGCTCGTATAGGAGAGTGTAGCCTTTTTCGAGTTCCGGAACGTGCTGGAGACCGGGCGAGTCAACAGCGGCGGAAGCCGGTAAGCAGAAAGCAGCAAGACTGATGACAAACAAAGCGACCGAGGCGCTGGAGCGAATCATCGTGCCCTCTCAGAATAGTCCCGGCAGAAACCTCGGTTTTCCCGCCATCGCGTCGCGATAACGGGCATCGGAGAACAGGACCTTCTCTTCGGTCCCGAGACGCTGGGACAGTACCACAACATGGGCCAGCGATCCCAGCGTAGCGGTAATCCAGGCGGTGTGAATCAGGGGAAGCACCAGCATTTCGACAAAAACAGCGGCATAGTTAGGATGGCGGACGTATTTGAACGGGCCGGTCGGTAATGACGCCGAGGGAAGTGGAGTTCATGACCTGAACGTTCCAATGCTCGCCAAGGGTGCGAATGACCCACCAGCGTACGGCATTGGCGAGCAAGAAAATGATGAAGCAGACGGTACCGAGGACGGGATAGAAGGGACGATGTAGGAAGACGACTTCGAGAGCCGCGCCCACGATTACGGCAGTGTGCAGCGCGACCATCCAGCGATAGAGCGGCTCTTTTATTTTGGAGGCGCCATCGGCAATCATCTGTTGCTGATGGCGGCGAGAAATGCGCAGTTCGAGAATGCGCAGTAGCGCTACGACAGCCAGTAAGGCGAGGTACAGGACAACGCTTAGTTCCATTGGAGAAGCAGGAACTCCGCGCTGAAGCCCGGACCGAAGGCCGCAGCCATGGCGTGCTCGCCAACTTGAAGGGGACGCTTCTCGAGCCACTCCTGAAGAATGAACAGGATGGTGGCGCTGGAGAGATTTCCGACGTTGGCGAGGATGTCCCAGGAAGGCTGGGTGTCGCACTTGCAGAGGCCGAGCGCTTCTTCGACATTGCCGAGGAGACGCGCGCCGCCCGGATGAAGAATCCAGCCCTTAATATCCTTTTGCGTTTTGCCATTGCGCGAGAGGAAGCCGTGGACCAGTTCCTTGATCTTTGCGCCGATCATTTCCGGAACATCTTTAGCGAGAAGAATGTGGAAACCGGAGTCGCGCAGGTCGAAGCCCATTGCGCCGAGCGAATCGGGGAACGTGTAGGTTTCCGTCACCAGAATTCGTGGACCGGGCTTGGGTTGTCCAGTGACAATCACTGCAGCCGCGCCATCGCCGAAAAGGATCGAAGAAATCAGGTTGGCCTGGGAAATGTCCTTACGCTGAAAGGTGAGCGAAGGAAGTTCGACGGCGATGATGAGCACGTTGCCGCCGGGGCGCGCCTTCAGATAATCGGCGGCGCGGGACAGAGCCATAGCGCCCGCGGCGCAGCCCAATTCGGTGAAGGGCATACGATGCACGTTCGAACGAAAACCCATGAGTTTAATGAGGTGCGCATCGAGCGAGGGAATCATGAAGCCGGTGCAGGACACAGTGATGATCAGATCGATCTGATCGGGACGAAGGCCGGCACGCTCCAGGCATTTCTCGGCGGCTTCGCGGCCCAGCTTGACGGCATGCTCAATGTATTCGTTATTGGTTTGAGAAAGGGGACGCGGCTCGATGGTGTAGTCGATGGGGAAAATCGCATTGCGCTGGTGCACCTGAGCGTTATCCACGATGGCCATCATGGCTTCGAGGCGGCGCTCCGGGATGTCGAAAACCCGTCCCATGTAATACTTCACATCGTCGCGCGTAATCTTATAGGGGGGAAGCGCAGTAGCCGACGCGGCAATGGTGGCATGCGACAAATTCCCGTTGGAGTGGGCCGAATCCGCTGTATTCACTAGCACCTTCCCGTATCTGAAAATCACTGATAAATCGTTGACGACGAAGCAATACCCTTATGACAAACTTTCCATGGGCGCCAGAATGCGAACTGTACCTCAATGGATACCGCAGGAAAACACTCGAGCGGAAGGCGATATATGAAAATAGCACGAATACTCGGCATTTTGATAGTGCTTTCCGCCAGTGTGCTGCAAGCGAAAGACGCTCCAGGCAAAGTTCTAGTGCTGATTTCTGTCGATGGATTGCGTCCGGATTATGTGACGGCGGCTGACGAACATGGCGCAAAAGTTCCCAATCTGCGGAAGATGATGAAAGAGGGTGCATACGCGGAGGGAGTCACTGGAGTGATCGCGACGGTTACGTATCCGAGCCACACCACGCTGGTGACCGGAGTGTGGCCAGCGCAGCACGGGATCTGGGCGAACACCACGTTCGATCCGCTGCAGAAAAATTATCAGGGCTGGTATTGGTATGCGGAAGATATTCGAGTGCCGACATTGTGGGATGCGGCGCGCCAGGCGGGATGGACCACCGCCAGCATTCAGTGGCCGGTAACCGTCGGGGCAAAAATAACGTGGGACATTCCGGAGGTGTGGCGGGCGGCCACGCCGGAGGACGCAAAACTGGTACGCGCGTTGACGACGCCCGGATTGATGGCCGAGGCCGCGCCGGAGCTTGGGTGAGTATCGCGGAGGAGTCGATACTTCGGGAGAGGGAGACCAGGTCCGCGGGAAATACGCGGTGTGGCTCCTGGAGAAAAAACATCCGGCGGTGTTGCTGTTGCATCTGACCGCGCTCGACCATATCGAACACCTGACCGGAGTTTTCAGTAAGGAAGCAATCGAGACGCTGGAATTGATCGACGAGAGTGATCGGAAACGTGCGGGCGGCGGCGGAAAAGATCAGTCACGGGAAGGCGTACTTTGCCGTGGCATCGGATCACGGCTTCGTGAATTACGACCAGCAGTTGAATCTGTTTCCAGCGTTTTTAGAGGCGAAGCTGTTTACGGTGGATGAAAAGGGAGCGATCACGGATTGGAAAGCGATGCCGTGGGTGACGGGGGGTTCCGCAGCAATTGTGCTCAAGGATCCTGCGGATCAGCAGACGAAGGACGCGGTGAGCGATCTGCTGCATCGCTTAAGCAGCGATCCGGCGAATGGAATCGACCGCGTGCTGGATGCGGAGGAATTGCACGCAAAAGGCGGCTACCCGAACGCATCGTTCTTTGTGGGTTTGAAGCCGGGCTGGAGAACCGGAAGTTCCCTGACCGGACCGGTGAACTCCAAGGTGAAACCGGGCGGAACGCATGGCGAATTGCCGGATGTGCCGGAACTGCGCGCCGCGTTCTTTATCGTGGGGCCGAAAATACCGGCGGGAAAAAACCTGGGCGTCATTGATATGCGCGACATCGCGCCGACGCTGGCCAAGCTGGATGGCTTGTCGTTGCCAAGCGCGCAGGGCAAAGCGCTGCTTCCCTAAAAATTAGATGGATGCGCGGTGCTCCGCGCGATTAGCCGGCGGCTTCCTGGCTGGCGCGAATTTCCTGCCAACGGCGCGGACGCTTATTGGCCTGCAAGATTTTCTTGCGCAAGCGAATGGACTTCGGAGTGATCTCGACGAACTCGTCGTCGGCAATGAATTCGATGGCCTGCTCGAGACTGAGCTGGCGATGGGGGATGAGGCGAATGGCTTCGTCCGCGGAAGAAGAGCGCATGTTGGTGAGCTTCTTTTCCTTGGTGACGTTGACTTCCATATCCTGCTCGCGGGAATTTTCGCCTACGACCATGCCTTCGTAGACTTCGATGGTCGGGCCGATAAAGAGTTCGCCGCGTTCCTGCAAACCCCAGAGGGCGTAAGCGGTGGAAACGCCGGGGCGATCGGCGACCAAGGCGCCCGTGGGCCGCAAAGCCATGTCGCCGCCATACTCCATCCAACCTTCAAAAATGGAATGAATCAGCGCAGTGCCGCGGGTGTCGGTAAGGAGCTGGCTGCGCAAGCCGATCAGGCCGCGCGACGGAATCTTGAAATCGAGGCGGACGCGTCCCGAACCGTGGTTGCTCATTTTGAGCATTTCGCCGCGGCGGGTGCCGATGGATTCCATAATGATGCCGATGAAATTTTCTGGAATATCGATGACCAGGCGTTCGACCGGCTCCATTTTCTTGCCGTTGTCGGTGCGAACGACGATCTCCGGCTTGCCGACCATCAGTTCAAAGCCTTCGCGGCGCATGGTTTCGATCAGGATGGCGAGCTGAAGCTCACCGCGGCCCAAAACGCGGAATGATTCCGGGGTATCGGTGTCTTCGACACGAATGGAGACGTTGGTGAGAAGTTCCTTGGCCAGGCGATCGCGAAGATCGCGCGAAGTGAGATAGCTGCCTTCGCGGCCGGAGAGCGGCGAGGAATTGACGCTGAAAATCATGGCCAGCGTGGGCTCATCGATGGTGAGCGGTTCAAGGGGCAAAGGACTTTCGATGCTGGTGATGCTTTCGCCGATTTGAATACCTTCGACGCCAGCGATGGCGACAATGTCTCCCGCGACAACGGCATCGGCCTCATCGCGGTCGAGACCGCGGAAGGTAAAGAGCTTGGTGATGCGGGTGTTTTGCAGCTTGCCGTCGAGCTTGGCGATGGCGACGTCTTCACCACGCTTCAGAGTGCCGTTGAAGACGCGGCCGATGGCGATGCGGCCTAGAAATTCGGAGTAGTCGAGGTTGGTGACCTGAAGCTGGAGGACTCCAGCAGGATCGCCGGTGGGCTTGGGTATGCGATTGACGATAGCCTCGAAGAGGGGCAGAAGATCGCGGGAATCGTCGCCTACTTTGCGATGCGCGACACCTTCGCGAGCGTTGGTATAGACGATGGGAAACTCGAGCTGATCTTCGGTGGCGTCCAGATCGATGAAGAGGTCGTAGATTTCGTTTAGCACTTCTTCCGCACGAGCGTCGGCGCGATCGATCTTGTTGAGGACGATCACGGGAGGCAGCTTGGCGGCGAGAGCTTTCTGCAAGACGTAGCGGGTTTGCGGAAGCGGGCCTTCACTGGCGTCGACGAGCAACACAACCCCGTCGACCATGCGCAGGGCGCGTTCGACTTCGCCACCGAAATCGCTGTGACCGGGTGTATCTACGATGTTGATTTTGGTGTCGTGGAAGAACAGAGCGGTGTTTTTCGCGAGAATGGTGATGCCGCGTTCGCGCTCCAGGTCGTTCGAATCCATCACGCGTTCGACGACTTCCTGGTTGGCGCGGAAGATGCCGCTCTGGCGGAGCATGGCGTCCACGAGAGTGGTTTTGCCGTGGTCAACGTGAGCGATGATGGCGATGTTGCGAATATCGTTGGTCATAAATGTAAATGCGTCTTCAGACAAAAATAGCTGCTGAAACCACCAGCAGCCCGGAAGAACCCCTTCTTCAATTGATTCAGGTGCGGTTGCTACAAGGAATATTTTAGCAGACAAGGGCGGACTTGCGGGGATTAGTGGCGGCAGGGGAGAGGGTTCCAGAATGGCGATTGGCCTGTGATATTCTCTCGCCTGTTGCGGCAGGTGGATTCCCGAGGACTTCCGAACAGTGAAAACAAAAAATTTACAGCGATGGTTGACGATTGCGGTGCTGATTTGCGCGCCGGTGATGACCGCGGCGCAAGGTCCGGGCACGCCGCCACCGGATTTACGCGGGCTTTTCGACAAGAAGGAAGTGATGATCCCCATGCGCGACGGGGTGAAGCTGCACACGGAAATTTACACGCCGAAGGATTCGAAGGGAGCGATGCCGCTGTTCCTGGAACGGTCGCCCTACGGGATTTCTGCGCAAGACAAGGGGCATTCGCCGATTCTGTACCGCTACATTGAGATGTGGCCGGACGGTTACATATTTGTGCTGCAGGATATACGCGGGCGGTACGGGTCGGAGGGCGCGTTCGCAATGAACCGTCCGGTGCATGATCCCCAGGATGCGAAGGGCACGGACGAGAGCACGGACACTTACGACACGATCGAGTGGCTGATCAAGAACGTGCCCAACAACAATGGACGCGCGGGAATGGCGGGGATTTCGTATGGCGGCTTCCTGACCGCTATGGCCATGGTGAATCCGCATCCGGCGTTAAAGGCCGTTTCGGAGCAGGCGTGTATGGGCGATGCGTGGATGGGCGACGACTTCTTTCACAACGGCGCGTTCCGGCTGAGCTACGGATACGAATACTCGGCGCTGATGGAAAGTTCGAAAGAGAATTTCAGTTTCAGCTTCGATCAGTTTGATCTGTACAACTGGTATCTGCAGCTGGGCGTGCTTTCGAACGTCAACGACAAATATTTCCACGACAAGATTCCCACTTGGAACAACTTTGTGAATCATCCGTCGTACGACCAGTTCTGGCAGCGCCACGCCCTGACGTATGCGATCAAGCAGCCTACGATTCCAGACCTGAATGTGGCGGGTTGGTGGGACCAGGAAGATTTCTACGGGCCGATGAATCTGTACGAAAGTCTGGAGAAATCCGACCCGAAACATTTGAACTATCTGGTGGTGGGTCCGTGGAATCACGGTGGATGGGCGCACGGCCCGGGCAGCACGCTGGGGGACATTCCGTTCAACAGCGACACGGCAGCTTACTTTCGGAAAAAGGTGGAAGCGCCGTGGTTTGCGTATTGGTTGCACGACAAGGGATCGTTGCCGGTGAAGGAAGCGCTGGCGTTCCAAACCGGAAGCAACGTGTGGACCAGCTTCGATGCGTGGCCGCCGCGTGAAGGAAAGAAGCAGGAATTGTATTTCGGGGAAAACGGGAAGCTGTCGTTCACGGCGCCGAAGGCCGCGGGCGAGCAGTTCGATCAATACGTGAGCGATCCAGCGCACCCGGTTCCTTACCGGCACATTCCCGTGGATATGACCTATCCGCAGGATCATCCGGGCAGCTGGTACACGTGGCTGGTGCAGGACCAGCGATTTGTGGAAGGTAGGCCGGACGTGCTGTCGTGGCAGACCGATGAGTTGACGGAAGACGTGACGGTCGCGGGACAGGTGACCGCGAAACTGTTCGCATCGACTTCGGGGAGCGACAGCGATTGGGTGGTGAAGCTGATCGATGTGTATCCGCAGAAAGTGGAGAACGAACTGGAAACTTTCGGGATTTGAATTGATGGTTGCGGACGAGATTTTTCGCGGGCGTTACCGGAAATCCTACGAGCACCCGGAAGCCATCACACCGGATGCGGTGGAGGCGTATTCGATCAGCCTGCACAGCACGAATCACGTGTTCAAGAAAGGCCACCGGATTATGGTGCAGGTGCAAAGCACGTGGTTCCCGCTGTACGATCGCAACCCGCAGAAATTTGTACCTAATATTTTTCTGGCGAAGGAAAGCGATTATCAGAAGGCCACGCAGCGCATTTACCGAAACGCGCAATATCCTTCCGGGGTGGAAGTGGAAGTGGTGCCTGAGGGTTTGGGCGTGGTCAACTAGGAACGCCGCTTAGCGCGGCAGCGGTGGCACTGGCCAGAGTGCCGGTCTTGGCATTGCGCAGATTCAAGACAACTTCAAACCACCAGTTCGGCTGATAGCGGATCTGCACCGGTACGCCGCGGTCGGCGCCGCGCGTTCCCTCATAAATCGTGAAGTAGACCTTCTTGCCGGTGATGCGGTGGGTCGACACGAAATCCAGCTGAAGAAGGTCGGTGTAGGTGGTGTCCAGCAGCACGGTGTTGTTGGGGCCGTGGAGTTGCACGGGCAACGTAGGGACCTTGGTGACCGTCTCCAGAGTCAGGGTATTTTCCTGAGCATCGTGAATGTAGCAAAGAGGCTGTGCTTGCGAGCCCTGGAGCGCAAGATCCATCATTTGGGCGACGGTGCCGAGGAAAGAAGTGGTTCGGGAGCATTGATCCGCGGCGCCCTGCAATGTTTTCATCGGGCGATCGGTGGATTGAATTTTGGCCAGCATGATGGGTTCGGCCTGATCGTACTGATGCAGGTTGTAATCCGTTTCGGACTGAAGCGGCACGATCAGTGAGTGAGCCTGGTCCGGTTCGACGCGGCTGAGAATGCCGGTGAATGAGTGCTCGCCCTTCTCATTTTCTTTTTTTAGTTCTGCCTGCATCTCGCTGACGGATTTGCCGCGCGAAGATTTCATGAATCCAAAGAAGGCGCTGGTGGAGACGTCTTCCTGTTGTGCACGGAAACCGACGGGATTCTTGTGCCAATCCACCTCGGTACCGGCGCCCCAACGATTGATGGCGCGTGGCGCCTTTTCCGGATCGCTGCCGAAGAGGACCTGGAAAAATTCCTTGTGCGAGTCGTCCGCAGAAATTCCGCGACGAATGTAACCGCCGCCGACGTCATCTTTACCCGCCCAGAAAAAGATCAAACGAACACGCGCGGTCATGAAGTAGTCGTATTGGGTGAAGGAGTTGGGCGGAGCTTGCAGCCAGCGAAGAGCCTCGAGGAGGCGTTGTTGCTCGACGGCCGGATCGGCAAGGCTCGGGGACGAGAGGAAAAACGAGAGCGCAAAAAGCAGGACAGAACAGACGACACGGAGGCCGCGAAAGATGCCGGGAGCGGTGCTAGAGCGCAGGTGCAGCAATGGAGCGCGCATCGTCAGAATGCTGACAATATTGCATTAACAGCACATGACGACTGCTTGATTCTGTGGCGAAAGCTACCACGTGTTGTGCTTTGTCGGGCAACACCCCCAACAAATGTTGATGCGGTTTTAATGTGGTGGTAATGGTACCGGGATTGAATAAGATCAGCGACTAGACTGTTGAAGCAAGGAGCGGCCGTGTCCGATAGCCGAACTCGAGTCCACAGTTTGGGCCAACCCGCTTTCGATTCCAAGACATTCCAGAGCGCAGTTTCCTTGCACAGCCACACCATGTATTCCAAAGAATATTTGGGAAGGCTGCCCAGGTATATCTGCCAGGTGCCGATTGGCGGATTCATCCTGGAGCGTGAAATCGGACGAGCGCACCTGCGCGATGGAACAACCTTCGATTTCAAGAAATCGTTTTGGACGCCACCATTGTCTCCGCGTGAAGCGTACGAGCTGGAGAGCGGGCAGATAGAAAAGTCATTGGGCTTGACGCCGCTGGTGTCGTTGACGGATCACGACAATATTGATGCGGGCTGCAGCCTGCGCATGCTTCCGGGATTGGGGAACGCGCCGATATCGGTGGAGTGGTCGGTTCCCTTTGAAGACACCGTTTTCCATCTGGGCGTGCACAATTTACCGGCCGCAGAGGCGCGGGAGTGGATGAACGCGTTTTCGGCGTACACCGCGAATCCCAAACCGGAAGAGCTGACTACGTTGCTGCACGAAGTGCATGCGCAATCGCAAGTGCTGGTTGTCCTGAATCACCCGTATTGGGATGCGGACAGCCTGGTGCCGCGCGCGCATCAGGCGCGCCTGGATGGTTTCCTGGCCCAGTATCGATCCGTGATTCACGCGATTGAGCTGAATGGAATGCGTTCGCGGCGAGAAAACAAGGATGTGCTGACGCTGGGGAGCGAGACGGGAATTCCGGTGGTGGCCGGCGGGGACCGCCACGGGTGCGAACCGAACGCGGTGCTGAATGTGTCGCAAGCGCGGAGCTTCGAAGAATTTGCTTGGGAGGTTCGCGAGCTGCGGAGCAGCGAAATCGTATTGATGCCGCAGTATTTCGAGCCTTTGCAGTTGCGCCTGCTGGAGAATGCGTGGCATGCTCTGGCAGATGCGCCGGGAGAGTTCGGCCGGCGGCATTGGATGAGCCGAGTGTTTTACATTGAAAACGGGAAAGAGAAGCCGCTTTCCTGTTTTACGGGAACGCGATTTCACCGGTTAGTGGACAAGTGCCGGTGGATCATGTCGCTGCTGGTCAGCCCGGCGCTGAGGCCGGCGCTGCGACTGCCGTTCCTGGGGAGTGAAGAAGGGGGGATATGACCCGAGAGCCGCGCGTCGCATTGTTCTGTGAAACTTTTCACGAGATCAATGGGGTGGCACTGACGGCGCGGCAACTGGTGGCTTTCGCTCAGCGGCACAATCGGCCGTTCCTTGCGGTACATGGAGGACGCAATCCAGGAATTACGGTGGAAGGAAGCGTCCGGCGGGTGGAACTGAGGCGAGCGTGGCTGAGCGTTCCGATTGAGAGTGATCTGGAGTACGACCTTTTTTTTTGGCGCTACGCGCTGTTGATCTACAGAGAACTCCTGGCATTTCGTCCTGACGTAATTCACATCACCAGTCCGGGGGAACTTGGCCAACTAGGGGTGATCCTTTCGCATTTGATGGGGATTCCGCTAGTGGCTTCCTGGCACACAAATTTTCACCAATTTGCGGCACGGCGGCTGACACGTTTACTGGCTTTTTTGCCAAAGCCGGTTTCGAGGCCTACCGTGGGGTGGTCAGAGAACCGAAGCCTGGACATCCTTCTTTTCTTTTATAGTTTTGCGAAGGTAACGCTGGCGCCGACGAAAGCGCAAGTGAGATGGCTGCGGAAGATTCTGAAGCGGCCGTCGTTTCTGATGCTGCGAGGAGTCGATTGCGTGCTGTTTAATCCCGCCAAACGCGACGTTCACGACGGGTTGCCGCGACTGGGTTTTGTGGGGAGAATCACGCCGGAAAAGGGCGTGCGATTATTCGCGAGGATCGAAAAGCAACTGGAGGCAAATGGAATCCACGATTTCCAAATCGTGATGGTGGGAGCGGGGAGCGAGGTGGGCTGGCTGAAGCACAACCTGCGACACTGCGACTTCGCGGGCGTGTTGCGTGGCGAAGATCTGGCGCGAACGTACGCGAATATGGATTTGTTTGTGTTTCCTTCGAAGACCGATACGTTCGGCAACGTGATTCAGGAGGCGGCGGCGTCCGGAGTGGCTTCGGTGGTGACGAATGAAGGCGGCCCGAAGCATCTGGTGGAACACGGGGTCACGGGCTATGTCGCGGGGAATGACGACGAATTTGTGGCTCGAGTTGTAGAACTGTGCGGCAATCGAGAGTTGCTGCGTCGTATGGGGGAAGCGGCCAGGAAGCGCGTGCTGCATGTTTCCTGGGATACGGCATTTGAGATGACGTACGAAGCATACCGCTACTGTCTTCCGAGCGCAGGCGAGACGGGCGGCGTGAACAAAACAATCCACGCTTCGAAAGCAGTCTCTGGCAAATCCAGTTGAAGCGTGAAAGTGTTCTCACCCACCGATTGCGGTGTGGTGTTCGCCGATTTGTGCAGGCGTCTAACGGGAAGCGAAGGTGAGAGTTGTTTGATAAAGTTTCCTCATGATTATCGCATTGACCAGGCAAGTGAGTTCCGCGCTCGCGGATTGTGAATTGAGTTTCATCGATCGGAAGCCGATCGATCTGGAGAAGGCGCGGGCACAACATCAGGCATATGAGGATGCGCTCGAACGGCTGGGTGCGCATGTGGTGCAACTCCCGGAAGAGCCGGCGTTGCCCGACTCGATGTTTGTGGAAGATCCGGCAATTGTGCTGAAGGAGATGGCGATCATTTGTCCGCTGGGGACCGAGACGCGGAGGAAAGAGGCGCCATCACTTGCGGCTGCACTGGAGAAGTACCGGCCGCTGTCGTACATCAAGCAGCCCGGCATGCTGGAAGGCGGAGACGTGTTACGGATCGACAAGAAACTATTTGTGGGATTGACGAAACGCAGCAATGCAGAGGGAATTCGGCAACTGCATGTGCTGGTCGCGGCGCACGGGTACGATCTGACGGCGGTGCCGGTGACGGGATGCTTACACTTGAAATCCGCGGTGACGTATCTGGGCAAGAATACGCTGCTCGGAAATCGCGACTGGCTTAAGAGTGAGCGATTCGAAGGATTCGAATGGATCGACGTGGACCCCAGCGAGCCACACGCGGGGAATGCGCTGGCGTTCGGGAACAAGGTCATGTTTCCTGCGTCGTTCCCCAAGACGGCGGAACGAATCGCGGCGAAAGGGTTCTCGCTGGAGGTCATCGACATTTCCGAGCTGCAAAAGGCAGAGTCCGGCCTGACGTGTTCGAGCTTGCTGTTTGAAGCACCGCAACCTTAATAGGTATTGGAGCGCGCGGGGATTGTGGTATTCTGCAGGCCATGTTTCTCGCTGCCAAGATGACCGTCACGAGCATTACGAGCACGGGCGTCACTACGACTACGCGCACTACGTGCGCTTCGGGCAGCGGGCGAAACAGCTAGAAACTAGCAAAAAGTTTCCAACCCACCGCCAGAAGCGAACCTGGAGGTGGGTTTTTTAGTTTTAACCCCTTCCCGATCACCCGGCGGAAAAACAGGAGCAGCAACGTGAGCCAAGCAACGTCTATCCGGGCCGTAATTGAAAATGGATGCGATCGTGTTGACGGAGGTGCAGCATGAGCGCACTTCCCAATGCGATGAAATGGCGCGCAGGAGTGCTGGGAGCGACCGGGATGGTCGGGCAGCGAATCGTGAAGCTGCTGTCGACGCATCCGTGGTTCGAATTGACAGAGGTGGCGGCGTCCGAGCGTTCTTCGGGCAAGTTGTACGCCGATGCAATTCGCTGGCACCTGGAAGGACCGGTTCCGGAAGTAGCGCGGAAGCTGGTAGTGAAGGATCTGGATGCGAATCTGGATTGCGACTTCGTTTTTTCGGCGCTGGATTCGTCGGTGGCGGGAGAGGCAGAGGAGAAATTTGCGCGGTCCGGGTATCCGGTGGTGAGCAATTCCAAGAATCATCGCATGGATCCGGATGTTCCGTTGCTGATTCCGGAAGTAAACGCGGGCCATGTGCAGGCGATTCCGGTACAGCAGAAGAATCGCGGCTACGATACTGGGTTTATCGTCACCAATCCGAACTGTTCGACGGCGGGACTGGTGGTGGTGTTGAAGCCGCTTGCCGACGCGTTCGGGATCGAGAAGCTGTTTGTAGTAACGATGCAGGCGATCTCCGGCGCTGGGTATCCGGGAATTTCGGGGATGGATATTCTTGGGAACGTGGTGCCGTACATCAGCGGTGAAGAAGAAAAGATGGAAGAAGAGCCGCAGAAAATTCTGGGAAAGTGGGATGGGTCCCGGTATATCGGGGCGGGCCTGGGTATCAGCGCGCACTGCAACCGCGTGCCCGTAGTCGATGGGCATACGGAATGCGTTTCCGTGCGATTGAAGAAAACAGCGACGCTGGATGAAGTAAGAGCGGCGTTGCGTGCGTTTCAGGTTTCCGAGGAGCTTGCAGAATTGCCGACGGCGGTGAAGAACCCGGTGGTGGTGATGGATGAGCCGGACCGTCCGCAGCCACGCAAGGATGCGAATCTCGGAAACGGGATGGCGGCGGTGGTGGGGCGAGTGCGCGAGTGTCCGCTGCTGGACGTAAAGCTGACGCTGCTTTCGCACAACCTGGTTCGCGGAGCGGCGGGCGCGGCATTGCTGAACGCAGAATTGCTGGCGGCGAAGGGATATTTGAAGGCGCGCACGGTTAGCGGAGCGAGGTTGGCGGAAACGACGGCGCGCTAGCTCATGACGCGGATGCAAGGCGTAGGCGTTCAACGCGCGAAGTAGTAGTGAATCAACTGATAGAAAATTGGGGCGGCGAAGCATAGCGAATCGATGCTGTCGAGGATGCCGCCTTGGCCTTCGACGACCACGCCAAAATCCTTGATGCCGATGTCGCGCTTGATGGCGCTCATCACCAGGCTTCCGGACGCGCCCATGACGCAAATGACGAAGGACATGCCGGCGGACTGGAGCGGAGTGAAGGGGGTCGCCCACCAGAGTGCGGCGCCGATGGCCGTGGCGCTGGCGACTCCACCGATGAAGCCTTCCCAGGTTTTGTTGGGGCTGACGCGCCAGGCGATTTTATTTTTGCCGATGAGCTTGCCCCAGACGTACTGCAGGGCGTCATTCATTTGCACCACGATAACCAGATAGAGCAGCAGGCAGGCATCGTGGCGAAAGCCAGGAATTTGCAGGAAAAGAAGAGCGGGCAAGAAGCTGAGGCAGTAGGCGCAAACCATGATGCCCGACTGGATTTTCGCGCCGCGCTCCAGAAAATGTTCTGTGTCGCCGGCGATGGCGATGCTGGCGGGCACAAACGCGAAAATGTAAACGGGAATCATCACAGACATGAAGATGTACCAGTCCATGCCGACCAGGATGTATTGCAGCGGCATGATGACGAAGAAACTCCAGAACAGCGTGCGATGATCGCCGCGGCGCGTGGGCACCAGGGTCATGTACTCGCGCAGCGCGAGAAACGAGAGCAAACCAAACAGGATCAGTGAGCCGACGCGGCCCAGCAGAATTGTGAGCAGGAACAGGCCGCACATCTTCCACCAGACGCCCAGGCGGTCATTGAGCGTATCGATGGTGGAGCGGCTGTCCTCGGTGGTGCGGCGGGAGCGCAGCTTGTCGCCAATCACGCTGGAAATCAGCAGGACGCAGACGACTCCGCCAAAGAGCCAAAGCAATTTCGGATCGTGGAGTGTGGTAAGCATCAGGCGGACCCGATTCTGCGGAGGCTGCTGACCGCTTCGCGCGCGCGCTCGAGGAAGGCGTCTTTGTCTTCGTCGGGTTGCACGTGCAACGGCTTGCCAAAGGTGAGCAGGCTCAGCATGGGGACGGGCACGAACTCTCCCTTGGGCAGAATGCGATTCATGTTTTCGAGGTAAGCCGGAACGAGTTCGACGTCGGGCCGGCGCTGCGCCAGATGATAGATGCCGGCGCGAAAAGGCTCGACGCGTTCACCGGAGCCGCGTGTGCCTTCGGGAAAAAAGATCAGCGAGTATTTCGTGCCCAGCGCGTCCGCCATGTCTTCAATCAGAGAGCGACTGACCATCTTGCCTTCTTCATTGACGCGAGAGCGAGCGGCCATGCCACGATCCACCAACACCGCTTTGAAAACTTCCGCGGCGAGAAATTTGCGAAGCGGAGTCTGTTCCCAATAATCCCGCGCGGCAATCGGGCGGGTAAGCGCGCGAATTTCGGAGGGCAGCGCCGACCAGAGCACGACGAAATCCAGATGGCTGGTGTGGTTTGCGAAATAGATGCGCTGGCGTTCGCTGGGCTTGCAGCCGGCCCACTGAACCTGAACGCCGCTGATGCCGCGAGCCACAGCCGCCAGGATATTCGCAACGGGATGGATGCCATCGCTCATGTCAGAGGAGGAGGGTCATGCGACGATCTCGGTGCCGATATCCGAAGCGGCGGCGTGCTGGGAGAGCAGGTTCGAAAGATTTTGTAGAGCTTCGGGTAGCGGATCGGCGCCGGCGAAGGAAACAAAGATGGCGGCAACGCGAGTAGTTTCGAGCGTGACCATGGTGCGCTCGGAATCGCTGGTGGCGCTGCCGTGCGGGCCGGTAGCGTCGGCGAATACGGCGAGGTCTTCGAGGTTGAGATCGTATTTGCCAATGCCTTTATAGGTTTCGCCGGCGCGCCCGGCGCGAAAAACGATATCGCCGTTCACCTTGGCCAGATCATACAGACCAATAGGCAAGCGGGTATCCACGGAAGCCAGATTGATCACATCGACGACTGCGCCGATTTGTGGAAGGCCTTTGTTGCTGATGATGCGACGGAGGAGCGCTTCGGCGGAGCCGCGATAACGGGCGGGATCTTTGCCTAGAGCTTTGTAACCGGAACGCGTCGCGGTGATCCGCGAAGAGTCGAGGACGGCGCGCGGTTCGGGCAGGGCGAGAATGTGCGATTCGCACTTGCGCTGCGCTTCGATCAAGGCCGGCGGCGTTTCCGTGGAAACGACCGTGGCGGTCAGTACGCCGAGCGCGGCGCGCGGACACTTCTCTTTCAGCGAAGGATCGATGGACACATGCATGGGTCAGGCCTCAATCGGTCTCAAGCGCGCACTGAAGTGGCGCAGGAAGGGTGCTTGGTGGACAAGCGCGTAGCCGCGAATCTGTTGGCGGCGCCGCCAGACTTCGAGAATGACCTCGACGACGTACTCGATGTGGCTCTGAGTATAGACGCGCCGGGGAATCGCCAACCGGACCAGATCCATCTTGGCGTGCTCGCCAAACATGAGGGTGCCGATTTCCACGGAGCGGATGCCGCCTTCGCGATACAACTCCACAGCGAGCGCGACGCCGGGAAATTCGGAAAGCGGAATGTGCGGGAGAAATGCGCGCGCATCGATATAAATGGCGTGGCCGCCGGGAGGTTGAACGATGGGAACGCCCTCGGCGGCAATGTGATTGCCGAGGAAAGCGGTCGAGGCGATGCGGTAACGCAGGTAGTCCTCGTCGAGCGCTTCGTTGAGGCCGACGGCAATGGCTTCGAGATCGCGACCCGCCAGGCCTCCGTAGGTTGGGAAACCTTCGGTGAGGATGAGCAGGTCTTTCTCCTGCTGGGCAAGGATATCGTTGTTGGTGCAGAGAAAACCGCCGATGTTGGCGATGCCGTCTTTCTTGGCGGACATGGTGCAGCCATCAGCGTGAGAAAAAATCTCCTGAGCGATGGCTCGTGGAGTTTTGTCGGCGTAGCCCGGTTCGCGGAGCTTGATGAAATAGGAGTTTTCCGCAAAGCGGCAAGCGTCAAGGTACAAGGGAATGTTGTGGCGTTTACAGACGTCCTTGACCTCGCGAATATTTTGCAGAGAAACAGGCTGGCCACCGCCCGAGTTGTTGGTGATGGTCAGCATGACCAGTGGAATTTTTTTGGGGCCTTCGCGGGCGATGACGGCTTCCAGCGCCGCGACATCCATGTTGCCCTTGAATGGATGGAACAAAGCAGGCTCGCGGGCTTCGGCGATAGGAAGATCCAAGGCGGTAGCGCCGACGAATTCGCAATTGGCTCGAGTGGTATCAAAGTGCGCGTTGTTGGGAACGATGTCGCCCTTTCTGCACATCACCGAGAAGAGGATGCGCTCCGCGGCGCGGCCCTGGTGAGTGGGGATGACATGGCGAAGCCCAGTGATGGCTTGAACGGATTCGCGAAAACGGGCAAAGCTGGGCGACCCAGCGTAGGACTCGTCACCACGCATCATGGCGGCCCATTGCTCGGTGGACATGGCCGACGTTCCAGAATCGGTGAGCAGGTCGATCAGGATGGCTTCAGAAGCGATCAGAAAGAGGTTGTAACCGGCATCCTGAAGCAGGCGTTCACGCTCTGCGCGCGTCGTGGTGCGAATGGGTTCGACGCTCTTGATGCGAAACGGCTCGATGATGGTGCGGATAGACATCGGCGGCGCGGACGTCTCCTAGCAGACACTACCATAGAAGAGGGAGAGTCGGTTGTACCGCATCGCTATGCGTAGTGACGCCGCTTGCGCAGACGCACCGCAAGGTTGTCAGTCGTCGCCGCGAACGGGCTCGGCGTCGTGTTCCGCAGCAACAACTTCGGGTTCTTCCACAAGCCCTTCGCGCACCAGTTGCCGATAATATGCGGGGCGAGTGTGGCGATAGTGGTCAGCGGAAATCTTGCCGTTCACCCAGGCGGTATCCATCGGGTAGACCATCGGATCGAAGATCACCAGATAGAAGTGCCAGATGAGAATGGAGAAGGTAGCGAGCAGCGCTTCATACCAGTGAACGGCGGTCGCGGCATCGGTAACCCATTTCGGAAAATGGCGCAGGGTAAAGTTGTTGAACCACAGCAGGAAACCGGAAATGCCCATAACCGCGGTGCCCCACATGAAGGCCCAATACTCCATTTTTTCGGCGTAATTGAATTTGGCGAATTTCGGTTCGTCATCCGTGAAACCAAGGTTGTAGCGGAAGACGTGCAGCATGTCGGTGGCGTCCTTCACTGTGGGCAGCATAGCGAACAGGAAACGCCGGTCCTTCTGTTTGCGAATGAGGTGGATGATGTGGAACAGGGTGGCGGCCAACATGACGATGGCGGCGGTGCGATGCAGTCCTCCGCGAACACCGGCATTGGATTCCCACATTAATAGAGGCCTGGACCACCAGGCGTCCGGATACTTCAAGGCAAAGCCGGTGACGACCAGAGTTGGAAAGCTGGCCATGATGCCCCAGTGGGCGATACGGAACTGGAGATTCATGCGCAACACGACTTCGCCACTTTCGTGACGTGGTTTGCGGCGGATCAATTTGCTGAACAGATCCAGCAGGTTGTGCAGCAACATGAACCCGAGCGTTACCGGAATCAGGACCCAGTAGGTCCAGCGAATCCAGCGAACGACGGGATGGTTGGGACCGGCATTGGTCTGCACGTGAACCGGGCCGATGGCGAACTTCGCCTCGTTGGCGCCCTGATGACATTTGCCGCAAGTGGTAGCCAGGTTCGCAGCGCTGACGGTGGAACGAGGATCGGAGGAGCGATAGATGTTGTGAATCCCGTGACACGAATCGCAATTAGCGGCGGTCAACTTTCCGCCCTTCATCGCGAGACCGTGATAGCTGTCGGCGTAGGAGGGGACGCGATCTTCCGGCAGATCGTAGAGCTTGGCCATGCGAGCACTGGCGTGACAGCGACCGCAGGTTTCCGATGAAACGTTGGCGACATTAACCGGTGAAGAGGGATTCTTTGGGGAGAGGATCAGATGTTCGCCGTGGCAATCGACGCAGACCGGAGCATCCTTGGCACCGGCTTTGACCGCTTCGCCGTGAATGCTTTCGCCCCAAGCCTTGGCGATTTCCTTATGGCATTCGGCGCAAGTGCCGGCGATCTTCCAACGATTGACGCGGGAATTGGCGTCCATAGCGGGAAGAATGTCGTGATTTCCGTGGCAATTGTTGCAGTCGGCGGCTTTTTCATTGCCCGCGGCGACGGCGCGCCCGTGGACACTCTGCTTGTAGGATTCGACAGGATGAGCCACGGGGATTTTGTGGCGGGAGAGAAAACCAGCATCGCTGTGGCACTTTGCGCAGGTATCGGCGAGATTCTTTTTGGCGACAGTAGAGTCCGGCTCGGTGGACGCTTTCGCGGTGTGAATCGAGCCGTGGCAGGACTCGCACTTGGGAGCGTCGGGATCCTTTTTAGCGGCGGCGACGCCATGAATGCTGGTTGCGAACTGGCGCACTTCGTCGGCGTGGCACTCCGTGCATTTTTTCGGTTCGATGTCGGCGGCAGCGGTCAGTTCGTGGACATTGCCGTGACACGAGGAACAGGCCTGATCTCCCAGCAAGGAGTGGACACTGGACTTAAAGGAATTGGCTTCATCGGCGTGGCAGGTGGTGCATTGGACCTTGGCGATGTGTTTGGGATGCGGGAAATCCTTCACATCGGTGTGACAGTCCTTGCAACCGAGAACACCGTGGGAACTTTCGGCATGCTTGGCAGGATTGATGGAAATGCTTTTGCCGGCATCCGACTTCATTCCCGCAGTGCCATGACATGCAAGACAGGCTTCATCCTGCTTGTTGGAAGCGGGAACTTTTGCTTTAGCGGCAGCGCGAGTGGGAGCGAGCACCCACGCCCACGCTATGAGCAAGCCGAGAAACAAAAGGGCTTGCCGCAGCGCTCGTTTGGAGCTCATTGAGGCGCTACCTCCGGGCCATGCTGGCCCACCAGATTTTTATGCGACTACTTCAGCCCAAGATCCGTAAGTACCTTGGGGTTTTCCTCCTGGACCGCGAGCAGGTTGTGGCACGCGGAGCAATCATTGGAAATCGTCTGGCCGTCGGCGCTGGTGTGCGAACCATCGTGACAGCGGAAACAACCGGGATAGTCGTTGTGGCCGAGATTGTTGGGGTGGACGCCCCAGGTGACCTTCATATCCGGGAAGATGTTACGAAGATAGATTTTGGCAATGGCGTCGGCGGATTGCTCAATCAAGGCGCGCTTGCTGTTGTAAACGTCGGGGTAGGAGGTGCGGTAATAGGTGGTCACGCCCTCGACGATCTTGGATTGCGCCTCTTCGCGGCTGGCGTAATTGGCCTTCAGCAGTTCCACCGCTTTCTTGCGGATGAAGGGCAATTCCGGGCTGATAGTTCCGTGAGACATACGGAGATCGACGGAGTTTTCCGGCAGTTCGAATTCATGAGTGGGGCGATTGTGACAGTCGATGCAGTCCATGCTGCGCTTCTCGCCCTTTTCCAATTGTTCTTTGGTGGCCTTGATGTCGGTGGAGACATATTCGACAGTCTTGCCTTGATCGTTGGTGTAGTAGACGACCGGAATAACCTGGCGATGTTCGTCGGTGGAGATGTAGTGGATGCGCGAACCATCGTCCAGATGGCGCCCGTGAATGCCCGGGGAACCGGTAGCGGTGCGGCCGCCAATCTTGAGGAGAACGGCGGTGTAGAGGGGAGTGTTTTTCTCGTCGTCCTTATAATTCGTTTTGGTGATTAGCTTGTCGCCGGAAAAGCGCTGCGGCCAGTGACACTGCTCGCAGGTCTCACGCGCGGGACGAAGGTACTTTACGGGGGAAGGAATCGGCGTCGAGTACGTTTTAAAAGTGACGGCGAGGACCTGACGAACGCCAGACAACTTGGACTTGACGAACCAGCCGGCGCCGGGGCCGATGTGGCACTCGACGCAATTCACTCGGGAGTGGGGTGAGTTCTGGTAGGCGGAGAATTCCGGTTGCATCACGGTGTGGCAGGTCTGGCCGCAGAAGGTAGTCGAGTCCATGTACGACACGCCTTGATAGGAGGCGAACCCGAAAATCAAAAGATTGAGGAGAGTGGCAAGGCCGATAAACAGAAGACTGTTCCGAACCATCGGAACTTTCAGGTCGATCTCCGGATAGACGGTGGGCAATTCGCCGGCAGCTTTCAGTTTGCGGCGGCGGAAAAAGATGCCAATCGGAATCAAGAGCAGACCAAGCACAAAAAAGCCGGGCAAAATAAGGAACAGCAGGATGCCGACGTACGGATGAGGGGGTCCGGGAAGGAAAAAATCGTACATCCAGAAGGCGATTAAGGTAAGCGCGCTGGTAGTAGTGAGAATGACACCAATCAAACTGATGAAATTTTGACTGAGATAGTAAATAAGTCGCGCCCAATCGCGAGTTGGACTGTTCTGAGGCATCCCTGAAAACTCCTGGCAAGTTCGAAAGACTTGAAATCAGGCCCCAGCGAAGGATTCGCCGGGGCTTGTGGGACAGTGCGTGCAGGCGAAGTGCGCAGGCACGCCGGTGAACTTACAGCAACTACTTACAAAGGCTCCGCATGTATGCGATTACGTCCTTGACGTCGCCATCGCTGATCTTGCCGGCGTAGGCAGGCATCTTGTTCTTGCCTTTGCTGATGATGTCGGTCCAAGCGGCGTCGGATTCAGCCTTCACTTCATCGGAGCAGATGTCGCGAGACTTGGTGGCTTTACCGGCGGCGGTATCGCCCTTGCCGTCGGGACCGTGGCAACTGGCGCACTTGGCCTTGAACACTTTTTCACCGTTGGCTTTGTCTTGAGCGCGAAGCGAGGCACTGGCCAAGACCAACAGGGCACTGACGGCTACTGCAGCTAACAACTTCTTCATGAACTCCTCCTCTGTGTTTGAACTAGCGTGAAGCGCGAAGGAGCGCACGCGCTTCACGCTGGAATTTGCGTTGCAGCTTACTTCTTGAACGTGCGAATGTAGGCGACCATGTCCTTGACCTGGTCGGGAGTCATCGTTTTGTAGGCGGGCATGGGGCTCTTGCCGTTGACGATGATGCCGGACAGATCGGCGTCGCTCTGCTTCTGAACGTCGGCAGAGGCGAAGTCGCGCGTCTTCATAGCTGCCTTACCTTTGCCGTCTGCGCCGTGACATCCGGCACACTTGGCTTTGAACGTGGCTTCCGCAGCGGCGGTATCGGCTTTCGCCGGGCCGCTGAATGCGAAAGTGCCTGCGAGTACGGCCGTCGCCAACGTGAGGGCTCCGAGATTCTTCGTGTTCATAAATGTTGCTCTCCAGAATAGGTTGGGTGAAGCCGAAGCGGCTTTACCTTTTACAATCAACAGCCCTGAGTCATTCACAGCTATCTCAAACGTCCGGAACTCGGCAGGGCGCTCCCATCGTAGTCCTACAGGGTTTTCCCGCCAAGCGTTCTCGAGGTCGAACAAGCGGAGCGATGGAACGATCGCGAGCAGGAACCAGAATTCACGATCAGAGCGCTGCAACTTTCTCGGCGGGCTTCCCAAATCGAGAAGCAGCGGCAGAGAGGCTGCAGGAGAGGGCCGAAAGGATAGCTTAAAAATACAACATTTTTTTCAACTTGCAAGTGATCTAGGTCATAGATTGTTGGCGTTCTGCAACAAGCTGCGGAATTGCGGGAGAGGGTGGTGGTTCGCGCATTTGCCTAATTTGGAGCGTCAGGCAGGAAGAAGTTTGCACATGATTGCGAATGGAGGATGGGCGCCTCTGTTAGTGGCTCAAAATAGGGTAGTTATTTGCAGAACGGCGCGGTAGACTGGCCTTCCAGCTGCTCAGCACAATATCCTCTACAACTTTCTGGGGGTGTACCTTGATGATACGGTCTCTTTTAGCAGTTGGGTTGCTGGCCAGCGCTTTCTCCGGCGCGGTTCTAGCCGACGGCATTGATCCACACGTGATCATACGCAAGGGTGGAGGGTCAACTCCGATCACCATCCAGAATCCAAATCCGGTGGTGAATACGCCGGCGCAGACCAACGTGGGCCAGTGCTTTGACGCGTCGAGTCCAGCGTGCGTTTTCGACGTGTTCCAGAACCGACTGGGCATCACAATCACCAGCCTGACGGTTGCGATCCCGGACATTTCGGGATTGGTGTTCAGCTGCGATCCGGCTGCGCAGTTGTTCGACTTCAATACCTGCACCTCCACTGACAACGGAAAGGTGACGGATGTGAAGTTCAGCAATAGTCCGAACTCGCCATTCAGCGGAGTGCCGACAGCGGTGTGGACATGCGTACCGAATTTCGATGGGAACGACGATCCACACGGCTGCGATAAAGATGATTACACCTGGGTAGGCGGCGAATTCGCAGTAGATATCGAAGGCGCGGGAATCAGCAGAGGCACGGTGGTGCCGGTAGGAGTAGTTCCTGCTGCGGAGCCGGGCGCAGGGTTACTGCTGCTGGTAGGCGGGCTCGCACTTGGCGCACTTGCGGTTTCGCGCAAAGCGGCAATCGCGTAGAACAAACTAAACTTCAGAAACGAAAAAGGGAAATGGCGCGGGCCATTTCCCTTCTTTTTTTTGGCGGGCTGTCACAGCCTGCGGGCTACTTCTTTTTTTCGGAGTATTGCGCCAGCAGTGCCTGATAGTCGGGACGATCGCGAAGGCTGCCGAACTCCGGATCCGTATCAATGTTGGTGACGGCGTAACCTTGCTGCAGGGCTTTACGGATTTCGGCGACCGCTTCCTCCGGACGTTTGGTGGCTACGTCAATCAGAGCGGCAGCGTAATGAAGATCGACGAGGGAGGGATCGCTGGAGCGCGCGCGCTGCAGAAACGTGGTGGCTTGCGCGGGATCGCCCTTCTTCACGAATAATTCCGCGAGATTGCAGAGAGTGGTTGCGCTGTTCTGGTTGACGGACAGTGATTTGAAGCTGAGCGCGATGGCTTTTTGATAGGTATCTTTGGCCTTATCAGGCTGACCGGCCCAACGATACGCGTCCGCGAGGTTGCCGATTACCGTGGGGTCGGCTGGGTTCAGCTCGGCGGCACGTTCAAATTGTTTGACGGCATCGGAATAGCGCTGCAGATAGAAGTAGGAAGTGCCGAGATTGGAGACGACGCCGGCGTTGGGATCGAGCTTATAGGCCGTTTCCAAGGGCGGAATGCTCTCTTCATAACGACCCATTTGAATGTAGACCGAGCCGACGTTGCTGAAGCCATCCGCGTTTTGAGGCTCGAGTTCGGTGACTTGCTGGTAGAGTTTCAGGGCCTTGTCGTAATCACCGGATTGCAAGTACAGACCACCCAGCGCGTTCAGGTTTTTCCAATAATAAGGATTAAGCTGCACGGCCTTATTCAGGGCCTGAATGGCCTCATTCTTTTTGCCGGCACTCATGTACGCGTTGCCGAGACGGCGATAGCCCTCGTCGGAATTGGGGGCCAGTTCGAGAGCCCGCTTCAATTCGCGTATCGCTTCGGTGGTCTGCCCGGTGACGGAGTACACGTCGCCCAATGCGAAATGCACTTCCGGCAGTTGATCATTCAGAGCCTGCGCTTCCTTGGCGGCGACCAAGGCTTTGTCGGTCCATAGAGAGCTTTTATCTTCTTCATACATACGCAGACTGGCATCTGCCAGGCCGGTATACGCCAGAGCGAATTTGGGGTCCTGCTTGAGGGCGGCTTTGAAAAGATCGATAGCGGATTGGATATTTTTCTTGTTGACCTCTCCGCGCAGGGCATTGCGGCCGCGCAGATACGAATCGTAGGCATCGACGTTGTCGGTGGGGCGGCCCTGACCGGAAGCAATTTCGGCGGAATCGGTCTGCAGAGCTTCGGCCAGCTTGGCGGAGATTTTGTCCTCGATGGAGAGCAGGTCTCCGGGAGCGCCGGAAAACTCATCGCTCCAGACGGTTTTCCCTTCGGCCACATTTTCCAGTTTCACGGTGATGCGCATTTGCTGGGAATTGCCCTGAACCACGCCTTGAACCATCAGATTAGCGCCCAGCTTCTTGGCGATTTGCGCGGGCGGAGTTTTGGGGTCGATGCGGCCGACTTCAGACGGCGAAGTCACATGGATTTCTTTGAGCTGGAACAATTTTGTGGAAAGCGCCTCGCCCAAGCCTTCGCCGACGTATCCGAGACTGGAAGCGTCGCCCAAGACGCGGAACGGCAAAACGGCGACGTACCGGCCCTGGCTAACCGGAGGTAAAGTGCCGACAGTATCGCCACCGCCCACGCGGGATTCCACGGTCGGCTTAATGACCAGATGGCGGGTCTGTGGAATCGCAAAAAACAGGCCGCCGGACACCAGCAGCGCGCCGGCGACGTAGAGCCACTTAGGAGGGGTGGCAGGCACGGTGAATTGCAGCGTGCGCGAATCGGCTTGTGGCCGGTACATCGAGGTGAGTGATTTGTTCGGGGAGCGCTGCGCGTCGATGTCCGCGATGATTTCCTTGGCGCTCTGATACCGATTGGCGGGATCGCGCTCCAGGCAATGCATGATGATTTCGGAGACGGCGTCCGGCACGTTGCAATTGATGACCTTGACGTTTTTCGGGGCTTCTTTGACGCGCTGGTACATGACCTGCCAAGTGGACTCGCCGGAGAAAGGGACTTCGCCGCAAACCATCTCGTACAGAACCAAACCGAGGGAATAGAGGTCGCTGCGACTGTCGACGTGTTTTCCCTCCACCTGTTCGGGGGACATGTAGCGCGGAGTGCCGACAAAGGCGCCGGTGCGAGTCATGCCCATTTTCGCGGTTTCCAGAGAGGTGGCGAGGCCGAAATCGGAAACGTATACGTGATCGTCGTGAGCCACCAGGACGTTGTGGGGCTTGAAGTCGCGATGGATGACGCCTTCGGTGTGGGCAGCGTCGAGCGCTTCACACAATTGACGGCCAATATTCATGGCGCGTTCGATGGGAAGGGGGCGCGTTTTCTTGAGAAGTTCGTTGAGATCCTGGCCCTCGATGTAGGCCATGGTGATGAACTTGACGCCTTCGAAATCGCTGAGATCGTGGATGCGCAGGATGTTTTTGTGGGAAATCTTGCTGGCGAGAAGCAGTTCCTGCTTGAAGCGCAGCACGACAGCGGGGTCTTTGGTCAATTCGGGTTGAAGAATTTTCAGAGCGACGGTGCGACCCAGTTCCTTGTCGAGGGCCTTGTAGACCTTGCCCATGCCGCCTTCGCCGAGGAGCTGTTCGATTCGAAAGCGCGGGCCGAAATCCGCGCCAGGCTCGAGTCCCCCGAGGACGCTCAAGTAGGCGCGAGCGCCGGACAGAGCCGGGGTCTTGCCGTGCGAAAGCGGTGAATCGTCATACAAGGTGCCGGCATCTTCCGGCGCGGGCGGGAGAGGATTATTCATGCCGAAACCGGAGGGAGTTTTGGCAATGACGTGCGCGTTGCGCCAATCCTCGGGCTGAGTGCGGGGGTTGGCCTTGGCACCAGCGGATGTTGAGGAGCCGGGGGCGGCGCGGTTCGGCTCTTTGCGGGCCACATTTGGATCTTTGTCGACCAGGGTGTTCTGGTCCGGGTCGCCCTGCGGGGCGTCTTTAGGCCGAGAGAGTCCTGCGCCGCAACTGGAGCAGCGTTGGGCAAGAGCGGGATTGGCCGTGCCGCACGAGGGGCAATTCATTTCGAGGGCTGGCCGCCTAAGCGGCCATCCGGACGATTATCCTGCACAGAAAATGGGGCAGCAAGGTAATTATTTCAAAAGATGACTGAGAGCCCGATGATCGCTGTATTCGCCGGATTTCGCTCTACTTTCTGGGGGGAACCTGGGTGGGCACGGCCAGGGAGCGAGCGCCGTTGCGGCCGACGGAGCGGACGGCGAAGAAGTGGTTGTCCGTGGACATTCCCGGGAGCACGGTTTCGCCTGCATTCGGAACGAATTCGAGGACCTGCCAACGAGCCTCGGTGGTTTCGCGCCACAGAATCTCAAATCCGGCGCGCGCGTCATCGTCGGGAGCGTTCCAGGCGACTTTGGCGTCGGGAGTCACCGCACCAGTGAGTCTCACGTCATTCGGCGGGGCCGGGGCCATGGCTAGTTGAGCCAACGTTTCGGCATTGGCCCAAGCGACGTTGCCCATAAACGTGAAGTTCAGGAATTTCTCGAGGTCGCCGTACTCGACGCCATTCTCGACGCGCGGCGTCTGGTGTTCGTGGGCGTAATTCTCCAGCGGCTCGGTGAAGCGCACG
This sequence comes from Candidatus Acidiferrales bacterium, assembly GCA_963748515.1. GTDB lineage: Bacteria > Acidobacteriota > Terriglobia > Acidiferrales > UBA7541 > Acidiferrum. The sequence continues at coordinate 278,877 of CAVVJI010000005.1, forward strand.
GCAGGCAAGCCCGCCTTGTAGAACGGATAGTGATCACCACCGCGGCCGTAACGATCGACGCGGAAGATCATGCGGACCGCGTCGCGGCCGGCAATTTCTTCGACAGCGCGAGCCAGTTCGCGGGAAGGCGAGTCGCAATCGTCGATGTCGCCCGTGCCGGAGAACAGGCGAACGCGGTGCGGAGCGCCCGGAGCGAAATCGGCGCCGACGATGTCGTCATCGAGCATGCCGCCGACGGTGTAGCCCTGCTGCTTGATCCATTCGAGCATGTGAGTGCTGCCAAGCAGTCCTTGTTCTTCACCGGAAACCACGGCGAACATGAGAGTGGCGCGGTAGGGGCTAGCGCCGGAAGTTGCCAATTTGGAAAGCACACGGGCGCACTCGACGCTCACCGCAGCACCGGAAGCGTCATCGTCCGCACCGGGCGCATCGGAAACCGGGTCGCTCCATTTGGAAGGCATGGAGTCCATGTGGCCGGAAACCAGGAACACGGTTTTGGCGAGGCTGGAATCGGAGCCGGGAAGAATGGCGTAGACGTTTTCCATCGGGACCGGGGATGGGCCAGTGCGTTCGGAAGAAGTTTGAAACTTGTCGACAACTATTTGGAGTTTTCCGCCGGAATCTCGAGAGATTTGTTGAAAGCGAGCGACGACTTTATCGCGGGCGCATCCGATGCCGCGTTGGGGATCGGTCCAGGAAGAGATGGAAAGTCGGGTGCCACAGCTCACGAGCTGAGAAATGAATGCTCGCATGGAAGATTCGTCGATTGCGGAGCGGCTCAATGCGGCGGGTGGCTTCGGAGCCGTGGATGAGGCCGTGGGATTGGGGGGCTCGACGGGATCGCGAGGCGATTGGGAGAATGCGGGAAAAACGAAAACAGCGAAGTAAAATGCGGCAGCGCGAACAGCGAATCTTAGAGTGGACTTCGAAAGCATGCGTAAGTTCATGATGAACTCCCCTTCGTTCGGCGAGCCGGTGAAATTAAATTCAAGATGCGAAGCGAGCTTCCGGCACCACAGGCAGGCCGTAGCGAGGCCGTAAGGTGATGGAAGCCAAAGGCACGACGTTACTGCCGGGTTGCAAACGGAAACGGTAGCGCTGAGCGATGGTGGCCAGAGCTAGATTGGCTTCGAGAAGCGCGAAGGAATTGCCGATGCACTGGCGAGCGCCATAGCTGAACGGAAAGTATGCGAAGCGGGGATTCTTGGAGAGCGAATCTCCTTCCCAGCGTTCTGGAATAAATTGTTCGGGATTTTCGTACCAGCGTGCATCGCGATGGACAACGTAGGGGACGGCTGCAATTCCCGTTCCTTTGGGTACGGGATATCCGTCAAGCTCGTGGTCTTCGATGGCCAGGCGAGCGATGGCCCACGCGGGAGGATAGAGGCGCATGGATTCCGAAATGATGTGGCTGGTGTAGGTGAGCCGCGCGAGGTCCTCGATCGAAGGGGTGCGCCCTGCCAGCACGGTATCGAGTTCGTGATGGAGCCGTTGTTCGACCTCGGGATGCTGAGAAAGGAGCCACCAAGTCCAGGAAAGAGCGCTGGCGGTGGTTTCGTGTCCGGCGAGGAACAAGGTCATGGCTTCATCGCGCAGTTGACGGGTGGTCATGGAAGAGCCGGCATCGTCCTGTGCGTGCATCAACATCGACAACAGATCGCCACGATCATCGCGGGACTTGCGGCGATCTTCGATAATGCGATCGATAATTTGATGCAATTCGCGAACCGCACGATTGGCTTGGAGGTTGCGTTTGGTGGGCAGCCAGCGAGGAGTCATCATCATGCGCCGAAAATCGGCGGCGTGTTCCATCAGGATATCCAGAGATTCGCCAACTTTGGGAGCGTCGCGCTGCACATCGGTGCTGAAGAGGGTTTTGCCGACGATCTGCAGAGTCAGATTCATCATGGCCTGGTGGAGGTCGAGAGGTTCGCCGGGTTTCCAGGATTCCATCAGGCGAGTGGAGCAATCCGTCATTGTCGAAGCGAAGTTGGCGATGCGTGCGCGATGGAATGCGGGCTGCATCATGCGACGCTGGCGCAGCCAGAACGCACCTTCGCTGGTGAGCAATCCATTGCCAAAAACGTGGCGATTGGCGCGAAGCACGCGGCCTTTGATGAACTTGTGGGCATTGCGGATCAGAACGTCTTCGATCAACTCCGGGTCAAATACCAGATAGGTGCGGAGGTGGAAAAAGCGCAGGCATACGACGTCGCCATAGGTGCGCGCCGCGTTGGTCATGAAGGCGAGCGGATCCTGGCGAAGCGGGCTGCGGAGGCCGTCGAAGAAGCCCTGCTCGGGTCCGGGAGGGTAGTGAGGCATGGGGCGATGGTACGGGGGAACGTGAAAAAACTAAAGCGCAAAGGCGGATGCGCGGCAGATGACAAACGACCAGCGTTCGACTATCTTGCGAGAGGCGAGAGCGAGTGATTGGACGAATCATGAGGAGTGAGCGATGAACCGTGCGTTCCGGTGTGGGAGTATTGCGTGGAGGACAAACCTGGGGCTGATTGCGGCCGTGATTTGTGGGGCATTGTGCGCGATGGGGAGCGCACCGGTGGCCAAGGCAGCTATGGATGACGAGAATCCCTTGAAGGTGTTCTTTGTGGACGTGGAAGGCGGGCAGGCCACGCTGTTCGTCACTCCCGACGGGCAATCGATGCTGATCGACACGGGCTGGGCAGGGAATGGTGGGCGGGACGCGGACCGCATTGTCGCGGTGGCGAGACAAGCCGGGCTTTCGCGGATCAATTACGTGGTGATCACGCACTATCACGACGATCACGTGGGAGGATTGGCGCAACTCGCCGCGAAAATTCCCATCGACACGGTTGTGGACCACGGACCGAACCGGGAAACGGGCAATGCCGGCACGGAGAAAAATTGGAAGACGTATCAGGAATTGGTAGCCAACAACAAGTTCAAGCGGTTGACGGTAAAGCCCGGGGACATTCTGCCGATCCAGCGCATTCACGTGACGGTGATCAGCGCCGACGGGCAACTGATTCAAAGCCCGCTGCCCGGAGCGGGAGATACGAACAACGCGTGCAAGGATTCCCAAACGCATCCGGCGGACCCGACGGAGAACGCGCGATCTATCGGCCTGATGATTCAACTGGGCAATCTGAAGGTTGTGGATCTGGGCGATCTGTCGTGGGCCAAAGAGATGGAATTGATGTGCCCGTTGAACAAACTGGGCAAGGTGAATGTGTATATCGTTTCGCACCACGGCTGGTCGGAAAGCGGCAGCCCCGCGCTGGTGCGCGGTCTCGAGCCGCGCGTCGCGATCATGGACAACGGAGCGAAGAAGGGCGGCTCGCCGAGCACGTGGGAAATTTTGCGCGCGACGCCGCACCTGGAAGACATCTGGCAGCTGCACTTTTCCGAGGAAGGCGGCAAGAAGGGCAATCCGCCGGAAGAATTTATCGCGAATGTGGAAGGCACAGACGCCGGCAATTACCTGGAATTGCACGGCAATAGCGACGGGTCATTCAGCGTGTTCAATTCCAGAACACAAAAGACGAAGAAGTACGGCCACTAAACAATTCGTTTTTAGTACCGGCAGATCCTGCCGGATTACGTTCGCGAATTCCTGACGACCTTAGAAGCCGCGTAACTGGTGATAGGCCGCCAGGCAGCGCTTTGCGGTTTCGATCTCCGAGTAATCCGAGCCTTCCTGTTCAATCAGGTAGTACTCAACGCCGCCAACGCTTTCCGCAGCCGCGAACAGTTTCTTCCACTGAGCCACACCTTCGTTGAAGAGAACCTTGTAACCCTTCTGTGGCGACCATTCTTTGCAATGAACCGACTTGATGCGGCCCGGATTCGCTTCGATCCAGGCAACGGGATCACTGCCGGCCTCGAGGCAGGTGCCGACGTCCAGTTGCAGCATGATGCTCTTATCGGTATTGGTGGCCAGAATTTCCATGGGCTTTTGCCCGCCAATGGGTTTCCATTCGGCATCGTGATTGTGATAGCCGGCATGCAATCCGTGAGGACTCATGGTCTGATTCGCCTGATTCAGCACGTCGGCAATGCGCTTCCAGCCGTCGATATCCTTAATATCTTCGCCGGGGTGGGCCAGCACGATGTAGCGCGAACCGATGGCTTGGTTCAGTTCAATGGCCTTGGGCAGGCCCGCAGGTTTCAGCGCATCGATGCCGTTATGCGTTGAATAACAGGGCATCTTCAGACTGTCCAGCTCCTTGCGCATTTTTTTAGCTTCGTCGAGGGACCACTGGTAGTACGGCGCATAGAACTCCGCGCATTGATATCCGAGCTGGGCCACGGCGCGCACGGTGCCGTACAGATCTTTGGCCAAGTCGTCGCGGACCGAATACAGTTCGAGGCCCACGGGAATGTGTTTGGGGGAAGCGAGGGTTGGCAAGGAAGCCCACAGCGGAGCGGACGCGGTGATGGCAAGGAAGGAGCGACGGGAAAGCGAGTCGTGTGTGGTCATAATGGGGCCAACATAACACAACGGGGGAGTCGTGAGCGTGATTAGAATTTTTGGTGAGTTCGCGGCTAAGGGAAACGGTGTAGCGGTGGTGGCGCGTTTTGCATGGAGAATGGCGTGTTTTGAATAGCAGGGTTCGAGGCTCAGCGATATAGTGGGGCCATGAAGAACACCAAAGTTTACTCCGCAGCAAGCGCAACTTCCCCAATGGCTCTTTCCTCCATACAAAGACGCGAACCCACGGAACAGGACGTGGCGATCGACATCCTTTTCTGTGGAATCTGCCACTCCGACTTGCACTCGGTGCGAAACGAGTGGAGCGAATTTATGCCGACCGTGTATCCGATTGTGCCGGGGCACGAGATTGTCGGCCGAGTACGTAAGGTGGGATCGGCGGTGACGAAGTTCAAGGTTGGCGACCTGGCGGCGGTGGGGTGCATGGTTGATTCGGACCACACCTGCCCAGAATGCAGAGCTGGGTTGGAGCAATTTTGCCCGAACCTGACGCTGACCTTTAATTCGCCGGACAAGCACTTGGGCGGCGTCACGTATGGCGGCTATTCCGACAGCATCGTTGTCGATCAACGATTCGTGTTGCGGGTGCCAGAGAATCTGAATCTTGCGGGAACGGCGCCGCTGTTGTGCGCGGGAATCACGACGTATTCGCCGTTGCGTCACCACAAGGTAGCGAAGGGCCAGAAGGTGGGCGTGGTGGGGCTTGGCGGACTGGGCCACATGGGTGTGAAGTTCGCACACGCGATGGGAGCGAACGTTTTTGTGTTTACGACGTCGGAGAAAAAGAAGGATGACGCGAAGCGGCTGGGCGCGGACGAAATTGTGATATCGCGCAACGCGAACGAAATGCAGAAGCACATCGGGAGCTTCGACTTCATCTTGAACTGTGTGTCCGCGGAGCACGACATCAACCAGTACATCAACCTGCTGCGGCGTGACGGGAATCTGACGCTCGTGGGAGCGCCGGCGAAGCCGATTCCCGTAAACGCGTTAGGCCTGATTATGGGACGCCGCAGCCTTTCCGGTTCGATGATCGGTGGAATCACGGAGACCCAGGAGATGCTGGATTTCTGCGGCATGCACAACATAACGGCGGATGTGGAAGTGATTCCCATCCAGAAGGTGAACGAAGCGTACGAGCGGCTGCTGAAGTCGGATGTGAAGTATCGCTTCTCGATCGACATGGCTTCGCTGAAATCGGAGTAAGTGATGACAAAGCACTTTCGCTTTTCCGGGAAAACATTTACGAAGATGCAGGAACTCGGCCTGGACGCGTCAGAGGTTTTGCGCAAAGCAGGGTTGCCGCAGGGATTTGCCGATCAGCCGCGGGTGCTGCTGAAGACTGAGGAGCTTTTTGCTTTGTGGCGCGCGGTGGGTGAGGCCAGCAACAGTCCGGGGATTGGTTTGTTGTTGGGATCAGAAACGAGGACCGAACGTCTGACTCCAGTGGGACTGGCCGCATTGTCGACCGAAAATTTTGGAGCGGCGGTCGATCAGATGGCTCGATACAAGCAGCTCACTTGCCCCGAAGAGATCCGGCAACAGAAGAAGGAAGGTGAGTGGAGCATCCAATTCCGGTGGCTGCTGGCCGAAGAGGTGGAACCCGAGGCGTTGATCGAATGCTGCTTTGCATGGGTGCTCTCGATTGGGCGACTGGGAACGCGAGAACGGCTGACGCCGGTACGCGTGGAGTTTGTGGAGCCGCGGAAACATCTCAAGGTGATCGAGAAGCATTTCGGGTGCGAGGTGGTGTGCGGGGCTTCGCGCAATGCGCTTGTGTTTCGCAGCGCCGACGCGCAACGGGCGTTCGTGACACGCAATGCCGAGCTGCTAGCAATGCTGGCACCACAGTTCGAGGCGGAGTTGCGGCAAGCCAATGGAGATGAGAATTTTGTGGAACGAGTGCGCGTAGCCGTGCAGCAGAAACTTACGGGGCGACGACCGAGCATCGAAGACATTGCGGATGAACTGCATCTGAGTTCGCGGACATTGCAACGGCGATTGCAGGATGCGGGGTCGAGCTTCCAGATCGTGCTGGAAGAAGCGCGCCATCAACTGGCGCGGCATTATCTGAACAATTCGGTGCTGGAGTTGAATGAAGCGGCGTATTTGCTGGGCTACGAGGATGGGAATTCCTTCGTGCGGGCATTTCGGACGTGGGAAGGCGTTCCACCGGCGCAGTGGCGCGAACAGCAGCGAGCGAGAGCTGCGTCTTAAACGAGTTCCAAATCCAAGCGGATTGGCAAGGAGCGGCAAATGCAAAAACGCAAACTAGGCAAAAGCAATCTGGAAGTGTCGGCGATGGGGCTGGGCTGCATGGGAATGAGTTTTTCCTACGGGCCGGCCAAGGACAAGCAGGAGATGATCACCCTGATCCATGCCGCGGTGGATCGTGGGATTACGTTTTTCGATACGGCGGAAGTCTATGGGCCGTACACCAACGAAGAATTGGTAGGCGAAGCGCTGGTGCCATATCGCAGCAAGGTGGCGATTGCGACGAAGTTCGGATTTAATTTGACGCCGAGCAGCGATCCGAGAGGGATGTCGGGGAAGGCGCCGTCGCTGAACAGCCGGCCGGGACATATTAAGGAAGCGGTCGAGGGATCCTTGAAGAGGCTACGGGTGGAAACGATCGATTTGCTGTACCAGCATCGCGTCGATCCCGAAGTGCCTATCGAAGATGTTGCGGGCGCGGTGAAGGAACTGATTCAGGCAGGCAAAGTGAAGCATTTTGGACTTTCGGAGGCCGGGGCCAAGACCATACGGCGGGCCCATGCGGTGCAGCCGGTTACCGCGCTGCAAAGCGAGTATTCGTTGTGGACCAGAACGCCCGAAAACGAAATTATTCCAACGCTGGAAGAACTCGGGATTGGCATGGTGCCGTTCAGCCCATTGGGCAAGGGATTTTTGACGGGGGCCATCAAGGAAACCACAAAGTTCGAAAGCAGCGATTTCCGCAGCACGCTTCCCCGCTTCACGCCGGACGCACTGAAAGTGAATGTGGCGCTGGTTGAATTGCTGCACACGATTGCGCAAAAGAAGAAGGCCACCGTTGCGCAGGTCGCGCTGGCCTGGGTGCTTGCACAAAAGCCGTGGATGGTGCCGATTCCCGGCACGACCAAGCTGCACCGGCTGGAAGAGAATCTCGGAGCGGCGTCGATCGAGTTGACGCCCAACGATTTGCAGGAGATTGACGGAGCGGCGTCGCAGATCAAGGTGGAAGGCGCGCGCTATCCGGAAAAACTGGAAAAGATGACTGGCCTGTAGCGAAATTGGATACAAGGGTCCAGAATGCTGGGACCCACGCTGCGTGTGCGAAGGGAGCCGGCTATGCCAACAATTACCGTAAATGGTATCCGACGCGACGTGCAGGGGCCCGCCGACACTCCCCTGCTGTACGTGCTCCGCAACGAACTGCAACTGCGCGGCCCGCAATTCGGGTGCGGGCTCGCGCAATGCGGGGCGTGTTCCGTACTGATTGACGGGAAGGAAACGCGGTCGTGCATCACCATGCTTTCGGAAGTCACAGCGAACCAAGAAATCACCACGCTGGAAGGGTTGCCGGCGCGTTGGGCCAAGCAGAAAGGTCTGCCGGCGAATTCGGCGGGAGAGACACTGCACCCTGTGCAGCAAGCCTGGATCGACGAGCAGACTCCACAATGCGGATTCTGCCAAAACGGAATGATGATCAAGGCGACCGAGCTGCTGGAGAGCAATCCACATCCGACTGTGGCGCAGATTAAAGAAGCGTTCACCACGTCGGGAATTTCGCCGAACCTGTGCCGTTGCGGGACGTACACGGCGATTATCGATGCCGTGAAACATGCCTCCGACCTGATGGCGAAGGGAGGCAAGTGATGACGACGGCGAACACAAATGGATGATATTCAGGTGCAACCCTTTCGCGGCGTAATTTCGTGAAGTCCGGAGGGGCGCTGATCGTCGGGGTGAGCCTGGGGGTTCCGGCGCTGTTGAAAGCAAAGGCCTCGACTGCGCCGACGATGAAGAATTCGCTCGATCCGTCGTTGCCGCAATCGTGGATCGAGATTCATCCCGACAACACCATCCTCATTCGAACCGGCAAGAGCGATTTCGGGCAAGGCTCCACGTTCACGGCGTACCGGCAGATTGTTGCGGAGGAGTTGAGCGTGCCGTTCGAGGCGATTACCACAGTAGTGACAGGAGATACGAATCGCACGCCGGATGGCAGCGGTGCGTTCGATTTTCTGGGCAGGGGAACGCCGAATATCCGCAAGGCCGCCGCGTATACCTACCAGGCGCTGTTGGATTTGGCGTCCGAAAAACTAGGCGTGCCAAAAGACCAGAATTTCGGTGAAGGATGGCATCGCCTCGGGTGGCGGCAAGAGCATTTCCTACGGCGATCTGGTGAAGGACCAGCAATTGAAACTGACGATTCCGGTGAAGGGAGAGCTGACCAGCCTTTTCGGACTGACAATTGAAGGCAATCCGCCAATGAAGCCGGTGAGCGAGTACACGATCATCGGGAAATCGTTTCCGAACTCCATCATCCGTTCGAAAGTGGCTGCACAGGAAACCTGGGCGACCGATGTGCGCCTCCCGGGCATGTTGCATGCGAGAGTGGTGCATCCGAAAACGCTGGGTTCCACGCTGATTGCGGCGGGAGCGCTGGATAAAACCAAGTTTCCCGAATTCCCAAGTCGTGGTGAAGGGCAATCTGGTGGGAGTGATAGCGCCTACCGAGTGGGAAGCGATACAGGCGGCGGAAAGCGTGGCTAGCGCAACGAAGTGGACCGATTGGAAGGGACTGCCGGGCAACAGAAAAACTGTTTGAGTGCCTTCGTGAAAAGTCCGATTGGACGACCGCGCCGGTTGCAAAGAGCCGCGAGAGCAAGGGTGATGCCGGAGCAGTGCTGGCATCGACGCAGAAAAAATTGACCGCTACGTACCAACTGCCGTACATGAAGCATGCGCCGATTGGTCCGACGATCGCGGTTGGGGATGTGCAGGCGGATGGCGCCGTGCACGTGCATACGCACAACCAGAATCCCCAGGCGTTACGGGGAGAACTCGCGAAGATGCTGGGGATCACCGCGGACCACGTAATTGTGCACACGTATCCGGGACCCGGGCACTACGGAAGATCGAACGGCGGAAACGCAGGGGCGGAAGACGAAGCGGTCCTGCTGTCGCAGGCCGTGGGTAAACCGGTACGGGTGCAGTGGATGCGCGCGGACGACATGCAGTGGTCGACGCAATCGCCCGCGGGCTTTGCCGATATTCAGATTGCGGTCGACGAAAAAGGAAAGATGACGGCCTACCAGGCGGACCACTACATGCCCGCCATGCAGGATGACCGGCCGATCGGGGCGGTATTGGCTGGTTTGCCGACGATGGCGGCGCCGGAGGTGAAGACGGAGTCGGTAACGTCGATCGTAAACGGCATTTCCGATCCGTGGATTTACGCGCAAGTGCCGAACGTAATGGAGCGCGGTCACGGCACATTTCAATTGGGACAGAAAGCCTCGCCGACTGCAGTAGGCATTCGCGACCATAGCATGCGAACGCCAGGCCAATTCCAGCAGAATTACCCGCGCGAACTGGCGATGAGCGAAGCGGCTGCGCTGGCTGGCGCGGATGCGATTCAGTTTCGTATCGATACTGCGAGCGAAGAGCGGCTGATTGGAGTGTTGCAGGCGGTGAGGGAGGCTTCTGGCTGGGACAGCAGGCCGTCGCCTCGCAAAGATGCAATTTCGAGTGGAACGTCGGTGGTGCGTGGCCGCGGAGTCTCCTCGCTATTCCGCAGTGGAACGTACTGGGCCTGCGTATGCCAGATCGCCGTGACTCCAAGCACCGGCGCGATTGTTGTGGAGAAGTATGCAATTGCGGTGGATCCGGGGATTGTGGTGAATCCGGCGCAACTGAAGCGACAGGTGGAGGGCGGCGCGGTGATGGGAATCAGTCAGGCACTGCTGGAGGAGGTGACGTTTGACGAGAGCGGCGTCACCCAAAGCGACTGGCACGGGTATCCGATTCTCACCATGGCGGAAATTCCGGAAATCAAGGTCGTGTTGCTGCACAACGCGAAAGTGGGCAGTTATGGCGGAGGTTCGGAAGCGGCAAACGCGCTGGCCGCGCCGGCAATCGCCGCAGCCTTGCACGATGCGACAGGGAAAATTTTGCGTCGGCTTCCGTTGAAGCCGGCCTATGTGCAAGCGATCTTGAAGACGTAGGGACGCAACTCGGCGTCGGTCAGCCGCGAAATCCGGGGTCAGGTTGTGCCGGAGAGCACAATGGGCATGGTAGGCGTGGCCGCGCCGGACTCGTCCTCAATGGTCACCGCGAATCCTTTGGCGGAAACGCCACCTCCAAATTGCGAGAGAACGAGTGTTGCGCTTCCACGCGAGTCGGGCTTGAAGGTGCCGGCGGGCAGCGGAGGCGATGAGTTGGTGGGCAATAACCACAGCTCGTAGGCCTTGTGCGCGGGCAAAGGATTCAGATTGCTGGCCAGCAGCACCAGGTTTCGTTGCCGCGAGGAGTAAACCGCTTTGGCTTGCGGCTGAGGCTTGGTGGCGCCGGCAACCAGGTTGACCTGCACGGCGTCTCCCGCGGTCAAAGTGTCGATCAACTCGCGAGCGTGCTGCGCGGCGACCTCGCTGTCCGACAGCCGCGAAGCAAGTTGCTGATTGGCCGTGGCGAGCTTTCGATTCTGGGTCCACAGCGCGGCAAGCGAGAACGCAAGAATCAGCGAGGCGAAGGCGGGTATCCAGAACCACGCTTTCCCGGCTGGCGATGGTGCGGGCGCAGTGCGAGACACGCGCGAACCGTCGGAAGGTATGGGTTGCTCCCGGTTAAGCTGTGCAACAAGGCGATCGCGGCTACTGGCGGAGGGAACTGCGGGTTCGACGGCCAAGGCGATTTGCGCAGCGGCTTCTGTGAGCGCGCGCAGCTCTTCGCGACACTCATCGCACCCGGCCAAATGGCGCTCGAGCAACACGGTCTCCTCGGCGGTCAACGCGCCGACGGCAAGGAGCGGCAAGTTTTCCCGATATTCCTGGTGCGCCGTCATACGCCGAGCTCCTTTCTCAGGGTGAGCAGGCCAAGGCGAATCCGTGATTTTACAGTGCCTAAAGGCTCGCCGATTTTCTGAGCGATCTCCATATGCGTCAGCCCATCAAGATACGCTAATTCCAACACCAGTTTTTGTTCCACGGGCAGGAGCGCCATCAGCCTCCTGGCTTTATCGGCATCGGCCACAAGATGAAGAGGGACGTGAGGCTGAGGCACGTCGGAAACGAGGTTTTCTTCGGAAGGCCTCTCATGTTTTGACTTGCGCAGAGCGTCCACCGCTTTGTGGCGGGTGATGACCGCGAGCCAGGGAGCGAGGCGGCCGCGCTGGGCGTCGAACGCCGCTGGATTGCGCCACAATTGCAGAAAGACGTCTTGCACGACGTCTTCGGCCGCGGCCCGGTTGCGCAACACGCGAATGGCGATGCCGAAAACGAGACCGCAATACTCTTCGTACAGGCGCACCAGTGCCTCTTTATCGCCCAGACGAATCTGGGCGAGAACTTCTGCCTCAATCAAGGGCTGCGAATTCACGGCCCTCCAAGCATGCCTGAAGTACGCCGCAAGGGAGTACTTGGATCACTGTAGTTGCAGAAATCTTGTGGGTCGGGATTGGTCTTCATCGAGTATTCATGATCCAAAGTCGCGTCCGGGGCGTACGAGTGGTAGCCGACCAACAATCGGCGTTAGGGGTGGGATTTTCGGCAGTAACTCAGAATTGTTGAGTCCGCTTTACCGATGACTTCCGATTTGCTTCGCAGCCGGTGAATGACCGGCTAAGGCGGAACGGGATTCCTGCGCCTAAATTAAATCTTTGCAAGGGGACGATCTATGACGAATTCGGACAATCTGCCGAAGGATAAAACTGAGGGTTTTAACAGGCGAGAGTTTGTAAAAGGGACGGGCCTTACGGGGATGGGCATTGTCGGCGGCGCGTTGCTGGCAGGACTGCCCGCGTCGGCGAAAAGCTCGTTCCCGGGGCTGCGTCGCGACGATGATGACAAAGATCGAGACGACCGCAACGCCGACACAGCGCAGGAAATTTTCACCGCTGCGCTGATCGCCGAGGGCTTGGCCACCACCATGTATTACAACTCGTTGACGGGCGCAGTCATTGAAGATGCAAACCTTGCGGGATCCGGCGGCAACCTGTCGAATCCGGCAAATCTGGCGAATGTGGGTTATCTGCAAGGCGCGCTGTCGGAAGAAATTGTGCACGCCAATCTGTTGCGATCGCTGGTGGGTGGATCGAGTCCGTCCGGTGACCCGGTGCAGACTTTCTATTTCCCGACGGGAACCTTCGACAATTTGCAGAACTTCCTGCCCATTTTGCTGGCGCTCGAAAACGCGTTCATCGGGGCATACCTCACGGCGGTACAGGAATTCAGCCAGATGGCAGCACGCCGTGAACCCTACGAGCATTGGCAGGTCGATCCGAGCGGCAAGGCATACACGCGGGAGGAACTGACTTTTTTTGCGAAGGTATCGGCTTCGATTATGGGAGTCGAGTCGGAACACCGCGCCCTGGCGCGAGCGATTCCCAGCATCTCGCCTGGGAACACCACGTTTGCCGGGATTAACGTCTTCCCTGCCGATAACCTGAATTTTGAACAAACGGACGGCTTGAAGACGGTATACAAGGGTCCCAATTCCGCGGTGGTGGCATTAACGCCGTTCATCACGCCCGGAAGTGGAAAAACAGGCTATTCCTACGCGACAGCAATTGCCAAGGCGAGCAGCGTGTCGGTGCCTACGACGGGCGGGTTGCCGAGCTGAGAAAATGGAAGGGTCGCCGCAAGGGAATAGCTTTGGATGCGGCGACCCTTCTTGATCGACCAGGCAAACGTATTTTTGAAATAGCGTTCATCGCCACGAGCCGTGAAACCTTGCGGAAGTGTTAAGTTTTCAGAAATTCTTGATCTTCAGTTCGTTAATTTTCCGCGTTCCCGCCAGCAGTCCCCAAGACAGCCTTGACAAACTATTAGATTAGATATATTCCAAAGAGTGCATGGACGCCCAGGCGATTAAGCGGTCCTTGGAGGCAGGTGGACTGCGTTGCACGCCGCAGCGCTACGCCGTGATGGCCTTCCTGATGGAATCCAAACGGCATCCGACCGCGGCGGAGATCTTCGAAGCGGTAAATCGCGTGGATCCTCGCTCCTCCAGAGCAACGACGTACAACAACTTGCGGGACCTGGTGCGCGCCGGACTGGTGCGGGAAGTTGCTGTGGAAGGCCGCGCCGCGCGGTTCGATGCAAAAGGGATGCGGCATCACCACTTCATTTGCGACCGCTGCGGCGATGTCGAAAATATGGAGTGGTTCGACGTGCCCAAGCCGGGCTCGCGGGCGCTGGGAAAGCGGAAACTTCGGGAATGCGAGGTCATTTTCCGAGGGCTTTGTACGAAATGCGCGCCGCGCCGCCCATCGCGGTAGCTTTCGGAGCGCGGCGAAACCAGAAATAGCGTCGCCAGGATTACGCAGCAGACGAATTTTCAGTTGGTAGCAGTTTTTGACTTATTTCAAGGAATGGTGAACTCATGGAAAAAGAACTTACGACTCCGGCCACAACGGGCGCACCGGCAGAATCCAAGTGCCCTTTTCCGCACGGCGCAACGGCGCACACGAATCGCGACTGGTGGCCGAATCAGTTGGATTTGCGAATTTTGCACCAGCACTCCGAGTTATCGAACCCGATGGACGAGGAGTTCGATTACGCCAAGGAATTCAAGAGCCTCGACCTGAACGCGGTGATCAAGGACCTGCACGCGTTGATGACCGATTCGCAGGATTGGTGGCCGGCAGACTTCGGGCATTATGGCGGGCTGTTCATTCGAATGGCGTGGCACAGCGCGGGAACGTACCGCATCGGCGACGGCCGAGGAGGCGCCGGATCGGGGCAACAGCGGTTTGCGCCGTTGAACAGCTGGCCGGATAACGTGAACCTGGACAAAGCGCGGCGATTGCTGTGGCCGATCAAGCAGAAGTACGGACGCAAAATTTCCTGGGCGGACCTGATGATATTGGCGGGCAACGTGGCGCTGGAGTCCATGGGCTTCAAGACGTTTGGATTTGGCGGCGGCCGCTCGGACGTGTGGGAAGCGGATCAGGATGTGTATTGGGGACCGGAAGGCAAATGGCTGGCGGATGAGCGCTACAGCGGGGACCGCGATCTGGCGAACCCGCTGGCTGCGGTGCAGATGGGTTTGATCTATGTGAATCCGGAAGGGCCAAACGGCAAACCGGATCCCGTCGCTGCCGCCAAGGATATTCGCGAAACATTTTTGCGGATGGCGATGAACGATGAAGAAACGGTGGCGCTGATTGCCGGCGGGCACACCTTCGGCAAAACGCACGGCGCAGGCGATGCGGCAAACGTGGGACCCGAGCCGGAAGCCGCGAGCATTGAGGAGCAGGGCCTGGGCTGGAAGAGCAAGTTCCGTTCGGGCAAGGGTGGAGACGCGATCGGCAGCGGGCTGGAAGTAACGTGGACCGAAACGCCGACCAAGTGGAGCAACAATTTCTTCGACAATCTGTTTGGCTATGAATGGGAATTGACCAAGAGCCCGGCCGGAGCGCACCAGTGGACTCCGAAAAATGGAGCGGGCGAGGGGAAAATTCCGGATGCCCATGATCCTGCAAAGCGGCACCGGCCTACGATGCTGACGACGGACTTGTCGCTGCGGATGGATCCCGCGTACGAGAAGATTTCGCGGCGCTTTCACGAACACCCGGATCAGTTTGCGGATGCGTTTGCGCGGGCGTGGTTCAAGTTAACGCACCGCGACATGGGACCGATCGCGCGGTATCTGGGTCCGCTGGTGCCTAAGGAAACGTTGTCCTGGCAAGATCCGATCCCCGCAGTGAATCATCCACTGATTTCGGCGCAGGACGCGACGGCGCTGAAGGCAAAGATCCTGGCGTCGGGATTGAGCGTATCCGAACTGGTGTCGGCCGCCTGGGCTTCGGCGTCGACGTTCCGCGGTTCGGATAAGCGCGGCGGAGCGAACGGCGCACGCGTTCGCCTGGCGCCGCAAAAAGACTGGGAAGTGAACCAACCCGCGGAATTGGCCAAGACGCTGCAGAAGCTCGAAGAAATCCAGAAGCAGTTCAACGCAGCGCAGACCGGCGGCAAGAAAGTTTCACTGTCAGACTTGATTGTGCTCGGTGGCGACGCGGCGATCGAGAAAGGCGCGAAGGCGGCGGGACATGACGTGCAAATCCCCTTTTCGCCGGGACGCATGGACGCATCGCAGGAGCAAACCGACGTGGAATCGTTCGAACCGCTGGAGCCGAAGGCGGATGGATTCCGCAACTACGTTCGCGACAAACAGCGGATTTCACCCGAAGAGCATCTCGTCGATCGGGCGCAATTGCTGCGGTTGACCGCGCCGGAAATGACGGTTCTGGTGGGCGGGCTGCGTGTGTTGGGCGCCAATGCAGGGAAATCGAAACATGGCGTGTTCACCAAGCGACCGGAGACGCTGACGAATGACTTCTTCGTCAATCTGCTGGACATGGGCACGCAGTGGCAGCCGGCCGCGAACGCCGAAGGGGTGTACGAAGGGCGCGACCGCAAAACAAATGAAGTGAAGTGGACGGGAACGCGCGTCGACCTGATCTTTGGGTCGCACTCGCAATTGCGCGCGTTGGCGGAAGTGTATGGGTGCGCCGACTCCAAGGAAAAGTTCGTGAAGGATTTCGTGGCGGCGTGGACAAAAGTGATGAACCACGATCGCTTTGACATTCACTAAGACCAGAACGGTGTGATCCGGGTTCTATCTTTAGAAACGGCCATCGTGTCATCATGAGCGCATAGATGGTGGTTCGAGACCGCCTATGGCGAAACCTCGGACCACAGTTGCACCCGCATTCACAGGACAAGCTCATGAACCGATACGTGGTCGCTTTTTTATTGCTGGCGATGGCCTGCATCGCTTCGCCAGTCCAGGCGCAGTTGCCAGAAGCACCTCCTTACCCAAATCCCGACAGCCGCTTCAAGACGGATATCTTGCTGGTGACCGCGCATCCCGATGACGATTCGCTGATCGCCGGATACCTGGCGCGAGCAATCTTCGACGAACACAAATCGGTCGCGGTGATTGTGTGCACGCAGGGCGACGGAGGCGGGAACGAAATCGGCGATGAAGCGGGAGCCGCGCTGGGGCAAGTACGCATTCAGGAAGCGCGTCGGGCCTTGGGATCTCTGGGAATCACGAACATCTGGTTTTTGGGACGCCACGATACTCCGGGGCAGAACGTGCTGTGGTCTTTAGATCGCTGGGGACACGGCGGAACACTGGATGAGGTTGTGCGGCTGATACGGATTACGAGGCCGGAGGTAATTCTGACGTTCCTGCCCAACGCCGTGGCGGGGGAAAATCACTCCGACCATCAAGCGGCTGGCGTGATTGCGACGGAGGCGTTTGACGTAGCGGGGAATCCCACGGTTTTCCCGGAGCAAGTGTCGCCTGCGCGAGAGATTCGCGGGATGTCGAACCTGACGGAAGGGCTGAACCCGTGGCAGCCCAAAAAGATTTATTACTTCACGGATGCGTTTGAAGGTTTCTCGCAGTATTGGCACGATCCCAGCGTGGTCTCCCCGTTTCGCCCCAATTTCCTGAAAGGTGCGGGGCCGGAGTATTCCAATAGCACGATTTCCCCAGCCCGCGGCGTTACGTACGGAAGAATCACTGCGGAAGAGCTGGCGTTTTATTCGACGCAGGACGGAAAAATGGGTCAGGACGCGATTGCCAAGGGGCAATTGGCGGACTTCGAGCAGCCGGTACGATTTATTTTTGGCAAGGCGGTGGCGCCCGGTAGCGTCACGGGCGACATTTTCCAAGGAGTGACGGCAGGCATCGCGCCGTTTGCCCGTGTCAGCGGTTATCAGCCGGAAACTCGCGAAGGACTGACGCTGACGGTGGGTGATCCTTGGGCGTTCTACCAGGAATTCTGGAAAGCGCACGATCTAACGCATCTGGCGAAGTTCGTGCCGATGCCGGAAGTTGCTGTGGATTGGGGAGGCAAGCTGCACGTGCCGCTGGTCATCACGAATGCGACGCAAACTGCGGAACAGGTCAGCCTCAGCGTAACGCTTCCGAAAAACTGGAAAGAACAATCCGGGTCCGCTCGCTATCCGGTGCCCGCCGGCGCCACGTATCCGGCGCAGTCCGTCTTAGTGGCACCTGCCTCCGGAGAGGTGGGATGGCAGGAAATTACATGGAAGGCGGAAGCCGGCGGTCGCGAGATCGGGACTGTCACGCTGCGAGTACTCGTCGGCAAGGGCAGCGGACTGCCACAGTAGGACCTCACAAGACTCACGAGTAGCGAACGACTTCACGACGGAATCCGAGAACTAAACTTCAGCTAGATAGCCACGCGCCCAAAAACCATCTGCGTCAGATGAGTTTATCTTTCTCGAATTGCTTGGCGAGGATTTTGACGATGCCGTTGATCGTGGAGGTTGTGGAAGAAGGATCAAAAGAGTCGGTAGTGCCGGTCCACGCGAGCGTGCCATCGGGCGCATTCGCGGCGTACAGATTGGTTTCGACCATGAGGTCCGTGTCGGTTTGCAGGTACGTGGGAGAGTAGACGAGCGGGGCGATGGCCGCGTAGTAGCCATAGAAGGTGGCGTAATAAGGATCAAAGGGGAAATCGGCGGATACTTCGTAGGTATGGTGTTCGACTTTGGTGATACGCGACACGAGAATGGCGTCAAACTTCAGGTCGTGGACATAGCCGCGAATTTCGTCAGTGCCGATCGGCGTTGCGTCGGGCCGCGGCATCAGCGTGTAGCTCTGCACGACGGTCACACCTGGGCGGGATAGTTCTTTCACGACGCGGTCTTCGAAATCAGCGCGGGCGGAAGCGCGGCCATTCATGGCAATGACCAGAATGTTCTTGAAGCTGCCACCGGTATAGTGCGGATTGCGCCAGGTGAAGGCGAGCCTGGTGGATTTGGCAATGGGAGCGCCGAGGAGTAGAAGTACGACGCCAAGGACCACAAGCGTACGCGTGCGAGCCAATTTTTTCATGGACCACCTTATGAGAAGCCGAGAAGATGCGGCGTCGAGGGAAATAATGGTAGCGGGATTGTCTGGCGGTGGCTACCGAAATACAGGTCCGAGCGCCATTCGGATGGCGCCTCATCGATTGAGGTTGACAAGCACGCCGGAGCGGAATTGACTAGGGGCAAATGTCTACAAACAATCGACGGGAATTCCTGAAAGAGTCGTTACTGGCAAGTGGCGCAGCGTTTGCCGCGGATATTCTGGTGGTTCAACCGGGTGTGGCTGAAAGCCTCCCGGAGGTTTTCAACGGCGAGCAGACTTCGATAAGAAGCACGCCGGTGGACTTTCGTTATGCTCCGCGCGTGCAGCAAACCGCCTTTTGCTTCCCAGACGATCCCAACAAGAGCGTGAGCGACGGAACAGGCACGTTGCTGTATGGATGGGACAACAAACACGACATTAATTATTTCCCGCTGCGGGTGAGCTTTGGGTTGAACGGGATGAAGCCGGCCCGCAGCGTGGAGCAGCGCCTGGAACAGCCGGCAATTCCAGTTCTAACCACCATCCTGGATTGGGACGACGTAACTCTGACGTTGACGACGTTCGCGACGAATCGCCCCGACGAGGGACGGTACGACAACGTCGTGATGCGAATTCAGGGAAAGTCCGACAAAGAGGTTGAAATCGAGCCAGTACTTTCCGTGAACAGCGAGAGGAAGTGGAATCTGGACGTGGAAGACGCAGTTGCGCGCCTCTCCCGAGAAGAGGGGAAGGAGGTGCTGCTCTACGCTCGGCTGAACCAGAGCGGTTTGCCAGCCGGAGCGCAGCAAGCGCAGAGACTGTACTCAACGTTTGAGGACGATGCACTGCGCGTGACGTTGCATGCCGGGCGGGTTTCGAAAACCAAGACCTACGAAGCGTTCGTGCGATTGCCGCAACCTGGCAGCTCGGGCGGCGCGCCGCGCGATATGGAGAAACCGGAGGAATGCCTGGCGGCTGCGCGGGTGTTCTGGAAGGCGTGGCAGGCGTATCGGGAGCCGGTGTCCTGGAAGTTGGACGGCAGAGACGAAGAATTCCTGATCGCGTGCTCGCGCAACATTCAGCAGGCGCGAGAAGTGGGCGAGGGAAAGCTAACGTTTCAGGTGGGGCCGACGTGCTATCGCGGATTGTGGATTGTGGATGGCAACTTCATTCTGGAGGCGGCCCGTTACACAGGTTACGACAAAGAAGCGCTGGAGGGCCTGCGAACCACGTGGAGTAAACAGCAGCCGAACGGGCAAATCCTGGCGGGCGGCGGCGCGGAACATTGGAAAGATACGGCAATCGCATTGTTCACACTGCAGCGCCAATGTGAGCTAAGCCAGGACTGGTCGCTTGCGCACGAACTGGAATCGCAAGTGGTGCACGCCATCGACTTTATCGACAGCCTGCGAAGCCGGGCGCGCGCAGAGGGCAGTGTTCTGGGGCATTACGGATTGCTGGCGAAAGGGTTCGCGGATGGCGGAATATCCGGGCCGTGTGAAGAGTTGACGAATACGGTCTGGACGCTGGCAGGGTTGAAAGCGATCCACAAATGCGGAGTGAAGAGTGGCATCGGCACTTTTGCGAAGGCGGATCGAATTTACCAGGAACTGTATGCAGCGTTCACGAACGCGGCGCGGCAGGAGATGCGAGTTTATCCCGAGGGCCAGTTCAGCTTTCTGCCCATGCTGCTGAAAGAGGATCCGGCGTGGGCTGTTCCCGATGAGTGGGATCGGCCGCGACTGCAGAGCGCACAGTGGGCGTTATCTCACGCAATTTTCCCCGGACAGATTTTCGAGCCGACGGATCCGATCGTTCGCGGGCATGCGGAGCTGATGCGGGCCGTGACGCAGGAAGATATTCCCGCGGAAACGGGATGGATTCACCACGGAGGGATGTGGAATTACAACGCGGCATTTGTTGCGGAGGTGTATCTGTGGATGGGCTTGAAGGAAGATGCCCGAAGAACTTTCAGGGGGTTTCTGAACCACGCCAGCCCGCAATATTGCTGGCGGGAAGAGCAACCGCTGCAGGAGTCTCACGTGTCGGCCTACATCGGCGACATGCCGCACAACTGGGCGAGCGCCGAGTGTATTCGTTATTTGCGGCACATGCTAGCGCTAGAGGACGGCGAGAGCCTGCGGCTGTTGGAAGGAGTTGCGGAAGAAGATTTAGGCGCACAGGCAGGTGTTCAGTTGAAAGGAACGCCGACGCGCTTCGGAAGAATCGACCTTGCGCTTGAGCCGCTCGACGGGAAAAGCGGCTGGCGGCTTGAGTACCGCCGAACTGGAGGGGAAGCGCCCGGACGAGTTACGTTGCCGGCGCGGCTTGGCGCAACGATGGAATTTTCCAAGCTGGAAGGCACGCCAGTGCGGCGGGAAGGCCAGAGCATTGTCGTGAATCCAGTGGCGCAGACTTGGCAAGCGGTCTGGAAAGCGTGAAGACCCCCGTAGCGAGGCGCTGGAAATTCAGGGCGGCGAACCAGCGATCGCTTCAGGAGTACCGAAAGAGGGCTTTGAAGCCGTAGTCCATGTGCTGCTGGATGTGGCAATGGAACAGGGAAAGGCCGGGCTGATCGGCGGTAAAGTCCACGACGGCACGGCCGTAGTAGGGGACCACAAGGGTATCCTTAATAATGCCGGTGGTTTTGCGGCCATTGATCTCGACCAGTTCGAAGCTGTGGCGGTGGAGATGCATGGGATGAGCGTCGTCGGTGCGATTGCGCATCACCAGGCGGTAACGCGTTCCCTGTTGCAGGACAAACTCGCGTTCGTGGGGATAGGGCTTGCCGTTGATCATCCACAAATTAAATTTTCCGGCGGCGCCGGGAAGCTTCTCGAAAACCATATCGATGGTCTGCTGCGGAGCGGGCTCCGCGGCATTTGCGGCGCCGAAAACGGTATAGTCCCAGGCAAACTTCGGCGGATCGATCCATTGCGGCTGACGATGCTGCCCGGCGTATTCGACAATCACGCCGAGCCCTGATTCGCGAACCGGTTTTTCCGTGCCACCCAGAATCCAGATTCCCGGATGATTCATCTCGATCAGCACATCCACGCGCTCGCCGGCACCGAGAAAGACGGAATCGAGTTCCCGCGGAACCGGAACCGGGTTGCCGTCCAGCGCGATCACCTTCATTTTGTGGCCCGCCAGTGCAATGCGGCGGTTTTCAATGGCGCTGGCGTTCAGGAAATGGATGAGCAAGCGCTGGCCTTCGTGGACGCGGATCGGCTCACCGGAACCCAGCGCTTTGTCGTTAATGGAATAGGTGTTTGAGCCGACTTCCAGACCGTCGGGGTCGGTGTTGAGGGTGGCTGGTTTTTCCAGCAAAGGTCCGTCGTGGGTATCGTCGTCCTCGTCGTCCATCGTCGCGGTGAAGAAAGGCTCCCAATCCCGCAACGCCAGAAAGAGCTCCTGATCGTATTGGCCGGGATCCGCAGATCCCTCGACGTACACGAAGCCAAACTGGCCGGTGTAGGTGCCTTTGTGCAGATCCGCCATAGCCATGGCGTGGGAATGGTACCAGCGGCTTCCTGCCGGACGAGGCGTAATTTGAAACCTGCGCTGTCCGTGCGGAGGTACGACGGGCGAACCCTCTTCTTCCGTGCCGTCCACTTCGGGAGGGATGAGCATTCCATGCCAATGCAGGAACTCGGGCGTATCGGTATTGTTGATGACGTCCACAGTGACGGGCTTGCCTTCGCGCATGCGCAAGACGGGGCCGGGAGCGCAATCGTTGTAGCCGATGGTGGAGATAATGTGGGAGCGATCGAGCTCCACGGTGACCGGGGCGATGCGCAGGGTATAGTTAGCCTTGCTTGCGGAGGTTTGAGGCGGTGTGGCCGCTTGCGATCCGACGGGCAGCCGCGGAAGTCCAGCATGGGCCAAGGCCATGCCGCCGAGTTGGAGGAAGTTGCGCCGTTGCACAATCGTCGCTTTCGCTACGGCCGGACAATCTGGATGGTCTCACGCGGAAAGCGGCGGTACAAGGCAGGTCGCGTCAGGGCGAACTGCAACCAACGGCAGGTAACCGCCGTCTAACAGTTCTCACCCCGCTGTGGAGGTTCCTGGATGAGGCTCTCACATGTTGTGCTCGCCGGCGCCACAGCTGCCGTATGTGGCATGGGGTTGTGGGCACAGCGGACCGCGGACTTCGGATTCGGCAATGATGATTCGCCGGCCAATGTGAAGGCGGAATTCTACTGGTCGCGGCTGGCTTACTCCACAAATATGGCGGGTATCAGTCCGTACGGAAGACGCGGATGGTATCGATCCTGGTCACGAGATTATCCGAAAGCCGACCGGCAATTTCTGATTGCGATGCACCGGCTGACCCGCATTGACGGGCGCCCCACCGAACAAGTCGTCACGCTCAACAACAACGACATCTTCAACTATCCGTGGATCTACGCGGTCCAGGTGCAGAACTGGACGTTCACCGATTCAGACGCGAAGCGATTGCGCGAGTATTTGGCAAAAGGCGGCTTCCTGATGGTCGACGATTTTCACGGCACCGAGGATTGGGAAAATTTCATGAACGGCATGCGCCAGGTCTTGCCAGACCGTCCGGTGGAGGATTTGCAAAGCGGCGACGAGATCTTTCACACGCTGTACGACATCGACGACAAAATGCAAATTCCGGGCGAGCAATATGTGTGGTCCGGCCGGACTTATGAAAAGGATGGCTACCAGCCGAAGTGGCGCGCCATTCGCGATGAGAAGGGACGCATCATCGTGGCCATCTGCCACAACATGCATCTGGGCGATGCGTGGGAGTGGGCCGACGACCCGAATTACCCGGAGACGTTCGCGTCGATGGCGTTCCGGGTGGGGCTGGATTACATCCTATACGGTATGACGCATTAGGTCGGGCATGAGCGGCGAAGGAACACAAACGCAAAGAGAGTGGAGCAAGAGCAGGAGTGAAAGGGTGAATGTTCCAGTTCTTATTCAAGTATCCGGTTCCGGTGTTCACGAAGGGACGCTTCGTGCTGCTGTCCGCCTGGCCGGCATGGGTACTGGCGTTGTGTGTTGTGGCTGCGGCCCTGGGACTTGCGCTGCTGATTCGCTGGAGGCTTCGGGGAGCGAGCAGTGAACTGCGCGGCTGGCGCGGATGGACGATTTGGGGATTGCAGTCGGCGTTGATTGCATTGGTGCTCTTGCTGCTTTGGCAGCCGGCAATGCTGGTGAGCGAATTGAACTCTCAGCAGAATATTATCGCCGTGGTGGTGGACGATTCGCGCAGCATGCGAATCGCGGACAGTGACGGAAAGACGCGCGAAGCCGCGGCCATTGCAGCGCTGGAGAATGGCGTTCTGGCGGGTTTGCAAAAGCGCTTCCAGACAAGAGTGTATCGGCTGGGCAGCGAACTCTCGCGCGTGGATGGATTGCAAGGAATCGCTCCGGTCGAGCCCGCAACACATATCGGTGAAGGTTTGAAGCGGCTGGCTACAGAAACTGCGGATTTGCCGGTCGGAGCGGTCGTTCTGCTCAGCGACGGTGGTCAGAATACGGCTGGCGCCGGTGGCACCGGGATCCGCATGGATGCGATGCAGGCTCTGCGGAACCGGCGATTGCCGGTGCATGTGGTGGGCCTTGGCAAAGAAGAACCCGCGCACGATATCGAGATTGAGGATGTGAGCGTGGCAGCGAATGCGATTGCCAACGCGCGCATTGCCGCGAACATCAGCGTGACCCAGCATGGCTATGCGGGACAGAAGGCGAAGCTGACCGTTCGCGAAGGGCAGAAGTCGCTTTCGGAACGCGAAATCACTTTGCCGGCGAATGGAACGGTGCAGACGGAGCCCATCTTCTTTCCGGCGGGCGTGGCGGGCGCAAAGAGTTTGACGTTCGGCGTGGACGCGCTGCCGGGCGAAGAAAACCTTTCGAATAATTCTGTGACGCGTCCGATTCTGGTGAGCGATACGAAGCGGCGAATCCTGTACGTCGAGGGCGAACCGCGCTGGGAGTACAAATTTATCCGGCGCGCGGAAGAAGACGATCCGACGGTGCAGTTGGTTTCCATGCTGCGCACCAGCGAAAACAAAATTTACCGGCAGGGCATTCGCGATCCGAGCGAGCTTGCGGATGGTTTTCCTACGCGGCCGGAAGATCTGTTCGGTTATGCGGGCATCATCATCGGCTCGGTGGATGCGAATTACTTCACCCGGGCACAGCAGGAGTTGTTACGGGAGTATGTGGACCGGCGAGGTGGCGGAATTTTATTTTTGGGCGGCCGCTATTCGCTGAGCGATGGAGGATGGGCGGCTTCGAGTTTGAATGATGTGTTGCCAACCTTTCTGCCGTCGGGGAATCACAATTTTCACCGCAATGCGGCAACGGTGGAGTTGACTCCGGAGGGCACAAGCTCGCCGATCACGCAGATTCTGGACGATCCGGAAAAGAACGCGGAGCGCTGGAAGAAGTTAACGTACCTGGCCGACTACGAAGACGCCGGCGCGCCCAAGCCGGGAGCGATCGTGTTGGCCAGCATGAACGCGGGCAGGCGCAAATTGCCGTTGCTGATCACCGAAAGCTACGGGCACGGGCGCACGGCTATCATGGCGACGGGCGGCACCTGGCGCTGGAAGATGAGCGAAGCGCTGGGAGATCCTTCGCACGATTTGTTCTGGCAACAATTGTTGCGCTGGCTGGTTGCAGAGACGCCGGGGCCGGTGGTCGCTGCGATGCCGGAACGACTGTTGATGGATGAAGGACACGCGCGGTTCACGGCGCAGGTTCATGATCAGCAGTTCCAGCAAGCGGCGAATGCGCACGTGACGGCGCATATCTTGGGGCCAGGTGGCACCAGTGCGATGGTGGATTTGATGCCCTCCGGAGAAGCGGCCGGCTCGTATCAAACCGATTGGACGGCGGAGAAGCCGGGCACCTACGTCGCGGAAATCGTGGCCGATTCCGGAGGCAAGCAGGCGCAGGAACTGGGACGCGACGTCGTTACATTTCAACGCGAAGACGGAGTCGCGGAAAATTTCCATACCGAGCAGAACCGGCACTTGCTGGAACAACTCGCGTCGCAAACCGGAGGGCGCTACTGGAAGCCTTCGGACCTGAAGAATTTGCCGCGAGATATTTCCTACTCGGAAGCGGGCGTTTCCGTGCGCAGCACCAGGGAATTGTGGGATATGCCGATCGTGTTTTTGCTGTTGCTGGGGCTGCCGATCGGCGAGTGGCTGCTGCGCCGCAAGTGGGGTGTGATATGAAACGCGCGTTGCTGCTGGCGATGGCCTGTGCGGTGGCAATCCCGGCGCGCGGTGCTACCTATTATGTGGTGGTAGCGGGATTGGGAGGCGAGCCGGATTACGAGCAACGCTTCACAGCAGCGGCGAAGGATCTGGATCGAATTTTCAAAGCGACGGGGCCGGGCGCGCACGTTTACACATTGTCAGGGGCACAGGCGACGGCGGAACAGTTTAGCCAGACCATGGCAGCGGTCGGGCGAGATGCAAAGGCGGAGGACGAGTTCGCGCTGATCTTGATCGGTCATGGCTCTTTTGATGGCACGGAGTACAAGTTCAATCTGGTGGGACCGGATGTAACGGCAACGCATATCGCCGCGATGTGCGACCGAGTGGCGGCAAAGCGTCAGCTGATTGTGGACACAACCAGTGCCAGTGGGGGCGCCTTGCAGGTTCTGGAGCGGCCTGGTCGTGCGGTAATCACCGCTACAAAATCGGGAACAGAAAAAAACGCTACGGTGTTTGTGCGCTATTGGGTAGAGGCGCTGCAGGATCCGGCGTCGGATGTGGACAAAAGCGACTCGGTCAGCGCGATGGAGGCGTTCACGTACGCATCCAAGAAAACCGCGGCGTTTTACGATTCGCAAAAGCGGCTGGCGACGGAACATCCGATGTTCAACGACACGGGAAAAGGTCAGGGCGTGCGTGAAGCGGGTTACGGGCAGGGTGCGTTGATGTCCAGCTTTACGCTGCTGCGGCTCGGCGCGAGCCAGCAAGCGGCAAACGATCCGGCAAAGCGCGGGCTGCTGCAGAAGAAAGAGGAACTGGAGCAAAAGATCGACACGCTGAAGTATCAGAAAGCCGCGATGGATCCGGATGATTACAAAAAGCAACTGACCGAGACGCTGGTGGAATTGGCGCAGGTGCAGGAGGAGCTGGACAAATGAGAAGGCTCCTCGCTCTGGCAGCCGTTCTGTTGTGCGCTTCCGTTACGGCTGTTCAGGCGGCGGCTCCGGCGGAGTGTTGGTCCCTGCGAAGGCACGGGGACGCGGCGGCGCGCGCGTGCTTCGCGAATCTGACAAAAAGCGACGATGTCTATTTACGAGCCGAAGGTTTCTGGGGATTGGAGGCGTGGGATCAGGCGAATGAACAATTTCGCGTTGCCACGCAGCCCGCAACTAGCAAGGCACTGTACAAAGTGCGGTGGGGAATGCTGCTGCATGAACGCTTCAACGATACGGACGCCGCGAACCTGTTCCACGAAGCACTGGAAAAGGAACCGTCGAACGCTAATGCGTATTTCGGGTTGGCCGTGGTGTCCGTGGACGGATTCGACGGCAAAGCCGTGGAGTATCTAGCGAAGGCCATGGAGCTCGACCCCAAGATGGCTGCGCCGCATGAATTGATGGCGGACCTGGCGCTGACGAACGACGATCGCGAATTGGCCGCAAAGGAAGCCGACAAAGCGATCGCTCTGGAAAACGATGCGCTGGATGCGATGGCGACACACGCTGCGATCGAACTGGTTGCGGATCGTTCGCCGGATGTGTGGTTTGCGAAGATCAGCGCGATCAATCCGAGATATGGCGAAGGGTACGCGAGCGTGGCGCGACAACTGGAACTGCACTACCGCTATGAAGACGCGGTCATTTACTACCGCAAAGCGATTGAGGTCGAGCCGCGATTGTGGTCCGCGCATTCGGCACTGGGAATCGATCTGATGCGTCTGGGACAGGAAGCGGAACCCTTCAAAGAACTGGAACTGAGCTACAACAACGGATATCGCGATGCAGCGACTGTGAACAGTTTGCGTCTGCTGGACAGCTACAAAAACTTTGCAACGTTTCGCAGCAGCACGACGATCTTGAAGTTGAATAAAAGCGAAGCTGATTTGCTGCTGCCTTATATGCAGGCCGAGATGCAGACGATTCTCGCCACTTACGAAAAGAAATATCGCATGAAGCTGGCGGGGCCGGTGCAGGTGGAGGTTTATCCGAACCACGAGGATTTTGCGGTGCGCACGATGGGCATGCCGGGGCTGGGCGCATTGGGAGTGACCTTCGGCGAAGTGGTGGCGATGGACAGCCCGTCGGCGCGCAAGCCCGGAGACTTCAACTGGGGCGCGACGCTGTGGCATGAGATGAGCCACGTGTTCATATTGACTGCCACGAATCATCGAGTGCCGCGCTGGTTTACGGAAGGCGTGGCGGTTCACGAAGAGGGCGAGCGCGCGGCGGAGTGGAGAAACCGCGTAACGCCGGAAGTGTTGGTGGCCATTCGAGACAAAAAGCTGCTGCCGGTGGCCAAGCTTGATCGCGGTTTCGTTTCACCGGAGTACCCATCGCAGGTGGTGGTGTCCTATTTTCAGGCGGGCAGCATGTGCGATTTCGTGCAGGAGAAGTGGGGCGAAGAGAAACTGCTCGACATGGCCCACTCGTTTGCCAAGCTGCAAACCACTCCGCAGGTGATTCAGCAGAATTTAGGGATTGCACCCGAAGAGTTCGACAAACAATACCTCGCGTGGATCGACAAGAAGTATGGAGGCGAGGCCGCGCACTTCGATGAGTGGCGGCAGAAGCTGAAGGCGCTGTATGCGGCGTCGCAACAGAAACAATATGACCTCGTGCTGCAGCAGGGCCCGGCGATATTGGCGATGTATCCCGAATATGTGGACGAAGCGAACGTTTACGTGCTGATGGCCGGTGCGTATCAGGCAAAAGGCGACAGCAAATCTGAGCTGAGCATCCTTGCGAAGTACGTACAAGAAGGCGGAGAGATGCCGACGGTGCTGAAGCGCCTGGCGGCATTACAAGAGTCGGCGGGAAAACCGGGGGAAGCGGCGGCGACGCTCGAGCAGGTGAATTACATCTACCCGGTGAAGGACGAGGAGTTGCACCGGAAGTTGGGAGATCTGCTGTTCGCAGAAAAAAAGTACGACGGGGCGATCCGCGAATACAACGCGGTGGTTGCGTCGAATCCCGTCGATAAAGCGGGCGCCGAGTTCCATCTGGCCCAGGCATATTTCGCCGCCGGGAAAAAGGACAAAGCACAGGAAAGCGTGCTGGCAGCGCTGGAAACCGCTCCCGGATACCGTCCGGCGCAGAAACTATTGCTGGAGTTGCAACGGCCGCCCGAAAAATCAAACTGAAAAGGAACGAATCGATGGCTTCCATTGCCGGATTAAATCAAGACGCAGCGGCGCTCCAGAAACGGATCGAGCGTTTCCACGCGGTGCGGGACGCAATCCTGAAAGAGGTTCGCGAAGTGATTGTGGGCCAGCAGGAAGTCCTGGACCAGATACTTATCGGGATTTTTATCGGAGGGCACTGCCTGCTGACCGGTATGCCCGGCACCGCAAAAACGCTGATGGTGCGGACCATCGCGGAAGCGTTGGGTCTGCAGTTCCGGCGCATCCAGTTCACGCCGGATTTGATGCCGTCGGATATTACCGGCACGGACATCATCGAAGAAGACCTGACAACCGGCCACCGCAAGTGGACTTTCGTGGAAGGGCCGATCTTCGGAAATATTCTGCTTGCCGACGAAATCAACCGCACGCCTCCGAAAACGCAGTCCGCGTTGCTGGAAGCCATGCAGGAGCATTCCTGCACTGTGCGCGGACATGTTTATAAATTGCCGGCTCCATTTTTTGTTTTGGCCACCCAGAATCCCATCGAACTGGAAGGAACGTATCCGCTACCCGAAGCGCAACTGGACAGATTTTTGTTCAATGCGATTCTGGACGATTTGAGCGCGGAAGATGAATTGAAGGTCATTGAGATGACCACGGCCACGCGGGTGGCGAAGATCGCGGCGGTGGCCTCCGCGGAAGATTTGCTCGATTTTCAGCAACTGGTGCGCATGGTACCGATTGCGGAATCGCTTTCGCGCTACGTAGTTGCTCTTATTCGCGCGACGCGGCCGAAAAGCGATGGCGCATCCGACTTCGTGAAGAAGTATGTGAATTACGGCGCCAGTGTGCGAGCGGCGCAGTTTGTGGTGTTGGCCTCCAAGGCGCGAGCGCTTTCGCACAAGCGCTATCACGTAAGTTATGAGGACATCACCTCGGTGATGGTGCCCGTGTTGCGTCACCGCATTTTGCTGAACTTCCACGCGGAATCCGACCGCATCGACGCGGACGAGATTCTGAAGCGACTGATCGCTTACGTACCGCGGCCAAAGGAGAGCTGATGCAGCGGTTTCTTGATCCACAAGTGCTCGCGGGCATCTCTTCGCTCGATCTGGTAGCGAAGACGGTGGTGGATGGTTTTGTGGCCGGGCTGCACCGTTCGCCGGACTTCGGTTTCAGCCAGGAATTTGCGGAGTATCGCGCGTACACTCCGGGAGACGATCTGCGTCACGTGGACTGGAATCTTTTCGCACGCACGGAGCGTTGCTACCTGAAACGCTATCGCGGAGAAACCAACAGCCAGCTCACTGTGCTGCTGGACGCCAGCAACTCCATGCAGTACACCTCTGGGCCGCCCAGAAAGATGGATTATGCGCGGTACATCGCCGCGTCGCTTTTCTATCTGGCCATACACAACCAGCGCGACGCCGCGGGTCTGATCGTTTTTGACGACGAGGTGCGCGAATACATTCATCCTTCCACGCGACCGGGGCAGTTGGCGCGGCTTTTCGCGGGGCTGGAGCAAGCCGAGCCGCGTGCGTTGACCAATTTCGCGAAACCATTCCAGCACCTGGAGAATTTCCGGCACCGTCGCGGCATGGCGATGGTGATTTCCGATTTCTACGAGGATCCGGAAACCATAATTCACACGGTTGCGCCGCTGCGGTTCCGCGGAAACGACGTAGTCCTGTTCCATATTCTCGATCCGCAAGAAATTCGGCCGGTGCTGAATGGATCGGCGATTCTGGTAGATCTGGAGACGGATCGCAAACTCGAAGTTACTCCGGAATATACGAAGACCGCGTATCGCGCGAAGATCGACGCGCATGTTGAGGGGCTGCGCTCGTTGGCGATTGGGGCGGGCATGGATTATCACCTGCTGCTTACCGACCAGCCTCTGGATCGTGCGCTACGCGAGTATCTTTCGCTGCGGCAGGCAGGTAACTGATGGGCTTCCTGGCGCCATGGTTTCTTGGAGGGCTGGCGGCACTGGGCGTGCCGGTCTTCCTGCATTTGCTGAGACACCATCGGGCCACACCCCGGCCTGTAGGCTCGCTGATGTTCTTCGAGCGCGGCACGCAGAGTTCAACGAAGTACCGTCGATTGAAACATCTGGTGCTGTTCGCCCTGCGATTTGCGCTGGTGCTCCTGGTGGTGCTGGCGTTTGCGAATCCATTTGTGCGGCGCGCGGCCACGGATACAAACGGGAGGTTGCTGCTCATTGTGTTGGACAATTCATTCAGCATGCGCGCGGGAACGCGGTTCGCCGATGCCAAGCAACAGGCTTTGGCGGTGCTTGCGGCGAAACCGCACAGGCAGAAGGCGCAAATCATGGCGCTCGGCGGGCAACTTACCGTATTGACGGAAGCAATCGCGGAAGACACGCAATTGAAAGCGGCGCTGGAAAATGTGCAGCCCGGCGATGGGCACGCCAACTTTGGCGAACTGGGACGAGCCATCCGGCAATTGTCGGAAACGGTGCACGGTCCGATGGATCTGCATCTTTTCAGCGACATGCAACGCACGGCAATGCCTGCGAACTTCGCCGACGTGGTTCTGCCGAATAGCGTCGCGTTGGTATTGCACCCGGTTGCGAACGGCGCGGCTCCGCCGACCTGGACCGTGGAGAGCGTCGAAGCGCCAGCCGTTTTGTCCGATCCGAAAGACCCAAAGGTCTCACGCGTGAAAGCAGTGATTGCGGGCTTCGGCACTGTGGAGGCTTCGAAAACGGTTTCGCTGGTGGTGAATAACAAAGTGATCGCTACGCGAAAGGTCGAGGTGCCGGCCAACGGCCGCGCCACGGTGGAGTTTGCGCCGCTGGATGCCGGATACGGTTTCAATCGCTGCGAGGTACGGATCGAGGGCGGAGACGCTTTCCCTGCCGATGACGCGAGTTACTTTGCGGTGCGGCGATCGGACCCGGAGCGCGTTTTATTCGTGCACGCAGCCGGCGAGACGCGATCGGCGCTGTACTTCGGAGCGGCGTTGGAAGCGGCGGCGCAAGGGGCGTTTGCGTTGCAATCCGCGTCCGAGGAGCAGACCACGGATCTGGATCCATCGAAATATGCCTTCGTGGTGCTGTCTGACGCGGTGACGCTTCCATCGATTTTCGAACATGCGCTTGCGCAATATGTGGCGAAAGGCGGCAACGTCCTGATTGCGCTGGGCACCGCAGCGGCGCACAATGCGCGAATTCCGCTGTGGGATGGCGCTGTGAAAGAAGTTCACGAATATGGGCGCACGGGAAATCCGGCGACGGTCGGGCAGGTGGACTTCAGCTATCCCGCGCTGGCGCAGGAACAGCCCGGGCGCGACAACGGAGGATGGGCGGACGTGAAGGTACTCTACGCAACGGTCGTGGATGCTGGGCGATCGCGGGTGGCTGCTCGCCTGGCGGATGGCACGCCGCTTTTGGCCGACGAGCAGTTGGGAGAAGGGCACGTCGTGCTGCTGACATCGGGGCTTGAGAATTTGACGAATGATTTGCCGCTGCATCCGGTGTTTGTGGCGTTTGTAGACCGCACGGCGCGATATCTCTCGGGCAGCGAAGGGTTGGCCGGGGCAAGGACTGTGGATTCGTTCGTGCAGTTGCGTTCCGCCGGTGAACCGGTGGGAGCCGCGACCAGCGTCGAAGTGATCGATCCGGATGGAAAAAGGCCGCTGTCTCTGGCGGAAGCGCGCACCGCGCAATCGTTGCGACTGGATCGCGCAGGTTTCTACCAGATTCGCATGGCGAACGGACGCGACACGCTCGTCGCCGTGAATCCCGACCGTCGCGAATCGGACTTGGCGCCGATGACCGCGGATGTCGAGCAACTATGGAGCGGAAGTGCGCAAAGCGGCGGAGCGCAGAAGACTTCCAGTGCGCCGGTGGCACTTACGGCGCGAGCAGTCAGCTTATGGTGGTACGTTTTGCTGCTTGCGCTGCTGGTGGCATGCGCCGAGGTGATTTTTGCCAGCGGCTACATGGGCACGTCGCGGGAGGAAGTATGAGTTACCACAGCGAGCTTCGTTCCTACATTGAAAGTTTGCAGAGTCGATTGCGGCTGAGCGCATGGCTGCGCGGGGCAGCGATGCTCACCGGAACTGCGCTGGTGGTCACGTTTGGTCTGGTGCTGCTGCTGAACCGGTTTGCATTCCCGGCGCATGGAGTGACTGCGGCGCGGCTGGCATTATTTGTGGTGCTGGCGGCTGTTGCGATATTCGGAATCGCTGTCCCGATACTTCGAGTAAGCCAGAAATGGGCGGTGCGGAACGCGGAATTGGCGAACCCTGCCTTGCAGCAGCGGCTGACAACGTTTCAAGAGCGAGCAGAAAACAGTAACGACCCATTCCTGGAACTGCTGGCGGCCGATACGCTGGAGCACACGCGCGATACGCAACCGGCTTCGCTGGTCCCGGATAATCGATTGTTTGCGCTCGGCGGCGCTGGGTTGGCGTGTCTAGGAGTGCTGGTCTGGATGATTGCCGCAGGCCCGGGTTATTTGGGCTACGGCGCTTCCCTATTATGGACGAATGCGAACGCGGCGCCGATCTACACGATTTCCGTAAATCCGGGCGATGTGACGGTGCGGCGGAACAGCGATCAACTGATCACCGCGCATGTCACGCGATTGCGTCCCGGAAAAGCGCAGCTCTTTGCGCGGTACCAGAGTTCAAACTCCTGGGAACCCGCGGTGATGCAGAGCGCGCCCGATTCCGGCGGGGGAGCGAACTATCAATTCGTTTTCGCGGGCTTGCCGGAAAACGTGGAGTATTACGTAACGGCCGGGCCGCTGGTCTCTTCGCACTTCAAGGTGCGCGTGGTGGATCTGCCGTCGGTTAAAAACATTCGCGTGACGTATCACTATCCAACATGGACGGGAATGAAGCCTACGACCGAACAAAGTTCGGGCGATTTGCGCGCGATCGAAGGAACGGACGCGGCGATTGAAGTGACGATGGACCGTCCGCTGAAGAATGGACTTCTTTCGCTGGACAACGGCCAGACAATCCTGTTGGCTGGCGGCGCGGGAAACGTTTACAAGGGCGCGATTCATCTGGAGAAGGACGGCGCTTACCATTTTGCGGATGTCGATGAAGGACAGCAGGTGCGACTTTCGGAAGACTACTTCATCGCCACAGACAAGGCGCAGCCACCGGAACTGGCGATCGACCGTCCCGGCGGAGATTACCGCGCGAGCCCGATCGAAGAAGTCACAGTTGGAGTGAAGGCGGCCGACCAGTTTGGTTTGCGCGAATTGCACCTGCACTATTCGGTGAATGGCGGGGAAACTCGCGATGTGGAGTTGCTGAAAACCCCCGGCGCGAAAACGGCGGATGGCTCGTACACACTCCCGCTTGAGGATTACAAGCTGGTGCCCGGCGACCTGGTGAGCGTATATGCGACCGCGAAGGGTGGGCACAGCGAAGCGCGCACGGATATTTCGTTCATTCAAGTGGAGCCGTTCGAACGAGAATTCTCGCAATCGCAGCAAAGCGGAGGAGGCGCTGGTGGAAGAGGAGGGGCGAACAACCAGACGGAGATTTCGAAACGCGAAAAGGAATTGATCGCCGCGACCTGGAAGCAGCAAAACGACAAGACCGCTACTCCGAAAGATGCAGCGGCCGCGGGACAATTTCTGTCGGAGGCCCAGGAAAAGTTGCGCGATCAGGTTGCGGCTTTGTCGGCTCGCATGCAAAGCCGCGACATCGCCGAGGCCAATCAGGAATTCACCGACTTCGACAAGGATATGCAAGACGCCGCGTCGGCTATGGCGCCTTCGGCGGAAAAGTTGAAGGGCATGCAGTGGAAGGACGCAATTCCGCTGGAGCAGAAAGCGCTGCAGGCCTTGCTGCGGGCGGAAGCGACGTTCCGGAAAATCGAAGTGGCATTCGGCCAACGAGGCGGAGCCGGTGGAAGCGGCGGTAGCGCAGGCCGTGACCTGGCCAGCCTGTTTGATCTGGAACTGGACACCGAGAAAAATCAGTATGAAACGGCGCAAAGCGCCACTCCGGCCCAGCAACATGAAAAAGATGTGCAGGACGCGCTGGAAAAACTGGATGCACTGGCCAAGCGTCAGGAAGAATTGGCCAATCAACAGCACAATCCGCAACAGAGCTTCCAGGAACGCTGGCAACAGGAGATGCTGCGGCGTGAAGCGGAACAGTTGCAGCGGCAATTGGAACAACTCACGCGCAATAGTCAGCAAGGAGCGAGCGGCTCGGAGCAAAATTCGCAGCAACAGCAGAATTCTTCCGCGCAGAGCGGTTCGCAGTCATCCCGCCAGCAAAGCGGCAGTCGATCTTCCCAATCGGCGGCTGGTGCAGACGGGGACCAGCGAATTACGCAGGCGTTGAAGCGATTGCAGCAAGCCAGTGACGATATGAAGCGCAACGGCGACCCGCAGCAAAACGCCGCTGGGCAACAGGCCGCGAATGAGTTGCGCAAAGCCTCCGACCTGCTGGCCGGAACGCAGCAGCAACTGAACTCTGGCAAAGTGAGTTCGCTCTCTCACGAAGCCGATCGCTTGACCCGGGAGGAACGCACGCAATCGGAACAGATCAACAAATTCGCGGGTCAGCAAATCGATCCTAACTCGGCGGATCTGAACACGATGATGGGACGCGCTCGCGAGCGAGACCGGCTGGCGAAGCAGCGGCAGCAACTGTCCGACGATTTGTCTAACCTGCAAAGAAACGTTCGCGAGGCCGCGCGTGAAATGGCGTCTACGCAACCTGGTGTCGCGCAGAAACTGCGCGAGGCGTTGTCGCAGATGGATGAAAACGATCTCGACAATCGCGTGCAAAGAACCGCGGACTGGTTGCGACGTGGAATCAATCCCAATGCCAACGGAACGGAAAGCGAAATCGAGCGAGGCCTTTCGAAACTGGATCAACAACTGCAACAGGCGCAGCAGAGTGCGGATCAAGCCGGGCCGCCACAGCAGGGCTCCGGAAAGAACGGCGCCGCAACCACCGCGCTCGATCAGGTTGAAGGTCTGCGCAGGCAGTTGCAGGCCATGAACCCTTCACAGGGTGGCCAGCGTGGACAAGTCGGCCAGAGCGGCGAACAGCAAAACGGACAGCAGGCAGAGAATCGCGGCAACCCCGGCGGCGATGTGAGGGAAGGCGGCGGCCGCAATTCCGATGGCACCGCGTGGAACAACACCAACACTGGAAATAATCGTTATGGCCATCCGGGTCAACCCGCCGCTGTCCCGGATCCTTCGACGAATCCAGCGGACACGGAACGCAGCTATCGACAAAGCATGCGCGAACTGAATCAACTTCGGCAAACGGTTCGGGATGATCCTGAGGCCGCGAAAGAAGTGGCGGAGCTGACGCGGAAGATGCAAATGCTCGATCCGAGCCGCTTCCCGGGAAATCCCGCGATGCTGGAGCAGATGCACCGCGAGGTGCTCAGTTCTGTCGACAAACTGGAACTGCAGTTACAGCGCGCCGCAGCGTCCACCCAGGCGCGGACCGGGAAGTCCGCGGCGGTTCCGGCGGGCTACCAGGAATCGGTCGCCGATTATTACAAACGGCTGAGCAAGAATCCGTAGGAAGCAAATATGAACGGTTTTAGGAAAGTACTGGCGGGAATCGCCGTGGCGATATTTTGCAGTCTGGGTTTTGTGATGGCGATTTTTGCGCAGCGCCCATTCCACGAATATCCCTCCGTGGAGTACGGCGAATCGACGCTGCTCCCATCCGATTTCGAGCGCCCAGGAGAATGGGCGTTTGCGCGTTTGATGTATCCGCCGGGCCCGAACGACGGGTATCGCGGGCGATTCGACGGTGATTGGCGGCAAGGAATGTCGTTGTGGACGCAGGATGGGCCTCCGGCGGACCGCGCGATGGCCGCTGCAGTACGACGCCTCACGAGGATTGACGCTCGGTCTGTGGAACAGGACGTCAGTCTCGATGATGGGGATGAAGTGTACAACTGGCCGTGGCTGTACGCGGTGCAGGTGGGCGAGTGGGGAATCTCGCAGCATGAGGCGGATGTTTTGCGGGACTATCTGTTGCGCGGCGGATTTCTGATGGCCGACGATTTCCACGGTGCGTACGAGTGGCAAATGTTTCTGGAGCGAATGCGCATGGTTTTTCCGGATCGTCCGATCGTCGAGATTCCCGATAGCGATCCGATCTTTCACACGCTGTTTGATCTGGACGATCGCTACCAGATTCCCGGCCAGGCGCATGTGCGACTTGGCTACAAGGTACCGGACTATCCGCAGAGCCCGGATGATGGCAAGGGAGCGCACTGGCGAGCTATTTACGACGACAAAGGCCGGATCATGGTGGCGATTTCCTTTAATTCCGACATTGGCGATTCGTGGGAGTGGTCCGACCGGCCGTCGTACCCGGAGCGCTATTCGGCACTAGGCGTGCGCATCGGGGTTAATTACGTGGTGTACGCGATGACCCACTAAATCAGGCGTTCTGGAAAGGTGTTGTCGATTGGCCGGTTTTGTGCCGCTATAAATTTGTAATATCCTCTCTCGTGCAGCCTGGTTGAGTAGTTCATTCGTGGTTGGCCGCAGTTTCGGCCGGAGATTCGATGCTGAGGTCCACCTTTCGTAAGTCTCTCCGCTTATTCGGGTTCGATGTGGTGCGCTATCAGCCAGATAGCTTTCCGGTGGATTTCGCGCCGGAGGAAATCGAGACCGTTCGCGCGGTTCGACCGTGGACGATGACGTCACCGGAACGGATTTTCGCGCTGCAACATGCCACCCGCTATATCAGCGAATTCCAAATAAAAGGCGACGTGGTGGAATGTGGAGTCTGGAAGGGCGGCAGCATGGCCGTGGTAGCCCGAACGCTTCTTCAACTTGCGGACACCAGCCGCCATCTCTATCTTTTTGACACGTTCGAAGGGATGCCGCGGCCGACCGCAGATGACGTGGAGTACTCCGGCAAACTTGCAGAAAAGGTATTAGAGGACAGCGCAGGGGTTCGCTGTGACGATGCGCCGCTGGAAGTCGTTCGCGAAGTTCTGTATGCAACCGGCTATCCGAGAGGAAAGATTCATTTCATCCAGGGCCGCGTGGAGGACACCATCCCCAGCGCCGCTCCCAATCAAATTGCGCTTCTGCGACTCGACACCGACTGGTACGAGTCCACAAGACACGAACTAGTTCACCTCTACCCGCGCCTGACTGCTGCTGGAGTTCTGATCATTGATGATTACGGGCACTGGCGAGGTTCTCGAAAAGCTACCGATGAGTACTTCACGCAGAATCAAGAGCCGATCTTGCTCAATCGCATCGATTACACCGGACGCATCGCGGTCAAGCCGCAACAAAGAAGCGCAACCAGTAACTAGGGGCACGTAGGAAGAGAGAAATTCTGCTCCTTCGGAACTCGAGTGTTTATGCGTAGAGCATGGTAGAGCATGCAAACCGATAGGTTTCTGACTTTACTCGAATAAACAAACCGGACCAATTTCTCATGTTCCCTAATGGCGCTTGGTGGTCTGTATTCCTTGACATACCGTGACGCAGAGGTCTTTGTGCGACACAAGAGAAAGGAAGCGGCCTTAGAAACGGGAAAGTGCGGAGTCCTCGTCGGGAGCAGGGTTCAAGACGGAATCAAGGCGAACCATTTTGAATACGGCACGGAGGCGCTCGTTGGGCGCAAAGAAGACGCAAGCGCCACCCGCACGTTGGAATTGCGAAAGGGTACGAACGACAAGGCCGACACCAGAGGAGTCGATGTCATGAAGCCGCGCGAGATTGATGGCGACGTGCACCGTGCCCGCGTCAAGCAGGAGGCGCAAGCGATCGCGAAGGGCTTCCTCGGACTGCCCGAGGCGGAGGGAGCCTTCGAGATCAAGAATCGCGATGCGGCCGATCTGTCGAACGTTGATGGTGAGGGTCATGGGCGTCTCAGAAAACCTGGCTGCGGAACCAGCGCCAACCGCCGCGAGAAATCAGCCAGGCGAGCGGGTGATTCTTGCCGGATATCTTAGCGGTACCAGTCATATTTTCGCGGAGAAGGCCGTCAGGGTTCGGCACGGCGACAACGAGAGCGAGGTAATTGGTGAGATCCTGACCGAGATGGTGAGGCCTGTCGGGATTAGACAGGGGCCGGTCGGGTGCGGCAGCGGGGAGAATCCTCTCAACAGTGCCGGTGTAGGTTTTGAAAGGTAATGCTTCGAATTTGAGTTTCACGATGGCGCCGGGCTTTACATCCTGGAAATCCCAATCATGAACGAGAAGTCGGGCGCGGAGACTGGAGCGATTGACGATCTGACAAAACTCATCGCCTGCGGACAGGAACTCGCCTCGTTTCTGTTCGAGTAGTGGAGTGGAAATGGTGCCGTCGGCGGGAGCGCGGATCTCAAGAGCTTCTTTCCGGCTGCGAGCGACTGCAAATTCGGACAGGAGACGAGACCGGTCGCGGTTGGCTCGCGCAGCGAGAGAGGCGTCAAACTGAAACTCCGTTGTGCGGAGATTGCTGGAGACCAGAGCTAGTTCCGTAGAAAGGATGCGATCGTCGGCTTCAAGATCGGGATTCTGGAGGACTGCCAGGAGTTGGCCGGCAATGACGGGGTCGCCCTCTTGAACGAATACCTGGCTGACGAGACCATCGACCTTCGGACGCAAGGAGAAACGCCGGGCGGGCTCAAGCACCACGTCGCCCGTTACGCGGAAGGGAAACGGAGCAAGCAAGAAGAGAAGAAGAGCGGCAAACAAGGCAATTTTATGGCGAGGTGAGAGTTTCCAGGTCATAGCCAACCCCTTTTTAGCCGAGAGAAAGTCGGCGGCAGCCATGCAAGAACTGGCGATGCGTTTGCGAAGGAAAAAAAGAAGGACCATCAATATAAGCCCATAACCGGCAACGCCAAATTGTTCCGAGAGTACGTTGTGGACGAAAAGGAGAGAGGCGCCGATGAGAATCAAGGTGTTGGCGAGAGAAGCGAGACCAAATGTCAGGAAGATACGGCGCTCGCGGGAAGATAAGGAGGGGAGAACACTGCTGGAAGAAAAGAAGCGATTGTGCGACCAGGCGGAGAGATATTCCTGGGAAGATTCCGCAAGATTGTCGATGCCGAGGTGGTCAGCAACAGCGTAGTAGCCATCGGCTTGAATCAAGGGATTGAGGTTCCACAAGATGGTTTCGATGCCAGAGAGCAAGAGAGTCTTATAGGCGAAGTCATTCACGACGGTGCCGGGCAGAGTGAACGCCCACACAAGAGTGGCCGAGCCACAGACCAGAAGCTCAATCCATATGCCGGCAAAAATGACCCAGTGCCGCTGGCGGCGGTTGAACAGCAGCATATCGGTAGTGTCCATATAGATAGAAGGAGTGAAGTACACCAGGGAAAATCCCATTTCCGGGACTTCACCCCCGAAATGCTTGCAGACCAGACCGTGACCAAATTCGTGGATTCCCTCCAGGACAAGAAGCAGAATCCAGAACGAAAAGATGTCGTAAGCGGTTTGACCTTCGAAGGAGTAAAGCGCTTCGGTGTCTTCGGCGATGCGCGACCAGTTAGCACCGAGAAGATAGAGTGTTACCAGGAAGAGGACAGCGGAAGCGAAGACGAAGGAGCTGGTAAAGACCCAGCCACAGTAGCGATTGATTATCCCGAGAATGCGATCGGGGTTCCAGGGCTGGAAGCGAATGTTGAGAAGGCTGGAGTGATCGACCTGGGCCTTTCGGCGTTCGCGCATGCGTTCGAGGAAAGCAAGATGACGCTCCTTGGGAGTTTTCTCCCAGAGCGAAGGTTCGACCGTGTCGAGGAATTCCATGACATGGGATTCGGTGAGGGCCAGCGTGGGATTGCTGGAGTTCATTTGTCCAGCCAGTTCGGCCGAATTGCGCGTGCCGTCGCAAAGCGAGAGGATCTCATATTCCAGAGAGCCGAAGCGGAAATAGGAGCTTTCCCCGGGAAGCTTAAGCACGTAGCTAAGTTTGCCGTGGACGGTTTGCTGGCTGATATTCAAGTCACTGCGCAATTTGGGACGGCGAAGGCCCTTCGAACGGACGCTGGTAAATTGGCGGCGTTTGGATCCAAGGATCATAGGAGCATCAGTGTGCGACCGCGGATGCGGCGGGCGGTAAGACCACACGGACAGCCATACCTGGCCGCAGCTGGGAGGAGGAGG
Source organism: Candidatus Acidiferrales bacterium (assembly GCA_963748515.1). Classification (GTDB taxonomy): domain Bacteria; phylum Acidobacteriota; class Terriglobia; order Acidiferrales; family UBA7541; genus Acidiferrum. The sequence continues at coordinate 319,851 of CAVVJI010000005.1, forward strand.
AGTCGTTGAGCGTTGCGGTCACATTGTAGCTGTCGCTGGCGGGGTCGACCGTCGGACTGATTTTCGAGATACGCGCCGCCAGGGGTACGTTGGGATCGTCAATCAGAACTACCTCGACCGGATTGCCGATTTCTGGGCGGCGGCCAACGGCCTCCGGGACTTGAAACTGTACGAGAAGAGGAGAGAGCTGACTGACGCGGAAGCAGCGATCACCTCTGGCGACGGTTTGACCTTCACGAACGTAACGCCGAGCAACGACCCCGCCAAATGGGGCACGAAGGCGGGTCTTATCAATGAGCAGACCAATGCGACTCATTTCCGCCTGACTGGCTTCGGCCTGGGCTTCCCATCCGTGAAGGTCAAATTCGGCGGCTTTGGCGCCAAAGTCAGCGGCCTCGAGATCGGCCTGACTGGAAAGACCCATCTGGCGGAGTTGGCGCTCGCGATCAAGGGCGGCGGATTTGGCCTTAAGTTCCGCTTCCTTATATTTGACGTTATTCTGAGCAACTTTAAGGTCGTCTTCCGCCTTGATTAGCTCGAGTTTCAAGGTGCGATCGTCGAGCTGGCCCAGGATATCGCCGGCTCTGACGAGGTTGCCCTCGTCTTTCGAAATCGAAATGATCGTGCCATCGAGTTCCGTGGACAGATCGACCTGGTGCTCGACAGAAAGGACGCTGAGAATTTCGGGACTGGCCGGGAGACGCGATCCAGAATCGGAAGGCGGTTGAATCTCGGAGGCATGGGAAGCCGGCGGATTGGAAGAAGGATCGGGAGAGTTCGAGGCAACAGAAGAATCGCCACACGCTGCCGCGGACAGCGCGAGTGCTAGAGCAAAGACGAATTGTAGAAGGGTAATCCAGCGAACAGGCTTCATGGGAACCAGCTCCACACTTTCATCCACAACCACCGAAACGTAGAGCGGAACAGAACGTAGCCGAGTGGATACCAGCCAGAGTTTAGCCACCCACCTGCAGCGCGAATTCTGGCGCGGCCGACCATGCCGTCTCTCACAACGCGAGCAGGATTTGGGAAAACCGCTCGAACGAGGAAGTACTGTTCGTTGGACTCCGAGCGAGACTGCGCACCAATGCGTTCCACAGTGCCGTCCAGAGTCCGAGTGGGGAAGGAGTTGAGTTTGAGGGCGACGACTGCCGCCGGGACGAACGAGAGGGAGATCCCGTTCGGCGACGCTGAGTTCGGCAGCTACGTGGTCCAGCCCGACAATTTCGGCAAACGGTTCCCCGGGCTTCAGGAAAGAGCCGACTTTTTCCTCGACTTTTGGAGTGACGATGATTCCGCTGAGCGAAGAACGGATATGCGCATCGTCAAGGCGCTTCTGCTCCAGTTGGACTTCCGCAAGATGCAGATCCGATCGAAGTTTGGCAAGGCCGGCGGCGGAAGGATCATTGCGGAATTCCGCTTCGCCAAGTTCCCTCCGCGCGGTCTCCAGGGCAGTTTGAGCCTGAGCAAGTTTAATGCGGTGCTCGCCATCGTTCAGCTGAGCGAGCACGTCGCCAGGCTGGACCACATCACCTTCCTTTACGGAAACACGCTCGATGACACCACCGGCAATCGAACTGACAACGCGACGTTGTGCAGGAACAACTGTGGCGTTGGTGGAAACGCGAAGAGGAAATGGGATCAGAACCAGAAGTGCGAGCACAGCGGCGACCCGCTTGGCGTAAGAAAGCCACAATTGGCGCGGCAAGTCGGATCTCCAGCGGTGGGATCGACCGGCGAGGGAATGGAAAAAGCCACGCAAATCGGCCGATTGTTCGTAGCGATAAGAGTTGCGAATTGCGAACGTGGTCTGGTTCGCCAAAATGGCGAGGATTTCTCGGTCGGCAGGAGAAAGGAACTCCGCATTTGAGGACAAAAGCGCCATCGCTCCGATCGGCCCTTGATCATCGTGGAGAGGGATGGCGTGGAAGCCGTTGTACTGGTGAGCTTCCAGGAACGGGACACAGAGGGAGCGAGTAGGTTCGGAGTCGAGATGCCAGCCGTCTTCGAAGAGATCCGCGGATATGGCAGTTTCTTCCTGGGCGATCCGCTCGAGACAAGCACGCAACTCGGTCATCTCCGCAGTGCGGGGAACTTCCGGTTCGCCGGAAACGGCGCCGAGAACAAACTTGCCGCGCTCAAAAAAGCCGATGACGAATCGGTCGAAGTTGACGATGGTGCCGGCCTGATTTACGACGGTGGTCAAGACATCCTGAAGACTAAGACTCGAGGTAATTTCCTGCGAAATCTTCAGCAGAGCATCCAAAGCCGAGACTTTTCGCTCAGAATCGAGCAGCTTGGCATTGTGCAGGGAGATCGCAGCGTGTTCGGTAATACTGGAGAGAAAAAACAGGTCATCCTCATTAAAAAAGCGGCCGAGGCGATGATTCAGAACTTCGACCACACCCAGGACTTCGTCATCTTTGCGGAACGGAGCACACATCCAGGAATGGAGAATGAAGCCGGAAGCGGTGTCGAAGCGCGAGACCAGTTCAGCATCTGACAGGGGTTGATTGATCAGTTTCGGAACTGCGCGCTGGACCAAATCGCCCAGCAGGCCTGCGGTGGAAGAAACGCGCGCATCGATTTTAACGGTGGGATCATCACCGGACTTATGGGCGAGGTAGAGCTCCTGAGAGCGGGAATCAGCCAGCCAAAGATTGCACGCAGAAGCTTCCATGACGTCGCAAATCTTGCTAGAGACGACAGGAAGTAGCTCGTTGAGTTCGAGGGAAGAAGTAAAGGTGCGGCCGAGATCGTAGAGTGTGGTGAGACGCTCGACCGTAAGGAGGTGAGACTCCCGTTCACCGGAGAGTTCGTCGAGAGCCAGCATAGCCTGAGCGAGCAAGCGGGTGGCTTCATCGAGGACGTGAATCTGATCGTCCGTGAAGGAGGTCCCGTTGGTACGCAGAAGTTCGACAAGCCCGAGGGAGCCTTCGACCGAGCGGACTGGAGAATACAGAGCGGCAGTGACATGGGAGTGGAACTGCTTGTCGAGATGAGAAAGCAACTCCAGGCTGATGTCCGACGAATTGAAGGTCCGCGGTTCATGCGATTCGGCGAGGCGGTCGAGGGCAGAGTATGCTTCGGCGAAACGAATGGCGAAATGCGAGCCCTTTTCCGACCAGGAGGCGGAAAGGGAGAGCTTTTTTGCCTGGGGATGGCGCGACCAAATAACGACGGCTGTGGCTTGAAAGATCACCGCCGCCCGAGCAGCGAATGTCTTCAGGAGGGACTCGCGGTCGCGACAGGAGAGAGCGACGCTGGCCAATTCGAAGAGTTGGTGGCAAGACTCCATAGAGACAACTCAGACGCGTCGCCGAGAGTTCCGCAACGATATAGCGAAGTCATGGGCAAGCGCAACGAAAACCTCGACAGTCGAGGGGGAGACCGTCCGATTAGCGAGTGAGGAAGCGGTTCAGGGCAGATACTGTTAAAGCGGCTTCACGGGCAGTAGCTTGGTGCCCTTCTTCAGGGGAGTGGCTGGTGACTTGGGAGATTTGAGTGGATTGGCAACGGGCTTCGGACCGCCTGTCAGAGGGGGCCGAACCTTTGGGGGCGCGACGTTAGTGCCATCACTCATAGGACATAGAGTCTACAACGAGAGGTCGGGTGGGCGGACAGAGAATTTAGGGAGAGAGCGGAATCGAGAATTGCGACGGTTCGGCGATTGAGGAGCCGAGATTCCCGCCCTATCTATAGCTTAAGGACCCTTTATCTCGAGACCGTATTTCGGAGCGAGGTTCATAAGCCGCGCGATGGTTTCGGGAGGGGGCGCACCGGATGGTCCTGCCAGGTTGACCACGGGGTCGGCGATCTCTGCCCAAAACTCCTCAAAGCCTGCTGGCGTCAAAATCACCAGCGCCTTTCCTGGTTTGGTGCCGATGTTTTGGTAGGTGTGAAGAGTGCCCTTAGGAACGCGGGAAAAAGAGCCGGAGGTGGCTTCCGGGAGTTTCTCTAGACAGACTTAGCCCGGAACTTAACCCATGTTTTTATTGCAGGACGTCCGCAACAGCAAGTGGGAAACCCCTTGGGAACTTTACTCCGCGTTTTTCCACTTCATCTGATAAATCTGGGTCAGGCTGGTATCGCTCATGGTTGCGATCTTGCCCTCTGGCGTGATGGATACGAATTGCAGCGATCCCCTCCCGAGTGGGTTCAATCCCGTAAACTTCGTAAACAACTCCCACTTCCCACCGGGCACCGTCAACCGGTAGATTCCGGTTTGCTCGCCAGTTCCCACTTCGGCCGGGCCACGCATGAGATAAAGTGACTTCGAATCCGGGGCCCAGACAAAAAATCCCCAGTCGTGTTGAAAAACCTTCAACTGTTTCCATTGCTTTGTTTCGGCGGAATAAATCGCCAGGCTCTTCGGTGGATTGTGAATTGCTGCCATGAATTGCCCGTCGGGCGACCACAATGGCGCATAGTAGCCGTCCGAACCCGGCATGGTCGACACTTTTCTTGTCTGCAGATCCAGAACACGGATGCGCAGGTGTTCCGCGATTGGGAAATCGTTGAAGTAAATCGACTTTCCGTCCGGCGACCAGCTCGGTAGCACTTCCGTGAAACCCTCCGAGGTCAGCTTTTCCGGTGCACCACTATCGACGCTGACGCGATAAAGCTCCTTCCAGTCAGAATACGCGATCCACTTGCTGTCCGGCGACCACGTGGGCATCTCCGCCAAAGTGTCTGTGAGCTGCAACTTTTCGCTACCGTCGAGCTTGCACCGCCACAAATAACCTCTCGGATAATCCGAGTAGACCATCCATTTTCGGTCCGGTGAGACCACAAGCTGCGTCGCTGGGAGTCCTCCGAAGTACGGCAAAAACCGCTTTTCCTTTTCGTCGTAGAAATGCAGCGATCCTTGCCCCAAGCGACCCACGACAAACATTCCCTTACCATCCCGGCTCGGTGCCATAGCTGTCACTTCAGGTTGGCCCGGAGATAATCTCACCGCATACGGTTTCTTCCAGAACTCGTACCAACGTGGCTCCATATATTCGTAAAGATTGTTGGACCCGTCTTTGTACGAGCTGAAAATAAAATGCTCCCCGCTTGGAGTCCAGATTCCGCTATAAGTGCCGGAGTCTTCCGGCCAATGCTGAGGAAGGGGAAGAAGATGTGGATTACTGCCGTCCACGTTCAGCTCCCAGATCCTCGTAAGATCTATCTCCAAAGTGCTTCTCGACACCGTTACACGAATTGTTTTGGAGTCCGGGGAAAAAGCGGGATTGCCCGGCACCATGTGGTGAGTGTTCCAGACTTCCCTTACGTTTTGGCCGTTGGAGTCACACAGATAGACGGATTCCTTTTCGTTGAATGCGATCAGCTTCCCATCCGGGGAATAGCTTGCGCCGCGTGCCGTGATATTTCCCAACCGCTTCGCCGCACCACCGAGCACGGGCATGGTCCATATTGTTCCCCGGTCTGTTTCGTCGTTCAGGTCGCTCTGCAGCAGCAAAAACTCAGAGGCATCCGGCGAAATATCCAGGATACTCCTGGTGCCGATCGCGGCGCGGAGAGACGCTGTATCACCCCCCTTTACGGACATTTCGACGGGATTTTGCCCGCTGACGAAATAAATGCGCGATCCGTCCGTGAATATCGAGGGATCTTTGGTTTCGCTCGAGAAGGTGAGCTGTTCCATCGGCAATGGAGCCGGATCGGCGACCGGGCCGCGGCCGGTAAGCGCAACCCAGGTGGCAGCGCAGACCACCACCGCGATTCCGACAATTCCCCAGACCAGTCGGCGCGAATTTGTGCCGGATGCCGCTTGACCTGTGATAGATGATCTCTTCCCGCTTTCGGTGTCCCGTTTTAGGCGGGTGAGATCAGCCTTGATGTCAGAGGCATGCTGATATCTGACATCACGATCTTTTTCTAACGCCTTGTTGATGATGTGTTCTAGCTCTGCCGGCAGGTCAGGATTCAGTCGTACCGCTGACGTCGGTGTGCCATCCAGAATGGCTTTGAAAATCACGCCGGAGGTTTCACCTCGAAACGGAAGCGATCCGGTGCACATCTCATACAGAACCGCCCCGAACGAGAACAGATCCGTGCGTGCATCCAGTTCCTTTGCGCGAACCTGCTCGGGAGACATGTAGGCAACAGTTCCGAGAGTTGAGCCAGGGCTAGTGAGGAACTCCTCCGCGTCGATGGTGGGAACGTCCGCGGTAGCCACGTTGAGTGTCGATGAAGCAACTTTAGCCAGGCCGAAGTCGAGGATCTTCACCTGATCGCGAGTGGTCACGAAAATATTCGCTGGTTTTATGTCACGGTGAACAATTCCCTTCGCGTGTGCTGCGTCCAAGGCATCGGCAAGTTGAATGCCCAGATCGACCACCGTTGCAATCTCAAGCGGTTTGCCGCTTATCTTGTGCCGCAGCGTCTGCCCTTCCAGCAACTCCATCGCGATGAAGGCTCGTCCATCGGCCTCGTCAATCTCGTAGATCGTACAAATGTTTGGATGGTTCAGGGAGGACGCGGCTTTGGCCTCACGCTGAAAACGGCCCAGGGCTTGTGTGTCGTGGGCCAGTTCATCAGGAAGGAACTTCAGTGCGACGTGGCGACCGAGTTTGAGGTCTTCCGCCTCGTATACCACACCCATGCCCCCGCCGCCAATCCTGCTGAGGATGCGGTAATGGGAGATTGTTTGGCCGATGAGCGCGTCGGAGCCTGACATGGGGCACATGTTAGGTTGCGATAGGAGGCAAGTCAACGACTCGGCTTGCCGAAAAGGCCATTTTACAGGTGAAGAATTACAGGCGAAGTTTTCTGGTGATTTTCGTAAGTTATTGAGACAAATGGTAGGCCCGTGGGGACTCGAACCCCAGACCTCTACCGTGTCAAGGTAGCGCTCTAACCAACTGAGCTACGGGCCTACTGCTGGAAAATGACTCAGTTCGGCAAACCACATTCTAGCGCACGCGGCGGTTGGTGCACAAACCGGTTTACACCCACCTGAGTTTCCTTGGCACACGCTCGGGCCATCGCTGACTCGACGCACTGTGCTGGACCGCAATCAGTTGAGAGCGGGCGTGATGACGATGTTGCGAAAAGCGACGCCGCCCTTTTCGCTACCTTGCAGATAGATCGGGCCGGGCATTTCCTCGTGGCTGTCGAGGGCCCCGCCGGTGATCCCGGGTATTTCCTTACCGTCGATGATGGTCTGGCCGTTCTGCACGAGAGTTAAGGTTCTGCCCACCAGGGTGATATCAAAAACCTGCCAACCTGCCTTGCGCGGGAGCTCAGGCGTAGGCTCAATAAATCCATACACCCCACCCGTATGGTGGCTGGGCGGCTCCTCGACGGAATCGGTTTCAATCTGAACTTCGTAGCGCCCCCGCAAATACACTCCACTGTTGGAATGATCGGGAGTGGTGCAGTTGAACTCGATGTGCAGCTTGAAGTCCTGGAATTTCGAAATGGTGATAATTTCGGGGCCGCCACCCAAAGCTACCAACTGACCCGATTCCACTTTCCAGTGTTCGGGGCCGCCGGCATCGCTGAATCGCCAGCCACTAAAATCCTTTCCGTTAAAGAGAGTGATCGGTTTACCCCACTGCGGGGTGCCCGCGCGCTTCGAAGCCGGTGCCCGCTTGCCGACCCACGGCCAAGAAACTCCGTTGGAACTTGTAACTGTCCCTGTCAGCTGGCCACCCGCGACTTTGCCTCGGAAGGTCATGTCTTCCGGGAAACCTTCCTCACCTTTGGGAGAAACAAACTCGAGTTCGCCGTCTTTGAAACTAACTTTGGTCAGCGGTGTCGCGTGGTCCGTTACGCCGACCATCACTACTTTGAGCTTACCCTGTTCCTCGGAAACCTCAATCCAGGATGGCAGTTCTTTTCCAGGGCTCTTGATCGTCAGATCCCAACGGCCGAGAAAAGGCTGGAAGGGGCTCGCAGCGGAAAGCGTCAAAGTGGTAACGAAAACCAGAAACGCTGCAAACAGGAAAAAGTTCGCAGCCGACTTGCGGGGCTCGGAACCAGAGTGTTTTCGAACCATAATTCCTCCGTGTGTATACAAATTGAAAAAGTGAATCCCCGAAAGCTATCGTTCTCCCAATCGCCCGCAAAATACAGAGATATTTCCGTGCGGCTCCAGTGCACAAGGTGATGGAAGACCAGCCACGAGGCTGGCTACCTGAGCAGCAATGGCCAAGGCTGCACTCCAGAGACGAAGCGATTCGATTTATCCGGCTTCGCCAGAAAGAGCGCGGTGCAGAGAGTCCCACTCTTCGCGGTCCGCGGGCTGCCACGCGGATCCGAGGTGATGCAGCGCGGACAAGATGTCGTCCCAGGGTTTCCCGGCGAGATTTTTTTGCAGCGCGCTCCATTCTTTCTGTACATCCGCGATTTCTTCCATGCTTGCGTCGGACAGAAACGCCTGAGCCGCTTCGGCCGGGCTGCCGTATTCCTCGGAAAAATCCTCGTGAAAGTAGCCGCCGAACAGATCCTGCAGCGTGGGATATTGCTCCGGATCGAATTTGCCGGGATTCACCTGGTGAGTCATTCGCGATCCTCCGGGTACGTGGTTAAAACGTAAAAACCGCTGGGACCATCGGCGCGCAAAACGATGACCGCATCACTACAAGGGACGGAGGTGTTTTCGCCGCGCCGCAAGCTTCTGCCGATCACGCGGTTCGTGTGGAAGTGCAAGGCCAGGTTGGGGCGGGGATACCCGCGGCTAAACCAGCGGTCCAGCTTGGATCGCTCCGCAGATAATGCTTGCGCGACCGTTTCTTCGGCAATTTCCTGATCGGTCCAGGTGGAGGCTGCGGAAATGTTGCGTTCGCGCTGGAGCCGTTCCTGAAGTTGAGCATCGGTGCGGCCGACGTGGCGTTGGAGGGTGTGACCGCCCCGCTGCTCGTCGCGCTCCAGATCGTAGCGGCCCGTAGTGGTACGTTCGATGTTCCGCTCGGGAAGTGGTCGCCGCTCGGGGCGCGTTTCAACGGTTGCCGGATTATTTTGAGGGACTCCGCAAGCGCCGAGGGCCGCCGACAACAGCAGGAAGCACGACGCGTGAATGACGGTCTGCTTCCATCGGCGTCTTATCTTGAACATGGGTCGCACCTGCTGGCCTTTCAGGGATCACGTTGGGCGTCGGGAAGCGCCTCCAGTATACGTATGCCAGCGGTGCGGGTCACCGTCGGTCAGTTGTTGGGCACTTGGGGCGGATGCTATTCTGCGACCTATGGCGGATTACGACGTATCGCCGCACCTCTCCGAGACATTCGTTTCGGGAAGCACGTCCAACCAGTTGGAAGCGCTGCTGAAGATCAACGAAATGATCGCGCAGCAGCACGACCTGAAGGCGTTGTTCCACGATCTGGCAGAACATCTGCATGCGATCCTGCAATTCGATTTTCTAAGCCTGGTGCTGCATCACCCCGAGCGGAACACGATGAGCCTGCACGTGCTGGAAACGCGGGGAGTGGGCGACAGGCCGCCGGCCACGGAATTTCCCGTTCGCAATCATCCCGCGGGATGGGTTTGGGAAACGCAGCAGCCCTTCGTCACGTTGGATACCGCAAATGAAATGCGCTATCCCGAAATCATGCGGAGAATGCAGGAAGGCGGCGTGCATTCGGTGGCGATCCTGCCTTTGACGACGGCGCAACACCGGCTGGGTGCGGTGGGATTTGGAAGGCTCGGAGCGCAAGCGATCACCAGCGCGGAATTGGAGTTCATGTCGCGGATCGCGGCGCAGGTGGCTCTGGCCGTGGACAATGCGTTGAACTATGAGGCGGCGCAAGCCTACCAGGGGCAACTGGCGCGCGAGAGAGATCGCCTGCAGCTGTTGTTGCGTATCAATAATTTGCTGGTCAGCACACGGGACCCGACTGCCCTGTTTGAGGGCATCGTATCTGCGCTGAAGCCGGTGCTGCGGCAGGATTTCACGAGCCTGGCTCTATTTGATGAGCCATCCGGGTTGGTAAAGATGCGCGCTCTCGACCTTCCTTCGAACAGCGAGCTCTCAAAAACGGAGATGGTGGTGTCCCTGGAGGAAAGCCCCGCGGGGCGGTGTTTTACTTCCGGGCAAGCGGTCATCGCTCGAGGCGCGGAACTCAATCAGTTTCGAACAAAGGTAATGCAGTTTCTGCGCCGCGAGGGCGTGCAATCAATTGCGTGTATGCCGTTGGCAACGCATGGGCGGAGGCTGGGCACGATTAATCTCGCGAGCCGCGATCCGGACGCGTTTTCCTCAGCCGATCAGGAGCTGTTGCAGCAAGTGGCCACGCAGGTGGCCATCGCGCTGGACAACGCGCTGGCATTCAAACAGATCGATGCGCTGAAGAACAAGCTGGCGGTCGAGAAACTGTACCTGGAAGAAGAAATTCGCAGCGAATTCAATTTTGAAGAGATCGTGGGGGACAGCCCGGCTCTGCGCAAGACGCTTTCGCAGGTTGAACTGGCCGCGCCCACCACTGCCACAGTGATGGTGCTCGGCGAAACGGGCACGGGCAAGGAACTGATTGCGCGCGCGATTCACAACCTGAGCCCGCGCCGGGCACGTACGTTCGTAAAAGTGAATTGCGCCGCGATTCCCGCAGGGCTGCTGGAATCGGAATTGTTTGGACACGAGCGCGGCGCCTTTACTGGCGCGCTGACACAAAAAATCGGCCGCTTCGAGTTTGCCGATGGAGGAACGCTGTTCCTCGACGAAGTAGCGGATCTGCCGCTGGAATTGCAACCCAAGCTGTTGCGGGTGCTGCAAGAGCAGGAATTCGAACGGTTGGGGAACAACAACAGTATCCGGGTGGATGTGCGAGTCGTGGCGGCCACCAACGCCAATCTTGCGCAATTGGTGGAGGAGAAGAAGTTCCGCAGTGATCTGTTTTACCGGCTGAACGTGTTTCCGATTGTGATTCCGCCGCTACGCGAGCGCCGTGAAGATGTGCCGTTACTGGTTCGCTACTTCGTACAGATCATCAGCCGAAGATTAAACCGCACAGTGGAGTATGTTCCGGCGCAGGTGATGGAGGCGCTGGTCAACTATTCGTGGCCGGGGAACGTTCGCGAACTGGAAAATTTGATCGAAAGGGCGGTGCTGCTATCGCCGGGCCGGGAGTTGCAGGTTCCGTTGGCAGAGTTGCGCAGCCCGTTTGCTGCGGCGGACCAGTTCACAGCGCCGCGCGCCTTTCCAAATATGGATGTCGAGAGTAATCGCGATTCCGCAGCATCGGACGGCTCAACGACGCTCGACGAAACGCAGCGGCAGCATATCCTGAAGGTGCTGCGCCAAACCGGATGGCGCATCTCCGGCCCCAAGGGCGCCGCACAGTTGTTGGGAATTAAGCGCACCACGCTGCAGGCGCGCATGAGGAAGCTGGGAATCAGCCGTCCGGTATAATTGAAGCTGTGCAACGTCGCGCAACAAAGTTTGGATTCGGGCCGCGACTGTGCTCTTCTTAATGGAGATGGGTACTGCGATGCACTTCCGGTTGTTGCGCATGAGCGCCGGTGTTGCGCTGGCGCTTGCGGCGTTGATGCCTGTGCGCATGACGGCGCGGCAACAGCAGGACCTGCCGATCATCCGCTTCGCTAAGGATCCGGATCCCGCCCCGGGATTTACCATCAAAGACCTGGACGGCCAGGAACTGAAGCTCGAGGCCTATCACGGAAAAGTGGTGCTGCTGAATTTCTGGGCTACCTGGTGCGGACCGTGCCGCGCGGAAATCCCCAGCCTGATTGAGTTGCAGAAGATGTACGGCGATCACCTGCAAATCATCGGGATGGTGGTGGACGAGGACGACGAGCAATTCGTGAAGAAGTTTGTCGCGTCGCAGGGCATCAACTATCGCGTAGCCCTGTCTACCAGCGAAATCCGCCGGGCCTACGGCGGAGTGGGCGCTCTGCCGACCATGTTTTTGATCAACGAGGATGGACGCATCGTGCAGAAGCACGTGGGGCTCTTCAATCCGGTGCTCTACGAGACGGAAATTCGCTCGCTGGCCGGTTTGCCGGTGGCTGCACGCGTGGAAACGTTTGTCGACGATGGCGAAATTTTCCTGAAGCACGCGGACCGCGCCACGATGTTGCCTGGCGTCGACATGACGAAGCTTTCGCCCGAACAAAAAGCTGCCGCCCTGCACAAATTCAACGCGGAGTCGTGCACTTGCGGTTGCCAAATGACGCTCGCGCAATGCCGCATTTACGATGCGGGCTGCAAGACCAGCCGCGATCGCTGCGCGGCCATCGTCAAGGAAGTTTCTGGAGCGACGCCAACGAAAGAAGCACCCGGGGAGACTGCACCAGCCGCTCCTGCAACACCGCCCACGCAACAGTAAACTTCCGTTCGACCTTATTTCTTGAGCAGGTCCAGCACCGCTTCGGTCATGGCCAGCACTCCAGTGCGGATGGCCGGCTCGGGCACCGGAGCGAACTGGCTGGAATGCAGGCCGGGCAACTGGACTCCGTTTGCCTGAGCGTCTTTCAGACGTGCAGGATCGATAGTACCCAGCCAGAACATTTGAATGGGCGGTTTTGGATCGGCGAGCGCGTAAAGCGAGAAATCTTCGCTGGCCATGATGGGAACGGCTTTGGAGGTATTGTCATTGCCGACGGCGGTGGCCAGCGAGGCGCCGACGCGAGCTGCAAGCGCGGGATCGTTAATCGTGGCCGGCACATTGTCCTTCGATATTTCGATGATGGGCGCGCGGTCAGCGGGAATGCCGTTGGCATCCGCGATCCCTTTGGCCATGCGGGTAATCGCATCCAGAACTTTGGTTCGCTGCACCGGGGTCATGGTGCGGACGGTGATTTGCAGATGCGCTTCGTCGGGAATGATGTTGGGGCGCGTTCCGGCATGGAAAGAACCAACCGTGATTACGGTGGGCTCGAGCGGATTCATTTGGCGGCTCACGATGGACTGCAGAGCCACCACCAACTCGGACGCGATCAGGATCGGGTCTTTGCCAACGTGCGGCGCCGCGCCGTGTCCGCCGATGCCGCGGACGGTGATGTCCACCGTGTCGGAACCGGCGAGGATTGCTCCTTCCTTCCAGGCAACGGTGTTGTCGGCCATCCATGGATAATCGTGCAGCGCCAAAACGTAATCGGGCTTCGGAAACTTCTCGAAAAGGCCTGCACGGAGCATGGCTGCCGCACCAGACACCATTTCCTCGGCAGGCTGGCCGATGAATACAACGGTTCCGCTCCACTGAGATTTCAATGCCGCGAGCGTTTGCGCGGTGCCCAGGAAAACCGTCATGTGCAGGTCGTGACCGCAGGCGTGCATGACGCCGACTTCCCCGCCTTCGCGCTTCACGCGCACTTTGCTGGCGTACGGCAACCCGGTGTTTTCGGTGACTGGCAGCGCATCCATGTCGGTGCGGACGTAGACGGTGGGGCCCGGGCCGTTCTTCAAGACGGCAACGATCCCGTAGGAAGTTAGCTTCTGTGTCTTCGTAGCGTCCGAAGTGGTCGGTCACTTCGTAGCCGTACTTACGCAATTGCGCGGCGAGCAGCGCCGACGTTTCTTTTTCCTGCGTGGAGAGTTCGGGATATTCGTGAAGATGCTTGTAGGTGCCGACCCAGTCCTGCAAGTTGGGGTTGATCGCATTGTTCAGGTTGGTCTGCGCGAAGCAACAGGTTGTAGCGAATGCAAACAGTGTTGCGAGGCGCATAAATAAGGTTTTCATTGTCGACGCCGCTCCAATGGTGAGACCCGAGAGTTTAGCAGAGTTGAAGACGCCAGCGGATTCCCGGAGGCTTTTCGCTTGCCCTTTGCACCGTCTGCTCATAAACTCCCGCTCGAACGCCGCACAACAAGGAGACTCTCGTGAACCGTCGCACATTTTTGACTGCTGCTCTGCTGGCCGTCGCCGCGCTGCTCACTGTCCATGGCGCCTTCTCACAAACCGATTCATCGACGAAGCGCAAGGTGTTCAATTCACCGGATCGGCCCATTCAGGCGCCATTCAGCAACGCCATTCTTGCGGGAGACACTCTCTACTTATCGGGGAATATCGGTCTTGATAAAGCGGGGAAGCCTCCCGAGAAGATCGACGATGAGATCAAACTGCTGCTGGATGGCTATAAGGCCACCCTCGCGCAAGCGAACATGACCATGGACGATCTGGTTTACGTGCAGGTTTTCTGCACCGACCTCTCGTACTACGACAAATTCAACGCCGCATATCGCACGTATTTCACCAAGGACTTCCCAACACGGGCGTTTATTGGTGCGGGGTCACTCCTGCGTGGCGGGCATTTCGAAATGCAAGCGATCGCGGTTCGGCACTGACACTTTGAGGGGCACTTGACAGATGGCGAGGAGCGTCTTAACATCGTTAAGTAAGTGATTGGAGTTAATGGTGGGCGTTCAGGAACGCAAGCTTCGCCAAAAGAAAATGCTTCGCCAGGAAATTCTCGAGGCCGCCTCTGAACTCTTCGTTGAGGAAGGGTATGAGCACGTCTCCATGCGTCGCATCGCGGAGAAAATTGAGTACTCTCCCACCACTATCTATCTGTATTTCAAGGACAAGGCCGAGTTGCTGGAGGAAGTCTGCCGGGACACCTTCCAGCGGCTGATTGTCAGCCTGACGAGCATCATGGAGCAGCCTGGCGATCCGGTGGAGCGGCTGAAGCGCGGCCTGCTTGCTTACATTGAGTTTGGCCTCACCAATCCGCATCATTACCGGGCAACGTTTCTGATGCCGGTGCCGCCGGGCTTCGACAACGAAAAGTTTAAGACCGCAGACGCTCCAGCCTCTGTCGCCTTCGACTTCTTGCGGCGTGCGGTGCTGAACTGCCTGATGGCGGGACGCTTAAAGAGTGGCGATGTGGAACTGATCAGCCAGACGTTGTGGGCGGGCTGCCATGGCGTGACGGCGCTGCTGATCACCGTGGAAGACGATTGCTTCCCCTGGGTAGATCACCAGAAACTGATTCATTCGATGGTAGATACGCTGGTGGACGGGGCGACGGTATGAGATCGGTGGGCGGGTAAAATTTTTTTCGGCGATACTTAACACTGTTTTGTTATAGAGCGGCGTTACTCTTGCCCCTTCCGCTGCGTATCCCCTATACCGCCTTGGCCTGGAGGCTTTGATCATGTCCTTACTCGCGCGGCGCAACCTCTTTCACGACCGCATACGATTTGCGGTGACCCTCACCGGAATTGTTTTCGCGCTGGTGCTGATTATTGTTCAATTTGGATTGTTCCTCGGGTTTGCCACCACGACCTCCAATAATATCGATCACTCCAAAGCCGACCTGTGGGTGGTGTTCCATGGAGTCGGCTACTTCGATACCTCGCGAGAATTTTCCGAGCGGAAGTATTACCAGGTGCTGGCGACTCCGGGAGTGGCGCAGGCCGAAAAGTACATTCAATCGTTCGCAAATTGGAAGCGTCCCGACGGGCGCATGGAGAACATCCAGATTATTGGCTTTCGACCGGGAAGCGGCTTGGGCGAGCCGTGGAATGTGGTGACCGGGAACGTGCTGGACACGCGGCAAGAAGACGCGGTGCTCATCGACGATTTATATAAAGAGAAACTTGGCGTGACGAAGGTAGGTGACCGCGTGGAGATCGGCAACCACCGAGCGCGCGTGGTCGGCTTCACGCACGGCATTCGTTCGTTCACGACGTCCCCGTTCGTGTACACCGCGTTCAAGAATTCGTTGGACTACACCAATCCGGTCTCGCAGGAGAGCGAGCTTTCTTACATTTTGGTCAAGGCTGCGCCGGGTGTTGGTCTGAACGAATTGCGCGACCGGCTGAAGTCGCGGGTGTCCGACGTGGACGTGTACACCAGCCCGGAATTCAGCCGCCGCACCCGGTTCTACTGGATGTTCACCACGGGCGCGGGGCTGGCAGTGCTGACCGCCGCGATTATGGGATTGATCGTGGGCGTCGCGGTAGTGGCACAGACCATTTATGCGGCAACGATGGACCATCTACGCGAGTACGGCACGCTGAAGGCCATGGGCGCTACCAATACTTATTTGTATCGCGTGCTGATTGAACAGGCGGTGTGGAGCGCGATGCTTGGCTACGTGCTGGCACTGGCGGTCGCGCACTTTGTCGTACAAGGCAGCGAACAGGGAGGAGCGGTGATCCTGCTGCCGCTCTCGATGAAAGTGGGAATGCTGTTTTTATCGATCCTGATGTGCGTCACGGCGGCGCTGGTTTCCATCAATAAGGTGACGCGCCTGGATCCCGCGATGGTTTTCAAAGGCTGAGGGGCACCATGAACACCGGAACACACCGCACGATCATTCGAACCGAAGCACTGGGCAAAACGTATCGCGAAGGCGTCAGCGACCTTTGCGCGCTATCGGATGTGAGCCTGGAGATTCGCTGCGGGCAGTTGACGTTGCTGATGGGGCCGTCCGGCAGCGGAAAAACCACTTTGCTTTCGATTCTTGGCTGCATCCTGCGCGCATCGAGCGGGCGCTACCAACTTCTTGGCGAAGAGGTCAGCACGCTGCCGGAACGCGAACTCCCTCGCTTGCGGCGCGACTTTATCGGTTTTGTGTTCCAGGGCTTCAACCTGTTTCCCACGCTGTCTGCCGCGGAAAACGTGGCTCTGGCATTGGAGATTCGCGGTGTGGGATCCAAGCGAGCCCGGGTTCGCGCCGAAGAGTTGCTGCGCGAGGTCGGCCTTCAGGAGCGGATGCACGCGTTTCCGGCCGATTTGAGCGGCGGCCAAAAACAACGCGTAGCGATTGCGCGTGCGCTGGCCAGCGATCCTCCCGTTCTGCTAGCCGATGAGCCGACGGCGGCACTGGACTCAACCAGCGGCCGCGCGGTGATCGAACTGTTGCAGAATCTGGCGCACCGCCGGGATCGTGCGGTGGTCATGGTGACGCACGATCCGCGCGTGCTGCCCTACGGGGATCGCATCCTGCATTTGGAAGACGGGCGTCTGCGGGGCGAAGAAACCCGAATGATTCCCCATGTACATCCAGACTTTACTGCAGTTCTGCCCGGAGCTGCGGAACCTCCCACGCAGGTTGGTTTCGAATCTTAAGAACGAGCATGGAAAGGGAGTCGCCATGAAACATGGGTTCACTGTGATCATCGCCGGGGTAGTTACGCTGGCTCTGACCGTATTTCTGTTGCGCAACCTGCGGTCCGATGTGCCGAAGACGTTGGCCACGACCGCGACGGACAGGGCCGGACTCATCGCCGCACCGGGCCGAGTCGAAGCGATCAGCGAGGAGATTCGGGTCAGCTCCGAACTGAGCGGGCGACTGAAGTCCGTTTCTGTGGAAGAAGGCGACCGTGTACAACGCGGGCAGGTTCTGGCGCAAATCGAGAACCAGGATTACGCCGCGCGCGTTTCTGAGGCGCAGGCTGCGCTGGCACAACGCGAAGCCGAACTGGCCCGCACGATCAATGGCGCACGCAGCCAGGAGCGCCAAGCATCGCAGGCGTCGTTGAAGGCCGCGGAAGCCGTGCTGGAAAATGCGCGTCGCGAAGCCGAGCGCCGGCGCACTCTGGCGGATCACCAGATGATTTCGCGAGACGAAGCGGAGCGCTACGAACGGGCGTACCAGGTGGCGCTCCCCGAGTACGAACGCGCGCAGCAGGAGTTTTCGCTGGTGGATGCCGATGCGCGCGAAGAAGACCGCCACAAAGCCGAGGCAGCGGTGGCCAGCGCTCGTGCGCAACTTTCCGAAGCGCAGGCCTACCTGGACAAAACCTATGTGCGCTCTCCCATCAACGGCGTGGTGCTGCGTAAATTTCGTCACGCAGGGGAGAGCGTGTCCACGCAATTCGACTCCCCGATCGTGACCATCGCCGATGATTCCGTTTTGCGAGTGCGTCTCGACGTGGACGAATCCGACGTGGCCAAGCTGTACATGGGCCAGGCTGCGTATGTCACCGCACAAGCCTACGGGACGCGGCAGTTTCAAGGACACGTCGTGCGGATTGGACGCATCCTGGGCAAGAAAAACGTGCGAACCGATGAACCTACGGAGCACGTCGACACCAAAATCTTGGAAACGCTGATCGAGTTGGATCGCGGGCAAACGCTGCCGTTGGGATTGCGGGTCGATGGGTTTCTGGAGACACGGTAGAGGCAGGCTGTGCCCAAATATGGACACGAAGACGGTGTCAATATAGCGGCATTTAATTGTCATTTGCCAATATTCTGGCATCGCAAGAGGTGCGGTTATTTCGAGGAGCTAGTCTATGTCATTCTTTTACAGTGATTTAGATGCAGCGTGGTTTGGATTGCCTTTGGCGGCTGATTTGCAGCTAGAAGAGCCGAAAGAGTATCCGGACATGTTACGTATCACTACAGAATCGAAGCGCGGTCGAACCATCGTAAGTGTCGAAGGGCGTTTGGTCGGGCAGTGGGTGGCGGCCTTGAGCCAGTGCTGGCGCGAGTTGTTCGCCACAACGCCGCGCCCGAAGTTCAGCGTCGACTTGCGCGGCGTAAGTTACATCGATAACGCGGGGAAACTATTGCTGAAAGAAATTCACGAGAGTGGCGCCGAATTGATTGCGGAGGGCTGCCTGAATCAGGCCATCGTCGGAGAAATCGTGGCTGGGGATAAGTCGAAAGCGGGTGAGGACAACGCCAAGTCCCGGAAAGATCGCGAAGGCGAGCCGAAAAAGGGTTCCACCATCATCTTTTATGCTGCGTTGCTGAGCTTACTGGTTCCCGCGGGGATGCATGCGCAACAGGCGCCTTCACCTCAAGCGGTGTTGCCCGCTACGGCCCCCACGGGCACGATGCGGATCACGCTGAACGACGCCGTGAAACTGGCGCTGAAGCAGAACCCGACGCAACAGATCGGCTTGATCAATGCCGCGGAAGCCGTGCAACAGAAAAACATCAGCCGCGCCGACCTGTTGCCGCAGGCCAACCTGAACGTTGCGGATTCGGCAAATCGAATCAACTTGCAGGCGCAATTTGGCGGTGAACCGATCGGACAATTTCCGCACCACATTGGCCCTTATCAGCTTTTTTCCGCGGGCCCCTCGTTCAGCACGCCGATCTTCGATCTTTCGTTGTGGAAGCGGTATCAATCGGCGCAAGCGAACGTGACCGCCGCGAAGGAGAATAGCGACAGCACGCGGGAGCAGGTAATCCTGATGGTCGTTTCGCAATACATTGGCACGCTGCGGGCTATGGCGAATGTGACCGCTTCGCAATCGCGCGTCGATCTCGCACAAGCGCTCTATGATCAGGCCGCAGACCTGCAACAAAACGGTGTGGGCACGGGAATCGACACGCTGCGCGCGAATGTGGAATTGCAGAACGAAAAGCAGCGGCTAATCGAAGCGGACAATGACAGAGAATCATCCTTGTTTGGATTGAGCAAGCTGCTGAATCTCGACCCGCGTCAAAAGATTGAATTGGCGGATTCCCTGAGTTTTTTTGAAACGCCGCAACCGGCAGTGGACGAGAGCATCGACCAGGCGCTGGAGAATCGCCCCGAGTGGAAAGTACTCGCGGCTCAGGAAAAGGCTGCGCATTACGATAAGCAGTCCGCGCAATACCGGCGTGTGCCGACCCTGGCGTTCGACGGGTATTGGGATTATCTCGGCACCAGTATCAACAACGGAATCCCCACGTACAAATATGAAGCGGCGTTCAATGTGCCGCTGATCACCAGCGGCCGGATCAAAGCGCAGGTTACGACCGCGAACCTGGAACTGCAGAAGCTCGATCAGCAACGCGAGGATTTGCGCAACCAGATCGCGTTGGATGTGAAGACTTCGCTACTGAACCTGCAATCGGCGCGAAGCGAAGTACAAGTGGCTAACCTGGGTGTGGAGCTGGCCAAGCAGGAAGTCGATCAAGCACGGGACCGCTTCCAGGCGGGGGTGGCCAATAACATCGAAGTGATTCAGGCGCAGGATTCACTTTCGCGTGCGAACGACAACCAGATTCTTGCGCTATACCGCTTTAACCAGGCCAGAGCGGATTACGCCCGCGCAATTGGAGCGATGGAAAAAACGTACCAGAAGTGAGGACCAGGCGATGAGTGTTGAAATCGAAGTTGGACTCGAGAACGCGGCGAAGACGCGCCCCGCGAGCGGCGATGTAGCACGCAAGGAAGAAGCGCCCAAGGGGCTGCTGAGTCCCGGAGTTCGTCGCGGCTTGTTGATTGGCGGCCTGGTGCTGGTGGCGGCCGCGGTGGCCTTGTTCCTGTACTACCGCAACCGTGAATCAACCGACGACGCGCAGGTTGACGGGCACATTACGCCGGTAGCGGCGAAAATTTCCGGCCGAGTGGCGAAAATCCTGGTGCACGACAATGAACAGGTGAAAGCCGGCCAGTTGCTGGTGCAGATCGATCCGGCTGATTATCAGGCTGCAGTGGACCAGGCCAAGGCAGCGCTGTCATTGGCAGAGAGTGAAGCGCGTTCGGCGGGTGTGGACATCCCACGGACCACTGAAAGTGTGGCCAGCGGCAATTCGAGCGCACAAGCGCAGCTTGCGGGAGCCAAGGCGGACTTGGCGCGAGCACAAGCCGCTTACGAAGAAGCACAGACCGCGGACCTGGCGTACGCCGAAGCGAATGTGCAGAAATCCCGCGCCAACGCAGAACTTGCGAAAGCGGACCTGGAGCGGTACAAGCCGCTGATGGAAAAGGGCGAAATTTCCAAGCAGCAATACGACGCCGCGAAAGCGAACTCCGACGCATCCGCGAGCGCGCTGGCTGCAGATCAGCAACGGCTGGCGCAGGCCAAGCGCAATGTGGACATAGCCGCAGCGCAACTGGAAGCGGCCAAGGCCCGTGTCGATGAAGCCAACGCCGGCGTAGCCACCGCTCATGCCGATACACGTCGGGTGGCGATGCGTACCGCCGATGAACAGGGCAAGCTCGCGAAAGTCGACCAGGCGCGCGCCGCGCTGGAAGCAGCGCAGTTGAATTTGAGCTACTGCAATATCACGGCGCCCGTCGATGGAGTGGCCACGCACAAGACCGTGGAAGCTGGACAGATTATCCAGATCGGACAAGGCCTGATGGTGCTCGTGCCGCTGCAGGACATCTGGGTCACCGCCAACTTTAAGGAAACACAATTGCGCAAAATGAAGCCCGGCCAGAAGGCTTACGTGAAGTCCGATACGTATGGAAAAACATTCACGGGCCACATTGATTCGCTCGCGGGAGCAACCGGCGCGGTGCTGAGCCTGCTGCCGCCGGAAAATGCCACCGGCAACTACGTGAAAGTTGTGCAGCGCATCCCAGTGAAGATTGTTTTGGATCCAATTCCGCCCGACGTTGCTATCCTCCGCCCCGGAATGAACGTCGATGCGACTGTAGTCACCGACTAACCGCTACGGGGAAACACGAACGAAGAGCAACACGGGAAGAGACAAAGGACGCAAATGCTGGAACGCTTCGCCAACAGATTGCGGATGCCGGACGGGTCGATCAACCCCTGGGTGATCGCCATTACGGTGACGTTGGCTACGTTTATGGAAGTGCTGGACACTTCCATCGCCAACGTGGCGCTTCCGCATATTGCCGGGAATTTGTCGGCGGGCGCGGATGAATCGACCTGGGTGCTCACGTCGTACCTGGTTTCGAACGCGATCGTTTTGCCGCTTTCTGGCTGGTTTTCGTCGCTGTTGGGACGCAAGCGTTTTTACATGTCGTGCGTAGTGCTGTTCACCGTAAGTTCGTTTTTGTGCGGGCTGGCGCCAAATCTAGGAATGCTGGTGTTTTTTCGGATTCTGCAGGGGGCCGGTGGCGGCGGATTGCAGCCCAGCGAACAGGCAATTTTGAACGACACATTTCCGCTGGCTAAGCGCGGCATGGCGTTTGCGGTGTATGGCGTAGCGGTCGTTGTCGCACCGACCATCGGCCCGTGGCTGGGCGGGTACATCACAGACAACTTCTCCTGGCGTTGGATTTTCTACATCAACATTCCGGTTGGCCTGCTGTCGATCCTGCTGACCTGGTTCCTGGTTTCCGATCCCCCGTATATGAAGCGCTCCAGCTTCAAAGAGGGATTCCGGATCGACTATATCGGCATCGGCCTGATCAGCCTGGGCCTCGGCAGCATGCAAATCATCCTGGATAAAGGCCAGCGTGAAGACTGGTTTTCGTCGAACCTGATTCGCTTCTTCGCGATCACCATGGTGATCGGTGTGATTGCCGGAGTCATCTGGGAACTGCGCGAGAAAAATCCGGTGGTCGATTTCAAGATGTTGAAAGAGCGGAATTTTGCGATTGCGACCACCGCGATGTTTTTCCTGGGGTTCGTGCTGTACGCCAGCACCGTGCTGATTCCGCAACTACTGCAAGAGTTGTTGGGCTACTCGGCGGAGCAGGCGGGACTGGCGTTGTCGCCGGGCGGCGCGGTGATCATGTGCATGATGCCGGTAGTGGGAATACTCGTTTCTCGAGTGGATACGCGTTGGCTGATCAGCTTTGGATGCGCGGTGTCGGGAATCGCGCTGTTAGCTATGGCGGGCTGGAGCTTGAATCTGGACTATCGTCACGCGGTGATGGGGCGCATGTTGCAGAGTTTTGGGCTGGCCTTTCTATTCATCCCGATCAACGTGGCGGCGTTTGCGTATGTGCCGCGAGAGCGCACCAACATGGGCACCGGCATCATCAATCTGGCCCGAAATGTCGGGGCGAGCGTGGGTATTGCGACGGTGACCACTTCGCTCGAGCGGCGCACGCAATTCCACATGTCGCAAATGATGCCGCGTTTGAGCGATCTGAACACGGTGTACAGAGATCGCTTGAACGATTTCACGATGGTCTTCGTGAACGGAGGCGCTTCGCTCAACGACGCGACGGCGAAAGCACAGGGAATGCTGTATGGCCTGGTGCAGAGGCAAGCCGCCATGATGGCGTTCGTCGACAATTTTAAGATGCTGGGCGTGGTTTTCTTCGTGGTCCTGCCGATTTTGTTGTTGTTGAAACGTCCAAAAGTTCAGAAAGGCAGCGTACCAGTTCATTAAGGCTACCGAGTTTGTAACCTTTTCCTGGGGAAGCAATCAGATTGAGGTACATGGGGGCACAAATGGCAACGCAAGTGATTGGATCGGCCGAGGTTATCAACGAACAGAAACTGATTCGCGCCGGCCAGCGGGGCGACGCGGCGGCAATTGAAACGTTGTTCCGCCGTTACCAGCGACAGCTCTTTCAGACTGCGCTGCGGGTACTGGGAAATGCCGAAGATGCGGAAGACGCTTTGCAAGATGGCCTGCTTTCCGCATATCGCAATTTGAAAAGGTTCGAGGGGCGTTCGCAATTTTCGACCTGGCTGACTCGAATTGTGATCAACGCGGCTTTGATGAAGCGCCGCAGCGCGAAAGCGCGTCCCGCGGTATCGCTGGACGACACGCAACGCGAAGACGAAATTCCGGCGTCGGAGCGGTTCGCCGACGATGGTCCGAATCCCGAGCAGGTGTACGCGGGAACGGAAATTCGCGAGATGATCAACGAGAATCTCGACGAACTCTCGCCATTGCTGCGTTCCGCGTTTGTACTGCGCGAAGTGGAAGGCTATTCGACCGGTGAGGCCGCGCGCAAGCTGGGGGTCACGGAAAATACACTGAAGGCTCGCTTGTGGCGCGCGCGTCACCAACTGGCCGAGCGCCTGGGCCGTCGGCTGCGCCGAATGAAGGATGATATGAGCGGCGTAAGCGGAGACGAAGCCTGCAGCTATTGCTGAAACTTGTTAAACTCGTGTGGGAACGGTTTTCTGCTCCACATGATTACGAAAGCAAAGTTGAGGGGCCGCTCTTACCGGGCGGCCCTTGTTATTGGTGATTGCAGTCACTGCGGGTTCTTGGCGGATGGAAGTAAGCTCACGGTCCGCCGAGGTGTATTCCCATGAAACGCCTTTCTGCGATTTCCGGGCTTCGTGTATTGGCTCTGTTGGTGCTGAGCATCGCCGCACTGCATCTACGCGCCCAGTCGCCGTCCGCCAATCCGCAACTTCCGATCGGCAAACCTGTCGCGATCCCCACGCCGCTGGGTCTCCCGCCGGTACCGATTCCGGCAGACAATCCGCCGACCGAAGAAACGATTGCGTTGGGACGGCGGCTTTTCTACGATCCGATCATTTCTGTGGACGGCTCCGTGTCTTGCGCCTCGTGCCATGCGCCGCAATTTGCGTTTTCGGACAAGCGCCCGGTCTCGGTTGGTGTAGGCGGTAAGCTCGGCACCCGCCACGCCCCCACCGTGATCAATTCGGCGTATAGCAGCCTGCAGTTCTGGGACGGGCGCGCACGCAGTCTTGAGGATCAAGCCAAAGGGCCGATGGAAAATCCGGTGGAAATGGCGCACACGCTGCAGGGGGTTGTGGGCCGTCTGCAGGCGGACGCGGGTTACCGCGAGCGTTTCAAACAGGCTTGGGGCACGGACCAGATCAACATCGATCTGGTGGCCAAATCGCTGGCTTCGTTTGAACGGACAGTGATCGCCGGCGATTCGCCGTTCGACCGCTTTTATTACGGGCACGACTCAAAAGCGCTATCGCCCGAAGCGCAGCGAGGATTGAAAATTTTTCTAAGCCCGAAAAAGGGCGATTGCGCGGAGTGCCATTCGGTCGGGAAAGAGAACGCGCTCTTCACCGACAATAAGTTCCACAATTTGGGTGTGGGGGCAGACACGCACGGTAACCTAGCCGATCTTGGTCGGTACAATGAAACAAAGGTGGACGCGGACAAGGGAGCGTTCAAGACGCCGACGTTGCGCAACCTGAAAAACCGCGGGCCGTACATGCACGACGGCAGCTTTCCGACCGTGAAGGATGCGCTGGCGCACTACGTGGGCGGCGGAAACTGGAATCCGTACCTCGACAAGAACATCCACTCGTTGGATATTCTTTCGCTGGAGGAGCGCCAGGATTTGCTGCAGTTCCTAGACGCATTGAATGGGAAGCTTCCGGACAACATTGGGCCGCCGGCGGACCTGATCGCGGCCCCGGCCAAAACCGCCAGCGGAAATTAACGCTTGGCAGCCGCGTAGCGGCCAAGCACTCGCAATTCGCTGGTTTCCGTGCGAACTTCATCGAGGGCTTTTTCGAGCCGGTCCTTTTCCGCGGCTTCAATATCGATATAAAACTGATATTCGAAGGGCTTTCCGTGAATGGGGCGGCTCTCGATCTTCAACAGGTTCACACCGTGGTTTGCGAACGGCTTCAGTGACGCGAGCAGTGCTCCCGGTTGGTGGGCCAGGCGGATCGCCAGTGACATTTTGCGCGCATCCCTGGAGCGGTATCGCTCCGCGTGGGGGGCTGGCAACAGCAGCACAAATCTTGTGAAGTTCTCTGCATTGTCCTGAATGCCCTCGCGCAATATTTTCGCGCCGTAGTGTTCCGCGGCACGACGTCCGGCGATCGCGGCGTTGCGCTTTTCTTTGTGAGCCATCATTTCGCGGACGCTCCCCGCAGTGTCTTCTGCGGGAACTCGTTTCAGTTCCGGGTGAGTTTCAAAGAATCGCTCGCACTGCGCGAGGGCCATGGGGTGAGACGCGACAGAATGAATATCCGCGAGCGACGCCTCCGGTAGGCCGATCAGATGGTGTTCGATCGGGAGGATGGTCTCGGCGCAGATCTCGAGGTCACTTTGCAGGAGCAGGTCGTAGACGCGAACGACGGAGCCGGCCAGGGTGTTCTCCATGGGAACCAGCAGGGCGTCGGCGGCACCATCGGAGATGGCGCGGAAGGTGGCGTCGAAGGTGGCTCGGGGAACGGTGGTGATGGAGTCGCCAAGCAGTTGAACCGCTGCGGCTTCCGAGAACGCTCCCGGTTCTCCCTGAAATGCCACGCGCAATTTCGTATCGTTCATCGGGTCCTTGGTGGCTCCCTGTATATCGAGCGCGGAAGAATTGGGTTAGTATTCGACGCCACAGTTCAGGGAGGTTACCCGCATCATGACACAAGTTCGTCCCCAACCGGATGAGTACGGCCGCGCACACGAAAACTATATCGCCTTGGTACCTGACGGAAATCTCCTGGAGATTCTGGAGTCGCAGGGCCGCGAACTGCAAACGATGCTCGGCGGTTTGTCTGAGGCTCAGGCAAACTTCCGTTATGCTCCCGGTAAATGGTCCGTGAAGCAAGTTTTGGGGCACATTACGGATTCCGAGCGGATTTTCGCGTATCGCGCGTTGTGTATTGGCCGCGGAGATACCACGGCGCAGCCCGGCTTTGAACAGGACGATTACGTGAAGGGTGCGAATTTCGATGCGAGGACTTTGCGGGACTTACTAGCGGAATTCGTCGCGGTGCGGGTCGCCACGCTTGCGACTCCTGCGCTCGTTCGATTCTGGCGCTTGGGCGCGACGAGGCACCGCGAATCAGAATGAGCTTTCGGCGCTTGCTCTGGGATACATCATCGCAGGGCACCAACGCCATCACCACGCCATACTGCAACGCAGTTATCTTCCCGCGCTACCGCCAGCGTGACCTGCTAGGAGCTGGGCAGCAGTGGTTTCGTTGTCTCCGGTTTATTTTGCAGGTCGGCGCCCGGGTAGTAGACGACGCGAGACACCTGGCCACTTCGACGCCGTTCCCTTTGCCGCAGCGCTTCCTTGGGTTTTGGCCACAGCAGATACAGGAGCAGGTACGCGGCCACCGACAGAATCAGTGCTCCACCAAGAATGTCCAGTTGGCTCGCCGTCAGCGGATTGATCAGCGCTTGCGCGAGGACATAAACGCCCATGAACAGCAGACTCACTTCGACAAACAGCCCCATCCCCCGGAAGGTGCGCGGCGTGCTGCCCCGCACCACCAGAGGGGTTCGAGGCCGCTGAAGCAATTGCATCGGTGCACTTCTCATCGTGACTGCACTTCCTTTCAGGCTTCTCGGAACTTGGGAGTGGTGGGGCTTCCCGCAAGAAGTCGAGGTATCGGAAAATCGTTGGGCGGCAGGCCGGCGCGGAACTGGCGGGCGCATCCGGCGGTGTCGCAGATCGCGTGATAGACGGTTCGGATTGGTCCGAAGATGCCGGAAGTTGCTGGCGTAGAGAATCAGAATCGTTGGTCATGAGATCACTCGATCACCAAAAAGGCTGCTTGGCCGGTCGCGGTGGCCGGATCAACGATATATAACAAGAGCATACTGTTTACAAGTCCGTAAATCACAAAATTTTGTGAAGTGAGGTTGGCCATCCGTTTGCTCGCACGATTTACGCGCAGGCCATTCCGTTTTGGCATTTTGGACGGCAATGCTTTCCAAAATGGAAGGCTGTTCGCCTTCTGGACTGCGTTGCGGCTCTCTGCGGCAGACTGTTACAATTTGCGTATCGTCAAATTTTGTGCGCTCTTGCATGATTCTTGGACGATACCGGTCGTTTCCACCACCCCTGCGTACCCGATTCCTCTGTCGGCTGGTGGCTAGCCTGGCGCTCCACTTGAAATGGCCCGGCTCATGAAGGGAGAATTCGAGTGGCTAAATACGATGTTGCGATCATAGGCAGTGGTCCGGGCGGTTACGTGGCCGCGATTCGCGCAGGCGAACTGGGGCTGAAAACGGTAGTCATTGAGAAAGATCCGTTTTTAGGTGGAACGTGCCTGCATGTGGGATGCATTCCTACCAAAGTTCTGCTGCATCACGCCGACGTGTACGACCACTTCAAGAACGGAGCGGAGTTGGGATTTGAAGTTTCCGGGCTAAAAATCAACTGGGCGAACATCCTGGCGCGCAAATCGAAGATTGTCACCAAGCACGCCAAAGGCATTGAATTCCTGTTCAAGAAAAACAAGGTGGAATGGGTGCAGGGCTGGGGACGGTACGAGGCGCCCGGCAAAGTCAGCGTCGACAACAACGGGAAGAAGTCGACCATTGAAGCCGACAACATTCTGATGGTGAGCGGTTCGGAAGCGAAATCTTTGCCGGGCATCGAACCGGATCACAAGACGATCGTCACTAACCGCTCGATCCTGGAGCTGCCGGAAATTCCCAAGACGCTGATCGTGATTGGTGCGGGCGCCGTGGGTGTGGAGTTCGCCTCGATCTACAATTCGTTTGGCACGCAAGTCACGATACTGGAAGCGCTGCCGCGGGTGGTGCCAGTGGAAGATGAAGAAGTTTCCGCGGAACTCGACAAGTCGTACCGCAAAAAGGGTATCGCCATTCAGACCGGCTGCATGGTCGATGGGGTGAAGAAAGACGCCAAGGGCGTGACCGTGTCCTTCAAGGATAAGGACGGCAAGGCGCAGACGCTGCAAGGCGAGAAGCTGTTGCTGGCCGTCGGCCGCAAGCCGATGACGGAGAATTGCGGTCTGGAAAAGTCCAAAGCCAAGCTGGATCGCGGTTTTGTGCTGGTGAATGAAGTGATGGAGACGGCAGAGCCCCACTTGTATGCGGTCGGCGACATTGTCGCGGGAATGCCGCAGTTGGCGCATGCGGCGATGATGGAAGGTATCGTCGCGGTGACGCACATCGCCGGTAAGCCGACGCAGCCGATCAAGAAGACGCGCATTCCCAATGCTACCTACTGCGAGCCACAGATCGGTTCCATTGGCCTGACGGAGAAACAGGCGAAGGAAGCCGGATACCAGGTGAAGATCGGCAAGTTTCCCTTCGTGGGCAACAGCAAAGCGACGATTCTGGGCAATCATGGCGGGTTCATCAAAGTTGTCAGCGACGACCGCCACGGCGAAGTGCTGGGCATTCACATCATCGGGCCGCTAGCTACGGAAATTCTGGCCGAAGCGGCGACCGTGCTGAACCTGGAAGGCACGATCGACGACATGATGCACATGATGCATGCGCATCCCACGGTCTGGGAAGCGTTCGGCGACGCCTTCGCCTCCGTACGCGGGTTGCAGATCAACGTCTAAAGCCATCCCTCGCGGCGTAATTGAGCGCCGAATGTTATGCGATCGCTCCTGATTGTCGATGCCGGACTGATTTCTTACACCGAAGCATTCGCGCTGCAGCAACGCATGGTTGCCGCGCGAAAAAGCGGTGCGTTGGAAGACGTGCTCTTCTTCTGTGAACATCCCCACGTCATCACCCTGGGACGCAGCGGCCATCGAGAGAACCTGCTCGCTTCCGAACCTGTGTTGCGGCAAAAAGGCGTGGCGTTCCACGAATCTGATCGCGGCGGCGACATTACCTATCACGGGCCGGGACAAATCGTCGGCTACCCGATCCTGGATCTAAACCTGATCAAGCGCGACGTGCACTGGTATGTGCGCGGGCTGGAAGAAGCGATGATTCGCGCGGCGGCGGAGTTTGGAATTGAAGCCTATCGCGTGCCCGGCAAGACCGGCATCTGGGTTCGTGCCGGTGATACCGAAGAAAAGTTGGCCGCCATTGGAGTGCACCTGAGCCGATGGATCACTTCGCATGGATTCGCGTTTAACGTTTCCACCGACCTACGTTACTTTGACCTGATCGTCCCGTGCGGCATTGCGGATCGCAAGGCGACTTCGTTGGAGAAGCTACTTTCGCGCGGTGTAGCGCTCGGCGAAGTAAAGGCGGCGCTGGTGCGTCAGTTTTGCGAAGTGTTCTCGTTCTCGCCGAGTAGTGTTTCCCATTCCGACTTTCTGTCCACACTCCCCGAACTAAGCGCAGAAGCCGCGAAAAAGTAAGTCCGCCCTCCGCAAAAGCAGTCCAAAAATAACCATTGACATCGAGAAGTCATTCGCCAATACTAAACCATATGGTTAAGTATTCTGCCGCTCTCGATTCCACCTTCGGCGCGCTCGCCGACCCCACCCGCCGGGCGATTCTCGCTGCTCTGACGACCGGACAGGCGTCTATTTCAGAATTGGCCCGCCCGCACCGCATGTCGCTTCCGGCGGTGATGAAACATGTCCGCGTGCTGGAACGCGCCGGATTGGTTTCGCAGAAAAAGGTGGGCCGAACGCGCCATTGCCGGCTGGCGGCCGAGCCATTGAAGGAAGCCGAGGATTGGCTGGCCCAGTATCGAATGTTCTGGGAGAAGAATTTCGACGCCCTGGAAAAATTTCTTGCTCAGTCAGAAGACTCAGAAAATCAGGAGGAGAAATAGAATGGCTACCACGCAACCGCAACAGGAAACATCGCTTCAGTTACGGCGGACGTTTGCCGCGACTCGCGAGCGCGTCTACCGGGCCTGGACCGACTCGCGGCAGTTCGCGCAGTGGTTCGGGCCGACGTCCGACTACAACTGCATCGTTACGGAGATGGACTTGCGAGTCGGCGGGCGGTACTCCGTGGAAATGCACCACAAAGGCGGGAATGTACACCGCGTGACCGGCGTATATGACGTTGTGAAGCCGCCCGAAAAACTGGTGTTCACCTGGCGCTGGCTGCGCGACGACTTCAAGGACACGGTGGTTACGGTGGAATTTCTGGAGCAGGGCAACTCCACGGAAGTGATTTTGACCCACGACCGCTTCGTCACTCTCGAGGATCGGGGCAAGCACGAAGAGGGTTGGACCGGCACGATGAAACGCCTCGACAATTTCCTGGTTTCGGGAAAGGCATAGGGGGAGACCGAACATGTCGATCGCACAGAGTTTGATCATGGAGTTTGATCGCGAAGCGGAAACGACTCGCCGGGTATTGAGCGCCATTCCGGCGGAGAAGTTTTCGTGGAAGCCGCACAAGAAGTCGTACTCAATCGGGCAACTGGCCACGCATATGTGCCAGGCGCTGGAAACGGCGTCGGCAGGCGCGGAAAAAGATGTGGTCGAATTCAGCCAAGGCGTTGCGGTTGAACCGCGCAGTTCGCAGGAGTTGCTTGCTGCGTTCGACCAGGCCGCGGCCAAAGTGCGGGGCACCATCGGAAAGATGGACGACGCCCGGCTGATGGCAACCTGGACGGGAACGGTGCAAGGCCGGCCGATCCTGACCATTCCGCGTGCGGGCTTCATCCGCATGGTGGTTCTGAATCACCACTACCATCATCGCGGACAGATGACCGTTTACCTGCGCCTGCTGGATGTACCGGTGCCGCATGTTTACGGGCCGAGCGCTGACGACAACCCGTTTATGAACGCCGCCGCGGCGGACTAAGCCGTCGTTGCGAAGACTCCCCAGGGGGAGCGGCCTGAAACCGCTCCCCCACTTCCGCATACTGCCTTCGTTGTATTGTCATCGTCGTTCGCTGTCCGCACTCTTCCTGACGCATGGCCAAAGCGGGAACAATTCGCGTGGGCATTTCCGGGTGGCGTTATAAGCCGTGGCGCGGAGTGTTCTATCCCCCGAAACTCAGCCAGAAGAAAGAGCTGAGCTACGCTTCGAATTGTCTGACTTCGATTGAAATCAACGGCACATTTTATTCGTTGCAGCGGCCCAAGAATTTCAGCCAGTGGGCGGCAGAGACGCCGGACAATTTCCTGTTCACGGTGAAGGGTCCGCGCTACATCACGCACATGCGCAGGCTGCGGGACATTGAGGCGCCGCTGGCTAACTTCCTCGCTTCCGGAATCCTGTTGCTCGGCGAAAAGCTGGGGCCGATCCTCTGGCAGTTTCCGCCCAACTTTCACTGCGACCTCGAAAAAATGGAGGCCTTCCTGAAGCTCCTGCCTCACGACATGGGCGCCGCCAACCGCATCGCGCAGGAACACGACCGCTGGATGAACGAACGCGTGGCCTTTGCGGAAAAGGGAAAAACGCTGCCGATGCGGCATGCGATCGAGATTCGCCACAAGAGTTTCGCCGTTCCGGAGTTTATCGAGCTGCTGAAGAAGTACGAGGTCGCGATCGTGTGCGCGGACACCGTGGAATGGCCCCGCATTACGGATGTCACCTCGGATTTTGTGTACTGCCGCTTGCACGGCTCCGAGGAGTTGTACGCCAGCGGCTATGACGAGAAGTCGCTGCGTAAGTGGGCAAAGTGGGTGACGACGTGGTCCGAGGGAGGGCAGCCGGACGAAGACCGCATTCTGCCGGATGCCAAAGTCCGCAAGGAACCACGGGACGTGTTCGTGTTTTTCGATAACGATGTGAAGGTGCGCGCGCCGTTCGACGCCCAATCGCTGATCAAGCTCGTAAAGTAGGGGGCCGCTTTCGCGGGAGGCGTGCGTTGGTGTAACCCTTCCGCGATTAGACGCTTCGCCCGGGGCGTTTTATGATGGGTACTCGCACGATCTTCGGAGCCAACGGAATGCCTGCCACTGAATCGCGCCGCAAGGCCAAACTTTCCCGCCAGCAGTATCTCGACCTGTATTACTACATGCGGCTGAACCGCGAGGTCGAAGAGACCATGACGCGGTTGTTCCGCCAGAACAAGATTGTGGGCGGGCTGTATTCGAGCCTGGGTCAGGAAGCGATTTCGGTCGGCAGTGCGTATGCAGTGGAGAAGCGCGACTGGATCGCTCCGATGATTCGCAATATTGGGGCGTTGCTGGTGAAAGGCGTGCCGCCGCGCGACATCTTCACGCAACACATGGCCAAGTTCACCTCGCCTACGCAGGGCAGGGACGGCACCAGCCACTTCGGCGATCTGACCAACCTGCACATCGTGTCGCCGATTTCAATGCTGGGCGATCTGATCCCGGTGATGACGGGAGTGGCGATGGCCGGCCGTTATCTCGGCCAGAAGATTGTGGCGTTGACGTGGATCGGCGACGGCGGCAGTTCGACCGGCGTGTTTCACGAAGGGCTGAATCTTGCGGCGGTGCAAAAGGCGGCGTTGGTGCTGGTTCTGGAGAATAACCAGTGGGCGTATTCGACGCCGGTGCGCCGGCAGGTGCCGGTGGAGAATCTGGCGGATCGCGCGAAAGCGTATGGGATCGCCAGCTACATTGTCGATGGCAACGATGTGGTGGCCATGTTTACCGCCACGCGGGAAGCGGTAGCGCGCGCGCGTTCCGGCGAGGGCCCGGTGCTGATCGAAGCCAAGACGTTCCGGCGGCGCGGGCATGCGCAGCACGATCCCGCGGAGTACGTGCCTAAAGATGTGCGCGAATACTGGGAAGCGCGCGATCCGATTGCGCTGTACGAGAAGTTTTTGTTTGACGAAGAAATTCTGGATGCCGAGGAAAAGAAAGCGTTGGAAGCGAAGATCAGCACGCTGCTGGAGAAGGATCGGGAGTTTGCGGAGAACTCGCCCTTGCCGCCGGCCGACACGGTCGAGAAAGGCGTGTATTGCAGCGGCCCCGAATGCCACGATCTGCAGCCGATCTGGGAGCGCCCGCTGGAAGAAGTCACGCCTCCGCGTTGCGGCACGTCCAACGCGTGGCCGGTCATCGGCGAGAAGCCCCTGTTCGGCGCAGCGGAAGAGCCGATCCGCTTCGTGCCACCGGAGGATTTGAAGGTGCGCGTGGAAGCGACGCCGACGAAGGCGCAGAAGCCAGTGGCAAAGCCCACGGCAAAGCCGGCAACGAGCGGCGCGGCCCGGAACGGCAATTCCGGCAAAAAGAGTTCGCGGAAAGGCGGACGCTGACATGCCGCAGATCACGTTTTTAGAAGCCATCCGCGCCGCCTTGTTCGAAGAAATGGCTGCCGATCCCCGCGTGGTGGTGATCGGAGAAGATGTGAACGTGTATGGCGGCGCCTTTAAGGTAACCGAAGGATTGCTGGAGAAATTTGGATGGGAACGGGTGATCGACACGCCGATCAGCGAGAGCGCGATCATCGGGCGCGGCCTGTGGGATGAGCTACATGGGTTTACGCCCGGTGGCGGAGATGCAGTTCATCGATTTCATCGCCTGCTGCTTCAACCAGATCACCAACTTTGTGGCCAAGGGCCACTACCTGTGGAACGCGCCCGCTCCGCTGGTGGTGCGCGGGCCGTCGGGTGGCGGCGTGCACGGCGGTCCGTTCCACTCCGCGAATCCGGAGATGTACTTTGCGCACACGCCGGGCTTGAAGATTGTGTATCCCTCGACGCCGTACGACGCGAAGGGGCTGCTGAAAGCCAGCATCCGCGACAACAACCCGGTGCTGTTTTTTGAGCACAAATTTTTGTACCGAAGGATCAAGGAAGATGTGCCGGAAGACGACTACATCGTTCCGTTGGGTAAGGCCGTGGTGCGGCGGCCGGGGAAGCACCTCACGATTCTTTCTTACGCGGCGATGATGCATACGGCGCTCGAAGCCGCGGAGGCGCTGGCGAAAGAACGGCATCGAAGCCGAGGTGATCGACCTGCGCACCTTGCTGCCGTTGGACGAGGAGACGATTCTCGCTTCCGTCCGAAAGACGAACAAGTGCCTAGTGGTGCATGAAGACACGCGCACCGGCGGCATTGCCGGAGAGATCGCCGCGATCCTTGCTGAAAAGGCGTTCCACGATCTGGATGGGCCGGTGGTGCGCGTCACATCGCTCGATACGCCGGTGCCGTATGCTCCAACCTTGGAAGAAGCCTTCCTTCCGAGCGCGAAGAAGGTGTTCGACGCTGCGAAGGAACTGGCGAAATTCTGAGCGGCGCGGTTACGGGCCGCTGCCCACGGAGTAGCCATGCCTAAGACCAGAATGCTCGTCGCATTGTTGGTGCTGCTGTGTTGCTGCGGTGCGGCGCACGGCCAAGCGACGCGGTGGACCGAAGTGCAAGCCAACGATTGGTACGCGAAGCAGCCCTGGCTGGTGGGCAGCAACTACATCCCGGCGAACGCCATCAATCCGCTGGAAATGTGGCAGGCGGAAACATTCGATCCGCAGCGCATCGATCTGGAACTTTCCTGGGCGCAGGGATTGGGCATGAACACCATGCGCGTGTTTCTGCACGATCTTCCGTGGCAGCAGGATTCGGCGGGCTTCACCAAGCGGATCGATACGTTTCTGCGCATCGCCGACAAGCATCACATCCGCCCGATCTTTGTGCTGTTCGATTCCTGCTGGGACCCTCAGCCGCATCTCGGCGCGCAACACGCTCCGGTGGCCGGAGTGCACAACTCCGGATGGGTGCA
Source organism: Candidatus Acidiferrales bacterium (assembly GCA_963748515.1). GTDB lineage: Bacteria > Acidobacteriota > Terriglobia > Acidiferrales > UBA7541 > Acidiferrum. Next base: position 354,590 of record CAVVJI010000005.1, read on the forward strand.
GAGCCCGGGAGCCGCGGCCCTTGCCAATCCCGCGGAGTATAAGCGGCTGCAGGCCTACATTACCGGCGTGGTCAGCGCCTTTGCGGACGATCCGCGCGTGCTGGCGTGGGACGTGTGGAACGAGCCCAGCAACCTTAGCGACAAAACCTATCCGGGCAAGGATCCGGCGAACAAACTCAAGCTGGTGGAAGTTTTGCTGCCTGAAGTATTTGCGTGGGCGCGTGCCGGACACCCAACACAGCCGTTGACGAGCGGCGTGTGGGAGGGTGGCTGGTCGAATGTCAACAAGATCTCGGCCATTCAGAAAACTCAGCTGGAGCAGTCCGACATCATTTCGTTTCACAATTACGGCAAGCCGGCGGAGTTCAAGAAGGGCGCCGACAGCCTGCAGCAGTTTCACCGTCCGATTTTCTGCACCGAGTATATGGCGCGGCCACGCGGGAGCACCTTTCAAGCCATCCTGCCTGTGGCGTGGAAGTATCACATCGCGGCGTACAACTGGGGCTTTGTCGCCGGGAAAACGCAGACCTGGTATCCGTGGGATTCCTGGCAACACCCATACCCTAAGGATCCTAATCCGTGGTTCCACGACATTTACCACACCGATGGCACGCCCTACTCGGTCAAAGAGACCGAATTCCTGACGGCGATTCTCGCCAAACACAATGCCCAGGCTGTCCGGCAGAACGTTCCCGCAGCCGCTCCGCCGGTTGCCAGCAAGTCCGTGCTGCCTTAGCGGTTGGGCTGTGGAGGCGCTGTTGCGCAGGTTCCGTTTCGCTGTAAACTAGGAAGGTTGGCTGTTGCATTGCAGCCGCGCCGGGCGGTCCCGGAGCTGTCAGCACCGTTCGGACCTCGTTCGTGCCCCGAAGGTGAAGTTCCGCTAAGCAAGGAGAAACTCCATGGCAGTCGATGTGGTCATGCCCCAGATGGGCGAAAGCATCTTCGAAGGCACCATCACCAAGTGGCTGAAGAAGCCCGGCGACAAGGTCGAGCGTGACGAACCGCTGTTTGAGATCTCCACCGACAAGGTGGACGCGGAGATTCCTTCGCCGTCCGCCGGCGTGTTGCAGGAAATCAAGGTGCCCGAAGGGCAGACCGTGCCCATCCAGACCGTAGTGGCCGTCATCGGCGCGGACGGCGCAGGCGCTGCTGCACCGGCACCCGCTCCCGCAAAGCCTGCTCCGGCCGCCGCACCCGCGAGCGCCCCTGCTCCGACTCCGGCGCTCGCGAAACCTGCCGCTCCAGCAACACCTACACCTGCTCCCGCGCCGCCTGCTCCAGCGCCTGCCGCCGCAGCGTCCACCTCCGAACGGATTCATTCTTCTCCGCTCGTTCGCCGCATCGCCAAGGAACATGGCATTGACCTGGGGACGATCGAGGGCACCGGCGCCGGCGGCCGGATCACCAAGGAAGATATCGAAGCGGTGATCGCCGGTAAGTCTGCGGCCCCCGCCACGCCGGCCCCCGCGCCGCAAGCCGATGGCGCACCGGCAGCAGCGATTCAGCTGCCAGCGGGCCGTCCGTCGGCGCCTCCGCCACCACCACCAGCCCCCGTTGCCGCGGCTGGTGCTCCGGCGTACTCATGGCAGCCAGTACGCTGCCGCGTTGCAATTGGGCGTGCCGCGCGAACGTCTGTACTTCGGCAACTACGAAATCCAGCCGATGACCGTGATGCGCCAGAAGATCGCCGAGCACATGGTGGCTTCGAAGCACGTCTCCCCGCACGTGTATTCGGTGGACGAAATCGACATGACCAAGGTGGTGGCGTTGCGCGCCAAGTCCAAGGACGAGTTCGAGTCGCGTTACGAAACCAAGCTGACCTTCATGCCCTTCTTTGTGAAAGCAGTCGTCAACGGCCTGCGCGCGTATCCGACGCTGAACGCTTCGCTCGACGGCACCAACGTGGTGCTGCACAAGGAGATCAACATCGGCATTGCCGTGGCGCTGGACTGGGGCCTGATCGTGCCGGTGGTCAAGAACGCCGACGAAAAGAATATTCTGGGCATTCAGCGCAACCTGAACGATCTGGCGGAGCGGGCCCGCTCGAAGAAACTGCGCCCCGAGGAAGTTCAGGAAGGCACCTTCTCCATCACCAATCCCGGCGTGTTTGGGGGGCTGTTCGGTTTGCCGGTGATCAGCCAGCCGAACGTCGGCATTCTGGGCCTTGGCGCAATTGAGAAGCGTCCGGTGGTGATCAACGATTCGATCGCCATCCGCTCCATGTGCTACGTGACGCTGAGCTACGACCACCGCGTGGTGGATGGCGCGATCGCGCACCAGTTCCTGCACAAGGTGAAAGAATCGCTGGAAAACTGGTCGGAGCCGCTGGTTTAGGCGGTTTTCGCAGGCGAGCGCTTACTGAATCAAGGGCCGCAGCTTGGCGGTCCAGACCGCAAAGCCTTCCATAGGCACCGCGGCCACGCCCGCATCCTGCAGGATGTCCTGCACAAATCCGTGGGTCTGATTCCCGGCCAATAAGTGCACGTCGGTCACCGCGGTGAACTCCGTCGACGGTAATTTCTTTCGTATGCGGTCCACGGTGTACGCCAGTTGCTTGGCATCGTTGGGAGCGCGGCTGACGCTGAGGGTCTGTACGAAGCCGCGGGTGCCGTTGCGCCGGTACGTATAGTCGATGCGCATGGGGTCGCCCGGGAATGTGAACTGGTCCACGCGCACGGATTTCTCAATGCGGTTCCACAGATGGGCCTGCCGCCACACCTGCCCGCAATAGTTGCGCACCATCCCGCGGCTGCCCGGCACGCCGACGCGGGCCTCGCCGCGCACCACCGCGACGTGATCGGCATACAAGCTGTCGGTTTCGAAGTCGAGATCCTGGCCCTTGCGCCCGTGCTCCGGGGCCAGTTGCAGGGCATTCGAAAGCACCTGGTCCCACTGCCCCAAAAGCGTGCGCCATGCGGACTCGGCGCCCTTGCCGTTCGCGGCGTCGCCGGTTTCTGCGAAGCGTACGCGGGCGGTGGCGAAGCGCTCTTCCAGATTGTCGCGCAGCTTGCGCAGCAATTCCTCGTCCGCGCGCGGGTGCAGACGCCGCACCCGGGCATACTCTTCCGGCTCTTCGATCATGCGCAAGCGGCGCTCGCCAGAGTCCGGGTCATAGACCAGAACGCCGACATTGACCCATTCATCGCGCACCAGGTTGGGCACATAGCGCAGTACCCGGTACACATAGGTTTTTTCTGGCTGCGATCCGCGATCCCCGCTGTTCGGTTCCATGTTGCTGCTCCCGCAAACTCAATTCGTCGCGTGAAAACCATCTGCAAACGACTGCTCGCTACGCCCAGTACGGAAACGGCTGCCGCGCCGACTGCTTCGCCGACAAAATCAACTCCGGGACGCGCGCGCGGCGACGGTACAGAGTCTCCAGCAGCCGAAGCACGGCGTCGTAATCGTCCTCATACCATTCCGGGGGAATCTCCGCTGCCAGTTCGCCCAGCATGGCTTCGCTGATGCGCTTTTCCAGACGCTCCAGCCACGGCGCGAAAGAGTTCATCCCGGTCACCCCTTGGTACACGCGATTGCGGGTGTAGAGACCACGCAGCGGCGCATCCGGAAAATCCCAGTTGCCGGCGTTGAAGCAGAATCCCTGGTCGATCATGATCGTGGTATACGAACGGCGCGCCTCCGCCGCTCCGGGGCTCAAACCGGGCGCAAGCGGTTTGGGGCGCGACGGTTCGAAGAACACCGTCTGCCGCCCGTTGGTGTTGCAGGTCCATTTGTCGAACACCAGCATCCCGCAAAATTCGTGAAGATTATCGACTTCCATCAGTTGCTCATCCGGTAGAAAATCGTGCAGCGTCAGCCGCCGCGGATCGCCCGGGAAGCGCGAGCCGAACTGCAGGCCGGCGCAGACCGGCAGACGCGAGCGCGGCAACTCAATGCACAGCTCTGCGGTGTAGCGGATCAGGTCCTCGGAAACATCCACGACTTCCACCGGAGCCGTCGGCAGTCCGAGCCGCGACGCCAGTCTGGTGCCGAGCATCTCGTTCACCAGCACGCGGCGATGTTGCGGGTTATTCTGGAACTTGACTACGTAGAAGTTGCCGTCGCTGCAACGCATCAAATGCGACTGCGCGCCGCCCCGCATGCGCCGTATCTGCTCCATTGCTCGCAACATACGAATTTATCCAATGGTTACGATACACCTTTGGCAGCCAAAGGCGAGTGATCTGGCGTAGGGTGGTCCCGTTTCCGGATCGCCATTTCCTGTTTTGAGCCCGCCCTGCTTGCGCGGCTTCACCGATTCGGCATCGCTGCCCAAAAAAGAGAGCCCTCCGAAGCACTCGGAGGGCTCTGCGATATGACCGGTTGGTGTTTTGCGCCCCGGCGATGGTCAGCGGCGGCGTTTCTTCGCCGGTTTCTTAGCGGCCTTTTTCGGCTTGGCCTTGGCTTTGGGCGCCGGCCTTTTGGCGGCTTTCTTGGCGGGTTTCGCAGCCTTTTTCGCGGCCGGCTTCTTGGCGGCCACCTTCTTGGGCGCAACGGGCTTGGCGGCCGGCTTGGCCACCACGGGGTCCTCGCCTTCGTCTTCCCCGGGTTCGTCTTCGATGAGAATCTCTTCTTCCTCTTCGACTACTCCCCCAACGCCGTCCCCCGCCAGCTCTTCGTCTTCGTCCAGCCGGGACAGTTCTTCATCTTCCTCAAAATTGTCTTTCTCGAAATCCATACTCTCCTCCCCTGGGGGCATTTTTTTTCCTGGGTTTCTTGGCACGCTGCACCAGCCGAGGCGGCATTCGCTTCCGCCTGCGAACTTGTTATCCCACTCCAAGGTGCTTGTCAAGCATTCAGCACACAGCGCACGGATATTTTTTGGAGGCCGCCGGTTTCCGGGGAATTGTGGAGGAATTTTTCCGGTGATCAGTCTTGCGCCGAGGCGGTAACCGGCTTCTTGGCGGTCTTGTGCTTGGCGGTCTGCTTCACGGTGTGCGCTTCGGGCGCGCCCCCGACCGTGTAAATGCGCAGGACCATGCCCCGGTTGACCTTGCCGCTCTTGAGCCCGTTCCACCGGCGGACGTCTTCGGAGGTTACGCTGAATTGGTCCGCGATGCCGCCCAGGGTATCGCCCTTGCGCACCCGGTAGCGCACCAGATGGCTTTTGGTCTCTTCGACGGGCCGGGCCGCCGGGATGATCAGTTTCTGACCGGGCACCAGCGCCTGGTTGCGCTCAATATCGTTAGCCTCCGCGATGGAGACCGCCGTGACCCGGTACTTCTTGGCGATCGAGGAGAGGGTGTCCCCCGCCTCCACCCGGTGCCGCCGCCAGCTCACCCACTTATCCGCCGGAATGTCGGCAATCTCCGCCGTAAACTTCTGCGAGGTGCCTTGAGGGAGGTGCAAGACAAAGTCCGGATCGTCGGGAGTTACCATGCGCAGCAACGACGGATTCAGGTTGCGCAGCGTGGCTACGTCCACGTCGATGGTTTCCGCCACCAAACGCATATCGATAGCCCGCCCGGGTTTGACCGAATCGGTCAGCACCGGCGCTTCGGGATCGGCGGTGATGCCATACTGCGCGGCGTCTTTGGCGATCAGGGTCATCGCCAGGATAATCGGAACGTAGTTTTGCGTCTCGCGGGGCAGCACGTTGCGGTGGTACAGCTCCCAGAAATCGGCATAGCCGGTGCGCTCGATGCCCTTCTGGACGTTCCCCGGTCCGCAATTGTACGCCGCGATGGCCAGGTACCAGTCTCCAAACAGTCCGTACAGGTCGCGCAGGTGCTGCGCCGCGGCCCGGGTGGCTTTTTCCGGGTCCATGCGCTCGTCCACCCACCAGGTGCGCTTTAACCCGTATTCGTTGCCTCGCCATTGCATGAACTGCCAGATGCCGCGGGCGCCCGCGCGGGACAAGGCCAGGGGCTGGAAGGCGCTCTCGGCTTGCGCCAGATAGATCAAGTCCTGCGGCACGCCCTCTTCCTTGAGCACCCGGGAGATCATCTCGTCGTAGCGGCCCTTGCGGCGCAACCCGCTCGCCACAATGGAGCGTCCGCGAGGCGTCTGGAAAAAGTTCAGGTAGGAAACGACCACGTCATTCACGGTCAACGGCAAGTCGTGCGAGAGGCTCTTGGCTTGCGCTTCCGCCCGTTCTTTCAGCTTGGGATCGACCGGGAAGGTCAAGTCCGCAACTTCGTCGATGGGCGCGGGCACAGCGGGAGCTTCGGAGAAACCGTCGCCGGCCTGAAAGGCCTGCAACTCGTAGCTGTACACGGTGTCGGTGACGTGGTGTAACAACTCGGCCAGACGGGGATCGCTGTTGGGATCGTAACCGCTCGCCAGCATCCAATCGACGGCATCGTCGAAGTCGCGCCGCGCGGCCTCCAGGTGCCCGGCCCGGAAGTTGGCCTCTCCCGCCGCGAATTTTTCCTGAACCCTCGCAATCAGATACTCGATGCCGCCCGGCACGGGAGGCTGCAGGCTGATGAAACCGGACGTCACCAGGTTGCGTTGCGGCAATTCGTTCAGATTCGAGGCAGGAGGTTGTGCCGAAGGCGCCGCGGCGGTTGTGGGCACGTGCGCCTGCACGGGTTTATGCGCCGCATCGTCGCAGCCTGCGACGGCGGCCAACACCCAGAGACACACCGCGATTGTGGCGATTCGGTCCATCTAGCTATCGTAGGCAGCCAAGGGCGTTGCGGTCAACGCCGCCACACGCGTTTCGTCGCTATCGGTTACCGCCCGTGGCTGCGGTTCTGGGTGGTTATGCGGTGGCGACCCGATCGACCAGCTTGCGCGCGGCCAATCCCAGCATGAGACGCGAGAATCCGGTCATGATCAGGTTGACGCCAACCAGCGTGCCAATCGCCCAAACGGAACTGGACGGCCAGCGGAACCAGATCAGCGCGCCCAGCAGCAGCGTGACCAGCGCGTTAATCAACAGCCACACTGATCCGCCATCCGCACGCGAACGGAAATACGCGATAATTTCCAGAACGCCTTCCGCCAGGATGATGCCCGCCAGCAGCAGGGTCAGTGTTCCCAATCCCACCAAGGGATGCGTCAAAAAGTAAAAGCCGCCGACCAGATACAACAGCCCGATCAATACGTGGAACAATACACGCTTCGCTCCGCCTCCACTGAAGGCCGAGACGATATGAGCCACGCCGCCAAAAATGAGCAGCCATCCGACCAGCAAGGAAACACCTAATCCAGCGACGGCCGGCTCAAAGATCGCAAAGAATCCCAGAACGATGAACAGAATCGCCAGCAAAATGTACCAGCCGCTGGCCTTCTTGATTGTTTGTCCGGGTCTGCCAAGACCCGGGGTTGAACTCGCCGTTCCCATCGGAATTACCTCCAAGAGTTTTGAGATTTTTCGGCCGAGATCCGTCGTTTTTTCCGGCCACTGCACCTGGGGCGGAAACGGGGCCATTCTACCCCGGGCCATCCCCTCGCGCAGCAAAATGTTTTTCGTCGTACTAGTTCCGGCGGCCCTGCGAAGCAGGCGTCTCGGTGCTATGCTGGGCACACCTTACGGATTGAGGAATCTCCTTATGCGCGTTCGCCCGGCTTTCCTGTTTGCCCTGCTGCTCTCCGTTGTCTCGCCAACCTTCGCGGAAGTGCACACCCCGGCCATCTTCGCGGATCACATGGTGGTGCAGCGCGACCTTCCGGTTCACGTGTGGGGCATGGCCTCACCTGCCGAAGGCGTTCGAGTGATGTTTCGCGGAAATTCGGCAGCGACCGTCGCGGATGCCCTCGGACAGTGGCAGGTGTATCTACCCGCGGGAGCTGCGGGCGGGCCATTCACCCTGGAAATTGCGGCTGCCAATCATCTTTCCTTTTCCGACGTGTTTGTCGGCGACGTGTGGTTCGCCTCCGGGCAATCCAACATGGAATTCCGGATGAAAACCGTGGCCAACGCCGAGGCCGAACTGCGCAACGCCAACCAACCGATGATCCGGCTGTTTCAGGTGCACCACACTGCCGCTGACTACCCCGCCATGGATGTGGCAGCGGAACGCTGGGCACTAGCCACGCCGGAAACGGCAGCGGATTTTTCCGCTGTGGCGTTTTTGTTCGCGCGGGAAATTCATGCCGATCAACGCGTAGCCATCGGACTAATCGAAGCGGATTGGGGAGGCACTCCGGCCGAAGCGTGGACCAGCCTGGCGGCGCTGGCCGCCGACTCTTCGCTGATGCCGGTTTTTGCCGCATACTCCACGATTACGGATAGCGAAAGCCACCTCCTCCTGAGCCGCGGGATGCAACAGCAGGAAATTGAGAAAGCTAAAGCCGAGGGCAAGCCGATTCCTTCGTTTCCGTGGCATCCGGACCTGCGCTCGTGGACGCCGTCAGCGCTGTATAACGGCATGGTGGCGCCGCTCACCCCGTTCCCCATTCGGGGCGTGATCTGGTATCAGGGAGAAAGCAATGCCGGTCCGGAGCGCGCCGGGACCTACAACCGTTTGTTCGAAACGATGATTGGCGACTGGCGGTCGCGCTGGAACTCCGGTGAGTTTCCGTTTCTGTTTGTTCAGCTGGCAAATTGGCAGACCGGTCCGGATGGGCGCTGGCCGGAGTTGCGGGACGCGCAGCGCCGTACGCTGGAGTTGAAGAACACCGGCATGGCCGTGGCCATCGATATTGGGGACGCCAAGGATATCCACCCCACCGACAAGCAGGACGTGGCGCACCGTCTGGCGCTTGCCGCGCGCTCGATCGCTTATGGCGAATCGCTGGAGTTTTCCGGGCCGTTGTACCGTTCCGTGATTGTGGAAGGCCCGACTCTGCGCGTGTTTTTCACGCATGGAACGGGCCTGAAGGCCGAGGGCGATGCGCTGACTGGATTTGAAATTGCCGGTCCCGACCAGAAGTTTGTGCCCGCAACGGCCACCATCGATCATGATTCCGTGGTGGTCACAGCACCCTCGGTGGTCAATCCCACCTATGTGCGCTACGGCTGGGAGAGTAATCCGCACTGCAATCTGTACAATTCGGCGAATCTGCCGGCATCGCCATTCAGCTCCGAGCGATAACGTCCGGTCAACCGGTTCGAAGCGACGAACTACGCAATTTGACCCCTGTGCGGCTCTCCTTCTACCATCTAACTTGCGGCCCACGCTCAACGTCGCGCAGGGAGTGCTTCTATATGCGTAAAGTTTTGTTGCTGCTGGCCGTTGCCATCGTTTTCCCCGCCTTCACGGACGCGCAAACCGCCGACGATGTCCTGGGCAAGTACTTCGAGGCGCGCGGAGGACTGCAGAAGATTCGCGCGGTCATGTCCGAGCGAGTGAGCGGCACCATTTCCTTCGGCCCCGGTACCGATGGACCATTCATCGTTGAGCGCAAACGGCCCTACAAAATGCATATGGAAGTCACCATTGGGGGCAAAACGCTGATTCGCGTCTACGACGGCAAATCGGCAGGATGGATCTACAATCCCTTCGCCGCCAATCCGGCAGTAGAGGACATGAGCGCGGCCGACCTGCGCAACATTCTGGACGAAGCCGATTTCGAGGGACCCTTCATCGATTACAAAGCCAAGGGGAATCAGGTTGAGTACGCGGGCAAGACGACGGTGGAAGGCAAACCGGCGTACAAACTGAAACTCACCAACAAGGGCGGGGATGTCAGCTATTTCTCCTTTGACGCGGAGAGCTACATGCTCCTGCGTTGGGAAGGCAACCGCAAGAACGGTGATCAGGAAGTGCCGTGGGTATCGTACTTCCGCGAGTTCAGGGAAGTGAAAGGGCTGATGTACCCCTTCCTGATCGAATCGGCGGCGCCGGGCACCGATCAGATTCAGCGAATTTACGCGGACAAGATCGAAGTGAATACCCCGATCGATGAATCGCGGTTCACCAAGCCTGCTATGCCACCGAGTGCTCCGGCCGCTGCTCCGGCTCCCGGCTCGCAGCCGAACTAGCAGAGTCTCCGGGGGGACATGTCACCATCAACCTCCTTGAAACAGACCGCGGGATTATGCGGTTTGTGCATGCACGCCCGGGTGATCGATTCCGCGAAGGGTTCGCAATTCCTGCTGTGCAAGTTGTCCGAGAGCGATCCGCAATTTCCGCGCTACCCGCGCCTGCCGGTGCTGATGTGCGCCGGCTATCGAAGCAAGGAAGAAAGCACGGCCAGTTGATTACCATGACATACTGATCATTGTTGAGTATACTTGGTGTGGTGGTTTATGCGCAGCTCGCCCCTCTCCGCCTTGTACCTCTTGCTGTTCTTGTGCGCGGTCACTCCCTGTTCCTCGGAAACATTGCGGATCAATAGCACGCCTCCCGGCGCCTCGGTGGAACTGAATGGCGTAGCGTCCGGCACAACTCCTTTCGAAAAGAATTTCCCTGGCGGTTATTTTCACCGCACCCACACGGCGATCGGGCAGCGCCTGGAACATCCGATGATTGCGAGACTGTCGCTGCCGGGGTACGTCACGAAGGAGCTCGCGTTAACGGAAGGCCCGATGGAGTGGATCGATCTGCACGGGCACAATCACGGACAATTTTGGGTGTTTAAGGCCGACGAGTTCGCCGTAAACCTGGAACTGATCAGCACCGTGTTCCGGGGCGGGCCACCCGCGGCGATTGCGCCGGACGGAAGCGGCAGGTCAGCGAGCCGGAATTGTCTCTGGAAGAACTGGTGAGCCGCGCGAAACCGACCGTGGTCTATTTAAAAGGGTTAGAAATCAGCGGCTCGGGATTTTTCGTCACGGAAACCGGCGTAATTGCCACCAATGCGCATGTGGCCCGGGGCGACCCTTCGCTGCTGGTGAAGACCAGCGATGGATTGCAATTGCCGGCGAAAGTGCTGTACGTCGATGGTGAACTGGATATCGCTTTGCTGAAAGTCGAAGCACCTTCGCCGGATGTGCATTTTCCATTTGCCAGCCTGGCCGAAGCGGCTTCGGTGCGTCAGGGCGAATCGGTTGTGGCGATCGGCAATCCTGGCGATGCGATGCTCTTCAGCGTAACCAAAGGGATTGTCAGCGCGGTTGGCAAATTTCCCTCGGCAGGTCCGGGCGTGTGGATTCAAACCGACGCGCCGACCAATCCGGGAAATTCCGGCGGCCCGTTGGTGAATGAGCGCGGGCAGGTGATCGGCTTAAATACTCAAAAATTGGTGAAGAAAAACGTAACGGGCATTGGCTTCGCACTGAGCGCCAGCGATTTGCTGGACGTTTTGCAGCGATTCTATCCGCAGGCCCGCGCCGAGCGGGTGAATATTGCAGCCAGGCCACAGGACGTTCGGGGACAGTCCGAGAATACGGAAATGGTTTCGAGCCCAACACCGGTCGAATCTGCCGCGACTCGCACCGGCGAAGGCACAGGAGCCGTGACACTCACATCGGTGCCCGATGGAGCGGAAATTTTCGTGGACGACAAGTTTGTCGGGAACGCTCCGGCGGTTCTGAAACTTCCGGCGGGAACGCACCGGGTGGTGTTGAAGTTCGCCGGTTTCGCCGACTACGCGCGGGAGTTGGAGCTGACCAGTGGATCAAAGACCTCGTTGCGCGCCACTTTGGAGCCGACGAGCCCGTAAGCACGCGTTCCAGGCAGCGAGAGACGTGGCGCGTTGCGGGGCCAAAAACGGTGTGTTAGCATCGGGCCGTCAAGAAGAGCGGACCAGGGATGTAGGAATCTCCTTCGCCCCGCATGCGGGACCCAGGTAGGGCCGCGCTCTCCTGCAAAACCAATAACTCGCCAGGCGCGGGCCCGCGCCTGCCTTACTGTCGGCGGACCTCGACGCGGTGACGCTGTTGGTCACTTTTTCGTGGAGGACTGCGATGAAACTCTATCCCACCAAGGACATCAGAAACGTTGGCATTGTAGGTCACGGCGGCACCGGCAAGACGCAACTGGTGTCGTCGTTATTGTTCGCCGCCGGAGCGACGCCGCGCTTCGGCAAAGTTGCGGAAGGAAGCACCACGACGGATTGGGACGAAGAGGAGATCGCGAGAAAGATATCGATTCAGACGGGCTTGGCGTACGCCGAATGGCCGTGCACGCTGTGCGGCGGCAATACCGTGAAAATCAACCTGCTGGACCTGCCGGGGTATTCGACGTTCATCACCGAAACCAAAGCTTCGCTGATCGCGGCCGATGCCGCGTTGATTACCGTGGACGCGCACGTAGGAGCGCAGGTGACCACCGAAAAGGTATGGGACTACTGCATGGAATATGACATCCCGCGAGCGTTTGTGCTCACGTGGATGGATCGCGAACTGGCGGATTTTGGCCGCGCGCTGGCTTCCCTGCAGGAACTTTTTGGACGCACGGTGGTGCCGCTGCAGATGCCCATCGGCAGCGAAAAAGGATTTCGCGGAGTCATCGATCTAGTGTCGATGAAGGCGCACTTGTATACGCCGGATGGCGACGGCAAATTCACCGTCGAGCACATACCGGACGCGCTGAAGGACGAGGCGGACGAAGCGCACGAAAGACTGGTCGAAATGATCGCGGAAGGCGATGACGAGATGATGGAGGAGTTTTTCCGCGAAGGAACGATACCGGTGGAGGATTTGATTCCAGCGGTGCGTAAAGCGATCGTCGCGGAAAAGATCGTGCCGGTGCTGATGATTTCCTCGACGCGCAATGTGGGCAGCGGCAGTTTGCTGACGTTCCTTGCGGACGTGTTCCCGCACCCCGACGAGCACGCGCAGGTGGGTTTCACCGAGCCGCACGGAAAGGGCGAACGCATCGATCGCAAGTACGACGACAGCCAACCACTGTCGGTATTCGTGTTCAAGACCCTGGCCGATCCGTTTGCGGGCCGCATCAATTATTTCAAAGTGAAGAGCGGCATCCTAAAGAACGACGCGACGCTGCAGAATTATGAGCGCAACAGCCCGGAGCGCTTCCAGCACACCATGGTGGTGCAGGGGAAACAATTGAGCGAGGTGCAGGAACTGCATGCCGGAGACATCGGAGCAATCGCCAAGCTGAAAGAAACGATTACCGGCGACACGCTGGGCGACAAGAACGCTCCGATTTTCTACGCCCCGGTGCGGTTGCCGGAGCCCTCGATTACGTTCGCCGTCGAACCGAAGACGCGCGCGGACGAAGACAAGATTGGTGTGGCCATCCATAAAATAATGGAAGAAGACCCCGCGCTGCGCTTCTCACGCGACCCGCAGACCAAGGAATTCCTGCTGGCCGGCAACGGGCAACAGCACGTGGAGGTGGTGGTGGCCAAGCTGCAGAAACGCTACAACGTGAACCTGGCGCTGAAGCCGCCCAAGGTGCCGTATCGCGAGACGATTCGCGGCAAGGCCGACGCCGAAGGCAAGCACAAGAAGCAGTCGGGCGGGCACGGCCAGTTCGGCGTGTGCCGCGTCAAGTTCGAACCGCTGGAACGCGGCAAGGGCATCGAATTCGTGGACGACATTTTCGGCGGAGCGATTCCCAAGAACTGGATTCCTTCGGTCGAGCGCGGTATTCGCGAGGCTGCGGCACGCGGTCATTTGGCCGGATGCGCGCTGACGGATTTCCGGGCGACCGTGTACGACGGCAAATATCACGACGTCGACTCTTCGGACATCGCGTTCAAGATCGCCGGCTCGCTGGCGTTCAAGGAAGCGATGAAGCAGGCGCGCCCCTGCCTGTTGGAACCGGTCATGAACGTGGAAGTGTATGCGCCCGATCAGTATTCGGGTGACTTGATGGGCGATCTCAGTTCGCGGCGCGGACGCATCGCGGGCAGCGAAGCGCGCGGTCACAACGTGGTCGTGAAGGCGCAGGTGCCGATGGCGGAAATGATTTCTTATGCCACGGACCTGACCTCCATGACGCAAGGGCGCGCCAGCTACAGCATGGAGTTTTCCCACTACGACTACGTTCCGAATGAACTGGCAGACAAAGTAATCGCGGCGCACAAGGCCGCGCATGGCGAAGCGCTGGTGGAAGAGGAAGCGTAGTTCGTTTATTCCAAACCGAAAGGAAAAGCCCCGCCTTGGATACCAAGCGGGGCTTTTGCTTTTCAAGAGAGTGCTTCGTCAGAGTCGCCCTTAGGCTACCGGAACTTCGCTGGGCACGGACCATTCTTCCTTTTCCGGAAGCATGGATTTCACGATGTCTTCGAACTCGTGCGAACTCTTCACGTGCTCGGGATAGTTGTGCGCAGTTAAGTCAAAGGAAGAGCCGTATCGGGCGCGTACGGCCTGCAATTCTTCATTCAGACGGTAGGCGATACGCTTGGCGTTAAGGGTGTCGGTTTCCGGAAGAACGATGCCGAACAAATCGTCCGCAAGGCGATAGATGGAGTCGGTTGGGCGCAAACGCTTGGACATGGCCTTGGCGGCGTCGCTGAGCGCTGCCTTCTGATCGTTTTCATTGGCGCGGGCGCCGGGCTTGGCCTTCACGATGACCAGCGAAAGATTTTTCTCCATCGTCAAGGCGCGACGGAATTCCATGGTAAGGCGATCCCAGAAATGATTCTGGTCGGGCATCGATTTCAACAGGTCGGTGTTGGCTTGCACCTGCAGCTCGATATTGCGCTCGAGTTCAGAGAGCAATTGCTCTTTGAGCTTGGCAAACGAGCGCTGCCGGTCAAAGAGATAGACGACGAAGAGCAAGGTGAGCGCCAGGAAGCCGAAGAACGCGGCGCGCAGTTCCCAGACATTGCCTTCGGGATGCACAAAGACCAGCGGGTACATGAACACGCCGAGGCCGCCGGCCAGAATGAGCACGAAGACCGCGGAAAAGATGGTGAGCTGGAGGCCGCGGCGCTCCAGCCGATCGAGTTGCTGACGGTCAATGGTGGGCATTAGACACCTGTATTAGGAGTAGAGTCTCGGGCACGCGTGTGGTTGGCAATAGGCGCGCAGTACTGTGTGATGTAAGGGTTAGTGCGCCGGAGAGAGCCGGGTTACGGTTTGGACACCGGAAGGGCGAAGGCGACGTAGAGTCCGCCCGAAGGCGAACGGCGATCCCGCCCGCCGCCTGCGGCGATCACCACGTACTGGCGCCCATTTACGGAATAGGTAGCGGGCGTGGCATTGCCCGAAAATGGAAGCGTGGTTTCCCAAAGTAATTCGCCAGTGGATTTATCGTACGCGTGAAATTTCTTGTCGTAGCTGGTCGCGCCGATGAACAGCAAGCCGCCCGCGGTCACGATCGGTCCCCCATAACTCTCCGTACCCGTGTTGCGCATGCCCTTGGCGGCCAACTCCGGATACTCGCCGAAAGGAATTTTCCAGAGATACTCTCCGGTGTTCAGGTCGATGGCGTTGAGCGTGCCCCAGGGAGGAATGACCGCCGGGTAACCCTCCGGATCGTAGAAATGCTTATAGCCGGTGAAGTGATAAGGCATTGCCGGCAAGGCGGGTCCGGTCGATTCGAGCTCTTTGCTCTGGCCGGTGGCCAGGAATTCCATGAGAGCACCGGTTTCCTCGTCGGAAAGCCCGGGAAAACCCATCATGCGGCCGCGGCCGTTGTGGATCACTTCCCTGATTTCTGAGGGCGACAGCCGCATGTCAACGCCTACCAGCGAAGGAATGGCGGGCGGGCTACCCGTGCGGTTTTCGCCGTGGCACAGGCTGCATTGGCGCACGTAAATTGCCTTCGCGCCAGTGTCGTTCCCGGTTTCCGCCAGCGCTCCAGTCCAGGGAATATCGTTGGCGTTGAGATAGATGACGCCAGTAGCCGGATCGACCGCGGATCCACCCCATTCCGCGCCGCCATCAAATCCGGGGAAGATGACGGTGTCCTGCTTTAGAGTGAACGGAAGCCACTGGCCCTTGCTGCGCAGCGCGGCAAACCGTTGCACTGCCCAGGCATGTGCTTCCGGTGTGCGGTTGGTCAGCATGTCCGCAGTGAGTACCTGGCGGGCGAAGGGAGCGGGCTTCGTCGGCAAGCCCTGTTGGCGGGCGGTAACTTCACCGGGCACGTCGCTGGCCGGCACGTCGTGGTACTCGATGGGAAAGAGTGGCGTCCCAGTCAGGCGATCGAACAGATAGACGTAGCCTTGTTTTGACGCTTGGGCAACGGCATCGATCGACTTGCCGTCGTGGTGCACGGTAAGCAAAACGGGAGGCGAGGGAAAATCGCGATCCCAGATATCGTGGCGCACTCCCTGGAAATGCCAGATGCGCTCGCCGGTTTCCGCGTTCAGAGCCAGCAGGCAATTGGCGAAGAGATCGTCGCCCACGCGGTCGGCGCCATAAAAATCGGCCGCCGCCGAACCGGTTGGTACGAATAGAATGCCGCGCTCGTTATCCACGACCATGCCGGCCCAGTTGTTGGCGGCGCCACTGGTTTTCCAGGCGTTTTCGGGCCAAGTGTTGTAGCCGAATTCGCCGGGATGCGGAATGGTGTGAAAGGTCCAGCGCACTTTGCCCGTGTGCACATCGAAGGCGCGAACATCCCCAGGAGGCGCAGGCAGGGCTTCGGGATTACGTCCACCGACAATGAACAGATCTTTGTAGATGACCGGCGGGCTGGTCAGGAACACGGATTGCGCGGAAGCGGGTTCGCGGCCCAGGCCATTGCGCAAATCGATGCGGCCGGAATCGCCGAAGGTGGGAATGGGCTTCCCGGTGGTGGCGTCGAGCGCATAAACGTAGTTCATGACTCCCACGATGATGCGACGCTCCTTACCATCGGTCCAAAAAGCCAAACCGCGGTTCGGCTGAGGGCCGGGAATGCCGGAGTCGAATTTCCAAAGCAGCTTGCCGGTGGCGGCATCGAGCGCAATCACCTTTTGCGAAGGAGTAATGCCGTAGAGTACGCCGTTGATGATGATAGGGCTGGTCTGCAGGCCGCCCTTTTCCCCGGTATCGAAGGTCCACGCGACTGCGAGCTGCTTCACATTGCTGCGATCGATTTGCGCTAGCGAGGAATAGCGCGTGCCCTGCGGCGAGCCGCCATAGACAGGCCAATCCTGCGAAGTTGGGGTGGGGTTGGACTGGGCAGCGACCCGCGAGTGCGGAGCAACGGCGATGGCCAGCGACACAACGAGGCACAGCGTTAAGAACGTATATAGGTAGGTTTTCATAAGTTAGACGGAGGTGACGAAACTCGAATCTGGGGCCACATACCCATAGGCCATGCGCGGCGTGTTGAACGCGAAGCCGGGAAAGCCGAAGCGATCCAGCAGGATCAGCCCGCCCGTGCCTTTGCCATCGGAGACCAGAAGATCCGCGGCGCTTTGGGCGGCACGCATGGCAAAGGAATGCGAAGGCGCGGAAGCCGAGCGCAGAATGTCCGCAGCCGTCTTCGCCATGACGATTTTCATGATGGCTTCTCCGTAGCCCGTCGAGGAAACGCCGCCGGCCTGGCTGTCAGCGTAGCAACCGCAGCCGATCAACGGCGAGTCTCCTACGCGTCCCGGGAGTTTACAGCAAGTACCGCCGGTAGAGGTGGCGGCAAACAGGCGGCCATCCTGATCGATGGCTACCGCGCCGACAGTTCCCTGTTCGTGTCCGCGATGATGTTCGGCGGCGTGCTCATCCTTGCTGCAACGCAACCAGGCTTCGTATTCGGCCGGTGAAATCAAATCTTTCGGGTCGCAGAGTTCCAGGCTCTGTTGAGCGGCGAACTGTTCCGCGCCGCTGGAGATCAGCATCATGTGCGGGCACTTTTCGAGCACCGCGCGCGCCAGGCGAATCGGATTGCGAAGGCGGTGCAAGCCAGCGACGGAACCCGCACGTAGCGTAGCGCCCTCCATCACGATGGCGTCGCATTCGACCTGCCCGGCGAGGTTCAGGTGCGAGCCATAGCCCGCATCAAAAACCGGATCGTTTTCGAGAATGATGACGGAGGCTTCGATGGCGTCGAGCGCGGAACCGCCGCTGGAAAGAATTTTCCAGCCGGCTTCCAGAGCGCGCAGGCAGCCGGCGTTACAAGCATCTACTGCGTCGTCGGGAATATCCCAAGCTCCGCCATGCACAATCAGGGAAGGCCGCATGCCCAGTACGATATCAGAAAATTCGCACAGCGATGCTGAACAGAGGAAATGTGCTTAAAAAATGGGGCTGGTAACAACCGGAGTGCGCGACCGAGCGCTAAACCGTGTCCTCGTGAATGGTAACCAGGCGCAGGATTTCAAAGTCTTTGTTGCCATTCGGTGTAGTGACTTGAACCTCATCGCCTGCCTTGCGGTTCAACAGGGCGCGGCCAATGGGAGAGGTCGTGGAGATCATCCCCTTTTCGACGTCGGCTTCTTCGCTACTGACGAGTTTGTACTCGATCTCGACATTGCGCTGGGTGTCCAGCACAACGATGCGCGAACCGTAGCCGGAGCGGTCTTTCGGAATATTGCTGAGGTTCAGCATGCCCAGATCGCCCATGCGCTTCTTCAATTGGCCGATCTTGGCGTTTACGTAGCCCTGGCGCTCCTTGGCAAATTTGTATTCCGCGTTTTCCGACAGGTCGCCGTGAGCGCGGGCGACCGCGATCTCCTTGGGGAGTTCTACGTTCAATTCGTGTTCGAGGGTATCGATTTCCTGTTGCAGCTTCAGCTTTATTTTCGCGATAGGATCAGCAGCCATAAGTTTCCACGTCCGAGAAAAAATGATGCGGAGTCCGGCAAAGCCGAACCCCGCCTGCAAGTATTATAAAGGGACACGATTTATGGCGACAAGGGCTGTTCGGCGCGCAATCCGGGAGCGCTAACGAACCTTCACTTCCACGGATTGCGTGGCGGTTTGCCCGTTTGCGTCAGCAATCGTCAGCGTGTAGGTGGTCGTTTTCGTAGGCTTCACGTCCATGCACCGAAAATGCGAGGGCCAAACCTCCGCGACAGGAGGATCCAGCGTGACTTTCTTGGCATTGGAAACGTCGTAGCAGATCTGCGCAGCTTCACCGCGGCGAATTTCGGCCGGAGAAACGTAGAAGGAGCGGATCGCGAACTCTGAACCACCCAGCTGTTCGACAACGCGGCGATCTTCCTCGCGCTGCTGCTCGGCACGCTGCTGCAGGTTGCGCTGGTCGTAATCGCGGCGGGAGGCATAGCGCGAATACATGATGTAGCCAACATAAATCGCCACAACCAGCAAGGCGAGTAGCGAATACAGGTAAGGGTTCTTCAGCTTCGATTTGACGACCGGATCGGGCGGGGACGTCTGGGGTTGGCGGGTAAGGTCCATGTGGCCTCTCTTCCGGAAGAACTAGATTCGCGTCCTGGCAAAATCGAAGAACATACCGGTAGACCCGCAGATCGCGCGTGATTATTTGGTAGCGGCGTCGTTGTCCGAAGCGTTCAGCGAAGAGATCAGCTTATCGGCTTCCTGCATGGAAGCGTCGATGCTCTTCATCAGCGCCGAGACGTCGGTACTGATCTTGGCGGAAGTGTTTTTCAGGGAGCCAATCGCGCGGGCATTCAGATTGTGCTTCAGGAACAAGACCTGGTCGTGGAAGGCGTTCAGCACGGGCGTCATCTGATCCTCGGTCTTGCGCATGGCCTTCATGTACGCGGCCTGGCGATCCTTGGCGTCGCGCAACAGCGCGGAGCTCTGCACTTTCAGCTTGGCATTGCTCATCTCGTTGATCTCTTTTTGCCATTCCGAGAAAAGGTCGTTGCTGACTTGATCAATGGATTTGACGCGGTCGTGGAGCTTATCGGCCTGATTCTGCGCGGCCTCATACTCACTGTTCAGCTTTTTATACGACTTTTCCAATGAGCCGCCCTGGAAGCCGGTGAGCTCCTGAAACGACTCCATGGTGGTCTTGAGTTGTTCCTTGGCCTGCTCCTGATCCTTTTTGGACTCCTTCACGCGCTGGACGAGGATGTCGCGTTTCTCCTTGCCCAGTTTCTGCATGGTCTTGTAATACACGCCCTGGCAGGAAACCAGCAGCAGAGCCACCAAACCCACTGCCGCAATGCGGTGCAACTTCAACATGCATCCTCCAAGGGCGGAAACCAAAATATTGTACCCAAAAGCCGTGAAGTGCCTATCGGTGAGTTCCTCAAATTTGACGCGGCACTTCGAAGAAATCAGGCAGAACATCACCGGCTTTTCCCAAGATGCATTCGGAGAAGGCGTAGCGATTTGCGGGCGGTTCCGGTCCTATATAAATGGTGCGCGCGGAGTTGGCTACGGAGGCCACAAAGCTGGCGGCGGGCTCAACGGTACCCGAAGTGCCGATGGCGATGAAAATGGTGCAGCGATTCCAGCAGCGATCCGATCTCCTGCAGGTGGAAAGGCACTTCGCCGAACCAGCAGATGTGAGGACGGATGCCCGCCCCGCATGGGCACAATGGCAGGGTGGTCCCGCCTTCATACGTGTTGTGGTCCGAGAATGGCGGCAACCGGCAGGATTCGCAGCGACTTTTGAAGAGTTCTCCGTGCATGTGCAGCACGCCCGTCGATCCCGCCCGCTCGTGCAGGTCATCCACATTCTGGGTGCATAAGGTGAATCGTGCAGGAATGCGGGCTTGCAACGCGGCGATGGAAAAGTGGGCGGGATTAGGATAGGCTGCTGCGGCTACCTGTCGGCGCATCGAATAGAAGTCCCAGACGAGCGCAGGATCGCGACGCCAGGCCAACGGCGACGCAACCTCCTCGAAGCGGTATTGCCGCCAAAGTCCGCCGGTGTCGCGGAAGGTTGGGATTCCGCTCTCGGCGCTCACACCCGCCCCCGTGAGGAGGAAAACAAAGTCGTGTGGTCCCACGCTGAGAGACATTCCTGCTCAGGATAGGGCCGTTCCAGTGCTGTGACAATTCCGTAGGACCGAACCGCCCCGCTTCGGATTCCTGAAAGCAGAAGATGATGCCGCGAAGAGTACTGACAATCGCAATTCTGACACTCGCGTTGTTGCCCGCGCTGGCCCGAGCGCAGGGGCCGCTGGCCGCTGGCTGGGCGCCGCTGATCCGCGCGAATCTCGGCTATGCCTACGTAAGTGTGTCCGATACCCAGAACAGACTCGCGTCGGTATGAATGGTATCGATAGCGGCTTCACCATCGACTTCACCCGGAGGTTCGGATTGGAAGGAGACTTCGGGTACGTGCGGCACTACAACGTTTTTACTTCCACCCACTCCGCCGACCTTCTTACGTATATGGGCGGAGGGATTTTTTATTTGCACCGTTCCAAAAAATTCAATGTGTATGCGCGCGGTTTGTTTGGCGGTTCGCGGGAAACGGGTGTGAATTACGCTGCAAGCGGATCACTGCTCAAGGGCTACGTTGGCAGGCCGGCTTACGCAGCGGGCGGGGGTGTGGAATATAAATTGGACCAACACATCGCCATTCGAATGGGCGCGGAATTTATGCACACGACGTTCTTCAACACGGTCGGAGAGTTCGTGGGACAGAACGACCTGCGCGGCATTGCCACGGTGGTCTACACGTTTGGCGGGCGGAGCAGATAAGCGCGTCGCTGCTCTTTGCGATTAATCTTCGTGCGCGTAAACGTCCAGCAATTGCAGGCGCGTCGCGTCCAGCCGTGCCGTAATGATATTGGCGAATCTCTTCAGCATTTCGTAGCCGAGGTTGCGATCTTCCTCGCAACGGGCGCGCAGGCAGTTGGCGTCAAAAACAATCGCGCGGGTGCGCTTTTGTGCCTTGGCGTTGAAGTGCCAGCGATACGGCGGAGAAACCCAGGACCAACCCAGGATGTCGCCCTCGCCGAGAGTCTGCATGGTGGTGGGGCCGCGATCGGGGATGACCAATTCAATCGAGACTTCACCCTTACGGAGGCAGTAGAACTCGTTGGCTGCGTCGCCTTCCACCACGATGAATTGGCCGGCTGGAAAGTCGACGTTCTTGGCGCAGCCGGCAATGATCTTGAGTTGATCGTCGGGGAAGTCGTGGAAAAAGGGATGCTCTTTGATGAGCGATTCTAAATTTTGAACCATGATGATGACCTTTCCAAACCCGGCGGGAAGCAGGAGGCAACCGGGGACCGTAAGTACGGCGGTTTGTCGTTCGACACTACAAGGAATACGCCGAGGGATGAACAGGCGCAACCGACTGCGTCACACGTCATCTGTGACCTTTGTCACAATCGGAAGTCGAGCTATTTTTCATGCCCGTAACTATTTGATTCTAAAGGTGCAACTGACTTCGACAGTTTTGGTCGGCCGACTTAAGACCGTCGAATTATCCGCAGAACTTGAGTGGCGCTACTCGCTGTCGACCACCAGTCGAAAGCCGACGGTCGCTGAGCGATCCATGCTCGGCGACATCATCAGAAGCTTTCCGTGCTCCGTGAGCTTGTATGCCTGCGGAAAATACCAGATGGAACCCTGCGGTTGGTAGTAGCTCCCGCCTCGCAAAATGCCGCCGCGGGTGTGCGGATCGGTGAACTCTTCGGTCCACTGCCACACATTGCCGACCATATCCATCACGCCAAGCGGAGTCGCGCCACGCGGATGCGCATCGACGGCATCGGGCCCGCGCATATCGCGACCCTTGTCCGGCTCGGGCACCGCTGCCGGGTCCCAGACATTGCCCCAGGGATAGAGGCGGCCATCCGATCCTTGTGCTGCGTACTGCCATTCCCACTCATGCGGCAAACGCTTTCCGGCCCAAGCGGCGTAGGCTCGCGCGTCTTCGATCGACACCCAGGTCACAGGACGATTGCCCCAGCCATCGGGAAACTTTCCGTCTTCCAGTCGCGCAAAAAGTTGATGTCGTCTTTGGGGTGATAGGCGTCGCGTCCAGGAACTTCTTGAAACTCCAGATTCGTGACCGGATATTTATCGATGAAGAAGGACTTCACATGCATCGGATGTTCGTGAAAACGCCGCGGCGCATCTTCCCAAGGGTATTGCACGTCCACTCCAATCATCATTGAAGCCTTCGATCTCGATGCCCTGTACTTAGAAGACGAAATCGCCCGCCGGAATTTTCACCATGCCGGATGGCGCTTCATGGACCGCTCTGGTGGCGGCGATGGGCACGATCGTTTGCGGCAAGACCTTCCAATCGTGCGAATAGGAAGAGAGCGGTTGCGCCGTCATCTGCTTCATCGTCGGCCATCAGCTTGGTGAGACTCGCGTCCGGGCACGGCGCTCGTGGCTAAAATCGCCTCGTAACCGTGCGCTTCGACCGGGAAACTCAGAACCGAGCGGCCCAACGGATCCTTCTCACGCTGCAGTTCTTTTCCGTAGTAGAGGTCGTAGAATCGCAGGCTTAGGCGTCCGACGGGACTTCCATTTGCGCGCCCATCAACGTCGTATTCGTTGCGATTCACGATGGTCCAGAGCGTCTGCCCGTGCTGCGGCCAACGACTGGCGAAAATTCCATAGCGAAGCATGGGGGACAACGGCTCCCACTCTGCGCTGGAAAGAAACGGCGCAACGGCGCGTTCGATTGTGGCTACTCGCCGTGTGGCTTCAGCGTCGCGAGGAGTGATTCCATTCCAGATGCCCCAGATATTTTCCCAACTCTCCCAACCGACGCCGTTGAAAAACGCAAATTGCAGATCGGAAGTTTTGTCGCGGTTCCAGCGATCCGAAATGTTGACCATATGCCGCGTCTCGAGCCATTTGTAGCGATCGACCAACGGCGTAAACGGGAAGCGATACTGGCCCCAGGTCATCACGTTCCACGCCAACGCTTCGTCGGAAGGGCCGCCTTCCGGTTCAAAGGCCAGCGGATGACCCACTTTGTCCGCAGCCAAAGAAAAAGCCAGCGGCACGCCGTCCTGGGTGTCGCCGTTGATGCCATCGGCGTCAATTTCCTTCATCAATGCGGCGATTTCGTCGGGCCACGATTTGTCCGGCTTCACGCGTGCCCTGGTCCCACATCATCATCGGAAACAGCACGCGCACGCCGTGGCGATGAAAGTCGGCGACCATCTGGCGAACGCCGGCAACGCCGCCGGGCATGCAGCGAATCATGTCGTGCTGATTGCGATTGTCGATGCCCATGTTCGGATAGGTGGGCCAGATCAGCACGGCATCGATTCCGCCGTAGCGCTTCTGCAGGTCGTTCAGGTAACGATCGACCGTGTATTTGCCTTGGACCGGATCGTAGAAGATAGCGGTCCTGCACCATCATTTGCGGCTGCATGAAGCTGGAGCGCGTCCAAAGCAACTCCGGCAATTCGTAGCGCTCGCCGTTATAGCCGATGCGAATTCGCCGCTCGTCGCGCCAGTGCTCGATGTCCGCGAGCCACAGTAGATGGTCCTCGGCAGCGCAGGGCTGGTAACCCCCTTCCCAGAGCGCTTTCATTTCGAGGCAACCAGGCGCGGGAATTTGTTGGTCACTGGGAGGAAACTTGGAATCCTGCGCGTTTGCCAGATTCCCCAGCAGAAAGAAAATCCACAACAGCGAGGCAGCTCGCCAGCTCATGGAGGACCCTCACGTGGTGCAAGAAGGTAAATGCTGCTCCATGATCATAGGCCCTTTCGAATTTGCGGGTCCAGAATTTGTGGCGAAGAACGATCAACCGTCTTGAGCCTCAATGTGTTCGGCGCAGTTATTGGCAGGATTGCTCGGCCTGAACAGAAGGATCCTCAATTCCGGGATAGCGGTAGACGACAAGAGTGCGGAACGCTGGAATCGGAAATTTCGCCTTGCGCTGACTTACACACGTAAACGATGGAACGTTGTGGCCTTCGGAGTCTTTGCGAAATCGCGTGACGAACGGAAACCAGAAGTCTTCACCGAGTGGGCTTACTTTGCGGTCCGGTAGGTACGCGCCGCGGACCTCAATAATCTGGCAGTCCTGCGCTGCTACTTCGACCGTTCCTTGGAAAGTGTAATCTCCAGGCTTGCCGGAGAAGTCTTCGGGTGTCATCGAATAAGCAGAGCAGATGCCATCGTCACAAGGCTGCGTACTGTCATATTTAATTCTCAGATGCCCGCTCAGGTCGAAGATGCGCTGGAGCGCGCCCATCTCCAGAAAGCCTCGCAGATCGAACTGCCAGAAAAACAGGATCGTGCGCCAAGTCCTGTGCTTGCTTGTGGGCTTGAACGTCCGCGGATTTGACAGGTCGACAGGCCCACTGTATGAATTCCGCAGACCTGACGGGGTGCCAGCCCGATTCAATTTGTCGACAAAGATCTGAGCTGTGACTAAGCGCGGTTGCGGCGATCCCTTAATTCCGGAGCAGGACGACAGCTTCTCCAAGATAGGGTCATGAACGCCATTAGACTGACAACTACAGTCTCCCACCGGCGATTCTGCGAATGGCGGGGACGGAATCTGACCCAGGCAAGCAACGGGAACTCCAAAACAAAACGCGAAGAGGACCACTGAGCGGGCAGGAAAACGCATAGAGCCTCTTAAAATTACTGAAAAGTAATAGATGCAATGATTACAGTGCAATTAACAGTCCAGACCGGCACACTTAAGGTCCCCTAGGTCTAACTGGTTGTTTTTACAATGAGTTAGCGTAAGGAGGAACGGCGCAGGAGAGGGGATCCAATCAGGAAGAGTTGTCAAAATGGTTGCTCTACCCTACGGATGCGCTTCTTTGCGACGGATGCCTCCTGCCCCCTGGCGTGAGGCGTGGGTGCGCAAATGCACGCTTTAGTCGCGCTTCGAGCCATAGCAGGT
Organism: Candidatus Acidiferrales bacterium; assembly: GCA_963748515.1. Taxonomy (GTDB): domain Bacteria; phylum Acidobacteriota; class Terriglobia; order Acidiferrales; family UBA7541; genus Acidiferrum. Next base: position 379,994 of record CAVVJI010000005.1, read on the forward strand.
CGCTGTGGCCTGTGGTAAGCTTCTGAAAGCACACGCCGGAGAGGTGGCCGAGAGGCTGAAGGCGGCGGTTTGCTAATTTTACCAACCCTGTCCTTGCTCGCTGCTGTACACGTATTTTGTTCGAGTTAGCGGTTCTCATTTGCACCCGAAACATCTCATTTGCAGTCGATTGGCCAGCAAAAGGCCAGCAGATATATTGCCTTCTTCTTGCTAACCTTCAACCGCGGTGCAATCTTCTTCCCAGGCCCTCCGGGCTTCCAAGGCGATTTAATTCCGAAGACGTCTATCGTCGCAGTCCGACCCCCCCTCTACGGTGTCAATCTGTCGTGATTGGGCTTTACAGTAACTTCCAAGACTGCGGGGACTGCCAAAATACGCGGAAATCGTACAAGAAGCCACTCTCTATGGGTTGGAAATGATCACCAGAGGGTTCGCTCGATCAACCCTTCGGTTAACAGCCGAGCGGGACAAAAATCTAAGTGCCGCGTCTGGTGTCGCTTACATAAGACTCGGAGCCATTCTTACTTTTCTAGCTGCACCCAATCTTGCACCCAAAAGTATTCGCAATCAGCACACGACAGCCGACGCCTTCTGTCCCACAACGCGTCTGGGAAACTTTCCGCGGATTGTCACCTACGTTGGAGTTATTTCGAGTCGACCATTCGCGGATCAGTTGCAACTCAACTGTAGATCTTCCCCGTTGCTTCGGTTATT
>CAVVJI010000006.1:0-1063392 GCA_963748515.1 Candidatus Acidiferrales bacterium
AGCGTCAAAAGGGTATTTGGAAAGCGAAAATGGGACCAGCAACGCGGGATAAACTTCGAAACGCCGGGGAAACAAGTCAAACATGGAGATGATACGCTCAGTTCGAGAACAAGTTTTCATATAGAAAGTATGCAATGAGGGCAGCACCAAGGACAAAATACAGCGCGATCTCACCCCAATACCCTTTTGGGTCGTCGGTACGATTTATCCAACCGTGAAAACGAGCATATGCTTTTCCCATGCAAATATAGACAACCCCTAGCGCAATCAGCCCAATTCCGAAGAAGAGCATATTCATTTGTAGAACACCGCTAGGACAATCAGGGAAAAATCAGGCGGAAGAATCAGGAAACGTTCCGTGTGTGGCCAGGTTTGCAGGGTCGATAGTCGATAGCTGACAGCTGATCGCTTGAAGAAAGAACAGGCGGCGGAAGGTGGAGAAGAGGATGGATGGTGCTGAACGGAGAGACCCACCCTTCCGCAAAAATTCGCGGAAGGATGGGCCACCCGGAACGGTGTTTTGTGGCAGGAGTTTTTGGCGAACGGATGAGGAGGAGGTATGGGTTAGGGTGCGCCACTCGCTCATGTCTGCCTGTCTTTGAAGAACATTCCTATCACACGACTGGCGAGCCACACTAAGGCGAAGTAAATTATCCCGTTCAGCAAAGCTGCCACCCACAAATGCCATGCGTGAGCGTTGCGACTCAGAAGGGCTGCTCCCAGCATCCCAGGGAAAAGGGATGTGGCGAGAACCGCTTGAACCGCTTGAAGGTCACCGATAAATGGGATTTGTGAAGGAGCTCCCCACTTTTGAATGGACAGCGTCAAGCTCGACATTAGCGCGCCAAACAGAAGTCCACTTAGAACGGCGCGATTGCGGATGAAAGGCTTGTTCTCCGGATCCTCAATTTCAGATGTTCTCTGCATGAATTTCTCCTCAAAGGACTAGCGATACTCAGCGAGTTTGGAGCGTGCGAGGATGCACTGTTTTAGGAAACGTTCCGTATGGTCCCCAGGTTTCCCGACTGTCCCCTTCGGGTCCGTTTCGGACTTGACCGTGAGGTTGCGCCACCCGCGGGGGATTGTGCTTGGGATTGAGTTGGTGCTGATGGTGGCGTTTGGGATTGCGTTTGGGAGAAGGCGGGGAGGGTTAGGAGGAGAAGGAGAGCGGGAGAGTAGAGAGATTTGGTGGTCGTGAGATGGCGAAGAAACATGTGGGTGTGGGGCCTCCGAGGAGATTGGACATGGAGTGGGGGGCGGCGGTGTTTGAAGCGTCCAAGGAATTAGGAAACGTTCCGTTCTGTCCCCTGGTTTCCCTGGTTTCCCTGCTTTCCCCGGTTTCTAAGTTACCCCGAAGTTTCTCCAGGGTGGGCCGCCCGCCAGGTTTCCCCTAGTTTTTTGCTCCTAGTCCTTCCAAAAAGCTTTTCATCTCGTCGAAACGCGACTTCGGTAACAGCAGCCGCTTGTTTTTCAGTCGAATCAGTTGTGGATACGTCGGGTCGGGCGCAATCTTAAGTTCCTCAGATGTCGGAGGAGCGCCACCATCGTAGGGAACGAAGTCATCATCTTCGAGAAGAAGACCTGCTGCATTCCAAATTCGGCAGTGTGTGGTTTGTCCCGGTAAAGTCTGAATGCATTGGTCCCACCATCCCCCGAGATTCGTTCCAGGCACGTACGTTGCATCTGCGGGCACGTTCTGAGGCCTCGTGGGTTGAGGATTGCAGGAGACGAGTAGCGCGGACAGTAGGACACCGGCCAAGAGCCATCGTACAGGAACAGTTTCAAACGACAAGCTTGGAAGTCTGCCGATACCGGTCTCGCGATTCCGAACGAAATCTGACGCGAATTGGTGTGGAAGCCTGAAGCAGGTTAGGGACATACAAGTTTACCTTTGTCGTTTGTATGGCAGACCTTAACTGTGACTTTCTCTTTGGATTTGGTACCTTTTGCCATCCAATTCGCCTGAAGCTCGAGCCTTTCCAGAATCGTCTTCGTGGGCTTTTGCAAGAGCGATGCATTCGGAGATAGTGCGACGCAACGGTTCCGCGGCTCGCAGTACGGCCACAGGATGGGAGTCGGTTTCGATGACGACTTCGGCGCCTTGGCGCACAAGTTTGAGCAACGCGGAGAAGTCATTCGCGGCTTCGGTTTCCGAAATGTGGATCGGTTCCTTTAGGCATAACCGAATTATACCTCCGCTAGCGGCGCGTACGTTGCGCTTTGGACCGGCCATAAGTGATGGATGAGTGCGGCGGTCCGCGGGTATACTGGGAATATTCCGACGGAGGAAATCATGCCGAACACACAAAAGCGTGCGGAGTTGTCGGTACAGGAGTGGGTTCAGGGGCTGGCAGCGATTCAACCAGCGGAGTTCACGCGGGACAATGTGCGGCGCTACCTGGTGGAAAACGCGATCGAGCGGGCGACGCTGGAGCCGTATGCAATTTTCAGCGCAAAGCGGTATGCGCGGAATCTGATTTTCAAAAATGATGTGTTTGAGTGCCTGGCGATGTGCTGGGACATTGGGCAGTCCAGCTCGATCCACGACCACAACGACAAATTGGGATGGATTTACATGGCGCAGGGGCGGTTGTTTGTGCAGAACTACCGGATTGAAGCGCGGGATACGACGCAGCGGAAGTGCCGGGTGGTGGCGACGAATTCGGCGCAACTGGGGGCCAGCGATTCGGCGTATGTGGATCACGACGAAGCGGTGCACAAGGTTTGCAACCTGAGCGAGTACGGGGAACGGGCGATCAGCGTACACGTGTACGAGCAGCCGCTGTCGGAGTGCGAGGTGTACTCGCAGGAGACGGGAAGCTACGAAGTGATTCGGCTGGCGTACACGAGCGAGTACGGGAAGTTGAACGCGGGGGCGGCGGTTTAGGTCGGAATTATTGCTGCCGGATGGAAGCAGCACTTTGGTCACTTCGGCCGGTTATTACCTTTAACACTGGCGGTCGCCTCTCTTGGCGTAAGAAACAGCTGCATAAGCAAGTAGGATTCGTACGCTGCTGGCGCACCACCCGCCATAAGCAACAATTAGTGAGACTTCACGTCCAGGACCGATAGACGGGCAGCAACGGGATGGATCGTGCTGAACGGAAGGGGCCCACCCTTTCGCAAAAAAAAAACGCGAAAGGGTAGGCCACCCAAGAGGTGTCTGGTTGCGGGAGTTGTGGCAGGGTTATTTGGATTGCAATTCCTGGAGGGAGGCCAGGACGACGTGGCCGACGATGGCGAGGGTGCGGGGGCTGATTTTGTCGAGGGTGTCCTGGGGAGTGTGCCAGTAGGGGACGTCGTGCTGGACGTCGAGATCCATGATGTCGACCGAAGGAACTTTGCGAGCGGTGAAGGAGTAGTGATCGTCGCCGCCGAAGTTGGTGGGAGCGGAAACGAAGATGTCGCCATAGCCGAGACGCGCGGCGGTGGCCCAGACCATGTCCTTGAGCCATTTGGTGGATTCGCCGTCGCGGAGGAAATGGGGATTTTTGCCGCCGACGAGATCGACAAGGATAAAGGCTTTGATGTGGGAGAGGTCCCCGGAAGAGGCGAATTTGGCGGCCATCTGGCGGCTGCCGTAGCGATTGTCGGGATCCTGCCACTCGAGGTTGACGGCTTCCTCGCCGTCGAAGAACGCGATCCAGACAGCGTATTTGCCGGGATGGCCGCACAGGAGTTGCGCGACTTCCAGCATGACGGCGGTGGAGGAGCCGGCGTCGTCGGCGCCGACGAAATTATCGATGCGCTTGGTGTCGTAATGCGTGCCGAGAAGAAGGATGCCGGGTTTGCTGCCGGGAATTTTGGCGAGGATGTTCTTCATGGGGATGCGGCCGGCGGGCGTGTCTGCGGAGAAGTCGTCGGTTTCCACGGCGCATCCGTAGGATTTCAATTCAGAGATGAGGTAGTCCTGAAGCTTGGCGAGCGCGGGAGAGCCGGCAGGACGCGGGCCGAAGCTGAGCTGCTTGGCGACGAGGTCGTAGGCGCGATGGCCGTCGAAGCCGCCGGTTTTGTCGGGGGGAGGAGCGGCATCTTGAGCGGAGACCGGAGGGGGACCGGCGACGGCGCTCATGAAGGGGGGCTGAGCGGCGGTGGCGGAAGCCGCAGGGGCATTGGAGGTGGCGGGCTTTTCGGCGTTGCACGCGGAAAGCGCGAGTACCGCGAGGCAGGCCGCGAGCAGCCGAGTAATTCTCGAGCAGGAACGGGTGCGCATCAGGGCTTGACCGTGGTGTCTTCGGGTTCGCGCCGGTCGCGACGACGCAGGGCGATGGCGGAGACGCCGATGCCGACAAAGTAGAGCGCGACCATGGGGGCCATAAAGACCAGCATGGTGGTGGCGTCGGGAGTGGGAGTGACGATGGCGGCGACGATGGCGATGATGGCGATGGCGTAGCGGAAATTGGACCAGAGGAATTTGGGAGTGACGATGCCGAAGAGAGTGAGGAAGAATATAAGGATGGGCAGTTCAAAGACGATGCCGAGACTGAGCAGGATCAGGAGCACGAGGTCGAAGTACTCGTTGACGGTGATCATCGGGGCGATGGGGCCGACGTTGCCCTGAAAGCTGACGAGGAAGCGAAGGATGTAGGGGAGGGTGATGAAATAGCCGAAGGCGATGCCGGTGAGAAAGAGCAGGACAGTGAAGAAGAGGAAGCCAGTGACGGCTTTGCGCTCGTGCTTGTAGAGAGCGGGAGCGACGAAGAGCCAAATCTGATAGAGGACGATGGGCGAAGCGAGGACGATGCCGATGTAGACGCCGAGGGTGATGTAGGTGTTGAGGTAGCCGGCGGGGTGCGTATAGAAGAGGTGGTCGTTGAGCTTGGCGTCGCGAAGGGCCTTGATGATGGGGTTGGTGATCCAGACGATGAAGTACTTGGAGAGATAGACGCCGATGAAGGCGCCGGCGGCGATGGCGTAAAGAGAGTTGATGATGCGCTTGCGAAGCTCGGTGAGGTGCTCGAAGAAGGTCATCTGACCGCCCGCTTCTTCGAGGCGGCCCATTATCGAGTTGTCGTGTTTTTCAAGCTGGCTGCTGTTGGTCATGAGTGGGAGAAGGGTGAGGCGTGCCGTTGCCAGAGGGGGCCGGCTCGGCGGAGGATGGCGCGGGCGCGGGAGGCGCGGGTGCGTCGGATGGATTGGCGGCAACGGTTTCTGGCGCGGGAGCGTCTATACGAGCGACCGATTCGGAGTCGGGGGTGACGACCGGGGCTTCGGTAGCGGGGACGGGGGTATAAGGAGCGCTGGCGGGAGTGCCTTCCGGCGAGCCAATGCTAACGGGGGTGGAAAGGCCCTCTTTTGCGGCGGCAACAGCTTCACTGGCCTGCTTTTTGAGTTCGGCGATGCGGGCCTGGCGTTCGAGATCGCGGATTTCCTCTTCGAAAGCGTTGCGAAAGTCACCAGAGGCCTTGCGGAATTCGGCCATAAGCTTGCCGAGGCTACGAGCGAGTTCGGGCAGCTTCTGGGGGCCGAAAACGACCAGCACCACGAGAAAGACGACGATCATGTGGGGAATGCTTAACATAAACGAAAATAGTCCTCTTAGGCCCTACGTGCATCATAGGAAGTGTGCGCGCGAGTGTCAAACAAGCAGTTGCTAGTGCCATGTTATACTGAGTATTACGCCCAGTGAGCGAGGTCCAATGAACAATCCCGAACGGCGCGGCTTAGTACTGGTGATCCTAGTGTTGACGATTTCCGCAGTGCTGGGGGGAATTTATGGCCCCACGGTGCGGGCGACGTCAACGACATCGGACGACGCGCAAACGGCAGTGCGCGACTTCACGAAGGTTCTGGACGTGGTGCAGACGAATTATGCGGAACCGGTGGACGTGGATAAAGCAGTGTACCAGGGAGCGATCCCGGGGATGCTGCGGATGCTGGACCCGCACTCAACTTTTTTTGATGCACGACAGTTTGCGCTGCTGCGCGAGGATCAACGGGGCAAGTACTTCGGCGTAGGGATGGTTGTTGCGCCACGGGAGAATCACACGGTGGTGGTGTCGCCGTACGTGGGAGCGCCGGCATACAACGCGGGACTGCGACCGGGCGACACGATCGTGAAGGTGGACGAGAAGTCGACGGAAGGGTTGACGACCACCGAGGTGGCGGACCTGTTGAAGGGGCCGAAGGGCACGATTGTAAAGATTACGGTGACCCGCGAAGGATACGGGGACCCGCTGGTGTTCACGGTGACGCGCGACGAGATTCCGCGGCACTCGGTGGACATTGCGTATTTGATGAAGCCAGGGATCGGGTACATACGGCTGACGCAGTTCAACGAAACGACCGACCGGGAAATTGCAGACGCGCTGAAGATGCTGGGCGCGAACACGCTGGACGGATTGATTCTGGATATGCGGGGCAATCCGGGCGGATTGCTGAATGAAGCGGTGGCGGTGGGCGACATCTTCCTGGAGAAGGGACAGATGATCGTTTCCTACCACGGGCGGAGCGCGCCGGAGCGGCAGTTCCGCGCGATCCGCGGGAACCAGGGCATGACCGTGCCGCTGGTGATTCTGGTGAACAACAATTCGGCGTCGGCGGCGGAAATTGTGTCGGGCGCGGTGCAGGATCACGATCGCGGATTGATTGTGGGCGAGACGACGTTTGGCAAAGGACTGGTGCAGACGGTGACGCAGCTGCCGGAAAATACGGGGCTGGCGTTGACGACGGCGCGGTACTACACGCCAAGCGGGCGGCTGATCCAGCGCGATTATAAGAGTATTTCGCTGTACGAATACCACTACGAACGCAAAGTGCCGGAGCATCCGACGGAAGTGAAGCAGACGGACAGCGGGCGGCAGGTGACGGGCGGAGGCGGGATCACTCCGGACATCATCGTGGCGATGCCGAAGCTGGACAAGTTCCAGGAGCAGATGTTCCGCAGCGACGTATTCTTTCCGGCGGAACAAGGCGTGGCGGGCTTCACGCGTTATTATCTGGGGACGAAGCCGACAATCACGCATGACTTCCAGGTGGACGATAAGGTGCTGGAGGCGTTCAAGTCGTATCTGAACAAGCACAACGTGAAGTACACGGAAGCGGAGTACGCGGAAAACCTGGACTGGGTTAAGAGGAAGATCAAACAGGAAGTGTTTATGTCGGCGTACGGCACGCAAGAGGGGTATAAAGTGCTGCTGGACGCGGACCCACAAGTGCAGCGCGCGGTGGAAGCCATTCCACAGGCGCGGGCACTGTATGAAAATGCGCGGAAGGTTGTGGCACAGCGCGCGGGCCGCACGACGGACCAACCATAACGGCCAGCGCAGAGCGCAGCGATAAATTGGAAGCAGTTGCGCAAGTAGGATTGGTTGGAACGAGCAAGCTTTGGTAAACTGAAGAAGTTAGTTCCCTGCTGCGTGGGCGAGTAGCTCAGCTGGGAGAGCGCCTCGTTCGCAACGAGGAGGTCGCCGGTTCGATCCCGGTCTCGTCCACCAAGATCCCCCCCAAATTTATGCAGGCCTTAGCTGTGTACCAGAACGATGTTGCCGACCGTCAAATAACGTCGCGCTGTTTGCGCCTATTTTAGGATATATTCGAGCACTACCGGAAGATCCAGTTATGCCAAATAAAAAGCTTCAATTCCGCATCGAGCGTGCGACTCCGCAGACCCTGCCGATGTATCGGCTCGCTGATTATCTGCGGGAACTGGCGGACCTATTGGGCAGCAAGGAGCAAGTTCACTTTTTAGAAGTGGAAGAGGGTAGCGCCAACTGCTTGATAGAAGTCGAGGACGAGTACGTCGAGATGGTTTCCGAACGTGCACGTCTCGCGCAAGCTGGCAGGGCCAGCAAAGAAGCGAATAATGCATTCCACAGTCTTCAGAAATTATTGGACGAAGATGATCACAGCGCGGTTATGCAGTGGAATAAAGGTGACGTGGTGATCGAATTCCCCGGCAGCGCCAAGGGACACGAAGAAGTTATGGGGCCATTCTACGAAGAAGGCTTCATCGATGGCTTGCTCGTGAATTTGGGCGGCGTTGACAAGACAGTGCCTGTACACTTGGTTAATCAAGGACGGCGCTACAATTGCAACGCTACGCGCGAGATGGCGCGCCGATTGCGCGATCACCTCCTCGAAAAGCCCATTCGCGTGCGCGGCCGAGGCAAATGGTATCGAACTGCCGAAGGCGAGTGGGAGATGCGGTGGTTCGACATTCTGGACTTCGAAGAGTTGAGCGATGCCACCCTGTGGGACGTGGTCGGCCAATTGCGCTCCATACCCGAAAATGATCTGGCGAAATCTAACGACCCCCTTGGAGACATGTTGAAAATCCGGCACGGTTAGGGAAATGTGTGGACGCTTTCGACTCGACATTCCTTTCGCTCTTATTCGTCCCCAACGCTCGAAGTACAGTGGAACATGCCAGGGATCGTGTCGAGGACCTAATCGGGCGTACCAGTGGCCGAGGGGATCAGATCGTCATTCCGACTCCCGCACTCGCTGAACTTTTAGTTGGAGTCGGCAAGTCAAGAGCACAAATTCTACAATTAATTCAAAAATCCTCGAGGTTTGTGATTGCGCCTTTCGACGTTCTGGCCGCGATGGAACTGGCCCTGATCGACGAGAAAATACGTACGAGTTTCGGGAAGAAGAAGGGCGACCACGGGGGCAGCTGGGCTAAAGTGCGATTCGATCAACAAATCGTATCGATCGCAAATGTGCGGCGAGCAGGCATCTTGTATTCGGAAGATGAGGACATTCAGAAGATGGGGCCAAGGTTCGGAGTGATCGTAAAGTCTCTCGCAGATCTCCCTCTGCCATCTAAACCGGGAGCGCCTGGATCAGGTCTGTTCGGCGACTTGGAAGAATAATTTCCTAAACAACACATGTCCTTATTCACGGCTAGTCACAGGCTTCTGCCGAGCGTAGGAGGTTGGCCTTGCTTCAGATGGAACGCGTCCTTTGCAAGCAACGTGCCCGAGGTAAAGAAAGCGATCAACGCGGGCGAGTGATGGCGTGCAGCGCGACGGCGCGGAGCAGGAAGGAGAGGGCTAGCGCGAGGAGGCAAAGGGCGGCGGAGGAGGGTTCGGGCGTGGGGACGGTGAAGGATCCTCCACCGATGTTTCCAGAGAGCGGGCTGGCATCCAGGTGCATTTCGGAGATACTCCAAGTGGCAGTCGACAATTGAAAAAAGTCGTCGTAGCAACCTGAGTACGCGCAGGTGTGGGCGTACCAGCCACAGGAAGAGTTTGCACTGCCGTTGCAGGAAAGAAGCTGTCGATAGCTGGTGGGGCCATCGGAAAGGCTATAACAGAAAAGGACGGAGGTAGGAGGCTCGCCGGTTCCGTTGGCACAGCCGGCCAATTCGAAACTGATGTCGAAACCACTGACAACCCAGTTGATAGCGATGGAGGTGAATTGCTGCGTGGAGTTATCCCACATGAAGGAACCTGAGGGAGCAACCAGGGTGTTTCCTGAAGTGGCGGTGAACAGAAACGTGCCGTCGGTGTAGGAATCGGCGCGCGACAACGGAGCAGAGGCAGTCAGGATCAGCGCGAGGAAAATCCAAGAATACATTCGCATGGTGACGCTCCGGGGAGCGAGGGCGGCTATCCATCGCTGGGTATACGCCGCGGGGATGTGGGAGTCAAGGAGTTGCTACTCGACGTCGGCGCCGAAATCGAAGAGATCGGCGGAACTTGTAGTGGTTGAAGCGATCGGGCCAGCAGAGACCACGGCGTCACTCGAAGCGTAAAAACAGTATTCGCCGCGCTTGAGATGGGAGAGGCGCTAGTCGGAGTGCGATTTGCGGGCGCGCTTGGCGGACAGGGATTTGGCGATTAGGGTTTGCAAGACGCGCTTGTCGACATCCGCGAGGTTCTTGATATAGAGGCAGCCCTTGCCGGTTTTATGCTTGCCGAGTTTTGCGAGCAGGGCGCCAGCTTCGCTGGACAGGCCCATTCCATATAGGACGGTAGCGGCTTTACGCGGCGAGAAGGCAATGACGGGCATGTCCCCTTCCCTTCCGCTGGGATATTTGTAGTGGGTGCTTCCGAAGCCAATGATGGAGGGCCCCCACATTTTGGGCTTTTCGCCGATCGCGTCTTGCATCAGCTTGATGAGTTCCCGGGCGTCCGCTTTTCTGGTCTGGTCGCTGAGAGAATCGAGGAATGCCGAAACACTTAAGGTGGTGGGCTTGGTTTTGTTCTCCGACATCGCGATGGCCTCCGGATTTCGTCAGAAGGCTAACACGAATTGGATAGCTGGAATAGAAACGCGCCCCCGAAATCCAGACGGAAAATCGCGGAGAGAGCGGAAGTGGGGGACCAAGCGGTAACACTATTCGGGACTCGGGGAAAGCGCTTTCGTTTCAGGATTGGTAACTTGACGTCTGCTCTATGTTCCTGAGAGAGTGTCGCAAGCATGTATCCCAGCGACGACTCAACTCTCGCCAATACGGATTTTGCTACCGAAACTTTCCGTAAAATCAGCTACAGACTGATTCCCCTGCTCGCTGTTTGCTTGGGTGTGGCGTACATCGACCGAGTGAATGTCGGCTTTGCCGCCTTACAAATGAATCATGACCTGCATTTCAGCGCCTCTGTGTATGGCCTTGGCGCTGGACTGTTTTTTCTGAGTTATGCGGCATGTGAAGTTCCGTCAAATTTGATGCTTCTCCGTTTCGGACCACGGCGGTGGATTGCCCGCATTATGGTTACATGGGGCGTGCTCGCTGCCACAATGGTCCTAATCCGCAAACCTTGGGAGTTTTATGTGGTACGACTCCTGCTTGGCGCCGCAGAAGCTGGATTCTTTCCGGGCGTTGTTTACTACCTGACGCTTTGGTTTCCTCCTCAGACCCGCGCACGCGCGATCAGCAAGTTTTATGTGGCTATACCATTGGGCGGGGTGTTGATGGCGTCCGTGTCGGGCTTTCTTCTGGACTTGAATGCTCGATTCGGACTGGCCGGATGGCAGTGGATGTTTCTGATCGAAGCCGTACCCGCAGTTTTGCTTGGCGTCCTGATTTTTGCGGCTCTGCCCGACGGCCCCAGGGATGCGCATTGGCTCTCAGCGGAAGAACGCAGCTGCGTGGCTGACACGTTAGCAAGCGAAATCGACAAGTCGGCTGGCGTTCGGCTCAGTACTGTGTGGGACACGTTCCGCGACCTTCGTGTCTGGAAGATTGCTATGTTCCTGTTTGTCAACTTCATCGCGGCTTACTCGTACAGTCTCACGGCACCTTTGCTCATCAAGGAAATCACACATTACAGCAACAAGACAGTCGGATTCATCGTTGCCGCTATCTGGCTGATCGTAGCACTGGCAGTGCTCATAAACGGCTTGATTGCTTCGTCCAGAAAGTCGTCCTACGCTTGCATCATACTGCCCGCAATTTTCATTGTGCTCGGTTGCCTTGGTGTTGGCCTCTTCAGGAGGCCGATATGGATAGTCTGCGCGCTTGCGCTCATTCCTATCTTTCACAATTCGACCTTCGGCCCAGTGTATGCTCTGGCTGCTTCGTTTCTGGAGCAGCGGGGTACCGCCGGCGGGGTAGCCCTCATCGGCAGCATAAGCATCCTGGGTGGCTTCCTGGGACCGTACTACATGGGATTGGCAAAGGATTTCCTGGGCTCCTACCAACGAGGATTTCTGATGCTGAGCATTCCTTGTATCATCGGCGCGATGCTAATGGTCCAACTTCGCAATAAGGCCGCAGCAGTTGTCGATCTTCCCGCTTCGCCCGTTTCGATCGATGAATCTGGAGATGCCTGCTCACTCTGAGGTGCCCGAGGCCCGGGGGCGGGGCGATTAGCTGGCGCCGGGGTCGTTTTCGTGGACGGGGGTGATGTTGCGCTGAGCGACCTGGTAGAAGCGCTTGTGTCCGTCCTGGGGAGAGAAGACGCAATACAAACCGTCGCCATATTCGACGGCCAATTCCAGGCCTTGGCCCAGCGATTCCGCGCAACCCAGCCAGGAGCTCTGGCCTTGTTTCACTTCGAACACATCCAGCAGCGAATTCATTGGCCCCACTCCTTCTCTGGCAATGCCAGATTGAGCCCAGGCTTTTTCGGGATACGGCGACAGATGGTTCTGTCGAGGCCGGACGACAGGAAGTGCTCCGTAGAAAAATGTTGCGCTGCCGGAGAAAACTCCGGGAGCGCTACCTGGTTTTTTGAAGTGTATGGGTTGAGGGCGGGGCCGTATGTTCAAAATTGAACACTGATGGGTGCTGTTCTAACGGGAGCGGGAAAGAAACCAATCCGGATCGTCGAACACATGGCGCACGTTTCCGTCCGGGTCAATGCGATACAGGCCGGTGCGCGATTCCACGTAGACCACTTTGTGCAGAGCGATGGCGGAGTTGATGTCACCCTGACTGGGGGTCGGTTCACCGTACCTGGTGTGAACGTGGAGCGTGCCCAAGGCCGCTGGACTGGAGGCGATGCGCAAGTGGGTCTTCGCGTTCACCGTTGCAAACATGCTGAGCTGTATTTTCCCGGGGCGTCCGTCCTGGTCGATGGAGAAGCCGACTTCGTAGGGCGAAGTGCCATTTCGGGTGGCGCGCCAAGCTTCCTCCGCTGCTTTACGGAAAGTGGCGGAATGCTCCAAGTCGGCGGATTTGTCGGCCGTGACTTTGGCCGGGATGACGGGTATTGGAACTGGCTCGAGATGGTTCCGGGCTTCGAGTGGAACTGCGGGGGTGGTGCTGGTGCTTGCTTGATCGGTTGCGGGATTTTGAGAGAAACACAGGAAACAAACGAAGGTAAGAAGTACTGAACTCATGGTGCTCGCCTCCGCCGCTGGCTGCGGCTGAAGCGAGACTTGCCCCGACAAAAAGGGGCCTCAATTCCCCGAGTAATCTCCTCTTATATTGACTTCATGCGCACGTAGTGCTCTGATGAGCCTAGAGTTAGGCACGCAATGCTCCGGCGATGCCCCAGGTTCCCGGGCCCGGTCTCCCATATTTCTGAGGTCCGCAGATGGACCCAACAACACAATCCGACGACTTGATTCGGTTTGAAGGCTTTGCGCTAAATCCGAAGACGGGTGAACTGCGGAAAAACGGAATCCGCCTGAACCTGCAGGATCAACCCTGCAAGGTGCTGGTGGCTCTTTTGGAGCGTCCCGGAGAGATGGTGAGCCGGGAAGAACTCCGTCAACGGATCTGGCCAGAAGAGAGCTTCGGGGACTTCGATCACGCAATCAATCGGTCGATCGCGAAACTGCGGAGTGTGCTGGGGGATTCGTCGGAGGTGCCGCATCTGATCGAGACGCTTCCGCGGCGGGGGTATCGGTTTATTGGTGCGGTGGATGGGGGCGAGGAGGCCCGCGATGCGGCTCGGGAGGTGGGCGCGGCGATTGGCGCGATCGAGACTGTCCCGGCGCAACCGCAGGCGTCCACGCTGGACCCTGAGGTTGCCACTACTTGGCGCATCGGCGCTCGCTGGCGCACCGCGCTCACCTTCGGCGCCTTAATCTTTGTCGTTCTCGTCGCGTTGGGGATCTGGATGGCGCTGCCCACTCCGCAACCGCGAATCCTGAAAAGCACCAGACTCACCAATGACGGGAAGCTAAAGTGCTGTCTGAGAACGGATGGCGCACGTATCTATTTCTCTACCGCTGATGCTAGTTCTTACTTTCGAATTAAGCAGATTCCTGTCACCGGAGGCGATCCGACAGAGGTCCCCAATTCACTCGATTCCACCGGAACCTTGTATTTGCGGGACATCTCCCCAGAGAAGGACCGCTTGCTCATTCAACGCTTTCAGGGGACCCATATCTCTTTCTGGAGCGTTCCTTTGTCAGGCTCATCGCCTCGCCTATTGGCCGACGCTACAAAAGTTGAGCCCTACGCGAACGGATCTACGTGGTCACCCGATGGCAAGATGCTCGCATACACCAGCGGCCCTAATCTCGTCTTAGCGCACAGCGATGGAACGGAACCCCGAAAACTATTTTCTACCAATGGATTTATTTACTTTCCCGAGTGGTCGCCGGACAGTAAATGGTTGCGCTTTCTTGCGAGCGATTCATTGGCGGATGGCAAGTCTACTTTGAAAGAAATCCCCGTTACTGGTGGAGAGCCACGCGAAGTGACGCCAAACTGGAAAGAAAAGTACTCTGAGGGGTTTGGAAGATGGAGTCCCGATGGAAGGTATTTCATCTTCTTGGCATCCAGTGGAGGGAGGGACGACATCTGGGCTCTTCGAGAACGTCCGTCCTTTCCGTTTTTTAGAAAACCAGAGCCTGTTCGATTGACTTCCGGCCCGGTAGCATACGGATCGATTGCCTTCAGTCCTGACGGAAAGAAGGTCTTTACGAGAGGTGTCGAGGAAAGGGGACAGGTGGAACGATATGATCCGAAGATTTCTCGGTTTGTTCCTTTCAGCCCCGCACTTTCTGCTGATTGCTGTATGTATTCAAACGATGGCCAGTGGATAGCCTATGTCACTTTTCCGGAGGGGGATCTCTGGCGCAGCAAGACTGACGGCACTGAGCGCCAACAACTCACCTGGCCACCGCTGACCGCCTTGAATCCCCACTGGTCGCCAAACGGTAAGGAAATCGCCTTCACTGGCTTCCTTCCCGATAAGCCTCCGAAAACCTTCCTCATTTCAGCAGAAGGTGGCGAACCACACCAACTCACACAAAACGAATGTTCTGAATGTGAGGCAAATTGGTCACCGGACGGGACACATCTAACGTTCAGTAGCTTTTTATCGAGAGCCAGTCCATCGTGCCCATTATTTGTGTTCACAATGGATCTGAAAACACACGAAGTATCCCGTGTCCCGGGCTCCGAAGACTTTCTTTTCCCGCGATGGTCTCCAGACGGGAGATTCATCGTGGCACAGCATAAAGGGATGCACGCGCTTATGCTCTTTGACCTCGGTTCTCAGAAATGGTCGACTCTGCTCGAAGTTCCTTCCAGAGCAATAGTCGGTTTTCCGGTGTGGTCACACGACGCGAAGTACATTTCTTATCGCCTTGCGACAGGCGGATCGGACGACGGCGCCTATCGCATCCGTATTTCAGATCGAAGCATCAAGAAAATAGCCGAATTGTCCGGCATTACCACCATCGGCCTTAACACTGCATATGTCGGATTCGATCCCGACGGGAATCCCACCATCCTCCGCGATGCCAGCCTTAACGAAATCTACGCTCTTGACGTCGATTTGCCTTGAAACTCCACTTGGGGATAGTGCGAGGAGGGGTTAGTCGATGAAGTCGAGGGTCATGCCTTCGTGGCGGTAGAGGAAGCCGACGAAGTGGCCGAAGTTGGGAGAAGCGATGTTGTTGTAGACGGTGCTGAAGTTGCCGTGGTCGGTGACGTTGATGGTGTAGGCGCCGAGGCGGAAATGGTGAACGGAGCCGTTTTTGCCTTTGAGGAAAGGAACACGGAAGGTGCGGTAGGCCTTGAAGTCCAGCGAGAAATATTCGGGGAATCTGCGGGAGTTGGGCGCGCCAACATATTGCTGGTTGACGTCGATGGGAGAGTACGGGAAGCCGGAGTGGACGTCGACGAGTGGGCTGAGGGTAATTTTCCAAGGAAGGGCGATGATGCCCCAGGCGACGAAGCGATTGGGGATGTCGGAGGTGAGGATGCCGTAGACGTTGGGACGATAGACGGGAGAGGCGAAGGGGATCAGGACGTTGGGGAGATTGTTGAGATCGCCACGGGCCTGGCTCCAGATGTAGGAGGCTTTGATCTGGTCGGTATCGCGGAAAGTGTAATGGACAGTGGCTTCCATCTCTTCGTATTTGGAGGAGCCGGTGTTGGTGAGCGCGATGTAGGAAGGATCGGCAGGATCGGCGGCGGTGAGCGGATTGACGAGGAAGAGGTAGGTGGTGTGGCTGGAGACGAAATTGAGGGATAAGTTGAGATTGCGGCGGAGTTCGCGAGAAGCGCCGGCGTTCCAGGTGACATTGCGTGGCGTGGTATTCGGCTGGGAAGGCAAGGCCGAAGAGACGAAGGGATCGAGGCGGCCGGTATAGATGTTGGTGTAAGTGACGGGAGAGCCGATGGGGGCGCCGGAAGGACCGAATTGCGTGATGGTCTGCGTGGGGTTGTTGGCCCAATCGGCGGCCAGCATGGGAAGCACGCCGTAGAAGAGGCCAGCGCCGGCGCGAATGACGGTCTTTTCGTCTTTGCCGGGAGCATAGGCCAAACCAACACGGGGAGCGAGAGCAGCGGGCCAGCCGGAAGTTTCCGTGCTTAAGCGCAGACCGAGGTCGGCGCTGAGATGGGAATTGACGAGCCAATGATCCTGAATGAATTCGGCAATATTGGTGTCCGAGGGAATTGACGGGGGAACGGAGCTGAAGCTGATGGTTTGCGAGAGGACGTTCTGTTCGTTGAGGATCTGGATGGGGCGCGAGAGGTTGGTGCCGAAATAACTGCGCCAATCGAGATCTTCGCCAATCTGGATTTCATGGGAGCCAAACCACTGCTGCTTGGGGAAGGCGTAGTTGATCAGAAACTGAAATTCCTTGCCGCGACGGGACCATTGATTGAAGTAGCTGCCGCCGTAACCTTCCGGAGTGATGAGCATGTCGTCCAAGCCATAGCCATGGGCGTTGCTATCGAAGCGGGTGTATTGGGCGACGGTGGACAAGACGGCGGTGGAATCGAACTGATAACGATCGGTGAGGGCAACGGCGACGCCGCTCTGATTGAGGCTGTTGGAAGCGGGCTGGGGAATGAGTGCGCTGATATCGATGTGATCGGTGCGCAAGGGGAAGGCGTTGACGGTCAGGGTCAACAAATGATTTTTGGCGAGGATGGCTTCGAGAGTGGTGAAGGAATTGAAACCCTGTTTTTTGCTGATGTCGTAGGGCCAGGGCAGACCCTCGACGGTGGTCTTCTTCATTTCGTACTGAAACACTTCCGAGAGCAGGAGTTTGTGAGGGATCAAGGGAGCGTCGAGAGTGACGGCGGGCATGGCACCGCCGAGTCCGGAGATGTGGCCGTTCTTGCCGAGGACAGTGATGCCGAGCTTATCGAGATGGAAATCCCAACCGTCGGAGGGAGGCTTGGTTTCAATGGTGGTGAGACCGCCGGAAAAACTGCCGAGGCTGGCGTCGTAGGGAGTTTTGTAAACGGCGAAGGATTCCACGGCGTCGGTGGGAACGGTGATGCCGAAGCTGCCGGTGACGGGATCGGTGTTGCGAGTGCCGTTGATCATGAGCAGACTCTGGTTTTCGTCGGAGCCCTTGAAGACGAGTTTGCTGTTGAGGGTCTGGACGACGCCGGGAGTGATGGTGATGACTTCCTTGACTTGTTCCTGCTGGGTGGGGAGGGTGATGAGTTGCGAGTTGGTGACCACGGCGACGGGAGCGGAAGAACTTTCGGTGGTGATGATCGAGGCTTCGCCGGTGACGACGACTTTCTGGGACACGGTCTGCACTTCGAGGACGAAATCCTGCACGGACTGGTCCGCGTCTTTCAGGACGAAGTTTTTTTGCTGGCCACGGAAACCATCGCTATCGACGGAAAGGGAGTAGGAACCGGGCTGGACATTGTGGAACTCGTAGTGGCCATTTTCGTCGGTGACCGCGGAGGCGGGAGCGACGGCGTCTGGAGTGCGAAGAAGCTTCACGGCGGCGCCAGCGACGGGTGAGCCATCGGTTGAGGTGACGGTGCCTTTGACGGAGGGCGCGGAGTTGGGAGCAGCGGGAGTTTTCTGAGCAGCGAGGGGAGAAGGCGCGAGGAAGAGAAGGAGCGCAGTGAAGAAGCACAAAAGCCACAGAGCAAGAGTGCGAGGTGCGAGGCGGGCAGAAATGGAAATATCCGACTTGTGCAAGACCACTGTTCCTAAATTCTCCCAAAGAAGGTGATCGGTTCTTTGTTCACGCCCGGAGATGACGATTAAAGAGCGCCGGGATGTGGATACGTATCTACGGCCGCTTGCCAGTTGCGAAAAAGGCGCTCGTCGCCAGCCGAAAGGTCCTGGCACGCCCGGGGAAGTTTTGCGAAAACTCTCTTTGCTTCTTTGATGCGCGCAACATTGGTTTTGTTGGCAGCGTCGAAATCACCGGGCAATCCAGCCGCCTCATCCGGTGGGCCCGCAGGCCGTTCCAGGACAGCGATGACAGCGCCGGGAGAAAAGCCGGCATTCGGGAGCGCGAAGAGAGCGAAACGGTCAGCCGCAAGTTCATTGTACCAAGTTTCCGATTGGACGATGTGAGTGGCCTTGCGCAAGAGTTTCGAATCACGGTCGATGGCGGTCATTAACAGGACGAATTTATTGGCGATGTCCTGGCGATCGCCGACGGAGGTGACTTTGAGGATTTCGCGAAAGAGGCGGGTCATGGTGATGGCGTTCTGGTGGAGAACGATGTGGCCGAGTTCATGGCCCAAGACGCCGGCCAATTCGTCGTCGTTCTTGAGCAAGGCGACCATGCCGCGAGTGAGATAGATCTGATCGGAACCGGCGCTGAAGGCGTTGGCGCCCGGCGCGTCAATGAGGGTGACGTGCAGGGGAGGGTGATCGGGTGAGTCGTGGGGCAGGAGGCGATTGGCGACGGCGTTCAAGTGCCGGCGAAGGTCTTCATCGTTCACCGCCGCGTAGGCCTTCTGCAGTTCCCTTCCCTCGATTTCACCGAGCAGACGCTCCTGCTGAGGGGTGAACATGTTGGGCGCCTTTACAGCTTTGACGTCAGGGACAACGGAGCAAGGCTGTTGCAATTGAGCAGCACCGAGGGGAAAGACTGAAGCGGCACAAAAACAGGAGAAAAGGAACACGCGCCGAATTTTGCAGAAGCCGTCCATGAACTTGACCTGATCGAGACGGAGCCTGACGGGGAGCGCAAGAGGCCTGCCTAACGATAGAACTTTTCGGGGAGCGGGGCAATCAGTGTTGGAAGAGAGAAGCGAAAGAATCACCTGAAGGGGCGGGAGAAGGTGCGAAGCGGGTGCGATAGACTGCTGCGGTGCGGATGATGTGCAACACGGGAGGGTGAAGAATGGGGAGTTCGAACTACAGCGCATTTCAGAGAGCGCAGGCGTATTTCGATCTGGTGCGAGGAGCGTTGGGGGAGGAAGTGGATGGGGAGCACTTCTTCGACGTGGTGGCGGATGGCGTGATTTATGAGGTGCGGTACGAGTTTCCGGGTTGGCCGCGGATTATCGAGGGGCGGGCCGATTTGATGGCGCGATTTAAGGGGTATTGCAACAACATCGAACTGCAGTCCGCGGATCATTTAATTCGGCACAAGACGGACGACGGGAAAGTGGTGGTGATTGAATATGAAGTTCACGGGACGATCCTGGCGACGGGAGTGCGGTACGACAACCGGTTTTGCTCGATCATCCAGATCGAGAAGAGAAAGATAGCGCACTGGAGGGACTACATGGACTCGCTGGCGGCGTCGAAGGCGTTGACGGCGCGGGCGGGGTGAGCGGGCGGTGAATGGAGGTAGAGGCCGGGGAATGGGAACTTTTGGTTGTGGAGAGTCGTACCCCTTGTAGCTCTGGGGAGGGTGGACTTCCCTTGCGAGCCGGGGTGTGCGATGCGAACTTTTTCGTTGGGGATGAGAGCGCGAGGGGCTGTGGTGCTGGGGGCGATGGTTGTCGGTTTGCCTGTTTTCTTGCCGATGTGGAGGGCAAACAAGGTGGCGGCGAAATCCGACGAGGCAACCGTTGAGCAACTGGAGAGAGACATTCCCGACCTGATGAAAAAGGATGGAGTGCCCGGGTTGTCGATTGCGGTGATTCGGGGCGGAAAGACGGCGTGGCTGCACGGATTCGGGGTGAAAGAGGTAACAACGGGCGAGGCGGTGACGGGGGAGACAGTTTTTGAAGCGGCTTCATTGAGTAAGCCGGTGTTTGCGTATGGCGTGCTGAAATTGGTGGAGCAGGGGAAGCTGGGGCTGGACGTTCCGCTAACAACATATTTGCCGAAGCCGTTTATGGAGGGTGACGAGCGGCTTGCAAAGATTACGGCGCGGATCGTGTTGAGCCATCGAACCGGATTCGCGAACTGGCCAGGCAAGGACGGCACGTCGAAATTTATTTCACGCCGGGAGAGAGGTTCAGTTACTCGGGCGAAGGCTATATCTATCTGCAGCGGGTGGTGGAGAAGATCACCGGCAAACCGCTGAATGAATATATGACCGAAGCGGTGTTCAGGCCGCTGGGGATGAGCAGCAGCAGTTATGTGTGGAGGCCAGACTTTGATGCACTGACCGCTACGGGCTACGACTCCGACGGGAAGCCAGACAAATTGTGGAAGCCAACCGAGGCGATGGCGGCTTCGAGTCTGAACACCACAGCGAAGGATTATGCGGTATTTGTTGAGGCAATTCTGAATGGAAAAGGGCTGAAGGCGGCGACGCTGCGGGAGATGGAGACGCCGGAAATCGCGCTGGATCCGGAGTGCAGGATTTGCATCAAGCAGGAGCCGAAGGAGTTATCGAAGAATTTATTTTGGGGATTGGGATGGGGCATCGAGCGCAAAGATGGAAGCGATGCGCTTTGGCATTGGGGAGACAACGGCTCGTTCAAGTGTTTCGTGATGGCAGATCCGAAAAGGAAGTCCGGTGTGGTGCTGTTCACAAACAGCGAAAAGGGATTGGAGGTCGCGAGGCCGGTGGTAGACCAGGCGATGGGTAGGGGCGCGCTGGAGTTCGACTGGCTGAAGTAGGAGAGGTTCGAGATTGCGATGTGCTGAGAAGAGTTGAGCGGGTTGGAGATCGGGGAGTGCTAGGGCTGGAGGCCATCCCAGGACCAGCGGGGGATGGTGAGGTTTGCGGGGACATCGGCGGCAGAGTGGTGATAGCGAGCCATGGTCGTGTTGGTGGCCCACGCGAAATAGTCGTGGAGAACCTGGGCGAGGGTGGAGTTGGCAGCTAGTCCGGTGTCTGCGAGAGCCTGATCAAAACAAAGAATCGCGCGGCGATCCATTTCTTCGTGAACGCCATTGCCACTGTGCATTTTGACGACGGTGGTTTCATTGCCATAAGAATCGGAGTAGAGGGAGGGACCGCCAAGGGCTTCGGCCCAGTAGGCGGCGAGGCGCTCGGTATGATCGGGATGGAAGCCGTGGCTGAAGGCGTGGGCGACGACTTCGTCGGCGAGCACGCGATGGTGCCAGGCGGCAGCGAGTCGGCGCATGCCGTCCATACCACCGGCGGCTTCAAAGACGGATTGCATCAGAGAATGATGAGGGCAGGTTTGAGGGATTGCAAGATGAACAAATCCAAGCGGCCAGTGTGAACACGGGAGCATTCTGATCATGCGGATGGCGGATCGCGTGGAGGTGACGGTCGCGTTTCAGGCGAAGCGGCTGGACGGGGCGCCGGTGATTTTTGATCAGTAGGCAGAGGGCGGAAGCTGGGCAGAGTCGTGAGCAACGAGGAGATTCTGGGCTGAGGCCGGGAGATTGGGAACCAGCCATCGAAAGAGGAGCGTAGCCGCAAAGCCGCCGAGCAGTTGCGCGAGGATAAACCACGGGACATCTACGGAGCGAATGCCCGCGAAGGTATCCGTGAAACAACGCGCCAGAGTAACCGCGGGATTGGCGAATGACGTGGAGGAAGTGAACCAATACGCGGCAGTAATGTAGGCTCCCACAGCGAAGGGAGTGGAATTCGAGCGAAGCCGGGAAGCACCCCAAATCACACAAAGAAGTCCGAAGGTAGCAAGAAACTCACTAAAGAATTGCGGCGGCCCGCTGCGGATATGGCGCGAGAGAATGACGACCGGTAGGCCGAACATCAGATGGGCGGCGACAGTGCCAAGAATGCCTCCGAGGAACTGAGCGGCGAGATAAAAAGGAACGGCGGACCAGGGAAGCCCGGATTCGAAGGCGTCCATGAGGGTGACGACGGGATTGAGATGAGCGCCGGAGATGGGGCCGAACGCGAGAATGAGAGCGACCAGAGCGGCACCGGTGGCGATGGTATTGGCGAGAAGCGCGAGTGCAACGTTTCCGCCAGAGAGGCGCTCGGCCATGATGCCGGAACCGACGACCGCAGCGACGAGGAAAAATGTTCCGAAAAATTCCGCGGCGGAGCGCTGAGCGAGCGAGTGGCTGTTATTCATGTCCGATGCGATCGATTTGTTTTTTGATGGCGATTTGATCGAGGGTGGAGAGCGGAAGGCTCAAGAAGAGGCCGATTTTTCGATCGAGCAAGAGGTAAGCATCGCGGAAAGCTTTTTCGACCTGCTGGGGTGAACCGAGGACCGCGGCGGGATCGGGGATACCCCAATGAGCGGTCATGGGATGACCGGGCCAGATAGGACAAACTTCCTTGGCGGCGTTGTCGCAGACGGTAAAGATGAAGTGGAGAGGTGGGGCGCCGGGCCTGGCGAACTCGCTCCAATCCTTGCTTCGGTAGCCGGAGCTGGGAAGTTTGGCAGCTTCCAACTGGCGAAGAGCGGCGGGATGGACAACGCCTTTGGGTTGGCTTCCGGCGCTGTAGGCAACGAAATTGGGGAAGCCGCGTTTGTTCATAATGGCTTCGGCCATGATGGAGCGAGCCGAGTTACCGGTACAGAGAAACAAAACGTTGTATGGCGGCGGCATAGGGAGGCTCAGCTACAGCAGGTAGGGCCGCAGCAGCTAGCTGAGGCGGGTTTCACGGCGCGGACGAAGGCGCTCATAAATTTTCCATCGACCTGGGGAGCGATGGCTTGCGCGTCAATGCCGGAGGCGGCAAGAAATTCCTGGGCATCCAGCGCTTTGTAGACGCGGGTGGGCTCGAGGGTGACATTTTCGAAACCGGCGGCAAGCAGTTTGCTTCGATAGTCGAGTTCGTCCAAAGCACCCGCAACGCAACCAACCCAAAGGAGCACACTCTGGCGAATTTCCGGCAGGATTTCGCCGCGGGTAACGACGTCGGAAACGGCAAAGCGCCCACCGGGCTTCAGGACGCGGAAGGCCTCGCGAAGGACGGCGTCTTTATCGGAAGAGAGATTGATGACGCAGTTGGAGATGATGACGTCGACGGAATTGTCGGGCAGGGGGATATGCTCAATTTCGCCGCGGAGGAATTCGACGTTTTGCGCGCCGAACTTTTGCTTGTTTTCGTTGGCGAGCGAGAGCATTTCATCGGTCATGTCGAGGCCATAGGCTTTGCCGGTGGGGCCGACGCGCTTTGCGGATAACAAGACATCGATGCCGCCGCCCGAGCCGAGATCGAGAACGGTTTCACCGGGATGCAACTGCGCGAGAGCCGTGGGATTGCCGCAGCCGAGAGAGGCGAGGAGCGCTTCTTGAGGAATGTCGCCGGTCTGATTGGCGTGGTAAAGATTTGATGTGATGGGATCTGCGCAACCGGAGGAGGGCGAGGCGCCGCAACAGGAACTTCCGCCGGCTTTGGCGCGGAGAGCAGCCTGGCCGTATTTCTCCTTCACAGTTTCTTTGATGGTGGGTTCACTCAAGATGGCTCCTTAAACTCCTTACCTGCAAACCTGGATAATCTGTCCCTTGCGCACAGCCTTGCTGCGAGTGCAGCACTCGGCGTAGAGGAACTGAAGCAATTCCTGAAGGGCTTCGGTGTTGGCGGTGTAGCGGAGGAAGGTGCTTTCGCGCTGGACGCGGACCAAGTTTTCGGCTTTGAGCTTGTCCAAATGGTGGGAAAGCGTGGAACCGGGAATATCGAGTTGCTCCTGAATTTCGCTGACGACCAGACCATCGGGATGGGCGGTGAGCAAGAGTTGGACGATACGAAGACGGGCTTCGGTGCCCATAGCGGAGAACATATCGGCGAACTTGGCGACCTGTGAGGGGTTGGGTGGCGTTGGCATATTTCGATATTCGCGGAAATATAGAACCTTTGTCAAGGGACAATTTTGGAGGAGTCAGGCGGGCGACCCGTTTTAGGGGGACGTGCGGGGAGGATTTTAGACAGGAGAGATCGACGGAGACGATTGCGGTTGGGGTTGAGCGGAGAGAGGGCGCTCGCCGAAGAACCAGTAGACGATGCCGAAGGTGAGGCCGGAGAGAAGGAACGCGATTCCCTGCCGCTGCGCGGCGATCAACGCGGATTGCAGGTAGGTCTGGTCTCCGACAAACAGGGGACTCCAGCCAAAGGGCGAAGTGGCGCTGCCAAGAAGAAACAGAAGCAAGGCGCCAATCACGGGAAAGAAAATTCGGCCGGACCATCGGAATTTTCGGTAGATCAATACGCTGAGGCTCCAGGGGATGATCAGGAGCAACAACGCCAGAATGAAGCCGCCGGTAAGCCAAAACCAGAATGCGAAAAACAGAGAGGAAACAGAGTCAAGACCGGAGCCGTGTGGATTGAGAGCGATCACAAACAAGCACACTGCGAAAACCAGGGACGCAGCCATTGCGGCTAGGAAATATGCGAAAAGTCGAGTTCGAGTTGGATTCGTGGGCATGACGTAGAGGGAATTTATATCACATCGGCGCTGGCGGCTGGGGATCAGGGGAGGGCGAAGGAGAAGAGGACGGAGCCGCTGCCGGTGAGGAGGTATTGGCGGCCGTCGAGTTGATAGGTGATGGGAGAGGTTTGCATGGGCGCGCCGGTGCCGGAATGCCAGAGGGTTTTGCCGTCGGCGGTGGCGAGGGCGAGGATGTTGCCGTGGGAATCGCCAGTGAAGGTGAGGCCGGAATCGGTGGTGAGGACGCCGGCGCGGGAATTTTCGCCGAGCTCGTGGGTCCAGCGAGGCTTGCCGGTCTGGTAATCGATGGCCTGAAGGGCGCTTTTGCTCCAGATGTCGTAATCGGCGCCGGCCCAACCGTAGGTGCCGTCGGCGGGCTTAGCGAAATAGATGGACCAGCTCTCTCGCGCATCGACGAGGAACAGGCCGGTGTTGGGATCGAAGCTGGGAGAGCGGTAGTTGGTGACGCCATCTTCGTCGGGAGAGATCAAGCGGCCATCGGGCTTGGGCTCTTTGTCGGGATTGGGAATGGGGCGGCCCTGGGGATCGATGCCGAGAGTCCAATTGGTGGGGCCGAAAGGAACGGTGAGGAGATTCTTGCCGTTGGTGCGATCGAGGACGAAAAAGAAACCGTTGCGGGAACTCTGGATGAGCAATTTTCTGGGTTGACCGTGGAAGTCGGCGTCCACGAGGACGGGAGTTTCGACAGCGTCCCAATCGTGAGTGTCGTGTGGGGAGACGGAAAAACCCCAGACGAGTTTGCCGGTGTCTGGATTGAGGGCGACGATGCTGCAGGTCCACTCATTGTCGCCGGGGCGAGTGGAGCCATTGAGCACGGGAGTGGGATTGCCGGTGCCCCAATAGAGGAGGTTGAGATCGGGGTCGTAGGTGCCGGTCATCCAAGTGGTGCCGCCGGTGGTGCCGTTGGGAGTGCCGGCGGGAGGGGTGGCGTTCCATTGCCACTGGACTTCGCCGGTTTCCGGATCGAAGGAGCGGATGAGGCCGGGGAGATTGTCGAGATCGCCGCCGACGCCGGCGATGACGTGATTGCGAATGACGAGAGGAGCCATGGTGGACCAGTAGCCGAGGTCGACGTCGGCGATGACTTTATCCCAGCGGATGGAGCCGTCTTTGGCGTTGAGAGAGACGAGGTGGGCGTCGGGAGTGGTGAAGAAGAGCCAGTCCTTGTACATGGCGACGCCACGATGGCCGATGAATTCGCCTTTTTTGGTGGGATAGGTGAAGTGCCATATCTGGTGGCCGGAGCGGGCGTCGACGGCCCAGACGTTATTGGGAACGGTGAAATACAGAATGCCGTCAACTAGCAGCGGCGAAGATTTGATTTGGGCGGTTTGATTGGTCTGGAAGGCCCAAGCGAGGGAGAGATTTTTGACGTTGTCGGGTGTGATCTGGGTGAGCGAGCTGTGGCGCTTGCCGGAATAGTCGCCGTGATAGCCGGGCCAGGAGTCGGCGGGAGGATGGAGGAGCATTTGATTGTCGACGCCTTGCGCGAAGAGGGGGCTGGGCGAAGCGATGAGGATGCCAGCCGTGGCGATGACGGTGAGCAGAAGCGCGATGCGAATGGGAGTTCGATGCAGTGAGTTCATAGTCAGCGCAAAGTTTGGAGATAGGCCATCAGATTGTGGACGTCGGCGTCCGTGTATTTAGGAAGCAGATCGGCGTGAGCCATGACGGGAGCATCGACTTTGTATTGGACGTCGGGGATACGCCAGGAGTGATAGACGCCGGAAGAATCATGGAGGCCGACGGTGAACTCGTCGAGATAGGCGAGGGTGCCGGTGATGGACTGGCCGCCGGGAAGAGTGACGGTGACTTTGGATTTGGCGTGACGGGGAAAGAGCATCTGCTCTTCGAGCTTGAGACCGCGAAAACGGGAGGCGATGTTGGCGAGATCGCCGGTGGGAGAGTGGCAGGACGGAGCAGCCACCCGCGCCATTGAAGTATTGGCGGCCGGCTTCGACATTGCCGGTCTGGAGATCGGCGACATCAACGCCACGGCGCCCACCTTTGTTGGCGAGAGCGGCGTTGCGCTGAGAGTGGATGAAGGCGACGAGGCTGGCGATCTGCTTGTCGGGGAGCGGAAATGGAGGCATGCCCTTGTCGATGCGACCATTGCGAATGACAGGAGCGATTTTGTTGCCGCGAGAATCTTCGGCGACGAGAGTGGAGCGAGTGAGGTCGGGGCCGGTCTCTCCGCCGCCGGCATCGCGGCCGTGACAGAAGGAGCAGGATTGCTGGAAGAGGGCTTTGCCGTCGGCGATGGCGGCGGGGGAATAGGTCTGCGTGACCATTTTGTCGTTTTGCTTGGCGACACTGGGAGGCTTAGGAGGAGTGGAGGAAGGAGTTTGCGATTGTGATTGTGATTGGGATTGAGATTGTGTCTGCGATTGGGCGGAGGAAACGGCGAGGCCGATGAGCAACAGAGCGGCGGAGATGGCCAATCGAGGAGCGACGGAACGAAAACGATTCATCAGGTAAACCATGCCTCCAGGCTCAGGGCCGAGGGTGAGAAGCGGTGCTGCCTTCGGTCATGCCGAGAACCCACTTGACGGCCTCAAAATACATTTTGCGGATGTCGGGGTCGCTCCAGGCTTCTTCGGTGTGGCCGAGCGTGGAATAGAAGACGCGGCCCTTACCGTACATTTTGTCCCAGGCGACGGGGAAATCGTGATCGATGCGGTGAATGCGGGGGTTGTTGTCGTAGTTGAGCTTGTTGGGATTGAGAGAGAGCAGCACGTTCACCTTATCGCGCGACCAAGATTTGGGCTGATAGATCTCATCATATTTTACGAAGGCTTGGGGAAAGTGTCGAACGGCGGGAAAGGTGGGGTCTTCGTTGACGATGGGGGCGTTGAAGGTCATCCAGGGATGCTCGTCGAAATAGCCGCCGATCATTTCGCCGTATTCGGGCCATTTGTAATTGGTGTCGAGAGCGGCGTGGACACCGACGAAGCCTTTGCCGTCGGTTTTGATGAAGGAGAGGAGGTCGGCTTTCTGGGAGTCGTCGAGATCGAGCTCGCCGGTGGTGCTCATGAAGACGACGGCGTCGAAGTAATCGAGATTTTTGGCATTGCGGCCAAGATCTTTTTTGGTGAGGAGTTCGGTGTCGGTGCGGAGGGTGGTGTCCCAGAGGCCGGTGTCGTGGCCCATGTTGAAGAAGGCGGCCATGCCGTCGGGGATGGAGTCGTGCTCGAAGCCTTTGGTTTGGGAGATGACGAGGATGTGCTTGAGGCGGAGTGGCTTGGCGTGAGGAGCGGGGATGGTGAGGGCGTTGGCGGGTTGGGGTGGGTCTTGAGCTAATGCGGGTAGGAGGAATGAGGAGAGGCCGATGGCGAGGGCGAGAGTTCGTACTCGATGCAAGAGGTGACCTCCGGGCGCGAGGATGCGTGCGGGAAGCATCGTACTACGGAATGCGGTGGGGTTTGAAAGAGGGATGGTGCGTGGCGGGGATTTTAGATCGTGGGTATCGTAGGAGCCCGGCCTTTCGCAAAAGGGTGCGAACCCGGCTGACGATTCATCTGATCAAGCGGGAATCAACGACAAACGTAACCGTTACTTGATAATTCATTGTTGCACCTATGATTCGCATAGAGTGCGCCCAGAGCGGAGAGGCCGTCGTAACAGAATCCAAGGCAGACATCTTTCCTGTCGATTGAGGTTTCCTGGGTGCGAGGGAGTGTTGCGATGTCATCAAAAAGGCCGAGCACCTCTTGGGGGATCGCCGACTGATTTTCTCGCGTGTAGGCTTGCAAACCCAGATCCTCGCCGGTAAGGTACCAAGCTTCATCATTCCATCTTCTGAGTGGCTTGATCGGCTTTCGATCCGATTTCAGCGCCTTTGAGGACTGAATCAATGCCATGATGCGATCAGCCAGCGGTTTTGGCATGTCCACGTTTGCGGTTCTCTGCCGAAACCGATACTCAAACAGTCGCCGCTCATTCCAAGAGACATATATGGACTCTGGCGTGCCCCTGTGTCCCCTCACCTTTACGCACGTTTCTTGAAATTGCAGCCCGTGCTTCTGGACGTGCAATATCTGAAGGAGGGGCCAGCTTGAATAATCAACGGCTCCGGGTAATCGGTACGGCATTACCGATTGACTAAACCAAACCGCGAGGAAGAAAAAACACACGAGAAAAGCGGGCCAGGTGCGATGGGAGAATGGCACGCCGCGAATAGCAACACGATTCGGGAGGAGTCGGAGACCGGCGATGGCGACCGCAAGTATCAGCAGGGCAACGGCAAGGATCGATGCGATTGCTGGAGCAAGGACGTTGTACCTGAAAAGTTCTTCGTCGGGCACGTTGAACGCTATCCATTCGTTCCAGTAGATATTTCCCCGCCAAATGTCGGTGTAAATCCACGGAAACGCAGCCAAGCCCGCGAGGGCTGCGGCGTGGGCAATTTTCGGGTGACAAGTGAGGCCGCCAGCCGCAAACGCGAGGAAAATGGGAGTGAGAAAGCAGATGAAGCGAACGGTGGCGGGCAAGAAGTCTGCGGCAAAGTAACGGTTAGTGAACAGAAGAGCAATCAGAAGCCAATAGGGCCAAAGCAAGAAAGAAGCGAATGTCGCCAGTGAGGATTTCCTGCGGAATACCAGAAAGAGCGCGCTTACAAAGAACGTGGTCCATACGACCACAAAGAAAGCCAGAAGCGCCCAAACGATGGCGTCGGGCAAATCCAGGTTGTGGATCCGTCGCGCATAGTTGCCGAACATGAAGGTTGCGATGAGGGCAAGAAATAAATGGACCGCAGCAGTGAGTTGCAAAGAGGATTGAGAGGATTGATTGCGGGCAAGGCTGCGTGAATAGACGAACACAAAGAACAGCGGTATGCAGACAAACAGAACCCAATAGAACACGAGCACTCGTGGAGGAGACGAGTCGTTGAGGTGACTGGCCCATAGCCAAGAAGTAGCGACTGCCGAAGCCAGGTAGATGGAAGCTGTGATGAATGTGCGGTTCAAAGGCTCGCCATTTTCTGGAGCGAAATGCTAGTCTACGACGCCGCGTGACGGCAGAACCGACTACGGACCACCCTGCATTCAAGTAGACACCGGTGGCGGGGCATATGTTCCTGTCTATCGCGACTCAGGTGGGGGGAGTGGTGCGTACCGGAAGAGGCGCATCCTTTCGCGAAACGTCGCGCGAAAGGATGCGGCACCCAGAACGGTGTCTTGTTGCGGGAAAAGTGGTTCATCCTTGAGAACCGGTTTGGTGTATTCTCGCGGGGAGTCGCAGCTTTTTAGGAGTGATGGCAATGATGAAGAATGTTTTCGTCGTATTGATGCTGGTTTGTTTTGGGGTGCCTATCGGGAATGCGCGGCCGCAAGATGCGCGGAACTTGATGTGGTGCAGCGCGAAATCGGGGCAGACGGTGTATTACAGCGCGTGGTTCCGGTATAGCGATGGGCAGATGGATACTTATGGGGCGAATTTTCAGCGGGACACCAAAGCAAATTACAACTTGAAGACGATAGAGGCGCCGAGCTGCCGGAGTTTCGAGATTACGCAAAATGCGTCGGACGCGTTCGACGCGAGCGTGAAGGCGCAGAAGAAGGCGGGGCTGAAGGTGGTGACGACGGGGTGGATGCCGCAATAAAGAGGAGTCGCAAAAATCAAGGCTTGCGGTGCGGTTTGTTCGTTGGCCGGGGCAATGTTGCGCGTAGCGACTACCGGTTGGATGCCGCAGTAAAGAGGAACGGACAAGAGCCGGCTGAGCTGGCCTTAGCGAAGGAGGGCGGATATTGAAGAGGCTAGCGGCGAGTTGTTTCGAAGCTGCGCTCCTTGAGCGGGAGCGGGCGCGGTTGGTTAGTTGGCTTGGGCGATGTTGATGATGGTGCCGGTGTTTGGGGTTTGGGAGTCAACGTCGAGGAAGCCGTCGGGAGTGACGCTGACTTTGACGGCGGAATAGACCTTGCCGTTGAGTGGATTGCCTGTGGGATCAAACTGAATTCTGGCGATGGTAAGAGGATAGTCGGAGGCGCGGGCGTTCTGGCTTTTTTCGTACTCGGAGAGGATGTGTTCGGTGACGAGGACGAGGCGCTTGCCTTCGGGAGAGCTCTGCACAATGGCGGCGTAGATTTTGCGGCCACCCTGTCCGGCAACTGAGATGTAACCCTTGCTCATGGAGCGGAGGACCGACATGCCCACGTCGGTGCCACCCTGGCCGAAGGCCTGTTTGATCTGAGCGAGTTCGGCGTCGGTGGTGAAGAAAGAGATTTGAATGCGGACCGTGGTGGTGCCAGCGGATTGCGAGATGGCGGGAATGACGGTGGCGGTGTAGACGATTCCCTGCTGCGAGGCGGCGGGATAGGAGAAGAGAGCGGCCAGGGCGAGAAGGGCGAAGAGACGGCGGATGGGAAACATGAGAGCACCTCGATTGTAAATTTTGCGGTTTTGATCGAAATGGGCTTGAGATCAGGATAGGTCAAGAAGCAGGACGGCAGGCGGAAGAAGATGCGGGGAGTTCCAAATGGTAATTGCGGGGGATTCCCTGCTGTGGAGGAGTGCGAACTTCCCGGATGGATTTTAGATCGTGTGGGGTGGGAGGGGCCTACTTTTGCGGGTTAAGCAGAGTCGGGGCGCTGAACACATCTTCGAATTCCGAAATCTCGCTCTTCCATATTTTAGCGCCGCAGAAATAGCCTGCGACGAGAAAAAAAGCCAGTCTTAGAGGAAGAGAGAGCCAAAAACTGTGGAGAATCGCATTCGAGGGAATATGCCAGCCGAAGTCGCGGTGCCAGTCCCATATTGCGTTAAACAAGAACATCGGCAGGCCCCAAGCCAAGATTCCCTCGTAGAAGATGTAGTGATTACGCCCTCTGGCGCGAATTTTTTCCAGGCGCTGCAATTGCGCGGGAGTTGGGGCGGATGGTTTGAAGAAGTTCATAGGTTACTGATGGGTATGGTAACACGCAGGCAAGATGCGGAAGCAATAGCTCGCGGGATCGCTAGTTCTTCAGTGACCATGACGAGGGTCGCTAGGCAGCGCTAGCGGGTGGAGTAGTGGAGGGCGACGGCGCCGGATTGGAAGATTTTGGAGTTGCGGAGATTCAGGTGGAGTTGCTTGGCGAGGACGACGCCTGGCAAGAGGCGGTCGCCTTCACCGGCTATGACGGGAGAGACGACGAAGAGGAATTCATCGACGAGGCCCAATTCGATGAGTTGGGAGGCAAGACTGACGCCGCCGACCAAAATGTTGCGGCCGGATTCCTTTTTGAGTTTGAGGATTTCGTCGTGAAGATCGGCTTGAAGAATTCGGGTATTGGGAGCATCGGTGCTGGTGAGAGTGCGCGAGAAGACGACTTTGTTGATGGAGACGAAGGCCTGGGCGAAATCGGCATTTGCCGGAGAGCTGGAAGGATTGTTCGCGACTTCGGGCCAATAGGGGACCATGAGTTCGTAGGTTTTGCGGCCGAAGACCTGCAGGTCGGCATCGCGGAGGAGTTGGGCGAAGAAGTGGAGGGTTTCGTCGGTGGGGAGTTGTTTGGTGTGGTCGACACAGCCGTCGAGGGTGATGTTGATGGCGAAGAGGAGTTTTCGCATCGGGCGGCTCCGGAGCGGAGAGTTTCGTAAGTTAGCAAGTATGCACCAAGGACCGCGAGTCAACGCGCTCCTTGGTGGGAGGCGCTAAGGCTGGAGGCCGCGGAATTTTAGCATTGGTTCTACTGAGGGTGGGTGGCCGCGCCAGGCGGAGTACATGGAGGCGAGGTCTTGCGTGTTGCCGCGGGAGAGGACCATCTGGCGGAAGCGGTCGCCATTGGCGCGAGTGAGTCCGCCGTTTTCTTCGAACCACTGGTAGGCGTCGTCATCGAGCATTTCGGACCAGAGATAGGCGTAGTAGCCGGCGGAATATCCACTGTTGAAAATGTGGCTGAAGTAGGAGGAGCGATAGCGCGGGGGAACCGCGGGGAGGAGAAGGTGTGTTTTTTCGAGGGCTTGCTTTTCGAAGGCGTCGGAATCCTGAAGAGGAGCGGAGGCGGGGAGGATGTGCCATTGCATGTCGAGTTCGGCGGCGGCGACGAGTTCGGTGAGGAGATAGCCTTGATTGAACTTGGAGGCTTTGCGGATTTTGGCGACGAGATCGGCGGGCATGGGTTCGCCGGTTTTGTAGTGGCGAGCGTAGTGATCGAAGACGGCGGGATAGAGAGCCCAGTGCTCGTTGAACTGGGAGGGAAATTCGACGAAATCGCGGGCGACGTTGGTGCCGCAGAGCGAGGGATAGCGGCAGTTGCTGAACATGCCGTGAAGGGCGTGGCCGAATTCGTGGAACATGGTGGTGACGTCAGTGAAGGTGATGAGTGCGGGTTCGCCGGGAGCGGGCGCGGGGAGATTGGCGACGTTGTAGACGACGGGGATTTCGTTGAGGAGTTGCGATTGGTGGACGAAGCCGGACATCCAGGCGCCGCCGTTTTTGTTGTCGCGCTTGAAGTAATCGCAATAGAAGAGGGCGAGGACGGAGCCATCGGCGTTGTGAACTTCGAAGACGCGGACATCGGGCTGGTAGACGGGGATGTCGTGGCGTTCGTGGAAGGTGATGCCGTAGAGCTGATTGGCGGCGTAGAAGACGCCATTCTGGAGGACATTGTTGAGTTCGAAGTAGGGCTTGACGTCGGCTTCGTTGAGATCGAATTTGGCTTTGCGGACCTGTTCGGCGTAGAAATTCCAGTCGTAGGGAGCGAGAGTGAAGCTTTGGCCCTGGGAGTTGATGAGGGACTGAATGTCTGCGGCTTCGGAGTTGGCCTTGGAGGTGGCGCCGGGGACGAGGGCGTCCATGAACTTGATGGCGGCTTCGGGAGTTTTGGCCATTTGATCTTCGAGCTTCCATGCCGCGTGATTAGGATAGCCGAGGAGTTGCGCGCGGCGGGCGCGGAGCTGGACGATGTGGACGAGGACGTCGCGGGTGTCGTTGGCGTCGCCACGTTCCGCGCGATTCCAGGATTTTTCGAAGAGAGCCTGGCGGGTGTCGCGATTGGAGAGCGAGGAAAGATCGGGCTGCTGGGTGGTGTTCTGGAGCGGGAGAAGGTAGCCCTCCTGCTTGCGTTTCTGGGCGGCTTGAGCAGCGGCGGCGATCTGGGCGTCAGTTAGGCCGGCGAGAGCGGCCTTATCGGTGGTAAAGTACGCGCCTTCCTTGGTGGCGGCGAGTAGTTTGGTGGAGAAGGAGTCGGAGAGGGTAGAAATCTCTTCGTTGAGCTTCTTGAGTTGGGCTTTATCGGCGTCGGACAGGTTGGCGCCGGCGTGGACGAAGTCGTCGTAAACGACCTGGAGGAGGCGAGCGGATTCGGAATCGAGATGGAGGGAGTCGCGCTGTTTGTAGATTGTGGAGACACGGGCGAAGAGTTTGGAATTGAGGTAGATGGCGTCATGATGGGCAGAGAGCTTGGGAGCGAGATCGGAGCGGACTTTCTGGAGAGTGGGATTGGTGTTGGCACCGGTGACGGCGGAGAAGGCGGCCTGGGCGCGGGCGAGAAGGCGGCCGGACTTTTCCATGGCGACGAGGGTGTTGTCGAAAGTGGGAGGCGCGGGATCGTTGGCGATGGCTTCCATTTCGGAGAGTTCCTGAGCCATGCCGGCTTCGATGGCGGGCTGGTAGTCGGTATCCTTAATCTTGTCGAAGGGCGGGGCGTGGAAGGGTAAGGTGCTGGGAGCGTAGAAGGGATTGGAAGGGCCGAAGGGTGGAGTGGAGTCGGAGCTGGAGTTGGATTGCGAGTTGGCGGAGACAACACCGAGAGTGATGAGAGACGCAAGAACGATGAGTTTCAGCATAGCCTTCCCTGGCGTGAGATGGATGAGGTGGGGGAGCGGCTCACGCAGAAGTGATTGTAATACGGCGGAAGGGTGCGATGAAAATCGATGAACGGTGGGTGAAGGCGATCGGGGTGTACAAGTTCGTGCAGACGGTACTGCTAATCGCGGTGGGCGTGGAAGCGATGCGACTGATGCACGTGGACCTGCTGGGAGTGATGACGGAATGGGTGCGGAGGACAGGGCTGAATCCGGGCGGGCGGTATGTGGGGAGATTTTTATTGAAGGCGGCATCGCTGACGCCGGTGAAGATTAAGGAGATTGGGGTGGGGGCGTTTGTGTACGCGGGATTGTTTCTAACGGAAGGAATTGGGCTGTGGTACATGAAGCGGTGGGCGGAGTGGATGACGATCGTGATCACGGCGTCGGCGATCCCGCTGGAGATTTGGGAATTGTATCGGCACACGACGCCGGTGAGGATTGCGGTGATGGTGATTAATTTGGTGGTGGTGGCGTTTCTGGTGGGGGTGGTGGTGAGGAAGAGGAACGGGAAGACGTAAGAAAGCCGATAGCTGATAGCTAATAGCTAAGAGCAAAGAGCAAAGTCAAACCCAAGACCCAGGTATCAAAAAGCGATACCTGGGGCACCCGCAATAGCTTATAGCCAATAGCCAGAGGCGACGCGCACCGTTTCGATGGGACGCTGAGAGGAATTGGATCAGGAGTTGCGATATCGCGGGAGTGCGGTTCGTGTGAGAGGTTAGGCGGCGGGCTGGCGTTGGGGTTGTTGCTGGGGTTGGGGATTGGCGGGGGCGGGATCGGAGCGTGGCTGGGAGGTGTTTTCGCCGGTGACTTCTTCCAGGCTTCTGCCCTTGGTTTCCGGGAGCATGGCCCAAGTGACGACAAGGCCCAGGACGCTGACGATGGCAGCGGCGATTTCCGCGGCCATCAAGCCATGCCAGTGCATAAAAAAGGGAAAAAGAAAAACGCCGACGAATGCGCCAATTTTGCCGAGCGCGGAGGCGATGCCATGTCCAGTGGTGCGGGCCTGCACGGGAAATAATTCGGCGGGATAGATAAAGGTGGTGGCGT
Organism: Candidatus Acidiferrales bacterium; assembly: GCA_963748515.1. GTDB lineage: Bacteria > Acidobacteriota > Terriglobia > Acidiferrales > UBA7541 > Acidiferrum. The sequence continues at coordinate 35,165 of CAVVJI010000006.1, forward strand.
TGGGGCCAAACTCCGTGAAGAAGTAGCTGATGGCGTAGAGGATGAGGAAAGGGACGACGTGTTTGGCGACGTCGGGGATGAAGGCCATGCCGAAGAAGCAGGCGGCCATGACGGCGAAGCCGACGTTCTGAATGGTTTTGCGGCCGATTCTGTCCATGGTCCAGGCGGCGACGAAATAGCCGGGAGCAGCGGCGAAGGCGAAGATCAATAAGGTAGTGAGGGTGTGGCGCAGGAGGCTGGCGTGGGGAGTGAGGGCGCCGAGAATGGCGGGGCTGCTGACGGTGTTGCCGTAGTAGGCGAAGTCCATGAGGAACCAGGCGAGGCTGGCGCCGATCAGATATTTGCGCCAAAGGCGATTGCCCGCCAAGGTGCGAAAACCTTCCCAGAATGAAGGTTGGTGGTGATCGGGTTGCTGAGGGGAATTGGTTTGTTGGGAAGGCTTGGGATCGTTGTGAGAAGTTTCGGAGGGATTGGCTTCTTTGCCCTCGGAAAAAACGGATTGGGCGGCGTTTTGAAATTCCGCCTGGCGGCCCTGAGCGAGCAGGAAGCGCGGCGTTTCATGAACGCGGCGACGCCAATAGAAGACGAGGAGCGGAGGAATCGCGCCAACGGCGAGAAGCAATCGCCAGATCAGATTGTGAGAGAGATGGGTGGAGAGGAACGCGGCGGCGAGAAGCGGGCCGACGATCAATCCAGCGGCTTGCATGGCGAATACGAGGGAGACGAGCATCCCGCGAGACGATTTGCCGGAGTACTCGGACATGATGGTGGCGCTGACGGGATAGTCTCCGCCAATACCGACGCCGAGGATGAAGCGAAGAACGATGAGCCAGATGATATTGGGAGAGAAGGCGGAGGCGAGCGCTCCGGCGGAGAGGACGAGACATTCGATGCCGTAGATGCGTTTGCGGCCGAGCATGTCGGCGACGCGGCCGAAGAGCAAGGCGCCGATAGCGGCAGAAAGCAGAGCGGTGGAGGTGACGAGGCTGACCTGGAGTTTGCTGGGATGCCACTGATCTTTGAGGATGGCCATGACAACGCCGATGATGAAGAGGTCGTAGGCGTCGGTGAAAAAGCCCATGCCGGAAATGAACATGATTTTCCAGTGGGCGGAGGTGACTTTTTGCGCGTCCATCTGCTGGAGAGTGGCGCCGTGGGAATTTTGCGGAGATGGAGATTGGTTTTGGTTGGAAGTGGGTTGTTGTGTTTCGGGCGGTTGATTGTTCATGACACAGTTGATGCTACGTGTTGGATAGCGAAGTTCCATACGATGGGGACGGCAGAAACACGTTAAAGCGTGTTAACAGAGAGGGAGAATTGGTAACGCGGGAAATGAGGGATACACAGAGTGGTGGAGGCGAGGAAGTGGATGGGTGGATGCGGATGGAGAGAGGTTGGCTGGGCTAATGGCGGATTGCTCATCGCCGATAGCCAATAGCAAGAGAAGATCCAGCGTTCGCGAAACATACACCCGGGGCGGTGATTTGGGATTGTGGTGGCGCGATTGAAAAGCAGGTCCTTGGCATTACTCAGAGTGACAATATACGCAATTCAGTTAGATATGGATAAACATCGCCAGTCCATATTGTAGCGGGGGGAGATTATTGGTCGGAGGAGAAGGTGGTTTTGCCGCCGACTACGGTGCGGAGGACTTTGGTGTTGAGGATTTGTTGGGGGGAATCTTTGGTGAGGTCGGAGGAGAGGATGACGAAGTCGGCGAACTGGCCGACTTTGAGCTGACCTTTGCGGGACTCTTCGAATTCGGCGTAGGCGGAGCCGGTGGTGTAGGCGCGAATGCAATCGGCGAGAGGAAGTTTTTCCTGAGGCTCCCAGCCTCCGGCGGGGCCGCCTTCGGGGAGTTCGCGAGAGACGCAAGCATAGATGCCGCGGAGCGGATTGATGGGCTCAACGTCATAGTCGGTGCCGAAGGCGAGAATGCCGCCAGCCTGTTGAATGGAATTCCACGCGTAAGCGCCCTTGGAGCGTTCGGGACCGAGGCGCGCTTCGGCCCAGCGCAGATCGTTGGTTTCGTGAGAAGGCTGCATGGAGGCGACGATTTTGAGTCGGCCGAAGCGGGGGAGATCTTCGGGAGCGACGACCTGGGCGTGTTCGATGCGATCGCGGCGATCGCGCGCAGGATTGACGCGGACGAGAGAGTCGAAGACGTCGAGGGCGACGTGGTTGGCTTTGTCGCCGATGGCGTGGAAGGCGATCTGGAAGCCGACGCGGTCGCGTTCGATGGCCATGGCTTTGAGAGTTTCGGTGTCGATGGTCATGATGCCGGAGGTGTTGGGGTCGTCGGAGTAGGGAGCGTTGAGCGCGGCGGTGCGGGATCCGAGAGCGCCATCGAGAACGAGTTTGAGCGCGCCGATTTTGAGCCAGGGATCGGTGGTGCCGCCTTCGGCGCGAAGATCCTGAAGATTGTTGAGGGGATCGGAGAAGTGCAGCCATTCGGTGATGCGGACGGTGAGGGCGTTCTGCTCCTTCATTTCCTTGTAGGTGAGGAAATCTTCCCAGGAAGAATTGTCTTGAGCGGAAGTGACGCCGTTGGCGGAAAGTTCGGCGAGGACGAGTTCGATGGCGCGGCGGCGATCGGCGTCGGAAAGATCGGGGATGCGCTGTTCGACGAGTTGCAGGGCGGAGCCTTCTTTGAGAAGGCCGGAGGGTTCACCGTCGGGGAGATGATCGATTTCGCCGCCGGAGGGATTGGGAGTGTCCGGAAAGATTTCCGCTTTCTTGAGGGCTTCGGAGTTGGCGACGGCGACGTGTCCGGAGATGTGAACGAGGAAGACGGGATTTTGCGGAGCGACTTCGTCGAGCTGAAGGCGATTGGGAAATTGCTTGTCGGGGAAAAGAGTCTGGTCCCAGCCGGAACCGTAAATCCACTGGCCGGGCTTGGCCTTGATGACGGCATCGCGGACTTTGCTTTTGAGCTCGTCGACGGAAGTGACGCCGTTGAGGCGGAGGGCGAGTTTGTCGCGAGCGGCGCCGCCCAGGTGCGTGTGGGCGTCATTGAAGCCGGGCATGACGAATTTGCCGTTGAGATTGTAGGTGTCGGCATCGGCTTCGGCGCCGCCACAATCGAGCAGGACGTGAGCGAGGGAGCCGATGCAGAAAATTTTGCCGTCACGGACGGCGAGAGCGGCGGCCCAGGGAGCGGCGGGATCGTTGGTGTAAATGCGGCCGTGAGTGTAGTAGGTGGTGCGATCGGCGAGCGAGGGTTTCTTGGTGGGAACCTGAGCGAGCGCGGGGATGGCGACGAGCAAGAGCGAGACGAGAGCGAGGCGCGGCGCTTGCATGAAGGTCCTTTCCTGAAGCGATTTATTTAGCCAGCCCGGAAGAACTCAAAAGAATCAGAAGAGCGCGTTGCAAGCCGAGTTCGCGGCCTGTGGCGTCGTACCACTCCTGAAGGGAGTGCGCGCCGCCGCCGGTGCCGCCAGCGCCGATGGCGATGGCATCGATGCCGAGCGAGAGAGGGATGTTGGCGTCGGTGGAGGAGCGTTCAATGCGCGATTGATTGGAGATGAAGTCGTCGGCGGCGCGGAGGGATGCGAGAAGCGGAGAATCGGCGGGGAGTTCACCGCCGGGACGGCTGCCGATGACAGTGACCTTCCAATCGAGCTTGCCCTTGGTGCGGTCGCGGGTGTTGTCGTTTTCATCTTTGACGCCAGCAGCGACGCACTCGCGGAGAGCGGATTCGAGACGAACAATTTCATCCTCATTTTCGGAACGCAGATCGACTTTGAGGCGGGCCTGGTGAGGAATGGAATTGACGGAGGTGCCGCCTTCGATCTGGCCGAGATTGAGAGTGGTGCGGGGAGTGGTGGGAACGCGAGTGGAAATGAAGCGGACGGAGGCGCGAACGAGAGCGTTGATGGGATTGACCATGCCGTAGTCGGACCAACTGTGGCCGCCGGGACCGGTGATGGTGACTTCGAGACGACGGGAGGCGAGGGCCTTGGTGGTGACGTGATCGATGCCGGAGCCGTCGAGAACGATGACGGAGTGGAGGCGAGTGCGGTAGGCGTCGATGAGCGCGCGCATGCCGCGGAGATTGCCTTCGCCTTCTTCACCGACGTTGGCGGCGAAGAGAATGGTGCGCTGGGGCTTGATGCCAGAGGATTGAATGGCGCGGGCGATGGCGATGAGAGCGGCGAGGCCGGTGCCGTTGTCGGAGATGCCGGGAGCTTCCATGCGGCGGCCGTCGCGATGAACGTTGATGGGAGTGCCGGCGGGAAAGACGGTGTCGAGATGAGCGGTGAGGAGAACGACTTCGTGCGAGTTGGGACCGGAGCCGGGGAGTTCGGCGATGACGTTGGCGAGTTTGTCGGTGGAAACGGAGAGGCCTTCGGCGGCGAGGAGAGAGCGGACGGCGTCGGCGCGTTGCTGTTCTTGGAAGGAGGGAGCGGGGATGGAGGTGAGACGGACCTGGAGGTCGTCGATCCAGGATTCGTTGGCGGAAAACCACTGCAGGGCGGATTGGACGCGCGGATTGGCGGGGAGAGGCGGGGCCGCGGACTGGCGAGCCGGAGACGCCAGAGAGGAGCGAAGAGGCATAAGAAAAAGGATAACGCAAAGGAGGGATGGATACACCGGTCGATGTGACAGGTGGAGGAAACGGGTCAAGGGCATGGGTGATCAGAGAAACAGTAGCAGGAAATGGGGAGGGGCGGAAAGCGGGATGGCGGAGAGATGAGGGAGTGGCAACGTCGAGGCACGGTGTGGCCACATAGAATGTGGAACGCGTGCGAGGCGAGCAGAAAAACATACCTTGTCGTGTAGAGCTTGCTGAACGGAAGGGACCCACCCTTCGCAAAAAGCGCGAAGGGTAGGCCACCCAAGAGGTGTCTGGTCGCGTGAGTTGTTGGCGAGACGGTTGGAATGAGGCGGTATGCGGAGCGTGCCACGCGCTCGGGCGAACTAGCCCAAAGAAGCGTTTGTCGCCGGTCCAGCTGGCGAAGTCAGGTGGTTGTCCAGCATGCAGAAAAGAGCGGAAGAGCAAGCAAGTAAGGGATAGACGAGCCATGCGAACTCGTGAGCTGGCATGTAGAAGCTTGATCGCGGCCACAGAAGGTACCATCCTCGCTGCAGATCGTGCCCCCCTCCGAGCCACGCCCAAAGAACGAAATGCAAGATCAGTAGTGCGATGTTAGTTCCTCTGGACAAAGGGCTCTTTCCAGACACGAACAGGACGAAAAGAACAATCGAGACTAGCAACTCCGTCCACAGGAACAGCTGACGGTCGTTTTGCAGTAAGCAGGCACCCGGGTAAAGAACGACACTCAAAAGACCACTAAGAAAAGCGAAGAAAGTTCGAGTTCCTGGAAAGCTCGCGAATACCAGGGCAACGACAAAAAGAACAACAGCAACTCCCCAGACCAACAAAAATGAGCAGATGTCGCCGCGGTCATCATCGAAGATGAGCCCGCGGGGGTGGAACAAAGACCTATAAAGTGAATTGGACCATGACTTTCCGCTTTTCATTTCATGCGAAACGATGATTACGAGTGAAAGGTAAATCGAGAAAAGCCCGGCGTGGACCAGCGTCATGACACAGCTCCAACGGCGAGCAGGGTCGGTCATGGCTGCCTCCTTTTAAAGTGCCGCTGTCTCCACGCACCCATAGAGCCAAGAAACTGGTTTAGTTCAAAGGAAAATCGAGCGCATGCATTCCCACGAGCAACGTCCTAGAAAAACATTCCGTTCCGGCTAGTCGGGGTTTCAGCAAAGGATACCACTGGAGAATATTCCAAGAAAGTAACGTCGGAGGAGGGTGAGGCTCAACCGTTACGGTCGGAGGTACTGGGGGAGCAGAGGGAGGAGATTTCGGAGTCGGAGAGGACGCGGGGGGAGGATTTGGCGGCGTCGAAGATGCGATTGACGAGGGCATCGTCGGCGGGGATGCCGTGGCGCGCGAGCCAATAGAGGACGTTGGATTTGCCGCTCATGGGGCCGATTTCGACGACTTGTTCGAGGCCGACGAGGTGCGCGGGGACGCCGCTGTAGACGGCGTCGGCGAGACGGCGATCGTGTTTTTTGAGGGCTTTGACGATGGCGGCGGCGTGGACTCCGGTGGCGGTGCGGAAGGCGTCGCGGCCGAAGACGGGATAGTTGGGAGGGATGACGGTGTGAGTGGCGCGCGCGATGGTTTCGCAATAGGCGCGGAGGTAGGTGAGGTCGTGATCGATGAGGCCCATGAGCTGGAGATTGACGAGGAGCAGTTCCATGGGAGTGTTGCCGACGCGTTCGCCGAGAGAGAGGGCGACGCCGTGGACTGCGGTGGCTCCGGCGGCGACGGCGGCGAGTGAGTTGGCGATGGAGAGGCCGCGATCGCGGTGGCCGTGCCAATCGACGCGAATTTTTTCGTTGGAGGGCTGGACGACTTCGTCGATGACGAAGCGCGTGAGGTTGTAAGCGCCCTGGGGAGTGGCGTGACCGACCGTGTCGCAGAGGACGATGGAACGAGCGCCGGCGCGGATGGCGGCGGAGTAGAGGCGTTTGACGGTGGAGGGATCGGTGCGGACGGTGTCTTCGGTGACGTACATCGAAGGCAGATTGTGAGCGACGGCGAAACGGACGGCGTGTTCGGTGGTGCGCTCGAGATGGTCGACGGACCAATCTTCGACCAAGCGACGAATGGGGCTGGAGCCGAGGAAGGTGGCGGCTTCAATGGGGATGCCTGCGCGTTGCGGAGATGTCGGCGATGGGACGGATGTCGGCTTCAACGGTGCGGGCGGCGCAATTGGGCGAGATGCGCATGCGATTGTTGGCGATCTCGAGTGCGAGGGCTTCGACGTCGGAGTAAGCGCGCGGACCGGCGCCGGGAAGGCCGAGATTGACGGAGGTGATGCCGAGGGCCTCCATGAGATGGAGGATTTCGATTTTTTCCTTGAGGGTGGGGTCGTGGACGGAAGGATTCTGGAGACCGTCGCGAAGGGTTTCGTCGTTGAGCTCGACGCGAGTGCCGGGAGGAATGGCGGGGGGAGCGGCGAGGTTCCAGTCGTAGATCCAGTTGGATTCGTCGGAAGGCGGGAGCGAGTTGAGATCGTTGGGCATGGCGGAGCGATTCCCTTCCCTGTGAGAACGAACGAAGCGGGCTAGTAGCGCAGCGTGTAGCTGTTGGGCTGCTGCAACGGATCGGGGCGATAGAGGGTCTGGCAGAATTCGCAGCGATAGATTTCGGCGTCCTTGCTGCCGACGAGGGCGATGGCTTCGGGGTCAGCTCGAACCAGCGCTTGAGATGCCCGGCGCACAACTTCCCTTTCGCATCTTTTTCGTCGCAGGCGCGCTGCTTGGGCTTGCGAGTTTTTAGTTTCTGGGGAGCGGGAGCTTCGGCGACGGGCGGCGGCGCGCGGCAGCAGCAGGAGCAGCGCCGCGGGAGTTGCGGGTGCTGCGGGAGCGGATGGGGTGGAAGGGGTCGTTGGGTCGGACATGGGGCCTCCTTGGGTGACAAGAAGAGTTTACCAGTGGTTGCGGAAAAAAGTTTTCATGGCGGCGCGAGCGTGGGAGAGGCGGGAGGAGAAGCCGCCAAATTCGAAATGGAGGAAGGCGAGGGCGGCGGATTCGAGATCGCTGCCGTAGCGATACCACCAGGGCTTTTCGAAGCGAGTGAGGAGATCGTGGTCGATGTACTTGGTGTGGAGCATTTCGCGGAAGCCGGCGAGGCCGTGGGTGCGTCCCCAGCCGGAGAGGCCGGAGCCACCGTGAGGAGCTTCGGCGATGGCGAAGCCGGTGAGGACATCATTAATAAGGACGGTGCCGGCGCGAAGGCGGCGGGCGATTTGTTGGGCGGTTTCGGAGTTGGAGGACCAGACGCTGGCGGCGAGGGCGAATTCGGATTGATTGGCGAGGCGGACGGCTTCGTCGGCGTTGGGGACGACTTGAATGGCCATGATGGGGCCGAAGGTTTCGTCCTGAAAGAGATGCATGGAGGAATCGACGTTGGTGAGGATGGTGGGCTCGAAAAAATTGGGGCCGAGATCGGGGCGGGGATTGCCGCCATAGAGGAGGCGAGCGCCTTTTTGGACGGCGTCGGCGATGAGATCGGACATGCGCGCGACGTGCTGGGGACGGATGAGCGGGCCGAGATCGGTGGCGGGATCGGAGCCGGGGCCGAGACGAAGCTGGCGCGTTTTTTCGATGCAGAGGTTGATGAAGGAGTCGGCGACGGGTTCTTCGACGAAGAGACGTTCGACGGAGAGACAGACCTGGCCGCAATTGGAGAAGCTGCCCCAAAGCGCAGCAGAGGAGGCGACATCGAGATTGGCGTCGCGCGAGAACGAGCATGGCGATCTTTGCCGCCGAGTTCGAGGACGGAAGGAATGAGATAGCGGGCGCAGGCTTCAGCTACGTGTTTGCCGGTGAAGACGCTGCCAGTGAAGAAAGACTTTGTCGGGGCGGGATTCGATGAGGGCCTGGCCGACGTCGCCGCTGCCTTGAAGGATGGTGACGAGATCGGGAGGAAAGCCGGCGTCGAGGAAGAGTTGCTGGATGAGGGCGCCGCACTCGGGAGTGAAGTCGGAGGTCTTGCAGAGGACGGCGTTGCCGGAAGCGACGGCAGCGGCGATCTGGGAGATGGGGATGGCGAGGGGATAGTTCCAGGAAGAGATGATGGCGAGGACGCCGAGGGGTTCGTAGACGAGGAGGCCGGACTTGGCGCGGGCGGGAGTGGAGTGGTGCGGGATTTTTTCGGAGCGGAGGAGCGCTTCGGCGTGAGTGGCGAAATAGGCGGCGGAATCGAGGGAGATGAAGACGTCGGAGAAGAGAGCTTCAACGCGAGGCTTGCCGGATTCGCGGACGACGGCGTCGGTGAGAAGTTCGGCGCGCTGGAGGAGAAGGGACTGCAGAGAGCGGAGGAGGGCGCAGCGGTCGGCTACGGTGGTGCGGGACCAGGCGAGTTGCGCGGCGCGGGCTTTGGCGAGGAGAGACGGGACGGCGAGGGGAGGAGTGCGGGGGATTTCGGCGAGGACGCGGTTGGTGGCGGGGTCGATGGAAGGGAGAGTTTCGATGGAGAGCGGAGTGGCGAGCATGGGGAGATTTTAGCAGAGAGGGGGGAAAGGAGAGCCGATAGCTTATAGCCAATAGCCGATAGCTAGAGGCAAGAAAAACAAACCGAGACTTAATGCCCGGTACAACTCCGCGGGGGAAAGGAAGAGCGAAGGATAGCCGATAGCCGATAGCTAGAGGCAAGAAAAAACCGAGATGGAAGGTCGGGTACAGCTCAGGGAAAACAAAGAGCGCGGTGAGGTTCGAGTGTGCTGCGCGATTCGAAATGTGCTAGCGCCACAGAAAAGCAGATCCTTCACTGCGTTCAGGATGACAGGCGTTCTTTTTGATGGGTGGTCGTGGAAGGATCGAGCGAGGACTTGAGGAAAGGCAAACACAAGACCCAGGTACCAAAAAACGGTACCTGGGCCACCCGACGCTCCTTTTCGATTAACGGGTGGATCAACCGGAATTGCGATAGGCCATTTAAGAAAGCAGATCCTTCACTGCGTTCAGGATGACAGGTGCTTTTTTTGATGGGTGGTTGTGGAAGGATCGAGCGAGGACTTGAGGAAAGGCAAACCATTGTTGGGCCAGAATGTTGCGGGCATACTGATTCACGACAAGAACCGAGCGTTCACCAAGCAAAACTAACCTGGGGGACGGCACGAGAGCTTCGCTACTGGATTTAGCGGTGTGCAGGTGCTGGTGGATTCGGAGAGCTTTTTGAAGGTGCGGCAGGAGTAAGCCGAAAAGCTTCAGTTCTTGCGCGGTGTATTGGCCGAGCCTGCGCGAGCGATGGACGGAAAAGAAAGACACCTCGCAATCGCTGGCGGAGACCATGCCCCCGCCGATGTAAAACAAGTCGGTGGGTTTGAGGAAGCACTGGTAGTAGTCGCTGCGCATGACCTCTGCGTCCGAAAAGAGCATGCCCCCATGAATGGCTTTGCCAGGCAGAAGAGACTGGGCGCCGCGCTGGGCGTAGATATTGATGACGGAATATTCTTCGTCGTGCTTAAGATGCATCTCCTTGTCGAGGCCATAGATGGCGGTCAATGATCCGGACTGAGACTTGGTGTTGTGGGCGTACAGCGAGGAGAAGTCCACCGCGAACCTCGGAAGCGACGGCTTCCAGGAAGACAGGCCAACGTTCGACAGCATCCGGCGGCGTCGTAAATTAGGGGAATGAGGCGTAACGCGGACTCTCGATAATTCATATCGTTTCGCTGGGAAAAAATTAGTGTGACGGAAGTGTTCAGATTCGCCAAGTAAATATTTCAGCGGTAGGCATTTAGTCAGTCTGATTCGCAGACCTGGGAACGCTGCCGTTGGATGATGAGATCGGGATTATTAGCGGTTTGCGAGTTAGTCACGTGCGGGAAATATTTGGATTTGGGATGGCGGATATAATCCGGCATCTTTTTTCCGCTTATTGGTAGAAGGGTTTTCGAGTTACAGAGCGAAGTTTACGGGCGGCAGTTTACAGAGCGAAGTTTAGAGAGCGAAGTTTACAGGTTGACCTATGCCACCACTGCAGGACCTGTCGCGATTGTTGCTGTCGCTGTATACGGTGCCTACCGATCCATCGAAATGGCCGGGTGTGCTGGGAGAGTTGACGGGGTATTTGAACCTGGATGCGGCGGCATTGTTTTCGGTGGATTACATCGATGCGCGAGCGAACGTGCAGGCGACAGTGGGAATCAGCGCGGAAGCGCAGGAGCTGTATTCGAATATTACTGGACGAAAGATGTGTGCCGAGTGCCGATGGAACAAAGCCCGACGATGCGGCCGGTGTTTGGGACAGAGATCTGCAGCATGCAGGAACTGAAGAAAACGGAGATGTATAACGATTTTTTGCGGAAATATCATCCTTACCATTTGTATTTCGGGCTGGTGACGGTGCAGAGCCAGCGCGCGAGAGAAGTATTTTCGCTGCTGCATCGAGTGGATAAGGGACCACCGGAGGGAGAAACGATTGAACGATTGAAGCTGGTGCTGCCGCACCTGAAGTCGGCGCTGGAGTTGCGGCGGAAGCTGGTGGAGGTGGAGTGCGCGCGGGACGATCGCGGAGCGGCGCTGGATGCGCTGCGGACGGCAATCCTGCTGGTGGATGAGCGGGGACATTGTTTTTTTGCGAATCGTGCAGCGGAGCGGATGCTGGGCGAGCAGGATGGATTGCTGCTGCGTGGGGGAAAGCTTTCGGCGCAGGTGACTGAGGAATCGAGCCGACTGGAAGCGCTGGTGCGCAACGCGACGAATGTGGCGCGAGGGAGAGACACGAAGAGTGGAAGCGCGATGCTGATTTCGCGAAAGCTGCGGAAGGCGCTGGAGGTGCGGGTGTCCACGTTTCTGCCGGGCGACCTGGGTGTGGCGAAGCGGACGGTGGCCGCGGTGTTGATCAGCGATCCCGAGGAACAGGCGAGCGCACCCGGGGAGATGCTGCGGGCGCTGTACGGATTTACGCCAGCGGAGATACGACTGGCGACGGCGTTTGGGGAAGGCAAAGAGTTGAGAGAGATCTGCGAACAAGGGTCGATTGCGTACGCGACGGGGCGGGCGCATCTGCGCAGCATTTTTGCAAAGACAGGAGTTCGGCGGCAGACGGAGTTGATGGCGCTGCTGGTGCGCGCGAGCCAGGTGTTTGGGGACGAGACGAACTAGCGTATTACGGGAAATTCACAGGCCATTAGTCCAAATAGACGATGCGGATGGGGCTTCGGGCGACGTAAGGTGTCGCGGCACGGAGGAGGCATCCGAATGGAAGGCGTCCCGAGCGGTGGTGTTGCCGGTGGTGTCGATGAGATGGTGGTGCCGGTGCTGGAGAGTTTTGGCTGGAACGGCAAGAAGCTTGTGATTTGCGCGGTGAGCATTCTGATTTGGATGGTGGGGGCGACGTGGGCGTATTCGCGGAGCGGTGGTAGCAAGGGGCACTTGGCGGAGGGAGGAGATGTGGCGATGAAGGCGAGTTCGGGAGGGGATCGCGGCGGGAGTGATGGGAGAGTGGTTCGCGGACGAGAGTAGCGGGTCGAAGAGTTTGCACCAACCACTGCAGTAGAACAGAGGGAAAAGGGCGACTTCGATGGGGAGTCGCCTTTTTCTTTTGGGAGACACACACAAGCCAATAGCCGATAGCCAATAGCGGATAGTTAAAAGCAAGACATGATGACGGCCAGAGCGGTCGGCGAGATTTGAGATCGTGCGTACCGGGAGGGGCCCACCCTTCGCAAACGGCGCGAAGGGTAGGCCACCCAAGAGGTGTCTGGTCGCGAGAGTTGTGGAACGGATTGAGTGCGGACCGAGAGGAGACGATTAGCAGATCGGTACTGCAAGTGGGGAGGAAGAAAAAGCAGGTTCTTCGCTGCGCTCAGAATGACAGTGTATCTACACGCGAGGATGACGGAGATGGCGAGGAAGGACACAAGGGACAAACGCGTAGAAGAGAAAGGACAAGGTAAGACCCAAGAGAAAGACAACCCCAAGACCCGGGTTCGCTGCGCGAACACCGGGGCACCCGGGGGCGGTGATTGGAGATGGTGCCTGGGGCAGAAGGAAGGAAAGAGGCAAGGAGAGATGAAAGAACGGTAAAGACGCGGACGGGTGCTGGGGAGCAGAATGCGGGGACGGGACAGTCGATGGAAGAGGGATGACGCAAAAGGGATTACAAAAGAGGGATGACGAGAAAAGCGGATGACGGAAAAGAGGATGAGGGAAAAGGAGGAGGAACGATGCCGAGAGAGATGATGACGCCGATGGCGCAGCCGATTTTTAATGAGGGGACGGTGACGCCGGATCCGACGCGGTTCAAGGCGCCGCACCCTTCGGACAGCCAGTTGTACCAGCAGATACAGGCGATGTTGACCAAGGATGTGGTGAGTTTTCCGACGTCGCGGGCAGCGAATGATGCGTTGTACACGCTGCAGGAGGCGTACGGGGCGCACGGAGCGGAAGTGGTGAAAGGGATAACGGGTTCGAAGAAGATTGTGTTTCATGCGGCGGGGGACACGGGGGCTTCGAACGAGAGGAAATATCCGGACGAGGTGCGGGTGTGCGACCAGTTGGCGGAGGATTGCCACACATCGTCGGCGGGAGAGGTGCCGGCGTTTTTGTTTCAGTTGGGGGATGTGGTGTACGACTTCGGGGAGTCCACGTATTACTACGACCAGTTTTACGATCCGTTCCGGAATTATCCGGGGCCGATTTTTGCGATCCCGGGGAATCACGATTCGTTTATCGTGCCGAATACGCCGGCGGGAAGCACGCCGCTGGAAATCTTTGAGAGGAATTTTTGCGCGACGCAGCCTACGGTGACGGCGGAGGCGCGGTCGCTGCACAGGACGGCGATGACGCAGCCGGGGGTGTACTACACGCTGGATGCGCCGTTTGTGCGGATCATTGGATTGTTCAGCAACTGCGCTGGAGGATCCGGGATTGATCTCGAGCGAGGGGAAACGGTGGAGCGCGGTACCGAACGTGCAACTGGATTTTCTGGACGCGCAACTGGCGCGGATCAAGAAGGAGAAGTACGCAGGGGCGGTGCTGCTGGCGACGCATCATCCGGCGTTCACGTACGCGCCTTCGAAGAATCAGCCGGGGGCGGGCGGGAATCACGGAAGCAGCCCGAACATGTTGAAAGATATTGATACGATCTGCCAGAAGCGCGGAGTGTATCCGCACGCGTTTTTATCGGGGCACGCGCACAACTATCAGAGATTTACGCGGACGGTGCAAATGGGCGGGGGAACGTACCAGGTGCCGTTTGTGATTTGCGGGGATGGCGGGCACAACGTGAACAAGCTGGTGCAAGGAAAGAAGGGGCAAGCGGCGCAGGAGCCGAATTACGGAGTGGACGTGAGCTATCTGGAAGCGAAGCAGCCGGGGGTGAAGGCGAAGGGGCTGGTGCTGGAACATTATGATGATGCGAATTTCGGATATTTGCGGATAACGGTGGACTCGGAGAAGGCGCAGATCGCGTTTCATACGGCAGGAACAAGCGCGCTGCCGCAATCGCGAGCGGATGTGGTGACGGTGGAGTTGGGGACGCATAGGGTGGTGCTGCATGATTAAGTTAAGACTAAGCACGTCGAAGACGGGCGAGAGCCTACTTCAAATTGGCTGTGGTCTGCTGCGAGGGGAGACAACCACTTGCTCAGGGTGGAGTCTCCCATTACATTGGAGTATTAGAGTAACCACGTAGAAGGCAGTGGGAGCCGTCTGTTCTGGGGGGAAGTCCATGCGCGTGAGAACGATTGCGATTTTTGGCGGGAGCATGCTGGCGAGCGCGATAGCGGGGAGCCTGGTGGGGCCGCGGCCGGTGATGGCGGTAGCGCGAGAGATGATCGAGCTGCAGCGGGACGTGACTTCCCTGCTTCAGGGACAGAAGGACCTCCAGACGCAGATGACGCAGGACCACACGGTGCAGAAAACGCTGATCGAGCAGTCTTCGGACAACGTGTCGAAGCTGAATTCGACGATGAGTTCGCTGGAGAAGTCGGTGCAGGATGTGCAGGCGAATTCGGGAGCGCGGCTGGACACGATGTCGACGCAGGTGCAGGGGCTTTCGGACAATCTGGAAGAGATCAAGTCGCGGCTGGGGAAGCTGAACCAGCAACTGGTGGACATGCAGAATTCGGTGCAGAACATCGATGCGCGACTGGCGGGAGGAACGCCGGTGGCGGCGCCGACGGGAGGACCGACGGGATCGGCGTCGTCGATGCCAGCGAATGGCGGAGCGAGCGGCGGGCCAGCGCCATCGGCGGACACTTTGTATTCGAATGGACTGCGGGACATCACGAGCGGGAAATACGATCTGGCGCGCTCGGAGTTTCAGGATTATTTGCGGTATTACGGAGAGACGGACCTGGCATCGAACGCGCAGTTTTATTTGGGAGAGATCGCGTTTCAGCAGAAGCAGTACGAGACGGCGGTGGATGAATACGATAAGGTGCTACAGAACTACCCGAAGAGTTTCAAATTGGCACCGGCGCGATTGAAAAAAGGAATGGCGCTTCTCGAATTGGGGCAGAAGAACAATGGAGTGAAGGAGTTGCGGGAAGTAGTGAAGCGCTATCCGGGCACGGAAGAGGAGCGGAGAGCGCGTGCCAAGTTGAAAGATATGGGAGTGGCGGTGGCGGCGGCGCATTGAGTATTAGTACTGTATCGTAACAAAAACACACAATTTAGGCCTACTAGTCCTACGTAAATTGGGTATGGCGTTTAGGGAGGAAGGCCCATACGCTTCTAATGTCCCGAACCGCCCGGAAAAGACTAAAAGAGGAACCTGATGAAGCTTCGTTTACTAACTATCGCTCTAGCCGGCATGTTGCTCCTGGGCGCTTCCGCATATGCGGATTCGTTCACCGGTCCTACGGGCCCACTGGGATCGAGCAGCGTGTTCACCATCGACGGCACCACGGTCACCGCATACGCCTTCACTTCACCAGGCACGGCGGGCAACCTTTACTTCAAAAACAGCGGGATTACCGAGACCGGAATTGGCTTGACCACCGGACTTGCACATGAAATCGGGGGCAGCAGTTTCGTAACCTTGGACATCTCCAACCTTCTAAGTCTCGACGCGACTTCGTTGGCGCTCTCGATGGAGAGCGTGGAACACGGCGAATCGTACGAGATTTGGGGATCGAACTCGTTGGGCACTCCGGGTACGGTGCTGGTAGGAAAACAGACCATGGGCGGAGTGGAAACAAACGTTCCGGGATTTGGCTCCTACAAGTACATTTCCGTATCTGCACCGACGGGGCAAGTCCTGATCAACGATCTGGTGTTCACGTCAACATCAACTGTACCGGAACCAAGCACGGTGGGCCTGCTGTTGGCGGGACTGGCGTTGCTGGCGGGGATGGTGGCGATGAGCAACAAGGCTAACGTTCTGCGCGCGAACTAAGCACAGAGACAGTTTTTTAGAAAGCGGAAGGCCGAGGGGCATGACCCTTCGGCCTTTTTGCTTTTTGTGGGAGAGATGGTGGGAGGCCGCGCAGAGACGGGGTCTGCACAATGGGTACTTGGGTGTGACGATAGTTCCCTTTTGGGGTTTACTAGTACCAAGTAAATTGGGTATGGCATTTGTGGACGAAGGGCCATAGGCTTCTAACTCCTGGCCGCTCGAACAATTGAAAAAGAGGAACCTGATGAAGCTTCGTTTACTGACAATCGCTCTAGCGGGCATGTTGCTCATGGGCGCTTCCGCGTACGCGGATTCGTTCACCGGTCCCACCGGTCCCCTGGGATCAAGCAGCGTGTTCAATATTGACGGCACCACGGTCACCGCGTATGCCTTTACTTCACCAGGCACGACGGGGGACCTCTACTTCAAAAACAGCGGAGTCTCGGAGACCGGCATTGGGCTAACCAATGGCGGAAGTGATCACGAGATCGCGGGCACGAGTTTTGTGTCATTGGACATTTCGAACCTGCTGAGTCTCGGCGCGACGTCGTTGGCGATCTCGATGGAGAGCGTACAACACGGCGAATCGTTTGAGATTTGGGGATCGAACTCGTTGGGAACACCGGGAACCGTGCTGGTAGGGCCGACATCTCTGAATTTGGTGGAAGTGAATGTTCCGGGATTCAGCAGCTACAAGTACATTTCGGTGGATGCGCCAACGGGAGACGTACTGCTGCACGACCTGGCGATCACCACACCAGAACCGAGCACGGTGGGCCTGCTGTTGGCAGGACTGGCGTTGCTGGCGGCGATGGTGACGATGAAGACCAAGGGAAACGTACTGAGCGCGAACTAAGCGCAAAAGCGGTTTTTTAAAAAAGAGGCCAAGGGAAGTTCCCTTGGCCTTTTTTCTTTTGGGGGGAAGAAAAATGAGCGGAGTGTTGAGTGAGTGAGGAGTGAGTGAGTGAGTGAGTGAGTGCGCGGACTCGCGGAGAGCAGATCGTTGGCTGCGTTACCGATGACAACAGATGTGCAGTGGTTGGATGTGGATGAAGCTGAGGATGGAGATGGGAGAAATTCACACCTGTGCGAACGTGCGGGAAGCAATGGAGTTTGAAGCAAAGAAGATTGCGATTTGAGGGCGGCGAGCGGGAGTTTCTGCAGGAGAAATAAGGAGGAGTGAGGAGAGCTGTAGGTAATCCTACGGATAGGGAAAAGAGGTAGCGATGCGTAGGATAAAGATGTGAACGAGGACCGCCGACTTCGAGAGGAACCACTGTCATGAGAGCTTCGATGTTGATCGCCGCACTGAGTGCGACGCTGCTGTGCGCGGGAATGGCCAAAGCGGATCAGATCACCGCGCCGGTGGGAGACTTGGGACCCACCTACACATTCAATGTGGGAGGAGTGTCGGTGACGGCGTACGCGTTCTCTGGACCGATGAGCGCGACGAATTTGTATTTCAAGAATCTTGGCGGTGAGGATATCGAGACGGGACTGGGACTGGCGCGGAACCGCTATCACGAGATTTCGAGTGGGCAATTTGTGTCGCTGGACGTATCGAACCTGAATTCCGCGTCGATCTCGCTGTGGCTGGGGAGCGTGGAGCGGGGGGAGTCGTACTCGATCTGGGGATCGAACACGCTGGGGCAGCCGGGCACGGAATTGACGACGGGAGATTTGAACGGGCAAGCAGTGACGGTGGCGGACGACGGGATGTATAAATACATTTCGGTGAGCGCGCCGACGGGGAATGTGACGGTGTGGGGGATTGCGGATCCGTCGGGGCCGGTGGCGACGCCGGAGCCTGGAACGCTGACGATGCTGGTAGCAGGAATAGCGCTGGCGGCGGGGTTGGCGTTTGTGACGAGGAACGGGAAGCCGCGGTTGGGCTAAATTTCAGATTTATTCGTCGATGCAAAGAGGCCGGACGCCTGGAGGCTCCGGCCTTTTTGTTTTTGATGCGGGTTTGCTGGATTGCGCGGAAGATTTGGAAGAGCGAGCGAGGATACGTTGTCGGATGTGGATGGGTGGTGGATAGGGATGGGAAAATCCGCACCCTTACAGGGCAAAGGGTGCGGCACCCTAATCTCGCTTGGAACGGATGCCAGGAGGGGCCGGGAAAATTTCTTTTTACGGTGCTTCGTGCTATCGTGACTTTTTCCAGGGGCTACAGGCGGCGCTTGCAATGAGCGTCATCCCAAGCAGGAAAGCAGGAAGGGATATCCCCACGCTGTGCCCTTGAAGGAGCGCACATGTCAGTGAATAAAGTGATTCTGGTCGGGCGGTTGGGGCGCGATCCGGAGACGCGGTTTACTTCGGGCGGACAGGCGGTGGCGAATTTTTCGCTAGCCACGGATTCGAGTTACAAAGATAAAAATGGGGAGCGGCAGAAGCGGACGGAGTGGCACAAGCTGGTGGTGTGGGGGAAACAGGCGGAGATTGCGCAACAGTATTTGAAGAAGGGATCGCAGGTGTACGTGGAAGGGCGTCTGCAGACGCGGGAGTGGCAGGATAAAGAGGGGCAGAAGCGGCAGACGACGGAGATTGTGGTGACGGATTTCCGGATGCTCGGCGGGCGCGGGGATGGGATGGCAGCGGGCGCGGGAGGCGGAGCGGCGCGGAGCGGTGGCGCGCACGATGAGTTTGAAGGTGGCGGTGGTGGCGGCGGGCATGAGGAGCCGTTTGGCGGGGGAGCGACGGGGCCGGAGATTTCGGATGAGGATATACCGTTTTGAAGAGAAGCTGATAGCTGATAGCTGATAGCCAATAGCCGATAGCTAACGGCAAGAGAAGGCAAGAACGAGCGGCGGTTGTGGCGGTGCGCTCGGAAGGTGGATTGCGGGGAGGCGTTGGTTAGGCGCGGCACTCGCCATGACGGTGAAAGACTTCACGTCGGGAGTGCTTTGAATTGGGATCCTCTCGATTAGACTGGCGATCTTGGGCTGCTGCTGGGCAGCGATCTAGTAGACCGTGTCGGCGATGTGTTTGAGGACAAGCGGATCAGCGCTTAGGTGAAAATCCTGGTGGGCAATTCCCTGACTTGAGAGAAGAACCTTAGTACATTGTGGAGTGAAGGCAGTGGCCATCACACACACGTCATAGAAGCCAGGTTCCAGTTGAACGTTGAACGCTCCTTGGGCGTCGGTGTCGCGCATGACGTCCACCTCTAGGCCGGACTTAGTTTTGCCAGAAGGGTCCAGATGGAATAGCAAGTGCGCTCCCTGGATTGCGGCACCTTCTGAGTCCGTTACTCGACCCTTGAGGGCAGAGGGGGAGCCCAGAGTTAGTCCCGGGCAAAGAATGAAGGAGGCGCTTAGAAGTAGAGAGTGCTTCAGGATTCTTGATCGCATGAAATCTCCGTAGTTCAGGAACAAGGTGTGGTCAGCCTTGGCCCAAGATCCCGACTTCCAGGACTTGTCCGGGCTTTAGATACGGCAACGCGGCGAGAGCTTCCGGTATATGCGGCAGGATGTCATCAAGATCATTGGAAGCCGCGCGGATGACCAGGATGGCGATGTTCCGTCCGGTTATGTTCTGCTGGTAACGAATGTTTTTGTCGATTGTGATGAGGACGTCAAAGCGCTGTTCGGCCACGGCCAACAAATCCCCATTCTGTTTGCCGCTGAAGCCCACGTCTGGAACGGTTTCGCATTCATGACCGCCGTCGGCGAACAGGAATTTTACCTTCCGGGGAACGCACTCATCGATGAGTAGTCTCATCGCAAAGAGGTGGCCAAAGTGGTTCTGGCCTCTTCGATGGCGGCAATGGCGTCGGCGCGGGTCACACTGGGGAAATCTTCGAGAAATTCGGATAGGGTGCGGCCATGCGCAAGGTAGTCGGTCAGCGATTTGAAGGGCACGCGCGTGCCGCGGAAGACAGGTTCGCCGCTGAGGATCGCCGGATTACTGACGATGACGGTTGAGGCCATTTTTGCAGAGCTCCTGCGGGAAGTTTAGCGCATTCCCAGGGGATTTCGCATCTTTCTGGTGCGCTCGCATGATGGCGTGGATACAGACATGGTGTGAGCTGCCGGCAATTCCCTTTTTGACAAAAGAACGTTATTCGATTTTGGAGTGAAGGCAGTGGCCATCACACGCGGCGTAGAAGCCGGTTCGAGTTGTTGACGGGGATCAGGAGTGGCGGAGGGCGGTGCGGATGGAGTCGTGTTTGCGCCAATTGAGAAGGAAGAGGTAGGCGATGAGAAACGCGGGGCCGGCGATGATGAGGACCCAGGTGAGTCGGGCGGAGACGGGGACGGAGCGGGAGACGGTGGCGACCCAAACTACATAGAGAAGGCCAGCGGCGGCGTACAGCAAGGAGCCGATCCACTCGCGGCGCCAGGTGAGGACGAGGGCGATGGCGAGCAGGAGGGACGGGAGGAGATGGATCAAGAGAGCGGAGGCGGTGGGCAGGAAGGCGAGGTGCTCGTCGAAGACATCAAGAGCGAAGAGAGAGAGAAAAGCGATGAAGAGGATGGAGAGAAGGCGGGGAGCCCAGAACAAGAGTTTGGCGGAGATGGTGGACATGGAGCCTCCTGCTGCGAGACGAGAGGAATGGTAGTGCGTGGTGGGGGGAGGCGCTGTGACCGATGAGGAGGGGGGTGGTGATGGGTGGGTTGATGGCTGGTGGGTGGTACAGGCAGGAAGGATCGGGCAGATCGAAGTCATAACTGAAAGAGATCGCGGTTGGTCGAGTTGAGTGGGACAGCGAATTCGAAATGACAGGTTGACAGAGGAAAAGGAAACCCAAGACCCAGGTACGAAATGCGGTACCTGGGGCACCCGACCGGAGAATGATGAGAGTGATTAACGTAGCAGGATAGATATTCAGTTTGCCAACTGACTTGGATTTAATGCAAGGGTTGGCAATTTGTGGTAGTGTTTTGGCCACCTCGAACGGAGCCGCTCTTTGAGCGGCAAAAAATCAAACACAGCCAGGTTAATCGTGGGAGGACTGCCCTTGCAGGGCGGTAGCTTCCCTGCCTCCGATTCCGGTCGGAGAGGCGTGAAGAATCCAGAACGCGTCCAAGGAGAAGACCATGGCCCAATCCAGTGCTACACAACGAAGCAGCGAGCAGGCAGATGCAATCCGTGCGTTTCCGGTGGCAAGTGTTCCGGAAGCAGAGCTTAGCGATTTACGAAAGCGCATCAACGCGACGAAGTGGCCTGAGCGGGAGACGGTACCGGATGCCACGCAAGGTGTGCAGCTTGCGACGATACAGGCGCTGGCGCGTTATTGGGCGACGGATTACGACTGGCGGAAGTGCGAGGCGAAATTGCAGGCCCTGCCGAACTTCGTTACGGAGATCGACGGACTGGACATTCATTTCATTCACGTGCGTTCGAAACACGAAGGTGCATTGCCGCTGATCGTGACGCACGGATGGCCCGGGTCGATCACGGAACAATTGAAGATCATCGAACCGCTGACGAATCCGACAGCACACGGAGGAGAGGCATCGGACGCGTTCGATATTGTGGTGCCGTCGATGCCGGGCTACGGATTTTCCGGCAAGCCGGCCACGACGGGCTGGGACCCTGCGCATATCGCACGCGCATGGGTGACGTTGATGAAACGGCTGGGGTACACGAAATTCGTGGCGCAAGGCGGGGATTGGGGCGCAATCATCACGGAGCTGATGGGGGCGCAGGCACCGCCGGAGTTGCTGGGGATTCACACGAACATGGCGAACGTAATTCCGTTGGACATCGACAAGCTGGCTTTTTCCGGGGCGCCCGCGCCGGGGAATCTTTCCGCCGACGAGAAGCTGGCGTACGAGCGGCTGAGTTTCGTGTATGCGAAGGGGATCGGATACGGATTTCAGATGGGGTTGCGGCCGCAGACGCTGTACGGAATCGCGGATTCCCCGGTGGGATTGGCGGCGTATTTTCTGGACCACGACGCGCGCAGCTACGAGATGATCGCGCGGGTTTTTGCGGGAGGAAGCGAAGGGCTGACACGAGACGATGTGCTGGACAACATCACGCTGACCTGGTTGACGAATACAGCGCTCTCGGGGGCTCGTCTGTATTGGGAGAACAAGGGGGCGTCGTTTTTTGCGGTGAAAGGCGTGGCGGTGCCAACGGCTGTGAGCGTTTTTCCTGACGAATTGTATCCAGCGCCACGAAGCTGGGCGGAACGGGCGTACCCGAAGCTGATCCATTACAACCAGCTTCCCAAGGGCGGGCATTTTGCGGCGTGGGAACAGCCGAAGCTGTTTTCGGAAGAGGTTCGCGCGGGATTTCGATCGCTGCGGTAAGGGTCGTTGGAAGAAAGGAGGCGATGATGACGCAAAACAGTGCTACACAGCGAGTCAGCGAGCAGGCTGGGGCGCAGTTCAAAATCGACCGCGCTCATCCCGGGCGGTGGACGATCACGTTCAGCAATCCGCCAATCAACATGTTTGTTCCGGCAACAATTGTGGAATTGGGAGCGCTGATGACGGAGCTGGAGGCGGACCCGTCGGTGAAGGTGGTGGTATTCCAGTCGGCGAATCCCGATTTTTTCGTCTCGCATCTCGATGTGGCGAAGGCCGCGGAACGGCCCGAGACGTTGGGGCTCTGGCGGGAGTTTGTGCTGCGGCTGTCGTCCGCGCCGGTGGTGAGCATCGCGAAGATTCGCGGGCGCACGCGGGGGATCGGGAACGAATTCGTACTGGCGTGCGACATGCGATTCGCCAGCCGGAGCGCGCTGTTCGGCAACCCCGAGGTTGGCGTGGGACTGGTGCCGGGCGGCGGAGCGCTGGAATGGCTGCCGCGACTGGTGGGCCGCTCGCGCGCACTGGAGATCGTGCTGAGCGGCGACGATTTCGACGCGGATGTGGCGGAGCGGTATGGGTGGGTGAACCGCACGCTGGAGGATGAGCAACTCGACTCGTTTGTCGATGCGCTGGTGAAGCGGCTGGCGTCGTTCGACCGAGAAACACTGGCTGCGGCGAAGACGCAGGTGAATCGATTCGGGAAACCGACCGCTGCCGAGCTGCAGTCGAGCAACGACTTGTTCCTGCCCATGCTGGCGTTGCCGAGTGCACAAGCACGCCGCGCGAAGATCCGGGATATCGGTTACGGAGTGCCGAGCGACTTCGAAATGAATTTCGGGAAGTACCTGCCGCGGTTCGGGCCAGCGGAAGAGGATGAGGGGAAGAAGCGGGCGGAGTGATCGTCGCCTGGGATGCCGTCGGTCGTTGCCGCGAATCGAGTTTTCAAACATTAGGCGTTCCGCGTGATCCGCTCAGGATAAAACGAGATAACGGGACTTCGTCAAATATTACCAGTTGGAATTCCATCGCCATAGCCTGAGAAGCTGACCTTACGGGAACGGAGTGTTGTCACGGTGAGGAGCGGAGAGGCTTGCTTGTGTTTCGACGAGGGGTGTAGGACGATGGCCGCCGCGGAGGGCGAGATGAGCGATTTGAAGGCGGGCGATGGGAAGCGGGACGGTGTGAAGGCGGATGTGAAGGAGGATGTGAAGGCGGGGTACGTGATGGGGCACACGGACCGCGAGAGGAGGCGGCTGGCGCTGCAGGCCGCGGTGATCAATCCGTTGACGGACAGTTTTTTGCGGCGCGCGGGAGTGTCGGCAGGGATGCGGGTGCTGGATCTGGGGTGCGGGATCGGCGAGGTGACGTTGATCGCGGCGCGACTGGTGGGGCCGCACGGACATGTGCATGCGATCGACATGGACTCGGCGGCACTGGAAATTGCGCAGGGGCGGATTCGTTCGGCGGGGCACGATCACGTGACGTTCGAGCAAGTGGAAGTGGGGAGCCACAAGCCGGGGCGGGCTTATGACGCGGTGATCGGGCGGCACATCCTGATCCATACACAAGATGCGCTGGCGGTGCTGAAGAGCGCGGCGGCGATGGTGCGGGAGGGAGGGCTGCTGGCGTTTCAGGAATACGATCTGTCGTGGTACCCGAAGGGGTATCCGGAAATGCCGCGCATGTTTCAGGTGGAAGAGCAGATCATCGAATTTTTCAGGCGGGCGGTGCCGCGGCCGGATATCGGCACGCAATTGTTTTCGTTGATGCAGGACGCGGGGCTGCCGCCGCCGGAGTGTCGAGCGGAAAGCATCATCGACGGAGGACCGCACAGCCCGGTGTATGAGTGGATGGCGGAGACGGTGATCAGCTTGTCCACACGATTCGAGGCGCTGGGGATGGCGCCGCTGGGAACCACGGATGGGAAGGAGCTTGCGCGGCAGTTGCGCGAAGAGGCTTTGGAGAAGCGGGGAGCGGTGGTGGTGCCGATGATGGTGGGGGCGTTCAGCAGGAAGAGGGTGGAGGAGTAGGGGGGCGGTATTTGAAAATTGACCGGCGATGTTGATCTCGTTCACCGACAGGCTTACCGGGCATTGATGCTGGGCTCAGGCCGTTCCGTCCTTCCCGCATTGACATAAGCGGACCCGTCCCATTTGTAAGTTACGGTGACTCGCAGGATGGGAGACGCGTCCTTGGTTGCGTCGGAGTCCACTGCGTATTCCCGATAGTTGACGACGATTCTGCCGTCCGACGTGGCACGCGCCTTTGCTGGACCCAAAATGCTTCTCGTGCAGAAATTGTCGTAGCTCTGCCAGACTTTCTCGAAGTGGCTGTCCTGGCGCTTCAACACATAGACGGTCAAGCAATGACCTGTGCCCGCCATCCAGGTGGAAAGGAGAATGTGGTGGCGCTGAGCAAGGGTGTGAGTGTCAATGTTCTCGATCGTGTAAGGAGAATCTTCCTCTGCTGCGTTTTCTGAGTTATCGCTGGTGGCCGTCTTGGTCAGTTGATCCAAATATCGAAGCGACTTACCGGTTTTTGCGGCCCATTCGGAAAGATCGCTTTTGTGGATCTCGGGCCAGCGGGATGCGTCGCTTTGGGCCAACAAGAAATGGCTGCCAAACATAAGGCATTCGGCAAGCGTCAAGAAGTGAATCGTTCTGACGTTCATTCGTCGCTGCATTTCGTGCCGATTATAACGCCAGCATTGTGTATTGCGGTCACACATCTCGTGTGGGAGTGAGTTTGCGCGGATGGATTTATGGTGAGGGGTTGGTGAAGGTGTGATGGAGGAAAAAGCAAACCCAAGACCCGGGTTCGCTGCGCGAACGCCGGGGCACCCCGGGCAGTGATTGATATTCGTGCTAATTCACAAAGAAAGAATGCGGGGATTTGAGGGGGTGCTAGCGCGCTCAGAAGGCAAAGACGCCAATCGGGAGATTGGCGGTCCCGGGCGAGTGCGGGGATTGGAGGGGATGGTAGCACGCTCGGAAAGCAGGTCTCTCGCTGCGCTCGAGATGACAATTTTTGTTGATTTGGATAAATGCACGCGAGAGTGGGCGAAGAGGGGCCAATCGGGAGATTGGCGGTCCCGGGCTTCACTGCGGGGGGCGGTGGTGGTGCCGATGATGGTGGGGGCGTTCAGCAGGAAGAGGGTGGAGTAGCGGGGGCGTGGATGGCAGGTAGAGTACTGCGAGGTAAACAGAAGTTCACTTTAGAACGATAAACACCGGTTCGGCGTAATCTTGCAAAGCGCACGGACTTGTCGCAAACTCTTGCCTACGATGATTACGACATGAGTGCGTCCCACCCGATTCTCGGTCAGACCATTTCCCATTACCGCGTGACCGAGAGGCTCGGCGGCGGTGGCATGGGCGTGGTGTATAAGGCGGAAGATACAAGGCTGAATCGCGCGGTGGCACTGAAATTCCTGCCGGACAGCACGCCAGCGGACGCTTCGACGCTTGAGCGATTTCAGCGCGAAGCGCGAGCGGCGTCGGCGTTGAACCACCCCAATATTTGCACCATTTATGATGTCGGCGAAACCAGTTACGGGCCGTACATCGTGATGGAGCTGCTCGAGGGGCAAACGCTGAAGCACCTGGTGAACGGCAGACCGCTGCCCGTGGAGCGGATTCTGGACCTGGGCATCGAGATTACGGACGCCCTTGCGGCCGCACACAATCGCGGGATCGTGCACCGGGACATCAAGCCAGCCAACATTTTTGTGACGCAGCGGGGCCAGTCGAAGATCCTCGATTTCGGATTGGCGAAGATGGGTTCGCATGGCGGAACGAGCAACCAGAATCAGTCGACGCACCTGACGATAGCGGATTCGGTGGATTTGACCAGCCCGGGCACAACGCTGGGGACTTTGGCGTACATGTCTCCGGAGCAGGCACTGGGCAAAGAACTGGATGCGCGGAGCGACCTTTTCTCACTGGGTGCGGTGATTTTCGAAATGGCCACAGGGAAACTGCCGTTCTCCGGAGAGACGGCCGCGGCGATTTTCGATTCGATTCTGCATTCCACACCAAATTCGCCGAGCACCGTGAACGCTGCATTGCCCAGCGAACTGGAACGAATCATTCACAAGGCTCTGGACAAGGATCGCGACCTCCGCTACCAGACCGCTTCCGAAATTCGTACCGACCTGAAGCGGCTGAAGCGCGATCTGGATTCCGGCGGCCGCCAGAGCCGATTCCGGCAGACAGAAGACGGAGGCGCACAAGCGGTGACGGGCGTGGGCGAGAAATCGGTTGCGGTGCTGTTTTTCGAGAATCTGGGCGGCAGCAAGGACGATGAGTATTTCCGGGATGGCATGACCGAGGACATCATCACGGAGCTATCCAAAATCAAAGAGCTGCAGGTGTTTCCGCGCGCGGCGGTGCTGGCGTACCGGGACAAGAGCGTGACTGGTCCGCAGGTGGGACGGGAGCTGAACGCGGCATGCGTGCTGAGCGGAAGCCTGAGGCGAGCGGGCAACCGGCTGCGCATCACCGCTCAACTGATTCAGACGCAAACGGGCCATTCCATCTGGGCGGAACGATACGACCGGGAACTGAAAGACGTGTTTGAGGTGCAAGACGAAATCGCCAGGAGCATCAGCCAGGCGCTGCGGATTAAACTTTCGCCGCAGGAAGAAAAGGCGATTGCGAGGAAAGAGACGAGGAACGCGCAGGCGTACGACTATTATCTGCGCGGCCGCCAGTTCTTCCATCAATTCCGGCGGAAGGGATTCGATTTTGCAAGGCAGATGTTCGCGCGGGCGATTGTGATTGACCCGAACTATGCGCGGGCGTACGCGGGCGTAGCGGACTGTTGCTCGTTTCTGTACATGTATTGGGACAGTACGGAAGATAACCTGAAGGAAGCGGAGGCCGCCAGCAAGAAGGCGCTGGAGATTGATCCGGAGTTGGCGGAAGTGCATGCGGCGAGCGGATTGGCGTTTTCGCTGCGCAAGGATTTTGCGAACTCGCAAAAGGAATATGAACGCGCGATCCAGCTGGATCCGAAATTGTATGAAGCGTATTACTTCTATGCACGAACGCTGTTTCAGAGTGGAGATCTGACACGGGCTGCGGAAATGTACGAACAAGCGACGCGCTTGAACCCGGACGACTATCAGGCGGTGAGCTTGTTGGTGGGTGTGTATCACGGGCTAGGCCGCGAGGCAGAAGCGGAATCGACGGAACGGCGCGCCCTGCGGCTGACTGAGAAACACATCGAGCTTCATCCCGACGACGCGCGGGCGTTGTATTTAGGGGCTGGAATTCTGGTGCGGATGGGCGACCACAAGCGTGGGTTGGAGTGGGCGCGACGGTCTCTGGAAATCGACCCGGAAGAAACGTCGATTCTGTATAACGTGGCTTGCGTGTATTCGTTGCTGGGACGGACCGAGGATGCGATTGGCTGCCTGGAAAAGGTGATGGAGCACGGGACGTTTTATAAGAACTGGGCCGCGAAAGATTCCGACCTGAACTCCCTGCGATCGGACCCGCGATTTCAGGCTTTGCTGAGCTGAGGGTTGCCTTTATAAGACGTCTTCACGTCGGGGAGCCTGGCGAATGGATCGTGCTACATTGCCGTTGATGGGTGCGCCACGAACGAGGCCTTAGGAAACGTTTTGTCTGTCTCCGTATTTTCCCGGTTTTCCCATTTCATCTCAGCCAGTGAACGATGAACAATTCAGGGACCGCTGCGCCTGCAATGAAAGCAAAAATCCAGGCACGAGGACCGCGAAGATAAGCTGCGGCTAGAACTGCAACGGAAAACCCCACCACCTTCATCGGGTAGCTTGCGAGAAAATGCATCCAAGCAAATTGTGTGCCGCTGCCTTGCAATGTTGCGACGGATTCCGAGAAGGATTGGCCAGTTGACTTTGGCAGAACGAAGTGCGCAATGATCGACAACAACGCGCCGATAGCAGCTACTGTTAGTTGAGCTGATAACGGTCGGCGATAAGTTTGTGCCTCTCGGGGCTGGATCATAGGCAGAGTTTAATAGCACGCCACAAGTTCGACGAGCTATGTGGCCGGGGCAGAGTCCCAGAGCAAAGAGCGCAGAGCGACTAGGGGGTGGGGACGACGGTGTAGTAGACGCCGTTGGCGCCGTAGGCCGGACGGAACCAGGTGTTGCCGCAGAGGTAGTAGGATTGGCCATTGACGTTGGGAGCGGCGCAGCCTGCGGGGAGAACGGCGGTGACTTGTCCCATGCTGTAGCTGGCGACGACGGCATTGGCGACGGCGGTGTTGGTGGCGCCAGCGGCGTAACCCTGAGCGTAGGCGTTGTTGGCGGCGTAAGCACTCTGGGCAGCGGCAGCATTCGAGGCTGCGGCGGCGTTGGAGGCAACGACGGCGGTGGCTACGGTAGCACCGACGACGGCTCCCGCGACGGCGGCACCGGCAGCGTTCCAGGAGCTGGTGCAGTTGTAGCAACCAGCGCCGTAGACGGCGACGGTGGTGGGGGGATGGTAGCCGTAGGCGGTGGAGCCATAGTAGGGCTCGGGACCGTGGTAGCTATAGGCACCGGTCGAGGTGGTGGTGCCGTAGCCCTGATAGTGCGTAGCGGTCTGACCTTCAGAGTTGCTCATCGTGGTGGTGCCGGAGCCTTCCGCGTGGTAGGCGGAGCCGCCGTAGGCGTTGGTGGCGGAGGTGCCTTGACCGGCAGTGTGGGTGGCGGAGGCGCCGTACGAGTTGGAGGCGGTGGTGGTGTCGGAACCTTCCTGGTGGTACGCAGAGCCGCCGTGGCCGTTGTTATAGGAAGTTCCCTCCCCCGCGGTGTGGGTGGCGCTGCCACCGTAGGCGTTGGTGCGGGTGGTGGTGTCGCCGTTATGAGAAGTGTAGCCGCCGCCCCAAGCGTTGGCGTGACCATAAGCGAAGGCCGAAGGGCTGGCACAGACCATCAGTAGCAGCGAAGCCGAAAGACCAATCCATACTTTTTTCATGACCGGAAGCTCCTTAACTTGATAGCTAGACGTTTATTGCTGCGGCTGAGCCGGAGCAGGAGAGGATTTTTGAGTTGAAGGAGATTTGGAAGCGGGCGCGGGTTGTGACCGGCGGTTTTGCGCCTGGACCCGGCTGAGGGTGCGGATGAGCGAAGGGGATTTTCTTCGCCGTCGGGTGAGAGGCGGTGAAGAAATCGTCGGAAACGTTGGTGTCGAGTTTCCAGTTGGAGAAGATGAGATTGTGGCGGAGATGATCGGGATCATCGAGATAGATGGCGTGGATGATGCGAGGGAGCTTGTCTTCGGCGCCGACCCACATTTCGGCAAAGATGCCGCTGCCGGCAAAGGCGACGATGTCGGTAGTAGTGTTATCGACGATGTGGGACTGGCCGACGTAATAGGCGTGTTTGAGGCCGGGGGCCATGTCGCCATAAGGATCGGTGACGATCATATCGGTGAATGGGAAGTAGATGCCTGCGGAATCGAAGACCGCGTGCAGGGTGTCATCGATGGTAGGAGGGGCATCGGCGGCAGCGATAAGGTCGTCGGAGGGCACGTAGGCCAGGACAACTTTGCCGTCGTAGTAGAACTCGGAGGAAGGGCCATCGCCTTCGAGAAGGACGCGCAGTTTGTTGGGGCGCTGCATGACGGTTTCGAATTTGTTGCCGTAGACGAGAGGAACGCCCTGACGGCTGAGGCTCTCGAAGGTTTCGACGGCGGTGAAGGATAGAGTGTGCGCGGCGGCCAGTTTGCTGCTGGTGGCCTTCAAGATTTCGATGGCCTTGGGCTCGAGCTCGAGAGGCGGAGCTGTAGCGGGCTTGGACGGCGCGACTTTTTTCTTGGCGGTTGCGGGCGGAGTCTGCTTGGCAGGCGCAGAGGGAGCGGCGGTCTGCGCGTTGGTCAGGACGGCAGCGGTCAGACAGAGAAACGTGAGTGAAGCAAATGCGCGGAGTTTGGTAACGATCACGGAATCATTCCGCATTCGAACATCTTGTTGGCGATAGGGGCAGCGATTTTACCAATGAAGGCGGCGCGCATCTGGGCATCGTTGCGCAAGAGGTTGATGGCTTCCTGCTCTTGCTGGGATTTGGGCTTTTTGGGTTGAGCCTTCTCTGCCCAGAGCTGTTCACAGGTAGCGCCCTGATATTTCTGAACGATTTTGGCGGCGACGGCGTCCATGACGGGATATTGCTGGGGATCGGCAGCGGGTTGCGCGTTGGGTGCGGCGGGAAGCGCGGCGGCGTGGGGCGAGGGCGAGGCGACGTTGATGAGGAAGAGAAGCGAAAGCGCTGCGAGAGCCAGGAAAACGATGTTCGAAAGATCACTGCGGTGTTTCATGTTGCCTCCATAGGTAGTGATCCGGGAGCGCGTGGGCGGCGGCAGGGATCGGTGTGCGGGGAACATCATACCGAGTTTGGGATGGTAATGGGAGTGGGAATAAGTTTGGGGTGTGGGAAGAGGTGATCGTCGGTAGCTGATAGCCGATAGCCGATAGCTGATAGCCAGAAAAAACAAAAGCGGGGCAGCGAGTGGAGGGATCGTGCTGAACGGAAGAGGCCCACCCTTTCGCGAAACGTCGCGCGAAAGGGTAGGCCACCCAAGAGGTGTCTTGTCGCTGTAGATTGTGGCGAGCGGAGTACGGTGAGGCGTTGGTTGGGGGCGCCACCCCGGAGTGGGAAAGAAAGAGCACTAGTTGGGATGCGATTCGTGACGGATGGAAAGCCAGGGAGACGGGTGGAGATTAAAGAATCCGAAGGACCTGAAGTCCTTGGAGCCGCTAAAAATCCAGATCCCGTATGGTCCTCCGTGCTCAGCGAGTCGATTGACTGCCTGGCGAACAGTGATGTCGTTGAAATCCACGGTCCACGGTTCTGGTGGGTAAGGATCATCTCCGCCTAGTTGGGCGTGAGCGATCTGTTCGGCGGGTGGCGGCAATTGGCGATGAATCGCCAGCAAGCCACCCTGCGCAGCGGTGACGTTTCTGAGTTCAAGTTTGGTCAGTTTGCGATTGAGAAGGTAGCTCGGGTCATCGACGGTTGCCCGCGGATAGAAATTAACGAAGGGTCCATCCTGGGACCAGGTAAACCTCGGATCGGCGTTGCAGAGCGCGTCCAGTATTTCTCGTAGGGACTTATTTTCAAGCTTCACGTCGAATGCAACTTCGGGCGGGTCTGGATTCGAGACTTTTTCCTTCAAGATCTTTTCAAAACCGAATCCAAAAGGCATGGGCCCGGCAGCGAGTTTCCAAAGAGCTTCCAATACAGTTTGATGGTGCAACTCAAACAGAGGGAGGCGCGCATCGAGAGGCTCATTGGATTGAAATGTGTTTGGGTATTCGTGAGGAGCAGGAGTGACGCCGCTAGCGATCAGCAGCAGCGTTGAGGATAAGAGTAAACGTGCGAGACCGTTGGCGAGACTCATCACTGGTTGGATGCTAGTTGGCTGGGTGGGAGAGGAGGGCGACGGCGAGGTGGGGGAGGGTGACGGAGGATTTGGAGGAGCCGTCGAGGAGGTCGGTCATGGGAGCGGGGAGCGGGACGGTCTGGGGATCGGTGGAAAAATTGATGAGGATGTAGACGGTGGAGCGCGGACCTTGGCGGAGAGAGACTTCGACGCCGGCGGGGACGTTGGGGACGGGTGTGGAGACGCCGCTGTCGGAGAGCATCCAGTGGGCGGCGGCGTCCATGGATTTGGGATCGAGCCAAGCGCCGATGTAGGTGATGCGTCCGTTGCCGACTTTGCGAGTGAGTGCGGCGGGTTGGTTGTCGAGCCAGCCGTTGGATTTACCGTAGCGAAGAAGGACTTCGGAGTCGGAAGCGGTGGGGGTGAGGTATTCGGCCCAGAGGGAGGATTCGCCGTTGCCCCACTTCCCTTCCACGGGAACGGGCGAGATGAGCGCGTAGTATTGCTCGACGTGTGCGCCGAGAAGATCGGAGAGCGGGCCGGGTTGACGGGCAGGTTGGAGGCCGTTGTCGTCGTCCTTCATGGCGGAGCGCTGGCCGAGAACGAGGTGACCGCCATTGCGGACGTAGGCGGCGAGATTGCGGGCGGCGGCTTCGGTGAGGACATTGAGGCCGGGAGCGACGACGAGTTTGTAAGAAGAAAGATCGGCGGTGGGAGAGACGACGTCGACGGATTGCGCGAGAGGACGAAGAGCGGCGTAGTAGGCGTCGAATGAGTGTTGGGATCCCAATTTTTGTTGTGGCGCTGCCAGTTGATGGCCCAGCGGCTGTCGTAGGACTGAAGAATGGCGACTTGTGATTTTATTGTGGTGCCGGCGAGGGCGGGGCCAGCCTTGGCGAATTCCGCGGCCGAGTCTGCGCGACTTCGGAATAGAGCGGGACGGGATTGCCGTCGGGGCCGACGAGTGTGCCGTGATATTCCTCTTGCCCGTTGAGAGCGGAGCGCCATTGCCAGTAGCAGACGGCGTCGGCACCGTGAGCGACATCGTGCCAAGCCATGGCGCGAACTTCGCCCTTGGTTAGCGAGTTGTTGATGGAGGCCCAATTGACGAAGCCGGGCTGCGTTTCAATGACCCAATAATTTTTGTTTTTGAAGCCGCGCGTGAGGTCTTGCGTGAAGCCATCGGAGATGGGATTGAGGTGGCCTTCGCCGACGTAGTCGTCCCAGGCGGCGATGTCGAGAGGAGCTTCGACGATGTAGTGATCGAAGCCGTCGAAGCGGCCCATGGTGTTGGTGGTGATGAATTTTGTGGAGTCGGAGTTGGCGCGAAGGACGTCGAGCTGATTTTTCTGGTAAGAGAGCCAGGTATCGGAGACGAAGCGCATCCAGGAGAGGAGGAGGCCGGGATTGCCGTAGGTGGTCTCGATGGGGATTTGATTCCAATCGGAGTAGGTTTGGCTCCAGTAGGAGGTGGTCCAGCGGGAGTTGAGATTATCGAGAGAGCCGTAGCGGGACTGAAGCCACTGATGCCATTGGGCGCGAGTTTCGGGATCGAAGGAGGCGTTGCCATATTCGTTGTCGATCTGCCAGCCGAGGACGTTGGGATTGTGGCCGAAGCGGATGGCGAGCTGTTCGGCGATGGCGCGGGCGAACTGGCGGTATTTGGCGCTGGCGAAATTGAATTGGGCGCGATTGCCGTGCTCGTCGCGCTTGCCGTTTTCGTCGATGCGAAGGGTTTCGGGATATTTGGTGGTGAGCCAGGCGGGAGGGGCGGCCGTGGGAGTGCCGATGACGGTGTAGATGTGATGGCGAGCGGCGGCGGAGATGGCGCGATCGAGCCAATCGAGATCGTAGTGGCCTTCGGAGGGTTCGAGGCGGCTCCAGGAAAATTCGGCGACGCGGACGACGTGGATGCCGGCGGATTCCATGAGGGAGAGGTCGGCGTCCCAGCGGGACTCGGGCCACTGCTCGGGATACCAGGCGGTGCCTAGGAGGAGAGGGGGAGGAGTTGGAGATTGGGATTGGGCGAAAGAGGTGATCGGGAGAAGAGAAAAAACAAGCGAGAGGAGAATCCAATGAGAAATGGCGCGAGGTTGCATGGCGGCTCCTGGGAAGGAGAGATGAGTGGAGCGAGACTGAAGGAAGTTTACGACAGCGGGAAGCCGATAGCTAATAGCTGGGGGCTGGAAGAACGAGAAGAGAAAACAGAGGCTAAAGGGAGGAGTGGTGCGTAGCGCAAGAGGCGCACCCTTCCGCAAAAATTCGCGGAAGGATGCGCCACCCGGAACGGTGTCTGGTCGCGTGAGTTGGTGCTAAACGCTGGGGAAAATCCGCACCCGAAGAGAAGAAAGAAAATTCAAAAACAAAAAAAGAGAAAGGCAAACCCAAGACCCGGGTTCGCTGCGCGAACGCCGGGGCACCCGGAGCGGTGATTGTTCGTTGCGACAATGCGAAAAGAAACCGGGGTGGTGAGTTGAGAGCGTGGTGCGGTTAGAGAAAAGAAAGAGCGCGGGGATTTGAGATCGTGCTGCCACACTCGGAAAGCAGGTCCCTCGCTGCGCTCGGGATGACAATAATTTTTATTGTGGAGATGAAGGAGAAAATGGTGCGTGAACTTGGGAACGGAGGCTTCACGGGAAAGCGGATGTTTTGATTTAGAAAAAGGGGCTATGCTGTGGCGACTGCTGCTGAAGATGGAAGTCGAGGGTGGAGACTGGTTTCGCGAATGAGCAAATAGTGCGACTGAGGGGGGACGATGGTGACGAGGAGAGAGTTTTTGGGGAAGGTGGGGATGGGGGCGGCGGGAGTGGCGGTGGAGAGCGCGGCGGCGAAGATGGCGCTGGGGCGCGCGGCTGGCGGAGGGACGGCGTCGAGTACGGCGGCTAGTTATGCGCGGATTGCTGGAGCGAACGAGCGGGTGAACTTTGCGATTGCGGGGCTGAATTCGCGCGGGTATGCGCATCTGGAGGGTGTGCAGGCGAATAAAAAGGCAGCGCGGCTGCTGTATGCGGTGGATGTGGACAGCGTGATTCTGCAGAAATTTGCGACGACGGCTAAGAAGGATATGCGGGAGGACGTCGCGCAGGAAAAAGATATTCGCAAGGTGCTGGAGAAGAAAGAGGTGGATGCGATCACGATCGCTACGCCGGAGCACTGGCATACGCCGATGGCGATCCTGGCGTTGGAAGCGGGGAAGCACGTGTATCTGGAGAAGCCGTCGAGCCACAATCCGGCGGAAGGCGAGATGGTGGTAGCGTCGCAGAAGAAGTACGGAAAGCTGGTGCAGGTGGGGACGCAGCAGAGGTCTTCGCCACACACGAAAGAAGTGGTGGAGAAGATACGCGGTGGGGCGATTGGCAGGCCGTACCTGGCAAAGGCGTGGTACGTGAATCAGAGGAAGTCGATTGGAGTGGGAAAGGAGGTGCCGGTGCCGTCGACGCTGGACTGGGAATTGTGGCAAGGGCCGGCGCCGCGAGAGGCGTATCGAAATAATGTGCATCCGTATAACTGGCACTGGTTCCGGAATTGGGGGACGGGAGAAAGCCTGAATAACGGGACGCATGAAGTGGACGTGTGCCGGTGGGCGCTGGGCGTGGGATTTCCGGAGCGAGTGACGGCGACAGGAGGGCGGTATCAATATAAGGATGACTGGCAGTTCTACGACACGTTGACGACGAGCTTTGTGTACGGGGATCAAATGATTACGTGGGAGGGGCATAGCTGCCAGGGGATGCTGGTGTACGGAAGGGAGCGCGGGGCGGCGATTTTGGGGACGCAGGGAACGATTGTGGTGGATCGCGATGGCTATGAAACGTATGACTGGAAGGGCGTGAAGACGGGAGCGGTGAAGACAGACGCGGGGGACCAGACTACGGCGGATCTGAAGGGCATGGATTCGATGACGGTGGCGCACTTCGCCAATTTTATTGCGGGGATTCGGACGGGAGAGAAGCTGAACGCTCCGATTGAAGTGGGGAATGTGGCGGTGACGATGCTGTTGCTGTCGAACATTGCGTGGGAAGTGAACCGGGAGCTGAAGCTGGATACGACGAATGCGCATATTGTGGGGGATGAGGAAGCGATGAAACATTGGGGGAGAGCGTATGCGGAGGGGTGGGCGCCGAAGGTGTGAAGAGATAGCCGATAGCTGATAGCTAATAGCTGATAGCTAAAAGAAAGAGAAGAGCGGAGTGAGTGCGAATTTGGGTGAGCCGGATAGCTTGTGGTGAGGATGGGAAAATCCGCACCCTTACAAGGCAAAGGGTGCGGCACCCGATGGGAGCTAATCGCTGACAGCTAAGAGAGGAAAAAGCAGATTCTTCGCTGCGCTCAGAATGACAGTTTAGGTTCATGCGAGGATGACGGAGAGAGCGAGCAAGGACAAGAGAGAAGCAAATCCCAGAGAAAGAAAAACCCAGGGGAAAAGAAAACCCAAGAGAAAAGAAAACCCAGAGGAAAGAAAACCCAGAGGAAAGAAAACCCAGAGGAAAGAAAACCCAGAGGAAAGAAAAACCTAAGAAAAGAAAATCCAAGAGGAAAGAAAAAACCTAGAGCCAGGGGCGCTGCGCGAACCTTGGTGCATAGGGCACAGAGGGGCGTGACGTACCGCACAGCGCTGGGGAGGGAATGAGTAGAGTTTGACGAGGAAGACCGCTCCAGGCGCAGATGGGGTCTGCGGGCCCTCCTATTGCGCGCACGAAGTTGGACCCCCAAATCGCCGTTCGGCGAGAAAACAAACAAGACAATTGGTGGAGGCCGCATGCTGCATCTTGATACCGGCAATACGGGATTCATGATCTTGTGCACCAGCCTGGTGATGCTGATGACGCCAGGGCTGGCATTTTTTTATGGAGGATTGGTCGGCCGGAAGAATGTGCTGGCGATCATGATCCAGAGCTTTGTGTCGATGGGATGGACGACGGTGCTGTGGTACCTGTACGGCTATTCGTTGTGCTTCAGCGGGGACTGGCATGGGGTGGTGGGGAATCTGGACAACGCGTTTTTGAGGGGGATCGACCTGACGACGGCGTCGCCGAATGTGACGATTCCGGCGCTGGTGTTCATCGCGTACCAGATGATGTTTGCGATCATAACGCCGGCGCTGATCTCGGGAGCGTTCACGAATCGAGTGACATTCAAGGCGTACATGGTGTTCCTGACGGCGTGGCTGACGTTTGTGTATTTCCCGTTCGTGCACATGGTGTGGGGCGGAGGTTTCCTGCAGCAGTGGGGAGTAAAAGATTTCGCGGGCGGAATCGTGGTGCACAACATCGCGGGGATGGCGGCGCTGGCGAGCGTGCTGTATGTGGGAAAGAGGCGAGTGATGGATCGCGGGCCGCACAGCATACCGCTGGTGGCGCTGGGCACGGGCCTGTTGTGGTTCGGGTGGTACGGGTTCAACGCCGGAAGCGAGATGCGGGTGGACTCGGTGACGGCGGTGGCGTTTCTGAATACGGATGTGGCGGCTTCGTTCGCGGCGGTCTCGTGGCTGATGGTGGCATGGCTCAATGAAAAGAAACCGAAGTTTCTGGGACTGCTGACGGGAGCGGTGGCGGGACTGGCGACGGTAACACCGGCGGCGGGTTATGTGTCGCCGTCGACGGCGGTGGTGATCGGGATCGTGTCGGGAGTGGTGTGCTACTACGCGGTGGAGTTGAAGAACAAGCTGCACTGGGACGATTCGCTGGATGTGTGGGGAGTGCACGGAGTGGGAGGGATGCTGGGAATCATCATGCTGGGGATATTTGCGACGAAGCAGTTTAATCCGGAGGGAGCGGACGGACTGCTGGCGGGCAACTTCTCATTTTTCGCAAAGGAATTGACGGCGGTGGCGTTTTCGTCGATATGGGCGTTCGCGTTCACGTATGCGATGCTGCGGGTGATCGACCTGTTTACGAAGGTGAAAGTGAGCGAGAATTCGGAAGAGATCGGGTTGGACGAATCGCTGCATGGGGAGCACGCGTACGAGCAGGCGGGAGACTGACGCCGACTTGCGGGCCGTGACGATCCGAGAAGACTAATTAACTTAGGCGACGCGCGCGCCGAGGATCAGGCCTGGGCGGCGGAGGATTTGTTGAAAGAGGCGACGGCGGTGGGTTCGTCCTCGTAGATGTCGAAGACGGTGTAGAGCTTGGTGATCTGCATGACGTCGGCGACCTTGCTGGAGAGATTGAGGAGGCGGAGTTCCCCGCCCTGCTTGCGAACGCTGGCGGAAGCGCCGACGAGAGCGCCCATGCCCATGCTGTCCATGTGATTGACGGCGCGAAGATTGAGAAGGATGAGAGGGCGGCCCTGGGCGATGAGGTCGTTGACGAGATTGTGAAGGGCGGCGCTTTCTTCGCCGAAGACGATGTCGCCGTGGATATCGACGATAGCGACGTTGCCGACGTTGCGGGTGGAAGTGGTCATTTTCATAGAGAGACTCCTTGAGAACTAGCGTATCCGGTCGTTGTAGGGTGCATCAGAACACGTTTAGTTGTTGGATGCAAGGCGGGGAGGGGCGGGGAGGGAGGAAAAGAAAACCGCGAGAAGGAGAAAGAGAAAGCAGGTCCTTCGCTGCGCTCAGGATGACAGGTTACGTTTATGCGAGGATAGCCGAGAGAACGAGCAATCACGGGAGGAAGGCAAACCAAGAAAGAAAACCCAAAAAAGAAAACCCGAGACCCAGGTACCAAAATGCGGTACCTGGGGCACCCGAAGGTAGCTAATAGCCAACAGCTGACAGCTAAAGGCTGGAAAAAAACAAAACCAAGACCGGAAGGCAAACCCAAGACCCAGGTACCAAAATGCGGTACCTGGGGCACCCGAAGGTAGCTAATAGCCAACAGCTGACAGTTAAAGGCTAGAAAAAAACAAAACCAAGACCGGAAGGCAAACCCGAGACCCAGGTACCAAAATGCGGTACCTGGGGCACCCGAAGGTAGCTAATAGCCAACAACTGACAGCTAAAGGCTGGAAAAAACAAAACCAAGACCAGAAGGCAAACCCAAGATCAGGCACCAAAATGCGGTACCTGGGGCACCCGAAGCTTAGGCGGCGGGGAGGGTGGCGGTTACTTGGAAGGAGGGGGAGGAGGGGAGAGGGCGGGGTTGAGGATGGCGGCGATGGAGTGGGCGAGCTTGGAAGTGTCGGCAGTTGAGAGGTTGGCGAGGACGACGACGGTAAGGGAGTCGTCAACATAGCGAGCGATGTGGGATGTGAAGCCTTGCCACTCGCCGGAATGCTGGATGAGTCTGTGACCGTTGAGAGAGCCGATGCCCCAGGCGAAGCCGTAGTGATCGGGGTTGGGCTGGCCATTGTTGAGAAGAAAGACGGTCCACATGCGGTCGAGGGAGGACTGGCGAAGGAGGGTGGTGCCGTAGAGGGCGTTGTCCCACTTGGCGAGATCGAGAACGTTGAAGTAGAGGGCGCCGTCGGCAGTGGAGTTGAAGGTGGGAGAGACCCAGGCCTGGTTCTGGAGATGGCCGTCCTTGCTGAGTTCGTAGCCGGAAGCGCGATTGGGAATGATGTCGGATTCGGAGATGAGGCGGGTGGAGGTCATGCCGAGAGGACGGAAGATGCGCTGCTGGAGGAAGTCGGCGTAGAAGACGCCGGTGACTTTGTGAATGATGATGCCGAGAAGAACGTAGTTGGTGTTGCGGTAGTCCCACTTTTCGCCGACGGGAAATTCGATGGGCAGCGCGTACATTTTTTCGACCAGTTGATCTTCAGTGAAATCGAGGCGGAGGTAGAAGGGGCCGTTGGGGCCGGTGCGGGAGTCGTCTTCGTATTCGGCGAGGCCGGAGGTGTGAGAGAGGAGATTTTTGATTTTGATGGGCTGCCAGGATTTGGGGGCGTCGGGGAAATATTTGGTGATGCTGTCGTCGAGGGAGAGTTTGTTTTCTTCGACAAGCATCATGATGGCAGCGGAAACGAATTGTTTGCCGACGGAGCCGGATTGGAAGACGGTTTCGGGTTTGACGGGGACGTCGAGTTCGACGTTGCAGAGACCGTAGCCCTTGGAGAGAAGGATTTTGCCGCGGGAATAGATGCCGACCTGGAGGCCGGGGATGTGCTGGCGGGACATTTCGGCGGAGACGTAACGGTCGATGGAGGCGATCTGGTCGGGGGTGAGGTCGGGGAGGGTGGCGGCAAAGAGATGAGAGGAAACGGCGATCGTTGCAAAGAGAAGAATGAGGAGACGGAGAGCGACGATTTTGCGCACGGAAGTCCTTTTCGGATGCGATGAAAAACGTGAGAAGTATAGCGGAAGAGAGCCGATAGCCGATAGCTGATAGCTAATAGCTAAAAGAAGGAAAAAGCAGGTTCTTCGCTGCTCACAGAATGACAGTTTACGTTTGCGCAAGGACAAGCAGAGAGCGAGCAATCACGGGACGAAGGGCAAACCCAAGAAAGAAAAAACCAAGGAAGAGAAAACCCGAAGAAGAAAACCTAAGGAGCTGGGAAAAGCGGGCGAGGGGAACGACGTGATAGGCTCGGCGTTGCGCGGGGGATGGCGATGGAAGATTGGAAGAGGAGCAAGTGGCTGATCTGGGTGGAACTGGCGCTGGTGGCGCTGATTTTTGTGGCGGACGCGAAGCACCTGATACCGCTGAGCAAGACGCCGTTTCTGTTGGCATTGGGGTGGATATCGCTGCGAGTGCGCGGGCTGCGCTGGCGGGACGTGGGATTGGAGCGGTACAAGACGTGGGGAAAGACAATCGGGTACGGAATCGCGGCGGGAGCGGCGGTGGAAGCGTTTGAACTGTTTGTGAGCCAACCGCTGCTGGTGAAGATATTGAAGAAGCAGCCGGATCTGGAGCTGTTCCGGGCGCTGCATGGGAATTGGAAATGGACGCTGCTCGCGATCGTGGGAGTGTGGGCGCTGGCGGCGTTTGGAGAAGAGATGGTGTATCGCGGGTACTTGATGAACCGGGTGGCTGACCTGCTGGACCGGACGAAATGGGCGTGGATCGTGAGCCTGATCGCGGTGCACGTGGGATTTGGGCTGGCGCACGCGTACCAGGGAATCACCGGAGTGCTGGATGAGGGACTGATGGGACTGCTCTTCGGAATCATTTATTTGAGAAACGGACGAAACCTGGCGGTGCCGATCATTGCGCACGGCGTGCAGGATACGATCGACATCGTGCTGCTGTTTTTGGGGAAATACCCGGGGATGTAGAAGGAACGGGCGTAGAATCGGGCCATGCGAAACAAAAAGTGGTGGCAGTTCCCTGCTGTGGCGGCGATGGCAGTTGCGGCAGCTATGAGTGTGAGCGCGCCGGAAGGAAAGGCGCAGAGCGCGACGGAGAGACAAGCGGCGGGCGTGTCCGTGGAACGGGCGCGGGCGCTGGAGGAAATGAACTCGCAATTGCGGATTGGCGCGGAATATTTTTTGAACCGGACGGCGACGAAGGAGTCGGTGGAGAAGAGCTTCCGGGTGATGCACGAGAACGGGATCACGCTGGTGCGGATTTTTGTGATCTGGGATGACCTGGAACGCGCGCCGGGGAAATGGGATTTCACGGGATACGACTGGATTTATGATGCAGCGGCGAAGAATGGAATCAAGATCGCGGCGACGTTGTGTTCGGAAGACCCACCGGGATGGAAAAAGCGGACACCGTTTTACCACCACTACACGAATCTGGACGTGGCGGAGAACCGGGCGGACGCGGAGGTGTACCTGGAGAAGGTGGTGGGGAGATACAAGGATCATCCGGGGCAGGGCGCGTGGCTACTGATGAACGAGCCGAATAAATATGACGCGGATGCGGCGACGTTTGCGGTGTTTGGAAAATGGCTGGAAAAGAAATATGGAACGACGGAGGAGTTGAATAAGAAGTGGTTCACGCCGCTGGAGAATTTTTCGGATGCGAGCATAAGCGATGCGGAATTGAAGGCGTATTGGAACGATCCGCAGGCGTATGTGGACTGGAAAGAGTTCAATGTAGAGAACCTGATCGATGTGCTGCTGTGGATTCGCGGGAAGGTGCTGACGATCGATCCGAACCATCCGACACATTTTAACGTGACGGAGCCGACGGGCGATGCGGACGGGCAGGACGTGTGGAAGGAGAAAGGCGTGCCGGACATTCTGGGAGTGAGCATGCATGCGGCATGGGCGTTTCCGGCGACGACGCCGGAGAACGAGTATGGCGAGCGGTACGCGTATCGACTGGACTTGATTGGAAACGCGAGCAAGAGCGATCCGGGGAAACCGTTCTGGGTGACGGAACTGCAGGCCGGGCCGACGGTATTCACCGGGAAATTTCCGCTGAATGTGACGCCGGCGATGCTGAGCAAATGGATTTGGGATTCGTATGGTGCGGGAAGCAAGGCGGCGGTGTTCTGGCTGTGGAGTCCGCGCGATTATGGGGAAGAAGGCGGAGAGTGGGGATTGGTGGGACAGAATGACGCGGCGACACCGCGATTGGCGGCGGTGAAATCGATCGCAGAGACGTTGAAGAAGGACACGGTGCTGGCGCGGACGCATACACAACAGGCGCGCGTGGCGATTCTGTACAACCGCGAGGCAGTGGTGGTGAATGCGTACGATGGGCGGACACAAAACCGGCAGGAGGAGGTGGTGGAGGCGCTGTTTGGGTGCTATTTAGCGTTGTTGAGGGCGCATGTGCCGACGCAGTTTGTGGACATCGATCAATTGAAGAATGGAGAAGTGAACAAGTTTGCGGTGCTGTATGCGCCGGACTCGTACGCGTTGGACGATGCGGGAGTGGCGGCGATGCAAGCGTATGTGAAGCAGGGCGGGGTGCTGTGGGCGGACGGGTTGACGGCGTGGAAGACGGAGACGACGCTGGTGCGACCAACGATTCCGGGCGGGATGACGGAGTTGTTTGGAGTGGAGAGCTCGGATATTTATCCGGTGCAGGCGGAGCATCCGTATTCGGTGACGAGCGGTGAGGAGCGCGGGGGAGAGTTGTGGAGATTGCCGCTGGAGTTGAAGGGAGCGGAGGTATTGCTGCGGGATCGGGAGGGGAAACCGTTTGCGGTGAAGCACACGTTTGGAAAAGGGACGGCGTATTTTTATGAGGCGGGAGTGAGCCTGGCGTACGCGCGGCGAGGAAATGCGGTGGTGCAGAAGTGGATTGTGGGGCCGGCGGCGGGATCGGGGAACCGATTGCCGGTGGCGCTGGAGAACGGATCGGAGAAGGTGATCTTTCGCGGATTGGTGGGAGACCGGGGAATGGCGGCGGTGCTCTCGAATTGGGGAGATGCGGGGAGCGTGGTGGTGAGCTTTGGCGGAGAGCATACGTTGAAGAATGCGATGACGGGAGCGAGCGTGGCGGGGACGGTGAAGAATGGACGGACGGTGGCGACGGTGAAGTTGGAGAGCGGGGAGTCGGTGGTGGTGGAGGCGGAGTAGGAAGAAAGCAATCGCCAAGGACTGCTGGGAAACGACGAGGCTGGAAGCGCGGGTCTTTGGCGGGGATCAGAACATCCGCGCGGGCAATGAGAAGACATTGCACGGAGATTGGTGCGACTTCACGCGTTCGCTCATTGCGAGCGGGTCCCGAGAGAACAGCAGAAGAGAGAGTGGGACCACACTGGCGATCGGGGTGGTGGTGGTGAGGCTCGCGTTGTGTTTATCGACTAAGGATGTGGGAGGTGGCGTAGTTAGTGGGGGCGAGGAGATGAGGGGGCAGGGGTTGGTGCGGCACTGGAAGAAGCGGCGGATGAGGCGCCGCCGGAATAGGAACTGCCTCCGCCCGAGGAATGCGAGGGCGCAGAGCTGCCGCTGTTGGAGCTGCCGGAACTGGAAGAAGAGTGGGAATAGCCGGCAGAGGAGGATGAGGAGTGCGAGGATGAGCGACTGCCGGAGTTGTTGTGTGATGCAGTGTTGGACGATGAGGAAGAAGAACCGGAGTTGTTCGCGCCGGCGGGCCGCAGGCTGAGAGAGCCAGCGGAATTCTTTGTGGATTTGCCAGTTTCGGAAGTTGGAGAGACGTACGCGGCAACCACGTGGCGATCTTTACTGGAGAGACCGGGCTGAGGAGCGAGAAGAGCGACGAAGCTGCGAGATTTGTAGTCGTAGCGGATGGACTGGGTTTCCTTGACAGCAACGCGAGGCACTGAGGAATTCGCGGAGATAAATGTGGAGTCGAGGAGGCGGCCTTCGATGACGGGCTGCGGGACTTTCGGCAAGTGTTTGGCCCAAGCGTTTTCGTAGCCGGCGGGCAAGCTGGGAAGAAGAACCAAAGTTTGCGGGGCCGGCTTGATCTGCGCGACTTCCGCAGGACCGTCTCCGTGGAGGATGACGACGCCATCGTTGGCGTTGATGGGACGGTGTCCTTTTACGTCGTCGGGATGCTTGGGGATGAGTCCTTGTTTCGTGCCGACCTGCACGCGGAGAAATGAGGAATGTTTCCGCTTCGGCCCGACGACCCATTTCTTGGAAGGCGGCTGGCAGTGGCCGTTTTTGAAGGAACTTCCGGCTTTGCAAGCGGAGGCGCTGGAAGGCAGCCAGGCACCCGCATGACAAGTTGCCCAAGGATAGTGCAGCCATCGGGCGGAGGGAATTGATGCGGATTCGGGGAAGAGTTCCTCCATGCCGTATCGCTCGGAAAGAACTTCCCCTTCGGGATATTGCGGGCTGTACTTGATGAGTTTGTCGACCCACCAGCGCTTACTGGCGAGCGGACCGGTTCCGCAAGGGCCTAGATAGTAGGCGATGGAGCCCCGGTCATCGCGCTGGGCCACGCAGCGGACGCCTGTGGCGATATTGGAAATGCAAGACGGGGCAGACGATTGAGCGGGGGCTGCGATTTGGGGGGCAGGCGAATTCGCGGAGGAGCTTGCGGTGAGAGTAGGTGAGGTTGCAGAGGACTGCGGATTGGCGGCGGTTTGTGGGTCGTTGGGCTGCCAACATTTTCCGTACGGAGGGCAATCGGAGAAAGTGCCTTCGCGGGCGAGGTCGACGAGGCCGGGGATGGGAGCGGCGAGGCCGGAGAGTTGGAGTGCTGCGGCGAGATCGTGTTGGCGCGCATCGCGTTCTTCGGCGACCCACTGATCCCAAGCGATTTGCTCGGAATTGGGCGGGGAATTTCTTGTGGGCGAGGATTGGCCGTTGACGCAGCGGAAGGATTCACCGGGGCCGACGGTGAACGGAAGCGCGGGATAGGTGGCTTCGAAGGTGAAAGAACCTTCGATGAGGTAGAAGAGCGAGCCATCGATGGCGCTTTCGACGCGAAGAGTGCGGGGCAGGCTGAGGTGCAGCGAGGCGACCAGAGTGCTGAGGGTGAACGAATCGTGAGCGCCGGATTCGATGGCGAAGGTCGA
This sequence comes from Candidatus Acidiferrales bacterium, assembly GCA_963748515.1. Classification (GTDB taxonomy): domain Bacteria; phylum Acidobacteriota; class Terriglobia; order Acidiferrales; family UBA7541; genus Acidiferrum. The sequence continues at coordinate 79,944 of CAVVJI010000006.1, forward strand.
GCGGCCGGTTAAGAGGAGGACTTCGGTGTCTGTGCCCTCGGAAGTGGCGGAGAGTTTGTTGAATTGAAGGACGGAGTGCTCGGCGAGAAAGACCATGGAGCCGTTCTCAAATTCCACCTGAGCCCTACCCTGCTCAGTGGCGAGGGTGGCTCCGTCGGCGATGGGGAAATCCATGCCGGCGGGGATCCAGGATTTGCCGAGGTCGGGAGAGCCGTTGAGTCCCGTGGAGATTTTGACTTCGCCCTCAACGTAGCTGACGCGAACGAATTGCGGGCGCGTGGTGGGGGTAGCGGGAGCAGCGGACGCTGGGATAGGAACGGTGGCCGTGAGTGTTGCCAGGAGGAAAAGGACCGAGTGCGTAGAGCGCATGGGCTGACTCCCGCTTCAATCCGTAAGACGTATGAGGGGAGCTTCTGGTTACGGGAAACACGTATGCATAAGGAGTTAACAGCGGGCAGCCGGGGGAAAGCGGGGAGGCCGCCGGACGCGAACGAGAACGATGAGTAGAACCGGGGGGATACGGATTGATTTAACGATATGATCCGTATTAATGTGAAATGCCCGGCGAAAGTATGGGCGAATCCATCGTTTTGCAGATACAGGAGATTGTGTGCGAATTCAGCGTTGCGTGTTTGTGTATGTGATGGCGTTTTTTGTGCTGGCGATTCCGTCGTGGGGACAGAATGCGCTGGACGATTATTTTGCGAACTGGTTCACGCGGGTGGACAAGACGCAGGCGGAACAACCGCACTGGATCACGCCGGTGGCGACGACGACGCCGCGACTGGAAGAAGAGTGGCGGTATGACATTTTCTGGCAGACGAACAAGGAAGGAGTGACTTCCGAGAATTATGGCGGAGGGAAAGGGCTGGAACTGATACCGGCGGAGCATGTGGAAGTGATTCTGGTGGCGCCGCCGGCGTACCTGGTGCATAACAATCCGAAGGTGAAGGACGGGTTTGGGGATTGGGGATTTTTGATCAAGTACCGGATTCTGTCGAAAAACGAACAGCACGGGAATTATATATTGACGGCGTTTTTCCAGAGCACGCTGCCGACGGGGCAATACAAGAACGGGGCGACGGATGCGATCATCACGCCAACGATTGCGTACGGAAAAGGGTGGGGGCATTTCGACGTGCAGGGGACGTTTGGGGTGGGGATACCGACGGGGAACAGCCAGAAGCTGGGGTACACGTATCCGTGGAACAACACGTTTCAATATCAGATCGACAAGAAATTGTGGCCTGAGGTGGAAATCAACTACACACATTTTGAAGACGGGCCGAATAGTGGGAAGACGCAGGTATTTGTGACGCCGGGAGTGGTGCTGGGGAGATTGCATTTGTAGAAGCGAGTGGGGATGACGGTGGGAGGCGGATGGCAGGTGGCGACGACACACTTTCATACGAACAACCACAATGGGATAGTGACGGTGAGATTTCCGTTTTAGAAGCAGCCAATAGCTAATAGCTGATAGCTGATAGCCGGAAACCGAAGACGGCGGTGATTTGAGATTGTGGTGGCGCGAAGGAAAGCAGGTTCTTCGCTGCGCTCAGAATGACAGTGCGTTTTATTTGGGTAGATGTGGATGAAGTCGAGATGAATGACGGTTCGTTTTATCGTGGCGGTGATTTGGGGTTGTGGTGGGGCAAAGGAAAGCAGGTTCTTCGCTGCGCTCAGAATGACAGTGTGTTTTATTTGGGTAGATGTGGATGAAATCGAGATGAATGACGATTCGTTTTATTGCACCGGTGATTTGAGATTTTGGTAGCGCCTTCCACAAGAAGAGCGAGCGAACCCAAGAAAGAAAACTTCCGACAAAAGAAAACCCAAGACCCAGGCACCGAAAGGCGGTACCTGGGGCACACGCACTTCGCGGTAGCTCTGTTACGTGCCCATGTAGAGCCACACCAACAGGAAATACAGCGCGGCTAGCCACAGCCAGCGTTGGTGATCCTCTCTTTTGGGCCACCAGAGCCAGAGAAAGATGGAGGCGACGAGGAAGTTGCAAACTCCAAGCGCTACTCGCAACCAAAATGGCAGAGTCGAATAGTGCATAAAATTAAGGGGTGCTTGCACCGTGGTCAGGAGCAGGGGTGGAGGAGAGGGATTCGCCGAGGAGGAATTGGCGGACGAACATGACGGTGGCGTAGAACTGGAAGTCCTGGTTTTTCTTTTTGGCGAAGCCGTGGCCTTCGTCGTTGGCCATGAGGAACCAGATGGAGTTGTTGTTGGATTTTAGTTTGTCGAGCATCTGGCGGGATTCGGTCCAGGGGACGCGGGGATCGTTCTTGCCGACGACGGCGAAGACGGGCTTGGTAATTTTTTCGGAGTTGTTGAGGGGAGCAGTTTTTTCGAGGTAGGCGCGGACCTGGGGATCGCGCTCGTCGCCATATTCGACGCGGCGCAGATCGCGGCGATAGGCTTCGGTGTGTTCGAGGAACGTGACGAGGCTGGAAGGGCCGACGACGGGGAGCGAGCAGCAGATGCGGTCGTTGAATTCGTAGGCGACGGCCCAGGTCATGTAGCCGCCGTAACTGCCGCCGGTGATCATGATTTTGGCGGGATCGAGTTGGGGGTCCTGCTGGATCCAGTCGAGAAGAGCGCCGATGTCCTTGTGGGTGTGATCGCGATTGGTGCCGTTGTCGAGTTTGAGGAAGGTCTTGCCGTAGCCGGTGGAGCCGCGAACGTTGGGGAAGACCAAGGCGACGCCGAGTTCATTCAAATAAAAATTATTGCGACCGAGAAAGCCGGGACGGAACTGGCCTTCGGGGCCGCCGTGTATGTTGACGATGACGGGACGCTTGCCGGGGAATTTGTGGGGATCGGGCATGTAGAGAAAACCGGAGATGGTTTTGCCATCGAAGGATTTCCACTTGATGAGACGGGGCTCGGAGAAGGTGGCGGTATTGAGGCCGCCGGTTTCGGAGAAGGTCCAGCGATCGATTTTATTGGAGGAGAGATTGAGAGAGTAGACATCGGAGGGAGAGGTGGCGGAGTTGACGACGAAGCCGAGGTCCTGATTGTTGGGATGGAAGTGGAGATTGGAAACTTGTCCGGCGGGAAGGCCGGGGACGGCGCGGAATTTGCGAGAGGCGGTGTCGAGAAGGTAGAGCTTGCCGACGCCATCTTCATTGGCGACGAAGGCGAGGGTTTTGCCGTCTTCGCTGAGCTCGAATTCGGAGATGTCCCAGGGAATTTCGGTGGTGAGGTAGGTGGGAGTCATGGTGGCGAGGTCGAAATAGGCGAGGCGATGGAATTCGGAGTCGCGATCGGTGGCGGTGTAGAAGCCTTTGCCATCGATGCTGAAGGCGGCGCCGGAGTATTCGACTTCTTCGTTGGATTTGGGAGTGAGGAGCTTTTTGTCGCCGGAGGAGGCGTCGACGAGCCAGAGGAAGGATTGGTTGGCGGAAATTTCCTGGGAGACAAGGAGTTTCTGATTGTCGGAAGACCAGGCGTCGGGACTCCAGCCGCCGCCTTCGAGTTGGAGGAGGAGATGATCGGACTTGGGATTGGTGGCGTCCATGATCCAGATGTCGGTGTCCTGACCGGTGCGGCGAGTGGAGCTGTAGGCGAAACGACTGTCGTGATGAGCGAAGACGCCGCCGGTGTTGCGGGATTTGCCGTCGGTGAGGAGAGTGACGGAGCCGTCGGAAAGATCGTAGCGATAGAACTGGAACCATTCGCCGCCGCCGATGTCCTTGACGAAGGTGAAGTAGTGAGAGCCCGGAGGGCCGAAGTGGGCGGAGGCGACGCGGTCGGGAAAGAAGGTGAGCTGGGTACGTGCGCCGCCGGGCATCTTGACGGAGTGGACTTGAGGGACATCGGCGAAGCGGGTGAGGATGAGCATTTCTCGGCGGGAGCTGTCCCAATCGGCGAGGATCGCGGTGCGGACTTCGCCGTAGGGGAAGGCTTTTGCGGCGATGGAGGCGGGGATGGGAGGGATGTTTTCGACGACGAGATTGTCGCTGGGACGGATGATGGCGGGGGATGGGGCCGGAGGAGTTTGCGCGCGGGTGGCGGAGAGTGTTGCGAAGAATACAGCGATGAGGGCGGTGCGTCTGGTCATCGGCGGTGTCCTTTGTTGGTGGAGCGTGTGGCAGACATTGTACACGCAGAGCTAGTGAGCCGGAGACATGGGTTGCCAGAGTTCGATGGGATTGCCTTCGGGATCGTGGATGCGGGCGAAACGGCCGTTGGGGTAGGTTTGCGGATCGATTTTGACGGGGATGCCGGCGGCTTGGAGTTGCGCGGCCATTTTGTCGAGATCGCGGACGCGGAAGTTGAGCATAAACATTTTGGAGGGATCGCCGAAGTAGTCGGTGGTTTCTTTGAAGGGGGCGAAGGCGGTGGGGCCGGCTTCCTGGAGCCATCCGAGTTGATCGTAACTTTTGGGGATGGGAGAGATGCCGAGATTTTGTTGATACCAGAGCGCGAGGGCTTTGGGGTCTTTGGCGCGGAAGAAGAAGCCGCCGATGCCGGTGACTTTTTCTGTGGGAGCGGTGGAGGGGTCGGATTGAGGGGCGGGAGTTTGCGCGGGGAAGGCGAGTGTGCTGCGGGATGGGAGGAGGGTGGAGCCGAAGGAGAAGGAGAGGAGTTGGAGGATGCGGCGGCGTTGGAAGCTCATGTGAGGCTCCTGGGAGTTGGTTGGTGGCGGGGGATAGGTTACAGCAACAGAGCCAATAGCCGATAGCCAATAGCTGATAGCTTAGGAAAAAACAAATCCAAGAGCCAGGTTCGCATGCGCGAACCCTGGGGCACCCGACCGCGGCGGTGATTAAAAATTGTGGTGGCGCGATAGAAAGCAGGTTCTTCGCTGCGCTCAGAATGACAATTTATTTTCACGCGAGGATAACGGAGAGAGCGAGCTAGGACGAGAGAAAAGCACACTCACGAGAGAAGTAAGAAAAACAAACCCAAGGGAAAAGCAAACCAAAGAAAAGAGCGAACCAAGAGAGAAAGACTGAAGGTTATTGGGGGGAGTGGGGTTCGAGTTGAGCAAGGGTGCGTTGGACGGAGGGGGCGGCGGAGGATTGCGGGGCGACGAGGAGAAATTCGCGGAGCTGGGCGGTGGCGGAGGCGAAATCGCGTTTCTGACCGTAAATCTGGGCGAGGAGGAGATGGACTTCGGGAACGCGGTGGGTGCGGTCGGAGTCTGCGGTGAGGAGAGCGGTGTGCTCGGCGTCGGAGAGCCGGTTGAGGTGGAAGTAGGAAAGGGCGCAGTAGTATTGACCGAAAACATTCTGGACAGGAGCGATGAGGATGGCGCGATCGGCGTGATCGAGCGCGTCGCGCCAGTGATCCTGTTGCGCGGAGAGATCGGCCAAGCAGAGCTGAGCGGGAGCGAAGTGGGCGTCGGCGATGGAGGCTTGAGCACAGGCGGATTCCGCGTCGGACAAACGGGTTTGCGCGGCGAGGACCTGGCCGAGAACGGTCCAGGCCTCGGCATAGTCGGGATAGAGACGAACGGATTTGCGGAGATGGGATTCGGCCTGGGAGAGCTTGAGGGAATGAAGGTCGGAACAGGCTTTGGCATATTCATCGCGCGCTTTGGCAGGGGCCTGGAGTGCGTTGGCAGAAACGGTGGAGGAGGCCGCACGGGGAAGGGTCCAGTGAAGGCACGAGACTTCCGATGGAGTGCCGAGGGGAGTGGTGGAAGTAGGAGTGATGTCGGGAATGGAGTACGTGGGCATCGATTCAGTGGGAGCGGGGAGAGTGGGTTGAGCGGGAGGGAGGGTCTTGCGGCCCTGGGCACAGAGCGGAGCCGCGAAGAAAAACATCGCAAGCAACGCTGTGGCCGAGTGGTTCACTGCTACTCCGGGGGCAGATTGTAGCGCGAAGGGTTGGCGGAGGATAGTGAGGAAATATCAGGATTTTTTGGTGAGGAGGAGGTGGGTGGCCTTGGGGGTGGAAACGTGGCTGGCGCAATGGAAGCCGAGTTGAAGGAGATTGAGGTTGGAGAAGAGCTGTTCGCCGGAGCCGAGGAGGACGGGAGAGAGGACGAGGTGCATTTCGTCGATGAGGCCGGCGCGGAGGACTTGCTGAACGGTGGAGACCCCACCGCCGATGCGAACGTCTTTGCCGTGGGCGGCGGCGCGGGCGAGCGAGGCAGCGGCTTCGATGCCGCTCGGTGACGAAGTGGAAGGTGGTGTTGCCGTCCATAGGGAGCGGCGGGCGGGCGTGATGGGTGAGAACGAAAACGGGAACGTGGTAAGGGGGATTGTTGCCCCACCAACCTTTCCAAGGAATGGTCGGGCCAAGGGCCGCGGACGGGGCCGAACATGTTGCGGCCGATGATCCAGGCGCCAACATTTTCGAAACTGCGAGCGGCGAAGTCGTCGTCAACGCCCAGTTCCCCGCCCTGCTGGACGGAGGAGTGGAGGTTTTGGAAGGTGCGGGTGGAAAACATCCAGTTGTGGAGAGCGAGACCGCCGATGCCGAGAGGATGATCGAGGGATTGGCTGGGGCCGGCGCCGAAGCCGTCGATGGAAATGGCGAAAGCGTTGACGCGGAATTTGGTCATAGGGGCCTCGAGAGTGGTGTCGGCTGGTGCAGAGAATGATGAGGGAGTTGTGGGGAAGATGGCAAGAGGAGGTGGAAGCGAATAGTCGATAGCCGATAGCTGAGAGCTAAAAGCTGAAGAGAAAACCAACCCAAGACCCAGGTACCGCAAAACGGTACCTGGGGCACCCGACGCTCGTTTGAAACTGAGAGAAAAGCAAGTTCAAGAGAAAAAAAGCAAGACCCGGTAGCGTTGATAGCCGATAGCTGATAGCCAAAAGCTGAAGAAAAAACCAACCCAAGACCCAGGTACCGCAAAACGGTACCTGGGGCACCCGACGCTCGTTTGAAACTGAGAGAAAAGCAAGTTCAAGAAAAAAAACTAAGACCCGGTAGCGTTGATAGCCGATAGCTGAAAGCCAAAGAAAACGAAAGCTGAAGACAAGAAGGAACGTGAAGCGGGCAGGCGTTCAACTGGATTTGGGAGGGGTGCGGAGGGGGAGAGAGATTTCGAGGGAGCCGAGGCGGCCATCGGTGGCATCGCGAACGGCAATGCGCAGCCAAGAGGTGTTGGAGGGGAGATCGAGGAGTTGCCTGGTGCGGTACATGCCGGTGCGAGCGAGATTGCGTTGGGAGGCAGAAAGAAATTGATCGCCAGTCCAGACGCCGGAGGAGAGCAGGGCGTTGTCCGCGTCATAGGCGGCGTACAGGAATTGAAGAGCAGCGTGACGCGAACCGTTGGCGAAGACACGATAGGTGACTTGTTTTCTGAGGAGGGCGTAGTCGAGCTGATAGGACTGCATGGTGAGGGAATCCCAGTTTTTAAAATTGGCGAAGGACGGAAGACGAGAGAGGTCGGAGATCTGCGCGGGGGTGAGAGCGGAGGGAACGCCGGAGAGGGAGGCGTGAACGGAAAAGAGCAGGTCCTCAGTTGGGGGAGCACCGCGCTGCAGGGCGGCAGCGGTCTTCTCTTGAGCGGCGAGGGCGAGTTGGTGGGCGACGGTGGAAGTGTCGTCGGCAAAATAAGTGCGGCGGTAGGCGAGGCGCAAATTCTTGCGATCGACGCGGACATGAATTTTACGCAAGCGTCCATCGAACTTGGAATTGGAGGGAGAGTAGCTGAGGGTGTAGTAGCTGGAACCGTCGAGGATGGCCTGGTGGAGAGCCTGCTCGAAGCCATTGGTGTTATAGAAGGCGTGGCCGCCAGTGAATTCCGCGACGCGATCCATGGTGGCGTGTTCGGAAGAGAGGGTGCGGGAAAAATCGAGGCGATCGGTATCGAGCGAAGATTGGGTGTACACGCGATTGTTGGCGGAATCGAAGGAGGGAGCGTTGGTGAGGCCGCGAATGTCTACGGGATAGACGGCGACGCGGCTGAGGGTGAGTTGGGTGGAGGCGTTGCGAAGAGCGGGACTGAAATCGACGGCGCGCGAGAAGGGGTCGACGGGATCTTCACCGGGGACGGTGGACAAGGGGAAGGAGCCGGAGAGCCAAAGAAGATTCTTGCGGCCGGGCACGCCGCGGAAGAAGCGAGCGATTTCGGCGAAGGCGGCAATGGTGAGATCGACGCGACGCTGGAGATCGTAGGTGTCGCCGAGACCTTCGAGATGCTTGAGGCGATCGAGCATGGCCTGAGGGCCGGCGAAATTGGGGATGAGGCCGCTGTCGCCCAAGGCGGTGCTGGGCGAGACATTATCGGGATTGGGGCGGCCGAGAGCAGTGGTTTGAGGGGAGGCGGCGGAACTGTTGAGGGCAGCGAGGAGTTGGGATTGATCGCCGGTGACGCCCTGGAGGAGATGGAGTTTGTCGGCGAGAACGAAGATGGCATAACGCTGGCCAGCGGGCTGATGGAGGATAAATTTTTTGACGGAGGAGCGGGCGAAGGGCTGATCGGTGATCGAGGTATTGAGCATGTCGAAGAGGATGACGTTGAGGGGAAGATCGTCGGAGGCGCGATCCAGATTCATGAAGGTGTTCGGGGGAAGATGGGAGAGGTCGAGCGATTGAGCGGGATGGGTGTGGGATTCGGCAAGAGCGGCGCGCGGTTCGAAGGAAAGGATGGTCTGAGGAACGCCGTCTTCGGTGACGACGAAGTCGGAGCGCTTGAGGCCAGAGACGGGATGATTGGTGCTGTCGGAAACGACGACGTCGAAGAGGACCTGGCGAACCTGGGTCTTGATGGTGGTTTGGGGAGGGTTTGGGAGCGGAGCGGTGGGATTGGTTTGGGAGAACGAGGGAGAACCAGCGAGCAGTGACGCGATGGTCACCGCGAGAAGTGTTGCCAGGTGATGAGCGCGAGTCACGAGGAGACCTGTGCGGGAACGGCTTAACGATAGCACCATTCTAAGGAGGGGAATACGGGAGGTTTTTGTTGAGATGTAGGCAATGCGATCGAATCTCTCGCGAAGAGGGAGACGACGGATTCTAATTAAGGCGATGAAGAGAAACGCGGGAGGTGGGGAATGCAACTGGTGGGGAGCGGGAAGTGGGGATGGAGGGCGGCGGCGGTGGCGATATGGCTGGCGGGGATGGAAGTGGCTGGGGAACAATCGACGATGAAGCAGATTTCGCGGGATGAGTTGTGCGTGACTGAGGGAGCCGTGGAAGAAGGAGCAAACCACAGATTGCTGGTGAATGTACCGAAAATGCGGGCTTACCTGAACGAAGTGACTCCGCAGACAGTGGAAGCGCGAATTACGTATGAAGGCAAAACGGAGAAGGAAATCGCACTAGGATCCGGGGAGATGCGAAGGCAATTTGGATTGAAGTTGAGGGCGGGGGACGCGTGCAACCTGGTGTATGCGATGTGGAGGATAGAGCCGGAATCGAAGCTGGTGGTGAGCGTGAAAAGCAATCCGGGAGAGCACAGCAGCGCGGAGTGCGGAAATCGCGGGTACAAAAATATCAAGGCGAGCAAGAGCCGACCAGTTCCGCAATTGCGGGTTGGAGAGAGGCACGTGATGAGAGCGGAGATGAGCGGAGATCAATTGAGAGTGATGGTGGATGGAGCGGCCGTGTGGGAAGGGTCGGTGGGCGCGGACGGGGGAGGGATGCAGGGTCCGGTGGGGATACGATCGGATAACGCGCGGGTGGAGATTGAACTAGGAGTGGCGGAGGGTGTTGGCGGAAAAAGAGTGGGATGCAAGACAGGGGCGGACGTGGCGGAGTAGAGATGGCGTGCGTAGTGAAGACGGCCGTATGGATCAGGGGGCATAGCGAGTGAAGACGGAGTCGCGAGAGGCTTTGGCGTGGCAAGGAGCGCAGGTTTTGAGCTGGGCTTCGGTGCCGGGCTTGCCGTCCTTCTCGAAGTGGGCGTAGCCCCAGCCGCCGGTGGCGGCAAATTTTTTGGAGTCCTTGACCATGAATTGCACGTTGGTGGGCGGGCCCGGGACGAAGGACTGGGCTTGACCGAAGACGGCATTATTTTCCGCGGAAGGGACGTGGGAATAGTGCAGGGCGGCGATGATGGAGCCGTCTGGGAATGGAAGCGTGCCGGAGCGGTAGGCTTGGATGGCGATGTCGTTGCCGAGAATGGCGGCGAAGCTGTGGAGGTTGCCTTCTTCGTTGGCGACGGAGACGAATTGCCAATCGCGAAAACCGGTGGGCATCTGAATGCCGAAGATGGGGACGGCGGCGCCAGTTCCCTGCCCTGAAGAGAACGCCGCAACGGCGAAGACGGCGGAGCAGAGTGCTACGGCAAGAAGAACGAAAGCGATCGACCTCATGGGATCTCCTTGACCTGAGGACGCGCTCGTCGCGAAAAAACTGTTTGCGAAAAAACCAGCGGCAGGCCAAGCACGCGGGAACAGCCAAGAAGTGATTGGCAGTGTACGCCAGTTGGCGATGAAGTCAACGGGATTGTAGAGGAGGGGTGGGAGAAGAAACGTGCTTGAGGGATTGTGTTAGCGCTCGAGGAAAAACAAACCCAAGACCCAGGTTCGCTACGCGAACGCTGGGGCACCCGACGGCGGTGATTGGAAATCGTGGTGGCGCCGCGGAAAGCAGGTCCCTCGCTGCGCTCGGGATGACAATTTACATTCACGTGGGGATGACGGAGAGAACGAGCAAGGACGAAAGAGAGCAAACCCAAGACCCAGGTTCGCTACGCGAACGCTGGGGCACCCGACGGCGGTGATTGGAAATCGTGGTGGCGCTGCGGAAAGCAGGTCCCTCGCTGCGCTCAGAATGACAGGGTATTTCGCGCGCCAGAGTGTTCAGAGATGCATGCTGCATCGCCTCGAAATTGAGGGTTATTTGGCGATGCCGGGGAACCAGTGGGCGGCGTTGTCGTGGAAGAGTTTGCGGAGGACGGAGTCGGGGAGTTGGAGGCCCTGGGCTTTGCGGCCGTCGAAATCGACGGTTTCGGAGGAAGAGAAGAATTTCCAGTCGCGGAGATAGGTGGATTCCCAACTTTCGAGGGAGTCGGATTCACCTTTGGCGCGATAGCCGAGATCGGTGCCGTAGATGACGCGATCCTGATACTTGATGAGGAAGGCGCGGACTTTGTCGCGGGGCTGGGTGCCGAGATAGACGACGCGGGCGGCGGTGTCCACGGCGAAGTTGGGATATTTATCGAAGCGCTGGCCGAGTCCATCGAGATCCATTTCCATGCTGCCGAGATGAGCGCCGACGACGCGAAGATTGGGATTCTGGGCGAGGAGCCGATCGCGAGCGTCGAGGATGGCGGCTTTGGAGGGAAAACCTTTCTTGGGATACATGTACCACTCGGGATGTTCCTTGTAGTAGTCGGCATCGATATTGTCCTTGCTGAGGGGTTGCCAACAGGAATCGGGCTCGGCCATGTGGGCGATGAGGGTTATGTGGTGAGCAGTGATTTCGCGATAGATGGGAGTGAATACGGGATCGTCGGGCATGACGAATTTGCCGTCGGGAGTTTGCAGCTCCATGCCGATGTTTTTCCAGATTTTTACGGCGATGGCGCCGTTCTTGAAGTCGCGATCGAGCTGGTCGATGGCCTTGGCGGCGAAATCGGGAGAATTGAAGCGGAAGGGATCGAAGGTGGTGCACCACTTGACGCGTCCGCCGGACGAATGAACGACGGCGAGGGCAGAGTCGATGTTGGATTGGAGTTGCGCGAACTCGGGGTCTTTGTCGGAAGCGACGAGGACGTCGAGGAGATGGAGGTGGAGGCGATTGAGCATCGCGGGAAAGGCGGGATCGTTCTGGAAGACGTGAGTGTGGGTGTCGATGGGATTGAGAGCGGCGAACTGCTTGAGACCGGGGTCGGTGTCGGAGAGAACGATGTGCAGCGGGAGAGAGGCGATGATGGCGAAGATGGAGAAGAGTGCGAACAGGCGGAATTTTTTCACGAGAGCTCCTGAAGAAAGAAAGCTGATAGCCAATAGCTTATAGCTGCAGAAAGAAAAGGCAAAGTCGAGGGGCGGCTCTCGGGTGAGAGTGTGCGTACCGGAAGAGGCGCACCCTTCCGCAAAAAAGGCGCGGAAGGATGCGCTACCCGGAACGGTGCCCTGTCGCGGGAGTCGTGCTGAACGCGTGATTTTGCGGATGCACAGAGGGCAAAGAAAGAGCGCGAGGATTGGAGATCTTGGTAGCTCGCTCGGAGAGCAGGTCCCTGGCTGCGCTCGGGATGACAGAGGAGTTTCGGTTAGCGGGAGAGGAGGCGGGCGAGGCCGAAGGAACGCCAGAGTGGAGGTTTGAGAAGACGGAGGGCGCGAGCGGGATCGGCGGTGGCGAGGAAGTTGGTGGTGGGGGCCTGGTCGAGTTGGGAGTGCGGTTGGGAGTTGGGGACGAGGTGGACTCCGGTGAAGGATTCGGCGATGCCGAAGATGGAGTAGCCGAGGGATTGCAGGTAGTCGTGAGTGGGAGCGGGATAGTGGGGAGATTCTTCTTCGAAGAGGATGTCGCGGATGGCGTGGCGTTTGAGGAGTTGGGAGGCGCCTTGCAGGACGCTGAGTTCGTGGCCCTGGACATCGATTTTGAGGATGCCGACGGAGGCGTGCGGATCGAGGGATTCGTCGAGGGTGCGCACGGGGACGTCGATGGAGCGGAGGCCCTGGTACTGGGAGTTACGGGCGGGATCAGATAAGAAGGAAGTGCCGCGGTTGGTGTCAAACCAATCGCTCATTAGGAGTTGAGCCGTGCCGGATTCTTTGCCGAGAGCAGCTTGCTGAAGATCGAAGGAGCCGCAACGGGGATCGGTTTTCCAGCGATCGACATTTTCGCGCAAGGATTCGAAGACGGAAGGATTGGGTTCGAAGCAGATCACTTGGCCGCGTGGGCCGACGCGAACGGCGAGAATGCTGGACATGTGGCCGATGTTGGCTCCGGCGTCGATGGCGAGATCGCCGGGGGCGGTGAGGCGGTAGAGAGTTTCGGAGACTCCGAGCGCGTAGAGGCCCTGGCTGGCGATGTTGTAGCCGACGGCTTCGTGGGGATTGATCATCAGGGGAAGGCCCCAGGGGAGAGTGATGAGGGCTTCAGTGCGGGAACGCCAGAAATATTCGAGGCGTAGGCGCCGGAAGACCTGCAGCGGCTGAAAGAGGTAAGGAGGAGTGGCGAGGCGGAGGAGGCTGCGAGGGGTCAACATCAGAACGCCATACGAAGTGGGAAATTTTGTGAGAGGCGCGGGGAACGAGTGGACACGGTAGAACTATTATCCGGAAGAGAGGGGGATGGAACAACTGGGAGAGGAGCAGTGGTGCTAGCAGGAAAGAAAAAGCAGGTCCTTCACTGCGTTCAGGATGACAGTGGAGTTGATTTTTTAGATGAACGTTGAGGATGAAAGCGGTTGAGCTCGGAGGCCAAGAGGGTGCTTGATGGATGGGAAAATCCACACCCTTAACAACGAAGGGTACGGCACCCGGCAAGAAAAAAAAAGCAAAACACGAGGAGCGAGGAACGAATAAACCGCAGATATATGCGGTTATTTTTTCTGGGTGGAGGCGATGAGGTCGAGCATGCCGTTGACGATGGCGGATTCGGCGCAGCCGGGTTTGAGGTGTGAGCCGAGGACCTGGAAGGTTTGCGCGCCGAAGGCGGTGTCGTTGGGAATGTAGCCGGAATTGGCGCGGCCGTTGGAAATAGTGACCATGAAGGTGTTGGCCATGGGCGATTCGCGCTTGAGACGCTGGGCGGTGGAGGTGTAGATTTCGGCGTCGATGGAAGCGAGTTCGATGTTGGAGATGCGGAGGACGCCGAGGCGGATGTCAACGGGATCGCCATCGACGTAGGTGCCCTGCATGCCTTCGCGACCGGAGTCGGTGCGCTTGCGACCGGGACAGGTAACGATTTTGGAGGCGCCGAGGATGGTGGGGTTGGCGTGGAGTTGCTTGATGTTGGTCATGACGCGGATGACCTCTTCGCCGAGGAGAACGCCTTCGCTATCCATGACGCGCTCCATAGTGTCTTGAACGTGGGGATCGACGGGGACGGCTTTGACTTTATTTTCGCGGAGAGGGGCTTCGACGGCTTCGCGAGTCATGACGTAGCCGGTGATGGGCGTGCCGCTCTGCGAGGCCATGTCATTGGTGGCGGCGCGGAGATAGAGAGGATTCTGGTCGCCGCTGGCGCCCTGGACAAAGAGAGCGACAGTTTTATCGTCGAAGGCCTGTTCGACATAGCGGGAAGCGGCGCCGGCGAAATCGGCGGAGATGATGCCGGAGAGGTAGCCGTTGACGGGATGCATGGCGTAATCCATGTAGACGGCGATGGGCTGGCCATTTTCCGCGAGGAATTCCATGACGGCGACGGTTTTGTCGGAAGGGCCTTCGAGATTGGGGGCTTGGGTCCAGAGATGAGTGGTGGAGTCGATGGCGTCGCGATTGACGTTGAGATAGGACTTTCCGGTACCGAAGCCGACGCGCGCGGGTTGCATATTGGCTTTGGCTTGCTTGACGGCAGTGACGATTTGAGCGGCGAGTGGCGGAGGAGGAGCGTTGGGATCGGTCATGGCCTTCATGCCGGGAAATTCGCCGGGACCCCAGGCGCTGTGGGTGTGAGTGGCAGAGATGATGATGTTTTCGACGGGGCAGTCGAGTTCAGCGGAGATCTGCTTGGACGCGGAGAGCCAGGCGGAGGCGAAGATGTCGGCCTGATCGGCGGCGACCAGAGCGGCGCGGGCGGTGCCATTATCGAGGACGATGGCGCGCACGTAGAGTTTTTCGTGAGCGTATTTGCCGGTGGGGGGATGAGCGGGATTGGGAGGAGGAGTGATGTCTACGCGAGCGGCGCCTACGCGGAGGGTGCCTTGTGCGTGAAGGGCGGAGGCGAAGACGAAGGAGAAGAGCAAGACGAAGAGCAGGTGGAAGGCTATGCGGTGGAACATTGGATCCTCCGGGAACTTGGCAATGAAGAGATGGCGCACCCTTTGAGAGCGAGAGCGACAGAATGTTGTGCGAAGCGAGGAAAGCGACTACTGGGATAGTAGACGCGCGGGGAGTCGCGGCGGTTTCAATGGGTGATACGAGTCACAAGAGAGCGCGGGAGCGCTATTTTTTGGGTTGGGCGGTGGGGGGGAGGATGCCGTTGAGGCGGAGGTACATGGCGGCGGCACCGTAGTGATCGGCCCAGCCGGAGGTGAGGAAGAAGGCGGCCATGGCGCGGGGGGCTTGGAAGCGGCCGAAGTCGAGCGTGTCGCCGAGTGCGGAGTCGTCGAGATTGGAGAGGACGGTGGAGCAGAAATCGAAGGAGGCGGTAGCGGCGGCGAGGAGGGTGTCCTTGGAGTCGGATTCCTTGAGTTCGTTGACGGGGGGAGCGGGAATGTTGGCGAGTCTGGAGCAACTGGAGTAGTTGGACTCGGAGATGTGGGCGACGAGACGAGCGAAGGAGATCTGGTCGGGAGTGGGCTTGTAGCTGAATTTATCGGCGGGCATGGCGGAGATGGCAGCAAGGATGTTTTTTTGCTGGCGCGGAAGAAGGGTGCGAACGGAAGTGGCGACGGGATTCTTGATGGGGGCGGTGGATTGGGGAGAGGCGGCGGGGGGAGTTTGGGATTGGGCTTGTGCCTGGACGGAAACTACGAATACGGGAAGGAATACGAGAGCGAGTATGGAGCGATGCATGGCGGTTCTCCTTGGGGGAATGATGATACATAGGGGAGAGCTAATAGCCAATAGCTGATAGCTGATAGCCAATAGCCGATAGCTGATAGCCGGAAAGAGGAACCCCAAGACCCAGGTACCAAAAGGCGGTACCTGGGGCACCCGCGCGGCTTTTTTCAGAAATTGCTCCGACGTGTGGCCACGCAGTTTTGACGGGAGCGCAGGAGGAAAACAACCACCCGTCGGCGGTGATTTGAGAGTGTGCTAGTACGAAGGAAAAAGCAGGTCCTTCGCTGCGCTCAGGATGACAGTTTGTTATTTCTATTGTAAATAAAGTGTGCTTTATAATGATTTAGTTATATCTAGGAACAACTCCAAGACCCAAGCACCAAAGTACGGTACCTGGGGCACCCGCGCTGGCTTTTTTTCAAAATTGCTTGCGAATCTTGAGGCTGCAGGAAAACCGATGAAAACAGAAACCCCGGACCTGGAGGTCCGGGGTTTTGAATGCAGGCGCGCGCTGGAGGAATTCTTCTCCGCCCAGGGAAGAACTCCGAAACGAGCGGTCTGCAATGTCGAAGGCGGGAGAGCGAGTTCCGCCGGAAGATGATCTCAGGGCGAATGCGGCGCCTGAGGTGAAGAGCGGCGGGGAAAAGACCGCCGCGATGGCGCGGTGCGTCCGCGCCGCCGTTGCCGCCTAGTTGGCGGGTGAAGCGATGTTCTCGATGTCGTTCAAGCGCTTGAGAGCTTCCATGGCCTTGAGCGACTGATAGTTGATTCCGGCAGCGTTCAGACTGGAACCCTGCTGGAAGGGATATTGGGGAATGGTGGAGAGAAAGGCTTTGAGCTTGTTCTGGACCGGGACAAAGAGCCAGATGTTGTCGCCATACCAGCGAATGTACATGCCGGATTCGCGGGAAGCGGATTCGAAGGGATCGGCGCGCAGGTTGGTGATGACGGGCCAGCCGGGAACTTCGCGGGAGCCTTCGGCGATATTGCCGTTGACGACGGCGAAGCTGACCTTCCAGTCGTTCCAGCGGATGGCGTTCATTTCGCCGCCCTGACCGAAGTAGAAGATTTCTTCGCGCGGACCTTTTTTGGCTTCGCCCTTGAAGTAGGGGAGGAAGTTGTAGCCGTCGGGATGAATCTTCCAGGTTTTGCCGTTGGCGGCATAGCCGGATTCGAGTTTGTTGACGATGTCGGGCTCGCCGGCAGCGGCGAGGAAGGTGGGCATCCAGTCGATGTGGGACATGGGATCGTTG
Source organism: Candidatus Acidiferrales bacterium (assembly GCA_963748515.1). Lineage (GTDB taxonomy): Bacteria > Acidobacteriota > Terriglobia > Acidiferrales > UBA7541 > Acidiferrum. Next base: position 96,730 of record CAVVJI010000006.1, read on the forward strand.
ATGACGGTGCCGGGCTTGATGACGCCGGGCCAGCGAATCATGCAAGGAACGCGGAAGCCGCCTTCCCAGGTAGTGCCCTTCTCGCCGTGGAAGGGAGTGGTGCCGCCGTCGGGCCAAGTGACTTTTTCGGCGCCGTTATCGGTGCTGTACATGACGATGGTGTTGTTGGCGATGCCCATCTCATCGAGTTTCTTGAGGAGTTCGCCGACCATGTCGTCGTGTTCGACCATGCCGTCGGGATAGAGACCGATGCCGGTGCGGCCGTCGGTTTCCTTGGAGAGGTGCGTCCAGACGTGCATGCGAGTGGTGTTGAACCAGATGAAGAAGGGCTTTTTGTCGGCGACGGCCTTGTCCATGAACTTGGTGGCGGCGCCGTAGATTTCCTTGTCGATGGTAGGCATGCGCTCGCGAGTGAGCGGGCCGGTGTCGTCGCAATGCTGGCCGCCTTTACCGTCGGCGAAGCAGTGGAGAACGCCACGGGGGCCATACTTTTTGCGGAACTCAGGATCCTTGGGGTAGTAGTAGCCTTCGGGCTCTTCTTCGGCGTTGAGGTGATAGAGGTTGCCGTAGAACTCGTCAAAGCCGTGAACGGTGGGAAGGTGCTTGTCCTGATCGCCGAGGTGATTCTTGCCGAATTGGCCGGTGGCGTAGCCCTGAGCTTTCAGAAGATCGGCGACGGTGGGAGTCCAATCGGGGATGCCGTGGGGAGAGCCGGGCATACCGATGGTGAGGAGTCCGGTGCGAAAAGGCTCCTGCCCGAGGATGAAACTGGCGCGGCCGGCGGTGCAGGACTGTTGCGCGTAAAAGTCGGTGAAGATGGCGCCTTCTTTGGCGATGCGATCGATATTGGGAGTGTGATAGCCCATCATGCCCTGGCTGTAGGCGCTGACGTTCCAGTAGCCGACGTCATCGCCCCAGATGACGAGGATATTGGGTTTCTGCTGGGCCGAGACGACGGCCTGGGTGAGAACGAGGAGAGCGAGCCCCAAGACGCACTTCAAGAAACGATGCATGCAGCCTCCTAAAAAAATATGGGCCCAACGAAGAACAAGATATTGATTGGAAAACAGCGCAAGGGGGGCGGACCAGTGGAGCGCTGTAACCGTCAGGTAAAGATAGTAGACTGTGGGTCAAATCTGTCCAATGATTTGTTCGGATGGGAGCGATAACGAGGGCGCATGGACATTGAATTAAGGCAATTACGATGCGTAGTGGCGCTGGCGGAGCACAAGAACTTCGGGCGAGCGGCGCGTGCGCTGCACCTGTCGCAGCCAGCGCTTTCGCGGACAGTGCAAGAGCTGGAAGCGAGCCTCGGGAAACGGCTGTTTGAGCGGTCGATTGACGGCACACATCTGACGGACGACGGAGAGCTGTTTGTGGAGCAGGCGCGAAAGCTGCTGGAGGCGGCGGAGCGAATGCGCCACGAGATGAAGTTGATGCACGGGAAATCGCGTCCGATGGAAGAGTTGCGGATCGGGATGGGAATGTATCCGGGGGACATGCTGCTGCCGCGGGTTACGGCGGAATTCCTGAAGAAGAGACGGGACGTACGGCTCAAGGTGACAACGGACGTTTACAGCAGCGTCGTAGGGCTGCTGCAGCGGGGAGAGATCGAGATCGCGGTGATGGATGTGAGCGGGCTGGGGAAGGATAGCAAGCTGAAGATCCATAAACTGGCGAAGTATGCGGCGTACATCGTGTTGAGAAAAGGCCATCCACTGCTGGGCCTGGGGCGGGAACCGAAGGTCCGGGAAATTGCGAAATATCCGTGGATCATGCCGGCAAAGGCGAGCACGGAACGGTTCCGAGAATTGCTGGCGGCGGCCAAGTCGGAGGGTGAAAAAGAGGGGCGAGTGCCGGAGGTGTATGTGAATTCGGTGGGGATTATGAAGGAGATTGTGAAGGCGACGGACGGGTGGGCGTTCGTGGCGCTGCCAAACATTGCGGAAGAACTGAGGAGCGGAACAATCGAGGCGCTGGCGACACCAAAGGGATTCTACGAGAGCAACTTTGCGGTGGTGTGGCTGGCGGAGGCGCGGCCGTCGGGGGCGGCGAGGGAGTTTATGGAAGTGGTGTTGCGGGAGGATGCCGCAGTGAAAGCGGAAGAAGCGGAGTTGGAGAAATTGGCGCGAAAGACGTGGCGCGGAGCGAAGCAGGAGAGCAGGACGGGGCGGTGAGTTGGGATTGGGCTCGCGCGGGAGAAAAAGTGTTTCGTTTAGGCTCAGCGTGGATTGGGAACAGGTGGGAAGAAAAAGCCGGTGATGTACAGCGGACACCGTAGGCGGATCACAAAAACTGTGTAGATCCGCGAAATCGCGGGGAAATTCACAAAAAAGAAACGACAAGACCAGTGCACGGAGCTAGACTCCGTGGCGCTTTGACCCTCCGCGTCCTTTGAGAAGAGTTGAGACCGCAAAGGAGATCTTGGCATGAATTTCCCTTTTCAAATATTGCAACGACTGGCATTGGTGACGTGCAGCACGCTGGTGATTTGTTCAGGAGTGGTTCGTGGCGACGAGTATGAACAGACAAATTTGGTTTCCAGTGTGGACCATCTGGCGATCAGTACCGATCCGAATTTGAAAAATCCGTGGGGCGTGTCGTTCTCTCCCACATCGCCGTTCTGGATTTCGAATCAGGCTTCGGGGAATTCGACGCTGTATACGGGCACGGGCAGCATCGTGCCGCTGGTGGTGACGATACCGGCCGGGGCCACGCCGCCGAGCGGACCAACGGGGCAGGTATTCAACGGGAGTGCGGGTTTCGATCTATCGAACGGAAATCCGGCGCACTTTATTTTTGATACGTTGAACGGAACGGTGGTCGGATGGAATGGCGGAACGACCGGCACAGTGGAAGCAACGACGCCGGGAGCGGTGTACACGGGGCTGGCAATCGGTGCGGCGGGCGGAGCGAATTATTTGTACGCAGCGGATTCGAGCGGCGGGATTCGAGTGTTCAACTCCAGTTGGAGCGATGTCACGCACACAACGTTTGCGGGAAAGTTCACCGACCCGAACCCGATTGCGGGGTATTCCCCATTCAACATTCAACTGATCGGCTCGGACCTGTACGTGACCTACGCGAGATTGACGGCGATGGGCACGGGCTTGCCGGGCGGATACATCGACGTATTCGATACGAGCGGAAATTTCGTGAAGCGCTTCGCCAGCGGCGGCAACTTGTACGCCCCGTGGGGATTGACGGTAGCGCCTTCGCAATTTGGAGAGTTCAGCGGGGACCTGCTGGTGGGCAATTTCGGTAACGGAGAAATCCAGGCGTACAACGCGACCACCGGAGCGTACGTGGGAGTGCTGGACGGTGCGAATGGCTTGCCGCTGGTGAATGACTATTTGTGGGCGCTGGAGACGCGGACGGGCGGGAGCGGCGTCGATACCAATGCGGTGTACTTCACGGCGGGAATCAACAATCAACAAGGCGGACTGTTTGGAGAGATCACGGTGCCGGAGCCGTCGAGCGTGACGCTGCTGATGCTGGGAATACTGGCGACGGTTGTTTTGGCGAAAGTGCGGGGGAGTTCCGCGACGTAGTGTGCAGGAGATTGCAGCCGGGCCATGCCCGGCGAACGGCGTTGTAGGCGAGAAGAGAGAAAGGAAGAGGAACGAATATGTCAAAGAGAGCAGCGGAGCATCATCAGAAGGCAGCAGAACACCACGAGCATGCGTCGCGACATCACAAGGAGGCCGCGAAGCATCACGAGGCGGGAAAGCATGAGACGGCGGCGCACCACGCGCACCTGGCGCGGGGCCACCACGAGCATGCCATGCATCACGCGGGAGAAGCGGCGAAGGCGCACATTGAGGACCACGGGAAGGCGACGACAGCGGCGCACTCGTAAGATGCGAGAGAATGAGGCGAGGCGGAGGAGGGCAAGACACTCCGCCTCGTGTTGCGTGATTAGGGGCGGTGTTGGTGTGTGAGTGCGTTGTGGGAGGCGATGTAAGAAAACTACGGGAAGGAAGAAGAATGCGCGAGAGGAAACCCAAGAGCGCCAATCGGGAGATTGGCGGTCCCAGGCGGTTTGGTCCCGGCGGCTTGGGAAAGAAGACGATTGGAATGTGGGGAGCGGTGACAGGTAGCGGGGGGCTTCGGTATGCTGTTCGCCATGAACAGCGCAACCGAAGCGGAACGCGGGAGAGAGCATCGCCCGTACCTTGCGGGCGGGATGCTGATTGTGGTGGCGATAGCGGTCGCCAAGTTTTTCTTCCACCTGTATTTCAATAATCGATACGGATATTTCCGGGACGAATTCGACTACATTTCGTGCGGGAATCACCTGGCGTGGGGGTATGTGGACCAGCCGCCGCTGATTCCCTTCCTGGTGCGAGTGTGCCGCGAGGTGCTGGGCGATTCGCTGCGAAGCATACGATTTGTGCCGGCGGTAGCGGCGTCGGTGCTGGTGGTGCAGACGGCGATGCTGGCGCGGGAATTTGGCGGGCGGCGATTCGCACTGCTGCTGAGCGCGGTGGCGGTGGTGATTGCGCCGCAGTATTTGTCGAACGGAAGTTTGCTGGGAACGAATTGCCTGGAGCCGAATCTGTGGATGGGTTGCGCGTACTTTGCGGTGCTGGCGATCAAAAGGAATCAACCGCGGTACTGGTTGTGGTTCGGAGTGATTGCGGGAATCGGGCTGGAAGAAAAATATTCGATTGCAGTGTTCGGGCTGGGAATTGTGGTGGGACTGTTGCTGACAGAGCAGCGGCGGGTGTTTTGGAACAAGTGGATCTGGTTGGGCGGGGTGGCGGCGTTCGTGATTTTCCTGCCGAATTTATTGTGGAACATTCATTACGAATGGCCGTTTGTGCAATTGATACGAGCGATCAAGGCGAACGGGCGGGACGTGGTGCTGGGTCCGGGTGAATATTTTTTTCAGCAAACGCTGCTGGTGCATCCGTTCACGGCGCCGATCTGGATTACAGGGCTGGTGGCGCTGCTGGTGTCGCCGCGATTGAAGGAGTACCGGGTGCTGGGGTGGTGCTACCTGGTGGTGTACGCGGTGTTTTACACGCTGCACGGAAAGAATTACTACATGTCGCCGATTTATCCGATGCTGCTGGCGGCGGGAGCGGTGGTGATTGAGCGGGCGACGGAGCGTCCGATGGGGAAATGGTTGAGGCCGGCGATGGTGGTGGTGCTGGTGGCGTCGGGTGCGCACCTGGCTCCGGTGGTGGTGCCGATTTTGTCGCCGGAGGGATTTCTGGAGTACGCAAAACATCTGCCGATGAAGCTGCCGGTGATGGAGCACGCGCACGAGAGGGCGGCGCTGCCGCAGTGGTATGCGGACCAGTTCGGCTGGAACGAAATTGTGGACGAGACGGCGGTGGCTTGGAATCGGCTGAAGCCGGAAGAGCGGGGGGATTGCGCGATTTTTGCTCAGGACTACGGGCAAGCGGGGGCGATTGATTTTCTTGGGAGGAAGTACGGGATGCCGGAGCCGTTGAGCGGGCACCAGACGTTTTATTTGTGGGGGCCGCGCGGGTACAGCGGGAATTGCATGATCGTGCTGGACGACACCCGGGAGACGCTGGAGGGATTGTTTGAGAATGTGGAGTATGTGGGGAAGTCGGCGGAGAACCGATGGGCGCTGGAGAATGAGATTCCTGTGTGGATTTGCCGGGGGAAGAAATTTGGGAGTATGCAGGAGTTGTGGCCGAGAGTGAAGAAGTGGCGGTAGGAAAGCCGATAGCTGATAGCCAATAGCTGATAGCTTGAGGCAGAGCGGACAAAGCGAAGAGGACGGATAGTCGATAGCGATAGCTTCGAAGAAAAAACAACACCAGCGGCGAACGGGAGGATATTGCTGAACGGGAGGGGCCCACCCTTTCGCGAAACGTCGCGCGAAAGGGTAGGCCACCCAAGAGGTGTCTTGTGGCGGGGATGGTGGCGACGACGAGCAACTGTGCGTCAGGGATACGCAGCAAACCCAAGACCCAGGCACGAAATGCGGTACCTGGGGCACGAGCGTGGTAGCGCGCCCGCAAGTAAAGAAACGCCAATCGGGAGATTGGCGTTCCCGGGATTTGCGGCGCTCAGTGTGACAGCAACCGGAATTTTGTGTGACGAGGATGAGTTGGTGATCAGGCAGAGGTTTTTTGGGACTTGGGGCGGAACTGCTTCATCATCTGGCGCATGGCTTCGAGGGAGCCGGGGGATTCGACTTCGATCCACTGCTCGAAACGCTGGGCGGCTTTTTCGAGATTGGCGGCGAAGAGTTTGTTGTGGAATTTTTCGCGGGCGGCGGGAATGGAGGGCTTGAGGCGTTCCCAGACGCCGAAGAATTCGCCAGTGGTTTCGAAGAAGAGCTGTTCGTGAAGGAGGCCGTGATTGAGATAGGCGCAGGCTTGATCCCAGTAGGAGAGAACCATCATGAAGTAGGCGCCCTCTTTGGAGCCAAAGGGAGCGATGCGCATGGCGTCTTCGAAGGATTCGGCGAAATAATTCTGGTTGAACCAGTCGCGGGCTTCGCGGAGCTTGGCTTCGCGGCGCAGGTCGTAGAGTTCGAGTTGCAGACGTCCCTGCTCGGGAGTTGGATTGGTAGCGGACATAAAGCCTCCTTGGATGTTTGGACTGAGGTTGGAGTAGGGTAGCGGACGGGGGGAGTGGGGGCAATCGGAAAGAGTGGTTAGAAGGGACGCTGGGCGGGCGGCGAGGAACTGGTCTACATGCGATTGAGAATAAGGATGCCTTGTCCGATTAGTGAGGCGAGTGCGTTGGTGTCGTGGTTGCTCCAGCCCTTTTCCCGGCAGCGTGCTAGTAGCTCTTGTGCAACGGCAAGCGCGTTGTTCAGGAGGTCTTTGGCGCTTTCGAGTGCGGAGAGTTTTGGCGTTGCGTCGTGAAGGAAACTCAGCTCGATCAAGCCCGAATCGGTTACAGCGAGAGCCACTTCGAAGGGGCCGTCAAAGAAGTGAACGTTCTCGTTCGTGGACAGTCCTGCGGAGATTTTGTTTATGGCTTCCAGCCAATTTCTGACAAACGCTACTGCCAAATCAGTCCATCCCCTTTCAGGGAAGTACTGATCATCGCCGAACTGGAAGTAGATTCGTCCCCAGATCGCTCCGCTGTTCGCACGGGTGAATAGCTCGTCGTAGGTCGATACTAAAAGCACCTTCGCCATTTGGGATGGAGGGTCTGTTCCATCTCGACGGCAATACTGTCGAATGGTGTCGAGCGACTTGTTCTGCTGGCTGTGCGGTAACCCATCGAAGAGCTTCAGAAGCGAATTTGCGGCTTCTCTCAGAGCCGAGCCAAACTCGGCGCACGAGTCTGCCAAGACACTCTGCCCCTGCCGTGACAAAACGACGCGCCCGAGCGAGTCCAACCGTAGGTGCAATGGCACAGGGTCCTCAGGTATGGCGACATCAATTAGGGGTTCACTTTGCATCCGATCGAAAGCGTTTACTAACTCCTCCAGCCATGAATCGAGGTAGGTGGTCTTGACTGTGAAAGACGACCGACCATCGGAGACGGTCAAATCACCAACGACGTCGATTTCATCGATCTCGTATTCGCTGGGGATGGAAGGGCTAATTTTCAGCATTTGTGTTTACCATTTACGTAGATCGAGCGTAGTTTGCCGGGCTAGTTCCGAACAGCGTCAAACGTTCTTACGATGGACATCCGTGGGTGCCACGTCGCCTCTAGGATTTGGCTGTCGTGCAAGGCAACTTGTGGATGTACATGCCAAGGGTGGATTCCTTTGTAAAGCGATTCTTGCCAGTTCCGTTCGGGGACATTTGAATCGAGTGTTCGTCTGATCGGGCGCAGGCAAGAAGAAGTTCTCCAAGAAACTCCAGGACCGTGGAGTCGCCTTCCAGCAAGATTGTGGTTTTGTCGAGCTTACGCAAAGTGAGCTTTGGGTCCTGGCTTGCGTACGATTCGAAAACATGGTTCGTGGAGATCTTTCGATTTGTACCCATGAGAGGTTCTCCGTCAAACGCACATCATCGCACATAGAGCGATGGCGGTGGGCGATCTGGTGATCTTTTTTGATTGTAGAGAAGCGACCCCAAGACCCAGGTACCAAAATGCGGTACCTGGGGCACCCGACGGGAGCGCACATTTTCGTTTTTCGGCGGGAGAAGAGAAGAGCAACCCCAAGACCCAGGTTCGCTACGCGAACGCTGGGGCACCCGGGGGCGGTGATTTGGGATTGTGCGGACAGATTTAAGAAGGCAATGCGTAAGAAGAATAACGCGAAAGAAGGCTAATGCGTTAGAAGACTAATGCGTAAGAAGGCTAGGGGGGAGCTGGGGGAGAGGAGTTTGAGGAAGAGTTGGCGGAGGTTTTGGACGCGGGCTTCGGAGATGGGGTGAGTGAGGGAGGCTTGGGCGCGGAGGCTGGGAGTGCCTTGGTACATCTGGAGGCGTCCGAAGAAGGCGGCAGCGGCGTAGGGGTCGAAGCCGGCGCTGACGAAATATTGGAAGCCGAGATTATCGGCGCGGAGTTCGCAGGTGCGTTGCGCGGCGGCGGCGTTGGCGGAGTGGATGTGAGCGCGGGCGAGAGCGGCGGAGCAGCCGTCGGGTTGATCGACGAGATGGCCGACTTCGTGGGCGATGGCGAAGGCGAGTTCGGCGGGATCGTCGCGGACGAAATCGATGATGGCGGTGGAGACGGTGACGGAGCGCTGCTGGACGTTGGCGGAGGCGTTGATGTCGGAGGATTTGCGAATGGTCCAGAGGAAGGAGGGAGGGCGGAAGCGGGTCTGAGCCTGGGTAAGGCACTGGATGGCGAGAGCGGCGCGGAGATATTGAGGGAAAGTGACGCCGGTTTTGAGGGTTTGGGCGACGGCGGGAACGGCGGACTGTCGAGAGACGAGAGAAGAATCGGCGAGAGCGACCATGACGAGGCCGTTGATGTTCTGGCAGGGCGCGGAGGGATAGCGGGAGGTAAGCGCGGAATAGATGACGAGTTGATCGCGAAGATCGACGCCGGCGGGGATGGTGGCGGAGGATCTGGACTGAGAGAAAGCGAGTGGGGATGCGAGGATGCAGAGCAGGGAGAGGAGGGCGAGGGGCGAGAAATGAAAAGGATGTGGGATTGAGAACGCGTTGGGAGATGCGGCGGGAATGGGCATGAACTATAGGGAGAAGTTCAGCATGGTCGTTTGGGAAGTGCAAGCTGGAATGGTGAGAGCCGAAAGCCAATAGAAGGTAGCTTGAAGCAAGAAAAGGCAACGGCATGTGGTAAGCGGGATGGATCGTGCCGAGCGGAAAGGACCCACCCTTTCGCGAAACGTCGCGCGAAAGGGTAGGCCACCCAAGAGGTGTCTTGTGGCGGGAGTTCTGGCGAGCGGATAGGAGCAGGTGTGGGTTAGGGTGCGCCACCCGGCGGAAGACGGGGAAATCGATTAGGGTGCGCCACTCGCGCGGTCATGACGGATCAGTTGCTATTGCATTTATGAGCGCCAAACCGTTCTTTGTAGAGCCAGAAAGACACCATGCATTTATGCAGCCCATAATCGGAACAGGTTCGTCTGATCTGATGATCTCGGATAAGTCCTCTTGCGGGAGTCCGCACGATTTCTTCAGATTCGATTTTCGATATCCATTGAGACAAAGCCGTGGAAACAGAATCTCCAGAGGCCTGACCGATATAGGTCCCTCGACGGTAGTCGAGAACGAACGTATAAAGTTTCTGGCTCATTGCTATTGTCCTTCTCCTTCCGCGAGCAAGAAGAGAACGAGGCATGGAGAATGCGTTACCAGATGCGGCAGTAGTGGGGGCGGGACATTTTTTGGCCTTCGTGGCAGGAGAAGGCTTTGCTGAATTCGGGGAAATTGGAGACGACGTTGTTGACGCGATAGACGGGATAGGAGTGGCTATCGGTGAGGACTTCGGTGCGGATCATATCGGGGCGAGCGGATTCGGCCCAACTGAAGGCGTAGGAGAGGAAGAAGCGCTGGAGAGCGGTGAAGCCGGTGGAGTCTTTCTGGTCGAGAGACTTCCCTTCCCGTTTGAGATCGGATTCGAGGGCCATGAGGGCGAGGTGGAGTCCGCCGATGTCGGCGGTGTCTTCGCCGAGGGTCATGAGTCCGTTCTGATTGACGCCGGGACCGGCTTCGGGAACGGGCTGCGTGTATTGATCGGAGATGCATTTGCCGCGGGACTGATATTCAGCGGCGTCCTGAGGAGTCCACCAATCGCGGAGATTGCCCTTGGCGTCGAACTTGCGGCCCTGATCGTCGAAGCCGTGGATGAGTTCGTGGCCGATGGTGGCGCCGATGGCTCCGTAGTTGACGGCGGCGTCCTGAGAGAGTTCGAAGTTGGGAGGCTGGAGGATACCTGCGGGGAAATTGATGGTGTTGGACTGGGGATCTTCGTAGGCGTTGTTGGTGGGAGGAGTCATGATCCACTCGGAGCGGTCAACGGGCTGACCGATTTTGTGGACATCGCGATGGTATTCGAAGGTGACGGCGTTCTGACGATCGAGGAGATAGTTGTCGGGAACGATGGAGAGTGAGGAGTAATCGCGCCACTTGTCGGGATAGCCGATTTTGTTGAGGACGGCGGCGAGCTTGGTCTGGGCCTGCTGCTTGGTGGCGGGGCTCATCCAGGTGGCGGCAGTGATTTGCGCGGAGAGAGAGGATTCAATGTCCTTAACCATGACGAGGACCTTGGCTTTGTTTTCCGGAGGGAAGGCCTGTTGGACGTAGGCCTGGCCGAGGGCGTCGCCGAGGTAGTGGTCGATGCCGCGGACGCAGCGGCGCCAGCGGGGCTCGATCTGCTCGACACCATCCAGAGTTTTTTCGTAGAAATCGAAATCTTCGTTGACGAAGGCTTCGCTGAGAGCGGTAGCGTTGCCGTGGAGAAGGTGCCAGCGGAAATAGGATTTCCAGTCGTCGAGAGAATGAGCGGCGAGGATGGCGTCGAGAGATTTGAAGAAGGCGGGAGTGACGACGTTGACGCGAGAGACGGAAGGAGAGTTGACGAGGCGGAGGTAGGTGTCCCAATCGAAAGAAGAAGCGAGCGCCGTGAATTGGGCGAGAGCCATGGGATTGTTGGTGTTCTTGGGATCGCGGCGATCGACGGCATCCATCATGGACTTGGCGAGATCGGATTCGATGGCGAAGACGGCGGAGGCGTCGGACTTGGCCTGGGCAGGAGGAATGCCGGCGAGGACGAACATGTTGGCGACGTGGACTAGATATTTGGCGCGGATTTCCTTGGAGCGGTCGTCCTGATCGAAGTAGAAGGATTTGGCGTAGGAGGCCCATGCCACCTTGATCGAAGTTGGCGGTATTGCGAGTGGCGTCGTCGTAATCGGGCTGAGCGGAATAGCCGAAGAGGGCGGCGTTGGTTTGATGATTGCCGGGCTCGGTGGCGCCGGGAATGGTGAGGTGGAGATGGGCGACGAGGGGAGCAAATTCGCGCTTGGACTGGAGGGAGTTGATACGGGCGAGTTCGGGGCGCAGCCAATCGGCGGTTTGCGCGTTGATGGCCTTGGTATCCATGCAGGCGAAGTACATGTCGCCAATTTTCTGCTGATTGGGAGAGCGGTTGGGAGTGGAGGGAGCGGCCTTTTCGAGGACGTGAACGAGGATGGTTTCGCTCCAGAGGTCAAGGGGACTGCCGACGCTCCAAGCCATCTGATCGGCGGGAATGGGATTGGCGGCGACCCACTTGCGGTTGGCATAGGCGAAGAAATCGTCGCAAGGATTGACGGAGGGGTCGGCGATGGAGGTGGAGAAGGATTCGAGCTTGGGGAGCTGCGAGGGAGGATTTGGTGGAGAGAGCTGCTGAGCGGGAGAGAGGGTGGCGAGCGCGAGAATCGTGGTGAACAGAACAAGGGGACGCATGGCAATCCTTATATGAAGTAAATGAAGTGAAGCGCGGCTGAACCAGTATACGCGCAGGAGCGAAGGGAAAAACAATCGGGCGCGCGAGGGCTGAGCTAGCGCGCCCGTCTCCTGGGCGGAAAGGGTTACCAAAGCAACTTGAGCCCGAATTGGATGTGGCGTGAGCCGCCGGAACCGACGACGGGGTTGGCGGCGTAGACGTCGGGAGTGGCGGTGGCGAGGCCGAGTTGGCTACCGGAAAGATCGGCGCCGACCGAGCCATTGGCAAAGTTGGGGTGATTGGGGAGGTTGAAGAACTCGGCGCGGAACTGGAGCTGGAGACGCTCGTGAAGCGTCCAGAGTTTGCTGGCGGAGAAGTCGAAGTTGTTGAAGCCGGGACCGCGAAGGATGTTGCGGCCCATGGTGCCGAAGGTGTTTTGAGCGTTGGGAACGAGATAGGTGCCGTTCTGTCCCCAGCATCCGCCGACGTAGTCGATGGAAGCAATCATTCCCGGATCGTTTTTGGCAGCGGCAGCGCATTGGGGATTGGGAATGGGATTGCCGGAATCATCGTAGGAGTTGGAGAGGAAGGGGATGCCGGTGGTGGCGTTCCACTTGAGGCGATTGGCGTTGCCGACGAGATTCCAGCGATCCCAGCCGTTGTTGTCGTAGCCCTCGAGAGTGCCGGTGAGGTCGTAGTAGCTGTCGTACATATTGACGGGCTCGCCGGTCTGGTAAGTGTAGATGCCGGCGACCTGCCAGCCTTCGAGCATCTGGAAGAACGCTTTCTTGCCGGGGATGTCGTAGATGGCGGAAATCGTGAAGCGGTGACGGATGTCGTAGTCGCCGCTGGCTTTTTCCGCGTCGTAGTTAAGGCTGTTCTGGGGGACGGAAGAAAGGTTGGTGGTGCCGGAGGTGGTGTCGATGGCGTGACCATAGGTATAGCCGGCCAAGAGATAGAGGCCGTGGGAATACTTTTTGGTGAAGGTGATCTGGAGCGAGTTGTAGCTGGAGACAGACTTGTTGCCGATGGTGTTGATGAAGTCGAGATAGGGGAAGCAAGGACCGCCAGTGCCGAGACCGCCGAGATCGACGGAACAGTTGGCGACGTAGGGACGGCCGTACTGAGAATCGGCGCCGGCGATGGAGGGATCGATCTGGTTCTGGTCGATGGTGCTGTAGAGCTTGACGCCGTGATTGGCGACGTAAGCGACCTGAAGGACGCTGGAGGCGCCGAATTGCTGCTGGACGTTGAGATTCCAGTTGAGGACGTAGGGAGTCTTGAGGTTGGAATCGACCGCGGGTACGGTGCAAGTGCTGTTGATGCTGCAAACGGGAGGAGTGGCGGAGAAGGGGAAAATGGGGCCGGTGGTGTTCCAGTTGATTTGGGTAGGATCGTTGCTCTGATAGACGAAGGAGGTGATGTTGCCGGTGGGGGCCTGGGTGACGGAGTGGCCATCGGCGTAATCGAGTTGAGTGACGAGGCCGGTGGGAACGAGGTTCAGGCCGGAGCTATTAATAAAGGTACGGATGGAGGGCTCGATATAGATCATGCCGAAGCCGGAGCGGACGACGGTGCGGCCGTTGCCGAAGACGTCCCAAGCGACACCGAGACGAGGCGAGAGATTGTTGTAGTGAGTGGGATAGAGCTGAGAGATGCCGAAGCCAACCTGCTGAAGACCTTCGGAGGGCAGGAAGTTGCCGAGGCGATTCTGGGAATCTTTGATGGGGAGGGTGATGTCGTAGCGAAGACCGAGATTGACGGTGACTTTCTTAGTGATGCGGTAGTCGTCCTGGAAGTAGAGGCTGTCGGAGGTCTGGCGAAGCTGGCGGCCGGGATCGCCATAGAGGATGCGCCAAGAGGCAACGTTTCCCAGAAGGAAGTCGTCGAGGGTGTCAAAGTCAATGCGGCCACGGCCGTAGTTGGCGCGGTAGTAATCGACATTGCCGAAGGAGTAGGCACCGCCGAAGCGGAGGCTGTGGCGGCCGATCGTATAGGTGGCAGAGTCGGAGATATTGATGTTGCGGCTGGGAGTGGTAGCGAGGGGCCAACTGGAATTGCCGCCCATGTAATTCATGGTGTTGCGATCGGGATTGATGCGGGGAAAACCGAAAAGCTGCGGATTGGTGACGCCGGTGTTGAGGCCATAAGCGGTGGGATTGACGTTGGCGTCGACGGGGGCGATGGATTCGTTGAAAGAACTGAGGCTGATGCGGGCAGTGTTGACCCATTGGGAATTGGGAGTATAGGTCCAGTCGATGCCGAAGACCTGGGAGATAGGAGCGGTGGCAGAGAGCCATTGAGGGGCAATGGGAGAAGCGTCCTCTTCGACCTGGTTGCTGTTGGCGTAGATGTAGCGGGCGGAGAAGGTGTTTTTATCGTTCCAGTGGTAATCGGTTTTGAAGACGACGTTGTCTTCGCGATTGGTGTTATTGAAATTGAAATTGACGAGGGCGGGATCGGAAGCGGTGAGAGTGAGACCGGGATTGGGGAGGAAGTATTTGAGGAGATTGTGGCTGAGCTGTGAGCAGTAGGAAGGAAGAGGAGTAGCGCCGCAGCCTGTGGCAGCGAGGGCGTCGGTGATGGAGTATTCGTCGAGGCCGTAGGGAAGAGTGGAAGGATCGACGCGGCCGACGAGAGATTGGGTGACGGGGGAATCGACGCCGAAGGGATTGCCGACGCGGTCGCGGACGCCTTCGTAGTTGACGAAGTAGAACCATTTGTTTTTGATGAAGGCGCCGCCGAGGGAAGCGCCAAACTGGTTGAGAAGGAGAGCGGAGACGGGCTGAGGAGCAGGATTGAAGTAGTTGCGGGCGTCGGTGGCGCTGTTGCGATAGAAGTAGTAGAGGCTGCCGTGGAGGGTGTCGGTACCGGACTTGATGCCCATGTTGACGACGACGCCGGGCTTGGCACCGTATTCGGCGGTGGGCTGCTGCTCGGTGTTGAATTCCTGAATGGCGTCGAGGGGAAGGTGGGAAGCGGGAGTGCCCTGGATGCCGGCTTCGTTGAGGACAGTTTCGCCGTAGTAAGCATCGTTGTCGGTACCGCCATCGATGATGTAGTTGTTGTCGTCGGGGCGGAGACCGTTGGCAGTGACGGAGTGGAAGCCGCCGCCGGGTTCACGCTGAACGCCGGGATGAAGAGTGAGAAGATTTTCGAAGTCGCGGCCCTGCATGGGGAGTTCGTTGATGGCCTTGTTGTCGAGGACGCCGGTGAGGACGGCGTTGGTGGCTTCGGTAAGAGGTGCTTCATCGCGAACTTCGACAGTCTCGCTGACCTTGCCAACGGCGAGGGCGAGGTCAATTTTGACTTCCTTGCCGACTTCGAGAGAGACGTGTTCGCGGGCAAGACGGGAGAAACCGGGAGCTTCGACGACGATGGAGTAGACGCCGGGCTCGAGATTGGGAGCCACGTAATCGCCAGCAGAGTTGGTGGTGAGGACGCGGGGGACGTGGGTGGCTAGATTGGTGATGGTGACCTTGGCGTTGGGAACGGCGGCACCGGTGGCGTCGGTGACCTGGCCGGAGACACGAGCGGAGGATTCCTGAGCGCGCAGGGCGAGAGGGATTAAGAGAAGCAGGACAGAGAAAATACAGAAACACGTAAAGCGTCGAAACATTTGATCCCCCCTGAAGGATAAAAGACTAAGAAGCGCGAACCTTGAGACCGTAAGTGAGCAAGGAATGGAAAGAACGAGGATTAGAGGCCGGCCTGAAGGCTACCGGCGGAGACTAGAGCACGAACCTGCTGGACAAAGACCGCAACCCGAACTGGAGACTTGAGCGACACATGGACTCCAGAGAATTTGATGAAAGGAGTATGAAGAAGGGGAGAAGGAGAGTCAATGAAGTAGTGCAGTGGAGAGGTATAAAAAAAGAAGATGGAGGAGATTAGCGAAAGGAAAGGGTGGGAGCTTAGCGCGTTGACAGTGAAAATTGGAGCACATAAGATGACGTGCCATGACTGATAGCGACGCGCTGATCGGGAAATCCATCTCGCATTACCAGATCGTGGAGCGCCTGGGCGGGGGCGGGATGGGCGTGGTGTACAAGGCGGAGGATACGCGGCTGCACCGCTTTGTGGCGTTGAAGTTTTTGCCGGAGAACGTGTCGAAGGACGCGCAGACGCTGGCGCGATTCGAACGGGAGGCGCAGGCGGCGTCGGCGCTGAACCACCCGAATATCTGCACGGTGTACGACATTGGGGAAGTGGACGGCAAGGGCTTCATCGCTATGGAGTTTCTGGATGGTCAGACGCTGAAGCACCTGATCAGCGGGCGGCACATGGAGTTGGAGAAGCTGCTGGATATTGGAATCCAGTTGGCGGAAGCACTGGACGCAGCGCACAGCCAGGGGATCGTACACCGGGACATCAAGCCGGCGAACATCTTTGTAACGAAGCGGGGACACGCAAAGATTCTGGATTTTGGACTGGCGAAGGTGGCGAACTCCAAGGGCGGCGGAAAGCAGGATTTGACGGCGACGGTGGGAGTGGACACGGCGCAGTTGACGAGTCCGGGTACGTCGCTGGGGACCGTGTCGTATATGTCGCCGGAACAGGTGCTGGGGAAAGAGCTGGATGCGCGGACGGATTTGTTTTCGTTTGGAATCGTGCTGTACGAGATGGGGACGGGATATTTGCCGTTCCAGGGAGACAGCTCGGGCGGAATTTTTGATGCGATTTTGCATAAGGAGCCGGTGGCGGCGGTGCGGCTGAATCCGGAATTGCCTGCGGAGTTCGAACAGATCTTGTCGAAGGCGATGGAGAAGGACCGGGATTTGAGGTATCAGAACGCGGCGGACATGCGCGCGGATTTGAAGAGGTTGAAGAGGGACACGAGTTCGGGACGAATTCATGCGGTGAGCGATTCGGGGCGGAATTTATCGGCAGCGGGGAGCGGGCAGTCGGGATCGGTAGCGGCGGTGGGGACGGAATCTGGCGCGCGGGTGGCGAGCGGGACCTCCTCGGCGAGCGTGGTGACGAGTTCGAGCGGGGCGGCGGCAACGGCGGCGGTGGCGGAGAAGCCGGCTAAGTCGAAGCTGATGCCGGTTGCGGTGGTGGCGCTGCTGGCATTGGTGGGAGCGGCAGTGTGGGCGGTGCGGCACTTTGGGCAACCGGCGTCGCGGCCATTCGAACACTTTTCGATCGATCAGGCGACAAACGCGGGGACGGCAACGTTTGCGGCAATATCGCCGGACGGAAAATATTTGTTGATGACGAAGAAAGAGAATGGGCAGGAGAGTTTGTGGCTGCGGAATTTGCCGACGAACAGCGACACGCAGGTGGTGGCGCCGTCGGAAGCGCCGTTCGCGTCGGTATCGTTTTCGCGAGATGGGAATTATCTGTACTTCCGGCAGGCGGGGGACAAGGGAACGTTGTACCACGTGCTGTACCGCGCGCCGGTGCTGGGCGGAACGCCGAAGATGTTAATTAAGGATGTGGACGCGCAGCCGGTGTTTTCGCCGGACGGGCAGAAGATGATGTTCATACGGTGCAACAACCCGGAGCCGGGGAAATGCCGGTGGATCCTGGCGAATGCGGATGGAACGAATGAGCAGACGGAATTGATCGTAGGCGAGATAGGCATACCGGAGTACTTGAGCTGGTCGCCGGACGGAAAGCGGATTGCGCACGGGAACTCGTACGCCACGGACGAAGAGCGGCGAAGCGTGGGAATGTACGATGTAGAAAAGAAGACGGACGCGAAATTGGTGACATTTGCGGACAAGCAGATCGGCGGAGTGGAGTGGATGCCGGATGGGCGGGGACTGATTGTCAGGTACATGGACAAGGCGTCGAATTATTCGCGGGGGCAGATCGGATATGTGAGCTATCCGGAGGGAAAGCTGGAGCCGATCACGAACGACACGAACAATTATGTAGGGGTGCGGATTTCGGGAGACGGAAAAACGATCGCGACGATTGAGAACCAGGGCAGAGCGGAGATTGAAGTGATGGCGGGGAGCGGCGGAGGAAGCGCGGTAACGCTGGACGGGCTGACGAAACTGCTGACGCATTCAAGGGCAGCGGAGTGGATTGATAAGGATACGCTGCTGGTGGAATTGCCGAACCGAATCGTAACGGTGAAACCGGATGGAACGAAAGAGACGGAGCTGTTCAGCGACCCGAACGTAGTGTTGCGCGGAGACCTGGCATTGTGCAACGAGGGGAAGACACTCGTGTTTGCGATGAAGGGACACGAGGGTGTGACCCAGAACAACTTGTGGGCGATGGGAATCGACGGAGGGAACCTAAAGAGGCTGACGCATGGAGAAGATGATGTAGCGCCGACCTGCGCGGCCGCGGGGAAGACGGTGTACTACTGGGATTTAAAAGCGTCTGGGCAAGCTGTGGGCGCGGGATGGATGCAAGTGAATTTGGATGGGGGCAAAGAGCAGATATCGCCCATGAAACCGATCGAACACAGCAATCAATTTTTCATTTCGGACGTATCGGACGATGGGCGGATGGTGATGGTGCCGACTTCAATCGGAGATCCGCAGACGAGCACTTATAAGAATGGAACCGTGGTGTACTCGCTGGATGGAAGCGCGCCGAGAACGTACGACGCAAACGCGCAGATCGTGATGGGGCGGTTGCGGTCGCCGCGGTTTGGTTTGGACGGGCAGAGCATGGTGTATCCGATCGCGGGACAAAAGAATGAAGAGAATTTGTGGGTACAACCGATGGACGGAAAACCAGGGCACGCGCTGACGAATTTTGGAAGCGACAGGATCGTGGATTTTGGGTGGACGCCGGTGGAGAAGAAATTGTGGGTGATGCGGGTGCATGTGGATACGGACGTGGTGCTGATCCGGGACACTAGCAAGAACGAGTAGCCGCCGGAGTTCAAGAGTGCAGAGGGTGCCGGATGGCGCGGCAGGAATTGCCGGGCGGCGGATGGCGAAGAAGTGGTGGAGTAGTTCCCTTCCCCAGTAAACCTAGCAACAACAATCAGAAACAGAGGGTGGCGGTGATTTGGCGAATGGCAGGCGAAGTGCGCTTGGAGGGGCGGGCGGGAGCGCTGAAGTTTGGCGCGGACTGGCCGATAGAGAAAGGGAACGCGATGCGCGCGCAGGCGGTGGTGCGCGGGACGAATCGCGGGAGGAGAATCATGGCAATTGCAGGAATTGCAGCGAGCAGCTTGTTTCAGGCGTTGAACTTTTCGGCGCAACAGACCAAGGCACAAAAGTTTCAGAGCGAATTCCAGCAGTTGGGGCAGGATCTGCAATCGGGGAATCTGAGCCAGGCGCAGAGTGACTTTGCGGCGCTGCAGTCGGCGTTTGGATCAAGCAGCGGGACGAGCAGCGCGAGTGCGACCGCAACGACGGGCGCGACGAGCACGCAGACGAGCGGGAAGGGATTGTTTTCGGAGTTGGCGCAACTGGGGAACGATCTGCAGAGCGGGAACCTGACCGCGGCGCAGCAGGATTATGCGACGGCGCAACAGGACCTGCAGCAGGCCGGGGCGAGTTCGGGACATCATCACCATCATCATGGCGGAGGGGGGGCGCAGAACTCGGCGACGCAGAGTGCGGTGAGCCAGTTGTTCGCGGAGCTGGGATCGGCGCTGCAGTCGGGGAGTTTGTCGAATGCGCAGACGGCGTATGCGTCGTTGCAGCAGGAGTTCACGCAGTTGGAGAGCGGCGGGAACGGGACGACGAGCAGCAGCGGGACGGGCAGCACGGTGAGCGCGTTCGCGTAGAGGATCGTGCGTACGGCAAGAGAAAGCAGATCCTTCGCGTTGCTCAGGATGACAATGCACGTAGTTTAGTTATATGTGGATAAACAGTGCGAGGCGCGAAGGATTGATAGGAACAAGCGCAAGACCCAGGCACAAAAAAACGGTACCTGGGCAACCGACGAAGTTGCTGGGGTGAGCGCGCGGGAATGACGGAATAGATCCCATTCGTTTGCGAAAGAGCGAAGAATGGGCACTTCGCATTGTTACCACAGCAGACAATTTTGCGGCAACACCGTTTCCACCGGACAAAATTGCCAATTCCGCACTTTAGAAGAGCAGTTTGAGGCCGAGTTGGACGAAGCGGCGGTCGCCACCGCTGCCTTGGCCGCCGCGATACCCGATGACGGGAGCGGGAGCGCCGCCATAAGGGCTGACGTCGGCGAACGCGGAGTTGTCGAGATAGAAATTGGAATGGTTGAGGAAGTCGTAGAACTCACCCCGGAACTGGAGCTGGAAGCGTTCGGTGAGCGTGAATTTTTTGTAGATGCCGAGATCGAGGTTATAGACGCCGGGCTGGCGAAGGGTGTTGCGGCCGAACATGGTGCTGGGGAATTGGCAATTCTGTCCGGTAGAGATGGTGTTGCCGGCAGAGTTGGTGGTGGTGGAGCAAGTGGGGAGAGCACCATCGCCGGTCAGTGGTTCTGCATATGCGGTAGCTGCGGGGAGCGTCGTATAGATCCACTGATTGGGAACGCCGGGGTTGGGAGTGGAGGTGCTGGTAGAAATCGCACCGTTGAAAAAGTTGGTGGGGACAAGCCTGGGGCAATTGTAGGCGTAGGCGTTGGTGCAATCGTAGGCGGTGAAGGGATTGCCGGTGCGGGCGGTGAAAATGGGTGCGAACTGCCAGCCGCCGATTACTTGTTTTTGCCAGCCATTGCTGGATTTACCGAGGGGAACATCCCAGACGGCGGAAATGACGACGCGGTGCCGGACGTCGTAATCGGAATCGCCTTTATCGAGGTTGGGCTGGAAGGGATCGAGAAAGCCGAGGCCATTGGCGGAGGTCTCCGAACTAAAGGTCTGGCTGAGGTTATCGATGGAATGAGCGAAGGTGTAGTTGGCGTTGAGATTCAGTCCCCAATGGAAAAGGTCCTGGGCCTGGAATTTCACGAGGAGCGCGTTGTACAGGCTGAATCCATCATTGGTGCGGTAGTTGATGAAACCGTAGGAGCGATTGAGGGGATCGTAGGGGTTGATGGTCGGGTCGCTGCCGAGATAGACGACGCCGGAACCGGGTTCATTGATATTTTCGATGCTGTAGAGGTTGACACCGTGAGAACCGGAGTAGGCGACGGAAACGAAACTTTCGCGACCGACCTGGCGGTCGAGCGAGAGGCCATAGAACTCGGCGTACGCGGTCTTGATGTTGCTATTGATAGCGCGCAACTCCGGCGGCGCGAAGCCGATGGAGCCTGAGCCGGATAGAGGACCGTAGTTGTTGACCTGAATGGGGAGAGGATTGGCGAAATCCTGACCGGGGCCAAAGGTAGCGTCGATGGTGGCGTTGTTGGGCGGGTTCTGGATGACGTTGAAGGTGACGTTGCCGTAGTTGCGTTCGTAGGAAATGCCATAACCGCCGCGCACCGCGGTTTTGCCGTCGCCGAGGACGTCCCAGGCGAATCCGACGCGGGGAGCAAAATTCTTGTAATTGGGTTTCCAGAGACCGCCTGCGGGACTCTTGGAGGCGATTTCGACCTGCCCATTGCTGATTTGCTGATAGATGTTGGTTCCCGAACCGAGATAGAAGTTGGAATCGAGGTTGGGATCCCGGTCGTGCTGGACACCGAAGTATTCCCAGCGCAGCCCTAAGTTGAGGGTGAGTCTGCGGCGGACTTTCCAAGTGTCCTGGGCGTAGAGCGAGCCATCGTTGAAGATATTGCTGCGCGAGAAGATGGGAGCGACGGCAGGGAGATTGAGAGCGCAACTGTTGCCGTTGGCATCGGTGTTGCCGAGACTGCCATCGGGATTGGCCTGGCAAGGAAGTTTGCCCTGGGGATTGATGGCCACGATGTAGCGGGTAATCTGGCCTTGCAGGAGGTTGTCGAGGCCGAGGCCGTTATCGTAGTTCAGGTAGCCGTATTCGGTAGCGGACTGATAGGCACCAAATTCACGATTGTCCTGCTCGTAGATATACGCTCCACCAAAGTTGAACTGATGAGGACCGCGATTCCAGGTGAGGCTGCCAGTGCCTTCGATGGTATTTTGTGGACCACCGAAAACGCCAGCGCCGGAGCCGTTGCCGGGAACGACGACGTTTTGACCGGCAAAAAAATTACCAATCTGCGATAGCTCCAAGGTGGGAACGATACCAGCGGAGGGAGGAGGATCCGTTTCGTTGAGACGGATGACTTCGAGTTTGAAGGAGGAGAAGAGAGAGGAAGAGTGGGCATGGTTGAGGGAGAGGATGCCGCTGAGATTGTCATAGGCGCTGGTGAGATTGTAGCCAGCGTAAGGAGAGTTGGAGGAACCGTAGTTGCTGACAGCGCCGGGGAGGAAGTTCTGATGACTGTCGGCGAAGCGCGCGTATATGGAGGTTTTGGAGGAGAGGTTGTAGTCCACACGAAAGACGGTAGCGAAGGCATTTTCAGGGGAACCGGCGCCAACGTCAGCGTTGGCCTGATAGACGATGCGATCGAAGATAACCGGATCGCCGGGGATGCTGGAGGTAAAGGGTCCAGGAATAATGGGATTGGCGCCGACGCCAGCGAGGTCGCTGACATGATATTGCTGGAGAGTTTTAACGCCGGGCACCAAACCGCCGGCAGCGTAGGCAGTGAAAAACTGTTCCAAGGCAGGGGAGATATTGGGATTGCCGGAGGCGACCAGCGCGGGATCGAAGATGACGGCCTGGTTGCTGGCGACACTGCGAGTGCGAGTCCACTCGGTACTGCTGAAGAAGAAGAGTTTTTCTTTCAGGATGGGGCCGCCGACGGAGTAGCCGAACTGATTTTTGGTGAAGACCGATTTCGGGATGTCGTTGGCGTTGTTGTCGAAGGTGTTGGCGGCGAGAGCGGAGACGCGATTGAACTCGTACACAGAGCCGTGAAATTCGTTGGTGCCAGACTTGGTGGCGACGTTGACGACACCGCCGCTGGCGCGGCCATACTCAGCGCCAAAGTTGTTGGTGATGACGCGAAACTCGGCAACGGCGTCGAGGGGGACGGTTTGACCGACGGTGGCGCTGAAGGTGTTCACATTTTCGCCACCATCGAGGAGCACGGAGACGGAGGCAGAGCGCTGGCCATTGAGGGAGTAGCCGAAGTTGTTGCCGCCGGGATCGGCGCTGACATTGCCGCTGAGATAGACGAGGGCATAGGGGTTGCGGTCGATGGTGGGCAGGTCGACGATTTCCTTCTGGCTGACGACTTGAGAGATTTCCTGGTTTTCGGTATTGATTTGCAGGGCATCCTGGCCGACAACTTCGACGACCGTGTTTTGGGTACCGACCTCCAACTTGAAATCGAGACCAAGTCGAGCGCCGATGGTGATTTCGATTTGACGAGTAACCTTGGCCAAGCCGGTGGCTTCGACGGTCAATTGATAGGTGCCGATGGGAAGGTTGGTGAGTACGTAACTGCCGCTGCCGTTGGTGGTGGCGCTGCGATCGATGCCCCGATCGGCATCTTTAGCGCTTACGACAGCTCCGACGACGACTCCGCCGCTGGGGTCGGTAATGACGCCCGAGACTTGGCCGGACTCGACTTGAGCAAGAACGGTGTGTCCGGAAACGAGCAGTACAACGGACAGGAAGGCCACTCGGACGAAGCGGTTCATGCATTGCTCCTTAGACTCTATTCGAAGTCAGGTTCGGAGAGGCCGAGCCTGGACCACCACGGCCAGACGTTGGCACAAAGACCGAACCTGCGTGACACCGCAGCCGCGAAGGAGCGACGCGATGCCAAAACAAAAAACCACCAGCCATCAGCTTTCCGGCGGTGGGACTCGAATCGAGCGAATGAGATGTTTGCTTAGATACGACCCGCACCGAGAAGCGCATGTCTACAACGGATTGAACAACAACAGGCGAAGAGACATGACTCGGCGTGGCAGAACATGGCGGGCATCATAGACGGGCCAGGTTCACTATGCAAATGCAAAATATTTCTAAGATGTATCTGAATCCGCCTGAGGGGAAAGGCCGGGAGCGTAATTTACTTCAAGTCGCTGACGCTGACATCGAGATGATGGGCTTTGCGGCCGCCGCGCTCCAATTTTTCAGTGGGAGTGCGCGAAGTGAGGAATTCGGAGAGGTCAACGGCACGCTGCAATAACTGGCAGGCACCCTCTTTGAGTTCCGGGCTCTTCATGACGTAGTCGATGTTGTGTTCCATGTCTTCGGCGGACCATCCCCGGGAATGGGCGATGAAAGGAAATTGGGGAAAGGAAAAACCGAGCTCGGAGAAAAAGGTCAGAAGGTGACCGGCCACGGCCTGAATATTGTCCTGACCGCCGGTGATGATGAATGCCGCTACTTTGTTCTGGATCAGAACGTTGTCGTGAATCGTGATCTGGTTCTGAATGCAATTCAGGCGTTCGGCCATCTTGAAAAATAGTGAACCGGCCGCGCCCCAGCGGATGGGAGTGGCGACCAAAACGACATCCGCCCAATGGACGAGAGCTTCGTAGACGCGATCGAGTTGATCGTCGGGATCCATCTGGGTGATGGAACAGGGCCAGGTGCAGGCCTGGGCGCTCTTGGAGTAATACCCTTCGCAGGGCCGGAACTTCAGATCATTCAACTTGATCAATCGCGTTTCGCGGCCGTGGGCCTTGGCGCTGTCCAGCGCGGTCTCGAGGAGCACGTCGGAGGTGGAAAAGCGAGGATAGGCGGCATCCATCGCGGTTGTGGAGATGCCTAAGATTCTGACTCCGCCGGGTTCCCGTTGAACGGGGCGGGCCAGGGGATGGGGTTCGTGAAACTTCTTGTGTCGCGGAGTGGCGGGTTTGGCAGTAATCCAGAGATGTCCACCGTCGATGCGGAAGTCATAAGAAGGGACGGCGTCGTCTTCGAATCCGGGCTCGCCTTTACCGGTGATGCGGTGAAACTTCCAGTGATGCCAGGGACAGACCAGATAGTCGCCGTCGAGCCGACCTTGCCCGAGCGGTCCACCAACGTGGTTGCAGACTCCAGACACGATGCCGAACTTGCCGTCCACCTGGGAGACGGCGAGTTTGGTGCGATCGAGTACGACTTCGGTGACCGGCGATTGGGAGAATTGTTCCAGGGGTCCGAGGTCGCGCCAGAGGTTGGTGTCCATGGGTGGGAATTATGCCAGAAGGAGGTGGGGAATACGATGAAGGGGGAGTTCGAAGAAACAGCAGCGATTTGCTAGTGGGGAGTGGCGGAGGTGGGGGCGAGGACGGACCAGGATTGGGCGGCGATGCGCCAGTGTCCGGAGGGATCGCGGCGGTAGACGGTGAGGTAGTTTCCGGAGAGGTTGAGTTGGGAGCCGGTGGCGTGGACGAGGAGGGTCTCGGTGTAGCTGCCGGAATCGTAGGCGAGGTTGCCGGAGACTTCGGTTTTGCGGGAGGCGAATTGGAGATTGCTGTCGAATTGGGTGGTGACGGTCTGATAGAGGGCGCGAAGGGCGGCGGAACCGTGAACGAGGGAGCCGTCGGGTTGGAGGAAGTCGGCGTCATCGGTGTAGAGGGCGATGGCATCGTCGATGCGCTTTTCGTGGAGGGAGGAAGCCCACTGATCGCGGAGAGCGGCGAAGGGGGGAGCGTCAGGCGGTGGCGCGGAGACGACGGCGCGCTGGGGGAGGAGTGCGGCGCAGAGAAGTGCTACGAGGAAGAAACGGCGGCTACGCGAGAGAGTGGATGGCATGAGGGGCTCCTGGTGGGAGGAAGTGTAATGCGGGGGAAGAGGGAGGGAAAGAGGGATACGAACTAGTGAGTGGAAGGGGCCGGAGCTTCGGCGGTTGCGATGGAGCGGCCAATCCAGGCGAAAACGAAGAGGACCAGTGCGGTGATCCAAGCGCACAGACTGAACGTTTGCGAAAAGTAGAGTGCGATCACGGTTCCCGTAGCGATAAGAATTGCGGCGAGGAAAAGGAACATGCGCATGCCGTAGAGGGTGGCGAACGGCAAATAGTGGGCGCCCAGAAGGACGGTCAGAGCGGGAAAGAACCAGTTCAAGTTGTAAAGGCCTACGGGCACAAGAAGCAGCATGGAAAACGGCAGCACAAACGCGACCTGCCGGCCCAGGCTATTGAAGGAATTCTCCCGGCTTACCGACGAGCGGCCACCGGAGAAGCGGAGCAGCAATTGAGTGAGCGGATAAATGAAAAATCCGCCGATGACGACGGCCAGGATCGAGGCTTTGGGAGTGACCCAAACGGCCAGTGCAGCGGACACCAACCAAATCAGCGAACTAACAAGCTGTCCCCAAAAGCCGCCCACATAGACCGAGCGAACTTCGCGTTGCGCATCCTGGATTTCCACGCAAACCTCCGTTAGGGGCGCCGCTGCGGAGCGACACCGCCAACAAAAATAGCAGAAGTACGAGGCGGAGGAGATGGTGGATTTTGAAATGCGGGTAATTCAACCGGAAGCGGGCCGGCGCGACTCGCGTAAGAAAGAGGAGATCTACGCGAGGCGTTAGGCCAAAGCGGATTTCCAGGCGCTGACCTTGGAGACCATATTCCAAAGCAGGTCGTCCAAGGCATCGTCGGAATTTTCGCGGCGGGTGTTGACGAGAGCAGCCCAAGAGAAGCGGGTGGAGGTTCGAACGAGTAGGGCGGTGGTGCCGCCGAGGTCACCCAAGTGCCACCAGTGCCCGGCAGAGTTGACGTTCCAGCCGCTGGCATAGCGAGGATTGGCAGTGGTGGGAGTGACCATTTTTCGAATGGTTTCGGGTTGCAAAATATTGCGCGAAGGGTCGAAGCCGTCCACGTGGGTGGCGAATTTAACCAAGTCCGTGGGAGTCGCAATCCAGCCGCCATGAGAATCCATCCTATGGACATTTAATTGGTAAGGATCGTCGTAATATTCCTGGCCCTGTGCGAAGTAGGTGACTTCGTTGGTGGCGCGATCCTGGAGGGTGTTTCCGGCAATGCGCATATCGGTGATGCCACAAGGAGAGAGAATTGCGCTCTGCACGTAATCCGCATAGGGCTTGCCGGTGATTTTTTCGATGACGCGGCCCAGCAGGCAATAGCCGAAGTTGGAATAGGCGAACGTGGTTCCGGGAGGGCTCTGGAGCGGGAGATTCTGCAGGCTCCAGGAGATCAGCTCGGAATGATTCATGGCGAGGTGATTGAACATGGGATCATCCGCGCGATTGCTCCAGCCACCACAGGTGTGGGTCAGAAGATGGTGGATGGTGATCTGATCGACGCCGGGGCTGTACGGCAGCTTGCCGTAGTCGGTGCCGAGAATGCCGCTCTTGCCGAAAACGAGATCGTTGGTGCGGAGGGAGCCTTGCTCGACGAGATGAAAGATCGCTACGGAAGTGATGGGTTTGCTGACGCTGGCAATGCGAAAGAGGTTGAGGGTGGTCAGTGGCTCGGTGGAATTGTGGCCGGTGGTGCCAAAGGCCTGCTGATAGACGAAGCGTCCGTTTTGAGCGATGGCTACGGATAATCCGGGGACATCAAAACTGCGGCGGTAGTCTTCTGCGACGGCGGCCATTGCCTGGAGTTCGGGTGGGGGAATGTCGCTGTTGGGAGAGGGGGCGGGAAAAGCGGAAGATTTGGGTAGACCGAAAGCTGCGCCGCACAAAATGGTGCCGATCGCCGTGCGCCGGTGCATGAAGGAGAGACGATGCAGAGGATGCAAAAGTTCCCTGGGATTGTAGTGGTCGATGAGGAAAGGAAAACGCAAGGAACAACCGTGGTAGCGCACTCGGAAAGCAGGTCCTTCGCTGGCGCTCAGGATGACAGAACGCTTTTACGCGAGGATGACGGAGAGCGGGAGCAAGGACAAGAGAAAAGAGCCAAGCTGAGAAAAGGCCAATCCCAGAAAAGGCAAACTCGAGAAAAAGTGAACTCAAGAAAAGGCAAACTCGAAGGAAAGCAAACCTATGCTCGAAGGTTAGGGGTGGGAGGGATCGAGGATGTGGAGGGTGTGGAACCAGGTATCGACGAGTTGGGGCCAGGCGGTGACGGGGAGTTGGGTGCGGCGGAGACCGTAGCCGTGGCCGCCTTCGGCGTAGATGTGGAGTTCGGCGGGAACTTTGGCGTTTTTGAGAGCGAGGAAGTAGACGGTGGCGTTTTCGACGTGGACGGGATCGTCTTCGGCTTGAAGGATGAAGGACGGAGGAGTGTTGGCGGTGACGGGAAGATCGGGATTGAAGGCGAAGTTGTTGTCTTCGAGGGCGAGATAGCCGGGATAGATGATGACGGCGAAATCGGGGCGGCAGCTTTGGGAATCAGAGGCGTCTACGGAATCGTAGAGGCGTTTGTCGAAATGGGTGCTGAGAGCGGCGGAGAGGTGGGCTCCAGCGGAAAAGCCGAGGACGCCGATGCGGTGGGGATCGAGGTGCCAATCGGCGGCGCGGGCGCGAACGATGCCCATGGCGCGCTGGGCGTCTTGCAGAGCGGCGGAGGATTTGGGATAGGGGCCGGAATCGGGGACGCGATATTTGACGAGGACGCAGGTGACGCCGATGGTGGTGAGCCAGTCGCAGACTTCGGTGCCTTCAAGATCGATGGCGAGGATGTGATAGCCGCCGCCGGGAAAGACGAGGATGGCGGCGCCGGAATTATTACCTTTGGGCGGATAGACGGTGAGGGTGGGCTTGGCGACGTTGCCGAGGCGGATGAGGGGTTTGCCGGCGATGAGATTGTCTTTCGCGGAGGTGGTGTCAACTTCGGGAGCGGGATTGGCGGAGCGGCGCCGGGGGCGGCGTTGGGCCAGAGAGGGATGGTGGTGAGATTGGCGGGAGGCGCCCAAGCGGGTTTTTGCGCGAGGGCGGATGCAGCGAAGAAAAGGAACGCGACGGACAAGGTGGAAAGAATTCGCATCAAAGGACCCCTCAAGATTTGAAATGAAGCGTCAATGGCGGAGATTGCTCCGGAACTACGAGGAAGAAAGACGGAATTCACACCCACACAATACCAGTTTCGGAGAATGAGCGGGCGCTCGATTTGCGTTTGTGTTTGCGTCGACGGGCTACTTGGCGGCGGATTGTTCCGCGGGGACGAACTGGGTCATGACGGCTTGACGGAGAAGGTCGGGAGGGAGCAGACCCTGGGCCAGAATGAAATCGTGGAAATGTTTCTGGTTGAACTTGGGGCCGAGAGCGGCTTCGACGTCTTTGCGAAGAGCGATGAGCTTGGTGAAGCCGTAGAAGTAGGAATTGGCCTGGCCGGGCATGCGGTAGGTGAAGCGCTCGACTTCTTCTTCGGCGAAGGCGTGGGAGAGAACGACGTCCTGCTGGAGAACGCGGTAGGCATCGTCGGTGGTGATTTTGCCGGACTCGAGTTCGGGATCGAGGAAGGCACGAGCGGCGCGCTGGAGGCGGAGATCGAGAGAGACGAGCTGGCCTTCGAGAGGCATGTAGGGCTTGATGAGATATTCGGAATAGAGGCCCCAGCCTTCGACGTTGGTGCTGTTGAAGGCGTAGAGAACGCGAGCGCGAGAGACGCCGTGTTCGAGCATGGAGTCGAACTGGAGCTCGTGGCCGGGGCGGGCTTCGTGAGCGGTGAGGGTCCAGGCGGCGGCATCGTAGGTGAAGTCGTCGTATTGCTCGGAGGCTTTCTGGCCGGGAGCGGCGGGAATGTTGAGAGGCAGGACGAACTCCCCTTTCTGGCCGGTGTTGTTGAGGAAGGGCGGAGGAACCATGTGAGGAGCGGGCTGCTGCGCGGTTTCGGCGGCAGAGGCGATGCGGATGCGGGCGGGACGGTCGGGGAGCGAGACGATGGACTTGTCGCGAATGATGACTTCGATCTGGGAGAGGCGATTTTCGTAGAACGGAAGGATGGCGTCGCCGACGAGCTGCGATTTTTTGAGTTCGCGAATGACGTCGCGATAGTCGGAAGAAGGCAGATGGCGCTGGGCGGCGATTTGAGCGGCGATGGGCTTCATTTCCGATTGGATCTGATCGAAGGCGCCGTGAGCCATGGCGGCAAGCTGATCGGGAGGGATATCGATGCCGTAGTTTTCGAGGCGAAGGGTGTATTCCTCGGGAGGAAGGCGGAAATCGGAGGAGGCTTTGGGAAGGACGGTGGACTTGATCCAGGCGTCGTAGGAAGTGAGCTGAGATTTTAGAGTGTCGAAGGGTTCCTGCCAGCCGGTGAGTTTCTGTTTTTCGCAGAGGGCGGCGATGCCGTCGAGGTAATTGGAATTGCGGCCGAGTTCGGTTTCGATTTGCATGCGGGAGGGATATTGCATGTTGGGCTTGGCCATTTGCGTGGTGATGCGTTGCTTGAGAATTTCGGTGAGTGGCTGGTAGCCGGGCTCAAGGCCGGCGTAGGCGCGGAGACGAACGACGGCGGCAGGATGGCGCGCGGGAGGAGTCTGGTCGTCGAGAAGAACGCGAATGCCGGAGAAAACGATCTGGCTGGCGTTGAGGAAGGGGACGCGATGAGCGCGCTGGTAGTCTTCGCGGCGGAACTGGAGATCGATGGAACGGACGAGGATCTGGAGGTCTTGCACGACTTCTTTTTGGGATTGCTTGGGGATTTCGGATTTGAGGCGGGCGAGGACGGCTTCGGTTTCGCGGCGCTCCTGATCTTCGTCGGCGAGAGTGGGCTGAGAGACCTTGGTGTCGTACTGCGCGAGGCCCTGGCCGGAGGCTTGTTCGGGGCTGTGCTGGAACTGGACGTTGAGGACGAGATCGGTGAAGGAGTTGCTGGTGGCGATCCAGGCAGGAGGAGCGGGGGCTTGCGCGAGTGAGGAGAGTGCGATGGCGAAGACAACGATAGGCAGAGCGGCGAATTTGCGAATCACAGACACCCCCTGAGGTGCGAGGGAGATAGTAGAGCACGGAGAGGGTGGAGGAGAAAAGGGGCGGACGATTCAGGCGACGCGGGAGCGGGATTGAGACGGAGGATTTACCGGGCGGATGGGGGGATTGTTGGTGGAGCGGAGGTAATCGGAGGAGACAAGGAAGGGCTTCGGCGAGGGCTGCTGGGACGACGAGAGAGTGGCGCGAGAGGCGGCGATTTTTTTAGAGAGAGATTTGCGGCGGTCGCCATAGGTCCACTGGAAGAGGAAATAGACGAGGAAATCGAGAGCCAGGATGGACATGGTAAGGAAGAGGGTGAGCGGCATAGCAACCTCCGAAAAAATGCGGCTGAGGGGCCGCAAGGACAGAATGAAAGTGGGGAGGATGGAAAGTTCTGAGGAAGTTGTTGGGAAGTTGTTAGGAAGGCAGCTGATAGCTAATAGCCGATAGCTGATAGCTAGCTGTGGTGAGGGATGGATGGGCGGTTGTGGTTGAGGGAGAGAGGGAAAGTGGGAGTGTAAAGGATGTGTCGGGACACGGTGTAAAGGATGTTGTGGGACGGGATGGAGGCGAAGCAGAGGGAGGGCGTATGTTGATGAACCGTGCTGAACGGGAGAGCCCACCCTTTCGCGAAAAAACCGCGAAAGGATGGGGCACCCAAACGGCATCTGGTCGCGATAGTTGTAGAAGTGGATTGAGTGGCGAGATTTTTCGCGAAGCGAGAACGAAGGGCGGTGACCGGAAAGAAACGGGGGAGGAGCGGAATGCTTAGAGGAGAGACACGTATCGGGTAGGATACTTGTGGGAGACCCGGGCCATGGGCGGAGGAAAACGCGAAAAGAGCTGCGGAAGAGTATCTGGCAGCGCGTATGGCGATCGAGAATGAATTGGAAGAGCAGGAAGCGAACCGGGAAGCGGCGACGCGGCTGGGGCCGCGGGTATGGAACCGACTGGCGGAAGTGGTGCAGCGGCAATGCACGGAGTGGAACGCGGTAACGCGGGAGCAGACACTGACGTGCAAGGAGACAGCGCTGGGGGATTTGCGGATACGGTGCGCGGGGCGGGAGCAGCAGATTGTGGTGCACTATGATTCGAAGAGCGGGCTGGTGATTATCAAGAATTCGGCGCGTCCGGAGAATGAGCCGGACACGGTGCTGTGTATGCAAGGGTACGCGACTGGGAATGGAAGGGACGCGCGGCTGGTGCGGACGACGAACGGGGAGCCGATCAATCCGGAGATGATGGTGTTGGGACATTTGCGGGTGCTGGCGGGGATGGCGAGACGGACGGAGTGAAAAAAGAGAGCCGATAGCTGATAGCCAATAGCTGATAGCTAAAAGCAAGACCCAGGTTCGCTGCGCGAACACTGGGGCACCCGGGGCGGTGATTGGAGATGGTGCTAGCGGGCCGGGAAAGCAGATCCTTCGCGTTGCTCAGGATGACAATATTTATAATTTGATTATATGTGGAGGGATGGGAGGAATCCCACAATTCGCAAGAAGTTGAGTGGCTGGATTCGTGGTTTGGTTTGGGAAAATCCGCACCCTTAACGACGAAGGGAGCGGCACCCGGTCAGAGGAAATCCAAAAAACTCGCAAGTGATGATCTGAAGTTGGTGGTGCGGCCGGAAAGGCGACCCCAAGACCCAGGTACCAAAAATCGGTACCTGGGGCACCCGAAATTCCGTTTATTGAACTACTATTACCACACTAGACAATCATCAACACATCGAACAATACCAACACACTGAACACTCACGACAATCGCCAACACACCAAATTCAACGGTAACCAGCACACTGAAGGTGGAGATGCGTCCTACGGCATTCCGTTGGCAATCCATTTCGCTCGGGGAACACATTTCGTTGGAGGGGGAGTTGATGTAGATTAGCGGCTGGAGATGGTGCGGGAGCGAACAGCTCGAGATGGCGGGACTTAGCGGCTTGAGGCGGCGTTGCGGCGCGGCGCATCGGATATGAGTTGGAGCTGAGGGCGCAGAGGAGTGTGGGGGAAAGAACGTGGACATGATCTGGTTCAATCGGCCGGTGCTGTTGAGTTTGTGCACGTTTGTGGTGCTGATGGGGGCGTCATACGCGGGAGTGCTGTTGAGGCGATGGAAGCCACCGATGGACTCCGAGGAGCGGGAAGATTATGCGCTGGTGCTGGGGGCAACGCTGACGCTGCTGGGATTGATTATCGGGTTCAGTTTTTCGATGGCGACGAGCCGGTACGACATGCGGAAGAATTATGAAGAGGCGGAAGCGAACGCGATCGGGACAGAATATGTGCGCACGGATTTTATGCCGGGGGCGAGTGGAGAAAAGACGCGGGCGCTGCTGAAGGAATATTTGCAGGAGCGGATCGACTTTTATGACGCGCGGAAGAGGGAGCAACTGGGAGAGATCAACGCGCGCACGGGGAAAACACAAGGGGAGCTGTGGGCGGCGGTGAGGGAGGTTGGGGCGGCGGACCGCTCGGCGGTGTCGGCGCTGGTGGTGAACGGGATGAATGATGTGTTGAACTCGCAGGGATACACGCAGGCAGCGTGGTGGAACCGGATTCCGACGGCGGCGTGGTTTTTGATGATCGCGATTGCGGTGTGCGGCAACGGGCTGGTGGGATTTTACTCGGGAACGAAAGAAGCGAGAAAAGCGGGGATGATCATATTGCCGCTGGTGCTTTCGATCTCGTTCATGCTGATCGCGGATATCGACAGCCCGAGGGGCGGGATCATCCAAGGTGCATCCGCAGAATCTGCTGAGCCTGCAGAGGTCGCTGCCGTAGAGAGCCGAGGAAGCGCACGGGGAATTCGCAGCGGCAGGGGTAAAGTCATCGCGAGGGCGAATTGCAGGGAATTCGGTATAATTGGGTTATGAACAACGAAAACAACAACGGACAAAACGAAGCCGCAGAAGAGAACAAGGCCAGCGTGACGCTGACGGGGACAGTGGACAAGATCATCCAACCGCCCATACCGCAGATGCCGGAGAAGGCGCAGATTTCCGTGGAGGGCGCGGAAGAGTTGTACAAAGAGATTCGCGTGGACAATAAGGTTGTGGACGAAGAGGGCAACGAGCGGAAGCTGAAGCCGGGAGCGAAGGTGGAAGTGACGATTCAGGCGGATCCGAAGGATACGGAGAAGAAAGCTGATAGCTGATAGCTAAGAAAGACAGCCGATAGCTGATAGCCAATAGCTGATCGCTAGGAGCCGATGGCGGATACGTTCGGGCTGAAAGAAAGAAAAAGCTGGTCCCTCGCTGCGCTCGGGATGACAAAATATTTCAAGGTGTGGAGCGGGACAAGCTGAGAGCGGCGGAAGTGTCGGATGAAGAGACGGATTTACCTGGACCATAATGCGACGACGCCGGTGGAACCGGCAGTGGTGGATGCGATGCTGCCCTATTTTGGGGCAGAGTACGGGAACGCGTCGTCGATACACGCGTTTGGGCAGAGGGCGCGAGCGGCGGTGGAGACGGCTCGGGAACAGGTAGCGGCGCTGTTGAATGCGCGGCCGCAGGAGATCGTGTTCACGAGCGGCGGGACGGAGTCGGACAATCAGGCAATTTTTGGGATTGTGCGGAACGCGATGAAGAAGGGTGCGGCGGCTCCGCACGTGATTACGACGACGATTGAGCACGAAGCGGTGTTGAACGCGTGCCAGGAACTGGAGCGGGAAGGCGCGGCGGTGACGTACCTGGCGGTGAATGAGAACGGGCTGATCGATGTGGAGGAGTTGCGGAAGGCGATCCGTCCGGAGACGGTGCTGATCACGGTGATGCACGCGAACAATGAGTTGGGGACAGTGCAGCCACTGGAAGAGATTGGGGCGATTGCGGCGGAAGCGGATGTGTACTTCCACACGGACGCGGTGCAATCGGCGGGAAAAATTGCGATGGACGTGAGGAAACTGCAGGCGGACCTGCTGGCGATTTCGGCGCACAAACTGTACGGGCCGAAGGGCGTGGGCGCGACGTTTGTGAAAGGCGGAACGCGGCTGAAACAGTTGCTGTATGGCGGACATCATCAGAGGGGATTCCGGCCGGGGACGGAAAATGTGCCGGGGATTGTGGGACTGGGAAAAGCGGCGGAACTGGCGCGAGAAGATTTGCCGGTGGACGAGCGAAGAATGGCGGGACTGCGCGACAAGCTGGAGCGCGGGCTGCTGGAGAAGGTGCCGGACGCGGCGGTGAATGCGGGAGCGGGACCACGAACACCGAATACGACGAATGTGCTGTTTCCGGGGATCGAGGGAGAGGCGCTGGTGATCGCGGCGGATTTGCGGGGGCTGGCGTGCTCGACGGGAGCGGCGTGCAGTTCGGGAGCGGTGGAACCGTCGCATGTGCTGACGGCGATCGGGCGAAAACCGGACGAGGCGCGAGCGAGCATACGATTCAGCCTGGGGCGGCACTCGACGGAAGAAGATGTGGATGACGCGCTGAAGATTATTCCGGCGGCGGTGGCGCAATTGCGGGAGTTTTCGCCGACGTACCAGAGGCGAGCGGAAAAGACGGCACTGCGGTAACTTCGAATTTCAGGAAGATTGAGGAGTGAGGCTGCGTTGCGCGAGGACGAAGCAACGGGCAAGGCGCACATGGACGAATTGAAAAATGAAGGGGCTGCCGACGGCGGAGACGGTGACGCCGGGACTGGTGGCGGTGGCGATGTCGGGGGGAGTGGACTCTTCGACGGTGGCGGCGGTGCTGCAGGCGGCGGGACGGCCGATTGTGGGATTGACGATGCAGCTGTGGAATCAGCGTCGGCTGCCGGAGTTGCAGGGAGACGGGCCGGCGCAGCACCGGTGCTGTTCGCTGGACGATGTGTACGACGCGAAGCGCGTGGCGCAACATTTGAAGTTTGCGCATTACGTGGTGAATTTTGAGGCGGAGTTCGAAGAGCGGGTGGTGCGGCCGTTTGTGAAGGAATACCTGGCGGGGCGGACGCCGATTGCGTGCACGAATTGCAATACGGACGTGAAGTTTGAGCCGCTGCTGCGGATGGCTCGACAGATTGGCGCGGAACGACTGGCGACGGGGCACTATGCGCGGATTCGAAGGGATGAGAAGACGGGGCGGCAGCAA
Organism: Candidatus Acidiferrales bacterium; assembly: GCA_963748515.1. Taxonomy (GTDB): domain Bacteria; phylum Acidobacteriota; class Terriglobia; order Acidiferrales; family UBA7541; genus Acidiferrum. The sequence goes on from CAVVJI010000006.1 coordinate 132,238, forward strand.
CTGCTGCGGGCGAAGGACGAGACGAAGGACCAATCGTATTTTTTGTGGGGGCTGACGCAGGAGCAACTGGAGAAGAGCGAATTTCCGCTGGGGGAATTGACGAAGGACGAAGTGCGGGAACTGGCGCGCGAAGTGAAGCTGCCGGTGGCGGAGAAGCCGGAAAGCATGGAGCTGTGTTTTGTGCCGAACGGAAATTACGCGCAATTTCTGGAGGCGTACACGAAAGCGGAGGGCGCGCCGATCGCGGAGGGCGAAGGCGAGATTGTGAACACGGATGGCGCGGTGATCGGGAAGCACAGCGGAGTACACAACTACACGGTGGGACAGAGGAAAGGGTTGGGGCTGTCCACGGGGAAAGCGGTGTACGTAGTGTCGATTGAGAGCGCGAGCAACCGGATTGTGACGGGAGACGATGAGGCTCTGCGGAAGACAACGTTCGAGATTGAGGGAGTGAACTGGATTTCAATTGCGGAGCCGAAGGAAGCGGTGCGCGGCGAAGTGAAAATCCGGCACAAGCATGAGCCAGCGGCGGCGACGGTGGAAGCACTGGCGGGAAGCTGCGCGCGAATTACGTTTGACGAAGCGCAGAGAGCGATTACGCCGGGACAAGCGGCGGTGGTGTATCAGGGAGATGTGGTGCTGTGCGGCGGGTGGATTAAGTAAGCGGCCGCGAGAGAAATACTAGATGAAGAGTTCGTCTTCGTGTTGTTCGAGCGATTCCCTGCCCTGAGCGGCGGCTTCGTTGCGGGAGCGGGAACGAAGAACGTCCAATCCAACTTTAATACCTTGCACGAGTGCGGAGGCTTTTTGAACGGGCGCCATGAAACTGCGGCGAACGGCGAAGCCTGCGTCTTCGACAGTTTCGAGAGTGCCGGTAAGGATGCGATCGGCGTGGACGAGCTGGCCGCGGACGCGGTCGGAAGCATCGGTGATGATGCGATCCATTTTGTAGGCCTGGCTGCGGGCGAGATAGACGACCTGGGAAGCGTCTTCGACGAGGGCGGAAAGTTTGGGTTGGGTGTCGTCCAGAAGAAGCTGGGTGCGGGTCATGATGGGACCCATGCGGGTGTGCAGATCGGTGACCATGCGATTGACGGATTGGGTGGTCTTCTTCACTTCGAAGAAAAGACCGATCAGGATCGCGACCTGAACGATCAGGGCGATGGACTGCTACGATGCTGAAGACTTCCAACCAGAATTGCATACACACCCCAACTCTTCCGCGAACGACGCGGAACGAGAAAGCAACGAACAGCCCGGGCCTAGGACTTGGTCTCGCGCAAAAAGGCGTCGCGACCGGCTTCGACGGCAGCGGAAAGGGATTCGCGTTTGCGAGAGGCAACATCCTTGCCGCGCTCGATGAGTTCATCGGCGCGTTCGCGCAAGTTCGCGAGCTTTCTTCTGGGCGAAATCGCGGCCTTCATCGGCGCGCTTGGAGAGGTAATCGCGAGTGTCCTCCCCGGATTTGGGAGCAAAAAGAATGCCGATCAAAGCACCAACACCGATACCGGCAAGAAAGAACGAGACTTTGGAACCAACGTTGTCCGCCATGGCAACCTCCGAAGGGAAAATAACATAGGGGGAGGGGGAGCGCAACGGGGGCTAACCGGTGAAAGAGCGAACACTGGTTAGGGAGACGCATTGATACTTAAGTTCCCTGCTGTCATTATTCCTTCCGATCGCAGGAGCGAGTCGGTGTTCGATTGGCTTAAGAAAAAACCAGCAGCACAAACGGCTGGAGTTCGAGAGACGCTGTTTGGGGACATGCCGATCACTCGGTGGAAATCTAATCTGGCCCAAGCACCGTGTGAGCCATGGATTTCCTTTGAGCACGCGCGCAAGTTCATCGAATCCGGTGATCCGCAAAGTGCGACAGCAAGCCTGCAACGGATTCTGGAGATGCAGGGTCTGGAATCGCGTCATTACTTAGAGGCGTATCACTTCCTCAGGGAGTTGGGTGTGAGTCCATCCCGGGAAGACGAAAAGCGCGTTCTCGGTGTAGTCGTAGAGGTCGGATTGAAAGGCGGGACGGACCTGGTTGCGGCCTACGCCGATCATCACGCTCGATATTATAACTACAGCGGCGCGGGAGTGGTTTGGGAGAGAGCGAACGACGCGCTGGACGCGAGCTATTGACGAATTGCTGCGAGCAGGCAGCGCAGTGGTGCAAGGGATCGGCCCGTGGAAGGAGCGCAGGCCGCCTGCCCCAGCGAAGGGTCGCGCCAGAATCAACTTTCTGACGCCGAGCGGCCTTCATTTTGGTGAGGGCGAGATGGACGCGCTCGCAAAGGACAAGCTGGGTGGACCGGTAATGGCTTCGGCGTTCCGGCTGATGCAAAAGTTGATGCAACTCTCTAAAGAACAGACGAGCGCGCCCGAATGCGCCAGTGCTCAAGATTGCGGTGATGTCGGATGGCCGGATCATGGTTGACGGGTCGCCTGGCTACGTTGGAATCGGTACGCGAGTCACTCAAGCGGATTGCCGAACAGAAGGGTGTTGCCTGGTATTACCGAGAAGATGGAAATACTGAGGCACCGCCGGAAGCCAGCGCGGTGATGCAATGCGTAATCGAGAATCAGATTCCAATTCGATTATCGAGTCGCAGCGATTATTCGGACGCGATTGGGACGGACGGAAAAAGCGGATAGCCGGGGAACCTGCAGACGAGGAGGGACCATGAGAGCAAGGATAGGGCGGAGCGGGGAGGTCGGCGGAGTGGAGTTGACTGCGGAACGGCGTGGCGAACTGCTGAGGGTATTGCGGGCGCGATTTGAGAAGCACGGGAATCGGCACGAAGGTATTGCGTGGGATCAGGTGCAAGCAAAGCTGCAAAGGAATGCGAGGACATTGTGGTCGCTGGCGGAAATGGAGCGGACGGGGGGCGAACCGGACGTTGTGGGTCAGGATAAGAAGACGGGCGAGTACATTTTTTATGATTGCTCGGCGGAAAGTCCGAAGGGACGCAGAAGCGTCTGCTACGACGAGGAGGCGCTGGAGTCCAGGAAGGAAAATAAGCCAGCGGATAGCGCGATGGGTATGGCAACGGCGATGGGCATCGAGATTTTAACGGAAGAACAATATCGCGAGTTGCAGAGGCTGGGGGAGTTCGACAAGAAGACGTCGAGCTGGCTGAAGACGCCTGCGGAAATCAGAAGACTGGGCGGAGCGGTGTTTGGGGATCGTCGATATGACACCGTTTTTGTGTATCACAACGGCGCGGAATCGTATTATGCGGCGAGAGGATTTCGTGGGTGGGTGAGAGTGTGAGGATTGGGGTGAGGCGGGCGGGGAGTCGTTTAAACGTGGGAGCCGGTGCTGAGATTGACGCTTCCGATAACGGACCTAAACGGAAACATGTTGAATTCGACCTCGATGACTGAATCCGGAAATCGCCGACTGCTGGCTTGCTCGCTGTCATTGCTCCTGCTGAGCGCCGTGCCGATGTTACGTGCTCGTGGGGTTGCTCAGTCGGGCAAGGAGGACCAGTACATAGAAGCGATTCCCGAACTCGTTGGGACGCGATACTGCTATGGAGACTCCGAAGTGTATTCCGTCTTGCTAAAGTTAAGAATGAAATACGTTAATCGAACGCAGAAGACTCTGATTTTAGACAAGGAAATAGGGAAAGCCTGGTACGGACTAAAGGTTGCGCGGAGTTTGGACGAGCTTGCAGCTGGGAAGTATGAATACAATCCCAACATAGATTGGTTCTTCACAGATAAAGGTAAACTGCCCGACAAACCGAAACGCGATTCACCAGGAGCGGATTTCGCTGTTTTGGCTCCGGGTGAAACATTCGCGAGCGAAATCGATGCCGCGGTGGTTGCACAATACGAAAATCCTAAGAACTTCGCAGGTTCAGTTAGGCCCGGAGTTCATTTTTTGCAGTTGGAACTTACCGCTTGGAATCATCCCGGCGAGGCGACTCTCTTTGTAAAATCGTGGCGCAAATTCGGAACACTTGTTACGGGCGCCGTGAAGACCGAACCGTTAGAGATACGGATACCTTCGAATCCCAAAGTGGAAGAGAAGTGTCAGTAAACTGCCTGGTGGACGCAAAGAGTGAGTCACTGATCGTAGACTTTGCGATTTGGGGAGGAGCGATGAAATTGCGTTGGCGGCACGGCGTGGTGATCGCGGCGATGTTGAGTTGCGCGGTGCATTGCGCGGCGGCAACGCGTGAGGACGACCAGAAAGCGGTGGCGGCGCTGGACACGCAGTACCAGGCGGCGGTGAAAGCGAATGACGCAGCGACGATGGATCGTATTCTGGCGGACGATTTCATTCTGGTGGAAGGCAACGGCGCGACCGCGACAAAGGAAGACTTGCTGAAGGAAGCGAAGAGCGGGCGCAACGTATACGAACATCAGGATGGTTCGGAACAAACGGTTCGTGTGTGGGGAGATACTGCGGTGGTCACCGCAAAGTTGTGGGGAAAAGGGACGGATGCGGGAAAACCGTTCGAGTGGGTGCTGTGGTACAGCGACACGTACGTGCGCGGGCCGAAGGGTTGGCGGTATGTGTTTGGTCAGGCGTCGTTGCCGCTGCCGAAGAAGGGGAAGAAGGGATCGTAGGGGGGATCGCAGAGGAGCGCGACTGCGTAGAGGCAGAGAAATGTCAGGGGCACTGCGCCGGAGCCAGGCAAAAATGGACTTGTGGTGGGGAAAAGAAAAAGCAGGTCCTTCGCTAGCGCTCAGGATGACAGTTGGGGTGTTGTGGTGGAGTGGGTGAAGGATGAGTGGCTGGAAGAGACAGACCAGAGCGAAAAAGCAAACCCAGGACGCAGGCACCAGAAAGCGGTATGTGGGGCGTCGGCGAGGGGCACCGCACGGGTTTCTTCATTTTGCGAGTCTATTCAGAGGTATGCCTAACTTGGGTTCATAATAATGGTCGAGAAACTCCTCTTCTGCGCACCTAGCAGAAAAACGACAAGAAGTAGCTCCTTGGCATAGGGGATTTTGAATTGCTCCGCTTGCTTCACCCACACCTCGATTTTTTTCCCGTTTGCCGCGTCAAGCCAACGCATCCGATCCTGCCTTTCATTGGGGCGCAGACGGCGAGTGCCCAAAACACTGACGCCAGATCTCCATCGAGCGCCGAGCGATTTCCTCGTTTGACCTACTCTAAGTGCTTCACCCTTTTTTAGCGGTTTAATTTTTCCGGCAACAAGAGCCACGTAAACAACATCTTTGGTTAAGGCAAGAGGTGTGAGTGTCACTTTCGCGGGTCTAGCGATTTGTACTGTGAGACCGAGCTTGAAACCTAGCTGCTTTGGGTGTTTGAGCATTCGAGAGCCTCGCGCAGCGTAAGCGTGCATGTTCTTGTCCTGTTCTTTTTCAAAAGAAATCTACCTGACAGGTACTTCAAATAATCGGGTTACCTTCGGCGTTGGCCGCTTGATGCAGATCATCTTATATCGGAATTGTTGAAATTGTCCGGGTTGCTGGAGGAGGATTGGAAGAAGCGGAGGATTTTTTCGGCGCTTTTGCGGGAGAGCATTTTGGAGAGTTCGTCGAGGGAGGCGCGTTGAATGTTGGCGACGCTGCCATAGCGTTGGAGAAGGAGCTGCGTGGTTTTGGGGCCGATGCCGGGGATTTGGAGAAGAGCGGACTGGGTCTGGCGAGCGGAGCGGCGCTGGCGATGGAAGGTGACGGCGAAGCGATGGGTTTCGTCGCGGATTTGCTGGATGAGATGGAGCACGGGATTGTGTCGATCGAGGATGCAGGGTTCGTCTTCCTGACCGAGGACGAAAAGGATTTCTTCTTTTTTGGCGATGCTGGCGACGGGCTGATTGATGATGTGCAGCGAATCGAGGGCTTTGGCGGCAGCGTGAAGCTGGCCGAGCCCGCCATCAATGAGGATGAGGCTGGGTAAGGGTTTTTGTTCTTCCTGAAGGCGGCGATAGCGGCGAAGGACGGCTTCGTACATGCTGGCGAAGTCGTCGTTCTGGCGCGAGCCCTGGGCGAGGCCGCCGGTTTCGTCGCCACGAATGATGAATTTGCGGTAATCCCCTTTTTTCATGCGGCCATTTTCCCAGACGACCATGGAGGCGACGGTGTCGGTGCCCTGAATGTGGGAGATGTCGAAGCTTTCGATGCGCGTGGGCGGCTCGGGAAGATTGAGGGCGGATTGCAGGGCTTCGGCGATGGATTTGGAGGAGGGCTTGAGAACGCGGAAGCGCTGTTCGAAGGAATGCTTGGCGTTGTTTTCGACAAGATCGAGGAAGGCGCGTTTGCTGCCGCGCTGGGGAGTGAGGATTTCGATGCGACGGCCGGCGCGTTCGGTGAGGGTTTCCTCCAGGACATCGCGATCTTCGAAATCGATGGGGACGTGAATGAAGCGCGGGAGATAGGCGGCTTCTAGATAAAACTGCTTGAGGAGAGAAGGGACGAATTCGTGAGGATCGAAGGTGTCGAGATCCTCCCAGTAAAATTCGCGGCGATCGACGACGCGTCCACCGCGAAGGTGGAAGAGATTGGCGGCGACGAGAGGAGGCTCGGCGTAATAGCCGAGGACGTCGGTGTCGTCGCCTTCGGCGGAGGCGATGCGCTGGCGTTCTTCGATGTCCTCGATGGTGCGGAGGAGATCGCGATACATGGCGGCTTGTTCGAAGAGTTCCTGATCGGCAGCGGCGGTCATGCGGGATTCGAGGCTTTGGACAAGATCGGTGCGGCGGCCTTCGAGGAAGAGGCGGACGTCGCGGGCGGCTTCGGCGTAGCGCTCTTCGGTGGTGAGGCCGGAGACGCAGGGTCCCTGGCAACGCTTGATGAAATATTGCAGGCAGGGGCGGGGATGATCGCGAGTGAGATCGACGTAGCAGGAAGGAATCTGGAAACGCTTGTGAATGAAGTGGAGAATGCGACGGGCGAGGCTGGCGGGAAAGAAGGGGCCGAAATAGAGGGAGCCGTCTTTTTTTACGCGACGGGTGAAATAGACGCGAGGATATTTTTCAGCAGCGGTGAATTTGATGTAAGGGTAGGTCTTGTCGTCGCGCAACATCACGTTGAATTTGGGGTGATATTGCTTGATGAGTTGATTTTCGAGGGCGAGGGCTTCGCGATCGTTTTCGACGAGGATGGTGTCGAGATCGGCGATTTCGCGGGCGAGTGAGCCGGTTTTGGCGTCCATCCAGCGGGATTCGAGGAAGTAGGAACGCACGCGGCTGCGGAGATTGCGGGCTTTGCCGACGTAAAGGACGACGCCGGCGGGGTCTTTGAAGAGATAGACGCCGGGACGTTCGGGGAGGAGCGCGGCTTTTTCGCGGGGTTCCATGAATGAGTTAGATGCGGACGAGCGGCTGTGCGAGACGCGGAACTATTTTAGGGCGAGAGGCGGAAGGAAAGCGAGGAGGGGGAGGCTTTGCGGGGAAGGACGGGAGTTCACCAGCTTCTGTGATCCTTAAACAGCTTGAGGTTGTGATTCAGGATGGCAGAGAACTCTTCGCGCTCGGGAATGACGGCAAACTCCGCGATCATCAACTGACAGAACTCTTCGAAAGCGAGGCGATCGGTGCGGAAGTGGATGTCGAGAATTTCCTGGCGTATGCGATGGCCCGCCGCCGCGCAGATGTGGAGATGAGGAAAGGTGATGTCTTCGGTTTCTTCGGGATGCCAATGGAAGGCGATGATCTCCTGATTGTTGCGATCTTCCAGGGAGTAGAAATAGGACCTGGTTCGGATGTGATAGGTAGAGGAGGTTCGGCTGCGGACTACCGAGAATTGTTGCAGGAATGAAAAATGAAGAAGTTCGTTGGAACCGGTCAAGACTGCGGCGGAAGTTTCGGACAGGGTGACGACGTGCAGAAGATCGGGATCGTAGCCAGAAGGCCGAAGAACGTGTTTGGAGAGGCAGGATAGCGAACGCTGAAGTGGTTGGATGTATTCCCGAACAGCTTCAGCGGGATTTTTTCCTGGCACGGGTTTTCCGAACTAGAGGGATCAGCGCAGCAACGCGCATAACCCTAGAACGCGATTTCGAGTCGGAGTAGTCACCGCGGTCCCAGGAGCGCAGAAATTCCTCACCCGATACGCCCATGTACTGTTGCGCAGTCTGTTCAAAGAGCGTTTGCGCCTCCTGGGGGGAGAAAGTCGTGGCAGGGGCAGGGTTGAGTTTGCGTTTCGATTTTGGTTCAGCGATGACAGGCATACATGTATCGACCAGTTACTATTTAAGCATAGAAATGGAAGGCGTTTCAACGGCTTGAAAATGCACATCGCGTATGTCAGGAAGGCTATGCGGCGGAGCGGAGAGAACGTATGCTGAGTGGGGAGACGGGAAGATGAAAGCGGCGGGCAGGATTGCGTTGATGGCGATGGTCACGGCGATGGCGCTGGTGGCGGGGACGGCGAGTGGGTGGGCGCAGGATCCGGCGGGACAGAATGCGCCGCCACCTCCGCCGGATCAGAAGCCCAAGCCGAACACGGATTCGGCGGTGCAGTCTGCGCCGGGCGAGCCGCAGTGGGATCCGTTGCGCGCGGATAAAGATGTGGAAGTCGGGAAATATTATATGAAGAAGGGCGATTGGGATGCGGCGATCGACCGGTTTGAGGATGCGACGGTGGCCAAGCCGGGATATGCGATTCCGTTCAAGTTGCTGGGAGAGGCGTACGAGAAAAAAGGAAAGAAGAAGCCGGCGGTGAAGGCCTATCAGAGGTATCTGGATTTGTATCCGCATGCGGAAGACGCGGAGAAGGTGCAGAAGAAGATTGATAAGTTGCACGCGGAGATTGATAAGGAGAAGAAGGGGTGAGGAAGTAGCGGACTTTGAAGTGCGCGACAGGGATTTACAATTGTGCGTACCGGAAGGGCCCACCCTTCGCAAACGGCGCGAAGGGTAGGCCACCCAAGAGGTGTCTAGTAGCAGGATTGGCAGGAGACCGCGCAGAAGAGGTAGAAGAAGAGATAGGGAGCGGCGGGACTTTGAGGTGCGCGACAGGGATTTTCAGACGTGCGTACCGGAAGGGCCCACCCTTCGCAAACTACGCGAAGGGTAGGCCACCCAAGAGGTGTCTAGTAGCAGGATTGGCAGGAGACCGCGCAGAAGAGGTAGAAGAAGAGATAGGGAGCGGCGGGACTTTGAGGTGCGCGGCAGGGATTTTCAGACGTGCGTACCGGAAGGGCCCACCCTTCGCAAACGGCGCGAAGGGTAGGCCACCCAAGAGGTGTCTGGGCGCAGAGATTGGTGAAGCTGATTATGCTGTAGGCCGTGGTGGATTTATCATGCGTTGCATCATTGATCGGGAACACGATGCCTAGACTATTGCGGCGTGTTTGCGGCTTTGGCGATTTGCATTTTGCGACATTTTGCTGTTATCAGCGGCGGGCGTTTCTGGGGAGTTGCGATGCTCGCAATGTCGCGCTGCGAATTCTGGGAGAGACTCGAGAGCGATTTGGGTTTGCGCTGGTCGGTTATGTGCTGATGCCGGAGCACGTACATTTGCTGCTGAGCGAAGCTGAAGGCGTCGAGCCCGCGCAGATTCTTCAGGTGTTCAAGCAGCGTGTGTCGCAAGAGTTGGGAGTTGGCGATTATTTGCGCTTTTGGCAAAGGCGCTATTACGACTTCAATGTCCATACGGCGGCGAAGATGGGAGAGAAGCTGGACTACATGCATCAAAATCCCGTGAGAACGCGACTGGTGGCACATCCGGGTGACTGGGCTTGGAGCAGTTGGCGGTCGTACTACAGGGACGGAGGGTTGTTGGCGGTAGATCGGTGGCCAGCGGCGCCAAGTGAGGTGGCGGCGGAATGAGTGGAGTGGTTGCCAGAATTTGCAAACGTGCGTACCGGGAGGGGCCCACCCTTCGCGAACGGCGCGAAGGGTAGGCCACCCAAGAGGTGTCTTGAACTGAGACGCTGCTGAACGATGCGTCGAAGTAAATCTCAAAGAAAAAAGAGTGAATGGACTTCTGGCGATTGATGGCCCTGAAACTTCAAGTGAGGTGGCGGCGGAATGAGTGGAGTGGTTGCCAGAATTTGCAAACGTGCGTACCGGGAGGGGCCCACCCTTCGCAAACTACGCGAAGGGTAGGCCACCCAAGAGGTGTCTTGAACTGGGACGCTGCTGAACGATGCGTCGAAGTAAATCTCAAAGAAAAAAAGAGTGAATGGACTTCTGGCGATTGATGGCCCTGAAACTTCAAGTGAGGTGGCGGCGGAATGAGTGGAGTGGTTGCCAGAATTTGCAAACGTGCGTACCGGGAGGGGCCCACCCTTCGCGAACGGCGCGAAGGGTAGGCCACCCAAGAGGTGTCTTGAAGTGGCACCTGAGTTGAAGACGGGTCTTCAATTGGCGGCGGTCTGAACGCACGGGCAGGTTGAAGCACGGAAGTACGGCGGGAACGACAGTCGAAGTAAATCCAAAGACAAGAGTGGGGAAAGAGGGATGGGGGGCTACATCGATAGCCTGATGGGTACGGGTGTGGGAATGGTTTAGGTTGCAGGTGAGGTGGGGCGGGTAGTTTTGAGGCTGAGGGTGTCGCGTCAAAGTGCATCGGGTTGTTTGCGGCGAAACGGGTCAGGACGATCTGAAGCTGAACAACCGGCCACAGTGCAGAGTGCAGTGGGCAGTTTGCGGAGAAGCGGGTATCGACGGGAATTGGCGGTGAAGCGAGTAAAAGCGAAGTGAAGCTGGGAGTTTGCGGAGAAGAAGGGCCGGGCGCGGGTGACAAGAGTAAGGATGGGGCGCCGAGAACAAGGGCGGCCAGAACAAGGGCGGGGAGTAGCGAGGGATGGGATGATAGCGGGGATATTGAAGCGGTGGCCGGTGGTGAGGCAGATGGTGGGCGGCGGGGACGGGACCGGCGCGGAGGCGATGAGCGAACGGACGCGTTCGCTGAAGATGAAGAATGCGGGGACGGAAGTGGCGCGGTCGATCTGTCCGTATTGCGCGGTGGGGTGCGGCCAGCTTGCGTTCCACAAGGATGGGAAGCTGGTGTCGATTGAGGGAGATCCGCAGTCGCCGATTTCGCGGGGAAAGCTGTGCCCGAAAGGTGCGGCGAGTTTTGAATTGATCACGCACGAGAACCGGGCGAAGAAGGTGCTGTACCGGAGGCCGCGTTCGAAGAAGTGGGAAACGCTGGAACTGGAAACGGCGATGGACATGGTGGCGGAGCGGCTGTGGGAGACGCGGGAGCGGACGTTCGTCGAAGAAAAAGACGGCAAGAAGGTGATGAACACGACGAAGGTGGCGCACCTGGGCGGAGCGACGCTGGACAACGAAGAAAATTATCTGATCAAGAAATTGTTTACGGCGGGATTGGGAATGGTGTGCGTCAGCAACCAGGCCCGAATATGACATAGCTCGACGGTGCCCGGTCTGGGCACATCGTTTGGAAGAGGCGGAGCAACGACGGCGCAGCAGGATCTGCAGCATGCGGACGCGATCCTGATCATGGGGTCGTCGATGGCGGAAAACCATCCGGTGGGATTCCAGTGGGTGATGGAAGCGCGGGAGCGTGGCGCGACGGTCATTCACGTGGATCCGCGATACACACGAACATCGGCGATGGCGGATATCTGGGCGCCACTGCGCGCAGGAACGGACGTGGCGTTTCTGGGCGGGCTGGTGAACTACGTGTTGACGCACGGAAAAGAGTTCCGGGAATACGTGGTGGCGTACACGAACGCGGCAGTGCTGCTGCGCGAGGACTTTAAGGATACCGAAGAGTTGGGCGGGCTGTTTTCAGGGTGGGACGCAGAGAAGAAAGAATACAAGACGGAGACCTGGGCGTATAGAGGCGCGAGCGAGAAACATTCGGGAGAGCCGGCGCAGGGAGAAGCGAGTGGCGGTCACGCAAAGGATCGCGGCGGGGAGAAGTCGCAGGACAACGAGTACCTGCGGGATGAGACGCTGCAGGATCCGCTGTGCGTGTATCAAGTGCTGAAGCGGCATTTTGCGCGGTACACGCCGGAGATGGTGGAGCGGGTATGCGGGATGCCGGTGGCGGTGTTTGAAAAGGTGGCGGAAGCGTTCACGTCGGCGTCGGGAGCGGAGAAAACGGCCGCGATGTGCTACGCGGTGGGATGGACGCAACATTCGAACGGAGTGCAGATCATACGGACGGCGAGCATTCTGCAACTGCTGCTGGGGAATATGGGAAGGCCGGGCGGAGGGATTCTGGCGCTACGCGGGCATGCGTCGATTCAAGGATCGACGGACATACCGACGCTGTATGACATATTGCCGGGCTATTTGCCGATGCCGTTTTTCGAAGGCGATCCGCAGGAGTTGAACGGATTCATCGAGAAGCACAAGAGCAAAACGGGATGGTGGCACAACTTCGATAAGTACGTGGTGAGTTTGCTGAAGGCGTATTACGGGGAAAAGGCGACGAAGGAGAATGAGTTTGGATTCGGGTGGATACCGAGGGTGACGGGAGATCACTCGCACCAGGGATATTGGTTGAACATGGCGGACGGCGATATGGAAGGGCTGTTCGTGATGGGACAAAATCCGGCGGTGGGCGGGCCGAACTCGCGGCTGGAACGCAAGGCACTGGCGCGATTGAAGTGGCTGGTGGTGCGGGACATGGTGGAATCGGAAACGGCGAGCTTCTGGCTGGATTCGCCGGAGGTGGAGCGAGGCGAGTTGAAAACGGAGGAGGTGGAAACGGAGGTGTTCTTCTTCCCTGCCGCGGGACACGTGGAGAAAGAAGGATGCTTCACGAACACGCAGCGGCTGAACCAATTCCGGGAGAAGGCGATCGATCCGCCGGGAGACGCGCGAAGCGAGTTGTGGTTCATGGCGCATCTGGGAAGACGGATGAAAGAGAAGGCTAAGGGCGATGCGCGGGCGAGGAATGCGGGATTGAATGCGTTGACGTGGGATTACCGGTTGGAGGGGCCGCTGCGGGAGCCGGACACGGAGCAGGTGCTGCAAGAAATTAATGGATGGACGGTGAAGGACGGGAAGCTGGTGTCGGGGTACAAGGATTTGAAAGCGGATGGATCGACGGCGTGCGGCTGCTGGATTTATTCGGGGATATTTCCGGAGCCGGGAAAAAACAAGGCGCGGGAGCGGAATCCACGAGATTTCTACGGGCACGGATGGGGATTCGCGTGGCCGAGCGATCGCAGAATTTTGTACAACCGGGCGTCGGCGCGGCCGGACGGAAAACCGTGGAGCGAGCGAAAGAAGCTGGTGTGGTGGGACGAGGAGAAGAAGGAGTGGACGGGACTGGATGTGCCGGACTTCACGGCGACGAAGAGGCCAGATTATCAGCCGCCGGAAAATGCGGAAGGCGACGATGCGTTGGCGGGAGACAAGCCATTCATCATGCATCCGGATGGATTTGGATGGATCTGGGTATCGAGCGGATTGAAGGATGGGCCGTTGCCGGCGCATTACGAGCCGCTGGAATCTCCGGAGGGAAATTTGTTGTACGCGGGACAGAGAAGCGATCCGGCGGCGGACCGGAAAGAGCGCGAGGACAATCCGTACGCGGATTCGCCGGATGAGCGGTATCCGTATGTGCTGACGACGTATCGATTGACGGAACATCACACGGCGGGCGGGATGTCTCGGTATCTGCCGCACCTGGCGGAATTGCAGCCGGAATTGTTCGCGGAATTGTCGGTGGAGCTGGCGGAGGAGTTGGGAATTACGAATGGGGAGTGGGTGACGGTGAGTTCGCCACGAGGATTTGTGGAAGCGCGAGCGTTGGTGACGACGCGGATGACGCCGATGAAGATCAATGGGAGGACGGTGCACCACGTGGGACTTCCCTACCACTGGGGCTACAAGGGATTGGTGAAAGGCGGAGCGGCGAACGATCTGATTGCGATTTCCGAAGAGCCGAATGTGCGGATCATGGAAACGAAAGCGTTGCTGTGCCGAGTGGATCGAGGGCGAGAGAACGGGCGCGGCGATTCGAAGAGCAATGGAGCGGGCGAGCGGAGGATGGAACGGGTGGCGGAACAAAGGGAGGCACGGTGACGACAACGGCGTTTCTGACGGACTCGACGCTGTGCATCGGATGCAAAGCGTGCGAGGTGGCGTGCAAGGAATGGAACGATATTCCGCAGGATGGATTTGAGTTCAGCGGGATGTCGTATGACAACACGAAGGGGCTGGGACACTCGACGTGGCGGCACGTGAAATTCATTGAGAACGGAACGATTCCAGGATTTGGCGGAAATTCGAGCGAAAGCGCGGGCTGGGTGTTTTCTTCGGATGTGTGCAAACACTGCGAAGAGGCGGGATGTCTGGAGGCGTGCCCGACGGGCTCGATTGTGCGGACGGAATTTGGAGGAGTGTACATACAGCCGGACGTGTGCAATGGATGCGCGTATTGCGTGGTGGCGTGCCCGTTTGGAGTGGTGGAGCGGAATCCGGAGGAGGGGCGGGCGTTCAAATGCACGTTCTGCTATGACCGGCAGATTGCGGGAATGAAGCCGGCGTGCGCGACGGCATGTCCGACGGAGTCGATCAAATTTGGAGAGATTGGGGAGATGCGGCTGGCCGCACAGGAGCGCGTGAAGGAGTTGAACTCGCGAGGAATGCAGGATGTGGAAGTGTACGACCCGGAGAGCGTGGGCGGGATCCACGCGATTTTTATCACGCGAGGAGATGCGAAGGCGTACAACCTGCCGCCGAATCCGGAATGCCCGACGGTGTATTTGAAGAAGGGATGGACGTCGGCAGCGGTGGGAGCGGGGTTGATGGTGGCGGGAATGCTGGCGGCGTTTTTGGGGACGCGGAGATAGATGACATGACAACAACGAAGCCAGTGCTGGAAGGGACGAAGATCGGGAGCTTGCCGATGGAGGAGCGGGAGGCGCGGCTGGCACAGATTCGGCGGGAGGCGATGGAGCAGGCGGGACGGGCGGTGGAGGAGCGGAGCGGCGGGCAGGAGTTGCAGACTGCGACGGCGACCGGGCCGGGATATTACGGGCAGCCGGTGCTGAAGGCTCCGGCGTGGACGTGGGAAGTTCCGATTTATTTTTTTGTGGGAGGAGCGGCGGGAGCGGCGGCAGTGCTGGGTCCGATCGCGCGCTGGAGCGGCGCGGAAGAAGAGTTGGTGCGGGACGCTCGGTACGTGGCGGCGATTGGAGGAATGATTTCGCCGGCGCTGCTGGTGGCGGATTTGGGATATCCGCGGCGATTTTTGAATATGCTGCGAGTGTTCAAGCCGCAGAGCGCGATGTCGATGGGATCGTGGACGCTGGTGGCGTTTTCCACGAGCGCGGCGGGGGCGGCGTTTTTGAGCGCGGTGCAAAAACGGCCGCGAGGGATATTGCGCGTGTTCCGCGATGCGGGAGAGATGACGGCGGCGCTGAGCGGGACGGTGCTGGCGACGTACACGGGAGTGTTGATTGGAGCGACGGCGGTTCCGGTGTGGCACCGGAACATCGGAATACTGCCGATTCACTTTGCAACGGCGGGCGCGGCAAGCGCGGCGGCGATTCTGGAGTTGCGAGGACACACGCATCCGGCGCTGAATGTGGTGGGGATGGCGGCGTGCGCGGGGGAGACGTTGATCGGCGCGAAGATTGAGTTGGATACGCACCGGGAAAATGATCCGCTGCACAAAGGAACGAGCGGG
Organism: Candidatus Acidiferrales bacterium; assembly: GCA_963748515.1. Lineage (GTDB taxonomy): Bacteria > Acidobacteriota > Terriglobia > Acidiferrales > UBA7541 > Acidiferrum. The sequence goes on from CAVVJI010000006.1 coordinate 147,781, forward strand.
TGGTTGATCCGCGCGGGCGGAGTGCTGTCCGGGCCGTTGCCGCTGGCGTTGCGATGGATCGCGGGGAATTCGCGGGAGAGGTCGAGCATGAAGTTGAGGAAAGCGGCGGCGGTGTGCTCGATTGTGGGATCGCTGCTGACGAGGAAGGGATGGATTGAGGCGGGGAAGGCGTCGGCGGGGGATGGGCGGTTGGAGTTGGAGAAAAGGCAGCCGATAGCTGATAGCTAATAGCTGATAGCTAAAAGCAAGAAGAACCAACTGCGGGGCGGCTGGCGGGATGGATCGTGCTGAACGGAGAGGACCCACCCTTCGGTAAAATTCGCGGAAGGAGGGGCAAAATAAAACGGGATGGATCGTGCTGAACGGAGAGGGACCCTTCCGCAAATTCGCAATGGGCACCCGGAACGGTGAGTTCACGTCTCGAGCCTTACAAAAACTCCGCCAGGCAAACGAAAAGCGTAATGTATGCGACGAAAAGAGAAAAGGATGCAACGTAGGACTGTCTGCCTTCTACATCGCGATCGACGCTTAAGCTTCCGTGCCGTGCCTTCAGATACAGAGGCGAGATCACCGAATAAGGAACGGTGAGGATGACTGGAAGGTAAAAGAAATGGAACGACCATAGTCGTACACCATGACGGAGTTGCGAATAAATCACCACGCCTTCTGTCAATACAAGCAGGCACTTCGCGCCAATCAACAAAGCGGGCGCAGTCTTAATTTGCGAATCAGAGATGAGGTTTGTCATGGAGTGCATCCTATATGGTACTCAGTGCGACTTGTGAGAGGCCACCCGCCCTCAAGGACCGACGGCACGGGAAAGACGGGAAGTTTGATCGTTTCTATCGCCATCAAGAGTTCAAAATAGCAGCAAATCGTTGGCTGTGGATAAATTTTGGTGAGGTTAGCGCGACGATGCGTTGACGTTGCGGAAGAACAATACGGGTGGGAGCGGGACGGGAAAATCCGCACCCTTACAAGGCAAAGGGTGCGGCACCCGAATCTCACTTCGGCTGAGGAATAGTAGGCCGTCCGCTGAGCGGGATGGATCGTGCTGAACGGAGAGGACCCACCCTTCCGCGAAACGGCGCGCGGAAGGATGGGGCACCCGGAACGGTGTCTTGTCGCGGAGAGCGTGGCCGAGCGATGTTGTGGGGCGATCGTTGGAGGAAGGCCATCCGCGACTTATTTCAGGGCACGATGCTCAATGTCACTGGCGTGGCCCGAACGACTGTGTTGCTGTAATCATCGAATCGGCTGACACTGAGCCGGTATGTGCCCGGCTGCTTAATGTCGTAGAGACGCTTCAAATCTATGGTCATCACGGACACGTTCCCCGGGGGATCCGATCCGGGAAATAAACTAGTTGGATCCCACTGTATTGGGTCTTCCGGACGAGGCCTGCCCGATATTTTCCGGTGTAAATAGGTTGTTTCGGCTTCCTGCCCATCCTTCGTCAACAAAAACGTGAACGCCCGGTACTCCGAGTCGGGACCGCGCGCGGATTCCCACGATATTGCGTGGCCGCTAACGTTTGTCACCGTAATTTTAACTTTGACTGGTGCGCCCATATGGATAGGCGCGGGTGGCGGATCTACGACGATAGAGAACACAGGGCTGGAACTTCGTGGCTTGTCCGTGGCCTTACTGGGAGCTGTCTGCCCGAAGGTGCTTAAGTCAAAGCACATCACAAATAGCATTGATAGTGCTGCCATCCACATAACTTGAATAGGGGGACGGGCGGGATGTTTGCTGGTTTCTATCGCCATCGAAAGTTGAAAATAGCAGCAAATGGGTGGGCTGTGAATAAATTTTAGTGAGGTTAGCGCGACGATGCGGTTGACGTTGCGGAAGAACAATACGGGTGCGGAGCGGGAGAGGAAAATCCGCACCCTTATAAAGCAAAGGGTGCGGGACCCGAATCTCACTCGCGTCAGGGATCTACAAAAGGTTAGGAGTGGGATGAGAGGAAGGTGGCGAGGCGCCAGAAGAGGGGGATGCCTAGGACTACGTTGAAGGGGAAGGTGATGCCGAGGGCGAGGGTGAGCGAATAGGTGGGGTTGGCGTCGGGGAGAGTGGCGCGGACGGCGGGAGGCGCGGCGATGTAGGAAGCGCTGCCGGCCATGGCGCCGAGGACGGTGGCTCCGGCGGGAGAGAGTCCGGCGAAGTGGCCGAAGAGTACGCCGAGCGAACCGTGAACGAGCGGAGTGAGGACACCGAAGGCGAGGAGGAATCCGCCAACGCGGGGCAGATCACCGAGACGTTCGGCGGCGAGCATGCCCATCTCGAGAAGGAAGAGCATCAGCGCTCCTTTGAAGCCAGAGTCGAAGAAGGGCTGCACCTGCTTCCAGCCGGCTTCGCCCATGAGGAAACCGACGAGGAGGCCGCCGGCGAGGAGGATCATGGTGCGTCCGGTGACGACTTCGTGCAGAGAGCGCCAGAAAGAGGGAGCGGTGAATTCTTCGGTGAGTTCGTCTTCGGCAAGCTGCTCGAGGATGGCGACGGAACCTTCACCGGAACCGGCGGCAGCGGCGAGGACGGGGACGTGTTTTTTGGTGACGGTGACCGTTTTTGCGACTCCGGCCAAGACGCCCAGGCCGAGTGCGATGTGGATGCCGGGACTTTCCAGGAGAGCGAGGAGCGTGGGCATGAAGCTCTCCGGCGTGGCGCCCATGGCGGTGGTGAACTGTTGCGCGGCGATGAAGGTGACGGCGGAGACGGAGCCGTAGTGGGCGGCGATGCCCGCGGAGTCGGAGACAGTGAATTTGCCCAAGCGACGGAGCGCGAAGTAGGCGGTGACGGGAGTGATGCAGCCGAGGATGAGCGTGGCGACGGCGGGTTTGGCGATGGCCTGCCAGCCGACGCTGGCGAGTTCGTGGCCGCCCTTGAGGCCGAGAGCGAGGAGGAGGTAGATGGAGAGGCTGGCGTAGAGGGTGGAGGGGATGCGCAACTCGCTGCGGAGGAGGCGGGCCACGACGCCGAGGGCGAAGGCCAGGACGATGGGGGAGAGGAGGTTGGCGTGGAGGATGGCGAGGGTGTTCACGGGCGCGGCCTTTGGGGAATGGTGCTAAGCTGGGGTCGAGAAGATGAACATCACTAGCACGTCTCCTTTAACATGCATTTAGATACATGAACTACAAGACATATAATACGCAGAAGAGGTGAACCGTGGCAAGGGCGATTTCGAAAAAAGAGCGGGGGCGGGCGGAGGCGGCTCCGTGGACGTTTTTGACGAACCACGCGCACGTGCTGATCTGCCTGGCGGAGGAACCGACGGCGCGGATTCAGGATGTGGCGGAGCGGGTGGGGATCACGTATCGCGCGGTGCAGCGGATCCTGGATGAGTTGGAGGAAGCGGGGTATATCAAGCGGGGGCGGAAGAAGGACGATGCGCGAAGCAACGAGTATCGGATTAATGTGAATTTGCCGCTGCGGCATCCGGTGGAACGGCACCGGAGCGTGGCGAAGTTGATTGAGTTGGGGGGAAAGAGAGCCGATAGCTGATAGCCAATAGCTGATAGCTAAAGCGAAGAAGGGACAAGCCCAAGACCCAGGTTCGCTGCGCGAACACTGGGGCACCCGGGGCGGTGATTCGGAATTGTGCGAGCGGAGGGGAAAGCAGATCCTTCGCGTTGCTCAGGATGACAATATTTGTAATTTATTTATATGTGGATAAATAGTGCAAGGAGTGAAGAAAACAAAATTCAACCAAAGACCCAAGCAGCAGAACGGTACACGGGGGCCCCGCGAGATTCAAAGAACCAAGAGCAAAGTCAAAATCCGCACCCTTACAAAGCAAAGGGTGCGGCACCCGAATCGCAGTTCGGTTCAGGAAAGGTGTGGCAACCGGCGGTGATTTGGAATTGTGCTAGCGGATGAGGAAAGCAGGTCCTTCGCGTTGCTCAGGATGACAATATTTCATTTTGGTTACTATATAGTACATGTACAGTTTGAAGTTGCAACCCTAAGACCCAGGTATCAAACAACGATACCTGGGGCACCCGCGCGGTGCGTTGCACAGTAGGTGGTGCTGGAAAATTTGTTGGGGTCAGGCGGAGGCGGAGAGTTGGGGGAATTTGGAGAGGTCGAGGTGGAGGCGGGCGGCGGCGACGTTTTCTTCGAGGTGCTGGACGCTGGAAGTGCCGGGGATGGGAAGGATGTTGGGAGAACGGGCGAGGAGCCAAGCAAGAGCGATTTGCGAGGGAGTGGCTTTGAGTTGAGTGGCGACCTGGGTGACGGGGCTATCGGCGCCAGTGAGTTTTCCAGCGGCGAGGGGGAACCAGGGGATGAACGCGAGATCGTGTTTTTCGCAGTAGTGGAGGACGTCTTCGGAGCCGCGATCGGAGAGGCTGTAGCGATTCTGGACGCTGACGATGGGAATGCGATTGCGGGCGTGCTGAATTTGCTCGACGGAAACTTCGGAGAGGCCGATGAAACGGATTTTGCCTTCGGATTGAAGGGCTTCGAGAGTGGCGAGTTGCTCGTCGGCGGGAACTTTGGGATCGATGCGGTGTAGTTGGTAGAGATCGATGCGATCGAGACGGAGGCGACGGAGGCTGCCTTCGCAGGCTTCGCGGAGATGCTGGGGGCGACCGTTTTCGGTCCAGCGATCGGGGCCGGGGCGATCGAAGCCGCCCTTGGTGGCGATGACGAGGCCGTCGGGATAGGGATGAAGGGCTTCGGCGATGAGCTCTTCGGCGACGTGCGGGCCGTAGGAGTCGGCGGTGTCGATGAAATTGATGCCGAGTTCGACGGCGCGGCGGAGAACGCGAATGGCGGAGGCGCGGTCGGGGGGGGGCCCCAGATGCCGTTTCCGGTGAGGCGCATGGATCCGAAACCGAGACGAGTGACGGGGAGTTCACCGGAGATGTTGAATCGACCGGCGGTGGTAGCGAGAGAGTCGGACATGGGAGCCTCGGAGTGGTGTGGAGTTGGAAGGGAGATCATAGCGGGAGAAGGGGTGAACGGACATCGGGGAGATAGGGGAGAAACAGCGGATAGCTAATAGCTGATAGCTGATAGCTAATAGCTGGCGGGAAGAGGGGACGGTTGGGTGATGACGGAAGGGAAAAGCAGGTCCTTCGCTAACGCTCAGGATGACAGTTTTGTAGTTGTGGGTGATTTTAGTAGACACGAAGTTTGGGCGCTAGAGAGAGAAAGCGGTAGTGAGCTGATAGCTGGCGGGAAGAGGCGCGGTTGGGGGATGAGCGGAAGAGAAAAGCAGGTCCTTCGCTAGCGCTCAGGATGACAGTTTTGTAGTTGTGGGCGCTTTTAGTGGTGACTGAAGAGAATTAAAACCAACGGAAAAACCCGGAGATACCACGGCGGTAGATGGAGGAGCTCGCGCAGGCTGTCGCTAACAGCGAAGAGCGGATTAGAGGGATTCGCGGTTGCGGCGGAGCCAGATGGCGACGGCGAGGAAGAGGGCGGTGAAGGCCAAGCCTATCCAGAGGCCGGGGGTGGAGAGGAAGTCGGCGAGGGAAGGGGTCATTGCGGCAAGAGAGTTGGGGTCGCCGGAAGGGGAATGGTCATGGCCGCCGCCGCTGAAATGCGAACCGACGAGATGGGCGAGATGCCAGGAGTTGAAGGCGATTTTTTCGAAGATGAAGAGAGCGGCGGGCGGCAGGACGGCCCACAAAAAGGGAGCGCGGCGGGCCCAGGCGGAAACCATCAGAAACCAGGCGTAGAACGGCGCGTACCAGAGGCCATGAATCGCGAGGAGATGGAAGAGGAGAACGGACCACATGCGGAAGAGGTGAATCTGGCCGGTGAAGTCCGCGAGATGGCCGGTGCCGGCCGCGATCATGGCGCCGAGTGAGGCAACGATGCCCTGCACAAGGACGGTGGCAGCGAAGGTCAGCAGCGGGAGAACGAGAATCGGGATGGCAGCCTTGGAAAGAACGGTGAGGCGGTCGGAGACGGGAAGCGATTTCCAGAAGAGGGAGCTGCGGTCGCGGCGCTCGGTGTAGAGCGCTTCGGAGGAATAGAAGATGGCGACGAGCAAGGTGAGGCCCATGATGAGGAGGGCGCTGAAATCAAGCGAGCGCGCAAAATCCGCGACGGAGCCACGGGTGGCGAGATGACCGAGGGCGAAGAACGAACCGAAGATGGCCAGAGCGGCGGCGGCGATGGGCACGACGATGATGGAGCGATGTTCCCAAATCTCGCGACGAACGGACCAAAAGAACAGACGGGCAGTGGGGATCGCGGTGTAGGAAACCGCGGGAGCGGCCACGTTCTCGGCTACGGAGTGGAAACCAGGATTTGCGGGAGTGCTCATCGGGCGGCTCCTTGCGCAGCGGGGATTGCGGACATCGTGGCGACGAACAGATCGGCGATGGCGGGAGTGCGGAGTTCACCGAGCGGGGAAAGACTGGCGCGATCGACACCATCGAAGAGAAGAATGGTGCGGCCAAATACCTGGCGTTCGTGGAGCGGGCGGAGGGCGCGCGCCGCAGCGAGTTGTTCGGGGCGCACCATCAGTTCGGAGTAGCGGGCTTCGAGATTTTCCATGCTGGAAGCCAGCACGATGCGGCCGCGACTGAATGAACATGAGATCGGTCAAGACGTCCTGGACTTCTTCGACCTGATGAGTGGTGAGCAGGATGGTGCGGCTGCGGTCGAAATAATCGTTGAGGAGCGAATCGTAGAACTGTTTGCGATAGAGGATGTCGAGGCCGAGGGTGGGTTCGTCGAGGACGAGCAAGCGCGCGTCAATGGCCATGACCAAGGCGAGATGAAGCTGAGCGACCATGCCCTTGGAAAGCTGGCGCACTCTGGAGGAGCGCTGGATGCCGGTTCTGGCGAGGAAGGCATCGGCCTTGGCGCGATCGAAGCGGGGATGGACGGCGGCGACATAGTCGACGGCCTGAGAAACGCGCAGCCAGCGCGGGAGGACGGCGACGTCGGCAATGAAGCAGACATCGCGCATCAAGAGGTCGCGATGAGTCCAGGGATCGAGGCCCAAGACGCGCAACTGTCCCTGGTAACTGGTGAGGCCGAGGATGGCGTTCAAGGCCGTGCTCTTCCCTGCCCCGTTGGGGCCGATGAGGCCGAGGATGCGACCTGGTTCGATTTGCAGATCGATACCATCGAGGGCCACGGTGGCGCCGAAGGCTTTGCGTAGACCGCGTGCTTCAATGCAGGCCATGGTTCAGTGCTCCTCCCGATTCGAATCCGATGGAGCATTGGATCCGAGTGCGGTGTCCGGATGATTCGAAACACGCTCCGCGTCGTTCTTTAACAAGTCTTCGGCTTGCAAACCCAAGCGGCGAATGTTCTGAAGAATTTTCGGCCAGTGTTCGGCAAGAAACTTTTTGCGTTCGGCTTGCAACAGGAGATTGCGCGCGCCGGGCGTGACGAACATGCCGAGGCCGCGGCGCTTCTCGACCAGGCCGTCGTCCACCAATTGTTGATAGCCCTTGAGAACCGTGAGGGGATTGACGCGAAAATCGGCGGCAACGTTGCGAACCGAGGGCAGCGGGTCGCCTTCCTTGAGGATGCCATCGAGAATCATAGCCACCACGCGATCGCGCAGTTGGCGATAAATTGGCTGGTCGTCATTCCACTCACGGTCCATTCCGTTGTTCACAGTTCCCTATCGGTGGTGCGTTATTTGGAGCGCTGCATATCCATGTGCGCGAGGACGGGCTTGTTTCCGGGCATTAAGTAGGTCCATTCCTCGACGTGGTGATCGGCGTCGATGAAGGTGAAGCTGGCATGCTGCATGTTACCGTACTGCGTGCTTCCGGCTACGTCGAGGAAATCGAAATCGAGAGTTTTGCCGTCGGGCGAGATTCTGGCGGTCATGCGGGGACGATTGCCGGCGTCGCAATAGTGGGTGAGGAAGAGTTTGTCGTCGTTGAGATAGAACATGGTGACGGGATGGTCGTAGCGGGTGGGATCGTCGGGTTTGTCGGGCGCGGTCATTTCATGGACGAGGGCGTTGCCTCGGGAGGTGACGCGCATGGTGATCTTTACTTCGTCTCCGTTGCCCATGTCGGGCATGGGAGGAGTGGTGGTGACATGACCGGTCCAGGTGCCGGACAGAGTTTTCAGCTTGTCGAAGGATTTGTCGGCGGTGGACGGAGTTTGGGCGACGAGGGCGGTGGTCAGGATAAGAAGCGGAAGCGAGAGTCGAAGAAGTTTCATGGTGTCTCCTTAAGAGTGGCGAAGGGCGTGGGAGGAGCGCCGATCGTTAGTGTTATACATAACTACAACACTATATAAATGCAAGAGGAATTTTTGTGTTTGAGTAAGTGGCTGTTTTTGTGTTGCTTACGGAGAGGAGAATTTTTGGATCGTGGTTGCGGATGGGAAAATCCGCACCCTTAAAGACGAAGGGTGCGGCACGCGGTGCTCGGTTCTGTGAAAGAGCAAACCGCGAGAGAACGGCAAACCCGGGAACGAATCCCAAGAGAAAGGCAACCCCAAGACCCGGATTCGCTGCGCGAACACCGGGGCACCCGGGGCAGTGATTTTAGATCGAGGTGACGCTGAAAAGGCAGTTCTCTGCGTGCCGGGGAAACGATGTGGATCGACCCCAAGACCCGGGTTCGCTGCGCGAACACCGGGGCACCCGGGGCAGTGATTTTAGATCGAGGTCACGCTGAAAAGGTACGCCAGCGAAACCATGAGGATCAACCCTAAGACCCGGGGCGGTGATTTTAGGATCTGGTGGGGTTAGGAGCGAGGTGGGTTGGAGAGTTGGCTACGGGCGAAGGAGGCGGCGAGGTCGTCTTTGTTGGTTTCTAGGGCGCGGTGGGGATCGATGCGGGCGAAGATGTCTAGGATGCGGGCAATGGCACCGGTCCAACCGGTCTGATGAGAAGCGCCGAGACCGGCGCCGTTGTCTCCGTGGAAGTATTCGTAGAAGAGGATGTAGTCCTTCCAGTGGGGATCGTTCTGGAATTTTTTAGAGGCGCCGAAGACCGGACGATGGCCGTTGGCGTCCGGCAAGAAAATGGACGAGAGACGGCGGCCGAGTTCCTGAGCGATTTCGAAGAGGGTCATGAGCTTGCCGGAGCCGGTGGGACATTCGACTTTGAAGTCGTCGCCATAGAACTGATAGAGGTTAATCAAACCGCGAATCAGAAGGGCGTTGACGGGCATCCAGATGGGCCCGCGCCAATTGGAGTTGCCGCCGAACATTCCGGTATCGGACTCCGCGGGAAGATATTGAACGCGGTGCTCCTGTCCGCCGAAGGAAAAGACGAAGGGATGATCGAGGTGGTATTTGGAGAGGGAGCGAATGCCGAAGGGACTGAGGAATTCATTTTCATCGAGCATGTAGGCGAGGATTTTTTTGAGTTTGTCGCGATTGCAGACGGCGAGGAGGCGGCGGCCCTGGTAACCGGTGAAGGATTCGTCGATGGGAGCGATGTGGCGAACGAGTTCGGGATGGCGAGAGCGGAAGACGGCGATTAATTCATTGAGACGGGGATAGCGCCCGGCAGTCTGGGCGGGAAGGACGGTGGAGGCGCAGAGCGGGAGAAGGCCGACCATGGAGCGGACTTTGAGGCGCATGGCGGAGCCGTCGGGCAGGTGGAGGAGGTCGTAGAAAAAGCCGTCCTCGGAATCCCACATTTCGTCGTGGTTGGCGCCGATGCGATCCATGGCGTAGGTGATCCAGAGGAAGTGCTCGAGGAAACGGAAGGCGACTTCCTCGTAGACGGGATCGGTGTCGGAAAGGATGAGGGCGATTTCGAGCATGTTCTGGCAGTAGAAGGCCATCCAAGCGGTGCCGTCGGCCTGATCGAGAAAGCCGCCGGTGGGAAGCTCGGCGCTGCGATCGAAGACACCGATGTTGTCGAGGCCGAGGAAGCCACCGGCGAAGACGTTGCGTCCGGAGGGATCTTTGCGATTGACCCACCAGTTGAAATTGAGAAGGAGGCCTTGAAACGAGCGTTCGAGGAAACGCAGGTCGGCGCGGCCGAGATCGCGCTCGACGTGATAGAGGAAGAGCGTGGCCCAAGCGTGGACGGGCGGATTGACGTCGCCAAAATTCCATTCGTAGGCGGGAATCTGTCCGTTGGGATGAGCGTACAGAGAGCGGAGCATGAGGAGGAGCTGCTCTTTGGCGAAATCGAAATCGACGAGGGAAAGAGTGATGGCGTGGAAGGCGAGGTCCCAAGCGGCATACCAGGGATACTCCCACTTGTCGGGCATGGAGATGACGTCGGAGTTGAGCATGTGGAACCAGTCGGCGTTGCGGACTTTTTTCTTGGTGTCGCCGAGGAGGGGATGGGCGTTGTGCTCGTCGAGCCAGCGGTCGAGATCGAAGTAGTAATACTGCTTGGTCCAGAGCATGCCGGCGAGGGCCTGGCGATGGACGAGGCGCTGCTCGGGAGTAAGTTCGCGAGGAGCGGCGCATTGGTAGAACTGGTCGCAATCGGCGAGGCGCGCGGCGAAGGTGGAATCGAAGGTGTCGAAAGTGGCGGGGATGAGGGCTTTGTTGAGGCGAAGACGGACGGTTTGAGAGGCACCGGGAAGGATGGAGAAGGAATAGTGAGCGGCAGCCTTGGTGCCGGTGCGGGCGGGATTGACGGCGTCGCGTTCATTCGAAACCAGAAAGCGATGGAATGCGTCTTTAACGTAGGGCGTGGGGTTGGTTTGCTTCCAGAGCAGAGCGGCGTTGGATTCGTTTTCGGTAAAGAGCAATTCGGGAGAGCCTTCGCAGTGGAGCGCAAATTCGCCAAGCGAGGGATGAGAGGCGCGAATGGGGCCGTCGCCGGATTGCTGGATGGTGGGCTTGGAAATGCCGGGAGTCCAAGACCATTCATTGCGAAACCAAAGAGTGGGAAGAAGGTGGAGAGAGGCGGGATCGGGGCCGCGATTGAAGGCAGTGATGCGGATGAGGATGTCTTCGGGATCGGCTTTGGCGTATTCGACGAAGACATCGAAGTAGCGGTCGTGATCGAAGATGCCGGTGTCGAGTAGTTCGTATTCGAGGTGGTTGCGAGAACGGGAGGCGTTGGATTTGATGAGGTCGGCGTAGGGATATTCGGACTGGGGATATTTGTAGAGATACTTCATGTAGGAATGGGTGGGGCTGGAGTCGAGATAGAAGTAGTATTCCTTGACGTCTTCGCCGTGATTGCCCTGGGAGTTGGTGAGGCCGAAGAGGCGCTCTTTGAGGATGGGATCGCGACCGTTCCAGAGGGCGAGAGCGAAACAGAGTTGCTGGTGATCGTCGGAGATACCGGCGATGCCGTCTTCGCCCCAGCGGTAGGCGCGAGAGCGAGCTTGATCGTGGGTGAAGTAGTCCCAAGCGTTGCCGTCGGAGGAGTAGTCTTCGCGAACGGTGCCCCACTGGCGCTCGCTGAGATAAGGGCCCCATTTTTTCCAGGGGATTTTCTTTTCGCGAGCGTCGCGTAGGCGATTGAGTTCGGCGATATCGGCAACAGGAGATGGGGGAAGCGGATCGGAAGGCATAGTGAAGGCTCCGAAGATGGACTGGGGTGGAACCCAGGCATTAGCTTATCGCCAAAGAGAGGCCAATTGCCAATAGACGACCGCTGTGAGCTAGAAGCAAGAAAAGGCAGGGCGGCGATTGGAAGTTGTGGCGGTGCGTTTGGGAAGCAGTTCTTTCCGCTCCGATTAAAATGACAGCGCAATTTGGGAGTGCATGACGGGAGAGCGATGAGAGAGCGAGGGAGACCCGAGCGCCGGAAGGAGCGCAACTCGGGCCACCCTCGGTTGGCAGGTGGTCGGAAGTTAATTAAAGGCCTTTATTTTGGGTAACATCCCAACCGCCGGTGATCGGGGCGCTGGAACCGCCGGAGCCCGAGATGCTAGAGGAGCCGGTTGAAATGACGTAGTAGCCCTGGATGCGGGCGGTGAAGGGAGAACCATTGTCCGCGGAGAAATTGACCGCGCTCTGAGGATCGGCATAGGTGGTCAAGCTCCAGCTCTGGGAGGGGGCGGAAATTGGCTGTGCGAATGCGAGTCCGGCCGTACCCCCGATCGAGGTGTTAAGGTAAAACTCGCCGGGTGAAACAAATGGGTTGGAGGGTGCGGAGAGGCTCACCGCGATGTTCTGGATGACCAATTCATATCCAGACGGAACATTCAGTGAACAAGAGCCCTGGATAGCGGTGCAACTGGCCGTGAAAGGGTGCAGACCGGGGCTATCGGCGGAAGCAATTGCGATGGGATTGCTGCTGGTATTGGTGACGGTAACCAAAGTGGCTACCAGCGCATGGGTGGTGCGCGGCGCGACCACGACAGTGAGCAGGATAGCCACGGCAAATAATCCGACACCCCATAACGCTCGATTGAGAAGTTTCATGCGGAAAGCCTCCTAGTTCGATTTAAATTTCTGGACTGAGAACAAGACGGGCATGAAAAGAGACGCCCAGTTTCGGAATGAGGCGGAGAGACAACAAACGTCGAGAGCGCCCACCTTGACCGTGCACGAGCGTGTTCCTCCAGAACTCGAAAAAAATTAATGGGAAGCCTGACGGCGCTTGCGAGACCGTAGGCGCATGGCCATAGCACTCATGGCGCCGGATACAAGTATGATCGAGCCGGGTTCGGGGGTGGCGACGAGGCCGGGCGTAGTGGAGATGTCGAGGGCATAATTGCCTGAAGTGTTCGGGCAATCGACGCCGTTAATTTCCGAGTTACAAAAAGAGCCGCCGGTGAAGTCGCTGAAACCCTCGCCAAGGGTTCCGTTATCGAAAACAGCATTGGGGATGTATTGGCCGTCCGACAGAAGGACGGTATAGGTGCCAGCCGCGAGTTTGCCAAGACTCATCGTGATGTCACCGCAGGTCGGCGAGCCGCCGATATTGACGGTGCCAGCGGGCCCGCAGCCCACGAAACTTGAATAATTCGAAAGAACCAGGGAGGTGCCGAAGGGATTCGCGGAGGCATCGGCGAGCATGGTGGCGGAGTCGCCCGTTCCCGCGAATACGCCGACAAAGTCGTCCGTGCCACCCGCGGAGATAGCGGTGCCAGCGGCGTTGGTGCCCCCGCCGAAGCCATAGGTTTGCAAGGTGACATCGCTGGCAGCGGCCAGATTCAAGGTAATTTCGACGGTGGAAGTCGAAGAAGCCAAGGTACCGGTGTACGAAGTAGAATCAGCAGCGGCGCGAGGAACAGAGACTAACAGGAGCAGTGCGAGCAGGATAAGACCGCAAGCATTCTTAAACATAGGGAGAGTTCTCCGTTTCTCAACCGGCAAAGGATGGTGGGCGCGGCGGATAGTGAGCACGTAGAAGTCCGGAGTTTGCAAGAATCGAATTCAGCGAAATAAATTTCGAACTGATTCACGTCATGCAGGTTAACAGCGAAGATCGCAGAGAGTGTCAGGAAGGGTTGGATGTCTGACTGCGCAAAACTTTTCACGTTTTCTGCAAGCGCGAGGTTAGAATTCCCTTTTCTTAATCAGATGGTCGGGGCGATCGCAGGAGAATTTTTGATACCAGGGTAGGAGACGCGCACGCGACGATGCAGATTGCCGGAGTACTGCGTGCATAACTTCCGCCGGAGAGGAAGTTGGGTGCGGTGGTTGGGGCGGTCGGAGGAAGGGGTGTCGCAAAAGCCTGGGGCAGCGAGGGGGCACGCGAGTTTCGAGGGGTGGCGGTAAAGTGTACCCCGAGTGTAGGGGAATCCGTCCCTAAGGTAGGGTGTAAGGGTTCGGGACAGGGGACACAAACACACAGTACAAAAGGAGCGGCGAGATGCGAGCAGCGGGTCGAATGCTGTTGGTTGGGGCATTGGTGTTGGGAAGTGCAGGGTACGGTGCGGCGGAGCAGGGGTCGTTGAAGGTGGGAGCGGCGAAGGTGGATATTACGCCGGCATCGGAACCGGGGAATCCGCCATCGGGAAAATATGCGCATGAGAAGTTGTACGCGCGGGCGATCGTGATCGATAACGGGACGACGCGTGCGGCGCTGATTGGCGTGGACCAGGGAGGATTGGGGGAGACCGCGTATGAGGCAGCGGTGAAGCAGGTGGCCGCGGAACTGAATTGCCCGGAAGAAAATATTGTGATGTCGGCGACGCACACGCACAGCGGATGGGGCCCGGGAGGATTTCCGGGGATGAATCGCTTGCGGCAGGACGGGAAAGAGCCACCGCCGCCGATCGTGGGACAGATTCTGGAGGCGGTGAAGCAGGCGAAGGGAAAGATGGAAGCGGCGCAAGTGGGATTTGGAACGGGAATGTCGTACTTGAATGTGAACCGGGACGCGATCGACGAAAAGACGCATTTGTGGACGCAGGCGCCGAATCTGCAGGGGTCGTCGGACAAGACGGTGGCAGTGGTGGAGTTCCGGAATGCGGCGGGGAAACCGATCGCGGTGTACATGGATTACGCGATGCATCCGGTGAACGGATTTTTGGCGGGAGTCATCAGCGCGGATTTTGCGGGAGCGGCTTCGCGCTACGTGGAGCAGGCGTTTGACGATAAGACGATCGCGGTGTTCGTGCAGGGAGCGAGCGGGGATCAGAACCCGTTGTACCTGCGGGCGGGAACGAATGCGATGGCGGCGCGCGGCGGGGCGCCGATCACGGGGTATGTGATGACGCGGGAGCCGATCGAAGCGCCGATCCGCGACGGGAAGGTGAAACCGGTGGCGTTGGACGCGAAGGACATGGAGACGCTGGAAGAAGTGATGCAGAGCGAGGGAGTGTTGCTGGGCGAAGAAGTGATTCGGGTGATGACGAACATCGAGCGGCTGAGCGGGGACGTGAAGATCGCGGGCGCGCAGAAGATCGTGACCTGCCCGGGGCGGAAGCGTACGGACAACGCGCGGGAAGGAACGCCGGGAACGTATGAAGACGGCGATCCGGTGAATCTGCGGATCGGAGTGCTGCGGATCGGGAACATCGCGGTGACTTCGGTGGACGCGGAGATTTACAGCGAGATCGCGTCGCACTTCAAGAAGGAGTCGCCGATGGCGAACACGTTCATGGTGACGCTGGCAAATGGAGCGGCGAATTCGGGATACGTGCCGAATGACACGGCGTTTGGGGCGAACACGTTCCAGGTGCTGGGATCGCGGCTGAAGCCGGGGTGCGCGGAGGACGGGATCGTGAACGGGTTGCTGGATTTGATGGCGACGACGAACAAGTAAAAAGAAACAATCAGAAAAAAAGAAAACGGGATGCGGAGAAGAAGCCGCATCCCTTTTTTTTTGCGAAGAGCGGGATTATTTGCGGGTGTAGATGGTTTTGCCTTCCTTGATGGTCTCGAGGATTTTGATGTCCTTGATGGCGGCGGGATCAACCTTGAGGGGATTGTGGTCGAGGATGACGAGGTCGGCGAGTTTGCCGGGTTCGAGTGAGCCCTTGGAATCCTGCTCGAGATACTGGCGGGCGACGTTGATGGTCATGGCCTGGAGACCTTCCCAGGGAGTGACGCGCTGACCGGGGCCAAGGACTGCGCCGGAGCGAGAGACGCGATTGACGGCGGAATAGAGCATGAACATCTGGTCGAGAGGAGCGACGACGAAGTCGGTGTGATTGGTGGGCTTGAGGCCTTTGTCGATGGCATCGCGGAGAGGACTGATGTAGGCGGCTTGCTGGGGGCCGCGATTGGCGATGTGGGCATCGGCGAAATAGAAAGTGTGGAGAGTGTAGAAGGACGGAGTGAAGTGGTATTTCACGTAGGAATCGAGCTGATCGGGGCGAGTGAACTGGGCGTGAATGACGGTGACGTGATGATCTTTGGTGAGATCATCCGCGGCGGCAAATTGATGGGCGCGAATGACCATGTCGATGGCGGCATCGCCGTTGGCGTGGACGAGCAGCGGGACGTTGAGCGCGTAGACCTTCTTGAAAAAACCTTTGAGCTGATCTTCGGGGAAGGTGGGTTCGCCGAGCCAGTTGGGTTCGCCGGCGGGACCGCCTTGGAGATACGGAGTGGTGAAGAAGGCGGTGCGGCCCTGGGGAGAACCATCGGCGGTGATCTTGACGCCACCGATTTTGAGACGGTGATCGTACTTACCCCAAGTATCGACGGGAACCGCGGAGAGAGTTTTGTCGAGATCGGTGATGAAGGGATAGGCGACGATGTCGATGACGTTGGCGTTGGCGGCGGAGACGCGCTTCATGAGTTCGAGGTCGGCGAAGTGGGTAGCGCCTTCCTGGGCAGTGGTGATGCCGTTTTCGGCGTAGAGCATCTGGCCGGCCTTGGACCAGGCGACTTCCTGTTCGCGAGTGGGATGCGGGAGTTGCTCGATGATCGGAAGATAGGCGGTTTCCATGATGAGGCCGTAGGGCTCTTCGGTGCCGGGCTTGCGAACGATGACGCCGCCGGGAGGAGTTTTGGTGGCGGCCGAGATGCCGAACTTTTTCATGGCGGCGGAATTGAGAACGCAGCCGTGCATGGAGATGTGCTGGATGTAGACGGGAGTGTCGGGAAAGGCGCGGTCGAGGTCGTCGCGATTGAGCTGGTGTCCGGCGGGCATGACATTTTCGTCGTAACCGTAGCCCTGGATGAGCTGACCCTTGGGGACGTGATGCTCGTCGCGAAATTTCTGGAGAGCGGCGATGAGGGAAGGGACATCCTTGGCGGGACCGGAGGGAGGAGGATAGAGGTTGGCCATGTTGGCGACAGAAATCGAACTGATGTAGTGGCTGTGGGCGTCGAGGAAGGCGGGAAGCAGGGCGCGGGAGCCTAGATCAACGAGCTGCGTGGAAGAGCCTTTGTACTTCCCTTCCAGATCGGCGCGAGAACCGACGGCGAGGATTTTGCCGTCTTTGATGGCGAGGGCTTCAGCGGAAGGGTGGGCATCGTTCATGGTGACGATGTTGGCGCCGAAATAAATTTTGTCGGCAGATTGGGAGAATGCAGAAGGCGCGAAGAGAGCGAAAAGAAGAAAGAGGTGGAGCTGAGAAGCGGCGGGGCGGAACGAACGGTAGAGCGTGGGCATAGGAGAGTCCACTCCCAATTTTAGAAGTCGAATGGGATTTTGGCAGGGCTGATCCGAGGCCGAGAGCATAAGGCGGTCACCGCCGAGCAGTCTTGCGCAGGAAAGAAAATCTCCGCCCAAGAGCTTCTAACCGAATCGTGCCTTCCGAGGAAGGAACGAGTGCGCAAGACTGCACGAAGGTGAAAACCGCAAAACAACAACAAGAAGGTCACTGACGAGCAGTCCTGCGCGGGAAAGAAAATCTCCGCCCAAGAGCTTCTAACCGTAGCCCGCGCCTTCCGAAGAAGGAGCGAGTGCGCAAGACTGCACGCCAGTGAGCCCAAAAACCAAAAACAAAGACTGGGGATTTGCCGAGGCAACCGTCGAGCAGTCTTGCGCTAGAAAGAAGTTCTCCGCCCAAGAAGTTCTTGCTCTCTGCCGGATTCTTCCAAAGGAAGAACCAGGTGCGCAAGACTACACGAAAGTGGACCCGGTCGCGAAACGTTTGCACCAAGGATGGTGATAAGAACGCTTCGCGTGTATGAATAGTGCGGGAGAGAAAAAGTAACGTCAACTGTCAAAACTAACAGGGGTACTATTATTTGCCTGAAGAGTAAGGAAAGGCCCAGATTTTCCTGAATCCGAAAAGCGAAAGTGAACGGAAGAAAAACGAATGGAAGGAAAGTAAATGTTGCAGATCGACTGTGTTTAAGCGGGTTGCAGGAGTGTTATTCGGTTTCAGTGAGCTCGGGAGGGAGCGAGGCTTCGTCGGATTGAACGAGTTGCTCTTCGAGATATTTGGTGCGGTGCCATTTTTTTTGCGCTCGTCGCGTTGCAGGGGGAAGTAGATGAAGGCGGTCAGTGTTCGAGGAGGACGGGCATGGCGGAGACGGAGAGAGTTGCGGGAAGAGATTGCGAGTTGTTTTGCCAGTCGCGGAAGGTGGAAAGATGAGAGGGCGACGGGAATGGGAACGGAGAGAGTTGAGGAAGTGGAACTCCAGAGAAGCGAAGGCATTGGAGCCGTCGGAGCGGGTTAACTGGCAGGCCCAGAGGCCATCTTCGTGGAGTTCGCAGCGAGAGAGAGTGGAGCTGGTGAGCCAAGTTTCAAGAGTGGCGTAGGCCTAGCCGGGTTGACGAACGCCGCGCCAGTTGTCGGAGGAGTTGTTGGCACAGGCGGGGCCGTAGAGAGTGCCCCAGGCACAATTGTCGTAGGCATACCAGATAAAACGAGAGACGCCGGAAGCGAGTTGAGCGACGTGAAAGCGAAGGAGCCATGCGGCTTCGGATTGCTGATCGTTGGGGAGGGTCTGACCCCAACTGGCTTCGGTGTCCCAAAGATCGAGTTGAGAGAGGCCGTGCTTGGCGAGAATCTGGCGGAACTGCGCGACGGAGGAAACGATGTCTTCGGGTTGGGTGGCGCCGTAGCCGTGGAAGGAAGCGATGTCGGCGTAGGGATAGGTGGGGCCGGCGGCAGCGAGGTAATTGTCGAGCCAGGCGAGAGTGGTGGAGTTGATGGAATTGATGGAAGGCAGGAGGACTTGATTGGGATTGAGGCCGCCGCCGGGAGAGCAGGAACCGTTGGTGCAACCGCAGTTGGCGGGATCTTTGGCGATCTGGTAGAGGTCGGCGGAGATTTGGAGGAGTTGGGCGTCGGTGCCGGACCAAAAGGGCGTGAGGTTGGGCTCGTTCCAGGATTCGTAGAATTCGACGACGCCGCAATAACGCTGAACGACGTGCGCGAGGAAATCGTGAAGAGCGGCGGGATCGGGAGCGTCGCAGGCACCGTTGGGAGGAGCGTTTGGCCAGCCGCAAGTGTCGGAGGGATTGGTGGAGGCCCAGGTGGGAACGTCGCCGAGAGTGAAGAGAAAATCGCGGACGTTGTTCTGGCGAGCGACGGCGATGGTGCCGTCCATGGTGGACCAGTTGAATTGGCCGGGGGCGGGTTCGAGCGTGGACCAGTTGACGACATCCCAGAGACGGAAGGTGTGAATGGGAAATGCGGGGAACGGAGCGACGGGAAGATTGGGTGAGGCGGGATTGGGAACGAGGCGATGAATGGTCATGCCGAAGAAGGCGTCGGAGATTGGCGTGGAGTTATTGGGAGGAATGATGGTGTTGGCGAGCGGACTGGCGGAATAGGGGAAGGCGGCGGTGGGTTGGGAGTTGGCGGAAGAAGTGGAGGAGACGACGGTGCCGCATGCGGAGAGCGAAGAGGCCATGAAGGAGATCGCGGCGATGTGGAAGGCGAATGGATGATTGGTGTGAAAGTTCTGAGAGAAACGAGCGAACATGCGGCGGCTCCTGAAGAAGGGGCCGAGAGGAAGAGGAGCATGCGGTTGTCCAAGGATGGGTGGTGAGAGCGAAGGAGTTAGTTGAGAAGGAAGAGGCGAGCAACCGGAATGAAACAGAGAGAGGGAGCGGATGCGGGACAGAGTTGGTCAGAGCGAAGCAGTGCGAAATGGGCGCAGATTCGCTTGAGGAATTAAGAATTGCTAACGATAGGCAATGGGCGCTGCGAGCGGCGATCGTTCGAGTTAGTGAGCGGCGACCGGCTCGAGAAGAGGTTGCTTCCAAGTGCCGTTCTGCACTTCGGGAGAAGGAATGTAGAGGCGAAGAATCATGTAGAACGGGCCATTGGGAGCGGGGAGCCAGTTGGATTGTTTCGCGGGGCCGGGCGAATCTTTTTGAACGTAGAAGGTGAGCGAGCCGTCGGGCGCGAATTTAAAGGATTTGAGCATGGGAGAGTTGAGGAGATAGCGCTTGAGGGGATTGGCGACGAGGAATTGGGTTTTGCCGTCGTACATGGTGACGGACCAGAAAGCCTTGGCGGGAGGAAGCTGGCCTTTGGGGAAGGTGAGAGTGAAGTTGGTGGAGGAGGCGTCGAGGGGATGCTGTTGGGCGTCGACGAAGTAGGCGAGGTAGATGGCTTCGGCGCCGGAGTTGCCGTAGAGGCCGAGCTTGGCGCCGAGGAAACGGTAGAGGTAATTGTTCTTGAGGGCCTCGCGAGTACCGAAGAATTCGGAGCTGCGGACCTCGTTGGAATTGACTTTTTTCATGAGGGCATCGACGTCGGTGGAGACGTCGGCGAGTCCGGCGGCGATGGCCTTCTGGATGTCGGGAGAAAATTTGGAGAGGTCGAAAGTTTTGCCGGCACCGATATCGAGTTTGGCGAAGCGGGCCATGAGATCTTTTTCCGAGGGATCGGTGGGGCAGAACTGAAGCAGGAAGTTGAGGATAGGGGAAGAGCGCGGGAGAGTTGAGCATTTCGGCGGAAGGAGCGGGCCAATTGACAGCGGGAGCGGCGGGAGGAGCGGCGGTGCCGAGAAATTTGGAGAGGGGTTCGGCTTTGTAGCCGGCTTGGATTTTTTTGACGTTGGGGAGATCGGCGGGATTGAACAACTGGGTGCGGAAGAGAACGTAGGCGAATTCGGTTTCACAGTGGAGAACGGCTTTGATGCCTATGGGAGTGTCGCCGGTCCAGCCGGGGCCCGCGATGAGGAAATTGCCGCCGTCGTTGCCGTAGACGCGGGAGCCGAGATACGCGAAGTTGAAGGTGTAGAGATCGATGAGCTGCGCGGAGTAGTAGCGACCCTTTTCGATTTTGGGCATGGTGACGACCATGGGTTCGGAGCGGAGATCGGCCCAGAGGAAGGAATAGGGAGTGTCGGAGTTGGGAGTGACGACGAATTTGTCTTCGGGAGTGGCGACGTTCGCGGAATTGGCGAGGGTGTTGAAGGGAGCGCGGTAGTCTTTGCTGGAGGCGTCGACGGCTTGCTTGTGAAGAGTGGCGTAATTGGTGACGAGGGGGAAGCCGTAGATGAAGGCGTCCTTGGCGATCTGGCGAGCTTCGTCGGGAGTGAGTTGAGAAGAGGAAGATGGAGAGGTGGAGTTGGGAGCGTTGGAGCAGCCGACGATGAGAAGCAGAAGAGCGAGGGTTACGGCGGAAGAGAAACGAACGAACTTTGCGAACATGGTGGGAACCTCCTCGACAGAGAAACGATGGCGTGCGCGTGACCGGCCGGAGTGCGAGGGTATTGTAGTACGAATTCTCTGACGGATGAGGAGCGGAGTTGCAAATGGAAGGAGGGGGCAATAGGCTACTGCGAACAAATGGAGGCGCGGGCTGAGACGAGGGCTGGCGTCGAGGTGGAACTTGGCAGAGAGCGCGAGTGTTCGTGCGATGAGAATGCCGGAAGGAGTGGAAGGACTGCAGACGGCAATGGGGCAGAAAGCGGGGACGGAGCGACTGCGGATTGCGTTGTTTACGGAAACGTTTCTGCCGCGGATCGATGGAGTGGTGACGCGGCTGAGCCACACGGTACGGCATCTGCAGGAATTCGGGCACGAAGTGCTGGTGATTTCGCCGGACGGCGGATTGACCGAGCACGCAGGGGCGAAGATTCACGGAGTGGCGGGAGTTCCCTTCCCACCGTATCCGGAGTTGAAGGTGTCGATGCCGCTGCCGTCGATCGGAAAGGTGTTGCGGGAGTTCCGGCCGAATGTGATTCATGCGAGCCAGCCGGTGCTGTTGGGAATCGCGGCGTTTTATTACAGCGTGGAATACAAGGTGCCGCTGGTGGTGTCGTACCACACGCAACTGCCGAAGTGGCTGAAGTATTACAAGCTGGGGAAGCTGGAGCCGCTGCTGTGGTGGGGGTTGCGGACGTCGTTCAACCGCGCGGACCTGGTGCTGGCGACTTCGCAGGTGATGAAGGAGTTGCTGGAGGAGCGCGGGATACGAAGAGTGGAGTTGTGGCAGCGGGGAGTGGATACGGAGCTGTTTCGTCCGGAGCGGGCGTCGCAGGAGATGCGAGCGAGATTGACGCAGGGACATCCGGAAGATCCGGTGATGCTGTTCGTGGGACGGCTATCGGCGGAAAAAGAGATTGAGACGTGCAGGAAGGTGCAGGAGGCGATGCCGGAGATGCGGCTGGCGCTGGTGGGAGATGGACCGCATCGCGGAAAACTGGAAGAACATTTTGCGGGGACGAAGACGTACTTTGCGGGATACCTGAGAGGCGAAGAGCTGGCGAGCGCGTTCGCTTCGTCGGACGTATTTTATATGCCTTCGCGGACGGAGACGCTGGGACTGGTGCTGCTGGAAGCGATGGCGGCGGGATGTCCGGTGGTGGCGGCGGCAGAGGGCGGAATTTTGGATGTGGTGAAGGATGGAGTGACGGGACATTTGTATGACGCGAATGATCCGGGCGGAGCGGCGAGCGCGATCCGGAAATTGATTGGAGATCGGCGGCATCGCGACGAAGTGCGGAAGAACGCGCGCGCGGATGCAGAGAAATGGGGATGGGTGGGAGCGACTCGGCAACTGGAGGAGTACTACCGGGGATTATTGCGGAGAGAAGCGGAGTTGCCGGGACGGATTGCGGCGGAGAATGGGGCGAGCCTGCCGTGGCAGGAGGCGTGCGAGAGGCTGGGGATCTCACGGTCTACGCTGAGGAGATTTGTGGGGAAGGATTGAACGAGGGGCGGGATCTAAGGCTTTGCCGGTAAACTCCAATGCGTTATTCCTCAGTCCTCGAAAGTGATGTTCTGACTGAATTCAGTGTCCATGATGTCAGTTAAATTAAATGATTCGCCAGGCTTATGAAGTTTTACGGTATTAAGCAAATTCACTCTGGTGACTGTTTGAATGATTGCCATTCGGGAAGCATCCTTGAACAATCTAAACTGTCCCCTAATTGGACCCGTCCGTGTTTTATAAGCGAGATGAAGAGCTCGTCTGATTTCGTACACCGTTGCATCGGCGGCCTGAAGCACAATAGCTTTTTTGTCGTCAGTAATTGTGTGAGAGCCCATGTACGCACCCGCCTCGGGAGTGCTGTTTCTTAAATTCAAGTATCTAGCAGCGGCTAAAGGCGAATACTTCTGATGATCGTCTCTGACGAAGGAAACATAGTCCCGTTGCACACGGTAACCATACGGAGCAATTTCCTTTTGGTTTTTTTCTGTTTGCTTCGAAATCCACGCACCTTGCACCATTGCAAGGTCGTACGCCAATTGAAATGGATCATCGCCTAGAACCGAATGCGCGTAACTGTCTTTTATCACTTCATAGAAGTCTTGCTGGATCACCCCAATCCCAAAGGCAACAACCTGCTCCTTGACGATCAGTGAAATAAACTCATTGCTGATTTTTCCCAAATGAGCAGTTTCTTCCGGTGTAGGACGTCTGTTTTCTTTGACAAATTTCACAAACTGGCCGGTTCCCAGTTCACACTCAGATGCCTTGTAATATTCAAGGGCTAGATCGGGCCGGCAAAGTAGTGCTTCCCATTTTCGCGCTAGTTCAAATAACGGCTCACCTCTACCGATAAGACCGCCAACGACAAAAAAACCAGCCTTCCGCATATCAAAACTCTCGTCTAGGTAGGTGGCTAACACGGTGTACACCTGCTCGTTGTACCGCTCACGGCGAATTACTGTGCGATTTCAGCAAAAAATCCTACTGCTACCCCTTGCGCATTTTGTCCGTCATGTACGTAACGATACGCTCCCTCCAATCAGCCGAGTACATTTATCGCGGGAATTAGGGTTGGGAGAGAGCGGCGAGGCGAGCGGAGCTTTCGTGAATGCCGGAGTCGATGCGGAGGATGGTGTAGCGTTCGCGGACTTCTTCCCAAAGAGAGCGGGACTGTTCCCAGCGAAGAACGGCGAGACTGCGCAGGGCGTTGGCGAAATCGAGAGAAGAATCGGGCTCGTGAGCGCGATAGAGAGCGAGCGCTTCGTGGTAGCAAGGCTCGGCAAGATCGGGGCGGCCTTGTTCGAGGTAGACGTCGCCGAGATGGCGAATGGTGTGGGCGAGAAGCAGGGGCTGGTCGACTTCACGGAAGGCGAGGACGGATTCTTCATAGTAGAGGCGGGACAAGGGTGGATCGTGGTGGCGGGCAGCTTCGCCGCGACGGCGGAGATCTTGGGCGCGGTCGAGTTGGTCTTGGTGTGCGGGATCGGTCATGAGGGCTCCTTGAAAGGTTCAGAGTAACGGAAGAGCAGCCGATAGCTGATAGCCGATAGCTGATAGGATAGCCGATAGCTTAATACAAAGACAAACCCAAGACCCAGGTATACAACGGCGATACCTGGGGCACCCGGCATGTCGCGGAGACTGCAATAAAGGGACGGTGTTAGCGGGTTATTTTTTGAGGAGCGAGGACCAGTGGAGGAGGACGGACATGGGCTGGGAGGCGCCGTTGCGGATTTGGGTGTTGATGATGAAGCGCTGGCCGTCTTTGGTGACGTCGTAGAGCATTTGTTCGGAAGTAGCGACGGGCTGTTTTTGGTCGGCTTGAAAGAGAACGACGGGAGCGCCGGGATCGAAGCCGGGGCCGGGCTTGACGGGCACGGAAATCACTTTGCCGTCGAGAGAAATGTAGAACAGTTCGCGGTCGTTGCCGCGCCAGCGGGGCTGCAGTCCACCGCCACTGGAAATCTGCCACTTCCCTTTCGCGTCGGGAAACGAAGTGACGTAGACCTCCCAACGGCCGCTTTCATTGGAACCGTAGGCGACGGACTTACAATTCATTGCTGATTTTTCCCAAATGAGCAGTTTCTTCCGGTGTAGGACGTCTGTTTTCTTTGACAAATTTCACAAACTGGCCGGTTCCCAGTTCACACTCAGATGCCTTGTAATATTCAAGGGCTAGATCGGGCCGGCAAAGTAGTGCTTCCCATTTTCGCGCTAGTTCAAATAACGGCTCACCTCTACCGATAAGACCGCCAACGACAAAAAAACCAGCCTTCCGCATATCAAAACTCTCGTCTAGGTAGGTGGCTAACACGGTGTACACCTGCTCGTTGTACCGCTCACGGCGAATTACTGTGCGATTTCAGCAAAAAATCCTACTGCTACCCCTTGCGCATTTTGTCCGTCATGTACGTAACGATACGCTCCCTCCAATCAGCCGAGTACATTTATCGCGGGAATTAGGGTTGGGAGAGAGCGGCGAGGCGAGCGGAGCTTTCGTGAATGCCGGAGTCGATGCGGAGGATGGTGTAGCGTTCGCGGACTTCTTCCCAAAGAGAGCGGGACTGTTCCCAGCGAAGAACGGCGAGACTGCGCAGGGCGTTGGCGAAATCGAGAGAAGAATCGGGCTCGTGAGCGCGATAGAGAGCGAGCGCTTCGTGGTAGCAAGGCTCGGCAAGATCGGGGCGGCCTTGTTCGAGGTAGACGTCGCCGAGATGGCGAATGGTGTGGGCGAGAAGCAGGGGCTGGTCGACTTCACGGAAGGCGAGGACGGATTCTTCATAGTAGAGGCGGGACAAGGGTGGATCGTGGTGGCGGGCAGCTTCGCCGCGACGGCGGAGATCTTGGGCGCGGTCGAGTTGGTCTTGGTGTGCGGGATCGGTCATGGGGGCTCCTTGAAAGGTTCAGAGTAACGGAAGAGCAGCCGATAGCTGATAGCCAATAGCCGATAGCTTAATGCAAAGACAAACCCAAGACCCAGGTATACAACGGCGATACCTGGGGCACCCGGCATGTCGCGGAGACTGCAATCAAAAGAACGGTGTTGCAGCGGGTTATTTTTTGAGGAGGGAGGACCAGTGGAGGAGGACGGACATGGGTTGGGAGGCGCCGTTGCGGATTTTGGTGTTGATGAGGAATTTTTGGCCGTCGCGGGTGACGTCGTAGAGGATTTGGTCGGAGGTGGAGACGAAGTCTTTTTGGTCGGCCTGGAAGAGAGCGACAGGAGCGCCGGGATCGAAGCCGGAGATGGTGTTGATGGGGACGGCCATGAGTTTGCCGTCGGGCGAGAAGTAGAAGAGTTCGCGACCATCGCCACGCCAGCGCGGTTGGAGGCCGCCGGTATTCGAGACTTGCCACTTCCCTTTTGCATCGGGAAAGGAAGTGACGTAGACCTCCCACTTACCGGTTTCGTTGGAAGCGTAGGCGACCCACTTTCCATCGGGAGAGAATTGTCCACCGCGATGAGCGGAAGGTCCGGTGAGAAAGGGTTTGGAGACGAGATCGGGATAGGAGAGGGTCCAGAGTTCGGTGTCGCGGATATAGAGGATGTATTTGCCGTCGCGAGACCAGTCCTGAGGATATTTATCGAGGGTGGTGGATTCGATGTCCTTTTCGTCTTGAGAGCCGTCGGAGGGTTTGAGGTAGAGATCAAAGGCCTGCTTGCGGCTGGAACTGAAGACGATATGGGAGCCGTCGGGACTCCAAATGGGTTGGGAGTTGATGGCGGGGTCGAAAGTGAGGCGACGAAGACGGTTGCCCTGCAGAGCGTAAATCCAGATATCGATGTTCTGATTGGTCTGGTCGGTTTTATTGACGGCGACGGATTTGCCGTCTGGCGAGAGAGCGACGTTCACGAATTCTTCGGGGCCGCCAACCTGGCCGAGTTCTTTGCCGGAGCGATCGAACCAAACGAGACGGGAGAGAGCGACGGACGCGCCGGTCTGTGAGAGAAGCGTCTCGGCGGAACTGGTAGCGAAGACAGAATAGCCGATGCCGAGAGTGATGCGGACCTCAGAGAAAATGGCGACGGGCACGCCCTGAAGAGAGAGCGAGGAAAGATCGAACTTTTGGGCGAAGAGCGAGCGGCCGCGAGCAAAGACGAGGAAGCCCGGGGAAACGTAAGTGGCGTTGGAGGTAGCGTCGGTAATTTTTTTGGTTTCCTTGGAGTCGAGCGAGCCGACAAAGATGGCGTCGGCGCTGGTCTGGCCGGAAACCGAAAAGGTCATGAAGAGGAAGTGCTTGCCATCGGGAAGGAATTGAGGCCAGCGGTGGCTGGTTTCCCTGCGCTCCAGGTTGAGAGTGGTGATGGGCGTGGCTGTGCCTCCAGCGGCGGAAATACGATAGAGAACATCGCCAAGGCGGCCGCTGGGAGTGAAGAGGATGACGCCGTCTGTGTTCCAAGTGCCGCCACGGCCGGAAGGGGCGTCGCACAGAGTGAGCGCGGGGCCGCCGGCGAGATCGAGTTTCTTGAGTTTGCCGCCGGCGAAGAAACCGAGGGATTTTCCGTCGGGGGACCAGAAGGGGAAGCTGGCGCCGTCGGTATCGGGGAGCGCACGGATTTCGCGGGAACCAATTTCGTAAAGCCAGAGCTGGACTCTTTTTTCGGTGTCGCCTTCAGTGGCGATGGCGACGGTGTGCCCATTGGGAGCGATGGCCATGCTGTTGACGGCGAAATGGAAGGGCGCGGAGTAGTATTCGGGCTGATCGGTCGGATGAGAAGAACGTGCGCCAAAAAGAGCGATGGCCAGGCCGACGGCGAGAAGAGCGGAGAGAAGCCAGGGGAGAAAGGAGAAAAGTTTTTTGGGCGGGGCCGCTGCGGGTGGGAGGAGAGACGAGGAGTTTTCGGCGGCCCAGTGCAATTCGGAGGAGATGTCGGCGGCGCACTGCCAGCGACGGGCGGGATCTTTGGCGAGGCATTTGGCGATGACGTGATCGATGGCGCGAGGCCAGAGAGGACGGATCGAACTGATGGGCTGCGGATCTTTTTCGATGATGGAGCTGGCGACGCTGAGCTGGCTTTTGCCTTCGAAGGCGCGCTTGCCGGTGACCATTTCGTAGAGGACGGCGCCGAGGGAGAAGATGTCGGAGCGAGCGTCAACGTCTTTGCCTTCGACCTGTTCGGGAGACATGTACTGAAAGGTGCCGACAACCATGCCGGCTTCGGTGACAGGAGCAGAGGCGGGAGAGAGAGCGGTGAGGGTGGCGAGACTGGCGGAAGCGGCGGCGGGCTTGGCGAGGCCGAAGTCGAGGAGCTTGGCGCCCGAGGGAGTGAGCATGATGTTGGCGGGCTTGAGATCGCGATGAACGATGCCGGCGCGATGGGCTTTGTCGAGGCCGTCGGCGATTTGCGAGCCGAACTTGACGACCTGATCGAGAGGGAGCGGGCCTTTTTCGAGGCGCTTGGAGAGAGGCTCGCCGTCCATCAATTCCATGACGAGGAAATCGACGCCGTCTTGAGAGCCGACGTCGTGAAGGACGCAGATGTGCGGGTGATTGAGAGCGGAGATGGCCTGGGCTTCGCGTTCGAAGCGCTGCTTGCGTGCGGGATCGGCGGACATATCGTGAGGAAGAACTTTGACGGCGACATCGCGACCGAGGCGAGTATCTTTGGCGCGATAGACTTCGCCCATGCCGCCGGAGCCGAGGGGCGCGAGAATTTCGTAAGGACCGAATTTGAAGCCGGAGGGGAAGGCCATGAGTGAAGGGATTATAGCGTTAGAAGGACGAAGATGGGGAAAGGGTTAGTGGGAAGGAGCGAGGAGGAAGATGAGGGCGTCGGGAAGAGTGGCGCGCCAGGAAAGATAATCGTGGTTGCCGGGGAATACGACGAATTGGACGTCGTAGGATTTGGCGAGGAGGACGTCGCGGAGATTACGAGAAGTTAGAAGGATGGAGTTGCCCTGGCCGGAGAAGTCGAGTTCGTCGGAGCCTGCGCTGAGATAGAAGCGGAGTGGAAGCTTGGGAGAAAGGATGAACTGGTTGGCGATCCAGTTGGGGGCGGAGTTGCGCGGAGAGGTGGTGGCGGCGGAGGGAGGCGCCCACCAGAAGGAACCGGATTGCGAAAGGACATTGCCGAACGATTCGGAATGGCGAAGGCCGGCGCAAGCGGCGGCGAGTCCACCGAGACTGGAGCCGGCGACGACAACGTGTTGGGGATCGGGGGTGAGGTGGTATTCGCGGCGCGCCCAAGGGAGAAGTTCGGAGGCGAGGTAGTCGGAGAACACGGGATTGCAGGCGAGGTCCTGATAACGCGCGCCGGGCGGGTTGTAGAGAAAGAGAACGACGAGGGGAGGGATGCGATGATCGGCGATGAGATTGTCGAGGATAGTGGGAGTGGGGACTAGGGGGAGTGAATGAGAATCGCCAAGGTGGGCGTCGGCGTCGAAGAGGATGAGGAGTGGATAGGGTTGGGCAGAGGGAGCATAAGCGGGGGGAAGGTAGGCAGAGACGGTGCGGGAGGAGTTGAGCAATTTGCTTTGGAGAGTGGAGCGAACAATCTGGCCCTGCGGGACGCCGGGGCGAGCGGCGAGATAGGGTTGCGGGGAGGCGTTGGGCATTTCGAGGACGGAAGTGCCACGAAGTTCGGGAGGATCGAGGGCGTTGGCGTCGGTGCGGAAGCGATGAGGATTGAGAGGATCGGGTCGAGCAGAGGCTGCGACCATGGCGATGGTGTCGCGGTCGATGGTGGAGGCGAGGCCGTGAAGAGGAGGAACATTGATGGCGAGGGTGTAGTCAAAGCGCATGTCGGAAGGAATGAGGACGGTGGCGTACCAGAGATCGGTGGAGTCGAGATGGCGCATGAAGTAGTCATCGGGCGCGGCGGCGGCGAGGGGGATGCGGAGGACGAGGACGTTGCGGGTGTCGGGCGAGCCGCGAAAGAGGAAGGTGACGAGCATGTTGGCGGAGGGATTGTTGGGAGAGTTTGGATTGCTGGGATTGTTGGGATCGGCGGAAGAGGTTCGATGAGTGGGGCGCCGGATTTGGCGACATCTTGCCAGAAGGCGTCGAGGGCTTGCGGATGGCCAGATGCGAGAGCGGCGCGGAGGGCCTGGATGCGGGGGCTGCGGTCGATGGGCGGAGGAGCGAGGCGGTCGGCGAGAGAAATGATTTTGGTAAGGGTGAGGGCGTAGGGAGCTTCGGAACCGTGATCGAGAGCGGAGAGTTCGAGACGATATTGGCCGGCAGGACCGGCGATGAAGGTGAAGGTGTCGGGATTGGGGCCGATGGCGGAAGCACGAAAGCGTGCGCCGGAGGGTTCGAAGGAAATGATGGCGAGTTGGTGGGCGCGGGGGTCGAGACGGAGAGCGACAAAATCTCCGGCTTGCAGGGTGAGGAAGAAGGAGTCGGGCTTCCCTTCCCGGAGAAGGCCTTCGCGAGTGGCGTTGAGAGAGAGCGGAAAATCTTGCGCGGCGGTGAGCGTGGCGAGAACGAAAAGGTAGATGAAGAACAACAAAGCGCGGCGGACGAAGGGCATGATGCTCCTTGGGAGCGATTGAATCTTAGGTATAGCAGCGCGGGAGAGAGGCGTCAGTGACGGTGAGCGGGAGAATTTGCGACGGCGAAGAAGACGAGAGAGAGCGAGATGGTGGGGTAAGCTCGGGCGTATGCGAATGCGAATGGGCGCGGGAATTTTATTGATGATGACGGCGGTGGTTGCGGCGGCGGGGCAGGACAGCGGGGACGCGGCGGCGAAAGGGCTGACGGCGGATTTGGGGCGGTACTACTTTGCTTCGCCGGAGGCGGAAGTGGCGGCGCGAGCGGAGTTGGAGAGCGCGCTGGGAGCGTTGGGGGGATTTAAAGGGCAGATTGATTCGGGCGAAAAATTGTTGGGGGCGTTGCGCGCGTACGAAGAGGTGCTGCGGATTTATCACCGGCACGAGGGATATCTGCATCTGCGGTGCGCGCAGGATCGCAGCGATGGGGCGTGCGAGGCTCGGGAGAAACTGGAAGCGGAAGCGGATGCGAAGACGGCGTTTTTGACGCCGGAGATACTGGGGATACCGAAGGAGAGGCTGAAGGAATTTTACGGGGCGGAGCCGAAGTTGAAGAGCTACGAATATGCGGTGGCGGAGATGCGTCGCGAGGAAGGGCATGTGCTGCCGGTGGAGCAGCAGGAGTTGCTGGACCGGTTTGAGCCGGAGATTGGGGACTGGCAATACGATTTGTACGAACGGGTGGTGGCGGGGATCGCGTTTGGGAAAGTGGAGACGGCGGCGGGACCGCAGGATGTGTTGCGTCAGCGGAGATTGTTGGCGGAGAGCGCGGACGGGAAAGTGAGGGAGGAGGCGTTCAAGAAACGGTTGAACGGATACGCGAGCCAGCGGGATTTGCTGGCGTTTGCGCTGATGCACACCGTGCGGGCGCAGGAAGCGTTGGCGAAGGCGCATCGATATGCGAACGCGCCGGACCGGAAATATACAAGTTTGGGATTGGAGCCGGAGCAGACGCGAGCGTTGCTGGAAGCGATGGCGCAGCACGGAGAGATTGCGAAGCGATTTGAGAAACTGCGAGCGCGGGATTTTGAGGAGGCGTACGGGAAACCGATGCAGGCGTGGGATGCGTCTGCGCCATTGCCGGGATTTGTTGCGCCGGTGACGACATTGGCGGAGGCGCCGGCGATTTATCACGGGGCGTTTGCGGGATTGGGAGCGGAGTATCAGGAAGCGTTCGATGCGTTGCTGGATGCGAAGAATGGGCGGGCGGATGTGTTGCCGGGTGGAGCGGCGAAACGATACGCGGGAGGATTTTCGATTGGGTTCGCGGGGAGCAGGAGCATTTTGTTTTACGGAAGATTTGATGGGACGTTCAAGGATTTGTCGGTGATCGCGCACGAGGGAGGACATGCGGCGCATCGCGAGTTGATGTCCGGGAACGGCGTAAAGCCGGTGTATTGCACGGGGCCAAATTATTTGTTCGAGTCGTTTGCGGCGTTCAATGAATTGCTGCTGGCGGAGTATCAAGCGGAACACGCGAAGGATGAGCGGTTGCGGCGGTATTACCGGGAGCAGTGGATGGGGATTAAGGGGCTGGATGCCTGGTATGGGGCGCAGGATGCGCTGCTGGAACAGAAAATTTATGACGGAGTGGCGGCGGGGCGAGTGAGGAATGCGGACGATCTGGATCAGTTGACGGCGCAGGTGGATGGGGAGTTTTCGATGTTTGCGGCAGGGACGCCGGAGTTGAAGAATCGGTGGGCGACGATGTCGCTGATGTACGAGGACCCGTCGTACGACGTGAATTATGTGTATGGAGGATTGCTGGCGCTGAAGTATTACGAGATGTATCAGGCGAATCGGGTGGAGTTTGCGAAGAAGTATGTGGCGCTGCTGAAGAATGGATTTGATGCGGCACCGGCGGAGTTGCTGAAGCAATTTCTGGGGATTGATTTGGGGGATGGGTCGCTGCTCAAGGGGGATATGGAGTTGTTGGAGAGGAGGTTGGGGGAGTTGGAGGGTGAGAAGTAGGAGCGAGTGGGTGCCGGGATGGGGCGGCTTAAAGAAGTCAAGCCGAAGAACCACCACAAAGGTGGGGCGCACGGTTGGTCGGTTAACACTGAGAGAAATCGAAGAGTCTGTGGATTTGAGATTGTGGTAGCGTGCTCAGAGAGCAGATCCTTTGCGTTGCTCAGGATGACAATAAGTTTATTTTGGTTATATATGGATAAACGGTGGTGGGGAAGGAAAAATCCGCACCCTTAACGGCGAAGGGTGCGGCACCCGGCGGGAAGTAGAGAGCGGTGAGCAGGTTCATTACCTACCTAGTTAGCTAGCGATACAAATATTTGACGCAATTACGCGGCAGTTGTGCAACCGAGGGAGATGGCGGTACGTCCTAAGGATTGACCGCGCGGCTTCGCAAATAATAGGCGAACGAAACGCTGGCCAGTTCACGATACGGAAAGTTGTATATGGGAAGGCCTGCATGGACAACGTTCGCGTTATGTCACGCGGTGAAGTGTGCCTTGCGTCCGGAAGAACTTCTAAAAAATTAGCGATGGCGTTGCCGATTTTGCTGGCAGTGGCGGGATGCTCTGCGCTGAATGTGCGGACGGGCAGAAGAACGGAGATCGCCAGTCTGCCGATCGCTTCGATAAAGGTGACGCTGCCGGATGGGCCCGCCATTGCTCCCGGAGAGAAGTTGCCGCTGGTGGTGGAAATCACGGAGCCGGACGGAACGGTGCTGGTGAGCGAAGGAAAAGGACGCGGAAAAGTAATGTGGGGGGAGTTAAGAGTCAGCTCGACGGTTGCGCTGGTGAGCGACAAAGGAATCGTGTCGCTGCCGAAGGACCCACGAGTGAGCGATGAGAAGACCTCGGTGGTGACGGTGACGGTGCCGAGCCATCCGGGAATTCAAGGGAAGATAGAAATTCCGGTACGGTACAACGTGGCGTTTACCACGAGCTTTTTGGGGAGACCGGGATTGCCTGGCACCGACGGAACGAACGGACTGGATGGGCTGAGTGGGCACGTCGGCTCGTTTGATCCGAACAATCCATCGCCAGGAGGGAACGGGAGCAACGGAAAAGATGGCACGTCGGGCGGGAACGGCGGGCGGGGAGGGGACGCGCCGCTGGTGGATATTTCGGTGGCGTTCAGCGATTTGTCGAAGCCGCTGCTGAAGATTTTAGTGACGGGTGAGGGAGAGGACCGGTATTTCATAGTTGATCCGCAAGGAGGATCACTTACGGTGAAGGCGTTTGGCGGAGCGGGTGGCGCGGCAGGAAAAGGTGGACGGGGAGGAAGAGGCGGAGCAGGTGGGATGGGAATGCCGAATGGTTCGGATGGCCTCAATGGTTTGGACGGGCAAGATGGGATGAAGGGATTCCCGGGAAACGATGGGAGTTTTAAGGTGACGTACGATCCGCAGGCGAAACCGTATCTGGGCGCGCTGCACCTGGAATATGGAAGCGGACCACAGCCGATATATGTTGAGGCGCCGGTGAGCGTTCCGTGGTGAGGAAGAAACTGGGCGAAGAGCTAGCGGGATTTGGTTCGCGGCTTGGGATTGGATTTTCGAGGATGCAGGGTGAGAGCTTGGCGGCAATACCACGCCTATGGATTTGAATAGCGTGGGACTGCGAGTGACACGGAGTTGGCGCTGCACAGCCTGAAGGCCTGTGCCACAGGAAGTGGTGCTAGCGCGCTCGGAAAGCAGATCCCTCAC
Source organism: Candidatus Acidiferrales bacterium (assembly GCA_963748515.1). Classification (GTDB taxonomy): domain Bacteria; phylum Acidobacteriota; class Terriglobia; order Acidiferrales; family UBA7541; genus Acidiferrum. The sequence goes on from CAVVJI010000006.1 coordinate 181,285, forward strand.
TGCGTTCGGGATGACAATTTGTTTTTGAAATGAAGTGGAGATTGTGGCGGGGATGGGATCAAAGAAGAAAAAGCAAAGTCAAAATCCGCACCCTTAAGTTCGAAGGGTGCGGCACCCGATCGGTCAATTGACACTCAGAAATTCAAAGCCTTTGTATTTGACAGTGTGGTAACGCGCTCGGAAAGCAGATCCTTCGCTGCGCTCAGGATGACAATATGGTTATTTTATCTATATATATAGAAGAACAGTAGACAGGTTGAAATGTGAGGGGACAAAACCAAACCCGAGACAACGTAATAAGACGAAAGCGAACCCGAGGCCAAGGCGGTTAGTGGGGGAGGGAGGAGGGCCAGTTGGAGATGAGGAGGAGAGGGGCCTGGACTTCTTCTTCGGCGCGATTGATGAGGAGATGCTGGCCGTCGGAGGAGGCGTCGAAGGGAATGCCGATGCCGGGAGTGGGAACGTGGAAGAGGCGCTGGCAGGGTGAGACGTCGAGTTCGTTGGAATTGGGAGAGACGGGACAGGCGAAGTAATCGTCCGCGCCAAGATCTTTATAAAAAATTTCACGGGAGTTGCCGGACCAGGCGGGAAAAGATCCGCCGTTGGCGGAGATGCGCCACTTGCCTTTGGCGTCGGGAAAGGAGGTGACGTAGATTTCGTGCTGGCCGGATTCGTCGGAGGAATAGGCGAGCCAGCGGGAATCGGGAGAAACGCGGTAGTTGAGGATATTGGATTGGGGAGACGGGGGGCGAAGGATGGCGACGGGCTCGGAGTTGCCGGAGAGGGGTCTCATCCAGAGTGAGACATTTTTTTCGCCGTCGCCCCAGGTGTAGGTGAGGTATTTACCGTCGGGAGAGAAGGCGGGGTAGTGGTAGTTGTTTTGGCCGGGAAGTATGGAGGATTCGACGCCGCTGCCGTCGGCGGCTTTGGAACGGATTTCGCCGTTACCGCCACCGCTGCTGGTGGAAAGTACGAAGAGAATGGTTTTGCCGTCGGGAGACCAGGAGGGTTGCGCGACAAGCTGCTGATCGAAGGTGACGCGGGTTTTGGTGTCGCGATCGAGGTCGATGGTCCAGACGCCGGTACCGGAGACGAAAGCGACACGGCGGTTGTCCGGAGAAAGACGAAGATCGATGGAGGTGGCTTCGTTGGGATTGAATTCCTTGACGAGTTTGCCAGAACGATCGAACCAGGCGAAGCGGCTGTTGGCGGCGGCTTCACTGCCGACCTGATAGACGAGCAGGCCGTTCTGAGAGACGGAGAAGATGGAGCGCCAGACGCCGATGTCGTCGCGAATCTTGTTGATGATGGGGGTGGGAGTGCCGGAGACGGTGGCGCTGGAAGGATCGAAGGGCTGAGCGACGAGAGCGGTTCCGGAGCGATAGAGGAGATAGCCGGAAGCGTATTGGGCGGCAGAAACGGTGGGAAGGATCATGCGGATGGAGGTGGAATCGACGGAAGCGTAGTAGATACCGTTCTGCTGGGGATCGCCGCCGGTGTGATTGGTGGCAAGGAAGATGTAGTGCTTGCCATCGGGAAGAAACCAGGGCCAACGATGCGTGGTGTGTTTGATTTTGTCGATCACGGTGGCGGGAGAGACGGGACCGCCAAGGGCGCTGACCTTGCGGAGGCCGTCGCCCTGAAAATCGGGAGAGAAGACGATGATGTCGTTGGCGCCCCAGGAGCCGCCGCGAGAGTTGGGTGCGTCGGCAATGGTGGAGACGGTGCCGCCGTTGGCGGAGATGCGCAGAAGTTTGCCGCCAGCAAAGAAACCTATGGAGTTGCCGTCGGGTGACCAGAAGGGATGGGAAGCGCCGAGGGTGCCATCGAGGGGCTGCGCGGTGTCGGAATTGAGATAACGAACGTAGATCTGTTTGGCCTCGCCGGAATGAGCGACGAAGGCGAGCTTGTCGCCTTGCGGAGAGAGGACGGGCATGCCGCCGGCATCGCCGGTGGTGTCGAGGGCGAGTTTGGCGGGCAAGGAGAGTTCCGCGTGAACAGAAGCAGGTGGGGCGGAGGAGGACTTGGCCCAGCGATAACCAAAGAAGGCGGCGAGGGCGAGCGAGGAGAGAAGAATAGCGGCGAGAGCGGCTAGCCACTTGCGATTGAATTTGAAACTGGAAGAGTCGGTTTCGGATTGCGCGGCGGAGTCGGAGAGCCAGCGGAGGTCCATGGCGACGTCGTGCGCGGATTGGAAGCGCTCGGTGGGATCTTTGGCGAGGCAGGCGCGAACGACGCGATCGAGTGCGGGCGGGACGGGAGGCTGAATGTTGGAGAGTGGCTCGGGATCTTTTTCGAGGATGGCGGTGAAGACGGAGAGTTGAGATTTGCCTTCGAAGGCGCGGCGCCCGGTGATCATTTCGTAGAGGACACAGCCGAAGCTGAAGAGGTCGGAGCGGGCGTCGGCGGGAGAGCCCTGAAGAATTTCGGGAGCGAGATATTGGTAGGTGCCGACGATGGAGCCTTTCTGGGTGAGCGGCGAGGTGGCGGCGGTGAGAGCGGGGATGTCCATGGTGACGGTGGTGGGCGAGACGGTGGAGATGGAACGGGAGGAGATAGAGAGGTCGGGCTTGGCGAGGCCGAAGTCCATGAGCTTGGCGCCAGCCTTGGTGAGCATGATGTTGGCGGGCTTGAGATCGCGATGGATGATGCCGAGTTGATGGGCCTTTTGGAGGGCGAGGGCAATTTCGGTGGCAATTTTGAGGGTTTGGTCGAGAGGAAGAGGGCCTTTGGCGAGACGATCGGCGAGGGTCTGGCCTTCGAGATATTCCATGACGAGGTAGTCGGTGCCGTCCTGGGAGCCGATGTCGTGGAGAGTGCAGATGTTGGCGTGCTGGAGGGAAGAGATGGCTTTGGCTTCGCGCTCCATGCGGAGCTTCAGTTCGGGTTCGGAAGAGAGATGGGACGGAAGGACTTTGATGGCGACGGTGCGATCGAGGCGGGTGTCTTTGGCGCGATAGACTTCGCCCATGCCACCGGCGCCGAGAGGGCCAAGGATTTCGTAGGGGCCAAGCCTGGTGCCGGTCGAGAGAGGCATTGTGTGGAGAGGAGTATACAGGGGAAGCGGGAAAAAATCGCGTGGGGGGAGGAGGGTGCGCGGATGTGTTAGATTCGGCGCAAAGAGGAAGGTGGTCGCCGCCCGATGACAAACAAAGAAGCGAAAGACTTTTTGGTGCAGCAGGTTGTGGAGCAGGCGGAGCGGGAGAATGTTCCGCTGTCGGACATTGAAAAGAGAATGATGTACTTCACGGAGAGCGACAGGACGACGTGCGCGAATCCGGCGGAATTGAATGAGGAGTTTGAGGCGGAGTGCGACAGCGGGAAGTATGAAGCAAAGATGGCGCGACTGATGCATCACGCGCACGACCGGTTGAAGGCGGAGGATCCGCAAGGGCAGAAGACGTGGGACGCGGCGATCCGGAGATTGTCAAAGGGCGATCACTATGTGCTGGTGCTGTGGAGGCTGAAACGGCCGAGCGAGCATCGGGTGCGGGATTTTTTTAAGCTGCTGGGAAGCGCGGTGCTACTGATAGCCGGGCTTGTCGCGATTTTCGCTTTGCTTGACAAGTACAACATTACGCGGAGTCGGCTTAATGCGATGTTGCCGGCACCGAGCCCGGGACTAGCGGTAGCGATTTATGTCGGCCTGGGATTACTGGGATACGGGGGATTGCGCTTATTCATGTGGGGTGTGGAGGCTTGGCTAGCGCACAAAGCAAAGGGAGAGAAGGAAAGAGCGTGACGTAGTTCGGCGAAGCGGGCAGTTCCCTGCTGCACCCGATGAATAGGTTGCTGGGAATTATTTGTGGGGGACGAAGACGAATTCCTGGAGGAGGCGAGCGGAGAGGTGGATGGCGGTCTGGATGGCGAAGTTCTGGAAGAAGAGACCGACGCCGCGCTGGGAGGCGGGATAGTAGGACTGGGAGATGGCGGAGGAGATGAGATCGCCGCCAACGCTGGAGTAGTTGAATTGGGTGCGGCCGTTGTCGCCCTTGGCGAGGACGAGCGCGGACATGGCGTGAAGGGCGCGAGATTTTGCGGTGCCGGTGCCCTGGTAATAGTAGCGCGGGTCCTGGTGGAGGACGGTGGGGAGGATGGCTCCGGAGAACATGATGTCGGTGAAATTGTTGGCGTAGCTGGCGCCGAAGCGTTTGGCGTAGCCTTCCATGCCGCCGCCATAGCTGGGAGTGCCGTAGGCCTGATTGATACCGGCGGAGAAAGCGACACCAGCGATGGTGACGGGGTCAACAACGGTGCGCAAAGAGAGCTTGAACTTGAGAGCGGGAGTGAGCGGGAGCGGGATGGGGAACGTAGACGGCAAAGAAATTGGGAATGATGGCGAAGCCGCGCTGGGTGAGGGCTTCGTGGACCTGCTCGGTGGCGATTTCTTCTTCGGTTTCGGGATGGACGACGACGGAGGAATGAACGGTTTCGGGCTGAAGCTTGTCGATGGAGAGCTCTTTGGCTTGGGAGGGTGCGAGGACGAACGGAGGCGAAGTCCAGTCAGTGAAACCCTGGCCGGTGATGGTGACGCGATAGGTGATGCCGGGCGGGACGTCGCGAAACTGGAAGAAGCCGCGATCGTTGGTCTGGAGGGAGCGGCGATCGGAAGATTCGGGGCCGATGAGGGTGACGGTGGCGCCCTGCACGGTGTCGTCGTTGACGTCCATGACGGTGCCGGAGACCATGCCGAGCTGGTCGGGAGTGGCGGAGGATTGCGATCCGGAGGAAAGATCCTGAGCGCGAAGCGGCAAAGAGAGCAGAAGGAGAAGGACGAGTGGGGAAACGAGCAGACGTCCGGCCAAGCGTGTCATTGAGCTCCAAAAAAAGAGGCTTGGGCGGGAAATTCCGGCGACCGGGCCACGGCAGCCGAAACGGAAACGGTCCACCTCATAGGCTGAAAAAGTATGGCCGGGCAATGATAAATCCTAGATGAACGGGGGAAGGCGGAACGATGACTTGAGGAAAAGTGCGGGTGGCGAGAATCAGGCGGGGAGGGTGGAGACGGGCTTGGTGCGGAGGGCGAGGAGGGCGACGCGTTCGTCGTGAGACATGGGGGTCCAGGGGACGAGTTTGTCGGCGAGAACGTGGAGGCGGCGGAGGAGAGTGAGCTCGATGAAGAGGTCCATGAAGTCGAGGTCTTCGAAAACGAGGGAGCCGGACTCGCGCATTTTGTCGCGGATGCGTTCGTGGTGGGCGGGCATTTCGGTCCAGTGAAGGCCGGAGCGGTGGTGGTGGGAGAGATGGTAGCCCTCGTTCATGAAGTTGACGCGATCGAGGACGGTGACGGTGTTGATGAGGTAGTCGTCGGGATGCTCTGGATCGCAGAAGGCGTGCTGGACCCACGAGGTGATGGACATGACGAGATTCATGGTGAGCAGAGGGATTAAGACGTAGAAGATGCCGATGCGCCAGTTGTAGAAGAAGACGGCGGAGGCATAGAGAAAGTAGAGGATCATGCCGCCAATCATGCGGCGAAGATTGCGGCCGTCTTTGTGGGCGTAGAAGTAAGCGCAAGGAACGATGCCGAGGGTGGTCCAGAAATTGTCGGCGAGATAGTAGAGGAAGTGGAGGCGGCTGGTGCGGTCGTAGACGGAGGTGGCGACGGTGTCGTCGAGGCCACCATTTTCCTTGTGATGGATGCGGACGTGGACGGTGCGGCCGAGTTCGGGAAGATCGCCGTAGAAGAAGCCGAGGAAATATTCGGCGTAGCGGCCGAGAACTTTGTCGTAAGGGGAGCAGAAGTAGCTGTGAGGGCGGTGGGCTTCGAGATGCTTGGTGCTGAACATGCGGACGGTGCGCTGGAACTTGGGGCCGCAGAGGGAAAGATAGAAGAGGATGACGAGCCAGAGGCGGGGCTGGCCGAGGAGGAGTTGGGCGATGAAGATGGGGACGGTGGTGAAGGTGAGCGAGACCATGAGGCGGAGGGCGGGGGCGTCGCGGGGATCGCGGAGGACGACTTGGGCGAGGCGGTCGATGAAGCGATCGTAGGTGGAGGAGAAGAATTGATACAGGGGGCGGAGGGGCGGAATCTTTTTCAGGAGTTGCGCGAGGGCGTAGAGAGCGACGGAGAGGGCGCCTTCGATGGAAAGGGCCAGGATGCTGGCGAACGCGATGGGGATGGAGATGATGCGGGAGATCAGCGCAAGGGAATGCGCGGAGGAACGGGTGCGAATGGGTGCAGCGGTAACGTCGGTTACCGCGAGATTGGATTCGAGTTGCATGTCGGGCGCGTGCCGCTCGGAAAGCGAAGCGGCAACGGAGGAATCGTACATTTAAAAGGAAAGGAGTGCTAGTGGCGGATTGTGAGCGGAAGCGGATTGGCAGAGAACCGATAGGCGGGGCGGAGGACTCGGAAAGTAGCGAAGAGGCGATACCACGAGCTATCGGGGCGAGAAAAGTCTTGCGAAAGGTAGAAGCCACCCAAGAGTGTCGGTGGTTGCGCGGAGGAGGTGCGAGCAGAGACTTCGGTAACGTAGTGGAGTCGCGGCTAAGTTGACCAGGTACTCGGTTTCGGACGAGCGAGATTCCGGAGATATTGAGGAAGGAGATGAATAGTCTTAGACGAGGAACGTTTGGAATCGGCGGCGTTTGTGGGCATGGAGGAAGTGGCACGCCGGAGTGGGGCGCAGGAGAATGCGTTCGTCGGAGGGAGACTGCCGTGTCCGTGGTAGCAGCTGAAGGAAAGCGATGCTGCGCTGCGATCTGAGGATGGAACAGTGCATGGGTACTTCAATATTTGTCGTAATATCTAATGATTGAGCAATAATAATTGCGACGTAGCCGAGAAATCGGCACGGTCAACTGCGATGGGTGAAGTCGGCAGCTAAAGACTCGGAAAACGTTAAGAGCGAGACATGAGCTGTCGGAGGCGGAGAGAGGGGTTTTGCGGACTGGGTGGATTTGACGGGAGGGCGGGTCGGGGTAAAATGCATTGCCTATGAGGAAACCAGGGAAGACCGGGGCGAGACCCGGTGAGCGGCAGGCCGAACGAGAAGAAGAAAATTGTGGAACATTATGATGTGGTGAGCCCGTACTACAGCGAGCTGTGGGGCGACCACATCCACCACGGCTACTGGAAGCGCGGGGACGAAACGAAGGAAGAGGCGCAGAACCAGTTGATCGAGCACCTGGCGCAACTGGCGGGGATGCGGCGCGGGATGCGGATTCTGGATATCGGGTGCGGGTTCGGAGGGACGAGCCTGTACCTGGCGAAGACGTATGGCGCGAAGATGACGGGGATCACGATTTCGCCGGTGCAGGTGGAGATGGCGAAAGAGGCGGCGGCGAAGGAAAAACTGGACGCGCAGTTTTTGCTGATGGACGCGGAAGAGATGCGGTTTGCGGAACCGTTCGAGATGCTGTGGTCGGTGGAATCGATCTCGCACTATCACGATCCGGGGAAATTTTTTGCGTCGGCGGCGAAGCTTCTGGAGCCGGGCGGGTGTTTCGCGTTGACGGACTGGTTCCAGAAGGAAGAGGTGAGTCCGGCGGCGCGGAAGAAGTACATCGCGCCGATTGAAAAAGGGATGATTGTGGAGTTGCGGGGGATGGAGCGCGTACGAAGAGTATTTGAAGGCGGCTGGGCTGGAGATTGTGCACCGGCAGGATTTGACGAAGCAGTGCGCCAAGAGTTGGGATATCGCGGTGGACCTTATTAAGGATAAGAGGTTCTGGGCGCTGGCGGCGCGGCATGGAGCGGAGTTCGTGACGAATCTGAAGTCGTTCCACGCGATGCGGGCGGGATTCAAGTCGGGGAATTTTGTGGTGGGGTTGTTTGTGGCGCGGAAGCCGGGCGGGAAAGCGTAAGCGAAAAGGAAACGCTCGCAGTGGCGGGCGCAGCGCAGTATCATCCCATGGCCAAAGTGTGAGTCAGGAGGAGCAGACTATGCTACCCGTGGAATGCATGCCCAATCGACGAAATTTTCTGAAGGCGAGCGTGGGGATGGCGGCGGGCCTTTCGGCGTTGACGCTGAATCCGTCGCCACTGGCGGCGAGGGATGCGTGGATCATCGGGCCGCAGCCGGGATATACGCCGGAGGTGGGGACGTTGACGTCGATGCTGGCGTTCACGCGGACGCAGGTGGAGAACAACGTGAAGGGGCTGACGCAGAAGGATCTGGATTTTCTGCTGGATGATAAGGCGAACACGATTGGCGCGTTGCTGCTGCATCTGGCGGCGACGGAAACGTACTACCAGATGAACACGTTTGGCGGGATCGAGTGGGGAAAGTGGTCCGACGAGGTGAAGAAGAAGTGGGACATCCCGATGAGTTTGGGAGAGCCGGCGCGGAAAGCGATCAAGGGAAACGGACTGGAGTATTACCTGGATGCTCTGCACCAGGTGCGGGAGAAGAGCCTGGCGGAATTCAAGAAGAAGGATGATAAGTGGCTGGCGCAGATGGATGAACAGTTTGGCGCGAACAATTATGCGAAATGGTTCCACGTGGCGGAGCATGAATCGAACCACGACGGACAGATCAAATTTTTGAAGGTGCGACTGCCGGGGGCGAAACCGGCGGCGGAGTAAGCGTAAGGAAACGCTCGCAGGGGCGCACACGGCGGCTGGATAACAGGGAAGTACGTAGGGCTGGGGTATACTGACGGGACCCATGCCATTAAATCCAGGAACAAAACTAGGTCCGTACGAAATTCAATCGCCGCTGGGAGCGGGCGGAATGGGCGAGGTGTATCGCGCCAAAGACAGCCGCCTGGACCGCACGGTGGCGGTGAAGATCCTGCCGGGACACTTATCGGACAATCCAGAGGCGAAGCAGCGATTCGACCGCGAAGCGCGGGCAATTTCTTCGCTGAACCATCCGAACATCTGCACGATGCACGACGTGGGGCACCAGGACGGGATCGATTACCTGGTGATGGAATATCTGGAAGGAGAGACGCTGGCGGAGCGGTTGACGAAAGGGCCGCTGCCGACGGAGCAGGTGCTGAAAATCGGGATCGAGATTTGCGAAGGGTTGGAGCGCGCGCACAAGAGCGGAGTGGTACACCGGGATTTGAAACCGGGAAACGTGATGCTGACGAAGACGGGCGCGAAGCTGATGGATTTTGGGTTGGCGAAAGCGACGGCGTCGGGAGCGGCGCCGGCTTCGAGCTTGACGGTGTCGATTTCGGGGCCGACGAGCGAGCCACTGACGGCGCACGGGACGATCGTGGGAACGTTTCAGTACATGTCGCCGGAACAGGCGGAAGGGCAAGAGGCGGATGCGCGGTCGGATATTTTCTCGATGGGCGCGCTGCTGTACGAAATGATCACGGGAAAGCGGGCGTTTGCGGGAAAGAGCCAGGCGAGCATCGTGGCGGCGATACTGGCTTCGGAGCCGGCGCCGATTTCGACGATACAGCCGATGACGCCGCCGGCGTTGGGGCAAGTGGTGAAGACGTGCCTGGCGAAGGATCCGGAAGAGCGATTCCAGACCGTACATGATTTGAAACTGCAATTGAAATGGATTGCGGAGGCGTCGACGAGCCAACTGGCGGCGCCAGCGCAGGTGCGCGCGCGACGAGTGGTGCAGAAGCGGACGTTGCTGGTGGCGGCGGCGTTGGGATGGCTGGCGGCGCTGGGCGCGCTGGGAGCGTATCTGGCGGGACGCGGGGAGTTGGAGAAGGCGCGGACGCCGCTGATGGCGTCGTGGATGGCTCCGAAGGACACGGATTACGCCACCGTGAATACAGGAGCGCCGACACTTTCGCCGGATGGTGCGAAGCTGGCTTTTTTGACCGGAGTGCCGAGCGAAACAAAGTTGTGGGTGAGGGACGTGGCCACGGGAGCGCTGCAGCAGATCGAAGCGGAGCATCCGATTTTTCCGTTCTGGTCGCCGGACGGGAAGCAGCTGGGATTTTTTTCCGCAGGGAAAATGAAGAAGGTGGCGCTGGCGGGCGGGCCAGTGGAGGTGTTGTGCGACGCACCGGAGGGCCGGGGCGGGGCGTGGAGTCCAAAGGGCGTGATCGTATTCGCGCCGAACATTTTTGAGCCGTTGTACAAGGTACCGGAGGCGGGAGGAACGCCGGAAAAGGTGACGGAGACGAAGGCGGGGTGGTCGCACCGGAATCCGTATTTTTTGCCGGACGGAGATCACTTTTTGTTTACGGCGCGCGAAGCAGTGGCTATGGGACATCGGTGGCGGCGTTGTACGGGGCATCGCTGTCCGGGGAAAAGCCGCGGCAGATACTGGAGCGGGCGTCGAATGTGCAATACGCGGAAGGATACTTGCTGTATTTGCGGGAGACGGTGCTGGTGGCGCAGCCGTTCAATCCGAAGTCGATGCAACTGAGCGGGGACCCGAAACCGGTGGCGGAGAAAGTGGATTACTGGAATGCGCGGGACCTGCTGGCATTTACGGCAGCAGGAAACTTACTGGTGTACCGGCACGGATCGTTGCAGAAGACACAGCCGATGTGGATGGATCGGGACGGGAAAAGAGCTGGCGAGGTTCGGAGAGCCGGGAATTTACTCGTTGCTTACGCCGTCGCGGGACGGAACGGCTGGTGGCGATGGTGCGAACGGATGCGGACACGGGTAAAGGGGACGTGTGGATCGTGGATACGATGCGGAACACGGTGTCGCGCGCGACGTTTTTGGATGAGGCGGGAATTACGTATGCGATGTCTCCAGACGGAAAAAGAATTGCGGTGGGAACGATAGCGGGAACGAGCTTCGGGAGGAATCGAGATTCAGCCGACGAGCGGATCGGGAAATCAGGAAAAGCTGGAGACGCCGCCGGTGGCCGCGACGGTATCCAGCTGGTCTCCGGATGGAAAGTACCTGTTCATCAATTTGCAGAACAACGCGACGCGGCTGGATGTGGATTACATGGAGTTGGAAGGAGACCGGAAGCTGAAGCCGTTCCTGACGACGCCAGCGAACGAAGGACAGGCGGTGTTGTCGCCGAACGGGAAATGGCTGGCGTACATGTCGGATGAATCGGGAAGGCAGGAAGTGTACGTGATGGCGTTTCCGAGCAGGAGCGGGAAATGGCAGGTGTCGAACGGCGGGGGGAATCAGCCGGCGTGGAGCGCGGATGGGAAGCAGCTCTACTATCACATGGTGGACAAGTTGATGGTGGCACCGATTCAGGACGTGGAGAATTTCAAGTTTGGAGCGCCAGAGACGTTGCCGGTGCATTTGACGGAATTTGACGCAGTGGGGCCGGCGGGAACGGGGGAGCGGTTCCCTGCCCTGAAAGCGCCGACGGGCGGGCAGCCGAGGCCGGAGGAAGTGATTTTGAATTGGACGGGGATGTTGAAGAAGTAGAGAGCGCGAGTTTTACGGTTTAGAAGAGAGAATGTCTTTGGCCGACTGGCCCACAGTCGGCGTGGTGTTGGAGCTTTGGACCAGCTTGAGACCCTGGCTGGTTTTCTTCCAGACGGTAGAGAAACGAACGGTGAGGGTGTGCTGGCGCGTGCCGCTGCGGATGGACAAGGGCACGTCGAAGAATGCGGTGATCAGAGAGCCGGACTGGACGGAGTAGAGCTTGACCGGTTTTTCGAAGGTGGCGGAATCCCACAGCTGAAAGTCGTCGTGGAGGAGTTGGCGGACCTGCTCGCGAGTGGTGCAGACTTCGCTGAGGTCGGAGCCCATGATGAGGAGGTCGTCGTCTGCAAGGAGATTCATGAGGCCGGAGATATCTTTTTTGGAGTAGAGATCGAGGAACTGGGCGATGGAAGAGTCCAGGCCGGGCGGCGTGGCGGCCGCGGCAGGTTGGGCCAGAGTGAAGATGAGAAGCACGGATAGCGAGAGGAACGACAGGCGCGACAGGGTCATGAAGAAAGATACGAAGGAGCGTCCGGGATTGTTCCCGTGATTGGCGATTGGGGGAGAGGAGGCGCAGGAGGAGTGATGGAATGGGGCGAGGCGGGGGAATAGAGTAGGGGCAGCGGGAGGTGGGCGATGAACGCGAAGATGAAGCTGATCGCGGTGACGGCGGTGGGGACGGTGGTGCAGTTTTCGCTGGCGATCTGGGCGCGCGGAGGGTGGCAGGCGTTTGTCGCACACAAGGCGTTGGTGGGGTTGGCGTGCGTGACGGCGGGGATGATGATTGTGGCGCCGATGACCAGCGGGAATCTGAATACCGGGATCAAGGAAGATCGGGGGAACCGGTGGGTGCTGAAGGCTTTCGCGTTGATAGCGATCGTGAATGCATTCCTGCCGGCGTACACGGACCGCAAGGATTTCTGGACGATCGATGGAGAGACGACGAGGTGGATCGGGCTGGCGGTGTTTGCGCTGGGCGGGGTGATGCGGATTTATCCGGTGTTTGTGCTGGGGAAACGGTTCAGTGGGCTGGTGGCGATTCAGGAGGATCACCAGTTGGTGACGAATGGGATTTATACAGTGATCCGGAATCCGAGTTATCTGGGGATGGTGCTGATGTTGCTGGGATGGGGATTGACGTTTCGCGCGGGGATCGAATTTGTGCTGATCGCGCTGTTGCTGGTGCCACTAGTGGCGCGGATTCGTGCGGAGGAGCGACTGCTGCGCGGTCATTTTGGAGCGGAGTATGAGAGGTATTGCGCGCATACGTGGCGGCTGATTCCGGGGATTTACTAGGCTGCGGGTGAGACGGAAGGGCGCAGGAGATTTTTGAGTTCGAAGAAGGCGCTGGAGAGCGAGTGTTGCATGGCGAGGGAACTTTCGACGCCACAGGTGCAGCCGGGACATTCGCGACGAAGCATGGCGAGGGCCTGGCGGCGGCAGGCTTCGGAATCGAGAACGGATTGCAGGCTGGTGTTTAGAATATTGCCGACCGGATCGAGGGGATAGCAACCGGTGCGGACCTCACCGTTGGACATGATGAAAACCTGAAGAAAGCCGAGAACGCAGGAGGGTTCGGAGAGCGTTTCGCGGCGATAGTATTTGCGGAGGTAGTCGACTTCGTAAGAAGGGCGGCGGAGTTCGTCGCGAACGAAGCGCTCGATTTCCGCGGAGTCGCGGGAATCGGGCCACATGGAAGCGAAGTCGGCGTCTTTGAGGAACGAGAGGCTGTTGCTGAGGATGTTGGTTTCGATGGAAGCGCCGGCTTCGGCGGCGACTTGCCTGAGGCGGGACAGTTCGTGAGCGGAGAGCTTGTTGAGAGTGACGGACAGGGCGACTTCTTTGCCACGTAGGAGACGGATGCCGGCGAGAGCCAATCCGAAGTAGCCGTGGATGCCGCGGATTAAATCGTTGGTCTGTTCGAGGCCGTCTACGGAGACGGCGATTTTGGTGATGGGGGAATCGTTGATTTCTTTGTGAAGCTTTTTGAGGAGGAGGCCGTTGGTCTGGACGACGATGCCGTGGAAGCGGGAGGTATCGGCGCGGCGAAGAATTTCGAAGAAGTCTTTGCGGAGGAGGGGTTCGCCGCCGGTGAAGCGGAGGGAGCGAATGCCGGAGGAGGCGCATTCGTTGAGGAGCTGGATGGCGCGATCGGTGGAGATGGCGTCGTGCCAGCGCGTTTTCCAATAGTCGCAGGAGATGCAGCGGGCCTGGCAATTTTCAGTGAGTTTGATGTGCGCGGAAAGCGGACGAATGTGGGCAGGCAGAAGGCTGGGGGAAATTTGAGAGCCCATCCAGACGCGGGGCAAATACGAGACGGACGACACGACAAACCTCTCAGCGTTTGTTTTTGATGGGATGCGCGGTCTCAGAAAAAGGATACCGAACGATGATGAATTTTCAATTACGTACTGGGTTGTCTATTGGAGGTGCGGAGGGGCCAGGGATACTTGGATTATGGGAGGCGCGCCGGAGGCTCAGATAGGAAGGCGGACCTGCGAGTTAAGAGAAACCAGAGAATCACCAAGAGTAAAGGAATGGCGGCGGCGAAGCTGATCCACATGGGGAAAACAAAGGGGACCTGTTGGGAGGGAAAAGGCAACTGCTGATTCATCGAGTTCATCATGGTGACCATGATCTGCTGAAACCTGTCGCGATTGGCGGGAATGAGCAGCAGTAAGGAATTGAGCAGCGCCAGGCATTGCAGGGCGATGGTGGTGAACAGGCCCCATTTTTCGAGTTTCAAGAGTCCAATCGCAGCGACGGCTTGGAGAATAGCCCACACGACGACGAGCAAAAGTGCGCTGCGTCCAAAAACGAAAAAGCCGAGGAAGAAGAACGGGAACTGTCCGCTCGGGAACAAAGCCCCGTTGAACAGGACCCCGATCGGCACGAAAGCGGCGCCGACCAATAGGAACCAAGCGATGATGGTGATGCTGAGAGGCCTGCGGGATTGGATTGCGCTGGCTGGAATAGACAGCGGATCCAGAGCGGGGGGTGGGCCGTCAAAGGCAACAACGGATGGCGGCGCTGGAGAATTGAGCCTTCACGCTGCGCTTGTTGAAGAAGTAGAGCCAGAAGATGGCGAGTGCGGCAAGCATGGCGTAGAAGAGCGCAATGCCGACGCGAATGAACAACATGAAATGGGGAGGAAGATTGGGATCATTGACACCAGGAAACGGAACAAACAACATCAGCAGCGCGGTCGGGAGCGAAATGAACGCGAGAATCGCGGCATAAATCAGGAGGGAAATTCTGGCCCAAGGTTTGAGTTTGAGGAGGCCGATGCCGGAGGCAAGTCCCCAGGCGCCAAACCCGAAAAAGATGAGGGCTTCGAAAATGAAGATAGAGGTCATCACGCCGGTGGGGGTCTTCTCCATCTTTGGCACCATGATGGAGCCAAGCACGACGAAAAAGCCGCCGAGAAGGGTAAAGACGCTGCCGATGATTGCGATGACCGCAGAAGCGGTGATACCGGAAGAACGAGGCATGGGGGATTCTCCTCGAAAGCGATCCTATACGAAATCGTTTGCGATGTGCGATTGAAAGTAATTATCTGGGTGGTACAAATGCGTTGCATCCAGACGGCAGGGCTGGAACGAGTTGGGGAGGAGTGGGGATATACTGGCGGGCATGCAAAAAGAAGAGGAAGTACTGCAGCGGTGGAGCGGGTCGGCGCGTTATTGGGAGAAGCATCGCGGGACGATTCGGAAGATGTTCGCGCCGGTGACGGAACTGCTGGTGGCGGAAGCGGAGATTGCGAGCGGGCAGACGGTGCTGGATGTGGGGACGGGGCCGGGAGAGCCGGCGTTGAGCGTGGCGCGCGTGGTGGGGCCGAAGGGAAGAGTGGTGGGAGTCGATCCGATCGTGGAGATGGTGGGGGCGGGGAGACGAGAGGCGGAGCGGCAGGGATTGGAGAATGTGCGATTCGAAGTGGCGTCGGCAGACGAGTTGCCGTTTGCGGAGAATGCGTTTGACGCGGTGATCAGCCGGTTTGGGGCGATGTTCTTCCCTGCCCCGGTGGCGGCGTTGCGGGAATTGTTGCGGGTGACGAAGCCGGGACGGAAGCTGGCGTTCGCGGTGTGGCACTATGCGGAGAAAAATCCGTTTCATTGCGCGCTTTCGCGGGTGGTGGACCGATTCGTGGAACCAACACCGCTGGAGCCCGATGCGCTGGATGCGTTTCGATTCGCGGAGCCGGGGAAGCTGCTGGGATTTGTGAAGGAAGCGGGGATGGAAGAGGCGACGGAGCGGCTGGTACGATTTTCGATGGATGCGGTGATGACGGCGGAGGAGTTCTGGACGCTGCGGTCGGAGATGTCCGACAAGCTGCGGGGGAAGATCGGCGCGTTGCCGGCGGAGCGCGTGACGGATTTGAAGCGAGAGGCGCTGGAGGCGTTTCGGGAGTATGAGGTGGAAGGCGGGCTGCGAATCCCGGGAGAGATTCTGGTGGTGAGCGGGAAGAAGCGAATGCAGAGTAGCAGGGAGGTGGATGTTGAGAGGTCGAGAGGAGACGGAGATTGATCTTCAACCAATTTTATTTGAATTGCCTGGCGCACGCTTCGTACGTGATTGGGGACGAAGGGACGGGGATTGCGGCGGTGGTGGATCCGCAGCGGGACATTGACGGGTATCTGGAATTTGCGGCGAAGAACGGGCTGAAGATCGAGCACGTGTTCCTGACGCATCTGCACGCGGATTTTCTGGCGGGGCATCTGGAGTTTCGGGATCGCGTGGGCGCGACGATTTATCTGGGAGCGAAGGCGCAGGCGGAGTACAAATTCACGCCGATGAGCGATGGAAGCGTGGTGGAGTTTGGGAAGGTGCGGCTAAAGGCGCTGGAAACGCCGGGGCACACGCCGGAATCGATTTCAATTGTGGTGTACGACCTGGAGCGGAGCGGGAGCGAACCGCACGCGGTGTTGACGGGCGATACGTTATTTATTGGGGATGTGGGGCGGCCGGATTTGCGGGCGGCGCTGGGATGGTCGGCGACGGAACTGGGAGGGATGCTGTTCGATTCGCTGCGGTCGAAATTGTTGCCGCTGCCGGACGCGAGCCTGGTGTATCCGGCGCACGGAGCGGGATCGCTGTGCGGGAAAGCGATCAGCAAGGAAACGGTGTCGACGATGGGCGAGCAGCGGCGGTTGAACTACGCGCTGCAGCCGATGAGCAAGCAGGAGTTTATTGAGCTGGTGACGGCGGATCAACCGGAGGCTCCGGCATATTTTGTGTACGACGCGGTGCTGAACAGCAAAGAGCGTCCAACGCTGGAACAGGCGCTGCGGGAGTTGAAGGCGCTGAAACTGGAAGAGGTGCTGCGGCTGCAAGCGGAAGGCGCGCAGATTCTGGATACGCGGGATGCGGAGGAGTTTGCGGCGGCGCATTTGAAGGGGAGCGTGAATATTGGATTGGGAGGACAGTACGCGACGTGGGCGGGAACGGTGCTGAATCACACGAATCCGATTGTGATTATCGCTGCGCCGGGACGAGAGAGTGAGGCGGCGATACGGCTGGGGCGAATTGGATTCGATCACGTGGCGGGATACCTGGAGAACGGGCTGAAGAGTCTGGAGGCGCGGCCGGAGCTGGTGGGATTCACGGAACGACTGAGCGCGCGCGTTCGCAGCGGAAATGATGGAGAGCGCCGGGATCGCCGGTGATGGTGGATGTGCGCGGGGCGCGGGAGCGGGAACAGAAACATATTGCGGGGAGCGTGAGCATTCCGCTGAATCATCTGGAAGAAAATTTTGGGAAGCTGGCGAAGGATCGCGCGGTGCTGGTGTACTGCGCGGGGGGATACCGGTCGTCGATAGCAGCGAGCTTGCTGAAGCGCGGGGGATTTGAGCGGGTGGGCGAACTGGCGGGGGGAATTGCGGCGTGGGAGAAGGCGAAGTTGGAAGTGAAGGCGGCAGCGCAGGGTTGAGAAGTTCGGGGGCGCGCTAGAATTTTGCGTTGGCGGTGCGATGCGGCGCGATGGCTCAGAGTTTGGTGAAGCCGTCGGGGGACCACTGGTCGGAGCCGACGCCGTTGTGAGTGAAGAAGAGGCCGGTGGGATCGTATTTCTGCTTGATGGCGGCGAGGCGTGGGAAGTTGGCGCCCCAGTAGGCGTGCTGCCAATCCGATTCGAAGAAATTACTTTCCGAAACATAAGCACCCGTGGTGGAAGAGACGGCGCGGAGTTCGTTCATGCAGAGATGAACGCGCTCGGCGGCCGGGCGGGCGCGAGCGGCGTCCGGCTCATGATCGGGAATGCCGGGATAGGCGGGGCCTTGTCCATCGCCGGAGATGGCGAGGGCGAAAGCGTCGCAGACGGCGGGATTGGTGGCGGTGTCTCTGGCGGCGGCAATGGCTTCGGCGGGAGCGCCGGCGAGGCCTTTGTTGAAATGAAGGCCGAAACCCTGATGGCGGGAAGCGGAGAAAAGAGCGGCGGCGAGTTTGTCCTGGGAATCGGCATGTAATAAGGATGCGGGAATCCAGAGGGATTCGTAGGCGTAGAGGACAAAGCCGACCTGGCCGCCGTCGCCATTCCACCAAACATTGCTGGGATCGGCGCCGGAGCGGGGATCGACTTTGAAGGAATGATTGTCGTGATCCTGGCGCCATCGCGGATCCCACCAGTGACGCATGGGCATGGCGCCGATGTCTGGAGAAGATTTGAAGGAGTAGTCGGAGGGAAAGCGGGCGAGCCAATCGAGGAAGGGCTGCCAGACGGCGCGGGCTTCGGCGGTGGTGAGGCCCTGAAAGACCATGGAGATGGCGAGGATGTTGGAAGGCGAGAAGTGGGCCTGCTCGCCCCAATGATCGTTGAAGAGCGCGTCGCGATAGAAGGAAACGAATTGGCGAATGAGACGGCGATAGGCGTCGTCGGAGGCGGCTTGCACCTGGAATTCGGCGCCACCGGCAAATTCGGGAAGATCGCGAACGCGGAGAGTGAGTTTGGAGATGGCGGCGAAGCTGCCACCGCCACCACCTTTGAGAGCCCAGAAGAGATCGGGATCCAAGCAAGGATTGACGATGCGGATTTTGCCGTCGGCAGTGACGACTTCGGCCTGGAGAAGAGCGGAAGCGGCGGTGCCGTAATGTTTGGAGAAGCTGCCGAAGCCGCCGCTTTGGATGAGACCGGCGACACCGACGGTGGTGCAACCACCGCCCTGAACGTAAGCGCCCGCTTTGGTGGTGACGGCGTCGTAGGCCTGATTCCAGATGGCGCCAGCGCCGATGGTGACGGCGCGTTGCGGCGGGTGAGTGGCGGCTTTGCAGCCTTGCGGGATGAAAGCGTCGTGAAGTTCGACGTCGTGCATGTGACGCGTCCAGATGAGGAGCGAGTCGGGCGCGTTGGAAGTGCCCTGGTAGGAGTGGCCGCCACCTTTGACGACGAGGCGGAGGTGGTGTTGACGAGCGAAGTTGACGGCGGCGGAGATGTCGGAGGCGGAACGAGCGGCGACGGCGTAGACGCTGGGCTTGGAGGTCCAGGCATCGACCCAGCCGAGAGTTTGGGTGAGGCCGGGAGTGTCGCCGATGTAGTAGGGATTTTGCAGATCGCGGAAAAGTTGCGTGCAATCGCCGGCGGAAGCGGCGCAAGAGGCGAGGGGAGATTCGACGGTGAGGAGGTTGCCGCCGACGGCGTCGTTGAGTTGCTTCCATTGGGATTGGGAGGGCCAATCGGGATCGGTGGGACGGCGGCGACGCACGGGAGATGTGGCAGCGGCGGATGCGTTGGCGAAGAGGGTGCGCGGAGAGAGCGGGAGGATGGCGAGGGAGCGGAGATTTTGTAGAAAGGATCGGCGGTTCATGTGGCTCACGATTTGATCGTTCAGGTGGCGAAAAGAGAAGTTATTGAAACATGAGTTGTGAGGAAAAGGAAAGAATTTGTGACGGCGCTCGAAGACGGGGAGCGTGGGTGGGGGTGACGCGGCGATTATTGGGAACTGATGGGGCCGATGGGGGACCAGTCGTGGCCATCGAAGCGAATGAGGAAGAGCTGCTTGATGGGCTGGTAGTCGGTGGGAGAGGTGTGGAGGCGAATGCCGGGGCGGAGCATGGGGAGATCGAGATCGAGGCTGGCGGCTTGCTTCATGACGTTGGCGCGGGAGAGATCGTTGCCGGATTTGGTGAGGACGGCGACGAGGGCGGCGGCGCGTTCGTAGCCGGCGACGTTGTTCTGATCGCGAAGATTGGCGTCGGGATTGTACTTGTGCATCCACTCGAGAAATTGCTGGACCTGGGGATCCTGCTGGCTCTGGGCGCGGGACCAACCTTTGGAGCGAGCGTTGGAGATAATGCCGGAAGAATTGTGGAGGCCAGCCGGTTCGAGAAAGGCGAAGACGGAGAGCGAGGCGTTGGGAATGAATTGGAGAGGATGCCAGTCGAGTTCGGCGGCGCGACGAATGGCGATGGAGGCGAAGGGACCGATGGAGAAATTGAGGAAGACATCGGCGCCGGAGGATTTGAGGGTGAGGAGTTGGGAGTCGAGATTCGCGTTGGTGTCGGAGGAGTTGTAGGTGGCTTCCTTGACGATCATGGAGGAGGCGCGGTCGCCGAGACCGGAGCGGAAGCCGGAGAGGAATTCTTTGCCGACTTCATCGTTGGCGGAGAGGATGGCGATTTTTGCGTTGGGACGATTTTGGAGAATGTAGCGAGCGTAGGCGCGGGCTTCGGTGTCGTAGGTGGCGAAGAAACCCATGGTGTATGGGAAGTGAGAGGGATCGTCGAAGACGGCGGAGCTGGATTCGATGAAGAGTTGGGGGACGCGCTGGTCGTTGAGATAAGAGCGAATGGCGAGGTTGGCGTCGGTGCCGAAGGTGCTGAAGAGAAGGAGGACGTGCTCCTGCTCGACGAGCTGGCGAGCGAGGGAGAGGGCTTTGGTGTTGTCGCAGGCATCGTCGAGGGCGAGGAAGTTGATTTTGCGGCCGTTGACGCCGCCCTGGTCGTTGATCATCTGGAAGTAGGCGGCTTCCG
This sequence comes from Candidatus Acidiferrales bacterium, assembly GCA_963748515.1. GTDB lineage: Bacteria > Acidobacteriota > Terriglobia > Acidiferrales > UBA7541 > Acidiferrum. The sequence goes on from CAVVJI010000006.1 coordinate 201,518, forward strand.
CGCGAGAGACGCTGGCGTAGGCTTTGGCGGGACCGGTGAGGCAGGCGATGCTGCCGATTTTGATTTCGGTGGCGGTGACGCCGGGAGTGGATTGCTGTGCGCGGGCGGGAAGAGCGGAGACGATCAGTAAGAAAAAGATGGAGAGCGCGAGGCGAGTGCTCATGGCGAAGCGTCCTTGAAAGAGAGTGCGCGAGGGGCAAACGTACCGTGAAAGCGGGAGGATGTCCATCCGCTGGTGCGGAAGAGACTGGGAAAAAAAGGTGACGCATGGGGGGCGTGCTCATCCAAGAGAAGTGCTGTTGAGGAAGATTGAGTGGAAAGAGGCCGAGATGAGCGAGCAGACGAAGGGGAAAGCGTATCCGATTGAGGAAGCGTTGCGGGCGCAGAAGGCGCTGCGGGAGATGGCTGGCCTGGAGGCGGAACTGTTTCCCGTGGAGGCGTTCGTGGGGATGATCAGCGACGAGATTGAAACTTTGCGGAAGCAAGGACACAGCGACGAAGAGATTGCGCGGACGATCCGGGAGCATTCGAAGATCGAGATCAGCGCGGCGGATATTGCGGAGAATTATGCGGGGCCGGAAGAGCGGCATGGTGCGCACGGATAGGATTCTTTCGAAGGTTGCGGAGGACGTCGCGGGTTGTGGCGCTGGGATTATTTTTGGGATTCCCAGGGTTTGAAGATGCCGAGGGCCAGGAATTCGTGTTTGGCGCGGCGGAGTAGATCGGTTTGCATTTGCGATTCGAAGCGATGGTCGTAGACGAAACCTTTGATGGAGAGATTCATGAGGTGATGACCGGCGCCGCGTTCGTCGAGTTCGACTTCGACGGGATGGCCAAGATGGGTGAAGGGCGAGGAGATGGCGATTTCGCGGCCGACGCGGAGGAGTAGATCGGGATCGACGCCGTGGGGGACGCTGATATCGGTGGAGACGAGGCACTCCGGGACGCCTTTGTTGGAGTTGTAGGTGAAGCGAGTCATGATTTCGGAATTGGGGACGGTGACGAGGACGCCGTTTCCAGTGAGGAGCTTGGTGCTGCGCAGACCGATTTGCGCGACTTCCCCGTAGGCGTCGCCCATGCGAACGAGATCGCCAGCCTGATAGGGACGATCGGCGACGATCACAAGGCCGCCGATAAGATTTTTGATGAGGTCCTGAACGCCCAAGCCGATGGCGAGAGCGGCGGAACCGAGAGCGGCGAGGAAGGCGTCTTTGGAAGGGGCGAGGACGTCGGTACAGAGCAGGAACGCGGCGAACCAGAGAACGATGCGCAGGGGCGGCTCAATCTGGCGGGCGAGAAAGCGGAGACGGGGATTGCGAGCTTCGAGTCCGGCGAAGAAAACGCGGAGCCAGCGAAGCAGAAGCCAAGTGAGAATAATAAGGATAGCGACGAAGAGCAGACTTCCCGGTGGAAAGCTGAGAGAGCATTTTGGCTTCTTTTTCCATGGCAGTTCCCTTCCCCCTTACGCGAGATTGATACGGCGCAAAACATCGTTGGCAAAACGAGAAGCATCGGGACGAACGCGCCAGCCGGGATGCTCGGGATCGAGTTCGATGAGGCCGAGAGCGAGCAGGCGATCGAGGCGCATGCGGCTGGCGATTTCGTTTTCGTAGAGAACCGAGGCGACTTCCTCGCGGGTGAGCGAACCATGCTCCTGAATGGCGAGGAGGGTGAAGTGATCTTCCTGGGCGAGCTCGGAGCGGAAACGGGCGAAGGCGGGCTCGAGGGGCTGGCGAATTTTGAGAGTTTCGCCTTCGACGCGTTCGATGGAGGACTGCCAGAGTTCGAAGGCGGAACGAAAGACGCCGCCGGATTGTTGAAAGAGCGAATCGAAGTAGAGCTTCTGCGGGGATTCTTCCATACGTAGAAATTGTTTGACGCGGCTGACGCGGGGATCTCCGGCGGGCGGGGGCGCGAATTCGAGGCGCAGGCCGGAAAGGCGATGGCGCTCGAGAACGGCGTTTTCCAGATGCTCGCGGGAGACGTTCATGGCGTTGATGCGATGAGAGAAGACGCGGCCGAACTGGACACCGGCATCGAGGACGCGGAAGGCTTTGTCGTTCATGACGATGATCCAGAGAGTGGTGGCGGCGGTGCGGTGAATCCAGTGGATGAGATGGAGCGCGGCCTGGAAGCCTCCGGTGCGACGGAGATAGGTGCGCTCGGCTTCTTCAATCATGAGAATGCGTTTTTGGGAGTCGAAAGCGGCGGCGAGATCGGCGGATTCGTCGACGTTAATGAGGCGGCGGAGGAAGGCGTCGAGATCGGAGGGAGTGAGGGTGCGTTCTTCGAATTGACCGCGGATGAGTTCACGGCCGTGAAAGGCACCGGCAGCGGCGCAGTTGAGCAGGCTGGTTTTGCCGCTGCCCCGAGCGCCCACCATGAGGCAGGCAGCAAAGCGGCCAGCGTCCCAATCTTTGAGAGCTTGCTCGAGACCGCTGAGTTCCTGATCGCGACCGACGAGGAAGCGGCGATCTTCAATGGGAGAAAGACGAAAGAGGGATTGGTAGATGGGAGGGAGTTCGCCCTTGGAAGCGGGAAGGGCGAGCGTGTCGCGAAGAGTGGAACGACGGACGACGGGCTCGAGCGCAGGACGCGGGGGAATTTTGCCGCCGAGAGTTTCCATGACGCCGTTCCAGCGATCGGTAAGGAACAGGCGGGCAATGGAAACGCCTTTGTCGGCGGCTTCGCGACCGGAGCGAACTTTGGCGTTGATGAGGCGACGGCCGCGCGGAGTCTGGAGGAGGGTGAAGTAGCCGAACTGAGCGGCTTCGAGAGCGGCGGAACCTTCGGCGCTCCAATTCCAGAAAGCTTCGACGAGTTTGGGTTCGAGGGCGTCTTCGGCGGGAGGAATGGCGGTCTGTTCGGCGAGCATGACGGCGGCGTTGTGGCGAGCGTCTTCGAACAGAGTGGAGGAGGACGCGTTTTTTTGAGCGACGGCAGCGGTGCGCCAGTAGTCGATGATTTCTTTGGAGCGGCTGACTTCGCGAGCGACGGAGGCGCTGCCTTCCCAGTATTCGAAGACGCAGCGCTGCATGGGAGGGCGGCAATAGGAATTGAAGGCAGCGAGAAACGCGACTTGAGGTTTGACGGCGCGCCAACGAGTCTGACGGCCGGGGCGGACGAATTCGGATTCAGCGGGGAGAAGACGATTGGCTTCGTCTTCGATTTGAGAGGCGACGCCACGCAAGCGCTCGTCGGGAGTGGCGAGTTGCATGGAGTCGGCGGGGGCAGCGACGTTTTCCGGAGCGCCATTGTTGAGCCAATCGACGGTTTGCGCGGCGATGGAGAGGATTTCCTGGCGCTCGTGACGCAGGCTGGAAACGAGGGACGAGGTGGCGTCAAACCATTTCAGGCCGACGGAGCGGAGAGAGAGTTCCATTTCGAGGATGGCGTTGACGGAGCGCTGCTGACGCCACCAGTCTTCGATGCGCTTCTGGCGATCGGGATCGGGGAGGTCCTTGGCAGGAATTTTTTCGTAGCGGAGCGCCCATTTCTGATAACGGGCGAGAAGAGCGGCGGCGATTTTTGCGCGGCGGGCGCGGCGTTGCTCCCAGTGGGCCCATTCGTCGGCGTGTCCGCCACCGCGACGGATGCGCCAAGGTTCGCAGAGATCGAGAGCGGAGGTGGCGAGGAGGAGTTGGAAGCGTTTGTCGATGGGGGCGCGTTTGCGAACGGCGAACGAGTTGGCTTCGAGGTCGAACTCCTGCATGGCATCGAGACTGCGACGAATGGGACGAAGGTGGAGGAAGGATTCGAGAGGGTCGGTGAGCAGGATGAGCGTATCGGAGGCGAATTGATCGCGGACTTCGTCGAGTGTGCCGGAGATGCGAGCGGAGTCGCGCAAAGGAGCGGAGGCTTGGGAAAGAGAGGCGGCGAGGTCGGCAAGAAGAGTCCAGCAAGCCTGGAGTTCGGCGACGAGACGATCGGGGCCTTTGCGAACGATTTTGATGGGTTCGAGAACTGGCGCCGCCATAGGAAGTCTCCGCACGGAACTGGAGGGCGGAAGGCCAGCGCCTGGTGAACTGAAGCTGAAAGTGTACAACAGGGGAGGGTGAAGTGGTGCGGGGCGGGCGGGAAGCGAGCGGATGGTGTTCACGGCACGCGGCGGGATGAAAAAAAGGGGAAGGCAGGCGGGGTTGGTAGAATCGAGAAAAGACGGGTCGTTCTGCTTGCCAGCGGGTAAAAGGCGCCATGGCGGAATTCCTACTGTTCGTAATGATCGTGTGGGGGATTGGAAGTTGGGTAGCGCGAAGAGCGCGGCGCCAGCAAGAAGATGAGCGGTTTGCGAATGTCGTAGCGGGCCTGAATCAAGTCGCAGCGAAACAAGAACAATTGAAAGTGCTGGAAAAGCGGGTGCAGGAACTGGAGCACCGGCTGGCGAGCGGTGGTGTGCCCGCGGGGAGTGGGGAAACGCCGAAGGTGGTGGCGGAGGCTCCGCACGACACATCCAGCGGAAATGCCGAAGGCGCCGATGGGAGCGCGAGTGCCACCGTGGCCGGAGGCTGCGAAGGAAGCGGCGAAGGAACCGATCCAGAGTGCGGAGACTGCGGCGAAAGAGGCGGCAAAGCCTGCGGGAATTCCGGCGAAAGAACCGGCACACGAGGCGGCGAAGGAGCCACCGGTGGCTCCGCCGATCGCGGCGAGTTCGCAGACGAAGCCGCCGGCAGCGGAACCTGCGAAACCGGCAGAAGTAAAACCGCCGACGGCAATTCCCCGCCCGACGAGTTCTCCTCTATCCGCACCGGCGTTGTCTCCGGCGCCAAAGTTCGCGACGGCGACGGCGCGAGAGCGGAGTTCGGAGTTCGAACAAAAGCTGGGAACGAACTGGCTGAACAAAATCGGGATCACGATCCTGGTGATCGGGATTTCGCTGTTCCTGGCGATCAAATTCCCTTCGCTGAGCAATCCGGCAAAAATCGCGCTGGGGTATGCGATCGGGTTGGCGATCCTGGGCACCGGCGTGTACCTGGAGAAGAAAGAGCGCTACAAGATTTTTGCGCGGGCGCTGATCGGCGGGGGATGGGCGCTGACGTTCTTCACGACGTACGCGATGCATTTCGTGACGTACACGCGAGTGATCGAGACGCAGTGGATCGATCTGGTGCTGCTGTTTGTGGTGGCGGGCGCGATGGTGGCGCACACGCTGCGGTACGACTCGCAGGTGGTGACGGGGCTGGCGTTTCTGCTGGCGTTCACAACGGTGGCGATCAGCCAGAACACGATTTATTCGCTGTCGGCGGGCGTGATTCTGGCGCTGGGGCTGGTGGCGATCGTGCACCGGCGCGGATGGTACGAACTGGAGATATTCGGAATCCTGGCTTCGTACTTGAACCATTTTGTGTGGCTGGCGCGAGTGATCGTGCCGATGGCGGGACATCACCGAATGTTCCCGGAATTTGTGCCAAGCAGCGTGCTGCTGTGCCTGTACTGGGCGGTGTACCGGTGGTCGTACGTTTCGCGAAAGATTGTGGAGGCGAAGCAGGAAACGGTTTCGACGGTGGCGGCGATCCTGAATACGGCGCTGCTGCTGTTCCTGTTCAAATACCAGTCGGTGCACAAGGAGTATGCGTTTTATGCGCTGATCGCGCTGGGCGTGGCGGAGCTGGTGGTGGCGCATTTGCCGGTGACACGGAGACGGCGCGCGGCGTTCGTAATTTTGTCGAGCATCGGAACGGTGCTGCTGGTGGCGGCGATACCGTTCAAATATTCGGGGATGGATACGGCGATCATCTGGCTGGCGCAGGCGCAGATATTGCTGATCGCGGGAGTGGCGCAGCGGGAGGCGCTGTTCCGTCGATTTGGATTTCTGGTGGCGCTGCTGACGTCGGGGGACATGCTGATCAACCAGGCGTTCCCTTCCCTGTTCGGAATCGTGCCATTGGGATTGCCGCTAAGCCTGGCACCAGCGCGCGGGCTGCCGGATTGGCAACTGTCGTTGAGTTTTCTGGTGGCGGCGGCGCTGTTCTATGCGAACTCGCTGGTGATCCCGCGACGATGGAAAGAAATTGTCGCGACGGAGATGGAGGAGACATTTTACCGGGCGCTGTCGTATCTGGCGGCGGCGCTGTTGTTCGTAGGGTTGTGGCTGGCGTTTCCGAGCATGTGGATCGCGGTGGCGTGGGCGGGCGCGGCGTTGGGAGTACTGCTGTTGGGACGGGCGGTGGACGCGGACGACCTGGTCAACCAGACGCACTTGTTTGCGGTGGCGGCGTTTGTGCGGGCGGTAATGGTGAATTCGCTGTCGAGCGAGCGAATGTGGCAGACGGGAGCGACGCTGCGGCTGGTGACGTTGACGGCGATCATCGCGCTTTTGTATTTGTGCGCGCGGTGGGTGGACAGCGAGGAAGCAGGCGAGACGCTGCGGGCGTCGGAATTGTACACAACGGCGGCGGCGATCCTGGTGATGGTGCTGGCGTATCAGGAATGCCATTGGGCGTGGATCGGAATCGTGTGGGGCGGATTCGCGTTGGTGTTGGCGTTGCTGGGACTGGCGTGGAAGCGGCGGGATTTGAGTTTGCAGGCGAATTTGATGGTGCTGGCAGGATTCGGGCGAGTGCTGGTGTACAACCTGGAGGCCGCGCAGGAATACGGACACTTCACGCTGAGGCTGATCACGTTTGTGTTGATGGCGGTGCTGCTGTATGCGTGCGCGTACTTCAGCGGGCCAAGGGATTCGGCGTATGGGCGGCTGTTTTCGGCGCTGGACTCGTTCGCGGGAACGATATTGGTGAGCGTGCTGGCGTTCAAAGAAATTTCTTCGCCGTGGATCGCGGTGGCATGGGCGCTGTTTGCGTTTTTGTTGGTGGTGGTGGCAGGGCGGGTGAAGCGCGCGGAACTGCACGTGCAGGCGTACATTTTGTCGGCGCTGAGTTTGTTTCAGCTGGTGACGGTGAATCTGGACGCTGCGCAACCATTCCGGTGGATACCGAGCGTGACGGTGCGACTGGTTACATTCGTACTGGTGGCGGCGCTGTTTTACTTGTGTTCGTGCAGGGTGGCGAAGGCGGAATTCATTGGGCGGGCGGAAATATTTGGGGCGTTATACGCGTGGGCCGGGTTCGTTGGTGGTGATGTTGTTGTTGCATGCGAGTTGGCGGGGAGCCGGGTGGCGTTGGGTTGGGTGTTGTTTGCGGTGGCGCTGATGGAACTGGGAATTTGGCGGCGGTCGGTGAACTGGCGAGCGCAGGGCTATGTGGTGTTTGTGTTGGCGTTCATGCAGACGGCGGTTACGGCGAGCAGTTCGCCACAAAAGGATTTGCTGGCGTTCACGTTGCCGGTGGCAGCGTTGCTCTATTACGGGTACGCGCGGATGGAGTCGCTGACGAAGGGAGCAAGCGAGGATTTTGCGTTCGATACGCGGATACAGGGCGCGGCGATTCTGGCGTTTCTTGGGTCGGGAACGCTGCTTGCGTTTGCGGAGTATTACTTTGAGCCGAAACGGATGCTGGTGGCGTTCGCGGTGCTGGCGCTGTTGTGGATTGGAGTGGCCTGGGGAACGCGGAAAAATGTGTGGCTGTATCAGAGCATGCTGCTGACGGTGTTTACGTTTTTGCGGGCGTTGGCGGTGGAGTATGACGTGAGCTGGATGACGACTCCCGCGGGCATGTCGGGGAGCGGACGGGCAAAATACGTGGGGATTACGGCGGCGATCCTGTTCGCGTGCCAAGGATTTGCGTTTTTATTGCGTAAGCGATTTGAGAGCGGCGAGGAGGAAGAAGAGAGAGTGCCGGAACTGCTGAGAAGGCCGGAGCAGTTGTACTTCTTTTTGCCGGTGATTCTGGTGACGCTGCTGATTCTGGAGGAAGTGTCGACGGGGCGGGTGACGATTTATTGGGGAATCGAAGGGTTGGCGATTTTTCTGTTTGCGCTGGCGGTGGGCGAGCGGAGCTTCCGGCTGACGGGATTGGGATTGCTGCTGGTGTGCGTAGGGAAAGTGGTGGCGCTGGACGTGTGGAGACAACAGCGATCGGACCGGTACATCACGTTCATCACGCTGGGAGTGGCGCTGCTGCTGGTGTCGTTCTTGTACACGAAATTTTCGGAGACGATCCGAAGGTATTTGTGAGAGAAGGTTGGCGGTTACACCAGCCGAGGAGTGCGGGAAGGTCGTCGCAGGGATCGTGCTGAACGGGAGGGACGCACCCTTCCGCAAAAATTCGCGGAAGGATGCGCCACCCGGAACGGTGTCTTGTCGCGGGGAGTTGTGGCGAGCGGTTGTGGGAGCAGAAAAGGAAATCCGCGCCCTGATGAAGCAAGAGTTGCGGCACTAGAAACTCACTTTGGCGCAGGAACGGGTGTGCCGCTTGGTCACTTGACTGGCGCTCTGAAACCAGACTATGGCAATGTGAATGTCAGTCGTCAGAACGATGACCGTCTCAGGCAGAATTGTCGAAGAACCACCCATGCAGGTGCCAATTGATTCGAACACGACTACTGTTACTAATCATAGGTTTAGCTGCCGCGACTTCCAGTAGACAGGCAACTGAGTGCAAGGGCGAATTCTCAGTGACGCACTTAGAAGCTCCGATTTACGGAGTTGTGGCTCGCGCTTCTAACACGCAGGGTGATGCTAAATTGCAGGTCCACATCGGATCGGATGGCTCCGTACAAAGCGTCGTTGGGATATCTGGAGATAAGTTGCTGCTGCACGATGCTGAGTCAAATGTCAGAACGTGGTTGTTCACTGAAGGCAAGCAACGACAACTTGAGATTACCTACCAATTTCGGCTAGTCGATCCAAAAGCTTACTCTGAGCCTCCCTCTCATGTTGTTTTCGATCTGCCCGATAAAGTTACGGTCACGTCGAACTATATTTCGAGGCAACCCGATTAGCATCTCTACCAGCGCGGCGCGAAAGTGTAGGACACAGTCAAAAGTACTAAAAGCACGACCGTACGAAGGTATTTTGTGAAGAAGGCGGGGAGAGTCAGGCGGGGTTGCGGTGGTGGAGGAGAGTTTCGGTGGGGGGGTTGCGTTGGGCGAGGGCGGCGATGCGTTTGAGCATGCCCTGGAACATCCAGAGGTGAATGGGATAGAGGGCGTACCAATAGAGAAGGCCGGCAAGGCCGGCGGGATCGAAGATGGCGGTCTGACGGATGAGTGAGCCGCGGGAGTCGGGTTCGACTTCGAATTGAAGCCAGGCGCGGCCGGGAACTTTCATTTCGGCGGAGAGGCGGAGAAGGCGATCGGGTTCGAAGGACTCGACACGCCAGAAATCCAGAGGATCGCCGGGGGCGAGGGAATCTGGATCGCGGCGTCCGCGACGCAAACCAACGCCACCAAAGAGCAGGTCGAGTTCGCCGCGCAACCACCACAGAAAATTTGCGAAGTACCAACCATTGGCTCCGCCAATGCGGCGGATGGGCGCGAATGCGGCATGGGGAGGGACGGAGACATGGGCGACGCGGGAATCGACGAGGCGCGTGCCGAACTGCGTGCCGCCCCAAGAGGGAGATGATCCGGCGGAGGAGAAGGCGTCGCACCAATGGGTTTGCGCGAATTCCTGATCTTCGTTGCGGAGGGCGCGGGCGATGGCTTCGGGCAGACCCTTGGGGCGAACGGAGAAGGCGGTGAGCGCGGCGGGATCGGTGACGAGCGTGGGATTGCGCATGCTGTCGACGAGTTTGCGGCCAATGCGTGCGTAAATGGGAGTGACCAAGCCCAACCACAAGCTGGACAGGCGCGGGGTGAGCACGGGAACGGAGATCATCCAGCGGCGAAGTCCGGATTGACGAGCGTACTCGCGCATGATTTCGCCGTAGCTGAGTTGATCGGCGCCGCCGATTTCGAAGACGGCGTCGAGGCCGTCGGGGAGTTGCAGGGCTTCCAGCAAGTAGGCGATGACATCTTCCACGGCGATGGGCTGGGCTTTTACGGCGACCCAGCGGGGGCAAATCATGATGGGGAGGCGCTGCACGAGGGCGCGAATCATTTCGAACGACAAGCTGCCGGAGCCGATGACGATGGAGGCGCGAAATTCGATGACGGGAATTCCGGAAGAGCGCAGGATCTGTGCGACTTCCTGACGGCTGCGAAGATGATCGGACAAGGAGGGATCGTCGGCGCCGAGTCCGCCGAGATAGATGATTTTGCGGATGCCGGCGGCGCGAGCGGCGTCGGCGAAATTTTGAGCGGCCTGGCGATCTTCCTGAACAAAATGGCCGGAGGAGCCCATGGAATGGACGAGGTAGTAGGCGGTGTGAACGCCGGTCATGGCGGCGGGGAGAGAGGCGGGCTGGAGGCAATCGGCCTGGACGATTTCGGTGGAGGGAGAACGTTGGGAGCGCAGGAATTCGGGGCGTCGCGCGAGGCAACGAACGGGGCGGCCCGCGTTTTGCAGGGCGGCGAGGAGGCGGCCTCCGATGTAGCCGGAGGCGCCGGTTAAGAGGATGGGAGCAGGATGGTGGGAGTCGATGGAGAGGACCTCAGGCACCATTCTAACATTCGGGTTTGGGGGAAGGGTGGGGATGTGGGAGTTGTCGCGGCGGTGGAACTGGGCGAAATGGGTGATGTGGGTGAAGGTTATGGAGGGGTTGTTGGGAGTGAATGAGATAGGGGGATCACGGCTTGGAAGCAATTCCGTCTGTTCGTGGAGATTCCCTCAGGGTATTTCGAACGTCTAAACCAGAGATGGGATAGAGCACCAGATAAAGAAGACCTGAAACATGTTGAACTAGCGAGTTGTGGTAACAATACCAGCCCAAGCGATGACTTGGTTAGATGTTTTCTCTTGTACGAAAAAATTTTCGCCATAAAACGAAACTGGTTGCGATCCAGATCTGAAACAATTAAAGCGTTGTCAGCGTCTTTCCGCCAAGCAAACCACTGACCGACAGTACTGTGACAGACCCACCAAGGCATAGCCACCCAACGCGGTTTCGCCTCTGCTCCTCGCTCGGGTCAAAATTGAGATTCCAGAGTTGGTATCCGAACAAGACGCATCAACCACCTTTATTCGGCCGGTTGTAACAAACCGGCGGGATCGCTCACAAAACTGTAGCCGGACCAGATCAACGCAGCGACGCTCAACACGCTGGTATAAGGAGAAAGTTTGGCTAACAACCTCAGAGGACCTTAGGCGATTCGAAATGGAGGACTTGAACATACTAACACTGGAGACAAGGACGGTTTGGAGAAGGTTGAAAGGAGTTGGCGTAGGAGTAGAGTGTGCCGCCCGCAAGCGGGGATGGATCGTGCTGAACGGAGGGACGCACCCTTCCGCAAAAATTCGCGGAAGGATGCGCCACCCGGAACGGTGTCTTGTTGCGGGGAGTTGTGGCGAGCGGATAGGCCACCGGCCAGAATTAAGCTCGTTGTCGTCGAACTCTTTCAAAGTAGTACCACAGAAAGAAATACGGGATCTACCAGCGCTAATAGAAGAAATTTGATAGGTTTTGCCTCATATCGAAGAGCCCTGTACCACACCCAAAGAGCGCCGAAACTCGAAGCGGCACCAAGCGCGGTGATAGTATAGATTTCGATCTGGTTTTGCGGTTGCCATGGTCCTACGACAATCCAGAAGGCCGCAGCCGCGCAAGACAAAAAGAAAACAGTCCACAGAGCCGTTCTCACGATGTCTCAACCTCCTCCGCTGGCTTAACACGCGACATTCGTTACGCAAACTGGGGACACGTGGAAATGTTCCACGAGACTGTTTCGAGTTTCAAGAGAGGCGCCAACGTCGAACACCCACGATGATGGCGATCGAGACACCAGCTACAAGAAGACCCTGCCAAACGAGGCCTTGTACTATCGCCACGATGCTTCTGAGAACAACAAAACCGGCAATGCCACTGATCACATCGGCTTTACTCTTAGCTAGGATCAGACCCGCAATTAGTACGATCAACGACGCGATGGCGGAATATTTCAATCGTTCGGAAGGGTGGTCGATGGATGGGTAAACAAGCAATATTAAAACCGCAAAAGCCATGGGAATGCCCAGAAGGATGTCGCGAGCGATGCCCGGATACTCGTCTCCCGTAAGGCCCGACATATTCAGGAACAAGAGTTTTAGCTTTCTAGCGAAGTCCATCGACAAAGGCCTCCTCGTTGGCCGTTAGTTCTCGAGAAATAGTCTCTGGATTTAAAATGATCTTCGATTTCTTCACACGTTCTAGGGGGCAAGTTTCCTTGGGGTTTTCTCGGCATGGATTAGAAGGTATCAGGAAACGTTCCGTGTGTCCGTGAGTTTCCTGAGTTTCAAGAGTGCGGCACCCCGAAACTCGCTTAGGCGCAGGAAAGAGTGTGCCGCCCGCGAGCGGGGATGGATCGTGCTGAACGGAGGGACGCACCCTTCCGCAAAAATTCGCGGAAGGATGCGCCACCCGGAACGGTGTCTTGTTGCGGGAATCGTGGCGAGCGGATATTGCTGAGGCTCTCGTTGGGTTCGCCACCCGCCACCGTGCGGAGGAATTGTGCCTTGACAACGCCTTCGTCCTTATCGAGCGGCACCCGCAGAGGATGGCTATTGAACAAAGGACAGAGCGGTGTAAGCAACTATGACGCCGTACAGGAACTGTTGCGAGAGTTTATTGATTTCCGACTCGTTGGCGCCTGGTTGGGTCAGCTGTTTTCGAATCTGCGAGTATCCGCGCATCCCGGAGGCAAAAGGAGCGGCGGCCACCACGGGAAATCCAAACCTGCGCAGATAGTCCATAGCTGAGACGGGCGCTGATCCCTTGAATATAGCAACGAGAGCCAGCAGTTCCGCTAAAACGAAAAGTAGCGTGGCGAGGTAGAAAAGAAATTTTGTCTCTGCTTCAGGCGGAGTCAGATCATGGCGGGTTTCCATCGTGGGTTTCTCCTGACAAGAAGCGGGTTCGGTTTCCCAGCTAATTGACGAAATCTTAGAACAAGTGCAGGAGGAGCGGAACAAAGATTAGCGGAGGGTGTCGGAGCGGTAGAACTGACCGAAGTGGGTGCCGTAGGTGAAGGCCATGTAGCGGCCGTCGGGAGTGATGGAGATGGGGGCTTTCCAAGGGGCGAGGCCGACCTGGGACTTGGGAGACCACTGCATCCAGTCTTCGCGTTTGCCGGTGGCGAGATCGATTTTGGCGACGCTGAGGCCGTTGGGAGATCTGGTTTCAGCGAAGATGGATTTGCCGTCGGCGGACCAGGCGATGGGAAATTCGTTGTCGCGAAGGCCGGGGATGGGAGTGGCGGTGCCGTCGGGGAGCGGTTGAGTGAGCCAGACGTTGTCTTTGCGGGTGAAGAGTCTGGTGGCATCCGGGGAAATGTGACCGTTGAAGACGGGCTCACCGGGCAAGGGTTGGGGAGTGGCACCGGAGATATCGGTGACGTAGGTTTTTTGGGGCTGATCGCCTTGCAGGGCGATCACGCCGATGTGTTGTCCATCGGGATACCAGAAAGCCCACTGGGGATGGAAATTGTCCCAGTGGAGAACTTTGGGTTCACCGGGACCAACGGGAATGACTTGAACGCGGCCCTGCGGGTCGTCACCTAAAACAACGAGAGCCCACTTGCCGTCGGGGCTGAGGTCGGTGGCATAGCCGCCGCCACCGATGCGGACGGCGGAGGAGCCGTCGGTTTTGCGAATGTAGGTGGAATAGGTTTTGCCGGCGTGGACGGATTGATCGGTGAAGAGCATGACGGAGCCGTCGCGGGAGAGGCGGGGGTTGTAATCGTTGTCGAGCCAGGTCATGTCGCGCTCGGATTTGGTGGAGTGATCGATGAGCATCATGCCGATGCGGCTTTGGTCGGCGGAGATAAGTGCGCGGCCGGTGGAGGCGATGTCGTGGATGCGGGTGTCGTTACTGCCGCAGTAGATGGCACGGTGGACGCCGGAGAGAGAGACGGCGCGAATGCAGTAGTCGGTGCTGATTTCGGCACCGGCGAACCAGACTTCCTTGCCGTCGGGAGACCAGGAGAGAGATTCGAGGGAAGCCCAGTCTTGTTCGAGCAGACGGGATTTTCCGGAGCGATCGATGAGCAGAAGATCGCCGCGATCGTCGGTGTTGGGAGGATGGCGGAAGAAGGCGACGGACTGTCCGTCGGGAGAGATGCGGAGGTCGGAGATCCAGTTGTTCCCTTCCCAGAGAGTTTTGCCGATGGGAAATTGCAGGCGGAATTTATGGTTCTTGGCGTCAGCGAGGATGACGGCCATTTCTTTGCCGTCGGGGGTCCAATCGGCATCCATGACATTTTCGAGGATTTCGCGGGGAGCGCCGCCACCCATGGGAGCGACAGCGAGGGTGCCGATGAAATGGTAGTGAGCGAAGTATTGAGGCTTGGTGAGAAGGGCCAACTGTCCCTGGCGAGAGAGCGAGAGTAGGAGAGCGCCACTGAGACCGGCGGGGACGGCTTCGGGATATTCGTCGCGGATGAAGTAGGTTTCGGGGGCGCCGTTGGCGAGGAGAGCGCTGTAGACGACGGTGGCGCCGTCGGAGGTGAGGCGGCCGCGGATGACGGTGGCTTGATCGAAGGTAAGACGGGTAAAGGTGGGAACAGCGCGGGGCTTGGGACGAAGAAGGAAGGCAATGGCGGAGGTGAGGGCGATTCCGGCGAGGAGGCCGGCGAGAATCCACTTCCAGTTGGCGGTGGGAGATTTGATAGCTTGAGCGGCGGCGGCGGAATCGGCGGCGGCGACGTTGGCGGCTAACGTTTTGGAGGTGGTGGCGCCGGTGACGGCTTCGAGAGCGAAGGCCAGATCCTTGGCGGATTGGAAGCGCTGGTCGGGCTGCTTTTCGAGGCAGCGTCGGATGATGCGTTCGAGTCCTTGCGGGACGGGATGGAGGGCTTCGTTGAGATCGGGAGGATCTTCCTTGAGGATGGCGGTCATGGTTTCTACGGCGGAGTCGCGTTGGAAGGCGCGCTTGCCGGAAACCATTTCGTAAAGGACGGCGCCGAAGGCGAAGATGTCGGTGCGAGGATCGACGGCGGCTCCGCGGACTTGCTCGGGAGCCATGTAGCCGACGGTGCCCATGACCACGCCGGCTTCGGTGGGAAGACTGGTGAGGGTGCGGAAGGCTGCATCGGAGTTGGGAGTGGAGTCGTTGGCGGCGAGCTTGGCGAGGCCGAAATCGAGAATTTTGGCGCGGCCTTCGCGGGTGAGGAAGATGTTGTCGGGCTTGAGGTCGCGATGAATGATGTTTTTTTCGTGAGCGGCGGCGAGGCCCTGGGCGACTTGAATGGCGTATTCGGTGGATTTGCGTGCGGACAGCGGGCCGGAGTCGAGTTGGGCGCGAAGGGTTTGGCCTTCGAGGAGTTCGGAAACGAGATAGGGGATGCCGGCTTGTTCGCCGATGTCGTGGATGGCGAGGATGTTGGGATGATTGAGCGCGGCGACGGCGCGGGCTTCCTGTTCGAAGCGGCGAAGACGGTCGGGGTCGCGGGCGAGGGATTCGGGAATGATCTTGATGGCGACGTCGCGGGCGAGGCGGGTGTCGCGGGCGCGGTAGACTTCGCCCATGCCGCCGGTGCCGAGGGGGCCGAGGATTTCGTAGGGACCAAGCTTGAAGCCGGGAGCGAGAGGCATGGGTGGAGAAAGTATAGCGTTAGATGAGGGGAGAGAGAAGTTGTGGGGAGAAGAGAGCTAATAGCCTATAGCCGATAGCTGATAGCTAAAGGCAAGAAAAAACAACGGCCATGCTGTGAGCTTAGATCGTGCTGAACGGAAGGGGAAGCAACAAGGAGTACAGGGAGCACTACAAAAGCGCCGAAAACGGGAAGCGTCGTGCGGGCCACGTTGCTCAGTAGCAGATCTGGGCTGGATTACGGTGCTTACTCTCCGCGGAGTTGCCGCTGGTAGTCGGCTTCGTCGAACTGACCATTGGATTCCTCGATCAAACCATTGGCACCGATTCGCCACACTTCGACTCCGCTGATCCGGACCGGGCGACGGTTTCCTCCCGGCGCAGTATTTGTGCCGGTGAGCGTCCAATGATATTCGATGTGTGAGTTATCCACTTCGAGACGGTCCATCTGCACCACCATATCGGGGAAGGCGGTCATGAATCGCTGAGCGGCTGCGGTGATCGCGGCTCGGCCGATGGCGGGCTCGCCGCGGTTGATGGTGAGACTTCCTCGTTCGGCGAAATGTGCGGCAACACTCGCTGGGTTCTGACTGCACCAAGCGGCAGTGTAGCGGATAGCAAAATCATTCAACGTCGACATGGCGTTAGATCGGTTTCGCTCCCAAAATTCGGAAGGCAGTTCCTGTGGGGATGACATGCGCCGGACCAAATCCGACCGCAGAAAATAGCTGGTTGTACTCCAACTCGGTTCGTTGCCGAGCTTCGCCGCCGAACATCATCATGGCCATGTCGAGCATCGCGATTCGGGCGTCGGGTTGGCCGGGCACGGGAACCATCTCTACCACCAGCAGTCGCTCCCCGGAACTCATCCGCTCGCGGCAGCGCTTCAAGATGGTCAGGCACTCCGCATCTGGCCAATCGTGCAGAACCTGGCTCAGAATCCAGACGCCGGCCTGGACTGCAATCGGTTCGAAGAAGCTTCCTCCCACCAGTTCGCACCGTTCCCGCACTCCTCGCGTCTTAAGCAGGTGATCGGCATCGGGCAGCACGTCTGGGCGATCGAACAGAATGCCCCGAACGCCAGGATTTCGGGCGACGATGGAAGCCAACAGTGCACCCGCTCCCCCTCCGACATCGACGACGGACTTCACGCCAACCCAGTCGTATGCGGCCGCAATCGCGGCCTGCTCATCGGTGCGGATCTCCGCCAATCCGCGATTGAAGGCCTCGTTATCTTTGGGATGGTCGCGGAAGTATTCCCATACCTTCTGGCCGAGGGCGTGGTCGTGCGCCGCTTGTCCCGTATCCAAGCTGTGCCCCAACGCGATGGCCGACTTCAAGGACTGTTCCGAGGTCGCAAACAGAGCGTAGTTGCGAAGGCCGCCGCCCTCGCGAAACAAGCGGGATGCTTCGTTATTTGCGAACGTGCCAGGCGTTGACTCGCGAAATAAACCGAACGCCGTCAGTGCGCGGAGCGCCCGCACCATGGAAAGGGGATGTAACCCTGCTTGCTTCGCGAGGTTTTCCGAATCGAGTGTTCCGCCATCAAGGAGGTCCGGCACATTGGCGCGAATCAGCCGGCCAAGGATCGGCGCAAAATACAGGTGAGAAAGAATGGACATGGCAGTTTGAAAGCCGGAGTTGGGAATTGATTCGGACATGTGCCCCCTGGAGATCGGTTGAGTTCCGTTAGTATAGCCAACTCTCGCTGATTAGAAGGCGGAAGTCGTGTGTAGCGAAGCGCCACCCACTAAGTCAGTATCGATTTCTGAATGCAGGGAAACTCCAGCCAGCGGTGCGTTGACTCTCGCTTCGCCCTGCACCTACACTATTTATCTCATGCCCGACTCCGATCCCCTCATCGGCAAAACCTTCACGCACTATCGCATCGTCGAAAAACTTGGTGGCGGAGGCATGGGGATCGTGTACCGCGCCGAAGACACGCGGCTGCGACGGTTTGTGGCGATAAAATTTCTTCCCACTGAGGTGGCCCGCGATCCGCAGGCGCTGGCGCGATTCGAACGGGAAGCGCAGGCGGCGTCCGCGCTCAATCATCCGAATATTTGCACCATCTACGACATCGGAGAGCAGGACGGGCAGGCGTTCATCGCGATGGAATTCCTGGAAGGCGTGACGCTGAAGCACTCGATCGGTTCCAAGCCGCTGGAAACCGACCTGCTGCTGGCCCTGAGCATAGAAATCGCCGACGCGCTGGACGCGGCTCACGCCAAAGGGATCGTGCATCGGGACATCAAGCCGGCGAACATCTTCGTGACGCAGCGAGGCCACGCGAAAATCCTGGATTTCGGTCTGGCCAAAGTTTCCGATTCTTCCTCCCATTCGCGGAGCGCCGATTCGCTGGCCACGGTGGGAGTGGATCCCGATCAACTGACCAGCCCCGGGAGCACGCTGGGTACGGTGGCGTACATGTCTCCCGAGCAGGTGCGCGCGAAGCAACTCGATTCGCGCACCGATCTATTTTCGTTCGGAGTGGTGCTATACGAAATGGCCACGGGCACTCTGCCATTCCGGGGGGAAAGCTCCGGGGTGATCTTCAAAGCCATCCTGGACGCGACTCCCGCGCCAGCCATCCGGCTGAATCCCGATCTGCCGCCGAAACTCGAAGACATTATTAATAAATGTCTGGAGAAAGATCGCAATCTCCGGTACCAGCACGCGGCCGAACTGCGCACCGATCTGCAGCGGCTGAAGCGGGATTCCGACACAGGGCGCACGGCCATCTTCTCGGACTCCGCCGCGTCGTCCAGCGCCGTGGGCGCCGCTTCCGCCGCGCGCATCGCGAGCGCTTCGAGCGCATCCGGTGGGTCGTCGGTGCAACGTTCCGCGGATGTTTCCGACTCGGCGATTGCCGCCGGTCTAGTGACGCGCCACAAGAAAAAATTCCTGGCGTTCGCTGCTGTGGCACTGCTCGCTGTTTTGGCGATTGGGTACGGACTGTACCGCTCGTTCGCGCCGCACTCTTCGGGGGCCATCGAGTCGCTGGCGGTTTTGCCGTTCACGAATGGCGCGGCCGATCCCAACGCGGCGTACCTCTCGGACGGCCTTACGGAGAGCCTGATCAGCACGCTCTCCAATCTCCCGAATCTTTCGGTGCGCTCGCGCAGCGCGGTGTTTCGCTACAAGGGTAAGGACGTCGATCCGCAGCAAGCCGCTGCGGAGCTCAAAGTCGAAGCGGTGGTCACGGGCCGGGTCGCGCAACAGGGAGACAATCTTCTGGTGAGCGCAGAGCTGACCGATGCGCGCACCAACCGCAATCTGTGGAGCGAGCAATACAGCCGCAAACAGTCCGACGTGCTCGCCGTGCAGCAGGAAATCGCCTCCGAAATTTCTTCGCACCTTCGCCAGCACCTGACGGGCGAGGAGAAAGCCAAAATCACCAAGAGCGGTACATCCGATCCGGAGGCCTACCAGCTGTATCTGCAGGGCCGCTACTTCTGGCAGAAACGCACCCCCGAAGCGCTCACCAAGTCCAAGGAACTTTTCTCGCAGGCCATTGCGCGCGATCCCAAATACGCCGATGCGTATGTGGGGCTCGCCGATTACTGGTCTGTCGTTGGCGACTACATGCCGGTTCCCTCCAAAGTGGCCGTCCCGGAAATCAAAGCCGCCGCCAACCAGGCGCTGGCCATCGACGATTCCAACGCCGCCGCGCACGGCGCGCTGGGGCAGGCCGCTTTCCTGGACTGGCAATGGGCCGATTGGCGGCGCGAATTTCTTCGCGCCATTGAACTGGACCCGCGATACGCCAACGCTCATCACTGGTTTGGCTTGCAGAGCGCCTGGATCGGTAACTATCAGGAGGGGATTGAACATCTGAAGCGGGCCGTGGAACTGGAACCCCTGAACGTGAAGTTCAACGACAATTACGGACAGGTGCTGGTGTGCGCGCGCCAGGATGACCAGGCTCTGGAGCAACTGAAAAAGACTATCGAGATGGACGCCAACTTCGCCGCCACGCACGGGGATATTGGCCTTCTGTACCGCTATCAAGGCCACTACGATCTGTGGCTGGACGAATGGAAAAAACTGAACGCCCTGAATGATGATCGGGACGGAATCGCCGATATGCAGGAAGTGTCGAAGGTGTTCGCCGCTTCCGGCTATAAGCCCGCCGTTGCGCGCTATATCGAACTGCTCAAGCAGCGCGAACCGCACACGTACGTGGACCCCGGAGTGATCGCGGAGGAATCCAGCTTCCTGGGCGACAAGGAGCAGGCTTTTTTCTGGCTTGAGAAAGCGTTCGCCGCGCGATCCGAACACCTGACGCTGTTAAAGAGCATGCGGTGTTACGATTTTCTGCGCTCGGATCCACGCTACGCCGATCTGCTGAAACGCATGAACCTGCCGCAATGAGCGGCGGGGAGATTCAGTCGATAGCCTATAGCCGATAGCCAATAGCTAATAGCAAGAAAAAACAAAAGCAAAACCAGAAGTAAAACCGAAAGCAACCCCAAGACCCAGGCACCGAAAAGCGGTACCTGGGGCAACCGCGTTCAGCCGATAGTCGATCGAAAAGCGGTATCTGGGGCAACCGGCGCTTGGAGGCAAACGGGATTGCCAGAAAGGCCAAGCCAGCCAGGAGCAGCGCGGTTCGAGGATTGGGCGCGGACGTCTAGTACCCGGGTTTTCCGAAGAGTTTTCCGGGTTTCGATTCGGCCAGACCAAGCATGAAAAGCATCTAAAGGGTTTCGCTGGTTGTGGCCATCGCACACACGGGAGATGAACTATGAAAGCCATTGTAGTCCACCAATATGGCGGTCCTGAAGTACTCAAGTTCGAGGACTTCCCCGACCCGGTAGCGGGACCGGGCGAAATATTGGTGCGTGTTGCGGCCACGAGTGTGAATCCGATCGACTTCAAGCGACGAGCTGGGTTGCTGAAAGACTATTATCCCATCCAGTTTCCGGGGCTGGTGGGAGCGGACTTTGCGGGCAAAGTCGCCACGGTTGGGCCCGGAGTCCAAGGGTTTGCCGAGGGCGAGCAGGTCTTTGCCATGGCGGCGGACACCTACGCGGAGCTCTGCGTGGTGAAAGCCGCGGTTCTGGCGAAAGTTCCGGATGGACTCGATCTGGTGGAAGCGGCGGCGCTGCCGCTGGTGACCACGACGGGGAACCAACTGATTGCCGCTACCGGGATTAAAGCGGGGCAGACGGTTCTGGTCGCTGGGGCCGCAGGAAGTGTGGGACGTTCGGCGGTATTCACGGCGAAGCAACGGGGAGCAGTGGTGATTGCAGGGGTGATGAGGAGCCAGATGGATCAAGCGAAGGCCATCGGCGCAGATCAGCTGGTGGCAACCGATGACGACCATGCGATTGCGAATCTTCCGATGCTGGATGCGGTAGCCGATGCCGTCAACGGCAAGACCGCGGAAAAACTGATCGCCAAGGTTAAGGCAGGAGGAGTGTTTGCATCGGTTCTGGGGGCACCAGGGAATGCGGAGAAGTACCCCGCCGTAAAGGTGGTACCGGTGTACGCGAAAGGTGACGCGAAAACTCTGCAGTTCATGGCCGAGGCGGTCCGCGACGGCAAACTGGTGATCCCGATCGGCCGCAAGCTGCCGCTCAGCCAAGCGGCCGAGGCGCAAGCGGCTGCGGAGGCCGGCGGTATCGGGAAGGTTTTGCTGGTGGTGTGAAATTATTCTGAGCGGAATTTTGAGGAGCACGATGTCGAAAGGAGCGATCCATGGACGCGATACAAGTCGAACAGAAAAGCTATGAAATGCCTCCGCGGGAAGGGCTTACCGTTGCGCATTTTCTGACGGTCGCGGACGTCGAGCGATCGGCGCGCTACTACGAAAAGGTGTTCGGCGCTCGCATCCTGACCATGGGTGACGGCAACGCGCCTCCGTATCTTCAGCTGGCAAATATCTGGATCATTCTGAATGTGGGGGGTGGGCCGACAGCGGATAAACCGACGGTGACGCTGAGCGTTCCCGACCCGAATCACATCAACAGCTTTATGAATTTCCGCGTTGCGGATATTCAGGCGTGTTACGCGTTGTGGAAGAGTCGAGGAGCCGAGTTCCTCACGGAGCCAATCCCGAAGTACGGCGAGATTCGCTGCTACATTCGCGATCCGGACGGCTACATTATCGAGGTCGGTCAAAGCACATCGTTGAAGTACGGTTAGCCCCTGGGAGGAGGTGGCGGAGGCCGAGGGGTTGGAACATTGGGTTGGTCTGCACAAGCGACGATCGCGACAAACAGATTCGATTGCAGAGAGGAGAACAAAATGACGACAAGAGGAAAAGTCCTGGTGCTCGTTTCGAGCGGTCACGGCTTGCCATTGAAAGATGGCAAGGTTTATGCGGGCGCCGGCTACTATCTGAACGAACTGACGGTTCCGGTGCGCGCCTTGATGAAGGAAGGCTACGAAATCACGTTCGCCAACCCCAAAGGCAACACGCCGCAAATGGATGTCCATTCGGCTATCGCCGATTTCTTCGGCGGGGACGAGGCCAGACTTCAGGACTACCTAAAATTCCGCGATAGCCTGACTGGGCTCAAGAATCCAACACGCATCTCGGAGGTCATCGCATCGGGGCTGGATCAATATGACGCTGTTTTCGTGCCCGGCGGCCACGGGCCGATGATGGATCTTCTGGATGATCCCGACGCCGGCACGGTGATGAGACACTTTCATGAAACATCCAAGCCTACGGCGGTGCTCTGCCATGGCCCGATTTCCCTTCTCTCCGCTCTACCGAATTCGACGGAGGTGGTCGGACTGCTGGCAGCGGGCGATGCCGCTGGAGCGCGGGCAAAGGCTCAAGGATGGATTTATTCTGGATATAAGATGACCATCTTTTCGACGGCGGAAGAGCAGCAGCGGGAGCCGATTGAGATTGGCGGTAAGGTTCTCTTCTACCCGGACTTCGCCTTGCGTACGGCGGGCGGTGACGTAAGTGTGGTGGCTCCATGGAAGAGCTACGTCCTTCACGATCGCGAGTTGATCTCCGGTCAGAACCCGTTCTCGGACGAAGCGCTTCTGAAACTTCTGCTACCGGCACTCAACGGGAGAAGAAGTAAGGGGGCTGGCGCATCCTAAGTTGGATCGAGTTACATTCGTCGGGTTTAGAAAGCCGCTTGGTGAAGGAGAACGCATCATGATGGAACGGGTGACGGAATCGGCAGCGCAAGCGCAAGAACCGAAGATCGAGACAGGCACTGCTGGGGGACGATTCGGCGGCTTTACGTTTATTGCCGTGGCGATGCTCGCCGTCCTGGTGGCCGCGGCGGTTTACGCGCAGGACAAGTACTCGCTGATATCGCCGGGTGGAATCGCGTTCTCCGACTTCAAGGGATACGAGGACTGGTCGGTGGTGTCGTCCGCGCGCACCGAGGAAGTGCTGAAGGTGATCGTCGCCAACCCGGCCATGATCCATGCGTACAAGGCCGGAGTTCCGGGCAACGGGCAGGCTTTCCCCGAAGGCTCAATGATCGTGAAGCTGCAGTGGAAGCCGAAGAAGAGCACGGAAGCTCAATTCGCGGTGGATGTGCCCGACGTGTTTAAGCAGGCTTTTGTGATGGAAAAAGACAGCAAGCGATTTCCGAAAACCGGCGGGTGGGGATACGCGGTGTTCAACTACGATGCTGCGACGAACAAGTTCACGGCGGATGAGAAAAGCCTGGCCGATTGCGGAAATTCATGCCATGTGGCGGTGAAGGCGAAGGACTACATCTTCCACCCGTACCAGAAACGTTAGACGGCGCGTGCCGGACATTGAGCAGCGCTGAAATGCGGACCGAGTCGCTTCTCGCGCAGGAAATCCATCGGCTATCGCGCGGCAGCCTGCCGAGTAACACGGCTGAGCTAGCCCGATACCTGATCGGGAAAACCATTGTGCGCAAGATCGGGCGAAACCGGTTGAGCGGCCGGATTGTGGAGACGGAAGCTTACCCACCCGGAGACAGCAGCGGGCATGCGTACATCGGACGAACCGCCAGGAACCAAAGCCTGTTTCTGGAGCGCGGCTTTGCGTATGTGTACTTCATCTACGGGACGTCGTACATGCTGAATGTGTCGTCGGAAGAACACGGAGTTGGGGCAGGAGTGCTGCTGCGCGCAATTGAGCCGCTGGAAGGAATCCGTTTCATGATGCGGTTCCGCAAGACGGAGAAACTGAGAGATGTGGCGCGCGGACCTGGGCGCCTTGCGGCTGCATTGCAGATTGACAAGCGCGTGGACGGGGTGGACCTGTGCGCCGACGGTCCGCTTTGGCTGGGAACGGCAGTGCGAGAGACCGGAAGTCATCGGCACAACGGTGCGAATCGGCATCACGCGGGAGGTGCACAGGCCGCTGCGCTTTTTTGAGGTGGGGAGCCTTTTTGTTAGCGGCCCGCGCCGGAATGCAGCTGACAGATTCAGCCGATAGCCTATAGCCGATAGCTGATAGCTAAAGGCAAGAAAAAACAACGGCCATGACTGTGAGCGGGATGGATCGTGCTGAACGGGAGGGACGCACCATTCCGCAAAAATTCGCGGAAGGATGCGCCACCCGGAACGGTGTCTTGTTGCGGGAGTTGTGGCGAGCGGATTTTGATGAGGGTGTCCTTGGATGGGCATCCGAGATTTCAGCTGATTCCTGCCGGAGTGCCCAAGAATCGGCTGGGCAAGGTGGAGCAGGAATTGGCTTTGACAGTTTTGGGTGGGGTGCCTAGACTGATTTTTATGGTAGTGCACTTGAAGCCGGAAACAGAATCGCGTCTGAGGGAACTCTCCGCGACGACGGGCCGCGAACCGGGCGATTTGGTGGAAGATGCCATGGCGGGCTACCTTGCGGAAATTGCGCAAACGCGCGAGATGCGGATGGCCGATACGACGAGATTAAGGCCGGCAAGGTGAAGGCCATCGATGGGGAAGAAGCCTTTGACCGCATACGCAGTAAAAGGCAAGAACGCCGCCGCCCATGAGCGGCTTTGTTGATCCAACCCGGAAGCGATTGCTGACCTTGAAGAAATCTGAAGGACTTCATCGCAGTAGACAGCTGGCGAGCCGCAGACGGAGTCCTGGACGTAGAAATCCATAAAGCGATAAACAGACTGGCGATCATAGAGTTATCCCGGAGATCGGGACCGTCGCCAGACCTGAGTTCGAAAGCGCTGCGACTTTAATCCGGTGCGAGAGATTATCTGATCGTGTACGCCGCTGCCCCGAAGAATCGGCACCAAAACCCACCCGCGCTAAGGGATGATCGCGTGCTGCATGGCCGCCGGCAACCCGCGCGTAATCGCAGTTTCCTCCGCGGACGAAAATAAGATTGTAAACGAATAACACAAGGGTCATCAGCGCTGTTCAACTTAGGAATCTCTAATAAAAGCGGCGGAGAGGGGTTAGTCGAGGTTGAGGAGGCGGGTGGCGGCTTTGCGGAAGAAGCGGGTGGAGGTGGAGGAGGATGCGGAGTCGGAGGGGAGGAAGAGAGCGGTGAGGAAGCGTACGGGGAGCGGGAGAGCGAGGGGAGCGCCGTCGGGGGATTGGGGCTGGAAGAGTTCGCGAAGGGCTTTGGCGGGGTTGGCGCGGAGGCGATCGAGAAGGGCTACGCGTTGAATGCAGAAGATGGTGCAGAAGGGGGCGCAGGATTTGGGGGTTTGGGATTCGCGAGCCATGTCGGCGCGGGTGTATCGGGAGAGAGGGATGCCGGGGCGTCCGCGCTGGGCGAGGCAATAGTGGACGAGGCCGTCTTCGCAAATGTAGAGATGGCGGCCGCCGGCGGAGCAGTGCCAGTCGTAAGGAAGGCCGCGGGTGAGATTGCGAAGCCAGGGATTGTGAGTGGCGAAGGAGAAAATGGATTTGGAGTTGCCGGCGATGTCGTCCATGGCTTTTTGCTGGGCGGGATTGAGAGGGCGAAGCTGGCCGGCGTCGTCGTGAATGAGGCCGACGGTGGAGATGAGGTGGAGCTCCTTGGCGCGCGAGGCGATGGCGACGGCGTCTTCGGGATGAGCGGTGCAGGCGCCGACGACGGTGTGGATGTTGACCTTGAATTCGGCGTGCTCGGAGAGGAGACGGAGTTTCTGGTCGAGGACCTTGAGGCTTTTCTTGGAGACTTCGTCGGGCTGGATGTTGTCGACGGAAATCTGGAGCTGATCGAGGCCGGCGGCGTTGAGGCGGCGGATGCGATCGGCGGTGAGGAGATAGCCGTTGGTGACCAGGATGGCGATGCGGCCGTGATGGCGGATGCGGGCGATGGCGAGGTCGAGATCGGGATGGAGGAGGGGTTCGCCGCCGGTGATGGTGATGACGGTGGTGCCGAGGGAGGCGAGGGTGTCGATACGTTGGAGAGTAGATCGGCGGTGGGAACGGGCTTGGAGAAATTGTCGAACTCGTTGCAATAGGTGCAGGCGAGATTGCAGCGGCGAATGGAGACGACGTGGGCGAGGACGGGATGGCTGCCGGACTTGAGGGCGAGGGCGACCATGCGAACTTCGCGATAGGAGCGATGCCAGCGTTTGGCGGCGCGGCGAAGGGACGTAGTGCGCATGGATGGGTAGAGTATCGCGCGGAGGTGGTGAATGGGAGATGAAAAAAGAGAGTCGATAGCCAATAGCTGATAGCCAAAAGCAAGAGAAGTAAGACCATCGTGCTAAGTAGGTTAAATGCGCGCTTTCAATATCTCGGCTAGATCTCGACGACCGTGGAGTATCGCAGCGACCTGCAACGGGGTTGTTTCCGGTTTGTAGACAATCAAGTAGGAATAGACAGGGAAAAACCGAACGTTCTCGGCGGTAAGGTCGCGGCGATAATGACCGGCGGCTGGATTGGTTGTCAGTAAGGCAATTCTGTCGAGAATGGCCAATTCTATTTTGTCCGCCAAGGCCAGACCGGCATGCTCTTCGAGATACATCCAAATTTCGACCAGATCTAGCGCGACTTGCGGCGCGAGGAGGTAACGCGGCGTAATTTATTTTTGATTTTTGAGACGGGTGAGGTGGGCGCGGAGTTCGTGGTCGGGGATGCCTTCGCCGCGATTGAGTTGATCGAGGCCGTTCTGGATTTTGGCGTTAATCGCATCGCGATTTTCTGAGAGCCAACGATCCTGTTCCTCCTGCGTTTCGAGGAGGTGGAGCAGGGCTTCTTCGATGCTGCCGGATTCGGTGGCGCGGACTTGCTGCTGGATTCTGGCTTCGAGGGATTGGTCGCGGATTTCGATTTTCACGTGGCGGACCTCGAGTCGCTGTAGTTCGATTTCATTGTAGCGCAAGGGCTGAAGAAAAGATCGCCCGGGCGAAAAGAAAGCCGATAGCTGATAGCTGATAGCTGATAGCGAAGAGACGCCAATCGGGAGATTGGCGTTCCCGGGCTTCACTGCGTTCCGCATGGTTGAGATGTCGCGAGGATCGTGGTTCGGATGGAAAAATCCGCAGCCTTAAGTGGGAAGGGCGCGGCACCGGGTTGGTCCGTTAACACTGAGAGAACACGAAGAGAAGAAACTCCAAAAATTTTAATGGTGGCAGTGGATTTGGCCGGAGTAGGGGATGACGGCGGACCACGTGGGATAGCTGCGGGTGGAACGGTAGGGATGGGCGGGGTCGTCGGGGCCGCCGGAGCCGTCGAGGAGGGTCCAGGAGTTGGCGAGGAGATCCTTGCGGATGACGTGACCCTGGAAGTGCCAGGGGACGTAGCCGAGCGGGACGACAATGGAGTTGGACATGCCAGAGCCCCAGAGAAGATACATGCGAGCGTGGAAATCGCGGGAGACTTCTTCCATGTCGGGCTGCAACTGGATGGGGGGACTGTCGCGAACGGGATTGTGCCAATCGTAGGGATAGTCGGTGTCGAGTGCCGCGCCCAATTCAGCCTGGGGATCGGATTGCGGGCGGCAGACGAGGTGGTCGGCGCCTATCCTTATTAATATGAGGTCCTGGGTGACGACCTGAGCCCAGGTGTAATTGCGCAGCAGGCCGGCGGGAAGATTGTAGTGAGCCTGGAACCAGATGCCGGAGCCGGCAAAATCCATATAAGAAGAACCGAGATCATCGCCGGGACGAACGGTGATGTCGATGGGTTGGACGACCATGACGTCGCGGAGTGAAGGCCCTTGGACATCGAAGTGGACGGTGGCGGAAGCAGATTGACCGTCGGCGGTGGTGACGCGGTAGGTGATGCGGCGATCGAGACCGGGGCGAACCCAATACAAAGTGATGGAGGGACCGTTGCGGGTGACGGGTTGGGGTCCACCGCGCGCGGGGGTGTGGACGAAGCCGCCGACATAGTCGCCTTGCGGCTCGATGGTCCAAGTTTCGGTAAGAATTTCGAGGCTGGGGTGAAGGGTGACGTTGAGGAGGAGTTGCTGGCCGACGACGACGGATTGGGAAGAGCCGGTGATGTCCTGGGCGCCCCAAAAGATGCGGGGATCGGGAGTGGAGGCGATGACGTCGAAGAAGGCGGTGGCGGCGGGGGTGGGGGAGTTGTCGAGCCAGGCGGAGAGGGAGAGGTCTGCGGCAAGATCGCTGGCGACGGAGCCGTAGACTTCGACATCGGCGGATTTGGAGAGATGGAATTCGGAGGAACCGTCTTCGAAGCTGGCGGCGCCAGTGCCGGCGAGATGCTCGAGGCGCAGGGTGACGGGGGAGTTGGCCTCGATGTGGAACCAGCCGCTACTTCCCTGCTTGATTTGCTGGAGCTGACGAATTTCGACGGTGGGGGGTGGAGATTGGGCGCGGAGGGGGAGCGTGGTCAGGAGAAGAGTGGCCGAAAGGAGGCAGCGGGAATGAGAGGAAGGAAACCGCATGGACGGCTCCTTAAGGAAGAAGAGTAGCGCATTGAGGAGGGGAATGCAGTGATGGGTGGAAGAGCCTATAGCTAATAGCCAATAGCTGATAGCTAAAGGCAAGAAAAAGCAAAACCGGGGCGGTGACAATATTCGTAATTTGGTTCTATGTGGATAAACAGTGCGAGTCCATCAAGAGAAAGAGACAAACCGAGACGGAAAGAAGAAACCAGGCGGATAGCCAATAGCGGAAAGCTAAAGGCAAGAAAAAGCAAAACCGGGGCGGGGATTTGAGGTCGTGCTGGCGCGCGGCGGAAAAGCAGGTCCTTCGCGTTGCTCAGGATGACAATGCGCGTAGTTTAATTATTTTGATAATGGCGAGGATAACTGGGGAGGCAACATGGGTTGGGGTTGCGGAATGAAGAAACGGGAACAGTTGGACGGAATCTGGTCGGGGGGCCAGTAGAAGCGGAAGGTTGATACCCGTACTCTTTCGAAACCGGCCCGCCGCAGTAGAAACACCCTTGGGAATGGAGTTTGAGGATGGGTGTGCGGCGAGCGGGTGGGGTGACGGGAGGAGCCGTGAAGCGTTCCGGACTGGCGGTGCTGGCGGGAGTGGCGGTGATGCTGGGCGGGTGCGCTCAGGCGATCCTGCCGGGTTCGGGAGAGAACGGTCAACCGACGCTGACGGCGTTGACGGTGACGCCGACGGGGATGGCGATTCCCGGAGTGGGGCAGCAACAGTTTGCCGCGAAGACGGGCGACGGATCGAAGCCGGCGGTGAGCTGGTCGGTCAACGGAATTGCAGGCGGCAGCGCGACTTTGGGAACGATTGACGCGACGGGGATGTACACCGCGCCGGAATTTCCTCCAACACCAAACACAATTACGGTAACGGCAGCAAAAACCAGCAACGCGCGGGAACTGGGGAACGCGAGCGCGACACTGAATAATCCGGTGCCGGTGCTTTCGAGCGTGTCGCCGACGAGTGTGAGCGCGGGTGCGTTTTCGTTGACGCTCACGGGATTGCATTTCGCGCAGGGCGCGACGGCGTACATGGGGACCGTGCCGCTGACAACGACCGTGGTGTCGTCAACGCAAATCACGGCGACGGGGACGGCGACGAGCGGGCAATCGGGAACGCAAGTGATTACGGTGGAGAATCCGAATCCGGGAGCGAGCCAGTCTGGGGGCGTGAACATCACGGTGCTGGCGGGAGTTTCGATCACGGTGACGCCGACCGCCGCGACATTGCGCACGGGAAGCACGCAGGCGTTGACGGCCACGGTGACGGGGGCGTTGGACACCAGCGTTACGTGGACGGTGAACGGCGTGGCGGGAGGAAACTCCACGACGGGGACGATCGGGGCGACAGGAGTGTTTACCGCACCGGTGATCGCGCCGACGGCGAATGTGGTGACAGTGACCGCAACGAGCGTGGCGGACACGACGAAATCGGCGAACGCGACGATTACTTTGGAGAATGCGATCCCGGTGATCAGCAGCGTGACGCCCACAACGTTGCAGACGAACGCGCAGGCACAACTGACGGTGAGCGGCACGGGATTTACGCCGACGTCGGTGGTGAATCTGGGCGGAGTGGCGTGGAGCACGACGTACGTGGCGACGACGCAATTGCTGGCGGTGGGAACACCGACGGCCGCGCAGATCGGGACGCAACCGGTAACGGTGGTGAATCCGGATCCGGGAGGATCGACGTCGGCGCCGTTTAATGTGCAGGTGGTGGGGTCGACTTCGAATGTTGTGGTGACGGTGGCGCCGAAGACGGCGACGATCGGCTCTGGAAATGTACAGCAATTCCAGGCGACGGTGACGGGGACGACGAATGAGAACGTGACGTGGTCGGTGAACGGAGTGAATTACGGGAACAGCACGGTCGGCTCGATCGACGGGAACGGAAATTACACGGCGCCGAACGTGATCCAGGGATTGGGAAGCGTAACGATCAAGGCGGTAAGCCTGGCGGACAACACGAAGTCGGATACGGCGACGGTGACGCTGAGCAATCCGGTGCCGGCGCTGACGTCGATCACCCCGGCGACGCTGGGAGTGGGCGCGTTCCAGATAACGCTGTATGGAACGGGGTTTGTGAGCACATCGACGGCGACGTTTGGCGGACAAGCGATGCAGGTGACGTACGTGACGTCAACGATGATC
The DNA here is from genome assembly GCA_963748515.1 of Candidatus Acidiferrales bacterium. Taxonomy (GTDB): domain Bacteria; phylum Acidobacteriota; class Terriglobia; order Acidiferrales; family UBA7541; genus Acidiferrum. The sequence goes on from CAVVJI010000006.1 coordinate 231,920, forward strand.
ACGGCGGTCGGAAGCGCGACGGCTTCGCAAGCGGGTTCGGTGGCGATACAGGTGACGAATCCGGCGCCGGGCGGAGGGACTTCGAACACGCTGAGCGTGAACGTGACGACGTCGGGGACGCCGGTGAGTTCGGCGGCAGCGGTGCGATTTCTGGAACAGAGCTCGTTCGGTCCGGACATGGAAAGCCTGAACCAAACGGAGGAGCTGGGCTTCGACACGTATCTGCAGAACCAACTGGCAGCGACGGTGACACCGTACCCGGATCCACGGCCGAAGGACAGCGTGAGCGATGTGCAGCAGACGTTCTTCCTGAACTCGATTGCGGGAGGAGATCAGGTAAGGCTGCGCACGGCCTTCGCGTTGAATGAATTGTGGGTGGTGAGCGCGGGAACGACGAGCGACCCGCTGGGTTTCACGAACTACCTGCGGACGCTGGACAAGGATGCGCTGGGCAATTATTTGAATGTGATGACGGACATCACGTTGACGCCGGCGATAGGCAACTTCCTGAACATGGTGAACAACGACGCGCCACCACCGGGAGAACACGCGAACGAAAATTACGCACGAGAGATCATGCAGCTGTTCACGTTGGGATTGAACCAGTTGAATCCGGACGGAACGCCGGTGCTGGACAGCACTGGAAACCTGATGCCGACGTACACGCAAAACGACGTGATGGACCTGGGACGGGCGTTTACAGGATGGACGTATCCGCCGACGCCGGGGAAGCCTTCGCAAAATCACAACCCGGAATATTTTGGCGGGCCGATGGTGGCGGTGGAAGCGCTGCACGACACGGGAGCCAAGACGATCCTGGGTCAGACGATACCGGCGGGCCAGAGCGCGGAGCAGGACCTGGCGGCGGCGCTGGGAATTATCTTCAATCATCCGAACGTGGGGCCGTTCGTGGCGCAACAGCTGATTGTGAAGCTGGTGAGCAGCAATCCGAGCCCGGCGTATGTGCAGAGGGTGGCGACGGCGTTCAACACGGGAACGTTCAACGGCTATGGATCGGGAAAACGCGGGGACATGCAGGCGACGATTGCGGCGATTCTGCTGGATCCGGAAGCGCGGCAGGGCGATAACCCGGCGACGGCGACACTGACCGACGGCAAGTTGCGGGAACCGGTGGTGGTGATCGCGAGCATCGCGCGGGCGTTCCACGCAAAGACAGATGCGGGAGGCTTGCCGCAGACGGCGGACAGCATGGAGCAAAACGTGTTCTATCCAGCGACGGTGTTCAACTTTTTCCCGCCGGTGAATCCGATCGCGGGGACATCGCTGAACGGGCCGGAATTCGCGATTTTTGATACGAGTTCGAGCCTGGCGAGGATGAATTTCGTGAACCAGGCGGTGTACGGGGCGCTGGGATCGAACACGCAATTGGATTTGAGCCCGGTAGTGAATGCGGGGACGCCGGACCAGATGGTGGCGTGGCTGGACACGTTGTTCCTGCACGGGACGACACCGGATGCGATGAAGCAAATTATTTTGACGGCGGTGGGGGCTGTAGACCCGACAGATATCAAAGGACAGGCGCAGGCGGCGACGTATTTGTATCTGTCGTCGTCGATGTACCAGGTGCAGCACTAGACAGAGGAGCGGGGATGACGACACGACACACACGGAGAGATATGTTGCGGCTGGCGTGCTGCTCGGCCGCAGGGGCGAGCCTGGTGGGAGGGCTAAGCAAGCTGGGATTGGTGGGAGCGCTGGCGCAAGGGACAACGAATTACCAGGCGCTGGTGTGCATCTTCCTGTTCGGCGGAAATGACGCAAACAACATGGTGGTGCCGATCGATTCGCGGTACGCGCAGTATCAGCAGGCGCGGAGCGTGCTAGCGCTGCCGCAGAGCCAGTTGCTGCCGCTGCAGCAGAATGGGCAGGCGATTTACGGACTGCACCCGAGCATGCCGGAGCTGCAGGGATATTTTAATAGTCAGAAGTCGCTGGCGGTGGTGGCGAACGTAGGAACGCTGGTGCAGCCGACGACGCAGGCGACATACAAGACGTACAAGAACCTGCCGCAGAACTTGTATTCGCATTCCGACCAACAGGATCAATGGCAGAGCGCGCAACTGGCGGGAGTGCCGGTGGCGGGATGGGCGGGCAAGGTTGCGGACAATGTGCAGACGTTCAATGCGGCGGCGCAATTTCCGCCGGTGCTGTCCATTTCCGGGAATCCGGTGTTCTGCACGGGGATCAGCTCGCGGCCATTCGCGATGAATCCGGGGCAGCCGCCGGGGCTGCAGGGATTCGACAGTACGGCGGCAGCGCAGGCGCGGTACACGGCGACGCAACAACTGCTGACGTTCGACAGCGGGTTGTCGATGGTGCAGGCGGCAAACGCGGTGACGGGACAAGCGGTAAAGTTCGCGCAGGTGCTTTCGGATGCGTTGCAAAGCGTGACGCCGTTGCAGACACAATTCCCTAACAATTATTTAGGGCAGCAATTGCAGCAGGTGGCGCAGGTGATTGCGGCGCGGAGCGCGCTGGGAGTGCAGCGGCAGATCTTCTTCTGCTCGTATGGAGGATTCGATACGCATGCGGACCAGTTGCCGCAGCAGGTGCAACTGCTGAAGTACGTGAGCCAGGGCATGTCCGCGTTTTATCAAGCGACGCAAGAACTGGGAGTAGCGAACCAGGTGACGACGTTCACGCTTTCGGAATTCAGCAGGACGCTGGAGCCAGGATCGAATCAAGGTTCGGACCATGCGTGGGGCAGCCACCAATTGGTGCTGGGAGGCGCGGTACAGGGGAACGCGCTGTATGGAACATTTCCGACACTGGCGCTGGGCGGCCCGGACGACGCGGACCAGAACGGGCGGTGGATCCCGACGACGGCGCTGGATCAATACGCGGCGACGTTGGCGACGTGGTTCGGCGTGAGCGCGACGAATCTGCCGTCGATCTTCCCGAACTTGGCGAACTTCCCGACGAGCAATCTGGGATTCATGGGATAGGCGTAGGAGAAGAAGGAGTCAACGGGGATATGAGAACGATCGGCAAAGTGTGGCTCCTGGCGGCAGCGATGGGAATGGCTACGCAAGCGCGGGCGCAAGGGCCGTTGCGAGCGGGGATCGCACCGGTGATTGAAGCGGGCGCGGGGTATGCGTATGTGAAATCGGATGTGCCGTCGCAGGGCAACATCGCGATGAATGGTCTGGTGGCGTCGGCGAACGGAGATTTCAGCCGGCGATTTGGCGTGAAGGTGGAAGTGGGATACTCGCGGTCGTTCGATGCGTTTCAGACGGGGAGAAGCGCGGATATTTTGACGTACATGGGCGGACCGGTTTTTTATGCGGTGCGGAAGAGGAAGTTCGATGTGCACGCGCAGGTGCTGGTGGGGGGAGCGAGAGAGACGGGCGTAAATTTTGAGGAGAATGGCGGATTGGTGCGCGGGTATGTGAACCACTTCGCGTGGGCGGGGGGAGCGGGAATTCAGTACCGGCTGACCGGGTCGTTGTCGATACGGCCAGAAGTGGAGTATTTGCGGACGTCGTATTTTCAATTCGGCGGTGGCGATTGAGAGCCAGGCGAATTTGAGAGGGAATGGTGAGTTTGATGTACACGTTTGGGCATCGGGAGTGAGGAGAGCCGATAGCTAGTCAGAGCAGGCGGGTTGGCGCCTGCGGCTTCGCTGATAATAAGAGAAAAAACAAACCCAGACACCAAAAGGCGGTGCCTGGGCACCCGCATTGGGGCGGTGATTGGACGTTGTGCTTGGACAGGAAAAAAGCAGATCCTTCTCGTTGCTCAGGATTACAATGTTTACAGTTTGGTTATATATGGATAATAGTGCAAGGACGGGACTGCGCAACAAACTACTGAGCTACTGAAACCTTTGCGCAAGACGTAGGAGCCGTTCGCGTTGCAGGGCGACCGAGCAGCGCGGCAAAGGGAAACATTTTGGGCTGTGTGGCGATGGCTAGATCGGGAAGCCATTCCCCAGAAGGGACGGTCACCGGCGTTCCATCGCTCAACCTCTTCTCACTGGTGGCTACCTTTTCAGCATGCCCATTACTTATCGAAAAGGTTTGCAAGACGCTCCTGTCGCCGGGCAGAACATTCAGGAGTCGAGTGAGCTTCACAATCTGTCCATGGCCGTCGAAGAAGTAGTGATCGTAGACCGTCCAGTCGCCTGACTGGTCGGTGTGTGTTACGTCGACCTGGGACAAAAGATCATTTGAGTAGATCAATGTGGCTACCGTCATCGCTTGAACTTCCCGCACCTTCACGTTCCAAGTCACTTCTGAGAGATCCGAGCACCACTGCTGATTACGGGAATCTTCCAACAGGAAGACCTTGGACGCCTTCGCCTGCGCTGAGGCGAAGTCTACGTGGAAGAGCAAAAAAAGCCCTGCGAATAATGTTGAGAGATATCTCATCGGTGATTTATGGAAGACAACGTATCTCATTGGGCTTTCCGGTTCAATTACCTCGATTCGGCAGGGTATCTGACACGAAGATATGTTCTTGCGGGACCAATGTGGCGTGGACAGGGGTGGTGATTGGCGAGGAGGGGGGCTGAGAGGTTGGGAAGCGGAAAGGGATGAGCAGGGGAAGAGTTCGGTATAGAGTATTGGGCGGAGGGTGGCGAGATGAGGAAGGGATTTTTTGTAATGGGAGTGGTGGTGGCGGGGATGGGGATGATGGGGATGGGTGCGGGGGCGTATGGGCAGGATTTTCCGGCGGGGCCGATGAATTTGCCTCCACCGGCGGTGAACGTGGGGCCGGTGGCGGCGGCGAAGGCGGCGAATCCGGCACCGAGCGCGGCGGCGAAGAATCAGGGGCAGAAGAGTTCGATTGGAGTGGGACCGGCGACGGTGAAGGCTTCTGGGCCGTCGGCCTACTGGACGGATCTGGTGGACATCGATGGGGATGGAGTGGAAGAGGACACGCAATTCCTGTTCGATAAGAAGCGCGGGATGTTGTACACGTACAAGCAGGACAATTATCAGTGCGGGAACGGAAGCACGCAGAGCGGCGACGTGCTGATGGCGATCTACACGCAGGGGAACGGCGCGGGGCAGCCGATGGGATCGGGATGGTTTGTGGTGGCGGTGAAGGCGGGGCAGTGCGGAGAAAAGAAGGATGGACTGTTCGGTTGCCGGTTCGACAAGAACGGGAAGCCGACGACGTGCGGGACAGCAAAGGTGAAAGACGAGTCGGGAGAAGTGGAAGTGACGGTGAAGCAGTGAGAAGAGAGCCGATAGCTGATAGCCAATAGCTGATAGCTAAAAGAAAGAAAAAACAAGGAAGCCAATAGTCGATAGCTAATAGCCGATAGCTAGAAGAAAAAAACAAAGAAAGACCCAGGTTCGCTGCGCGAACGCTGGGGCACCCGGGGCAGTGATCTGGGGCTGTCTTGACGGAGCGGAAGACGAAACTTGCTAGCACGGGTGGAAAACGAATTGTGCTAGTTCACTCGGAAAGCAGGTCCCTCACTTCGTTCGGGATGACAGTGAGGGGTGTTCGATGACAGTGAGGGCTATTTGATGGCAGTGGGGGCTGTTCGAGGTTTGAGATTTTATTGGGGGATGGAGATAGATTGACGAGGGCCGGCGCACCGAGCTGGAGAGCGGATCGGGGAAATCGTGCAGTGCGGGAAAAGGGAGGGCGGAGTACACTGACGCGACGATGAGCGTAATCGACGAAGTGCTGGTGGCGAACGAAGTGTATGCGCGCACGCACGAGTTGCGAAAACTGACACCGCGTCCGGAACGGAAGCTGGCGATCCTGACGTGCATGGATACGCGGCTATCGATCCGCACGATGGGACTGAAGACGGGGGACGCGCACATCATACGGAACGCGGGCGGGATCGTGACAGATGATTCGCTGCGGTCGCTGGTGGTGTCGCATCACCTGCTGGGGACGGAAGAGATCATGGTGATCAATCATACGGACTGCGGGCTGATGCACAGCACGGAAGACGAATTGCGGACGAGGATACAGAACCGGACAGGGACGGCGGCGGTGGCCCCGGCGTTTTTCTATGCATTCAAGAACGTGGACGAGAATGTGCGGCAACAGTTGCAGAAGTTGCGGACGCACCCGTGGATACCGGCGAGTGTAACGGTGAGGGGGTTTGTGTACGACGTGACGAGCGGGCTGCTGCGGGAGATCAAGGTGTAAGAAGGCGCGGCCCTGGGGGGTTAGCCGTCCCTCAGTCGCGTGGGCTGAGCGATTTCGTTAGAGCGCGGGGGCGTGCCGGGGCGCCCAAGGTTCACGGTTAGGGTAAATGCTGTAGGAAACCGGGGAGGAAAGCGCGCCCCTGTGGAATTCCCGGGCAGATTTCTTCAGTCTGTGACAATCCCGCCTTCGTTCTGTAATACAGCGCAACTAATGTCAAGCGCGGTTGTAGATCCCTACCTCAAAAGGATGTGACGGTACCTGCACGGTGGCGCGACGGGCGCTGCCGAGCGGGGCATCCTTGCGAAGCAAGACTGTAAAGCTGTGTGCAAATACGAATGGAGAGCGTATGAAAATAAATCTGAAACTGAAGTCGGCGGCCGCGATGCTGGCGGCAGCTAGTCTGGTAAGCCCGGTCTTCGCAAACGACGGGGCGGACCACGGGAAAATACCGCATCTGGATCACGTATTCGTAATCATGATGGAGAATCACGGCTACTACCAAGTGATTGGGAATCCGAACGAGCCGTATCTGAACAGCCTGATCAACAATAAGAAGGTGAACCTGGCGACGAATTATTTCGCAGTGGGGCATCCGAGCCTTACGAACTACCTGGAGATCGTGGGCGGATCGAATTTCGGGATACGCAGCGACAATTCTCCGATCTGGGGCTCAACAAGCTGCACGCCGAACATTGCCAGCGGAATCGTAAACGCGGATAACGGCGGCGGGAATGCACCGGTGCCGGTGGATTCGGGGAATATCTGCCCGATCACGGGCACGGGCACAGACGCGGAGACGCCAGCAGTGGATTTCTGGAACGAAGTATCGACGCCGCCATCGCTAGGCGGGACACCGCCGTTCTACAACTACCTGGCGGATATCGATGGGTTCAAGTCGGTACCGGCAGCGCCAACGGTGGGCCAGACGATTGCGGACCAACTGTGGGCAGCGGGCAAGAAATGGAAGGCGTACGAAGAGACCTTGCCGTTGGGCGGGGCGTACGGCGTAAATAACAGCAACGGGACAGCGAGCAACCTGACGGACTTCACGGACCTTGCGCCGCTGACGTATGCCAACGACGTGGTAGCGCTGTATGCGGTGAAGCACAACCCGTTCGCGTACTTTCTGAACGTGGAAGAAAGCGGAATGCACAACGTGGTGGGCTTCGACGGACTGAACGGATTGTACGCCGATCTGGCGACGGGAAATGTTCCGGCGTATTCGTTCATCGTGCCGAACCAGTGCGACGACCAACATGGAAAGGGCGGCGTGGGAACGTTCTGCGCGGGCGATCCGGGAAGCGACGGGTTGCAGGCGGGACTGAATCCGGGACTGATCCAGCAGGGTGACGTGACGATCGAGCGAATTGTGGAAGGGATCAAGGCGTCGCCGGCGTGGTGCCAGGGCAACAACGCGATTGTGATCGTGTGGGATGAGAACGATTACAGCGGGTTGACGGATCCACCGACGGGCTACAATCCTCCGCAAAGCGTGACGGGGCAATTTCCGCCACAAAACCAGAATAAAGTGGTGTTGACGGTGGAAACGAACTATCAAGACAAGGCTGGGGTGCAGAGCACGACGTACTACGACAGCTTCTCGCTGTTGCGCTCGATCGAAGATGGATTGGGGCTGCCATGCCTGAACCATGCGTGCGATCAGGGCGTGAACGTGATGAGCGACCTGTTCGGCGGGGAAAAGCACCAGGGCGGCTGGTAGACGACGGTCAAACCAACAATCAAAAGCAAGAGGAGGCCTCGGGATACCGGGGCCTCTTTTTTTTGGTGCAGACGGAGTTCAGATGCCGGCGTACCAGGCGTAGCCGCCTTCGGGAGATGCGGAGCCTAGGCCTTTGCCGAAGCGTTTGAGGTTGTCGGTGACGGTGATGTGGTTGATGAACTTGACGCTTTTGTAGCCGAGCTGGCGAGGGACGCGGAGGCGCAGCGGTCCGCCGATGGGGACGGGGAGATCGGCGCCGTTGAGTCCGTAGGCGATGAAGGTTTGCGGATGAAGGGCGTCGGACATGTCGATGCTTTCCCACCAGTCGGGCTCAATGGAATAGTAAACGACGTAGCGGGCGTGGGGCTGAATGCCGACGAGTTCGAGGACGTGGGAGAGCGGGACGCCGGTCCATTCGGCGATGTAGGACCAGCCCTCTTCGCAGGCGAGTTGGGTGATCTGGGAGCGGGAGGGATAGGACTTGAGCTGGTCGATGGAAAAGGTGGTGGGGCGATCGACGAGACCGTCTACGGAGAGGCGCCAATCTGCGAAATTGGCGGCTTGCAGGCGTTTGAATTCGGCGGAAGGAGGGGCGATTTCGTTGGCGAAGGGCGCTTTGGAGATTTGGCTGCGGGAAAATTCGCGGGCGAGGGAGTGGCGGGTGAGCAGGCGCTGGGAAGCGTAGGTGAGGGTTTCGCCGACGCCATAGATGCCGCCGGAATCGGGAGGGATGAGGCCGTACTTGGAGGCGAGACGCGCGGCGACACCGAGGCCGAGTGCGCCGCCAGCGACGGCGAGGCCGGTGGTGATGAGTTTGCGGCGAGAGAAGTCGCTCATGGGCGCTCCTTGGTTGGAGATGAGGAGACCGGGACGCGGCCGGTGATCATGGCGCGCATGCGGGGAACGAAACCCGCGAGGAAAACCATGAGGACGTGGACGAGGACGAAGAGGGTGAGAAAGATGGAGACGAAGAAGTGGATGGTGCGGGCGGATTGCTCTCCGCCGAGAAGAGTGACGGTGGCAGGAAACGCGGAGACGAAGCCGAGAGACATGGCCAGGCCGGACCAGATCACGAGAGGGACGAGAACAAAAAGGACGATGAGGTAGGAGAGGCGCTGGAGGACGTTGTAGGACCAGGCTTCTTCGGGACCGGGGCGTTTGAATTTGAGGTGGTTGAGAATTTCGGCGGAGAGGACGCGCGGGGAGAGATCGCCCTTTTGCGGGAGCAGGTCGCGGCGAAGATGGCCGGAGACCAGCATGGAAATGAAGTAGAGCAAGCCGGTTAAGACCAGAATCCAGGCAGATTGGAAGTGGAGATAGCGGCTCCAGCCGTTCTGATCGGGCATGGTGTAGCCGTAGCCGGTGGGAACGAGGGCGCGCGAGGCGGGAATGGGGATTTGGAAGAGGGGCTTGTCGTAGTTGGTGCCGGTTTCGCCCCAGTAGAAGCGCGGGTGGGAGATGACGATTTCGGCTCCGGTGACGAGGAGCGCGAAGAAGCAGAGAGTGGAGATCCAGTGGGTGATGCGGACCAAGGCGGAGTGGCGCGGAACAGAGGAAGAGACAGCCAGGTCCGAAGCGGAAGCCGGAGCGAAGGCGGTTTCGGGCATTGGCGAATGGTATCACGAGGGAGGAGGAAAGCGAGAGGGTGGGGGTTTTGGGGGAGAGCCAGGTGCGGCGGTGGGTGGCGAGCAAATTTTCATAGATTGCATTGAATTTTTTTGTTGGAGTTTCGGGTGACGGGGCCAATAGAGTTCCGAGAATCCAGAGGTATGGGTGTAAGCGGGACGAGGGGGTGCAGGGTTGGGGGCGACTTCCACACAGGCGTGGGCAGTGACGCTGTATCTGCTGGGATTCACGGCAATTGCGGTGGGGGTGGCGCGCGGCGGATTTGTGTATTATGCGCTGGGCGCGATGGTGTTGGCGGGATCACTTTATATTTTCAGGAAGTGCAAGCCGCTGGAAGATGCGGAGAACTGAGGACGGCGAGCGATGATTTTTGTGGGAATACTATTGTCATTATTAGGATTCGTGATTAGCGTGGCGGGGCTGGGGCTGACATCGTCGGTTGCAGGAAGAATGGTGGTGGTGCTGGTGGGGATTGCGATCAGCTTGACGGGAATTCTGGGAGTGCTGAACCGGGCGTTTTTGAAGAACGCGGTGTGGAAGAAGGGATACGGGCGAGGGTGAGCACAGCGAATCGATGTTTCTGCGGCATCTTAGCGGCAATGCTGTGGATTGCCCCAGCGGCTTTTTCTCAAGCGAACTCAACGCCAGCAGCGACGAACGAATCCACAAAAACTGAGACGACGGCGACCGCGGCTACAACGTCAACGGCGGCGGCGGGCGAAGGCGGTGCTGGACACGGACCTAGCGAATGTTCCGGCGCCATCGGCGGAGGCGCACGCCAAGGGTGATGCGGACGGATCGATCACGGGAAATGCCAGCGACATCACGGTCAGCGATCCGAAGAAAGGCTTGACGATCGGGGACCTGGCGAACCAGGTCGGCCAAAACAAGATCGCGGTGAATTTTGTGTGGGTGCTGATCACCGGGTACCTGGTGATGTTCATGCAGTTGGGATTTGCGCTGCTGGAGACGGGACTGGCGCGGGCGAAAAACGCGAACCACACGATGATGATGAACCTGGTGGTGTACGGCGTGGGAATGTTTGCGTACTGGATGATCGGGTTCGCGATCCAGATGGGAGGTGTGGGAGCGGTGGCGAATCTGGGAGGGACAGCGCCGCTGAATGCGGAGTTTGCGATCACACTGTTCGGGAAATCGTTCGGGTTGTTCGGGCAGCACGGACTGTTCCTGATGCACAAAGGAACGTACGACGTGGGAGTGATGGTGCTGTTCCTGTTCCAAATGGTGTTTATGGATACGGGCGCGACGATTCCGACGGGCGCGGCCATGGAACGCTGGAAATTTTCGGCGTTCATTGTGACGTCGTTTTTGTTTGCGGCGTTCACGTATCCGCTGTTTGCGAATTGGGCGTGGGGCGGAGGGTGGCTGTCGAATCTGGGCACGAATTTTGGATTGGGGAAAGGCTACGTGGATTTTGCGGGATCGGGAGTGGTACACGCGGCAGGAGGCGTGAGCGCGCTGGCGATCGCGATGATCCTGGGTCCGCGGATCGGGAAGTTTTCGCGGGACGGAAAGCCACAGGTGATTCTGGCGCACGACATCGTGATGGTGATCACGGGATGTTTGATTCTGGCGTTCGGATGGTTCGGGTTCAACCCGGGATCGACGCTGGGGGCATCGGGAAGCGGGAATTTGCGGATCAGTTCGATCGCGGTGAATACGATGCTGGCCAGCGCGACGGGACTGCTGAGCGCGATGCTGTATATGTGGGCAGTGTATGGGAAGCCGGACGCGTCGATGACGGGAAACGGATTTTTGGCGGGGCTGGTGGCGATTACGGCGCCATGCGCGTTCGTGAATCCGGTGGGATCGGCGTTGATCGGATTGATTGCTGGAGTGCTGGTGTGCGTTTCGGTGGCGTTTGTGGAGCGCGTGCTGAAAATCGATGATCCGGTGGGAGCGGTGTCGGTGCATGGAGCGTGCGGAATTTGGGGAGTGATCGCGCTGGGGTTGTTCGCGGACGGAAGGAGCAACTACGGCGGAGCGTGGAACGGAGTGAATGGATCGGTGACGGGATTGTTCTATGGGGACGCGAGCCAACTGGTGGCGCAACTGGTAGGAGTGGCGACGTTGCTGGGATTCGTGTTCACGATGAGCTTTGTGTTTGCGTGGGTGGTGGACAAGTTGGTGGGGCAACGAGTGTCGGCGAAATCGGAATTGGAAGGGCTGGATTTGCCGGAAATGGGAGCGATGGCGTATCCGGAATTTGAGCTGAAGTCGTGAGCACGCCGGGGGCAGTGAAGATGAATGAGATTGCGGCGATCGAGCGGAGTGCAAGCGGACTGACACTGCCTTTGGGGGCAAACGGGTTGCCGGCGCTGCCGTGGCGCGATCCGCAGTCCGTGCCGCCGGAGGAGTTGGCGAGATTTATTGCGGCATTGCAGGAGGCGTGCGCACAGAATCCGGAGAATGCGGATATGCGGACGTGCCTGGGGATTGCGCACGCGATGAATTATGAGGTGTATGAGTCGATGGACGCGCTGGAGGAGGCGCGGGGGATTGCACCGGAGAACTTCTTTGCGCAGCTAAAGTATGCGGAGCTGTTGAGCCGGTTGCGCGTGGTGGATCGAGCGGAGAAAGAGACTTTGCGGGCACTGGAGCTGGCGCGGGATGGCTGGGAATTGTCGGTGGCGCGGCGGCAACTGGCGGAGATTCGCAAGAGCAGGAGAAAGGGATTGGTGCGTCCGGAGTGGACGAAATCGGTGAAGGCGTCGGCGATGGCGCTGGCGGCGTTGATGTGCGGAATCGGTTGCGCGTATCTGGTGTGGAGATGAAGTACAAGTGGCAGTATTTTTTGGCGGCGTGCTTTTTCGCGTCGTACTTGCTGATTTCAAAAGGCGTGCCGGTGCTGCCGGTGCTGGCTGGGTGCGGGTTGGCAGCGGCGCTGACGTGGCGGCAGGTGGTGAGGCAAGGAGAGACGGGAAGATAAGCACGATTGGATCGATGGCTCTCTGAGATGGTTCGCTGAGATGTGTCCCAAATACAAGCGGAAGGCAGGATTTGGATGATCACCATTCTGGGGGCGGGCGGCGCCATTGGGAACGAACTGGTCACACTTCTCGCGGCAAAGAAACAGCCATTCCGTTTGGTAGGACGAAATCCACAAGCAAAATCCGGAGCGACCGAAACAGTGGCCGCCGATCTCACGGATAAGGATCAGTGTATCGGAGCCGTAGCGGGCTCAAGCGTTGTGCATCTGCTTGTTGGTCTCAAGTACGATCACAAATTGTGGGCGCAGATGTGGCCGCGTATCATGAGCAACACGATCGAAGCGTGCAAGAGGGCGGGTGCAAAGCTGATTTTCTTTGACAACGTGTATATGTACGGGAAGGTCAGCGGCCCGATGACGGAGGAGACGCCTTTCAACCCGTGCAGCAAGAAAGGCGAAATCCGCGCAAAGATCGCGACGACACTGATGAATGAGTGGAAGTCTGGAGCACTGACAGGGATGATTGCGCGAGCCGCGGATTTCTACGGCCCGGACACGCGGAATGGCGTGCCCAATTTGCTGGTGTTCGAAAAATTCGCGAAGAAAGAGAAAGCGTCGTGGCTGGTAAATGACTCCGTGCCGCACTCCTATACGTACACACCGGACGCGGCGCAAAGCCTGGTGCAACTCGCCGAACGGGCGAGCGCCTGGAATCAGACCTGGCATGTCTCCACAGCGCCCAATCCGCCCACGGGAAAAGAGTTTATCGAACTGGCCGCGAAGGAATTTGGCGTGGCTCCGAAATACCGCGTGCTCAGCAGACCGTTGATCCGGATTGCCGGATGGTTCGATCCGCTGGTGGGAGAATCTTACGAAATGCTGTACCAGAACGAATTACCGTACCTCTTTGACTCCAGCAAATACGCCCGGGAGTTCGGCTTCGCCGGCACACCGTACGCCACGGGCATACACACCACGGCTGCTTCGTTCCAGCAGTGAAGGATCCCTGCGGTTCTCCAAGGCGATGGAGGATCGCCCGCGTTTTTTTCCATCACTGGGTATGGACGTTCCAACCCTGAAGCTCAAGCGCCGGACTGCCTTTTCCCGCGTCCGAGGTGCGATAGGTGGCCGACAACTCGCGGGTCTCTCCGGGCAGGAGCGTGATGTAGTTGTCGCTCCACAGGACCGGCAAGATTTCGTCCCCACGATTGGATTTGGCGAGTTTGAGGCGAACAAAAAACGCGATGTTCTTGCCGGGGTTGCGCAAGGTAATGCGCTCCACGGTATTCGCGCCCTGCGGTTCGGTGCGCTTTTTGACGTCGAGGCGCACCTTGGGTAATCCCGCCAGGCTGGTGTAATCGGCGTAATCCTTGGTGGGCGTCTTGAACCAGGTGGAATTGGCCCAATCGAAGGTTTCCGGCTTCTTGGAGAGCCAATAAAAGTTGGAGCCGACGAGATTGCCAGCGGCGTCGGTGATGCGCAGGTCGAGGAAATACGCGGGAGAGGCTTTGTCGAGTTCGGGTTGCGGCAACTCCAGAACGCGAGCCGTGCTATCGGCTGGCATTTCGACGGCGACCTTTTTCGAGAACACTTCAGTGGCGTCGAGGTTCAACACGCGAACGCTCAACTGCAGGCCCTTGGTGTCCGCATAACGACTGCTGACCAGCCAGACGGAGTGATCGTCGTAGCCATAGACCGGAGCGAGCGCCTGCAGACCTTTTTTGGCGCCGAAATAACCGCCGCCGGGCTGCAGATAATAGTCGTAGAGATGCCAAATCATGGAGGGCCAGGCGTTGTTCAACATCCACTGGATCACGCCAGTCGAGGTGTATTTATTGCGGCTATAGGCCTCAAACATCGCGCGCACACCTTCGTAGGTCATCAGTTGAGACTTGAAGGAATAGTCCGCGGCGCTGTTTGCTTTTCCGTAGCGGGCGTCCAATGCATCGCTGAAGACCTGGAGGGTCTTAAACTCGCCGCCACCGGCGTGGTAATTCCAGAAATCGTCGATGGGCCAGAGATGATCCTTGGGCAACATGCGCTGGATGCTGTCGATCACGGGCACGGCGGGCCCCATGCTGGTTTCCGTGTTGAAGCCGTAGGCGCCACCGCAGCCAGCGGACGAACATTTCTGGGTGGCCGCCGGCTGATGCGGATCGGACACCCAATAGGAGGGCGCAATATATTCGTAAGGGCCGGACATTTTGCCACCGGTTTCGCCGGTGAGGGTGGTGGGTGTGGAAGTGGCTGACGAGGTGACGGGGTTGGGCCATTGCAATTCTTTTTCCACTTGCAGGTACATGTCCTCGACATTTGCTGGTGGGGGATTGTCGCTGCCGTTCAACCAAATGAGCAAACTGGGATGGCTTCGCAGGCGGTAGATTTGATCTTGGAGAGAGGCCTTGGCGATGGCCATGTGCGTGTCTTGCCACTTGGACCACTGTTCCCAGAAATCGCAGCAGCACCAACCGGCCATCACGAGAATGCCTTCGCGATCCGCGGTGTCAAAAAACTGGTCGGGCTCGAGTTTGCCTTCGAGGCGGACGGTGTTGAGGCCCATGTCGCGCACATAGCGAAATTCGTCTTGCATGCGGGTTTGGTTTTCCCGCAGCAGCAAATCGGGAGTCCAACCGCCACCGCGGATCAAAATATTTTTGCCGTTCACCTGGAATACGCGGCGGAAGCGTCCTTCGCCGTTGCTCTGGACATCGGAGCGGATTTCGCGAATTCCGAAGTTGGTTTTGGTGACATCGGTGGTTTTGCCATCGAGATCGAAGGTCAGCGTCAGTTCATAAAGTTCCGGCTTGCCCATCTGAGCGGGCCACCATAGCCGGGGCTTGCGGAGGTTCAACTGAGGAAACTGTTCGGGAGTGAAGGTTACGTTTTTCGATTCGCCTGGCGCCAATTCGACCGGCTGGGAAAAAGAAATCTCCTCAATTTTCCCTTTCAGCGTGCCTTTCACCGCTTGTTTGCCGGCGTTTTTGAGGAGGGCTTGCACCATCAGGTGCGCCTGATCATTGGCAGGCGAATCGACTTTGGCGCTGACCGCGGGATAGCGGATCGCTACAGGACCGCTGGCGGTAAGGTACACTTCGCGGAACAAGCCCATGTTTTTGTCGGGCGGCGCAGGGTTCCAATCGACGAAAGTGATGGCCAGATCGTTTTCTTTGGGCGCCCACACCTCGATCGCCAGAACGTTTTCCCCAACATGCGCGGCGTCGGTAACATCGAACTCGAAGGTGCGCCACGCTCCGACGACCACATCGGAATTTGCGATCTGCTTGCCGTTGAGAAAAATATTGGCGCGATAGTTGATGCCGGCAAACTTGAGCCAGACGGTTTTTCCCTGGTAGTCCTTGGGCAACGCGAAGGATTTTCGATACCACCACGGCACAACGTACGGACTGTCCGCGGGCATGGGGATCGGAGAGAAATTCGCGCCAATCGGATAATTGACGCCCGGAAATTGCCGCAGATTCATTCCGTATCCGGGGTCGGGCAAGATCGCCTGCTTCACTTGCGTGCCTACGACGGTGGTAGGAACCGTGGCCGGTAACCAATCCTGCGTCTTATAGCCGGGAGTCGAAATCTTCTCGCCAGTATCGCTGACCTTAGCCGAGCTTTGAATCGTCCAGCCATCGCGCAGGGGAATTTTGTGCTCCTGCGCGCGGGTGGACGGAATCACGCTGAACAGCGCCATCGCCAATGCGCATCCAAGTATTCTGCTTTTCATAACCAGCCTCCGCCTAAATGACCTGTTGCCATCCATCAAGCTTATCGTTTTCGCGTTGCGAGTGTACTGAGGATTGGATTCGTTGGTTTATGCACTGTTCCTACGAGTTTACGAGCACCTCGCTGCCGGTTCGTTCTCGGGCGCCGTCGATTACTAAATCTCGCACGCCAAAGCCGACGCCGATTTTCTTCAGGAACGCAATCGGCGGCTCGCCGCCTGCAAAGATCCAGACGAAGTCATTTGGCAGGGTCTGCGGTGTTCCGTTTACGTCCAGCACTACGCTGTCCGGGCGAAACTCCACGGGGTTGGAATTGAAAAGGGCCTTCACTTTTCCCTTCTTGATGCAATCCTGGATGCGTTGTGCGTTGCGGTCCTTGATTCTGCTGAAATTGGCCTGGCGGTAGGACAGGGTGACGGTGTTGCCCACCTGATGCGCCAATCCCATGGCGGCTTCGACGGCCGAATCGCCGCCGCCGACCACCAGAATCTTCTTGTTTACGTAGTGGTCCGCTTCAATCAAACGGTACATCACCTTGGGCAATTCCTCGCCCGGGACGCCCAGCTTTCTTGGGCTGCCCATTTTGCCAATGGCCAAAACGACGTAGCGTCCGCGATGCTGACCTTTGTTCGTCGCCACCGTAAAAATGCCGTCGGGGTCTTTGGTGATGTTCTCGACCTTCTCGCCGGTGCAGCAGCGGAAATCCGCGCGCTTCATGACCTTTTCCCAAAATTCGATGAGATTCTCTTTGGGCAGCTCGGTCTTCTTGAATTTTCCGTACAAGGGAAACTCGACAGGGCTGGTCATTACCAATTTCTGTCTGGGATATTTGGCGACGGTGCCGCCGATTTCCGATTGCTCGATGGTGATGTACTGGAGTTTGTTCTCGATCGCTCGGAGCGAAGCGGTCAATCCGGCGGGTCCGGCGCCCACAATGACCACGTCCGCGACATCGGGCGACGAAGCAGCAGACTTGTTCGCCGCCAGACGAGCGGTGATCGCATCGATGCAGTCGCGTCCCTGATTGACCGCATTTTTGATCAACGCCAGGCCGCCCAGTTCGCCCACGATGAAGAGGTTTTTGACGGAGGTCTCGTACTCGCGGGTAAGGGTGGGGAGATTGTCGGCGACACTGGGATTTGCGAGCACCATGGTGATAGCGCCGACAGGGCACGCATCCGCGCACAGGCTATGGCCGATGCACTTGTAGCCATTGATGATCATGGCCTTGCCGCCGACCATGCCGAGCACGTCGCCCTCCGGGCAAACCGTCGTGCAGGTTGCACAGCCGATGCAATAATTGCTGTCGATATGCGGATGCTGCGATTGCGGGCCATCGGAGCGCAGCTTTCCTCGTTCACTGGCTGCACGGGTCTCCTCCGATTTCTTCTTCTCCTTTTTCAAGTGGTAGAAGAGAAAACCGCCGATAATCACCGCAGCAATCAGGAATGAAATCAGATTATCCATCTTGGGTTCCTCAGACCCGGTAGCCCATATACAGCGCGAGCGCTATGTGAATCAGCGCCAGGATCGCAAATGCATAACTGAAGGGGCGGTGAACTACGTGCCACAAGTTGAAGACCTGCTGGGTGCGCCGGAGGAACAGAATGCGCTTCGAGAGTTTCGCCTGATTGCGCGCCACCACAATCGCGCGCTCCAATTTTACGTCCTTCGTGGACAACAAACCGAACAGCGAACTAATCCAGGAACCGGTACCGGTCGATCGCAGACGCAATAAGGACAATTGGAATGGGCGCTTGCAATCGATGAGCACCATATACGCGAGGGCCAACGTCATCGGCATGTGCGCGACATCCTCCGGCGTCGGGAGGTCGTACAACTTTTCCATACGCGCACCAAACGCCAGCCGCTGCTCGGCCAGTTCCTCTCTCATACGTTCTTCCATACCCTGCATTTCCTTCATGGACAATTCCGCCGCGTTGAGGTTTCGCGGAACTTGCGAGTACAAATAACGGCCCACAAACCCGGACAGGGTTACCGCCAGCATGCTCCAGAAGGCCATACCCGCTATGTTTCCAAACTTAAAGGAGGAGTGAAAGGCGACCACCAGGGGCGCGAGCGTTCCCAAGACCACGTGAAAATCCAGCCAATGGCGGGAATTTCCCTGGCGAGCCAGCCAGCTCCACTTCTTGCGCAGCGGATAAAGATAAATCAGAAAAAACAGGAAAACTCCCAGCATACCCAGCTTGATGCCGACGGTTCCGCTGGGACGTAGGGCGTCGTGTTTGGGAGAGAATGGCCGTTCTGCCGCGCTCAGCGTGTAGTAATTCCAGCCGTATCCCGCAATCACCAGAACAATCGCCAGAGCCGCCAACCAGGCCAGCGCGAGCCGGACCCGGTGGCCGCGTTCCGGGTCCGTCGCCACGAGAACATTGTTTTGTACGGTGCTTCCCGCGCTCATTGCTTTTCACTCCCCAGGTCAACCTGAATCGTTACATGGAACCTGCGATACTCTGAGAAGCGGTGCACGTTTCGCCAATGCTGCTTGGGAGTTTCCACGTCGATGACCGCCGAAGTTGGCAGCCAGTAGGCTTCTTCGGGATCGTGAAATTCCACATGCGCGTAGTGCACTTCGCTGCGGATGTCGTGCAATCCAAGGTCATCCATCCCCCCATCCAGCGAGGACACCAGCTTCACCACCGCGCCGCTCTGCTCATCGATCCACAGATCACCCTGCAATTGCAGGGGATAATTCCGGCCGCTCAGTTGAATGGCCGCGGGCGAAGCTGCGCCGGGCACGGCCTTGAATTGAACCTTCAATAATGTGCGACCCTCCGACTGTTCCTCGAGGAGCGGTTCGAAGTTGTAGCTGGCTTCGTATCTGTTGTGCAGCACCAGGAGCATGCTGGCGAAACCGTTGGTGATGAGCAGGGATTTGTAGGGATCGCGAAATGCCGCTTTGCGCGATTCGCGATTTTCGGTCAAACGCAGCATTCCGCTGCGGTCGCTGGTCATCAATTGATATTCGAAGACCGAATCTTCCCGGTAATAGGGCTTGTTGTTCGTTCCGATGAGCATTTGCGAGACGTTTTCTTTGGAAACCACGTTGGAGGCCTGTCCGAAGAAACCATCCACGGCCTTCCTGGCCTTCAAAATCGTCTCGTTGGCGCGGGCCACGAACGCGGGATCGGGAGACACGGCTTTGCCTGGGGAGTCCGGAAGCGTTTGGGCGTTCAGGAGAGTGGCGCAGGCGATGCCGATCAGCAGGGTGAGGATGGCGAGTATGCGCTTGGTCCGTGCGTCGTTGTGGCTCATCGCCGCAATCCTCCCCACCGGTAACCGAGCATGGTGGACCACTGGTTGTACTTGGTGGCCGTGCCGTTGTACCAGCCATAGGTGCCTTGCAAGAAATATCTGCGCGCAAAAGACCAATCGAGGGTGGCGTTAATGAAAGAGGCGTTCACGTTCTTGGTAAAGGTGGAGTCGAATTTCTGATATCCGCCCAAAAACTGGAACTGTAAATTGTTGACGAGATTCTTGGAAAGCGAAGCGGCGGCGTAACTCCCTCCCCCGAACGAACTGTTGAACTTGGAATAGTGCATATCCATGAAAATGCCGGTATGGGCGAGGTTGGCGAAGGAAATTCCCACCGATTCGTTCCAGGACTGTTTCTTGTCGGTTGAAGCGTTGCTTTTCCCCAACGCGCCATACACGCTGATCTGCTTCGGCAATTCCACGCGCACATCTCCGCTTAATCCCGTGAACAGATAGTTGTTCAGAAGGCCGGGGCCGATCAGCCGCGGATCGAAGGTTGGGAGTTGCCGGTAGTAGTTGTAATTCAGCCCAAAGGAAATCAAATGGATTGGCTGAATATGCAGAGAATTGTAGGTCTGCGAGATTCCCGTGGGATTTGAGCCCCCGCCGGGCAAGGGGGAAGTTCGCGCGGCGTCAACCTGGAGGGAGCTGTACACCGTCAGGAAGCGTTTCCAGTTGAAGTTATTCTCAAAAAATGCAAATTGCCGCGACGGCCGCCAACCAATCCAGTTCTGGGCAACGCCTCCGGTGCTGATGATATGGAACTGGCTGAAATCTCCCCGCTCGTAGCTGGCGAACGTGCCCGCGATCTTTTGATTCGGGTTGTAGCTCCACGAGGTTGGATCCGGCGTCGAGCCCGCAAACACACCCACCGTAGTAAAGTGTCCGATCTTTCTGCCGTAGTAGCCGCCGTCAATCGTGCTCAGGCTGGGTGCCCATGGCAGGAACAAGCGCCCGACTCCCACGGTATTCGCGGAATACGGACTCTGATAGACAAATCCGATGGTGTAGGTGCGGTTGATGAGATTCGTAAGCGTCTGAGGCGCGGCGCCCTGGGTGAAGCTCTTGTTGGTGTTCATGTAGCCACGCCAATAGCCGTTGAAATTCCACCAGGTGCCGCCAATGTGGGTCATGTCCGCGTCGACCATCATGCCGACTTGCGACGAATTCATGTTTCCTTCGTTGATGCCGCCGTAACTGAAACCAAACCGCGCGCGCATCACTCCCACTGGAGATTCCGAACCCAAAAAGCCGCCTTCCACCTTCGTTGCTCGCAACTCCTGATCGACTGGATCGCCGGCCGAGAAGCCCACCACGATCGGATGGTCTTCCAGGTCCCGCGCGGTTTCCGTCTCTCTGCGGTCGTCGAAGCTCCCTGGAGTCAAAAAGGCGACCTGCCCAACCTGCAGTTCCCCATTGGTGGAGATCACCTCGCACACCGCGGAAGAGTCGGCCACCGAAATCACCCGTAATTCGCCGACATGTGGATAACCGCGATAGCGGATGCCATCTGAGACCACGCCATCCGGCGGCAGATTCACGACCGAAAGGCGCATGCCTTCCTGAATATCGGCGTTGCGGCCGGCGTCGATGTACAACGTGCCTTCCGACAAGTATTTCACTCGAAAGACAGATGGTTTTTCGACAGGCCCGGGAGACTGTGTCGATTGCGCTCGCGAAATTATGGGAAACAAACACGGGATCAGGCCGCCTAAAATGCAAGCGATCCAAGTGAAAACGGAGGGGGTGTGCATTTAGCCGCCTCCGCCATTCTTGTGGCAGTTGTAACAACTGGTCGGACTGTACGTGAATCCGCTGACATCCGTATGCTGGTTGGTGGTCTGGGTTTGCTGGTGGGCGGTGGTAGTGTGGCAGTTGATGCAAGTGAAGCTGGCGTAGTTGGAAGAAACCTGATGGCAATCGTTGCAAACGGAACCGTGGTGCGGAATCGGAAAATAGGTGTGGTTGAAGGTGGCGCCGAGCCAACTGCCCGTGGTGTGGCAGGTGTCGCAGGTTGTTGGATAGCCGGCTGCGATGTGGTTGGGTACAGACCCGCCCAAGGTTTGCGTGCTGTTCCACTGGGCCAAATGGCAGTTGTAGCAAACGGTATTCGCCGAGGTGAGCGAATAGTTGTTGCTGACGTGACAATCGGTGCAGGCTTGCACGCCGCCACTGCCGGACGGCACGATGTGTCCGCCGGTGAGAGCCCAACCGGTGGTGCTGTGATCGAATTTTCCATCGCCCCACAGGACGGTGTCGTGGCACGTTGAGCACAAGGATGTGGGGAAATTCGCGGCGATGTGATTCGGAACCGCGCCGCCTAGTGTGGCCGTGCTATTCCAGTCGGCAGTATGGCAGCCGGAATTCCAGCAATCCGTCACGGTCAGGTTGTAGTTGTTTCCGACATGGCACTGCGTGCACTGGGTGACCTTGCCAGCGGGCGCCATCTGGTGACTGCCCGTCAGCGCAAATCCGGTAACCGAGTGATTGAAGCTGTTGTCGGTCCACGTAATCGTGTCGTGACAGGTCGAGCAGTTTGAGGCTGCAAATGCGGAACCTGCCGTTGAGTGCGTCGGATTATTTGTGCCTTGCCACGTAGTCAGGTGGCAGCCCGAGTTCCCGCAATCAGTCGGCTGAATGTTGAGCGAGTAATTGCCGCTGATGTGGCACTGCGTGCACTGCGTCACCTTGCCTGCCGGAGCCATCTGATGCGAGTTCTGCAACGGAAACCCGGTGGAGCTGTGGTCGAATACGCCATTAGCCCACGTGGTGATTGTGTGGCACGTCGAACACGCCGTAGCGGAGGTCGGGAAGTTGGCCGCCACGTGGTTCGGCACATTGCCGCCCAGCGTTTGTGTACTGTTCCACGCGGACTGGTGACAGCTCAGGCAATCCGTTGAAGTGAGGTTGTAGTTGTTGTTGACGTGGCAGGAGAGGCAGGGCGTCGGAGTCGGCGACATGTGCGTTCCCGTCAACGCAAATCCGGTGACTGAGTGATCGAAGCTGTTGTCGGTCCACGTGATGGTGTCGTGACACGTCGAGCAGTTTGAAGCTGCAAATGCGGAACCGGCCGTGGAGTGTGTCGGGTTATTCGTGCCCTGCCAGGTGGTCAGGTGGCATCCTGAGTTCCCACAATCCGTTGGTTGAATGTTGAGCGCGTAATTGCCGCCGATGTGGCACTGCGTGCACTGCGTCACCTTGCCAGCGGGCGCCATCTGGTGCGAGTTCTGCAGAGGAAAGCCGGTGGAGTTGTGATTGAACGTTGCATCCGCCCAGTTCGTAGTGTCGTGGCACGTGGAGCACTGGGAGATGGGGAATCCCGCAGAAATGTGATTCGGCACGTTTCCGCCGATGGTCTGGGTGCTGTTCCATTTGGATAAGTGGCAGCCGGAATTCCCGCAGTCGGTAGGCGCCACCTGCAGCGCGTAGTTGTTGTTCACATGGCACTGCGTGCACGGAGTGGTCACGTGCGCGCCGGTCAACGTGAATCCGGTCACGCTGTGGTTAAAGGAAGTGACGTCGGTCCAGGAGATGGTGTTATGGCACTGCGAACAATTGGAGGTGGCGAACGCGGAGCCAGCCGTCGAGTGGACCGGATTGTTGGTTTGTTGCCAGGTTGAGAGATGGCATCCGGAGTGGCCGCAATCCGTGGGAGCGATCTGCAGATTATAGTTATTGTTGATGTGGCACTGCGAACAAGCCACATTGGCGTGACCATTGGTGAGTGGAAAGCCGGTGGTGGAATGATCGAAAGTCACCGTGGTCCAGGAACCGGTGTTGTGACAGTTCGAGCAGTTCCCTGCCGCGAAGATCGGCCCTGCCTGGGGGTGAGGCGGATTGTTGGTCTGTTGCCAAGTCGTAAGGTGACAGCCGGAATTCCCGCAGTCCGTGGCGGCAATCTGCAGGTGATAGTTGTTGTTGATGTGGCACGACTGGCAAGGAACAGTGGCGTGTCCCGCGGTTAAGGGAAAATTGATGGGCGGAGCTGCGTGATTGCCGGTGAACGTGGCTCCCAGCCATGAGTCGAAGGTGGTGTGACAACCCTGGCAATTCGACGCGGGAAATGCGGCCGGATCGGCGGTGTGGGGCGGATTGGTGGTGTTCTGCCAGTCCTTCAAATGGCAGGATTGGCATTGCGTCGACAAGCCGTAGAAGATTCCCGCGGCAGCCTGCTTGTGGCAGTCCTCGCAGAGAACCGCGCTATGTGCCCCTAGCAGTGGAAACCGGTTCTGGTGCTCTTTCACCTGCTGCACTTTGGCATTCCAGCCTTGTACGGTATGGCATTGCGCGCAGTCTTTGCCCATTTGGCCGCGATGAACGTCCGAATGGCAATCGGCGCAATTCGTTCCTACGTTGGTGAACACCGGCTTTACGTGGCACAGCACGCACTTCACGTTTTCGTGCATGCCGCGCAGAGGGTATCGAGTCTTGTTATGGTCAAATTCGGGAGCCGCTTTGATCGGGCGCCATGCCGCCGCGGTATGGCAGTTCTCGCACGGAATCGTAAGCGGTCCATGCGGGTTGCGAGTTTCTTCTTTTTGCGCTGGCGCGGCCGGGAAATGTGCAGCCTGCAGGGAAGGAATCTGGAGGAGCCCCCCGATTGCCACTGCGATCAAAACTGTAATTACAGCGATTCGGAGCGTCATCGCCGAAGCAGTGTTCCTTACTCTCGACAGGGGCTAGTCGAGAAAGACCTGTGCACCGTCCTGTCACTACTTTGGGGGTTGGGACTACGTGGTTACAACTGTACCCGCGGTCAGTTGGAGTGTAGTTTGTACACTGTCCGTAAATGACCCCATACATTAGAGTTGTGACAGAATCGTGCGTGGCGTCACCGGCAAGAGGTTAATCCCGGCCACAAGTGACGCGTTCTGAGGATAGATCTGGCTCAAGATTGATGAATTTCTCTACTACTGCTGCGGCAGTTGTGGAATTGGCATTTCTCGCGCTTTATCGCCGTGACAGTCGGCGCACTTGTTCGGAGTGCTCTTGTATACGACGATCTCTTTGCCATCCACTAACCTATTCTGAATATGACACTTAGCACACGGTACATGGGCATGGCCACCCGTTAAAGGCAGGTGCGTCCGGGTGTCGTGGTCAAACGTGGAAGGAGTCCATCGCTGAGCGGTGTGGCAATCGCCACAATGGGTCTTTCCATCGTGCGCTTCAAACTGACGGTCGTGGCGATCGGTATGGCAGGCCTCGCATTGTTGAGGGGTACCTTTGTAGCGCGACTCACGTTCGGTAGTGGCTTTATGGCACTGCGCACAGGCTACCGTTCGGTGAGCGCCGAGCAGAGCAAACTTGGTCTTGCTGTGATCGAAGCCGGTGATCTCTGCCCAACTGGCGACGGTGTGGCAGGCTTCGCAACCAAGCGGACTGCCGTTGGCGCGCTTCCGAGCCATGCGGTCTTTGAATTCGCCCTTGTGTGGGTCCTGGTGGCATGCGGTGCAACTGCGATCCTCGAAATGAAATGGAAGCACCTTGTCCGTACGCCCGCCCAAACCGGCCTTGTGACAATCGGAGCACGCGACCGCCAAGTGCGCGCCCGTGAGCGGAAACCGCGAGTTCTTGTGCTTGACGGTTGTGTAGGAGCTTCGGTGCCAATCCGCGACGGTGTGGCAGTTCTCGCACTTGTTGTTGTAGGGAGCTGCCGCAAACTGATTGTCGTGCGCATCCTTGTGGCAGTCGGTGCACTGCGCAAACTTCACCTTATACACCGTGTCCTTGCCTGCCGGAATGTGGCACTTGGCGCATTCCACTTTTACGTGCTTGCCCTTCAGAGGGTAGTCCGTTGCGTCATGTTCTTTCACACCGAACAGCGAAGGTTTCCAGCCATCCACTGTGTGGCATTCGGCGCATTCGCCTTTTTTGGCGCGCGCATCGAATTGCCCCTTATGGGGATCCGGAGTGTGGCAGTCCTTGCAGTTGGCAAAGGGAATTTCTTTCTTAAAGTCATCCTTAATATGGCAGGCCGAGCAGGAGACCGTCAGGTGCTTCCCCAGCAGGGGATATTTTGTCTTCGAGTGATCGAAACCGTAGCCGGCCACCATCGTCTTCCATCCGCTGGTCGTATGACAGGCGTCGCAAGCCTTCTTGAACTCGCCGCGATGCGGATCGCTGTGGCAGTCCGAGCAGGCCGCAAACTTCATATCCTTGTAGCGCGCAGCACCGCCCGGGGTGTCCGGCTTATGGCACTTGGCGCATTCCACCTTGTTATGCAATCCGGTTAAGGGATAGCGCGTCTTGGAGTGGTCGAAATCCTTGGCGGCTTTCCAGCTTTCCACGTTGTGACACTTGGTGCATTCCGCGCCGAGTTGGCCCTTGTGGGGATCGGTGTGACAAGGCGTGCACGCGGTCGATTGCCCCAAGTACGACTTCGCCGGATCCTTATACTTGATCAAGGCGCGAACGTTGGGCAGCATGTGTTCGGGCGTGTGGCACTTCCCGCAAGCTACAGTTGCGTGCTTCCCTTCCAGTTTGTAGCCCGTTTGCCGGTGGTCGAACTTTTCCTTCGATGGCTCCCATCGGATCAAATTGAAATTTTCTCCGTTATGCTCCAGGTGGCAATGCACACAGTCCTTTCCGTTCGGATTGTGCATCTGCAATTGGAAGTGATAGCCGTGCTTGCCGGCCAGCGCTTCCGCGATCTCCTTGTGGCAATCGAGGCAACGGAACGTGGGGGTACTGGCGCCAAACTGGTGACAGGTATTGCACTGGCTGGTGCCGCTCAGGGTGGAGTGGGCCTTGGAAAGCGGCCCGGGAGAAATTTGCGCGGTTGCCTGCGGCGCTGTCAGGCATACCAGCAGAAGGCCTGCGCATAGCCAAAATCCTAAGCGATACCAGTCGCTGCGGTTGAGCTTCGCCACTCGACAGTTCAGGAAGCCCTGCAAGGACCCTCCGTATAGGACCCAGTCGGCTATGAAACGACGCTTCAGGCCGTAACCTTCGGTAACCTACGATTAACAGGGTTCCCAGCTTTCGAATAGCTGTACCAGAGTGCAGCCGTTACCACGGTTTACCGTACAAGTTCGCTTACCGGAGCGGGTGAAAACCCGATTGGAGTGCGTTCACTATGTCTTTTTCTAACGTTCCGTTGGAAGGCAGCGGGTATTCGGTCGGAGTCTGACCCACGGCGGCGTCCTTGGCTTTACCAACGCCCTGGAATCGCGCCACGATCTGCGCGCGCACATATCCGTCTGCGAGTTCGGCAGTGCGCAGCGCGATGGCAGCCTTGCCGCCAGTGAAGGTGATATCAGCGGAAAGGGCTTTGGTGTCCGCATACTTCTGGAGTTCGCCGTCGCTCAAATAACGGACGCACGACCAGGAATCTTCAGAAGCCCGGTTTTCGGCGGTGCGCCAGACCTCGCGTCGCGCCAGATTCTGAAGGAATTCCTGAACTTCGATCGCTTGCCCTTGCACCTCGACGCAGGTGGGCGGCGGCTCTACTGGAGGGCTGCTTTTCTGCTTTCCGGGCTTCTTGGCGGTGGAATGCAGCACCGGATTTGCGCTGCAACTACGCGTAATCGCGCGCGGACTGGCTGGCGCCTGTCCGGCGCCGGCCGGTTCGGCGTCTGGACCCAGTTTGAGAAGTATGAGGGGTATGAGAATCGAAACAAAGAGAATGGCTATGGCAGATGGAGGCATTCTGCGTCGGCGCGACCGCGGAGACATAGAATAAGGCTATCCGAATCGCGAATAACCAGACCATCGCTCGCCAGGATCTGTTGCCACTTAACAACTATCGGGACGAGAAAGGCTCCCAAAGACCGCTAGACAATCCGAACTCATGATTGTGGGCAACGATCGCGACCACGAGTGTTGGACTGCCAACTTCCCACATCCCGTGGGGGAACTTCCGACTTGACCATCCGGGGGTTGATCGGCCCGGCCCACAGTAGCGCTTGTCGGGAGCAATCAGCCAATGCAGACGTGGCAAGAAGTTCTCTAGCCCGATCATGAGATGCGCGCTTACTGAAGGTCATGCGGATAGGTGAACGGCAGACTCTATCGAAACCGCTTCTTCGGAGCCATACGCGCCCATGCTTAGAACGTTTTCTACTTCTGTCCCTTTCAGATAGCGGAGTGGCGCGGATCGCTCCGTTCGTTGCGTTACTTGGGCAAGGCCAATCAAGGTGGCCCGCTCTGCGCTGGTCATTTTCTCGCTGAGCATCACTCCGCTTCTTTCGACAGCGACAAAGGGTGGAGTGCGATCTTTGCCGTTCAAGTGCTCTATCAATTTCGAAGGGGCAAGCGTTTTCGGCAATAGAGGCATGGTGTGGCCCAGAAAAATAGCCTGGCACGGATAGAGAACGCCGCCTTTTAGAATCCTTAGAGACACGTCATCTGTGGCCAGCGCGTGCAGCGAATCGACATCAGGAAATTGCCAACGCGAGGCACGGGCAATCCTGGTCAGCACCGTGGTGTCGGGCTTTGGGAATGGCCGGGAAGTGATCGCAAGGCGTTGTTCGACGTCACGCAGGAGCTTTTCGGTTGAATAGCAGTCGGGTCCACAGACGACCAGTCCGTGATTCGCAAGGATAAGAACGTCGGTCTCTGGCGCACTGGCCACGGCCTTTTCGATTTCCTGGGCTAGCCGTATGCCGGATGCTGCGTAGGGGATCCATCGCCAGTGTAAGCCGTCCAGTCGTTCGTTGAGTTGGGCGGCACCATCCAGGCGAATTGCCCAGGCGATCGTGTTAATCGAGTGCACATGAATGACAACCCGATGCTGAAGGATGGCGTGCATTGCGGTTTCAATGGATGGACGCAGCTTGTCGTTGGGGACATAGAGCGGCGAGATTTCCGTGCCGTTCTGGATGGCCTTCCGGACAGCTGCCAATTCAACCGGAACGAACATCTCTTCCTGCGCTGCGTGAGCGAGCCATTTTCCGGATGCTTTGATCCACAGAATTCCTTCGAGCTTTATGGAGGTATTCCCATTGCTGGCTTGCACCAACAGGGGGTCCCGGCCGACGCGCGCGGAAAGATCGCGAAGGGAGGCGATGTCCCGTTCCTGTCGAGCCGGAAATCGTTTCGGTCGTGCTGAATGCTTCACAGACTAAATCCTCTCTTGTTCCTGGTTGCCGCATCCTTCTGCTTTTACCTGCAATACCTGCAGTGCGTCAGTGGCTGGAGGCTTCCGTGTCGGCCGTTCCCGGAACTTCGCTCGATTCTGCCCAATCTTGATAGATGCTTTGAAAATGGCGCCGACTGAGAGTACTCCACCTAATTTGTGATCAGCAATCGAGGCCAAGCCCATGGAGGCGACGCATCCGCACGATGAGCAATCCGGAGTTCCGCCAAACTGGCATGGAGTGATCTTGGTTTCCAGGTCGGCCGACAAGGTCTGGGTGGTGAGTGCGAAAACACAATCTTGCGGGCGTTGTGGAGGGGAGGCGAACTGCCGAATCACCGCCGCGGGCATGTCCAGTTTCGGATATTGCTTGCGCAATTGCAGCATGTCCGCAATGGCGCGTGCGCGCTCCTCGGAATTCAGGATTTCCGGCATTTGATCGCCAACCTGAGGGGTGAACAGGCTGAACCAGACCTTTTTGATCTCGGGGCGTGGCGTCCAGAATTCCAGAAATTCGGCCAGGTAGCCGGGCCGCTTCATCATTTGGGCGGTGACCGTGGAATGAATTGTGACCGTCTGCCCAACGATGTTTTTTAGAATACGGTCGTAGGTTGCCGGCGCGCGCCGGGCATCATGTTCCGGTTGCAGTCCATCGATGGACACGACGACGTGGAGACGCTCCAGACTCGCCCAAGTCGGGCCCATGGTTCGGAAGGCGCTGGTGACCACCTGTACGTGAATTCCGCGTGCCAATAACAGGGGGATGAGCAACTCCAATTCGCGAAAGCGGACCAGCGGATCACCGCCGACGATCGATAGGTGCAAGGGCTTCAAGCGATCGACGACTTCAAGAACGCCGTCCACCAGGGCTTGGCCTCTTCGATCGTTGAGGTCGCGCAAGGTCCTTCCGCCGCCTAGATGGGCGTCGTCATACGCGTAACAGCCCGGACATTTCAAGGGGCATTCCCGCGTGATTTCTATGGAAAGAGCGGGTTGCTGACCTTTGAGGATCTTGCCCCATGCTTGAAAGATTTGATAAGTGTGCACCGATGACGCCCTTTTCCGACGCAAACTGTCTGGTTTTTGAATACGTTGCTTAGCTGCTCGCCTACCGAAACCTCAGGCCCGCCGATTTCCAATCGCGTAAGGAGTACGCGACGGAGAGCGATACCAGCGGCGCTGGACACGGTGAGTAAGCCCCAAGTGCAACGCCATCGATATTGCCAGCATAGTTCCTGCCGTCCGGTCCGAGTGGTCACTTCACGCGTTCCAAGGCACAGCTGTACACATCCATTCGATGTTCCGATTGGTGGAACGCGCTCCCCCGTAAGATGGTAGTGAATTGCAAGGGCTACGTCTGTTCAATTCTATACAGTTTGGGCAGATTTCTGGTTGGTGGCACAACCCCTTTATGAGTGTCAGAACAACCACGCAGTTTAGGGGTAAAGGCGCCCGAATTATATAGAGTTATGGAGCGGGCGATGGGAATCGAACCCACGTCCGAAGCTTGGGAAGCTTCTATACTGCCATTGTACGACGCCCGCTCCGATCTAGAAGATTATATACAACTCAGCGACAGAAGGTACAGAGGGTGAATTCTGCGGAATTTCGAATCTTGCGGAATTTCGCAGATGGGGAATTTCGCGTGCGCGGGTGCGATTTGTTTGGAAGGAAGTGTTGTGAGCTGGCCGCAAATCTGGACATGCGGGAGGCGCGAACCGCGCGGGATCAGTGCGGCGCGGCGGTGGAGAGTTTGTAGAGGACGGAGGCGTGAGGGGGGAGGGTGACGGAGAGGGTGGGCGCGGGGGCGAGATTTTTGTGGAGCCAGAGATCGCGCGCGGAATATTGGGGATCGGGAAGGCCGAGCTGGGACCAGGGATAGATGAGTTCGCGGGAAGTTGGTGAACGGTTGAAGGCGGCGACATAGAAGGCGTCGTGCGCGGGAGTTTCGGCGATCCAGATGACGACGGGGTCGGTATCGACGACCGGGCGATTGTCGGTGGATTGCTGATCGACGGCGAGGACTTCGGGATTGGTGAGGAGCGAGAGGGTCCAGGGATCGAGCTTGGAGAGATTGGCGCCGATCATGAGCGGAGAACGGATGATGCACCAGAGATTGAGGAGAGTGCGCTGCTCGTCTTGCGTGAAGCGGGTGGGGCGAGGCTGGCCGAGTCCGGGAGTGGGGCCGAGAAATCCGATGGGAAGCATGTCGGCATCGGGCCAAGCGCCGGCTTGGGCAACGCCAGCCCAGCGGGAAGCGTTGGCGAATTGATCGTTGAGGCCCTGAGGATAGGGGACATCGGAGTGCCAGAGATCCCAAACATCATCGGAGATGCGCCAGAGATTGGAGTACTTGCGTAGTTCGCGAGCTTTTTCAATGGGAGCAGCGCCGGGAGAAAGGCTGAGGACGATGGGGCGCCCGGTTTTGCGAAGGGCTTCGCTCAACATGCGGATGTCGTCGGGGCGATAGGGGCGACTGGCGATGCAGTCGGCTTTGATGAAGTCGACGTCCCAGGAAGCGTAGAGAGCGGCGATGGAATCGTAATAGGCCTGAGCAGCGGGGGCGGAGGGCTTGAGGTCGTAATTATCGGGATTCCAGGGGCAGGTGACCGAAGTGTCGGCAGCATCGGCAGCGTGGTAGTTGGAATTGGCGATGGGGGAATTGGCTTCGACGGCTTTCTTAGGGATGCCGTTCATGATGTGGATGCCGAATTTCAGTCCGCGGGAGTGAATGTAGTCGGCGAGCGGCTTGAAGCCTTTGCCGCCGGCCGCGGAAGGATAGCGGTTTTCAGCGGGGATATAGCGGCCAAAGGAATCCAACGAGAAGACGGAAGCAGCGCCATTGCCACCGGGAGTGGGATTGGCGACGAACCATTCCGCGTCGATGACGACATATTGCCAGCCGAAAGATTTCAGATTTTTGGCGAAGGAGTTGGCCTGCTCTTTAAGTTGCGATTCGGTGATGGTGACGCCGAAGGCGTCGTAGGAATTCCAGCCAAGAGGAGGAGTGGGAGCGAGGGAAGCGGAGTCGGCGGCGGGCGTGGGAGTGGCTTCGGATGAGAGATTCGAAGAGCGATACGCGGGGACGAGGAGGACGGCGACCGAAAGTGTGAGCAGAGCGGCGGAGAGTGAGAGGCGAGACGTGATACTCATGGGCGAGAGCACTCCTTGGGCGAATCAAAGGCCGGATGAATTTTGAGGAGCGAAGAATCCGCAGAGAGCAATGCGAATCGAGAAGATGATAGCACTTACGGGAGAAGGTTTGCGGTGCCGCGAGACGAGCCGCGAGGAAACTGTGCGGCGGCGCCTGCGGCGGATGCCGGTCAGACGGATTTGGATTTGGCCTGGGTCTTGGAGAGGAATTCGAGAAGCGCACGATTGACGACGTCGGCGTGAGTGGTGAGGAGGCCGTGAGGAGCGCCAGGAATGGACTGGAACTGGCTGCCTTTGACGGCTTCGTGAGTTTTCTTGCCGCTGATGGCGATGGGCACGATGCGGTCGGCGTCGCCGTGAAGAACGAGAGTGGGGACGTCGATGCGAGCGAGGTCGGCGCGGAAGTCGGTGCCCCAAGCAGCGACGCAATCGATGGTGGGTTTGAGACCGGCCTGCATGGCGACGTTGAGAGAGTGCTGAACCGCGGGGAGGCTGATTCCCTTCCCTTCGAGCAAATCGAAGTTGTAGAAATTTTTCAAGAATTCGGTGAGAAAGGCGGGGCGATCGGCGGCCAGGCCCTGCTGGATGCCGAGGAACACGGCGGGATCGACGCCGTCGGGATTGTCGGCGGCTTTGCGAAGGAACGGGGGAATGGCGGAAATAAAAATGGCGGCGGAGACGCGGTCGTGGCCGTGAGAGCCGAAGTAGCGGGCCACTTCGCCGCCGCCCATGGAGAAGCCGGCGATGGCGGCGTCGCGGAGATCGAGATGAGAAATAAGTTTGTGGAGATCGGAGGTGAGGGTGTCGTAGTCGTAGCCGAAGGTGGGCTTGCTGGAGTGGCCAAAGCCGCGTCGATCGTAGGTGATGACGCGATAGCCGGCTTCGAGGAGAGCGAGAGTTTGTTTTTCCCAGGAAGCGCCGTTGAGAGGCCAGCCGTGAATGAGAACGACGGGGCGGCCTGCGCCGTGATCTTCGTAATAGAGATCGATGTTGGCGGAGTTTTCTTTGTCAACGGCGAGGAAGGGCATGAGTGCTCCTTGAACCGGGAAGATGTACCTGGAGAATTGCAGTCCGTCCGGCAGATTCATTTTCTTATAAGACGAAGGCGGGAGGATGACAAGTTAAAATTCGGGTGCGGGAGGCGGCGGCCGGGACGGGCGGTGATGCGGCGGGCTGCGATACACTGGAGGAATGGGGCTATTCGGAGGATTGCCGGAGCCAAAGGGAGACGCGGCCGCAGCGCTGCAGCCGCTGGCAGAGCGGATGCGTCCGCGGACGTTGGAAGAATTTGCGGGGCAGGAAAAACTGCTGGGCCCGGGAAAACCTTTACGGGTACAAATCGAATCCGACAATCTGAGTTCGATGCTGTTCTGGGGCCCGCCTGGTTGCGGAAAGACGACACTGGCGCGGCTGATCGCGCGATTGACGAAGAGCGAGTTCGTGTCGTTCAGCGCGGTGCTGAGCGGGATTAAAGAAATCAAAGAAGTGATGGCGGAAGCGGAGCGGCGATCGCGAGGCGGGGCGCGGACGATTGTGTTTGTGGACGAGGTACACCGGTTCAACAAGGCGCAGCAGGACGCGTTTCTGCCGTACGTGGAGGCGGGGCACATTTTGTTTATCGGGGCGACAACGGAGAATCCGTCATTTGAGGTGATCGCGCCGCTGCTGTCGCGCACGAAAGTTTACGTGATGGAAGGGCACACGACGCCGCAACTGGTGGAGTTGCTGAAGCGGGCGCTGGGGGATGAAGAGCGGGGACTGGGCAAAGAGAAGATTGTGTTGGGAGACGGCGGGGAAAGCGGCGAGGAAGTTTTGTGGAGGATGGCGGCGTACGCCAACGGAGACGCGCGGACGGCGTACAACACGCTGGAGCTGTGCGAGCGAAGCGCGAAGGCGGATGAACAGGGCGCGAAGCACATTACGGTGGAGATGCTGGAGAATCTGCTGCAGCGGAAGATGCTGCGGTACGACAAGGCGGGCGAGGAGCATTACAACTTAATTTCGGCGCTGCACAAGTCGGTGCGGAATTCGGATGCGGATGCGGCGCTGTACTGGCTGGCGCGAATGATCGAGAGCGGAGAGGATCCGCTGTTTCTGGCGCGGCGGATGGTGCGAATGGCGAGCGAGGATGTGGGATTGGCGGAGCCGGGAGCGCTGGCGGTGACCCTGGCGGCGAAGGAGGCGTTCGATTTTCTGGGAGCGCCGGAGGGCTATCTGGCATTGGCACAGGCGGCGGTGTATCTGTCGCTGGCGCCGAAATCGAATGCGTTGTACGTCGCGTATGGCGAAGTGATGGAGGACGTGCAGAAGACGGAGGCGGATCCGGTGCCGCTGCAATTGCGGAATGCGCCGACGGGGCTGATGAAGAATGTGGGCTACGGAACAGGATACAAGTACGCACACGATTTCGAAGAGAAAGTGACGGACATGGAATGCCTGCCGGAGCGATTGGCGGGGCGAAGCTGGTACAAGCCGACAGATCAGGGATTTGAAGCGCGCATTCGAAACGAGGATAGCGGAGATCGGGAAGATGAAGAAGAAGGCGGCGGGATCGTGATGGACGGGAGACGGTGGTTGACGCGAGGGATGGTGGTGTTGGCGCTGGCGGCTTGGTGGCGATCGCGGTGATGGTGCCGGACGGGGCGCGCGGGCAGGTGTTGGATAAGCCGCTGACGACGGTGGACGAAGAGGTGACCGCGTTTGCGTATGCGCCGGATGGGCGGATTGCGTACTCGGTGCGGCGGATGTTCAAGGCGAAAAAGTACGATCTGGAGCGCGACGACATCTGGATGCTGGATAACAACGGGAAGAAGCGCCGGATTTTTGAAGGACAGAAATTTTCGATGGGCGACAAGCCGCTGACGTATCTGATTGAGAGCTTCACGTGGTCGCCGAACAGCAAGATATCTGGCGGTGCAGATGTTCACGACGACGGTGGACGTGGAGGATGGGCACACGGAAGATGCGCGGGCGCTGCTGTTTCTGGACGATGGCGGGAGGGAGTTGCGGCCCGCGGGCGGAAGCCTGGTGCTCGAAGCGCAGCAACCGTTGTGGTTGCGGGACAATCAGTCGGTGGTGTTTCTGAAGGAAGAGCTGGCGAGGTCGTTATATTCGATGCAGTACATGAACATTTTCAGCGGGCCGGCGGGGAAAGTGTTTGAAGGGCGAACGTTCATGGCCGCGGCGCGCATTTCTGGGAGCAATTCGGCGATTGCGGTGGAGCGGGATCGAAATATGGACGGGCCGCCGCGGCTGCAGAAACTGGAGTTGCTGGCGCAGGACGACAAGGAGCTGGCGACGCTGGATGGATTTGCGGGCGGGTTGACGGTGTCGCCGACGGGAACGAAGGTGGCGTACTACCTGGATAATGAGGTGCTGGAGATTCGGGATTTGCTGGATCCGCGGAAGGTGGGGCGGTTGCGGACCGGGTTGGGCGTGATGCAATGGTCGCCGACGGAAGACGCGTTTTATTTGAAGCGGACGGTGGAGAAAAAATCGGCGGACCTGGTGCGATTCCAGATACCGGAGTTGAAGGTGTACGCGAACCGTGCGCCGATTCCGGTCAGCGAGCCGACGCCGGATTTTCTGCTGCATGGATTGACAGTGCGGGAGTACGGGGTGTCGCAGGACGGGAGATTTTTTGGGGTGGTGCTGCCGGGGAAGAGGAATTTGCAGGTGTTTGGAATGCAGTAGAGGCAGCCGATAGCTTATAGCCAATAGCTGATAGCTAAAAGAAAGAGGATTGTGCAAGGACTGGGAGAAGAGCAACCCCAAGACCCAGGTACCACAAAGCGGCACCTGGGACACCCGCAGAGGGTTGTGCAAGGACAAAAGAAAAAGCAGATCCTTCGCTGGCGCTCAGGATGACAGGTTGTTCTTTTTACTAAGTTGTATACACGCGTAGATTGATACCCTAACAATAATTAGGCAGAGACTCAGAGGCGCGATTAAAGGCGGCGGGCGCGGTGTTCGATGAGGAGGCAGGCATCCTGGACGGCCAGGAGGCCGGCGGCGCGGGCTTTTTCAGCGGCTTCGGAGTTTTCAATACCCAACTGCAACCAGAAGGCTTTGGCGCCGATGGCAATGGCGGAATCGGCGATGGGAAGAGTTTGTTCGGAGCGGCGGAAGACGTCGACGATGTCGATGGGTTCGGGGATGTCTTCGAGGCGAGCATAGGATTTTTGGCCGAGGACTTCGGATCTCGTTGGGATTGACGGGAAAGATGCGATAGCCGCGCGATTGCAGGTATTCGGCGACGCCGAAACTGGGGCGGGCGGGATTGGAAGAGAGTCCGACGACGGCGATGTTTTTGGAAGAGCGGAGGAGGTCGGCGATGGGATCTTTGGAGGATTGGGAGTTGTGGGGGAGGAAGAGTTTCATGGAAATACGATGCGGAGGTAGGGCGCGGGGTTAGAAGGGGGAGGAAAGGCAAGAACGCCAATCGGGAGATTGGCAGTCCCGGGAACAGCGGACAATTGGGAGATTGCGGCCGGCGGACGGAAAAAGCCAGAACGCCAATCGGGAGATTGGCGGTCCCAGGAACAACAAACAGATTGGAAGCGCGGGTTAGGGGGTGGGGACGCGGCGCTGGTCTTGGACGTAGGCGATGGCGGTGAGGAGTTTGGTGTTTTCGGCGGGGCTGCCGACGGAGATGCGGATGGCTTCGGGGAAGCCCATCCAGGCCATGGGGCGAACGATGACGCCTTCGCGAAGCAGATCGTCACAGAAGGATTTGGCCTGCGGGCCGATCTGAATAAACAAAAAATTGGTTTCGCTGGGGACGGGATCGAGGCCGAGGCGGCGGAGTTCGTCGAAGAGGCGAGCGCGCTCGGAATGATTCATGGCGGCGGAACGGCGAACGTGCGCGGTGTCTTCGAGCGCGGCGAGGGCGGCGGCTTGTCCCACGCTGGTGACATTGAAGGGAGTGCGGAGCTTGTTCATTTCGGCGACGAGGGTGGGATGGCCGATGCCGTAGCCGATGCGAAGTCCGGCGAGTCCGTAGACTTTAGAGAAGGTGTGGAGAGTGAGGATGTTGTTGTACTGGCGGAAGAGGGGCATGGGATCGGGGAGATCGGGGCGGTCGGCGTATTCGCGGTAGGCTTCGTCGTAAACGACGAGGACATCGCCAGGGACTTTGGCGAGGAACTGCTGGAATTCTGCGGCGCCAAAGGCGGTTCCGGTGGGGTTGTTGGGATTCGCTATATAAATGATACGGGTTTGGGGGGTGACGGCGCGGGCGATGGCGTCGAGGTCGAAGGAATAGTTGCGCATGGGAGTGAGGACGAGGCGTCCACCACTGGCGCGAATGGCGATGGAGAACAGGGCGAAGGAACCTTCGCTGGTGATGCCTTCGAGGCCGGGTCGAAGGAGAACGCGGGAAGCGAGATCGATTATTTCACTGGAGCCGAGGCCGACGAAAATTTCTTCAGCGCGGACGCCGTAGCGGGCGGCGAGGACTTCGCGCAGGCGTTTGTTGCCGCCGTCGGGATACCAGTTGGCTTCGCCGAGTGCGCGACGAGCAGCTTCGAGCGCCTTGGGAGAGGGGCCGAGGGGGTTTTCGTTGGAGGCGAGTTTGACGGCGTGGATTTTGAGGTCCTGCTCGACTTCTTCAATGGGCTTGCCGGGGACATAAGCGGGGAGGCCCTGGATGTAATCGGGGATGAGTTCTTCCAGAGTGTGGGTCATAAGTAGAGTTTATTCCCATTATTCGAAAAAGTGGAGAGGGGTAAGCGAAAGGGGAACGGGCGAGTGTCGCCGGGTGGAAGCTCAGGTTCCGATGAGCGCGTCACAATCAGGACTCATCAAAAACCACAATCTCGACGGTTTTGTGCGAGGGGCGACGATGTTCAGCAGATGCTGAGCTTATTTGGGTACGTAGTGTACGACCGCTAGACTACCGTGGTCGTCGGCGCTGAGAAATAGGAAGTCGCTGACCGATGCGGCGCAGGCCGGCACCGCGAAATCGGTTTCGTCCGATGGAATTCGGTAAATATTTATGACTTTACCTTGGAAGGGGTCCACCACAATAAGCATCGTGCGATATTTATTGCCCTCGTCAGGTTCCCCGGTTGAAAAGTGATCATAAGAAATAAACAGGTTGCCACCTCCGGCCCATGCCATCTGGGTGGGGCTTAGTTTGTCCGCAGGCGAAGAGAGCGGAAAGTCGTGATCTATGGAACCGGATAGAGAGACAACATCCAGATGATTCTTTTGGAGCAAGTAGATGTTGCCGTCAGGTGAGCTAACGCCCAGAAGTGAGCTTGCAAGCGAAAGCAGATCACTAGAATCCTTCGAGCTTGGGGCGGTAGAGGATTCGGTGGGCGTAGCCAACCCCGTGAGTGTTACTGAATTTCGAAACGTTCCAGATCGGTCGAACACAGCGGAGAAGACACCTAGCAATTGCGCGCCTTCGGGAGTCTTCTGGATAGTAATTCCTGACACTAGAGAGTTCTCGGCCCCAAACATGTCTATCGAGGTTGGTCGGAAATGCTTTCCAGGCACTTCTCCGAGAATAAAATAAGAATCCAGTTGGCCGTCGTCCTTGTACTTTACGACCATATGGACAGGTTCCGGTTTCTTGTCGGAACCGGACTTCGGATAGGCTTGGACCAGTTCGTACAGCGTTCCGTCGGCGCTGACATCGTAGTCAACGCGTGACAATTTCTCGTAGCCATCGATGGACGGGATAACATATTCCGTAACGCTCTTCGAAGATACGGAGACTTTCCTGATTGGCGAGATCCATGCCTCCTTCCCCTGCGTGGTGCTATACAGAGCGTAAATATCGCCCCCTTTGCCACATTTAATCTTCGATCCGATAGCGAGAGGGCCCGGGTTATTGAAGCGGGTCACTTCAGAGCGGTGCAAATCCATTGTCTGGATAGGGATCGAGTTTGTAGTTGGAGAGCCGCCGGGTTGCCCAGCGATAACAGGAGGTGCACCACAGATCAGCAAAAGAAGCACTACTTTGGCGTGCCATACAACAGGCCTCGGAAAGTCTGCAACCATCGTTGCGTTCCCACACTTGGACCCGACATGGGTCCGACTTCGTCATGATGTATATCTTTATAACATTATGGGTGCAAGAGGATATATGCCGAAGTCGTGCACTTCGCGGGAGCGCAGCAATCGCCTTCTGAAGTCGCAGTATCAAGCTGAAGATCCTCCGTCCGGCGAAATCGGAAACTCAGGTAGTCGGCAACCGTGCAGCGAAAACCTATCGGCGACGATTGGAGGGGTGCGCGGGCTTCGCCGGTATGGGAGATTGGAAATTGCGGAGCTGGAAGATTTCGGCTTTGGTTAGGGGGCGATATTGGCCGGGAGGAACGTCGAGGGTGAGAGGGCCGAGCTGGACGCGTTTGATTTTTTCTACGAGGAAGCCGATGGCTTGAAACATACGATGGATCTGGCGATTGCGGCCTTCGATGAGAACGACTTCGTACCAGGGATTGGGGGCGTCTTCGGCGAGACGGATTTGTGCGGGAGAGGTTTTGACGCGGCGGCCGTCTTCGAGGGGAATGACGATGCCATCGCGAAGGCGCTGGATGGCGGCGGAGCGAGGGACGACCGCTGATCTTGACGAGATAGGTTTTGGGGATGTGGGAGCTGGCGTGGGTGAGCTTCTGGGCGAGCGCGCCGTCGTTGGTGAGGAGGAGCAGTCCTTCGCTGGAGTAGTCGAGGCGGCCGACGGGATAGACGCGCTGGGGAAGATTTTTGAGAAGTTGCATGACGGTGGGGCGGCCTTCGGGATCGGTGACGGTAGTGACGTAGCCTTTGGGCTTGTTCAAAAGGAAGTAGACAAGACTTTGCGGAGGAGCGAGGGGGCGGCCATCGACGCAGATTTTGTCGGCGAAGGGATCGGCCTTAGTGCCCTGCTCGGTGACGACCTGGCCGTTGAGAGTGACGCGGCCGTCGGCGATGATCTGCTCGGCCTGGCGACGGGAAGCGACGCCGGCAGCGGCGAGGATTTTCTGGAGGCGTTCGGCCATGGGAAGCGCGGAACGCCGTTACCGCTTGGGGCGTTTGGGAGAAAAGGGACGCGAGGATTTGGAGTGACCGGGCTTCGAAGGGCGCGAGCCGGATGGCGGGCGAGAGCCGGAAGAGGGACGTCCACCGGAGAACGGGACGTGAGCCGGAATTGGGGCGTCCACCGGAGAAGGGACGCGACGATTTGGAATGGCCGGGCTTGAACGGACGCGAGCCGGATGGCGGACGAGAACCGAAAGAGGGACGTTCACCGGAGAAGGGGCGCGAGCCGGAGTTGGGGCGTCCACCGGAGAAGGGCCGCGAGATTTGGAATGGCCGGGATTGAAGGGACGCGAGCCCGATGGCGGACGAGGCCGACCGAGAGAATGGAATCGCGAGGACCGGAAGAGGGACGTTCGCCGGAGAAAGGACGCGAGCCGGAGTTGGGGCGTCCACCGGAGAAGGGACGCGACGATTTCGAGTGGCCGGGTTTGAAGGGACGCGAACCGGATGGCGGACGAGGGCCGGAGAAGGGGCGCTTGCCGGGACGATCAGGGCGATCCGGGCGACCGGGACGGTCGAACTGGTTGGGGCGATCCGATGGGTTGGGCGATCAGAGGAGCGGAGCGCCAGGGAACGGAACCCTGCTCGGAATCGCGCGGCTGAGAGGGAGGAAAAGGTGGCCTACCCTTTTGGAAGCCGGGTTTGCGCGGTTCGAAGGGGCGGCGTTCAAAGGGCCGTGATTGGGATTCGCGAGATGCGAATTCTTCTTCCTCGCGGCGCTTGGGAGAAGAGGGGCGACGCTGGAACTTGGTGTAGTGCGAGGGGCGCGGCTTGGGAGGCTTGGGACCGTTGAAGCGCGGAGCGGACGCAGAGGCGTGCTGCGGATAGGAAGGCTTGGGAACGAAGCGGGGCTTGGGCGGTTCGGCGACGGGTTCGGCGGAGAGCGGGAAAAATTTGGGAAGCGGCGCGGGATTGCGGAGTTGATCGACCTGATCGCGTTTCAGCAAACGATAGTGGCCGGGAGGGATGCCTTCGACAGAGAGATGGCCGAGGGTGATGCGCTTGACCTTCTCGATGGGATGCCTTTCCGCGAGGAGCGTGCGGCGGAGCACATCGAGGCGAGCGCCAGTGGTTTGCGCTTCGTACCAATAATTGGCGGCGTGGCCGCGAGAAGAATCGGGCTGGCGAATGGTGCGGAGATGAACGCCGGTTTCCTTGGAGAGGCGATCGAGTTCGGAAAGGGAGAGGCGGCCCTTGATCTTGATGAAGAAGGATTGCGGGAGCTGGTCCCAGATGCGGAGAACGGCGGCAGTGAGGTCGCCATCGTTGGTGAGCAGGACGAGGCCGCTGTCGTCGTAATCGAGAGCGCCGACGGGATAGACGCGCTGGGGAAAACCGCGCAGGAGATTGCGAAGG
This sequence comes from Candidatus Acidiferrales bacterium, assembly GCA_963748515.1. GTDB lineage: Bacteria > Acidobacteriota > Terriglobia > Acidiferrales > UBA7541 > Acidiferrum. Next base: position 272,980 of record CAVVJI010000006.1, read on the forward strand.
GTGCGGCGATTCTGAGGATCGGTGAGATGGGAGACGACTTCGGGCGGTTTGTGGACGACGAGATAGGCGGACTCTTCTGCGGCATCGATGAGGCGGCCGGAAACTTCGATGCGGTCGGTATCGGGGTCGGCCTTGGAGCCGAGTTGGGTGACGACGTTGCCGTTGACGCGAACCTGACCGGAGACGATGAGTTGTTCGGCGTGGCGGCGAGAGGCGATGCCGGCGTGGGCAATGATTTTCTGGAGGCGATCGAGCATAAAGGAAATTATACAGAGCGGAGGGAGCGGGAGATAGGCGAAAGAGGAATCAGCGGGCGAGCAGGTCGCGGGCGATGATGGTGCGCTGAATTTCGCTGGTGCCTTCGTAAATGGAGATGACGCGGGCGTCGCGATAGATGCGCTCGACTTCGGATTCGCGGGAGTAGCCGAGGCTGCCGAAGATCTGTACGGCTTTGTAGGCGACGCGATTGACCATTTCGCTGGCGTAGAGCTTGGCGCGGGAAGCGGCGGAGCCGAGAGAGGCGCCGGAGTCTTTGAGGAAGGCGGCGTGGTAGAGAAGGGCGCGGGCGGCTTCGAGCTCGGTGTGCATGTCGGCAAGCATCCACTGGATGGCTTGAAATTCGGAGATGGATTTGCCGAAGGCTTTGCGGGAGCGGGCATAGCGGACGGATTCGTCGATGGCGGCTTGCGCGAGGCCGACGGCCTGGGCGGCAATGCCGATGCGGCCGCCGTCGAGAGCGGAGAGGGCGATCTTGAGACCTTGGCCTTCTTCACCGAGACGATTGGCGACGGGGACGGCGCAATTGTTGAGAAGAATTTCGACGGAGGGCGAGGAGCGCTGGCCCATTTTCTCTTCGTGGCGGCCGATCTGGAAGCCGGGGAAGGTGGGCTCGACAAGGAAGGCGGTAATTCCCTTTCCGCCAGCGGAGGGATCGGTCTTGGCGAAGACGAGATAGACGCCGGCAGCGGAGCCATTGGTGACCCAGGTTTTGGCGCCGTTGAGGAGATAGTGGTCGTTGTGGAGGACGGCGGTGGATTGCAGGCCGGCAGCGTCGGAGCCGGCTTGCGATTCGGTGAGGCAGAAGGATCCGATGATCTCGCCGGAGGCGAGGGGTTTGAGGTACTTGGATTTTTGGGCGTCGGTGGCGAAGGCGAGGATGGGAAGCTGCACGGCGGAGTTGGTGACGGCGAGCGCGGTGGAGAGCGCGGCGTGGACGCGAGCGATCTCTTCGATCATGAGGACGTAGGAGATGGTGTCGAAGGCGGAGCCGCCCCATTCTTCGGGAACGAGCATGCCGCAACAGCCGAGGGCGCCGAGTTTGTGAATGGCGTCGAGAGGAAAGTGGGCGTCGCGCTCCCAGTCTTTGACGTGGGGGCGGACTTCGGCGTTCATGAAGTCGCGGACGGTGTCGCGGAGGAGGAGTTGGTGATCGGAGAAGGAGAAGTCCATGGTGGAAGGGACAGGGTAGCAGAAGAGGGGGAGAGCCGATAGTCGATAGCTAATAGCTGATAGCTAAAAACAAGAAAGAGGAAGAGTTGGAGATTACTAGGACCAAACTCCGCCGTTGTTCTCTTTCCAGATGTTGTATCCCTCCAGTTCCTCCTTAACGACCAAGGAATGTTGCAGGAACTGAGGCTTCATTGCTGCAAAGCGAGAATAGCTGATGGGCATGTGGCTGATGCCGAAGCCGTCTTTGTCATGGATTGTTCCGAAGACCAGCTCATCCCGTAAGACGCGTCGTGGTATCTCGCTATAAGTATTCTTGTACATGGCGATGTGCACGATTTCCTCTTCGAATTTAAGCACCTTGATGACGTTGAAGGGCTTACTCGAAGTGCAGATGTAGATTCCGCCTTCGACAGGAGCTATCTGATCCATTGATTCTCCCTCACAGGTTGAAGAGTTCGCGGAGGCGTTTGGTTTGCTGGCGGGAGACGGGGATTTCAGAGGCTTTTTTGTCGTTCATTTTAAGCATGAAGCTGGATTTGAACCAGGGCACGACTTCCTTGATGTGGTGGATGTTGACGAGGAAGGAGCGGTGGGGACGCCAGAAGGAGTCGGACTGCAGGGCTTCGTGGAGTTCCTCGAGGGTGCGGTAGTTGGAGGTGCCTTCGACGTCGCGAGCAGTTACGGAGATGACGCCGCCATCGATGCCGGCGAAGATGAGGTCTTCGGCATCGACGAGAATGAGGCGCTGCTGGGAGCGGACAAGAATTTTGGTAGGCTGCGGGGCGGATTTGGGAGTGGAGAGCTGGGTGACGAGACGCTCGAGGCGTTCGGCGGTGTCCACGTGGGCTTCGATTTCGCGACGAGCTTTCTGGATGGCGCGGGCAATGCGGGCTTTGTCGAAGGGCTTGAGGACGTAGTCGACGGCGTTGACTTCGAAAGCCTGGACAGCGTACTGGTCGAAGGCGGTGGCGAAGACGACGTGAGGGACTTTGAGGCGCGCGCTCGACGACTTTTTTGAGGACGCCGAAGCCGTCGAGGCCGGGCATCTGAACGTCGAGGAAGACGAGATCGGGAGAGTGTTCTTTGATGAGATTGACGGCTTCCAGGCCATTTTTGCCGACGCCAAGGAGATTGAGCTCGGGGAACCCTTTCAGGAGGAAGGTGAGTTCGTCGCGAGCGGGCTTTTCGTCGTCAACCAGGATGGTGTTGATGGGCATGAAAGGATGAGGCGAGTATAGCGCCGGAGGGAGGAAGGAAGCCAGTGACGGGAGTTGCTGGAAAGAAAGGGCGAAAAAATGGGTATGATGGCGCGGGAAGCGAAAAGTTGAGGAGAAGAACGGTGAAACGGACGAAGAAGAGTTTGGCGAAGCCGCTGGCGAAGGTTTTGAGCAGCAAGATGGTGTACGAGGGGAAAGTGTTTGGAGTGCGGCAAGACCGGGTGATTGAGCCGGGCGGAGTCGAGGTGACGAGGGACGTCATCACCCATTCGGGATCGGTGGTGGTGCTGCCGGTGCAGGCGAATGGCGACATCGTGATGATCCGGCAGTACCGCCATGCGGCGCGACAGCTATTGTGGGAGCTGGTGGCGGGACGAATGGACGAAGGAGAAACGCCCCGGCAGGCAGCAGCGCGGGAATTGATGGAGGAGACAGGCTACCGCGCGAAGAAGTTTACGGTGTTTCTGGATTTTTTCCCGTCGCCGGGATTCCTGGAAGAGCGGATGTACGTCGTGCTGGCGGAAGGGTTACGCAAAGGAGAAGCCCAGCCGGAGTATGACGAGAAAATAATTTCCCGTAATTATTCCACGAAGAAGTTGATCGAGATGATCCGGAGAAAACAACTGAGAGATGGGAAGTCGATCGCGGGAATTTTGTACTATGTGAGATTTTTACTCAAGGAAAATTTTCTGAAGCGGTAGGTTGGAATTTCAGCTGGATAAAATCGAATTAAAAACGGAAAAGTGAGTGTGGTCCTATTGACTGTAGAGTGGGTTTTGATAAACTCCGCGCCATTCGTGCTCATTGCGGCGTCTCAGTACCGCCCAAGAGTGACCGATAAGGAGACACGAAGTGCAAGGAACTGTGAAATGGTTCAATAATTCGAAAGGATACGGATTCATTGGTCGCGAGGATGGGCCAGATGTGTTCGTACACTATTCCGCGATCGCCGGGGAAGGCTACCGAACGTTGCAGGAAGGGGATCCGGTCGAATTTGAAATTGTGCAAGGTCCGAAAGGGCCGCAAGCCGCGAACGTAGCAAAAGCGGCAGTGTAACGGCACAAAAACCAGGTGGGAGGCGGCGGGAGCGAAGGCTTCCGCCGCTTTTTTTTGCGAGGAAATGAAGAGAGAGAGGAGATGCGAGGAGGAGAAGCGCATTTCGGGGGAAGACCGTGATGCGCATCACCTTTGGAGGTGACCCACGTACTGGGGTTCCGTGTTCTGCGGAGATATAGAAACAGACGTTTCTATTTCGGTACGTCGAGTGAAAACCATGGTCCCCATGAAGGACATCTCTCATTTATTACGGATGGCGGCGGTTTTCCTGGTGGGCCTGGTTGTGTTCGTGATCCTGCGTAGCGTTTTCATTCCCAAGAGTTTTGGGCGCTACGGACATTACCGGGGCGAGGCGCTGGCCGAAATCACGGCGCGTCCTATTGCTTACGCAGGTCATGCGACTTGCGAAGGTTGTCACCCCGAGGAAGCCGACACGAAATCGAAGGGCGTCCACGCACAGGTGAACTGTGAAGCCTGTCACGGCCCGCTAGCCAAACACGCCGAAAATCCGGCGGAAGTAACGCCGCAACTACCGGACGTGGCTACGCTGTGTGTGCGGTGCCACTCGGAAAACATCGCCAAACCGCAAGGATTCCCGCAGGTGAATGCCAAAGAACATTCCGGCGGGGTGATCTGTGACAGTTGCCACCAGCCGCACAGCCCGGGGCTGACAGAAGGAGCGAAGAAATGACGATTTCTCGTCGAAAGCTCCTTGTATTGTTACCGGCGGCAGCCGCCGCGTGGGACTTTGTTCTGGCGGGCACGCCGGAAGCGGCACCCAGCTACAACTCCGCCGAGCACTGGTGGGGGATGCTGCTGGACATCACGAAGTGCATCGGTTGCGGCAACTGCGTGCGCGCCTGCGCCGCGGAAAACGAGGTGCCGGAAGGCTACTTTCGCACCTGGGTGGAGCGCTACCACGTCTCCGACTATCACATTGAGAATCCCAGCGTGGATTCACCGGACGGGGGCAAAGAAGGATTCCCGCCGAGTGCCTTCACCGGGGGCAAGAACTTTTTCGTTCCGAAGCTCTGCAATCACTGCGTGGATTCGCCGTGCACGCAGATCTGTCCCGTGGGAGCGACATTTCATACGCCGGATGGGGTGGTGCTGGTAGACCAGAATTACTGCGTGGGTTGCCGGTATTGCATTCAAGCATGTCCGTACGGCTGCCGGTACTACCACCCGACGAAACACGTAGCCGATAAATGCACGCTGTGCTACCACCGGATCGTGAAGGGCCTGACCACGGCGTGTTGCGAGAACTGTCCCACCGGCGCGCGGCAACTGGCCGACCTGAAAAATCCCAACGACCCGATACACGCCTTCCTGAAAACGCACAGTGTGCAAGTGCTGAAACCGCATCTGGCCACCGGTGCCAAGAATTTTTACAACGGTTTGGACGGCTCGGTGCGATAAGGAGACCCGCGAATGGATGGATTCATGTATCCGAATGAGGTGGAGCTGCAGTGGAGCGTCCTCATTGTCCTATATCCGTTTCTGACGGGACTGGTAGCCGGAGCGTTCATTCTGGCGTCGTTGGAGCGAGTGTTTCGCGTGGAAGAGGTAAAGCCTACGTATCGGCTGGCGCTGCTGACGGCGCTGGCGTTCCTGATTGTTGCGCCGATGCCATTGCAGCTGCATCTGGGACATCCGGAACGCTCGCTGGAAATGTATCTGACGCCGCACCGAAGCTCGGCGATGGCGATGTTCGGGTTCGTATATCTGTGGTATTTGATGGCCGTGCTGCTGATGGAAATCTGGCTCGACTATCGCAAGGACATCGTTATTTTTTCGCAGACAACGAGCGGCCTGAAGCGCGCGTTCTATAAAGTGCTGACGCTGGGATCGACGAACATCAACGCCAACTCGCTGCGGATCGACGATCGTGTGGGATGGATAATCACTCTGATCGGTATTCCATCAGCGTTCATGCTGCACGGTTACGTAGGGTTCATTTTCGGCTCGGTGAAGGCGAACCCGTGGTGGTCGACGCCGCTGATGCCCATTGTGTTTCTGTTCTCGGCGATGGTCTCCGGGATAGCCCTGGTGCTGCTTGTGTATATGTTCACTTCGGGGAGGCGGAAATCGGCGATCGACATGCGGTGCCTGGACACGATTGCCAAATATCTTTTCTACACGTTCATTATCGACTTTACGCTGGAGATGCTGGACCTGCTTCATCGCATCTATGAGGCGGACGAATCGTTCCGGTCGCTGGACTTCATGATGCACACGAAACTGTTCATATCTCAAATCGTGATACAGATTTTTCTGGGGACGGTGACGCCGCTGGTGCTACTGGCGGCAACGCAACTGTTTCAGTTTCCGGTGGTGGTGCGCAAACGCATTTACGCGTTCTCCGGCGTGTGCACACTGATTGGGATTTTCGCGATGCGCTGGAACGTGGTGATCGGAGGCCAGCTGTTCTCCAAGAGTTTCCTCGGGTATACAACCTATAAGGTGGGCTTCGTTACCCGCGAAGGCCTGGTGCCGGCGATACTACTGTTGATTTTGCCGTTCGTGATTCTGTACGTCCTGATCAAGCTGCTTCCACCCTGGTACGAGACACTTCCCCCGATCCAGTCGAACGCTGCCGCGGATTAGTGTTGCTCCGTGGCGCCCAATCATTCAGGCCCTAGAATTCGCTGAACTCGTTCATGAAGTCGGAGTGCAGCGCAACTTTGCGTTGAGTGAGATTGACGTTCCAGGAAGCCAAGTCGGCCTGGGAGCGCGGAAAGCGGAGGCGGCGGAGGATGGAGGGCCAGGAATAGAAGTCGCGCTGGAGCTTATGAATTTTGGCGGCGAGCTGCTCGCCGGACATGGTGGAAGGTTTGAAGTGGAATTTGACACCGGCCCAGCGGTCCATGTTGGGTTCGTCGACCAGGCGATCGGCTGCTTTCATGCGTTCATGAAGAGGAGTGCCGCGGAGCGGGGTCAGCAGATTGAAATACGCCGCGGGGACTTTTTGCTCTTCCAGGAATTTCAGAGTTGAGTCAAAAATGTCCGGACCATCGGAATCCGAGCCAAACACGAAATTGAAGGAGTAGCTGATATTGCGTTTGTTGAGGTTGCTGATCATGTCCTCGTAGCTGTTGGAGCGGTTGAACTCCTTGTGCATCACTTTCAAAGTGCTCTGGGAGACGCTCTCAATGCCCATGTTGACGTGGAGCAGGCCAGAGCGCTTGGCGAGATCGAGGAATTCTCCATCAAGGCCGAAGCGAGGGGAGAACAAGGCGGACCAACGAACTTTCAGAGGGATGATGGCTTCCAGCAACTGCATGGTGTGATTTTTGTCGCCGACGAACTGGCTGGCGGCAAAAAAGATGTGAGTGTGGCCGCTGCGTTTGATTTCTTCGACGACGTCGGGGACGGGGCGGGCCCGATAGCCGAAGTCGCCATTGAGGCGATATTCGGCGCAGAAATCGCAGGAGTAGGGGCAGCCGCGAGACTGCTGAATGACCATGGGCGCGTAGAAGACGTAATCTTTGGGCTTGAGCAAATCCCAACGGGGCAGAGGCATTCCGGCGAGATCAGCGGGAGTGTCGCGTTTGTAAAAGGGTTTGAGGGTGCGGCCGAGCGCGTCTTCCAACATGGTTGGGAAGAGTCCCTCGCACTCGCCGATACAAACGGCGTCGGCGTGCTGAGCCATTTCTTCGGCGTGGAAGGTGGCATGCGGGCCGCCCATGATGACGGTGGCGCCACGACTTCGGAACTTGTCGGCGATTTCGTAAGCGCGAAGGGAGGTGACGGTGCGGACAGTGAGGGCGACCACGTCGACGCGCGCGGAGTAGTCGGGCTCCTCGATGGCATCGTCGCAGAGGGAGACGTTCCATTCGGGCGGCGCGAGAGCCGCGAGATACGGCATGACGGCGCCAACGAGCTTACGCTTGCGGATTCGAAAAGGCCGCCGCACCGAGGGAGAGTGGTAGGTGGCCGCTTGAATGATGAGAAGTTTGGGCATCGAAGAGTCCTACGAAGGAAGATGAACTTGCCTGGCAGAATCGTAGGGAAGGAATTCAGAAAAGTAAATGTTGCCCATCACAATGCACCGGTATGGGTGGTGGAGGCGTTAGGCGGGGCTTCCCATCTGTTTGCGCCATTCTGACCGCTGACCAGTTGCTTATGGTCAGGCTCCAACTAATTTGATTTGCTTGAAATTGTCGCGGAGGAGGACGGCTGTGCAGACGACGATCGCGATGATTATGTAAGAACTCAGAAAGCTGCCCGCGTGACTTGTAAAAAACTTCCTTCCAGCAAATTCCCAAGGATATTGAAAGACCGTCACGATGAACCCGAGCAGGAGAGCGAGAATCGGGCGAGGGGACGATGCGGTGAGATGCAAGAGACGTCGTCCTAAGAACGTCAACAGCCAGGTCGGAACGCAGACTAAAAGTCCGAAAAGAACAGCCTCGAAGCACAGCGCTACGAACGTTTCGTTCGGTTGACCGAGCTTGTCCTTATCTACATCGTGAAAAACGTAGACAGAAATTGCAGCGGTGAGTAGGCACGCGACAAGAATGCCGAGTAGCAGGAGAGAAATAGAGCGGAACATATCGATGGAGCGTAAGTATAGCGTGAAACGGCATAGCCTCGAGCTCGTGAGTGCCAGGGTTTGGAGGCGATAGTGACACTCCTAGCTTCGGGACAGGGCGCGTTGATTGTTGGAGAGTGGGAGATGGAAATGGAGACAGAGAAACCGCCGCGCGGAAGGTGACGGACCGGATCAGTGAGATGATTCGGAGATGGTGACGCCTTGAGGCTTGGCAAATAAGGCGGGATCGAAGGGGACTTGGCCGTATCCACTGTACCAATACATTTCGCCCTTGTTGCCAACGGTATGAGCCACGAGCAGAGGAAATTCGTTGGGGCCGTAGGTGAAGAGGGCGAGTCTGGTACCACCCATATCCAAGAGGTACTCGACGGTCTGCTGTTTTTGCAGGACTGGGCCCGGGGCCTGACGTAAAGCACCCATTTTTTTGAAGTATTCCAACTCGTGGCCAAATTCCAATCCTAATTTCGCGTAGTCGACGTCGTCTGAGGTGTTGGGAACCGGACTGGAAAAGATTGGAAGGTGGCAGTTGAGTGTCGGGCCGGGATCGACGACGTGTTGCGCGGTCTTGGTGGCGAGATTGACCATCCAAGCGTTTGGCTCGTTGACGATCAAGAGGCCGTGAATATTGTGGTCGGTATCGGGAGCTTCTTCCACGCGGCAATAGGTGCTGCCCGCTCTGTAAATGGTTTTGGGCTTGCGGGCGAAGCTGTCCTGTGGAATTTCGGACCCGTCAAGTTGGACAGTGATTTTGCTCATCGATTTGGGAGTGTCTTGCGCTAGGGCAAACGAGGCTAGAAGGAGAGCCAGGCACAGCTTTTTCATGGAGCAGAGTTTAGCACGCGGAATCGAAGGGATTCATCACAACTGGATGTAAGGAAGTCACTCCCGAAGACGTTCGGATTTGGACTGGTAACAACTTGGGCCTGGGACTGGATTTTATTTTGGGCTAAGAGGAAGCAGTGCCGCTTCAAGTGGAACGCCAAGGGTCGTGCTGATGGGGATGCACTTCGAATGTTCTCGGCCGGTATCGGTGGTTTTTCCCGGGGTGTAGGTCGCACTATCCAGCGTGAGATTTGCTGTTACTTTTACGTTGAGGGGCGAAGACTCCGCAATTTTGCGGGGCCACTCCTCGTCGTAAAGATCAATCGGGTGGCGCCCGCGGACGAAGAGCGATTCGCCGGGAGGAAGTTTGCGAATCGTTCCGGCGACGTTGGGCGAACCGTAAGAGTCTGAATAAAGAGAAAAACTGCGAGCGGAAACGGGGTTGGTGAATTTGAGTGAGAATACCGCCTCCAGATAAGGGTACGGTTCAGAGGGATCTGCGGGCACCAAATCAGCCAGGTGAGGTGTCCAAGGAATGTCGATTGGCTCTTTACCGGTATTCTGAATCTTCAGTTCGTAGGTGACCACGTCTCCGAGGGAATATGTGGTGCGGTCCAAATAAGTAAGAGTGACTTTGGCTGAGATAGCTGGCTCATAACCTGCGCCGCCGCCACACTCTCCACCGCCCAGACCTGGCGGACGTATCGGCAGGCGAGGATTGGTGTCGGTGAGGTCCAACCAGCCGATGCCTTGGGCGAGCGCGACCCTGGCAGCCAACAAGAAAAAGGCGGCGAAGTGGATGCTTTTCAAGTGAGTCATGGTCTGCGGCGCCATTCTTGCCATCGCTCTCTCAGTTTGGGCAAGATGTGTTCTAAATTTTTTCGCGCGTTTTCGTGACTGGTCATTTTATGTGGGAAGGAAACGTCCCATACTCCCCAACGGTGGGAATCGGGCGAGAGCAGTTCACGGAAGCGTGATTCCAGAGAAACTTCCCAGACCAGCCCCGCTCTGCTGTTGTCGGGTGCGACGACGAAGGCATCACCTTCGTCGCATGACTCGGCGTCAAAGTCAGAGATTTTCCCGAGCGTGAACCCGTCCACAACGACGTCACTCAGAATTGGAAAGCCGTGGTAAGCAGGCGAGCCTTGCGGCTTGGCGATGAATGCCGGCTCGGTGGGTGACGAACTCTTGGCCAGCGGATCGAGTGCAATGGGATGACCCATTCGACGATCCGGAGCGTCTGGGGCGTCGGTCATACAGCGAATCGTAGCACGCTACTGCGCTTAGCCAGCTAGTTTGTGGAGCGGAATCGGAGGTATCAGGAGTGACGAAAAATGTGTTTATACTTGGGCCATGGACAACCGAACAATCGCGAGAATCCTGCGGGAAACCGCACAATTGCTGGAGATTGATGGGGCCATCATCGGGCGTTACCGAACGTACGAGAAGGCTGCGGAACTGATCGGGAGCATGCACGAATCGGTGGCGCAGATGGTGGACGAGCCGGAAAAGCTGCGGGAATTACCGGGGATCGGCGAGCGGATGGTGGAGCACCTGGCGGAAATTGTGAAGACGGGCGATTACAGCCTGCGGGCGAAGCTGCTGAAGAAATATCCGCTGACGCTGCTGGATCTGCTGCACCTGCAATCGCTGGGCCCGAAGAAGGTGGCGTTTTTGTGGAGCAATTTCAAGGCGGCAACGGTGGAGGATGTGGAGAAGCTGGCGAAGGAAGGCAAGCTGAAGGACCTGCCGGGATTTGGGGAAAAGAGCGAACAGAATATTTTGAAGGCGGTGGAAACGTTCAAGAAGTCGACGGGACGATTCCTGATCAGCACGGCGGAGATTGCGGCCAAGCAGATCACGCAGCATATCGAGAAGCTGGGGAAGGCGGTGGAGTCCGTGGTGCCAGCGGGATCGCTGCGGCGCGGACGCGAGACGGTGGGTGATCTGGACCTGCTGCTGACGCTGGGAGCGGGGCACACGGAGCAGAAGGCGATTGACGAAATCGCGGAGCACATTCTGCAGTATCCGGCGATTGAGCAGGTGCTGGCGCACGGAGAGAACAAGGTGAGCTTCACGCTGCAGAACAGATTGCAGGTGGACGTGCGGCTGCTGGAAAAGGACAGTTTTGGAGCAGCGCTGCTGTACTTTACGGGTTCGAAAGAGCACAACGTGCGGCTGCGCGGGCGGGCGCTGGATTTTGGGCTGACGCTGAACGAGTACGATCTGGCGGAACTGGCGGAAGAGGTGAAGACTGAGGCGCCGGCAAAGAAGAGCGAAAAGAAGGTGCCGCCGAAGACGACCGGAACGCGATCGCGGAATACCGGAAAGCGGGTGGCGGGACGAACCGAGGAGGAAATTTACGAAAAGTTGAAGATGGATTTTATTCCGCCGGAATTGCGGGAGAACACGGGAGAGATTGAGGCGGCGGAAGAGCACCGGCTGCCAAAGCTGATCGAGTTGAAAGATATTCGCGGCGATTTGCAGATGCACACGACGGCGAGCGACGGAAAGAACTCGATCGAAGAGATGGCGGAAGCGGCGAAAAAGCTGGGGTACGAGTACATCGCGATCACGGACCATTCGAAAGCGGTGACGGTGGCGAACGGGTTGACGGAAGCGCGGATGGCGGAGCACATCAAGAATCTAAGGGCGGCGGACAAGAAGGGGCTGGGGATACGAGTGCTGGTGGGCTCGGAAGTGGATATTTTGAAGGGCGGGAAGCTGGACTATCAGGACGAACTGCTGGCGCAGATCGATGTGGTGGTGTGCTCGATCCACTCGTATTTTAATTTGGACCGGACGGCGATGACCGACCGAATGCTGGCGGCGGTGGAGAACCCGTATGCGCAGATCATCGGGCATCCGACGGGAAGGTTGCTGTTGCGGCGGGACCCACTGGACTATGACGTGGAGGAGGTACTGAAGGCCTGCGCGAAACACGGGGTGGCGATGGAATGCAACGCATACCCGGACCGGCTGGATTTGAAGGACACGTATTTGAGGATGTGCAAAGAGCGCGGGGTGAAGGTGGTGATTTCGACGGACTCGCACAGCACGGGGAACCTGAATTACATGAAATATGGGGTGACGATGGCGCGGCGGGGCTGGCTGGAGAAGAAGGATGTGCTGAATACCCTGCCGGTACAGGAGTTCCTGAAGGGGTTGCGGCCAAAACCGTCGGCCAAGAAGGGTAAGGGAGCATAAAAGGGGAACATTTTGGGTGGCGCGTGCGTTACTAAGGGCAGAAGGGCGAGTGACAGCACGGAGGGGACGACGATGGGAGCCTGGACAATGAGTGGATTACGAATGAAGGCGGGAAGCGCGCTGGTAGCGGCGGGTTTGCTGGCGATGATGGCGCCGAGGCTGAAGGCCGAAGAAATAGCGAAGACATTTCCGGTGACAGGGCATGCCAAAGTGCATGCGGAATCGGATGATGGGGCGATCCGGGTGTCCACGGGAGACATTAAGCAGGTGGAAGTGCGGGTGACGTATTCGGGATATACGCTGGGTAAAGACTTGCGGGTCACCACCACACAAAACGGAGACAACGTGGAAGTGATTGCGAAGTCGACGGGGCATTGGGGCTGGGGCGTGCGGCATACGCAACTGCGGATTGAGATTCATATGCCGAAGGACGCGGACCTGGAAGCGATTGCGGGAGACGGCAGCATAGAAGCCGACATGAACGGGAACGCCAACATCAAGACGGGCGACGGGAGCATACGGCTGCAAGGGGCGAAGGGTAACATCGTGCTGCATTCGGGAGATGGATCGATTGAAGCACGTGGGCTGGATGGAAGAGTGGACGCGTCCGCAGGGGATGGGCACATTACGCTGGAAGGGCGGTTCGATGGGTTGCAGGTGAAGACCGGGGATGGAAGCGTGACGGCGCGGGCGCTGGAAGGCTCAAAGGTAAACAGTGGGTGGAATCTGCGCGCGGGGGACGGCAGCATCGACCTGATGGTGCCAGGCGCGATGCAGGCAAACATCGACGCGAGCACAAGCGACGGGCATATCAGCCTAGACGTGCCGGTGATGGTGGAGGGAACGTTCAGCTCCTCGCGACTAAGCGGGAAGATGAATGGCGGAGGCGGATCGCTTACGGTGCATACGGGAGACGGGTCGATTCACTTGAGCAAGAGCTAAGAGACAGAAGTTTACAAAGAGGTCGAGGAAGCGAAACGCCCCGAGAAATTGGGGCGTTTCCGCGTTTGTGGGGCTTTGTGAAAGCAATTCCCTTCCCGGGCTATTTTGTTGACGCCGAGAGGAATCGGAGCGAGCGAGTTATTTGGATTGTGCGTGAGTGTCGAAGGCGTCGAGGGCGCGGAGGGAGTAGATGAGGGCGGCACCGGCGTTCATGGCCATGGCGACGCCGAGGGCTTCCGCAACTTCTTCGCGAGAGGCGCCGGCTTTGAGGGCGTTGTCAGTGTGGATGGTGATGCAGCCGTCGCAACGAGTGGTGACGGCCACGGCGAGCGAAATGAGTTCACGAGTTTTGGCGCCGAGCTTGGATTCTTTGGCATTGGCGGCGGAGAGAGTCTGGTAACCGCGAACGGAGTCTGGCGTGAGCTTCATGAATTGAGAGAGTTCGGCGCCGATCTGCTTCTGATATTCATTCCAATCGAGCATCATGTGGTGTTCTCCAGTTAAAAAGTGAGGATGGGTGAGGGAGTATACGACAAAAGTTGAGGGGTCGTGCGGAAAGCGGTGTGCCGCTGCGGCGATGACACAGTAGTGACGAGGGCATTTTCGGGGAGACGCGGCGGTGTGGTATCGTTTTCGGTTCGGAGATGCGCGGCGATTTGCGCAGACGATGAGCGACAAACCGGCGGGTTCACAGAGGGGATGGCAATGAAGACGGCATACAACGGGGTGGCAGTGCCAAGCGAGGGAAAAGCGATCGGGTACGCGGGAGGAGCGCTGGCGGTGCCGGACCATCCGATTATTCCGTTCATCGAGGGAGACGGGACGGGCCGAGACATCTGGAAGGCTTCGCGGCGGGTGTTTGATGCGGCGGTGGAGAAGGCGTACGGCGGGAAGCGTGCGGTGGCGTGGTTCGAAGTGTTCGCGGGGGAGAAGGCGTTCAACACATTCCAGCAATGGCTGCCGGACGATACGGTGGAGGCTGCGCGGGATTTTCGGGTGTCGATCAAAGGGCCGCTGACGACGCCGGTGGGCGGAGGAATCCGGTCCTTGAATGTGGCGTTGCGGCAGATTCTGGATTTGTACGCGTGCGTGAGGCCGGTGCGGTATTTCCAGGGAGTGCCTTCGCCGGTGCGCGAACCGGAGAAGATGGACGTAGTGATCTTCCGGGAGAATACGGAGGACGTGTACATCGGGATTGAATGGAAGAGCGGGTCGGCAGAAGCGAAGAAGCTGCTGGAATTTTTGAACAACGAGATGCTGAAGGGCGGAAAGAAGCAGATTCGCTGGGACTCGGGAGTGGGGATCAAGCCGATCTCGCCGACGGGAACGAAGCGGTTGGTGCGGCGAGCGATTGAGTATGCGCTGAAACATGGGAAGCCGATCGTGACGATCGTGCACAAGGGAAACATCCAGAAGTTCACGGAAGGCGGGTTCCGGGACTGGGGCTACGACCTGGCGCGGGAAGAGTTCCGCGGGCAGACAGTGACGGAGCGGGAAAGCTGGATTCTGGATAACCTGGAAAAGAATCCGGGCCTGACGGTGGAACAGAATGCGGCGATGATCGAGCCGGGGCTGGAACAGGCGACGCCCGAGTTCAAGAAAACGATTTACGCGGAAGTGAAGCAGACGCTGGATGCGATTGGAGCGACGCACGGGAAGGGTCAGTGGAAGAAGAAGCTGATGATCAATGACCGGATCGCGGATTCGGTGTTTCAGCAGATGCTGCTGAGGCCGAGCGAATACAGCGTGCTGGCGACTTCGAATCTGAACGGAGATTACTTGAGCGATGCGTGCGCGGCGCAGGTGGGCGGACTGGGAATCGCACCGGGTTCGAACATTGGGGACGGGTATGGAGTGTTCGAAGCGACGCATGGAACGGCGCCGAAGTATGCGGACAAGGACGTGATCAATCCGAGTTCGGTGATGCTGAGCGGGGCGATGATGTTCGAGTTTCTGGGATGGACCGAGGCGGCGAAGCTGATCGAGGAAGGGATTGCGAAGACGATCCAGCAGAAGAAAGTGACGTACGACCTGGAACGGCTGATGACGGGAGCGACGAAGCTGGGAACGAGCGCGTTTGCGTCGGCGATCATCGAGAACATGTAAGGCTGCAGGCGCGGAGAGCGCCGCGATCATCGAAGAATTCAAATGGGCAGCACGACTAGAAAAGCTGGTGGCGTGCCGCAAAGGAGAAAGAAATGAGCCGTAAGAAAGTGACCGTGGTGGGTGGTGGATTTGTGGGATCGACGACAGCGCAACGGATCGTCGACCTGGAACTGGCGGACGTAGTGCTGACGGATATTCTGGACGGGCCACCGGCGGGGAAAGCTCTGGACATGATGGAATCGGGGCCAGTGACGCGCACGGATGCGAAGGCGACGGGAATTTCAACGGCGGGCGGGGATTACAGCGCGACGGCGGGCAGCGACGTGGTGGTGATCACGGCGGGATTTCCGCGGAAGCCGGGGATGAGCCGCGACGATTTGCTGAAGGCGAATTACGACGTGGTGAAGGCGGTGGTCGAGCAGATTGTGAAGCACTCGCCGAAGTGCATTTTGATTGTGGTGACGAACCCGCTGGACGCGATGGCGCAGGCGGCGATGAAGGTGAGCGGATTCCCGAAGGAACGCGTGCTGGGAATGGCGGGAGTGTTGGACTCCGCGCGGATGAGCACGTTTGTGGCGCAGGAGATGGGAGTGAGCGTGGAGAACGTGCACTCGTTTGTGCTGGGCGGACACGGAGACGACATGGTGCCGCTGCCGAGGTATTCGACGGTGGCGGGAATTCCGCTGCCGGACCTGATGCCGAAGGAAAAGATCGACGCGATCGTGGAACGCACGCGAAAGGGCGGCGCGGAAATCGTGAATCTGCTGAAGACGGGGTCGGCGTATTATGCGCCGTCGGCGTCGGCAGTGGAGATGGTGGAAGCGATTCTGAAGGATAAGAAGAAGATCCTGCCGTGCGCGGTGTATCTGGAAGGCGAGTATGGGATCAAAGGGCTGTTCGTGGGCGTGCCGGTAAAGTTGGGCGCCGGGGGAGCCGAGAAGGTGATCGAGATCAAGTTGACGCCGGAAGAAAACGCGGCGCTGCAGAAGAGCGCGGCAAGCGTGAAGGAACTGGTGACGGTGCTGGGGATTTAGCAGCGGTATCGTAAAGAGGTCCGAAACGTGAAATGCCCGGCCGGGGCAACCTGGCTGGGCATTTTTTTTTTGAGGCAAAGATATTGGAAATGTTGGGCGCGCGAGAGCAACGCTCTGCGATGCGAATGATGATGGAGAAAAGCCAGGGAAGCTGGGCGGCGGATCAGTAGCCGAACAGCTTCCCTGCACCGATCACAAGTCCCAGAGTAAACACGGCAATGACGACTTCCCCGATGAAGCCGACGGCAAAGGGCCGAAGCCCCTGCTTGCGCATTTCCCGGAAGTTTGTGCGGAGACCGACACCCGCAAAGGTCAGAAGAAAGGCCCAGCGGGAAAGATTAGCGAGCGAAGTGTTTTGCTCTTTGGAAAAGAAGCCTGCCGTAGCGAGGGCGGAGATGAGCAGAAAACCGAGAACGAACTTGGGAAATTTCTGCCAGAGGAAGGCGGCTTTGTTCTGGATGGTCTGCGCCTGGCCTCGAGAAGCCCAATAGATGGCGTAGGCGAGAACGACGAAGCCGATGAGCGCGTTGCGCGTGGTCTTGGTGAGGACGGCAAGCTTGGCGGCTTGTTCGGAGTAGAGTGCGCCGGCGGCGGTGGCTTCGGCAGTATTGTCTACGGCGAGACCGGCCCAGACGCCGTAGGCATGATCGCTGAGATGGAGGTAGTGTCCGACGACGGGAAAGGTGAAGAGAGCAATGGCGCCGAGAGCAAGGATGGCGGCGATGGCAAAGGAAGAGTCTTCGTCGTCGGCATCGATGGCGCCCTTGGTGGCGATGATGGCGCTGACTCCGCAGACGGCGGAACCGACGGCAAGCAGTGTGGTGAGTTTGGGACGGAGACCGAACCAGCTGCCGAGGGCGGTCATCAAGGCGATGGAGCCGAGAATTTCGATGGCGACGAGAACGAGCGTGGAACCGCCGAGCTTCCAGACATCGCCGAGAAGGAAACGTGAGCCGAGAAGAACGATGCCGGCCTTGAGCCAGAATTCGTACGTGGCGACGCCGGGCTTGAAGATGTCGGCGAGGCCGAAGACGTTGGAGATGAACAGGCCGATCAAGATGGCCCAGAGGACGTATTCGATATTGGGAATGGTCCAGTGGTGGGAGCGGGCGTAGGCATTGATGTTTTTTTCGAGAAGCTTGCCGGCGTAACCAATGATGGCGAGTAGAAAAACGCCGGGGAGCAGGCGAAGAAAACGGGAACCGAGAGAAATGGGTTGAACCTGGGGCAGGGCGACGGCGGCGTCAGCCATGAAAATCCTCCGCGAGAATGACATTGAGAACGCGTGCAGCTGTGAACATGGGCATCACCAGGGAACCCGGGAAATTACACCGAAGCGAATGAGCAGAGCGGCAGTGAGCGCGAGCAGCACGGCCCAGGTGTCGAGCGAAAGTGAGAAACGTTTGGGTGGAGAAACAACGGGTTGAGTCATGGAAGTCTCCTTGAAGTGGGCGAATCAAGTGAATTTTGTTCGAAGCGGTGCTGAGAAGCAACTTCGAATGGAACGGGGAGCGGAGCATCGAGCGCGAAAAACTCGTCTAGGGACGCAGAAGAAAGCGCGCGGCCAACGAGAAGAATGCTGGGTGGCGGAAGCGCAGGTAGATGTTGCAAGGCGGCGACGGTGGTGGCGACGGAACGCTGATCGGGTTGCGAGGCTTTGGAAACGAGGAGGCAAGGCGTGGCGGGAGAGAGACCGGAATCGATGAGCCAAGCGGAGACGGCGGAATATTCGTGGGCCGGGCATGTAAATGACAAGGGTGGTTTCGGCGGCGAGGGCGCTGCCGAGGACGAGAGGCGCTTGAGAGGCGCGCGAAAAAGTGGTGAAGAGGACGTTGGAGGCGACGCGGCGATCGGAGAGAGAGACTTTGGCGGCGGCCGCAGCGGCGAATGCGGCGGAAATGCCGGGAACGACTTCGACGGCGATGCCGGCTTCGCGAAGAGTGCGAAGCTCGTCGGCGGCGCGGCCAAAAAGAAGAGGATCACCGCCCTTGAGGCGAACGACGGTGCGATAGCGGCGGGCGCGATCGATAAGGAGAGAGTTGATGTCGTCTTGAGTGAGAAGTTTGTGGCCGAAGCGTTTGCCGACATCGAGCGATTCGGCTGCGGCGGGAATGAGGGCGAGGATTTCTGCGGAGACGAGGGAATCGTGGAGGACGGCATCCGCGGATTGCAGTAGGCGAAAGGCTTTGCGAGTGAGGAGTTCGGGATCGCCGGGGCCGGCGCCAATGAGATAGACGGTGGACATCAGGCGACTCCTTGGTCGGAAGAATGGGCGGGAGAATCGCCGCGAGTGATGGCGAGGAATTGTTCGAACATGGGCTGGCTGGCGAGGACATGAAGCTGGTGCTTGAGGGTTTCGGGGTCGTGAGGCTGGGAGCGAAGGGCTTCGCGAGCGGCGCCAAGAAATTCGAGCCAGGGGGCGTAGTCTTCGGGGAAAGCGAGTTCGAGTTGTTTGCGAATGCGCTGGGCGAGAGCGGGGCTTTTGCCGTTGGTGGAGATGGCGATCTGCAGGTCGCCGCGTTGAACGATGGAGCCGTAATAGAAATGGCAATTCGCGATGTCGTCGACGGCGTTGCAGAGAATGCCGCGGCGATCGGCTTCGGCGAATACGGCGTGGTTGACGTCGGGCAAAGAGGTGGCGGCGATGACGAGGAAGGCGCCGTCGAGGTCGTCGGGAGAGAAGAGTTTTTCGCGCCACTCGATGCGTTGGCTGGAGACGAGTTCGCGGAGAGGGGAGTTGAGTTGCGGGGAGACAATGCGAATGCGCGCGCCGGCTTCGAGCAGTGCGGAAATCTTGGAGGAGGCGAGTTGACCGCCGCCGATGATGACGGCGAGGCGATAGTGGAGTTTGAGGAAAATGGGAAAGAGGGTCATGCGTCGACTCCGTGAGGGAACAGGTCCGGCGGGAAGATCGCGGAGAACGGGAGGAGCGGCGTGGCCCGCCAGGACGGCGCGAAGTTCGTCGGCGGAGTGGCGAACGAAGAAGCGGGAGAGCGGTTCGCCTTCGTTGCGGTGAATGCGCGCGTATTCGAGAAGACGCGCGATGGCGTCGGGAACTTCAGAGGCGGGGCAGCGATAGCCGATGGGTCGGGCAATGGAAGCGAAGGGGCCGACGTCTCCACCAAGACAGAAATAGTAGGCGTCGACGAGCTTGCCGTCGATTTTGAGTTTTTTGCCTTCAATGCCGATGCCGGCGATCCAGTGCTGGCCGCAACTGTTGGGGCAACCGGTGATGTGCAGCTTGAATTCGTCGGAGAAATCAGGGAAACGGGCTTCGAGCTGTTCAGTGACGAAGCGGGCGAAGGATTTGGTTTCGGTAAGGGCGAGCTTGCAGAATTCGGAGCCGGTGCAGGCGATGGTGCCGCGGGCGAATGCGGAAGATTGCACGGGAAGGCCGTTGAGGGTGAGCGAAGAGACGACGGTGGAGAGATGTTGCGAGGGGACGTTGACGAGGAGGAGATTCTGCATGGGAGTGGCGCGGAGATGGCCATCGGCAAAGCGTTCGGCAAGATCGGCGGCGACACGAAGCTGAGCGGGAGTGATGCGGCCGCGAAGAACGGAAGCGCCGACGGAGGAGAGTCCGGGTTGCTGTTGAGGGATGACGCCGAGATGATCGCGGTGGGGTTGAGCGGGCAGGGTCTCGGGTGCGGCGGGATCGAGTTGGAAGCCGAGGCGATCGTGGAGAGCCGCGAGGAAGGAGTCGGCGGTCCAGCCGTGCTCGAGAAACAGGAATTTGAGGCGAGCCTTGTTGCGGGACTGGCGGAGGACGATGGAGTCGCGGAAGAGTTCAGTGATGGCGCGAACGACGGGGATGGCCTGGTGTTCGCGAACGAAGGCGTTGAGGCGGACCGCAAGGTGCGGTTCGGTGGAGAGGCCGCCACCAACGCGCAGGGAGTAGCCGATTTCGTGGCGGCCGTTTGCGATGCGAGGAGTGGCGGTGAGGGCGATGTCGTTGATTTCGGGGTAGGAGCACCAGTCTGGGCAGCCGGTGACGGTGATTTTGAATTTGCGCGGGAGATTGTAGAACTCGGGATTGCCGCCGAGTTCGCGATCGAGGGCGAGCGCAAGCGGGGAGACGTCGGCGAGTTCGTGGTGATGGAGTCCGGCGAGCGGGCAGCCGGTGATGTTGCGGGCGACGTCCCCGCAGGCGCCGATGGTGCGCAGGCCGATGGCATGGAGGGATTCAAAGATGGCGGGGAGAGATTCGAGGCGAATCCAGTGAAGCTGAATATTCTGGCGGACGGTGAGGTCGGCGACGCCGTTGCCGTGCTGTTCGGAGAGATCGGCGATGACCCGGACCTGGTGAGAAGTGAGGAGACCGTTGGGAATGCGAATGCGGAGCATGAAGAAGGGGACGGATTTGCCTTCGCCGCCTTGGCCGCCAGTGACGCCGGCGCCGTCGCCCTGGGTGTAGACGCCCCAGGAGCGGAAGTAGGTGGCGAACCAATCCGGGGGGATGGAATCGAAACCGAGACGAGCAAATTCGCGAATTTCGTCGAGATGATCCCAAGCGTTTTTCTCGCGTTTGAGGCGCTCGAGGCGCTGGGTCTTGGACTCGGGTACTGCCGACATCAGGGGCTCCGGCGCTGCGACGATCGGGCGGCGCAGCGAAAAACCTCGCGAAAAAGAAAAAGCCCACGTGCGGGAGAACTGGCACGTGGGCTTCGAAACCTTAGAAGAGATTACAGACTAAGTTCGAATGAGCCTCCGGCCAGAGGAGAGCGGACAACAACAACAGGCAGCGTTTTGGCCGAAGGTGCGCATCAGGAGGAGATTAGGCGGGTGGGGGGAAGGAGTCAAAACGGAAAAATGGATGGGAAGGATTGGAGAATTGGATGGAAGAGGTGCGGGGAGATAGGGAACCCTAACGCAGTTTTCTCCTAGAGTTCGGTGATGGCTGTGGCTAGAGTTGCTCGACGGTTAGGCCGGGGATAAGCCGAAAGTGCCGCACGTTGACGGTCAGCACGGAGTAGCCGACTTCGAGGGCTGTTGCTCCGATTAACAAATCGCCAAAAGGGATGATGATTCCCCGGGCGTGTTGCTCTCCATCGATCTTGCCTGCCAACAGCGCGGTTTCTTTGGTGTAGGGATAGACTTCCACGTCGTTGAGCAGTTCGCGGATGAAAAAGTCGCGGCGGTTTCGCGCCTCTGGTGTTTGTGCGCGGTAGATGCCATGTACAAGTTCGGTCAGACCAACCGACGAGAGCACCGTTCGCTGATCGCCGATTGCGGCGACAATCTGCTTGAGCATTTGGGTGACATTATCGCCGCGCCGTTCCGCAGCGATGACCACGCTGGAGTCGAGGACTAGTCCCATGCGGGCGGGTTGAGCGGTTCACGATGGCTATTGATGATCGCTTCGAGATCACGGCCGAAGTCTCCGTCGAGCGTTACGGTGGAGCCATGGGCTTCCGCCAGCGCGATGGATTCCGAGAGCAGACGCCCGGGTTGGGGGTCCACAGGGCGCAGGACGGCCACCGGCCGCGCGCCGGTTTCGATGACGACTTCCGCGCCGTTGCGCACGCGGTCCAGCAGGGATGCGAAGTCGCTGGCCGCTTCCGCTTCAGAGATGTGAATCACTTCCTTAGCCATGATGGGATTATACATCCGCTACCATCGACTTCTGCCACTGCCGGGATAGACTTGCTAGGATTGCGCAGAACGGGGTCGAGGCATCAAAACAACTGGGACTGATCTGAGATTGTACTTTTAGAACCATGTACATCAACACGCGGCGGATCGGAGTATTGGCATACACGATTGCGCTGCTGTCGATGGCTTACCCGACTCAGGCAGCAACGGATACCAAACAAGAGGTTCATGAGCGGAAGGTTGAGGAGTTTCTTCGGTCACTCGACAGCCTCCCCATAGAATTTCGCGCGGATATTGTGTTGAAAGCGGTCGAATCCGGGAAGGTGAACAACCAACGGTTCGTTCACGATTTGTCGATCAGCCTTCTGGACCACGCAGCAGAAGCCAAAATCCCTTTTCAAATAACAGCCGAGCGGCGAGAGAATCCGATTCAGCAGACAGTGTTTGCCAGCGACCTCGCTTTTCTTCAAATTGACCAGTTAAGTATCGAAACCCGAGCAATCAAGATTTTACAGGCACATTATTCCAGTGAGGCGCTCGGGCGATTCGGGGATTTAGCGGTAAGTGTGCCTGCGACCGATTGCAGGTCCGCAACTGTTCCGGTGCTGAATGATTATTTTGAGGTGCTTACGCAATTGGGAAATGCCGCTCTTGCGAAGGGTGCTGATGCCCCCGATCCGTTTGTGTTTTGGGTGACGGGCCGCTTCGCGCAGTTATCCGCTGTGGAGGTAATTCCGGCAGCGGGGTCTCTCGTGAACTTAGAGTTTAACGACCGGGAACTACTATCCACGGCGAGTGCATTCGCTGCGCGGCTGCAGTCGATTCAGGCAACCGATCGCGAAATGATCGTAATGCAAGCGGAGTTGACCCCCGCGATTCGCGGCTTGGCAGAAAAATTACAGTCTAGATCCTTACCTTATGGCAATTTGCTGGCCGCCTACAGGATGTTTCTACAACGGAGTGCGGGGCAGCCGGTGTGCACCGATTCGACGGCCGACTGGAATGCGTTGACCGAGAAATTGCGAGCACTGTATGCAGAATTCGGCCTACCGCCCACGTCGAAAACGGAATTCATCGAGCTAAGACAAAAAGCCGATAAAGGGGATGCCGCGATTGTTGATTACTGGCGAGACCGTCTAGCTCTGTATAGTGCCGTCCCCAAACTCATGGAGAGGCGGGATGCTGAGGCGCGAGGGGCTTCTCTCGAGACAAAGGATGCCGTGTCGTCGGGTTGGGAGTCCGATCTGGCGGCGGCTATCCGCTCTTTGGATGCATTGGAGCCTTCGGGTGAAACGTGCGCCGTCTGCGCATACTCGGAGAAAGTTTCTCTCCTATTTATATATTTCGATCTCGCACCTTCCGGGTTTTGGAAAGAACAGCTTATAAGCAGATTGGTAAGTACCCTAACGAATAGCACAATGGAAAGAGACGATCCCGTGGAGTGGCTGATACGATTCTACGCTCTGCTCAATATGGCGAGGAAGCCGAGCGAGTCTGGAGCAGCGGAGCTGAGAAAACTGGAAGAAGCCGGCAAGGCTCCGCTGGGTCTGCCTAGTAACTACGGACCGCAAATCAGGGAAGCGCTGCGCCAGTCGGGGGACCGCATCATAGAGAGCTATGTCGCGGCTGACGAACTGTTCGGAAACGAGTATGTCCTTCCGTTTCACGCACCAGGTTCCTAATTGCACGGCAGTGTGAAGTTGGTGAGTTGAGGACTATCCTCAGCATTCCGAGAAGGCCCATAGAAAATCCGCACCCTTAGAAGGCAAAGGGTGCGGCACCCTGATCTCACTTCGTCTCAGGAAGGTGCCCCGGTTTTCGGCTCGTCAACGATGTTGTTTCCCGATCTCGGCCACCCACTCTTTCGTCGCAGGAGGGCGGAAATTTGGTAGCAGGTAGCCGCCCTTTTCGTAGAACTGATAGGCTGCTGGACCGACGTAACCGCCTATACCCGTTGGCGCTTTTCGATAGTTCTTGCGAAACCACCGCGCCAATCGTTCATACCATTTCACGAAGTCTGGCGGCTTTTCAAGGTCCTGGTCGAAAACCCCGTATAGTCGACCCTGAGCGAGGGCAGATTTTCCTTGCCAGGTTGTGAGCAACGAACGCCCGAGTTCCAGTAGAGGCATCTGAAGAACACTGATGCCATAGAAGCCGGGGTCAGGTCTCCATTCGCGTCTCAGGTGCGGGGCAATCGCACGATTCCAAAGATAGACGTGTTGATGTTTTTCCGCCTCGTCTGCCGTTACAGGCTGCATGAGCGGCGACGGACCCGCTCTTAGAAGGAGTACGATCGGCGCCAGGGACTGAGCGAATTTCAGAAATTCATCCCGGTCTTCCCGAAGCATGTGCAGATGAACTTGTCTACCCATGCAATTCCCTGCTGGATCAGGGTTGGGGGGGCTTGGTGGTGGTGGCTGGTTTGGGGGTTGTGGAGGTAGCTGGTTTGGCGGTGGTGGGCTTGGCTGGCGTGGCTGGGGTGGCGCCGACGATGGTGGCGGACTTGATCATGTCGAGCTTGGGCCACTTGGTGTCGATATATTTCTTGCCGCCCTTGGTGATGGCGTCCTGATCCATGCCTGCGCTGTCGCCATATTGATCGTAGAGCATATCGACAACTTTCATGCCGTCGCCATCAACCATGCCGAAGGGAGTGAAGCCCTGGGAGTCGAGGCTGGGGTTGTCCTTGAGATTGATGAAGAGCTGAGTGGTGCGGGTGTTGGGGCCGGCGGTGGCGAAGACGATGGTGCCGCGCTTGTTGGACTGGGAGTGAGGATCGTCCTTAATGGTGGCCTTTTCCCATTTGGCGGAGACGGGGGGATAGGCGCTGATACCAAACTGGGCGACAAAGTTGGGAAGAACGCGGAAGAAGTGGGCGTTGTCAAAATAGTGGTGCTTGACGAGATTGTAGAAGCGGTCGGCACCGAGGGGCGCCCATGCGCGGGTAACGGTGATGGTGAAAACGCCGCGGGTGGTATCGAACTTGACCTGATAGGTGGCAGGCGCCTGGGCCTTGAGAGCGGACGGGGTGAGCAGGGCGTGGTCATAGGTGCCGGCGGAAGCGGTGGTGGTGGATTTGGGCTTGGCCGGGGCGGTGGACGTCTGAGATTGCGGAACCGCGGGAAGCGAAATGACGAGAGCGGAGAAAGCGATCAGGGCGCACTTCGTGAGATGCATGACTCGAATTGCCTCCGTACTTTAGGGGGTCGGAAGATTGTGGATCCAGCGAACGTATTTTTACACGTTTGCGGGGGAAATGCTATTTGGAGGAGTTGAGCTGCTGGCTGACGCGCTGGACTTCGGCGAGGACGCGCAGGGTGTTTTCACCGAGGATTTTGCGGACGTCGGCGTCGGAGTAGCCCTTCTTGAGGAGGGCGTCGGTGATCTGGGGGAGATGAGAGACGTCCTGCATGCCGAGGGGCATGGTGGCGCCATCGAAATCGGAGCCGAGGCCGACGTGGTCGATGC
Organism: Candidatus Acidiferrales bacterium; assembly: GCA_963748515.1. Classification (GTDB taxonomy): domain Bacteria; phylum Acidobacteriota; class Terriglobia; order Acidiferrales; family UBA7541; genus Acidiferrum. The sequence continues at coordinate 298,428 of CAVVJI010000006.1, forward strand.
CGGCAACTTTGACGGCGCGATCGATGTGGTCGACGATGACGGTCCAATCGACCTTGGGGAGTTTGCCCTGCTCCATCATTTCGCGGACGATGGCGTCTCCGGCGACGAGGCGGCAGGCTTCGTTATCGCCACAGCGGGCTTTGACGGCAGCTTCGATCTGCTTTTCGGTGTCGGGATGAGCCTTCTCGTAATCGCGAAATTCCTGGGAGAGGAAACCGACGTGGTAGTTGATCTGGATGACGCCGCCATGACTGGCGAGATCGCGCAGCATCTGGTCGGTCATGTTGCGGGCGGCGTTGCAAAGGGCGCGGCAGGAAGAGTGCGAGGAGAAGACGGGAGCTTTGCTGGTGGCGAGGACATCGTAAAAGGTTTTGTCGGAGACGTGGGCGACGTCGACGACCATGCCGAGTCGATTCATTTCCGCGACGACCTGTTTGCCGAAATCGGTGAGACCGTTGTGGGCGGCGGTGTCGGTGGAAGAGTCGGCCCAATCGGTGTTGCCCATGTGGGTGAGGGTCATGTAGCGAGCGCCGAGAGCGGCGAAGGAACGAAGAACGGCGAGATCGTTGTCGATCATGTGGCCGCCTTCGACGCCGATGAGCGCGGCGATTTTGTGGGCCTTTTTCGCGGCGCGAATATCATCGGCGGTGGTGGCGAGGACGAGGTCGTTGGGATGTTTGCGGACGGCTTCGCGGACGGCGTCGATCTGATCGATGGCCTGCTTGACGGCGGTGGGGCCGGTGGTGGCGCTGGGAATCCAGATAGAGAAGAAGATGGCGTCGAGGCCGCCTTCGCGCATGCGGGGGATGTCGATGTTGCCGTCGGCGTGGCGGACGGAGATGTCGAAGGAGGGATCGAGCAGGCGCTGGGTGGTGTCGTCGTGAGTGTCGATGACGATGGAGGAGAAATGGAGTTTTTTGGCGTTGTCGGAGACGGAATCAGCAGCCATCAAGAAAGCTCCCAGAAAAAGAAAGAGTGCGAGGCAAGAAGCGCGGCGCATAAATCCCCCGGAAAGAAGAGACGAGTGTAACAAGGGAGGGAGAAAAAGAGAAAGCGGAGCCCGGGCAAGTTTCCTTAGCGATTTGCGGAGCGCGAAGGCTTAGCGGCTAATTTGCGGATGTCTTCCCGCAAGGCGCGCGCATCATGTATCGGCAACGTAGCCATGAAATCAAGAATGAGATCGGTCGCTTTAGTCGCGGCTTTGTTCAGTTTTGATTTGTTCACTTTCACATCTCAATGTTACGTGCTTCAAGGCAAAACACCAAAGAGGAAAGCGCAATAGCGATTCGCAGTTTGCGCAGACAGTTCTACGAAGTTAATGGAGGAGGCGGGAGAGGGAGCCGGTGGCGATGAGGCGGGAGACGGATTCGATGTCGGGAGAGAGGGGGCGATCGTCGGTGAGTTTGGGAGAGAGCGCGCGAACGGAATCGAAGGCCTGGCGAGCGAGCGGGCCGGTGTGCAGCGGAGCGAGAAGATCGATGCCCTGGCAGGCACAGAGGAGTTCGATCGCAAGAATGTGTTGGAGATTGTGGAGCATGCGCTGGAGACGGCGAGCGCCGCTCATGCCCATGGAGACGTAGTCTTCCTGATTGCCGGAAGTGGAGATGGAATCGACAGAATGCGGAGAGGCGAGAGCGCGGTTTTCGCTGGTGAGCGCAGCGGCGGTGACCTGGGCAATCATGAAGCCGGAATTGAGGCCGGGATGCGGGGTGAGGAAGGCGGGAAGAAGACTGGTGAGCGGATTGGTCATCTGCTCGACACGGCGTTCCGCGATGCCGCCGAGAGTGGCAATGGCAATGGCGAGCTGGTCGGCGGCCATGGCGAGAGGCTGGCCGTGGAAATTGCCGCCGGAGATGATGTCGCCTTCGGCGTTTTCTTTGGCGAACACGAGCGGATTGTCGGTGGCGCTGTTGAGCTCCACAAGGGCCATTTCGCGGGCCTGAACGATGGAGTCGCGAACGGCACCGTGCACCTGAGGAGTGCAACGGAGGGAGTAGGCGTCTTGAACGCGAGGGTCCTGATCGGAAGCGCGGTGGGATTCGCGAATGGGGCTGCCTTCATTGAGATGAGCGAGATTGCGGGCGGTGACGCCGGCACCGGAGTAGGGACGGGCGTGCATGATGCGGGAATCGAAAGCGCCGGGACTGCCGCGGAGGGCGTCGAGGGAAAGAGCGGCGGCGACGTCGGCGGTGTCTACGAGGATATCGGCGTGATGGAGAGCGAGGCTGAGAAGAGCGAGCATGCCTTGCGTGCCGTTGAGGAGGGACAGGCCTTCCTTGGCTTCGAGGGCGACCGGAGCGATTTTGCAGCGGCTGAGGGCTTCGGCGCCGGAAAGTTTTTCGTGCTGGAGGTGGGCTTCGCCTTCGCCGATCACGACCTGAGCGAGATGGGCGAGCGGCGCGAGATCGCCGGAAGCGCCGACGGAACCTTGCGAAGGAATGACGGGATGAACGCCGGCATTGAGCATGGCGATGAGGGTTTCCACGACGACGGGACGAACGCCGCTGAGGCCCTTGGCGAGAGCGTTGGCGCGAAGAAGCATCATGGCGCGGACTTCGGAGGTGGAGAGCGGTGTGCCTACGCCACAGGCATGCGAGCGAACGAGATTGACCTGAAGCTGGCGGACTTGTTCGGAGGAGATGCGCACGGAGGCAAGTTTGCCGAAGCCGGTGTTGATGCCGTAGGCGGTTTTTCCGGAAGCGACGAGCGAATCAACGACGGCGCGAGAGGCCAACATGCGGGAGACCGCGTCGGGAGAGAGGGAAACCTTTTCGTGATGGAAAGCGACGGCGTAGAGCTGGGAAAACGTGAGGTCGTTACCGGTAAGCGCGATCAAGAGCGATTCCCTTCCGAATGAACAGCGGCGAGCGCGAGAAAGGCTTCCTTGTATTTTTCCGGGAAATGTTTGACGTGGCCGGAACGGGAGCAGGCGATGTGGGTGGTATCGCCGGTGGCAAGGAGTTTGTTGTCGGACTGGCGAAGGACTTCGTAGCCGAATTTCAGGGTGCGATTTTTGGCTTCGAGGATGCGGGCGCGAATGGTGAGGAGCTCGTCGTAACGGGCGGGGTGGTGATAGCGGCAGTGGGCGTCGCCAACGACCATATGGGTGTCGTGCTGAAGTTCGAGTTCCTTGTAATCGAAGCCGTAGGAGCGCATCAATTCGACTCGACCCACTTCGAACCAGATGAGGTAGTTTGAGTGATACACCACTCCCATTTGATCAGTTTCTGCGTAACGCACACGTATTGTCACGTCGTGATGCGGAAGGGACATATCTATAGATTATAGCGGATGGCGGATGTGGTTTGCGTTGTCGACAGAGATCAGGAGGGTTTGTAGAGGAGGCCGATGGCGGCGCCTACGATTAGCCATTGAATGAAGTAGGTGACGGACTCGTAGAGGGTGAGGGTGGAGCTGATGTTGAGGTTGACGTAGTTATGAATGGCGTAGACGCAGACGGAGAATATGCCAATGAGCGCGCCGAAATACAGGCCGGGAAGGAGGCCTCCGCCAGTGGGATAAATTCTGGCGTAGAGAATGGTGACGACCACGATGCTGACCAGGATGGCCAGCATGCCGAGGGGCATGGCCTTCATCATAGCCTTCCCGGGAGCGGAAGACGTCGGGATATTTCAGGAATTCGGACTTCATGGCGGGCAGGGCCGCGAGCAGGATAAAGCCGAAGACGAAGTAGGCTACGGTGGCGCCGAGAGCGGCGAGAGCAATGCGGGTGTAGTTCACGGTAACTCCAGTGGAAGCGAGACTGGGACCGCGGCGATTGTACATGAAAGGCGGCTTGATTGGGTGTTCTGTTGCGAGCTGAGCGCGGCTAGTTGGAGGGCCAGACGGGTTTGCGTTTTTCGAGGAAGGAGGCGATGCCTTCCTTGAATTCGGGAGTGCAGCGGATGCGAGCGTTTTCCAGGATGGCGCGCTCGAGATCGTGATCAAGACCGGGCGCAGCCGCGGCGGTGAGCAGATGCTTGGCGCGGGTGACGCTGGCGGGGCTGGCTTCGATGATGGTGGCGGCCAGCTCGTGAGCGCGGGCCAAAAGGCGGTCGGCGGGAACGATTTCGGTGACGAGGCCGAGTTCGCGGGCTTCGGAGGCTTCCACGAGGCGGCCGGTGAGGAGCAGATCGCGGGCGCGCTTTTCACCGATCTGACGGGTAAGGAAGACGGAGACGATGGCGGGGAGAAAACCGATTTTGACTTCGGTATAGCCGAAACGGGCTTCGGGAACGGCGAGAGTGAAATCGCAGAGAGTGGCGATGCCGCAGCCACCGGCGAGGGCGTGCCCATTGACGGCGGCGATCATGGGCTTGGAAAAACTCCAGATTTTGCGGAAGAGCTTGGCGATGCGGCGGGAGTCTTCCTGATTCTCGGCGGGAGTCTGACGGGCGATGGCCTGAAGCATGTCGAGATCGATGCCGGCGCAGAAGGCTTTGCCAGCGCCAGTGACGATGACGACGCGAGTGCGGGTGCGCTCAATTTCATCGAGCGCGGTGTGGAGGTCGCAGATCATCTGCGAGGAGATGGCGTTGCGCTTGTCAGGGCGATTGAGAGTGATGGTGGAGATGTGGGTGGTGGATTCCAGAAGGAGGGTTTCGTAGGGCATGGCGGCTCTCCTAAGAAGAGTTTAGCTGGAAGCGGAGGAGTGCGCGAGGGGTGCGGGAGTTAGTGAGCGACGGAAGACGATGGAGGAGGAGGGGCGGAAAACTGGGCGCGGAGAGACTGGGTGGAAGCGATGAGAGCGGGAAGGCGGGATGAGTCGATGGGAGAAGGAACGGCGAGTTTGGAGAGAGCGGAGAGGACGGCTTCGGTAGGAATGTTGCCGACGAGTTCGTCACCGGCGAAGGGGCAGCCGCCAAGTCCGGTGAGCGCGGAATCGAAGCGGCGGCAACCGGCTTGCCAGGCGGCAATGATTTTGTATTCGGCGTCGTCGGGGCGGGAATGGAGATGGACGCCGAGTTCGATTCCGGCGACGTGGTCCTTGACCTGGGAGTAGAGATCGCGGACGAGATCGGGAGTGGCGGTGCCGACGGTGTCCGCCAGCGAGACGGTGGAGACGCGAATGTCCTTGAGCCATTCGAGGGTGTCCTGGACGATTTCGGGACCCCAGGGTTCGTCGTAGGGATTGCCGAAGGCCATGGAGATGTAGATGACGAGGTTCTTGCGGGCGGCTTTGGTTTCGCGGTGGAGAGTTTCGACGAGGCGGCGCGATTCTTCGCGGGTCATGTTGGCGTTGGCGCGGCGGAAATAGGCGGAGATGGAGTAGGGATAGCCAATGGTGGAGACGGCGGGAGAGGCGAGGGCGCGTTCGAGCCCCTTTTCGTTGACGACGATGCCGATAATTTCGGGAAGGGTGGTGGATTCGGGGAGCGAAGCGAGGAGTTCGGTAAGGACGGCTTCGCTATCGGCCATTTGCGCGACATGTTTGGGAGAGACGAAGCTGACGGCGTCGATGTGTTGGAAGCCGGCTAGGATGAGATCGCGAAGGTAGGCGACTTTTTGGGAAGTGGGAATGACTTGGGGAAGGCCTTGCCAAGCGTCGCGCGGGCACTCGATGAGTTTCACGGAATCGGTCATGGGGAAAACAGAATAGCGCAGGGAGCGGAGAAGAGTCGAGGAGCGCACGGGCGGTGCGCTCCTGCGGGCGGATGCGGGCGGAGAAAATCAGAATTCGGTGGCGTCGAGGACGTTGGGATCGGGATCGTCGTCCGCGGAGTTGCGAGCCGGGCGATCGGTGGAATTGGCCGAGGCGGCGGAAGCGCGGCGGGCGCGGCCTTGTTCGATATTGAGGGTGCCGTGCTCGGCGCCTTCACCGGCGGAAGGCTTGCCGGTGGCGAGGGCCTTCAAGTAGCCAAAGACTTGAACCATTTTCCCGGAAGTGGCTTCCCAATATTCAGCGTGAGTGACTTCGACCTTGAGAAGGCAGAGCTCGGGGTCTTCGAGACCTTTGGGGAACCAGGCTTTGTAGATGTCGTTCCAGAGCTCGCGGGCTTTGGCGTGATCTTCGACGATTTTGCCGTTGCCGCTTACCGAGACATATTTTGAGGCGCCGGGGTCGGCGTAGCTGAGGTTGACGGAAGGATTCCACTCGAGCTCGGCAACTTTGCTACTGCTGAGACCCGTGAAAAACCAGAGGTCGCCGTCGAACTCCGTGTCCTGGGTGGCCATGGGGCGGCTGTGAAGAACGCCATCTTCGGCTTCGGTGGTGAGCATGGCGAACTTGATGTCCTTAATCAGCGTGGCAAGCTTGGAGATCATGTCATCGCGAGTGAGTGGATTGCCCGAAGCGTCGTGAGCGCTGCGGGGATAGTTGGAAGTGTCAGCCAAGGCAGTCTCCTGAGAGAGAATTTCGTACAAAAGTTGAAAGTAACGTTGCGAGCGTGGTGCGGGAATCAGGCGTTTGCCTGATCGAGGGATCAGCGACGGCGGGGTTGGTCGAGAACCGCGGCGATGAAGAAGGCGAGGAGCAGGAGAAAGCCGAGGACGCCCAGGGCGCCGAGCGCTTTATAAAAGGAAATGCTGGCGGAGAGGGTTTGTTCGACGGAATGGTGAAAGAAGAAGAAGGAAACACAGGTGTAGAAGAGGCCGCCGATCAGGCCGAAGCAACAGATACCGAAACAGATGGACATGGCAATGAGCAGAACCCGAGCGGGACGAGACATGACACAAGTAGTGTAGGTCAGAAAGGAAGCAGGTGCTATGACGGGTGCGCGGCGCGAATCAGTTGGTAGTGGCCACAACGGACAGCGGGTGCGAGAGCTGGTCGATGCGCGAGCGGAGCTGAGCAATTTCAAGAGCAGCGCGATGCAGCTCCTGTTGCTCATATTTCCGTTTTTCCTGAAGATCAGCGGTCTCGAGTTTGCCGGATGTATCGGTCAGGAATTTCCGTTCGTCGTCGGCAAACATGTGCATGAGCAATTCCAGGTTTTGCTGTTTTACCTTGAGTAAGCGCTGTAGAGAAGCGAGGTCGTCGGCAGGGGCGACGGGCTCAGGCGCAGCGGCAGTTTCAGGAAACAGTTCGGGCTTTTTGGACACGACATCGTGAGTATACGCAGGGGAGAAGGTGTCGAGCTTAACGATGGGATCTTGAGAAGCAACCGGCGGCCGAGGTACCGGAGTGCCTTGGAGCACGGTGGAATGTTTGGAAGAAGTATCTTTTGTTTTGGTCTGGGCGCAGAGGGGGAGTGAAGCGAAAAGAGAGAACAGTACGACAGAGGCCCAGGCACGAGAAGGGGGATTCATGCTTGTCTCCGTGAGAAAGAGGGCCCGATGATAGATGCAGTGTACGCCCGGGGAGGCCGGAAGCAAGGTTAAACTTAAGTACTAGCAGTATCAGTTAATAGCGGGAAGGGTGAGGAGCGCGGTTAGAGAGCGGCGGATGCAGGGTCGGTAACCGACTGCAAAATCGTGGGGATGAGGCGGTCGTAGAGATCGAACTTGTCAAGTAGGGCGTGAGCGCCCAATTTTTGGGCAAGTTCGCGGGTGTCGGCGTCGTTCCACATGGACATGGCGACGATGCTGCCGGTAGTCTTGCGCAGCTTGGGAGCGACGATTTCGACCGGGTAGCGGCCATCGCTGGCGATGTGCAGGTCCATCAGAATGACGTCGGGCTTGACGGAATGAACAAGATCCAAAAGTTGCGAGAGGTTCTCGGCTTCACCAACCACCTGGATACGGGGGTCGTCACTGAGGCGCTGAGTGATGGGCTTGCGAAGCAGTTGATTGTTGTCTGCAAGAACAACTTTGATGGACATGGAAACCTCTCTGCGGCGATGAGCGTGAAGGAGCAAGGCGACTTGTTCGAGGGGAATTTGTTGAAGAACGGTTTTTTCATTCCACAGCATAAGTTCACTCCATAGCGTAAGAAGCTTACTCACTAGGAAGACCGTAGCAGGGCGGAACGGATACGGGGCAACTCTTTAAAAAGATTTTTGAGAGGTTTGGGGAGACCGACTGCGGGCGAGGGAGTGAGGATGCGGAGAGAAGAGTGAGCGAGGAGGAAAGGGGCTAGTGGACGGTAGGGTACGGTACGCAAGAATACGACCAATAGTTTTTGTTGCGTTTACGTTTACGATCCGCTACGATAACGAATCGGAGGGAGATACAGAGGTAGAACCATGAGCGAACGCACAAACAAAACCGAGAAACAGGAAGCGATGCACTTCAAAACGATGACCCAGGCGGATGTGCCGCAGGGACGGAACGGGAAGCACAAGCAGATCGTGATAACGATCCTGAAGGACCTGGACCGGCTGAAGGACGGGTCGGCGTTGAAGGTGCCGCTGAAGGATTTGGCGGAGTCGAAGGCCAAGGTGCGGTCGGCGTTGAACCGAGCAACGCGCAAAGCGGGGAAGAAGGTAGCGACGGCGAGCGACGGCGACTTTTTGTACGTCTGGAATGTAAACGGATAAAGTCGATAAGAATGGCGTGGCAACCGGCGGGCGATTCCCTTCCCTGCCGGTTGCGGTGCGAGTGTGAATTATTGGAGCTGCGATCCTCCCATGGACCGCAGCGCGGTTTGGTTGCAATTTCTTTCTGCGGCAATTCCTTCCTGAGCAGGACAAGCAAAAACTAAAAAGTGGGTTGTTGAGGCGGCGCAGAACGCATTGCGTTCGTAACACACTGCAATCAGCGGTCGTTGGGAGTAGAGTGTTGCCGGTGGAATGGATTGCCGCGGAGGGCCGGATGACAAGCAGGAAGAGGAACGAGCGGAACAATTCGCGCGTGAGGCGGACGAGTGTGTGGATGGCGCTGCTGGTGGCGATCGCGGCGATGGCGACGGCGAGTTACGCGGCCGAGACGGTGAAGCTGGTAAGACTGCGCTGCGAGTACAAAACGAATCCGGTGGGGATTGACGTGATGCAGCCGCGGTTGAGTTGGGAACTGGTGTCGACGGAGCGCGGGACGATGCAGTCCGCGTACGAAGTGCGCGTGGCGGACTCGGCGGCGGATTTGACGAGGAAATTGGTGTGGGACAGCGGGAAGCAGAACTCGGAGCAATCGACGCAGGTGGCGTATGGGGGACCGGCGCTGCAGAGCGGGAAGCGGTATTACTGGCAAGTGCAGGTGTGGGACAACCACGAACACAGTTCGGGATGGAGCGAGGCGGCGTATTGGGAGATGGGACTGCTGCAGGCGTCGGACTGGAAAGCGAAGTGGATCCAGCCGAATCTGGAAGAAGATCCGGCAAAGTCGGATCCGTCGCCGATTCTGAGGGTGGAGTTCGAGAGCAAGAGCAACGTGGCGAGCGCGAGGCTGTATGCGTCGGCAATGGGACTGTATGAAATGGCGATCAACGGCAAGCGAGTGGGGGACCAGTATTTCACGCCGGGATGGACGGAATACGACGCGCGTTATCAATACCAGACATTCGATGTGACGGGACTGGTGAAGGGCGGGAAGAATTGCTTGGCGGCGACGCTGGGAGATGGATGGTATCGGGGATTTCTGGCGTGGGATAACAACCGGAACAGTTGGGGATCGAAGCTGGGATTGCTGGCGCAACTGGTGATCACGTACAAGGACGGGAAGCAGGAGATCGTCGCGACGCGATGAAAAGTGGAAGGCGAATACGGGAGCGATTCTGGCGTCGGATATTTATAACGGAGAAACGTACGATGCGCGGCTGGAACCGGCGGGATGGAAAGAGGCGAACTTCAACGACAAGGACTGGAAGGGCGTAACGGTGGTGGAGGCTCCGAAGGCCAAGGTGGTGGCAGCGGCGGGGCCCGCGGTGCGGGAAATGGAGACGGTAAAGCCGGTGAAGGTGATCCACACACCGGGCGGCGACACCGTGATCGATATGGGGCAAAACATGGTGGGCTGGGTGCGGGTGAAGGTGAACGCGCCGGCGGGGACCACGATTACGTTGCGGCATGCGGAAGTGCTGGATAAGGAAGGAAATTTTTATACCGCGAATTTGCGGTCGGCGAAGCAGACGGACCGGTACACGACGAAGGGCGGAGGAGAGGAAACCTTCGAGCCACACTTCACGTTTCAGGGATTTCGATACGTGGCGGTGAGCGGATGGAATGGCGAAGTGCCGCTGGATGCGTTTACGGGAGTGGTGGTGCTTTCGGCGATGGAGCCGACGGGAACGTTCGAGACGTCGAACGCGATGCTGAACCAGTTGCAGCACAACATCGAGTGGGGACAGAAGGGAAATTTTCTGGATGTACCGACGGACTGCCCGCAGAGGGACGAGCGGCTGGGATGGACGGGAGACGCGGAGGTGTTCGCGCGAACGGCGAGTTATATCCATGATACGGCGGCGTTTTATTCGAAGTGGTTGAAGGATGTGGCGCTGGATCAGTTCGAGAGCGGGGCGGTGCCCGACGTGATTCCGAACGTGCTGACTCATAAAACGCGGAAAGACGGAGCGGCGGCGCCGGGATGGGCAGACGTGGCAACGGTGGTGCCGTGGACGATGTACCTGGTGTATGGCGACCGGCGGGTGTTGGAGGAGCAGTACCCAAGCATGAAGGCGTGGGTGGAGTACATGCGGAAGGAGTCGGGGGATACATACATCTGGAAGACGGGACCGGCGTACGGAGACTGGCTGGCGTATGCGACGGAGGCTTCGGATTATCCGGGAGCGACGACGGATAAGGATTTGATCAAGACGGCGTATTTTGCGCGATCGACGGATCTGGTGCGGATGAGCGCGGAGGTTCTGGGGAAAACGGAGGACGCGAAGACGTACGCGGATTTGCATGACAAGGTGGTGGCAGCATTCCAGAAAGAGTTTGTGACGCCGAACGGGCGGATGGCTTCGAACACGCAGACAGCGTATTCGATTGCGCTGGCATTCGATTTACTGCCGGAGGCGGAGAGACAGCAGGCGGCGGCGCGACTGGCGGAGGATGTGCGGCAGTTCGGGCACATCACAACGGGATTTCTGGGAACACCGCTGATCTGCAAAGAGCTGACGGATTACGGATATTACGACGAAGCTTATATGCTGCTGAACCGCCAGGAATACCCTTCGTGGCTGTATCCGATCACCAAGGGCGCGACGACGATCTGGGAGCGGTGGGATGGCATCAAGCCAGACGGATCGTTTCAGGATCCGGGCATGAATTCGTTCAATCATTATGCGTATGGCGCGATCGGAGATTGGATGTACCGGGTGATTGCGGGACTGGAGATCGATCCGAAGCAGCCGGGATATAAACATTTTGTGGTGGCTCCGCATCCGGGAGGCGGGCTGACGTCGGCGAAGGCGTCGGTACACACGATGTATGGCGAAGCTGGATCGGCGTGGGAATTCAAAGACGGAAAGCTGGCGCTGCAGGTGACGGTACCGGCGAACACGACCGCGACGGTGCGATTGCCGGGAGCAAAGTTGGAGCGCGTGACGGAAGGCGGAATGGCGCTGAGCAAGGGAGCGCGGCAGGACGGGAATTCCGTGGAAGCGGAAGTGGGCTCGGGGACGTACGAGTTCGCGTACGAACTGACGAAATAACGAGACAGTCCGGCTGAGCAACGGAAGTGACTGCGGGGCCGAGGTGACTTCGCGGGCGGCGCGCACGACCGTCTATCCACCAAAAATAAAGTACGCGTAGGGTAAACACTGCAGAAGGAATCTCCGCTTGCAGCGTGTTCATCTAATAGTAGGAAGAGAAGCGGAGGACCGCGATGCGTCGAGAGCGTGCGAAGAAGTTTGTGGGGCGGTGCGGGCGGGTAGCGGCAGCGGGAGCGTTGGCATTGCTGCTGATTGGCGATGGAGCGCAATTCGAAGCGCTGGGACAGAACCCTCCGCCACCGGAAAATCCGCAAGGACAAGTTGAGCAGGCGCCGGGAACCACGCAGGGAGCGCCACCGCAGTACATGCCGCAAACTCCAGAACAATTACAACAGTTGGTTGCGCCGATCGCGCTGTATCCGGATGCGCTGGTGGCGCAGATTCTGGCGGCGTCGACATTCCCGGAGCAGATCGTGGAAGCGGACCGGTGGGTGCAGGCGCACCCGGATTTGAAGGGAGACGCACTGGGGCAACAGGTGGATAAAGAGCCGTGGGACCCGAGCGTGAAGGCGCTGGCGGCGTTTCCGTCGGTGCTGGGGAACATGGACAAGAACCTGTCGTGGACCTCGTCGCTGGGAGACGCCTACTACAACCAGCAACAAGAAGTGATGGACGCGGTGCAGGAGATGCGGCGTCGCGCGGAGCAGTCTGGAAATCTGAAATCGACGCAACAGCAAACGGTGAGCAACCAGGGATCAACGGTGGTGATCCAGCCGGCGAATCCACAGGTGGTGTATGTGCCGGCATACGACCCGTGGCTGGTGTACGGTGCGCCGATAGCGGCGTGGCCGGGTTGGTACCCGTACCCGGGAATCTGGTTTGGAGGACCGTATCTGTCGTTCGGGGTGGGGTTCGGGATTGGATTTTTTGGCGGATTCGGATGGGGATGGCCGCACTGGGGATTCGATTGGCACAACCACTACGCGGTGTATAACAACACGCGGTATTACTCGCGGAGCCGGACGTTTTACAACCGGGATGTGTACTACCGCGGATACAACGGGGGCGAGGCTCGGAGAAATTTTAATGCGAACGCGCAGAGAAACTTTAACGGCGGGGCGCATAACTACGGCGCGGCTCGCGGCAATGTGTATAACCGTCCGGGAGCGAGGACGCAGCCGTTTGACGGGAACCAGAGAGCGGCACGGGGGTACACGACGTCGAACCAGGCGCCGCGAAACACGAGGCCGACGGTATATGGGGGATATGACCACGGCGGGCAAACGCGGAGTTACTCTTCGCGTGGGGCGGCGAGCTTTGGGGGATCGCATGGTGGAGGCGGAGGCGCGCCGCACGGAGGCGGGGGCGGAGGCGGAGCAAGGCACCACTAAGCAAAGCTTCGAGATGAGCGGCTGATAGATCGAGAAGGAAAATTGAGGAGTGTTTATGTGGACGATTCGTGTAAGCCCGGGGATGAGCCAAGCGATGCTGGGAGCGGCGGTGGTGGCGTTGGGTGTGGCGGGCGCAGCGAGCGCGCAGGAAGCGGGACAAAAGACGTTTGCGTCGGCACATGAGGCGAGCGTGGCACTGGTGCGAGCTACGGAGAGTAATGACACGCAGAAGCTGCTGTCGATTCTGGGGCCGGATGCGAAAGAGCTGGTGAGTTCCGGAGACGAGCAAGAGGATACCGAGAGCAGGCAGCTGTTCGTGAAGAAGTATGAAGAGATGCACCGGCTGGTGAGGGAGATGGATGGGTCGGTGACGCTGTACATCGGCGCGAGGAACTGGCCGACGCCGATACCGATCGTGAAGAATGGCAACGTGTGGTATTTCGACACGGCGGCGGCGAAGCAGGAGATTCTGGCGCGCAGGATTGGACGGAACGAATTTTCAGCGATACGGATTTGCCAAGAGTTAGCGGCGGCGCAGAAGGAATACAAGTCCACGCAGCACGGCGAGTATGCACAGAAAATCTGGAGCGATGAGGGACAGAGGAACGGACTGTATTGGAAGGCGGAACCGGGGCAGGCGGAGAGCCCGATCGGGCCAGCACTGGCGCAGGCGTTCGTGAACAGCGACGGAAAAGGATTGAACGGAGAGGCGGTACCGTACCGCGGGTATTACTTTGAGATGTTGGGGAACGGAAAGAAGAAGGGCGAGTTCACGTTTGTGGCGTATCCGGCGGAGTACCGGTCGACGGGAGTGATGACTTTTACGGTGGGAGAAGATGGTGCGGTGTACGAACGCGATCTGGGCGAGAAGACGGACAGCATGGCGCTGGCGATGAAAAAAGTGAATACGAAAAAGAGCTGGCGGAAGTGCGAGTACGACAGCGAAGACAAAGAGAGCGCGAGCGCGGCGATCGCTCAGTAGAACTAGAACAGCTAAGTAGATTTTGGCGGGAGTTAAGACGTCCATCGGGGGATTGGCGTTCCCGGGGTATCCTTGGGTGAAGTGCGCCCGGAAACACAAACAGAACGGGGTTGGGGATGGCGACGGGGATCGTGCCTGTCGGAAGCGCTGGCGTTTGCGGCGTTTGTGGGCTGGTACATCTGGCGCGGGCAGGAGTACGCGAACTCGTGGTGGGTGTTTGTGGTGTGGATGGTGGCGAGCTTCGCGTTGCGCGGGGACACGCCGAAAACGATGGGTTGGCGCGCCGATAATTTGGTGGCGGCGACGCGACGAGCAGTTCCCTTCTTTGCGATCGCCAGTTCGGCAGTGGGTGCGGCCGGACTCGTTCTGGGGATGGTGCGGCACGCGCCGGCCCATTGGATTGAACCGAGAAAATTCCTGGGGTACATGGCGTTCTGCGTACTGCAGCAGGTGGCGCTGAATTCATTTTTGACGAATCGATTGCTGACGGGTTTGCGAGAGCCGTGGAAAGCGGCATTGGTGTCCGGAGCGCTGTTTGGGGCGCTGCACTGGCCGAATCCGGTGCTGGTGCCGTTGACGTTTTTAGGAGGGACGGCAATGGCGTGGCTGTTTGCGCGGGAACGGAATATATTGCCGCTAGCGGCGGGGCAGGCGGTGCTGGGCACACTGGTGTGGTGGGCGTTTCCGATGGCGTGGCATCACTCGATGAGAGTCGGACCGGGGTTCGCAAGATTTCATTTGTGAAGAACTGAAATTTCGGTGATGAACGGAGAGGCGATGATGAGCAAACGGATGGGGTGGGCGTTGGCAGGAGCGGTGGCGCTGGCGGTGATGGGGTTACTGCTGGTGGCGATAACGGCGAAGGGGCAAGCGCCGAAAAAGTATGAGGCGACGATTGAGTCGCTGAACCAGCACCCGCTGCCGGAGTGGTACAACGATGCGAAGCTGGGGATTTTTATTCATTGGGGATTGTATTCGGTGCCGGGATGGGCGCCGCTGAGCCATCCGGAACATGATTTCGCGAATGTGGATTACATCAAGAACAATCCGTACGCGGAGTGGTATTACAACACCATGCGAATTCCAGGATCGCCGACGCAGAAGTATCACGCGGAGCATTACGGAGCGGACTACAACTATTACAACTTCACAGAAGCGTTCAATAAGGACAGCAAGAAGTGGAAGCCGGAGGATTGGGCGCGGGTGTTTCAGGAGACAGGGGCGAAGTATGTGGTGCTGACGTCGAAGCACCACGAAGGATTCACGCTGTGGCCGAGCGAAATACCAAATCCGACGCTGCCGAAAGACCGACAGCATGCGGAGCGCGATCTGGTGGGAGAACTGACGAAGGCGGTGCGGGCGCGGGGCCTGTACATGG
Organism: Candidatus Acidiferrales bacterium; assembly: GCA_963748515.1. Taxonomy (GTDB): domain Bacteria; phylum Acidobacteriota; class Terriglobia; order Acidiferrales; family UBA7541; genus Acidiferrum. Next base: position 313,649 of record CAVVJI010000006.1, read on the forward strand.
GGCTGTACTACTCGGGCGGATATGATTGGACGTTTGTGCCGGGGCCAATCGAAAAGGCCGCGGACTACCAGACAGTGAAGCCGCAGAGCGAAGCGTATGGGAAGTACGTGGATGAGCACATGCGGGAGCTGATTCGCAAGTACAAGCCGTCGCTGCTGTGGAATGACATCGACTACCCCAAGTCGGGGCACCCGCTGGAGATTATGGCGGAGTATTACGACGCGGTGCCGGACGGGGTGGTGGACGATCGGTTTGGAGTGGATCACGCGGATTTTCGTTCGCCGGAATACCAGACGCTGAGCAAGATCAGCGAGAAGAAATGGGAAGAATGCCGGGGGCTGGGCAGATCGTTCGGATACAACCGGGCGGAAGGCGAAGCGGAGACGATCCAGCCGAAGGAACTGATCGCGCTGCTTGTGGACATAGTGAGCAAGAACGGAAACCTGCTGCTGGATATCGGGCCGGAGGCCGACGGCACAATTCCAGCGGTGCAGATGGAGCGGCTGCGGGCGCTGGGGCAATGGATGGCGCAGAATGGCGACGCGATTTATGGGACGAGGCCCTGGACGCATGCGGAAGGGCAAACGCAGGATGGAATACCGGTGCGGTTTACGTCGAAGGGCGGGGCGGTGTACGCGATCGTGCTGGGAAAACCGGCGGGCGGTAGCGTAACGATTAAGAATATTCAACCACAGGCGGGCAGCGAGGTGGTGCAGCTGGTGACGCGGCCGCTGGGGAACAGCATACAGGTGCAGGGGCAGACGACTGCGGCGACGCAAATTTCGCTAGGCGGCGGGAAGAAGCGGGTGAGCTGGAAACAGAATGGCGAAGATGTGGTGATTGATTTAAGCGGGCTGACGTTGAACGAGTATGGAAATGCGTTTCGATTTACGCCCGCGAAGCCATAGACGAATCAGCCGTGAAGGTTGAGGAAGCCGCCGTCGATAGGATAGTTGGAACCGGTGACGAAAGCGGCTTCGTCGGAACAGAGATACAGAGCGAGGTGGGCAACTTCATGCGGTTCACCCATGCGGCCGATGGGCTGCGTTTCGGATAATTTCTTAAATAGCTCGGCTTCGCGGCCGGGATAATTCTTGCGCAAGAAGTCGTCGACGAATGGGGTGTGCACGCGCGCGGGCGAGATGCAATTGCAGCGAATGTTGTGGGCGAGGTAGTCCTTGGCGATGGAGTAGGTCATGGCGATGACGGCGCCCTTGGTCATGGAGTAGGCGAAGCGGTCGGCGAGTCCGGCGGTGCCAGCGATGGAAGCCATGTTGAGGATGACGCCGGAGCGGGAGGCCTTGAGCAGTTCGATCGCGGCGAGCGAGCAGTTGTAGAGACCCTTGACGTTGACGCGAAAGAGGCGGTCGAAGTCGGCTTCGGAGGTGGTTTCGAGTTTGCCGACGTGGGAGACGCCGGCGTTGTTGACGAGGATGTGGAGCGGGCCGAGGCGCCCGAGAGAGGCGAAGACTTCCTGGGCTTGAGAGTGACTGGAAACGTCGGAGGCATGCGCAGTGGCGTGGCCGCCGGAGGAGGTGATCTGGTTGACGGTGGCTTGGGCGGCGGGCAGGTCGATGTCGAGTGCGCGGACAGTCGCTCCAGCGGCGGCAAAGGTGGTGGCGATGGCACGGCCGATGCCGCTGCCGGCACCGGTAATTGCAGCGGTTTTGCCGTCAAGACGAAAGGGAGTGGCGGGCAAGGGAGCCTCCTGGGGGGATGATATCAGGCAAGGGGGGAAGTGAGCGAATGAGAGGTTTATAGGAACAAATGTATTCCCGGAGGGGGCGGAGCGGTGTACTATGCACGGGCCCAGAACGACAGGTGTTCGAATGCCAGGCATAGCCATACCGGAACGAAGACGGTCGAAGAGGGTTAGTTCGAAGAACCGGGCGAGCGTTGTGGCCCACTTAAATCAGAAGGTGAAGCGATTCCCGTGCCTGGTCGTTGATAAATCGGACGACGGATTTCGATTGAAGGGAACGATTCCGGTAAAACGGGGACACCTGGTGGAAGTGATCTTCGAAGATGATCCGCTGCGAGCGGTGCGGTGCAATGTGGTGTGGGTGGGCAAAGCCGGATCGAAACAAGAAGGCGAAGCGGGGCTGACGACGGCGTAAGCAATTCCCTGCTCTGCCGATGAGTGGTGCGTAGTACTATCCTTAGCGCAATTCCGCCGGGGCGGATTGCCAGGCCATGCCGCGAATCCAAATACGAAAACTCGCGAAGTACCGATTCTTCCTGCTCTTTGTGTTTCTGTTGCTGACGCTGGTGCTGTATCCGTACGCGGAATTGAACCGGTTGGGATACGTGGTGTTCCGGGTCGCGGGAGCAGCAGCGATATTCTCGGCAGTATGGGCGACCAACCTGAAACGCTGGGCCATGGCGTTTGTGCTCACACTGGCAATACCGGCACTGCTACACCGGATGCTGCCGACAGTGATCAGCGAGACGAGTAGTGTGGCGATCGTAAATACAGCGCTGAACCTGGCGTTCGACGTCCTGGTGGTTATCCTGATATTCCGGCACATTTTCGCGAACCGGACGACGAACCGGGAAACGATTTTTGGGGCATTGTGTGTCTATATATTGGTGGGGTTCAGCTTCGCGAGCGTATACGAAATTATTTCCGTGGCGCAGACGAATGGGTTTTACATGGACCCAAAGCTGAATCTGCATGTGACGCCGGATCGCTTTGACTGCGTGTACTACAGTTTCTGCACGATGACGTCGCTGGGGGCGACGGGGATGGCGCCGGTGACAGCGCAGGCGCGGTCGATGACCGCGATCGAAGGAGTGCTCGGAGTGCTGTACCTGGCGGTGCTGATCGCGCGGCTGATGGCGGCGTATCGAGAGCACCTGGACGACGAATCGGATTGAAGATCAGACCGCGGATAGCTCGATATCAAAGCGCGGGGCTTCGCGCACCATTTCCCTGGCAAAGAGAGAGAGAGAGCGTTCGTGGAGGATGCGTTCGGTGGCTTCGACGCGGACCTCTTCATGGAAGAGCTGCGGGAAGATGGAGTTGGTGAGGAGATTACAGACGGAGACAAGAATCATGCCCTGGTGATGGGCCATCCAGGAATGAACGACTTCGAAGGTTTCGTCGCCGGTGTAGAAGTTGCGCTTGAATTCCGCGGATTCGTAGAAGCCATAGCGGCCGAGCCAGCCGCGAGCGTCCATGGCGCGGAGATTGGCGATGGATTCGATTGGGCGAATGGTGAGGGCCAGGGCGCAGGCGTAGGGAGTAACGACGAGGCGCTTGGGAGGATTGGCCTTCAAGGCGAGCTGCGGGACGCCAAAGGCGTGGTATTCGTAATGGCCAGAATCGTTAATGGCGCTGCAGGCGCCTTCGGAAATGCCCCAGGGAATCTTGCGAGATTTTACGAAGGCGCGCTGGCAATCGACAGCGCCGTGGAGGGTGTTGTCCAGCAAAGTTTCGGGAAAGTGTTTGAGCCAGAGAGCGGGCATGAGGTATTCGAACATCGTGCCGGTCCAGGAAACGAGAACGTCGCGGCGAGCGTAGCGGGTGTGGGTGCGGCCCATGTGGAACCAGGCTTCCTGGGGAATTTCGTTTTTAGCGATGCCGATAAAGACGGCGCTGCGGGCTTCTGAAGCGAGCAGGTCGTAGCAACTTTTTTGCAATTCATTCTGAGCAACATCAAATCCAACAGACAGAGCTTTGCGGGAATCGTCGAATAGCATGGTGAAGTCCATTTGCTCGACGAGGAGGCCGGAGTCATCGGCCAGCGCAAGCAGAGAGGAGCGCAGGGCCTGAAGGTCGGCGTGGCCTTTGGAGAGCGCGAGTTGCAGATCTTCCGGAACGTCATGATCTAGGGAGATGGCGATGTTGTCGAAGATATCGCCGAGGGAGTTGAGGGTGACCTTGTTGATGAGGGCGGGATCGTCGAGGCCGTTGACGCGGGATTTGAGGTACGAGAAGCAATCCCAAAGCCAGGGAGCGAAAGATTCAGACATGGAGAGGAAGTCGGCAAGGAGTTGTTGACGTTTCGGCGAGCCACCAGGCGGCGTCGGAATCCGGGGCGGAGGGAAATCCGTGGCGTTCCTGGGCGGTGGCAATGGCGCCGATGAGCTTGGGAGCGGCGAGTCGCCACTTGACGGAATCCGAGCCGAGTTCGAGAGCTTCGAGGCGGGTGTTGTGGATCAGGGTCTGGAGGTCGGCAGGATAGTTTTCCTGGCGCATGGAGGCGAGTGAGAGATCGAGGTGCGAGACGAGGGATTCGAAAATGCAATCGTCGAAGAGAGGTTGATCGAGAGCGGCGAGCGCGCCTTGACGAAGGGTCCAGAGACAGCAGGCGAGGTTGCCGTTGTCCACCGTGGAAATGAATTGCGGCTCGAGGGGCTGGAGGGAGCAGGAATCGTACCAATTGAGAAACTGGTTGCGGACGCGAGGGAGGCGCTTGGTGGTGTCCATCGTTTGCGTGGCGAGAGCGGCAAAGCGGGGGAGAGTGAGCATGCCGAGGCGCAGCGCGGCGAGTTGCGAATTAAAGAGCAGGCCGAGGTTGGTGGTGGAAAGGCGATGGGCAACGTTGCAATCGGGGCCCTGAATGTTGTCGGGGATGAGCCAATTGTCGCCGGCATTCGAGAATTCGCGGAAGAAGCGCCAGGTGCGGAGAGCGAGCTGGCGGGCGTAGGATTCGTCGGCAGGAGTGAGAACGCTGCGAGCGGAGCGCAGGGGACGATCGAGCCAGCGAGTGGCGGGTTTGGAAATGAGCCAGAGAAACAGGATGGGAGCAGCGAAAGGCAGCGCTTCCGGGCGGAAACGCCAGAGCGCGAGAGCAATGAGCACGGTGAGGAGCGGGGTGAAGTCGAGATAGATATCGACGGGGGTTTTGCTGCGATTGTCCATTTCGGATTGCGCGGCGGTTTCCCACTCGAGGAGGCGGCGACGGGTGACGGTGAGTCGGAAGACGGTGCGGACGATGGCGTCGAGAGTGACCATGGCCTGATGAGGAAGGAAGGCGAGGAAGACCAGAACGTTGACCTGGCTGGCGATGAAGTCGCTCACGCCTTGAGAAAAGGCGCCGATTTTTTTGGGCGAGTTCCACTGGCGGATCAGCGCCAGGAAACTCTGCACATAGCTGGGGATAAGCAGCAGAGCGACGGCGGCGGCGGTCCAACCGGCGGCAGAGCCCGGGAGAAAGAACCAGCAAGCGAGAAACAGGACGAAGGTAGCGGCTTCGATCACGCTGCGGCGAAGGTTATCGAGAATTTTCCAACGAGAAAGAACGCTGAGCGGGTTGGGGACGCGCTGGCCATTGGCATCGGGCACGCGAGGGAACAGCCAGCGAAGAATCTGCCAGTCGCCGCGGACCCAGCGATGTTTGCGGCGGCTGTAGGCGCTGAAGTGCGAAGGATAGTCGTCGATAATTTCGGTATCGCTGAGAAGGCCGGTGCGGACATAGGAGCCTTCAATGAGGTCGTGGCTGAGGATGGCGTTGGAGGGAAAGCGATCGCGGAGGGCTTCGCGGAAGACGTCAACTTCGTAGATGCCTTTGCCGGTGAAGATGGCTTCGCCGAAGAGGTCTTCGTAAACGTCGGAGACGGCCTGGGTGTAGATGTCGAGGCCGGTCTGGCCGGAATAGATGTAGGCGAGGCGGGAGCGATTGACGGATTGCACGCTGATGCCGACGCGGGGCTGAAGGACGCCGTAGCCGTCGCGAACGGTTTTGGTGGCGGCGTCGAGCACGGCCTGGTTTAAAGGATGAGCCATGGCGCCGATGAGGCGGGCGCCGACATTACGGGGAAGCTGGGTGTCGGAATCGAGCGTAATGACGAAGCGGCAGCGGCGAAGCGATTCGATGTTGCCGACCTTTACGGGGAAACGGTCGTCGGCCTCGCGAAGAAGCTCGTTGAAGTCGAGGAGTTTGCCGCGCTTGCGTTCCCAACCCATCCAGGTGTTTTCGGTTTCGTTGAAAGTGCGGTTGCGGTGAAGCAGGAAGAAGGGGCGCGTTGATCGTTGCGGCCGTATTTGGCGTTGAGGTCTTGAATCAGGCTGGAGCAGAAGAAAACGAGTTCGTCTTTTTCGTCGAAGGCCTTGGTGGAATCGGGAGGATCGGTGAGGAGAGCGAAATAGAGGTTGCGATCGACATTGCCGAGGTAGCGGACTTCGAGAGCGCGAACGAGGTGCTCGACCTGGGATTTGGAAATGAGCAGGGTGGGAACGGCGACGACCGTGGCGCATTCATCGGGAATGCCCTTGGAAAAATCGAGGCGTGGAACGCAGCGCGGAGGAAGCAGGAACATGAGGAACTGGTGAATGGATTCGGCGGCGGTCTCGCTGGAGGGGAGCAGGAAGAGCAAGCGTAGCGGCAACGAAGGGGATGCCGACGTTGATGCCGCTCAGCAGGAAAATCATGATGGCGAAGATGCAGAACTCGATGCCGAGGAAGTAGAAGAGTTCGGGAGCTTCCAGAAGAACGCTGCGGATGAAGGCGATGCCTTGCGGGTTGTAGCGAATCTGGCGTTCGAGCTGGGGGCGGCCGGCGGCGACGAGATAGTAGCCGACGTGGCCATGACGCTGGGAGCTGCGGGAACCGGCGGGAAAGCGCTGCAAGCCGGATTGCGCAAGGGAGATCGCGGCGCGGGCAACGTCGCATTCGGAACTGTCAGAAAAACGGGAGAGCTCCTGGATGGCTTCGCGATAGGCATTGGAGCTGATGAAGTCGGTGCGCGGGTAAGCGCCGCAAGGGTCTTCACTGAGGATTTTTTCGGTGGCGCTGAGGGCGATGAAGGTGGCTTTCCAGTCGACGAAACGCATGGTGGCGAAGGAGGCGCAAACGGTCTGGACGCGCGAGAACAGAGCGGAGTCGTCGGTAGTGGAGCGCGCGGCAGCGACAGCGGAGGAAAGTTCCAGGAGGAGTTGGAACTGAAGCATGGAGGCAAGAAGCTGGACTTCGGCGATATCAAAGATGCGGGTTTGCTGAACGTGAGAGAAGAAGGAACGGAAGGAGTCTTCGTCGAACTGGTAGTGAACCGCGGAGAGATAGGTTTTGGTGGCGAGATAGACGCGGGGAACTTGCTGACCGGCAACCTGGACTTGGGGAATGGGGCCGGGAGTGGAGAGCGTACCTTCGACATCCTGAATGACGGCCTGAATCAGCAGGCGATTGGTGAGAAGCTCGTCGCGAAGATTCGGTGAGAATGTGGAGAGAGAGCCCTTCCCTTTTCGCTCGTCGAAGGCGGCCTCCAGAGTTTTCCTGGCTTCGCGGAACTCGCGGCGGAGCGTGGGCCAGTCGTCGGAAATTTCGCGGGCGTCCCAGGAAGCGGATTCGGAGCGGGCGCGCTCGAGGAGATCGGCGGGGACCTGGGGATGGGGAAGCGGAACGGCGGTGTTGATTTCGCCGAGCGGGGCGGTCTCCATGACGGGGAGATTTTCGATTTCGGGCAATCCGGACTGCTGTCCGGAGGGAGATGAGTCGGGAGTCAATTTTGGAGAAGCGGCCATAGGGCGTTTCATCACCTATAACTGGAAGCCTGAAGATCGAACATTTCGGCGTAACGACCGCCGCGAGCAAGCAACTGCTCGTGCGGGCCTTCCTCACTGATACGGCCTTTTTCAAGAACGATGATGCGGTCGGCCATCTTGACCGTGGAAAAACGATGGGAGATGAGGACGGAGAGCTTGCCCTCGGTCAAATCGGCGAAGCGCTGAAAGACTTCGTGCTCGGAACGGGCGTCGAGAGCGGCAGTGGGCTCGTCGAGGATGAGGACTTGAGCGTCGCGAAGATAGGCGCGGGCGAGAGCAACTTTTTGCCACTCGCCACCGGAAAGATCGACGCCGCCATCGAAGCGGCGACCCAGCATTTGATCGAAGCCGCCATGAAGTTTGGCGATGACATCTTCGGCCATGCTCTTGCGCGCGGCGGAGCGGATGCCGGCCTCGTTACCGGATTCGGAGATGCGGCCGATGGCGATGTTTTCGCGGGCGGTCATGTCGTAGCGCATGAAATCCTGGAAGATGACGGCGATCTGGCTGGTGTAATCCTCGAGATCGTATTCGCGAAGGTCGACGCCATCGAGAAGAATCTGGCCTTCGGTGGGGTCGTACAGGCGGGTGAGGAGTTTGACGATGGTGGTTTTGCCCTCGCCATTTTCACCGATGAGGGCGATGCGCTCTCCCTGAGTGAGTTGCAGATTCAAATCGCGGAGAATGAGGCGGGTCGTGCCCGGGTAGGAAAAGGAGACGTTGCGGAACTCGATGCCGGAGCGAATGGGGCGCGGGCACTTGAGACCATTTTCCTTGGAACGGATGTTGGGTTTGAGATTGAGAAAGGTGAGGAGATCGCCGAGGAACAGGGATTGGTCGGCGATGCTGGAGAAGGTGGAGAAGATCATTTGAAGGTTGGTGCTGGCGCCGGCAATGGCTCCGGCGAGGAAGGTGAGGGTACCGACGGAGAGTTTGCCTTGCAGGGTTTCATAAATGACGTAGACGTAGGCACCGTAATAGCCGAGGGTGCTGAACAATGTGAGCAAGGAACTGGCCAGAAAGCGGCGGCGGGCAAGACCAACGTTCTGGTGATAGATCTGCGCGGAAAGATTTTCGAAGCGGGAGGTGAGGTGATTGTTGAGGCCGAAGACTTTCAGTTCCTTGGCGCTTTCCTTGCTGACGCCGAGGAAACGGAGGTAGTCGAGCTCGCGTTTTACGGGAGTTTGCTGAAAGGCGAGGCTATAGCCGAGAAAGGCGAAGTGGCTTTCCCCGAGAAACGCGGGGATGACGCAGAGAACGAGAATGAGCAGCAGCCAGGGGGAGAACAGGACGATGCCGGCGGCCAGCGCGATGGTGGAGATGACCTGCTGCAGGAGGCGGCCCATCTGCTGAATCATGCCGAGGCGGTCGGTGGCCTGGACGCGAGCGCGCTCGAGTTTGTCCTGGAAAGCGGGGTCTTCGTAAGTGGCGAGGTCGAGAGAAGAGGCGTGGCGCATGATGCGCACGGAGATGTGCTGGATGTACTTGTCGGCGAGGAGGGTGTCGGAGAAGTCGATGGCGCGATTCAAGAAGGTGGTGACGGCGGCAATGGCGAATTCGGCGCCGACCCAATACCAGAAGTGAGGACGAAGGTGGTGGCCGTTGGAGAGGAAGGCGACGATGGCGTCCAAGATGATGCGAGTGACGGCGAGAAGCGCCAAAGGGCTGAGCGCGGTGAGTACGCGAAGGACGAGGCCCCAAGTGACGACGGCGGGCCCAGAATCCCAAACGATGCGGACGACGGCGGGGACATTGCGCAGAGCGGTGATGCGCTTCGCCCACGCGTCTTGAAAGCCTTGAGGGGCTACTTGACTTGAAGTTTCCATTCGAAATTTGGGCCTAGCCGCCAGCCAAGTAAAACGGTTCGCGCAAAAAAGTGACTGGTCCCACAGCAACACGAAGCCGGATGAGCATCAATACCGATGTGACCTTAGGCTCGCAGCTTGGTGGCCAGACCGAACAGAGCGGCAGCGGCAAAAATGATGACGGCGGAAATACAGAAGACTTCCGCGACGATGGACATGACGTTGGTGGTGGTGAACAGACGAGTCAAGCCCAACAGAAGAAGGAGAGCAAGCAGAGCGAATTTCCAATTGCGCACGGGATACTTCCTCTCTGGAACCTTAGCTGCGTTTTCGGGATGCAAAAGATATTCCATAAGTTTACCCATTGAAAAGCTTGTAGTTAGCGTGAATCCTTTAGATGGTCATCATGAAAATTTTAGAAAAAGACGTAAATTATTCATATACAGAGAGTTACTGGTATTGGGAGGAGCGAAGAGGGACACGGGAAGAGGCAGGAGAGGCTTGATGGAGAGGAAGAACAGGCGGTGCGGCGCGCATTGCGCTTTTCGGAATTCTGTGAGAATACAGACAACGTTATCGATGGAAGTGCAGGCTGGAGGAGACTGGATGCCGTCGCCGTGGTTTGGTGAGTTCATGGGCACGCTGGTGCTGATTTTGTTGGGAGATGGAGTGGTGGCGGCGGTGCTGTTGAAGGGATCGAAAGCGGAGAACGCGGGTTGGCTGGCGATCACGGCGGGCTGGGCGTTTGCGGTGATGAGCGGCGTGTTTACGGCGATTGCGTGCGGAAGTTCGGACGCGCACCTGAATCCGGCGGTGACACTGGGCGCGGCGGTGGTTTCCGGCGACTATTCGAAGATAGCGCCGTACTGGGTAGCGCAACTGTGCGGGGCGTTTGTGGGAGCGGCGCTGGTGTGGCTGGCGTATATGCCGCACTGGGAAGGCACGCCGGAGAAGGCGTTCAAGCTGGGGATTTTCTGCACGTCACCGGCGATTCGAAAGCGGGGTTGGAATTTCGTGACCGAAGCACTGGGAACACTGATGCTGGTGTTTGTGGTGTTCGCGATCGGATCGAAGCGGGTGGCGGCGAATGGACTGAGCGCGGGGCTGGGACCGTTTCTGGTGGGATGCCTGGTGTGGGGGATTGGATTGTCGCTGGGCGGGCCGACGGGCTACGCGATCAATCCGGCAAGAGACCTGGGGCCAAGGATTGCGCATGCGGTGCTGCCGATCGCAGGCAAAGGCGATTCAGATTGGGGTTACGCGCCGATCCCGGTGGCGGGGCCACTGGTGGGAGGAGCGCTGGCGGGACTGCTGGCCAAGCTGGTGACGATGTAGAGCGGCGGTCCGTTGGTTGGAGCTATGACACGCAGAGTGAAGTGGGGAATCCTGGGGGCAGCGGGGATCGCGAAGCGGCGAGTGCTGCCGGCGATGATGCAGTGCAAAGTGGCGGAGCTGGCGGGGATCGCGTCGCGAGACCGGGCAAAGGCGGAATCGTTCGCGAAACACTTTGGAATTGCAAAGGCGTATGGCTCGTATGACGAACTGCTGAGCGATCCGGAGATTGAGGCGATTTACAATCCGCTACCGAACCACCTGCACGCGGAGTGGACGATTCGCGCGGCAAGCCGGGGAAAGCACGTGCTGTGCGAGAAGCCGCTGACGCTGAACGTGGCCGAGGCGCGGCGAGTGCGGGAAGCGCGGGACGAGTACAAGGTAAAAGTGGGCGAAGCGTTCATGGTGCGGACGCATCCGCAATGGTTGCGGGCGCGAGAGATGATCCGCGGGGGAAGGATCGGGAAGCTGCGGTCGGCGATGGGCTGGTTCGGGTATTTCAATGTCGATCCGGCAAATGTGCGGAACATGGCGGATATCGGAGGCGGAGCGCTGCTGGATATCGGGTGCTATCCGATCACGATGTCGCGATTCGTGTTTGGGGAAGAGCCGACGCGGGTGATCGCGTGCGTGGAACGGGACCCGAGCTTTCATACGGACCGGCTGACGTCGGGGATATTGGAGTTTCCCGAGGGGCAGAGCGCATTCACGGTGTGCACACAACTGGTGTACGCGCAACGCATGATATTTTTTGGGACGGAAGGACGATTGGATGTGGAGATTCCGTACAATCCGCCAACGGACAAGCCGGCCCGGGTGCTGGTGGATAACGGAAAAGATCTGTACGCGAACGGAAGCACTGTGGTGGAAACCATTCCGGAGAGCAACCAGTTCACGATACAGGCGGATTTGTTCTCCGAGGCGATCGTGAACAACAGCGAAGTGGCGTGCACGGTGGAAGACGCGATCTGCAATATGGCGGTGATCGATGCGCTGTTCCGGTCGGAGAAAAGCGGGAAGTGGGAGACTCCCGAGAGGCTATAAAGAAAAAGGGCACCGAGACTCGGTGCCCTGCTGATTCTTAGCAAGAATAAAGGTTAGTCGTAGTATTCCTTGCCGAGGTGGGTGATGAGTTCTTCGCCCATCATCCAACGCAACGTGTTCTTGAGCTTCATGGATTGAATGAAGAGGTCGTGCTCCGGATACAGCTCGGGCGCAGTCATTGGGGACTTGAAGTAGAAACTGAGCCATTCCTGAATGCCGCGCATACCGGCGCGCTGGGCCAGATCGAGGAAGAGCACGAGGTCGAGAACGATCGGAGCGGCAAGGATGGAGTCGCGGCAGAGGAAATCGACCTTGATCTGCATGGGATAGCCGAGCCAACCGAAAATGTCGATGTTGTCCCAGCCTTCTTTGTTGTCGCCACGCGGCGGGTAGTAATTGATGCGGACCTTGTGGTGGATCTTTTTGTAGAGTTCGGGATAAAGATGCGGCTGAAGGATGAACTCGAGCGCGCCGAGCTTGGATTCTTCCTTGGTCTTGAAGGAGCCGGGATCTTCGAGGACTTCGCCATCGCGATTGCCGAGAATGTTGGTGGAGAACCAGCCGTTGAGGCCGAGCATGCGGGCCTTGAAGGCGGGAGCGAGAACGGTCTTGAGGAGGGTCTGGCCGGTCTTGAAATCCTTACCGGCGATGGCGACGTTGTGGTCGAGGGCGAGTTTCTGAAGAGCGGGAACATCGACGCTGAGGTTGGGAGCGCCGTTGGCGTAGGGAATACCGGAAGTGATGGCGGCCCAGGCGTAGAGCATGGAAGGAGCGATGGCGGGGTGATTCTTCTTCATCGCGGCTTCAAATTTTTCAGGAGTGCTGTGGACGTCGTGGGGCTTCATGAAGACTTCGGTGGAGCCGCACCAGAGCATGACGAGGCGTGAACAGCGATTGTTTTTCTTGAAATTGGCGATGTCGCGCTTGATCTGGAGAGCGATGTCGTACTTGTTCTTGCCCTTTTTGACGTGCGTGCCGTTGAGCATTTTGACGTATTCGTGATCGAAGGCGGCGCGCATGGGCTTGATCTTGGAGAGGAAGGTTTTGACGGCGGCGAGATGCTGGTGGTCGAGAACGCCGGCCTTGGAAGCGGCTTCGAAGGAGCTGTCCGGGAAAATATCCCATCCGCCGAAGACGAGGTCTTCGAGGCGTGCGAGTTGAACAAAATCCTTGATGCGGGGTGAGCGGTTGTCGGTGCGCTTGCCCAGGCGGATGGTGCCCATTTGGGTGAGCGAACCGACGGGATGCGCTTTTCCTTTGCGAACCAATTCCACACCAGCCATGAAGGTGGTGGCAACGGCGCCCATGCCAGGGAGAAGAATTCCCAATTTTCCTTTAGGCGCAGCAATGTGCGTTGGCTTATCCATGAATTTTCAATTTCCTCAGCTTTTCTGTAGGTGGACTGCCCAGGACACAGCGGTTTGGTGCGGAAGCTGTGGCCCAAACATTCAATTTTGGGGGATGCCAGGGTGATATGCAAACGAAAAGCGACGGGAAAGGAGAAACGTGACGGCGGGCACTGCGGTTCAGGGATTCACGTTGCCGGCGAGATGGAGTTCGATGTTGACGGTTTTTTGTGTTTTCAGGAGCCAGGTGCTGGGATCCTTGATGCCCCAGGCGACGAAGGGCACGTCAAATTTTCCGGTAGCCTTCCATTGATGGCCGTTCCTTTCGATGTGCACGGGAACGCTGACATCGTGAGAAGAGCCGTGAAGCAGGAGTTGGCCTTTGACGGTGACGTCCGAAGAACCGGAGGGAGCGACAGGGCCGGCGATTTCGGTGGGGTGAAAAATGATCTCGGGAAATTTGAGGGTTTCGAGGATTTCCTGGCGCATGCGTTCATCGCGGGAGGAGTTGCCGCTGTCGCCGCTGGCAGCGAGGACCACGATCTGGCCTTCGGCTTTGCCGGATGGAGTGGAGACTTGAAGCGCGCCGCTTTTGAGATGAAAGGTGCCGTGGACGGTGTGGAGGGTGGTGTCGAGAATCCAGTGAACGGTGCTTTGCGAGGGATCGAGGGTGATCGAGAGCTGGCCAGGAGCGGCGGATTGCGGCGATTGCGCGGTGGCGGAGAGGAAGACCGCGAGACAACAGAGGACGCCGAACGCGGAAAGAGTGGACTTCCAACCAGAGATGCGGATCATGAACGAGGACCTTTCCTTTTTCTTTGCATATGGTTGGCTACGCAGCCAGGAACCGCCAGCCGACGCGGGCAGAGGTAGCGAGTGCGCCGGGAATGGTGAAGTCGCCGGCGTGAATGGAAAGCACTTCGCGGAAGAGATCGGGATGGGCAGAGAACGAGCGAAGGGTGCGGCGTCGGAGTTTGCCATGGCGAGCGAGGAGGAGCATGAGATCGCCCATCAGCGTGGGACGACGGGAAAGACGACGGTGCGCGCGCTGGTAGGCGCGAAGATCGTTGTGGGTCATGGCTCCGGCGAGCGCGATGGCTTGGGTGAAGGCGAGATGGAGGCCCGCGCCGGTGATGGCGTCTACGGTGCCGGAGGCGTCGCCAATCAAAGCGATGTGGCCGCGAAACACGTTGGTGAGCGAATTCGTGGAGGTGATGGCGCCGCGCTCGCGGGACGTAAGAGGGGCGTCGGCGACGCGGCGCTGCAGATCCGGCCACTGGTGCAGTGAAGCAGAGAAGGAAGCGAGACGCGACTCGTCGGCGAGGATGACGATGGAAACCTGATCGCGCGCGATGGGAGTGACGTAGGCTTGCGACGATTCGCCCCAGTAAATTTCCATGTGATCGGACCAGGGCTCGACGAGATAGTGGCGGCGGCACGCGAAGCGGGGATTGCGGCGAGCGGTGGAGTCGAGGCCAGCCCAGCGGCGTACGCGAGAGGCGGCGCCGTCCGCGCCGATGATCCAGCGAGCGGTATAAGAGCCGTTGTGAAGCTGGACGGAGTGGCCGTCGATGCCGACGACGGGAGTCTTCCAGAGCAACTGGACGCCGGCAGATTCGGCGTGATCGACGAGGCGTTCGTGCAGCAGCGTGCGCCGGATGCCCAGACCAAAGCCGAAAGGATAATCGGCGCAGACTTGATCAGAGCCTTGCAGAAAACGAATGCCGCGGAACCGGAAGCCTTCTCCGAGGGGAATCGTGATGCCGAAGTGAGCGAGTGCGGTTTGAGTTTCGGGAAGGAGTCCCTCGCCGCAGGGCTTGTCGATCGGATGGTCCGCGCCGTCGGCGACAGCGACGGAGAAGCCCTGACGACGCGCAGCGATGGCAGCGACCAAACCGGCGGGACCACCGCCAACAACGAACACATCTACACTGCTTTGCACGCGAATGTTATCCCCTCGAGCGCGAAAAACCAATGGCGTGATCCGAAGTACATCCGACCTTCGAACACGGCGCGATTTGCACCGACGTGAATCGACCAGGAAGCGAGCGACCTTCGTGGCCGGAAAACATACAGAGAGAAGATGCTACCCCAGGGAGGATAGATGCCCAAAGAAGAGGGTAGCAAAAGAGCGAAAGGCGGGTATAGGTAACACTTATGGATTGGAACATTACTATTAATTGGACTGATTGAGGGTGGGGGTTCAGGCTAGAACAAGTCCGCCAGCCAGCCGTGTGCGCGGACGGGCCGCAAGTCCCTGATGTGCAAGCGTGGAAGCAATGCGGGCTGCGGCGTTTTGTTGCTTGGTAGACGGCGAGGCGGAGGAAGTTCCGTGAGCGGAAATTCGTTGAAGACACGCAGTGCGACGCTGACCGATGGAGCGAATCGAGCAGGCGCACGAGCGATGTTGCGGGCGGCGGGACTGAAGGATGAGGATTTTAAGAAACCGCTGATCGGGATTGCGAACACGTGGATTGAGATTGGACCGTGCAACTACCACCTGCGGGAACTGGCGGAACACGTACGAGCGGGAATTCGCGAGGCAGGCGGAACGGCGCTGGAATTCAACACGGTGTCGATTTCCGACGGCATCACGATGGGGACGCAAGGAATGAAGGCGTCGCTGATCAGCCGCGAAGTGATTGCGGACTCGATTGAACTGGTAACGCGCGGAAATATGTTCGACGGGCTGATCGTGCTGGTGGGCTGCGACAAGACGATTCCGGGCGGTGTGATGGCGCTGGCAAGATTGGATATCCCGGGGCTGATTCTGTATGGCGGGTCGATTGCGCCGGGAGAGTACGACGGGCATGCGGTGACGATCCAGGATGTGTACGAAGCGATCGGAGCGCATGCGCGCGGAAAAATCACGGACCAGCAGTTGAAGGAATTGGAATGTTCGGCGTGCCCGGGAGTGGGAGCGTGCGGCGGGCAGTACACGGCGAACACGATGGCGCTGGTGTGCGAGTTCCTGGGACTGGCGCCGATGGGAATTTCCAGCGTGCCGGCGACGAATGAAGGGAAAGCGCACGCGGGGAAACTGGCGGGAAAGCTGACGGTGGAATTGCTGAAGAAAGATTTGAAGCCATCGCAGATCGTGACGCGGCAGTCGATTGAAAACGCAATTGCGGGGGTGGCGGCGACGGGCGGCTCAACGAATGCGGTGCTGCACCTGCTGGCGATTGCGCGGGAAGCGGGCGTGGCGCTGTCGATCGATGACTTCGACAAGATCAGCGCGAAGACGCCGATACTGGCGGATTTGAAACCAGGCGGGAAGTACGTGGCCACGGACATGTATGCGGCCGGGGGAACGGCGCTGCTGGCGAAGCGCATGATGGAAGCGAAGCTGTTGCATGAGGGATGCATCACGGTGACCGGAAGAACGATCGCGGAAGAAGCGAAGGATGGCAAAGAAACTCCGGGACAACAGGTGGTGCACAGCAAGGACAAGCCGATCAAGGCCACGGGCGGGTTGGTGATTTTGAAGGGAAATCTGGCGCCGGAAGGATGCGTGATCAAAGTGGCGGGCCACAACACGCAGCACTTCCAGGGGCCTGCGCGCGTGTTTGAGACGGAGGAAGCGGCGTTCGCGGCCGTGGACCAGGGAAAAATCAAGGCGGGCGATGTGGTGGTGATCCGTTACGAAGGGCCGCGAGGCGGTCCGGGCATGCGAGAAATGCTGGCGGTGACGGCGGCGCTGGTGGGAGCGGGGCTGGGCGATTCGGTGGCGTTGCTGACGGACGGACGATTTTCGGGAGCGACGCACGGGTTGATGGCAGGACACGTTGCGCCGGAAGCAGCGAATGGCGGGCCGATCGCAGCGGTGCATGACGGGGATTTGATCACGTTTGATTTGCCGAAGCGGACGTTGTCGGTGGAATTGAGCGAAGCGGAGTTGCAGAAGCGGCTGGCGTCGTGGAAGGCGCCAAAACCGCGATTCGCGCAGGGCGTGATGGCGAAGTATGCGTATCTGGTGTCGTCGGCGTCGCAGGGCGCGGTGACTGCGGTGCCGCAGGAATCTGGAAATCCAAAAGGGTCGGTATCCACGGGGAGAACACTATGAAGCTGACGGGCGCAGAAATCTTGTGCGAGACGCTGACGCGTCTGGGCGTGCGGCACGTGTTCGGGTATCCCGGAGGAGCGATCCTGCCGGTGTACGACGCGCTGGGAAAATCGAAGCTGCATCATGTGCTGGTGCGCCACGAACAGGGCGCGACGCATATGGCGGACGGGTACGCGCGGTCGACCGGCGGAGTGGGAGTGGCGATGGCGACGTCCGGGCCGGGCGCGACGAACATGGTGACGGGAATCGCGACGGCGATGCTGGATTCGTCGCCGGTGGTGTGCATCACGGGACAGGTGAGCAGCAAGCTGCTGGGTTCGGACGCGTTCCAGGAAGTGGATATCACGGGCATCACCATGCCGATCACGAAGTACAACGTGGTGGTCACTAAAGCGGAGGATGTGGCGCGGACGGTGCGCGAGGCGTTCATCATCGCGAAGTCCGGGCCGGCCGGGACCGGTGCTGGTGGATATCACCAAGGATGCGCAGCAGGCGACGGCGGAGTTTGACTGGGAGGCGAGCGAGCCGAAGCTGCCGACGAAGCGGGTGCGCAAGAATCACGACGAGGAAGATTTCGAGCGGGCGGTGGAATTGCTGAACAGCGCGAAACGGCCAGTGGTGCTGGCGGGCCGGGGGATCGTGCTGTCGGGAGCGGTGAAGGAGTTCGACGAATTTGTGCGGCGATGCAATCTGCCGGTGGCGATGACGCTGCTGGGGATCGGCTGCTTCCCTGCTTCGGATCCGCTGAATCTGGGAATGATGGGGATGCACGGCGAAGCGTGGGTAAACACGGCGATCCAGGAAGCGGACCTGCTGATCGCGGTAGGGATGCGATTCGACGACCGGGTGACGGGCGATTTGCGGACGTACGCGAAGAACGCGAAGAAGATTCATATTGAGGTGGACCGCTCGGAGATCAACAAGAACGTGCCGGTGGAGTGCCCGCTGGTGGGAGACGCGGGGGAAACGCTGCGCAGGTTGATGCCGCGGATGGAGATCAAAGAGCGCGCGGATTGGCTGAAGCATATTCGGGGATTGAAGGGCGACTCCGCGGTGCGGGACATCCAGTCGTTGCCGGACAGCGGGCACTTGTATGCGGCGCACGTGATCAACGATTTGTGGAAGGTGACGGGCGGAGACGCGATCGTGGTGACGGACGTGGGGCAGCACCAGATGTGGGAGGCTCAGTATTACCACCACGACAAGCCGAGAACGCTGGTAACCTCCGGAGGATTGGGAACGATGGGATTCGCGCTGCCGGCAGCGATCGGGGCAAAGATGGCGAATCCGGATAAAGAAGTGTGGGCGGTGGTAGGCGACGGCGGGTTCCAGATGACGTTGTGCGAGATGGCGACGATCGTACAGGAAAAGATCAACGTGAAGATCGCGATCATCAACAATGGGTATCTGGGAATGGTGCGGCAGTGGCAGGAATTTTTCTACGATAAAAGGTACGTGGCGACGCCACTGGTGGCGCCGGATTTCGTGGCGCTGGCCAACGCGTACGGAATACGCGGGGAGCGGGTGAGCACGCGGAAAGAATGCGTGCCGACGATTGAAGCGGCGCGGGAACATGCGCACGCGGTGCTGCTGGATTTCCGGGTGGAGCAGGAAGATTCGGTGTACCCGATGGTTCCGGCAGGAGCTTCGCTGCACGAGATGATCCGGCGGCCGAACAATCCTTTGGTGGAGACGGCGACGGAGCCATAGGAGCGGGGCAGGAGAGCAGTCGGGTAGAATGGCAGCAGAACGGGAGAGATTGTGCCAATACAAACGATCGTAGCGTACGTGGAAAACAAGCCGGGCGTGCTGAATCGCGTGGCGTCGCTGGCAAGACGGCTGGCCATCAACATCGATTCGCTGACGGTGGGGCCGACGGAGAACGAAGAGATCGCGCGCATGACGATTTGCGCGCACACGGATGAAAAAGGCGCGCACCGGCTGGAGTCTTCGCTGGAAAAGCTGGTGGACGTGCTGCTGGCGGAAACGATCACGAACCGCTCGGTGCTGGAGCGGGAGCTGGCGTTGATCAAGGTGGCGGCAGACCAGAACAATCGTCCGCACCTGATGGAATTGATCAAGGTATTCCGGGGACGGGTGGTGGACGTGGCGCCGGAATCGCTGATCGTGGAAGTATCCGGAACGGTGGACAAGATTGATGGATTGCTGGAAGTGCTGCGGCCGTTCGGAGTGCAGGAGATGACGCGCAGCGGACGAATCGCGATGACGCGCGGGAACGACATCCTGCGGCCACCGGCGCAGAACGGCGAAAATCCCGGGAAAATTTCAGCGGCCTGACGCGAAACAGACGGTCAGGAAGCGCAGCAAGGCGAACGCGTTCCCGTTCGCAAACCGAAACACGCGGCCGCACGGCGGCCAGAAAAGGACAGTTCAGACAGATGGCAAATCTTTATTACGACAAGGATGCGGACCTAGCGCTGATCCAGGGCAAGAAGGTGGCGATCATTGGATACGGCTCGCAGGGGCATGCGCACGCTTTGAATCTGCGGGATTCCGGAGTGCAGGTGGTGGTGGGACTGCCGGAAGGCAGCGCGTCGCGGGCGAAGGCGGAGAAGGATGGCGTGACGGTGAAGACGCCGGCGGAGGCAGCGGCCTGGGCGGACGTGATCATGATTCTGGCGCCGGATACGCGGCAGCCAAAACTGTACAAGGAATCGATTGAGCCGCACTTGAGCGCGGGGAAGACGCTGATGTTCGCGCACGGATTCAATATTCGGTTCGGCGCGGTGACGCCGCCAAAGAATGTGGACGTGAGCATGATCGCGCCAAAAGCGCCGGGGCACCGGGTGCGGGAAGTGTTTACGGAAGGCGCGGGAACGCCGGCATTGCTGGCGGTGCATCAGGATGCGTCGGGAAAAGCGAAGGCGCTGGCGTTGTCGTACGCGAAGGGATTGGGAACGACGCGCGCGGGAGTGCTGGAGACGACGTTCACGGAAGAGACCGAAACGGACCTGTTCGGCGAGCAAGCGGTGTTGTGCGGCGGGGTAAGCGAACTGGTGAAGGCGGGCTTCGAGACGCTGGTGAACGCGGGTTACCAGCCGGAAGTGGCGTACTTCGAATGCCTGCACGAACTGAAGCTGATTGTGGACCTGATGTACCGAGGCGGAATCAGCTACATGAGGTATTCGGTGAGCGACACAGCGGAACACGGCGACTACACGGCGGGACCGCGAATCGTGACCAAGGAAACGCGAGAGGCGATGAAGAAGCTGCTGGCGGAGATTAAGGATGGCAGCTTCGCGAAAGCGTGGATCGAAGAAAACGAAAAGGGCTGCCCGAACTTTTTGGCGAAGCGGAAAGCGGAGCAGGCGCACATCATCGAGCAACTGGGGCCGAAACTACGAGCGATGATGCCGTTCCTGAATCCGATTGTGGCGCCGGGATTGGAAACGACGGCGGCCAGCGCGAAAAAGTAACACGAGAGTATTGGGAGTCGAAACGCCCCGCGTGGCAGAGAGCTGCGCGGGGCGTGGTGTTTCTGGAGGGATGCCAGCGAGGACCGAGTTGGTCCTGTTTATTTTTGTTCACGTGTGGCCCATGTCGTTGACAGTAAATATATTTCGGCTACAGTGACGAAATGCCCAAGCCCGACGGTACGCCCAAGCCCGCCGCCATGCCGGAACTACTCCGGCGGTTGAGTACGAAGCGACAAGAAATCATCCGGCCAATTCTGGAGCATCCGCGGGCATACGTATTGCTGAGCGTGCGGGACCTTGCAACACGACTGCGGACCGATCCCGCGACGATGATTCGAATCGTGAACGCGCTGGGGTTCCGGCGCTATAAAGATTTTCAGCGTCACCTGCACGAAATATCGCTGGCATTCGCGACCTCGGCGGACACCATGAGGAAGGAGCCAGGCGGTAGCTCCCGGCACCGCGCCGAGGAATCCTTGGAGCGGGATTTGAAGAATCTGCAGGGATTGCGGAACAGCCTGGATTCGAAACGGTTTGAAAAGGTGGCGAAGCGATTTTACGAGGCGCGGCGAATCGTGGTGGTGGGGGGCGACGTGGCCGCGGTGCTGGCGGAGTATGTGGGGTATCAGTTGAATTTGCTGGGACTGCCGGTGTACATGGCGACCGGAGCGGGACAGGCGACACACTCGGTACGCTGCCTGAATGCACAGGATGTGGTGCTGGCGATGACGTTCCGGAGAGGATTGCGGTCGACGATCGAGAGCACGGAAACCGCGAAGGGCAAGGGCGCGTATTGCGTCGGAATCGCGGATACTTCGCTGTCGCCGCTGACGGCGATTTGTGACGAGATGTTTTTAGCGTCGACCCAGTCGGTCTCCTATGGCACATCGTTCACGGCGCCGATCGCGTTGCTGAATGTGCTGATCACGGTCACCGGGACATACCGGTTGCAACGAACGATGCAGATCGTGCGGGAACTGGATCACGAACAGCGGAACAGCTACCGCTGGTACACGCCGGACGGCAAGAAATAATTAAGAACAACGGCGGAAATTCCCGGGGGTGAGGCGGGGAGTTTCCGATATCATTTGGCACGTGAGAATACGACTTCACGTTGCGGCGGCAATCCTGTTGCTATCGAGCACTTCCTTTTTCACGGGCGGGGTGTGCGCGCAGCACACGAGCATCGAAGCGATCCGATTGGAGGACGGGCCGCAACCGGCGGACGCGCCAGCGGCGTGGAAACGGCTGATCGGAATTTATGGGCAGAAGAAAGGCGAGCAGATCGTCTTGCTGGAGCGGGGCAAAACGTTGACCTGGCTGGAGAAGGGGCGGGAGCAGGACGTTTCTCAAGGGAGCAAGGGAAAGAACGCGTACCGATTGGCGGACGGGCGAGAGTTTATCGCCGAGGACAACGGAGCGAAGAGTGTGGAGCGCATCAATTGGTGGCGAAGGATAAGTGGCTGCGGCGGGCGGATGCGGGAAACGACGGCGCGGATTTTTTCCGGGTGACGCCGAAGAAGCCAGTGGAGCAATTGCGTGCGGAAGCGTTGCGAGAGAAGCCTCCGGTGGAGCAAGGGCCGTTCCGGCCAGCCGACCTGGTGGAATTGACGACGCTGAACCAGGGGTTCCGGCTGGACATACGCTACGCCAAGAACGACAACTTTCTGGGAACTCCGGTGTATTCGCAGGAGCGGGCGTTTCTACAGCGTCCGGCGGCGGAAGCGCTGGTGCGGGTATTGAAAAAGCTGGAAGAACTGGGATACGGGCTGCTGATTCATGACGCGTACCGGCCGTGGTATGTGACGGTAATGTTTTGGGAGGCGACACCGCGGGAGGATCACATTTTTGTGGCCGATCCGAAGAAGGGCTCGAAGCACAACCGGGGCTGCGCGGTGGACATCACGCTGTATGACTTGAAGAGTGGAAAAGCGGTGGAAATGCCGGGCTTGTACGACGAGATGTCGCCGCGATCGTTTCCGAGCTTTGCAGGGGGCACGTCGCTGGAACGATGGAACCGGGAACTGTTGCGAAAGGCGATGGAGTCCGAGGGATTCAGGGTGAATCCGGAGGAGTGGTGGCATTTCGATTACCGGGAGTGGAAGGCGTATCCGATCTTGAATGTGGCATTCGAGGATCTGAGCGCGGAAAAGAAATGAATGGAAGACGGAGGGGTTTGATGAGGGCAAGGCGGGCGATGGCGACGGCGGCGATGTTGGCGGGCGTATTGCTAGGGTGGACGAACGAAGGCCGGGCGCAGGCGCAACAGGAATTGGAGGCGCGAGTGCAGGCGATCATGGCGAGGCCGGAATTTGCGCGCTCGAATTTTGGCGTGGAGTTTGTGGATTACGAGACGGGAAAGGTTTTGTACGCGGTGAATCCGGAAAAGATGTTTGTTCCGGCCTCGACGACGAAACTGCTGACGGAAGGAACGGTACTGGCGAAACTGGGCGGGGACTTTCGATTCCACACCAGGATTTACCGGACGGGAGCGGTGAAGGGCGGGAAGCTCAAGGGCGATCTGATCCTGGTGGCGAGCGGCGATCCGAATTTGTCGAACCGGATCAAGCCGGACGGAACGTTGGCGTTCGAAGATGAGGACCACACATACGGTGGGCCAGCGCTGCCGGGCGATCCGCTGGCGGTGATCGAGGAGTTGGCGAAGCAGGTGCACGACAAAGGGATTCGCAAGATTGAAGGAAACGTATACGTGGACGCAAGCCTGTTGCCGGATGGGCAACGGGAAGGCGGCACCGGGACGGTGCTGTCGTCGGTGGTGCTGAATGACAATGTGGTGGACCTGGTGATCACGCCGGGAGCGAAGGCCGGTGACGCGGCGAAGGTGAGCGTGCGGCCGGAGACTTCGTATTTGAATTTGACGATGCAGGTGACGACAGGAGCCGCGAATTCAAAGTTTGAGCTGGATTCGACGGATCCAGAAACGAATCCCGACGGATCGATCCGGGTGACGTTGACGGGGAGTATCGCGGCGGGATCGAAGCCGGAGACAACGTCGTTTGCGGTGCCGTCACCGACACTGTTTGCGACGGCGGCGCTGCGCACTTGCTTGAAGAACGCGGGAGTGGAGATTCATGCCAAAAAGGGAGCGGCGACACCGAATTTCGTGGTGGCGGCGAAGCAATACACCGAGGAGAACCTGGTGGCGGAACATGTGTCGCCGCCGCTTTCCGAGGATGTGCGCATCACGCTGAAGGTGAGCCAGAACCTGCATGCGGGAATGGGGCCGTATTACCTGGGATTGATCGTCGCGAAAAACCGCAAGGATCCGCTGGACAGCGGATTCAAGGTGGAGAACGAATTTCTGAAAGCGGCGAAGCTGGACTTGACCGGCGCTTCGCAAGGGGATGGAGAAGGCGGCGATCCGGCGGATTTGTTCAGCCCGGATTTTATGTGCCGGTACTTGATGTACTGGAAGACGCGGCCGGATTTTGCGGTGTTTTACAGCGGGCTGCCGATTTTGGGGAAAGACGGAACGCTGGCGAAGATTCAGGTGGAGAGTCCGGCGGCGGGGCATGTGTTTGCAAAGACGGGGACGTTTGGAGCCGAGGACCGGCTGAATGACAAGTTGATGCTGACGGGCAAAGGGCTGGCGGGATACGTGATTACGAAATCCGGAAAGACGGTGGTGTTTGCGGCGTACGTGAATCACGTGAGCTTGTCGAAGGACAAGGACGAGGGGCAGCGAGTGGCGGGGCAAGCGCTGGGAGAGATCGCGGGAGCGGCGTACGAAACGCTGCCGTGAGCAGATGAGATGAAGGTAGTTGCGTAGTCAAACGGCGTGAACGAGCGCATCGCCGGGGGCGCGAATTCGAAGGAACTTCCAGGACTAAAACGCGTATCTATGAGCAGGAGGACGATGCGATGGGCGAGGCAGGGGTGTGCGCAAAGGACGCGGGAAAGTGGATGCGGATGCTGGCGCTGGTGGGATTGGCCGTGGGATTGATCGCGACCGGGCCGTTGAGAGCGCAAGAGAAGGACGGGGCGGGAGTGGTGGTCGGCAAAGACGTGAAGGCGAAGGACATCGGGCTGAAGATTTATCCAGGGTCGACGCCGGTGAAGGAGACGCAGAACGATTCGTCGGCAAATTTTTCGGCGTGGCTGGGCGGGTCCGGATTCCAACTGACGGTGCTGAAACTGGAGACGAAGGACGCTCCGGATAAGGTGGCGGCGTTTTACCGGAAGGAATTGGGACGGTACGGTAAGGTGCTGGACTGTTCCAACGCGAAAAAGCCGGCGAAGGCCAAGAGCGACGAGGATTCGAATGAATTGACGTGCGACGACAATGAACCTGCGCCGAACGCATATGTGTACAAGGCGGGAACGAAGGAAAAGCAGCACGTGGTGTCGGTGGAGCCCTCGGGAAGCGGAACAAAGTACGACCTGGTGTATGTGGCCGGGTGGAAGGCGGAGAAGAAATAAAGAACGCTTCAGGGCACGATGGCGAGGAAGAGGAACGCCGCCAGAATGACGAGATGAACGATGCCTTGGAGAACGGTAGTGCGGCCGGTGCCGAGAGTAATGATGCCGACAATTAGAGTGAGGGCCAGGAGCACAATTTCCGTGGGCATGAGTCCCAGAGAAAGCGGCAAGTGAAGGAAGATGGATGCGGCGGCAACGGCGGGGATGGTCAAGCCGATGCTGGCGAGAGCGGAACCAAGCGCAAGGTTGAGGCTGGTTTGCAGGCGATTGTGGCGAGCGGCGCGGACGGCGGCAAGACCTTCAGGAAGCAGAACCAATCCAGCGATGACGATGCCCACGACCGCGCGGGGCATTCCGGCGGCTTCAATTCCCTTTTCGATGGCGGGGGTTAAAAGTTTGGCGAGCAAGACGACGGCGACGAGCGCGACGAGAAGGATGGCGAGGCTGACGAGGGTGACGGAAAGCGTGGGAGGATCGGCGTGGACGTCTTCCTGTGCGCCTTCGGGTAAGAAGTAGTCACGGTGGCGGACGGTCTGGACGAAGATGAAGGCGGCATAGAGGACGAGCGATGCAGCGCCGGCAAAGAGAAGCTGAGCGGTGTTGAAGTAGGGGCCGGGCTTGCTGGTGGTGAAATCGGGCAGAACCATGGTGAGGGTGGTGAGCGCGGCGAGAACGGCGAGTGCGGCGCTGGCTCCGCGCACCTGGAAGCCCTGCTCGAAGTGAGTGACGCCGCCGACCAGCAGGCATAATCCGACGATGCCATTGCAAACGATCATGACCGCGGCGAAGACGGTGTCGCGAGGAAGCGCGGCGCTTTCCGCACCGCCGGCGAACAGGGCAGAGACAATCAGAGCGACTTCGATGATGGTGACGGCGACGGCCAGAACGATGGTGCCGAGGGGTTCGCCGACTTTATGGGCGACAACTTCGGCGTGGTATACAGCGGCGAAAACGGTGGCGATGAGAAGGAAGGCGGCGATCGCGGAGAGGATGGGATTGGTGCCGAAGAACAGCTTGATGGCGAGAACGATGACGGCGAGAAGCGGCCACGTCCAGGACCACCAAGGAATACCTACGCTGGGTTTACCGGCCATCCGATGCGAACGCTCCTGATGGATTTGGGCGTGCGTGGCAGGATACCACGAGGCTGCGGCGGCGCGCGCATGCGGATTGAGCGGTGGAGTATGATGCCGGGATGAGCGAGCGGATTCGGGAGCTATTGAGATTGGGGACGTCGTCGTTCACGGCGCCGGGATGGGAAACGAGTTTTTATCCGCGAGGAACCAACCAGCGGGATTACCTGAAGTACTACGCAACGCAATTCGACACGCTGGAAATTGATTCGACATTTTACGGGATACCCGCGCCGGGAACGGTGCAGAAGTGGTATGAGCGGACACCGGAGGGATTTTTATTTGCGTTGAAGTGCCCGCAGGAGATTACGCACGACAAGGTGCTGGCGGGCGCGGACGAGAAGTTTACGGAGTTTTTGCGGGCAGTGGAACCACTGCGGGAGAAGCTGGGAGTGATCCTGCTGCAGTTTCCGTACTTTGCGCGGGGAGTGTTCGCTTCGGGGGAAGAATTTGTGGAGCGGATACGGCCATTTCTGGAGAAACTGCCGAAGGAACCGCGGTTTGCGCTGGAGATACGGAACAAGGGATGGATCACAGAGGGATTTCTGGATCTGCTGAGGCAGCAACGGATCGCTCTGGCGTTGATCGATTATCCAAGAATGCCGCGCGCGCTGGAATACGCGGAGACGTTGGATCCGATCACGACAGACTTCACGTACATACGATGGTTGGGAGACCGGAAGGCGATTGAAGCGGTAACAATGCGCTGGGAAAAGACGATTGCGGACCGCAGCGGCCAGTTGGGGGAATGGGCGGCGTTGTGCAGACGATTTTTTGACCGAGGAATCCGCGTGTTTGGGTTCGCGAATAATCATTATGGGGGGTACGCTCCGGACACGCTGCGGCTGGTGGCGAAGCTGCTGGATGTGCCGATGAAGGAAGCGAGCGCGCCGCTGGGAACGACGGGGAAACTGTTCAGCGATCTGTAGGGCAAATCAAAAATTACGGAGTACGCGGGGCGCGCTGCTGTGCGGCTATTCGCCGTGGAGGTCCTTGCGTTGACTGACGACGTCGCCGTCGCCGGGTTTCAATCCGCTGAACACGAGAGTGGAGACAATGGTCATGGCGCCCAGGACGAAGAAGGCTTTGTGAATGCCGTGGATGAATTGTGTGGGATTGGAACGAAGGCGATCGGGCAGGAAGAACGCAGTGACCAGGGATGCGCAAGCGACGCCGAAGCTGATGGACATCTGCTGCATGGTGCTGGCGATGGAACTGGCGGCGCTGGCCTGCTCGTCGGTGACGTCGGCGTAGACGAGGGTGTTCATGCTGGTGTACTGGAGCGAAGTGAAGAATCCGTAGCAGAAACACGATGGGGACGATCATCCAGACGGGCGTGCCGATGCCGATGGTAGAGAAGAGGAAGATGAAGAGGCCGATGATGATGGTGTTGGAGATGAGGACGGCGCGATAGCCAAAGCGCGCGAGGATAGCGGGCATGGTGAGCTTGAGGCTCATGGCGGCGATGGCCTGGGGCATCATGAGCAGGCCGGATTGAATGGGAGAGAAGCCGAGGCCGACTTGATAGAGCAGAGGAAAAAGAAACGGAATGCCGCCAATGCCAAGGCGGGTGAGAAAACTACCAGCGACGGAGGCTCGGAAGGTGCGAATGCGGAAGAGCACCAGGCGGAGCATCGGGAATGGAGTTGCGCGTGGCGTGCAGGCCGTAGCCGGCGAGAAGCGCGAGCGATAAAACGAGCAAGCCAGAGACTTCGATGGTGCTGAGGGTGTGTTCGCCAAACACTTCCAGAACATAGGAAAGAAGAGCGACGCCGGAGCCGAACAGGA
Organism: Candidatus Acidiferrales bacterium; assembly: GCA_963748515.1. Lineage (GTDB taxonomy): Bacteria > Acidobacteriota > Terriglobia > Acidiferrales > UBA7541 > Acidiferrum. The sequence continues at coordinate 341,523 of CAVVJI010000006.1, forward strand.
TGAGGCCGACGATGTCGAGCGGATCGGTGTGTCTCGAGATAGTTGGGCAGGTGTTTGTAGACGAGATAGAGGCCAATGAGGCCGATGGGAATGTTGACGAAGAAAATCAGGCGCCAGTGGAGATAGCCGACGATGAGGCCGCCGGCGATGGGGCCGAGCATGGGACCGATGAGGCCGGGAATGGCGACGAAGCTCATGGCGCGAATGAGTTCGGACTTGGCAAAGGTGCGCACCATGGTGAGGCGGCCAACGGGGACCATCATGGCGCCGCCGCAGCCCTGCAGAATGCGGCAGGCGACGAGGGCGTGGATGTTGGTGGAAATGCCGCACAGGAAGGAGCCGAGCGTGAAGATGCCGATGGCGGAGGCGAAGACTTTGCGGGTGCCGTAGCGATCAGCCATCCAGCCGCTGATGGGGATGAAGACGGCGAGGCTGAGGGTGTAGCTGGCGAGAACGGACTTCATGGCGAGTGGCGCGACGTGCAGGGCCTCGGCGATGGTGGGGACGGCGGTGTTGAGGATGGTGGTGTCGAGCGACTCCATGAAAAAGGCGACGGCAATCAGCCAGGGGAGGAGTTTTTTGCTGGCTTCGCCGAGAGCTGCGCCATCCAAGAACGCGGGGCTGGAGGAGGGCGGAGCGGAGATGCCGCCCGCGTCGAAGGCGGAATGAGCGGCGGCGAGGGGTTGGGATTGTTGAGAATCGGGATGATTGTCCATGCGTCCAGGGGTGACGGCGGGCGAGCCGGCTTGAGGAGTATGGCGAATCAGGAAGAGAAATGCACTCCGGGCAAATAACGGGTGCGTGGAAGAAGCGGCAGGGGTTAGAGGCCGGGGATGAAACCGTTGTAACAACGCGACGGCGGGCTTATAAATAGGGCAAGTATCCGGGGAAGTAAGAGCGAAGGTGCGGAAATCGGGGCAATCATGGGGAAAAATCCATCGGAGCAAATCAGGATCGCAAGGCTGGGAGTGTTGCTGCTGGTTTGCATGACGATTCCAATCGGCAAGGCGGGAGTGTGCTGGGCGCAGAGCGAAGGGCCGCTTTCGATTCGAGTGGAATCGCGAGAGGTGGTGGTGCCGGTGTTTGTGGTGGACAAATCGGATGTGCGGCACACCATGTCGTACGTGGATCGGTCCGAGGAGATCGACAAAGAGATCACCGGCCTGACGGCGAAAGATTTTCGGATATTCGAAGATGGGGTGGAGCAGAAGGTACAGAGCGTGATGGTGGAACCGCTGCGACGGTGGGCGGTGCGGGACAACGTGTCGGTACACGTGGACTCATCGTGCACGCCGAGAGGAATCTGGTCCAGTCCGGACCTTTGGCCGCAAACGCGTTACGTAATGCCGGCAACGAATGAGCCGACGCTGCATGTGTATCTGATTTCGTATTTGCCGCCGCCTTCGACGGAAGGCTCTTGCCACCAGATTAAGGTGAAGGTGGACCGTCATCCAGCGACGGTGACGGCGCGGGATGGCTACTGCAATATCGCGGCGCCGCCATCCGATCCGGTGCGCGGAACGGCAGTGGGCAAACAAATGGAAGGCTTTGCGGAATCGGGGCAAGCCGGAGAAATCCCGATGACGGTTCAAGCGGCGGCATTTTTAGGGGAACAAGGAGAGAGCCGGGTGGATATCGCCGTGGGATTTCCGGCGAATGAGCTGAAGCGGGAGTGGCACGGAGTGAACCTGGACGCGAGGATCGCAATTTCGGGGCAGGTTCAGGGAAAAAACAAAAGTGTGGTGACGGAATTCAGCGACAACGCCTGTTATTGCTCGAAGTTCTGGGCATTTTATCGAGGCGATGCGCAGCCAAGTGCGGAGCTGTTGAAGGAATTCGAAACCATCATGGTGCCGGGAAATTATCAGACGCAGATCGATCTACCACCAGGCGAGTATGAATTGAAGCTGGTGATGACGGACGGAAAGAAATTTGGGCGAGCGGAAGCGGCGTTGAAGGTCGATGGAATTGACAGGAAAGGACTGGGCATCAGCGACATAGCGTTGTGCAAGCGATTCCAAAAGGCGGGGGACGGCGCGGAAGAAGCGGCGAGGACTCCGGAGTATGTGCCCCTGGTGAAAAACGATCTGGAGCTGACACTGGCGAGCAGCACGCGATTCGGCAAAGGGGAACGGATGATGACGTATGTGCAGATTTATCCTCCAGGAGGAGAGAAAGCGGGGCCGGGGAAGGTGCTGGTGCAGATGAAAGTGACGGAAGTGCAGAGTGGAGCGGTGAAACTGGATACGGGGATGAAGGCGGTGGAGGCGGGGAAATCGGCCGGGAAGAATGGAATCGCGATGGTGGAGGAAGTCGGCATCGAGAAATTGAAGCCAGGCGAATATCGATTGGAGATGCAGGCGGGGGATGGGAACGGAAATAAGAGCGAGTGGCGCGAGGCGTTGTTTACGATCGAATAGGGATGCGGCCGGTCAGTGGTGGTCCAGGAAGGTGAAGAGCTGAGGCATGCCGGAAGTCAGCCCGTTCCAGAGAATCTGAACGCCAATGCAAAAGAGGATGAAGGCGGACATGCGCATCAGGATGCTGGTGCCCGCTTTGCCAAGGGCGCGGGCGAGTGACTCCGCCTTCGAATAACAAATGAGCACGAGAATACAAAGCAGAAACATGCCAATCAAAGCGGCAATGAAATGGCGGGGAATGCCATGGATGAAGCCAGCGCCTCTGGTGTGCTCGAGATGAGCGCCGATGGTGATGGAGATGGCGATGCAGCCGGGACCGACCGTGATCGGGAGGGTCAGCGGGTAGAAGGCGTGATCGAGTGCAGCTTCGAGGGAATCGGGCGCATCCTTACCCGCCGAGGCATCCTCCTCTTTCTGATTGAGAAGAGAGAAACCGGTGGAGGCCAAAAGAACGCCGCCAGCGATCTGAATCACCACGATGCTGATGCCAAAAAAATTGAGGATCGAGGTACCGCAGACGAGAGAGACGGCGAGGATGATGAAGCTGTACAAGGCAATCTTGCGGGAGAGGATCTGCTGTGCCGAAAGAGGATATTGATGGGTGAGGGAAAGAAAAATGGGGGCGCAGCCGATGGGGTTGACTACAGGGAATAGCGAGGTGAAGGCCAATACGGCTACTTTGATAAAGTCCAAAACCTCATTCATCAATCAAATCCTCAGGGGCCAAATGGAAGCAAGAGATAGCCGTTAGCCAGGAATGTCGCGCACAGCCGCGGATTCGAAGGAGACTTCACGCGAAGTCCTTCGGAAAGCCTGCAGCGCGACAAAGAAGAGCGACCTGGTCCAGCGACTTGGGAGAATTATCACACTTTGCGAGGAAGAGAGAAGAGATATTCGGGACCGGGCGTGCACGGAAGTTAGCAGAATTTGACGGGGTGCGATGAGTGAGATAGAACAAGGCGCATTGCGGAGGAGAGATGGCCAGGTTTCTGTTCACGATGCTGCCTGCAAATGATCTGGGATTACCCACGCGGATGGTGCCGATCGCGCGGGCGTTGGCGGACCGCGGGCACGAGGTGGCGATGTTCAACCCGTCGCCGGCTCCGTCGAAATTGATAGCGGATGCCGGGTTGCGGAATCTGGAGATGCCGGCGCGGGGAATGCCGGCCCCGGTGATGGACCTGGAGGCAGTCAGCGCGGCGTGGGACGTCGAGCACATGTTCGGAGCGATCTATCGTGATCGAGGATATGTGCGAGACGCGACGGCAGCGTACGTGGACGTGATTCGCGGCTACGCACCGGATGTGGTGGTGGATTCCTTTGACCTGCTGGCGTGCCTGGCGGCGCGGGTATGCAAGCGGCCGCTGGTAACGGTGCTGCAAGGCAATTTTCATCCGGCGAGCAAAGGATTTCTGTGGTGGGAGGATCACCGGCCCGAAGAATTGCCAAGCGCAACGCCGTTTGTAAATGCGGAGTTGACGGATTCAGGATTAGGGCGAGTGGAGCGGTGCGTCGAGTTGCTGGCCGGGGACCTCTCGATAATTGTAGGGACACCGGAAACCGATCCGCTGCCTGCTTCGGCGAACGCAACATGGGTGGGGCCAGTGGTATGGCAGCGGGGCAATGCGGCTCTGCCGGAGTGGGTCATGGGGATGAACCGGGAGAGGCCGGTGATCTGGGTGTACTCGGGGAACCCGCGATATGCGAACGCGACGACACCGACGCCCATTGACTCGATTGTGGTGATTCGCGCGGCGATCGAAGCGCTGCGGAACGAGCCGGTGCAGGTGGTGCTGACGACGGGCTACCAGGAATTGCCGGAAGAGTTTGGAGCGTTGCCGGGAAATTTTCGTCATGCGGCCTACCTGCCGGGGTTGGCGATGGCGGCGCATTGCGATTTGATGGTGCACCATGGCGGGCACGGATCTGTGATGGCGGGCTTGTCGGCGGGGACGCCCGCGGTGATTCTTCCGACGATCACGGAGCGGGAGAGCAATGCGCGGCGACTGGCGTCCCTGGGTGCCGGCGAAGTTGTGGTGCCGCGGAAGAGCGGGGACGGCGAAAAGCACATTGACAAGGCAGAGTTTGGAGCGAAGGTGAAGCGGGTGTTGCAGGAGCCGAGGTATCGAGAAGCGGCGAGGCGGGTGGCGGAATCGATGCGGAAGTATGGGGGAGCGGCGGAAGCAACGCATCGGATTGAGGAATTCGCGGGGAATCGAGAAGCAGGCGGATGAAGAGGGCGAGGGAGCGGCCTGCGGGAGAGAATTCTGCATGAATATTGCGTTACAGGGGAACAAGGCGATTGACCGCAAGGGCGGGGCGGGATTAGGCTTCCGGGATTATGAGCAAACCCGATCTGGATACATTGCGTTTGGCGTATAAGCAGGCTACCGATGAATGGGTAGCGGCGATTCGCGAAGAAGAGGCGCTGGCGACACCCGACCACTCGATGGTGGCGATGGAAAAGTGGGACGCAGCGCACTTGAAAGAACAGGATGCGCAGAAGAAAGCCAAGGTAGCGCAAGAGGCGTACAAAGACGGGCTGCGCCAGGCGAACTACGGATTCTAGACGATTGCGTGAGAGCGCGAGCGGGCGCGGGGACAGGCGCCGCGGTTGGCAAGAAACTCGGACGAACTCCAGAAAAAACTCGTATACTGCGCGCCATGAGCGCGGTAAAAGATTCATGGTGTGGGCGAAGACCATTGCTGATTTCCGTGGCGGCGATCAGTTTCGATTTCTGATGGCGCGGGAGTTTTATCTGTACGGGCAGAGCAAGGGGGACTTCCCTGCCGGGTTCGATGCCGTGGTGGCGGCACCGAACAGCCACAAAGTCATTTTCGAGAATGAGTTGGTTCGAGTCCTGGAAGTGACGATTCCGGCGGCGGGATCGACGGAACCGATGCATCATCATCGCTGGCCGAGCTTTTTTCTGGAGTGGGACACTGGCGGAGGCTCTCCGCACATCCGATATCACCGTGGGGACGGTAGCGTCACCGATCAACCAGGATCCGAAGCGCCGGTTCATGCGGGGAAATGGAGCGTGCAATGGATGAAGCCGGAACCAATGCATGCCATTGAAGTGGTATCGTTGCCGAAAAACGGCGGGAACGCGGGCGATCCGCCACTGATCCGAGTGGAAATCAAGTGTCATCCGTAATGGGGAGCGCGGCATGAGCTGGTTTGTGTGGGCGTTGTTGTCGGCGTTTTTTGCGGGATTGACGGCGATTCTGGCGAAGGTCGGCGTGGAGCATGTGAATTCGAACCTGGCGACGGCGATCCGGACCGTGGTGATTCTGGTTTTCGCGTGGTCGATCGTGCTGGTTACCAAGACGCAGTCGCTGGCGTCGATCGGGCGGCGAACGTGGATTTTCCTGATCCTGTCGGGGTTTGCGACGGGGCTTTCGTGGCTGTGTTATTTCCGGGCGTTGCAACTGGGCGAAGCGTCGCAAGTGGCGCCGGTGGACAAGTTGAGCGTGGTGATTGCGATCGCACTGGCGGCGATTTTTCTGCACGAACGGATGACGTGGCACCACTGGGTGGGCGGCGCGCTGATCTTTACGGGAGCGGTGGTGCTGGCGTACGCGCGAGTCTGAGCGGTCAGCCGCCGGCGATGGCGCCGACGATGAGAAAAGGCTCGGAGCCATTGGCAATGGCTTCGGGCAAGAGGAAGTCGGGAGACTCCAGGGAAAAATCTTCACCGCAGGCGAAGAAGCGCAGAAACGGTCGGCGCTGCTGGGTGGTGTGATCGCGAATGGTGCCCGCCAGCATGGGGTAGCGGGATTCCAAGGCATCCAGGATGGAGCGCGGAGTGGCCGGGCCATCGACGCGCAACTGCACTTCTCCAGCAACGCGCGCGAGGGTACGAAGGTGGGCGGGCAGTTCAACGCGGATGACGCGTGAATTCATGGCAAAGTTTGGGCTTCGACGGAAAGCACGGCGGGCAGATCGTGGACGATGGGTGTCCAAGTGTCGCCGGAGTTGGAAGAGGCGTAGACCTGGCCGCCGGTAGTGCCGAAGTAGATGCCGCACTGGTCGAGCGAATCGACAGACATGGCGTCGCGCAGGACGTTGACGTAGCAATCCTTTTGCGGGAGGCCATTGGTGAGGGGTTCCCACTCTTCGCCGCCCTTACGGCTGCGATAGACGCGGAGCTGGCCGTCGAGCGGAAAGTGCTCGGAGTCGCTCTTGATGGGCACAACGTAGATGGTTTCGGGCTCGTGGGCGTGCACGTCGATCACAAAACCGAAGTCGGTTGGAAGGTTGCCGCTAATTTTGCGCCACTGGTCGCCGGCGTTATCGGAGCGCATGACGTCCCAGTGCTTCTGCATGAAGAGAACATCGGGATGCCGGGGATGCATGGCGACGTGATGAACGCAGTGGCCGACTTCGGCGGTGGGATCGGGAATGTATTTGGAGTAGAGGCCGCGATTGATGGGCTGCCAGGTTTCTCCGCCATCGTCGCTACGAAATGCTCCCGCGGCGGAGATGGCGATGTACATGCGCTTGGGATTTGCGGGATCGAGAATGATGGTGTGCAGGCACATGCCGCCGGCGCCGGGCTGCCAGCGTGGGCCGGAGCCGTGTTTACGGAGACCGGAAAGTTCGTGCCAGGATTGAGCGCCGTCGGTGGAGCGAAAGAGCGCGGCGTCTTCGATGCCGGCGTAGACGGTGTCGGGATCGGTGAGCGAAGGCTCGAGGTGCCAGACGCGCTTGAACTCCCAGGGGTGGGCAGTGCCGTCGTACCACTGGTGCGTGCCGGGGACGCCGTCGTAGACGAATTTGTTGTTGGCAGGTTCCCAGGTTTCGCCGCCGTCATTGGAACGCTGAATCAACTGGCCGAACCAGCCGGAGGTCTGCGAGGCGTACAGACGGTTGGGATCGGCGGGAGAACCCTTGACGTGGTAAATCTCCCAGCCGGCGAAGTGGGGGCCGCTAACGTCCCAATTTTTGCGTTGGCCGTCGGAAGATAGAACGAAAGCACCCTTTTTGGTGCCCACCAGAAGTCGCACGCCGCTCATTGAAGAACTCCTCAAATTAAAGTCGCGAACGCTGGCAAAGATTCGACCATTTTACAGAGGTTGAAAAAGGAAGCACGCGGAATCGGCGGTAAAGACGCGTTTCCAGTAGAGAAAAGCGATGTTCAGGAGCGACGGGATTTGGATTTGGAGCCGGACTTTTTCTTAGCTTTGGAGGCGGACGTGGCAGCGGCGGTGGTGGAGAGGGCGTGAAAGGGATCGTCGGAAGTGACGCCGTTGGGCAGAGCTTGAACAGCGGCGAGAAATTTCTTCCAGGCGTTGGTGGATTTGTCGGAAGTGAGTTGTGCGTACAGCAGGGCAAGAGTGCCGGAGTCGCCGAGGGAGACGAGTTCGCGAGCGAACTGCTCGAGCGTAATGCCCTGACTGATCATCCAGGACATGAAGGCCAGAGCGCAGCCGACGCTGTCGGGGTGCTGATCGGTGGGTTCGGTCTTGTCGACCCAGTTGGGATAGCCGTCCTCCGCCCAAGTGGGAGCGGTGGCGAAATCAGCGAGGGCATTGCTACTGGTGACGGCGGCGCACCAGCGGGAAAGGCCTTCGCCGGTGCTGACACCGCAGAGATTGCCGCCCATGGAACATTCGCTGAGTTCGGCTTCGAAGAGAGCAGAGACACGAACGGAATTGTTGAAGGAGGCGCAAACTTCGATGTCGTTGCCGGTGGCGTAGTCGCAGCCGAGGTGATCGGCGCCGCCAGTACCGTCGGTTGCGCCGTTCAAGGCGAAGATGATGACGGAGACGGAGCCACCGGTAGTGCCGAAGATGGAGTTGTTGGCGTTGATGAGGCGGTCGCCATCGTTAAGAAGGAATTGTGCGTTCTGCAGAACGGGCTGGCCGAGGGAAGGATCGACGAAGACGTTGAGCCTGCCGGAAGGAGTGCTGCCGACAAATTGGGAAGTGCCGCGATAGCTGGGCCATTGGGGAGCGGAAGGCGCGGCAGCAAAGTGGTGGGTGGTGACAGGCAGTTTGGGAAGCAGCAGGCGAAATGGATGATGCATGAGAGGCTCCTTCAGAGAAGTGGAGATGCAACGGAAGTTGCGCGTCGTTTACAGAAGGGTGGGAAAGTAGAGTACCACTTTTCGAAGCGGAGCAAATTGCGGCTATTTGACGGTAATGGTGACGGAGCTGGTGGTCTGGCCGAAGGCGTTGGTGGCGTAGAGGGTGTAGGTGGTGGTGGCGGAAGGCGAGACTTGCGCGGAGGTGGCGCGAGTGACGCCGACTTCGGGGGAAACGATGACGTAGGAGGCGCCGGTGAGTTGCCAGGAAAGAGTGACGGGCGTGCCGGCGGAGATGGATATGGAACTGGCGGAGAAGGAAGTGATCTGCGGGGAAGCACCGGTGGGAACGTTGGCGCTGGTGTAGATGGGATTCATGGCGACGACTTCGAAGTCGGAGGCGGTTACGTTGCCGAGATTGTGGAGGTCGTCGTTGTTCCAACGGTCGTCGGGAGCGCCGCCAATGTACATGGAAGAGCCATTGTCAGCCATGATGATGCCGTATTTTTTCATGGCGTTGAGGATGACCTGGTTGGCGGCGGAAAAACTGGAGACATCGAAGCTGGATTTCAGGCGCAAGCGCATGCCCATGGGAGCGGCGTTGGGGTCGGAGGAATTGGCAGCCCAATGCGTGGCGGGCGGAGTGAAGGCGGCGCGGGAAGACTGCAGGGTGAAGCGGATGGCGTGGGAGATTTTTCCGGCGGCAACTTCGTCATAGCGAACAAGGCCGGCGAAGATCGGCAGACCGGCGGCGTCGGCGCTGGTCCAGGTGTAGGGGCGCTGCTCATCGGCGGTGAGGTCCCAGACGGCGCCGGAGGCGGCGTTCCAGGACGAGGACTGCGGGTAGGAGCTATAGAGCTCGTAGAGGAAGCAATTGGCGGAGTCGATGACGAGGACGTGGCGATCGCCAGTGCCGGGATTGGGATAGCCCTCGATGGGGGCGCTGAGAGGAATGGGCATGGGGCCCGCGTCGCTCTCGTCGCCGTAAGCGGTGTAATTCGACAGGGATGAGAGATTGCGAGGAGTCGACGACGGTGTAAGGAATGCCGATGCTGGAGCCGTTCGTACTGGCCGGAGCCGAAGTCGGGATGGAGGCCGATGGAGGCGCCGATGAAATTGAGGAGGGCGGCGGAATTGGGGTCGACGGGATCGGAGGAGATGTCGCGATTCCAGAGATTGTCGGCTGGGGAATGGGACGAAACCGTTGAGGCTGGCGCCTTGGCCGGTGGACATCTTTCCAGCAGCTGGCGGATTGGGTGAGCGGGATTGACGGTGAAATTGACGGAGGAGGAAGCACTGCCGCCGGGATCGGGATTCTGGACGGTCAGCGGGAAGGTGCCAGCGGTGGAGGCGTTGCCGGTGGCCGTAAGCTGGGTCGCGGAAACGAACGTGGTGGTGAGGGCGGAGCCGTTGAGGACGATTTGAGCGCCCGAGACGAAGTTGCCGCCATTCACGGTGACGGTGAAGGAACCGAGATTGGTGGAGGCCGGGGAGATGCCGGTGATGGAAGGAGTGGGATTCCAGAGAGTGACGGAAGCGGAGGCGGAGGAAGTGGGCTGGGCGGAACTGGTGGCAGTGATGGTGACCGTGTTGTTGGAAGGTACGGCGGCGGGCGCGGTGTAGTTGCCGGAAGCGTCGATGGTGCCGGTAGCGGCGGAACCTCCCGCGACCTGATTGACGGACCAGGTGACGGCGGTGTTGGTGGATCCGGAGACGGACGCGGAAAAGGTGAGTTGGCTGCCCGCGCGGATGTTCGCAGAGGACGGAGTTACGGTAACGGTGACCGAGGGGGCGGGAATGGGACCACCAGAGGGAGGCGGGCTGGACTTGGACGTAGTGGTGCCGCACGACGTTAGGAAGGCGGCGACCAGGCACAGGGAAATGCAGCAGATGCCGGCACTCGCTCTCATGGTGGTGCCAGTTTGCGGCGAGTAGCGCAGGGGGAACAACTGTCCGAAGGGACAGAAAGGGTGAGTTGGCCCGGGGTTTGTCACGGTGGATTTATGTAACGCGGCTGGAAGGGCGGGTCATCTATTGCAGCGGACCGGTGCGACAAGAAAAAGGAGAGCGGCAATGGCAAAGAATCTGGTAGCGCAAGTGGGCAAGGCGGGAGGCGACTTCGAACTGGTGGAGCGAGAGATTCCCAAGCCGAAGATGGGAGAAGTGCTGATTAAGGTGGAGGCGTGCGGAATCTGTCACAGCGATGTGTTGACGAAAGAGGGTTTGTTTCCGGGGATTGTGTATCCGCGAGTTCCGGGGCACGAAGTGGTGGGATTTGTGGAAGAGGTGGGGGAGCACGTTCAGGAATGGAAGAAGGGCGATCGAGTGGGAGTGGGATGGCACGGGGGACATTGCTTCGTGTGCGCGTCGTGCCGGCGCGGAAATTTCATTACCTGCGAGCGCGAACAGATCACGGGAATCAGCCTGGATGGCGGGTATGGGCAGTACATGATTGCGCGGCATGAAGCGGTGGCGTTAATGCCGAGGGACTTGGATGCAGCGGAAGCGGGACCACTGATGTGCGCGGGCGTGACCACGTATAACGCGCTGCGGCATAGCGGGGCGCGCGCGGGAGATGTGGTGGCGGTGCAAGGCGTCGGCGGACTGGGACACCTGGCGATTCAGTTTGCGGCGAAGGCCGGATATCACGTGGTGGCGATCGGGCGGGGTCCGGAGAACGCGGATCTGGCGAAGAAACTGGGCGCAAGGACTACATCGACAGCAAGGCCGGCAATCCGGCGCAGGCATTGCAGAAATTTGGGGGAGCGGACGTGATTTTGACGACGGCGCCAAACTCCAAAGCGATGAGCGAGGTGATTGACGGGCTGGGAGTGGGCGGGCGATTGATGGTGGTGGGTGCGACCGCGGACCCGATCGAGGTAACGCCGTTTCAATTGATCCCACACGGCAAAGAGCTACGGGGGTTTGCGTCGGGGATCGCCACGGATTCCGAGGATACGCTGAGGTTCGCGCAGTTGACCGGAGTGAAGACGATGGTGGAACGCTTCCCGCTGCAGAAGGTGAAAGAAGGTTACGAGCGAATGATCAGCGGGCATGCGCAGTTTCGCGCCGTGCTGACGATGTAAAGGGGGTGCGCTTGCGGCGCTAGTGGCAGGCCGGGTCGTCGTTGAACTGGTTGGAGCTGACCATGGCGGCGAGGGCTCGGCCACAAGTGCGAATCTGCTGGTCGAGAGGATCGTTGGAGATGGAATCGGGCGCGATGTAGGTCATGTTGGAAGTCATCTGAAGGTATTTATCGGTGAGCGCGCCCATATTGTTGTATTCGTTGGTGAGGAAGGGCATGACGTTGCGGTCGGCGTCGGTGCTGACGGAGACAGTGGCGAAGTGCAAGGCTTCGCGGGCCTGGTTGCGATAGGGGGCGAGCCAATCGGCGCCAAGAGGATAGCCGCGTTCGATGGCGTTTTTCAGAGCGGTGCGCCATTCGCGGACTTCGGCCATGGCTTCTATGCCGGCTTTGGCAAAATCACGCGAGAAGCGGCGGTGGGTTACGTGGCGGCGCGGATGATGAGGATGCCGACAGTGATGACGCCGGGCCGTTCGGCAAGGTGAGCACGATCTGGCTGCCGTTGAAACTCAGCGAGCCCTGGCTGAGCCGCGCCAGGGATTCGACCTCCACATAATTGCGACCGTCCACCTGAATGACTCGTGCGGAGCCTTGCAGACCGGCGATGCTGAGGGAACTGGTTTGCTGGGCGAGCAGGGTGCCGGCAAGAGCGATGGCGGCAACGGCCGCGGACCAAATACAAAGTTTTTTCGAAATGGCCATGAGAGCCTCCGTGCGCCCAGCGATTGTAGCCCAGAACGAGGGTGGGCACCGAGCAAAGAACCCATATCAAACAACAGCGTTGGTTGCCGTGAGCCCAAACCGTGGCACGGTTAGGAAGTCACAAGGCAAACCTGGGATCGAGTGCTATGATCGCAGCAGATTCGCCCAGGAGCATTCCATGAAACTTCATGTGGCATTGAGTATGGTGTTGTTGATTTGTTCGCTGGTGATGTCGGCGCCGACGCGTGCGGCGGCCGCGGAGCCGTTGAAAGTGGCGCTGGCGGGATTGGTGCACGGACACGCGGACGGATTTTTCTCGAGCATCGCGAAACGGACCGATGTGCAGATCGTGGGGATTGCGGAAGCGGACAAGAGCGTGTTCGACCAATACGCGAAAGAATTCCATTTGGATGCGAGCCTGTACCACGCGAGCCTGGACGAACTGCTGAACACCACCAAGCCGCAGGTGGTGCTGGCCTACTCGAATACGGCAGACCATTTGAAAGATTGTGCAAGATCTGCGCGGCGCACCACGTCTCGGTGATGATGGAAAAGCCGCTGGCGGTGTCCTCGGCGGATGCGCATGCAATCGCGAAGATCGCCACGGATGCGCACATCAAAGTGCTGGTGAATTATTTCATCGTGTGGGATCCCAGCAATCATGCGGTGGTGGAAGCGGTGCGCGCGGGGAAGATCGGCGATGTCCGGAAGATCGGAGTGCAGAGCGGGCACCGCGGGCCGAAAGAAATCGGAGTGGGTCCGGAATTTCTGGGATGGCTGACCGATCCGAAACTGAACGGCGGCGGAGCATTGTATGACTTCGGGTGCTATGGAGTGGACCTGGCGACGTGGGTGATGAAGAACGAGGCGCCGCTGACGGTTACGGCGATCACGCAACAGATCAAACCGGATGTGTATCCGAAGGTGGACGATGAGGCGACGATCATCCTGACGTATCCGAAGACGCAGGCGATCATTCAGGCTTCGTGGAACTGGGCCGTGGGGCGCCAGGATTTTCAGGTGTATGGAAACAAGGGCTACGTGGAAACGGCAGGAAACGACAAGATCGAGATGCGCGGGTTGAGCGATAAACAGGCGGTAACGGAAACGGCGGCAAAACTGACACCGCCGACAAATGACGAATTTTCCTATTTGCGTGCGGTGATTCTGGAGAATGCGCCGGTGGAACCGCTGACGTCGCTGGAAGCGAATGTTCTGGTCGCAGACATTATGGATGCGGCGCGGCAGTCGGCGACGACGGGCAAAACCGTGAAATTCGAGAAGCACTAAGCCGGTTGGTCAAGAGAAAGACGAATACGTAGGCGCAGCGAGGCCGGAGACGAGCCCCGTGTAGGTCCGAGGTGTATCTGCGAGTTCCAGGGGACGGGAGCGCGTGACGGGAAAAAAGACGCCCCAGAGAGTAAGATGGCAGAATCGTTTTTGAAAATTTCTGGAACCCGGATGCAGACCTGAGGGAAGCAATTCTGTCGGGAGCGGGAAATGGCAGAAATCACACTACAGATCAACGGGAAAGAATACACGGTGAACGTCGAACCGGACGCTTCCCTGCTGAGCGTATTGCGGGAGAGGCTGGACCTGACCGGAAGCAAGTATGGCTGCGGAGAAGGACAGTGCGGCGCGTGCACGGTGCTGGTGGAGGGAAAATCGCGGCGCTCGTGCACGTTGCCGGTGGCGCAGGCCGCAGGAACCAGAATCACGACGATTGAAGGGTTGGCCCAGGGACAGCAACTGCATCCGGTGCAGCAGGCTTTTCTGGATGAGGGTGCGATGCAGTGCGCGTATTGCACTTCGGGGATGATTTTGTCCGCGGTTTCCCTGCTGAACGGAAAAAGAAATCCGAGTGAAGCGGAGATCCGGACGGCGATGCAAGGGAACATTTGCCGATGCGGAACGTATCCGAGAATAGTGGCCGCAATACGAAAGGCGGCGATGGCGATGCAGGGAGCACGGCCATGAGCAGCCGAAGAGTACCGGAACAGGTAGAGGCCGAACGTTACGAACTGCGCGAACCGCTGCGGTACGTGTTTGCGAGTGACCGTCGAGACTTTTTCAAATTGCTGGGCGCGGGGCTGTTTATCGCGTGCGCGTTTACCAAGCCCGTAGCCGGGCAGGAGTCCGGAGGCGCAAGACGGAATCCGGAAGATTCGTTGCCGCGGGAATTAGACGCCTGGATTCACGTGGGCGAAGACGGAACGATTACGGCGTTCACCGGGAAAGTGGAAGTTGGGCAGAACATCCGGACTTCGCTGACGCAGGCGGTCGCCGAAGAGTTGAAGGTGCGGCCGGAAAGCGTGCGGATGGTGATGGGAGATACGGAGCTGGTGCCGTATGACATGGGCACGTTCGGAAGCCGGACCACGCCGGTGATGAATCTGCAGTTGCGTCGAGTAGCGGCGGCTACGCGGGACACGCTGGTGGAAATGGCGGCGAAGCAATGGAAGGTCGCGCCGGCCGGGCTGCAGGCCGAAAATGCGAACGTTGTGGACGCGCAGAACAAGAGACTGGTGAGTTACGGCGAACTGGTGAGGGGCCAACACATCACGCAAGTGCTGCCGGCGGAAGATCCGCTGATAGCGCCGAGCGACTGGAAAGTCGCGGGAAAGCCGCTGGGGAAAGTGGATGGGCGGGATTTCGTGACGGGGGCGCACCGCTATCCTTCGGATATCAAGCTGGAAAAGATGCTGTATGGAAAAGTGGTGCGGCCTCCCGCGTTCCAGTCGACGCTGGTTTCGGTGGACGTAACCGCGGCGGAAAAGCTGGCGGGAGTGGTGGTGGTGCATGACGGCGAATTCATTGGGGTGGCGGCCGAGGATTCAGACAGGGCGACGAAAGCCGCAGCGCTGGTGAAAGCGGAGTGGAGGAGCCCGTCGCAGGTATCGAGCAAGGAGCTTTTCGAGTACTTGCGGAAGAACGCGAAAAGCGGCGAAAAGGAGAACCAAGTCCACAGCGGGAATGTGGCGGCGGTATTCGCCAGCGGCGAGCGGCAACTGCAGCAGACTTACACGGTGGCGTATATCGCGCACGCTCCACTGGAGCCGCGCGCAGCGGTTGCACAGTGGGAAGGCGACGAGCTGCGGGTGTGGGTGGGAACGCAGCGACCGTTCGGAGTGCGCAGCGAACTGGCAAGCACCTTTCACTTAGCGGAGGAAAAGGTGCACGTGCGGATGCCGGACACGGGGTCCGGATATGGGGGGAAGCACACCGGAGAATGCGCGATCGAGGCGGCGCGACTGGCGCGAGCGGCAAAGCAGCCGGTGAAGGTGGTGTGGACGCGCGAGGAAGAATTCACGTGGGCGTATTTCCGTCCCGCGGGAGTGATTGACGTGCGCAGCGCAGTGGGAGAGGACGGCGAGCTAAAAGCGTGGGAGTTTCACAACTACAATTCCGGTAACGCGGGAATCAAAACGTATTACGAGGTGGCAAACCAGAAAATCGAGTTTCATGCGGTGGATTCGCCGTTGCGTCAGGGATCGTACCGGGGACTGGCGGCGAGCGCCAACCACTTCGCGCGAGAAGTGCACATGGATGAAGTGGCGCACAACCTGAAGATGGACCCGTTGGAATTTCGATTGAAGAATCTGAAGGAACCGCGCTTGCGGGCGGTGTTTGAAGAAGGCGGGAAACAATACGGGTGGGGCAAAGGCAAAAGCGCGAATCGCGGAGTGGGAGTGGGCGGAGGATTCGAGAAACTCGGCTACGTAGCCACGTTCGTGGAGGTCAGCATCAAGCCGGAGCGGGGCGAGATCCGGCTTGAACGGATATTTACGGCGTTCGATTGCGGGCCGATTGTGAATCCGGACGGATTGCAGAACCAGGTGGTGGGCGCAAACATCATGGGAATCGGCGGCGCTTTATTCGAAGCAATCGAGTTTGAGAATGGGCGGATCGTCAATAATGCGTTCTCAAAATACCGGGTGCCGCGATTCAGCGATGTGCCGAAGATGGAGACGTACTTGATGAACCGAAAGGATGTGCCGGCGGTAGGAGCGGGGGAAGCGCCGATTGTGGGACTGGCTCCGGCGATCAGCAACGCGATTTTCGATGCAAGCGGAGTGCGAGTGAGATCGATGCCGATCATGCCGGGACTGGTGGAGCACGGACTGCTGCTGGTCAATTAGCATTCCAAGCAGATCGCCAAGGTTTGGGTGCGGCGAAAAGAATGGCGGCAGGAGGGCGGAAGAATGATAGTTGTGAATTCTCGATGCGGTCAGTACAATTTCATTCTCCGAATTACTCCCCGCCTGGAGTAAGAATCGCGAGAATTGGCCAGGAAACCCAAGGAAAGGGACTTTGATCGCTGTGAAACGTGTAGGTATTGCGTGTTGGTTGGTGCTGGCGTGCTGCCTGGGGTGCGTGCAGAGTCGCGCGCAGGGAACGGTCAACCCGGCGGCCGGGCCGCGGGACAGTCTGTATGACCAGAGTGCGATTCTGGCTTCCATCGACCGGGAATGGTACAAGTCGGTGACCCCAGGGCATGCGGTGTATGTGGACATACCCGCAACCAGGAACGACGACGCTCCGACACGAAACAGCAGCAGTAGCAGTGCAGAATTTGACTCGGATCCCTCGGAAGCGACGACACAAGGCCACGACGCGCAGGCGAAGCATCCCACACACTTCCGCTGGATGCCAGCGATCGGGGAATCGCTGCTGTATACGGGCATCATGCATTCGTTTGACCTGGCGTCGCAGGCGGGGACACGCGATTCGCTGAATGGGCATTGGTTCGAGCAGTATACCCAGTCGGTTTCTGAACTGCGCGGATGGAGCGACAGCGACAAGTTCATGGCTCCGTACGTGGGACACCCGATCGAAGGCTCGATCTTCGGGTTTATTGAGCGGCAGAACGATCCGCGATTCAAGTATGTGCAGTGGGGCGACGGGCGGGAATACTGGATCAGCATGCTGCGGTCGATGGCGTATTCGGCGGTGTGGCACACCCAGTGGAAAATCGGACCAATCAGCGAGGCGTCGATTGCCAACGTGATGCTGCATGCGTCGCCGGGATTTATCACGCTGACGGATACGCCAACGCTGGGCTTTGTGACCATGCTGGCGGAAGACGCGGCGGACCGCTACGTGATCATGGGCCTGGAGAACCGCACGACGAACCGGCCGCTGATCATTCTGGCAAGAAGCTTCCTGAATCCCGGGCGAACGTTTGCGAACATGATGGCGTTCAAACCACCCTGGGTGCGCGAGACGCGCATGAACCTGTTCGGAGAAAATTGGGAACTGCGCAAGCAACTGGTGGAGGACTACAAGAACGGAACTGGCGAGAAACCGTTCGTGTATGTGAAAGACGCCTGGATGGAACCGGGAGTGGAGTTCACGCGCCAGTATCCCAAGGAAGCGGACATCGAACTTTCGGCGTTTCCGTATTACGAGACGTTTCTGGGTGGGGGATCGTGCGTCGGCGGCGGCGGGCAGGGCGCAGCGCGTGTAAACCCGCACTGGCAGACGATCGCGGAAGTGAGCGGCTGCCTGATCATGCACCAACCGGCTTACAACATGAGCGCGGATTCGCTGTTCTACGGAGGGGGAGTGCGGTGGACGCCGCTGGCGTCGCACAAGTTCTCGCCATTTGCGGAAGCGATGTTCGGCGGGCGCAAGGTGACGTACGAAATCGACAATCAGGAACTGAAAAAGAAATTGCTGGAAGAGTGGAACGACGGAAACGGAACGTTGCCGCATTATCCGAAGCGGAGCGACTGGTCGGTGGAAACGGCGCAGAATGGACCCAGCATCGCGGTGGGCGGAGGCATCGACGTGGTGGTGACGCGGCCGTTTGCGTGGCGCGTGGTGGACCTGCAGTATACGCATTCGTGGATGAACGACGTGATGGGGATTCACCCACAAGAAGGCCTGAAGATTTCGACGCAAGCGGTCGTGCGTATCGGAACGTGGTAGAAAGCGTCCGATAGAGACGTTTGGTTCAGGCAATTCCCTTCCCCGAATAAGAACGCGGCCAGGAAGCGCATCTCTGCGCTACTGCGTTACTCCGCTACATAGACAGAGTCTCCAAAAAATGATTTGCGGTGCGCGGCGGGTGGGAACTAGACTCTTGTTCCGCCTCCATTCACAAGAAAGCCCTCGAGTGGATTGAATCGTCGAAGAAAAGGTGCGTACCCATGATTGGTCATTCCCTGAATGCCGCGGATGAATTGTTGGACTTGTGGCCGACGCTGCGCCGCGGGGAGCGAGTGGCGCGCTTCGAAGCCCTGCCACGGGAGTTGATGGACAATTTTTTCCTGGCACTGGACGCTCGGGCGCAGTCGAGCCTGCTGCTGTCGCTGCCGGAGGGCGAGCGGCGGATGTATATGAGGTTGTTGGCTCCGGACGACGCGGCGGACGTGGTGCAACATTCTCCAAAACCACAGCGGCAATATTTGATGGATCTGCTGGATGACAATACAAAATCGGAAGTGAAGGCTTTGCTGGCGTATCGCGAAGATCACGCGGGAGGGTTGATGAACCCGCGCTTTGCGAGGTTGCGGCCGGACTTGTCAATCGAAGAAGCGATCAAATACCTGAGGCAACAACTGGGTCAAGTTGAGACGATTCACTATGCGTACGTGCTGGACGAGAACCAAACGCTGCTGGGAGTGGTATCGCTGAAGGATCTGATCGCCGCGGAGCCGAGCCGAACCGTGCGGGATGTGATGACCACGAAGATGTATACGGTGCGAGACAATGCGGACCAGGTGGAGATGGCGCACCTGCTGACCCAGCACAACATCAAGGCGGTGCCGGTGCTGGACGCACAAGGGCACATGGTGGGACTGGTGGCGGCGAAGGATCTGATCGACGTACTGGAAGAAGAAAATACGGAAGACATGCAGAAGATGGGAGGTATGGAAGCGCTGGACGGGCCGTACCTGGACACCACGTTCGGAGCGATGATCCGGAAACGCGCGGGGTGGCTGGTGATTCTGTTTCTGGGAGAGATGCTGACAGCGACAGCGATGGGGCACTTTGAGAGCGAAATCGAGAAGGCGGTGGTGTTGTCGCTGTTCATACCATTGCTGATCAGCAGCGGGGGAAATTCGGGATCACAGGCGACGTCGCTGATCATCCGGGCGCTGGCCTTGCAGGAAGTGCGGTTGCGGGACTGGTGGCGAGTGATACGGAGAGAGATCGCAGCGGGCATGGCACTGGGATTGATCTTGGGAACGGTGGGATTTATACGAATCATGATTTGGCAGAGCATCTGGAAGACGTATGGGCAACATTATCTGCTGGTGGCCACCACGATTTTCTTCAGCCTGATCGGGGTGGTGACGTTCGGGACGCTGGCGGGATCGATGCTGCCGTTTATTTTGCGCAGGTGCGGGCTGGACCCGGCGAGCGCGTCGGCGCCGTTTGTGGCCACTCTGGTGGACGTGACCGGACTGGTAATTTATTTTTCGGTGGCGAAGATTGTGTTGACGGGAACGCTGCTGTAGCGAGGTGCGCGCTGCGTTTCGGAGGGATAGATGGGTGCGGCAGAAGATCTGGAGAAAATAGGCGAACAGGAAAGGCGGCTGCGCTTCCGGCAGTTCGATGCGGAGACGGCGTGGGCGATCGGAAGCGCGCTGAAAGCGGAAGCGGAACGGCGCGGAGTGGCGGTGACGATCGATATCCAGGTAAACGGGCACACGCTGTTTGCGTATGCGATGCGGGGGACAAGCCCCGACAATTGGGATTGGATCAGGCGGAAAAAGAACGTGGTGCAACGGTACCAGAGGAGTTCGTACGCGGTGGGATTGAAAAACGAGGCGGCGGGGACGAACTTCCACGCGAAGACCGGCTTGGATGTGAAGGACTACGCAGTGCACGGCGGATGCTTCCCGATTTTATTGGAAGGCACCGGATGCGTGGGGACAATTACGGTGTCTGGTTTACCGCAGCGCGAGGATCACGAGATGGTGGTGGAGGCGCTGGCGCGGCACCTGGGGATTCAAGAGTCAGTGAAGCTGGATTGAAGAGACGCCGCGGGGAAATCAGAGGATGTTGACGGCGCGTGCGGCGAGCAGAGCGACAATCAGCAGAGAAATCAGCGATTGCAGCATGGTGCCGACCTTGGCCCATCGAGACAGAACGGCGGTATCGGTGGGCGAAAAAGCGGTACTGGTGTTGAAGGCCAGAAACAGGTAGTCGATGAAGTGCGGCTGCCAACGGGCCGGTTGATCGTCGTCCGATCCGGCGCGATCCAGCATTTGCGGGAATAGAAACGAGCTGTTGGCCATTCCGTGATGGGCGTCGCGTTTCAGCGGGCCACCGCCGTCCAATTTCCAATACCACAAAGCGAAGATGAGGATATTGGTAACCCACAGGGCCGCCGCGGAGCGGAGCATGGCCTGCGGCGTTTCTGCGTGGGTGGGAATAGCCAGAATGAGAAGGGTGAGAGAAGCGACCATGGAGAGGGTCAAGACCGAGTTAGCGATGAGCACGAGGGCGCGGGTGATGTGGAAGTCGCCGCGCTTGTGAGAAATCACGAGAGGAATCATGAGCACACCAATGATGGCGATGAGAATCCATTTGGGGCCCATGGAAAGAGGCTCGGGGATAGCGAGATAGAGGCCGGCGGCGGCCATCATGGCAACCAGGGCGGGCCAACGAGGTTCGCGAGTTTGCGTGGTCATAGTTCGAGCGGCATTAGTGTAATACAAATAGCGGAGGGGCCGGTTCGCGGAACGAATCAGCGGGCAAGCTGGTCTAGAAGTTTGCGAGCCGAATGAAAGTGAGCGAAGCGCTTTTCTTCGGCGCGAAATTCGGGGGAGTGCGAAAGCAGAGTACAGCCCGAGCGGCGGGTGGGATGCTTGACGTGCAGCATTTCGTGGAAGAGGACGTATTCGACGACGGATTGGGCGACGCCGGGTTTATCGAGGCGGCGATTGAGCAGAATCTGGTTGGGGCCGGGATCGTAGCAGCCGAACTGGCGGCGCCAACTGCGAGTGCTCCAGCCGATGTTGGGGCGTTGTAAGGAGTTTTCAAAATAGGTGGCATTGAGGTTGTCGAAGAGCGCGAGGAGATCGTAGTGCTGGCCTTGCGGAGCGGAGTGCGCGGGGCGAACGCGATGGCTGCGCATTTCGGAGATGCGGCGGCGAGTGCGATTGGAGCGAGCGTAATCGAGATAGGGTTTGACGAGATCGCGCGGAGTGCGGCGGCGAAACACGCGAGCGAGGAGAAGCGCCACGGCTCCTTCGAGAACTTCCACCGGCGCGCGAAGCAGCAGATCGGAAAAGCGGACGAAGAGGGTGTCTGCGCGGCGACGAATGGTGATGACCAGGCTGCTGTAGGGATAGAACTCAACGTGAAAGTGCGGAGGGCGTCCGGCGCAGCCGATGCGAGTAAACATCCGATGGCAGAGGGCTTCTCCGCCGGGAACGCGGATGGTTTGGCGGGAGCGGGTCAATTTTTGCGCCTCACGGGAGGAGGAGCGGCCTTCTTGGTGGCTTTTTCGGCTTCGTCGATGGCGTCCTGGGTGCCTTCGATGGCGTCGGTGAGATTGTCCTTGTAGATTTCGAGTTCGGGGCCACTGGCCAGATATTTCTGAAGAATGGGCAAGTATTCTTTGCCTTTGGCAATCATCAGATCGATTCCGGCGCGCACATTTTCCTGCTTTTCCAGACCCACCTGAATGATGTCGGCAGCGTCGTCCACACAACCAATGTAGGAGTTCATGAGGTAGTTGAGCAATTCGGTGTGCTTGGTAGGGGAGGGATGGTCGAGCTCGTATTGGAATTTTTTCAGGCGGTCGTCGGCAAAGGTGAGGAAGAGCTTGATGCGCTCGTTGGGAGTTTCGGCGTCGCGGATTTTGTCGGCCTCGACGGAAGAGAGGTAGTCCTTGTCGGGGCGCTGGGCGCGCAGAGAGACGGGAAGCGCGACGAACGCGAGGGAGAGGGCGAGGATCGAAAGAAGAGACTTCATGGCTTGGACCCCACAGGGGCAGCGCCGGCGGGAGGAGCATCGGCGCTACGTGTTCGGAAATAGCAGATGGATGAGCTGGTCGTCAATGGTGGTCAGATCCTGGCGCAGAAGCTCGAAGGGGGGCTTCACTTCGTAGGGAGCGATCAGGAGGATATCGGAGACCTGGCGCATGCCGGCGCGAACGATGAGTTCGAGGCGGCGGTAGGGCTCGCCGTGACGATCAGCGTCGGGGAGCTGCTTCTGGAGGGCATCGAAGGCTTCGCGGCAGTTGTCGCGGAACTTCTCGGCTTCCAGGCCGGCCTTGACGATGTCCTTGGATTCAATGAGAGCGTTGACCTCCGCGAATTGCGCTTGTTCGAGTTTTTCGAGAATGCGGACTTTGCTGGAAGCGTTCTTTTCTTTATCAAAGCGGGACTGCAGATCGGCGACTTTGTCGGCGGCAGAAGCGCAGGGAACAGCGAGGGCGCAAAGCAGCGGGACGAAGGAAAGGCCAGAAATCGGAAACGAGACCTAATTGTGTTTCTTCTCCTTCTCGAGAACGAGAATGCGCTGCTGGGCCTGCCAGACCTGAGTGGGGTTCTGGTTGTTATCCAAGTCGAGGAATTTCTTGTACGCATCGAGGGCCTGTTGAGTCGCTCTCAACTTATCGTAACAGAGAGCGCGAATGAACCAAGCGCCGGCGGGGGGCGTTTCCAGTTTGGCGGCCTGATCGAGAGCGGCGATGGCCGAAGGATAGTTGGCGGCGAGATAGAAGGTGGAAGCGAGGTCCTTCCAATAGGTGACATTGCGGGAATCGAGCTGGATGGCGAGTTTGAGCTCTTTCTCGGCGTTGGGAAAATCTTTCTGGTCGAGATAGAGGCGGCCGAGTCCACCGTGGAGTTGCGGATCCTGAGGAGTGAGCTGGATGGCCTGTTGGAGAGTGGCGATGGCTTCGGCGGGCTTTTTCTGGGCGATCTGGACGTCGGCGCGGAGGCGAAGAGTGTCGGCAGTGGGAGGATTGGCGCCGGGTGAGCGCTCGACTTCGGCGAGAGCGGCTTCGAGCTGTTTTTGGGCGATGAGGTAATTGATCAGGCGGGTGCGAGAAGCATTGTCGCCGGGTTGCACGTCAAAATACTGGTGGTAGGCGTCGATGGTTTCCGGCTTGTTCTGCAGTTCGAGACTTTCGGCAAGTCCGAGCAAAGCGGCGGGGTCTTTGGGTTGCTGATCGAGGGCGCGACGAAATTTGAGTTCGGCGGCGCTTCCCTTCCCGTCTTTCAGCAAGGACCAGGCGACGTAGAGATTGGCTTCGCGGTTATCGGGCTCGAGGGCGAGGAGTTTCTGGAATTCCGCGGAGGCGCCGACGGAATCGCCGGAACGCTCGAGTGCGACAGCCAGGACGTAATGGGGATGGCTGAGAGCGGGGCGAAGATCGACAGCTTTGCGAAGAGGGGCGACGGCGTCTTTGGGAGAGGATTGCAGCAGCAGAGTGCCCAGGTTGAGGTAGGCCTCGAAGAACGAGGGATCGAGGGCGATGGCGCGTTCGTATTCCGGACGAGCTTCGGAGTCGCGTTGCAGATTGCGTGTAGCAGTAGGCGAGTTGGAAGTGGGCGAAGGCGAGGTCGGGTTGCTGGGCGATGAATTTCTGGAGCGGCGGGATGGCGGCGGTGAAGTCGTTTTTGGCGATATCGGCTTGCGCTTCGTCGAGGAGATCGTTCAGGGGATTGCGAACTTTTTGAGCGGAGGGCGGCGCGGATTTCGGCTTGGGTGGGTCCTGAGCAGAGACCAAGTGCGGCAGGAAGAGAGCGGCGAGCAGCACGAGTTGAACGAGACGAGTAAAAGAGCGCATGAAACCGAGACGAGCCACGAAGAATATCGTACTACGTCGTGGCGGAAGTTTTGGGAGCGCCATTGGAAGGCTTGCGAGCCGGAAGATCGACACCGGCGGCCAAGCACCCGCGCGAGGTATTTTCCGGTGTGGGATTGCGGGTTGCGCGCGACTTGTTCGGGCGTGCCGGTGGCGATGATTTTGCCGCCCTGGTCGCCGCCTTCGGGGCCAAGATCGATGAGCCAGTCGGCGGACTTGATGACATCGAGATTGTGTTCGATGACGAGCAGAGAGGCGCCGGATTCGAGAAGTTTGCGGAAAGCGGCAAGAAGCTTGGCGATGTCGTCGAAGTGGAGGCCGGTGGTGGGCTCGTCGAGGATATAGAGGATGCCGCGTATTTTCCGTGCGCGTGAGGTGGGAGGCGAGTTTGAGGCGCTGGGCTTCGCCGCCGGAAAGCGTGGTGGCGGACTGGCCGAGGCGGAGATAGCCGAGGCCAATTTCGTTGAGGATGCGAAGCTTGGAAACGACCTTGGGAATGTTGACGAAGAAGGCGAGGGCTTCGCGGACGGTCATGCCAAGAACGTCGTGGATATTTTTGCCGTGGATAGCGAACTTCGAGGACGCTGCTTTTGAAGCGCTGGCCGCGGCACTCTTCGCAAATGAGTTCGACATCGGCAAGGAACTGCATTTCGACGGTGACGGTGCCATCGCCCTGGCAGGTTTCGCAGCGCCCGCCGGGAACGTTGAAGGAAAAATGGCCCGCGGTGTAGCCGCGGCGCTTGGCGTCGGGAGTGTCCGCGAAAACTTCGCGAATGGCGTCGAAGGCTTTCAGATAGGTGGCCGGGTTGGAGCGCGGGCGTGCGGCCGATGGGGGACTGATCGACGATGACGAGGTCCTGAATGTCGTCGTCGCCTTCGAGACGCGTCGCAGAATTCTTGATGCTGGCGCCGGTGCGTTTGGCGTGCGAGGGCTTTGTAAAGAACATTGTGGACCAGCGTGGATTTTCCGGAGCCGCTGACGCCGGTGACGACGGTGAGGGTGCCGAGGGGAAGCATCAGGTCAACATTCTGCAGATTGTGGAGGGTCGCCCCGCGTAAGGCGGAGAAATTTGCCGTTGGGCTTGTGGCGATTTGCGGGAACCGGGATTTTGCAATTCGCCACTGAGATAGCGGCCGGTGATGGACTTGGGGTCGGTCGAGAATTTCCTCGTAAGTGCCGGAGAAAAGCAGTTTGCCGCCAAGTTCGCCGGCGCCGGGGCCGAGATCGAGGATGCGGTCGGCGGACTGGATGGTGTCCGGGTCGTGTTCGACGACGAGAACGGTGTTGCCGAGATCGCGAAGGGATTTGAGGATGTCGATGAGGCGCTGGGTGTCGCGCGGATGAAGACCGATGGAAGGCTCGTCGAGAACATAGAGCGCGCCGACCAGATGGGAGCCGAGCGAGGTGGCCAGTTGGATGCGCTGCGATTCGCCGCCGGAGAGCGTGGAGGTGAGGCGGTCGAGAGTGAGGTAATCGAGGCCGACTTCATCGAGGAATTGCAGGCGGGAGCGAATTTCTTCGAGGATTTTATCGGCGACTTTGGCTTGCGCCTGCGTCAGTTGCAGTTGGCAGGAAAAAAGCTGCGCGCTTCCTTGACGGTGAGTTTGCAGAGATCGGTGATGGATTGCCCGGTGATTTGAACGGCGCGGGCTTCAGGGCGCAGACGGGTGCCAGAGCATTCGGGGCAAGTGGCGTAACCACGATAACGGCTGAGGAATACGCGAACGTGGAGCTTGTATTTTTTGCGCTCGAGCTACTTGAAGAACCCTTTGACGCCGTCATAATCGTGTTCAGGATCGCCTTCGAGGACAAGCTGGCGCTGCTCCGCGGAGAGTTGACGCCAGGGCACGTTGGTGGGAATGCCCTGCGCGCGCGCCCATTTGCGGGCGTCCTGCTGGAGGACGCGATAACGAGGCTTGGTCCAGGGTTCGATGGCGCCATCGTCGAGGGATTTGCTGGGATCGGGGACGACGAGGTTGAGATCGAAATCGATGGTGTTGCCAAAGCCCTGGCAGCGAGGGCAAGCGCCGTAGGGATTGTTGAAGGAGAACAGGCGCGGCTCGGGTTCCTGATAGAGAGTGCCGTCGTTCTTGCATTCGAAGCGCTCGTTGAAGGACAGGCGCTCGGCGGGATTGCCGCGGCGTCGGCGACGAATTCGAGGATGGCTTCGCCGCCGCCTTCGCGATAGCAGATTTCGATGGAATCGACGAGGCGGGAGCGGGATTCGGGATTGACGGCGAGGCGGTCGACGAGAACGTAGACGGGGCTTGAGCGAAATTGATATCGAGGAGCGTTTCCGGGGAGGAAAACTCGTGGACGCGGCCGTCCTGATAGAGGCGATTGAAGCCGCGTTTCTGCAGATCGCCGAGGGTCTGGCGCAGGGTTTCCTGGGTAGCAGCGGCAGTTTGCGTGGCCTTCTTACGAGAAGATTTTTTGGCACCGGAATCGGGAGGTGCGGCGAGTTTCAGGGAGTAGAGGACGTAGAAGCGACGGCCGGGAGCCAATTTGAGGATCGTATTGGCAATTTCGTCGGGCGATTATCGCGGCGAACTTCCGCGCCGCACTTGATGCAGAAAGGTGGTGCCGCAGCGCGCAAAGAAGCAGGCGGAGATAATCGTAAATTTCGGTGGCGGTGGCGACGGTGGAGCGCGGGATTGCGGGTGGCGTTTTTCTGGCGAATGGCGACGGCCGGGGCGATGCCGGAGATTTCGTCGACATCGGGCTTTTCCATGCGCTCGAGGAACTGGCGGGCGTAGGCGGAGAGGGATTCGACGTAGCGGCGCTGGCCTTCGGCGTAGATGGTGTCAAAGGCAAGGGAGGATTTGCCGGAACCGCTGACGCCGGTGACGACGGTCAGGGCATTGTGAGGGATGTCGACGGAGACATTCTTGAGATTGTGGACGCGGGCTCCGCGCACACGAAGAACGTCGTTCAAATCGATCGTGGGGGGAATGATCTCGCTGGTAGCCAAAGCAAGCCCTCACCGTGCGGTTCCGCGAGCACGGGGTAAACTTCAAATATACGCGGGGAGCGGCAGAGGGGCAAATGCGTTGGAGTTGTAATGCAACTGAGGTAAGTGCAAGGGCATCCTGAGAGGGTGAGGCAGAGGCAGCATGGTGGATTGGCAGGCCAAAACGAATGGAGCGCGGCTCCGGTGGGTGGCGAAGGCGCTGGCGTGCGCAGCGATGGCAGCGGTGTGCGTAGGGGCGGCGAGGGGGCAAGACTCCTCGGATAGCGAGCGATTTGAGGTGCGAGGGGTGGTGGTGAACTCGACGACCAACGAGCCCGTGAGCGGTGCGCTGGTGCAACTGAATTGGGGAAGGACGGCGTTCAGCGGAGCGGACGGAACGTTTGTGTTCACGGACGTGCCGCGCGGGCCAGAAACGGCGACGGCGACCAAACCGGGGTACTTCAACGAACAACAGTTGGGGCGGATGACGTTTGGGATCACCCACACGATCGAGGTGCCGACGGAGACTGCGACCACGATCAAGCTGGTGCCAGAAGGATTGATTTTCGGCGAAGTGAAGAATGAGGCGGGAGAGCCACTGGAAGGCGTAACGGTGCAGGCGGAACGCTGGGAAATACAGAATGGGCGAAGCGTGCTGCAACACGCGACCTCCGCGACTACGGACGACGAAGGGAAATTCCGACTGGCGGAATTGCAGGCCGGGGGATACCAGGTGTCGTTCCTGCCGTCGAATCGAAGAAGCGGCGGACAGGATGGAAACGCGTTGAACAAGGCGGCGGAAGGATATGGAGTGGCGTATTACCCGGGAGTGGCGGAAGCGGAAGATGCGACGACGGTGCAAATCGCTCCGGGGACGCGGCTGCAGGTTTCGCAAACGATGCGGCACGAACGGCTGTTTTCGATTGCGGGAGTGGTGCGGGGAGCGGCGCCGGGAACGCCGATCAGCGTATCGGTAATGCACGGAAACGGCGAGCCGGTGCAATCGACGGCGAAGACGGACCAGAAAACCGGAGAATTCCGCATCTCGGGATTGGCGGAAGGAAATTACATGCTGATGGCTACGGGACAGGAGACGGGCGCCGGATCAGCAGCACGATTCGTAAATGCGATGCAGCCAGTGCACCTGCGAACGGATCAGACCGGTGTGACCCTGATGCTGGGGCGAGGAATTTCGGCGGAGCTGAGCTTGAACGACGAAACACGAACGGATCAACCGAATGCGATGCGGCAAGTGACCGTGGAACTGAATTCGAAGGAGTTTCACGCGTACACGCCAACGGGCTCCGTGCCGCAGTTCCGCAACGGGCAGCCGCTGAATTCGAAGATTGAGGAGATTCCGCCGGGTGTCTACACGGTGGACGTGACGCCGCATTTCGAAGGTTACGTGGCGTCGGTCCGCTGCGGCGGACAGGACCTGCTGCGGGAAGCGTTGACGGTGGCGCAGGGAGCGGCGGTGCCCCCGATCGAAATTACGGTGAGGAACGATTTCGGGCATTTGACGATCCAGGCAAAGGGAAACGCGAAGGCGACGTTCGCGAACGTGCTGCTTTATGCAGAAGAATTGCCGCAGCGATCGATGCAATTGACGGTGCAGAGCGCGTCGCCGTCGGTGCTGGCGCTGCCGCCTGGAAATTATGAGGTGATCACGATTGCAAACGGGGAGGCTGTGGAGTTTAAAAACCCGACGGTGATGGAGAAGTACCGGTCGGGCGGGGCGGCGGTGTCGTTGCAACCAGGAGACCACGCGAGCGTGGAAGTGGAAGCACCGGCCGAGGAGCAACCGTGAGGCGTTGGTTGATAGCGGCGGTGCTGTTGTTGCCGGCGGCCTTGGTGGCTGCTGCGGCGGCGGCCGCACAACAGAACCAGAATTTGTACCGAGCCAGCGGAACGATTGTGGATGCGACTACGGGTGCGCCGGTTCCGCACGCAGAGGTGTGGCTGAGTCTGCCGGACGGAGAAGTGCAGACAACTGCGGGGGAAAATGGGCGGTTCGGGTTTACAGGATTGCCGAGCGGGGAAATATCCGTTGAGCGCGACAGCGAGCGGGTATGTCCGGGAAAGCTGGAACGAACACAGCAACTTTTCAACAGCGCTGGCGGTGGGCGAGGGATTGGATTCGGAGCATGTCGTTTTCCGGTTGCACCGGCAGGTGGTGATTTACGGCCGGGTGACCGACGAGCATGGCGAACCGGTGAGGCACGCGCGGGTGATGCTGTTCCGCGCGGATATTCCGAGCCATCACGGAAATAAATTCGGAACGGGCGACATGCAGACGGACGATTTGGGGGAATACCGGTTCGCGCATCTGCTGGCAGGGAAATATTTTGTGACGGTAGAGACGCGGCCGTGGTGGGCGCAACACGGAGTCAGCGCACAGACGGCCAGCACAAGTGCACGGCGGACACAGCCTACGTCGAATCCGATGCTGGACGTGGTGTACCCAGTGACGTACTACCCCGGAGTAACCAATGCGAATGCGGCGGGTGAATTGAATTTGAAGGCGGGAGAGATCGCGGAGGCAAACATCACGCTGCAGTCCGTGCCTGCGCTGCATATCCGGCTGACCAACTTGCCGGAATCGGTGAATGTGGGAGCCTCCGGAACTATTTTTGGCACCTATGTAATGGAGTACCCGACCATGATTGCGGCGGTGGCACCGGGAGAGATTGAAGTGGCCGGAGTGCCTCCGGGCGAAGTGACTTTGCGGATAACGGAAAATCGCAGCCATAACGAGGAGATGCGAACGATCAAGCTGAATGCGAATGGAGATGAGACGGTCGATGGCAGGTCGGTAGGAACAGTCAACATCAGCGGAAGAGTGGTGATTCCTGACGAGAACCTGGAAATAACGAGAGCGGTGGCCGTAGTCATTCTTGTCCGGGAGGATGGTCAGGCAATTGCGAGCCCAGTGAAAACAGATGGAACGATTACATTTCCGCCGCAGGAGACGGGGACCTTTCGAGTGACGGCTAACGGAACGGATAGCGAGGCGCTATACGTAGGCTCGATCGTGGCGGAGGGAGCGCAGGTTAACGGGGACCGTTTGACGGTCAGCGAGGCGGGCGAGGTGCGCCTGACGGTGAAGATGCAGCGGGGGATGGCACAGGTGACCGGGATGGCGAAACTGGATGGAAAGCCGGCGCCGGGGGTGCTGGTGGTGGCGATACCGCAAAAGGGCGATGTGGACGACGATTCGCGAGTGGACCAGAGCGACAGCGACGGAACGTTTACGCTGAGCCAACTGCAACCGGGGAAGTATGAGTTGCTGGCGCTCGAGGACGGGTTTGATGTGGACTGGACGAGCGAAGAAGTGCGGAAGATGTACCGGGAAAAGGCGCAGGTCGTCGATATCGGAGCGAGCGAGCAGAAGAATGTGGAAGTGGAAGTGAAGGTAAAAAAACCGTAGCGGCTATTCCTGCTCGAGCTTGATCTGGCCGATGCCGCCCTCGACGCTGAGGTGAATGGTCTGCGGGGATTTGCCGTAGGCATCGTTGACGTAGTTGGAGTCTTCTTTTTTGAGGCCGTGCACGTCGATGGAGCCGAGGCCGCCATGAACGGTGGCAACCACGCCGACGTTGCGAGGAAGGCGAATGACCGCCTGGCCGACTCCGCCGTGAAGAACGGCCTGCACATCGCGAGCGCGTTCACCGGTCAGATCGACGGTGACCTGGCCGGCGCCGATGTTGAATTCCATGCGCGTGAGATTGACCTTGGCCATGTGGAAGTCGCCACGGCCCGCACCCATGTCCACCTTCAACTCGATGGGAGTAGCGTCGTTCACTTGAAGGTCCCAGGTATTATCGGAGTGACCGACGTGGGAGCCGCCCATCTGGGAGATGGTGAGATCGCCGCGGCCATCGGCAACGGAATAATTGACTTCGGGTTCCGACCAACTGCCATCGTAGTAGAAGTCAGCTTTGAGCAGCGGATCACCGCCGCCGCTAAAGCGGAGTTCGCCGGAGGGCATATTCACGGTCATGTTTACAGCCTGAGCAGCGCCGCGTTCCACGGTTTTCGTTTCGTGGCTTTGACGCCCTTCTGCAGCGGAGTGCATAAACACCGGGCGGGAGGAATGATCGCGGGCAATCAGCAGGGCCATCACCAGAAGGAACGCGACGGCGCCAAGAGTGGAGCCGATCGGGAAAGGCCTTTCCTCCAACGAGCGCGCGTCGCGGGAGCGGTCAAAGATCATTCCTGCGCCGATAAGAATAAGGCCGAGCGGCCAGAATCGACCGATGACGTGCCACGGATAGAAATCGGGCAGCCAGCGCCAGGCGAGCATGAGGAGGCCGAAGCCGATGAGGAGCAGCGGGAAGACCACAGAGGTTTTCGATGTATAGCGGCGGGCACACATATGGCGGTAGAACCTCCAAATATCAGTACGCACAGAATGGAAGAAAAGTTCCAGTGGTGTAAATGGGAGATTACATCCGGGAGCAGCGCGGGCGAGGGGAAAGCGTTGAAAAGGCGGAAGGATCGGGTGTGCTAGAGTCGCAGAAGTTGCGAGGATGAGGGCTGAGCATGAGCGGAATCGAACGAGTGATCTGGATTGTGCTGGACAGCGCGGGGATTGGAGCGCTGCCGGATGCGGCTGAATACGGCGATGTGGGAAGAGACACTCTGGGGCATATTGCGGAATCGCGAGAGTTGAAGGTGCCGACGCTGGTTAAGCTGGGGTTGGCCAATATTGCGCCGCTGAGGCACTTGACTCCGGTGGACGGAACCGCTGGCCGCTTACGGAAAGGGCGCAACGCATTCACCGGGAAAAGATACGACGACGGGACATTGGGAGATGGCAGGAGTGTGGCTGGAACAGGCGTTTCCGGTATATCCGCAGGGATTTCCGGCAGAGGTGATGCGGGAGTTCGAAGAGAAGATTGGGCGCAAGACGATTGGGAACAAGCCGGCGTCGGGCACTGAGATTTTGAAAGAACTTGGTGATGAACACGTGCGCACGGGAAAGCCGATCGTGTACACCTCGGGCGACAGTGTGTTTCAGATTGCCGCGCATGAGGACGTGATCCCGGTGGCGGAACTGTACCGGATGTGCGAGATCGCGCGAAAGATTCTGGACGGAAAGCATCGAGTGGGGCGGGTGATCGCGCGGCCATTTCAGGGAACGTCCGGGAACTATAAGCGGACGGAGAGGCGGCACGATTACGCGGTCGATCCGCCGAGGCCGATGCTGCTGGATGTGCTGGAAGAGCGTAGCGCGCCGTTGTTCGGAATCGGCAAGATTCACGATATCTACAATGGGCGGGGCGTGGAGGAGTACGTGACAACGAAATCAAATGCGGACGGTA
Organism: Candidatus Acidiferrales bacterium; assembly: GCA_963748515.1. Taxonomy (GTDB): domain Bacteria; phylum Acidobacteriota; class Terriglobia; order Acidiferrales; family UBA7541; genus Acidiferrum. The sequence goes on from CAVVJI010000006.1 coordinate 373,810, forward strand.
TGGAGAAGATTGCAGCGGCAACGCGGGAGCGGCCGCGTGGGCTGATTTTCTGCAATCTGGTGGATTTCGACATGCTGTATGGGCATCGGAAGGATGTGGAAGGATTCGCCCGGTCGCTGGAACTGTTTGATGAGTGGCTGGGCGGGTATCTGGGCGAGTTGCGGGAGAAGGACCTGCTGCTGATTACCGCGGATCATGGCTGCGATCCCGACCCGCGCTGGCCGACGACCGATCATTCGCGGGAGTACGTGCCGATACTGGCATATCGGCGCAGGAGTGGCTCCAGGAGCGGAATTGGGAGTGCGGGAAACGCTGGCAGACATGGGGCAGACGGTGGCGGAGATTTTTGGCGGGAAGATACCGCGCGGGAAAAGTTTTCTGGAGAAATTAGGCGGCTGAAGAGCGAGGCAGCGTCCGCGTGGTCAGCGGCCGGCGGCGGATTTGGCTCCAGTGGCGGCGGGACCCGGAGCGTAGTAGCCATTGCGCGTGCGAGCGACGAGCTTGCCTTTGCCGTGCGGAGCGATGACGTCGACGTGAACGCTACGGTAACTGCCATCGCGCGCGGAATTGGAAGGATAGTAGGCAAGGGTGTACTGGTGGCGGATGTCGTGGGCGACCTGCTGGCAGATGGCGTGGACGTCGTCCACATTCTCCGGGAAAAAGGCCTGGCCGCCGGAAGCGGCAGCGATTTCGGTTAAGGCGCGCTTGGCGTTCTTGGCGCTGCGTTTGCTTTCCTGGCTGAGCAAGCCGATGGTGTAGATGACCACGTCCGTCTTCTGAATTTCGCGCAAAGTGCGTTCGAGAGTGCTGCGGCTGGTGTTGTCCTCACCGTCGGTAACGATCAGCAGAACTTTCTTTTCCTTCACACCTTTTTTCACGTGATCGAGCGAGCCGATGACGGCGTCGTAGAGCGCCGTGCTGCCGCGGGCATCGATGCGTTCCAGGGCTTCCTTAAGTTCGGGAATGGAGCTGGTGAAGTCCTTGTCGAGATCGAGGTAGAAGTCGTCATTGAAGTTGACGACAAAGGCTTCGTCGGAAGGATTGGAGTTCTGGACGAGGGTGAGCGCGGCTTCATTCACGCGGGAGCGTTTGTCGCGCATGCTGCCGCTGTTGTCGATGACCAGGCCCATGCTGACGGGAATGTCTTCGCGTTTGAAGATGGAAAGCTTCTGTTCGACCTTGTCTTCGTAGACGCGGAAACTGTCCTGGGTGAGGCCGTCCACGAATTTGCCGCGATCGTCGATGACGGCGGTGTGGAGAACGACGAGGTTGACGTCCACTTTGATTTTGCTGCCGGTCTGACCCTTACTGGAGTCTTCCTGGCCGGGCGGCGGAGGGGGCGGCTGGGTCTGGACGGGGATCTGCGCGGGGGTGCACGCGCACACCAAGAGAAGCAGGACGAGAAGAGTTACGAAGAAACGCGCAGCGTGCTTAGTGCGCAGGGGCGTAATAGCCGGTCTTGGAATAGACGGTGAGGGGAGGAAGGCCCTTTGGGGGACGGAGGCGCACCTTGATTTTTCTCCAGCGGGCGTCGTGGGTATGGTTGCTCGGTTTGTATCCCAGAACATATTGGTTGCGCAACTCCATGCCGATCTTGGACGCGACGTCCGGCAGATCATTTAGATGCTCGACAGCGAAAACGCGTCCACCGGTGAGTTCGGTGATCTCCGAAAGCAGCGAGGGCCCGTTGAGTTCCTCAGGTGTGCGGTTTCGATAACCAAGCGGATCGTAAAGGCCGATGGCATAGAGCTGGGTGTCCGCTTCCTTGACGAGGCGCTTGATATCGTTTTCGTTGTACCGACTATGATTATCGCCCCCATCGGAAAGGATGAGCAAGGCACGCTTGGCGTTATGTGCACCCCTCATTTGACTGAGGCCGAGGTAGATGGCATCCAGTAGGGCGGTGCGGCCCTTGGGAGCAGTAAGCATCATGCGGCTTTGCAGGTCTTCGACACTGTTGGTGAAGGAACTGGTGAGTTCGGCGCGCTCATTGAAACTGACCAGGAAGAACTCATCCTGAGGATTGGCAGTTTTGAAGAATTCCAGGGCGGCTTCGCGAGCCTTGTCGACTTTGTTGGTCATGCTGCCGCTGAAGTCGAAGATCACGCCGATGGAGATGGGGACATCTTCGGAGGAAAAGGTGACGATTTCCTGCTCGAGGTTGTCTTCGAAGACGCGGAAGTTGTCCTGATCCAAGCCGGTAACCAGACGATTGTAAGGGTCGGTGACGGTGACGTTGACGAGGGCGAGATCGACGTCGCTACGAATGGTTTTGCCCGGGACGATTTTGACGGCGGGGGTATCGTCCTTGTGGGCTACAGCCTTGGCGGGCGGAGGAACGGGCGCGGAACGAGTCGGTGGATCAGCCGAAGCGGCCGCCGACGGATCAGGCGGAATGGTGGTGGGAGGCTCCTGCGCGAGGAGTGGCCAGGCAAACAGAATGATCAGCAATGCGGTCGGGCGGGCAACCGCAGCGGAAATACAAAGGCGCAAAGGTCTATGGAGTAGGCCTTTCACCGCTCCCCTTTCTCCCGACTGGCTAGGGCCGGGAGGTGCCGCGCGGAAAATTGATGATAGCACCGGTTGAGGGGAAGGCAAGTCCGGTGATGGAGGTAAGGGGGCGGATGGGGTTGATGTAAACGAGTAAGGTACGTGTGCTAGCATCCGTGCTGAAGCAGAGGGGAAGGCGGGAAGGGCGCTATGAAGGACGATCCGCAAGTAGTGGTGGTAATTCCGTCGCGATTCGGCTCAACGCGATTGCCGGGGAAGCCGCTGGTGACGCTGGCCGGTAAGCCAATGGTGCAGCACGTATACGAACGGGCGAAGCAGGCACAGACGGTGCACCGGGTGGTGGTGGCTACGGACGACCAGCGCATTATGGATGCAGTGAAGGGATTTGGAGGGGAAGCGCGGATGACGCGGTCCGATCACCGCACTGGAACGGAGCGGATCGCGGAAGTAGCTGCACACGAAGAAGGCGATGTGTTCGTGAATGTGCAAGGTGACGAGCCGCTGATCGATCCGATGGCAATCGATACGGCGGTGGCCGCGCTGCTGCAGGAACCGCCCGCACAGATTGCGACGGTGGCGACACCTATTCGGCATACCGGCGACATCATGGACCCGAACGTCGTGAAGACGGTGCTGGATTTTGACGACAATGCCTTGTACTTCTCACGCGCGCCGATTCCATGGGTTCGCGATACCCAGCAGAAGGTGCACGTCAAATATTGGAAACATCTGGGTCTGTACGTGTTCGACCGAGAGGCGTTGCTGGAGTATCCGACGCTGCCGCAAGGCGAACTGGAACGGATCGAACAACTGGAACAGCTACGTTGGCTGGAAAACGGCTGGAAAATCCGCGTGGCGGAAGTGGAGCACGACGCGGTAAGCGTCGATGTGCCGGACGATGTGACGCGGGTGGAAAAGTTGCTGAGAGAAAAGAAACCGGCCGCTAGCTGAGCGGCTGCAGTTCCCTTCCCTAGGAAAACAATCGGCAGGTCAATCGGTAGATTGCAAAATGGCGGCGCCGGCCGTGGTGCGTATGGGGTCGATCACGACCATGAAGAAGGTGTTTGGATTCACCACATAGACTTTGACGTTGTAGGTGGTGGACGGCGAAAGGCTATTGATCAACTGCATTTTGTTATCGGAGGAACCGTCGCCGCTGAAAACAAAGTCACCTTTGAGGCCGGTGCTGCTGTAGAGGGTCTGACCGCTTAAGCCGATCTCGGTGTAATCGGTTGTGCCGGTGACATTGTTGCCGGAGGAACTGTTGGCAAGAGCGAGTTGACCGGCGTAATCCTCATCGAAGGGAATGGCGTTGGCGGTGCCGAGTTGGACGCCTGCCCAACTAAAGGCATAGTTGCCGGTAACGTTGGAATTGGTGAAGGGGGAACCCGACTGAGCGGAGAGGGGGCCGTCGGCGATGATGCCTTTGCTGGTGTTCTGCGTGACGAATTGCGAGGAGGAGATGGCGTAGAAGACGTAGGTGTAGGTGCCGGTGGAGGAGTCGGTGAATTGGAACGTGCCGCGGCCGGAACCGGCGTTGGAGGTATCGATAGCGTACTTCGCGTTGGAGATGTTGGAGCCCTGGGAAACATGGGAGATGAATCCGCCGGCGTTGCCGTCGAGAGCGATGGCGCCGAGGCCACCGTTGCCGTCCGAAGTGAAGCGATTCACATAGGCGACGGTGGACTGCGTGCCAAGGACCGAGGCGCCGGTTACCAGGGAAGCGAAACTGCCGGTGAAGGCGGAGTCGGTGGTGGGAATGGAACTGGATTGCTGAAGGGCGTCGCCGGAAGAGGCGGCGGAGGTGTCTTCCTCAACGACTCTGATTTGCGAGTTATCGACAATGTAGAAGGCGAAGGTGCCACCGGCAAAGGTCATCGTGCCGCGTCCGGAAGAAGGGCCATTGGTGGGATCCAGGGAATAGGTCCCGGGAGAAATGGATTGAGGACCGGAAGGCGCGTTGCCACCGTTGTTGCCGTCGTTGATGTCCTGGAGACCGGAGGTGATGTTGCCATTGCCATCGAATTTGAGCTGGCCGATGGTGGAAATGGGAGCGACCGTGGAGTTGGGGAAAGAAACACCGGCGAAATCGAAAACGTAGCTGCCATTTAGAGACGTGGCGGCAAAATCCGCAGGGGTCTGCAGAAAAAAGTTGCCGCTGGAGGCGTTGGCGAGATCGGTCTCTATGAGAAAACCCTGCGCAGGGGAGACCAACATGAAATTGAGCTGCAGGCCGGAGTTGTTGCCCGCCTTGAGGACGAGCAAGCCGCGACCGCTGGGCTCGACGGTGTAGGTACCTCCGGTAAAGGTGATGAGATTCGAACCGGAATTGCCGGTGACGAGGTCTTCGATGGCTGCGGTGATGGAGCCATTGCCGTCGGCGGTAAAACTGCCGACGCGTGCGATGTAGGCGCCGTTGAGGTTCTGGCCGTGCATGGCAAAGGCGTACTGACCCTTGAGGCTGGCGGTGGTAAACCCGTTGACCGGAGGTGGCGGTTGGACACTGCTGCTTCCACCACAGGCGGCAAGAAGCAGAGCAGAGAGCGCAGTTAGGGAGAGGAGGAGGCGGTTCACAGGGCACCTTCGTGGCGAGCGGGGGAGGCCGGAGTCAGCGGAAAGCCGCGGGGACTGCGAACTGCAAGCGCCGTGGTGCCATGTTGAACGATGCGCGCAAGAAAATGGGAGGAACCGTGCACATCGACGGTTTCGCCGATAATGCGCAAGGAATTTCCGAGGTGAATCACAAACTGATTGGCAGCGAGGAAGCGGGGATCGCCGAGATCGATGTCGACTAGGCCGGTGGATGTGCGAAGAACAAGATGCGAAGCGTAAGGGAGGGAAGAATCGGGATAGGAGTAGGCAGCGACGGTTCCGAGGAGAGTGACTTCCCTTTCAAGGACGTAGGCATCGGTGGAACGGGCGGCAACTCCGGCGGCAGGCGCGGAAGATTGCGCGTTCAGGCGCGAGGGAGCGAGCGCGAGGAGCAGCGCGGAAACGCAGAATAGAAGTGTTCTCATCAGAAAGCACCCACACACGAAATTGAACGAACGACAGCCGGCACCTAAGCTGCAACTATTAAAACATGATGACATAACGTGAGACCGGAGCGGCACAGGTAACGTTGCGCAGGCGAAACAACGGCAAGAGCAAGCAGTTACGCAGGATTAAACTCGGCACGCGACGGAAGGTTGCGGGCAAGCAGAAAAAGTTTCGATGGAGAGAGCAAGAGAGTTGGCGTTGACAGTGCGGAGAGGAGCGAACATAATTGTATGTACGTCAATCCTGTGGAGGTCTGACACTCTGGATTTCGCGAAGTTCGCGAAGCAGAGAAACCCGGATGGCGCCAAAATATATCTTTGTAACTGGCGGAGTAGTATCCTCACTTGGTAAGGGCGTAGCAGCTTCCTCAATCGGTTGTCTCCTGGAAAGTCGCGGTTTCAAAATCACCATCCAAAAATGCGATCCGTATCTGAACGTGGATCCCGGCACGATGAGCCCGTTCCAGCACGGCGAAGTGTTCGTGACCGACGATGGAGCGGAGACGGACCTGGACCTGGGGCATTACGAGCGGTTCACGCACGTCAAGTTGACGAAAGACAACAACTGGACGACGGGACGAATCTACGAAACGATTCTGAGCCGGGAGCGGCGCGGGGATTACCTGGGAAAAACGGTGCAGGTGATTCCGCACGTTACGGACGAGATCAAGCGGTGCATCAAGCGGGTGTCGGAAAACGTGGACATCGTGATTGTGGAGATCGGCGGGACGGTGGGCGACATCGAGTCGCTGCCGTTCCTGGAAGCGATCCGGCAGATGCGGCTGGAGCTGGGGCCGGAAAACACGATGTTCGTGCACGTGACGCTGGTGCCGTACATTGCCGCAGCGGGCGAGCTGAAGACCAAGCCCACGCAGCACAGCGTGAAAGAGATGCTGAGCATCGGAATCCAGCCGGATATTCTGCTGTGCCGGAGCGAGCGGCACATTTCTTCGGAACTGAAAAAGAAAATCGCGCTGTTCTGCAACATGAACGAAGCGTGCGTGATTTCGATGGAAGATGTGAAGACCATCTACGAAGTGCCGGTGGAGCTGAGCAAGGAAGGCCTGGATACGCAGATCTTGCGGCTGCTGCACCTGGAACAGAGGCCGGCGGACATGCAGCCGTGGATGCAAATGCTGGAGCGGTTGCAGCATCCCAAGGGCGAAGTGCGCATCGGAATCGTCGGAAAATACGTGCAACTGGAAGATGCGTACAAGAGCTTGCGGGAAGCGCTGTTTCACGGAGGATTGGCGCACAACCACAAGACGGTGATCGACTGGATCGAATCGGAAGAGATCGATTCGATGGAGACGGCGGAAAAGCGGCTGCGCGGCTACGACGGAATCCTGGTGCCCGGCGGATTCGGGAAGCGCGGGATTCAGGGGATGGTGCATACCATTCACTACGCGCGCGAACATAAAGTGCCATTCTTCGGAATTTGTCTGGGGATGCAGTGCGCGACGATTGAATACGCGCGAGACGTGGCGGGATTGACGCAAGCGGATTCCACCGAGTTTGAGCCGCAGACGCCGCATCGCGTGATTTACAAATTGCGGGAATTGCTGGGCGTGGACGAAATGGGCGGCACAATGCGGCTGGGCGCGTGGCCGTGCAAGCTGGAACCCGGCTCATTTGCGCAGAAGGCATACGGCAAGACGGAAATCAGCGAGCGGCACCGGCACCGCTACGAATTCAACCGCGAATACGAGAAGACGCTGACGGCGGCGGGATTGAAGATCACCGGACGAACGCCGGACGAAAATTACGTGGAGATTGTGGAAGCTCCGAACCATCCGTGGTTCCTGGGATGCCAATTCCATCCGGAGTTCAAATCGAAGCCACTGGAGCCGCACCCGCTGTTCGCGGCGTTTGTGGGCGCTTCGCTGGAGAATCGAATCCAGAGAGCGCGCGGGACCGCCGCAACCAGCAGCGCGACTGCGACGACGGTGGCGGAAACTCCGCATCCTGCCGCGGTGCTGCGAGCAACGCCACAAGCCAACGCCTGATGGCGGTAACTTCACAAGGCTGACGAGCGATTCCCTTCCCGCGGCGGAGCTTGTGATATCTTCAGCGTACCAATGAACACACAGGAAATTTCGATGGGCTCCCTGCGGTTAGGGGGCGCAAATCCGCTGTTTTTGATTGCGGGGCCGTGCGTGATCGAGTCCGAAGCACACGCGCGATCGATGGCGGAGCGAGTGGCGAAGATCGCCGCCGACGCGGGAGTTCCGTACATCTTCAAGGCATCTTTCGATAAGGCAAATCGATCGTCGGTGAAGGCGTATCGCGGGCCGGGACTGGTGGAAGGGCTGAAAATTTTGGCGAAGATTCGCCAGGAATTGCGTGTGCCGGTGCTGACGGACATTCACGAGGCCAGCCAGGCAGCGCCCGCGGCGGAAGCGGTGGACATCCTGCAGATTCCGGCGTTTCTGGTGCGGCAGACGGATTTGTTGTTGGCGGCAGCAAAGACGGGGCGGATCGTCAACGTGAAGAAGGGGCAATTCCTGTCGCCGTGGGACATGGGGAATGTGACGGAGAAACTGGCGTCCGCGGGAAACCGGAAGATCATTGTGACGGAGCGCGGCGCGAGCTTCGGGTACAACAATCTGGTGGTGGATATGCGGTCGTTTCCGGTGTTGAAAAAGCTGGGATATCCGGTGGTGTATGACGTGACGCATTCGGTGCAATTGCCGGGCGGAGAGGGACACCAGAGCGGCGGGCAGCCGGAGTTCATCGAACCGCTGGCACGCGCGGGAGTGGCGGCGGGAGTGGACGGAATTTTTCTGGAGACACACGACAATCCGGCAAAGGCGCTGTCGGATGGGTCGAATGCGCTGCCGCTGTCGGAGTTGGCGGGACTGCTGGCTCGATTGAAAGAGTTGGGGAAGCTGGTGCGCAGTTGGAGCGCGGCATGAGTCTGGATACAGGCCGACGGGTGTTGCGGATTGAGTCCGAGGCGCTGGCGGACGTGAGCCGGCGGCTGGACGGTGCGTTTGAAAAAGCGGTGGAGCTGCTGCTGAGCTGCAAAGGGCGCGTGGTGGTGAGCGGTATGGGCAAGAGCGGGTTGGTGGGGCGCAAGATTTCCGCGACGCTTTCGAGCACCGGCACGCCTTCTTTGTTTTTGCATCCGGCAGAAGCAATGCACGGGGATTTGGGAATGCTGGCGCGGGGCGATTCCCTGCTGGCGGTGACCTATGGCGGAGAGACGGGAGAATTGCTGAATCTGCTGGAGACGCTGAAGCGGCTGGAGATTCCGATTGTCACGATGACGGGGAATCCGCAGTCCACGCTGGCGCAGGCAAGCGACGTGGTGCTGGACGTGAGCGTAAAGGAAGAGGCCTGCACGCTGAATCTGGCGCCAACCGCGAGCACCACGGTGGCGATGGCGGTGGGCGACGCGCTGGCGGTGGCGTTGCTGGAGAAGCGGGGATTTCAGCCCGACGATTTTGCGGCGCTGCATCCGGCGGGGCGGTTGGGGAAGAAACTGTTGCGGGTAGAAAATTTGATGCATTGCGGCGATGCACTTCCGCGAGTGGCGCCAGAGACGCCGATGCCCGCGGTGTTCCATGAAATGTCCGCGAAAAAACTGGGGATGACGACGGTATTGACGGCGGACGGGAAACTGGCCGGGATACTGACCGACGGAGATTTGCGCCGACTGATGGAGAAACACGGCGGGGCGACGATTGCGTTGCGAGCGGAAGATTGCATGGTGAAGAGCCCGCAGACCATCGGGCCAAAGCTGGTGGCAAGCGAAGCGCTGAATCTGATGGAGAAGCGGAAAATTACATCGGTGGTGGTGGTCGATCCGCAAACGGAAAAAGTGCTGGGAGTGGTGCACCTGCACGACTTGTGGACACTGCAACTGATCTGAACCAGCCTGACCGGACGATGGCCGGCATTTGCTAAACTTCTTGTACGTTCGACGGAGGATCTCTTGGCTGGCGCTCTGAAGCTATCGGCCGCGGTTAAAAAACGCGCGGCGCAAATTAAACTGTTGCTGATGGATGTGGATGGCACGATGACCGATGGCGGAGTGACGCTGCTCTCGCAACCGGACGGAACGGCGCTGGAGATCAAGACGTTTGACGCGCATGACGGGCAGGGACTGATGCTGGCGCACACGGCTGGGATCAAAACCGGCTGCATCACCGGGCGGGAAAGCGCGGCGCTGTTGCGCAGGGCGCACGAACTGAGCATGGATTACATCTACATGAAAATTCCGCTGAAGATGCCGGCATACGAAGAGATTTTGAAGAAGGCGGGAGTGCGGGACGCGGAAGTGGCGTATGTGGGAGACGACCTGCCGGATATTCCGCTGATGAAGCGGGTGGGACTGGCGGTGGCGGTGGGCGACGCGGTCGTCGATGTGAAGAAGGCGGCACACTACACAACGCAAGCGAAGGCGGGACGCGGGGCGGTACGCGAGGCGGTGGAAGTGCTGCTGAAAGCCAAAGGCATTTGGGAAGAGATGATTGATAAGGCGCGGGCGTAGCGACGAACAGTCCGGAAAACATTCCGGCGCATCGAATGTTGCGGGCAACTGAATCAGCGATAATAGAACGGTTTGCATTCAAGATGAGGACGGCAACGTGACGCACGCTTGGCATGACGTATCCCCGGGTAAAGAACTTCCGCGCGACTTTCAGGCGGTAATCGAGATTCCGCTGGGGTCGAATATCAAGTACGAACTGGATAAAGAGACGGGATTATTGAAGGTGGACCGGGTGATTCACTCCGCGGTGTTTTATCCGGCGAATTACGGATTCATTCCACAGACGTACGCGGAGGATAACGATCCGCTGGACGTGCTGGTGTTGTGCCAGGAACCGGTGCAACCGCTGGCGCTGATCAAGGCGCGGGCGATCGGAGTAATGACGATGATCGACGGCGGGTTCAGCGACGACAAAATTATCGCCGTGGCGACGAACGACCCGGAGTTCAGCAGCTATCTGGAGGCGCGCGATTTGCCGCCGCACCGTTTACTGGTGTTGCGGAGATTCTTCCAGGATTACAAGCAACTGGAAGGCAAACAGGTACAGGTGGAAGAAATACGCCCGGCGTACGCGGCGCTGACGATCATTGAGAAATCGCTGGCAAAGTACAAGACCATGCGGGACACCCTGATCGCAGGAGGAGAGTAGTGCCTAAGGCAGTGCGATGGACGCTGATCGGTTTGGGAGCGGCGGTGGTGCTGGCAGCCATCGGGTTGAGCATCCTGGCGGGCAGCCCGAAAGACGCGGTGTACATGGTGAAGTACGCGCTGCCGCACATGCACGCGGGAAATTTGAAGGTGGGAGACGAAGCGCCGGATGCGCGACTGGTGGCACTGGACGGCACGACGACATTCCACATTCGCGAGCGGACCGGCGGCAAGCCGCTGGTGCTGGTGTTCGGCAGCTTCACTTGACCGCCGTTCCGTCGCCAGGTTGGCGACATCAAACAGATTTATGAGGATTACAAGGATCACGCGGATTTCCTGACGATTTACGTGCGCGAGGCGCATCCCACCGACGAGTGGCAGATGAAGTCCAACCTGAAGGAGAAGGATAACGTCTGCTACGCGCAACCGAAAACGCTGGAGCAGCGCCTGGCAATTGCGAACGACTTTACGAAGCGATTCCAGTTCAACGTGCCATTCGGCGTAGATGAGATGGATAACAAGGCGAACGACGCGTACTCGGCGTGGCCGGAACGGCTATACGTGATCGATGAGCAAGGGCGCGTTTCGTATAAAGGCGGAAATGGGCCCTTCCGCTACGACCCGAAGGAAGTGCGCGCGTGGCTGGCAAAACGTTACGGTGAAGTAAAGCACGAAGAAAAACCCAAGGAAAAAGACAAAGCGGCGAGCTAGCCGGTCTGCTACAAATCAAGCCTGAGTTATTCCGACGATGAAAATGAAAAAGCGCGCGGTCGGGAAGCTGACAGGTCTGGCGCGGGCGCTTTCGAAGCTGGGTTATTGTTCGCGATCGGAGGCGATTGCGATGATCCTTGCGGGGAAAGTGCGCCTGAATGGACGCGCGACGACGCAACCAGGCGCGCTGGTGCGCATGGGCGTGGACAAGATTGAGGTGGAAGGGCAGCGTGTCGCGGCGGCGGAGAAGATGTATTTAATGCTGAACAAGCCGCGGGGAATCGTAACGACGGCGAGCGACGAAAAGGGACGGGCGACAGTGTATTCGTTGTTACCCGCGGAGATGAAGTGGATTGCGCCGGTAGGGCGGCTGGACAAAGCGAGCGAAGGGCTGCTGATGATGACCAATGATTCGGCGTGGGCGGCACGGATCACCGATCCGGCGATGCACATGGATAAGGTGTACCACGTGCAGATCGGGGCGGTGGCCGAAGAAGCGACGATCGAGGCATTGCTGCGAGGGATGGAGACGGAAGAGGGCGAATGCTTGCGAGCGAAGCAGGCGCGACTGTTGCGGCACGGAGAGAAAAATTCGTGGATCGAGTTGACGCTGGACGAAGGGAAAAACCGGCAGATACGGAGGATGTTCGAAGGGTTGGAAGTGGAAGTGTTGCGGCTGATCCGCGTGGCGATTGGAGAGCGTAGAACTCGGTGAGTTGCCGAAAGGGATGCACCGGGCGTTGACGCGCGAGGAAGTGGCGGCGCTGCGGAGATAGCGTTGCGGAAGGGCGATTGAGAAGCTGACGAGGAGGGGAGAGAATGAAACGGTTGAGCGGCGGAGGAATCTAACGGAACGTGCGAAGACGATTCTTGGTATTTATTGCGGCATTTCAGACGTTATTGCTGGCAGCCCAGTTTTTCATTTACAAAACGTGGATGTACGCCACGGACAGGCAGCCCGGGGAATACGAATGGGTGTGGGCAGTGCTGCTGCCGGCGGTGAGCTTTGTGGCGGCGTCGTTGCTGGCGTTCCGGTCCAACAATTTTGTGGTGCGATGGTTGTATCGCGTGTCCGCAGTGTGGCTGGGATTGTCGAGCCTGCTGCTTTTTGCGGCCATGCTGTTCTGGCCGGTGTGGGGAGTGGCGCGCCTCGCGGGATGGCAGGGAGAAGCGCGCTGGATTGCGGGAGTGCTGTTCGGCGCGGCGTTGCTCCTGGGGCTGTACGCGATGGTGAACGCCCACTGGACGCGGGTGCGGCGGATCACGGTGGCGCTGGAAAATCTGCCGCAGGAATGGCGCGGAAGGACCGCAGCGCTGATCAGCGATCTGCATCTGGGACATGTTCGCAACGGTAGTTTCTTGCGGCGAACGGTGGCGGCTGTAATGCGGGAAAAGCCGGACGTCGTGTTCATCGCGGGCGATTTGTACGACGGAACGGCGATCGACGCGGAGAAAGCAGCAGAGCCATTGCGGGAGTTGCGTGCTCCGCACGGCGCGTATTTCGTCGCGGGCAACCACGAACAGATGCGCGATGACACACGGTATTTGAGCGCGGTGTCCAACGCTGGTGTGAAGGTATTGCAGAACAAGAAGGTGGAAGTGGAAGGCCTGCAGATCGTCGGCGTGCCGTACAACCACGCAACGCACGATGCGCATTTTCGTTCGGTGCTACAAGGGATTGAGATCGACCGGAACAGAGCCAGCATCCTGCTGACGCACGCGCCGGACCGGCCGGGCATCGCGGCGGAAGAAGGGCTATCGTTGCAGGTCTCCGGGCACACGCACCTTGGGCAATATTATCCGGGCACGTGGTTAGCGCGGCGGATGTACGGGCGCTTCGTTTACGGATTAAGCCGGATCGGGAACATGCAGTTGTATACGTCGAGCGGGGTGGGCACGTGGGGACCTCCGTTGCGGTGGGGTTCGCATTCGGAGATTGTGCTGATGCGATTGGAAGCGGCGGCAAAGCCGGCAGGCCAGTAAGCGGCGACGGATTTCGATCATTCAGAAAAAGGTTGACGAGGGGACCGGAACGGTAGGAAATAGCCGTGGTGAAACGGCGATGCCGACCGGGATGAGCGGCTAGTGTCTCCAAGCGGATGTGGGCGGGGCGAGCGATCAGCGCGCTGCTGGTGGTGTTCTTTGTCTACATCGGGATCATGAACATCGTGCGACCGGGAGAGCGAGTCGAGGAATACAGCCGGTTTGGTTTTCCGGTGAGTGTGATTCCAGGGATCGGCGCGCTACTGGTGGTGTGCGCCGCGGTGTATGCGATACCGCAGACGGCGGTGCTGGGGGCGATCCTGCTAACGGGCTACTTTGGGGGAGCGATCGTTACGCACATGAGAGTGGGCCAGCCATTTTACTTCGAAGTGTTTTTTGGGGCGCTGATCTGGTTGGGAGTGTACCTGCGGGAGGATCGCTTATGGCGAGTGCTGCCATGGCGGTACGAGGGCCGAAAACAGAGTGAGGACCGAGAGGGTTAAGAGTTGCGGCCATAGGAACCAACAATTGCCATTTGTGCTATGCTTTTGGCCACTGCCTTGGACACATGAAGTCTGAGGCGTCCAGGCAGAGGAACCGGGTTTTTCAGTAAGAAATCCTACCGCCCAGATACAAAACCATCCGCTTGTGTGGGGAGAGTTCCGCTCGGAGAAGTGAAATTCGGAATTGTGAGGAACTATGATTTGTGTTCGAAGTTGCGTCGCGTGGTTGAGCGCGTTCGTGCTGGTGGCCGGGCAAATCAGCCTGGAAGGTTGCTCGAAGAGTACGCAACCGGCGCCACTAGCGCAGCAGGACCCGGCACAGCAACAACAAAATGCACCTCCGGACAATTCCGGACAAGCGCCGGCGCCGCAGCAGGTCAATCAACAGTCCGGTGACCAGCAAGCGGCGAATCAACCGGCTCCGATCAGTTTGCCGGAAGTGGATTTGACCCCAGCGGGTTTGGACGAATTGCTGGCGCCGATCGCGTTGTATCCGGACCCGGTGCTGGCCGTGATGCTGCAAGCCTCAGTGGATCCGCAGCAGGTGATGGACGGCGGAAACTGGCTGGCGCTGGACGCGAATAATGGATTGAAGGATGCAGCGCTGGATCAGGCTTCCAGCAAGGCCGGCTTCACGCCGGTGATGCAGGCGCTGTTGCACTATCCGACGGTAATCGATCTGATGTGCACGCAGTTCGACTGGACGAAGCAATTGGGCGCTGCGTACCAGGGCAATCCCAAAGCGGTGCTGGATTCCGTGCAGCGGTTGCGCGCAACAGCCGTGGACAACGGCGCGCTGAAGTCGTCACCGCAGATGAAAGTGGATGTGACAAAGCAGAACGGGCAAGACGTGGTGCAGTTGCAGCCCACGGATCCGAAGGTCGTGTACGTGCCGCAGTACAACCCGCAGCAGGTGTTCACCACGACCACCACGACGCAGAATGCGGACGGCAGCGTCACGACCACAACGACGACCAATGGAACGCCGACTACGACGACCAGCAATACAACGGTGGTGCAGCAGCAGTCGTCGGGAGTCAGCACGGGAACCGCGGTAATGATCGGACTTTTGTCGTTTGGCGCGGGCATTGCGGTGGGCGCAGCGATCAACAGCAACAACTACTATTATCCAAGCTGGGGTTACGGTGGGGTTTACTACGGCGGACGTCCGTATTATCCGCCACCCTACCATCCCTATTACGGCGGCGGATGGGGTCCGTCGTACGGATACAACCGCCCGGTGCACTACGGGAACAACAACATCTACATCAACAACAGCAACAACAACTATTACAACCGGTTTAACAACAATTCGAACCTGCGGCCGAATTACAAGCCGATGCCGGTGCACTACAGCAACAAGCCGAACGGCGTGTACGCGAATAACATTGGCAGTCGTCCGGGCAATAACCAGGGCGTGAACTACAACAAGCAAAATCCGAACTACCGTCCGCCGCAGAACAATGGGAATTATCAGCGTCCGGGGAATAACGGAAACAATGCCGGGAATAATGGCAACTTCCAACGCCCAGGAAACGGTAACAACGGCAACAATGCCGGGAACAATGGCAACCTCCAGCGTCCGGGAAATAACGGCAACGTTGGCAACAACGGCAACCAGCGGCCAGGGAATAATGTAAGCACGGGAAATGTGCAACGGCCGGGCGGAGCAAACGGCGGGAATGGCGCGAATGCCGGAAACAACGCCAACAACTGGAAGGGTCAGCAGACGTATCAAGGCGGGAACCGCGGAGGAGCGAATGGCGGAGCCAACGGCAACCTCGCAGGCCGGCCTGGAAATGGCGGCGTAAACACCGGGGCCAACGCGGGAACGCGGCCGACTCCGGGTGGAGGGAATGCGGGTGCGAATGCGCGTCCAGCGCCCGGCGGAGGAAACGCGGGAGCGAGTGCGCGGCCGGCTCCGGCGAACACAAACTTCGGGAACAAGAACGTGGATCGCGGGTACGGAACCGCGACGCCCGGCGGCCGTCCGAGCACGGGCACGGCGAACGCCAGCCGTCCGACCAACACGAATACACCGTCGGCGCGGCCGGCTCCGAACAACAACAATGCACAGGCGCGGCCCGCACCGCAATCGCGGCCCGCTCCGCAGCAGCAGTCTAAGCCAACAGCGTTTGGAGGAGGAGGCGGGGGAAATGACCGCGCGGCTTCGAATCGAGGACGGCAAAGCATGGGAGCAGCACCGCAACGCACTTCAGCACCGGCGGGCAACCGAGCCGCGCCGAAAAGGAACTAAGGACATGAAACTGACGAAGCTTGCAGTGGTAGCGGGGCTGTTGTTGAGTTTCGCGGGGATGTCGCAAGCCGCGGAACAGAAGACGTTTGCCACGGCGCAGGAAGCGGTTAAGGCACTGATGGCAGCGGTGCAAGCCAACAACGAGAGTGAATTGCTGGCGATCTTCGGGGATGAGGGCAAGGACATGGTGTCCTCGGGAGACGACGTGCAAGATAAAAACTCCCGAGCCGCATTCCTGAAGTCGTACAACACGAAGCACTCGCTGGTCGCTGAAGGCCCCAACCGGGAAGTGTTGGTGGTTGGACCGAAAGACTGGGAGATGCCCATCCCGATCGTGCTAGAAAACGGGAAGTGGCGCTTTGACACCGCAGCGGGACAACGCGAACTGGTGTACCGGCGGATTGGAAACAATGAGTTGAGCGCCATCGCGGTTTGCCGCGGGGTGATTGCGGCCGAAGCGGATTACGCGGCTACCGGGCACGACGGAAATCCCGCGGGCGTGTATGCGGGGAAACTGCGCAGCGAACCCGGGAAGCAGGACGGCTTGTACTGGGAAACGAAAGAAGGCGAGCCGCCCAGTCCCGCAGGACCGTTTCTGGCGAAGGCGGGAGCGGAAGGCTACCAGAAGGGCGATCCGTATCACGGGTATTACTACCGGCCACTGGTGAGCCAAGGCGCCGCCGCAAAAGGCGGAGCGAAGAGCTACCTGGTAGACGGAAAGCTGACGGGTGGCGTGGCCATGGTGGCGTATCCGGCGCAGTACAAGGCCAGCGGCGTGATGACGTTTATCATCAACCAGGACGGGGTGGTGTACCAGAAGGACTTGGGCGAGAAGACGGAAGAAATCGCCAAGGCCATGACGGAGTTCAACCCGGACAGCACCTGGAAGAAAGTAACGGACTAAGAAGAAGTGGAATCGGGTGAGTGGCGGCCGAGTGCGAGGCGCCACTCACCTTCCCGATCGCAGTTCCCTGCCTCAGTAAATCCAATTAGAAATCGTGGCCCGAAGCAGCGCCGGTGGAAGCTGGCGTGGCCGCGGGTGTGTTTGCGCGAATGAGAATGGGCCAGCGCGGGAAGGCAAAGTTGCCGGCTACGTCGTCAATCACGTTGATCTGGCAGGTATAGAAGCCGGGCTTGAGGGATTGCAGAGGAATATCGATCTGGAAAACGGTGGCGCGGCGATCGGGATAGGTGTTGGCTGAGGAAAGCAGGGGCTTGGTCTCGTAGATTTTGAGGTCACCCTGCAGAAATTCGATGCTGGTGAGCACGTGAATCTGGCCGGGAGGGAGCGAATTGGCGGACGAGTCCGAGGAGGATTTGCCCGCTTTATTTTTGGCGGCGTCGTAGACCTCGTATTGCAGGAAGAGATGCTGATCGGGGGTGAATACGTGCGTGACGCTGGGTACAAGCTCGGTTTGATCGCTAATCAGCGGCTGGAAACCGGACTTTTTGCCGGGTTTCGCGGGAA
Organism: Candidatus Acidiferrales bacterium; assembly: GCA_963748515.1. Classification (GTDB taxonomy): domain Bacteria; phylum Acidobacteriota; class Terriglobia; order Acidiferrales; family UBA7541; genus Acidiferrum. The sequence continues at coordinate 391,424 of CAVVJI010000006.1, forward strand.
CGCGTTGATTGCTGAGGACGACGGAGCTGATGCGCAGGGGAGATTTGCGCAGATCGGGAATGCGCACGTCGGTTTCGAAGGAGCCGAGGCGGCCGGAGCGGTTCTCGCGAACGATGAATTTTAAGTGGTAGTTGCCGGGAGCGAGGATGAAGCTGGTGTTGTACTGAACGTTTTTGTTGCGCACCTGTTTGCCGGTATCGACGGCAAGCTTGAGGGTGTCGCGCAGTTGGCCAACCGGGAATTTGCCGCTTTCCAGGACGCGGCCGACGATGTCGAGGGTGGCGCTGTCCTTGTCCTTTTCCTGAACGAACGGAATTTGTGAGCCGGGGACGACGAGCGAGACGCCGAGATAGTAGTGCGAGTCATCCTGGCGGAAATAGTAGGCACCGGCGTAGACGGCGACATCCGTGCTGGGCAGTTCGGAAGCGAGTTCGTCGTTCAGTTGCTCTTCGCGGTCCGCGCGATTCATGTGGGTGTAATCGCGATCGGCGTAGTAGCCCTTGCGGAATTCGAGGGTGACGTTGGGGCGATTGACCTGGACCTTGAGGCGGCGGAAATGTCCGTCGCGCAGGGTATTGGTGCTGGTGTAGCCGAGGACATAGTAGGCAGATGTGTCTTTCTGCACTTGCGTGAAGACGCCGCCGAAATCGTTGGAATCGAGGAAGGCCTTGCCACCGGTGTCCGCGGCCATGGTGTAGAGGGTTTCCTGAGATGCGGCGTTGCTGTTGAGATCGTTGAGAACAGAAGCACCGGTGTACGCGGATTGCCCGTGGATACTAGCGGATTGTGCCTGGCCGCCGGGAGGGAAGGATTCCAGTCCGCGAACATCGACGGGGTAGATGGAGACATTGGACTTTACGGCTGCAGCAGTAGCGGCGCGGAGAGCGGACTGATTATCGATGCCAGACTGAGAGATGCCATTGCTGAAGTAGATGAGATTTTTCTTTTGGGGGATTTTGGAGAGCGCGGACATCAGGGATTGGAGAGCGAGCAGTTTGCGATCGGCGCTGAAGGTGTTGTAGTCGGTGTCGTCCGGGAGTATATGCGCCGCTGGTTTCGGCAGCGCCTTCTGCGGAACCGGCGGCGCCGTTCTCAAAGCCCTGTCCCTCTGTGGAGGAATAGGCGGAAAGACGAGCGAGAATTTTGGCGCGGTCGTTGCTGAAATCGAGATCGAGCTTGAGATCGGTGGCGAGGGAAACCAGGGCAACCAGATCGGCCACCTGCATGTTCTTGTTCACGTATTTTTTGGCGGCATCGACGGCCCGATCGATCTGTTCGGGCTCCATCGCGGAAAAATCGAAGAAGAGCAGCATCAAGCGGCGGTCGCGCACGTCCTGGGTGGGCTGGGAATTGGCCGAGAGGATTGGAGCAACGGCGGTGGCAGCGGCCGAGCCGGTGACGGTGGCATCCGCGGGGCCGGCAAACTTGGCGTCGTCCACATTTTCGAAGTCGAAGCTGGAAATCTGCTGTTTTTTGTCGTCCTCGAATACGGTGAAATCTTCTTTCTTGAGGTCGCGCATCGGATTGCCCTTTTTATCTCGCACGATAACGTTGACGAGAACCACTTCGGTGGTCACGCGCATGCGAACTGAAGGGGGAGTGGGAGCGGAGGGCTGCTGAGCGCCCAGGCCGGAGACCAAGGAACCAGCCAGGAGCAGGGCCAGAGCGGTTTGCGCGAGGCGCGGACGAGTTGGAGACGAGCGCAACACTAGAAACGGAACCTCACGATCATGGTTATGCGACGCATGTTGGCAACGCCGGTGACCTGGCCAAAACTCAAAGAGTTCACAGTGGTGTTGATGGTGGAGAAGTAGGGAGTGTTGAAGATGTTGTTGGCCTGCAAGCGAAAATCGAGTGTGCGGGATTCCTTGATGGTGAAAGTGCGGTTGATGGCCATATCAAAGGTGAATTGAGAAGGACCAAGGATGATATCGCGGCCCGCGTCGCCGTACTGGGAGCCGGAGGAGTTGACACAAGTTGCGGAGGGAGCGCAAAACGCGGAGGTGTTGAACCACTCGGCGGTGGTGGGATTGGCGACGGAGAGAGAAGCTCCGGGAATACGATTGGCGCGCAGCGAGCCACTGACGCCGCGATTGATGTCGGTGGAAGCGCCCAGCACGTTGGGAGTGTAGTAGAAGCCGGAAGCGATGGTGAAATCGCCGCTCCACTGCCAGCCGCCGACCGCATGAGAAATCCAACCGTTGGTAAGGAAACGGCGGCCATCGCCAAAGGGGAGGTCGTAGATCCAGTTGCCGGTGAAGCGGTGCTTCTGGCTGAAGGGAGAGATGGCGCGCTCCGCGGGAATGTCGTAGGGATTCTGGACGACGACGACGGAGCCGCCGCCGATGGAGGAAGCGTCGTCGATGGACTTGGAGAAGATGTAGACGGCGCTGACGCCGAGCCCCTTGGCCATGCGTTTGCGGATGCGCACGGAACCGGCATTGAGAATGGAATTGGATTCCGAGGTTTCGTAGATAAAGGGCTGACCGCCCGCGACGAGAGCCAATTGCGAATCGAGATCGGTGCCCTTGGCGCCGTTGTAGCCGACGTTGAGCTGGATGCCGAGCGGAAGTTGGCGCTGAATATCGAGATTCCAGATCTGGACCGAGGGCAAACGGTAGTTGGGATTGACCGCGAAATTGTTGGTGACGGTGCCGGCGACGGCTCCGGGGAAACCATTTTCGAGAGTGAGGGGATCGGCGAGCGAGCTGACGTTGGTGGAAGTGACGGCGAAAGGAGGCTGGTAGGAGAAATTGCGGACGAAAGCGCCGTATTGCGCGAGGTTGTAGTTGATGCCGTAACCGGCGCGGACAACGGTGTTTTTGATGGGCTTCCAGGCAATGCCGATGCGGGGGGCCCAATTGTTGCGATCGGCGCGGACCAGGGAATCCGGGAAATATCCGCTGTACGGGCCAAAGGTATTGGGATAGACCGGCACGGCATTGGCGAAGCCAGAAGAGACGTCGAGATTCACAATGTGGTTCTGAGCTTCGGAATAAGGACCGTTGTATTCGTAGCGAAGGCCGGCGTTGATGGAGAGGTTTGCGGAAATGCGCCAGTCATCCTGGACAAAGAAATCGAAAGCGTTGGCGCGGAAGGAATAAGAACTGGTTCCGGACTGCAGGCTGGTCTGCTGAGGCAGGCCGAGCAGAAAATCGGCAAAATCATTGCCGGTGTTGGCGAGCGGTTCGGTGCTGCCGGGTGCATAGGCGGAAGTGGCAAAGCCGGTAAAGACGAAGGTGCCTTGCGAATTACGCGCGGAGCGAAAGTCCTGGAAAATCCAGCGGAAATCTCCGCCAAAACGCACATTGTGTTTGCCGTGATTCCAGGAAGCGACGTCAGTGAGAGAGAAGGTCTGATCGGTTTCCTTGGAGGCGATGGGATTGCTGAGGCCGGAGTAGGTATTGAAGTCGATACCGGGAAGGCCCCAATTGAAGGGATCGTTGGAGATTCCGGTGATGCCCGCGTCGCCGGAGACGTCGTACACATTGGTGAATGCGTTGGTGGTGGACGCGGTGCTGCGATTGTAGGTGAAGCCGACGGTGTTGGTGATGCGGCCTTTCCCATAGAGCCAGCGAACGCTGGCATTCAAGCCCTGGCCGGAGGAGTGACCGGTGAGGGACGGAAAGGAATTGACGAGTTCGTTGGAAGAACGCGAAATATTGAGGCCGAAATTGAGGTTGTTGCGAGGGCCGGAGGAGCGGCGGCCGCCACCACCCATGCCGGGAGGAGGGCCAAAACCGCCGGGACCGCCACCGCTCGTCGGAGCGAAATTGTGAATGATGCGGAAGCTGATGGCGTCAGTCTCGCCGTTGTCGGAAGTCACGTAGTGGAAGTTTTGGGTTTGGGTGGGGAGATTGGGTGCGGGAATATAGGCCAGAAGGGCTTGTGCCGCAGCACTGAAGAGCGCGGGGTTGATGACGTTGTTGGCGAAAGGCTGGCCGGTGTACGGATCGTAGATGGTCACGGGCTGGCCATTCTGATCGGTAAGACCGGTGAAAATGCCCTGGCGTTCGGCGGCGGTGGGGACGGTGCTGAACTGATCAAAGGGAGTGCTGCCGCGGGTGCCGTTCCAGCCGAAGGTGAAGAAGGTGGTTTTGCTCCAGTCGAAGAGATGAGGGATTTTCAAGGGGCCACCAACCATGGCGCCAAAGCGAATGGTGTTGTAGCTGGCCTTGTCGGATTGCTGGCCGGATAAGGAGTAGGGGCGGGCGTCGAGGCCAGAGTTGTCGTCCTGGAAATAAAGAAAGCCGTGGGGCTGGTTGAGATTGAAGCGCCCACCGCGGCCGCCGATCATCATCGGTCCACCGGGACCACCGCCCATGGGGCCACCGCCACCGGGTCCGCCGGGTCCACCGACGAAAGAGCCGAAGCCTCCTCCCGAGGCCATGGCGCGATCGCGATATTCCTGGACGCGCTGCTGGAGTTCGTCTTCATTGCCGAAACCGAAATCCTGGCTGCGGCCCTGTGCGCCGGTGACGCTCACCGACTCGGTAGAAACGTCGGCGCCCGCACCATTCATAGGGAGCGAAGAGAGATCGGCGGAGGTGGGCATGCCGGTCGCAGCACTTTGCCCGCCGATGGCAGCAAGAGAGCCTTCGGCGGCGAGATTCTGGAAGCCGCGAGTTGCGGCCGCAGCGGAGGTCGTGCGGGCGGTCTCTTCTTGCTGGCGAGACGCCAGGATCAATTCCGCTTCGACTTTGCCCGCAGGATTTTGGGGATTGAGGACGACTTCCTGAGTGAGGTTGGCAAAGCCCATAAACTCGAATTTAACGACGTAGCGTCCGCGGGGAAGATTTGCAAGGGTGAACGAGCCGTCGAGAGACGTGGCCACAGCGAATTTCTTACCGGTGAGCGTGTTCGTTGCAGTGACGGTGACACCGGGCAGCGGGACTTTGCCGTTCTTGGCAAAACCGGTGATTCCGTACGTGGCCGGAGCGGGAGGAGGTGGTGCGGGCTCCTGGCCGCGTGCGAAGCAGACCGCCAAAACCGCAAAGATCAGCAGCAGACAGGTGAGAACAAGAAATGCGCGGAGGACACCCTTCAATGGAGGAGGCTCCTAAGGCTTGGCCGGAGGCGTGGAGTCGGGCGCGGGAGGCTGCGACGGCGAGGATGGGGGTGCGCCGCCAGATTGGCGCATCTGCTGCATGCGCTGCCATTGCTCGGCATTCATGACCATCACACCCTTGGGGACGAACACATCCTTCTGGACCGCGCCGCGAGCCATGAGGTGGTCGCCAACCTGGATGTCGGCCATGGTGATGCTGTCGCGACCGCGTCGGAGCGAGGTTTCTTCGTTTAATTCGAGGGTTTGGGTGACATTGTCGGTGCGCAGAACGGTGATGCGGGGAGGATCGAGGGATTTGACTTCGCCGGCAACGTAGTCCTTGCCGAGCGTGCCCATGGACATCCCTCCAGGTCCGCCTGGGCCACCGGGACCGCCACCCGTGCGAGCCGCGACCATGCGGGCGTTGATGGAATGGTCGGCATTTTCGTCGCCGCGAACGATGACGGTGTCGCCAACCTTGAAATCGGTGAGAGCGGCGGTGGCGCGATCTTTGCGATATTCGGTCTGCGCCGTGAGCTTAACGGTGACGGTGGTGCCGTCCTGGCGGGCGATCTGCATGGTGCCATTGCTAATCGAGGTGATTTTGCCGAAGGTCGGGCGCTGACCATCCTGGTCTTGCCAATTGCGGCCCTGGTGCTCGGGCGGCATCGTCGAAGGGGCAGTGTTTTGGGGGTCCTGAGCGACGGCGAGAGAGGCGCAAAGCGCAAGCGCGGAAGCCAAGGTGAACAACAGAGAACGAGTGCGACTCATAGGGAAGCCCTTTCGTGGAACGGTGCTCATTTAGACGCAGGGCGATACCGGAACGTATCACGAATCGGGGTTGCGCCGCGCAGCCGGGTCCGGAGTGCTGGACCCACTTAGAGTTCCGTTCCGGTTCTGAAAAGGTTCCCAAAGGCAGGATACACGGGCAGGTGCGGGGCGCCTGCAACCGATTGGAGTTCTAACATAAAGATGTTGCGAATGAAGCCCTTCCATAAGTACTCTTCTGCAGGCGGGCAGCCAGCGGTAGGTGAGGCGCCCACGCGGGAGCGAGGTGTGTTATGAAAAGCAGGTCTTTACTACTGTTGCTGTGTGCGCTGGCAATGATTCCCTTTCTGATGATGGTGAGCACGGGAGCGGCAAAGGACAAAAAGCCGACGGCGTGTTCCAACCCAAAACCGGAATCGCTGTGTACAGCGGCAAATACGTGCGGTGCGGGAGCGCAATGTGAACTGGAAGTGAAACGCGCGGATGGCGGGACGGGTGCATCGGTAACTCCGACCAACATCGAGAAGTTTCAAAACAAGGGAGTAATTTGCGTGCAGACCGGCGCGACGGTGGTGTGGAAGGGCGGCGGAAAGAATACGGGAATCATCGTCGACTTCGGTGACAACTCACCGTTCGACACGGCATCTTTCCGGGGCGGATCGGATAGCCCACAGACGATGGTGGCCAAGAAGGCGGGCTGCTACAAGTTCTCCGCCGGCGCGTGCACACCCGGAACGATTTATGGGATGTGCGGCAATTCGGACTATTCACTGATCGTGCAAACCGTGATGAAGTAGCGCAGCAGCCCAATAATTGGGACACGGGGCGCGGCAGGTTGCAGCCGCGCCTCACTTACAGACGATTGCGATCCTTAAAATCGGGGACTTCGTCATTCGGTTGGGCGGAGCTGTGCGGCTTGATAGCGCCCTGATCGGCGTCCGGAACGTCCTCGATCGCCTTTACCATCTCGCTCTCGAGATCCTGACCTTCGTTGGCCAGTTCTTCGACGCTTTCGGAGTCGGCCAATTCTTCGACAGAAAGACCTTGCAAATCGCCGGACAGTTGGCCATTGGCGGAATCCGGAGCGGCACCCGTGTCGGTGTCGGAGCTTTCGGGTTCCAGGACATGGGAGCGCTTGGGGTCCAGGGTGCTGCGTTCGGAACCGGACGTGGTTTGGCGGGCGACGTTACTGGGGACGGTATCGACCGGCTTCGCGGATTTGCGAGACTTGGTGTCCTTAGTTTGAGTTGGATGTTTTTTGGCCATGTGCTCTCCTGAGCGCAGATTCTGAAGGTCTGTTCCATTGGAAAGCAGCAGCGCGGTTTTGCCTGTAGGGTAGTTCGGGTATGCGGGGATTAAAAGATCTGGCCAACACGGCGCCGACCTATACTCAGGTGGAATGGACGAAAAACGGATTGTGCTGAGTGGCGGTGGCCCGGTGAAGGGCAGTGTTTCACAAAGACGCCAGCGCTTGTTCCTGGTGTCGCCCGCGGACTCCGGGGGAACGCGAGCGAAGCGCTTGATCGACGGAACCTCGCCATCGGAACTGGCGAAACGGCTGCGCAACGGGGGCGCGCCGATCCAGGAAGTTTTCTGTTACATGAGCAGCCTCTATTTCCGAAGCAAGCTGGAGTACGCCAAGCGGTTTGCGAATCCGCCGGAGGCGCTGGCGGGAGTGTGGATCATCACGCCCACGATGGGGCTGCGCTTGCCGGAAGCGCTGGTGACCGCTGCGGAGATTGCAGAGATTTCGCGGACGGTGAAGCTGCACCGGAATCCGGCGTTTGTGGACCCGCTGGAGCGCGACGCGCGGCGGATCGCGGAGAAGGCGGGCGCGAATACCGAGGTGGTGTTGCTGGGAAGCATCGCGACGCTGAAGTATCTGGAGCCGCTGGCGCGGATACTGGGTGACCGGTTGGTGTGTCCGCGGGAGTTCGCGGGGCTGGGCAATATGAGCCGAGGAGGATTGCTGCTACGGTGTTGCCGGGAAGGACAGGAATTGGAGTACATGGCGGCAAGCAGCGCGATGGAAGTGCTGCAGGACAAGAAACGGACGGGTCAGAAGCGGGCGAAAGCCAGTTGAAGCGAGTTAGCGGCGGCGGTTACCTACATCCATGGATTGAAGCGGAAAGTGAATTGGGTTCTGCTCAAGGAGCATCCAAGGAGGAGTTCCATGAAGCTGGAAAGTTCTGCGTTTAAGAACGGCGAAGAAATACCGCGAAAGTTCACGGCGGACGGAGAGAATGTGTCGCCGGAGTTCAGCTGGGCGGACGCACCGGAAGGGACGAACGCGTTTGCGCTGATCATTCACGATCCGGACGCACCGCGACAGAACGGATTCACACACTGGCTGTTGTACGACATTCCGCCGACGGTGAACAAGATTCAGGAGAACCTTCCCAAGCAGGCCACCGCTTCGGACATGGGCCAGCAGGGAGAAAATGACGGTGGACAACTGGGGTATACGGGGCCGAATCCGCCATCGGGAAAGCATCACTATCATGTGCGGCTGTACGCGTTGAAGGAGACGCTGGGCCTTCCGTTGGGAGCGACAGCAGCTGAGGTGCAGCAGGCGCTGGAAGGCAAAGTACTGGAAGAGGCCGAACTGATCGGCACGTACGAAAAGCAAAAGGCGGAAAAGAAGAGCGCGTAATCGCGGCGATTTATTGAGAGGGGAATCGAGCGGAGGAAGGGCGCCGCAGATAGTGCCGGACGCGAATCACCTGTTCGATGGCAAAGGCGAAACAAACCAGCGAAGCTGGGAAGAGAATCACGAATTCGACGGAATGAAGCAAGGCGTAGCGCAAGAACAAGATTCCGCAAATCGACGAGCAACCGATCAGGAGAGTGGAGCCGAGCAGGTGAAGCGCGTAAGGGGTACTGGTGCGGGCGGAATGTACCGGGCCGTACATGTCCCGATTCTATAGTTTACTAGATAGTTTGTATACTGTTATTTACCTAGCGGGCCCAACCGGGGTCGCCGCCAGCCTTGCGCAAATCATCTTCCAGATCGCTGAGGCCCTGATTCAGGCTGTCGATTTCTTTTTTCTTGGCGTCGATTTTGGCCTGCCGATCGTTGATGTCGGAACGGGTGTAGCCCTGCATGAGGGCTTTCTGGGGATCGGGATAATACTGAAGCTGATCCTTGTCGAGTTCGCGCTGTAGGACATCGAGTTCTTTTTCAGCGTTGGCGATTTTGGAGCGCTGAGCCGCGAAACGCTTGCGCCAGTAGGCTTCGCTCTTGGGATCGTTCTCGGCGTCCTTGTCCTTGTCGTCTTTAGCTTTGTCTTTGTCGGCGTTTGCAGCGGTATTGGGGGCGCCTGTGGCGGCATCGGCGGGAGGCGGGGCCGGAGTCGAAGACTTAAAGATCGAATCGTCGTTGGTGTAAACCTTCTTGGGCTTCCCTTCCTTCTTTTCCTGGGCGCGGGCCTGGCGAGCGGCTTCGGCGACGGGGTCGGTAGCCTGTGGATCTTGGGCGAGGGCGCAGACGCCGGTGCATGCGGCGAGAAGGACAAGCGACGCAACGCGAATTTTCAGACACATAGGGTGGCCTCCAGCAAAACAGCGATCCAACGAAGCCGGCTGGGTACCTAGCCATTGTACCGCCGCGGGGAGACTAAGAGGGCGGACAAAGGCGAAAGGATTACTGGCAGGAAAGACAGGTCAGAGGCTCAGGCGGGGGGCCACCACGGGCATGAGGTAGACCAAAACGAGAGCGGCGATTCCCAGGAAGGTGCCGAGGGGGAGCTGGTACTGGGAGGCGATGGTCCAGCGGAGCTTGGAGTACGGGCCGACATTGCGGCGAGCGGCGCGGCGAGCCAGCTCCTTCTTCCAGCCAAAGGCGTAGAGGGCGAGAATCCAGGCGAGGCCGAGCAGGCTGCCGAGCAGGGTTCCGATGAGGATGGTCAGGAAAGCGCCGCGCACTCCCAGGAAGGCGCCCACCATAGCCATCATCTTGACGTCGCCCATGCCCATGCCTTCGCGTTTGCGGACGAATTTGTAGGCTACTGCGGTTCCCCACAGGAAAAAGCGCCAAAAGCGGCGCCGAGCAGGGCGTTGATGACGCCAGCGGTAAATAGGTGGGAAGGGGGATTTTGGCGAGGATCAGATCGGCGTAACCGTCGGGCCAGATGCGGGTGGCGAAGGCCAGCCCGAGCCCAAAGCCAAACCAATTGACGGCATCGGGCAGGATGCGGACGCGGAAGTCGGTGACGATCAAGAACGATGATCAGGCAGGTGAAGATGATCCACTTGAAGGTGATCAGGGTCAGGCCAAATTCGTAGTAGGCGAGGACGAAAAAGACGCCGGTGAGGAACTCGACGATGGGGTACATCGGAGAGATCGGCAGGCCGCAGTTGCGGCACTTCCCTTTCAGCCACAACCAGCCTAAGACCGGGACATTGTCATAGGGCTTGATGGCTGCGAGGCAGCGGGGGCAGCGGGAGCCGGGGGAGACGATGGAGATGCCCTCGGGAATGCGGCTGATGCAGACGTTCAGAAAGCTGCCGATGACGATGCCGAACAGGAAGAAAAAGAAAGGGATCACAGATTCGACTGTGCCACAGGCGGGAGGGTGGCTCAACGAAGGAGGACGGCGGAGTGTCGGATGGCTAACGGGGCGAGCGGTACGCAGAAGCGGTAAACTGTAGGTATGGCAATGAGCTGGTATGAGCACTGGATCCGGCGCTACGAGCACCGGCGTTGGACGACGGACGATAACCGGAAGGTGCGCGGGTTCGAATGGGGCCTGGAGCACATCAACGGGAATGGAACGCACGAGGATCCGAAGGCGTTTGTGAGCGAGTACGCCAGGCAGGCCATCGAGAAGAGCGAGGAATGGTATAGGCCGAGCGAAGTGAGCGATTACCGGCTGGACGATCAGGATGTGCTGACGTTTACCAGCCCGGTGGAGTCGCCGTGGCCCGAGAACAACACGGTGCATGCGCAGTTTTTCCGGGCGAAGAAGCAGGGAGCCGCGGTGCTGGTGCTGCCGAACTGGAACGCGAAGTGGCACGGACAGAGCGCGCTATGCCACTGGTTGCAGCGCATGGGAATTTCGGCGATGAAGATGAGCCTGCCGTATCACGACCGGCGCATGGCCAAGGGGCACGAGCGTGCGGACCAACTGGTGGGGCCGAACATTGGGTTGACGATCGCGGCGAACCGGCAGGCGGTGCAGGATGCGCGGGCGTGCCTGACGTGGCTGGAGCGGCAAGGCTACGACCGGCTGGGGATTCTGGGGACGAGTATTGGTTCGTCGGTGGGGTACATCACGCTGGTGCACGACAAGCGAGTGCGCGCGGGCGGATTTTTTCATGTGTCTACTTATTTTGCGGATGTGGTCAGCCAGGGCATGACCACCAATCACGTGTGGGAAGGATTGCGGCACCAGGTAAGCGTTGAGGAGCTGCGCGAATACTGGGCGCCGATCAGTCCGATGCCGTACGTGGAGCGAGGCATGGGCGCGGGCCGCAACACGTTCATGGTGTACGGCAAGTACGATCCGACGTTCTTGCCGGAGCTGACGGAACAGATGCTGACGGCTTTGCGGAAGAATGGGGCGGAGACGCGGACTCTGGAGCTGCCAGTGGGCCACTATTCCCTGGAATTGGCGCCGTTCAGTTACGTGGCGGGCTACCGGATGTTTATGTACTTCCTGGAAGCGCTGGCTTAGCGGTTCGAAGCGGATCAGCCGGCCCCGGCGACTTCGGCTTCGGGGCGCTCGACGAAGGATGCCTTGATGTAGTCGCGATTGGCGCGGGCGATCACTTCGAGCTTGATTTCCTTGGGGCAAACGGCTTCACATTCGCCAATGTTGGTGCAGTTGGCAAACCCTTCCACGTTCATCTGCTGAATCATGGCGAGAGCGCGGCGGTCGCGTTCGGGCTGGCCTTGCGGCAAATGGCCAAGGTGCGAGATTTTTGCGCCCACGAAGAGCGCGGCGGCGGCGTTGGGGCAGGCCGCGACGCAGGCGCCGCAGCCAATGCAGGCGGCCGCATCCATAGCCAGATCGGCGTCTTCTTTGGGAATAGGAATGGCGTTGCCATCGGGAGCGCTGCCGGTGGGGACAGAGATAAATCCTCCAGCGGCGATGATGCGATCGAAAGAACGGCGGTTGACGGCAAGGTCCTTGATGACCGGGAAGGCTTTGGCGCGCCAAGGCTCGAGGTACAGCTCATCGCCGTCCTTGAAATGGCGCATGTGCAGCTGGCAGATGGTGGTGCCTTTGAAGCCGCCATGGGCTTTGCCGTTGACCATCATGCCGCACATGCCGCAGATGCCTTCGCGGCAATCGTGATCGAAAGCGACGGGATCTTCGCCCTTCATGATGAGGGATTCGTTGAGGACGTCGAGCATCTCGAGGAACGACATGTGGGAGCTGACGTCGGGAAGTTCGTAGCGGACCATGCGGCCCTTGTCTTGAGCGTTTTTCTGACGCCAGATGTGCAGCGTGAGTTTCATAGGGAGATCGGCTCCGTAAGGGTGGTGCGCATCACTTGTAGCTCCGCTGGGAGGGATGGACATAGTCGAAGGTCAGCGGCTCTTTGACCAGTTCGGGTGCATTGTCGGGACCCTGATAGCCCCAGGCCGCGACGTACGAGTAGTTGTGATCGTCGCGAAGGGCTTCGCCTTCCGGGGTCTGGTATTCCTCGCGGAAATGGCCGCCGCAGGATTCGTTGCGGTCGAGGGCGTCGACGCACATCAGTTCGGCGAGTTCGAAGAAGTCGGCGACGCGACCGGCCTTTTCCAGCGATTGGTTGAATTCCTCGTTGGCGCCGATCACGCGGACGTTATTCCAGTAGTCCTGTTTGAGCGGGGCGATGAGCGATAGCGCTTTGCGCAAGCCGTCTGCGTTACGGGCCATGCCGCAATAATCCCAAACGATTTTGCCGAGTTCGCGGTGGAAGGAATCGACAGTGCGCGTGCCTTTGGCGTTGAGCAGTTTGTTGGTGATCGCGGTGACGTTGGCGACGGCTTCCTTCGCTGCCGGATGGTCCGCGGCGACCTTCGCCGGCTTGGCGGTGGCAAGATAATCGCCAATGGTATACGGAATAATGAAGTAGCCGTCGGCGAGGCCCTGCATGAGGGCGCTGGCGCCGAGGCGATTGGCGCCGTGATCGGAGAAGTTGGCTTCCCCAAGGACGAATAACCCGGGAATGGTGGACATCAGGTTGTAATCGACCCACAGGCCGCCCATGGTGTAGTGCGTGGCGGGATAGATGCGCATGGGGACGGTGTAGGGGTCTTCGCCGGTGATGCGCTCGTACATTTCGAAGAGATTGCCGTAGCGTTCGGCGATTTTGTGTTTGCCGAGACGCTGGATGGCGTCGGCGAAATCGAGGTAGACGCCGAGTCCGGTTTCACCTACGCCGCGGCCCGCATCGCATTCGGCCTTGGCAGCGCGGGAAGCGATGTCGCGAGGCACGAGGTTGCCGAAACTGGGGTAACGGCGTTCGAGGTAGTAATCGCGCTCGGATTCGGGGATCTGGGAAGGCGAACGTTTGTCGCCGGCCTGCTTGGGAACCCAGATGCGGCCGTCGTTGCGCAGCGACTCAGACATCAAGGTGAGCTTGGACTGGTAGTCTCCGGCGACGGGGATGCAGGTTGGGTGAATTTGCGTGAAGCAGGGATTGGCGAACAAAGCGCCACGCTTGTAGGCGCGCCAGGTGGCGGTGACGTTGCAACCCTTGGCGTTGGTGGAGAGATAGAAGACGTTGCCGTAACCGCCGGTGGCGAGAATCACGGCGTCGGCGATGTGCACTTCGACTTTGCCGTCGAGCAGATCGCGGGTGACGATGCCGCGGGCATGGCCGTCGACGACGATGAGGTCAAGCATCTCCGTGCGCGGATACATTTTGACGGAACCGAGGCCGATCTGGCGTTCGAGAGCCTGATAGGCGCCTAAGAGGAGTTGCTGGCCGGTCTGGCCACGGGCGTAGAAGGTGCGTGAGACTTGCGCGCCGCCGAAGGAACGATTGTCGAGCAGGCCGCCGTATTCGCGGGCGAAGGGCACGCCCTGGGCGACGCACTGGTCAATGATATTGACGCTGACTTGCGCGAGGCGGTAGACGTTGGCTTCGCGAGCGCGGAAGTCGCCGCCTTTGACGGTGTCGTAGAAGAGGCGATAGATGCTGTCACCGTCATTGTGATAATTTTTCGCGGCGTTGATGCCACCCTGAGCGGCGATGGAGTGCGCGCGGCGAGGGCTATCCTGATAGCAGAAGCACTGCACGTTGTAACCGAGTTCGCCGAGGCTGGCAGCGGCCGCGCCGCCGGCAAGACCGGAACCCACGACGATGATGTTGTACTTGCGCTTGTTGGCCGGATTGATCAGCTTGAGGTTGAACTTGTGATGATCCCAAGACTGTTCGATTGGCCCGGTAGGCGCTTTTGATTTTAATTCCATAAAATCAGGCTCCTAGACAGGCTTGATAAAACCGGCGAGAACGGCAACCGGGATGGAAATATTTCCTACGGCGATAAGAATGGCGACGAGTTTGGCAAAACCACGCAACCACGGCGTGTACACCGGGTGGCTGAAGCCGAGAGTCTGAAACATGCTCCACAGGCCGTGATATAGGTGATAGCACAGCATCACCATCGCGATGATGTAGAAGAGCGAAACGGGCCAGAACTGAAAGCCGGTGACGACATTGTTGTAAACGTCATGCTCGACGAACGGGCCGCCGGGATGAACGACGCCAAAGGTGAAGTGCAGCAGGTGAAAGATGATGAACGCGAGAAGGATGGGACCACTCCAGATCATGGTGCGAGAGGCGTAGGTGGAGTTGATATTGGCCTTGCGAACGTAGCGGACCGGGCGCGCTTCGCGTTGCAGAACCCACAATTTGTAAGAGGCCCAGATGTGCAGGAAGACGGAGATCAGCAAAGTGATTCGGGCTCCCCACAGAAGCGCGGGAACGGAGCGCAAGGTAGCGGCGTAATGATTGATTTTTTCGGGCGGCAGAAAGATCTGCAGATTGCCGATCAGATGGCCGATAACAAAGCCGAAGAGAATGAAGCCGGTGACGGCCATGATGGCTTTCTTGCCAACGGTCGTCTGCCAGAATCGCAAACTATTGGGCGGAAGTTGAACCGCAGTAGCGCTCATGGAGTGTGTTGATCCTTGTAACCACAATGAGAGATGTTCGAAAGAACAGAGGCCGAGGACGAACGAAAATCAGGCCAGGTAACCCTAAGAAACATGCCCGCTCCGCCGTGAAATCCCCATGAAGATGTTGGAGTCGCGAAATGCAGGGCGCGATGGACTCGCGGCATATCCAGTATATGAACTTGGGAAAAACGTTGCAAGCAAGCTGTGAGTACGAAAGGCACAAACATTTCGAAAAAATGTTGCGGGAAGCGGCGGGGACCGTGAAGATAAAGGCAGCACGGAAAGTCTCCACAGGTCCCCAAATACCTGCCTGTTTCGAGGTTCGGAGAATTCTGCGACTGCGGCAAGGAACGTATGGCTACGAGCAGCCTGGTATCGGAACTGGAGCGCCTGTCGAGCGCACTGGAGAATGACAAGAGCGCAGCGGCGGACGTGTCGTTGACGGCGATAGGTGAGAAGATCGCGAAATATTTGTCGGTGAAGACGGACGAGGTAGCGATCCTGGGAGTTTCGGTGCGCTGGAAACACCTGCACTTCCTGGTGCCGCAGGCGCTGAAGAATGTGGGATTCATTCCGCTGTCGAGCAACGCGGCGCTGGCGGCTCGCACGGTGCGCGAGAGCCGCCCGGAAATAAACAATAATTTTTCGGCGGTGCGGCACGCGAGCGTATTCGAAGGCGTGCGCTCGACGACTACGTCGGGTGAAGCGATACAGAAAATCGTGAGCGCGCCGATCTTGTGCGAGGGAAAAGTGGTGGGAGTGATGCAGATCAGCCGCAAGGGCATGACGGCGATAGAGGCGGGCCCGGATTTTACGGCGGAAGATCTGGGAAGAGTGCTGGCGCTGTGCCGCCCGCTGGGAAAACTGGTACGCCACATCGCAGGCGAATAAGAAACAACGAGAATAAAGGATGGAGAGACGGGAGCAAGGGCGACGAGCGCGCGGGCGAACAAAGTGTATTCGATTGACAGTGCAGGCAGTTGTTGTTACTTTTCAACAAGCGCAAATATTTTACGCGCGAGTTTATTGACGGAGGCCGCGACCCGGCACCATGGCGTTTGTAGCTAAGAAAATTTTTCTCACCAAGGGCGTCGGAAAGCATCGCGAGCGGCTGTCGAGCTTCGAGTTGGCTCTGCGCAATGCGGGAATCGCCGCTTGCAATATTGTGCGCGTGTCTTCCATCTTCCCCCCGAACTGCAGATTGATCACACGAAGCGAAGGGCTGAAGCAAATCCGGCCCGGGCAAGTGGCGTTCACGGTGATCAGCGAAAATTCGACGCGCGAACCGCACCGGTTGATCGCGGCAAGCATCGGACTGGCGCTGCCCAGCGATAAATCGATGTATGGATATTTGAGCGAGCATCACTCGTTCGGCGAAACCGAGGAAGTGGCCGGGGAGTACGCGGAAGAACTCGCGGCGGAAATGCTGGCGACGACGCTGAACGTGGAATTCGATCCGGACCTGTCGTGGGACGAGAAGAAGGAAGTTTACCGGATTTCGAACAAGATCGTTCGCACGATGAACATCACGCAGTCCGCCGTGGGCGACAAGCGCGGATTGTGGACGACCGTGCTGACGGCGGCGTTTTTGATCGGCGAAGACGACTGAGCGAGACGGGCCGCGGCCTGCGGCCGATAATTCCCTTTTCAAATTGAAAGATTTGGTGGCGGTGCGATTTCGCACGGCCGCGCGCGTTATTTTTTCTTCAGGTAGCCGATGCGCTGCAGGACGGCGCCGACGACGAGCGGAAGAGCGACGGTCGCGTCGTCGAGAACTTCCGCGAGCTTGCCGCCTTCTTCGGGCGGAACAAACTTGCCCCAGCTCACGGCTTCCGTGTAGGTGCTGCCGCTGAGGCCACCCCAATTCACCGGTTCCGGGCAGATGCGCACGCCATAGCTGTAGCGCTTTAAGCGGAAGTTTCTTGTAGCCGCGGCGAGCCATCAATTCCGCATAAACGCCAAACTGTTGCGACCAGTTGCGAGGCACGCCGCCACCGATGGTGAAGATGCCCATTTTTTTGGTAGCCATCATGATGTCGGCAAAATGCTCGAAGTCCTCGAAGGGATCGAAGCGCAGGATGGGGCGGCCATCGCGCTGGCGGCCATATTTATTGAGGGCGAAGTCGAGACCCAGTTCGGAATCGCTGAAGGCGGGAACGAAGACGGGAACCTTGTGGTTGTAGGCGGACTTGAGAATGCCGCGGCCTTTGGTGTTCTTGACGAGATACTCGCCGATGCGCTGGTGGAGTTTCCAACTGCAAACAACTTCCTGTGGATCCCAATCCTGGAGAATGCCGTCGACGACATCTTCGACGTGATCGAGATTGCTTTCCGGCTCGATGGAGTCGTAGACGCGGTTGTAGCCGGCGAAAAAGAGCTCGTTATCGTCCATCTTGGAGGGATCGTAGCGGAAGTGCGAGCGGCCGGTGGCTTCGACCAGACCGTGAGCCATGAGCGCGCCGGTGGAGACGATGGCTTTGACGACGCCGGATTCGATGAGGTCGCAAAAGACGAGACCCATTTTGCCAACGGTGAGAGCGCCGGCAAGAGTCATGACCACGAAACAGTCCTTATCGCGAGCCATGGCTTCGAGGACATCGGCGGCATCGCCGATCTGTCGGGCAGTGTAGGCGGTGTCACCCATGGCACGAACGAGATCGTCGATGGTGCGGATTTTGGAAAGATCGAGGGGAAAAATGGGGCGGAGCTTGTCCTTCACCGGATCGTGCAGGACGCGGCCCGTGACGGTTTTCTTGGATTTCTTGGCCATGAAAGCTCCTCGGAAAATTTGAAAGTCCGCAGAAGGAATCCGATTCTCAGAATCGGAGCCTGTATGATACAGAATTGATAGTACAAACGGTAAAAGAAGGAAAGCGGAATCCGCGGCGACGATACATTATTGGCGCGCGATGCGCGTGATAGGATGGCGGCATGAGCAGGAAATTTACAGTGGGATTGGTGCAGATGCGCTGCACCACAAACAAAGAAGAAAACCTGACGCGAGCCGAAGAAAAGATTCGCGAAGCGGCGAAACAGGGAGCGCAGATCATCTGCCTGCACGAATTGTTTGCGGGGGAATATTTCTGCCGCTCGGAAGAAGCGGAGTTGTTTGATCTGGCGGAGCCGATTCCTGGGCCGACGACGGAACGCATGGCGCGGGTAGCGAAAGAGAATAAGGCGGCGCTGGTGGTGTCGCTATTCGAACGCAGAGCGGCCGGGGTGTATCACAACACGTGCGCGGTGCTGGATGCGGACGGCAGCTACCTGGGGAAATACCGGAAAATGCACATTCCGGACGACCCGCTGTACTACGAAAAGTTTTATTTCACGCCGGGCGACCTGGGATTTCTGAATTTCGATACGAAGTATGCGCGGCTTGGGAGTGCAAATCTGCTGGGACCAGTGGTATCCGGAAGGATCGCGGCTGACGGCAATGCAGGGCGCGGAAGTGATTTTTTATCCGACGAGCATCGGCTGGCATCCGCACGAAAAAGCGCAATTTGGAAAGGCGCAACTGGATTCGTGGATGACGATTCAGCGGGCGCACGCAATTGCCAACGGGATGTATGTGGCGGTGGTGAATCGCGTGGGTTTCGAAGGCAAGCCGGACAAAGGCGATCCGGGGCTGGAATTCTGGGGCCATTCGTTTGTGGCGGATCCTTCGGGACAGATTTTGAAAGAGGCGGGAGAGAAAGAAGAGATTCTGGTGGTGGAGTGCGATTCGAAACTGAGCGAGGATACGCGCAGGAACTGGCCATTTTTCCGGGATCGCCGGATTGATGCGTTTGCGCCGCTGCTGAAGCGCTGGGGCGGCGAATCGGAATGAAAAAGACTGGAACGCCTGCGGAGTTGGGATTCCGGATGCCCGCGGAATGGGAGCCGCACGAGGCGACGTGGCTCGGATGGCCGCATGAGCTGACGGATTGGCCGGGGAAATTTGCGCCGATTCCGTGGGCGTTTGCGGAAATTGTGAGGCATCTGTCGCGCGTGGAGCGCGTGTTCCTGATGGTGGAGTCGGCGGATGCGGAAAAGCGGGTGCGCGGGATTTTGCGGAAGGCCGGAGCGGACCTGGAGCAGGTGGTGTTTTTTCGAGTGCCGACGGATCGAGGATGGATGCGGGATTCGGGGCCGATCTGCGTGAAGAGCGCTGATGGTGAGGTGGCGTACAGCCACTTCGTGTTCAACGGATGGGCGAAATACGCGAATCATAAGAAGGACGCTGCGGTGGTGGATAAGGCCAACCAGAAATTGAAGCGGCGGATTTTTGAGCCGACGCACAAAGGGCGGCGAGTGGTGCTGGAAGGCGGATCGATCGACGTGAATGGGCGGGGGACGCTGCTGACGACGGAAGAGTGCCTGCAGAGCAAGGTGCAGGAACGCAATGCCGGCTTCACGAAAGAGGATTATGAGGAAGTGTTCCGGGAATATCTGGGAGTGACGAAGGTTTTGTGGCTGGGCAACGGAATTTCCGGCGACGACACGCATGGACACGTGGACGACTTAACGCGATTTGTGGATGAGCGAACGGTAGTGACCATTGTGGAAGAAGATCGCGCGGACGCGAACTACGCGGCGCTGCGGGAGAACTTTGAGCGATTACAGAAAATGACGGATCAGGATGGCAACGAGTTGCGCGTGGAGACGCTGCCGATGCCGAAAGCGGTGGTGTTCGCGGGCAGCGGTTGCCGGCGAGTTATGCCAACTTCTACATTGCGAACAAATTGGTGCTGGTGCCGACCTTCAACGATGCGAACGATCGGGTCGCGCTGAACACTCTGGCCAAGCTGTTTCCCGGGCGAGAAGTTGTGGGGATTCACTGCCGGGATCTGGTGTTGGGACTGGGAACGATCCACTGCATGACGCAACAGGAACCGCTGGCGGGAAAGGTTTAGGAGGAGATCATGAGCGCGTTGCTGAATATCATTTCCATGGTGCAGGTGAGTACGACGGATGTCGATGTACGGGTGGGTTGGCCGAACAGCCTGCTGAGTTGGATCCTGCTGGGGCTGGTGGCCGGATGGCTGGCGGGAAAATTGGCGCGCGGAAAAGGCTTCGGATGCATCGGCGATATCATTCTGGGGCTGATCGGTTCAGTGGTGGGCGGATGGATCTTCACGAAGCTGGGAATCGTACATTCGAACACGTTTCTGTTTTCGCTCGCGGCGGCCACGGTGGGCGCGGTGATTCTGGTGGCGATCGCGCACCTGTTTTTTGGGGGCAGAAACGACTGAACTGTTCAGTGAAGAAAAGAAGGGCGCGCCATTTTCAGGGACGCGCCCATTTTTCTGTCAAATCAAGTAGCGGCAATCAGGATTTTGGGAAATTCGGATCGGCTTTCACTTCCATGATTTGTTTGGTATGCCGTTCGCAATGCGCGGCAATCATCAAAATCCACTCGTAACCATCGAACTTGACGCCGGGCATCGGGCTATCAGTGGCGTGGTCGCGCAAGCCGGGCGTGTCGTTCAGAAGCGCTTCGGTTTTAGCGCGTGACTCGATGAAATGCTGCAGAGCGGCCTCGGGCGAGCCGAAGCGATCGGTGGGCTTAAGAGGTTCGGGGGCCTGACGTTTTTGGCTGCGGTCGGGAACCCTAGCCAGGATGTTGGCATCGATTTTGGCGACGTCACGATCGGGGGCCGCGGGAGCCTTCATCACCTGATCGACGATCATGTTGCGGATCATATCTTCGGTAGCATCGATGTGTTCCAGGCATTGAGCAATGGACCAGCGGTCCGGCGCAGCTTTGAAGTTCCACTGATTGGGCGAAAGACCCTGAACTTCGGCGAGCAGATTTTTCTTGGTGCTTTCGAGATACTGCATGGCCTTATCGCGGTCGGCGGTGGAAAGTTGCTGGGCCGAGAGCTGGCTACAACAAACGAGAAACAGCGCCACGAAATACGGAGCGAAACGACATTTCATGGGATTCCCTCCCCTCTTGGATTGAGTTTCAGACTGGCAGAGTGAATACGGGAACGGAGGCTCGACTATATCAGGGAAATCGTGAATTTTCGTAAACGAAGGGATGGCGGGGGGATCGGGAGGGAAGGTCCAACGAGGCAGTGTGATACGATTTCGGATTGAGTTCCCGCATCTAGGTTGATCTAGAGAAAAGAGACGCAGGCTTGAGTAAGAACAACCAGTCGTTATTGGCAATCCCCCTGGGTGGTTTAGGCGAATTTGGAATGAACATGATGGTGTTGCGCTACGGCGACGACATCATTGTGATCGACGCGGGCATGATGTTCCCGGAATCGGAATTGCTGGGCGTGGACCTGGTGATACCGGACATCACGTACCTGAAACAGAACCGGCAACACGTTCGAGCAATCGTGCTGACCCATGGGCACGAGGATCACATCGGCGCTCTGCCGTATATTTTGCGGGACCTGAATGTGCCGATTTATGGGACGCGGTTCACGCTGGCGCTGGCGAAGAAGCGACTGGAAGAAGCGGGGCTGCTGGATTCGGCGAAATTGCTGGAAGTGATTCCGGGGCGACTGATTGAAATCGGGCCGTACGAGATCGAGTTCATCACCGTAACGCACAGCACGATCGATTGCGTCGCGCTGGCGATCAAGACGCCGCTGGGTGTGGTCATCCACACAGGTGATTTCAAGATCGACCAGACGCCAGTGGACAATGTGCCGTTCGACCTGCACACCTTCGCGCGGTATGGAAGTGAGGGAGTGCTGGCGCTGTTCAGCGATTCCACGAACGTGGAGCGGCCGGGCTTCACACCGTCGGAGCGAACGGTGGTGCCGCGAATCGAAGAACTGACGCGGTCTGCGCCGCGGCGCGTGATTTTATCGTGCTTCGCTTCCTCCATTCAGCGCATACAACAGGTGATCGACGTTGCGGAGCGCGCCGGGCGCAAGGTGGCGTTTGTCGGCCGGAGCATGATCGACAACGTGGAAATTGCGCACGATCTGGGGTACCTGAACATTCCCGATGGCATGGTGGTGCGCCCGCAGGATATTCGCAGCTTCGAACCGAAACGGCTGCTGATTCTAGCGAGCGGATCGCAAGCGGAACCGATGTCGTCGCTATCGAGAATTGCGGTGGACAACCACCGGTTCGTCAGCGTAGATGAAAACGATACGGTGATTTTGTCGGCGAGAATTATCCCGGGGAATGAGAAAGCGATTTTCCGGATGCTGGATCACATGTTCCGGCGACGGGCGCTGGTGTACTACGACAACGCCGGGGGAACGATTCACGTTTCGGGACATGCGAGCCAGGAAGAGCAGAAGTTGATGCTGCGACTGGTGAAGCCGAAGTATTTCATTCCGGTGCATGGCGAGTACCGGCATCTGTTCCGTCACGCGGCGCTGGCGCATCAGTTGGGCGCGGTGAGCGGGGAGATTCTGCTTCTCGAGGATGGGAAGTGCATCGAGTTCACCGAAGACGGAGCGTTCCGCAGAGATCCGGTGTCTGCGGGCAGAGTGCTGGTGGACAGTGGATCGCTGGAAGAGATTGAAGAGATCGTGGTGCGGGACCGCAAGCACCTTTCGGAAGAAGGCGTGGTGGTGCCGATTATCGCGATCGACAAACACACCGGAAAATTGGAGTCATCGATTGAAATCGTGGCGCGGGGCCTGATGAGCGAAAACGGCAGCGAATTGATGAACGGAGCGCGAGAGATCATCGCGAAAACGTTCGAACTGTCGAACCTGGAAGAGCGCGCGGACTGGTCGGTAATCAAGGAAAAAATCCGGGTGGACCTCAAGCGATACATCAACAAGCACACTTCGAAGCGGCCGTTGATACTGCCGGTAATTCTGGAAGTCTAAGCGATTCGCAGGCAAGCTGGACAGCTCCAGCCGAACCAACCACAGGAGAACGCAGTGAGCGCGGTAAACGATCCGCAGACAGCGAAGGCGGCCTCCAAAGCTGCGTACTATTTCATTATCGTGACGGTGGCGCTGGACTTTCTGGCGTTCGGGATCATCGCTCCGGTGCTGCCGAACCTGATTATCCAGTTCGAGGGCGGGAACATGGCGCGAGCGTCCTCGGTGACGGGATACTTCGCGTTTGCGTGGGCGTTGATGCAGTTTTTGTTCTCGCCGTTGCTGGGGGCGTGGTCGGACCGCTTCGGCCGGCGGCCGGTGATCCTGATTTCCTGCCTGGGATTGGGACTGGACTACATTTTCATGGCGCTGGCGCCGTCGCTGCGCTGGCTGTTTGTGGGACGAATCATCTCGGGGATCACCACGGCAAACGTATCGACGGCGTTCGCGTACATCACGGACGTAACTCCGCAAGAAGGACGAGCGAAAAAATTCGGGATGCTGGGCGCGGCGTTTGGCCTGGGATTCGTGATTGGCCCGGCGGTGGGCGGGTTAATGGGAGCGCACAGCCTGCGCGCGCCATTCTGGCTGGCTGCGGGACTGAGCCTGGCGAATTTCCTGTATGGATTGTTTGTATTACCGGAATCTTTGCCGCCGGAGAAGCGGGCCAAGTCAGCGTGGCACATGGCGAATCCGTTGGGATCGTTGTCGCTGCTGAGATCGCATCCGGAGTTGAGCGGTTTGGCGGTCGTGAACGTGTTGTATTACCTGGCGCATCAATCGCTGCCGAGCGTGTTTGTGCTGTATGCGGAGTATCGCTACGGATGGACGGAAAAAGATGTGGGCATCTCGCTGGCCGCAGTCGGGGTGTGCTCGGCGATTGTGTCCGGCGGGTTGGTAGGGCCATACGTGAAGAAGTTTGGTGAGCGAGCGAGCTTGATATCCGGATTGCTGTACGGGGCGATCGGCTTTTTGGGATTTGGACTGGCGACGAAGTCGTGGTCCTTTTTGGCGGCGATACCGCTGATCGCTCTGTGGGGGGTGGCGGGACCGGCGATGCAGTCGCTGATGTCGCGGCGGGTGGACGTGACGTCGCAAGGCAAACTACAAGGAGCGATCAACTCGCTGAGAGCACTCACGGGAATGATCGGACCGTTGCTATTTACGCAGGTATTTTCTCTGGCGATCGCGACCCGAAAGACGTGGAATACTCCGGGAGCACCGTATTATCTGGCAGCGACGTTGATGGTGGCCAGCCTGATGGTCGCGTGGGTGGTGCTGCGGGCAAGCCGGCAGACGGCAGAAGCGCCGGCGTAAACATCCTTCGCATTAAATTTCTCTGAAAAACAGACGGTGGAGGCGACCCTGAACGGGGCGCTGGTCCCAGCGCGAACCGATTGATTCCCGCAAGGCGTAGGTATAACCTCTGCTGATTGCTGTGGGATGGGTTTAATACTTGAACGAGGGCACGGGAGGAATTATGGCAACGGCGACAACGGTAATTGAGCCGAAGGTAAAAGTGACGGCGACGAAACTACTGATTAACGGGAAATGGCAGGATGCGGCGTCCGGCAAAACATTTCCGACGATCAATCCATCGACAGGAGAAGTGATTACGCATGTCGCGGAGGCGGACGCGGCCGATGTGGACAAGGCGGTAGCGGCAGCGCGCGCGGCATTTGATAAGGGGCCTTGGCGGAAGATGGCCGCGGCGCAGCGCGGAAACTTGATGTACAAGCTGGCCGACTTGATCGAGAAGCACGCGGAAGAATTGGCAGAACTGGAGTCGCTGGACAACGGAAAGCCGTATCACGTGGCGTTGGCCGCGGATGTGCCGCTGACAATCGCGTGTTATCGCTATTACGCGGGATGGGCGGACAAGAATCACGGGAAGACGATTCCGGTGCAGGGACGGTATTTTTCGTACACGAAGCACGAGCCGGTAGGGGTTGTCGGGCAGATTATTCCGTGGAATTTTCCGCTGCTGATGCAGGCGTGGAAACTGGGTCCAGCGCTTTCGACGGGATGCACGGTGGTGATGAAGCCGGCGGAGCAGACTCCGCTGACGGCGTTGCGGGTGGGCGAACTGGCAATGGAAGCGGGTTTCCCGGAAGGCGTGCTGAACCTGTTGCCGGGTTACGGGCCGACGGCGGGCGGGGCGATTGCGCGACACATGGACGTGGATAAAGTGGCGTTCACGGGATCGACGGAAGTCGGGCACCTGATCATGAAAGCGGCCGCCGATTCGAATCTGAAGCGAGTGACGCTGGAGCTGGGCGGGAAGAGCCCGAACATCGTGTTCGCGGACGCGGACATGGACCAGGCGATCGAAGGAGCGCATTTCGCACTGTTCTTCAACCAGGGACAATGCTGCTGCGCGGGATCGCGTTTGTTTGTGGAAGAAAAGTGCTACGACGAATTCGTAGAGAAGAGCGTGGCGCGGGCGAAGAAGAGGACCGTGGGCAATCCGTTCGATCAGGCGACGGAACAGGGACCGCAGGTCGACCAGGAGCAGATGAACAAGGTGCTGGGCTACATCGACAGCGGGCGAAAAGAAAAGGCCAAGTTGCTGGCAGGCGGAAACCGCGTGGGAGACAAGGGCTACTTCGTCGAACCGACGGTCTTCGCGGATGTGCACGACGACATGAAGATCGCCAAGGAAGAAATCTTCGGGCCGGTGATGGCGATCCTGAAGTTCAAGGACATCAACGAGGTGGTGGAGCGCGCGAACAAGTCGATCTATGGCTTGGCGGCAGCCGTGTGGACCAAGGACATCACCAAGGCGCACGCGATTGCAGACGGAGTGCGCGCCGGAACGGTATGGGTGAACTGCTACGACGTGTTCGATGCGGCCGCGCCGTTTGGCGGGTTCAAGCAGTCGGGCATCGGGCGGGAACTTGGGGAATACGGCCTCGCGAACTACACCGAGGTGAAAACTGTCACGATCAAGCTGTAACGGTGAGAGCGGAGCATGGTGGGACGGGGGCGCTGGCGGTTGCGCTCCTGTCCACTTCCCTTTCGGAAAGATACTGGCAGCGGTTTTTCTGCTACTGATGGCACTCGATCCTTCCTCGGCACAGAGTCTCAATTCTTCATTGGCCGCTTCCCGGGCAAAGTACCTGCAACGCGGAATCAATTTAAGCGAATGGTTTGCGCAGGTGCACAGCCCCAAGGGCTACACCAAAGAACAATTTGATACGTGGACGACAGCGGAGGATATCGCGCTGGTGGGAAAACTGGGCTTCGATCACGTGCGGCTAAGCGTGAATCCCGAGCCGTTCTGGCGAAATCAGCACGCGGACGATCTTTCTCCGGAGTTGATGGATTCGCTGGACGCCGCAGTGAAGATGATTCTGGATCAGAACCTGGCGGTTACGCTGGACATACATCCGGACAGCACGTTTAAGCAAAGACTGGAAAAAGATGATGCGTTTGTGGAGCAGTTTTCGGATTTCTGGCGAGCGTTCGCGAAACACTACTCGACGTATCCGGCAGAGCGGGTGACGTTTGAGATTTTGAATGAGCCGGAAGTGAAAGACCGCTACCGGTGGGCGGGCATTCAGGCGAGGCTGGCGCGGGCGATCCGGGAAGGCGCGCCGCAGCACACGATTCTGGCGACGGGAGCGCTGTATTCCAGCGAAGATGAATTGCTGTTTCTGGAGCCGCTGCGCGATCCAAATGTGATCTATGTATTTCACTACTATTCGCCGCACCTGTTCACGCACCAGGGCGCAACGTGGGGAGTGAATTACTGGCACCGGTTGCAGGGCTTGCCGTATCCATCGACACCGGAAAATGTGCAGGCCATTGCCGAGAATTTGCCGGACGCGGATCACCGGTTGGAAGTGCTGCGGTATGGGGCAGACCGCTGGAACGCGGCGCGCATCGCGTTGGAAATCGGGCAGGTGGATGCGTGGGCCAAGCGGTGGAACGTGCCGGTGGTTTGCAACGAGTTTGGTGTGTATCGCAAAGCGAATGCGCAGCAGCGGGAGCAGTGGATCAAGGACGTGCGAAGCACGCTGGAGCGCTACGGGTTCGGCTGGGCGATGTGGGACTACAGCGGCGGTTTCGGCGTGGTCAGCAAAGTGAATGGCGTGACAACGGTGGACGACGGCACGGTAAGAGCGTTGGGATTGAAGTAGCCACGGGATTGCCTTCGGGCATCCTTCACGGTTATTGTACGAAGCGGTACCACGAATCACCGCATCGGAAAGCCTGAGATGCGGAGCGCCGGGGCCAGATCGAAACAACGGGCGCGGCGCACAAACTGCAATACAGTCCGGGTTAAGAATTTGACTCAATTTTGGGAGAGCACGTGAACGACTATCTGCTGTCTGTGATTCTGGGAATCGTCGAGGGATTAACGGAGTTTCTGCCGGTCAGTTCAACAGCGCATCTGCGCATCGCTGAGCAACTGCTGCATGTGGATTTGGGAAGCGGGTACTGGAAGATGTACTCGATCGTGATCCAACTGGGAGCGATCCTGACCCTGCCGATTTATTTTCGAGCGCGAATTGCGAAATTTTTGTCCACGTTTCCAACCGGGGAACGCGGAGATCGCACGATTTTGACGCATCCGCTGAGCCTCGTGGCAATCGCGTTTGTGGTGACGGCAATCCCGTCGTTCCTGATGACCAAGATTATCGGCAAGCATCTGGAGAGCCTGTACATCATGGGCTCGGCGCTGCTGATTGGCGGCATCGTGATGTGGTTCGTGGACGCGCGAAATGCGAAGGCGGAGAAGGCCGGGGAAACAGCGCCGCCAACCCGAATCCGCACTTGGCACATGGAGGACATGGGCCTGGGGCAGGCCGTCTGGATTGGGGCGTGCCAGATCTTGTCGGCGGTATTCCCGGGGACTTCGCGATCGATGTCAACGATAGCGGGTGGACAGGTAGCGGGAATGTCGCGGGCATCGGCGCTGGAGTTTTCCTTTTTCCTGTCGATCCCGACGATGGTGGTGGCGACGCTATATACGCTGTACAAATCGCTGCACGGCAGCGCCACAGAGAACCCGATTGGAGTGTCGAGCATCGATACACACGGATGGATCGTGCTGGCGATCGGTTTTGTGGTGTCGTTCATCGTGGCGTACGCCAGCGTGGCATGGTTCATGGCGTATGTGCGGCGGCGGGGATTCGGACCATTCGCGATCTACCGTATTGTGGTGGGCGCAGCGGTATTGTTCTGGGCTTCGCGGCTGGTATCGTAGCGGCGGGCCGGTGTTGACCGGCTGATCACAAGAGCGGCGCGAAGGTGGCGAAAGCGGCGGCTGGTGGTATGATTTGACCGTTCCTCGTAAGCAGTGCGCACCAGCGCCGCGCCTGCTTGTGACACTCAGCCTTCCCCAAAAGCTGAGGAGAAATACGTGCGCTTCCTGACTCCAACTGGAAATAAGCGGCTCAACGAGCTGATCGGATTTTTGTGCCTGGTAGCGGCCATATTGATGGCGCTGTCGCTGCTGACGTACAACCCGCGCGATGCGGCATTCAATGTAAGCGCAGTGGCATCGGAGGACCATCCGGCACACAACTGGATCGGACCATTCGGCGCGTACCTGTCGGATGTACTGTTCCAGGTATTTGGATTTGCGGCGTTTCTGCTGCCGGTGGCGATCGGAATCCTGGGCTATCGCTGGCTGCGAAGCCAGGCAATTGATTCGCAGGCCGCGACGATTGTGGGATACGTGTTGCTGCTGCTCTCGCTGCCATCGCTGCTGTCGCTGTGGCATTTCCCAGAGGTGCGCGGGGCGTTGCCATCTGGAGGAGTGCTGGGAACGCTGGTGTCGCACGGGTTGCGGACCGGATTCAACATCTGGGGCGCGAATCTGGTGGCGATTGCGTTTCTGGTGGTGGCGTTGTTCCTGACGACGAGCTTTTCGTTCAGCGGGGCGCACGCATGGGCCAGCAGCGCCAAGGGCCCGCTGGGCAAAATGGAGAAGCTGGGAATCCTGCAACGCATACAGGCGCGCTGGCAGGAATGGCACGACACCCGCGAACAAGCGCAGATGAAGCGCGAGGTGGAAGAGCGGCGCATTGCGGGGCGGAAACCGGTGACGCCGCAGATTATCGGCAAGGCAGATCCGAACGCGGAGGATGCCAAGACGATCCACATGAAGGATGAGAGCGACGTCTTTGGAAGGAAAAAGACAGCGGTCCTGGAAGCAGAAGAAGAACCAGAGGGCAAGGAAGAGGGACATAAAGCACCGGTTGTTTTTCTGACGCAGGAAAAAGCCAAGAAACCCGTTGAGCCGAAAGTCACGAAAAATGCGAACTACCGGTTGCCGAGCATCGGGTTGCTGAAAGAAGGCGAAGGGCAGCAAAAGCTGGATGAAGACGAATTGAAGCTGCGGGCGCGAGCCATCGAGAGCAAGTGCCACGAATTTGATGTGGAAGGGCGCGTGACGCAGATCAATCCGGGCCCGGTGGTCACCACCTTCGAATACAAGCCGGAAGCGGGAATCAAGTACAGCCGGATTATCGGGCTGACGGAAGATTTGTGTCTGGCGCTGCAGGCGGAATCGATCCTGATCGAGCGCATCCCGGGAAAATCGACGATTGGCATTGAAGTGCCCAACGATAAGCGGCAGACGATTGCGTTGCGGGAGATCGTGGAGGCGTCGGAGTTCACGAATTCGCCAAGCAAACTGACGCTGGCCATGGGGCGGGACTTGCACGGGCGAATCCGCGTGACGGATTTGGCCTCCATGCCGCACTTGCTGATCGCGGGATCGACGGGCACGGGCAAGAGCGTGTTCATCAATTCGCTGATGATGTCGATTCTGTACAAGGCGACGCCGGACGAAGTGAAGATGGTGCTGGTGGATCCCAAGCGGCTGGAATTGAACCTATACGAAGGGATTCCGCACTTGATCGCGCCCGTGGTCACCGACCCGAAGGTAGCTTCGAACGTGCTGCGCAATGCGACGCGGGAAATGGAGAGCCGGTTGAAATTGCTGGCGCAGCGCGGCGTCCGGAATATCGACCAGTACAACAAAAGCTTGCAGAAGCAGCAGTCGCTCTCACTGTTTGACAACGTAGAAGAAACCGAGCACAAGCCGCTTCCGTACCTGATCATCATCATCGACGAGTTGGCGGACCTGATGATGGTGGACACGAATAACGTGGAAGAATCGATCACCCGGCTGGCGCAGATGGCGCGCGCGGTGGGTATCCACTTGATCCTGGCGACGCAGCGGCCGTCGGTGGACGTAATCACCGGCTTGATCAAGGCCAACTTCCCTGCCCGCATTTCGTTCCGGGTGGCCAGCAAGGTGGACTCGCGCACGATTCTGGACGCGAACGGGTCCGAATCGTTGCTGGGCAAAGGCGACATGTTGTACTTGCCGGCGGGCTCCGCGAGACTGCACCGAATTCACGGGCCGCTGGTCAGCGAAGATGAAATCAGCGCGGTGTGCGACTTCTGGCGCGAACAGGCTCCAGCCAAGTACAACAAGGAACTGCTGGAAGCGCCGAAGGAAGACGCGGAGAACGCAGCGGAAGCGGAGAGCGCGGGGAGCAGTGAGAGCGGCGGCGGAAGCAGCGTTGGCGGCGAGGATGTGGACGACGACCTGTACCAGGATGCGGTACGCATCTGCTGCGAAATGGGGCGGGCTTCCACTTCGACGCTGCAAAGACGGCTGCGCATCGGTTATGGAAGAGCAGCGCACCTGATCGACTTGATGGAGAAAGACGGGATCGTGGGCCCACCCGACGGCACGCGACCACGCGAAGTGCTGAAGGGCCGCGATTGGATGAAGGAATTCGACGAATCGCAGGGCTGATTCCCTTCTTTGGTAAAAGCCAGAGAAACCACAAGCGACAATTAAAATTTTCGCGACAAAGAAAAAGTTTTGTGGAATCGGTGCGCGTATACCGATGGGTACCGGACTGTTCGGCGTTACCTGAACCTCAGGACAGCCAAGGCACATCGCTGTAGAGCTAAGGATGGCGCTGTACCGATTTCCGCATACGGTTCAGTAGTTTCGGTGGAATACGGCTCGTAGTGTGAAATCGTATGAAACACACTGGGCCAACGAGCGGTACTTTTTGCAGGACCTCCTCCGCCGGAAGCGCGCGTGTTCCCTCCCAGCCAACACTGTGCGCACTTCTGGTAACGATTCTTCTCTTCGCAGCCGGGGGCAAAATTACCCGAGCAGCAGCAGCGCAAGGCACGCTGTCCACCAACCCGAGTTCCCTGAGCTTTGGAAGCGTGAATGTGGGCAGCAGCAAGCAATTAAGTTTTTCCTTATCGAATACGGGAAGCGCCGCGGTCACTATTTCGCGGTACATGGTGAGCGGGCCAGGTTATTCGGTGGCCAGCGGGCTATCGTCGCCGCTCACCATTGGGACGAACTCGAGCGTGACGGTCACGGTCAAATTCGAGCCCGGGTCGACGGGGAATCTGTACGGCGCAATCACCATCAGCAGCAACGCCAGCAACGGAACGTTGAGTTACTCGCTGAGTGGAACGGGCACCAGTGCAAGCGGAGGCAGTTCCTCGCTGTCGGCGAATCCGGGCAGTGTGTCGCTGGGTTCGGCGCCGGTGGGCTCGACGAACTCGCAATCCATCACGCTGAAGAACAACGGATCGGCGAGCATCACGATCACCGGCGTTGCCGTGAGTGGAAGCGGATTCGGCTATTCCGGGCTGTATTCTGGAACGGTGATTAGCTCCGGGAGTTCGTTGACGTTCACCGCGAAATTTACGCCGCAGAGTTCGGGAAACAGCACCGGGACATTGACGGTGCGCAGCACGGCAAGCAATGCGAGCCTGAATATTTCGATGAGCGGCTCGGGAACATCGACCTCGGCAACTCTCTCGCTGAGTACGAGCAGCCTGAGCTTTGGGAACGTGAACGTGGGATCAACAGCAACCGACCAGGTGACGATCACGAATACTGGAAACACGTCCGTGAAGGTGGACTCGATCAATACCTCCAGCGGGCAACTGACGGTCCGGGAGCGGAGTGGCGTGGGCGACGCTGTCGCCCGGGCAGTCCGCGACACTCAGCGTGGAGTTCGCGCCCAACGCGAGCGAAACGTTTACGGGCTCGGTAACGGTGAACAGCACGGCCAGCAATTCACCGCAGACGATCAAGGTGAGCGGGACGGCGTCGCAAGCGAGCAGCACTCACAAAGTGGTGCTGACGTGGAAGGCGAGCCCGTCAAAGGGCGTCACGGGATATAAGGTGTACCGACTGAGTTCCGGGGTGGGGACATTCGCCGAACTGGAAGGCTTGGGCGCCAGCAGCCTGAGCTATACGGACGCCAATGTGGTTGCGGGAGATTCCTATACGTACGCGGTGACGGCGGTGGATGCGAAGGGAGATGAAAGCGCGTTCAGCAGCGAGGTGAAAGCAACGATTCCGTAGTGAGCCCGTAGCGGGCGTTGGTGAGTTGCAAAAAAGCGCGGTCTCCTGTGGCGAGGAGTGCCGCGCTTTTGTTTTGAACTTACTTGGCTTTTTCGAGATAAGCGCCAAGGACCGAGGCGGCGTACTCGCAGAGCCGCCGATCGTCAGGCCCGAAAACGGCGGGAAAGTGGCTGTCGATGTCGAGTTCGCCGACGACCTTGCCCTTCACGAAGACGGGCACAACAATTTCGGATTTGGTCTCGAGCGAGCAAGCCAGGTACCGGTTATCGGCGCTGACGTCATCGACAACGATGGTTTTACCGCTGGAAGCGGCTGCTCCACAAATGCCCTGATTCAGAGGAATGCGGGTGTGCGGCGTCATGGAGCCGCGGAAAGGGCCCAGGACGAGAATGTCGCGGCCGGCCTCTTTTTCCAGCATGTAAAAGCCGACCCAGTTGTAGCGGGTCTGCTTCTCGTGAAGCAACGAAACGATGCCCTGCATCAGGGATTGCCCGCTGGTGGCTTTGGAGGCAAGCACATCCAACTCAGGCATTATGTCGGTGGACTTCAGGTTCATGGTGGCCATAATTCTTTTAGGACACCATAAATCCAGGAATTCGCCAAGGGCCGAGAAGCGGGAGAGTGCGCAATTGCGACCGTCCCGCTGGGATCAGTGAATTTCTTGCTCTGGGATGGGATTTGCGTCCGTGGCCGCGTCCAGCGCGGCAGTAACAGTTGATGGGCCAGCCGGGCGGCCTGCTGGTTTCCGCTTGCGTTCCACTTTTTCGATGAGCGGGGGCCGCACCCATTCCTCTTGCGGTGCGAACTCCCGGGCGCAGAGGACGTCGAGCGCGGTGACCGCCAGGACGTTGGTCAAAGCGAACGTCAGGCGGCCTTTTTTGGTGAACGGTGAGGAGTAGGCGATACCCAGAGCCGGCGACGTCCATCGCATCACCGGCTACGCGGGACCACAGGGCACTGGCCGGATCGTCCAGTCGGGCAAAGATGGCAATGCCGCTGGCGATTTCCCGCATGCCAAACGCGCGAATCAAAGCTTGATTGCGGCGGCTGACTCCGATGAACCGGGCCACTTTGCGAGGGATCAGGGTTTCGGCCAGGCCGAGGCCGATGCTGAAGCAGGCAAGTCCTTGGGCGAGTTTGCGGCCGGAGGAATTTTTGGAATGGCGCGACGCGGAACCGACAGTGTTTGAACGGCTGTTGGTGTTGCGACCGTCGCGACGAGTGACGTTGCCATCACCGTGGCGCTGCGGAGGATGGTAGTTTGGCTCGGCATTTTCCGGAGAGCCGATTGAGCGGCTCCACTGGGTTTGCGAGTCAAATTCATTGGATTGCTCAGAAGGCGTGATGACTCTGGCCATGGCGTTCTCCTTGGATACCGGACCAGAGTGCGGCGAGAAGGCCGCAGTGCCTACCCGATAGACGCTGTAAAGAATGGGAAAGGTGGAGGTAGAAGAAAATTCCCGAGGGAGCAAACGGATCAAAGGAGCGGCGGACGCATTATTTGGGATAGGGCGCGTTGGGACGGACGATGCGAATCTGATGGTCGGAAAATTTGTAGTGCGCGCCCGGCAGATCGATCTTGGGCATGTGGCAGGACGAGCAAGCGGACTTGGCGACCGGGCAATTCTTGGCGCCGCGCTTACCGCCGCCGTGACAGGCGAGGCACTTGGAATCGTACGACGTAGCTTTCCGAGACCAGTTCCTGGTGCGGGTCGTGGCAGGCCAGGCAGCTGATGCGGGGATCGTCCGCGTCGTAGCATTTGCTGCCGGCGATGCGATAGGGCTGGAAGCGAACGCTGGCGACGCCAAGATTGGATTGGGCAGCGATTTCCGCCCAAGTGCGATGACATTGGCCGCAGAAGTTGGAGACGTCTTCGGCGGCGAGCCCTTTGGAAACGGGCTTAGCAGTGGAGATCGTCGAGCTCTCGGGATTCATCAACATAGCAAGGGAGTGCGATTCCACATCCTTGTGGCAGTGGCTGCACTGGACGCCGGGCTTGAGCGTTTCCAGGGTGACTTGCCGGCCAGTGACCGCGTTGGTGGAGTGGCAGCCGAAGCAACTGAGTTTGTCTTCGCGGGTCATCAAGCGGCCGGCGGCTTCGTCGAGATTGGTGGGCGCGGCAGCAGCGGAGCCGAGCGTGGGGCCGAGCGCCTGCAATTCGCGAAAGAAACTGACGCGGCTTTCGTAGAACTCGCCATTTTTTTCCAGGATATAGGTTTGCCCGATGGAAGAACTGGCGCCCATGGCCCAACGGATCGGCAGGGTGACGGTGTTGGAGCCGTCGGTCACGGAATAGGCGCTTTGGTCGCCGTTACGCTGGATGCGATAGGAGTATTTGCCAATGGTGACCGCCAGCGACGGATGCTCGATGAGAACTTTGCACTGCTCGACGGTTTCGAGAGCCTGACCCATGGAGGTGGAAGGTTGCGATTTACCTTGAGAATGGCACTGGGCGCAGGCACCGGGGGTGTTGGACTGCGCGGCAGCCAGAAAGGGGAAAAGCAGAGCCAGAGCGATCGCGAATCGTTGCCTGGAAATGAAGGATTGCAAATCCAAGTGGCCTCGTTGCTCTAACAGGTTAGAGCCAGAGGCGGATTTCGTCAAAGAGAGGCGCTTCGGGAAGTAAAGTAGCGGCGGAGCTACTGGTTCGGTGGAGGGGCGCCAGCGGGCTGGGATTCGTAGTAGGCGAGGCGGCTGCGGAGTTCCTGGACAAGGTTGGCGTCGTTCTGAGTTTGGGCGGCGGCCAGCGCGCGGCGAGCTACCAGCGTGGCGTCCGGGTAGCGGCCGACCTCGGCGTAGGCGGCGGCCAGCGTTTCCAGAGATTGCGGTTCGTTTCCACCCCAGAGTTCGGCGGCTTTCTCAAATTCGGGGATGGCCTCGTTGAAGCTGTGTCGCGCGGCATACAGCCGACCCAGGTTGAAATGGTATTCGGGCGAATCGGGAACCAGGGATACGGCTTTTTGCAGTTGGGCGATGCCGTCGTCGAGTTTGCCGGCGCGAGCGAGCAAGATACCCAGCATATTGAGGGCATCGGGAAAGTTGGGGTCGATCTCCAGAGCCTTGCGAATGTGGTCCAGCGCTTCGTCACTCTGGCCGGTATTGAGCAGATCCGCAGCGAGATTGCCTTCGGTAATCACGTCCTTGGGATTGAGTGCGAGGGCCTGCTTCGCGGCGGCAATGGAGCCCTGGGTGTCGCCAGTACGGGTGAGCGCGGTGGCCAGGGCGGCCCAAGCGGCAGCGTTATTGGGATCGAGCTCGACCGCCTTGCGATACTGCAGGATGGCTTGGTCGAGCTGCCCCTGTTTGTCGAGGGCATAGGCGAGGTGATAGCGGGCCTTGCCGTCGGAGGGATCCAATTCGACGGCCTTGCTCCAATCGGAGGAGGCGGCGGCGTAATTACCGTCGCGAGCCGCGGCGCTGGCGACATCGGTGAGGCGGTAGAACTCCGTGGCGGGAGCGTCCATCTTGAGCAAGCCGTCCGGCGGGATATTCACGAACTCCGGAATATTGACGCCGCGATTGGCGGCGGTGGCATTTTCGATGAGGATCGGCGGAGAGTCCTGGCCATCCTCATCGATGTGGGTGAGGAAGAGCTGCGTGTAGAGAGTGTTTCCTTTCGAAGAAAATGCGAGCCAATGGCCATTGGGCGAAAAGGTGTGCCAGGAATTCATGCGCGGCAGATTGCAATTCAAGCGCCGCGCCGTGCCACCATTAAAGGGCACGATGTACAGATTACTGTCGGGGCGCATCAGCAAGCCGTTGCGATTCTGGACGAAGACGATCCACTTGCCGTCGGGGGAAACTTTCGGGAAATTGTTGCTCATGCCGTTCTGCGAAGCGCCGACGATGCGTTCGGCCGTTCCGCCACGGCCGTCGTTGAAGGGAATGCGATAGAGGTCGTACTGGATTTGGGTTTCGTCGGGCGAGTTGGCCACCTGAGCGACGGCCTGTCCCTCGTGGTAAGGCTCTTTAGCAGGGGCGCGGGAGAAGATCAGGTATTTGCCGTCCGGACTCCAGAAGGCAGAAGCCTGCACGAAATTGGGATCGTCGGCGCCGGGAAGCGTATTGAGCTTTTTGGTGGCCTTGCTATACCAGGCGAGGACGC
Organism: Candidatus Acidiferrales bacterium; assembly: GCA_963748515.1. Taxonomy (GTDB): domain Bacteria; phylum Acidobacteriota; class Terriglobia; order Acidiferrales; family UBA7541; genus Acidiferrum. The sequence goes on from CAVVJI010000006.1 coordinate 427,621, forward strand.
CCTTGGTGGGAAAGAAAACCTGCCCGAATCCATAATCTTTATAAAAGCCGTTGAAGAAGCGGCTGTCGAAGTCCTTCACGTGAGAGCCGGGATTCTCGATGGACGTGATTACATATTGGCCGTCGGGAGAAATCTGGGACATGAAACCGAAACGCTTGCTGGCGCGTTCTTCGGCGAAGGAACTCCAGCGGATAACGTCCTCATTGCGGATGGAGGTTTCCTGCTTCACGGGAACGATGCCGTAGAGGCCTTTGTCGTTTCCGGGGCCATCGACGTCGAGGCCCATGGTCTTGCCGTCGCGGGAAAAGGAGTGGCAATTGATGCAGGTGGGTAGGCCCTGCATCATCAGGCGGCTCTGGTTCTCGCCAACGTAGCGGAGGCGCCAGGCGATGAACGGAATGGCCGAGGACGGAATGGGCATGATGACGCCCTTTTCGCCGGTGGGCACGGTGATCAGGGGAACGTCGCGGAAGAAGATGGGGGCGCCCACGGGGTCTTTGGAACCCTGAATGGTGACTTGGCCATGGGAGGTGGGTTGGGTCATTTGGGCATCGCGGAAGCCGGTAAAGGTGATGGTGGCGGGCTGCTTCACAGAGTGGCGCAGGATGGCTTCCCAAGTGGCGGGATCGGGCTTCCAGGTGTGGCTGGCAGCCTGTTCCGGGGTCAGCGTTGGCTGTACGGCACCGGCTTGGGCGCAGCGCTCGTCGATGGGTCCGATCTGGGGGTGTTCGCCAGCGGATTTGACCTGGATGGGAGAGGAATGGTCGGCAAACGAGACTTCCACGCGCCAGATCGAGGAAGCAGGGTCGGAATCGCGCCAGCGGAAGGTGGGCGGGGCAAAGTCAGGGGGAAAGAGGGTGTGGTCCAGGGGATAGTCGACGGTGAGGGCTGCGGAGCCTGCTGCAGGGGCATTCTGGGGCGGAATGCCTGCATGGCTCCGGAGTGCTGGCCAGAAGGCCAACAGAGCCGCTACGAGGACGCAAATAGGTAGGGTAGCAGAGGTAGGCCGCAGGAGGGTCAAAAGCCCGCATAGAGGCGACAGGAACGAATTGTGGGCGCGAAGTCGTACCGGCACTGAGATTCCCCCGTAAAAGTAACAGATCGCAGTCGGGGCACACTAGTCCCAACCCGCTGAAGTTTAACCGACGGAGTAGGAGAGCGCTGAGACGTACGTCACAGCGCAGGCTCCTGGACGGTGAGGACCTGGTCGGCAGGAATGTCGTGGAGGACCTGGTGGATGCCTGAGGGCCACTTCACGTCAATCTCCTTGATGGTTTTGGCGGAGCCCAGGCCGAAGTGGACGCGGGAATCGCTGGCGCAGGCGTAGCCGACGGCAGTGGTGGCTTCGTTGTACTGGACGAGGCCGTTATCTCCGGTGACGCGGATTTGCGCGCCGATGCCCATGCGGTTGCTCTTCTTGCCGACCAGCTTCAGCAGAATCCAGTGATTCGGGTTTTTGGTGACGTTGTGGAAGTACTTGAGGCGGCCGTTGAGGACGGTGACGATGGCGTCGATCCGGCCGTCGTTGTCCATGTCGCCAAAGGCCACACCGCGATGCGCGGCGGGTAACTGAAAGTCCGGACCGGCCTGATTGCTGACATCCTGAAACTTGCCGTTACCAAGATTGCGAAACACGGTGTTGGGCTCTTCGTAGTGGCGATTGGAGAACTGGGCGACATTGTCGAGCACGTTGCTGCGCGCGACGAACAGGTCCTTCCAGCCATCATTGTCGAAATCGGCGATGCCGTTGCCCCAACCGGACATGGTGCGGGTCTCGGAGAGGCGAGCCTGCAGGGTTTTTTCAACAAATTGGCCATCGCCGACATTTTGAAACAGGGGAAACGATTCATTTTCGACGGCGGTATGCCAGATGTCGGGCTTGCCGTCGTTGTCGACGTCTTTGAAGTCGGCGCCCATACCGGAGATGGCGCTGCCACTCTGCGCATAGGCGACGCCCGCCTGCAGGGCCACTTCTTCGAACTTCTTGCCGCCGAGATTGTGAAAGAGAAAATTGGGGCGGTTGTCATTGGCAACGAAGATGTCCATGAAGCCGTCGCCATCGTAGTCGGCAATCACCGCGCCCATACCCTTGCCGGAGTGCGCGGCAATGCCCGTTTCTACGGAGACATCGGTGAAGGTGCCGTCGCCATTGTTGCGGTAGAGGGTGTTGGGCAGGTTGCCGTAGTTGTTGGGGTGGCAATAGGCGCGGAGTTGCGGAGTGGGGCCGCAGTAGGGGTCCTTGTTCACTTCCCACTTGCAGTAGTTGGATACGAACAGATCGAGCAGGCCATCGTTGTTGTAATCGACCCAGGCTGCGGATACCGACCACATTTTCTTGCCGTCAAGAACGCCGCCGGGAACGCCCGCCTTGTCGGTAACGTCGGTGAAGGTGCCGTTGCCGTTGTTATGGAAGAGTTGGTTCTTGCCAGTGGCTACGACGTAGATATCGGGCCAGCCGTCGTTGTCATAGTCGCCGATGGCGACGCCCATGGAATAACCGGAACCGGCGACGCCGGCGGCCTCGGTGACATCGGTAAACGTGCCGTCGTGATTGTTGTGGTAGAGGCGATTCCAGTATTTGGGATTGTTTTTTTCGAGGGAGGGAATGGAGGCGCCACTGACGACGTAGACGTCCAGGTAGCCATCATTGTCATAATCAAAGAGGGCCACGCCCGCGACCATGGTTTCCGGCTGGTTTTTGTTGGGAGTGGGGCTGCTGTCGGTGATGAAGGTGAGGCCGGATTTCTGGGCAATGTCCTCGAAAAGGATGGGAGCGGAAACACTCTGGGCAAGTAGTGCGCCTGCGGCGAGCAGGATTAACGCTACAATATACGTGATCTTTTTCATGCGCTTGAAAATTCAGTCTAACATGTGGCGGACGCTGGTTCTGAGCCTTTTGGCGGGGCAGGTGTGCCTGTTCTGGGTATTGCTGGCAGCGAGCCAGACGCCAACCCAGAAGCGCCCGCATTTTACAAACGTAGCGGGCAAGTCGCAGTTCGCGTACATCAGCAACAACAGCCTGGGCGCGCACAAATATTTCCCGCAACCGATGTGCGGGGGAGTGGCGATCTTCGACTACGACAACGACGGAAAGATGGACATTTTTTTCACGAACGGCGCGCACCTGCCGGAACTGAAAAAGACCGACCGCTCGTTTTACAACTGCCTGCTGCGGCAAAAAGCGGATGGCACGTTTGAGGATGTGACGGAAAAAGCGGGGCTGTTGGGACAGAAACTGGATTTCAATTTCGGCGTGGCGGTGGGCGACTACGACAACGACGGGAACGAGGACCTGTTCCTCTGCTCGGCGGGGCGAAACGTGCTGTACCACAACAATGGAGATGGCACGTTTACGGACGTGACGGCGGCTTCGGGGATTGGCACAAAGCCGGCGGATACGCTGAGCGTGGCGGCGGCTTGGTTCGACTATGACAATGACGGATTGCTGGACCTGATCGTATCGAACTACACCTACTGGACGCCGCAAACGGACCTGCGCTGCACGATGGACAGCAAGGAATACTACTGCGATCCTCGCAAATACAAGAGCGTGCCGCCCCGCCTGTATCACAACCTGGGCAATGGAAAATTTGAAGATGTGACGGAGAAGTCGGGGCTGGGGAAGGCGCCGGGCAAGGGCATGGGGATATCGATTGCGGACTTCAATGGGGATGGCTTGCCCGACGTGTTCATCGCCAATGATACGGAGCCCAATTCCCTGTTCATCAACAAAGGTAACGGGACATTCGAAGAGAAGGGCCTGGAAATGGGCGTCGGGCTACGACGACAACGCGCGCACCGGGTCGTCGATGGGATCGGACGCGAAGGACTTCGACAACGACGGCAAAGTGGACATCTTTTACAACAACCTGAAGGAACAGGTGTGGCAACTGCTGAAGAACAACGGAAGCCTGTTCAATTATCTGTACAGTTCCAAGATTCAGACGATGAGCTTGCCGTATTCCGGTTGGAGCAACGGATTCATCGATTACAACAACGACGGGTGGAAGGACATCTATTCGGCGAACGGCGATGTGGACCAGGTGAACGAGACTTCGCCGCAACACGACACGATGTTCGAGAACGTGGATGGCAAGACCTTCGTGGACGTATCGAGCGAGATGGGCGCGGATTTTTTGCACAAAGGCTACCAGCGCGGGTCGGCGTTTGGGGACTTGAATAACGATGGGTCGCTGGACATTGTGGTGACGTCGCTGAACGAGCCGCCGCGAATCCTGATGAACTCGGCGGACAGCGGGAATCACTGGCTGATGCTGAGCCTGACGGGGCACAAGAGCGCGCGAGACGCGATCGGGGCAAAAATCAAGGTGACGACGGAGTCGGGCCGGACGCTGTACAACCATGTGGCCATCAGCGTGGGATTTATGTCGTCGAGCGACAAGCGGGTGCACTTCGGGCTGGGCGCGGAGACTAAGGTTGCGTCCATTGAGATTCAGTGGCCCAGCGGGATCAAACAGGTGCTGAAGGATGTGGCAGCCGATCAGTTTCTGAAGATTGATGAGCCACACTGATGTGCTGAGGCGCGGCTAGGGCTGCTGCGGCTTATCCTGCGTAGCTTGCTGCTGAGCCTGACCTTGGGCTTGTTTGTTCTGGGTCTGCTTGGCGTCCTGTTCGGCTTTCAGTTTGGCGACCAAAGCGCGTTCGCGGTCGCCATCCTCTTTGCGTTTCTCTCGATAATAGACCTGGGCGAGGGAGACGTGGGCCTCCAGGAATTGGGGCGCCTGCTTAATCAAGTTTTCCAGGATGACGCGAGCCTTATCCAAATCACCCGCCATGAGATAGGTCGAGCCAACCTGATACAGGGCGCCGGGATCGCCGGGGCGGACCCGGAGAGCGCGCGCCAGCAACTGTTGGGCGCGGTCGTAGTCGCCATCCTGCTTCAATAAAACGGCAAGGCGCACGTTGGATTCAAAATCGTTGGGATTGGTCTTCAATTCTTTTTCGAAGGAGTCGCGGGCGGCGGCCATATCGCCGCTGGCCATCTGCGCCTGGCCGAGGTAGGAAAACACGTCCGGGAGCTCGGGATTCATGGCGGCCGCTTTGGTGAGATTTTCGATGGCGGGCTTGTACTCCATGGCTTCGAACTTGGCCATGCCGAGCATCAGGTTGGCCTCAGCGGAGTCGCCGTCGCGGAGGATGCGGTCGATAAGGATTTCGCCTTGCTCGAGCTGTTTGTCGCGGATGTACGCGGTGCCGAGCATATAGACGACGGCCAGGTCATCGGGGTGAGATTGGTAGTAGGGCTGAAGCAGGCGGATGGTGTCTTTATTCAGGCCCATGCGCAGGTTGCAGTCGGCAAGCAGGAGAGTGGCCTGGTCGTTTGTGGGACTGGCTTTATGGACTTTGGCGAATAGCGCGGCGGCGTCATCGATGCGGCCCATTTTGTAGTAGGCAAGCGCGAGATTGAGGGAAACACCGGGAGTGCTGGGGGCGAGCTTCAGGGCGGTTTTGTATTCCTTGATCGCTTCTTCGTAGCGGCCGAGTCCGGCCAATGCCGCTCCGAGATTGGCATGAATCTGGGCGACTTCGGGATGGGCTTTCAAAAACTCCTGATATTCCGGAACGGCGCCCTCGAGATCGCCGGCTCGTTGCTTGGCAATGGCGTCCTGGACGAGGCTTTCCGGAGTTTGCGCGAGTGCGCAACTGGCGAGCGCCAAGACCAGGAGCAGGGAGAGAGTTCTCATAGGGGCGAGATCACAGAACGATGTACGCATTTGCAAAATTGAGCGAACACTTGATGCTAGCAAGGGAGAAAGCAGAGACGCAAATCGACGGAAAAATGGAGCTAAAAACAAGAATGGGATGGCCGAAGCCATCCCATTCTGTAAGAAGGAACTGATTGTTGTTTAGAAGAAGAACTTGACGGTGAACTGAATGATGCGCTGACCCTGTTTCTGGGTAGCGATACCGAAGTTCGAGTTCTGTTGGGTGATTACCTGGGTAACCGGATCCTGCACGAACTGCAGGGTCAGGTTGTTGCCGCTGGGGAAGGAATACAGCGGGTGGTTGAGCCAGTTGAAGCCTTCCGCACGGAACTGGATGTACTTGGATTCCGTGATGTGGAAGTTCTTGAAGATGGCTTGATCCCAGTTGAAGTAAGCAGGTCCGTAGGCCACAGGCAGAAGCGTCGGGCCGTTTTTGCCAACGTTGGTTGGGGCCTGGAAGCAATTGCTGTTGACGTACTGGTGAGGACCGAGGTTCGCTTCCGGGTTGCAGGTCAAGTACGGATTCAGGTTTTCGCTGGGAGTTCCCAAGATGGACTGGTTGTTGATGGGAATGCCAGCGGGGTTCACCGTACTGATGGAGCCGGGAATGATTGCCGGACCGGAACTGGCAGGTCCACTGGAAGTCGGGCAAAGTTCATTGGCCGCGATTTCAGCAGCAGTGGCCTGGCAAGTGAGGCTCATGTTGTAGTTGAGATTGGGCGTCTGGTTCGAGTAGTTGCCGCCGTAGGTGAGGTTAGCGCCGCTCTGGGCCTGAATGATGCCCGAGAACTGCCAGCCATTCACAGCGCCGTTGACGAATTTGTTGGAGTGAACCAGGGTGCCAGCATCGATCGAGAAAGCCATGTTGAAGAGGTTTCTACGATCGGACGGTAGCACACCGTAGTTCGAAGCCAAATCGAACGGGTTGTTGTTCGGCGAAACGATGCCCATGGATTTCTGGAAGGTGTAATTGGCCTGAACGGTGAAGCGGCCAGAATGACGGATCCAGTTCACCTGCAGGGCGTTGTAATTGGCGTACAGGTTGTTGGTAGCCAGGACGACGTCGCCGTAGCCGTTGCAAGTGACCGGGTCATTGAGAACGCGATAGCAGTTGGCGTTTGCAGTGGCCGGGTTGGAATTGGTCAGCATCGCGCCGTAGGGCACGAGGTTGAGGTTGGCACCCTCACCGCCGTTGGTGTTCTGCAAATCGCGGCTGCGGTTGCCGACATAAGCGACTTCCAGTTGACCCTGCCATGGGGTGGCGCGATCGAGGGTGACGCTCCAGCTCTGGGTGTAGGGTTGATTGTTGTCCTGCGAGTTTACCGCCGACGGAGAGGCGGGAGACGCGGCAACGTTCAAGCACGAGAGTTCATACGCGAAGAGCGCAGAACCCGTCTTCGGATTGGTTGGGCAGCCTGGACCACCGACCCAGTTGGATGGGCTGAGGTTGGCGGTCGCGACACCGGCAGAGGCATCAAGACCGTTGGTGAACTGTCCAGAGTGGTAAACGAACTGGCCCCAACCGCCGCGGAGGATGGTCTTGCCGTCGCCGGTGATGTCATAGGCGGCGCCGACACGGGGTTGATAGAACAATGCCCGTGTGGGGAAGCCACCGTTCGGGACGGAAGGATCCTTAGAGTGCCACTCGAAACCGCAGAACGTCGGAGCGGCGGAGCAATCCGGAGCGTACTGGGCCAAGTTGAAGATGGAGTAGCCATATCCTTCACCGTCTTGCCAGGGAGTGAAGTGGCTGAAGCGCATACCGTAATTTACGGTTAGTTTCCGGGTAACTTTCCAGGAATCCTGCGCGAAGCCTTCAATCGTAGTGTAGTTGATGCTGTTGATACGGTTGAAGTTGGTCTGCTGGAAGCTATTGAGGTTGCCAGTCAGGAGGTCAGCATACTCGTTGCCGTACGTGAAAGGATTGCTGACGGAGACGAGCATTTCGCCGTTGGTGTTGTTATTCGCCGGCTGGGCGTTCTTGATCCACTCGTAGAAGAATCCAACCTTGATGGTGTGATTGGCGACGACCTTAGTCAGAGTGTCGCTGAAGCTGGGCATGTACTTGTTGGCATAGAGACCTTGAGAAGGTCCGCCTGCTTCGAAGCCGCCAGGATTGAAGATCAGAGCCGCTTCGCTGGGACCGAAATTGCCGAACGAAGGAATCTGCTGAACGTTGTTCTGGAACACACCATAGTAGTTGAAGCCTACGTTCGAGCGGTTGACGGCGGCCGGGTTCGCGAAGACGTTCGGGAAACCGACGAAGGTATAGGCACCGACGAACTCGTTGGTGAGGGTCGGGCTGAAGATATGGGTCAAAGTTCCCGCCCAAGAGTTGGACTTGTTGCGGCCCTGAACCGGGGTGGGGTAAGGAACCTGGTCGGTATTGCGCCACCAGAGACCGACCGGGAAGAGCTGGACTTCGCGCTGGTAGTTGTAGCGGATGAAGACCTTGGTGTTGTCGGAAATGTTCCAGTCACCGCGGATGGCCCATTGCCGGTTGTTCTGGTTGAAGATTTCCGACTGGGTATAGTTATATCCGCCGGTTTGCGCAGGATCCGCGTTGGGCGCCGGGAACAGCTTAACAAGTGCCAGCATGTTGGGATCGATGCACTTGCCGTTCGGCGTGCCGGTGCACATGGGGATCTGGTAGTTCGGGAATACGCTCTGGTTGATTTGGCCAGGAGCCTTACCAGAGGCGTTGGGGTTGCCTTCCTGAGCAACGCAAGAAGGCGAGAAATCACCGGTCAATTCGCAAGCGGGCGGCGTGGTGGCACGCAGCAAGCCCGTGTCGAGAACCTGGTAGAAGTATTCGAAACCGGTCCAGAAGAAGAGCTTCTGGCGGCTCTTGTTGAAGTTGGTACCAGGGATGATTATCGGTCCACCGATCGTTGCGCCGGGATAGTAATAAACGTCGGCAGGCTGCTTGACGTTGGAAGCGTTGTTGAGCCAGTCGTTGGCGTTCAACACGTGATTTCTGGCGGAGAAGAAGAGCGCTGCCATGGAACTGGCTGCCGCCGGCCTTGGTGACCGAGGTGATGAGCGCCGGGCCCTTCTGGTTTTCCGCATCGAAGTTGGAGGTGAGAACCTTGAACTCCTGAATGAAATCGGAGTTGGGGTTGACCGGGGTATCGCAGTTGCAACCCGGGTCGGAAACGTGCGCGCCGTCCGCGGTGATGTCAAGGCTGTTGTTGGGCAGACCGTTGTAGGAGAAGGCTCCGTTGAGAGGGCTCTGGCTGCCGGAGTCTCCGTTGGCGTTGATGCCGATGGTCTGACCGCTGTAGTTGGCCTTGTTGGAGGTACCGTTCTGAATACCGAAGCCGGGAATAATCTTGATGTACTCGGCAGCGTTGGAGCTGACCTGAGTGAAGTTCTGCAATTCCTTGGTTTCGAGAGTGAAGGATTTCTCTCCCGAGTCGGTGGTCACGATCGCGGTGTCTTGAGCGTTGACTTCCACGGTCTGACTGGCAGAACCGACGACCAGCGCGGCGTTGATGTTGCGATTGTCACCGCCGTTCAACTGGATCGTATCGAGTTTGTACGCCTGAAAACCAGTTGCTTCGATGGTCATCGAGTACGTACCAACCGGAACTGACGCAAACGTGAAGTAACCTTCCCCGTTCGTTACGGTGTTGCGCAACGAACCGGAAACCGCGTCCTTCAGTGTAACTTTCGCGCCAGAGACAACTGCACCCGACGGATCGGAAACCACACCCGTCAGGGTTGCGAAAATGCCCTGGCCTCGTAGCGCAGAACCTGCGGCGAGAGCGAGAACAAAAATCGCGAGAAAACAAACTAGCTTCCTTGACCTTGAAGTCACAGGAACACCCCTTTCCCTCGAGCACCAACTGGAAATAACGATATTCTTGGCACTGCTGAACACCCACTTTGGTAGTACTAAACAACTAAAGGACAGATAGTGTCAAGCTAATTCTTTCATATTAGGTGAGGGAGGAGGAGGCAGCATACCGGCAGGTATTGTGAACGGGGTGCGACGGGGCTTGCAAGTCATTGATTTTAAAAAGACGATCGAGCGGCGTCGCGGCCAAAACGATACGCTCGCACGTGTTTTCTGATTGAGACCACGCAACATTAATTTCGCATCGCTGTATCGACAGAATTCATGGCGATTTTCGATGAGAAGAAGCAGTCCGTGCCGGAAATTGAATTGCCTATCGCGGCAACCAGTTCCCTTCCGCGGGCGAGACACGAAAAAACGCTTCGGCCTGATCCCATCCATTTTGCATTCCGTAATAGCGGCCGATGTCGACTTGCAAGGGATACCACTTATCGGGTTGTTGAGAATCGTGCGCGTAGCAGGCGTCGTGGTGGCGAGTGGCGAACGGCGACGTGTTGACAAAATCGGTTGCAGAAAAACGCAAGGTGTCTTCGGCCACTTCGTAATAGAAGAGCGCAAACTTTTTTTCGTTGGCAAGCCACGCATCGAGGACCAGCGCGGACAGGGCGCGATGGTCGCGATGCGCATCGATGGGCCAGTGGGTGAAGACCACATCGGGGCGCAAGGCCAGCAAGACTTTGGAAAATTCGTCGTAATGGGCGGGGTCAACTGTAGAGCGGCCGTCCACCTGCCCTGCAAAAACGGGATGAGCATTGAGGAGCGCACAGGCTTTCGCGGCTTCGGCGGTGCGAATGGCAGCACATTCGTGAGTGTCGGTACGGCCGCAGTAGGCATCGCCTCGATTCAGGTAGAGGACGGAAACGTCGTGCTGTGCTTCGGTATAGGCAGCGATGGTGCCGCCGCATCCGCATTCGGGATCACCCGGGTGAGCTCCGGTGACGACGATTTTCAATTTCGCGCGTGGCGCGGCGGCGGATTGCGCTGCGGCGGCAAACGGCACTTCCGCAGTGCCGGCCAGTGCGGCGACGGAAACAAGCCTAGCTGAATCGAGGAGCAATTGGCGGCGCGAAAGGCTCATAAATCCTCCATAAGAACTGCCAGTATGCGTCAGATAAAAGGAGGCCGCGAGTTTCTTTGGCAATTGGATGGAATGGGGAAATCGTCCGAAGCCCAGAGGCGTATACTCCAAAGATGCGATTGAGACGCATGATGACGGCCGTGGTGCTGTTGCTGCTTGCAACGGGGCACGCAGACGCGGCGTGCCGATCGTGCTGCATGCCGGCGGAAGCGCCGATGCGGACGCCGCCCAAGGCGGCGAATTCTCCGAAGGCAATGGACTCGAACGAGACGCGTTCGCATGCAACGTCCATGGCACACTGCCAGGAAATGGGGCGACCAGCGAACGAACCGTCCGCTGCGTCCCGCCCAATCGAGACAGGCTGCGCCAACATCAATATGGCATGCGTCTACCATGCGCGAGGAGGCGATCTGGCGCGGATTGCTGAAAAACAGAGCAGCGCGACTGCGCAATTCAATCCCGAAATCGCTGCCGCGCGCTATGCCCTCACTTCTACTGACCGGCGGAAAGTCCCCATCACGGTGCCGCGAAGAAGCAGTTCTCCTGACCGCACGGTCACGAACCTTCGAATCTAGACATATTCCTTACCCTCAATCCTTCTGATTCAAACCTAATCGTTCGCTCGTGAGTTCAGCAAAGCCGCGCCGTCTGCACGCGTAGGCAGCAAACTCCGTTCCCGCAGCCCGACATCGAGTTTGAGGAGAGTTGTACATGAAGTGGATTTTCGCGATTGCGCTGGCGCTGTTCTCATCGGCAGCGACGCTGGGTCAGACCCCATCCAAGGACCAGCAGGACATGGCAGGTATGCCGGGAATGGCGCATGGGGGTTCCGACATGGGCGCGCAGATGAACATGCAACCCGCCACATTCGAAGAGCAAATCGAATTGCACGCGGCGTCCGGCACCAGCGCCGAACCGGATTCCAGGCCAGTGCCGATGCTGATGACGATGAAAGGCGGATGGACGCTGATGTTTCACGCCAACGTTTTCCTGGTGGACGTGCAGCAGTCGGCGCTGACGCGCGGGGGCGACAAGTTCTTCTCGACGAACTGGTTCATGGGGATGGCTCAGCACAAGGCCGGACCGGGGCGGTTCACGGCCCGCACGATGCTGAGCTTCGAACCCGCCACGATTACGGACCGGCAGTATCCACTGCTGTTCCAACAGGGCGAAACAGCTTACGGCGTGCCAATCGCCGACGGGCAACATCCGCACGACTTTGTCATGGAATTGGCCGCGCTCTACGACCTGAACGTGGGCGAGAAGAACTTGTTGTCGTTTTACGGCGCGTTGGTGGGCGATCCAGCGCTGGGGCCCACTGCCTATCCGCACCGCGCCTCCGCTTCGGAAAATCCGGTGGCGCCGCTGGGGCATCACCAGGAAGACTCGACGCACATCGCAGACGATGTGGTGACGGTCGGATTCACGCGGGGCATCGCGCGGATCGAAGCGTCGGGATTTCATGGGCGGGAGCCGGACGAGTTTCGCTGGGACATCGACCAAGGGCAGATGGACTCCTGGTCCACGCGACTGACGCTGCAACCCGGGAAGAACTGGAGCGGCCAATATTCCTACGGGCGGTTGGCCAGCCCGGAGGCGCTTTATCCGAACGAAAATCAGGAACGCATGACCGCGTCCGTGATGTACAACTTGCCGCTGGCGAATGGGAACTGGGCGAGCACGGCGGTGTGGGGCAGGACGCGTTCGCTGAAAGACAGTGCGATCTACAACAGTTACCTGTTCGAATCTACGTTGCGGTTCTGGAAGCGGAATTATGTGTGGACGCGAATCGAAGACGCGGAGCGTTCGAATGAACTGATGCTGGGCGAGAATCCGCTGCCGCCGGGATTCGAGGAAAAGCCGATCGGGCGCGTCGCGGCGTATACGTTTGGGTACGATCGGGACTTCGACTTTGTGCCGCACCTGGCGTCGGCCATTGGCGCGCAGTACACGACGTACGGCGTGCCGGGAAGTTTGCAACCGATTTATGGAGCGCACCCGTTTGCGGTGGCCATGTTTGTGCGATTCCGGCCGTATTCGGGGAAAACACGGTGACGGCAACCGCGCTAAAGCAAAGGAACAAACCGAATACCGAAGATCAGGCGTGTTGCGACGCCGCAGAGTTCCCGTTATGCTCGGGCGGTTCTGATGATCCCGGAAACGCCAGCGAACCCGCCGCCGCAAACCTCGACAAGAATTCTCGGCTTGCAGAAGTGGCTTTTCTATTCCCTGCTGACGATAGGGCTGTGGGGCGCGTGGGGATTTGTGTCGAAAATCGCGTCGGATGGCATCGATGCAAATACCAACCAGGTTTATTTTTCGATTGGATTGCTGCCGCTGATCGCGCTGGTGTGGCGTTCGGTGCCGAAAACCAACGTAAATCGCAAGGCTGGGATCGCGTGGGCGTTCCTGACCGGAATTCTTGGAGGGACGGGAAACATCGCGTTCTTCCAGGCACTGGTGATCGGCGGAAAAGCGTCCATCGTGATTCCGGTGACCGCCCTGTTCCCGCTGGTTACCGTAATACTGGCCGCGATCTTCCTGCACGAGCGCATGGGCCGCACGCAAAAGATCGGACTAGTGCTGGCGCTGGTTGCAATTTACATCCTGAGTCTACCGAGCTAAACGATGCATCTGATGCCTCCAGCCTGGTTGCTGTTCACGGTGATCGCACTGGTGTTCTGGGGCATCACCGGAATCACGCAGAAACTGTCAACGAACGCAATCTCCAGCCAGTTGTCATTTTTATGGTTCGCGTACGCGATGGTGGCCATTTCGCTGGTGCTGGCGATAGCGGCTCCGATGCACTGGAAGGTAAAGCCACTGATTCTTGCCTTGGCGATCGGCGGAGGCGCGCTGAATGGTTTGGGAGCGTTGACCAGTTTCTCCGCGCTGGAGTCCGGCGGAAAAGCGTCGGTGGTGATTTCGCTGATTTCGCTCTATCCGCTGCTATCGGTGGCGCTGGCGGTGGGATTTCTACACGAAAAGCTTTCGAACTTGCAGGCAGGCGGAATCGTGCTTGCTGTGGTCGCGGCAATTCTGCTTTCACTGGAGCCGCCGAAGGAGAGCTGAAGCGGTGAATGCTAGCGACTCTGAACGGCGTCAGACGGCGAATGCGCGGGTTCGTGAATCGTGCCGTCGGCGTCGACGTGGCCGACTGCAGCGACATCAGGCTGCACGCTGAAGAGCACGCTGGTGTTCAGAGACTGCCCGGGATCGAGAACCCTGGCGCGCCCAGCTTTCTGTAGCGCCTCGAAATTTAATGGGTAGCCGGTGCAGGGCTCCAGAACCGCCACATTGTGATTGCGCCAGCCGCCGTAACTGGCGAACAGCCAGCACGAAGGGAACACCGACGGATCGAAGGTCAGGGCACTCGCCAGTCGCGTGGCGGTGTTGGTGATGGCGCACCAGTTCCCTGCCATTTTGGTGCCGTAGAAGAAATAGAGCTGACGCTGAGTTTGCGGCGGCACGTTGCGCAGGTCGACGGTTCGAGAGCCGATGCGTGCGTACGGCCACGCAAATGGGCTGGTGGCGCCGTCAAGAGTGCCGGGAAACGCGGGTTCGAGTTCCACCTGCATGGTGGGGAAATCGATACGATGTTGAGGCGAGACGGCAAACGCGGGATGTAGTTTCCAGAGAAACGGAAATGCAGAGTTGCCCGCGTTGGTAAAGCAGTGCTGAAAGCGCAGTCGGGATTCGCCCCGGCGCAGGGTGATGGTTTTGTCGATGCGGATGCAACTGATAGGAGTGGTCAGGGAGAGATGCACGCCGACTTCGTCATCGCCAGAAAACGTCCGGTAGTGCCATTGCGAAGTCCAAACTTCGCCGTGATCCGGATAGAGTTCGCCGTCGATCGTGGAGGTTTCATCGTTGGGAAACAGTTCATCCCAGCCGCCGCTCCAGACGTCGTCGTATCGGGAACCAGACGGCAAACTGGCAGGAGCGGAGCGGGGACTGTTCCAGAGCAGGTCGGCGTCGAGCGGCTTGTAGGTGATCTGCCAGATTTTAGCTCCGGCTTCCGGCAAGAGGTGAAGGCGAAGAAATCGATTTTCCAGCGTTATGACGCGGAGATTGCGAAAGGACCAGAGGTCGTCGATGTGAACTTCGCGCATAGTCGCGCTCCCTATTGATAATCGAAGCCTGAGCGGTCGGCGGCTTCGCGAAGATCGAAAGCTAGAAACCAAACAGAACGGGCGAGGATCGCTTTTGCGGTCCTGGCGCGAGCATAACGGTCACGTGCGAGAATGAAAGACGTATATTCGATCATGTTTCCCAAATTCAGGCAAAATGGGGACGCCGCAGTGGGTGGAGGAATTTGAACGGTGCTGGTCGGCAAGAAGAACAGACTGTTCGGGCGATGGCAATGTGTTTTTCTTTGTGGACTTACGCTACTCGTAAGCCATTCGGGAGTGTCGGCGCAGCAGACCGGGCAGCCCACCGGCAACTTCGACACCCTGTTGCATCAGGGATTCGAACTGCACCAAAAGAATGACTACGCAGAAGCGATTCCGCTGCTGCAAAAAGCGCTAAGACTACAACCCAAAGATTATTTTGCCAATCTGCTGCTGGGCATCGATCTGCTGCGGAGCGGCCAGGCGCAGGAAAGCATCCCGTATTTAAAGACGGCGGCAGCGGCGCGGCCCAAGGAAGAAATCCCTCTGCAGTATTTGGGCGAGGCAGAAGCCAATGTGCGGAGCTACGCGGACGCGGCGGCGACGTATCAGCGGGCTGTGCACGTCGCGTCAACTCCTTCCGCGGACGTACTGACCTCGGCGGTGAATTTCTGCCTGGGGCGATTCGCGGAACTCTCCGCAGAAATGCGCAGTTCGAAGGCGGGCTTGGCGGCGGAATACCGTTTGCAGGCAACGGGCCGGGCGCTGGCCGATCCATCGCGCAGGGATTTGCTGGAGCGGTCCGTAGCGCTTGACGAATTGCCGCAGACACTTGCGGAGTTGGCGATCGCGCAAGCAGCGCAAGGGGACACGGAAGCGGCAAAGAACAGTGTGATGCGGGCCAGCGCAAAAGCGCCGGATAATCTTGAAGTGGGGGCTGCGAACAGCTTCGTCGCGGCCAAATTGCAAAGGTGGCCGGAATCGGAGAGCGATCTGCAGGAAGTGGGGTCGCGTTCGACCGCAGTGTTGGTTGAGGCGCTTCCAAACTGGCAGGCGGCAAACTTGATTGCGGATTCGAATCCCGATCCGGCGTCGGTTTCGAAGCCGATTGCGCGGATTTTTTACGATTGTGTCCGGAAGCACTGTTCGCAAGAAGAGTTGCGAAAATCGCTGCCGGGACTTTCGAAAGGCGGCGGATCCGTTGCCCAACTCTATGAGCAGCAGCGATGGGAGTCGGTCGCCGCTACTCCGGCGCCGCCGCTGCAGGCGCAGGAATTGTGGCTGATGCGGGGCATAGCGCTCGCACACATGGAAGACTGCGCTTCCGCGATACCGGCGCTGGAGCGCGGACTGGGCGCTACGAATCGCTCGTCGGAGGGACTATTCCTGCTGTCACGCTGCTATGCGTTGCGCGCGGGCACGCTGGCTCAGCAATTGCCCACCACCGGTGAGAACGACGCCGCTGTACATATGATGAAGGGGGACGTGTTGCTGCGCTTGCAAGCGAATAGCGCGGGTGCAGTTACGGAATACGAAGCCGCTTCTGCGGAGCGCCCCAACGATCCGGGGGTTTGGCAGCGACTGGCCGAAGCGCAACTGGCGGCGGGTCACACAGAAGAGGCGCGGAAAAGCGCGGAAAAGGCATTGAGGATCGATCCACAACGGCTCAGCGCGATGCGCACACTGGCGCAGGCTGCGATGCAGGAGCGGGATTACGCAGATGCGCTGCCGTACCTGAAGCAATTGGTAGCGCGCAATCCCAAGGACCTGGCGGCCCGCGTGGAACTGGCAACGGCGTGCAGCCAGACTGGCGCGTTCGAAGAGGCTTACAAGAATCTGGCGCCCGCTTTGCAACAGGGCTATCCGGATGAAAAAGGCAGCCTGCACTTCCAGTTGGGCACGATTTTGCGGCACTTGGGCAAAACCGCGGAGGCCGAGCAGGCGTTTGCCGAAGCGCGTGAAATTTCCGACCGTTTCCAGCACAACTCGCACCAGCCGGCACAAAAGGAAGACAAGCCGTGAGGCGCCGGGACTTCTGTCGAACACTTGGCGCGAGTCTCGGTTACGCCGGGGTGCCGTTGCTACTGCGTGGCGAACAACTGGGGCCCATCGTGCTTCAGAATATCGCGCCAGCATGTGGGATTGATTTTGTGTTGCGCAACGCGGCGTCCGGCCGCAAATACCAGGTGGAAACCGTGCTCGGTGGATTGGGAGTCATCGACTTCGATCAGGACGGCTGGCCCGACCTGTTTTTTACGAACGGGGCAGCGTTGCCTTCGATGGAAAAGTCGGACGCGAAATTTTTCAACCGGCTGTACCGCAACAACCGGAACGGGACGTTTACCGATGTGACGGAAAAGGCCGGCGTGGCAGGGCGAGGGTACTCCATGGGCGTAGCCGTGGCGGACTACGACAATGACGGGTTGGAAGATTTGTACGTTGTCGGGGTACACGGAAATTATTTGTATCGCAACAACGGGAATGGAACCTTCAGCGACGTAACGCAATCCGCGGGATTGGCCGGGCCGGAGCGCAAATACTGGTCGGTAGCGGCGGCGTGGGTGGATTACGACAACGATGGGAAGCTGGATCTGCTGGTATCGAATTATTGCGATTGGGCGCCGAATAGCGATCCGATCTGCGGCGGGCTGGAAACCAATTCGCGGGCGTATTGTCACCCGGACATGTACCGGGCGGAACCGCTGGTGCTTTACCACAACCTGGGTAACGGGAAGTTCGCCGATGTTTCGAAAGATCTGGGGCTGGACCGCATTTTCGGCAAAGGGATGGGCATTGCGGTCAGCGATTACGACGGCGATGGAAGGCCAGAGATTTTTGTAGCCAACGACAACGATCGCAATCTTCTGCTGCGATTCCACGAAGGAAAACTGCGCGAAGTGGGGATGGAAGCGGGCATCGCGTTCAACGGCGACGGCCGCCAGATTTCGGGAATGGGAGCGGATTTCGCGGACTTTGATGGAGACGGACTGCCGGATATCGTCATGACCGGATTGCGCGGGGAAACCTACGAACTGTTTCGCAACCGGGGCGACGGAACGTTCGACGATGCCAGCGCGAGCAGCGGATTGCTGCCGCTCAGCCGCGGATGGAATGGGTGGGGCTGCGGATTGGTCGATCTGGATAATGACGGGTGGCGGGACTTGTTTGTGGCATGCGGGGGGCTCGATTCGAATGAGCCGCAGGCCAGCCGGGTATTTCGCAACGTCGCGGGAAAATTCAAGGACGTGAGCGGCGGGGTGGGCAGTGATTTCAACCAACGCGCCGGCTTGCACCGGGGAGTGGCGTTTGCGGACTTCGATCAGGATGGGCGGCTGGACGCGGCGGTGAGCTGTATCGATCAGAACGCGGAAGTCTGGATGAATCGCAGCGCGGAAAAACAGTGGTTGCGGGTGAAACTGGTGGGAACGAAGAGCAACCGCTCCGCGCTGGGCGCCAAGGTCGTCTGCACCGACGGATCGCGGAAGCAAGTGGGATTTGTGTCGAATAGTGTCGGGTATGCGTCGAGCAGCGAGTTGGTGGTGCATTTTGGGCTAGGAGAGGAGGCCAAGGCCAATCTGGAGATCGCCTGGCCCTCCGGTAAAATCCAGAAACTGAATAACATAAGCGCAAAGCAAACATTGAAGGTAGAAGAACCGTCGTCTTGAACTCCGGTCGATCGCTGCGAATTAACAAAATCGTTGTCGTTCTTTAAACAAACAAATAATCCTGATACTGCCTAGATGTTCGCTGCTCCAGTGGATAGGGTAGAGCGCATTGTCGGGATGATCGTAGCGACCAGTGTGCGTGTCCGGATCGTCCCTGGACTACACAGTCGGGGTGATGGAGATCGAAAATGCGAAATAATCGTGGGGCAGGCATTCGCAGTGGAAGTGTAGTGGGCAGGACGGTCCTGGTGCTGATGCTCGGAGCGTTTCTGAGCGTCGGCCTATTCGGTCAATCCTCGAACAGTCAGATCAATGGTCTGGTCAACGACGAGACCGGCGCGGCGGTGCCGGACGCCAAAGTAATCGCAACGAATACGGCGACCGGAGTGAGCTACCCGACGGTCACAAACGAAGCGGGCTTGTACGTGGTGCCCGAAATGATCCCTGGCACGTACAAGGTAACCGTCACCAAGGAAGGATTCGCAGTAGTGGAGAAAACCGGTCTGCATCTGCAGACGGGCGACCACGCAACCGTGAATTTCACGTTGAAGGTCGCCGCGGTCGGACAGAGCATCGTGGTTCAGGAAGAGTCTGTCCCGCTAACCCTGTCGTCGGATCAGATCAGCTCCTCGACTACGCTGGACAACAAGATGATCACGGAGCTGCCACAACTCGACCGCAGCACGCTGGAGTTGACAGGAGTTACACCAGCAGTGCAGGGCGCGGGCCCGTTGAGCGACAATTTCCAGACCCTGGGCAACGCGGCGTACAACGTCGGGCACACCGGAACGTCCTACTCGATTTCGGGCGGGCAGGTGAACGGAACCACGATTCTGGTGGACGGCAACCTGGTGCAGGACTATGAGTACAACGCACCGAACCGCGCAATTCCAACGCCGGACGCGATCAGCGAGTTTCGAGTGGAAAGCGGGGTACTGACCGCCGATTATGGCCGGTATTCAGGCGGAATCGTTTCGATCAGCACGCAGAGCGGCACCAACAACTATCACGGCCGGTTGTTCGAGTACTTTCGCAACCAGGCGATGAATTCCAACAGCTGGATCAACAATGCCACGGACGTGCCCAAGCTGTCTTTCCACCAGAATAATTACGGCGCGACGATCGGCGGACCACTGAGTATCCCGAAGCTGTACGACGGCAAGAACAAGACGTTTTTCTTCTTCTCGTGGGAAGGAGAACGCTTTTCGGAAGGGCAATTGACGGAAAGCTCGGTGCCCACGGCGCTGAACCAACAGGGAAATTTCTCGCAGACGATCGAGCAATATCAGAATGGCCAGCCGGTGTACACCAAGATCTACGATCCATTTCACAGTTACGTGTTGAACGGGAACGTGGTGCGGCCGGAATTTCCGAATGACACGATTCCGGCGGCTGGAACCTGCGTGGCCATTCCCGCTCCGGCACCACCGGGAGAGTGCTTCACGACGCAGAGCCCGGTCTTTGCGCACTATATGTCGCTGTTCCCCCAGCCGAATCACGCGCCTAACGCCCAGAGCGACCACCTCAATAATTACTGGCAGACGATCAATTTGGGGCTGCCCAGCGACAAATTCTTCTTCCGCGTGGACGAGAACATCACGCCAACGCAACGCGTGAGCATCAGCCTGGGCGAGTCCGGTTTGACGGATAGCTATCCATCGCCGGGCGGAGGCTTGGCGGAATCGGTGACGAACGATCGCAACTGGATTGCGAACATCCTGTATACGAATGTGATCTCGTCGAGTTCGATCTTGAACATCCGCCTTGGCGGAGTCTATTCCAAGATTTACTCCGACGGCGTGTCGGGATACGGCATGCCTTCCAATCCCAGCATCGATACCAGCACGTGGGGATTTGATCCGCTGATCGTGAATAACCCTGAAAAAAGCACGGTGCATATCCCGCCGGGAACCTCCATTGCCGGTTATTCCAATATTGGGGGATCGGAATTCGACACCTTCTCCAACCAATCGATCAATGGCAGCGTACAGTTCACAAAGATTTTGGGACGCCACACCGTTCGATCGGGTTTTGAACTGACGGAGTACCAATTCAATGAGTTCGGAGGCGACCATACCGGCGTAGCCTGGATGAATTCCGGTGGCGGCTCCAACGAATATTGGAACAATAACAACGGTTTGACCGGCAATCCGCTGGCGGAGTTGATGATGGGTTCCACCAGCTTCTTCCAGTGGGGGAACTGGAACATTGCTCCGTACGGATGGAACGAAGCGCTGTACGTTACCGACGACTGGAAAGTGAACAACAAATTGACCGTGCAGATGGGTCTACGTTGGGATCATGACGGTGGACGTGTCGGGAAATATCCGACGGGCAGCTTGGGTTATAACATCGACGCGAAGAACGTGCTGACTCCCAACTCGGACTTCAACTGGAGCCAGGTAACGGCGGCGGTGCCGGGGTTGTCGAGTCTGGGACTTCCGCAGTGGGTCACCCAGGGCGCTTCGGGCCAAGTGGGCTTGCTGAACACGCAGCAATATCCGCAGCGGCAAATCTATAACACCACCTTCGCCAATTTCCAACCGCGACTCGGAATCGCCTACCAGTTTGATCCCAAGACTACGTTGCGAGCTGGTGCAGGGATCATGGATCAGGGGCTGGGCGGTATTTCCACAGACTACTTCAGCTTCTACTACGGTCCGGACACCTTCCAACAGATTCCGTCGCTGAACGGCGGGCAAACCTACGTGAGCAACATCAGCAACAGCTTTCCGCTGCAGCCGAACGGATCGCATCTGGGCTATGTGCCTCCGATCCAATCCAACCAGCAATTCTGGTATTCCACTTACGGAGGAGCGGCCAACCCAACGCAAGGCGGAGCCGCACTGCTGTTTAACCAGCAAATGCCGACCGACTATACGTGGCAGCTCAGCGTGCAGCGGGAGGTCGGAAAGAGCTGGGTGTTCACCGCCGAATACATGGGAATCAAAGGCGTCCACTTGCTGATGCCGGTGTGGGGCTGGAGCCAGAACAACATTCCGCTGCAGTATTATTCGCTGGGAACGGAATTGAATGCGCAAGTGCCCAATCCGTTCTATGGCCAATCGCAAATTTTCGCCAGTGAACCAACTGTGTCACTGTCGCAACTGCTCGGAGCGTCGCCGCAGTACTCCGCGGTCAGTCCGGGGCAAGCGACGTGGGGCCGTTCGTTCTCGAACTTTGCAACGTTCCAGGCGCAAACTCGCACGTGGCACGGCCTGACGTTCCTGGGCTCCTATGCCATTCGCAAAACCCTCACCAATACCGGGGGTAAAGACATCAACCATGCCGGGCCGGCCGGCAGCGGCTTGCTGCAGAATCCACACGACCTGATGGAAGGCTATGGACTGGCGCTCTATGAATTGCCGCAGACGTGGCTATTCAGCTACAACTACGACATCCCGGTCGGACACGGACGGCAGTTCCTGAGCAGCGGGAGCGGCTGGAGCCAGAAGGTGATCGATGGGTTCCTGGGCGGCTGGGCGCTGGCCGGCGTAACCACCTACTATCCCAAGGGAACGCCAGTTCTGATGCCCGACGTCGGCGGGGGCGTCACCGCACCTGGGGCGGCGATCCGGTGGTCTCTGGACCCGGGCGTGAATTACGTAAGCAACTCCAATTATGCGCGGGGGCTATTCGTAAACGGCGCGTTTACCAATGCGAATCCCGAAGGCATCTTCAACCATGCCGCATTCGTGCGCACTCCGGATTACGGGTTGAGCAACGCGGCGTTTGTGTTCCCGAACGTACGCAATCCCGGAGCTTTCTACACGGACGCGACAATCCTCAAAAAGTTCTATTTCTCGAAAAACGAGAATCTCAACCTGGAGTTCCGCGCCGAGGCGCAGAACGTCTTCAACCACGCCAACTACGGCGCGATTGACAACAATCCGGACGACGCCACGTTCGGCGGAGTGAACGGGAAAGTCGGGGTTCGCGTGATGCAACTCGGCTTACGGCTGTTCTTCTAGCACCGACGACCATAGGAGCCGGGTGCCCGCCCGGCTCCACAATCTTTGTGGAGATGGGAAAATGGATGCTTCGACTCGGATACTTCTGTGCGCGGCATTCCTGCTCGTTCCTCTGCAGATCCACGCGCAATCCAAAGATTCGCTGAAGACTTCGGACGTCACCCTCACCTTCGCCGCAGCAGCAAAACAGCCAACATTGGAGAGCCTGACGGGTTCGGACGGCAGGTCGTGGCGTAACAACGCGCCGGAAACGCTTCCCGGACAGCGTGGAGATCGACGGGAAAAAGGTGTCGCTCGATTGGAAGCTGGACAGTTCGGCAAGCCGGCGGGATGCGCAGCACGTTGCGATTGTGTATGAGAATGCAGCGCCCAAGTTGCGGCTCACGTGGGAATGGAACGCCAGGGCGCAATTCGGTCCGATCGAGCACACGATTCGTTTGGAAAATCTGGATTCGCGCGAAGTGTGGCTGCCGTTCCTCGACAGCTTTCGTTATGAGTGGCAAGTGGAACCGGCAGTGAAGCTGCGCCAGGTTTTCGTGGAAAAGGGTGCGGGCTACCCGGGCAAGATTGGAACCCATGAAGTCGGCGTAGCCGAGGGATATCGTTGGCAGGGATTTTCCAGCACCTATGCGCATCCGGATGATGCTGAACAGCGCGAAATCATTCCGTGGACCACAGTTGAGGTGGAAGAGGGCCACCGCAGCGCCTGGTACGTGGGCATTGAGTTCAGCGGGCGTACGCGAATCGAGGTGGACCGTGCGGGAGCCGCGGTAAGCGGGGCGGTGGGGCTCAATCCCGTTCCTGGGCCATTTCGAACGCGGATCGAACCGGAAGGTTCGTTCGAGACTCCGACCGTTTTTGTGGGCGCGTCGAGCGGCGGGACCGATGCCACGGGAAATCAACTTCGCCGTTGGGTGCGCGAAGTGTTGAATAACCCGCGCACCTGGCAAAACCCCAATTATCCGGTAATGGTCAACAATAGCTGGGGCAGCGGAATGGCGGTCGATGAAACTCTTGCGGAGCGTATGCTGCACGATTCGGCGGAACTGCAGTTAGAGATGTTGGGCATCGATGCGGGCTGGTTTCGCGGAGTTGGCGACTGGCATCCCAATCCCAAGAAATTTCCGCGGGGACTGGCGCCGATCGCCGATGAGGCGCATCGGCTGGGACTGAAGTTCGGCATTTGGGTGGACTGGACGCAGGCCGCGCTGAGCACAGAACCAGGCGCTTTGAACGCTCGCGATCCGAAGGTGGCGAATTGGGTCGTGGCCGATACTCCAGCGGACTGGAAGCCGGAAGAGTTCAAGGGACAAACCATCGATCTGGGCGCGCCGGAGGCTGAGGAGTGGGCGCAACAGGAAGTCGAGCGCCTGGTGAGCGACTATCATCTGGATATGCTGGAACATGACGGTTATCTGGTGGCGCAAGGCTGCGTGCGAACGAATCACAAGCATGCGCCGCCGGATTTTGAGCACATGGAGCTTGAGAAATTGGCGAGCAGTTATTGTGTAAGGAGTTCCAACTCAACCGACGTGAGCTACCATGCGACGCGCGCGTATTACTCGATCTACGAGAAGCTTCGGAAGAATCATCCCGAGCTTTTGCTGGAGATCTGTAATGACGGCGGCCGGATGGTGGACTTCGGGACCGCGGCGCACGGGGATTATTTCTCGATCACCGATACCTACGACCCGCTTTCGAACCGGCGCGCGTTTTACGACGCCAGTCACGTGTTGCCGGCGGCGATGCTGGAAGCATATGTGGAAAAATGGCCGACGCCCCACATCGAGAACTTCCGCTACATGCTGCGCAGCGGGATGATGGGTTGGCTGACGATCATGCTGGACACCACGGCGTGGACGCCAGAGCAACATGCGGCAGCGAAATCGGAATTCGCGCTGTACAAAACGCAATTGCGGCCATTGATTCGGGATGCCGAGTTGTATCACATTTCGGCGCGGCCGGATGGCGTGCATTGGGATGGCGTGCAGTACTTCGACCCAAAGAGGAGGCAAGGTGTGATCTACGTGTTCCGCGGAACGATTGAAAACGAGCCCGCCCACACATTTGCTTTGCAGGGGCTAAACGCCGAGCGGCAGTATCGCTGCCATTTTCAGGACCACAGCTCGCCCGATGTGAACCTTAAAGGCAAAGACCTCATGGGCAGCGGCCTGGGAGTACGCCTGGCAATGCCCAACAGTTCGGAGCTGATATTTTTCGAAGAAATTCAATAAGCATTCGCTCAGACCAGGGGAAGCAGTGACCAATTCACAGGGAAATGCAAACAGACACCAACTTCAGGGGCAGGTGGCGCTGATCACCGGAGGCGCACAGGGCATCGGTTTGGCGATTGCCAAGCGGTTCCAGGCAGAAGGGGCGCAGGTTTTCATCCTGGACTGCGACGAACGGGCAGCGCAGAAGGCCATCACCGAACTTAACTCAGATGGCGCAGCACAGCCGTCAGGCTTTCTGAAGGCCGATCTGAGCCATCCGGCGTCCATTCAGGACGCGATAGAGGCGCTGCGACGGCAAGTCCCCAAACTCAACATCCTTATCAATAACGCGGGAATCGAGCTGGAAAAGGGCATAGAAGCGCTATCTGTGACTGACTGGGACAATGTATTGCAGGTGAACTTGCGCGGGGCGTTTCTGATGACGCAAGCGGCATTGGCGCTCTTCCCTGCAGAGGGAGGCTCGATTGTGAATGTGGCGTCTATTCACGCGACCCACGCCTTCCCGGGAAGCATCCCGTACGCCTGCTCGAAGGCGGGCTTGTTGGCGCTGACACGCAACCTGGCGCTGGAACTGGCTCCGCGATGCATCCGCGTAAATTCGATCTCGCCGGGGTACGTGGATACCCGACTGTGGGAAGAATACGTCCGCAACGCTGCAAACCCCGAAGAGCTGGCCGATCAAACCACAAAACTACATCCGGTTGGGCGGCGCGGATTGCCCAACGATGTCGCGGAAGCTGCGCTGTTTTTGTGCAGTTCGAATTCGTCGTTCATGACCGGCAGCGATTTGCTGGTGGACGGCGGGCTGACCATCCGGGCGCACGCCTAGGGCAATAAAACGTAAGTATCGAATAAACCGCTTGTACTCGCTGGAAAAATAGATACACTACCGTGCAATCCAGTCAGGGGTGAGTGCAAGATGAAGAAAACCGGGTTGTTTCTAAACGAGTCCTTGAAGCAGGAATTCCGCAAGGACCTCGAGTTGTTTAAACATTTCCTGTTGCTGGTCAACAAGTCCGGCCCTATTCGAAACGTGGAATTGATGTGGAATGAGGCGGGCGAAGAACTGGATCCAAACAAACCAAAATTCAAGAATCGCGTGGGCTCGGAAGACGCGCTGGTGCAACTGAACCCGGCGGACAAAATTCCGGGGCTACGCAACACGCCGAGCAGCCTGTTTTGCGACATGGTGCACGGATTCGGCAGTCATGAGGAAGAGACCTGCGCTCAATCCGATGATCCGGCAAAGAAGCGCTGTCAATCGACCGGCTGCTCGCAGGTCTACGCGTGCTACCTGGGGCTGACGGATATCGCCGTGCCCGTGATTTGCGATGGCCTGTATCTGGGTACGCTCTTTTCAGGGCAGGTTCTGACGCATCCTCCGACTGCGGAGGGCTTCCGGCTGATCAAAGAAACTCTGGCCAGGCAATCGCACATCAACTTTAAGAGCCTGGAGTCCGCCTACTATCAAGTGCCAGTTGTGGATCCGTCGCACGTTGCGGAAATGGTGCGGCTGCTGGAATTGTTTGCGCGGTACATTTCGAACTCCTGGAAGCGGCTGCGAATGATGGGCGAATACCAGCGTACGCACGACCGGGAAATGGCGCTGAACCGCAGAGAGCTGGCATCTATCCTGTTGTCCGGAGAATTGGGGGACCGCGAGGAGCTGCAGGAGTTTATTCGCAATGTGGGCTTAGGGGCCATCCCGGACCGGGTGATGGTCATGCAGATTGCCAACGCGTTTGGCGAAGACGCCCGCGCGAAGCTCTCCGAACGGATGACCTTGGGCCGCATTTCGCACATTGCAGAAGATGTGAGCCAAGCGTGTCCGAACACACTGGCCATGATTGTGCGGCCGGGGGAGATTTGCGTGTTCACCAGCCAGGAATCGCGCAACACGGCGCATGAACGTATCTCGCTGGTGGAAATGGCCAACGGGATATTGGCGGAGATGCGGGCACGGTCGGGGGCAACGGCAAGGATGGGGATCAGCGCGAGCCACCGTCGGCCGGAAGAGTTGGTACACGCGTATCTGGAAGCTTCGGCGGCCCTGGATGCCAGCGATGCGACGGTGTGTTTTTTCAACGACGCGGAAACGGCCGGCAAGCGTCCCGTAGAGGCGTTGGAACGGCTGGTGCAGGCCTTTCATCAGGGAGTGGACAGCACCGCGGCGATGCGGGAGTTTCTCGCTCGGGCGATGCCCGCCGATCAGACCGCGGGCAGTATGCAGAAATTGCGAGCGCTGCTGACCTGGGCCGTTGAGCATGTAGCATTGGAAGTCGTCAGCCTGGGAACGGAAAAGGAATTGGTGACGGCCGCGAAGGAACAGGCGCTTTCGGGCGTATTGAACGCGCCGAGCCCGTTCAGCGCGTGCGAAGCGTTCCGGCGTTTTGCCGCGACGCTGGCGCAGCAGGTCGCGTCTGCGTTCAGCCAGCGAGAGCAGAAAATCGTGCAAGCGATCCGTGCGATGGTCGACAAGAAAGGGATCGCGCAGGTCAAGATCAAAGACTTGTCGGACGCGCTGCATCTTTCGCCAGGACACATCAGCCGAGTGTTTCGACGCACGGCGGGGATCACGCTGGAGGAATTTTTGATACGGCAGCGGGTGGAGCTGGCCAAACGAACGCTGCTGGATCCGCGTCTGAACGTCGCGGAAGTGGCGGAGCGCTGCGGATTCTGCAACCCGGCTTATTTCGCGTCGGTGTTCAAGAAATATGTGCGCTGCACGCCGAGGCAATTCGCCAGCGAGCCGCAACTGTTCCATGGGGGAAGCGAAGGCGGGGAATCGCACGAAGTGACGCTATCGGTGAAACGGAACAGAGAAAGCCGCGCCAGCGCAGCTTCTAATTAGGATTGTTGCGGATTTCAGTTCGAGTGAATCCAGGGCACCGTACGCGGGCAAACAAGCGAGTGGTGCCGGGGGCCAGAATCGAACTGGCTACGCCCGCCTTTTCAGGGCGGCGCTCTACCAATGAGCTACCCCGGCAAACTGAATAAATAGTTTAGAGGGCGAGCGGAGAGGTGTCAATTGACGCGAGAAATGGTGCCTCGCATGTGCGGCAAGGAGCGGTAGCGCGACTGGCGATTCGCAAGAAGTTTCGTTTCGTGACGAGGGCGCGTGTTAAGATGCGTGAAACGGCGGGCCATACCAGGAACATAGAACTGAGGAGGATTCATGAAACGAGCATTGGTGGGAATCGGACTGGCACTGGCGCTGACTTTGCCATTGGCAGCGCAGGATAAGGAACAGGATCGAGTGACGAACGCTGGAAAGGTATTCAAGGAAATTCTGGACGCGCCGGACAGCATCCCGCAGAGTGTGCTGGATCGCGCGGACTGCGTGGTGATTTTGCCGTCGGTGTTGAAATTTGCGGTCGGCATTGGCGGAAGCTACGGGCGCGGCGTAATGACCTGTCGGGGCGGAAAAGATTTTCGCGGACCGTGGGGAGCGCCGACAATGATGGCGTTGGAAGGCGGGAGCGCAGGGTTGCAACTGGGCGGCAATGCGACGGACTTCGTGCTGCTGCTGATGAACGAGCGCTCCGCGCAAGGAGTTCTGACCAGCAAGGTGAAGCTGGGTGCCGATGCTACGGCAGCGGCGGGCCCGGTGGGCCGCACCGCCTCCGCCGAAACCGACGCGACGATGCGCGCGGAAATCCTGTCGTACTCGAGGGCGCGCGGACTGTTCGCGGGCGTTTCGTTGGCGGGTTCCACGCTGCGTCCGGACAATGGCGCGAACAAGAACCTCTACGGCAAGGATGAGAAAGCATCCGCGATCGTGTTCGACAAGGCAGTACCGGTGCCGGATTGCGCGAAGGACCTGGTGGCGGAATTGCAGAAGGCCACGCCAGTAAACAAGTCCGGCAAGTAAGACAGCAACAGGCTTAGCAGCAAAGAGCGGCTGATCCGCAAGGGTCAGCCGTTTTTCTTTTTTGATGGATGCGCGAGCGGAGAACGGCGCTCAAGAACGAGCGATCTGGTCGAGAAGCTCGCCTTGTGGTCCCACCAGGCGAATCTGCAAGGCTACCTGCCCCATCACATGCGTGGAACAGCTCAGGCAAGGGTCGTAGGCGCGGATGACGGCGGAAACACGGTTCAACATGCCCTCGGTGAGGTGGGTGCCGTCGATAAAATGTTCGCTGACTTGCTGGATGCTTTTGCCGATGGCGAGATTGTTGTGTCCGGTGGCGACGATTAGGTTGGCCCAGGCCATGCCGCCGTCTTCATTGACCTTGTAATGGTGGATGAGCACGCCGCGGGGCGCTTCAATCATGCCGACGCCTTCGAGGGCGTTGACGCCGCCGGTGGCGCGCACGTGAGTATCCGTGATGTGCGGATCGTTCAGCAGAGTTTCGGCACGCTCCAGTGCGTACACGATTTCGATGAGCCGGGCGTAGTGATAGAGGAAAGCGCTGTGGGCGGGAGAGCCAAAGCGTTGGCGAAATTCGGCGAGTTCGGCGTCGGCGCGCGGGGTGCCGCACTGATCGGCGACATTCAGGCGGGCCATCGGACCGACGCGATAAGCGCCCTGAGGAAAACCAAGCGGCCGGTAGTACGGCGCTTTGAGATAGGAATCGCGAAGAGTGGCTTCACCGATCCAGTCGAGATACTGATCCGCAGCAATGTGATCGGCAGTGATTTTTCCGGCGGAGTCGCGGAAGCGCAAGCCGCCGTCGTAAAGCTGCAAGTTCCCTTTCACATCGACCAGCCCTGCATACATCGAAGGCGCGGAACCGAAGAAGGCAATCTCCTCCCCGTAGTTGTCGAGAGCGGACTTGAAGAAGCGGAGGGTGCGTTCGGCAATCGCGAGGGCGTTGGGCAATTCGGCAAGGATGCGTTCGCGCGCCGCGGGTGCCAGCGGAGCGGCGACGCCACCGGGAATGATCCAGGAGGGATGAACGCGTTCCTGGGCAAGGCTCTCGACCATTTGCAGGCCAAACTTGCGCAGTTCGATGCCGTCGCGAGCCAGTTCCGGGTGATTGGCGATTACGCCGAGAACGTTGCGGGTGGCCTGATCCGAATCCATTCCTAACAAAAAATCGGGAGCAGAAAGATAGAAAAAGCTGAGGGCGTGCGACTGAATGAATTGCGCGCAGTGCAGGAGTTCGCGAAGCTTGTGAGCCGCGGGCGGAATGCGCAGGGCCATGATCGCGTCGCAGGCCTTGGAAGAGGCCAGCAAATGGCTGATCGGGCAAATGCCGCAAATGCGGGACGTGATGCCGGGCATTTCGTAGAAGGGACGGCCTTCGACGAACTTTTCAAAGCCGCGAATCTGGGTGACATGAAATTCGGTGCCGGAGACGTGGCCCGCATCGTCGAGATGAATGGTGACCTTGGCGTGGCCTTCAATGCGAGTAACGGGATCAATGGTGATGCGTTTCATGGCGACTCCTTAGCCAAACTTGACCACCAGGTTGGCGTCCCGTTTGCGTCCTTCCACAAGATCCAGAATCACTTTGGCGATGGTCTTGGCGGGCGGCGGGCAGCCGGGCAGGCACATGTCGACGTTGACGAATTCCCGGAGAGGGCGCGCATGCTTGAGGAGCGGCGGTACACCCTCGGTGGGGATGAACTGGTTTTCCTGAACGCCTTCGACATAGACGCGTTGCAATAGTTTGGTCACAGGGATGGAATTGCGCATAGCGGGGACGTTGCCGGTGACCGCGCAATCGCCGAGCGAGATCAGCAGGTGGCTGCGTTGGCGCACTTTCTGCAGCTTGTTCAGGTCGTCCTGGGAGCTGACCGCGCCTTCCACCAGCGTGACGTCGACGCCTTCCGGAAATTCCTGCGCGTCGACCAGCGGGCCGTAGACCAGATCGATTTTTTGCGCGAGCGAGATGATCGTGGCATCCATATCCAGTAAGGACATGTGGCAACCAGAACAGCCGTCGAGCCAGACGGTAGCGACCTTTACCTTTTTCATACCGACACCTCGCGGCGGCGCACCAGCGAACTGATCTTCTCGTTGCTCTTGAGCATTTCGGCGACGGCCCAACCTTTTTCGGCAAGCGCGCCCGTGGGGCAAGCCTGCACACACTTTCCGCAACTGGTACAACCTCGGGAATCGCCCCAACGGGTGTGCAGATCGCTGACGATGCGCGCATGGATTCCGCGGTGGGCGACGTCCCAGACATGGGCGCCCTCGAGTTCCGCGCAGACGCGCACGCAACGGGTGCAGAGGATGCAGCGATTGTGATCGAGCACAAAGCGGGGGTGCGATAGATCGACGGGCAGACTCGGATAGTTGTAGGCGAAGTGAACGGTGCTGATGCCGAGGTCACTGGCGAGGGATTGCAGTTCGCAGTGGCCATTGGACACGCAGACGGCGCAGAAATGGTTGCGCTCGACCAGGAGAAGTTCGACGGTAATGCGGCGATATTGAGTGAGCGTGGGAGAGTTGGTGGTGACGGACATGCCGTCCTGTATGGGAGTGGTGCAGGCCGGCAGCAAGCGGTTAATTCCCTGCACTTCCACAACGCAGAGGCGGCAAGCGCCGACGGCCGTCAGGCCTTCGAGGTCGCAAAGCGTCGGAATGTGCTTGGAGTTGGCTTTGGCGGCTTGCAGGATGGTCTGCCCCTCCAGCGCGGTGATCAGTTCGCCATCGATTCGAATGGACAATTTTTTGGGAGGCACGGGCGGTCCTTTCTCTATCCGACGTTGGCGACTTTCAGGTCGCAGCGCAGGCAACGGCAAGCTTCGTCGAGAGTTTCTTCGTGGGTAAAGCCGAGCGCAACTTCGGCATAAGAATTGACGCGCGCGCCGGGCGGGAGCGTCTGCCCATGATGCCGGTGATTGGGACTGGGATTCTCCGGCACCACCTGGCCGTACTCGATTGCGGGAAAGATTTTTTCCCAGCGATTCTTTTCCATGAGTTGCAGATCGATGGAGCGCGCGGCCTGCTTGCCATAGGCCATGGCGTTGGAGACGTTGGAAGCGCCGGTGATGACGTCGCCGCCGGCATAGAAGCGCGGGCGGCTGGATTCGAGGGTGAAACGGTTGACGTCAATGGTTCCCGTTTCTTTGAGGCTGAGGCCGGAGGCGCGTACGAAATCCAGGTCGACGCTTTCCCCAACCGCGTAGATCACGGCATCGCAATCGAAACGCCGGATTTCGCCGGTGTTGACCGGCTTCCTGCGGCCGGAGGCATCGTATTCGCCCAGGCGGGTCTTTACGATTTCAAGGGCCTTCACATTGCCGTTGGAATCGCCAATCACGCGGTGCGGCGCGGCGAGGAAAACAAACTTGGCGCCTTCGTCCTTTGCGGCGCGGACTTCCTCTTCAATGGCGGGCATATCCTTGCGCTCACGGCGGTAGAAGACGGTGGCTTCGGCGCCTTTGCGCAGCGCGCTGCGAGCGGAATCGATCGCGGCATTGCCGCCGCCAATGACGGCGACCTTGCTGCCAATGGCGACTTCTTCGCCCTTGGACCGCGCTTCCAGAAAGAGCAGCGCGGGATAAACGCCTTTCAGTTCGGTGCCCGACTGGTAGACCCAGGATTCTTTCCACGTGCCGATGGAGAGAAAAACGGCGTCGTAGTGATCGTCGAGATCGTTCAGCGGAACATCGAAACCGACCCGGGTGTTGAAAATAAATTTCACACCGAGGCGTTCGATCAACTCGATTTCCTTGGAGAGAATGGCCTTGGGCAAGCGGTATTCGGGCAAAGCGAAGCGCAGCATGCCGCCGGCTTCGGGCTTGCTGTCGTAGACGGTGACGTCGTGGCCGAGCATGGCGAGATAGAACGCGGCGGTAAGACCGGCGGGACCGGCTCCCGCGACGGCGATCTTGCGCCCGGTGCGTTCGAGTTGATGCGAACGGACCCGCTGAATCATGCTTTCGTAGCGATCGGAGAGATAAATGGAGTCGGAAATGTAGCGATGCACTTCGCGCATGTTGACCGACTCGTCGACGTTCTGACGGCGGCAGCGGCCATCGCAGGGATGCTGGCAAACTCGGCCGGTGGAGGCGGGCAGAGGATTATCGAGGATGACGGAGAGGAAGGCGTCTTCCAGACGGTGCTCTTTGTACAGTTCGAGGAAGCGGGGAATATTCATGTGCAACGGGCAACTGTTTTCGCAGGGCGAGAGCGCCAATTCTTCGCAGACTCCGGCAGCGCAGCGATGCGCGACGATGTGGTCTTCAAATTCGTTACGGAAATGTCGCAGCGTGGTGAGCACGGGATTCGGAGCGGTTTGGCCGAGTCCGCACAACGAGCATTCGCGGATATAGCGGCCGAGTTCGTCGAGCAGTTCCATGTGGTGCATGGTGCCGGCGCCTTCCGTGACGCGATTGAGGATGCGCAGGGATTTGTTGAGGCCGACGCGGCAGGGGATGCACTTTCCGCAGGACTCGGAGTGGGTGAACTCGATGAAGTAGCGGGCGACGTCCACCATGCAGTTGTCTTCGTCCATCACCACCATGCCGCCGGAGCCCATGATGGAGCCGAGTTGGCTGAGGCTCTCGTAGTCGACGGGCGTATCGAACATGTCGTGGGGAATGCAGCCACCGGAAGGGCCGCCGGTCTGCACGGCTTTGATTTGCCGGCCGGCGACGCCGCCTTCGCCAATGTCGTAGATAAAGGTCTTGAGTGGAGTGCCAAGAGGCATTTCGACCAGTCCGGTGTTGTGGACCTTGCCGACCAGGGAAAAGACCTTGGTGCCGGAACTTTTGGGGCTGCCGGTTTCCGTAAACCAAGCAGGACCCTTGGTGACGATGGGCGCGATGTTGTACCAGGTCTCGACGTTGTTGATGTTGGTGGGCTTGCCCCACAGGCCCTTTTGCGCGGGGAACGGCGGGCGCGGACGCGGGCGGCCTGCCTGCCCCTCGAGAGAAGCGATGAGGGCGGTTTCCTCGCCGCAGACGAAGGCGCCGGCGCCTTCCACAATTTCAATGTTGAAATTAAAGCCGCGGCCCAAAATATTTTCGCCCAGCAAACCGTATTCGCGAGCCTGCTCGATGGCGCGGTTCAAGTGATGCACGGCCAGCGGATATTCCGCGCGGACGTAGATGATGCCTTCGGAGGCGCCCATCACGTAGCCGCCGATGATCATGCCCTCCAGCAACGAATGCGGATCGCTCTCGATTTCGTTGCGGTTCATATAAGCGCCGGGATCGCCTTCGTCGGCATTGCAGATGATGTACTTCTGGTCGGACTTGGCCTTGGCGAGGAATTCCCACTTATTGCCGGTGAGATAGCCGGCGCCGCCGCGGCCGCGCAGCTTGGCGGCTTTGATCTGCTCGATGACGTTTTCCGGACGGCCATCAATCAGCACTTTGTAGAGCGCCTGATAGCCACCGACCGCGATGTATTCCTCGATGTCGTCGGGATTGATGAAGCCGCAATTGCGCAGAACAATTTTTCGCTGCCCGCGGAAGAAGGGCACATCGTTCCAGGAGGGCAGTTCCGGGTAGCCGCGGCCGTACTTCAGCTGAGCGGTGATGTGGTCCCACTCATCGACACGGCAATAGGCCAGTTCGGGAGTGATGTTGCCCGTGGAAAGGTCGTGCAGGATGCGCCCGGCATCGTTGGCTTGCACGCGGTGCAGAATCACCAGCGGGGAGCCCGGCAAGCGCACGTTGACCAGCGGTTCCTGGAAGCAGGCGCCGAAGCAGCCGACGTTGGCCAGGACCACGTTCATCCCGCTCCGCTCGACGCCCTCCGCAAAGGCGTGGTAAAGGCCCTCCGCGCCGTTACCTCTACCGCAGGTGCCCATGCCCACGGCGATGCGCGGGGTCGGCGGAGCCAGTTTGGCCAAACCGATTTCGCGAACGGCGTTGAATGCGCCGATATCCTGTATGCGCGGCATCAGTCACTCTCCCGCTCGATGGTTTGAATTTCGCGTTGCAGGGTGCGTTCGTTCACGTGCCCGCAGATGCGATGGTTGAGTTCGACAACCGGCGCGAGGGCGCACTGGCCGAAGCAGGCGACGGTACGAACGGTGAACTTGTTGTCGGGGGTGGTCAGCAGGATTTTGCCGGAATCGCTCTCGTCGATGGCGTCTACGGAACCAAGCCCCAGCTCCAGGCGAACGCTTTGCAGGAGGTTGCGGGAGCCGCGGGTGTGGCAAGCGGTGCCTCGACAGATGCAGATGGTGTTGTCGCCTTGCGGTTCGAGATTAAAGAGCGCGTAGAAGGTGGCGACGCTGTAGACGCGAGCCAAGGGCGTGCGCGTTTTCGAGGCGATGTATTCTAGCGTTTCGGTGGGCAGGTATTTGTGGCGCTGATGTTCCTGAGCGGCTTCCAGAACGCCCAAGAGCGCGCCCGGGCGGTCGGCCCATTTCGCGACAACCTGATCGATAAAAGTGCGTTCTGTGGCGGGCAGTGATTCGGCGGTAAGTGCGTGCATGGCACTCCTTTCGAAGGGACCAGCACTTCCAGGACGCGCCGCGGCGGCGAAAGGCAGGCAAATTCAAAGGAGAGCCGAGAGAGCGCGGCTCGGCGAATACCGCGGTCGTGACCCACACGAGTACTTCTAGTAGCAAGATTAGGCCGATGGAACGTGAGTACAAGGTTACCCGTCACAGGGGGTGGACGGGTGGAACACATCGCGGATCAGCGAAAAAAGCGGGCAGCCGGGTCTTCGCGGCGCAATGCTCCAGGCTGCCCGCAACGCACTATTATTTTTCTATTCGAGAACGAAAATGTTTTTCTGAGCGCACAGGTCCTTGAGGATTTTGGGCCAGACGCTCACGGTCACTTCACCGAGATGGGCCTTGCGCAGAAGCAGCATCAAGGTGCGGGCCTGCCCGATACCACCGCCGATGCTGAGCGGAATTTCGCCATTCAGGATGGCCTGGTGGTAGGGGAATTTCAGGAAATCGAGCTGCTTGGAGAGCTCGAGTTGCTTGCGCAGCGTTTCCGCGTTTACGCGGATGCCCATGGAGCTTAGCTCGTGGCGGCGCTTGGTGACGTAGTTCCACACCAGGATGTCGCCATTCAGGCCGTGGGCTGTTTTGCCATCGGGCGTCTTCGTTTCAGTGACCCAGTCATCGTAATCGGCGGCGCGCATCTCGTGCGGATAGCCGTCTTCGAGGGGATGGCCGATGCCGATGATGAAGATGGCCGGACACTGCTGAAGGATGGCGGTCTCGCGCTGCTTGCGCGGCAGATTCGGATACATGCGGAGCAGGTCTTCGGCATGAAGGAAGGTGAGCTTCTGCGGGAGATTCGGGATGGTCTTGGAGCGCAATTCAGGAAAAAGTTCCTGGGCATAGAGCTCCGCTTCCACCAGGACCTTCCAGATGCGATTGACGATGTCGCGAAGGAAAGTGAGGTTGCGCTGGTCGGGGGAAATGCTGCGTTCCCAGTCCCACTGGTCGACGTAGACGCTGTGGTCGTGGTCGAGGAAGTAGTCTTTGCGAACCGCGCGCATATCGGTGCAGAGGCCTTCGCCGGGCTTCATGGCGAATTGACGAAGAGCCATCCTCTTCCACTTGGTGGCGGCTTGCACGATCTGCGCATCGAGCGGATGCAGATTGCGATCGTTGGAAATGTGGAACTGAATCGGGGTGCGCGAGCCGTCACGATCGAGCATGTCGTTGACGCCGGACTCGACATCGACGATCAGCGGAACGGTGACCATCATCAGATGCAGCTCTTTGCAGAGCGCATCTTCAATGAAGCGTTTGACCGCGAAAATCGCTTTCTGGGTGCTGTGCCGCGAGAGAGCGCTGCTGTAGTGGTCGGGGAGGACCGAGGCAAGTTCCTCGTAATTACCAATCCCCGGGCCAGCTAAATCGGCGAGCTTGTTGTGGGGCATAGAGAAACCTCCGAGCGTACAGTCCTGCGATGTGGAGAAGAAGGCAAGTGTGTACTGTCAGGAACAGCGTGACGGGGGTCACGGAATTCGCCATCCCCGAGGCGTAACTCTGGTTTCGTCTTGCGGCTTGCCTCACTTGTCGTCACTGTGGCCTCGCTCTATGCCTTTTACGCCTTTTTTTCAAAGCACCTGGTAATTCAAGGAGGAAACGATCATGGGCACTCTTACGCTTAACCGCCCGCCTGCGAAGTCTGCGGCGGAGTATGTAAATGACGTCATCCAGATGGTCCGGGTTAAAAATCCGTCGGAAACCGAATTTCATCAGGCAGTACAGGAGGTGTTGGAGACGTTGTTGCCGGCACTGGAGAAGCGGCCGGAGTTTCAAGAAGCTCGCATCCTGGAACGGATTGTGGAACCGGAACGGCTGCTCATGTTCCGCGTGCCGTGGCTGGATGATGCGGGTAAGGTGCAGGTAAACCGGGGCTTCCGCATTGAGATGAACAGCGCGATCGGTCCGTACAAGGGCGGGTTGCGGTTCCATCCCAGCGTGAACCTGGGCATTTTGAAGTTCCTGGCGTTCGAACAGGTGTTCAAGAATTCCCTGACCACGCTGCCCATGGGCGGCGGCAAGGGCGGCTCCGACTTCGATCCGAAGGGCAAGAGCGACAACGAGGTGATGCGTTTCTGCCAGAGCTTCATGAGCGAACTGTTCCGCCACATCGGCGCAAGCACCGACGTACCGGCGGGCGACATCGGAGTGGGCGGACGCGAAATCGGATTCCTGTTCGGACAATATAAGCGGCTGGCGAACGTGTTCACGGGAGTGCTGACCGGAAAAGGGTTGGGCTGGGGGGGCTCGTTGATCCGTCCCGAGGCAACCGGATACGGCTGCGTGTACTTCGCGGACGAAATGCTGAAGAGCCGGAAGCAGACCCTGGAAGGCAAGCTGTGCCTGGTATCGGGCAGCGGCAACGTTTCGCAATACACGATTGAAAAGCTGTTGGACTTCGGCGCCAAGGTGATTGCGGTTTCCGATTCCGGCGGCACCATTCACGATCCGGAAGGGATCAACCGCGAGAAGCTGGCGTGGATCCTGGAACTGAAGAATGTGAAGCGCGGCAGAATCAAGGAATACGCGAGCGCGTTCAAGACGGCGAAGTTCATCGCCATGGATCCGAACCTGGACTACAACCCGCTGTGGGCTATCAAGGCGGACTGCGCCTTCCCCAGCGCCACGCAGAATGAAATCAACGTCAAGGACGCCGCCAATCTGCTGATGAACGGGTGCAAGCTGGTGGCCGAAGGCGCCAACATGCCGAGCACACTGGACGCGACGAAGATGTTCCTGCACGCGGGCATCTTGTACGGTCCGGCTAAAGCGGCGAATGCAGGAGGAGTGGCGACCAGCGGATTGGAAATGGTACAGAACTCCATTCGTTTGAACTGGTCGCGGGAAGAGGTGGACCAGCGATTGCATCAGATCATGATCGCGATCCACAAGAACGCGTACACCACGGCAGAACGCTTTGGCGCACCGGGCAATCTGGTGGCCGGAGCAAACATCGCCGGATTCCTGAAGGTGGCGGACGCCATGCTGGATCAGGGTCTGGTGTAAAACACTAGAATTGGTCCGAAATAACGAAGGGGGTGGCCAACCGCCACCCCCTTTTCATTGGCTTCGCTATCCGGTACGAACGGGAGCACAACTTCCGGTAAAGCGAAGCCCGCTCGACTTCTTATTGTTGGTCCAGCTTGGCTTGCGAGAGGCAGTCCTGATCGCAGTGAACCGACCCGGGAGGCAGGAGCGAGCAATCGACAACGCGCCAGCCGCTCCAACCTTCTTCGCTCATGGGCCAATTGCCCACCACGATTTTAGCCTCGCAATTCCGCCGCGAACAGAAAACCGTTTGAGGATAGGTCTTGGCGAGATCAGCGTTGGGATCCGTGAGTTTCGGTTCAAACATGAGTCACCCCTGACCGGGAGCGTCACCTGCCGGATGTTGTTCCTGAGGGCAGAGGGCGTCAAGTGCGTAGCTCACAAAGTGGAACGGCGTGGCAACTATGCGAGATACAATGGAATCATAGACATATATGAAAATTAGCCACATTTCGGGATGGAGACACTCCTTTTGAAGGCATTCTTGTGCGCAGCCGGCGTGTTGATCGCGATCTCAGCCGGAGCGTTGACCCTGCATAGTTCCCTGCCCTCGCCGGACGCGACTACCGCCACCGAACATCATCTACGGCTGTATCACACGCATACCGGCGAACACATCGATATCGTCTATCGAGTGGGCGATACGTTCCTGCCGGAGGCCGAAGAAAAGCTCGACCACTTTCTGCGCGACCACCGCACACAGGACGTTCATCACTACGATCCAAAGCTCTACGATTTGCTGGCGGACCTGACCGCGGCGGTCGGCAAGCCGGGAGCGGAGATTCAGATCATCTGCGGATACCGGTCCTCCTGGAGCAACGAATTCTTGCGCGCGCGTTCCTCAGGAGTGGCGCAAAACAGCCTGCACATGCAGGCGCAAGCCATCGACATTCGCATACCGGATGTGGGCACAGCGCAACTGCGCGATGCAGCGCTGCAACTGGGGCGTGGCGGAGTGGGCTATTATCCGCGCTCGGGCTTCGTGCACGTGGATACGGGCCGAGTGCGGACGTGGTGCTACGGCTGCGCCGGACACAACTGACGAGTCTTTCTATTTCGCGGCGGCAGTGATTGGCTTGGGGCCGTAGGCGTTTTCGAAGAGCTTGGCGAGTTTAGCGTCGAAGCCGTAAATGTCGGAGAAAAATTCCGGGCGGCCATCTTCGGGCACCACTGCGGTGCCATAGACAATCAGCACAGGTATGGTTTGCGTGAGATTGACCTGCTGCTCTTTCTGAGCTTTGAAGGCGGCATCGATGCGCTGGCGATCCCAACCAGGATTGTTGCGCAGGACCCATTCGGCAAGTGCGGCGGGATTTTCCACTCGAATGCAACCGTGACTGAAATCGCGGCGAGTCTGCGAGAAGAGGCCCTGCGACGGCGTGGAGTGCAAATAAACGTTGTTGCTGTTGGGAAAAATAAACTTTATCAGTCCCAACGCGTTCTTGGGACCAGGCTTCTGGCGCACCATCAACTTCCCTGCCCGCAACTGCGCGAGCACTTCTTCGCTGACCGTGCCATCTGTAACGACCTGCCCTGAAGGCGTGGTGATCTCATAGGAATTTTTGCGAATGTAGTCGGGATCTTTCGTAATCTTGGGAACGATTTCGTTGCGGGTGATGCTGGGCGGCACGTTCCAGTAGGGCCAGAAAATCAGATACTTCATGTCGCCTTCAAATACCGGAGTTTCGGTGCGCATGGCGCGGCCGACGATCACCGGCATTTTCAGCGAAGGATCATTCACGCCGTTGTAGGCGCGCAGCACGAATTCCGGAATATTGACGACGATGGGCGGCTGATCGAACTTGTGCGGCACCCAGCGCCAGCGCTCGAGCGTTAGCTGCAACTGCAGGACACGCGCGTTAACCGGAACATTCAACTCCGTGATGGTCTGCGGGCCGAGCTTGCCGCCGGCTTCTAACCCGTGGCGCGCCTGAAAGCTCTTCACGGCGTCCACGATCTCGCCTTGATAAAGGTGCGGATCCGCAGGAATTGCGGCATTCGCGGGAAGATCGCCCAGAAAGCGCAGGCGGTCGGCGAGCTGCTGGAGGCCGTCGTAGGGCTTCCCTGGGTCGATGGGCTTCTGCACCTGCGGAAGTGGAACCAGTTTTTCATTCTTGGCGAGTTGCAGATACGTCTGCAACGCGGCCAGGGTGCGTTGATAACCGGCAAAGGGTGGCTCGACTGGCGCAAGAGCGAGTCGCACGTCGGAGGCGGTGGTCACCCTGTGCAGCAGGAACTGCGCGAGATCGTACTTGTCCTGATCGGGCTCGTAGTCGCGATGCAGAATCTTGGGATCAACTTTGCCGAGATGCAGATCGGAAAGGTAGCGAAGCGCGGAAACCGTAAGCGCCACGTCGAACTGGACCGCTGCAGATTGTTGAGGCCCGGCGGTGGACAGAGCGCGCAGGTGCGCGTCCCAGCGATCTCCATCGTAGTCCTTGGGATCGAGGCCCTTCTTCTGAGCGTCCCGAAGAACCGCGATCATCTGAGTCGCGGCATCGGTGGGCTTCCCGTCGCGCGACCATTGCAGGCGATGCCCGGCCTGGTCGTAGAACTCTTTGGTCGAGGTCGCTTGATCGGAAAAGTCAGGCCACTGCAGAATCAGGAGATTGTCGCTGTTCAGGATGCTGTGCAGTTCGGCTTGCGCATCGGCGCTGAGGTCTTGCGAAGCGGCCGCGCCGGAAACGATTCCGGCATTGTCTTTGGCGATGAACGAGCAGCCAACGTTAAGTCCCGCGAGGACTGCAAAGATAAAAATTTGTGAAGCGGATTTTTTGTAGCGTGAGGGCATGCTGCTCCATCCGGGAAGCGAGTATACCGCGAGAATGGCGGGCCGGTGAACGCAGCGAACCGCGTTGTGGGCTGCGCGGGTAGACGGATGAAGAGCGGAACGGTATCCTGCGGGCATGACACTCTCTGCACGCAATCGCCTGGAAGGCAAAGTAACCGAGATTCAGACCGGTGGAGTGATGGCCCACGTGGTCGTTCGCGTGGGCAAAAACACGATTGAAAGCGTGATCACCAAGCGCAGCCTGGAAGAGATGAAGTTGAAGGTGGGCGACGCGGTGACCGCGGTGATCAAGTCCACGGAAGTCATGCTGGACAAGAAGTAGCGAACTCACGCACCGAAGGAAGGGAGTTGCGATTCGTGTATCCAAAGCGGGAAAAATGGGCGTGGGGGCTGCTGTTGGCCTTGGCCGCAAGCCTGTCGACGAATGGACAGACACCGGGATCCTCCGCAACATCTGGCGCGGCAGAACCGGCA
The DNA here is from genome assembly GCA_963748515.1 of Candidatus Acidiferrales bacterium. Taxonomy (GTDB): domain Bacteria; phylum Acidobacteriota; class Terriglobia; order Acidiferrales; family UBA7541; genus Acidiferrum. Next base: position 468,946 of record CAVVJI010000006.1, read on the forward strand.
ATCCACATCGGCGGAGCGGTGACCACGCCGCTGACGCTAACCGTGGCGGATTTAAAGAAGCTTCCCCGCAAGACCATGACGGTAACCAACAGTCACGAGCAAACCACCGCGACCTACGAAGGGGTGCTGCTCGAAGAACTGTTGCAGAAGGCGGGAGCACCGCACGGCGAACAACTCCACGGAAAATCCATGGCGATGTATGTGGTTGCGGAAGCGGACGACGGCTACCGCGTGGTGTTCTCGCTGGCGGAACTGGACTCGAGTATCGAAGAGTCGGAGATTCTGGTGGCGGACACCGTGAACGGTGGACCAATACCCGCGAAACAAGGACCGTTCCGATTGGTGGCGCCGCACGAAAAGCGACCAGCACGCTGGGTGCGGATGCTGAAGTCCATCACCGTAGTGGCGGCTCCCGCTTAAAAGTCGTCGTAACCTCCAGGATCAAACAAAAAAGAAGATGTGTACTTACCTGGGCGCGGCGGCGGCGACCTGCGTTTTCAGCATGAACGTAATCTGAATGGCGGTTTCGACTTCAACTGGCTCGCCGTTCAGAAGCGTGGGCTGGTAGCGCCACAACTGCACGGCCTCGGCGGCGGCCTTGGCGAGAGACGAGTTTCCGGAGATGACGCGAATCTGTTGCACGCTGCCGTCGCGGTCGAGTATGGCGCGCAGCTTTACAATTCCTTCGATGCCGTTCTTGCGCGCATCCTCCGGGTATTGGGGCTGGACGCGGGTCAACAGCTTGGCAGTTTGAATGGAACTGGAGACGTCCAGGCGTTTGGGGACAGAGGAACGCGGCGTATTTTTTGCGCTGGCAGTCGCGTCCGCCGCGAGGTCATCGGACAATGTGTACCCCGCGGGAATTTCGAAGAGCGATGGGTCGGGTTCATCGCTACGGAACGCGGTAAGTTGCAGGGTTTGCGCGCCAAAACGGGGATCTTCGCGCTTCACCGTAAAGTTGATGCGGAACTGGGTGGAAAACCAATACTCGGTGGTGACCACCAGCGTGCTGTCATTGCCAATGCTGCCGGGAGGATAGGAGAGACGTTCGCGAGTGCCGCGAAGCGTCAGTCCATCCCGCACCTCCTCTCCCAAATCCTCCGATTCGGCAACCGGCGCCAAGGGACCTAAGGGAGTGGGCAACGGGTGGTTCAGCGCGTTTATGGCGAACTGGCGCACGAGGTGAGTTTCCGGGTAGATGAAAGTGCGCAAGCGAATTTGCGGATCGTACAGCATGATGTAGCTGAGCTTGGGCTCGGAGTTGGTGGCATCGATCCAGGAGCGCATTTCGTTGTGAGTGCGGCCACGGGAATCGCGAGCGATGTTTTCGTAGGTGGAGCGGTTGAGAGTGGAACCGTCCTCGAGAGTTCGCGCGGATTGCAGGATAACTTTGGCGGAAAAGGGAAACCCGGAAACGGACGAGATGTTGGCGCCGTCCAAACGCAAGGTCGCATTGACGTGAGAATGAAGGGCGTTGTCATCCTCAGCAAATTGCTGGGCAGACAGAGCGGCGCAAGCAAGACACACGGCTACTGTCGCCACCGCACAGCGAAAAAAGGGCAACCTGGACTTCATTCGCAGGCTCTCCTCGCAGAAAGACCCGCTGAGTGCGCCGGATTATAAGGCTGCGAGATGCAGGTGTCATCAGGAATACGAGAATTGTTACTGGAAATTCAGGGGGAGAAATATACCCCGCCCGGAACGGCGGTTCATAGTGCGGCTCGATAAGCGGAAAATTATTTGAGCCAGACCTTAGGCACCACAGACATGCCGGGCCGCAGGCGGCGGTCGCCATTCTGATTGGGATCGAGACGAATGCGAACCGGCAGGCGCTGGACGACCTTCACGTAATTGCCCGTGGCGTTCTGGGGAGGCAAGAGGCTGGTGACCGCGCCGGTGGCTCCGGGCATGCTCTCGACGTAGCCGTGGTACTTGGTGCCGAAAGCATCGACACTGACATCCACGCGCTGGCCGGGCCTCATTTTCTTCAGCTGAGTTTCCTTAAAGTTGGCGGTGATCCAGATGTCGTCGATCTGGCTGATGGTGAGCATCTGCTCGCCGGGAGCGACGTGCTGTCCGAGTTCCACCGTTCTTTGACTGACGATGCCGGGCACCGCAGCGACAATTTTGGTGTACGAGAGATTCAGCTGCGCCTGTTCCAGTTGCGCCTGTGCGGCGACGACAGCTGCTTCCCGGATTTTTACATCCGCGCGGCGGGATGCCAGGGAACGCGGCGCATTCGCTTGAGCCTGCTGAGCCTTGCTTTGCGCCTGGGCCAGTTGCGCGAGGGCCTGATCGACTTTCTTGCGCGAAGCTTCCGCACTGGCTTGCGCGGCATCGACGGCGGCGGCCTGAGTTTTAGCGTCAGCGACGACCGAATCGTATTGCTGGTGGGAAATTTCTTCTTTAATACCAGGAAGCTGTAACGCTTGACGTCGTTCTGTGCCCTGACGTTATTGGCTTCCGCCTGGCGGACTTTGGCCACTTGGGCTTCGTAATCCTGACGGGCAGCGGCAAGGGAGGCTTGCGCGGCAGTCACGTCGGCATTTGAAGTGAAGATATCGGTTTGATTGGTCGTCTGCGTAATGGATACGTTGGGGTTTTCGGCGCGTAATTGAGCCTGCGCCTGCTCGTAGCTGGCTTTGGCCTGGTCCAGCAACACCTGGTAATCGCGAGGGTCAAGATCAACCAGAGATTGCCCGGCGCTGACGGTTTGATTGTTTTCCACGTAGACGCCGGTGACGGTGCCCATGATGCGCGCGCTGACAGACACGAGGTGGGCGTCCACCTGAGCGTCGTCGGTGGATTCGTAGGAGCTGAAATAGGCCAAAGAAATATGGCGGCGATCACGGCAACCACGAAGCCGATCGAACCGATCAGCACGCCTTTGCGGTGTTCGCGAACGTAGGTGCGGACACGGTGGATCAGGGGCGGCTTGGGTTGGTCCTTGTTCTCTTCGTTGGGCTGGTCGTCCTTCTTATCGTCTTTGTTGTCGGGGTTGGCTCGGAGGCGCGCGATCGTTTTTCCCCGCGGGTTCGGGCTGATGATCGCCAGATCCGTTCCCATCTTTGGACGGGTGCGACGGACGGTCTCCGTCACTGTGTTGGCCATTGCCGTTGGAGGGGTGGCAACCTGGTGACGCAGACGCTCCTGCTCGTCGCGAAGGCGCTGCTGTTCGTCTCGTAAGCGTTGAATTTCATCCTGCAGCTCTTGATCTTGGATCACGGTGTTCCTCGCAGTAGTTCTGAAAAATTGGTCGCGGAATTCATGGGCTAGTGGGCGGCCGGGCGCGGCGCCTTTCTTGGCTTTAACGCTTTTGACAAAGAAAACAATGGGGACGCACAGAAAACAAACCAGCGCCATGTAGCGCAAGTCGTCGATATAGGCATAGACGGTGGCCTGGGTGTCGAGCACGTTTTGGAGGACCAGGTAGGAACGGGCGTCGGCGGAGCCCGGGCCGACGACGCTGGCCATTACGTTGTGTACAGCGTCATAAGCACTGCGGAAGACGGGCCCATGGCTGATGTTCCGGGCAAGTTCCGCCCGATGCGATTTGCGAGTGGCGGGAAACAATGGTGTTGACGACGGAAATGCCAACGCTGCCGCCGATATTGCGCAGAAGATTGTAGAGACCGCTGGCGTTGCCAATCTGCTCGTTGGAAAGCGTGCCCATAGAAACGGTGGCGAGCGGCACGAAGACCAGGCCGGAAGCTACGCCGCTTAGGATGATCGGCGTCAGCAACGACCATTGGGAAATGTCCAGGGTGAGCCGGGCCATGGCGAGCGAAGTCCATCCAAACAGAGCGAAACCGGCGGCGATCAGCCAGCGGTTATCGATGCGGCTGGTCAGCGCGCCGATGACCGGCATCACCAGAACGGCTCCTATTCCGCGGGGGCTGACAGCGATACCGGAAGCGCTGGCGGTATAGCCCAACACAGTCTGGTAGAAGAGCGGCAGGATGGTGACGATGCCATAAATGACGCCGCCAAACAGCGCGATCAACAGCGAACCCAGAGCAAAATTGCGGTTGGTGAATACCTTCAGGTCCACCAGCGGTTTCGCGATCTTCAACTGCCGGATCAGGAACAGAACGAAGAACAGGATCAGGACGCCAAATGCCCAGCGAATCCAGGTGGCGCCGAACCAATCGTCTTCCTGGCCTTTGTCCAGAATGATCTGGAGAGCCGCGAGCCAAATGGCCAGCAGACCGAGGCCGATGCCGTCAATGCGCCCAGGCTTGGCGTTTGAAATGTAGGGCGGATCCTTTACAAACCGGGAAATCATGAAGACGGCAAGCGCGCCGATCGGGATGTTGATATAAAACGCCCAGCGCCAGGAATATTGGTCGGTAAGCCATCCCCCCAACGTAGGGCCAAGCACCGGAGCTACGACCACGCCGAGCGCGAAAATCGCCATGGCGGAGCCGCGCTTGGCGGGAGGAAAGCTTTCGAGGAGTATCGCTTGAGACAAAGGCTGCAATGCGCCGCCGCCCGCTCCTTGAATCGCTCGGGCCAGAAGAATCATTCCCAGACTGGTGGCCGCGCCGCAGGCGAACGAAGAGATGGTGAACAGGATGATGCAGAAGAGCAGAAAATTGCGGCGGCCAAAGCGGAGGGAGAACCATCCGCTGGCCGGCAAAATAATGGCGTTGGCAACCAGATAGCTGGTCAGCACCCAGGTGGCTTCGTCCGTGGAAGCGGACAGGCTGCCGGCAATATGCGGCAGAGCGACCGAGGCGATGGAGGTGTCCAGCACTTCCATGAACGTGGGAAGCATGACCGCAGCCGCGATGAGCCACGGGCTGCAGTCCGGACACCAGTCCCTCAAAGGGTTTGCGTTTGGGTCGGAATCCGGCACGAACCTCACCTCAGAACATTCGCGAACTGCCCGGGCGAATACACCCAGAGCGCAGCACATTCGCGGGCAAATCGCGTCTCACTACAGCAAAGCCGTTCAGGCTCGAACACGTCTAGCGAAGCAAGCGCCTGGATATGCACCGCGGCGAATACACTTGCACCCAATTGTTACCATGGAGTCGTCTGCGCATGTCATAGGCATTATCGCCATCTACGAGACGGGGATAATTCGAGCTTTCTAGTAGGGGAAGGCACTTAGAACTTGTAGGGCGAATCGAGGAGAGATCAGGCGGCAACGGTTCCGAATAGAGCGCCGATCAGTGCGGTAACGGCCATCGCGATGGCTCCCCAAAACGTTACGCGAAAAGCGCCCAGCGCAACGTTGGCGCCACCGGTGCGCGCGGCAATGCCTCCGAGTAGGGCCAGAAACAGAAGCGAAGCGCAGGCGACCACGGGAATTATGGTATGGAGGGAAATGAAGGCCGCAAGCGCCAGGGGCAGGGCGGCGCCAACGGCAAAGCTGGACGCGGACGCGAAAGCGGCTTGAATGGGACGGGCACGAGAGGTTTCTGAGATACCCAATTCGTCACGCAAATGGCTGCCAAGCGCGTCGTGGGCCATCAGTTGCTGAGCGACCTGCTGGGCGAGGCCACGATCAAGGCCGCGAGAAACATAGATATCCGCAAGCTCTTTCAACTCGGATTTGCGGTTGACCTCGAGTTCGCGTCTCTCCAGCTCCATTTCCGCCTTTTCCGTGTCGGCCTGAGAATGCACGGAAACGTATTCTCCGGCAGCCATCGACATGGCGCCCGCGACGAGGCCGGCGACGCCAGCGATTACGATCTCATGGCGAGAGGCGTGGGATGCGGCTACACCCAGAATCAGACTGGCGGTGGACACGATGCCATCATTGGCGCCGAGGACCGCGGCACGCAGCCAGCCGATGCGGCCGGTGCGATGTTGCTCTTTTGGAGGCATGAGGAACCAACCTACTGGAACGAGGCGATCGCGAGCGGGAGATCGTCGAAGGTAGAAAACAAATTCAAAAGCCCGACCATTTTCAGGGTCTGCACCGTGAATTTGGAAGGCTTGAGCAGGCGAATGGCCCCACCGGTCTGCTTTGCGGTGGTCAGATAGCGGACCAGCATGCCGATACCGCTGGAATCGATGGTGGGCACCTCTTCCAGGTCCAGGATGATGCGGGTGTGATTCTGGGAAAAGAGCTCGCTGAAGGTGGAATTGAATTTATCGAGGGCCGGCCCCATGCTCAGGCGGCCTTTCAGCTTGACCAGCTTTACGTTCTCCACAGTCTTGGTTTCAATTTCCACTCCAGATCTCCTTGCGAGCCGGGCAGACCCAAACGGTGTTGCGTTGACACACCGGGAAGGCTTTGCTAGATTTCCCGGACACGTTAGTGAATCTGCCGCAAAAAAGCAAGGTACCGCCCGTTGAAGAACTGTCCCCGAATTAGGTCTTACAAAGAAAGCTGAACGTTGCCCAGTCAGGAACAAGAGTCGGTTCTGGATGTTTCCGCGTTGTCGGCGAGCTTGCTTGCAGAACAGGAAGTAATCCCGCGCGCCCGGGCACTGGCGCGGTTTGTGGAATCGCTGCTTCCGGGCGTTGCGGTGAACGTCTACACGCTGAGCACCGACGGAACGGACACGTTCTGGGTCCCCAAAGCGAGCATCGGGGATACGGTCGTAAACGAGCAGTACATCCCGGCCGAACAGGGCCTTCTGGGCCAATTGGGCGACGAACCCTTCCTTCTTAAGACGGCCGCCGAGTTGCGCCGGGAAGAGTACCCCCATGTCGATTCCCGCAAGACCATCGCGTCGTTGGGCTACATCGGGTTGCGGCATGCCGACAGTATGGTCGGGGCGCTGGAGATTTTTTCGTTCGACGAAGAATTGACGCCGGAGACGCTGGAGGCGCTGGAACCCGCCACCCGACTGGCGGCGCTGGCGATCTCCACGGCCCAGTCGTATGAAGAAGAGCGTCACGGAACGCTGAACTCCATCACCCGCATCACGCAGCTCTACGATCTGGAAAAAGTGTTCTCTTCCACGCTGGAGATGAGCGAGCTGCTGCCGCTGATTGGCGATAAATTCCTGGAAATTCTGGAAGCACAGGCCGTCAACATCTGGCTCTTGTTGCCCGACGAGCAGGTGGAGTTGATGCAGCAGTCCGGCAGCGACCCCACGGTATTCAAGGCGCAGAAGCAGAAACCGGGAGACGGGATCGCGGGAGACATTTCTGACAGCGGAGAGAGTTGCTGTATCTCCGACGAGACTGACGCGAGACTGACAGCACGAAACGCCGCTGTCCCGGAAGAACCGGTACGCACGCTGATGGCTGCGGCGGTGATGGATCGAGGCGCGCTGGTGGGCGTGGTGGAAGTTGTCAACAAACAGGACGGCAAGCCCTTTGACGATGACGATCTGTTTACGCTGAGCAATCTCTGCGAGACGGCGTCGACCGCGCTGCACAACGCGGGGCTGGTGCTGGCCGAGCGCAAAGTCGAAATCCTGGAAACGCTGAACACCGTCAGCCACGAGATCACCTCGACGCTGAACCTGGAACGCATGCTGCAGACGATCGTGAACGCTCCGCAGGCAGTAATTCCGTACGAGCGGGCGGCGCTGGCGCTGGAACAACACGGCCGCTTCAAATTGAGCGCGGTAACCGGCGTAACGCAACTGAACGCGGACGCTCCGGACATTGCGCCGCTGAACGAAGTGATGCAGTGGGCTTCGCTTTCCGAAGAGGTGATCCATGTACGGCAGCATGGAGAAGAGATCGACGCCGAGCGGGAAGAGACGAACGCAAAATTCCGGAAGTATTTCGCGGAAACCGGAATGCGCGGTTTCTATGCCATGCCGCTGAGCGACGACACGGGCCGGGTCGGCATGCTCAGCCTGGAAGCCAGCGATCCGGACTTCCTGACACCTGCGCACGTGGAGATACTGCAACTGCTGGCGAGTCAGGCCACCGTGGCGCTGCGCAACGCGCAGATGTACAAGGAAGTGCCGTTCATTTCGGTGATTGAGCCGGTGCTGGTGCGCAAGCGCAAGTTCATGGCCATGGAAAAGCGGCGGCGCACGCTCATCCTGATGGCAACGGCGGCTGCCTTGTTGTTCCTGGTAGCGTTCCCGCTTCCGTTGCGCGTGGATGGCGATGCGGTTGTGGCGCCGGTGCGGCGCGCTCAGGTGATGGCTGCGATCGAAGGAGTTGTCAGCAAAGTGCTGGTAAAGGAAGGCGAGCCGGTCAAACAGGGCCAAGTGCTGGCGGAATTGGAAGCGTGGAATCCGCGATCGAACGTTGCGGAGGCGCAGGCCCACTACGAATCGGCAATGCAGCAGATGAACCGGGCACTGGCCGCCAATGATGGAAGCGAAGCGGGCGCGCAGCGGGTGCAGGCAGACTACTGGAAGGCGGAACTGGAGCGGTCCAAGGGCATGCTGGCGCAGACCGAGTTGCGTTCGCCGATTGACGGGATTGTAACCACGCCGCATGTGGAGGACTTCGGCGGGCGCAAGCTGCAGGTGGGTGAACCGTTCGCGGAGGTGGTCAACACTTCGGATGCGATTGTGGATGTGGCCATCAGCGATACGGACGCAGGTTTACTGAAAACCGGCGAGAGTGCGGTGGTGAAGTTGAACAGTTATCCGTTGAGGGTGTTTCGAGGTACGGTGAAGATTGTGTCTCCAAAAGCGGAACTGGTGCACGAGAACGCAGTGTTCTACGCGCGCGTGGCGGTGCCGAACGAGGAAGGCTTCATTCGCGCGGGAATGGAAGGCCGGGGCAAGGTACGGGTGGGCTGGCGGCCTGCGGGCTACGTGCTGTTCCGGCGATTGCTGTTGTGGACTTACGGAAAGATCTGGTATTGGCTGGGATGGTGAGGCGTACGGAAGGTGCGATCGTGAAGCGGCAAGTTCAAGCAATCAAGATAGCGCTGGTGTTGACGTCAGCACTTGCAGGGCTAAGCGGCTGCGGCCTGGAAAAGTCCGCGAGCGTCAGTGCAACCGACAAACCGGCGGCAGCTGCGGCATCCGCGCCGGTTATCACACCGAAAATGGCGGAACCGAAAAAAGAGACTGTGATCGAGGTGAGCGGGCCAATCATCGTGGAACATCAGATCGATGTCACCGCGCAACGCGACGGAACGGTGATCAAGATTTTTGTGGATTCGCCGGCCCGCGTGCAGGCCGGAGCGCTGCTGGCGAAGATGGACGACCGGCAATTGACCGCGCAACTGGAAGCGGCGCGGGCCAAAACGCGCGGCATCGAAGACGACCTGAAGAACTGGAAGGCAGAGGCGGAAGTCTACCAGGCGGATTATGGCCGCGCGCAGCAGATGTACGACATGAAGTTGCTGTCGCAAGAGCAACTGGAGCATGCCAAGTACAAAGCGGAATCGGAAACCTGGGACATCAAGCGCGTGACCGAGATGCTGAACACCTCACGGCAAGAGGAACGCGCCGCTGGAACTGGAACTGGACAAAACCAAAATCGTGGCGCCATTCGATGCGCGTAGTGGCGCGGCGGTACGCACACGAAGGGCAGAGCGTGCGCCAAAGGCGACCGGTTGTTCTGGGTGACCGCCGAAGGGCCGCTACAGGTGCGTTTCACGCTGCCGGAGCGGGAATATGGCCACATCCATACCGGCGAAACGATCGACGTGCATTGCGCCAATGCCCCGCGCGGAAGCACATCACGCGCGCGTGAAGCAGATCAGCCCGGTGCTGGACCCGGCCAGCGGCACCTTTGAAGTGCTTGCGGAACTTACCGGGGAGCGCGGCGCGTTGCGTCCGGGCATGACCGCGAACATTCGAATCGACGCCGGCCCCACGCCTTAAAAACCACAGATGAACCTGACACGCGCGCTCGACGTGGCTCTGCCGGATATTCCGGCGCGGACCGTCGCGGCACGCTACCCGCGCATGGATCCGGGCACCACGCACCGCGAGCACCTGGAGGACGGGAAACTGGTGGTGCGGGTGTACGTGCCGTGCGTGGGCTCGATGTTTAAATTGACGCCTCAGCAATGGCAGATCGCACAGTTATTCGACGGCAAAAGAAGCTACGAAGAAGTCGCGGAGGAGTATTCGCAGCAGATCGGTTCGGAATACGCGGCCTCGGACGTCCAGGATTTTGCGGCGGAATTGGAGTGCCGCGGAGTTCTGGTACAAAACGCCGCAGGAAAAAAACATTCTGTTCCTGCAGCAGAGCACCGAGGAACGGCGGAAAAAGAGCAAGATCCGCAGCAAATGGGCGGACCTGTCGATGGTCATTTTCCCGGCGTTCAACCCTGACCGTTTCCTGACGTGGTTCTACGGATGGACGAACTGGATGTACACGCCGTGGTTCACGGTGCTGACGCTGATGGTTTTCGCGCTGGGGTTGGGCATCTCCATTGCGCACTGGAGCGAAATCGGGCGCGACACCATCGAGTTTTACAACTTCACGAACAAGACCTGGGGCGACGTGATCGCGCTATACATCCTGGGGATGTTCGTGGTGGCGGTGCACGAATTCGGGCATGCGCACGCCTGCAAACACTACGGTGGCCGCGTGCCGGCGATGGGCTTCGCGCTGGTCTACCTGACGCCGGCGTTTTATACCGACACGACCGAAGGAGCGGTGAAAGGTTCGCGGCATCAGCGGTTGATCATTTCGCTGGCGGGAATCTGGGCGGAGTTGATGATTTGCGCGGTGGCCACGCCAATCTGGTGGGGAACGCCGCCAGACACGCTGGTGCACGACGGCGCGTATTTCCTGATGATGCTGACGGGCTTCATGTCGCTGATCGTGAACTGGAATCCGCTGATCAAGCTGGACGGGTACCACATGCTGTGCGAGGTGCTGGGCATTCCGGCATTGAAAGAGGATTCGACGGCATTCACCGCGGCATGGGTGAAGAAATACATCTGGCGTTTGCCGGTAGAAGTGCCGTACGTACCGAAGCGGCGGCGGCTGGGATACGCGGTGTATGCGCTGGCGTCGGGGGCGTACAGCTACACGGTGCTGTACGTAGTGGCCAGGTTTGCTGGGAACGTGTTTCGCAACTTCAATGCGGAATGGTCGTTTGTGGCGGAGTTGGGAGTGGCGGCGCTGGTATTTCGCTCGAGAATTCGATTACTGGTGAACTTTATGAAATTTGTGTACCTGGATAAGAAAGATCGCGTGGTCGCTTGGTTTACGCCACGCCGTTCGGCGATGGTTGGCGCGGCAATCCTGTTGTTGCTGGCGTTGCCGCTGAAGCGCGAGAGCGTGCAAGGCAAATTTGTGCTGGAAGCGGAGCGCTCTGCCAACGTGCGCGCGCGGGTGTCTGGGGTGGTGACAGCGATTTACGCCCGGGAAGGCGCGACAGTTGCGGCCGGCAGCCCGCTGGCGGAATTGCAAAATGTGCCTCTGCGATCGGAGACCGGACGAAGCGAAGCGGGGCTGCTGCTGGCCAAGGAGCGGTCGAATGACGGCGCGGTTGCACTACGTAAATGTTGGGGAAACACTGCGGGAACAGGAACGAATGGAAGCGCGAACGCGGCTGCTGGAGGATCACTCTTCCCTGCTGGAGATTTCGAGTCCAATCGCCGGCGCCGTGGTTACCCCGCGGGCCGAGGATCTGCTGGGATCCTACGTCACCGAAGGGACGGAAATCGCCGAAGTCGCCGACCTTTCCACATGAAGGCCAGGATCTACATTTCCGAATGGGAGGTTCGCAAGGTCCAGCCGGACGCACCGGCGCGTATCGCCGTCGATGGCATGCTCCGGAAGTGGAGTGCGCGGGTGATTTCGGTGTCAACCCGGCCAACGGAAATGGACCCGCGCCTGTTGCCGGAGAACCAGCTTAAGGGGACCAACCCGCCACATTTCTATTTTGTGCAGATCGTGGTGCCAAACGCGGATGGGCGGTTGAAGCCAGGCATGTTGGGAGAAGGCAGGGTGTACGGGGAACGGCGCAGTTTGGGGATGATGGCGATCGAGGGAATATCGAGCTTCTTCGGACGAAAGATCTGGTGAGAGGTTATGGGCACCCGGATATCCTGGCCTCGGACCAAAAAAAAGAGGCTGCCCGCGGGCAGCCCCTCTGAGATCAAAACGAAGATGCAACTCTAGTCTTCTTGATTACCCAGCAATCTGGTGCCCTTTGCTGTCGTGCTTGGCGCTCTCGACTCGTGCTGGTGCCCTTGAGGGTCATTGCTGGCCACCCTTGAGGGTCTTCATGCTGACCGCCCTTGAGGTTCACATCCTTAATGCTTTTGAGCGACGACGTCTTCATGGAGGAGACGCTTTCTTTGCCGACCTTGGCATCCGCCGTGGAGGTGGCCAGATTGGCCTTCTTGGTGGTCTTGAGGGTGCTGATCAAGCTCTTCTTGGGGATCGACATTTTGGTGTGACTCCTTTTTTATTTCGAAATTCGTGTCGGACGTTTAGTAGGAGAGCAACGGAGATGCCAAACTCCGAAGCCTGACCACACCCTCGAAATAAGGCACTTACGCCAGATTTGTGGACACGACCCATTGTGCGGAGCGGTGAACCAGTCGCCACCGGTTAAAAATTACCCGACCAAAGGTTAAATTTTAACCGTAATTTGCCCGAGGATCAGCTGCCCAGCCCGTGCTTGCGGCACAAGTACTTCATCCGCTGGTTGTCGATTTGCAGAAGGGCGGCGGCGGCGGATTTCCTGCCCCCGGTCCTCTTCAGCGCGGCATTCAGATAGGCCACTTCAATGCGCTGCATCTCGTTGTCGAAGTCCACCCCGCCCTCCGGTATGAGAATGGCTTCCTGGCTGGCAGTGCTGGAGACCAGCAGGTTCTGCGGCAGATGCTCCGCGGTGAGCACCGGGCCGTCGTTCATAACCACCAGGCGCTGGACGATGTTCTCCAGTTCGCGGACGTTGCCAGGCCAGGGGTACTCCTCCAGGATCTGCAAGGCATCCGGCTTGATGGTTTTCAGCGGCTTTTTGGCAGCGGCGCAATAGATGCGCAGGAAGTGGTCGATCAGAACCGGGACGTCGCCCTCCCGTTCACGCAGCGGGGGGATTTGGATGGGCACCACGTTGATTCGGAAATAGAGGTCCTCGCGGAAGCGGCCCTTCTTGACGCAGTCTTCCAAATCCTCGTTGGTGGCGGTGATCAGGCGGAAGTCGATCTTGCGGGTGCTGCGGCTGCCCAAGCCGCTGAACGGCGCGCTCCTGCAGCACACGGAGAAGCTTGCTCTGCAGCGAAGGATTCAGCGTAGTGATTTCGTCCAGGAACAGGGTGCCGCCTTGCGCGCTTTCGACCAACCCGGGCTTGGTCATGTCCGCGCCGGTGAACGCGCCTTTTTCATAGCCGAACAGCTCGGACTCCATCAACGATTCCGGCAGAGCGGAACAGTTCAGGCAGATAAAGGGTTCGTTCGCGCGAGGCCCGGCCTGCACGATGGCGTTGGCGACCAATTCCTTGCCGACACCGCTCTCGCCGCGCAGCACCACGGAGGCGTTGGTGTTGGCAACGGCTTCGATGGACTTATACACGCGCTTCATGGCGAAGCTGCCGCCCACCAGTCCGTAAAAAACCGATCCCGTTTCCACTTGCTGGATGACGCGGCGGCCTTCCAGTTCCAGGGCGCGTTTTTCGATGGCGCGGGTCAGGACAATGGGCAACTCGGAGTAATTCAGCGGGAACAGCAGGAATTCGTCAGCACCGGCGTGGATGGCGTTCCAGAGAACGGAGCGCTGGCTGGAACGAGTAAACGCGACCAGCACGACATCGTCGCGGACGCCACGAAGCTCGCTGAGGACTTCAACGGCGTCGGCTGGCCCTTCGCCGACGCAATCGAGATCGAACAAAACGGCGTGCAACTCCGGTTCCTGCAGGACCTGAGCGATCTGCTCCGCGTCCTTAGCGGAAACGGAGTGGAAGGCTGCGGACAAACCCGAACGGACTTCCGCCGCGAGGGAGGAATCATCGGTGATTACGGCAATGGTAAAGCGGTCTGAACCGGAAGTTGAGCTGGGCAAGTCCGTCCTCTGAGGAAGCGAATTATAGGAAAATCGACGAGCCGAAGAAAGAGCAAATCCGCTGGCGCAGGGCGGTTGCAAAGCAGCTTTGCGCTTGCTGCATGCAATCGATTTCTTTCATACTTGCACGTAGAAATTGGTCCTGCCAGGTCGCGCGGCTCTTCCGCACTCGGCAAGTAAGCGAGAAATTGATGATGATCCTGAAGCGATTCCTGCCCGTAGCGATGTTTTTGCTCGCTCTTTCAGCAAGCACGCTGGCGCAAGGATGGCAACACATCGGCAATGTGGACCGCGTGGAGAAAATCGATGGCGGCGTTGTGGTGTCGTCCGGCCAGGCGAAAGCGCGGATTACCTTTGTACGGCCGGGGCTTGCGCGGGTAAGGGTGGCCGCCAACGGCACGTTCGGCGTGGACCGATCGTGGGCGATCGTTCAGAAGCCGGAAGCCGTGACACGCAGCGTGGAGGAATCCGCGCAAGACGTGCGGGTGAAATCCGGCGACGTGACGGTGGTGATTCACAAGTCGCCGATGCTGATCGAGTTTCTGGATGGCAGTGGCAACTCGGTAGTGAGCGATGAGCCGGCGCTGCCCATGGCCTGGGACGGAGAGCGCGTGCGCGTTTGGAAGAAGATGCCGCTGCCGGAGAAATATTTTGGACTGGGCGACAGCCCGGGCATGTTGAATCGCCGCAATCACGCGCTGACCCTGTGGAACACGGACGCCTTCGGCTGGCAGGAATCGACCACGCCGATTTACAAAGACATTCCGTTTTTTATGGGCGTCAATGGCGGAAATGCTTACGGCATTTTCTTCGATAACACCTATCGCAGCACGTTCGATTTTGGAGTCGCCTCGCAGGAGTATTACTCCTTTGGAGCCGAAGGCGGAGAGATCAACTACTACTATTTCGCGGGGCCCGATCCGAAAAAGATCGTGCAAGCCTTCGCCGACCTGACCGGGCACATGGACCTGCCGCCCTACTGGACGCTGGGCTTCCAGCAGAGCCGGTACTCGTATTATCCGGAAGCGCGCGTGCGCGAAATCGCAAAAACGTTCCGCGACAAGAAGATTCCCGCTCGATGCGATCTACCTGGACATCGATTACCAACAGGGCTACGCGCCATTCACCGTGAATCGCGAATATTTCCCCCATTTCGAAGGGATGATCAAGGACCTGCGGCAGCAAGGCATCCACACCGTGCTGATCACCGACCTGCACATCAAGCAGGATCCCGAATCACAACTACGCGCCGTACGACACAGGAATGAAGCAGGACGTGTTTGTGAAGAAGGCGGATGGCTCGCTGTATGTCGCGCCCGTGTGGCCGGGCGCCAGCGTGTTTCCGGACTTTACGCTTTCGCGGGTGAGGGAGTGGTGGGGCGGGTTGTACAAGGATTTTGTGGGAATGGGCGTGGCGGGTTTCTGGAACGACATGAACGAGCCGGCGGTGTTCGAAACGCCAACGCAAACCATGCCGCTGGACAATCTGCACCGGCTGGACGATGGGACCACGCTGCAACATCGCGCCATTCACAACGTGTTCGGAATGGAGAACGTGCAAGGGACGCATGACGGCCTGCTGAAACTGCGGCCCGACGAGCGGCCCTTTGTGCTGACGCGTGCCGCGTACGCAGGAACGCAACGGTACGCCGCAACGTGGACCGGAGACAATTCCAGCACTTGGAATCACCTGCGGCTGAGCACGCCCATCATGATCAACCTGGGGCTGTCCGGATATCCGATGGTGGGATCGGACATCGGCGGATTTGTGGGCTCTCCACCGATGGACCTGCTAACGCGGTGGATTGAAGTGGGAGTGTTCAATCCGATCTATCGCGACCATACCGCTAAAAACACCAATGACCAGGAGCCATGGACCGGCGGACCGGAGCAGGAAGCAATCCGCAAGCGATACATCGAACTGAGATATCGCTTGCTGCCATACATCTATACGACCGTTGAGGAAACCACGCGAACCGGCGTGCCGATGATGCGGCCGCTGTTTCTCGAATACCCGAAGGCAAGCGCATTTTACAGCGACGATCGGGATTTCCTGTTTGGCAGCGACTTTATGATCGCGCCGGTGGTTACGGAAATGGTCGACAAGGAAGCGATCCTGCTTCCGCCGGGCGGATGGTACGACTTCTGGAACAACACGCGACTGAAAGGCAAGGACCAGATCGAACTTGCGCCGAAATTGGACGAGATGCCGGTGTACGTGCGCGCTGGCGCCATCATCCCGATGCAGCCGGTGATTCAAAGCACCAGCGAGACGCCGAAGGGTGCGCTGCAACTGCGCGTGTATCCCGGAGACGATTGCCACGGATCGCTCTATCAAGACGACGGCATTTCGTTCCGCTACCGCAGCGGAGAGTTCCTGCGAGTGAACTATACGTGCTCCACTTCGACGGATGTGCTGACGGTGAAGAGCCACGTGGAGAGTAGCGGCTACCAGCCGTGGTGGAATTCCGCCGACGTGACGATCTACGGAATCGACAGCAAGCCGAAGGAAGTGCTGGTGGGAAGCGGCAAGGTTCCTTCGAAATACGACCCCAAGGCAAAAACGGTGAGGCTTACCGTGCCGCAAGCGGTCAGCGATTGGACCATCCAACTGAACCAACGCTGAACGCCGTGGTTCAGTGGATGTCGAAAATCGAGAGCGACTCCGCAGGCAATTTCAGACGCAACGTTCGGGTATCGATGTCAGCCTGAGCGGCTCCGAAGATGGAGCGAACGGTCGTGGCGTTTTCGACGACCGTATCGCGCAGAGGAATATTCATGGTCGTGGGCGCCACCGCGCGGGTGAACGCTACCACCAGGGTTTCCTCGTCCGACTGTCTGAGAAAAACGTAGGCGTCTTCCGTGACTGACAAATGCCAGAGCTTTCCGCCGCGCAGCGAGGAATGCTGTTTGCGTAACGCCAGCAGTGACTGGACGTAGTTAAAAATGTCCTGCTGAGCAGGCGTGCGTCCCGCCGGCGTGAAGGCGTTCTGTTGATCTTCTTTCCAGCCACCGGGAAAATCGTGGCGGTTATCGGGATCGCCGCCGCCCCCCATGCCGAGTTCGTCGGCGTAATAAATCTGCGGAATGCCGCGCAGGGTGAGGATCAATCCGAAGGCCAACTTGTCCTTGGCGGGAGTAACTCCGGCGATCCCGGCAAAGCGGGTGGTGTCGTGGTTGGCGAAAAATGGCACCAGATAGTCGGGATGGGGATACAAAGAATCCTGGCGCAGAATGTTGGTAAGTTTTCCGGCGGACGCGCCGTTCAGCAGCACATCGCGCATCGCAAAATACATTGGAAAATCGAAGACTGTTGTGAGCTGCGTATCGACGCCGTCCCAGCCTTTGCGGCCACCCACGAAAAAGGAAGTGACCGTCGGGTCGGGATGGAACACTTCGCCAATTGTGGAGAGCCGCGGATAGACCTGGCGCAGCGACGTGTGCCACTTCTCCCAGAACGGGCGGGAAATGTACGGGAAAGTATCGATGCGAAAGCCGTCGAGGCCCGACGATTCGGCCCACCACATCGCGTTTTGAATCAGATAGTCGACCACGATGGGATTTTCGGTATTGAGATCGGGAAGATGATTGACGAACCAGCCATCGGTCAGATTTTGCCGTTCCTGTTTTTGCGTGTGGGGATCTTCCAGCAGTTCGAATAGGTCATTCATGGCGGGTTTGTTGGCGGGCTGGCCGTAAAAATCGGCTTTGTATGGGCTTGCGGTGCTCAAGTGAGCTTGCGCCGTGCCATGAAACCAGTCGGGCAGTGGCGGATTGGCGACCCAGGGATTGCGAGGCCCAACATGATTGGGAACCGCATCGAAGAAAATCTTCATGTGCTGCTGATGCGCGGCCTGCACCAGTTCCTGATAGTCGCTGAGCGAGCCGAGATGGGGATCGACCGCCCACAGATCCACCGCGCTGTAGCCGTGATATTCATTCGCAGCGCCGTTCTTCACGATGGGCGTCAGCCAAAGCGTGGTGACGCCAAGATCTTTCAAGTAAGGAAGATGGTCCCGGATGCCGCGCAAGTCGCCGCCGTGATAGGCGCGGGGCTTCGAACGATCGTAGGAATTGGGAAACTCGGCGGGTTCGTCGTTGGTGGGATCACCGTTGGCAAAGCGGTCCGGCATGATCAGGTACAGGACGTCGTCCGGCGTCAGGCCCTGATTGCGTCCGAGAATCTGCTTGCGGGCGGCCAGCGGGAGTTCGAAGGAAGTCTGTCCGTGGCGCGTGGTCAGCCGGCAAACGGCGGTGCCCGATTTCAAATTCGGGCCGAAGCGCAACCAAACAAAGAGATAGTTGCCATTGCCGGAGGATTCGGTGCGGCTGACGATGACGTCGTCGAGATTGCAACTGATTTTCGTGGCGTCCAGATGCTGGCCGGTGAGCAAGAGCATCAGATCCGGGGTAAGGCGCACCCACCAGTTCGGCGGCTCGACTTTGGTGACCACCGGCGCATCGGGATCGGCGGTAGGCGCTTGAGCGAGCAGACGCGGCGCGAGCAACAGGCTCGTCATCAAAACGGCCCCGGCGATGGACCAGCGGCGGATCGGGCGTAACCACGGAAAACGGGACATGGCGCTCCTCGGAATTCACCGCGAGCTTATCAGAATCGAAAAAAAAGAGGCGAGAATGCATCTCGCCTCGTTCGGAGGGTTGCCGGCGATTCGCCAGATTATGCTCTATTTGATTTCGCCAGGAATGATTGGCGCCTTCTGAAGAGGCGCATCTACGGTTTCGCCGCCGGTGATCAAGCGGGCGCCGCGGCTGAAGGTCAAATACTCAAAGCCCCATTGCACGAAGACCATGACGCGGCTTTGAAACTCCACGATATACATCAGGTGAATGAACAGCCAGATGAACCAGGCAATCACCCCGGAAACGTGGAATCCGAAAATATTGGCGACGGCTGCGGCACGGCCAATGACGGCCATGTCGCCCTTGTTGAAGTAGCGAAACGGAGCAATGTCCCGCTGCCCTTCCAGCCGGGACCGGATCGCTTTACCGGCGTAACGCCCTTCCTGAATGGCGACTTGCGCCACGCCGGGCAGCGGCTTGCCGTCCTGACCATTGAGTTCGGCCAAGTCTCCCACGATGTACACATCGGGAAAGCCGGCGACGGTCAAATCCGGCTGAACGTGAATTTTTCCGGATCGGTCGGTTTGCGCGTGAAGACGCTCGGCGACTTTGCGTCCGAATGCGTTGACGCGAACACCGCCGGCCCATAGGACGGTGCGGGCGGCCATGTGCTTTTCTTCTTTGCCCTGTTTGTAGCGGACGCCTTCGGCGTCAATGTCGTCCACCAAGGCGTTCTTGACGATGGTCACGCCCAGTTTGCTGACCAACCTTTCCGCCTTGGCGGAGAGATCTTCGGGATAGGTGCTCAGGACGCGGCTGCCGCCGTCCATCAGGATGATTTCCGCCTCTTGCGGCTGGATTTTGCGGAAGTCGTGCTTCAGGGTTTCGCGAGCGATCTCCGCGATCGCGCCCGCCAGCTCCAAGCCCGTAGCCCCGGCGCCCACGATAACGAAACGCAGCCATGCGGCTATGTCCTTCGGATCGGTGGCTCGCTCGGCAGCGTTCAAAGGCGTAGAGCAGCTTGTGCCGGATGGCGGTGGCTTCTTCGATGCGTCTTGAGGCTGGGCGCCTCCTCGCGCCACTGATCCTTGCCGTAATAGGAAGTTTCCGAACCGGTGGCAATGATCAGGCTGTCATACGAGAACTCGCCGCCGTCCTGAAGCGTTACGACCTTCCGCTGGGGATCCATGTCCGCGGCCTCGCCCAGCAGCACCTGCGTGTTTTTCTGACGACTGAGAACGGCTCGCAACGGAGCGGCAATTTCGCCAGGAGAAAGCGAACCGGTGGCCACCTGGTAAAGCAATGGCTGAAAGAGATGAAAGTTGCGTTTGTCGATCAGCGTGACTTGCACGTCGGCGTGTTTCAAGCGTCTGCGCGGCCACCAGGCCGCCGAAACCACCACCGAGGATCAGAACTCTATGTGCTTCCGCCATTCGTCTCAGGCCGCCCCCTGCACGTATGTCGATTGCCATTCAGGCTGCATTTAATAGATGCGGCTGGCACGAAGTTCGGGAACACGGGGAAATGCTGGAGTCCCCGGGGAGAAAATCAGGAGTTCCAGACTCCGGGAATGCGGTGCTGCACGCAACTGCGCATTTTCCAAACAACAAACGGTTTCTGGTCACCGCGTGCCAGGAGCGTTCGATTACGGTGGCCCTGCAGCGAGGACAGTAGGTATTGGAGGCGTCGCTGCGGATATTGCCTTCGTAGACGTAGTGCAGGCCGGCATCAAGCGCGATTTTGCGCGCGGCGTGCAGCGTGGCCGGAGGAGTGGCAGGCTTGTCGATCAGCTTGAAATCCGGGTGGAACGCAGTGAAATGCAGCGGCACGTCGGGGCCAAGATTCTGAAGAATCCAATTGCTAAGCGCGCGAAGCTCCGCGGGATCATCGTTCAGGGTAGGGATGATCAGGTTGGTGATCTCCAGCCAGACGCGCGTTTCATTCTTGAGCCAGCGCAATGTGTTCAGGACAGGCTCGAGATGCGTGAGCGTGATTTTCCCGTAAAAGTTTTCGGTGAAGGACTTGAGGTCAACGTTGGCGGCATCGATGTGATCGAAAATATCGTGGAAGGCTTCGTAGGTAATGTAGCCGTTGGTGACCATGACGGTCTTCAGGCCTTGCGCTCGGGCGTGGCGGCAGATGTCGATGACGTATTCGCCCCAGATGGTGGGCTCGTTGTAGGTGAAGGCGATGGAGTCGCATCCGTGACGGCGCGCAAGCCTTGGGACTTCTTCGGGCGGTAGGTTCTGCGCGTGGACCTGATCCTGATGAGACTTGGAGATGTCCCAGTTCTGGCAGAAGAAGCAGCCCATGTTGCAGCCGGCCGTTCCCATGCTGAACACTTTGCTGCCCGGAAGGAAATGATTCAGCGGCTTTTTTTCGATGGGATCGACTTGTAACGCTGCGGGCGCGCCATAGCCGAGGCTGTACAGAGTGCCGCCTTCGTTCGCGCGAATGAAACAAAAACCGGCTTGACCCGGATGGATGTGGCAGTGGCGGGGGCACAAATAGCAGTGAACGCGACCGTTCTCTTCCGCTTCCCACCAGCGAGCTACGTGCAGCGTCGAGGTCTTCTGAAGAATGGAGAGTCCAGCCATGACTACAAGTCCCAAGCCATTATAGAACGAATGGCGAAGCGAGGCTGTGCGTCACGCTGGAGTGAAGTTATGCATGAGTGCGAAGAATCAGGCGGAGTGGCGGCTCTGCGCGTGGCGTCGTTCGGCGGCCCAATTGGAAAAGGAGAGTAGACGGTCGCGATACTTCCAACTGAGCTGGAAGAATTTGCGCGCGTCCATATCGGCGGCTTCTTGGCCGAGGAATGTTTCAAAACGCCACTGCAAGTAGGGACTGGCCCAAGGGCGCAGGCGATAGCCGCGAGCGGTGATCCAGTAGTAGACGAGCAAATCCCACATTACCAAGAAGAGTATCTGTTATTGCAGCGGAGCGGAAATGTGTTCGTGAACGATGATCCAGTTCTTACCCTTCTTTTCCCAGATTCCCGTATAGCGCAGGTTCATGTCAACCATCTTGCCCTCTTTGGTTTTTTCGGAGAGGTGCAAGGGAACGGTGGTCCAGGCAATGTTGCCGTGGCGAGTGACCTTCAGATCCTTGGTGGCGGTCAGCGAGACGTTTTCAGCACCCTCCAGGAAAAGTTTCTGTGCGCCGGCCTGATACTCCTTCCAGCCGGTATAGGAGAAAGGCGCCACGTCGTAGAAGATTTGCGAATTGTCCTGCGAGTAAAACTTGGAAATCGTCGCGAAGTTGCCGCTGCTCCAGGCCGCGCAGTAGGAATCGGTGAGCTTGCGGAATGTGGACTCGTCGGTGGCTTTTTGCTCGGCCATGGCGCCGGCGAAGGTAATCAGACCGCCGAACAGAGCCAGCAATACATACACAATCCAGTGATGACGTGGCGCTCGCACGCCAAAATCTGTCCGGGGATGAACAGGCATTTGCACCTCAGTTTTTGGTTTTTCCTGGTTTCCGACCGGCCGCCCTTGGGGCGGCATAATTTGTAACAATACGTTAAAGAGCTTTTGTCTGGTTTTCAAGCGCAGTTTGAGAATTTCTGCGAGTGGCAACCTGCCGGTGCCGCACCGCCATTTACCGGTAGCCAGCGGCCATTCACCGATTGCCGCGTGCGTCGTCCAGGCCATGGACTTAACCTGCGATTGCAAGGAAGCAATTGGGGGTTTAGCCGTGGCAAGCAAAATCACAACTCGCAAATGGGCCCGGAGTCTGTGGGGAGCGGGAATACTATTGTTCCTGGTGGAATTGAGCTTCGCGGTGGATTATGTGCAGGCGGGCTTGAGCAATTCGATTACCGGCGGAACCATGGGCTGGCTCGGCACGCTGGGAATGATTGTGCTCAAAGTAACAAACGACGCAATTTGGAATGACGGAGCAAGGCACGCCGCAGTACAGTTTGTTCCGTTGGTGCTCTTGCCGGTGCTGATTGTGGTGTTGTGGATTACGACGCTGCGTCGCGGTGTGGAGTAGGAAGAGGAGACGGCGGAAGTCCGGTCAGAGAAATCCATGCCATCGAGATCACAAAATCGGCTGTTCGGTCAGGGGTCGTTTTCCGGGGTTCTGTTAATCGTACTCGGGACCGCGTTCCTGCTGGACCATCTGGGGATCATCCGTTTCGATCACCTGATACGGTTCTGGCCGGTGCTGATCATTCTGGTCGGCGTAATGAAAATCGTGAATGAAGTGGACTACTTGTTCGGAATCTTGGCGATTCTGGTTGGGGCGTTCTTTCTGTCGCACACGCTAGGAATCGCGGAGTTGTCGTGGGGAGCGGTCTGGCCGGTGGCGCTGATCCTGGTTGGATTCTTCCTGCTGTTGAACCGGTTCCCCATTCGCAATATGCCGAATTTTCCAAACTTTCCAAATGTAACAGGGCCAAGGCCGATTCCCGGAGGAGACATGCGAAACACAGTACATGACTACGCGCTATTCGGCGGTGTAGAGCGCCGCGTCAGCGTGCCGGATTTCCGCGGCGGTACCATCAACGCTACCTTTGGCGGCGTGGAATTGGATCTGCGCGGGTCCGACATTGAGGGCGAGGAAGCGCACATTTTCATCGACGCGACGTTCGGAGGAGTGGAACTGAAGGTTCCCGAACGTTGGGAAGTGATCTTCCAGGGATTGAACCTGTTCGGCGGGTATAACGACGAGACCAGAAGTCCGGCGCCGAATCCAACGAACCCCACTCCACGCAAGAGGCTGATTATCGAGGGCCGGGCAATGTTCGGCGGGATCACCATCAAGAATTAAAGATGAATGAATTCAACGCAACGCGAATACGGCGACTGGCGTTCCTGGCGGCTGGGGTGCTGTTTGCCGCGTTGTTGAGCCTGATGCTGGTCGGTTCGTGGGGAATCTCCTGGCAACACGCGCTGGCATTCGCGATACCGATGTCCGCGCTGGCGCAGGCGATGGGATGGATTGCGCAGCACCCGGCGCGCAGCACGCCGCTGGATCGCACGCAATTCCTGCGAGTGTTGTCCACGCATTTGCTCGCTGCTGCGTTGATGAGCGTGATCTGGGTAGGAGCGGCAAGCCTGCTGGCCGGTGTGTTCGAGAAAGACTTCGGATGGGTGGGATTCTGGGGCCAGGTGCAACGGATGAAGCCGCAGTTTTACGGTCTGGGCTTCGCCTATTACCTGATCTGCGTGGCCTTCCATTACGTGATGATGGCGCAACAGGCTTCCATCGACGCGCAGAAGCGCGAGATGGAATACAGCGTGCGGGCGCGAGACGCCGAACTGAGCGCGCTGAAGGCGCAGATCAATCCCCATTTTCTGTACAACAGCTTGAACTCCATCAGCGCGTTGACCAGTATCGATCCGGCACGGGCGCGCGAAATGTGCGTTCTGCTGGCCGATTTTCTGCGCATGACGCTGGGGCTGGGCGACAAAACCTCGATACCGCTTCGCGAAGAGTTGGATTTGCTGGACAAGTACTGCGCCATTGAAAAAGTGCGGTTTGGTTCGCGATTGACGGTCGAGCGCGACGTGCAAGCCAACACGGAAGAGTGCCTGCTGCCGCCGCTGCTCTTGCAGCCACTCTTCGAAAATGCGATTGTGCACGGAATCGCGCAGTTGCCGGACGGAGGTAGCATCAAGCTAGCGGTGCGGCGGACGGAAGGCAAGGTGCTCGTCTCGCTGGTGAATACCTGGGATCCGGAGGCGGTGTCCGGACGCAAGAAAAATGGTGTGGGGCTGCGCAATGTGCAGCGACGGCTGGAAACGCGTTATGGCAAGGACGCGCACGTGGATGCGCGAACCGAAGAGGAGCGCTTCGTGGTGGAGTTGAGCTTTCCGGCAAATGTCCAGGAAGGAGTTCCGGCGTGAAAGGGGCGGCGGAGCATTGGAAAGCAGTGGTTGTGGATGATGAAGAACTCGCGCGCCAGTTGCTGAAGGAAATGCTCGGCACACATCCCGAAATTGAAGTGGTGGCGGAATGCGGCAACGGAATGACCGCCGTGAAGGCCGTGGCGGAGCACTCGCCAGACTTGCTGTTCCTGGATATCCAAATGCCGAAGCTTACCGGCTTCGACGTGCTGGAACTGATCGACACGCAGAACATGGCCATTGTGTTCGTGACCGCGTACGACCAGTACGCGATGAAGGCGTTCGACGTACATGCCGCCGACTACCTGTTGAAACCGTACAGCCGGGAGCGATTCGAAGCGGCGCTGGAGCGCGCGAAACAACGCAAGGGCGAGAAGCAACCCGAGCCGGCGGGCCTGGCGAATGCGGCAAGGCCCGCCGGACAGTATGCGGAACGGATTGTGGTGAAGGATGGAACAAAGGTGACGCTGATTCCCGTGGCCAAGCTGGAGTACGCGGAAGCACTCGACGACTACGTCTCGCTGGTGTCCGAGGGGAAAAAACATCTGAAGCAGCAGACGATTTCGAGCCTGGAAGCCAGCTTGAACCCCGCCGTGTTCGTGCGGATTCACCGCTCGTACATCGTGAACTTCGAACGAGTGGCGCGCATCGAGCCCTACGCCAAGGACTCGCGTGTTGCGGTTCTATCGAGCGGGGTGAAATTGCCGATCAGCCGCGCAGGCTACGATAGGCTGAGGCAAGCGATGGGAGAGAAAGCGTAGCGCAATCAGGCGGGCGAGCGGCGAACCCAGATACGGGAAGTGGCCGGCTTGCCGAGATGCATGGTATGGCCGGAGGCGCGGATGGTCATGGTCTCGTCGTACTCGCGCTTCACGATTTCGATTTTGGTCGCCGGGCGCAGCTTTAATTTATCCAGAAATTCCAGGAAGCCTTCGTCTTTTTCGTAGACACAGAGAATCTCCGCGCTGTCGTCGCTGGTGAGTTCGCAGAGCAGAACTGCTCCCTGCTTGCGCAATTCGACGATGCCGCCATTCATGGGCACGCCGTGAGGGCAGGTTTTCTGGTCGGCAAAGCGTTTCATCAGGAGCACTTCGACTTCCGGAGAGATAGCGTGCTCCATGCGCTCGGCTTGCGCGTGGGCCTTGGTCCAGGAAAGGCCAATCACTTCGGTAAGCAACATTTCTGCGAGCTGGTGGCGCAGCATGAGGTGCTGCGCAGTCTTCTTGCCCTGGGCGGTCAACGAAATGCGGCCGCCGCGTTCCGCTTTTACCAGGCCATCGCGCAGCATGCGCTTGATCGCGGCGGTCACGGCGGGCGGGGTGACTTCCAATGCCTCCGCAAGACGCGCGCTGATGGGCTCCTGATTTTCCTCGAGCATCTCCCAGATGGCCTTGAGGTAATCTTCCTGCGAGACGCTGGTTTTGGTGCGCGGCAAATGAGCTCCTACTGCTTCGAAACTGTTGAGCCGCTGGGCGCCAGGCTCTCGGCCAGTTGCAGGACGCGGCGGCGGATGTCATCGAAGGTGGCCTGATACGTAGCGGCATCGCCGCCATAAGGATCGTTCACGACCCAGTCCACAACCTTGGTTGAACCCGGGAACGCGGTCTCGTGGAACTGTCCGCTCATGTTGACGATCACATCGATGGTGTCGAGCGAAGAACGGGCGATCGGTTTGGAATGTAGAGAATCGACGGAATAGCCGTTCTGTTGCAGCGTTTGCAGGGTCATGGGCGGGATTTCGCCCAACGGATACAAGCCGCCACTGGAGACTTCCATCACGTGCTGCGCATCACGCAGCGCAATCGATTCCGCCATGGGGCTGCGGCAGGCGTTTCCCAGGCAAACGAACAGGACGCGTTTCTTTTGTGGTTGGTTCATCGAATTCGCGAGCGATGCTTCTTAGCTTAACGCGCTTCACTGGATTTTGCAGCCGGATGCTGAGCCATGTGCAGAAAATGCTCATGGACCGTTGGGTCGTCGCTGAGCTCCGGATGGAACGTAGCGGCCAGCAGATTGTCCTTCTGCACGAGTGTGGGTTTGCCGGCGTGCTCGGCGAGAACCTGAATACCGGAACCGAGTGATTCGATGATCGGTCCGCGAATAAAAACCATTTCCAGAGGACCGGATTTCAACGTGGTGTGGCCCTGAAACACATCGCTGGCCAACTGTCGTCCGTAGGCGTTGCGAAGAATCGTCATATTGAGCAAGCCAAGAGAGTCCTGAGGCGGATTCTTAACCTGGGTGGCCAGCAGAATCGCCCCCGCGCAGGTGCCGAAGACGGCTTTGCCTTGCTCGGAAAATTTGCGGATGGCTTCGAACAGGCCCTCTTCCTGAAGGAATTGCAGTTGCGTGGTGCTTTCGCCGCCCGGCAGCACGATGCCGTCGCAACCATCGAGGTCGGCGACAGTGCGCACCTCCACAGTCTCGGCGCCCAATTCCTGCAGCCGCCGCGCATGGGCCGCAAAGTCACCCTGCACAGCCAGGATTCCAATCTTCATGCGTTCCCCTGATTCGTAGCGATGGATTACCAGCCACGCGTAGACAGCATGTCCTTCGGGTCCATCTGACGGACGTCGAGCCCCGGCATGGCTTCGCCCAGTTCTTCGTGAGCTTCCAGCACCGCCTTGGGATCTTCGAAGTGCGTGGTGGCCTTCACGATAGCCTTGGCGCGCGCTTCGGGATCGCTGCTCTTGAAGATGCCGGAGCCGACGAAGACCGCCTCCGCGCCGAGGCTGCGGACAAGCGCCGCGTCAGCCGGAGTGGCGATGCCCCCCGCGGAAAAATTGGGCACGGGCAGTTTGCCGGTTTTGGCGATCTGGCGAATCAACTCGAAGGGAGCGCCGAGTTCTTTGGCCTGGCTCATCAGCTCATCGTCCCGCATGGTGGTCAGCGCGCGCATCTGGCTGATGATGGTGCGCATGTGTCGTACGGCCTCAACCACGTTGCCGGAACCGGCTTCGCCCTTGGTGCGAATCATAGCGGCGCCTTCGCCGATGCGGCGAACCGCTTCGCCCAGATTGCGCGCGCCACAAACAAAGGGCACGCGGAAGTCATGCTTCCAGATGTGGTTCTCTTCGTCGGCGGGCGTGAGCACTTCGCTTTCGTCGATAAAGTCGACTTCCAGAACCTGCAATACCTCGGCCTCGGTGAAATGGCCGATGCGCACCTTGGCCATCACCGGAATGGTGACGGTCTTCATGATTTCGCGAATGACCTTGATCGAGGCCATGCGCGCGACTCCACCCTCTTTACGGATGTCGGAGGGCACGCGCTCCAGGGCCATCACCGCACAAGCGCCGGCCTTTTCGGCAATGCGCGCCTGCTCCGCGTTGGTGACGTCCATGATGACGCCGCCTTTCAACATTTCGGCCAGGCCCACTTTCACCCGCCACTCGTTGGAACCCTTGGCTGGAATTCCGTTCCCCTTGTTGCTGTCCATTGCGATTCTCCTCTCGAAATTTTCGAAATTGAAACTCAGGAATTCTTTTGTTGGCCGTCGGTCGCGCGCGCGAAATGCTTCTCGTCGACCACGACAAAGCGGCCCTTGCCGCGAGCCAGGATTTCGCCTTTGGTGTCGCGGATTTCCGCGACCCGATAGCGGTTGCGGCCTTTTTCTTCCTGCTGCCAGCCTTCCACAATGATTTCGCGATCAACGTGCACGGGCTTGCGATACTCGATGGTCAATTCGGCGGTGACCGCGCGTTCGTCGTTGATCTTGGAGAGCTTGCCCATGGCTTCATCGAGCACTACCGCTATGATTCCCCCGTGCGCGAAGCCTCCGCCGCCGGCATAGTTCGCGCCGAGCACAAACTTCCCCGCCGTGCGGCCGGTCTCCAGGTTGAGCGAAAAATTCAGCTTCATGCCCGCAGGGTTCGCGGCGCCGCAACCGAAGCAACGGTTGTCCGGGCTGGGCTCAAGTTGGAGTATGCGGCTCATTGTTGGCGTCGAAATCCTTATACCAAAGCCACGTGCGCACGTTCGGCGCGTCGCGAACCGCGCTGGCGCTTGCGCATCTCCGAACGCAACAATTCCGCCAGGATCGTGACGCCGCGGGCGATCTGTTTCTCATTCAAGCTGGCAAAGCCCAGCCTCAGGGTATTCGGGAGCGGCGCCTGCACATAAAAATAACGTCCGGGGGCGAAGAGCACGCCGCGTTCGCGCGCATGAATCATCAATTCGCTGGCGTCGAATCCCGGTGGTAGTTCGAGCCACAGGCACATGCCGCCTTCGGGGCGCGTCCAGCGCGTTCCTTCGGGCATATGCGCGCGCAACGCTTCATCAAGCGCCGCCAGACGGCTGGCGTAGACCTTGCGCATACGGGCCAAGTGCTTCTGAAAAAGGCCGCGCTTCAGGAATTCCGCCAAGGTGGCCTGCGCCAATTGGTCGGTGTGCAGATCGGTCATCTGCTTAACCAAGCGCAGCCGTTCGATGGCCGCGGCGGGCGCGACGATCCAGCCTACGCGCAGGCCAGGGAACGCCACTTTCGCAAAACTGTCAATGTGGATGACCAAACCCGCGCGATCGAGTTGCTTCAGCGAAGGAGTGCGCTCGTTGCGCGTGTACAGACGCGCATAGATGTGGTCTTCCACGATGGGGACCTGGTAGCGGGCGGCAATTTCCAGAATGCGTTTGCGGGAGGCCAAAGGCATCGAGGTGCCGGTCGGGTTCTGGAAATCCGGAGTGAGGATGATCAGCTTCACGCGATTCGCGGCCAGCGTGGCTTCCAGCGCGTCCACGTCCACGCCAAGTGCGCTTCCCGGTTCGGCGGTAGTGCGCACCGGAACGCCCAGGCAACGTGCGCGCACGCCGTTGAACACGGCAGCCGCCCCAGGATACGTGGGATTTTCCAGAACCACGGTGTCGCCGGCGCGGACAAACGCCTTGGCGATCAGGTCGAGCGCCTGCTGGCATCCATCGGTAATCAGCAGCGTGTCGTCTTTTACGGGGATTTCCTCGCTGCGCAGCAACTGCAGCAGCGCTTCTTTCAGAGGAACGAAGCCATCGGCAGAGCCGAGATTGAGGATTTCCTGGCCTTCCTGGCGCAGCGCCGCGTGCGAACAGGATTGCAACTCTTCGATGGGGTAGAACTCTTCGGCGGGACGAGCCATCACGAACGACAAAGCATTCTCGGGAGCTTCGGCCGTGAGACGGGTCAGGATTTCTTCGCTTCGTTCGTCCGCGAACAACAATTCCCAGCGGATACTGCCATTGCCATTCAGGGCAGGAGCAGGAGGAGTGATTTTCAGGCCATTGCCGTCGCCGCGAATGAACGTGCCACGCCCCACATGCCCCTGAATGAGGCCCTCGGATTCCAGTTCGGCATACGCGTTGGCAACCGTTGTGCGATGCACGCCAAGAGTCACCGCGAGCTCCCGGCTGGCGGGAATGCGATCGCCAGGCCGCAAATCTCCGGCATGAACCAGGGAACGCAACTGGTCGCGGAGTTGGATATAGAGCGGGATGTGGCTTTCGGGCTGAAGGTGCAATGGCAGCATTGTCTCTTACCCTCGAGGCAATTCTACCAGAAATTGGCCTGACGAAAGAGCCAATTTGTCTCCGCCCCGGACCGTTAGTTTGAATCGGAGTTGTCGTCGCCCGGCTCGTGGAAAGCACCGAGCCGCCCGTTGATCTCACCTTCCTGCAAATCGCGGATGCACAGGCGGGTGAAGTCCGCAGGATCGCACTGATAAATCTGCTTGAGCGGCAGGTCTTCTTCCTGCACTTCGTAACGACCGCCGTCCATTTCGTCGACTTGATCGACATCCCAGGTTACGAAGTGATTTCCGGGCATGCGCGCGCACGCGGAATTGGCCGGACATCGGTTCGTAATTCGAAAACGAGATGCAATGGTAGACGCACGCGCGCTCCACAGAATGCTGGATGAAGGAAACGTTCCAGTCCTCGGGAGCAATGATGGTTTTCAAAACGCGGGTTCCCGCGGGCAAATTGGCTACTAAGCGGTCCGCGTTGCGTTCCATGCGGTCCAGCAGGCCCGTGTCGCGATACAGCAGCGCAAAGTACGCCAGGGCGATCGCTGCCCAGGGAAACGCGTGCCAGCGCATTGGTCTGGCCGCGTTCAGCAGACACAACGCGAAAATGCCGGTGACCAGGGAAAGGCGCGAAACCAGCAGGCCGACCCAGAACGCGTCGGCATTGGTGCGAAAGCTTTCCGGCAGGAAGGCCGTGACCGCAATGGACACCCCATAGAGTTCCAGCAAAAGAGCGCGATCTTTCCACCACTTTCGTTTGTCCGGCGCGGTGAACAGGTCGACGCTGAGGATGAAAATGGCGGTGAATTCCGCAGCGTAATACAGCCATTGGTATTGGTCGCCAAAGACCAACAATTGGTCGGCGCCATTGAAAAAGTAAAAATGATGAGCGGGCCATTCGAATTCGTAAGAAGGGTGTGCGACCAGATATTCCCTTGCGGCAAACACGCAAAATACCGCCGCGATCGGCAATGCCACACGAAGGCGCGGGACACGTCTCCAAAGTTCCACGTAGGCCGCTACGCCCAGAAACAAGAGCAGTCCGAGAGGATGGGCGAGGAAAACCAGTGGAAGCAGCGTAACTGCCGCAATCCGCCACTGCTTGCGGCCATCGAAAACCAGGGCGAGGGACAAACAGGCCAATCCCAGCGACAAGTAGTAGTTAAAAAATCCCATGTGGAATACGTAGCCGTAGGTCAGCGCAGCCAAAGCAGGAACGAGCGGCCAGGGATTGCGCGCGGTCAGCGAACGAATCAACAGGAACACGCCACTGAAGAAAATCAGTACGCACAGACCGACCGCAAGCTTTTCGGCAATGGCCAGCCCGAACCATTTGCCGGGATAGAACAACAGCAGATCGAACAGCACATTGTCGAATTGCGTGACGACGTAAACGCCGGGAAAACTTCCCTTCTCTGCCAGCATGGCCAGCCAAGCGTTGTAGACATGGCTGCCCAGATCGCCGGCTTGAATGCGGTGATGCCAGAAGCACGGGATCAGCAGTACGACAAGGACTCCGACAAATCGAGAGATGCGAACCGGCGGAACGGCAGCGGGAGACTCCAGAGCGGGCAACTCCATGCCCAGATTCTAGCTTGAATCCGATTTTGGACGGATTGCTTTTGCGAAGGTGCGGTTTGCTATTAAATTAGCGAGCGACCTGATTGTCGCCCAGGCGCTTCAGGCGGTCCCGCAGCTTGCGTTGCAGGGGCGACGGGGTATTGGGGTTGAAGGCCACCAGATACCACAAGGGCTGCGTCTTATCTTTGCTCAGATAGGTGAGCGTAGCGGCATCGGAATTGGGGTGACGCGCGACATTCTCGCGGATCGCGCCGTAGGGATGCTTGGAAAGCTTTTGCAAGGTTTTGGCATTGGCCCGTGGATGCTCGCTGATCAGGCGCAAAAGATAAAAATCCTCTTCAGGAGCCTGGCGGGCCAGTTTTTCCAGCATTTCCGGTTTGGCTTCGGCGCTCAGCACCAGCCCGATCTTCTCATCCCAGGCGGTGTTGATCTGGTTCAATTCGCGAGTGCGGGCGTGGATCAGTTCTTCCAGGATGCGGCGCTCTTGCTGCATGCGCGCGATGGGCAGGTGGGTGCCTTCGAGTGAGTCGAGAACTCTTAGGAGGTGCTGGCGCTCGCCGAATACGATCTGGGTGGTACGGCCAATTCTGCCGTTTTCTTTCTCTTTGTACTGGACTAGGTCGGACCGTCGCATGTTCGGATGCTCCCAACTGCCCTTGGTGCCTTCACCAAAAGGTACGTATTCACGGACAAGAACTTCGGAGTGACTCATGGTCTGACACCTGCGTATCTAGGCGGCTAAGTGGATTATGGAGTTGGTGTGCATTAGGGTAAAGTTTGGCGGCACCGTACTGTGCCCGATGTGCCACCGGGCCGAAACCGGATGCCGTGTCGAGGGAGGATTGGTCATGTCGGCGTTTCGCGAATATGCGGAAGATCTGGAGCGTTTTGAACAGATGTATGGATTGGAACGTGGGCGCCTGGCAGTGGGATTGGACCGGATCACCAACGCGCTGGTTCTGGTGGGCCAGCATGGGGTGTATTGCACCAGCCAGCGAAATCCCAACGTGCCGGCCATGGACATTCGCGTGATCGCCACGGAACTCGAACATGCTAAGGAATTACTGCAGTCGGTGATGGAGGAGTTGCGAAAGAAGAGAGCGTTGCCGGGCGCTAGCGAGTAACGAGGAACGGATTTAAGCGCCGCTCCTCGCCGATGGTGGTCAGATCGCCGTGGCCGGGATGCACGACCGTGTCGTCCGGAAGCTTCATCACTTTTTGCGTGAGCGATTCCATGATTTGGCGCATGGAGCCGCCCCACAGGTCGGTGCGGCCGATGCTTCCCGCGAACAGCGTATCGCCGGCGTAGAGTTGCGGATGCGCGAGGGGAGCGTTGGCGTTTTCCTTTTCCTGATAGAGGCAGAGGCTGCCCGGAGTGTGGCCGGGCGTGTGAATCACATTCACCTGATAGCCGCCCCAACGGAGGGTGTCGCCCTCTTTTAGGAGGTGATCGACATCGGTCAACTCCGGAGTGGGTACGCCCAGGAAACTGGATTGAATCTCCATGGCGTTGTAGAGCGGTAGGTCTTCGCTGTGCATCATGACCGGCGCGGAGGTGTAGCGGTGCAGCTTGGCCAGGCCGCCGACGTGGTCAATATGCGCGTGGGTGCTGACGATCGCCTTCACCGAAAGCTTGTAGCGGCCAATCATGTCCAGAATGCGCTCGACCTCGTCACCGGGATCGATCACGATGGCTTCGCGGGTTTTCGGATCGCCAATTATGGAGCAGTTGCACTGCAACATGCCCACCGGAATGCGGATGTAGATCATTTCCGGGTGGTTGGATACCGGCGATTGCGGAGAGGCGCTCATCGTGTTGAGTATACCATCCGACGATTTGCGGTCTCGGTCGGCCGTTGGGGCGGCTTACTAGGCTTGCCGCGTTTGCTAGACTGAACGAAGGAAGATCATTGTGGACGATCAGGAACAAATCGTTACACCGCTCCGTGACTGGCATGTCGCTCACGGCGGACAAATAGGCACGTGGTTCGGTTGCGCACTGCCAGATCACTTCGGCGATTGGCGGGTCGAATACAGCTTCCTGATGAGTTCGGTTGCACTGGTGGATACCAACTTCCACGCGTACCTGGAATTCACTGGGGCCGACCGTACGCGCTATCTGAATGCGATCTTGACCAACAACATTAGGGACCTGCAGCGGAATCAGGGGACAGTCTCTCTGTTCCTCAGCCCGCAGGGCCACATTCAGGCGGAAGTGGAAACGTTCGCGCGGGGCGAATCCATCCTGGGCGTTTCGTTCGCGATGATTCGAACCAAGCTGATCGAGGCGCTGGACAAGTACATCATCATGGACGATGTCATGCTGTCGGATCGCACCGCGGAGTGGGGTTCCCTGGGATTGCACGGACCGAGAGCCATTGCCGCGGCGCAGCGCGTCAACGTCGACGCAACGGAGTGGCGTCCGGAAGAATTGCATGACGTGGAAGTGGCAGGAATTTGCGGCTTGGCCGTGAAGCGCATCGCGGCCGGAGCGGTCTCGCTGGAAGTTTTTGTGCCTCGGCAGCGCATCGCGCCGCTTTGGGAAGCGCTACTGCAACCGGTGAAGGACGAAGGTGGCGGTCCCTCTGGATACATGGCGCTGAATTCGGTGCGTCTGGAACAGGGCCTGCCGTGGTTCGGCTGCGATTTTGGCGAGAAACAGATTCCGCACGAAGCGGGCCTGCAGAATTCGCATATCAGCTATGTGAAGGGCTGTTACACCGGGCAGGAGATTGTCGAACGCGTACGTTCGCGCGGCCAGGTGAATCGCGTGAGGGTGATGGTGCAGTTCGGGGCGCACGTCGCTCCAGAGACGATTCTGGTGGCGGACGGAAAAGAAGTCGGATTCGTCACGAGCAGCGGCTTTTCGCCACAACGCAATGCCGAGATTGGGATGGCGTATGTGCGGCGTGAGAAATCAAGTGCGGGTACGGTTCTGGATGCTTCCGGAATTCCTGCAACGGTGATCGATCTGAACACCGACCCAGCGGCAAAAGGTTAGAATTCGCGCTTCGGTTGGGGCTGCTCTGGCCCAACCTGCCCTGCTTTAATGTCCGCCTTATAGTAATTCTCACCGCGAATCGGAATGCCCGCCAGCCGCCGGAGAAGAGCCAATTGTCCGACATGGTTCAGGGCATCGGCGATCGGCCCCTGAAACAATTTTTCGGGTGAAGCGTGCAGTTCGCCGTCTCCCGCCAGATAGGCATCGAGATTCCCGAGGCGTTCGAAGCAGCGCGTGATCTCCGCATGCCACGCAAGAGGTTGAGAGTCCTGCCAAATCTGTTTGCCCTTCACCAAGGACAGCGCCCAATCGAAGAGATCGCCCATGTGGGCCAGAATTTGCGCCGGGGTGCGCGAACTCTCCGAAGAGTGGAAATCCCCGAAGCTGTCCGGCGTGTCGCGGACGGTCTTGGCGGTGCGATAGGCGATGGTGGCCAGGCAATGACGCAACAGATCGCGAGCGCCGCGAGAGAATCCCTCGTACTCCGCCATGTGCACCTCGCTTAGCTAAACGAGATTCAGGGCACGCTTGAACGAACCCTTTTCGGACTGAATTTTCTTCTGGAGTTGCAGAATCGCGTAAAGGACGGCTTCCGGTCGCGGGGGGCAGCCGGGGACATACACATCGACGGGAATCACCTGGTTGCAGCCCTGCACGATGGCGTAGTTATTGAATACGCCGCCGGAGGTCGCGCAAGCGCCCATGGAAATCACCCACTTCGGCTCGGGCATTTGATCGTAGAGCTGGCGAATCACGGGAGCCATTTTCTGAGAAAGACGCCCGGCCACGATCATCAGGTCCGCTTGCCGCGGCGAAGGACGGAACACTTCGGCGCCAAAACGCGCTACGTCAAAGCGCGAAGCGGCCATGGACATCATCTCGATAGCACAGCAGGCCAGCCCAAAGCCCAGCGGCCAGATGGAGCTGCTGCGGGCCCAATTCACGGCTTTATCGAGTTGGGTGAAAATGATCCCTTCGTCCTGAAGGAGACTGCCGAAATCGTCGGGCTTGGTGAGGGTGACGCTCTTCGCCAGTGTGGTTTCCATGATGGCCTCTGCGATCCTCTTTCATTTTGACATAGCGCGCAAGGACATACAAACCTTGCAAATCGCCGGGGCGAATTGATCGAGGCTAATCGACAGC
The DNA here is from genome assembly GCA_963748515.1 of Candidatus Acidiferrales bacterium. GTDB lineage: Bacteria > Acidobacteriota > Terriglobia > Acidiferrales > UBA7541 > Acidiferrum. The sequence continues at coordinate 504,457 of CAVVJI010000006.1, forward strand.
GCAGACCACTTTGCCGAATTGCTTGCCCGCTTCCAGATATGCGTGGGCAGCGGCGCACTCGCGTAGAGGGAAGACTTTGTCGACCACGGGCTTCAGGAGGCCTTGCTCGACCAGGCGCAATACCGTGCGCAGTTCCGACTTTGCGCCCATATAGGAGCCGAGCAGCGAAAGCTGGCGCGAGAACAGGAAGCGCAAGTCGATCTTGGCGTCGAATCCGGTGGTCGCGCCGCACGTGACCAGGCGGCCGCCGGGAGCGAGACTGCGCACGCTCTGTTCCCAAGTGGCGACGCCCACGTGTTCGACAACCACATCCACGCCGCGGTTTCCGGTTAAGCGGCGCACTTCCTTGTCGATCCCTCCTTGGCCGTGATGAATAGCGTCCTGGGCACCCAGTTTGCGAGCCAGTTCCAGCTTTGCTTCGCTGCCCGCTGTGGCGATCACCCGAGCTCCGAAGAAACGAGCAATCTGGATTGCGGCGCTGCCCACACCGCTTCCGGCGCCCAGCACGAGCACGTCTTCGCCCGGCTGAAGCTGCGCGCGGCTGACCAGCATGTGCCATGCGGTCTGAAAGACGAGCGGGATGGCAGCGGCTTGAACCCAATCGAGATTCGCGGGATACGGCATGCAGTTCACTTCCGGGCAGCGGACAAATTCGGCGCAGCCTCCGTCGATGCGATAGCCCAGATTGGTGAATTCGCGGCAAAGATTGTCGTTACCGGCGATGCATGCGGGGCAATGGCCGCAACTCACACCGGGAGCCAGCAGCACTTTGTCGCCAACTTTTATGGTGGAAACATCCGCGCCCACTTCGGCGACTTCGCCCGCTATGTCGCTTCCCGGAATGTGCGGCATCGGGAATTTCACGCCGGGAAGCCCGCGGCGCACCCACAGGTCGAGATGATTCAGCGCGCAGGCGCGTACGCGCACCAGCACATCGCGCGAGGCGATTTGCGGGCGCGGCGCGTTCTCATACTTGAGGACTTCGGGTCCGCCGTGTTCGTGCATTACGATGGCTTTCATGGTGCCTCCCGCGATTGGCTCTGCTAATGCTACTAAGAAACCGCCCGTAAATTGATAGGGAGGCTGTAGGATGGGCGTCCACGCGAGCGTTGACAGTGCTGGGCGCGGCTCGTAGGCTGAAAGAGCGAAGCTATGGACATCTTTGAAGAAGTCGTACGCATGCGGCGCGCAGGTGAACGGGGCGCGCTGGCGACGATTGTACACACCAACGGCTCGATTCCCAGTTATGAGAGTTCGCGGATGCTGGTGCGCGAAGACGGGTCGATCGTGGGCACGGTCGGCGGAGGCTGCGTGGAAGCGGATGTTTGGGCGGCAGCCAAAGAAGTGATGCAGAAGGAAAGTCCGCGCAAGCTGACGTTTCACTTGAACAATGAAGCCAGCTACGACAGCGGGCTGATTTGCGGCGGCACACTGGAAATTTTTGTCGAACCGATTCTGCCGCAGGCGCTCCTATATCTGTTCGGCGGGGGCCACATTTCGCTGGCGCTGTCGCGCGTGGCGCAAATGGCGGGATTTGCGGTGAGCGTGATCGACGATCGAGAGGCGTTCGCCAACTCCGAGCGCTTCCCTGGCGTGCAGGAGATATATCCCAGTTATGAAGAAGCCTTCGCGAAATTGCGCCCGAATGCCGCGTCCTATCTGGTGATTGTCACGCGCGGGCATAAAGACGACATGCGCGTGCTGGAATGGGCGGTGCGCACGGACGCGCGCTACGTGGGGATGATCGGAAGCAAGCGCAAAGTGCTGAGCGTGTACCGGGCGCTGACCGCGAAGGGTTTTTCGATGCGCGAATTTGAACGCGTTTACGCGCCGGTAGGACTGGAAATCGGCGCGCTCTCCCCGGAAGAGATTGCTATCAGCATCGTTGCGGAGCTCATCGCCGTGCGGCGCAATGCCGGCACGGCTTTGCACAAAAAATTGACGGTCGAGCTGCAAGAAGCGTTGGAAGCACGCTGAGGGGCCGATGCTGGCGGCGGTGATCCTCTCCGGCGGGGCTTCGACGCGCATGGGCTCGCCAAAAGCGCTGCTGAAATACCAAGGGCGCACCTTCCTGGAACATCTCCTGGAAATTACCGTTCATCCGCGAATCGGCACGCGGCGCGTGGTGCTGGGCCCGCATGCTGACGAAATCACAAAGGCGGTAGCTCTCGGGCCGGAAGAAGTGGTGATGAATCCGCAATGGGAGTTGGGACAGCTCAGTTCCCTGCACGCGGCGCTTCGCAGCCTGCCCGAATCCACCGATGGATTGCTGCTTTGCCTGATCGATCATCCTCTGGTAAGCGGCGCACTGGTGGGGCAATTGATCGACTGCGTTTTATTCCAGTGGAGCGCCGATTGTCTTGCCGGTTTACCAGCAGCGGCGCGGCCATCCGTTGATTTTCGCGTCTCGCCTCTACCAGGAATTATTGGAGGCTCCGCTCGATAAGGGAGCGCGTACCGTGGTGTGGGCGCACAGCCGCGAAATGCACGAAGTGGCGACCGGCGAAGAGGGTTGCGTGCTGAATCTCAATGACCCGCAAACGTTGGCGCGCATCACGGAACGTTAAGCGTCACGTTTTCCTGACTGCAATTCGGTAAACAAATCGGCGGCAGCAGCGATGGCCAGATCGGCGGCGTGCGCCGACGCGGGTGGCAACGGCCCAAGGACGTCTTCCAACACTCCACGCGGAATGCATCGCAGCGCGGAAACTGGCTTAGAACGGAGATGATCCGTCAGCACGGACGCGCAGGCGATGGACGCGACGCAGCCTCTGCACAAAAATCGCGCGTCTTCGATAACACCATCGCGAATCCGCACAAAAAGACGCAGCACGTCGCCGCAGACCGGGTTACTGGACGAAACGGTCGCCGTGGCATCGGCCAACTCGCCGGCGTTGCGCGGCGCGTTGAAGTGGTCCAGCAACGCTTGGCTGTACATAGCAGCAGTATCGCAGTGGCGAAGTGTCGCCGCAATCCGTGGTCAGAGGCGCAATCTCCAAGACTATTTGTGCGGAGGGAAGATATTTCTTTTCGATCGAAGCGACCACCACGTAATTGGGATCCACCATTTCGGTGAGATGCAGTTTGCCCACTTTGGAGAAAAGTTCGTAGGCATCCAGTTCCGAGAGTTGGTAATCGCGGTGAATCCAGGCAACCAGTTCGGTCACGGCGATGCGCACGGCATCATCCACAGGGCGGTAGATGCCGGTGGTCATCAGTTCGCGATCGTTTTCCAGGCGGGGCCAATCGGTGCTCTTGCCCTTGATCAATTCGAAGCGGAAACGCGCCTTCATCGGCACTTCCACGGCGCTGCCGGCCACTTCTCCGTCGCCCATCGCGGCGTGCCCATCGCCAAAATAGAAAAGCGCGCCCGCTACGTTGACAGGCAAATAGAGCGTATTGCCCGGCGAGACTTCCGGGGCGTCCATGTTGCCGCCAAATTCCGCAGGCACCAGTGAACTGCGCACTTCTCCACGAGCAGGAGCGACCCCGATGCAGCCGAGAAATGGCTTCAGCGGAAATTGGGTTGTGAAGTTTGAGTCCAGCGCGTGAAAGGTGATCAGCTTCTTTTCCGCATCGATGGGGTAATACCAGGCTCGTTCGGGCAACGGCTCCTTTTCAATCATCGGCGTGTATTTCGTGGAATTGGCTGCGCCGAATCCCGGGCCGAAGGTGCCGACGCCCTGTTTGCCATCAACGACCAGATCGAGAATGTGCACGACCAAGGTATCGCCGGGCTGGGCGCCATCGATGAAAAACGGGCCGGTCAGGGGATTATCGATTTTGATGTTGGAGAAGGGATCGCCGGGCTTCTGCAATGCGTTGCCAAAACAATCGAGCGAATTTGCTTCCAGCGTGTTACCGGGCTTCAGATGCGCGACAGGCTCGGCGGGACCAAACGTGGCCTTCACGTTACTCATCGAGGCGGTGAAGTGCACCACCTCGTCCGAGGATTGGGCGGCAAAGGGGGCTACACCAAGCCAGACACAGCGCGGCCAGCAACACAGCAAAACGCATGTTCACGACATTCCTCCCGAAATTTCACATTTGCACCACGGTATCGCAGAGCGACTCCACGTCGAAACGCTATTTCCCAAAGTTTTCAAGAGGCTGGAAACCCTGCATCGGCCCGGAGTGCGCAAACTCCAGCACCTGAATCTGGCTGGCTTGGGGCTTGAGCCGCACCGCCAGCGCTTGCAGGGAAGTGACGTTCTGATTGACGTCGTTGCTGGCCATGCCCTTGGCGTGCAGGAGTTTTCCGTCTTTGCCGGCATCCGCGCTGTCGCCGAGGTACAGCGTGCCGGCGGCCAAATAGGCAGCGCTGCCATCGGTATGGCCGGGAATCAGGTATGCGGTGACGGTCACGTTGCCCGCGTTGCACAGCTTTCGCCGTCCTGCAAATAGCGGGTCACATGCAGTCCCGGTGCTGCGCTTGCCCATCACGCGTCCGACGATGGAGCGGCCCGCCTCGCGGCCCTCAATCAGCCCTTGCTCGGGCGCCATGGCGAAGATTTGGGCATTCGGGAACTGGCGGCAACCGGCGACGTGATCCGGATGTCCATGCGTAATGAAGATGGTCTTCACGGAATCGCGCGAGATATTGTTGCGCTGCAGGTAGGCCAGGATCGATTTGGCTTCCGGGTCGTTGCCACAATCGATCATCACGAACTCGCCATTGCCGACGGGAATCAGTCCCACGGAGACGATGCCGTCCTTCACCTGAACAGCGCCGCCGGAAAGCGGTTGCCCGTCGATCAGCGGTTTGGTACGCAGGAAGGAATAGGCGATCATGCCGACAAAGAGCAAAATGACGGCCACGACCGCGATCAGTATGTTGCGAAGGATTCGAAGAATTCTCATACGACGCAGGGTACCATGGCCTCCTAGCAAGGTTGCACTCCCCTCACGAAAATCTGAATCAGAACGGGCTTCTGCTATGCTCGTGCTCAAATGATTTCCGTCGTGGCCGCCATCATTGAACGCAGCGACCGGCGCATCCTGATCGGACAGCGGCGCGCCGATGATTCGTCGCCGGGAAAATGGGAGTTTCCCGGCGGGAAAGTTCGCAAAGGCGAAGCACTGGAGGAGGCTCTGACGCGGGAATTGCGCGAGGAGCTAAACGTTACTGTGACCAAATGCCGCGAAATCGGGCATGTACGGCATGCGTACGGCGGCGCACCAGACGAAATGCTCGACATTCATTTTTTCGCCGCGGCCATCGCGGAAAACGAAGTGGCGCCACTGATCTACGAAAAGTTCGCCTGGGCGCTCCCGAAGGAACTGGCGCAATACGATTTTCTGGCGGCCAATCGGGAGTTGGTGGCATTTCTGGCCACCGGAAAGATCAAAGCTGCCGAGGTGCTGGCGGAAGAGCCGCTGGAATAGCGTTTAGCGAAGGGCCGCAACCTGCTTGTAGCGAAAACAACTCACCAGGTGATCGTTCACGATCCCTCCGGCCTGCATCAACGCGTAGACGATGGTCGGTCCTACGAAGCGGAACCCGCGTTTCCGTAGATCCTTGCTCAGCGCTTCGGCCAGCCCCGTTTTTGCTGGCAACTGCCGGTGATGCCGCCAACAATTGTGGGTCGGCGCTCCGCCGGCCATCTGCCAGATGTAGGCATCGAAGCTGCCAAATTCGGCCTGGACCTTCAAGAACGCGTGGGCGTTGGAAATGGTCGAATCGATTTTGAGCCGATTGCGGATGATGCCCGGATCGGCAAGAAGTCGCTTCTTCCGCGCATTCGTAAATCGCGCGACCTTGCGCGGGTCAAAGCCCGCAAACACTTGGCGGTAGCGCGCGCGTTTCTGCAGAATCGTGTCCCAGCTAAGCCCGGCCTGCGCCCCTTCCAGAGTCAGCAGTTCGAACCAGCGCACATCGTCGTGAACGGGCACGCCCCATTCCTGGTCGTGGTAAGGGATGTTGATTGGTTTCTGGGACCAGTAGCAACGGACCTTGCCCGCATCAACGGTTGGTGAGGGAGGTGGAAGTGTCTTCGGCATGCGCGGCCCCCTGAATTTCGAGCAGTCAAAAAAGAATGCGCCCCAGAGAGCGAGGCGCATTCGACATTCGTGTTTTTCGGCGATTAACCGATGTGGCGCTCGAGCGCCTTGGTGATCTGGTCCTTGGGCACCGCGCCGACGATCTGCTCGACCACCTGCCCGTCCTTGAACACCAGCAGGGTGGGAATGCCGCGGATATTGAACTTACCGGCGGAATTCATGGCCTCGTCCACATTGAGCTTGGTGACTTTCAGCTTGCCCGCGTAATCGTTGGCGATCTCCGCGACTGTTGGAGCCAGCATGTGGCACGGGCGGCACCATTCCGCCCAGAAATCGACCATCACCGGCTGGGACTTGCTGGCGGTCAGAACTTCAGAATCAAAGTTTCCGTCGTTCACAACCAAAATATTGTCTGCCATAACCTCATTTACCTTTTTGACGGCTCCCAAAGGCAGCCGCTTTCTTCAGGGATTAGATGTCGGAACTGCGTTTAGGTTTCGTGCTGCGAGGGCAGCTTCATATAGTTTCGCATATTCCTCGGCTGAGATGTTCCACGAAAAGTTTTTGGCCATCCCGTTCAGCTGGATACGGCTCCAGACTCCTTCATTCCAATAGTGTTGCAAGGCCTGACGAATCGCATGCAAAAGCGCTGCGCCGGTGTAATCCGTGAATTTAAAGCCTGTACCGGTGCCGTGCTCCAGGTCGAAGGCTTCTATTGTGTCGTCCAAACCGCCCGTGGCGCGCACGATCGGCACAGTACCATAACGCAAGCTGTAAATCTGATTCAGACCGCAGGGCTCGTAGCGCGACGGCATCAGGAACATGTCGGAGCCGGCTTCCACAAGGTGCGCCAGGCGATTGTCGTAGGCAATGCGCAGGCCGACGCGGCCGGGATAATCGCTGGCCAGTGCGCGGAACAAATCTTCGTAGCGACGATCGCCGGTGCCCAGCACCGCCAGCAGGAGATCTTCCTGCATCAACTGGTGCGCGATCGCGGCGATCAGGTCGAAACCCTTCTGGTCGGCGAATCGCGAAACGATGCCGATAATGGGGCGGTGCGGATTATCGCGCAGCAGTTCGAACTCGGTGGCTAGTCCTTCCTTGCAAACGCGTTTACCCGCGAGGTTCTTGGCGGAGTATTTCGCCGGGATCAGCGAATCTTTTTCCGGGCTCCACGAAGAATAGTCGACGCCATTCAAAATCCCGAACAGATGATCGCGCCGGGAGCGCACGACCCCGTCCAGGCCGAATCCGAATTCCGGCGTCTGAATTTCCTGCGCGTACTTGCGGCTTACCGTGGTGAGGTAATCCGAGTAGATGAGGCCGCCCTTCAGGAAATTCACGCTGCCAAAGAACTCGAGCCCTTGTGGATTGAAGAGCATCTGGGACACGCCGGCGCGGTCCAGAGCTTCGCGGGGAAAAGAGCCGTGATAGCCCATGTTGTGAATGGTGAAGATGACGGGGATGTCTTTCACCGCGGGATCGTCGCCGTAGGAGGTGCGCAGCAGCACGGGCAGGAGGGCAGATTGCCAGTCGTGGCAATGGAACAAGTCGGGCTTCCAGACCTGCTTGGCCAGTTCGATCCCGGCGCGGCAAAATTCCGTGAAGCGTTCCGCATTGTCGGGGAAATCGCCGGCCTTCGACCCGTAGAGCCCGTCGCGATCGAAATACTGGGGATCGTCGAGAAAAAAATAGCGCACGCCGCCGGAGACTCCGCCGCTGGCGATCGCCGGAAAGCGCAGGCGAAGGCCCTGGGGAATGGTGAGGCTGGGTACGGCGACTCGCTTGGTCTCGATCCCACGATAGCGCGGCAGGAACACCGCCACTTCGTGCCCGAGCTTTACCAAAGCACGAGGAAGAGCTTCGATTACGTCGGCGAGGCCGCCGGTCTTGGCGAAGGGTAAGGCTTCGGAAGCAACGAAGAGAATCCGCATGATCTAGGCCGAATGGTTACGCTATCGGAGGAGCGGCGAAGCGTCAAGCAGGCGGTGCGTGTATGCCGCTTAAGTGCTGATAGACTGGGCAATTATGGCCAGGCAACGGCTCGGACAGCACTTTCTTGCGGACGCAGGGTGGCGCGAAAAAATCGCGCGGGCGATTCGCGTGTCGCGGCACGGCATGGAAATGCCCAACCAGGCGATGCACGACGAAAACCGGTGCTGGATCGAGATTGGCTCGGGCCATGGAGAGATGACCGAGTATCTGGTGGCCACCGGGTTACCGGTGTTGGCCGTGGAACTGGATGAGCCACTGATTCAGCGGCTGCAAAAAATGGCTGAGGCCCACCGCAATCTAACCATCGTACCGGGCGATGTATTGCAAACCGATCTGGGCAAGCTGGCAGACGGGCGCCGGATGCGGATTTACGGAAATCTGCCGTACTACATCACCTCGCCGATCTTGAACCACCTCTTCGCGTTCGCCGATCAGATCGAAGAGATCCACGTTGTCATTCAGGATGAGGTCGCGATGCGCCTGGCGGCTAAGCCCGGAACCTCCGATTACGGCTATTTGTCCGTGCTCACGCAGTTTTATGCGCGGCCAGAGCGCATACTGATGATTCCGCGTGGAGCGTTCTCGCCTCCACCCGAGGTGGATTCGGCGCTGGTGAGCATGCGCCTGCCGGGAGAGCGCGCCACGCTGGGATTGCAAAATCCGGAAAGCTTCTTGAACTTTACAAAGCTGTGCTTCGGCCAGAAGCGGAAAAAGTTGACGAACAACCTCAAGCCAATGGCCAAGCCGGACGCCACTCGCGAGGCTCTGCAATCGCTGCATTTGCGGGAAGACGCTCGAGCGGAGCAGTTGAGCGTCGCGGAACTGGCGGCGTTGCACGGGATTATTTCTTCAGGGAAGCAACCAGGCGGTCCGGATAATCCGACATAATGCCGTCGACACCGGCCGAAGCCAGCAAGCGCATGTGCGCCGGGATTGTTGATGGTCCAGCAAATCACCTGAAGGTCGCGCTTATGCGCTTCCGCAAGGAAATTGGGCGTGACCAGGTCGCCCCGCACGGCAAGCTGGCGGGCGCCGATCTCCAGGGCGCGCTCCAGAGGATTGGCAAGCTCCCCGTCGTAGAGCAGTCCCGTCATCAACGTGGGTTCTATGGCGCGCAACCCGGCGAGTATCGTCGGTTCGAACGAGATGATGACGGCGCGGGCAATTTCGGATGCTTCGCGCAGCGCGCTGATCAGCGCGTGCTCGCCGCCCCAGAAGCCACCGGGTTTCAGTTCCAGGTAAAACACAACGTCGTGCCGGTGCGCGAATTCCAGAATTTCGCCCAGGGTGGGAATGCGCTCTCCCATGAATTCACTGCCAAACCAGGAACCGGCATCCATGCGGCGAAGCTCGGCCAAGGTCAGTTGCTGCACAATTCCCTGCCCGGTGGTGGTGCGATTGACCGTTTCGTCGTGGATGGCAACGAAGTGCGCGTCGCGGGTCAGGTGCAGGTCGGTCTCGATAAACGTAACCCCCAACGCGATCGCGCGACGAAACGCCGCGAGCGTATTCTCCGGGGCATAGCCGGAAGCACCGCGGTGGGCAATGGCAAGCAAGAGAAATCCTCCGGGAACAACCGCGCAAACTGGCGATTGGCGAATCTCGTACCTGTCGTATGCTAACACCTGGATGCACGTCCGGTCAGTTGGGAGCCGCGACCGGTGCATGAGATTCACTATGGAGAGCGCGCTTGAGATTGCGAACCGTGATGCTGGCGGTAATTCTGGCGTCGCTATGTCCGTCGCTACCGGCGCAGACAAGCGCTGCGGGCCACTCGAACGAGGCTCTGACCAGGACGATCCAGCGGCAGTTGCTGGTGCTGCCTTACTACTCCGTATTCGATTACATCACGTTCTCGCTGAAAGGCACGCAAGTCACTTTAGAAGGAAAAGTGGTGCGTCCCAGCCTGAAGGCTCACGCCGAGGCCGCGATGAAATCCCTCGAGGGAGTGGAGACGGTCGTAAACGACATTGAGGTTTTACCGGCGTCCACCACCGACGATGAACTGCGACGGGATGTGTACCGCGCGTTATTCGAAAGCAAGGAACTGGAGCGCTACGCCATCCTGGTCGTCACCCCGATCCACATTCTGGTCAAGGACAGCAGTGTGACTCTGGTAGGTTTCGTCGATAGCGAAGCCGACAAAACGGAGGCGGCTCGGCTGACGCGCGGCGTCGATGGCGTGTTGCAGTTTCAGAACCAGTTGATCGTGCGGCCGCCCGCGGCTAAGAAACCGGCTGAGTAGCAAAATGCCCGTTGCCTGAAGCAGAATAAGAGCAGGGGAATTCCGTGGCCGATACCAAAGATCCGTATTCGAATCATGGCGACTGGCGCGACACGCCTTCGCGTCAAAAATTAGTATCGTTGCGGCAGACGCTGCTCCGTCTGCACAAGGCGCTGCTGGAGATGGAGCGCCGGGAATACGAAAAGGAACACGGCAAGGTGAACGCCGGCGAGTTGTTCCGGTTGGTGCTCGACAATCCGCAATTTTCCTGGCTTCACAACATTTCCGAGTTTGTCGTGCGCGTGGACGAGATGCTTGCCGGCGAGAAAGAAAAGGAAATCACCGAGCAGGACGCCAACGGCTCCATTTCGGTGGCCCGCAAAATGTTCTTGCCGTCGGAAACCGGCGACGCCTTCCAGAAGAAATACTACGACGCAATACAACGCGATCCGGCCGTGGTGATGGAACACGCGGAACTGGCCAAGCTGTTCGGCACGGAACCCAGCGAGGGCGAGAAGTAGTCTTCCACACCCGCAGCGCAAAGCCTCAGCGGTTGCGCTCGCAAAACCGCGCGTTAGCCGCTACACTTAACGGCCAGCATCGCTCCAAACTTTAGACGGCAGGTACAAGCATGAACGGAATGAGACGGAAGTGCGTAAATGGCGCGCTGATGGTGTTCGCGCTGATGTTGTGCATGGCGGCGCCCGCCGCGGCAAAAACGCAGGTGGACTTCGACCCGAACATGGACTTTTCGAAGTTCAAGACCTGGGCGTTCATCGGCGGCGTGGAACAGCTGGTGATGATGCAACTGAACCCCGATCTGATCAAAGATCGCGTGCACCGCGCCGCCGCCCGGGAACTGAGCGCCAAAGGACTGCGGGAAGTGCAACCCAACGAAAATCCGGACCTGGTGGTACGTTACTGGGCAAACAGTTCAACGGATTTGAATGTCGCGGCCAAGTGGAATTTTGGAATTTATGACGGCTTTGTCAGCAGCGACTGGACCTACTGGTGGCAGAAGATGCAGGCCACCAGCACCAAGGAAGCGTCGCTAATTTTGGATTTGATCGATCCACACAGCAAAAAGCTGGCGTGGCGGCTGTACATCAGCATGAAGGTCTACAACAACGACAAGGCGTGGAAGTCCGCGGACAAGGACTTTACCGAAGGATTCAAGAGCTTCCCGCCTTCGCCGCAGGAAATTGCGGATAAGCGCAAGGAACGCGAAGAGCATCCGGCGCCGCCCGCTTCGAACTCTTAAGAGTCTGTAAGCGAAATTCAGTCTGGCTGCGCGCCATCTTCCGCCAGAATCCGCGCGAATGTGGTGGTGAACTGGTCCGCATCCGAATCGGAAAAAATGAGCGGCGGGCGGAGCTTGATCACGTTGTGATGCGGGCCATCGGTTCCCGCCAGAATAAACTCCTCGCGAAGCCGGTTGACTGTATGAGAAGCCTGCCTGGGAGCCGGCGCGCGCGTCTGCCGGTCGCGGACGAGTTCCACTCCTAGAAATAATCCAGAGCCCCGCACATCCCCGATCAAACGAAACTGGTCCTGGAGTTGGCGCAGCGCGGCGAGCCAGTTCGCGCCAACGTGCAGCGCGTTTTGCTGCAGGCGCTCTTCCGCGAGGACGTCGAGGACGGCCAGTCCCGCGGCACAGGCTACCGGATTTCCGCCAAAGGTGCTGAAGAACTCCATGCCATTGTCGAACGAACGTGCGATTTCCGCTGTGGTAACCACGGCCGCCAAGGGAAAGCCATTGCCAATCGGCTTGCCGAATACCGCGATGTCTGGAATAACATCCTGCGTTTCGAATCCCCAGAAGTGCGTGCCTAAGCGGCCGAATCCCACCTGCACTTCGTCGGCGATGCACACGCCTCCTGCCGCGCGAACGTGCCGATACGTCTCCGCCAGGTAGCGTGGAGGAAAGAGGATTTGCCCCGCAACGCTCGGCAATGTCTCCGCAATGAACGCGGCCACTCCGCGGCCGGACTTTGCGATGTTCTCCAGAATTTCGGTGACGTCCGCTGCGTAGCGCTCGCCGAGGTTTGCTTCCCCGCGGCGATACTTCCCACGATAGTCGTCGGGAATCGCTGCGACAGCGACCCACGGCTTGCGGCCTTTGCCACCGGGTCCGTCAAACTTATACGGGCTGATATCGGTCAGCGTCGAAGTGTGTCCATGGTAAGCGTGCTCGAGGACGATGATGTCGTCGCGCTGCGTGTGGGCGCGGGCCAGGCGAATGGCCAGTTCGTTGGCTTCGCTGCCGGAATTCAGGAGGTAGCAGACTTTCAGCGGCGCAGGGAGTAATTCGGTGAGCCGCGCCGCGTAACGCAGGATCGTGTCATGCAGATAGCGGGTGTTGGTGTTGAGCACCGCCAGTTGTTCAGCGGCAGCCTGCGCCACTCGCGGATGCGAATGGCCAACCAGAGGCACGTTGTTGTAGACGTCGAGGTAGGCTTGGCCCGCCGCATCGTAGAGATATTGCCGCGAGCCGCGCACCATGTTGAGGGGCTTGTCGTAGGACAAGCGGACGCTGGGGCCAATCAAGCGTTTGCGCTCGGCTAAGGCGCGATCGTATGTCAACGGAGTAGTGCTCGGGTGCGCTGAGAAGGATGCGCGTAAGGCGCGCAGCGCGTCCCACGCCGGAGCTTCCGTGACGGTGACATACGGGTCGTCGGGCACCAGCGTCTTGCGACACGCGGAGTTCACCACGCTGACCGCAAGGCGCGTGGCGATCAGCGGGAAGTAGGCGGCGCGTTCCCACGCGTTCAGGGGAAAATGCTGCTCGAAACCCGCAAGCAGAGAGTGCGCCACCTGGACGGGGTCGTCCTGTCCTAACAGCGCGTACGCAGCGGCGATCGCCGGTTCGGCAACGGTGATGGATTCGTGCATGTCGCCGAAATCGATGACGCTCAGGCCCGCCGGCAAATCGTGGTTTTCGCGGCGCACCAAGACGTTGTAATCGTTGGCGTCGCCGTAAATCACACTGCGGCGAAGGCGCGGAAGGATTGGCAGGACCTCGTGCTCGAACCGGTCCAGGAAAAACGCAGCCAGAGCGCGATCTTCCGGATCACCCACGTGATGCAACTGCTCTCGAACCCACAGCGAACGCACGCTATCCCATTTCAGCTCGCGGCGCGTAGCGGGATGGGAGAAAGTCAGCAGCGCGGCATCGAGTTGCGACAGGAATTCACCCAAGAGGCGATTCAGCCCTGGTGGACGCGGCTTCACATCGGCCAAGGTTGCGCCCGGAATGTAGCTCAGCATCCAGACCAGGCGCTCCTGTCCGGCAAATTGGCTGGCATGGAACGAAGCACCGCGAACGTCAGCGATCACCCTGGGCAGTAGCAACTTCGACGCGACAGTTCGCCAGATGCGCCAGCGCTTTGCACTGCATCTCAACGAAGGAAGCCTCGCGAGCCGGATGCATCACCTTCAAGACAAATTCGCGTCCATCGACCGCACGGATGTGAACATTCTGGTCGTATTCGCCGGGCAGCGACCGTGCTTCGCCATCGATCCCGTATTGTTCCCGCAGGATGCGCTGGACATCGGCTGGCGCGATCGGAAAGGCCACACGCGATTCGCTGAGCATGGTGCCGATTGTAGCGCACACCTACGACGAAGCGATGCGACGCGATCGATCGCGCGCGAATGTACCAATCTGCTGCGCTATTATGGCTAAGTGAGAAATGGTAGTATCGCTGAGCCAAGGTCACAGGGGCTTCCGCAGGCGCTGTTCTGCCCGCCCTGTTCGGCACAGCCAAAATAAGAAGCGAATTCAAATTCCGAGGAATTTTATGAACAAGAAGACTCTGATCGTTGCGATCTCCGCGGGCCTGCTGACGCTGCTGGGATGTGAAAAGAAGGAGAACGCACCTCCACCCGCGCCCGCGGCCAGCACCCAGAACGCGCCGGCGACAGACCCGAACGCCTATCCGAACTCGAATGCGCAGAACGCGCCCAATCAACAGGCTCCGCAAAATGCGCAGCCCATGCAGAACGAGGCTCCGATGCAGGCACAGAATCAGCCAATGCAGAACGCTCCGGCTGATCAACAGATGGCGCAGCAGCCGGCGCCCGCTCCCGAGCCACCGCAGCCCTTGGTCGTGCCTTCCGGCCGATCCATTCCGATCATTCTCGGGCAGACTCTGAATTCCAAGAGCAACGGAAGCGGGGCAAGAGTTCACCGGCACCTTGGCCACGAACATTTCGGTGAATGACGAAGTAGCGATTCCCAAGGGCGCTACCGTTTCCGGCGTCGTCACCAAATCCAAAAAACAAGGCACGTTTAAGGGTCAAGGCGACCTGGCCATCCGTTTGACCAGCGTGCGCGTGAACGGAAGGTCTTATCCGATTTCGACCAGCACCTACGCCGAGACCGTGAAGGGCAAAGGCAAGCGCACGGGCATCGTGACCGGCGGAGCAGCAGCGGCCGGAGCATTGATTGGCGGATTGGCCGGCGGCGGAAAAGGCGCGGCAATCGGCGCGGGAGTTGGCGGCGGCGGCGGGCTTGCTGTTTCCGGCGCGACCGGCGGCGAAAACGTGAACTGGCCTGCGGAAACCCGCATCACCTTCAAGTTGACCCAGTCGGTGACCATCGACCGGCAATAAGTTCGGCACTGATTTAAAGAAAAAGGCCGTTGCTCCCAGGAGCAGCGGCCTTTTCTGTTTGCGGAGGCGGTTTGCTAGTCCGTGCTATTCAAAAGGCGGACGAACCGAGACAGCTACCAGGGACAGTCCGGAGGGCGTTGCGCTGGAAAAGGAAAGCGCCCGAACCGGGATGCCCAGGATGGGTTCCACCGCCACGGTGATTGTGCCCACGCTGCCGGGAGCGCCCGTGGGCGGAAAGGCGATGTTGGTGGGCGTCTGACCGTTCACCTTCAGTTGCGCCATAACGCTGGTGGTGTTGGAGATTCACGTATTCAATCTCGACGTAGGCGGGTTTGGCGATGGGGCTGATTGGGAAGGTTACCGTTCCATCGGCAGCAAGAGGGATTTGCTTTCCGCCGGCGCATGTGGCGCAAGCACCGAGAGCGGCGCCGCCGGCAAGTTCCGCAACAGATGCCGGATATCGTTTGGGCTCCGCGTCGGTACCGCGAACAATCAGGAAGGCGACATCACCCGCGGGAACCGTGCACTTGTACGAACCCTTGAACGAGCCCAATTCCTTTCCGCTCCAGATATCGGTGATCTGCGCGGGAAGCTCCGGGTTCAGGCCCAGCGACGCCCACTTCAGTTCGAATGTCGCCGAATCGGGCGCCTGCCGATTCAACAGCAATACCGCGTGGGAACCCGATGCGGACAATGGACGCGCCCAAACCTGCACGCCGGGTTGCGGCTCGTCAATCTTGATAGCCTGAACGCCCAGAGAATCCTGGTCCACGGCCAGGGCGTTCTTGTTGGTCAGGATATCGAGCGTGGCACGGCTGAGCTTCGCCAGATCCGCTCCCTGGATCAGCGGAGCACCAGAAATGGCCCACAGACTCATGTGAACGCGGTTCTGCCCTTCGGAAAGTCCGGGCATCCCGATCATCATCATGTCGGAATCGTTGTAAAAGCCGGTATGTTGCGCCGAGGGATGCATCCCCTGATCGAAGTTTTCCAGCACACCCTTCATGGTGGCCACCCGCGCTGGCGTTTGCCGTGCCGGCCACAATGGGCGCGACGATGTCGCCACTCGTCCGCCAGATATTGGCGTGAACCCCGGCAATGCCCGGAGCCCAGGTCCACGGACTCTTGCTGCCCCAGTTGCAAATCGAATAGTACAGCGTGTGCCCGGTAGCCTTTTCCGCGCGTTGAATCGCCAGCGAGATGGCTGCATATTGCACTGCGGGATCGAGATTCTCGTGTTCCCCGCCGCACCAGTCCACCTTCACGTAATCGAATCCCCATTGCGCGAATTGCAGGAAATCCTGATCGTAGTGGCCTTCGCTGCCGGTGTGCGGCATCGGCGGTCCAAGGTCCGGCCCGTAGAATCCGCATCCGGCTTCTCCTGCGTCGGTGTAGATGCCGGCCTTCAGTCCCAGGGAGTGAATGAACCGCACGATGTTGGCCATGTCCCCATCGCGCTCTCCGGGTTGCAGCGCGGGCCATTGCTTGGGATCAACGGTAATGTTGCCCTGGGCGTCGCGCGTGCCGAGCCACCAGCCTTCATCAATATTGATGTAGCGGTAGCCCGCATCCTTCATGCCGGTCGAAACCATGGCACGCGCCTGCTGCGCCACGATTTCTGAGCGAATGGTATTCGAGAAGCTATTCCAGGACGACCAGCCCATCGGAGGCGGAGGCACCGCAATCCGCCGCACCGAGAGCGTGTCCGCGAATTGCGTAGTCTCCGAAGAATGGATTGAGGCGAAGAGGAACAACGAAACCGCAGTAGTCGCCAACACGAGAGAGAATCGCTTGAGCATGTGTGTATCCCGACCGGCTCAAGCCCAGTCGAGGGCGCCCTTCTTATAGAGCCAGATGTAGCCAACCAGCAAAATTCCCAGGAAAACGAACATGGAAACCAGTGCGAATGCGCCTTGATGCGCATTGACCCAGCCTCGATAGAGGATGGCCCATGGGAACAGGAACATGGTTTCCACGTCGAAAATCACGAACAAAATCGCAACCACAAAAAATCTGGCGGAATAGCGGCCGCGAGCGTTGGATTCCGGGGGAATTCCGCACTCGTACGGCTGGAATTTGGCAACGCCACCGGCCGATTCCGGGCGGATCAACTTGAACACCAGCAGCGCCAGGACCGGAAAGGACAGGACCAGGAGATGCGAAAATTAGAACGGGCAGGTAATTTGTTGGCATCGGCCGAAGCGTATCACAAAATCCCGGGCGCCTGGTGTGACGAGCGAACGGTTAGGCGCCCAGTTCGGAAAGTTTGGTCTCTTCCGGGGCATCGGTAGAACTCTCGAACTCGAGGAGGTATCCGTCGGGGTCCGTGAGACACGTCACCCACATGGAGTTGCCGACCTGCGGTTCGGATGCGTGCAGCCCTCTGCCAAGAAACTCCCGGTAGAGCGCGATCGCGTCCCGGCATTGAAATGCCAGCGACACTCCTTCGCCAAGTTTGCCCTCCGGTTTGCGAACATAGGTTTGCAGCATCAGCGACGCTCCCCCAAGGCCCAGCCAGCACCAGCGAAGTTGGCCATCGACGTCCCAGCGATTTCGAATCGTGAAGCCCAGGCCATCCACGTAGAAAGCAATGGAACGCGGCATATCCGCGACACGGAAAAACGGGACGACCTGACTGACGTTGGGCTCGGCGCTTGAGGGCGTGTCCATCGTTCACCTCTTTTTTGGCCCGAACTATTTCTCGAAGAGCAGTTCGCCCGCGCGCTGGGTTGCTTTCACTACGGCCTTGATCAGCGTGACGCGCAACTTCCCTTCTTCAAGCTCCATGATGCCGTCGATGGTGCATCCGGCAGGGGTCGTCACGGAGTCCTTCAGCAATGCCGGGTGATCTCCGGTCTCCAGCACCACGCTGGCGGCGCCCTTCATGGTTTGAGCGGCCAGCAGCGTCGATACGTCGCGAGGCAAGCCTACCTTGACGCCAGCTTCCGCCAGAGATTCGAGAATGATGTACGCGAACGCGGGCCCGCTGGCCGACAGGCCTGTAACCGCATCCATATTCTTCTCGTCGACGACCACGGTACGTCCGACGGCGTCGAATAGAGACTTGGCGATCTCCACGTGCTCGGGCGACGCGTGCGAACCGCGACAAATGCCGGTCATTCCCGTGCCCACGATCGAACAGGTATTCGGCATGGCCCGCACGACCGCGACTTTCTCACCCAGGCGCTGCTCGATGTAGCTGGTGGGCACGCTCGCGGCGACGGAAATAACCAGCGCCCCCTTTTTAATATGTCGGTGAGATTTCCTTCAGCACTTCGCTGACAACCTGCGGCTTCACGCCCAACAGGATAATGTCGGCGTGTTTGACGGCGGCCCGGTTATCGTTGGTTACCGAGACGCCCAGTTCTTTGCTCAGGTTCGCGGCCTTTTCCTCGTGGCGAACCGTAGCGGTTACGCGTTTCGGATCGAAGAGGTTCTGTTTCAGGTAGGCGCGGAGCAGAATGCCGCCGAGTTTTCCTGCGCCGAGAACGGCGAGCGACTTGTCAGAATGTTTGTTGGACATGGTGCAGACATTGTTACGGAGGCAGGAATCCGCGTCAACAAAGCGATGCACGGCTCAGCCGCTGGGCTAATCGTGGCGCGCGCCGTGCAAGACTTGTATCGCGTGGGGCAGGACATCCGCTATCGCGTTCAGCGAATCGACGGCGCCCTTTGGGCTGCCGGGCAGATTGATGATCAGGGTGTGCAAGCGGATCACCGCTGCTCCGCGCGACAAAATCGCGGTCGGCGTTTTTTCCGTGCCTTTGCGACGGATGGCTTCGGCGATGCCGGGAATCGACACGATCGGCAACCTCCAGCGTAGCCTCGGGAGTGTTATCGCGCGGACCCAAACCGGTTCCGCCGGTCGTCAAGATCACATCCATGCGCCGGGAGTCGGCAAGTTCGCGCAAAAGGGAGCGGAGCGCGGCTCCATCATCGGAGCAACGCAGATTGGAGGTAACTTCCCAGCCGAGTTCGCGGCAGCGAGCGACCAATGCGGGGCCGGAAACATCTTCGCGTTCACCGCGAGAAACGGAATCGGAGATGGTGAGGATAGCGACACGCATGAGCAGAGTTTAGTGGATTCTCCGGTCCGGCGGAACAGCGAAGCGATTGCGCGGCGATCGTCTAATTGGACGGAACCGCGTCCCGGTTGGATTCGTCGAGCAAACGCATCGCTTCCATCAACAAACCCGTGGTATTCCGAGTGGTCGTAGAGCGGGTGGACACATTGGAAGCGTTGAAATCGATTTCGAATTCCCCTTCGGTCCACAGCAGCACTTTGTAGACCGCCTCGTCGCCTTCCACGTTTCCGATCTTGGCATCGCGGCATTGCCCGGAAGTAAAGTACAGTTCGCCCTGATCGCTTCCCTTCTGCACCACCAGCCGGCAGGATTTCTGACCCATTTCCAGCGATTGCAGCAGATCGATCATGCTCATTTCTTCCAAGCGGCCCTGAATGACGCCGGGGCGCGAGGCCCGCTTCTGCAATTTCTCCAGGTGCAGGCGGTCCACCACTTTCTTCGCGGAGCGCACCAGGTCCTTCAACAAAAATGGCTTGGTAATGAAGTCTTCGACGCCATCCACCAGCGGGCGCAGGCGTTCCTCGATATCGGAGCGGCTGGCCATAAACAGAAACGGAATGTGCCGGGTGGCTTCGCGGCCACGCAGCTTTTCAAAAAGCTGGCGGCCGTCGAGACCGGGCATCTTGAAATCGCAGAGAATTACGTCTGGCAGCTCGTCAATCACGCGAAGCAAGGCGTCCGCGCCGTCGGCAGCGATGATCACTTCGCAGAATGGTTCCATTCCCTTGGAGACAAGATCACGGATCAGCGGATTGTCGTCCGCGAGCAGCAGCTTGACGTTCTTGGCTGGAGCCGCCGTCATGATTTCCTGGAACCTCGGGACAAACCGCGTTTCCCCCGGAGCGGCCGCGAAAAATCGCCGCTTTTGCCGCCGGTTTTGCTCAGAAGATACAAGTCCGATATTTCGATGCCCCTATCCAGCGCTTTGCACATGTCGTAAATCGTGAGGGCGGCACAGGACGCAGCCACCAACGCTTCCATTTCCACCCCAGTTTGCGCGGTTGCGGTGACCGTGGATCGTATCTCCACCCCATCTTTGCACAGGCGTGGGGTCACATCAATGTGCGTCAGCGGCAGAGGATGACAAAGAGGTATCCACTCCGCCGTGCGTTTGGCAGCGGCGATTCCCGCGATGCGCGCCACTTCCAGCGGATTGCCTTTGGGGTTTTCCAGGCGGCGAATGGCACGCACGACCTTGGCAGGCATGCGCACAAAAGCGTGTGCGGTGGCGGTTCGTTTGGTCACCGCTTTCGCGGAAACGTCCACCATCGCGGCTTCACCGCTGGAGCGGTAATGAGAAAGCTTGGGCACGCGGAAACCTCTGCTGGAGTGTACCCGAGTTCCACTTTGTGGGCACGAGCGTGCCTACAAGGCGTCAACACGAGGCAGCACGGCGACCAGTTCACCGGCGGCGATGTCGCGGTGATCCGCAGGCACGTACACGAAGCAGTTACAGCGGCTGAGTGCCGCGACGTCGCCGGAACCTTGCCAGCGAAGTGGCTTGACCTCTGGCGCGGAGCCGGTCCATTCGATACGCGCGGGAAGGAAATGGGCGAGCGAAGCGTTCTCATGAATCGCTTCGCCGAGGATGGCGCGGAAAAATGGGAGCGGGCGAGGCGCTGCGCCACTCAAGACGTCGATTGCCGCGGTCGCAAAAAGCTGAAACGTCACCATGGTAGATACCGGGTTGCCTGGCAAACCGAAAACCAGCGTTTTCCGGCAGCGTCCAAAGACCGTCGGCTTGCCGGGGCGAATCGCCACTCCATCGAAGAAAAATTCCGCGCCCATGCTGGTCAACACGCTTTCCACCAGGTCGTACTTCCCCATGGAGACACCGCCGCTCAGGATCAGAATATCTTCCTGCAGACCGAGTTCGATTTTTGAGGAGAGTTCGTCGGCGCGATCCGCCGCATTGCCGAGCGGCACGGGAGTTGCTCCCGCCAACTGCACTTGCGCGATGAGCGAGGCTTCATTGGAATTGCGAATCTGAAAGGGTCCCGGAGCTTCGGTGAACGCCACGACTTCATCGCCAGTGGTAAGAATCGCAACGCGCGGTTTGCGGTAGCAGGTCAATTCCGCGGCACCAACTTGAGCGGCAATGGCCAGTTCCGCGTAGCCCAGGCGAGTGCCCACGCTCAGCGCGGTGTCACCGGTGCGCGCTTCGCTGCCGCGCGGCACGATGTTCTGGCCCTTGGAGGTCTCGCGCTGGAACGTCACGGCATCGTTGCTGCGCGTCGTGAATTCCACCATGACCACCGCGTCGGCTTCCGGAGGCACGGCGGCGCCGGTCATGATGTGTACGCATGTGGCGGGCTGCAAAACGTTTTCGACGAAATCACCGGCCTTGATCTCGCCAACACAGTGCAAGACAGCGCCCGATCTGGCTTCGGCACTGCGAACGGCGTATCCATCGCGGGTGGCGCGATCGAACGGCGGGTAATCGCGATCGGCGAGCACAGGTTGCGCCAGGACCCGGTGCAGCGCGGCAGGCAGGTCGCACACCTCCGTGTTCGTGGCGGAGAACAAACGGGTCGCTTCCTGGACCACTCGGGCGCGTGCTTGATCAAACGGCAACATGGAGGATGACTCTAACAAGAATCAGCGGAAAATCCGATACAGCGATTGGAGCAATCGCTCGCGATTCGCGCGCGGCGAGGACGGGCTAGAGCCAACTGGAAAACACGGTGCCGGGCTGCAGGATCGAGGCGTCGCGTTCCGGACCCGTCGAGATCATGCCAATTTCGACCTGCAGGAAATCGGAGATGAAGCGCAAGTAATCAATCGCCGCCTTCGGCAACTTTGCGCCGTCCTGCAAGCCGTAGGTGCTCTCGCTCCACCCGGGCAGCGTTTTGTAGACCGGTGTGACCTTCTCGTACAGCTCCGCTGACGCGGGCATTTCGTTCAGCGGCGTACCTTTGTAGGTGTAGCCGACGCCGACCTTGATCTCCCGCTGGGTATCGAACACGTCCAGCTTGGTGATCACCAGCGAATCGATGCCGTTGATCATTTTGGCGTAGCTGAGTTCCGCCAGGTCCAGCCAGCCGCAACGCCGTGGACGGCCGGTAACCGCTCCAAACTCTTTGCCTCGTTCGCGTACTTCCTGCGCCTCAAGGTCGGGCATTTCCGTGGGAAACGGTCCGCCGCCTACTCGAGTCGTGTAGGCCTTGGAGATGCCCAGGACGTGGCGAATTTTGGTCGGAGGCACGCCAACGCCGGTGGTCGCTCCGCCGGAAGTCGCGCTGGAAGAAGTGACGAAGGGATAGGTGCCATGGTCGATGTCCAGCATGGTACCCTGCGCGCCTTCGAACAAGACGGACTTGCCTTCATCGAGAGCGCGGTTGGTCAGCGCGGCCGTATCGCAAATATACGATTTAATCTTTTCGCCCAGCTTCAGCGTCTCTTCCGCTTCCTGCGTGAAATCGACTTGGGCGCCGTACGCGCCGCGGGCAATCCGGTTCTTTTCGTCGATCACCCGCGCCGCTTTTTCCCGGAAAAGCTCCGGGTAGAGCAGGTCCACCATGCGCAGGCCACGACGGGCCATTTTGTCTTCGTACGCGGGACCGATCCCGCGCGACGTGGTGCCAATCTTGTTGGCGCCGCGCACCGCTTCGGCAGCCATGTCCAGTTCGCGATGATAAGGAAAGATCAGATGCGCCCGGTTGGAAACGTGGAGGCGTCCAGTCACATCGATACCGGCCTTGGCCAGCATCTCGATTTCGTTGACCAGTGCGGTGGGGTCCACAACGACGCCTGAGCCAATGATTGCGTGCTGTTTGGGACGGAGAATCCCGCACGGAATCAATTGCAGGACGTAGCGGTCCTTGCCGATGATCACGGTGTGGCCTGCGTTATGGCCTCCCGCGACACGCACAATGTAATCAAACGAACCGGCCAGATAGTCGACTACTTTTCCTTTGCCTTCATCGCCCCATTGGGCGCCGACGACCACAACCGATTTCATTCATTCTCCTCGCCAGCCGAGCTGCATCCAGGACAGGCAGCGTCAGCGGAAAATCCGGCATGCAGGCCAAGCAAAAATCGTACGATGCGGAACGTTGTAAAGCAAGCAAGGGGAACACACACTCGACCCGTTCGTGTGCAGGTCAGGTGAGCGGGACCGTTGCGGAGCTCTCGGACACCCTCGGCGCCACTCGGAGAGCCAAAAGGATCATCAGGCCGCCAGCCAATAGCGGCACAAGAAAGCCCGCGCTCAGCGAATTCGTGCGCGTCGCGACGATTCCGACGATCCACGGAAGCACCGCGCCCCCAAAGCCGCCCCCGCTGAAGTACAGCGCGCCCATCCACTCCGAATCTTTCTTGAACAACTCGGAAAGCCAGGTTACTAAAATCGGATATTGCGGAGCGCATCCGAAGCCCGCGATGGCGGCTCCCAGAAAGAGCAGCGGCCGCGTGCTGGAGAAAGCGATCATGCTGATACCGAGCACAGCGAGAATCAATCCGCCGATCGAGATCGCGGCACTCGATATGCGATGCAGCGCCACCGCCGACAGGCCTCTGCCGACCAGCAGCATTCCGTAGAAAAAGGATGTGGCGACGAGGATGGTGGGAGCCGCATTGGGCAAACGCGCCTGGCGAGTGGCGACCCAGCCGCCCACGCTGACTTCGGTGCCTACGTACAAAACAAAGAGAGCCAACAATGCAATGGCGCGCGGTTGCAAGATGTGCGAGCGCCAATCGCTCCAAGTGTGTTTGACGCGCACGCCGCTCTCGCGCGGGGGCACGCGCAGGAAAAAGTAAGCAAGGCACAAGGCAAAGGCGGGCACCGCGAAACCGATCGAAAACCCGCGCAGGCCCACATAAGGTGTCAGTCCGCGCACTAGAAATGGACACGCCACAGCGCCGATGGTCCACGAAAAGTTCAGCAGAGTGACCGCGGCGGCGACATTCTTGGAAGGCAGTTCCGTGCCACGCAAGTTGGTGGTGGGATTACAGAGTCCGTATCCCCAACCGTTCACCGCAACAAAAAACGCGGTGGCCATCCAGGGACTGACGCCCAGAAAGAGCATGCCGATGGTCATCGACAAGTATCCGAACGCCAGCACCCGGCTGAATCCAAATCGCGGAAGCAGCCAGCTGATAGCGACCATGCCGAAGCTGCTGGTCAGATATTGCGCGGTGAAGAAAAATCCGGACTGCGAGTCGGTCAGAAACCACTGGCGCGAAAACGTTGGCAACACATTTGCAACCACATTGGTGATGACACCGATGACAATGAAGCCCGCGTGGAGCAAAAACCATTCCAATTGCGGATGAAGGGAAACTTGAGAACGGGAGGACGCCGAAGCCATCGCTAAGGCAGTGTGGCACAGGAACGGAAGTGGCGGAAGTTATAAGTTTGCATCGTTTCGTTGCAAATCATTCATGAATGAGGTCATTTCAACAAAGAAAATGGGTGCCGAGAATTGTAATTCGCGGCACCCTTGTTCCGTTCAGAGCGTTACATCCGCTTAGAACTCGTACCTCAACGCGAACTGCATGATGCGCGGGTTGGTCAACATCCCGCCGTAATTGCCAAAGCTTCCGCCGCTGCCCAGGCCCAGGGCGCCTTGCAGCAAACCCTGCTGAACGTCGAAGCGAACGCTGTTGGTGCTGTTGAACACTTCCCAGCGGAACTGGAGAGACTGGCCTTCACTCCAGGGCATAAGCCAGCGCTTGGAGAGGCCAAAATCGGTCTCGAAGAAACCCTGGCCGCGGATATTGTCGCGCTGCCCGGCTTGCCCGGCGTAGGCGTAATCGAATGAGGTGATGGCTGCCGGACCGTTGGAGAAAATATTGGGAACGTTCTGGCCGTTGGTATAGAAGAGTCCAGTCTTGACTGGCGATACCTGGTTGGCGTTGCCTTCCAGTTCGAAGTTGGTGGGATAGTTGCTCGTCCCGTTGTCCACGCTGATGGGGAAACCGGAGGTCAAACGGAACATGCCGGACAATTGCCAGCCGCCGATCAGGGCGTTCAGAGCCTTGTTGGCGTTGCCGGCGAGCCACTGTCCGTGACCGACGGGTAGCTGCCAAATCCAGTTGGCGTTGAACTGGTGTGTGGCGTCAAACGCAGAGACGCCTCGCTGGTTCTGCGGAGTCCACGAGTTGATGATATTGCTGTTGGGCTCCAACAAACTGGAATTGCTGGCTGGACCAATCCGTTCCGCGTTGGACGAGAGGTCGATGGCTTTGGAAAAGGTGTAGTTGAAGTCAAATTGAATGCCGTGGCTCATCTTGTGGTGAATGCTGACCTGCAGGGCGTTGTAGTTGGCTGGGGCCATGGAGCGCCAGGCGTACAGCGAACTGAATTGCGAGGAATAGTAGGCGTATTGGCCTTGTTTGAAGAAGTACAGCTGATTGGGATTGTTGGCGTCCGGTATCCCGTTGAAGTCGAGTTTGTAGAGACCAAGGGAGTCGTTGAACGCCGTGCTGCAGAAAGTGTCGAACGCCATCACAATCGGATTCGTGCTGGCCAATACTTTGGGATTCCCGCTGGAGTCCACGCCAGTGCAGCCGGTGAGTTGATAGGCTCCGCCTTTCGCCACCGGCTGGATCTGATCCAGCCAGAATTGCTGAACGTTCTGGGGCAATTGGCTGGGATTGAATTGCAGGGTGGCGTTGTTCTGCCCAGCTTTCAGCAAGGGCCGGAAAACCTTTGCCAGCGCGGTTTCGGCGGCAAAGTAATCGATTTTGGCGGCCGAATCGTAAATGTCGAGCGGTTCCGCCAGATCCGACTGGGCCAGCAAGCGGTGTGACAAGCGGCCCACGTAGGCGACATCAATCGAGGTGCTACGGGTAATTTCGCGACTGACCGCAAGGTCGATAGCGTAGGAATACGGAGTCTTCAGACGATCGTCCAAACCCCAGGTGATGGCTCCCGAACCGATTGGATAGGTCTTGGGAAACGTCGAGCCCGTATCGGGGGGGAGGATGTAGTCGTTGATGGGATTGAAATTCGGATTGTAGTCCTTCTGAGGGATCACGTTCATGCTGGTAAGGCGAGGAGCGAACGACGATTCCTGCACGTTCGAGGGATTGGACAAAATGCTGGACAAGCCGTACGAACCGTTCTGGTCGAAGGTGTCCACCAGACTTTCGCCAACACGATCATAAACGATGCTGAAACCTCCGCGAATGCTGGACTGGCCTTTCTTGCCAAAAACAGAACCGAGTAAGCCGGCGTCATAGCTCGGCGACCAGGCAAACGCTACGCGAGGTCCAAGGTCCTTCAAATCCCAGTTGTAATAACCGGGCTTGCCGTTGGCCGGACCGGCCCAGTCATAGGTGATCGGAGCTAAGGCATTCGTGCCGATACCTTGCGCCATATTTTCGCCGCGTTGCTGGAACCATCCGCCCAAGCTGGTTGTTGGCGTTACTTCCAGGCCATTGGTTTCCCAAGGAGGGGAGAACAGCGAATAGCGCAAGCCCAGAGTCAACGTCAAATCCGGCCGCGCCTTCCAAACGTCCTGGGCATACATCTCGTAGGAATCCTGAGCGAAGTGGCGGGTAACCGCAGCCCCGCTCGGCAGCGACGACCCATTGCGCGTGTAGTTGTAAACCGCATTCCCGAGCGTGACCATCCCGAGAAG
Source organism: Candidatus Acidiferrales bacterium (assembly GCA_963748515.1). Lineage (GTDB taxonomy): Bacteria > Acidobacteriota > Terriglobia > Acidiferrales > UBA7541 > Acidiferrum. The sequence continues at coordinate 530,961 of CAVVJI010000006.1, forward strand.
CGAAGTGACCGTGCTGTCGTAATTGCCCTGGAACGAGGAATCGACCGAGGGCAAAAACGAATAATTCCCCGGATTGAGCGGCGATGCCGAGGTGGTCGACAAACCGGAATTCAGGAACCAGTTTTGGTTGGTGTACCCACTGTCGTACGAATTGTTGTAATTGGTAGTGGGGTTGCGCAGGAAAGAAAATTGCAATCCGAATTGGAACGTGTGTCTTCCGTGTATCCACGAAACATCATCCGTGAAATTGTTCACTGGACGCTGGTAGTCGGAGGAGCGCGTAATTCCCTGCTGGACGTTCGAAAGGTAGACCCAAGGCTGGTTCGAGTCCCCGATGGTGCCGAGACTCTCGCGAATAAATCCATATCGGAAATTGTTCACCAACGTTTGGCTGATCACCGCGGAATAGGCGACGATGATGCCCTTGTTGTAGTTCAGAGTCTTGGTTTCCGGTACGCCGCCCGGACCACCCGGCAAGAATGGAGCGCCGTCATCCGTTTCATTGGCCAAAGCCCCGCTAACGGAAATGCGCTGCTTGGCGTCCGCGGTGATGTTGTAGTCGATTTTGGCGATGTACCAGTCCTTGTTGGTGAGGGTGGGCGCTCGGAATCGATACCCCGCGGTGTTTACGAGATCGCCTGTGGTCTGATCGTTGGGCAGATAGGGCGTTCCCGCAGCACTGGAAAATAATTTTTGCATGTACGCCAGGACAACGGGATTGGCCCCCGGACTAGCGGGGTTGCCGGGAACCAGGGTGTCGATCGAGGCCAACTGCTTCGGTGACATAGCATAATAACCGGCGGGGGCTGTGTAACTGGCTCCGCTCAAGCCCTGCGCGCTGTTGCCAGGGCAGGCCGCGGTATTCAAGCTGCCATCGCCATTGAGCGCACAAAGATATTGCACAACGCCATCGCGCAGCGCTGCCGTTGGAACGGTGCGCACCGCGCTGACCGCTTCGGCGTCGCGATAGCCTTCGTAGTTAGCGAAAAAGAACAGTCGATTCTTAAGAATAGGTCCGCCGAGGGATCCGCCAAAGATGTTGCGGTTCAATTTGTTAGGCTGATTCGGCTCACCGCTGGTCAACTGCGCGCGCTTGATGAAGTAATCGTTGGCGCTGAAGTAGGAATTGCGATTGTACTCGTATGCCGAACCGTGGAAGTTGTTCGTGCCGCTCTTGGTCACCAGCGCGACCTCCGCGCCGGAGGATACGCCTTCATCAGCGCCCCAGTTGCTGGTGGTCACGCGAAATTCCTGCACCGAATCCAGGGTGACGGGCAGGACCGAAGTGAACGCGTAGGAACCTTTGCCATTCACCGGAACGCCGTCGACGGTGACGTTGCTCTGATCGCTGTGCGCGCCATTGACCGAACCGCTGCGGGTGTCCTCGTCTTTATTGATGTCGGGACGATTGCCGGTATACACCACGCCGGCTTGCAGAGACAGCAAGTCCGGCACGTTGCGGCTTTCCAACGGCAGTTGCTTCACCTGGTTTTCGTTAAAGGCCGTGCCCAGCGAGGCATCCGTCGTGTTGATGGTTTCCGATTGCGCCGACACTTCCACCTGGGTGCTCACCGCGCCGACCTGCAGCACCACATTCAAAGTGGTGGGCACGTTCACCAGCAGGTGTAGTTCGCGCTGCTCGTGCTTCTGAAACCCATCTTTTTCTACGGTGAGAATGTAATCGCCGGGAGGCAGCGCGAGAAATTCGAATTCACCGGAAGCCGGCGTGGTCTTCTCCCGTTGCAGGTGCTGGCTTTCGTTGATCAGCGTGACGAGCGCTCCGCCAACGGATTGCTTGGAGTTGTCTAAAACCGTGCCGCGTACCGATGTGGTGCCGATCTGGGCAGAAGCGTGAAAGGAAAACAGAAGTATTGCGGATAACAGTAGAACAGAGCGAAACGAAAATGACATCAACGTCCCCTTTCGAACAGAGAGCTTGACCTCTGCACCAGGTTTACATTTTGAGATCAGGTCTCTCGAGCGGTTCGGCAAGCCTTGTTTGTGAAGGCTCCGCCGCGGACATCCCCGGAACAATGTTTCACGATGCTAGCGGAATGGCGAACGAAGTCAAGCGAATGGGCGATTGCTTTGTTGGATTAATGCCACGAAAAAAATCTATACAAGAAATTGGGGAGTACCGAGATTACGTTGTGACGGCGCGTCGCAATTATGCAGATTTGCCGAACAGCTCGTTCACGGCGCGGTAGGCCTGGTCGATCGCGGTGTCGGTGTACGCGCTCGCTCCCGCATCGGAATTGGCGATGGTGATGCGCCCGAACGGTTGGCGGCCGCGGACCCAGGGCTCGGTTCCCGGATTCCAGTCCGGCTCGTCGAGAGAGAACGGTGTGTACGCGTAACCGTGGGCCCAGCGGTTGACGGTGATGCCCTGGATGTCGCGGCTGGCGTCAAAGTTGGTGGATGCCAGCATGCGGGAAAGCTGATCGCGAATTTCCTGTTCAAACTTGGAGAACGGAGTATCCAGCAGTTCCGCGCGGCCCGCGCGATTCTGATCCTTCACCGAGAGACCCGGTTGGCAAGGCGTACGGAGCATGAAGAGAACAGCGGGGTCCTGCGGGCGACTGGGAAACTGGTATTGGCCCAACGAAACGGGAAAATCCAGCGTTACGTAACTGAAGTAACTGCCGGGCGCGACAATTTGATGAATGCCCAGGTCCGCGAACGGCTTCCAGTTGGTTAACGCAACGTGGGTGTATACCAGCGGCGCTTTCACGAGATACGACAGCGCTTCCTTCTGCGGCGCGGGCAGGTCCGGGCAGATGTACGGAATCATGGTGTTGTAGCAGGCCAAGACGCAGGATTTGCCCTTGACTCGATACGCTTTGCCGCCCAACACATAGGTGACGGAAACAGTATTTCGCCGTGGCGGGCGGGCCGTCTTGCTGCACATTTACAACGCTGCTGTTCAGCCGCAGACGAACCGAGTGCTCGCTGCGATCCAGTTGCGAATAATCGGCGCGAGCGGTGACCACGTCTTCCATCGTGTGCCCCGGCATCGCTTCGGGAATCAGGGAGCGCACCAGCAGCCGGGCGATGGAAGCATTTCCGTCCGGAAAATGAAAAATGTAGGGCTCTTCTTTTTTGTGCGGCGGAAATCCCAATCCTTGAAAACCAGCGTAGGTAAATGAGTTGTAGTCATCGCCCGCCTCATAGCACGCGAAGGCGGGCACGGACTCGATCCCAACACAAAACAAATCATGAGTGAACTTCTGAAAAAATGGCAAAGCGGCGGGATTCAAGTGACAGTACTGCGTCAAATAGTCCTGATAGCTGATTTTTTTCAGCTTGGCGATCTTCTGCTCGCGGGTCAGCCCTTTCAGGTAATCCACTTTTTCCGTGTAGACGCGAGCAATGTCCTGGCGCACCGGTTCCGACAGGGGAGCTTTGGCGAGGAATTGCGGCCACGGCGTCGTGTTCATTCCGGTGACCAGGCGATCTTCGCCGAAGGTCTGCTTATCGAAAAACGCCGCGGTGCCCAGGTTGGCGTACAGTTTCTGATCGTACGCTTTGAAAAACTTGCGAGTTTCGATGCCGAGGTCCTTCAGCAGCGCTTTGGAAACGTCGCTGTACTCCCCGGGACTCTCAATGGATTGGGTCCCCCCATAGCTGAGAACGGTGCGGCCGCCGACCTGAAACTCATTGCGTTTGGCGTGGCCGCCGAAATCGTCGTGATTGTCGAGCAGCAGAATTTTTGCGGACTTGCCCGCCTGCCGTTGATAGAAGCGCGCCGCGGCCAATCCACTGATGCCTGCTCCAACAATCACCAGGTCGTAGGATTCGCCCGTATCGACAGGCGTTCCAAATGCGGACGCCGGCTCACCATCGCGGCTTTTGTGCGGGACCGTAAAACTTCCGTCATGGTTGCCGCGCATACCCATTTTTGAGGGAGGGTAGTAGCCGGGCGAAGCGGGCGAACTCGGTTCGTCGAGAATGCCGGAAGCAAGAAGTTGTGCAGGCGAAAAGGCGTTGCCGACCAACGCTGCGCCGGCGCCGACCGCTACTCCATTCAGAAAATCGCGTCGCGAAATTTCTCCTGGTCGATGCTTTCCGCCGCACAGCTTCTTTCTTCCCATTTTCCCGCCCCTGAATTTCCGGTGTGCTCGTAGTATAACGACAAATTTCCCGCGCTCAACGGCGGCGCACTGGTAGTCTGGAAGACCCTGGAGGCGTTGGCGGCATGCAGACAAGCGCGGCAATTCTGCCGGAAAAAGAAACAGGAAGGCTGGAGGCTTTCAGTGACGGCGTTTTTGCCATCGCCATCACCCTGCTGATCCTGGAATTAAAGGTGCCGGTGCTGGCCCCGGGTTCGGTGTCGGTCAGCGCGCTGGCGAAAGGACTGCTGCAGCAATGGCCGAGCTACATCTCGCTGGTCACCAGTTTCTTCACAATTCTAGTGATGTGGATACACCACCACGCGCTGTTTACGCACGTGCGGCGCTGCGATGCCTGGGTGCATTACGCCAACGGAGTTTTGTTGCTGGCGGTGACGTTCGTGCCCTATCCCACGTCGGTTCTGGCCACCTACCTGAACACTCCGGCCGCGAAAATGGCGGCGGCGTTCTATGCGGGAACTTTCGTGATGGTCTCGCTGGGCTTTAATTTAGTGTTGCGTGCGGCCTTCCGCAAAAAGCTGTTGGTGGAGTCAACGCCGCCTAAGTTCGTGGAGAAAACTTGCCGTGACTATATGACGGGCATTCCGGCCTACATGATCGCCGTGGTGTGCGCGTTCATCGATGTGCGGTTGTGCCTGGCGGTGTGCACCGCGCTCTGGATCTTCTGGGCGTCGACGGTCATGCGCCGCGTGCCGGAATGAAACTGGATCCCATTCGCCGATGAGCACAGTTCCCATCACGGCCCCTAAAGCAATGAATTCCAAACGCGGTTTGGCGTATCTGGCGTTGCTCACCGGCATCGTGTGCATCGCGTGGTCCGCGATTTTTGTGAAGTGGACCGATGTTCCGGGCCCGGTTTCCGGTTTTTATCGGATGTTGATTCCCGCCGTGCTGTTATTGCCGACATTTCTGTGGAATCGCAATCCTGCGCCACTCTCCAAGCGCACCTTGGCGGTCATCGCGTTGGGCGGCGTGTTTTTTGCGTTGGATCTGGCGCTGTACAACTCCGCAATTTTGCGCACCAGCGCAGCGAACGCGACTTTGCTGGGTAACAATTCACCGATTTTCGTGGGCTTGCTCACCTGGCTGGTGTTGCGGCGTCCGCCCAGACCTTCCTTCTGGATCGGTCTGCTGCTGGCGATGGCAGGAACCACCGGAATCCTGTGGGCGGATGTGGTGCGCCACGCTCAGTTTGGTTGGGGCGATGCGATGGCGGTGGGGGCCGCGGCGTGCTTCGCGGTGTACCTCATGGCGACGGAGCAGGTGCGCAGCACTACCGCGACCTTGCGGTTCCTGCGACTGGCCATGATCTCGACCACGCTCGCGTTGCTGATCATCAATCTTGCACTCGGCAATTCGCTGCGCGTGCCGAATCAGCGCACGTGGGCTGCATTAGTCGGCTTGGGGCTCGTCTCGCAACTGGCAGGGTATCTCGCGCTGACCTTCGCGCTCGGCCATCTACCGGCAACCATCACCGCTCTGGCTCTGTTGCTGCAAGGGCCGCTCACCGCGTTGATTGCCGCGGTCCTGTTGAAAGAGCCCATCAGCAAAGCGCAAATCCTCAGCGGAGCGCTGGTGCTGTTCGGCGTTGGTCTTGCTCATAGCCAACATCCGGAAGAAGAGGCGAACGTTTAGCTATTCGAGTGCCAAGATTTCCACGTTATTCCCGGAAGGATCCTTCACGTACACCGACCGCGTTCCATCGCGATGTGTTTTCGGCTGCCCATACTGCGACGGATCGCCCAACACGGCGAAATGCGGCGGATGCTGCTCCGGCAAAACCAGCGCAAGGCTGATGTTCGCAAATTCGACGATGGCCCACGTGTCGTCCTGATATTTGACCCGGCAATGAAACTGCTTGGTGTACCAGTTCAACGCCTCTTGAATATTGGAAACCGCGACGGCGACGTGGTGAAGCTTGTCCAATTTCTGTGGCTTAGCAGCTTGCGGCATCGGTGTACTCCCGTTTGTGGACCAGCAACGCGTTCGATGCACCCGCCCAGGTCGAAGTCATCCGGGCAGGGACGCGGCCTCCCGTAGACGTACAGGGAATAGGGTAGAATATTTGCGCACGCAGGTAGCATTTGCGCTGCACGCAATTGCTCACGTCCGCCCAATCCCGTTACGAGGTCCTTTATGCGTTGTAAGTTAGTTCTGCTATCGGCCTTTGCTGTCTGTTGGGGGACATTCGCATCCGCCCAACAGAATCCGCCGCCCGCGGCTGCAGCAACCGAGTCCGCCAAACCCAGACCAAAGATCGGCGTGGCGCTCGAGGGCGGAGGAGCGCTGGGCGAAGCGCACGTGGGCGTGCTGCGTTGGTTTGAGGAGAACCACATTCCCGTGGATTATCTGGCGGGAACCAGCATGGGCGGACTGATCGGCGGCATGTACGCAACCGGCAAATCTTCAACGGAACTCGAGGATATTCTCACCCATGCCAACTGGAGCCTGCTGCTGGAGGGCGCCACTCCGTATCAGGATTTGGCCTTCCGTCGAAAAGAGGATGCGCGCGAAGTCCCCAATTCCATCAAGATCGGCCTGAAAAACGGACCGGCCTTGCCGCCCGGGCTGAATTCGGGCCATCAGATCGACCTGCTGATCGATAGAGAGACGCTCGCCTATGGCAACGTCACCGATTTCGATAAGCTGCCCATTCCCTTTCGCTGTGTTTCCACCGAACTGGTTTCTGGAAAACCTTATGTGTTCAAAGAAGGTTCGCTCTCCGAAGCCATGCGGGCGACGATGTCCATTCCTGGCGTGTTTGCCCCAGTCCGCCGCGGCAATCAGATCTTCGTGGATGGCGGACTGGTGAACAACCTGCCGACCAACGTGGTGAAGAGCATGGGCGCCGATGTGGTCATCGGGATTCACCTGCAAATCTCGCAAACCAGCGCGAAGGACATTCAATCCGCGTTCGGCGTTCTGGGCCGCTCCGTCGAACTCGTGATTGCGGAAACGGAACTGCGCGGCATGGAAGGCGCGGACCTGGTGGTGCGCGTGGACGTCGAGAAGTTCTCGACATCGGACTACGATGAGACGGCCAAATTGGTGAAGGCCGGTTACGACGCAGCCGCCGAAAAAGCGCAAATCCTCAAAGTCTATTCACTGAACGATGCCGACTGGGCCGAATACCAGCGGCAGAAGCGCGCGAGGGAGCAGGTCCTCCCCGGCGCTCCGCAGTACGTACGCGTCGAGGGCGTTGACCAACGCGCCGCCGACAGCATCGCCGAATTCCTGCAACCCGAACTCAACAAGCCTCTGGACCCCAAGAGCATCGACCAGCGGCTGACCCGCCTCACCGGCGTCGGCCGCTACGACAGCATTACCTACGACGTGAAAAAGGATGCCAACGGGACCGAAGAGTTGGTCGTTCACGTCAGCGAAAAGGGCTACGCTCCGCCGTTCCTGCAGCCTTCCTTCGTGGTCGACGGTACCGAACCCGACGACGTCACGTTCACCTTTGGCGCCCGGCTCACCTTCATGGACGTTGCCGGTTACCGTTCGGAGTGGCGCACCGACCTGCAATTTGGCGAGACCTACGGGATTTACAGCGAGTTGTACAAGCCCATCCACCCTCTCAGCAAATGGTACGTGCTGCCATTCATCAACGCCGACCAGCAATCCTTCAACATTTATTACAAGACGAATCCGCGGGCGGAATACCGGTTGGACAATGTGCTGGCGGGCGGGAGCTTCGGCTACAACTTCAACCGGTTTAACGACATTCGGATTGGCTACGGTTACGGGTACGAGAGCGCCACTCTACGCCTGGGCGCGCCGGAATTTTCTTCGTTTTCCGGCGCTCAGGGAGCTATGCAACTGCGCTACATCCGCGACCATACCAATGACCCGGTGATCCCCACTTCCGGGCACTTCATCCAATCGTACTTCCGCTGGGTCACCGATGGCCCTCGGGCCACGGAAGCCTTTCCGTCCATGACTCTGGAACTGGCTTACTTCCATCCGGTTCTCAAGGGTGATTCGATCTACATCCGGGGTGAAGGTGGGTCAACGTTCGGTTATCAGGGCACGGGCACCCCGCAGTTCTTCCTCGGCGGCACCTCCACGCTTGCGGCGTACGGCACGAATGAGTTATTCGGCAATCAGTATTTCGTCGGCCGTATCGGCTACCTGCACAAGATTTTTGAATTGCCCACCTTTGTGGGCCGCCAGGTCTACTTCACAGGCTTCGGCGACATTGGAAAGATGTACGGCGATCCGACCGCGCCGCGACTATCTGCGGACGGAGCGGCGGGAATCATCGCCATCACCGCCGTTGGGCCGGTGTTCATCGGCGGAAGCGTGGGGGACACCGGTCACCAGAAGTGGTTTTTCCAGCTGGGACGTGTGTTTTAGATCATTCATCGTTCTGTAACAAACTAAAAGTATAAAGGCGTCCCGGTTATACGGGCCGGGAATAACCTGCCCCACCGTCGTTTCGTTTAATTTTGCGTCTCCAGAAAGGTAACCATTTTATGGCTGCAGCTTCCGCGTCCGCAGTAATGGAGGCCAAACTCAGCAAAGGCCCCAGCAAAGTCGGCATGCTGGTGTTTGCGCTGGTCCTCCTTGGCGGTCTGATCTTTATCGGCACCAGCATTGCGCGAGACTTGGGAGACATCACTCTAGGGTCCACATGGCCCTACGTTTTGCTGGGGATCGCGCTCCTGGTGGCTCTTGGTTTTGAGTTCGTCAACGGCTTCCACGATACGGCCAATGCCGTCGCAACCGTAATCTATACGCATTCGCTGGATCCCAACATCGCCGTGGTCTGGTCGGGTTTCTGGAATTTCCTCGGGGTAGTCACCTCAACCGGCGCCGTGGCCTTCGGGATCGTGTCCCTCCTGCCCGTTGAGCTGATTCTGCAGGTTGGCAGTGGCGCCGGGTTCGCCATGGTGTTCGCGCTGTTGTTCGCCGCCATTCTCTGGAACCTGGGAACATGGTGGTTCGGTCTGCCTGCCTCCAGTTCGCACACACTGATCGGCTCCATTATCGGCGTGGGCATCGCCAACCAATTGACCCAAGGACGCAGCGGCACCAGCGGCGTGGACTGGGCGCAGGCCACCACCATCGGGAAATCCCTGTTGCTCTCACCGATCTTCGGGTTTGTTTTGGCCATGGCGCTGTTTATGGCCATGAAGTTTCTCATCCGCGACAAGCGCCTGTATGAAGCTCCCGTCGGCGACGCACCTCCTCCTCTCTGGATTCGCGGCTTGCTGGTGTTGACCTGCACGGGCGTGAGCTTCTTCCACGGTTCCAATGACGGACAAAAGGGAATGGGTTTGATCATGCTCATTCTGATCGGCACCGTGCCCACCACCTACGCGTTGAACCATGCGGTCACGCCACATCAGTCCGCGGAATTCGTTACGGTTTCCCATCAAGCCGCAGATGCTATGGGCAAGTATGTCGATCCCGCAGCAACTGTCGGCGACCCGCGCACGGAATTGACCGACTACATCCGCACCAAGGAATTCAAGCCATCCACCATGCTGGCCCTGCGCGAAATGATGAACGACATCGGCACGGAAATGTCGCAATTCGGGGAGCTACGAGCCGTGCCTCGCGAACAGGTGCGCAACTTCCGTAACGACATGTACGTGGTCAGCGAAGCCATCCGCATCACGCAGAAGTCCGGCAAGCCGCAATTTGCGCCCGCAGATGTGGCCATTCTGAAGAACTACAAGTCGCACATCGACCACGCCACCCGCTTCATCCCGCTCTGGGTGAAGGTAGCCGTGGCTTTGGCGCTCGGCTTGGGCACGATGGTGGGATGGAAGCGCATCGTCGTCACCGTCGGCGAAAAGATCGGCAAGACCCACCTGACCTATGGCCAGGGAGCCGCAGCGGAAATCACCGCAATGGCCACGATTGGCGCCGCGGACGGGCTTGGTCTACCGGTCAGTACCACGCACGTGTTGTCGTCGGGCGTAGCCGGAACGATGATGGCCAATGGCTCTGGTCTGCAATGGAGCACCGTGCGCAGCCTGGCGCTGGCTTGGGTGCTGACTCTGCCCGCAGCGATGACGCTGTCCGGCTTCCTGTTCGTGGGATTCAAGCACCTGTTCCACGCATAAGTTCTCCGCCCTTGCAGTTGAAGTGAAAACGAAACGCCCCGGTTCTGTGAAGAGCCGGGGCGTTTGTAGTTTAGAGAGAAGAGATGTTTTGAGCGTCAGTTGCTCGGATATGGGAGATAGCGCGAACAGGTCGTTCGTCGGATTGTTGGCAGTGTGACGTCGTGTTCGGATTAGCGAACCCTCTCCACCAAACATCCAGAATTGGCCATGGACGGTCCAGTAGGCCGTGCCGTAGCGACCGCCAGGATTGTTAGTTACTTCCGGCCAGACCGCAGGATTTGGAGCAATGCCATAAGCTGCCAGTCTGCGCGACCGAGTTGGGGCCCTTCACCCAAACCCAGTTGCCGTTGGTGAATTCCCACAAATCGCTCAATGGGCCATATGCGGTTGTATCGTAGCCAACACCGCCGAACATCCACAGGTTGCCTGAGAGGTCCGACCATGCGGCGGAACTCCAACGTGCGCCCGGTACGTTTGTGGATGCTGCGACGCCAACCGTGCCGTAATTTCCAACTTGGTTCACAACGTTCGCGCCCGAAACCCACGTCCACTGTTTGGTGGTCACGTTATATTCCCAAAGGTCGTTCAGCGCTTGAGGCATTCCATTTTGATCGAAATTATAACCTCCAAACATCCAGAAGTTGCCGTTCGCATCAATCCAGGAAACCGACTGCTGGCGGCCTCCCGGCACATTGCGTGCCTGCAGCGACGCCTTGCGTCCCATAAACACCAGCTTGGTTGGCAATGTTCGAACCACTAACCCATGTCCACTGTCCGTCACTGTAGGTCCAAAGGTCATTCAGCAATCCGTTAGTGCATCCGGTGGTGGCTGAATCGCAGCCGAATCCACCGAACATCCACAAGATGCCATTTGCGTCGAGCCTTGCCGTCGCACCCCAGCGCCCTCCGGGCAAATTTGTGGCTGCTGTAACTCCCAGCTGTCCGTAAATGCCGGTATTGCCGAAGTGGACCGGCCTTGGGTTAGCGACTGCCAAGCAAAGCCTTCTGATTCGCGAACGTGCAAGTTCGATAAGGCCCGCCACCGCAAATCGAGGTGGGGTCGGCGGCCCATAGGTCATTGTAGAACTGGGTTCCTGGACCTTGTCCGCCGAAGAGCATCAAGAATCCCGTTGTGGGGTCCGTCCAACTCACGGCGCCTTCTCTCGCGACGGGCCAAACATTTCCATAGTTCGGAGGATTCTGTCCCGGAAACGCTTGCCAATAGTTGCCGAAACCTCCTCGGTAGTACTGGGTGCCCGTGTAAACCCACATATCCAGCAAAATCCAAGGCTGATTGGGATAACTACTCAGATAGCTATATCCCTCCCCACCAAACAGCCACAAGTTGCCGAGCCTTATCTACCCAAGTCGCCGCCAATTTGATACCGCCGGGAGTGTTGGTGCTAACAGTGGCGGTGCAGGAGGTGGAGTCGTGTTCATTCCGTACTGATCGAGCTCGTTAGTCCCTGCCATCCACGTCCAGTCATTGTGCCCGCAGTCCACGGAGACGTTCGTGATATCGGTCAGTGCTACGCCGCTATAGTTATAAACTGTGCAGTCATACCCTCCATTATCCGGGGACACGAAGATCGACACGTCGTATTGACTGCCGTGAGCGATTTGTGTTGGAAACTGGAAAAAACCATTCTGATCCACCGTCAGGTTATCGCCAGCATTATCCTGCAAAATCATGTCCGGCCTTCTGCCCTGGGGGAACGTACATTCCCACTACCGTAGGCTCGATCGGTGGTACACCGCTGGGCAAGTGATTTGAACGTTGTTGATCGCGGGAGCCGCCGCCGTGCCGGTGCCGTTGGAAACAGTGCAAACTTGGTTCGGGCCCTGAGGTTGCGTCATCACCGTAACCGTGTAGGTCGCGCCGCTGGACAGCAGCGTCGGAAACTGGAAACTCCCATTCTGATTGACGGTGAGATTGTCGCCACCGTTATCCTGCAGAACCAATCCCGTGCCTGCCAATCCGGCCACAGCTCCACCGATAGGAATCGTGCCCGTCGAGCAGGTGATATTGACGTTGCCCACGTTGCCAGTGACTGTGCCCGTCGCGTTCGCTATGGCGCAGATCTGTGTCGGGCTGGTTGGTTGCGTAAGAACCGTCACGCTATAGGTCGAGTTCAGCACAATGGGAGTGGCGAAGGTGAAGGCGCCGTTCGCGGTGATCGTCAGGTTATCCGTGGCGTTATCCTGAAGCACCAGCCCCTTACCGGAGAGCCCGGTGACCGTGCCGCCGATGGTGTAAGCGCCCGTGGTACAAGTAACCGTTACCGTGGAGACGTTCGCTGTCGCTGTTCCGGAACCATTGGCCACCACGCAAGTCTGCGAAGGAGTAGACGGCTGCGTCTGCACCGTCACCGAATACGTTCCGCCGCTGGTGATAGGCGTCTTAAACGTGAAATTTCCGTTTGCCGAAATCCCCAGGCTGTCGCCGCCATTGTCCTGAAGGATCAGGCCCGTGCCCGCCAAACCGGTCACTGAGCCGCCGATGGTGTAGGTAGTCGAGCCACCGCCGCCTCCAGTGCCGCCACCGCCACTGCTGGTTTGTGCAAGACCGCTGCAGCCCGCGATAGCCAGCGGGAGAATCGCTGCGAACAAAATCGGGAGCGTGTGTCTGCGGATCATGTTATTCATCCTTCTCGAAAATCGAAGTGGGCAACCTGTGCGGCGGTCAGCGGGCCAAATTGGAGATGAGGGCTGGGCCAGCACAATGGTCCTATAACCTCTAGTACTTCGTACGCCCCTAGAGTGCTACCCGCACTTCCCCTTCGCAACACCCTTGCGCAGGGGTGTGTTGAACTTGGTAATAACCGAGCTGAACGCAGGGAACGCGCAAACCTCAATAAAAACGGGGCGATTTGCGCAGCGAGCTGCCGATCGAAACGGTGAGTTGCGGTGCGCGTTATGGGCTGGAAATGGGAATAAGCGGGAATTCAGAGGAAAAAGGGAGGCTGAAAAAGGTGTTGACTTTCGCCTTTTATTCGCCTACAGTTCGCTTCGGTAGAGGAAACGGGAACGGCGGCAACCGGCTCCATTGCCTGTATGGCTCTCCCGAGCTGGTTGCCGTCCGTTAATAACGTATCCGAATTCCCGGCATTCAGGAGTTTCCCCATGAGCTCATGTGTCCAATTTCCAACGGTGTTGCCCAGCCAGCCAGACTTCCGCTTAGGCGCTGACGCGAAGCCCGCCAAGGATCGCGACTCAGCTACCGCTGCTCGAGTCCCGGTAGCCGGGAGTGCACCGAAGCGGCTGCTCGCCGCCATTGGGCTGCGTCGCAAGACTCAGCCAATCCGCTTTGTGCATGTGCGCATCGATTCCCTGCTCGCGGCGGCGGAGCAAGCCCGGAATGGTGCGTTGAACGGCAAAGCCGTGGTGGTCGCGCGCGAAGCGGTGCTGGCCGCAACCTACGAGGCGCGGTGGCGCGGCGTCCGAGAAGGCATGAGCGTCGGAGGCAACTCGCAGGAAGTGCGCGGAAGCCTGTGATTGTGTCCCCGGATTTCGTGGAAGCGGCCGCCTGCGCCGAGCGAGTTCAGCAGGTGCTGGCGCGGTACGGCTTGCAAGTTGAGGCGTGCGACGCGGGTGAATTTTCATTGCGTTGTGCGCGGGGAGGCGTGGGAACCCGCACGCTGCGAAGCTATGCTGGAGCGCATCGCCGCCGACGTGGAGAACGAGACGGGTTTGACCATTTCGCTGGGAGCGGCCAGCACGCGCTCTTTGGCCATGATCGCGGCGCATCGTTCCAGCCCACGCGGAATTCGCGCGGTGTTCGACGGCGCGGCGGAGGCCTTTCTCGCCGAATTGTCCGTGGACGATATCCCCGGATGGAGCGAAGCGCAGCGCACGGCATTCCGGCAGAATCACCTCTATACGCTTGGACAGGTCCGCAAGGTGCCGAAGGAAGCGCTGCGCACAGCGTTTGGGCCCGCCGACGGAGAGCGCATCTGGGCCACAGCGCGTGGCCGCGATGCGCGGAAAACAGAAGCGATCGTCCGCAAGCTGCCGGAGCAGTGGCTGGAGCGGACCATTGTTCTGGATTCGACGGCAAGCGAATCACTGACACACGCGGACGCCATCGCCTTTCTGGCGGCGCGCATCGCCGCTGGCATGGAACAGAGGTCGGCGCGAGCATGCGCGGCTATGCTGCAGCTGCAGGCGGGTGATGGAACAGTGACCCGCAGGCTGGTGCGTCTGCCGCAAGCGACCCGCAGCGTGGACGCCCTTCGGGTTTGCGCGGAACGCCTGTTTGCGGAGCTCCGCCGTGACGGACAGAGCATTGTGGCGGTCACCCTCGGCGCAGAATTCGTGCTGGATAGCTCAGCCGCGAGGCCCCGGACAGAAACCGTCTACGGTTGGCAGTGGATTTGGGACGTGCTCCGGAAGGCTCGCCCCTCCATGCGCCAGAGCCGACCGCAAGGCCATTTGGCCGCCATTTAGCCCCGGGGAGCCGCCAAGCACGCAAGAGTCGTTAGCAGCCCCGACACGGGGGCAATTCCCGTTATTGCGGGAGGTTGGGCGCGGGGAGATACTCACCCATATGGCTTCGCGGTTCCATCATTGCGCTCAGAAGGCAACGCTCGCCGCGGCGTTGGGTCTTGGTCTTCTCGCAGCCTCAGCCAACGCCGACGAAATCCGCCTGAAGGATGGCAAAAAGCTTTACGGCGTGATTGTCGGCTTCGAAGACAACATGTTCAAAGTGAAGACCGAGTTTGGATATGTTCTGGTCGAAAAAGACAAAATCGCGCAGATCGTCCCCAATTCTCCGGCCCCCGCTGAGCCGGCAAAAACGAATTCCCAGGTAGCGCCGGCGCCGGTTCCGGTCAGTCCGGCCAAAAACGATGCGAATCCGTCCTCAGCCGAGGGCGCGCCCGTAGTGACCAACGCCGTCGCCAAGAGCACCACCGTAGCAAGCGCACCGGTAAAGAAAGAAAAGGTTCCTGTCATTCTGGGCAACCCGAACGCACGGCCCGAAGTCCACGCGTCCGCCGTTTCTCTGGACACCAGCGCACCCGCCTTGAAGACTTCCGCCACCGCGCCGAAGACTTCCCTGGGCGCGACGTCACCGCCAGCTCCTCCGAAAGAAGAAGCTCCAGTGGTGACCGAAGAAATCCGCGGCAACGTGTACCTGAATTACGCCTACGGCTTCCGGATGTACAAAGCGCCGAGCTGGCAGATGATCGAAGGCGCTGGCCAGGCGCTGCCCAACGCCATCATGGCCATGGGCACGGCGAACGAATCCACGCTGCTGGTCGTGGGCCACGAAAAGAGCAAAGGGACGCTGGAGTCGGTGGCCAAGTCCGTCGAGAAGCGCATGCAGGACGTCTACGAGAATTACCAGCTGATCTCCGAACGTCCCACCGTCGTGGGTGGCCAGAATGGCATCGAATACCGCTATCGCGGGAAAGCCGACGAGCACGACTGGTCCGGCACGCTGGTGGTAGTGCCCCACGGAGACGAATTCCTGACCATCATGGGCATGACCTACGCGGACAACGACCTGATCCAGATTCAGGAAAACGTGATCTCGCGCTCGATCGCCAGCGTGCAATTCGCCGCTGCCGCCAAATAACGCGATTCAACTCGCGCGGCCTCAGGTAATCGTCAAATCGATGGAGTGATATCCGGAAGCGCCGTCGGGCCACTCACCCTTTTCAATGGAAGACTGCAAATTGCCCTGGCCGTCGGTTGCGCGAACCTTCAAGGTCTGCTTCCCTTTCGCGGGATTCTTCCAGACATACTTCCAAAGCGCCCAGATTTCCGACGGGTTGGGATTGCTGAAGATCTCCACCGGTTCCCAGGTGTTGCCGCCGTCAGCGGAAAGTTCCACTTTCGAAATGCCGGAGCGATTGCCGATGGCGTAGCCGGTAACCACGAACGAACTGCCCTCGAGTTTCGCCAGATTTCGCGGATCGTCAACCACCGAAGTGGTTTTGCGGTCTCCGGTGTTGGACCATCCCTGCCACTCCCAGAAACCGAGATATTCTTTGCTCACGAATTCAATTCGCGTCAGCCATTTAGGCATTTTCATGCCGTACCGCGCCGGCATCAGCACGCGTAATGGAAATCCGTGCTCCTTGCGCAGCGGTTCGCCGTTCATGTCGTACGCAAGAAAGTTGGCGGGATCGGCCAAGCGCTCCACCGGATGTCCGGTGGTATATCCCTCCGCGGCATAAAACACCGCGTATTTGGCTTCCGGAATCGGTGCGGCGCGCTCAATCAACGGCTTCAGCAACGTTCCTTTCCAGTGCGCATTGCCAATGTAGCGACCGCCGACAGGATTGGAAATGCAGGCCAACGTCAGCGTCGTCTCATACGGCGGCAACGCGCGCACTTCGTCGTACGACAACTGAATCGGATTTTTCACCAAGCCGTCGATTTTCAGCGACCACTTTTGCGCATCAACGACTGGCTGGCCGTGCGAGTCCATTTGATAAAAATCATCGATGGGCGTAATCGCGTGCAGCGCGGCTTGCGGCCCGTCGTTGATGTACGCGCTAAGGCCGAAGCTCGCGACGTTGACGCCATGCATCAGGTAGCGATAGATCGCCCCGGGGATTAGCAGGCCGAGGCCCAACCCACCGGCAATGGAAATGAAGTGACGGCGCTCCATAAAACTTGGATGTGGAGGGATCGGAAAAGGTATCCGGAAGAATACGGCTGAGCAGTTCAGTGCGCGCAGCGACGCGAACGTCTACGAGCGCAGCTAGTCGTTGGCGTGCGCTTCCTGCGCTCTGCGGCTATCGCGAATCATGGTGATCAGAGCCTGCACCGCGCGCGGCAGGCTGCGGTCGCGCCGATAGACCAGCGCCAATTCGCGCCACAGATCGACGCCATCCACATTCAGCAACTTAACGTCGCCGGTCTTCACCTGGTCTCGCGCAAAGCTCTCGCTGATGATCGAAATGCCCACGTCGGCAGCCACAAAAGTTTTGATCATGCCGATGCTCGGAAGTTCCATGGGCACGCGCAGGCGCGAACGGTAGGGACGGAACAGTTTGTCCAACACTTGCCGGGTGTAGCCGGTCTTCGGAAAAATCAGCGGGCAGCCGGCCAAATCCTCCAGGCTTACGTGAGTTTTCTGCGAAAGTGGATTGCGGGTGCTGACCATGAAGCGCAAGCGGTCGCGATTGATCACATGCATCCGAAGATTCGGGGATTTCACGGGCAGGGTGACGATGCCCAAATCGAGTGAACCTTCTTCCAGCCGCTGCAGAATCTTGTGGCTGAAATTGCGATAAATGCTGATGTTCACCAGTGGATAGCGCCGTTGAAAGTCCGCAAATAGATCGGGCAGCAGGTACAGGCAGGTGGCTTCATTCGCGCCGAAGCTGACCGGCCCTTGCACCACGTTGCCGCGATCGGCAACCACCTGCATCGATTCGTCGCGCAGGCGCAGGAGGCGCTCAGCAAATTCGAACAAAACCTCGCCGGCAGGCGTCAACTCAACCGATTTCGCAGAGCGGTCCAGCAGCTTGGCCTTGTAGGCCTGTTCGAGTTGGCGGATCTGGGCGCTGACGGCGGATTGGGAGCGAAACACCTTCTGCCCGGCCTTCGAAAAGCTCTTCAGTTTGGCGACCTGCACAAACGTAGTCAGTTGGTCAAAGTCCATAGGTAGGGTTCTCTTATCTGGAGTATACCGAATCTTCGTAAAGAAACGATTAAGTTCTGTGGACTACACGTAGCTCGGAGTTGGGCCGGCCGAAGCAGCCAGAAGTCCCGTGCGCACTTCGGGCACCGCCGGTTGAGCGGAAAGTACAAACGATTGCCAGGCCGACTCAATCGTGCCCTGGAAATGAATCGGTTGGACGCGCAAGAACGGCAGCACTGGCTGCGTCAGCAAGCGGAAGGCAATCGGACTGCCGGTGAGTGCAGAGTGTGCTTCGAGCAAGCGTCGCAGGCTGCGTTCCTCGTCGGAATGCAATTCGTGCGCGTCCACAAATTCACGATTGAGGATGTGGTCGACTTCGCTGCGCAGCAGGTAGGCCAGGCCGCCGGTCATGCCCGAACCGAAGTTCAGCCCCACCGGTCCCAGCACTGCCGCGATGCCGCCGGTCATATATTCGCAGCCGTGCTGCCCGACACCCTCAACAACCGCAACCGCGCCGCTGTTGCGAACGGCAAAGCGTTCACCTGCCTGCCCGGCCACAAACAACTGCCCCGAGGTGGCGCCGTAGAGGACGGTGTTGCCCACCAAAACGTCGCCGCGTTTTGACGAATTATTTCCCGAAGTGACTATAATCGTGCCGCCGGAAAGCCCCTTGCCCACGTAATCGTTGGCTTCTCCCGTCAGTCTCAGCGTCAGGCCGCGGTCCAGAAATGCGCCGAAACTTTGCCCGGCGCTGCCGTGAAATTCGGAGACGCTCTCGCCGTCATTCTGGTGCTGCAACCTCCGGCGCATGCGGTCGCCACTGAAGGTTGCGCCGACGCTACGGTGGAAATTCTGTATGGCCACAGATCCGGACTCTTCCGCCAGCAGCTTTTGCATGGTGCGCTCGGTTTCCAGCAGCGTGCCATCGAGTACCGGGGTTTGCTGCGGAACCACCCGGCTGGTTTTGGCTACGGGAATCACCATCAGCGCGTCCATGCCCGACCGCGTTTCCAATCGGTCATACCAGCCGCGCAATTCCGACAGCGAGCGCACACCCAGCGCCGCCATCTGGGTCCGTAGTTCTTCGCCCAGCGCGCGGAAGTAGTCGATCAACATTTGCGGCTTGCCGGTAAATCGCAGGCGCAGCGCTTGATCCTGCGTGGCAATCCCAACAGGACAGGTGTTCAAGTGACATTGCCGGGCCATGACGCAGCCCACCGCGAGCAAAGCGGCGGTGCCGAACCCGAATTCGTCAGCGCCGAGAATGGCGCCCATCAAAATATCCCGCGCAAAACGCAGCCCGCCATCGACACGCAGCACGACCCGTGAACGCAAACCGGCGCGCAGCAGCGTTTCGTGCGCTTCGCGGAGACCGATCTCCCAAGGCAGCCGGTATTTTTGATGGAAGTGAGCGGTGAGGAGCCGGTGCCTCCATTGTGCCCGCTGATGGTGATGACGTTCGCGCCGGCCTTGGCGACTCCCGCGGCGATCACGCCCACTCCTGTGCCGGAAACCAGCTTCACGCCAATGCGCGCCGCCGGATTGACCGCACGCAAATCGTGAATCAGTTGCGCCAAGTCCTCGATGCTGTAGATGTCGTGATGCGGCGGAGGCGAAATCAGCGGCGTGCCGGGGGTCGCGTGCCGGATTTTGGCGATGTATTCCGTCACTTTGCGCGCCGGGAGTTGCCCGCCCTCGCCCGGCTTGGAGCCCTGCGCCATCTTGATTTCCAGTTCTTCCGCGCGCACCAGATATTCGGCGGTTACGCCAAAACGGCCGGAAGCGACCTGCTTAACCTTGTTGGCTGCATTTTCCAGGAGATAGTTGTCGGGATCTTCGCCGCCTTCTCCGGTGTTGCTGCGACCGCCAATCTGGTTCATCGCCAGAGAAAGCGTTCGGTGCGCTTCGGGGCTGAGCGAACCCAGGGACATCGCCTGGGTGCTGAAGCGCCGAAGAATTTGCTCGAGCGGTTCGACTTCGTCGAGCGGGACCGGTTGCTCGGCGACCAGTTCCAGCAAGTCGCGAAGGAACGTGACGCCTGAATTTTCCGCCAGGTTTTCTACCGCCGCGTAATGCCCCTGGTCGGGATGGCGAACATGCGCGTGCAGCCGACGCACCAGTTCAGGGGAACTGGCGTGTAGTTCCCCGCCTTTGCGGAAGCGATAGAGGCCGTGGTCGGTGAGTTCGTCTTTTTCGGCGGCCCAGGCGGCCGCATGCATTTTGACGTAGTCCTGCAACAGCAGATCCAGCGTTTTTGCCCCCGAATAGCAGGCAGCATCCTCGAAAAACTCGCGGCAGATGTCTTCATCGAGGCCCAGCAATTCAAAAAGGTGGCTATTGCGATAGCTGGCCAACATGGAGATGCCCATGCGCGCCAGAACCTTGCGCAAACCCGCATGAATCGCTTTGCGGACGTTTTCGAAGGCTCCCGCCTGCGTGCGCTCCGCGAAATCTTCCGCCAGATAGGGGACTACGGCGCTGGCGCCCGCGGCGATCAGCATGGCGACGTGGTGCGTTTCGAAGGCCTGCGCGGTTTCGACGACCAGCGGAACATCGGCCAGGCCCGAAGCGACCATGTTCTTCCATGCCGCGGCCGTAGCCAGCAGCACCGGCACCGCTGCTTTTCCCGGGCCAACTGATCGATCCGAAAGGAGGAGGAGACTCGGACGCTCACCGTTACTCAGTGGGGTAGTTCGGCACTGAGTGAGGCAACGGCGAGCACCCGAGACTCCCGTGTGGGAGGGAAACGTGAAATCCATTCGGAAGACCGGCGCTAGCTGACCAGCCAACACATCGAGCTCCGAGGCTCTCAGCAGCGGCGAGTCCAAAAAGCGGCCGTGGCCCAGTGGCACATCCAGAGACATGACGTGCGCTTCCCGCAAAGGATCAATGGGCGGGTTGGTCACTTGCGCAAAACGCTGCTTGCAATAATCCCAAAGCGGCCTGGCGATGGAGGAAAGAAATGCGGGCGGCGCATCATCGCCCATGCTCCAGTCCGCTTCTTTTCCAGAAAGTAGCGGATGGAAAAGAATTTTGAGCTGATCGTCGGACCAGCCCGAAGCGCCCGCAATTCGTTTCGCGTGCTCCACCGGTTGAGATTTAGCTTCGCTCTGCAGATCGATCTGTCGGGGCTGCGCCGCAATGCTGCGCGGATGCTGCTGCGCGACACTCTTCAGCAAATCCCTCCAGCGCAGAACGGCACCTCGCGCAGGATTCACCAGAATCATTTCGCCGGGGCCAAGGCGGAAGCGTTCGGCAATGCGTTCGGGCTCCAGGTCGACAAGGCCCGTCTCCGAGCCGGCAATCACCAGGCCATCGTGGGTGATGGTGTAGCGCATCGGGCGCAGTCCGTTGCGATCGAGCTTCGCGCCTACCGAAACGCCATCGCTGAACACCAGGGCCGCAGGGCCATCCCATGGCGCGCTTTCCCGCGACAGAATTTCCAGCGTGGCCTTGACGTCCGCGGAGAGAAACGGATCGTGCGCGAATGCCGGCGGGACGAGCGCGAGCATTGCAGACTCAACGGTCTTGCCTTCTAGAAGCTTCAGTTCGAGCGCGTTGTCGAAGCTGGCGGAGTCGCTGACGTTTTCTTCGAGCAAGCGAAACCATTTGCCGACCGCAATGCGTTTGCGAATGTCGCGATCCAGCGCGCGCAACCAGCGGCGATTGCCGATGACCGTGTTGATTTCTCCGTTGTGGGCCACGTAGCGAAACGGCTGAGCAAGCTGCCACGACGGCTGCGTGTTCGTCGAATAGCGTTGATGGAAAACCGCAAAGGTCGCGGCAAATTCCGGATGGCGCAAATCTTCATAAAACTGTGGAAACTGCCAGGGCGTGAGCAGCCCCTTGTAGACAATGGTGCGCGAGGAGAGCGAGCACAGATAGCTTCTCTCTGGCAACAGCGTCTCGGCCCGTTTGCGCAGCAACGCCAACGCTCGTTCGAACTTCTCAGCGGCATCGCGTGGCACTGTCTTGGCAGGAGCGGGCTCAACGAAAAATTGCCAGACCTCCGGCATGGATTCCAAGGCACGCTGGCCGAGGCAGTCCGGGTGAACCGGCACGCGCCGCCAACCCGCCAGCCGCAATTTGCCGCGAGAGGCGGCATCTTCCATGGCCGCACACGCGTCGGTGGAGTGTCCCGGTGGCACGAACAACATGCCGACTCCGAAGCGTCCGCCAAGATGGATTTGTTTTTCAGCGGCGCGAGCGCGAAAGAATTCAATTGGCAGAGACGTGAGCAAACCAGCGCCGTCGCCACTGGCTCCATCGGCGTCCACACCACCACGATGCGACAGCCGTTCCAGCGCCTGCAGACTGAGCTGAACAATTTCGTGAGTAGCGGGACCGGCGAGTCGCGCAATAAATCCGGTTCCGCAGGCATCGTGGTCCGGGTGTCCCCAGTTGGGATGGAGCGGTTGAGCGGTCCTGTGGGCGCGACAAGACATACGTACTACGTTCTTATTCGCGCCGGCCAGGAATGTACAATGCAGAATTTCAATGCAAGGTATCGGAAATGCGGTGGGCGCAAATCCGCAAGGCAGGAGCGCCAAAGAAAAAGGGCACGCCCTGGAGCGTGCCCCTTCTACAAAACTTAAACCGTAAAACGACTTCGCTTACGTGCCTTCCTGCCAGGACGCCAAATACTGTTCCTGCTCGGCAGTCAGTTTATCCAGGCGGTGTCCCATGGATTCCAGCTTCAACCGCGCAATTTCGCGGTCGATATCTTCAGGGACGACGTACACCTGCGGTTTCAACGTCTTGTGGTGCTTCGCCAGGTATTCGGCGGAGAGCGCCTGGTTGGCAAAGCTCATGTCCATTACCGATGCGGGGTGACCCTCGGCGGTCGCGAGGTTCACCAGGCGGCCTTCCGCGATCAGGTAAATCTTGCGTCCATCCTTCATCTGGAACTCATCGACCAGCGGACGCACTTCGCGCTTGCCCGACGCCAGCGCTTCCAACGCCGGAATTTCAATTTCGACGTTGAAGTGACCGGAGTTGCAAACGATCGCGCCGCCCTTCATCGCTTCGAAATGTTCGCGACGAATGACGTTTTTGTTGCCGGTAACGGTGATGAACACGTCGCCTTCCTTGGCGGCTTCCGCCATCGGCATCACACGGAAGCCATCCATAACGGCTTCGATGCCCTTCACCGGATCGATTTCGGTGACGATGACGTCGGCGCCCAGGCCCTTGCCGCGCATGGCGACGCCACGGCCGCACCAGCCGTATCCGGCGACCACCAGTTTCAGCCCGGCCAGCAACACGTTGGTGGCGCGAATCACGCCGTCCAGCGTGGACTGCCCGGTGCCGTAGCGATTGTCAAAGAAATGCTTGGTCATCGCGTCGTTCACGGCGATGATCGGATACTTCAGCGTGCCGTCCTTGGCCATCGCGCGCAGGCGAATCACGCCGGTGGTGGTTTCTTCGGTGCCAGCGAGCACATCGCCGACGAGGTCGGGGCGCTTGGTCAGCAACATGGTAACCAGGTCGCAGCCGTCGTCCATCGTGAAGTGCGGCTTGTGTTCGACCGCGGTCTTCATGTGTTCGTAATAGGTGGCGTTGTCCTCGCCCTTGATGGCGTAGGTCGGAATATTGAAATCCTTATTCAGGGAAGCCGCGACTTCGTCCTGAGTGGAGAGCGGATTCGAAGCGCACAGCACGATGTCCGCACCGCCGTCGCGCAACGCGATCATCAGGTTGGCCGTTTCGCTGGTCACGTGCAGGCAAGCGGAAACACGCAGCCCCTTCAACGGCTGATCCTTGATGAAGCGCTTGCGAATGTGCTGGAGGACCGGCATCTGCTGCGCCGCCCACTCGATCTTGCGCTTGCCGGCTTCGGCCAGCGCGATGTCCTTCACGTCACCTTTTTTTGCTTCTGCTGTCGTTGCCATTCCTGGACTCCTCGTATTCCTTCAGATTTTGCAATTCAGGGGCGGTGGGACAAACCGGTATCTTCACCGAGTTCGGCAGCGAAAACATCTCTGCCGCGTAAAATCAATGCGCGCGTTTAGCGGCGCGCGCCAACCTCGGCCGTTGCAGCCAAGCCAGCCGCTTTGCGCAGTGTGTCCGCCTTATCAGTGCGCTCCCAGGTGAAGCCCGGCCCGGTGCGCCCGAAGTGTCCATAAGCAGCAGTAGGCTTGTAGATCGGCTTACGAAGGTCGAGCGCCTCGATGATGCCTTTCGGCGTCAGGTTGAAGTTCTCGCGCACCAACTGGGTGATCTTCTCTTCCGGAATCGTGGCGGTTCCGAAGGTGTCCACCATCACGGATACCGGTTCGGCAACGCCGATCGCATACGCCAGTTGCACTTCCGCGCGCGAAGCAAGTCCTGCCGCGACCACGTTCTTGGCAATGTAGCGGGCCATGTAGCACGCGGAACGATCCACCTTCGACGGATCCTTTCCAGAGAACGCGCCGCCGCCGTGACGGCTGTACCCGCCGTACGTATCGACAATAATCTTGCGGCCCGTCAGTCCGGCATCGCCCATCGGTCCGCCAATCACGAAGCGGCCGGTGGGATTGATGTGGTACTTGGTCTTGGCGTCGAGCATGTGGTGAGGAATGATCGGCTTGATCACGTATTCCATGATCGCGTGGCGCAAATCTTCGTTGGGCACGGTATCGCTGTGCTGCGTGGAGATCACCACGCAATCGACGCGGAACGGCTTGCCATCGCGATATTCGACGGTAACTTGGGATTTGCCATCGGGACGGAGGAAATCGACTTTCTTGCTCTTGCGGACTTCCGAGAGGCGCTGCGTGAGGCGGTGTGCCAACTGGATTGGCATGGGCATCAGCTCGTCCGTTTCATCGCAGGCAAACCCGAACATCAGGCCCTGGTCGCCGGCGCCGCCGGTATCCACGCCCATGGCGATATCGGGGGACTGGCGCTTGATGGTGCACATGACCGCGCAGGTGGTCGAGTCGAATCCGAAGAGCGCGTTGTCGTAGCCGACCTGCTCTACGGTCTTGCGGATCAGTTCGTCGTAATCGACGTGCGCCGTGGTGGTGATTTCGCCGGAAACAACCACCAGGCCGGTGGTCACCAGGGTCTCGCAAGCCACGCGTCCCTTGGGATCCTGACGCATCACCTCATCCAACACCGCATCGGATATCTGGTCGGCAATTTTGTCGGGGTGGCCTTCGGTAACCGACTCCGAAGTGAACAGAAAATTCCTCTTTGCTTCGCTCAAAACATCTCTCCTATGAACTCAACGTGGTTGGGGGCAGAACGACGCGGTTCTCCGCCAGCTTACTCGCTATTTCGCGAGAAAATGATACTAGAGAAGGCTACCACCCGGGGATGAAAAGAATCAATCCACTGATTTTGCGCGGCTTAGAGCGGCAGCGAACGGCGAGAATCGGCATTAAATGGAATGCACGCGGAAAGTTGGTGTTGAACTACGAACTGAGGAGTCGGCAGCCATGGTTTCGAACCGGAATCTGATCACGCAATGGAGGCAGGCTTCCGGGCGCCGTAGAAAATCGATGCATCTTAGAAAAACTCTGCGTTGTACATGCGGTATGCTCGAGACTACAAATGGACTTGTAGCCGTTCGCTCCCGGCGTTTTCCCACTGGAGCGTCCATGAAATCCGGCCTTCCCGCTGCACAGTCCGATGACAACGCGATCGAAGAACCGCCAGGTAGACGTTCAGTCTCACCGACGCTGCTCCAAGTGAACCGCCGAATTTCTAAAGCGTTGGCGTTGCTCCTGCTGGTTGCGGCTCCGGCGCTTGCGGGAGGAGCGCCACTGGTCAAGTCCGCGGTAGCTCCCAAATATCCGACACTGACTCTTGCGGGGCGAATCTACGGCGAAGTTCAGGTTCGCGTGGCGATCGATCCGCGCGGAGCGGTGCAGGACGTTCACGTAATCAGCGGCCATCCCATGTTGCGCGAAGCCGCCGTCGCGGCTGCCAAGCAGTGGAAATTTGAGCCCAGTACGGCGTCCAAACGTTCAACGCTGCTCACGTTCAAATTCGTGATCCTGCCGCCCACTTCAGAAGTTCGTTCCGAAACTGTGTTCCTGCCGCCTACCGGGATTGAAATCCGCCAGAAACCCGCAGACCCGGAAGTGGAACAGCAGCAGGGCGACACTAGCCCCGAGTCCGATCCGATCTCCAAAACCTAGACGTCGGAGTCGTCGGCTTCCGCGACCAGCTTGCCCTTGGTCTTCTTGGCCAGGAGATACGAACGGATAAACGGATCCAAATCCCCGTCGAGCACCCGGTCCACATCGCCCACGCTGAATTTAGTGCGGTGGTCCTTAATCAAGCGATAGGGCTGCATTACGTAGGATCGAATCTGGCTGCCGAAGGAAATGTCCAGCTTGGATTCGTCGAGCCGGTCCGTTTCGTCACGCCGTTTCTGTAGCTCCATGTCATAGAGCTTCGAGCGAAGCATACGCATCGCCATTTCACGGTTCTTGTGCTGGCTGCGTTCCATCTGGCAGGCCACGATCACTCCACTCGGAATGTGGGTGATGCGAACGGCCGTCTCCACTTTGTTGACGTTCTGGCCGCCCTTGCCTCCGGCGCGGAAGGTGTCCAGCTTAATGTCGTCGGGCTTGATGTTGATTTCGATGCGGTCGTCAACTTCCGGAATCGTGAATACGGAAGCGAAAGAAGTGTGGCGCCGCGCAGCCTGATCGAAGGGCGAGATGCGTACCAGGCGATGCACACCCGTTTCGCCATTCAGCAATCCGTAGGCGTTCTCTCCGATGAACTCGATCGTCGCGTTCTTGATGCCCGCTTCTTCACCCGGAGTTTCGTCCAGCAGATTCGCAGTGACGCCGTTGCGCTCCGCCCAGCGTAGATACATGCGCAGCAGAATCGAGGCCCAGTCCTGCGACTCCGTGCCGCCAGCGCCGGGCTTGATGGTCATGATGGCGTTCATGTGGTCGTTCTCGCCGGAGAGCAGCGTCTGCGTTTCCAGTTCGCCGACGTATTTTTCGGCCGCGGTGAGTTCGCGATGCAAGTCCTTCAGAAGACCTTCGCGCTGCTCCGCATTGGTTTCGGTTTTGGCGAGCTCGATGTAGGTGTCCAGGTCACTGGTCATCGAATCGAGTTTGTCGCTGGCGTTCAACTGAGCTTCCGCGCGTTTGCGCTCGCGAAGCACGCTTTGCGCCTGCTCCTGATTGTTCCAGAAATTGGGGTCGGAAACGCGGTCTTCCGTGGCTTTCAGTTTGGCGCGGTTCTGATCAACGTCAAAGATAACTCCGCACGAGCGTCAGGCGCTCTTTCAATCCCTCGTACTGGTGTTGCAGATCTTCAAGGATCATATGAGAAGTGGCCGGGCAGGCCCGGAATCAGCTCACCTTTCGAAAAGTCGATAACCAAAGAATAGCTGAAACCAGCACGCACATCCAAGCGAACCAGTCGCCAAAACGCGTGTAGATCGTTTTTTCCGTGCGGAAATCGTAGGGCAAGTCCGCGGAACCGCGTTCATGACGGTGCAGGACGCGAGTCACGTTGCCATAGGGGTCGATCGATGCGGAAATGCCATCGTTGGTGTCGCGCACAATCCAGCGGCGATTTTCAATCGCGCGAATGCGCACCATCGCCAGATGCTGTTCGGCCGCGTCGGATTCTCCGAACCATCCGTCGTTGGAGATGTTGATCAGCAGTTGCGCGCCGCGATCGACAAACCGGCGCACCTCCACGGGGTAGATCGCTTCATAACAAATAAAGACGGAGAAGCGATTGCCGTTCGAAAAATCGCCGACGCTGCGCACCTGCCCTTTGCGGAAACCGCCCACTTCCTCGGAGACGCTGGTGACCACCTGATGAATCAGCGGAAACGGTTCGTACTCGCCAAAGGGCACGAGGTGCATTTTGTCGTACGCAAACACGCGCTTGCCGTTGGGGATCACCATTCCCGCGCTGTTATACGGTGCCGTACCCATACGCTCCACGCCATGAATCATCATCTTTTCCGGCTTCCAGTCGATCACTCCGATCAGCACCGGATGCCCGAATTTCGCCGCGAGGCTGGAGACCATGGGACCAAAATGAGGATCCTGAAACGAGAACGGCGCGGGGGCTTCGGGCCAGATCAGCAGATCCGGTTGGCGGCCGTCAGGCGAAGGCGATACGCTCAACTGCTCCAAAGCGGCGATGTCCGCTTTGTGGTCAGCGTACCAGTCGCCTACGTATTCGGTATTTTCTGGAAAATTCGGTTGCACCACGCGCGCCAGATGGCTTGCCGGTGGATGCGGCACGTACCGGGGACCGACGAGTGCGATCAGCAGGAGAACGACGCCGGTCGCCAACAGAACCGCCGCACGAACTGAGCGTTTCTTCCCGTTTGCAAGCGCTACCCACAACAGCAGTGCGTTCCAGGCAGCCACCAGGAACGAAATCCCGTAAATTCCGGTGACCGTCGTGATTTGCGCCAAACCCGGATTGCCCGCCGCCGGATAACCGAGCAGCGACCATGGGAAACTGATCTCCGGCAAATACGCGCGCAAGACTTCCGTGGAAATCCACAAAAACGGCGCGCCCACCAGGGCCAGTGTGATACTTCGCTGGCCAAGCCTCTGCACCACCCAGGCAAAAAGTCCGATTGACGCTCCCCACACCGCAGCGATCAGCAGCAGGACTCCCCAACCGGCCGCGGCAGGCATTCCCCCGTGAACTGATAGGGTTTCCGCGATCCATGGCACGCTGGTGACTACGAAAAGCAGTCCATGCAGGAAGCCACACAAAAACGCGACCCACATGCGCGCGCGCAAAATAGTCAGCAGCAACAACGCCAGGCAAAACCAGGAATACACGCTGGGCTGCGTGCCGTGGTAGGACAGCGACAGCAACGGCCCGCTGATTGCCGCCAGGACTAAACGTACGGGGACAGACAGCGTGGACAGACGCTCAGCAATGGAATCGAGGTTCGAAGTCCGGGATTCGGAAGACATCAGTGCTTTACGATAAACGCTTTGAAGCCCGCGCTATCCAGGCCTTTCTTGGCGGCATCGGCGGACTTCTGATCGGCAAAGGGGCCAACCTGCACATGATAGAGATGGTCCCTGGTCGAAGTCTGCACCGAAGCGTTGAAATGTTTTTTTCGCAGGCTGGTCATTACGGTTTGCGCGTCGTCGTGGCTGCGCAGAGCAGCAACCTGCAGCATGATGGAAGCGATGGGCAAACTGGCTGAGGAGGCGTTCGAAGGAACCGGCTTGCTCGACACCGCCGGTACAACACCGGGCTTTGCACTGGGATTCAAATGTGCGGGTTTCGACGGCGGCGGCTCGGTTTTCGGCGCGGTCTCAAGACGCGGCTCGGTGACCGCCGGCTTTCCAGCCTTGCTGTAATTCCAAAGCGGCTTTTCAGGCTGCACCTCGGAATCCCAGCCAGATTCCTCAACGGCGCTGGATTCCGTCCGAATCTTTGGTTGGCGAAGAAGCCGCTTTTTCTTTGGGAGCTACGTCCGGAGTCCGCATATTTGTGGTGGCGGCGCGCACTTGCCCGTCGTACTGATTGCGGCCCATGACATAGCCGAGCGAAAAAAACAGGCCAGAGAACACCAGCATCAGCAAAAACAGGCCGATGACGTGTTTACCCTCCAGCACTCGCTCGCTTGCCGATCTTCGTCTGCCCGACGCCATCTATTCCTTGCGCCCTCCCAAAGCCTGAGTCCACTTATTTATAATATCGATAGGCAACGGAAAGACAATCGTTGTGTTCTTTTCGACACCTATCTCGGTCAGGGTTTGCAGGTAGCGCAGTTGAATGGCGGAAGGCTCGGTTTCTAGAACTCGCGCGGCGTCCGCCAGTTTTTGCGAAGCTTCAAACTCGCCTTGGGCATGAATGACCTTGGCGCGGCGTTCGCGTTCGGCTTCGGCCTGCCTGGCGATGGCGCGCTGCATCTGTTCGGGGATGTCCACTTGCTTGACTTCGACCTTGCTGACCTTGATGCCCCACGGCTCGGTGTCCTGATCGAGAATAATCTGCAAGCGGGCATTAACCTTGTCGCGCTGCGAAAGAATTTCGTCGAGTTCAAACTGGCCGACGATGCTGCGCAGCGTGGTTTGCGCCAACTGCGAAGTGGCGTACTGATAGTTCACGACTTGAGACATCGCCAGGTTGGCATCCACCACGCGGAAATAGCACACTGCGTTCACTTTCACCGAAACGTTATCGCGGGTGATGATGTCCTGCGGCGGAACGTCCAGCGTGACCAGCTGCAGATTGATGCGGTAGAGCGTCTCGATCGGCCAGAAGACGAGTCGAATGCCCGCGCCCTTGGCCTCCGGCATCAGGCGCCCCAGGCGCAACACCACGCCGCGTTCCCACTCTTTAATGATGTACAACGAATTCCAGAACCAGATCAGGAACAGCCCAAGCACTACCAGAAAACCTAGTCCGCCAAGTTGCAGCATCTCCGCCTCCTCAGAACCGCACCAATTAAGCTCTTTCGGAACGCGCCAGCACCGGCTCCACGTCCAGCGTCAGTCCATTTACCGCCACGACGCGCACAGCAGCCTGCTCCGGCACTTCCTGCTTCGAGCACGCTCTCCACAATTCGCCGTGAACGCGGATCATGCCCTCGCTACCGGCCGGTATGCGCGTCGTCACCGTGCCTTCTTCGCCGAGCAATTCCTCGCGGCCGGTTTGCGTTTTCCACGAACGCGACTTTAATACCAGCCGCATCAAGAACACGGTGAGGAACGCGAATGGCAGCGTCGCGGCCAATGCCACACCAATGCTCACGCCACCCGGCACCAGCGGCGAGCGCACCAGAAACATCGCCCCCAGCAGCATGGAAACGATGCCGCCGAGCAGCAGCACACCATGGCTGGCGAACTTCGCCTCCAGAATGAACAGCGCCAACGCCAAGACAATCAGCAGCAGGCCCGCAGCATTCACGGGCAGCAACTGCATCGCATAGAGCGCGAGCACGGCACAAATCCCGCCAATCACGCCCGGCGCAACCACGCCGGGATGCGTAAACTCGGTGTACAGCCCGAGTACACCCACGATCAGAAGGATGAAAAACACGTCCGGCTCCACAATGCGCGCCAGGAATTTCTGCCGGCTGGAAAGCTGGAATGGAACGATGGTGTAATGGTCGAGCTCCAGTGTTTGTTTGCGACCGTCGAAGCGAGTAACTTCGCGCCCATTAATTTTCCGCAGCAAATCCTCGTTCGAATCGGCGATGAGATCGATCATGTGGCCGTCGAGCATCTCTTTTTCGGTGAACGCGCGCGCTTCGGTGACCGAAGTTTCCGCCAATTTCGGATTGCGGTCGCGCTTCTCGGTAAAGCTGCGCAGGAACGCCAGCGCATCGTTGTTCACTTTGCGGCGCAAAACTTCGTCAACCGGCATATTGATGAAGCCCGGCAAAAAGATCGGAGTAGACGCGCCCGCATGCGTTGCGGGAGCCATCGCGGCTATATCGGCGGAAAGCAAAATGAAGAAGCCGGCCGACGCACCGCGCGATCCAGTGGGAGCGATGTACACCGCCACGGGAACCGGCGACGCCAAAACATCCTGAATGATCTGCTTCATGGAATCGCTCAACCCGCCCGGAGTATCCATGGTGATTAACACGAGATTGGCGTGACGAGCGGCGGCGTCCTTCAGTCCTTCCTGAATATAAGTAGCCAGGACCGGCTCGACATCGCCGTTGATTTCCAACTTGAGGACCAGCGGCGAAGCGCTGTGTTCGTCGGCGTGCCCGGTTGCTGGCGCGAGCAGTATCAGCAACAACGCGAGGGCCAGGAGTGTTCCCGCGGCGCGCAACGCTCTATTCCAAACAGCAGAGTTCATCGGGCACCTCCTGCGACACTGCTCTTGCCTACGTGCTGCAACAACTCTTTGGCTTCCGCGTAATTGGGCGCGAGTTGCAACGCTTTGTCCAACTCCGCACGCGCCAGTTCAGGCTTTTGCTGCTGTAAATACACGCGAGCCAGCATGGTGCGCACCGCGGCGGAATCCCGCGAAGCCAGAGACAACTGCAGTTCTTTCACCGCGTCATCCAACCTGCCGCGCCTTCGATCAATTTCGCCGAGTTCGCGGTGCGCCGTGGCATTTTTCGGGTCCGTGGCGAGCACTGCGCGGAACTGCTGCTCCGCGGCGTCCAGATGCCCGGCGTTCAGTTCCTGCCGTCCTTGCCTCAGACGTTCGGCGGAATCTGCATGGACCGAAGCGCCGCCGGTGTTCACAGCGGCGAGCGTATGTTGCGCATTCGGGTCCTGCAAATCCAGACGCAGCGCCGTAATATCCAGTTCGCGGCGAATTCGTTCGTATTTTGTCAGCAGGTCGCCCTTATTATCCAGACGCACCGCCGGAAGATTTTTGTCGCCAAAGTCGGCCGCTGCCGCTGCGCGCGCTTCGTCGGCTTCGGTCTTCTTCCCCGCACGTTCCAGCGCATAAATCAGGAACGCCCGATCTTCCGCGTTGTCGGGTTCCCGGTGGGCGGCTTCGCGGAAATGCGCGATCGCGCCGATCAAATCGTTTTGTGAAAGCGCTAGCAAACCCAAGTTGAACGGGTAATCGTCCTCATCCGGTTCGATTTCGCTGGCGCGCTGAATGTCTTTCTGCGCGGCGGCCCAGTTCCCTTCCCGTGCTTGCGCCAGTCCGACATTATTCAGAATCTCCGGCAAATCGGCGCCGCTGACCATGTTGCGCTGCAGTCCGGACTGCAGGCCGCTGAAGGCTTCCTCGGCTTTCGCGGCCTGGCCCATCTGCAACTGGCAAACTGCGGTGGCGAACACCGCTTCGACGTGGCGTTGGTTGGCAGCCGGAACGCGGCCTAGCCAGGAAATCGCGGAGGCGCAATCGTTCCGCGAGTAGTAGATACGCCCGAGTTCAAACGCCGGATCGGGCCAGTCGGGTTCCAACCGCGCCGCTTCTTTCAATTCTCTCAGGCGCGTCTCGTCGTCGCTAGCCACCATACCGCGGGCGTAGCGTTCGAACGCGTCCAGGCGGAGCGTGCGTTGCCGCTTGGCGAATTCCGTCAAGCTCAGCGGATAGGAACGGTCATTGGAGACGAGCAACCGCCAGATCACTTTGGTCTGCAGGTCGATCAGCGAAGCGAGAGGCCCACTCTCGCGAACTTCCGGCAGCAACGCGACGTTATCGATTCGCAGAATGCGGGCGCTCACGGTGAGCGTGGTGCCGTCCGTCGAAAACGTGCCGAAGATCACCCAATCCGCATCCATCTCCTGCGCGAAGCGCAGCATCGAGGCGCGGCTGAGGCGAGCCGAAGATGGCAGTCCGTACAGATCCATCTCGTTCAAGCGGCCTTCGTGCGAATAGACCTGCTGGCCGTTGGCGGACAGGCTCTGAATGGTCCATTCCTCGAGACCTTCGCCCACCCATTCGTAACGCGGCGAAGTGTTCACGCTTTCAAAGGGAAATACGAGGTAGATCCCGCCGGGATTGCGGCTAAGGACTTGAGGAGGCGGGGCCGTGGCGGCCTGCGGTGAAGCTGCGACGATCTCGCAAACAACAAAAAGTAGGAACAGTATGGGCAAAATTCCGCGAAGAAATTGCGGCGGGGGGTTCATCTTCGCTTATCTTATCAGAACCACACGGCGCTAGGCGCCGATAGTGACGCTCAGGGCTGCGTATCTTCGGCGCGTTTGGGAATCAGGAGTTCCTGAATGTCCGGACTCGCAATCACCTTGGCGAACGATGGGTCGCTCTTGATGGCGGAGAGTTCCTGATAACCCTCATCGCGTGCTTTGCGCAAGTACAATACGCAGCGGTCCAGGTTGCCGGATTCGGCGAAGGACTTTGCCAACAAAAAGTAAAAACGGGCCCGGTCGGTAGCCAGCGAACGATCCTGAATGACGGAACCATAGTGCGAACGGTTCGGGTCGAAGACGGATGGGTCGATCTGTAAAGCCTTGCGGAATGCCGCAATCGAATCTTCGTAGTCCTTCTCTCCAAAATAGGCGTACCCGATATTCAGGTAGAACGTGGGGGAGTCTGCCCGAATCACGATGGCGCGCTTGTACATGCGAATCGCCTTGGCGAATTTTTTGCGCTCGTAATAGACAGTGCCCGCGTTGTTCATCGCGTCGGGATACTTGGGATCCAACTTCATGGAGCGTTCATAGCACTTCAGCGCCTGCTCCAATTGCACCTGGCTGTGATAGCTGATGCCGAGTTCATTCCAATAAACCGCGTTCTTCGGCTGTTCCACGGTCAGTTGATGAAAAGCATCCTGGGCTTCGCGATATTGTTTTCGCGCCATCAACACCCGGCCCAGTTCTTCGGTGGATATGGGGGCGGCCGGGGCCACGGTCGTGGAGGCCGGCACTACCGTTTGCTGATAGGGAGGTGGAGCAGTCGAAATCTGAGCGTCGGAAGGATGGTACGTCGAGAGAAGACCGAAGGCTGCTGCGCAAATCGCCAAAGAATACTTCGTCATGGCGACTCTCCTTTGTCCCGAGACAGCTACTGCGGCGGCGTCTGCTGAGGCGGCGGCCGGTCGGGATCACTCTTCTTCTTGCCCCCAAAGATACCAAAAATCTTCTGCAATGCATTCTTTTTCTTTTCCGGAGCCTTGCCCCCTGTAGAGGCGTCCGCGGCTGTCGGATCGGCCGCCTGGCCGCCGGCTGGGTCGCCGTTTGCCGGGGGCGTCTCCGCCTGAGGCGGCTTGGGGGAACCGCCGCCGAATATATGAGATAGGAAACCCCCGGAGGCGGTGGCTGGCCCGTGCCCGCCATGTAGTTCGCAAAACTGTGTTGGCCCTGACCCGGAAATGAAGACTTCCTCGCGGGTAGTCGGGCAGCTTGGGGTGGCGACTTCCAGGCTCTCCGGGTCGAGCATGCGCGTATCGATGCCTTCCGGCTTTTCGAAGTCCTTGACGTCCCGGTACCCAGGAAGCTTGGTGGCGCGAATCATGAAGTCCGCCCAAATGGGTGCAGCGGTGTTGCCACCGGATAACCCAAGATCGTGGTTGTCGTCGAATCCGATCCAGATCACGCAAACCAGGTTATTGGTGAAACCGGCGAACCACCCGTCACGGGAAGTTCCGGTCTTACCGGCGGCCGGCAGCGTAAAGCCCTTGGCGCGCACGGTGGCTCCCGTTCCGCGGTTGATGACATCTTTCAGGATGCTATCGACCAGGTAGGCGACTCGCGGGTCCAAAACCAGTTTGTTCACCGGCGTGTACTTTTCCAGTTGATTGCCGCCCGCGCTGACCACCGACTTCAAAAAGCGCGGTTCTGCGCGGGTGCCCACGGTCGAAAACGCGGTGTAAGCGCCTGCCACTTCCAGCGGCGTCAGTTCGTAAGCTCCCAGTGCAACTGCCGGTGTGGGCCGAATGCTGGCGCTCAGACCCATTTGCTTGGCGATCTGCACTACGCGACCGTAGCCGATCATCTCGGCCACCTTGACCGTCGCTACGTTCAACGAATTTGTAAGCGCCTGTCGCACCGTCACGCGGCCCATGAACTTCTCGCCGTAGTTATTCGGGGTGTACTCCTGGCCGTCATACTCAAACACAGTCGGTTCGTCGTCGATCGTGGTGGCCGGGGTGACGATCGGCTGTGCGCCGTCGACGGCGTTGTTGAAGGCCGCGGCATAGACAAAGGGTTTGAAGACCGAGCCTGGCTGGCGATGTGCCAGGGCGTGGTTCAGTTGGCTCTGCCCGTAATCGCGCCCGCCAATCAAAGCCTTAATTTCCCCAGTATGGGAATCGATCGCCACCAGGGCCACTTGCGCTTGAGGAACCGGCTCAGTGGAGGCGCCCTTCTTGCCCTGCGCTTTGCGCAACTTGTCATACCGCTTCTGGAGCAGCGCATCCACATTCTTCATTCCGGCTTCCACAGCTACTGCCGCAGCGCGCTGGAGTTGGGGATCCAGAGTGGTGTACACGCGATAGTTCTGGGAGAGCAGGTCGGCCTCGGTATATTTCTCGAGCAAATGATCCTTGACCATGTCCACGAAGTAGGGAGCTTCGTTGCCAGTTACCGAGGCGCGCACCAGCTTGAGAGGGGCTCGCTTGGCATCCTGGACATCGGCCTCGGTCACGTATTTGTTTTCCAGCATCTGCGCGAGAACACGGTCTCGCGATTGCGCGGCACGTTCCGGATGGCGATCGGCGACAGAATAGTAGTTTGGAGCGCGAATCAGTCCCGCCAGGAAAGCGCACTCGCCGAGTGTGAGTTGGCGCAGGTCCTTGCCGAAATAGGCCACGCTGGCTTCCGCAAAACCGCGAATGCCGAAACTGCCGCGGTTACCGAGATACACTTCGTTGGCGTACAGCTCAAAGATTTGCTGTTTGGAAAAGCGCTGCTCCAATTCGAAGGCCAGCATCGCTTCGGAGAGCTTGCGCTTCCAGGTGCGGTCGGTGGTAAGAAAGAACGTTCGAGCTACCTGCATGGTGATGGTGCTGGCGCCCTGCAAATGCTGACTGTGGCGCACATCGGCCCAGGCCGCTCCGAAGATGCGGATGAAGTCGAAGCCGGGATGTTCGAAAAAGCGCTTGTCTTCTGCGGAGAGAATGGCGTGCACGAGGGTGACCGGCAAATCGTCGTAGCGAACCGGACGTCGCTTTTCGCGCGCGCTGTCAAAGAGGTTGGTGATCAGTTCCGGCTCAATGTCTCCGGTTCCCAAATCGGCGCCGCCGGAAAGAGGCCGAATGGCTTTGATCACCGAGCCGTTGAACTGCACGCTGAGGGCATTGCTGCCGCCGAAATAGGAGAGCCGGGACGGGCGAATGTCGACGTTGTTCCCTTCCACGGTGTACTGGCCCAGCGAGTTTTCATCGGATTCCGGGCGGTATCCAGCGCGCTGCAGATAGGTAACGAGGTCGCCTTCTCCCCACGACTGGCCATCGGAGATACGCTCGGGCGCCGAAAAAATCTGTGTCGTGTTCTGGAGAACGTGTCCGGAAAGCTTGGCGTCGATCAGGCGGGAATCTTTCACGTAGTAATACGTGAAGGCGCTGGCGGCCAGCAGGAAGCACACGGCAACAAAAATCAGGAGTCCCAGACCCAGTTTGGAAGTCCAGAAACTCTTTCCCAGTCGAAAGCGCAAAGATTGGCTCCCCCCAGAGCGACGACCTTCTTATTCTGACGTATTGAGAGGCTGGAGGAAAGTCACGTCAATTTGGGCCGTTATTACCAAGGAAATCGTCAAACAGAGTGCGCCTTCCCGCTATTTCATGATATCGACGCCGCTGGCCGATGGATTGAAATTCAGATCGGTCTTATAGACCATGAAATCCACCGGAACGGAGTAGGCCAGGCTGATTTCCAGCCCGCTGTTGTTGTGTTCCACCTTGATATCTTCCCGTTTCGCCGGAATGTCGAGGTCGGTCACGGTTTTGTAAATGACGTCGCGAATCTGATCTTCGCTATAGCGGTTGACCACCGCAAACCGCGCCTGTTCGCTCATTTTATCTTTTAACTGATACTCAGCGACATATGGCGGAACGATCTTGACGGCGGCATACACACCCGCAATTAAGAACAAAGTGTAGATGATGGCTTTGAGGTTGCCACCGCCACGCTGTGCGTGACGGTACAGAGGGCTCGGCATCTTCAAAGGAAGTTCTCCCGTAGCAAATCAGGCCGCGGAGCGCGCGTATCCTTATACGATTTACGCTAGCACCCGTATTGGGCGCTGTCGAGCATTAGCCAGCACCGGTGTTCTCTAGGGGTTACGGGCTGGCCGACGCCCTGTGCCGCGCCCAACTCAATACGCGCGAGCAAAAATCGCGCGACTCTTGGCCGGCTTTCCGCAGTACACACAGGTGCCACCGGTTGCGCCTTCGGAGTGCCCCAGAACGGCCTCCTGATCCAGTGGGATGCAGCGCATGGTCGCGCGGGTTTCTTCCTTAATCTTTTCCTCGCAGGAGCCCTCTCCGCACCAGTGCGCGAAGGAGAAGCCGGTCTCCACCGCCTTTTTGAACTCGTCGTAGGTCTTGGAGGCGTGGGTATTGGCCCGGCGAAATGCCAACGCCTTCTCAAACATGGACTTGTGGATGTCCGCCAGGAGCGATTCAATTGTGGCGGGTAGATCGGCAAGAGCGGCGCTGACCTTCCCTTCCCTGCCCGGGCGGTCCCGGCGGGCGAGCATGGCGGCCTGTTTGGCGACGTCCTTAGGACCCAGCTCGACCCGCACCGGAACTCCGCGCATTTCCCAATCATTGAACTTCCAGCCGGGACTGAAGCCTTCGCGTTCGTCAAGCGTCACGCGCAGGTTGGCTTTGATCAGCGTGGCTTTCAGCTCTTTCGCAACGGGCAACACTGCAGCCTTCTCCTCGTCATTCTTGAAGATCGGGCACGATCACAATTTGCGTAGGCGCCAGCCGTGGCGGCAGGATCAATCCCTGATCGTCTCCGTGAACCATGATGATTGCGCCAATAAAGCGCGTGGACAGACCCCAAGAGGTGGTCCAGCAATGCTGCAGCTGACCGTTGGGGTCCAGATACCTTATTTCGAAAGCTTGGGCGAAGTTCTGCCCGAGAAAGTGCGATGTGCCGGATTGCAGCGCCTTACCATCGCCCATCATGGCTTCGATGGAATAGGTGATGTCCGCTCCGGCAAATTTTTCGGCATCGGACTTGGCGCCGGGGATGACCGGAATGGCGGCTTCGTTCACGGCAAAGTCGGTGTACACATCCAGCATCTGTTTGGTTTCTTCGACTGCTTCGTCACGCGTGGCGTGTGCCGTATGGCCTTCCTGCCAGTAGAACTCGAGAGTGCGCAGGAAGAGCTTGGTGCGCAGTTCCCAGCGGACCACGCTGTTCCACTGGTTCATCAAAACGGGAAGGTCGCGGTAGGACTGAATCCATTTGGACCACATGTGGCCGATGATCGTTTCCGATGTGGGTCGGACGATCAGGGGTTCCGCCAGCTTCTCGCCGCCGCCGATGGTGACCACTGCCAGTTCCGGGGAAAAGCCCTCCACGTGGTGCTTCTCTTTTTCGATGAAGCTCTTGGGGATTAGCAGCGGGAAAGCCGCGTTTTGCACGCCAGTAGCTTTGAACCGGCGGTCCAGCGAACTCTGAATGTTCTCCCAGAGCGCCCAACCGTAAGGGCGCACAATCATGCAGCCGCGCACCGGCGCGTAATCGGCCAATTGGGCCTTCAAGACCAGCTGGTTGTACCACTCGGAGAAGTCTTCGGCGCGTGTCGGTAGCTTTTCGTCAGCCATGCGGCTCCCTGTAATTTCGTCGTGAAGGAATAAGCTTTTCAGCGTAACGGAGTGGCGGAGGGAGTGTCAACGCGCGGCGATTTATAGCGCCCGGGAATCTGCGAGGAACTGCTCTACTTCCGCAGCGCTCGGCATGGACGGCTGCGCGCCGTGACGGGTGACCGAAATCGCGGCGACCGCGTTCGCAAAGCGCGCACTCTCCGCGACGGACTGCCCACGCATTCGTGCGACGGCAAAAGCCCCATTGAACGCGTCTCCTGCGGCGGTCGTGTCGATGGCCTTAACCGGGAAACCCGGCACGCGCACCGCCGCGTGGTCTTCCTCGGCGACCAGCACTCCACGCGCGCCTTGTTTCAGGATTAAATTGCGCGCCCGCCGGCGCCGCAACGTGTGCACAATTTCGGCCTCATCGCCAGTTGCGTGGCCCGATCCGCACAGAATCGCGGCTTCGGTTTCGTTTGGGGTGATCCAGACGCACCTGGCAAGAAGCGCCGATGGCAACTCTTGCGCAGGAGCAGGATCGAGAATGAGCGGGATGTCGTAACGAGCGGCGTAATCGGCCAGAAGTTCGACCGTTGCGACCGGAATCTCAAGCTGGCTTAGCAAGACGCCGGCCTCTTTGACGATTGTTTCGTGTTTCGCAAGCGTTTCCGGCGTGAGCAAACCATTCGCCCCGGGAATAACGACGATGCTGTTTTCACCGGCGGCGTCGGTGGTGATCAGCGCGACACCCGAACTGGTGTCGACACGCGAAACGCCGTCGACATCGACGCCTGCCGCGCGCAACCCTTCCTGCAGTTGTGCGCCGAATGCATCCGTGCCCACGCAACCGATCATGCGGACGGTTCCGCCGGCTTTGGCGGCAGCCACCGCCTGATTGGCGCCCTTGCCTCCGAA
Organism: Candidatus Acidiferrales bacterium; assembly: GCA_963748515.1. Classification (GTDB taxonomy): domain Bacteria; phylum Acidobacteriota; class Terriglobia; order Acidiferrales; family UBA7541; genus Acidiferrum. The sequence continues at coordinate 570,774 of CAVVJI010000006.1, forward strand.
GAAAGTCTGAAACGAAGTTCCGGTGAGCGTTTCGCCCGGTGCGGGAATGCGGTTCGCGCGAGCGACGAGATCCAGGTTGATGCTGCCCACGACCACTATCGGTTTCATCATGAGATTTTTCTAGCTGCCGAGGTCATGCAATCGGCGATTACGTTCTATGGACGATTTGCGGCGACTACGGCTTGCGCTTTTGTTCCGGACCCAATCAGCAGGTCCTTCATCGCGTCGGTTCCCAGCAAATCGAACATACCTCTGGCCAGGAAAAAGGGGATCAGCACAACGAACAGAATCACGCCCTGCATGGCAAATTCCGACAGCGATTGCATGGGAGCCACGGTTGCCCCGGGCGCGGCGGAACGCATATGCCACCAGTGAATTAAGGCATCTTCGATGATCTGGCAAATACAGAGGAAAACCGCAAAGATGAAGGCGTTGGCGATCGCGGCGTAAAGCAGCGGCTTGCCTTTCACCCTCTGGCCCGCGTGGAGCAGGTCGCCCAGCCACATGAACTTCGCAAAGATGACCGCGTTCAGCAGCGCAAATCCCAATCGCTGCGTGACGGAAATATGGTATTCGCTCAGAATCATTGCGCGATGAAGGGCGAACACGCTCAACAGGATCCAGATGTAAAGGACCGTGATCGACAGACTTTTCAACTCATGAACGACCCTGGTTTTTCGGCTACCGGATTCATGCTCGGACATTCGCAGCCTCCAGGCTCAAGTGCGCTGGTTTCAGTGCGGTGAGCCAATTCTGCACATCCTAATTAGATTTGCACCTTTGCGCCAACAAATTCTGCGGGGCCACAAGCGGTCGTTGGGCGACTGATGGCGGATTCGCGAAGTTGCAACTAAGGGGAGTGGGGACGCCAAGAAGAATTACTTAATCACTTCGTTACGTCCGTTACGTTTTGATGCTTCCGGTCGCCAGCTCTGTGGAAAAAATGAACTTACAACTTGTATTCAATCGTCCGTAACATTTTTCCCTTAGTGTCCGCTTACCAGCCACTTGTTCTCGGAAAGTGAGTGCCGTCTGAATGAGTTTCTTGGCCCTTGTGTTGTTGGCACTTATCTTGAGCCCGTCACTTCTAGCTGTCTTGCTTCACTTGATGTTGCGGATGCCCAAGGTCGAGTAGTTAACGCACGCAAAAAACCGCCTCTCCAGGTCGCAAACAGAGGAAATTGCATCTGACTTGCCATCAGAATCTGCGTCCACCTGCTATTGGGCGTTGCTGGTTTCACGGCTAACTCAGAATCACTCGACAACGATCAAAGTTCTGTCGAGTTTGCTGTGGGCAATTACCTCGGATAAGCGCCCTGCAATCTGGATCCCTTCAGGCACACGCTGACGTGTTGGCCGGCGTTGCGTCGGGAGCAGTAGCCCTCTACAATCTGCCTTGTAGCCTGCGGAGGAGTTCGCCATGGCATTGGTGCCGATCAAAACAGCCTCGGAGACCGGGTACTGCGATTGTGTGTGCGGTTGTTACGAATTGGCGAGCCTTCGCGAGGAAGAAACCGGGAAGGGGTACTGCCCAAGTTGCGCCAAGTCTCACATTGATCTCAACGTCGGCGTCGGCATTCCCTCGCCATGTCCGTCCCAGGTAACCGCAAATCGATCCACTGGTTCTTCTCGAGCCAGCCTGCCGCCGGCTGCCGATCCGCCTGCCCGCTTGAAGTAATTCTCGTCCCAAGCCTCATTTCTAGCGGCACTTGGAGCACGCTGCCCGGCGAATCCTGTAGACAGACCGGCGACTTCGGATGCTAAGCTACTTGCAAACAAAGCGATAGAAGCGATTGGTCGATCGACTGAACGAGACCTTTCCGTATAGCCCTGATATGGAATTTCTCGAATTTCACTGTGTGGGGGGGAAGTTCTATGAGAAGGGTGTTGTACCTTTTTGGGAGTGTTTTCGCAGCACTAGTATTCCTATGCGCGGGACCGGTGTCGGCACAGACCGCGAGTCTCGCCGGAACGGTTTATGACGCCGCCGGCGGAGTCGTGCAAGGAACCAAAGTCACGATCACGAACACCGAAACGGGTGCCACTCGCGAGGTGACGAGCAACGAAACCGGCCTGTATCGCATTACGCCGTTAGTGCCGGGCCACTATTCGCTCAGCTTCGAAAAGGATGGATTCAAGAGTCTTCCACGTCGCGGATCTGGTTCTGACCGTGAATGAGGCAGCCACCGTGGACGCCAAGCTGGATGTTGGCACTGTATCGACCACCACAGAAGTGCACGGTTCCGACGTGCCGCCGGTGGAACTGGAAAACGGGCAGATCAGCAACCTGGTGGACTCCAAACGAATGACGGAGCTGCCGCTGCTGACGCGCGACCCTTATTCGCTGGTGTTGCTGAGCCCCGGCGTGATTCAAAGCAATTCCGGCAATGCTGGTTTTTCAGCAAACGGAACCAGCGAGCGGAACAACAACTTCCTGTTGGACGGCGTGGACAATAACGACACGGACGTTCCGGGCATTCCGGGCGGCTTGAACTCCCTGAATCCCGATTCCACCCAGGAGTTCCGGGTGATTACCAACAACTTCGCGCCGGAGTATGGCCGTAACAATGGCGCGATCATCGAGGTCATCACCAAAAGCGGCACAAACGATGTCCACGGATCGGCGTATTGGTTTGGCAGGTACAACGCGCTCGGCGCGCGCGACTTTTTCAACCCCGCTGCAGAAGGACCCCAGAATCCCTACGTTCGCAACGATTTTGGGGCGTCCATCGGCGGACCGATCATCAAGAACAAAACCTTTTATTTTGGCAATTACGAGGGGCAGCGCTTCGTCACGACGTTGACGAACAGTGCCGTAGTGCCCACGCCAGAATTCAAGACCGGGCAATTCACTACCCTCGGGCAGGCCATCGATGTGAGCACTCCCACCAGCGCGAACAACGCGCAGGGTCTGCCGCTGGATCCGACGATCCAGAAAATTTTGGCGCTCTATCCCGCGCCTTCTCCGAATGGCCCCGTTGTTATTCCCGGTGTTGCCGGAACACTCTTCTTTCCCAGCGCGTCGCGGCAGAACACTGACGACTTCACGATCAAAGTCGACCAAAATCTCTCCCCAACCGAGAGTGCTTTCCGTGCGCTACGCCTACAACCGGTTTACCGACCCGAATCCGTTCCATTCGGATTTCTTACCGGGCGATCTGGGCGCCACTAGTTCGTATCAGCGCACTCAGAACGCAGCAATCTCGCTGACATCGACATTCACCAACACCCTGGTAAACGAATTCCGATTCGGCGCCAACCGCACGGATCTACAGTTCAACTGCACGGGAGTGAGCACTTTCAACAGTTTCGGCTTCGTTGACAGCTTTGGCCGCGGTGCGGACTATTCGTTGCCTACCTTCAGCGGATTCGGGTGTCTCAGTTTGGGGGATTCGGACGGGCAGGCGCGGTATACCGGGACGTATCAGACGATCGACAACATGAGTCTGTCGCGTGGCCGGCACCTGTTCAAATGGGGCGGAGAGTTCCGCGACTCCTACTCCAATTCCTACGATAACTTCGGCACGCGGGCTTCTTTCAATTTCTCGGCGTATTCCAATAGTGGCTATTCGACCGCTTCGCTAAATCTTCCGACAGGTTCGCCCCTGCTGGACCCGGCGAATCAGGCTACCTTGACCTCCGTAGAAGATGCTGTGTTCGGCCTGCAGGGTTATGTCTACGCACAGTCGCAAAGCCAATACTACGACAAGAATCTGGACGCGAATGGTTCCGACCTGCGCGGATTCCGCCAACGCGAATGGGGCGGGTTCGCTCAAGACACCTTCAAGTGGAAACCTAACCTGACATTGACTTACGGCCTGCGATATGAGTATTACGGAGTGCCCTTCGAGGTCCACAACAACCTCTCCAATCTGTTCATGGATCCCAGCGGACCAGCGCCGCTAACGTTCAGCGTGGTTGGCCCGGGAACCCCATACAACCTGTACAAGAATGAATACAACAATTTCGAGCCGCGAGTCGGCTTTGCGTGGGATCCCACCAAACAAGGCAAGACCTCCATCCGCGGAGGGTACGGCATTTTCCACGACCGTGTTTACGGCAACCTGTTCGGCAACGCGCGCGGCAATCCACCGTTCAGCCAGTCGTACTTCAATCCCGCCTCTGCGCCTTTGTCGGCCTTGTCTACGCCTACGATCCTGCCAACTTCAGATACGCTGGCTCAGGGATCCGCGTTTTACGCCACGTTATTCGATCCGAACTTTAAGACTCCTTACAGCCAGAACTGGAACTTCGGTATCCAGCAGCAACTCAGCAGCACCATGACGATTGAGATCAATTACGTCGGAGTGAAAGGCGACCATCTGTTCCGGATCGTGGACGCGAATCCTCCACAGCCGAACCTCGTATCTAATCTTCTGGCGTACTGCGTTCCCGGAAACGCCTACGGATGCGACACCTCGACGCTGCAGTTCGGGAACCTGTGGTTTGGCCAGGAATTTGGCGTGTTGCCCTTCGGATGCGGTGTACAACAACGCACTCAATAATGCCGGAGGATCGCCCGGCTCTATACTGAACAAATCGATCGGGGCATCCAGCTACAATGGCTTGCAGGTAAATCTGCAACAGCGGATGTCGCACGGCATACAATTTCAAGCCGCGTACACCTTTGCGCACGCCATCGACAACGTGAATGACCCGTTTACCGCGGCGCAAGGCAACGCGAACTTCCCGCAGGAATACGTTCGACTTGGCGGCGGAGAAGGGCAATTCCGATTACGACGTGCGGCATCGCGGCGTGGTCAACTTCATCTACGAGCCGAATATCGGCCGGGGCAAGGCTCACCTCAGCTCCGGGTTCGCCGGACGCGTGCTGGAGGGCTGGTCCATCACGGGCCTCGTGACCGCACAGACCGGGCATCCCTTCGACATCTTCGGCAACCAGGACAGCGATCACACAGGGCGCTCCGCGCGCGGATATTTCCTGGGAGGCGGCAGCCAACCACCGGGGACCGATAAGACCTTCACGGGTCCAGCCGCCAGCGCGTTCGAGCTGACGCCGTTTGATGTTCAGCCCAACATTGGGAAGAACTGGTGGTATGGGCCGTCCTACGTCAATGTTGACGCCGCCGTGCTGAAGAACACCAGCATCACCGAGCGGTTTAACCTGCAATTGCGCGTGGAAGCGTTCAACCTCTTCAATCACACGCAATTTTCGCAGCCAGACAACCTGCTGCAGGATTCTACCTTCGGACAATCCACATCCACGATTACCCGTCCCGATGGAACAACCAGCGCCCGGCAGTTGCAAGTCGCGTTGAAGCTGCTTTTCTAAGCCACAGCGATTTCGGCTGATCTACGGAGGCCCGGCGAAGTTTGCCGGGCTTCCTTCATTTACCGACAAACAGAAGAACCAGCAGGAAAAGCCACAAGGCGTCCAGGAAATGCCAGTAGTACGAAGTGATTTCCGCGGCCACCGAGCGGGTGATCGTGGCCGTCGCATAGTTGCGGTACGCTACATAGATGAGCGCCAACACGCCGCCAAGCAGGTGAAGGGCGTGCGCCCCGGTAAAGATGTAGAAGAAACTGCTGGCGGCGTTGGAAGCCAGATAGATCCCCTGTCGCGTCAACTGCCGCCACGCCAGCAACTGGCCTGCAAGGAACAGCACACCAAGAACTGTGGTGACCAACCACCAATTTCGAAATTGGGCTTCTTGGCTCGCAGACAGACGCTTGCGAGCCATCTCCAGCGTTGCGCTGCTGGTCAGCAGCACGACGGTGTTGAACCATAGCAACGGTGGAATATGGACGGGCGTCCAATTGCGGTGGCCGAATTTCAGCACCAGAAACGCGGCGGCCAGCGCCATGAAGAACATTAAAATCGCCACGATGGCGATGATCATTCCCGTGCGGAAGGGATTCAGCGAGGATTGCCCTCTAGGCCGGTGGCGCTTGTCGTCTCCATCGCCGTCGCCGTCACCTCCACCGCCGCGGCCGCCAGGAGCAGGCGGAAGCGTTCCACCGCCACCGCCAACGTCCTCGATGATCAGTTCGATGTCGTCGGGGATGGCTGCGCCTGGCATGGTAATTGTCTCGTAAAGTTCTGAGCTCAGTCGTCCGACGGTGTGGGCGCGAGAGATTGGGGCACAAAGGCGCCGTCTTCCGCGGAAACCTCGTAGGCTCCGCGGTAGACATGCGGATTCCCGGTCGGAGGCACGTTGCCAGCGGCAAAGGCCCATTCCAGAGTCGCCGAAGACCACGGATTGCCGACGCGAGGCGCGTGCAGGCGGAGTACTGCGCGGAAAAAGTTAAAGACGAACAGCAGTTGGGCCGATACCGTTACCACGGTGGCGACGGTGATGAACGTTCGCAAGAATTGCACTGTGGCTACCGTGAATACGGGGCCATTCATTCCGCCGGGCGCTTGCGCCAGCATCCCGAGCCAGTGCATCGGAAGAAAGATAGCGTAGACTCCGGCGAAGGTGATCCAAAAATGGAGTTTGCCGATACGCTCGTCGAGGCGCGCCTGGAACATTCTGGGAAACCAGAAAAACAGCGCGGAGAGGATGGCGAATGTCGCGGCCACGCCCATCACCAGGTGGAAGTGGCCGATAACGAATTCCTCACTGACCGTGGATGTGCCGCGCTTTGCGAGAAAAATTCCGGACAATCCGCCGGACACGAACAACGACACGAAGCCGATCGAGAATAGCGCTGAAGTCGGCAGCTTGGTTTCCCGCGAACGCCAGATCATGGCCATCCAGCCAACCACCAGAATGGATGCGGGAATCCCCAGCGAAGAAGCCAGCACCGAGAATACCAGCGGGGCATAGGGATTCATCCCGGTGGCAAACATGTGGTAACCCCACACACAGAAGCCGACCAGGCCGACGCCGCACAAAGCAAGCACCACCAATCGCTCGCGCCACACTGGCCTACGCGCGAAGGTGGCGATCACGTGGGTAACGATACCGAAGCACGGCAACATGGCCACGTAAACCTGCGCCTGCGCAAAATACCAGAACAAGCGCTGCCACAAAACGGGCAGTGCTGCCTGCCGGATCAGATTCTGGGGGTTGGCAGCAAGAAAACCGGCTGCGGAGAAGAAATGAGAGCCCAGGATGCGGTCCGAGAGGAGCGCGGTGCTGCCTGCCAGCAGAACGCTGAAGATCAGCATGCTCAGAATCGCATTAATCAACCAGGCCCACACGGTGACCGGCATGCGCGGCAGGGTCATGCCCTCCGTGCGGCATTGCAAAATCGTCGTGGTGAAATTGATGGCGCTGAGCAGGCCCGCGAGCGAGAACAGGAACGCGCTGGCCAGCCATGTATTCAACCCGATCGCCAGCGGCGGCAAGAACGACGAACTCATCAGCAGCAGCGAGCCAAAGGTCATCCAGAACGACAGGCGGTTCAAGCGCGGGAACGCCATGTCCGGCGCGCCAATCTGCAAAGGCACAAAGTAATTTCCGAATCCCAGTTGCGGGGCCGCAGTCAGCACGAAAAATACCATCAAGGAGCCGTGTAGTAGCCGAATCGCTGCGTAGCGCTCCGGAGCATTCTCCATGGCGCGGAGAAACGGGATCGCGGCGTCCGGCCACGACACCAGCATGCGCATGATCGTCGAGAGCAGCATGCCCACCAGAACGCTGGCCAGCGAGAGCCAGAGGTACTGCAAGGCGATGTGCTTGTGGTTCGTCGGAAACAAGACGCGGCGGAAAAACCCGTCGGCGTCGGAGTTCGGCGGAGCCGCGCTGTGATTGTGGATCGTCATGCTGAATGCGTTCTGCCGCGTCGGCGGCTGAGGGCAATAGTGTAGCGTGCGGAAGTCCGAAAGCAAACCTTCGCACACCCTGGAATCGGTTGCAGGCTACTGAAATTGCTTCTGAAACTCCGCAAACTGCCCGCGCAACGAGTCCAATTCCCCCCGCAATTCCGCGACGTCATCTTCCAGACGTTGGATGCGTTCCGCGGGAGCTTGGCGGGTGGATTGCCCGGCATCTGCAGGGAAAACCGGAGGCTCGGCGGTATCGAACGGTTCTCCTCCCAGCAGGTGCGCATAGCGTGCTTCCTTGGTGCCGGGTTGCCGCGGCAGGATCTTCACCAGCGGAGGCTCGCGTTTCATCAGCAGATTCAGCGCAGAGTGCACCGCATCGAGGTCTTCGAAGCTGTACATCCGCTCCGTGCGGGTGCGCAACTCTCCGGGAGTTTGCGGGCCGCGCAATAGCAGCACGCACAGGATGGCGATTTCATGGCGGTGAAAATTGAAGAGTTCGTTGAAGCGATGCTCGAACTTGGGGACCCGTGAATCCCCGCCGGCAGAGCGTGCCAGCGCTTGGTCGGTCAGCGAGCGCAGCGCCTGGCGAACCGTTTCCTCCTCCAGGGTGAGGACCGGTTCGCGATTTGACTTCTGGTTGCAGGCGTTCAGCAGCGCGTTTACGGACAGCGGATAGTACTCCGGCGTGGTGATCTCTTTTTCAATCAGGGCGCCAAGAACGCGCAGTTCCACTTCGTTCAGTTGCAGCGACATAAGCAGAATGATAGCAGGTGTAGACCGAATGAAGACGGGAGCGGTGGAGATTCAATTGTGCTAAGAAAGTTGGTGCGGTCGAGTGGATTCGAACCACCACGGTATTGCTACCGCCAGCCCCTCAAGCTGGTGCGTCTGCCAGTTCCGCCACGACCGCACAGAGGAAGAGAGAATATTGTAGCTGCCTTGCCAAGTTTCCGGCAAGGTATCCGAAAAACCAAGCCGTCGAAAAATCCAATTACGGCTTCGGTTGCGAGGCCGGAGGAGTTTGCGTGGGCGCAGTTTGGGTTGGCGCCGTCTGCTGGGGTACGACCGGAGCCGGTGTCACGGGAGCAGGCGCCGTCTTGGTGGCGGGCTTGGAGAACTTCTCCAGCACCGAGCCGCCGCTTTCCACGCCGATATCCACGCGAAGCACCAGAGCCAGGGCGCAGACCATGAACATGACGGCGCACCAGGTGGTTGCTTGAGAAAGGACGGTGGCCGCGCCGCGCGGACCGAACGCCGTCTGGCTGCCCGCGCCGCCGAAGGCTCCTGCCAGATCGGCAGCCTTGCCGCTCTGCAGCAGCACCACAATGATCAGCACGAGACAGTTCAGCACAAAGAAGGGCTTGAGAATCCAGTTGTAGCCCCACGGCAAACGGAAGCCCAAAAGCACAATTCCCAAACCGATCAAAATCGAGATCGTCCACTTCATCCAGTACGGCATTACCCATCCCTCGAAAACAGAATTATGCGGAAGCCCGCGGCGACCCTAGCGTTTCCAGTCCTTCACCAAGCTGGCAAACGACTTGGGATCCAGACTGGCACCACCTACGAGCGCGCCGTCCAGCTCTTCCTGCGCCATTAACCCCTGAATATTGTCAGGCTTAACGCTGCCGCCGTACAGGATACGGACTGCGGAAGCATGGTTGGCATCAAACCGGGCTGCAACACACTTGCGGATATGCTTGTGAACCGCCGCCGCGATTTCCGGAGTAGCTGTGCGGCCGGTACCGATCGCCCAGACTGGCTCGTAAGCTATTAGGATACGAGAGAACTCCTCGGGGGTCAATCCGCCGACGCTGCCGTTCAACTGGGTTTCGCAGATGTGTTCGGTTTGGCCCGCTTCGCGATGGGCCAGCATTTCGCCGATGCAGACGATGGGCGTCAGTCCCGCCGCAAGCGCCGCCTTGGTCTTCTTGAACACCGTCTCGTCAGTCTCGCCAAAAAACTGCCGGCGCTCGGAGTGTCCCACGATGGTGTACTTGCAGCCCGCTTCCACCAGCATTCCCGTGGAGATTTCGCCGGTGTACGCGCCTTCCTTTTCCCAATAGACGTCTTGCGCCGAGATCGCCACGTTGAGTTCCTTTCGCGGCTTCCACCGCGGCGGGAATATTTGTGAACGGAGGCGCGATGACGATGTCGCAATTCGTCACGCCTGCGATCAGCGGATTCAACCCGGCGAAAAACGCGCGAGTGTCCGCCTGGGTCTTGTACATCTTCCAATTGCCCGCGATAACGCGGCGACGCTTCAGGGTGCTCATTTGTTGGTCAGGGCCTCCACGCCCGGTAGCTTGGTGCCGCCAAGAAATTCGAGCGAGGCGCCACCGCCAGTAGAAATGTGAGAGATGTCTTTGGTCACGCCGGCCTGATGAACAGCGGCAACGGAGTCGCCACCACCGATGATGGTGGTGGCGCCAAATTTGGTCGCGGCGGCAACAGCCTTGGCGATGGCCAGCGTGCCCTTTGCGAATGCGGGCATTTCAAATACGCCCATGGGACCGTTCCACACAATGGTTTTGGCCTTGGCGAGTTCTTCCTCGAAAATCGCGACGGTCTTGGGGCCAATATCCAGGCCCATCTCGTCCGCCGGGGTTGCGGTTACGTCGACGGTGGTTGCGGTGAGCATCTGCTTTGAATTCCGGCGCGACCACGTGATCGACGGGCAAGAGCAGCTTGAAGTTCTTCTGCTTGGCTTCGGCGAGCAGTTTCTTGGCGAGATCGATTTTGTCGTCTTCCACCAGGGACTTTCCAATTTGCAGGCCCTGCGCTTTCAAAAAGGTGTACGCCATTCCGCCGCCGATCAACATGGCATCGGCTATCTTCATCAGGTTCTCGACCACTTCGATCTTGTCGCTGACCTTTGCGCCACCGATGATGGCCACGAACGGGCGAACCGGATGGCTGATGGCGTTGCCGATGTATTTGAGCTCTTTTTCCATCAACAGGCCGGCTGCCGCCTGCTTCACAAATTTGGTGATGCCGACAACCGAGGCGTGGGCGCGGTGCGCGGAACCGAACGCATCGCAGATGAAGACGCCGTCGCAGAGTTCGGAAAGCTGTTTGGAAAATGCCTCGCCGTTCTTTTCTTCCTCGGGATGAAACCGAACGTTCTCAAGAACCAGAATGTCGCCATCGTGGAGCGCCTTGCTCTTGGCGAGGGCTTCCGCGCCGACGCAGTCGGACGCGAACGCCACCGGCTTGCCGATGAACTCTTCCAGCTTGGCCGCCGCGGGCTTCAACGAGTACTTGGGGTCAGGACCACCCTTGGGGCGCCCCAGGTGGGACGCGAGCACCAGGCGGCCGCCCTTTTCAATCGCCAGCTTTAAGGTCGGAAGCGTTTCGCGGATGCGGGTATCGTCGGTTACCACACCATTCTTCAGGGGAACGTTGAAATCCACGCGAATGAATACACGCTTCCCGCGCAAATCCAAATCTTGAATCGTGAGTTTGCTCATGTTTTTCTCTCAGTTGGAGTGTGCCCACTGCAGTCCGCATGGAGCGGCAACCACGGGGAGCGCGAGTTGGGCTGCGCCGCTCCCCGGGTTGGCTGAAAGCTACTTCTTGCCTACGAGTTTGATCAGGTCGCGTACGCGGCAGGAATATCCCCACTCGTTGTCGTACCAGGAGAGGACCTTGACGCACTTGTCGCCAACGACCTTGGTGTAGTCCGCGTCGACGATCGAGGAGTTGGGATTGCCCTTGAAGTCCGCGGAAACCAGTTCTTCTTCGGTGTACCCGAGGATGCCCTTCAACGGGCCTTCGGCGGCAGCCTTCAGAGCCGCGTTTACGCTCTCCTTGGTGGCCGGCTTTTCGACGAATACGGTCAGGTCCACCACGCTGACGTTGGGCGTCGGCACGCGCATCGAGTAGCCGTCCAGTTTGCCGTCGAGCTCGGGAATGACCAGTTTCAACGCCTTGGCCGCGCCGGTGGTGCTGGGAATCATGCTCAGAGCCGCCGCGCGCGCACGCCGCAAATCCTTGTGCGGAAGGTCGAGCAAGCGCTGATCGTTGGTGTAGGAGTGAATCGTGGTCATCGTGCCGCAAACGATTCCGAAGGTGTCGTTCAAAACCTTGGCAACCGGCGCGAGGCAGTTCGTGGTGCACGATGCGTTGGAAATCACGTTGTGCTTCGCCGGATCGTATTTCTTGTCGTTGACGCCCAGCACGAAGGTGGCATCGACCTCGGTGGCCGGAGCGGAAATGATGACCTTCTTCACGCTGCCACGCAGATGCTTGGCGGCTTCGGGGCCCTTGGTGAACAAGCCGGTGGATTCAACGACCACGTCGGCGCCGACGCTCGGCCAATCGATCAGCGAGGGGTCCTTCTGCTTGAAAACCTTAAACGACTTGCCATTGACGCTGATGGTGTCATCGGTGTGGGTGATCGTGTGCGGGAGATTGCCGAGGACAGAGTCGTATTTCAGGAGGTGGGCAAGCGTCTTGGCATCGGTAATATCGTTTACCGCTACAAATTCGATATCCTTGTCGTCAAGCGCGGTGCGCACAATATTGCGACCGATGCGGCCGAAGCCGTTGATACCAACTTTAATAGGCATTATTCCTCCGGTGAGGGTCATTGATTGCGGAGACAGAGAGAGTCGCCGCGTGTAGAACTAAAAATGCTAGGTGTAGTGTAGCGGAATGTCAACGTGTAGAGTCGTGTCGCGCATCACACGACGGGAGAAAGACAGGAAAATAGCGGGAGAAGAGAGGAGGAGATTCGAACGAACGTATGGTCGAGACTGAGCTGCTCGCATCGGGCGTCACTCACTCCCACCGGCATCTGGGGCTGGGCCAGTTTCGCGTTCATCCTGCTGGTGATCACGATTCCGTACGTCTTCACAAAAGGAAGGCTGCGGGCTCGCTCGTTCACCTGGCATTACTGGTTGGCACCAGTGGCAGCAGCGATGTCCATGTGGCACGCGTGGCTGCCGATGCGTGCCGGGCACATTCCCGTTAGTGCGTTCAGCGGGTTGTGGCTGGCGACGATTGCGCTGGGCATTCTGCTGGTGCAATTGGGCGTTGGGCTGGCCCTGCGCTACACGCGCGGGCATACCCGCCGCACGCTGTTGCAGGCGCACTTTTTATGCATGTTGGCCGTGGTCGCTTCTGATTGTTGCGCACATCTATAGGAACAGCCGGCTGATACGCGACTACTTCTGAGCATTTCGTGTGAAACCTTTTTGCGCTGCGCGGTATCCGACTGTCAGCGGAATCCGATCACGGAAGATGTAAAACAGAGGATTGATGAGCGATACGTCAAACACACGTGGCGCGCGCTGGCGAAGGCGGTTGCTGTTCGCGCTGGTATTTGTTCTGGCGCTGGCGGGCATCGGCGTTTATCTGCACTTCAAACTGGATTTTCCGCCAATGGACGCGGCCACCAAGCAGGCCATCGGCGCGATTCCGCGCAGCGTTTACCCGGTTGCCGCGGACTATGGCGGACACGTCAGTTATCTCCATGCGGGCGATCCGGAGGGACGGCGGGTCATCTTTGTGCATGGCACGCCGGGCGACGCGGAAGACCTCGCAGGCTATCTGCTGCACGTGCCGGACGGATTTGAGTATGTGGCGGTGGACCGGCCCGGGTTTGGAGAGAGTGGTCCGGCCGGGAGCGTGGCTTCGTTGCAGATGCAAGCGGCGGCGCTGGAGCCGTTGCTGGTGGAACGGCACGGCTACTGGCCGATTCTGGTGGGACATTCGCTTGGCGGACCTATCGTGACGGAGGCCGCAGCGGATTTTCCGGACAAGGTGGGTGGCCTGGTAATTCTGGCGGGAGCGTTGGACCCGTCTCAGGAACATATTCATTGGCTGCAATACGTGGGCGAGTGGCCGGTGATCCGCCCGTTGCTTCCACGGATGATTCGGAATTCAAACCAGGAATTAATGCCGCTGAAGGGCCAATTGGAGCAGTTGCAGGGGAAACTGAACCGGGTGATGTGTCCGGTGGAAATTGTGCACGGAACAAAGGACCGCCTGGTGCCTTACGCCAACGTAGCGTTTATGGAACGAGAGTTTGCAGAAAAATCCGATGGTCCACCTGATGACCATCCCCAATCAGGATCATTTCCTGCCGTGGACGAACGTTGCCGAAGTGCGCGAGGCGATCGCAGCGGTAGTGGCCATGACCAACGAACCAGCCCACGCAACGGCCTCCGCAACCAAGTAGCGTGCCGCGGTTAACGCTTGCTGCCGCCTAGCAACGATCCCAGGACACCGCGCACAATCTGCCGCCCCAAAGAACTGCCCATGGTGCGCGCAGCGCTCTTGGCCATGGCATCGACCAGGGTGTCGCCGCGCCGTCCGTGCGAACTCATTCCGGGAATGTTTTCATACCAGGGAGTCGACGGTTGCGAGCCTGCTGGTGCGCCGGGAGCGCCTGCGGCGGGCGCCTGACCGATGCGGCTCTTCAAAATTTCGAAGGCGGATTCGCGATCGACGGCAGTGTCGTAAACACCGGCCACTAGGGACTTCTGCATGAATTCCTTGCGCTGGTCGGGCGTGATCGGGCCGATCTGACTGTGTGGCGGGAGAACCAGCGCTCGTTCGACCATTCCCGGCGTTCCGTTTTCATCGAGGAAGGACACGAGGGCTTCGCCAACCGCCAGTTCGGTGATGGTCTTTTCCACGTCGAGTTTGGGATTGGCGCGGAAGGTCTGCGCCGCAGCTTTGACGGACTTTTGATCCTTGGGCGTGAACGCGCGCAAGGCGTGTTGCACACGATTGCCAAGCTGTCCGAGAACCGTTTCCGGAATGTCCAGCGGATTCTGCGTTACGAAATACACGCCAACGCCCTTGGAACGAATCAGGCGCACCACCTGCACAACTTTGTCTTCCACCTGTTTTGGCAGGTCGGTGAACAGCAGGTGCGCTTCGTCGAAAAAGAAAACCAGCTTGGGTTTTTCCGGGTCGCCGACTTCGGGCAGTTTCTGGAACAACTCGGTCAGCATCCACAGAAGGAACGTGGCGTAAACCTTGGGCGCTTGAATCAGCTTATCGGCGGCAAGGATGTTGACTACACCATGGCCGTTGGAGTCGGTCTGGATCAGGTCGTCGAGGTTGAGCGCCGGTTCGCCGAAGAATTTCTCTGCGCCCTGCTGTTGCAGGCCCAGAATGCAGCGTTGGATGGCGCCAATGCTGGCGGCGGAAATGTTTCCGTACTGGGTTTGGAACTGCTTGGCGTTGTCGCCAATGTGCTGGAGCATGGCCTGCAGGTCTTTTACGTCGAGCAAGGGCAATCCGCTGTCATCGGCGATCTTGAAGGCCAGCGTTAGAACGCCTTCCTGCGTGTCATTCAGATTCATCAACCGGGAGAGCAGCAGCGGGCCCATCTCCGTAATGGTGGCCCGGACGGGATGGCCCTGCTCGCCAAAGACATCCCAGAAGGTCACGGGGCATCCCGAGAACGCAAAGTCGCCGAGTTTTAGTTTCTTAACGCGTTCGGCCAGCTTGGGATTGTCTTTGCCGGGTTCGCTGATGCCGGAGAGGTCGCCTTTGACGTCGGCCGCAAAGACCGGAACACCGATGCGGCTGAAGGCCTCGGCCATGACCTGCAAAGTGACCGTTTTGCCGGTGCCGGTAGCGCCAGCAACCAGTCCGTGGCGATTGGCCATTTTCGGCAGCAAGTAGAGAGGTTGCGTGCTCTGGGCAATCAAGAGTGGATCGGCCATCGGTCGGTCTCCAGGAACAGCTATGCGCCGCGGAGGATTTTCTTACGGTTCGCGGCCTTTCCCGATTGTACGCAAATTTGCACGCGGACGTACACGCCAAGGGCAAATCAGCGGGTGTGCGTATTTAAGCGTGAGCGGATGCGGACGAAGGCTTGAGAAGGATGTCGAGATCGTCGGGATGGATGGCGCACAGGGCCGCATCTTCCCTATCGATGTGACCCTGCTGGATCAGGTTGACCAGCGTCTCCTCCAGCGTGAACGAGCCCCTCTTCTTGGAGAGCGCAATCTCCTGATGCAAATGCTGCAGGGCGTTGCGGCGGACGTGATGGCGCGCGCCGTTGGTCATCAGCAGGAGTTCAGCGGCCGGAATGCGCCCTCCGGACTTGACGGGCAACAGCATCTGGGTGAGCACCGCAGAGAGCGCCATGGCCAATTCCTGGCGAATGAAATTCTGGCGCTCGGCGGGAAACGCATCGGAAATCCGGGCGATGGTAGAAGAAACATCGGTGGTGTGCAGCGTGGAAAGTACCAGATGGCCGGTTTCCGCGGCGGCCACGGCGATACGCATGGTATCGGGATCGCGCATTTCTCCAACCACGATGACGTCCGGCGCCTGCCGGAGCGCGGCGCGCAAGGCGGTAGGAAAGTCGGGAGCGTCCGTGCCGATTTCAACCTGCTCAATGATGCTGCGCACATGCGTGTGTTCGTATTCGATGGGATCTTCGATCATCACGATGTGCCGCGCCTCGCGATGGTTGATGTCGTTGATCAGCGCCGCCAGGGTAGTGGATTTTCCGGAGCCGGCGGGGCCACCGATCAGCACCAGTCCGCGGGGCAGACGCGCGAGGGCAGCGACGGACGGAGGCAAATGCAGATCGGAAAGGACCGGCACGCGCGAAGGAAGCGCTCGGACGGCCGCGGCGGCATGGCTGCGTTCGCGATGCAGATTGATGCGAAAGCGTCCTAAGCCAGCGACGCGAAACGAAGAATCCGCGATGCCCGACTCGCGGTACAGGCGCAGTGCGTGCGCGCTCAACGCGGGAGTGATCGCCGCTTCGATGTCGAGGCTGCTCAACGCTTCGCCTTCCAGTTTACGAACCGAGCCTTCCACGCGAATGCCGGGAGGGGCGCCGCGAACCAGCAAGAGATCGCTTCCCTGCTGAACGACCAGCAGGTTCAGCCAATTTTTCAGCCGCGAGGTGGAGGAGGCATCCGGCTCAACGGTGCGGGGATCGTCGTTCAACTGACGGACCAGGCGGTTCAGTTCTGTAGATTGATCCATGATGTTGGGCTACTGCGGGTACTGCTTAATGGTCGCGACGTGCTCGCCAATGAAGTGGACGAAGATGGTTTTGTCCGGGGGATGGCCGTAAATCCAGTCTTCGGTATCGTTGCCTTGCGTGTCGCGCTCGCGCACTTTGCGATCGGGCTTGCCAAGAGCGGCAACGACTTCTTCGCGGTCCATTCCGGGGATGGCGTGGCGGTCGGTAATCGCCTTTTTCATTTCCGGCGGAAGCGTATCGATCCAGTGAACTGAAGCGGAACGCACCTTATGAAAGTCCAGAAAGGGCGCCAGGAGCTCTTTCAACTGGTCCGGCGACATATCCGGCACGTGTTGCGGAAATTCCAGGAAGAGCGTGCCGCCCTGGCCCGGCTGAAAGCCTGGGGGACCTCCGTCCTGTCCATCGTTAGCAGGCTGAGTGGTGGACGTATCCGGAATGGGAGAAGCGCCGCCCATGTTGACTTGAATGCGGTCGCGCCAATGCTTTTTGGGGCGGCCGCCGCCGTTGAGATCCACGATGATGGATTTGTCGTGAAATTCCAGGCTGGTAATTTGGACGTTGTCGCCGGTGTTGATGGCAGAGCCGTGAGTGGCAACGGCGCGCTCCAGATACTGATCGTTGATGGGCTTATCGATGTAGACGATGAAACCGTCTTTGCCGCCAGGCAAAGGTTTCAGGGCCTTGGCGAATTCGCCGGAAACATAGCGGATGAGCTGCAGCTTGGAGGATTCCTTGAGAACGGTTTTGGTGTTGACGGGCGGGACGGGCTGCTGAGTCTGCGAAGCATCGTCGGCGCGCATGGGCAGCGGAAACATGGGGGTCGTTTCGCCGCTGAAGGTGGCGCTGGGAAGAGCATGTTCCTGGGGAAGCCGCGGCGATGTCTGCGGCAGATCGCCGCCGAGCATGACCAGCGCAATCACAATGGCTATGCGAGAGGACATGGCCGGTTGAACGGAGCGCACCTCCGTAACCTATGATGCTACATCCGCGGGCAAGCGGTGTGTACAGAGAATTATTGGGAGACTACCCGAACGCCTTGGCGGTCGATTTTCATAGGCAGGAGCTGGCCGCCGGCTTCGAGGACCGTCTTTTCAACGCGTTCGCGGGCGTCCGGCTCAATCAGCAGGACCACGCAGCCACCGCCCCCGGCGCCACAGACCTTTCCGGCCAGTGCTCCCTTTCTGCGGGAATTGGCGAATGATGCGGTCGATCGTTGGCGTTGAAATTGTGGGCAGGTTGCGGCGGCGGAAGGTCCATTCGTCGTGCATCAGCCGCCCGGCTTCTTTCCAATTCGCTGCTTCCAGGGCGATGCGCAATTTCTGGGCAATCTGCGAGATTTTCTCGAAGTTGCTGCGAACGGATTTCTTGTTGTCGATGTGCGCCTTGAACACTTCCCAGTTGTTGATGCCAGACTGCCGCGGTTTGCCGGTATAGCAGACGACCAGGCGGCGCTCGAGTTCATCGAGATTGACGCGCAGTTCGATGCGACGCTCGCCGCCCGGGCTGAGTTCGATGGCCGCCGCACCGCCGAATGCCGGGGGGTAGTGATCCTGGGTGCCGGTGGGTACGCAGATGACGATGCCCTCGGCATCGCGGCTGATGTGAATCCAGTCCACCTTGCTCTTGCCCGCGCCGGTCAGGCGATCAAGAGCGCCGCAGATGGCCACGGCCATGGCGCTGGAGCCGCCGATTCCGGCTCCTGCGGGCGCCTCGGAGTTGGTGGTCAAGGTCAAACCCCCGGAGGGGTGGAAAAACTTCACGATCTCGGCCAACAAAGGCAGCTTGTAGCGACGGGTGGCGGCGAGTTTTTCAAGGGATGCGAAGGACTCCGAGCGATTGGTATCCAAAGAAACGAGGCGAATGCGATTGTCGCCTGCGGGGTGGGTATCGACGACGCATTGCGCATAGCGGGTGATGGCGGCGTTTACGGTCACCGCGCCGGGATGAAAGAGATAGAGGGGCCAGATATCCAACGTACTGCCGGCAAGATCGACGCGGGTGGGTGCTTTCGATTCGATTCGCATGAGGTTCCTAGAAATGGGGATTCGTCCGGGAGCGGAACGGGCAACTGCGGACGAGTGTAACGGGAAACCGGGGCAAATTCACGGAGACGGGAGATTTTGGTGCGTAGAGGGTAAGCAGGAAGCGGAAAGCCGGGAAATGTCCGCCGCAACAAGAAGCGGACCGCGAGAAGCGGTCCGCCGGAGCGATTGCATCAGAAAATCGCTGAGTTATTTACGGAGAAAATTCGCGCTCGGGACGCCGTGGTTGCGCTTCATCGAAACGTTCGTACTTTTTTCCACCTTCGAGGCAACATGCGCCTTTTTCTTGGTCTTGGCGGCGGTATCTGCGGCAACAATCGATTTCTTCGGAATGGACATGGGGACAACTCCTCAGCGTGTAAGATTTCCGACGTCTCGGAGGGAGCAATTGCAGCGCCAAACTTTAGCGGAGGTCGAGAGCGGAAGTCACGTTAAAAAGTATTCGATTTATTGGGATTTTTTCGGAATCGAATTTCGCGGAGGAGCGGCGATGAGGATCGATGGTTAAAAATTAACCACATCACGGTTAATTATTCACCGCTTTCGATTGCGGCGTTACGAATCAAAGTTTTCCGACTTCAGCCGTCCGGCGCGAATGGCTTTCAGGAGCGCGGCGTGGTCGCGGTCGGCCTGATCGGCGTAACGCACGGCGAATTTTTCGAGCGCCACGTCAAATTTGTCGTTGGTGCCGAGGTATCCGGCAATGATAGCGGCGTTTCCGGCGCGGGCCTGGGCGCGAGCGAGGGTCCAGCCACAGATGCCGACGTACTCGAACCAATCATCGTCGGTCAACCCGGCGAGGTTGATCTTCATCTTCATGTCGCGCAGTTGCCGGAAGTAGTAGTGGTGGCCGTTATCGTCGTGGGTCCAACCTAGGAAAACGTCGCTGGCGGATTGCAGGATGCGCTGTCCGGTGACGACGCGCTCGCCATGATTGCGGTAGCGACTTTTGGCGACATACGGCTCCAGCACGGAGGGCAGAGCTTCCTTGAACTGTAACAGGAGCGGGTCACCCTCAACGCCCAGGAGGAGGGCGACCGCGCAGCGGGTGCCGACGCTGCCAACGCCAACGACCTTCCGGGCGACATCCATAATTTGGTAGCGATCGAGGAGGATGCGACGCTCTTCGGGCAGGGTTTGCCGGTACCGGTGGAACATGGCCGTCACGTGCTTGCGTATCAAGTCGCTTTCGCGCGGATGGTAAACGAGCGGGGGATGATCGACGAGGCGCAGACTGCCATTTTTCAGGTTGGCTATTTCCGGGGCGATGTGCTCGCCAGTCTCTTTGCGCGCTTCCGCTTCCCTTTTTTTCCAGCGCTCGCGCGCGTCGGCGTTTTTGGCTTGCTTAACGAACTGGTTGGCGTCGACGCGCGAATACCAGGCCTTTAGGGGCCCCATTTCCGCGTGAAGATGCAGTTGCTCGCGATAGGATTGAGCCATCTGCAAAACAGCGTCTTTGCACTGGCTCTCCTTTATACCGATTTCGCGAAGACCAAGAACAATACTGGCGGCGAGGCGCTTGACGTCCCATTCCCACGGGGCTGGCAGAGTTTCGTCGAAGTCGTTGATGTCAAAGAGCAGACGCCGCTCGGGGCTGGCGAAGCCGCCGAAGTTGGCGGCGTGGCAATCGCCGCAGGACTGGATAAGGATGCCCGTTTTGGGCGTTCGGGAAAGGTCCCAGGCCATCACCGCCGCAGAGCCACGGTAGAAGGCGAAGGGCGATTGGCGCATGCGACCGTAGCGTATCGGAAGAAGCTCGGGAAGACGGCCTTTGTCGGAGTGGTGGAGTGTCGCGATCGGATCGGGACGGCCGGCGGGCACGGTCCAACGGGCGTGGGCGCTTCTGGGAGTTTTGTCGCGCAAGGCGCGGCCCGCGGCAAAGAGCTCGTCGAGAGTCGGCCAGGAGGCGCGTTCCGATTTTTTTGGTGAAGTTCGCGATTTTTTCGGCATCAGTTTGTGGCTGACTATACCGCGAGAGGTTCTTGTGTGGCAACGAGCGGCGGGCAGGATGGCGCCGGGAAGGGTACCGCACGGAATAAAATGTCGGCGGTCCGACATTCCGGATGTGTACCGTTGACTAGACAGGTACTCCCCCACCCCCCTCCTTTTTGTAAGTAGGGGAAATGAGGGACTTAGCGGCCCGCAATCGAGCTTATCTTGGCTCTTCGGTGCGCTGAGCGAGGATACCGGCAAGGTGCCGACGGTTATACCAGGCCACGATGACCCATAGTATGACGACAATGACCGCCAACGGGAGTCCTTCCGGAGCCATGAACACGTGAAAAAAGAAGATATTCACGATGACGGGACCGAGAATGACCAAGGCCAGCGGCACGTAGCGGCCGATCAGCAGGAGCAAGCCGCCAAGCACCTGGCAAGCGAAGATCAACGCCCAATAATGGGTGGCGAAGACGGCGCCCATGAACTGGCCAGCGGGGCCGGCAGGCATTTTCATCGGGATGAAATGAAGGAATCCATTCAGTCCGAAGACCAGGAAGATTAGACCGAGCAAGAGTCGGGAGATCAGGGCCACGGTTTTCATGAAGGCTCCTTGGAAACGTTCGCTGGCCGGTTGAGTGGTCGCCAAGCCAGGGGAAGATATTCGCACAAGGGCAGGGGCGGGAACAATTGGGAATACGGGGGGACGGGGTAGGTAAAGGAGGCGCACCAGACAGACCGCTGAAGCACTTGACGCAAGGTATCTAGTCCGTAAAATAAGCGGACTCGGCCGGAGGAATTTACCTGGAGGAACCCGCTGTGGGATCTCACTTGCGACGTTCGGTTTGGATGGTGTTTTGTTTGGTTGTCAGCCTGTTCGGCTGTGTGGCATCCCGGGCACAAAGCGATCCGAAGTGCACGTTCAGCGCGTCGAACATTTCGTTCGGTACGGTCGATCTCTCCAAGGGCAACCCGTATGATGCAGCGGGTACGTTCACTTACGTGTGCACCGGAGACTCCCGCGAAATAGTGCGAATCTGTCCGAGTTGGGGACTTGCCAACGATGGCACACGGTGGCTCACCGATTCTTCCGGAGACAAATTGTTCTACAACCTGTACAGCGACGCCGACCGGCACACGGTGTGGGGCAGCTGGTACAGCAAGTCCGTGAAGGCTCCGACTATTGATGTCCCGATTGGGCGAGGGGAACGGGTGTCCGGAAGCGTTCCCGTGTATGCGCGGATCACTGCCAACCAGCAAGCGGTGCCAAGTGGGGCTTACAACGGCACCATGAACAAGGGCAACGCCGCAGTCAGCTACGGTTACGCCCGCAAAGGGTCATGCGAATCGATGAAGGGTGGCTCCAGAACCAGCGTGGGATTGAGTGTTTCCGCGAATGTGGGAGGTGCTGCCGTGCCTGGAGCGATCACAGCTCCCGACGCCACCAAGGGCAGCGCAGCACCCGGAGTGCAGCCGAACGGCGCTCAGGTCAACAGCGGTCAGCCAGCGCCGCATCGCAGCCTGATGGAAAAGCTGGCGGATAACGCGAAATATCAGGAGGAGCAACGCGAAAAGGACGCGGCCAGTTCCACCGCGCAGTCCGGCTCTGCGACCTCAGCCGAGGACCGCGCGAAATATCTGGAAACGCATGCTTGCCTGACTACCGATGGGGCAGACAAAGCAAACCAACTCGCCGATGAGTGCAACCGGGTGACCGATGCGCCGCACAAAGGATGCAACGTGCAGGAAAACAGCTGCGAGGAGATTCGCAAAGTTACGCAGAAGGGCTGCTGGGGATTAGCGGCCTCGGCTCCGGATTTTTGCCTGACGAAATACCGATAAAGAATACGTGGCTGACGTGTCGTTGGGGAGATGTTCGGCAGTAAACGTTAGCCGGAATCGGCCGAACACGGTTTTCCGTCGGCAGTAACACGCGAGGGATGGCCAGGAACTCGGTGAAATGGAGCGGCCTATGAGAATCGAACTCACGCCTGAACCTTGGCAAGGTTCCGTACTACCATTATACTAAGGCCGCTCGACCACCTCTTTTATAACACGGCGACACAAAAAACCGCAACCAAGCTGCACCGAATCAGTGCAACGCGAGGAGAACAAAGGCGCGCTCAGGAGACCTGGGTGACCTTAGCGGCCTTGACCATCGGCGAGCGGCGCTGGCGTTCTGCGAAGCGCTGGGCCTTCTCCTTATCGGTATAGACGCGGCCGAAGGATTCGCCATCGGCGTAGCTGACCGTCACCAGAAAGTGATGGTGGCGGCGACGGCGGTCCTTACCGAACTGAGATTTTTCGTCGCGAACCGTTTTCTTGGGTTTGGAACTTACTTTAGCAGTCTTAGCCACGTTGAGCCTCAACTTAATATTTTATTGGTGTGCCAACTATGACAAGAAATGTAACCTTGCGCAAGGGATACCAACCATTAAATCGAGTTAATTCGTATTAAGGTGATTACCGTATTGAAATCTAAAAGTACGTTGCCTTTTCTGTAATCAGATCAATCGCGCGGGTTACCCGCGGACGTGAACGGCACTGAAGGTCAGCAGGACGTGGCCGCCGGACATGGGCCGGCCGAAGCTGAGCATGGGGCGGAAACGCGAAAAGATGAGCATCTGATCGAGCTGGCGGCGAAGGCGCGGGGTGTCGGGACCGGACAGAATCTCGTAATTCATCATCTGTCCCTGGGAATCCACGGTGACATCGACGAGAAGATCGTGCTCCAGCATGATGTCGGGGTGCTGCTCCTCGGGCGCGATGCCTTCGGGATTATCGGAAAGAGAGATCAACTCAGCGGGGCGGAGCAGGCCAGTCGGAACATCGTTGGGATCGGCCTGCACGGTGATACCAGGCAGAATCAGGTGCAATACGAACACAAAAATCAGGATGGCGGAGAACAGCCCGCCGGTGGCCGGAACCGTGAGTGGACGGAATACATTGTCCAGAAGAACTTCGGAGCGGTCCTTCAGGGCGCGCCAACGGCCAGTCCAACTTTGCGTGGGTTCGGCCTGAGCAGCGGCCACTTTGATGCGAACTGCAAGATTCGCCGGTGGGACAGCGCGAGGAATGCGGGACAATAACACGGCCAGTTTCCGGTAGCGTTGCAGTTCTTCGCGGCAGGATGGGCAGTTTTCCAAATGGTTGCGGAGGGCAATCCGTTCATTTTCCGCCGGAGTGTAACCGGTGGCGTTGTCCAGATAGCCCGCGAGCCGCGATCGTACCTTTTCGCACTTCATAAGTTTTCCTCACGTGACGCACGGTCATCCAAATTGACCGGGTGCGCCGACGAATCGCGGACCCGCACATAGGCGGCTTGCAGCCCGCGATGGCCGTAAGACGGTTGGGAAGCGGAGCGAGCTACGCTGGCATTGGTACGTGTAGGAGCGTCTGCACTTCCCAGGAGAGGCTCCAGAAGTTCGCGAAGGGCGCGACGTCCGCGCAAAATGCGGCTCTTTACGGTGCCCACGCTGCACTCCAAGACTTCGGCGACTTCCTCGTAGCTGAGGCCTTCGAGGTCGCGCAAGATGACCGCACTGCGGAAGACGTCTGGCACCTGTTGCAGGGCGGACTGCACCGCTACCTGAATTTCGTGCGCGGCCAACTGATCGAACGGCGTGGCGGCCAGATCTTCGATCTCAATCGGCGCGACGCCTTCTTCGGGTTCGACATCGATGGAGACGTTTTTCTGCAAGTGGCGCTTGAACCAGCGGCGATGGTTGAGCGCTTCGCGAATGGCGATGCGATAGAGCCAGGTCTTCAGCGAACTGCCACGACGAAAACTGCGAATGCCCTTAAAGGCTTTGAGGAAAACTTCCTGGGAGGCGTCGGCGGCATCGAAGGTGTCGCCGAGCATGCCGAGAATCAGGTTGTACACAGGACCATGGTAGTGAGTGACGAGCCAGTCGAAGGCGGTTTCCGAGCCAGCCTGCAGCTCGGTTACCAGCTCGGTCTCATCGTGGCCCCAAGAGAGGGCGCTGGCCCAATCCGACACGGGCTGCCTTTCCGGCCCGTCGTCAATCAAGAAACCGGGCCTCATGGCTCGACGGCTGGCCTCAAACCCAGCCTATGTCCGCTCACAGTATTAGACACCGTGCGCACCCAAGATGTTTCCCGGCGAAAGTGGCCGAAACTCCTCATGATGGGTCATTGTGGCACCGGGGAGGGCCAGGTGCAATGGCACGCTGGTAACGGGACTGCCGGAGCGGCGAAGGCAGAAGGAATGCCCCGATTTACCGAGCAGACGGGTCGGGGTAGACTGGTTCCTCTTCAGGAGGCCCTTTATGTCCATCCGACCCGTAAAACGACTGGTACGCGCGAAGCCAACACTCGAGGGCGCGGGCGTGCACCTACGCCGTGCATTCGGATTTGGAACCACCAACGATTTCGACCCCTTCTTGTTACTGGACGACTTTCGCAACGACGTTCCGGAAGATTACCTGAAAGGGTTTCCGTGGCATCCGCATCGTGGGATTGAAACGATCACCTACGTGTTGGCGGGGACGGTGGAACACGCAGACAGCATCGGAAATCGCGGCGCGATCGCGCCCGGAGACGTGCAATGGATGACAGCAGGAAGCGGGATCATTCACCAGGAAATGCCCAAGGGAGATGCAACGGGCCGGATGCACGGGTTCCAGTTGTGGGCGAATCTGCCGTCCGCACTGAAAATGACTGATCCCAGGTATCAGGAAGCGAAGGCGGGCGAGATACCGAGCCTGACGGACGACGACGGAACCCATGTGCGGCTGATCTGCGGACAATTCTGGGGTAAGAGGGGGCCGGTCGAAGGAATCGCTGCGGACCCAACGTATGTGGATGTGTCGGTGCCACCGGGCGTGCGCAAGACGCTGCCGGTGGAAACGACGAGGCACGCATTTGCGTATGTGTTTGCGGGGAGCGGGACGTTCTGCAACGCGTCGGATCCATTGGACGTGCCGACGGAACCGGTAGCGTGGCTGGACACGAAACCGCCGGCGGAAGCGGATAACCGTTCACTGGTGCTGTTTGATCGAGGCGATGAAGTGGTGGTGCATGCTGGGGAGGAAGGCATACGGTTTCTGCTGGTGTCGGGTAAGCCGCTGGAAGAGCCGGTGGCGTGGTATGGACCAATCGTGATGAATACGCAGCAGCAGTTGCGGCAGGCGTTTGACGATCTGGATAAGGGGACGTTCCTGAAGAAGGGGCAAAAGGGCTGAGCGGTTCGCGGCGACTCAGAAAGCGGAGGCGACCGCATGGGCGCTGGCCCAAGCCCATTGGAAGTTGAATCCACCCAGTTGACCGGTAACATCGACAACTTCACCAATAAAGAAAAGACCAGGAACTTTGCGCGCTTCCATGGTTTTGCTGGAAAGCTCGCGGGTGTCGACGCCCCCGGCAGTGACTTCAGCTTTCTCGTAGCCCTCGGTTCCGGAGGGATGAAGCGACCAGGCATGGGTGTGGCGCTCTAATTTTTCCAGAGAGGCGTTGGTGAAATTTTCCGGAGCGTGCAGCTCGAGCCAGCGTTGCGCAAGGCGGTTGGGCAGAAACTCTTCGTAAGATTTGCGCAGAACCGCGAGAGTGCGGGTTCCGGCGGCGCGGAGTGCAGCGGTGGCATCGCGTTCGGGCGCCAAGTCGATGGCCAGCGGCTGACCGGGCTGCCAGTAGGAAGAAATCTGGAGAATTGCCGGGCCACTCAGGCCGCGATGGGTGAACAGCATCTTCTCCTGGAACTGTTGGCGGCCGCAGCGAGCGATCACTTCCGCGGAAACCCCGGCGAGATCGTGATACTGCCGAAGATCGGCGGGGTCAAAGGTCAGTGGGACGAGGCCGGGGCGGGTGGCGATCATGTTGAGGCCGAATTGACGGGCCAGATCGTACCCAAAAGCGGTCGCGCCCATCTTCGGGATGGAAAGGCCACCCGTCGCGACGATGAGGCAAGGGGCGCGCCATTCGGACTGCGACTGGTCTGCGTAGCGTGTGGAGACAACGAAAACCTCGCTGTGCCGCACGTTGCTAACGGTGACGCCGGTGTGGAGTTCAACGCCTGCTTCGCGACATTCCAATTCCAGCATGCGAACGATTTCCGCAGCCGAACGATCGCAAAACAATTGACCAAGTTTTTTCTCGTGGTACGGGATGCGGTGTTTTTCGACCTGGGCGATGAAGTCCGCAGGTTGAAAACGAGCAAGCGCTGAGCGGGCAAAGTGGGGATCGTTGGAGAGGAAGTTTTCAGGAGCACAGTGCAGGTTCGTAAAATTGCAGCGGCCGCCGCCGGAAATCAGGATTTTTTTGCCGAGTTCGTCGGAGCGTTCGAGGAGAGCAACGCGGCGACCCCGTCTGGCAACTTGTGCCGCGCAGAAGAGTCCAGCGGCGCCACCGCCCAGAATCAGCACATCGAATTTGCGGAGCAAGATAGTTGAAAGAATAGCATCGAGGAGGCGGGTGACGGCTGAGCAGCCGGGAACTGGAAGCGATTAACGAGCGCGGGCGACAACCAGGGTGAGATCGTCGGAAGGATTGTCATTGTCGAAAATTTGAACCGCGCGTTCAATGGCGGCAAGAATGTCCTGAGGAGGCGCGGACTGGCAGGCGCGGACGGTGCTGACGAGGCGCGCTTCGCCGAATTCGCGGAGGTCGGCATCGTTGGCTTCGGTAACGCCATCGGTGTAGATAACCAGCAGGTCGCCGGGCTGAAGAACAATCTCTCTGGTTTCACACTCCCAATCGGCGAACAGGCCGACGACGGTGCCAGTGGTGGTCAGATGTTCGATGGCGCCATTTTTGCGGAATAACAATGGCGGATTGTGGCCGCAATTGGCGTATTCCAGGGAGCGCGAGGAATCGTCGTAGACGCAGATGAACATCGTGGCGTAGCGGTCTTCCGGAGAATTTTCGAAGAACAGCTTGTTGACCGACTTCATGAGGCCAGCGAGGTCGTTGAGTGCGGCGGCGCGGCTGCGCAGATTGGCCTGGAGATTGGCCATCAGCAGAGCGCCGGCAATTCCCTTCCCGGAAATGTCGGCGAGCACGAACGCGACGCGGGAATCGCCGAGATCGAGGAAGTCGTAATAATCGCCGCCAACCTGGCGGGCCTGAATGCAGGCTCCGGCGTATTCCAAGGTGCGCAGCGGCGGCATAGTCTGTGGGAAAAGGCGGGACTGCACATCACGAGCGATCTGGATTTCGTGCGCGGCGCGTTGTTCGGCGGCAAGGCGATCGGCAATATTTTCAGCCAGTCCGATATTCTCGAGGGCGACGGCGCATTGGCCCGCGACCGATTCGAGCATGCGTTTGTCTTCGCGGGAATACGGCTCTTCAGAGAGCGATTGACCAAGAACAATCAAGCCGACGAGGCGTGCGTTGCGACCGAGCAGGGGCACCACGCACTCCGGCGACAGCGAGGCGATCGGGAAGTTCGCGGGGTACTCGGATGAAGTGGGAGGCGGCACATCCCAGGCGCGACCACGTTCGCGGAGAAATTCCAGGAATGGGCTACCGGGCGGGATCGGTGGCTGGACAGCATGGTCGCCGTCGGCAGATTTCAGTTCACCGGTGGCGTCGATGAAATAGAACGCCAGAGAGCGGGGATGAAGCGCATCCTGGAGATGCTGGCGGAGCAAAGTGGCGAGTTCCTCGCGATTGGTGACGTCGCGGGTCTTAGCGGCGAGATCCTGCAAGATCAACCGGGCATCGTAGGACGAACGGAAAAAAGCGCGGTCGATGCGTTGGGTGCCGCGTTTCACCAAGGGCCCGGAAGCCCAGACCAGGCCGACACCGAAGATGGCGCTGGATGCCAAAGCGAATTCGGAGTGCTGGGCGAAGAAGATGGAGAGGAATCGCGCGAAGAGAAAAACGACGAGAACGGCGGCACAGACCAGGAGCGTCACGTAGCCTCGTTGAACGAGCACGTAGCGCGCGCTGCGACGGAGCAGCGCGGGAATTTCCAAGACGCGGTAGCGAACAATGGCGTAGGCAAAGGAGAGCGGGTACACGCAAATCAAAAGCAGGACCACGGTTGTGACCCAAAAGGGTGTAGTGATGTGGAAAAGGTCATCCGCGGCTCGCTGAAGAATAAACGGCAATGTGCCGAGGACGGAGCCCCAGAGCAGAACACGGGCCTTGCGGCGCCCGTCGACGGTTCCGTTGCGGCGAATAGCGGAGAGGAACAGCGAGAGGAAACCCAGTGCCACGAACGAGTATACGATCAGGTGTTGCGAATTGTAGCTCAGGGCAGGTCCGAGTTTTTTCTGGAGAAATTGCGGCCATTGCGGATCGCCGGCGGCAAGGCCAGGAATGGCCTGACTGATGCCAAAGGCGATGGCCAGCCACTTGAGCCACGGCGCGCGCTTGTCAATTACGGACCGCTCGGGGAAAACCGCGAAAAAAACGTAAACCATGGGCGCAGCCATGCCATCGAAAATTCCCCGGAAAGCCAGGGAACCGCGCTGCATGAACGGCGGAAACCTGCCGAAAAGATGGCACGGAGCGGTGGCGATCATGCAGGTAAACAGCAGGGCTAACAACCAGGCGTACGGATCGTCGATGCGTGAAAAGAGCACCACGCCGCCGACAATCAGGAACAAAACGGGGAAGAAGTTGATAATTTGCCGCGCTGCGGAACGGCCGAACCCTTCGGTCGGGAGACTAAGCTTGGTGACCTGAAAAACTCCTTCCAAGTCGACGGTGCCGGGCTGAGAGGGCCGGCGAACAGTCAACCGGACGTGATCGCCGGGGGATGAGGTGCTCCAGATGTGGTCGAAAAGAGCGTAGGAGTCCAGGGTCTGGCCGTTTATGGCGATGATCTGGTCGTCGGGAAGGAGTCCCGCGCGCTCGGCGGGACTGCCGGGAGCAACGTTATACACGGGGATGGAATGAGTATCGGACTGATACGAGGTATCCCGGTAGATGTTGAATCCCAGTTCAACGGGATGCCCCATGCTACGGTTATCGACCATCCACATAATCGAATACGTGGTGGCAGCGACCCACCAGAGGATCGCGACGGTATAAAGAACTGAGCGCGGAATGGACTTAAACATGACGTCTGTTCGCCTTTGATTGGACGTAAGAGCGACGCCATCGTAGGGCACGAAGAGTGCCCAAGTTCTTACGAGATCAGTCTACATCACGACGGGGTCGTGTGCGTGGCGGGTCACGTACCAACAGGGGTTCATTCCGCGGTGCGGGAGAAGCGTGTGGACGCAGGGAACATCTTCCTCGGGTTGCGCGGAATCGATTTGGAATTCTACTTTGCCATTTTTTTGAGGAATGGCGAGCATGCGCGTGCGATGCACTTTTCCAACACCGGTTCCGGCGCTGGAGCGGACCCAGTACAGGACGGTGTCCGCAGCGAAGAACAAAACGATACACGACAGGGTGATGAGCAGGATGCGTTTGGGAAGGTTCATCGATTACACCAGAACGGCGATGGTGATGCCCTCGTTGGAGCGATTCAAGTCGCGATCGCCACGCATCTGGGGACAGCGCTCGATCGCGTAGCGTGTATCTTCCTCGAAAACGGAGAATTTCTCTCCAAAAATCACGCGGGTTACCAGTCCTTCCTTTTTGCGGCGGAGCAAGGACGAGCGCACAGCACCGCGGAGAGCGCCACCTTTACCGGAAGAACCATAACCATGAATGATCTTCAGCGCGAAGACGCCGGATTGGCGAGCGGATTTCACGGCGTCGAGCAAGGTGCGGCGCGCTTCATCGACGGTGGGCAGGTCGGCTTCGAGGTTGATGGTGCGGAAGGAACTCACCGGTCACCGAGGGAAACGTGGGTAAATACGGCTTGAGGTGCAGGAAAGCGGAGAAATCCGGATGGGAAGACGAGAGTCATTCCGGAAACAGTAACAGATTGCAAAGAAACGGACGTGGCCGAAACGCGAGGGTACTGGGTGTTCAGTTTTGTGTGGCTGGCGCATCAGGAGATGCGCGTAATTCAACTTACGGCGCTGAGGACCTGTCCGCAATCTACGATTTGGTTGATGGCGTAGA
Organism: Candidatus Acidiferrales bacterium; assembly: GCA_963748515.1. Lineage (GTDB taxonomy): Bacteria > Acidobacteriota > Terriglobia > Acidiferrales > UBA7541 > Acidiferrum. The sequence goes on from CAVVJI010000006.1 coordinate 601,441, forward strand.
TGGATTCTCTGCGGCAGGAATGGCAGCGAAGAACAAAAACTTTGGAAGCCAGGTGAAACTCGGTGTCAGTGGATTGCTCTGGGGCGTGAACCGCAGCATCCCGTTTGGTCACCAATTCGGGCAAGCGAACGGGCTTGCCACAACGACGGCAATGAACCCCGCGAAAGTGGTGACTTTCGGATTCGGCAGACATGAGAAGTAGCTCCTTAGGATTTACAGCAGGGACGTGCTCGAGGAGAATAACGAATCTCGTGCGAGCTTGTCCATCAAGGTTAAAGGAAAATCCACGGGAAGACGGTGAGCACGGTCACAGAAACCCAGTGAATTGCAAAACACTTATTTGCAGGGACTTAGGGAGAGTTTCGGAACAGGTTTCAAACGATTCAAACGGGATTTCCACAGCTTATGCAGTACCGCTGTGGATTTCTTGGCAGTTCGAGGGGCGTTACCGTCGTGAAAGCAATCGCGGAATTGGCCCTTCGATTACGTGGTGGAGCAACGCAGCAAGCGTAAACTCGGCGAGAGCAGACAAGCCGTATGGTGCAGACAATAACTCCGAGAGATGCGATTGAGTGAATGGGTTTAAGGTGCGTGGAGTGTGCTAAACTTTAGGGGCATCGGTGGGGCCGTGGCGCAGCTGGGAGCGCGCCTCGATGGCATCGAGGAGGTCGTGGGTTCGAACCCCATCGGCTCCACCAACTAGCCTCCGTATTTCGTTCACCAATTCCCCAATTTTCGGTCCAAAACGGTCCAAGAATGCAGCGGTCTTTTTTGACTGCTTTGCTTTGCGAACTGCCCATCAAATGCTGGCAATGAATTAGGGAGCGGACACCCAACAAGAGGCACAAATGGACGCGAGAAGAAAACTCAGAGACGGCAGCCGTCGTGGAGGAGACAAGGCGATCAAGCTCATGGCCGCTACGTAGAGAATGACACCCAAGTCGACGGGGCGCAGCATGTCCGGCCACTTTCCCGTGGCGGCAAAGCAAGCAGCCAATAGCATTGTGCCCAGAACCGCCAGATCGCCGTACCCCGCCAGGCGCTCGACAATGCGCGTCAAGATGGCCGCGGTCGCGAAAATGAAAATCGGGGACAAGGCGTGCAACTCACCATTGGCATTTCTTGGCGCGAGGATATGCACCGTTCCGGACAATGAAGCAAACGTGGATGAGGCCTGCAGCCAGAACCCGGGGATCATTTTCCTTGCGGTCAAGACGGTGAATATTCCAAACACCGACGGCAAGTAGATGAGGAGTGCAGCTTTCAGGGTTCCGCAGCACGGCCTCCTGCAGCGCGCCAACAAAATCAAACTGAACGCGCCCGACAGAACCACTTCCAACGCACCCGCGTGCAGCGCGAGCGCAAGGATCGCGGCGGCGGAAGAAATTCCCTGAAGCTCCGGCTGGGCAATGGTCCCGCCCACCGTTTTCATTAACAGGTACAACAACACGCACGACGCGCTCGCACTTAGGATTGCGTGAGGGGGCAGATCCTGGACTCGGCGCAGCCAAAGGAGCAATTGCGCGCCAACGAGAAGCGGTAAAACAAAGGCCCAAAGGCCGCCGAGCGCAGCCCGCTCCAGATGGAAACTCCACAGAAGCACGAGAAGCAACACGGGCCAAATCGCCGAGCGCCACGAATCGGCACCCGCGAACATCCAAGCTAACGCGGCAAGGGCCGCAGGGGCACAAGCGGCTTGCAGGAGTTGCGTTCGAACAGAGCTAACTCCGCACTGCGGCTCGCGCGATTTCCACATTGGTGAATCGACTGATCCCATGCGAGGTCTTCTCCCAATAGAACGGCTTCGTGATGAGTTGCCACACCGCCTTGTACGCGGCGACCGACTGCAATAACCAATACGCGGGCACCATCAGGGCCTGCGCCACCAGCCAAAAATGTTTCCGTTTTGCGGCAGCCAGCATGGACACATAAATCAGGCAGGCATTCCCGAGAGTCAAATTCACCACGCTGACCACCAAGACCGCCGGCGGAAATATTGGGTCGAACGTTTTCATGCCGGTCAGCAGCCAGATCAGAAACGGAATCAGCAGGATCGGATGAGCCAGCCCGGCTACGATGCTGCCGCCAATAAATAACTGTAGCGAGCAGAAGCCGCGGAAACCCACGCGCCGCAGCAGGCGGACCGGATGGCGCATATTGACCAGCCAGGTCTGCATATAGCCCTTAATCCAGCGCGACCTTTGGCGAATCCAGTTGCGCAATTGCGAGTTCGCTTCTTCATAGGTGACCGAATTCACAACGCTTACGTGATAGCCGAGGGCCGCAAAGCGCAATCCCAAGTCCGCGTCTTCGGTAACGTTGAACGGATCCCAGGCGCCCGCCTCGCGCAACTTCGCAAGATCAAAATGATTTGAAGTTCCACCCAACGGGATGGGGACCTGCAAGCGATCCAGTGCGGGCAAGAACATGTCGAACCACAGCGCGTACTCCAGGGTGAACATGCGGGTCAGCCAATTCTCGTGAGCGTTGAAATAGTTCAGGTGCGCCTGCACACAAGCGGTGTTGCGCCCGAGTTTGCGGAACGCCAGGACGGCCTTTTTCAATTGATCTGGCTCGGGCTGATCTTCGGCGTCGTAGATGGTCAAATATTTGCCGCGAGCCAGGCGCAAGGCATAATTGCAGGCTTTCGGTTTGGTGCGTGGTTCGGAATATGGCACGCGCACGATCTCAATGGTGGCGTCCATTCCCTGCGCCTTAGCCGCGGCAATTGTTTCCAGATCGCTTTCTTCAAGGACCAGCTTGATATCCAGCTTCGAGCGCGGATAGTCCAGATTGCGCAACGCCGCCGCCAGAATCGGCAATACTTCTGGCTCTTTGTACATCGGGACCAGCACAGTGTATTCCGGCAGGTCGGTATCCAGCAGGGCGGCTACTTCCTCGTTCTTGATCAGGAGTTCATCCTGGCCACCGCAACTCAGCCAGGCCAAGGCGGTGCGAAAGGTGAAGGTGCAGAAGTGCAAGAGGTTGATTGCCGCGTTGAGCGCAATTGCGGTCCACAAGGGGAACCACAAAAAATTCAGTCCTGCCGCTAAGACCACCGCTGCGGTGAAATATTTTTGACTGCTCGTCATCACCACCCGCGCGGAATGTTCGGGATCGGTGCGGGCTAGCTCGTCCACAGCCATCCGGCTGAAGTCCGATCCGGCAATGCGCTGCAGCTCCCACAAGACATCGAATTTCGAAGTCACCAAGAAACGTGTATTGGGGCGTTTGCCCCACCCGTCGAGCAAATGCCGCGATCCGGGCTGAGCGGTGGCGATCCACAGCACTCCGTTCACTCGTTTCCATGGCACGTACAAGTGCTGGGCGTAATCGCCATATTCCTGAGTGTTGAAGAGAGTGGCGTCGGCTGGCTCCTGCACCATATCGACAAAGCCCAAGTCGAAATGCCGAGCCAGGACGCGATAGAAGTCCTTGGGCTTCACCCAGCCCAAGGCCTGGACGATGTCTCCCAGCCGCGAGCCCCATTTCAACTGCTGCCGCAGGGCTTCGTCGACCTGCGCGGTGGTGAGCAATCCCGCATCTACCAACATTTCGCCGATACGTCTCTGGGCCGGCTTGAGCACGCCGGGCGAAGCGGCTACGTCAGCATGCGCATGATGCTCCGTGCTGTTGGGCATTGAGTTTTCGGACGTTAGAAATCTTTCCATAGCGCGAGAAGCACCGTGTGATCGCGACTGGTATTGCGGGCCGCGAACGCGTAAGTCCATCCCGCCTGCACGCGCAATCTGGGCGCAACGCGCCAGACCGCGCAGGGTTGCACCTTGTACAAATCAAAATCGGACTGCGCGTTGGGGTTGGTCGTTGCGACCGGCGAGGAGTTGCCCATGCTGGTTATCGTGAACACCTGCACCATCAGCATCCAATTGCGCGTGAGATTCATTCCGCCGGTTACATCGGCGCGAAATTGGTCGGCGGGAGCACCCGTGCGGTAGCGGTAGGCGACTTCCGCATCCCAGAACACGGGCGTGTCGAGCCACTTCCCGCCGCGGCCCACCAGGAAGCGAGCTTCGATGTCTTCCTGATGATTTCCCGGTGGGGGCGAAGTAGTCGCCGAATATGCGGGAAATTGAGTAAGGACTTGGGCGCTTATGGCCCAGGGAGATTCGAGGGAATTGAGCCGGTACTTCAATCCCACAGCAATGTCGCCGGCACCTGAACTTTCTTGACTGCCATAATCGTTGGCAGATCGCAAAAACGGAAACGGGACGTTGGCCAGCAGATCCCAGCGCCGCCGGAGGCCGAGATCCAGAAACGCGTTGATTTGGAATTGGCGGAAAGTGCCGTTGTATGGGAAGAGATGACTGTTCCAATTCGAATCAAAACTCCGCGACGTCGCTAGATACGATGTCGTCAGTATGATTTGCCCGTGCCCGGGGGCTTCATCCCAAGCGCTTCCGGATGCGGCTTGCGGGAGAGCGGTGAACACGAGGATGAAAAAAATCGCGGCGGGTGCGCGTACGGGTCCACTTCGGGTGTGCGGTCTGGCGACCATCTCACCAAACACATCGGCAGGAATTTCTTAACCTTTATGGTTGGCGGTCGCAAATCGCGGGCCTGTTGCCAGGCGATATGCTTTGCTGGGTGAGCGTGTCGCCGGAGACTTTCCTGCCAGCACGCTGACGGGCTTACGCGTCTCGAACAATCAGTTTGTGCTAGTCTACCTGCCACTCAACGACGATTCTCGCTGTTCGGAAGCGAAGAAAAACCACAAGGCCAGGTCTGACGAGCAAGACGCAGTTCGAAAGGAGAACACACATGAGGAAAGCAGACAACACCTTGGAAAGCCGGAACGCAGACCGCCGGGATTTTCTGCGGGCATCTCTTGCGACGGCCGCCATCACTCCTTTTACCGGGGAATCTTTCTTCCAACTGGCGGCATCTCTAGCTGGCTCGCTGACCAAAGAGCAGCGCGACAGCATGACTACCGAGCATATCCTCGAGGAACTCAAAAAGGGGAACGAGCGATTCCGAGCGGGCAAAATGACGTCGCGGGATTATCGTGCAGAGAAGCGGGCGAGTGCCGGCGGTCAATATCCTGCGGCCGTGGTGCTGGGCTGCCTGGATTCGCGGGTGCCGGCCGAGATCATATTTGATACGGGCATTGGTGACACGTTTGTGGGGAGAGTGGCGGGCAATGTGGTGAACGACGACATGCTGGGCAGCATGGAGTTTGCGTGCGCAGTGTCTGGGGCAAAAGTGGTGCTGGTGTTGGGGCACACATCGTGCGGCGCGATTAAAGGGGCGATCGACGATGTGATCCTTGGGAATCTGACGGGATTGCTGGCGAGAATCAAGCCGGCGATACCTGCTACAAAATTTGATGGAGAGAAGTCGAGCAAGAATGCGGCGTACGTGGACGCGGTTGCGCACACAAATGTGATACTCGGGCTGGAAGAGATTCGCCGCAGAAGTCCGATACTGAAGGACCTGGAGACGAAGGGCAGCATCAAAATCGCGGGCGCGATGTATACGCTGTCGAACGGCATGGTGGATTTCCTAGGCTAATCGCCAGGATTTGTGCCCCTCTTCATCACGCAGCAGCTTCACAAATAAAATCTGGCGACCGCTGATCGCTGACTCTTCGGTGTATACTCTCGAACCATTCAGTTCAATTCGCCGCAAGGCGTGTCGTGAAAGGACGTTTCCGTGAAGGATTTCTTGCGTGTGCTTGGCGTGATTTCTGTGGTGGCATTTGTGGTTGTGGTTCTTGGGCCGTCTCCTGCCTGGGCCCAGGCGGCCGGTGCTGATCGGGTTTTCTATAATGGGAAAATTTTTACGGGAGAGCCGGAAAACCCGTACGCCGAAGCGATCGCAGTGCGGGGCGACAAGATTATTGCCGTCGGCAGCCTTCCGGAAGTGTCCGCGGCGGTTTCCGCAAGTGCGGAACGGGTCGACCTGGAGGGCAAGACGCTGTTTCCCGGGTTTATCGATTCGCACAGCCACAGTATGGAAGGCGGGATAAATCTGATTTCCGCGGACGCCGGCGACAAGGTGAACAGCATCGACGAACTGGTCGTCTTTGCCAAAGAAGCCAAAACATCGGGCGTGGGCCTGCGCGGGGAAATACTGGAAATTCTCGGATTGCCGCTGGAATTCTGGTCGCATACCGACGAGCTGAATGCCGAATTTGATTCTGGCGACTATCAGAACCAGATGGTGTTCCTGCGCGGAATGGACGGCCATACGGGTTGGGCGAATCAAGCGCTGTTGAAGCGCGCGGGAATCACGAAGGACTACCTGCAAAAGCTGACGACGGAAGAGCGTAGCTACTACGGTACGGACAAGAGCATGGAGCCCAATGGGTTCGTTGTCGATGCCGGAATGGAGAAGATTGTTCCGCTACTTCCGACACCGAACGAGAATCGGCTACTGGCGGCGGGGCGCGCAGCGCTGCGCTACAACTACAGTTTGGGAATCACAGCGTGGCTCGATCCATTGGCAGATGAAGAAGTCCTGAAAAGCTATCGATTGCTGGCCAAGAATGGCGAACTGGTGTCGCAGGTGAACGCCTTTCCGCAGGTTTACGCGAAGGACCCTGTCGCTGAATTAGCGATGGTGCAGAAGACACGCGAAGAGTACAAGGACATCGCCAATCTGCACGTCAGCGGAATCAAGGTATTCGCGGATGGCGTGGTGGAATATCCTTCGCAAACCGCCAACCTGTCGAAGCCATACACAAATACGGGGCGGAATGGAGAACTGCTATTCCGTCAGGACAAATTCGATGAACTCTGCGTGGCGGCGGACAAACAGGGGCTGATCATTCACGTACACGCTTTAGGAGACGGAGCGGTGCACGCGGCGTTGGACGGAATTGCCGCGGCGCGCAAAGCAAATGGAGACTCCGGATTGCCGCACACACTGACACACGAGCAATTTGTGAGACCGGAAGACTTTCCGCGTTTTCGGCAACTGGGCGTGATCAGCGCCCTGCAACTGCTGTGGGCCAGCGCGGAGCCGGACACGATCGAGATCGTAAAGCCGTATGTGGCGCCAGAAATCTATAAATGGCAATACCCGGCGCGATCGATTCTGGACAACGGCGGGATCATTTCCGGGGCGAGCGATTGGCCGGTGTCCAGCGCGAACGTATTCTGGGCGATTTATCAGGCGGAAACGCGGAAGGGGAAAGAAGGCGTGCTGGATGCGTCGCAAGATATGCCGAGGCTGGCGATGTTTTACGCGTACACGCGAAATTCCGCGAAGGCCATGAATCTGCTGAACAGCATTGGATCGCTGGCGCCTGGAAAGCGCGCGGACATGATCCTGATCGATCGCGATGTGCTGACCATCAGCCCCGAAGAGATGCGCGACGCAAAAATACTGTGGACCATGGTGGCCGGGAAACAGGTGTACAGCGCGACGAAGTGAGGCGCGATGACAGGGTCCGAATGAGGGGACCAAGACAGTCCCCTCGCGATTCGCGTAATGCAGAGCTGAACGCGCGCGGAATCAATCAACAGTTATCCGCGTGCCAAGGGTGGAGCCTTTGAACTCCTGTACAGGTGTGCCAGTGCCGAAGATGTCGGTGCCCGGGAAGATTTTGAAGTCGAAGGTGCCAGAGTAGGTTTTGCCGTCCGGCGCGACCCGGTTGATTTCGTCCACAGTGAAGACATTGGCGACGCTGCCATCCGGAGCGAACATCAAACCAATGTGGTGGAGCTTGACGCTGCAGTCATCGAGCTTTTTCCAGACGCCAAAACAAACGTTACCGCCAACGGGAGGGAGGAAGGCGTTTTCGAATTCGGTGCCGTCGGCGTGCCAGGTCTTGTAGGACTGAATGAGCGTAAATGAGCCCGGGGGAACGACCGGAACCGGCAGTGGGCCAGAGGTGGAGTAGGTGGCGGTGTAAAGGACGTGCCAGAGGCCGACGATCTCGGAAGGGGCGCGGCGGTCGTCATCGTCGGGAGTACGGCTGGGTACTGCGGGGGCTAGAGCACCACGGAAAGGGATAGGGGGCGCAAGTTCGAGCTTGCCGGGAGCGCCACATCCGGCGCTGGCGGGCAGAGCGGAGAAGAAGAAGGCGACGACCAAGGCGGCAAGAGCGACGAAACGACTGTTCAGCAAAGGCGAACTGGGAAGAATGCGATTCATTTTGACTCTCCTTAAGTGAGCGATCGAAATTCGCCTCGGGGTTTCTGGAACTGGACAGGCGCCAGGTTTCCGGAGCGATGGCGCACTATGGGGTCGCAGAGCGAGTCACGCAATACGCTGGAAGTCAGTTGAAGCTCAACTGGGAATCAACGGGGAAATCACAGAAGGAAAAAGGGTTAGAGCGCGGTTTGGGATTGACCGCGCGATTTTCGGCGTGTTAGGATGTCAGCCGTTTTACCCCATGGCAACGTTTTACCAACCGGGGTCGAAGCAGGGCCCTATTCGTTCCCGGATTACATTCGACAAATTTGAGGTGGACCTGCGTTCGGGCGAGTTGCGCAAGGACGGGAGAAAGGTGCGGCTACAGGCGCAGCCGTTTCAATTGCTGGCTTTGCTGGTGGGCAGCGCGGGAGAAGTGGTGACCCGGGAGGTGGTGTGCCAAGCGCTGTGGCCAGCAGATACGTTCGTGGATTTCGATCACGGCCTGGCGGTGGCGGTAAATAAACTGAGAGAGGCGCTTGGGGACTCTGCGGAAAAGCCGAAATTCATCGAGACGCTGCCGAAGAGGGGATATCGATTTATAGGGACAGTACGGCCCGAGCCTCCGGCGATACTGCCTAACGCGGAGGGGCAGAAGCTGGAGGTCGTGGCGTCAACTGGCACCGCGAGAAAGCAAAATTTGTGGTTGGCGGTGGCGGCAGCAGTGGTACTGGCAGCGTCTGCAACGCTGGTGATGTGGCGTAAGCCGAAACAGGTGACCGTGGAAGGCCCGCTGACGGCAGAGCGATTTACGGCGTACCCGGGACTGGAGACGGCGCCGGCAATATCGCCGGATGGGACGAGGATTGCGTTCGCGTGGGACAACGACTCAACGAACAAAACGGGTAAACCTGGATACGACTTGTACGTGAAGGCGATGGGCAGCGAGACGTTGGTAAAACTGACGAACCACCCAGCAGACTGGATCAGTTCGGCGTGGTCGCCGGACGGAACACAGATCGCGTTTCACAGGCTGGCCAACGACGGGACGGGAATTTACGTTGTTCCGGCGATGGGCGGACCCGAACGCAAGCTGCTCACAACGCACGCGCCGTATAACCTGGTGGCGCCGTTGAGTTGGTCACCGGATGGAAGATGGCTGGCATTTGCGGACCGGAAAGAGGGGATAGCAGGGGATCGCATGTATTTGCTGAACCTGGAAACACTTGAGGTACGGCCGTTCCCAAGTGATCCGGGTTGCATACATGAGGGGTCGTTGACATTTTCCCACAGTGGAAAACAGCTGGCGATGTTGTGTGTGCACAACCTGAGTTCTATTGAGTACCGGGTAACCGATCTAGAGGGAAAAAACCGGCGGTCGTTGGCGACCAGAGCGGAGTTCCCATTGGGATTAATTTGGAGAGGAGACGACCAAGCGGTGATCGTGGCAATGCAAACGGGGAAAGGATCGACCTTCCGCGAACTCAAGATGGACGGATCAACAGATGAACTGGACATACCTGGGGGAAGCTGGCCGACGATTTCGAGTGACGGAAAAATGGTGGCATATTCGGCGTACGATTCGCGGATCAATATCTGGAAAAGAGATTTGCAGCATCCGGAAGCGGAGGCGGAGAAATTGTTGACGTCATCGAGGATGCAGAATGCCGCGCGATATTCGCCGGACGGGAAACATTTAGCGTTCGATTCGGATCGCACGGGAGTGTGGAGCATTTGGCTTTCGGATGCAGATGGAAACAATCTGGTACAGATGACGAAGGAGCGTCCGGCAGGATTTCCAAGGTGGTCACCGGATTCGCAAGAGATAGCATTTGAAATGGCGGACGGGGACGGGATGGAGAGGGTTTACGTGGCGAATATTGCGGATCGTGTACCGCACAAGTTAGCGTGCGAACTACGAGCATCCTCTATGCCGACGTGGTCCACAGACGGAAGATGGATTTATGTCGGCGCGTTTGAAGGGACGGGGCACCAGATTTACCGGTGTCCGGCGCAAGGAGGACGGGGGGAGTTAGTGGCCAGTGGGATGGAGTATCAGGAAGCGTTCCCGTCGGAGGATGGGAAGACGCTTTATATTGCATGGAATGCGGGAACGAATCAATTGGACCTGCTGCGACTGGACCCAAAGGAGGCATTGCCGCAGAAGATGCCGGGATCACCGGCGGTTGCCAACAACTCACAAATGGAGGTGGTGGCGAATGGAATTTATTTCACGCCAGAGGATAAGCCAAGAAGCGTGTGGTTTTATGAGTTTGCGACACAGAAAAGTCATGAGGTGTTTCAAGCGGAGAAGGTTTTAGGGGATGGAATATCCGTGTCGCCGGACGGCAGATACTTGTTGTATTCGCAGGAGGATGAAATTGGGGCGGATGTAATGGTGGCGAGGGGGTTTCGGTAGAACAGGGCCACGGCTCGCTGAACGAATGGCGGCGGCCCTGTTGCGTTTTACGATTTAGTTGGAACGCTGAAACAGACGTTTGCAAGTGTGATGGCTGGATAAATACGAGAACGTCCTGCGGGCTTGCAAGCCCGCTGTTACTGCGGCAAGCGCAGCAAATTGCTTTTGTTGGCTCGCAGCGCAGCGATGGCCAGTAAAACGATGCCAAACGCCAGCAGTGCAAAGGAACCGGGTTCAGGAGCGATAAAGGTTCCGTACCGGCCTGGGGGCGCATTGGCTTCAGGGCCGGAGTTGGGGTTGTCCACGAGTTCGGTGGCGTTCGCGAGGCCGGCCGCATAGACGATAGGACCGAAGCCCACGTTTCCGTTGCTCCAAATCTCGCCGACGTAGCCACCTGGGCCCGCGATGTCAAAGGTGACGCCAAAGATGTCGAACTTCCCTCCGGAAAATGGATAGGTGAGGGTAGGAACGCCGCCGACAAGGTCGTAACAGATGGCAGGAGAGTTTCCCGCAGGGTAAAAAAGATCGTCGTAGGACAAGCCACCGGTGGTCGTCGCCACTCCGGGAGTGGCCAGAGTGTTACTTACGTAGGACACGGGTTGGTACAACCCGGTAATCGCACCGGAGACGCCCACGTTCGTATCCGAAAATGTGCCGGTGATGCCGGTGATTTCATCGATACCCGGTGAACCACTCGGAGAAACGGTGAGGACACCGGAAGCGGTTATTCCGTTGCCGCTGAATGAAAAGCTGACTTGATCCGCGACCGCAGCAGACGCAAACCCGAGCACCGAGGCTAGCACGAGCATGACGAGGTGACGTAATTTCATGATTTCCTCTTGCGGTTTTCAGTTTCGGAATTGACTGCGCGTCTGGTGCTCTCGCCCGTGGCCAAGCGATTGGGAATGGCCTCCGTACTGTTTTTCTGAGCGAGAATCCCAGTTCACAGGCACTGACCGTGGCGAGGACACTACGCTACATCCCGGCAAGTGTCAATCCGGTGGAAGTGGAAGGGATTTTCTGGTTATCGGATACGAGAAGTCACAATGGTCCCCGCCGAAGAGCGAGTACAACGGCTAATTTGATATCTCGGACGCGAGTCTCGGTTTAGAATGCTTGGGCCATGACAAAACTAACGTTTCTGGGTGCGGCAGGCTGCGTTACGGGTTCGAAATATCTGGTGGAAGCGGCGGGTAAGAAGCTGCTGATCGATTGCGGGCTGTTTCAGGGGACGCAGGATCTCTCGCAGAGGAACTGGAATCCGCTGCCGGTGGACCCGAAGACGATCGATTATCTGGTGCTGACGCACGCGCACCTCGACCACACCGGCTGGCTGCCGGTGCTAGTGCGGGATGGCTACCGCAAGCCGATTTTTGCCAATCCCGCCACGATTGATTTGACGGGAATCCTGTTGCGAGATTCCGGCCATCTGCAGGAAGAAGAAACGCAGGACGCGATCAAGCACAAGTGGAGCAAGCACCCGAATCCGCGCGCGCTGTACACGTCGGATGACGTTGATCCGGTGCTGAATTTGCTGAAGCCGATGCCGCGCACCGGAGGATTCGACGTGTCTCCGGAATTTCATATTGAGTCGTACGATGCGGGGCACATTCTGGGGTCGTCGAGCCTGGAATTGACGATCAACGACAACGGAAAGAAGACGGTGATCGTATTTTCGGGGGATGTCGGCCGGTACGACCAGCCGATTTTGAATGATCCAGCGACGCCATCGGCGAAGCAGATTGATCTGCTGCTGTGCGAGTCAACCTACGGCGACCGGGACCACGAGGCGGGCGATCCGATGACCGTGCTGGCGGATACGATCAATCGAATTGTAAACAGGGGCGGGTCGATCGTCATACCGTCGTTCGCTATTGGGCGAACGCAGACGTTCATGTATTTTTTGAAGCAGTTGGAGGACACGCAGCGGGTGCCGGTAATCCCGGTGTATGTGGACAGCCCGATGGCGGTGAGCGCCACCGATCTGTATATGAAACATAAGGAAGATCACGACCTGCAATTTTCACGTGAGGAACAGGCAGGTGGCGATCCACTGAATGTGAAGGGATTCCATCTGACGCGCAGCGTGGCGGAATCGAAGGCTATCAACAACATCAAGACGCCGTGCATCATCATTTCCGCGAGCGGGATGGCCAGCGGAGGACGCGTGCTGCATCACCTGGCGCAGCGACTGCCCGATCCGCGGAATTGTGTGATTTTGGGAGGATTCCAGGCGGAAGGAACGCGGGGCCGAGCGCTGCAGGAGGGCGCGAAGACGCTCAATTTGTTCGGGCAGACGGTGCCGGTAAACGCGGAGATCCTGGAGCTGGGGCAGCTCTCAGCCCATGCGGGAAAAAGTGAACTGCTGCGCTGGCTGAAAGGCTTCCAGACCGTGCCCAAGCAGGTATACCTGACGCACGGGGAGCCGCAGGCGGCCCAAGCGCTGCAACAGGCGATTACAACGCAATTTCAGTGGAAAGCGTCGGTCGCGCGGTACCTGGAAACGATCGAAGTTGGTGTGTAGGAATTACAGGGGCCAGGTCACGCAATCGAAGCGCGGCAAGCTCGTGTAAAAACTTCCCGTAAAATCGGGGCACTTGGGATTTGCCCTACCGGATTTTCCGAAAGAAATGAATTTTCGCAAACGAATAGGAAACTATTCTGAGAGGGTTTTCGTCTATACAGGCAAGACCACTCGCGGGGTAGGAGACCAACCACCACAGGGCAACCGACCGTCGGTTTCCTACCCCTTAAAATCTTTCAAACGCCTGCATTGCGCGGGAGTATATCGCATTGTCAAAACGTTTTGCTACCGAGAAGAAGCCAGGACGGCTCTTTTTGTTGGGAAATCGCGGGACATCGGCGGGATTTCGTTTGCTGTAAGACCGGCAACGAACATCGGTGTGGGAGCAACGCGACCCCAACGATTCAGTTCCCACTTGGCGCGCAGGAAGCGAACTTCCGGACGCAAAGAAACGTCGAGCACCATTTTGGTTGTGCCCACATAAAACTGCTGCGGGATTTTCAGCAGCGGTTTCTTGCCGAACTCCACGCCATCGGCCGAGCCCCAAATGGAAACGTCGAGTGATTCCTGCTCGATCTGATCGGTGATGTGCAGCAAACAGAGAAATGTGCGTGTAGAGCTGGCGGAAATGTCGACGGATTCGCCCTCGCCATTGGCAGTCAATGAGTGGCCAGCGGGGATCAAAGTGAAATCAAGGCCCATAGTTCCCTTCCGATGCGACGGAGTGTAACACAACAGTAGATTTCTGCCGGTGATGTGCACTGCAAGCTCAGGTGTGAGGAGCCAGAGCCGTAAAGCGGGCTTCGGCGGCGGCCAGCGTTTCTTCCTTTTTGCAAAACGTGAAGCGGACCTGCGAAGCGCCGTCGCGCGAATCGTTGTAAAAGCTGGAACCGGGGACGCAGGCGATACCGATTTCCTTAACGAGGAATTTGGCGAAGCTGACGTCGGGAGACTCCGCGGGGATTTGGTATTTGGCAGGAAGGGTGAAGCGCGAGGTGTCGGTCATGATGTAGTAGGCGCCCCTAGGTTTGTAGACGGTAAAGCCGGCTTTGTCGAGGATGTTGAGAAGACGCTCGCGCTTTTTAGCGTAAGTGGCAGCGAGATTCTGGTAATACGCAGGGGGCGATTGCAGGGCGAGCGCTCCGGCTTCCTGGAGAGGAGCGGCGGCGCCGACGGTCAGAAAATCGTGGACCTTGCGAATGGATTGGGTTGTCTCTGGAGAGGCCAACGCCCAACCGACGCGCCAACCGGTGACGCTGTAAGTTTTGGACATGCCGTTGATGACGATGGTGCGGTCGCGCATGCCATCGATTTGCGCCATGGAGATGTGTTCGGTGCCGTCGTACAAGATGTGCTCGTAGATTTCGTCGGTGATGCAGAAGGCGTTCCAGCGCAAGCAAAGGTCACGAATGAATTCGAGTTCAGCGCGCGAGTAGACTTTGCCGGTCGGATTGTTGGGGGTGTTCAGAATGATGGCTTTGGTATGCGGACCGAAAGCCGCGGCCAATTCCTTTTCGTCATAGGACCAATCGGGAGGGCGAAGGCGGACAAAACGCGGCGTGGCGCCAGAAAGAATCGCGTCGGGCCCATAGTTTTCGTAAAAGGGTTCGAAGACGACGATTTCGTCACCGGGATTGATGATGGCCATCATGGCGGACATCATGGCTTCGGTGGAGCCGCAGCAGATGGTGATTTCGCGCTCGGGATCGTAAGAAACATGCTGGGTGCGTGCAAATTTGGCGACGACGGCATCGCGCAGAGGCTTGGCGCCCCAGGTGATGGCGTACTGGTTGATGTCTTTGGAAATGGCCTGGCGCGCCGCTTCTTTGATTTCTTCGGGAGCGGCGAAATCCGGAAAGCCTTGCGAGAGGTTGACGGCGTTGTGGGCCAATGGCGAGCCGAGTCATTTCGCGAATCACGGATTCGGTAAACTGTTCGGCCTTAGCCGAAAGCATGCGACGCGCGATATGCGTCATGTTGGTTTCCGGGGTGGACATAGACGTAAATTGTAAACGAATATCGGCGCAAGGACGCAGGCGGCGGCAGGCAGTGATGGGAGCTTGGGAGACTACTTGCTGGATGGGCGGACGGTTTCCGCGGAGAGGGTGGATTTGGGAGTGTCGCCGTAGATCATGCGGTACATGGTGGCGTTACGCAGGACGATCTGGACGTATTCGCGGGTCTCGGTGAATGGAATCGATTCGACCACTTCGGGTACTTCGTCGTAGGTGCGCTCCGACTTCCAAAGAGCGATGCGGTCTTCGCCCGCGTTGTAGGCAGCGGCGGCATATTCCTGGCCGCCCATGGTGCGGGTGAGGTTGGCGATGTACAGCATGCCGAGTTCGATGTTGACGTTGGGATCGAACAAGCACGTCTTGGTGTATTTGATTTTGCGTTGCTTGGCCAGGATGCGCCCGGTTTTGGGGAGAATCTGCATCAACCCGATGGCGTTGGCGTGGGAGACGACGTCGGCCTGAAAGGTGGATTCCTGACGGATCAAACCGGCGGCGAACATGGGATCGAAATCGTTGCGCTCGGCTTCACGGCGCAACGTGGTTTCGTAGGGCAACGGGAAAAGAACTTTCCAGACAGCAACGGGAACTTCGTTGAATTTGCGAGAATCGAAATTGGGGACTGCCTGACGACCATAGGCCATTCCAGCGGCGAAGTGTCCCTGATCGAAAGCGGCTTGAGCGGCTTCGACGAGGAAACGCGGCGATGCGGTGGTGGCGTAGGCGGCTTTGAGTTCGAGTTCGGCGGAGGAATCGAAGGCAATGGTGCGCAGCGCTTGCGCCTTGTTCCAACGTTCGGTCACGTTGGTGGTCACCGGTTCATCGAAGGGACGCAAGGGAGGAGCGGCGGGAATTTCCGCGAGCGCAGGAACGGAGTCCGCCTCTCCAGGCCCTAATTTTGCGAGATGGACGACGGCGCGTTCGCCGAAGTAGGTAGTCGGAAAGCGATCGGCGGCTTTCTGGAAATAGGCGCGCGCGTGAGCGGGATTGCCGCTGCGTTCGGCACTGCGACCGAGCCAATAGAGTGCGTTGACGGCGCCGCCAGAAACCGGATACTTGCGCAAGAAGGTGGTCATCTTCTCGTCGGCGTACGGCAGATGATTGATGTAAGCGACCCAGGCCAAACGCCACTCGGCATTGTAGGCGTTCTTGCCGCCCGGGAAACCGTCGAGAACACGCTGATAGAAACTGGCGGCGCGGGAGCGATCGAGCTGCACCCAGAAATAATTGCCGCCGGCCATGAGGGCTTCTTCGGTGTAGTGGCTCTGCGGATACTTTTGGGAGGAGCGCTCAATGGAGCCCAGCATGTCCGCTTCATTTTTTGCGGAACGATAGGATTGTGAGAGCGCGAACAGGCGTTCGGCGTCGGCTTCGGGATCGCTGACGGTGATGGAGGAAAGCGCCGCAGGGATAGCTTTGGGATGCTGTTTGCATTCAGCAACGCGCACGATGGCGCGCTGGCGGACAGGATTGGCGGGATCTTTCAGCATCGTCTGGAGGCGTTCGTATTCAACGCGGGCCTCTTTCCATTTGTGCGCGTCGAAGAAAATTTCGGCGCGCTGATCCTGCCATTCTGCCGGAGCGTAAGGAAATTCGTTACGGAGATCCTTGTTCAGGCGGGTGAGAGCGCTCATAGCGTCGTGCGATTCATCGGAGAGCGGATATTTGTAGTAGATCGCCTGATAATCTTTTGCGGCGGGAACGAGCTTGCGGGCCGCTTCATTCGCGCGGGCACGGGCGAGGAGCAGGCCAGGCCGAGTGGAGGCAGCGGGATCGGCAGCCAAGGCGTCCAGGGCATCGGAGGATTTGCCCAGTTCCACAGCAGTGGGAACGTAAGCTTCGAGGGCCGGCTCTTTCAAGACGGTGGCGGGATAGTCGTGGAGGAGGAAGGCGTAATTCTGGGCGGCTTCGGAATTACGGTGAAGAGCACGCTGGCTTTGCGCCTCCCAAAATACGGCATATTCCTTGAGCAGAGCGTCGGGCCTGGCTTTTCCCGCCCAGGTCAGGGCCTGCTGGGGACGCCCCTTGGTGAAATCGTCGTAAGCGAGAGCGAGAGCAGCGCGTTGTCCCCAAACGCTTTGCGAGTTGTTGTTAGCAAACGCGGCGACCTTGTCGTAATAGCCGGGAGTTCCGTGCTTCAATTCGCGGGCGAGGGAAGACAAGTCTCGTTGCAGCGCGGCGTCCTGAGGCGTGGAAGAATCGAGAGAGGGAGTGGTGGTGTCCGGCTTGCAGCCGGTGCGGCAGGCAGGCGATTTGGGTTTGGCGGTTTTCTTTTTTGTTTTCGAAGAAGGAGTTTGCGCCAACAGACCGGAGGTTGAGCCAAACATCAGGCACGCGCTCATAGATAAAGATAGAGCTCGGCGCAGCAGCGTGCGCGTCGCGAAGGACCTAGCGGGATTTGCCGGCAGTGGCGTAGGGATACTCGCCGAGGGCCGAGGCATCGCCTTCCGCCAGTATCTCCACCATCCAACGATAAAAGTAATCGACGGGATGGTCCATGATGGGCTTGAATCTACGATCGTATTCTCGATGGGCTTTCTCAATGTCATCTTTCAATCGGATGCAGATATCTTTGTTTTCGCGGCCCAGCTTGACCAGGTCCGGACGTAACATCTTAATATCCTGCATCGAAACTTTGGCCACCCGATTTGCGCGGCGGTGCAGTTCCTGTTCTTCACTAGTCAACCGGTTGATGTCGAAGTTTTCAGCGGAGTCGGCTGGCGCTGGAGCGGAGGCCGAGGCGGACGCCTCGACGAGGGGCGGCAGTTCGTTAGCCGTGTCTTCCGTGGGGGCGCCGGCATTCGCATGGACCACGGACGCCGGGCCTTCGGAGCGTACCGGTTGAGGAACAGAGGACGGAGGGCGATGGGGCTCAATCGGCGCTGGCGAGACGGCGGGATGGCGGCGACGGCTGGAGTGGCGGCCTTGCTGACCAGTTCCGAGAGCTTTTCTTCCAGGGGACTTTTCGGAGCGGGCTGAATGGTCAGGGTCAGGAAACGAGCTAAGAACTTCCAAGGAAGCAGAAAGTGCGGCGGCGGTAGATTGCGCCCGGAGCATGGGCGGCAAGGCGTTCGCGGGGCGACTGCTGGAACACGCGGCGACTACATCATTAATGGCCTGATTCAGCTCGTCGCTGGTGCGCTGGATGCGTTCGAGATTTTCGCGAAGGGCGCGCGCGACCAGCTGTTCAACCGGGTTGGGCTCAGGTGACATAGCGGTTTCGGCGGTTTTTCGCCGGATGTTCTCCGATTGCTCATTTTGGAAGCAACGCGGGGCAGAGTCAACGGCGACCGAGGGGAATTGTGACCAATTGTGCCTATTCTGAATATTAAGCTAACGGCCTGATAAAGAGCCGGTTGCGTTGCGGAAGCTATGTGCCTGGCAACTGCTCAGGGAACGACGGGCAAGATCAGCATGGAAGAATTGGCCGCGTCGTGGAGGACGGTGTTTGTGGCCGGCACGGCCTTGGAGGAGTGGGCGGCCGATTCGCCGGTATTCAGATTGCGATCGAACCGGGGAAAATTGCTGCTGGAAATTTCCAGGCGAATGCGATGACCGGCGCGGAAGACGTTACTGGTGGCCCACAGGTCGATCGAAATCGGATAGACCTTGCCGGGGGTTAACACGGAGGCTTTTTCGACCGAGTCGCGATATCGGGCGCGCAGGATGCCTTCGGCTAAGTTGTAGGAGACGCCCTCTGGACCGACATCGACTAATTTTGCGGTGAAATCGGTGTCGGGGGCGGACGAGGAAACGTGCAGTTCCAGACGGACGGGCCCGGTGACTTCCAGATCGTGATCGAGCGGCGGAGTTGAATAGACGAGTACGTCGTCGCGATCCTCAACGGCGCGCTGGTCGTAAGGTCCGGGTTTCAGATGCCCGCTGTCGCAGCAGAGCGGGCCGCCGGTGGTTGGGACGGGATGCTCAGGGTCGTAGGTGAATTTGTCGGAAGGCTCGGAAGCGGGCGCGGAAGTGGAGAGGACGCCGTCGCCCTTTGCGGAGTTGGCCTTGCCCTGAGAATGGAGAAAGTAGCTGGTATTTTTGGCGCGAGCGAGAGGCCACTCCGATTCTTCGCGCCACTGATTGATGCCCATGACGAAGAGTTTGACGGGGTTGGACGAGGCAAATTCGTTGTGAATACCTTTGAATAAGAAGTCGTACCAGGCCAAGGTGTTGACTGTCTTCATCGAACTTGGCGGCTTCGGGGCCGAAGTCAACTTCGCCAATCTGGCGGCCGGAACCGGCGTGGCCACCGATGGTGACGAGCAGACGCTGGCCCTGTGCGGGCTTCCGGGGTAGCGGCGTGCTCTTTGAGTCCGAGATAGTTGCGGAGCGAGCCGCCGAGGAAGATGTCGTACCAGGCGCCGGTGTGGAGAGCGGGGACGTTGATTTCCGAATAATGCGACTCGATGCTCACGGCTTTCCAGTAGTCGTCGAACTCGGGATGGTTGAGCCAATCGAGGAAATAGGGTGCGACGGCGCGCGCGGAGATGTCCGCTTCACCGGGGTGCGGGGTGTTAAAGAGCGGATAATTCTCCAGAGGAAGGACGTTATCGCCGGTGAGCGCGTTCGTGGAGGAACGGATGTTGCGGTTGACGGTGTCGGCAGCTAACCCGGAGGACCAGGATTCGTTAAACCACTGTTCGAAGGCGCCGCCTTGATAGGTCCAATTTTCGTGATAGTTGCTGGCGGTGACTACGGGGCAGATGCCGGCGAGGTGCGGTGGGTGCGCGGTGGCGGCGAGCATCTGCGTTGCGCCGACATAGGAGCCGCCGAACATGCCGACTTTGCCGTTGGAATACGGAAGGGCGGCGGCCCACTCAATGGTGTCGTAGCCGTCTTTGGCTTCGTTGAAAAACGGAGTCCAATTCCCTTCCGAACTGAAGCGGCCGCGGACATCCTGGACGACCACGACGTAGCCGCGCGCGGCGGCTTTAAAAAAGAAACTGGTGTCGCCGCTCCAACCTTGTTTGTCGTAGGGAGTGCGTTGCAACAGGACCGGGAATTTGCCGTCGGCATCGGGATGATAGATATCGGCGTAGAGGGTGACACCATCGCGCATTTTTACGGCGGTGTTGTGCTCGACCTTGACACGATAATTTTCGAGAGTCTGAGCGGCCGCGAGCACAGGCAAGCCAAGACAGAGGATGAGCACACAAACAGAAATGCGACATTTCATGGAAGGCTCCAAAATTCTTCAACGATAGTACCTAACTCGGGGAGAGCGAAGGAACGTTTTCCGGAAGCTGAATCTGGACGAGGCTGGGAGCATGCAGTGGCGTTGACGGCGGACGATGACCGGCAAGCATTCCGGCGGTGACGATGCCGGTGCGCGTAAAGGATTTTTCGCAGTCGGCGGTGGACGGGCCGAACATGTCGCCTTCCATAAAAGCGAGTCCCGGACAACGGGTGCATGAGCCGAGGTGAGAGCAGGAAGAACAGGTATTGAGATGCTTGGCGCGGATCGCACGAACCTGGCGAAGCTGGGGAGAGGCATTCCAGATTTCGGAAAACGGAGTGTTGCGCAGGTTGCCGCAGGCCAGGGGAAACTGCACGCAGGGAAAGACTTCACCGCGCGGAGGAAATGTAGCAGGAGGTGTGGCCGGCGCTGCACGGGAATGCCTTCGCGGATTTCGTCATCGACAGGTCCGGGCAGGGCGCAAAACTCTTCCACGTTTTCCACCAAACGCGCATCGCGAAACACACTCTGTAGTTCGTCGCTGGGAAGACGGAGTTTGAGGACGTCCGTGTTTCCGTCAAGCATGGGAGTGATGGTGGGATCGACGGTGTAGTGCGCGCCAATCTGGGTGGCGAGGGCTTGAACGCCGGGATAATCGGCGACGTTGCTGCGCATCAGGACGTTGGCGAGAGTGACTTTAAGGCCGGCCTCGCGCATCCGTCGAATGGCGAGGATGGTACGTTCGAAGGAGCCTGGCAATTTAGTGATGGCATCGTGAAGTTCGGGGCGATGCGAATACACGCTGACTTGGACCTGTTCGACTGCCAAGGCGCGCAGACGGCGGGCTTCCCTTTCGCCGATGAGCGTGGCGTTGGTTTTGAGCTTCACGTTGAATTGCAATTGGCGAGCGAGTTCGAGGATGTCGAAACAATCTCGGCGGAGCAAGGGTTCTCCACCGCTGATCGTTAAGAAGAAGACGCCCGCATCGGCGAATTGCGGGAGATAGCTGCGGATTTCGTCGAAAGTCAGTTCGTCGTGGCCGGCATGATCAAGGTAGCAGTGTTCGCAGCGTTCGTTGCAGCGATAGGTGATGTCTAGGTGGACACTGAGGGGGAGACCAAGTCGGAGAGCCTTGCGATTGACGGATTCCATGAGACTCATGCGGATGCCCCAAACGGTGGGATGGAAATGGGAGCGTCAGCGATTTGAAGAACGCCGTGAGCCGCAAGTTTGGCGACGAACTCCTGGGCGTCCTGCAAGGCGGAGTGGAGGTCGACATCGAACTGCGGGCAAATCTGGTCTTCGACAATTCGAGCGAGAGGAGTTTGCCCGTCGGCGGCTTGCCAGATGACGGTGGCGACCGGATTCAGATTAAACAAAGTGGAGTCTACGGCGGACATGATGATCATTTCGTCGCCCAGTTGGCGTGCGGCGACGGAGCGGCTGGGTGCGATGTAAAGATCGTTCATCGGATGAGGGCCCAGGCTTGGGGATCACGAGTGAATTCCATTCGAGCGACCGGTACGGACTCGACGAAGCGGATGACGGACTCGAGAACCCGATTGGTCAGGGCCGGCTCTCGAGCGAAAAACAAAACGTGGCGCATCAGGGAGCGGACGGCATCGGCGGAGGTGACCGAGCGCAGGGCGTTCTCTTTGCTTTGCTGAAGCAGGCAGACTTGGGAAATGGGAGCGTAGGTATTGGCGCCGGGTTTGGCGAGTTCGCCGGCGAACGGCGTGCCGTAGGCGAAGTACTGCGAACGGACCTGGCGGATGTAGGAAATTTCGTCGGTCAGGACAATGGCGTCGGAGGGCGCCATGCGGATCAGAGTGGTTTTGCCGGCGCCGGAAACCCCGGCAAAGAGAAAAGCGCGGGAATTGCGAATGGCGCTGGAGGCGTGGAGCTGAAATCCGCCTTCCTGGGCGAGAAGAAGCGAATGGGTGATGCGCAGGACGCTATCGATGGAATAGGGATTGGCGCTGGTACGAATGGCGCCTTCGCGGCGATTCAGATCGAGATGGGCGCGGAAATCGCCGCGGCGCAGGTGCCAGGCGCGGCCCTGGCGGAAGACTTCGATGTCGGCGTCTGTAGATTGGCGTTTTGGAGAGAGTTCGATGTGGAAGCGGCAAGACGGCTCCGCGTATGCATTGAGGAATCCAGCGTAGCGTTGTTGGATTATTTTGCGGAAGTGCTCGTCTGTGGTGACCAGCTCGATGGGGATTCCGCCGATTTCGATGATGAGGGCGGCGGACCGGTATGCGCAGGAATTTGTCTTGAATGAAGCGATGGACAGACGTTCGGTCAGTGGCGATGGTCATGTGAGCCACTCCGCATATGTCGAAGGGCTGTAGGCTCGGGAGCTTTGTGGTGTTCGACTAAGGTGGGAGCGGATTCGGCGGCCATGAAGGAGCAGAGTGCGGACCAAAGCGAAATGCCGGACGAGGAAACACGAGAGTCGGTATAAGGAGGAGCGCTGGGAGCCGGAGAGCGCGATGAGTTTGTCTCCGCGAACCAGCGCTGTGACCCGGCCAAGAAGTTGTGCGCGGGTGAGCGGCGGATCGTCGGAAGTGAGGGCGTCACCTCGCAAAACGAATTGGGTATCAGAATCAATCGAGTCTATACGCACGATGCGATGCACAAGAAAGTTCTGCTGCCGACGGCTCAACACGATTTCGCCGACTGCCGGCTCTCGCGAGCCAAAGGACTCGACCACGATGCAGTCGCCGGGAAAGATTGCAGGCAACATGCTGGAGCCTTGAGCGCGGAAGCGCACGCTGCCGAACTGCAGCAGCGTTTGCTGGACGAGTTCCAGGTGTTCGACGTGCCGGTTTGCGCGAGACGGGTGCATGGATTCCGTAATCAAGAGTTTTTCCGGTTGAATTTACACTGGGCCTGAGTAGCGGAAATTTTGCCGCAGGCCAAGGCCATCGTTTCGAAGATGCGCTCGAACTCGAAAGATGGCTTCACGTAGGGCTTCTTCCCGGCGACAGGGGAGTCCTCTTGGGACCCGGTGAGCCGCGACTGTCTTTGGACGGTTCTTTCATTGCAAGGCCGCCTGGGTGAGCTTGACGGCGCAACCGCCGGTGGCGGTGGTGACGGTGTTGTTGTTGCAGGCGGCATTCTGTTGCTGGGCGTTGAAATAGAGGCTGGCGGCCTGGGCGTAGGTAGTGGTGTTGGCGCTGTTATCGACGATCATGCCGCTGGGGCCGAGGCCTTCGGTGGCGACGGTGCTGAAGCCACCCGGGAAACCTCCGCCGATGCTGACGAGGCCGATATTGGTCTGGCTGCTCTGCAGAGCGCCGCCGTACAA
This sequence comes from Candidatus Acidiferrales bacterium, assembly GCA_963748515.1. Classification (GTDB taxonomy): domain Bacteria; phylum Acidobacteriota; class Terriglobia; order Acidiferrales; family UBA7541; genus Acidiferrum. The sequence continues at coordinate 624,982 of CAVVJI010000006.1, forward strand.
ATATTCGGTGGAGGTGGTGGCGTTGTAGAACTCGAGTAGGGGCGCCCATTCTTCGCCGGGTCCACCGCCCGCGGTGAAGTTATGCGCGGGAGTGCCGGAATTCATGACGCCGCCGGTGCCGAAGGTGACGCCGTAGACGGTGATGGTTCCTCCGGTAGAGGTGACGGAGCAGGGTTGGGTAACGGTTCCGGTGAGGCCAGCGACGTAGAGAATCGCTCCAGAAGAGGTGATGTTGGTGTAGTAGGCGTTGTTGGGCGCGGGAGCGTGGATGTTGCACTGGTTGCCCGCACCGACGGTCGCGGAGACCGAAGAGCTGAAATCGGTTTTGGCCTGCACGATGATGCCGTTGGCGCCGTTGTTTGCAGAGCCGCTTACGGCATACACAAATCCGTTTATTCCGTCGACGATCGGGGGATCAACGATGGCGCCATAAGTTTTGGCGGGCACACCATCGCCGACAGTAATCGACTTGACGGTGCCGCCCTGGGAAACGAGGTACAACTTGCCGTCGGAACATCCGACGAAGACGTTCATGGTGACGAAATCGAGAACGGGAGCGGTCAGAATGCCGCTGCAGACGTTGACTGCGCCAGCGGTGCCCCAAGTGGTGTCGATGCTCGGGAACGGGCTTGGAAGTGGCCGGTGCAGTCGGGGTTGACGGAAGAGCAGAAGACGTCCTTGACGCGGTAGAGGATGCCGATGTCGTTGCCGACGTACGCGACGTCGTGCAGATAGTCGACAAAAGGAGAAGAGCGCGTGACGGTGCCGGTGGTGGCGGCGCCCAGTTGGAGATCGGTTGCGGTTCCGCTGCCTGCGGCGGGGCTGGTCGTGGCGAAGGTGCTGATGGTCTTGGGAGTGAGAACGTTTTGCAGGTTCGCGGCCTGGCCATCGCCGGACTTCCAAGCGAGCACATGGAAATGGGCGGCGCTACCGGCAACGGATTCGACAAAGGCGACCTTGGTGCCGGAGTTGATTCCGGTTTGTTCGAACGAGAGAACGGGAGAAGTGGGGACGGCGCCGCCACCGGAGATGCCTTGCACGTTGTAAGACCAGAAAACAGTGGCGGAAACGCCGCTATCGGAAGTGGTGGGAGTGCGATTGCAATAGCCGGAGCTGGCGCCGCTATAGAGGTTGTTGAAGGCGGCAATGTTCGGTTGCGTGGCGCTGCCCTTGGCGGCAACTCGGGAAAACGACGAAATCGTTGGCGCAACTTGGCGCCTGAGTTACGTCAAAGGAAAATTTGGCCGGGTACATATTCGGGGCGGTGCCTGCGGTTCCCAGGTTAATGGCCCAGTCGCGATGGAGACCCGGACGCTGGCGCACGGGCACAGGATGGTGGATCGGCCGATAGATGCGGCGTACGTATTCGGGCTCCGGGAAGCGCGTGCGTTGGCTGAAACGCGAGCGAGGATCGGCGTCGACCAAATCGAGAGTGGCTAGATAGCCGGAATTGGAATAGATCGTGTGGCGGGTGGTCCAATCTTGGAAAGAGGAGACGTGCCGGCGCTCGCGAGAGACTCCGTCCCCTGGCAAAGGTCTGCAGAGGGCGACCGCGAGGATGATGAGGCTGAAGATGATGGAAAGTCGGAACCACCGTCGATCGTACATGGCCGTTCTCCAGAGGCGACCCAGCCGGCGAGAGGGGCGGAGGAAATATCCGGACGATTCCAAGGTGGGACACTCGAACAAGAACCAAACGCGATCAATGTGCCCGGTTGGAACAAAGAAGCGCATGTTCGACTGATTCGGGACGACGACCCAAGGTACCCACCCTGAAGGGCTGCCTCTACTCCTATTAAAGAGCCGCTGGGAGGGAGGGATGGCTTAAGAAATGTCTAATGACGCGAATCAGTTACAAGCAAATCGGGCAGTGGGCGGAATAGATACCTTGGGGTTACCTCGGGGCCGGACAGACTGTGAAAACGGTGAAACTTTACGGGCGTGTTAGAATAGAAGTTCAGGGGGCGACACGGTTTCGACGGAAGCTGTCGCGTCCCGGAGGCATGCCGGGGGCCAACCGCCCGTAACAGGTCGGAAACTAGAACTGCCAACAACAACTTGGCACTTGCTGCTTAATTAATTAAGCGCACGCTTCCCCGGGCTTTGCTCATGGGCCCGGCAAGAGGCGTCAAACAGTGAGCTGGCCTGAGCCTTTCGGTCCGTAAGGCTCGGGCGAGAACCATCGGACTAGCTGGCCGGGTTTCTTGCTCGTTCTGAGCCTGGCTGGCGAAACAAACGGAACTGAGATAAGCATGTAGGCTCCGTGGCGTAGCGCTTTTCGGACGGGGGTTCGACTCCCCCCGCCTCCACCATTTATCTACCGAGTTCAAAGGACTTGCTGCGACGGAACGGCAACTGTGTCACAGCGTGCCCGTTCAGAATTCGTGTCGCGTCCGCTTGAAAGTGCTTCTGGCACTCCCGGGACTATGGACTATAGTGCTTTGGGGGGCTGGAATTGATGCGGCAACTTGATCGGAACGTGAAAATCGCCTGCGCTGTTTTTGTTTTTGCCTCGCTGAGCGCGGTGGCCTTTCCAAATCTAGCGTGCTGCGCTTCGGTGGATGCAGCAAAGCCGGTTCATCGCGTTCCCATCATCGACGTGACGGACCTCTATCATCCCTTTCAGGATCCGGGCGACAACTTCGATCTGCTCAGCGCATACGCATTGCCCGAAGTGGACCTGAAAGCGGTCATCCTGGACGCCCACGACTCCTTCCGGAAGCCGGTCTCGGATCATCCCGTGCTGCACGACTCCGACAAGAATGGACCGCGTGATGCGGGATTTATCTCCGTTCTGCAGCTCAACTACATTTTCAATCGCAATGTTCCGGTAGCCGCCGGACCGTTCACCCCGATGAAATCACCGGAAGACCAGATGCGCGACATTCCTGCGTTTCAACAGCAGGGCGTGGAGCTGATCCTGAAGGTGCTGCGGGAAAGTGACGAACCGGTGAGCATCCTATCGTTTGGTTCTTCGCGGCCGATTGCGGTGGCGTTCAATCGCGACCCAGAATTGTTCCGGCGCAAGGTTTCCCGTATTTATTGGTCTGCCGGTTCTTCTTCGCCTGGATACCTGGAGTGGAACGTAGCGTTGGACGTCAACGCGACGCTGCGGTTGCTACGCTCGACCCTGCCGATAGATATCTATCCGTGTGCCACGAAGGACGGTCCATTCGGCTACGAGCCGCACAATTCATACTGGAAGTTGCCGGATTTGCAGTTCGTCAAGCAACTGGACCCAAAGGTCCGCCGCTACCTGAACTACGCGTTTGGCCGAAAATGCCGATGCGATTTTCTTCGGGCGATGGATGAGGACTCAACGTCCGATCAGAAGATCGAAGCCTACGAACATCCGCACAACGTTTGGGAGACCGCGATCTGGATGGCGGTATCGGGGCGGGTTCTGGTGCACCGTCCGGACGGCACGTATCGCATTGTCCCGGCCAACGAAGTCACACCGAGCGATTCGCTTCTGCCAAACCGCATGGAGCCGTGCACCATTGAAGTATCCAACGACGGAACATTTACGTATGCACCGGCGAAACACGCTTCAAATTTTCGAATATATGATCGCGAAGACGCGCGCATGAACGAATTGGCCTTGCAGCAAGCTCTGCCTGCGCTGTACCTGAGTTACCACCCGTAATCATCTCGCGAGAGTTTAACCTCTCTGTCTTTTAAGGCCCCGCCAGAGGCGGCCTACCGTATAGCTGCTGGCCACCGCCCCCAACATGAGAGGCAACGACTCCTGTTCACGCTGCAAAATCAGGAGCGTTTCATCGTCGTTCTGGGAAGCACCGCGGAATGATTCCAGACGCTGCAGCAGATTTTCGCCGAGCGCGGATGGAGAGTCGATGGGCGCTTGCCGTGCCCATTCGAGAAAGCTGTTTCGTCCCAGTTCCTGTCCGGTGTCATTACTCGCCTCAGTGATTCCATCGGTGTACAGCACGAGAAGATCTCCCGGTTTCAGAGCAACGACCGTCTGGCTATATTCGGTTCCGCGAATCAACCCTACCGGCAACCCCGCGATCTTTTTGGCCTCGGTCCCCTCCTCCAGCCAACCCCACGCCTGCTCACTGGCGTGATACCAAAGCGGAGGAAGATGGCCTGCGTTACTGAACGCCAGGCGCCCCAAAATTCGATGAAAACTCAATATGATTGCCGTGGCATATTTCTTGTGTTCGCCTTGGCCAAAGGCCTCATTGAGGCCACGCATGAAATCGGATTGATCCCATGCGTTTATGTTTTTCTGCATAAGCTTCCGCAACGCCTGGGTCACGACATCAACTTCGCGGCCATGCCCGCTTACGTCGGCGAGAGCGACGCGCGAGATCAGGTCGTAGTCGCAAACCGACATGTAATGAAGGTCCCCGCCACCTTCACCTTCATGAATGGGCGCTGAGGCGACCCAGGCCAGCAGGCCCGGCATCTTCACCGTCCGAATGACTTTTCGATTGCCGCCCCAAACTTCGGTACAGACCAGGACATGAGGTTTCTCAGCGTCATCTTGCATGTCTGATTGGAGTCTTGGATTCCATTAAGGTGACAACAGAATTGAAGCAATTTTGGAGGCATGGCGATTGCCGCACCGCGGAGTGACAAATCGACTGCAAGACTGTAAGAGTTTATTGGTGCCCAGGAGCCCAAGATGGCACGGAAACTTCGAGTCCGGCGTCAAAAGATTGGGTTTAGCGGCAGCCGGAGTCGTCCGGGTCAGCCACTGGCGACGCGCCGGGTACTTCCACAAGAAGTTCACGAAGAAAAAGCTGGTTGAAGACGTTGCCGCGAAGCATGTCGAGCAATTCGCGATTGGTGTGTCGGCTGCGGAGCTCGAGACGTTCGCCGACGAGATTGAGGCCTTCGGGATTGGGCGCGGAGAGCCGCTGGCGGAAGGCGAAGATCGGATAGCGGGAATCGAGTTGCGAGGGGGTGAGGGATTTATCGTCGCGATAGCCGTGGACGTCGGCGTTGGGAAGCAGGAAGCGGTAGCCTTCGTCGACCGCGCGGAAGTTGCAGGGGACCCAGACCTGTTTGCCGGAGACGTATTGTTGCGCTTGCGGAGTGAAGGTGCCGAGCGGGCCATCGAGGGGACGGATCGCGCAGGCGAGCGTTAAGGAGACCAGGAGAGCAACGCCGGGAATCGCGGGGCGAGTGAACTCGGGAGCGAGTAAAGCGCAGAGAATGACTCCGGCGGTGAAGGCGAGAAGCAGCCAGTAGGTGAACGGGAAAATGTGCGCCTGGGTTAAATTGAGCTGCAAGCGGATGCTGAGGTAAGCGAGGCCCCCGAGAGCGGCTGTTGCGAGGATTAAAGTAGCGACGAATACTCGGCGTCCGATGCGATTCCAGTACAGGGCGCAGAGGACTGCGATTGCGGGGCTGGCGGGGAGCAGGTAGCGGTCGGAACGCATGCTGGGCAGGCTGAAGATGAGGAATAAAGAAGCCGGCCAAATCCAGAGCATTTTCTCGCTGGCGTCCCACTGACCGCGCCGTTTGAAGGCAATCCCGAACAAGGCAAATACCGGGAAGATCAGCAAACCAGCGTTTACGGGAATGCCGAGCGCGAGGCCCCAGATGCTGGAGACTCCCCAAAAGAGACGATGGAGATAACCTTGGCCGGCGACGTCGAAGCGGCCGACGTTTTCTTTCAGGACGAATTCCTGGAAGACGGAAGCGGGGTTCGGATCGAGAAGAAACCAAACGGAAAACAGCGCGAGCGCGACGATGACGGTGATGGCGATACGCCATGCGTCTTTCTTGAGAAATTCGCCGAGGTGGAAACCGCGACAGGTGAGATACCACCAAGAAAGAGCGAGCGCTACAGGAAGAACCAGGACGAAGGATTTATAGAGAAGTGCAACGCCAAGAACGAGGCCCATCAAAGCGGGGGCCCAAAATGAGGACTGCAACGTGGCGGGCTGCAGATACAAAAACAGGAAGATGGGAAAGAAGGTCCAGAAGGACATGGGGGCTTCCGTTAGAAACGGGCGGCCGTAGCGATAGGTATTGAAAAAGGAAAGGTAGATCAGCGCGGAGAGAACGGCGAGTTCAAGCTGGCCAGACAGTTTGCGGCCCAACAAAAAGGCCATGAGGGCTACGCCTAACGTGTAAAAGACGCTGGGGTAGCGGAGGTTGAAGAGGCTCCAGTCGCGCGCCCAATGCGTGGAAGCGATGCCTTGCCAGAACAGCAGTGGCGGCTTGGTGGCGCGCATGTCGATCTGCTGGGAGACGAGTTGGCGAAGTTGGCCGCTGGCGGCGGTAAGGCGCGTAATGTGCGCGTAGACGTACTCATCACCATTTTTTGGAATGTGCTCGCTGCCCAGCGCATAGAAATAGGTGAAGACCGCGAGGATCAGGCAGAAGGCGTACCACCACGGAAGTGGACGACGAACTCGGGAATGTTGTTGCTCGGCGGTCTGCGGAGAAATGTCCGGTACGGTGGCGATCACTGATCTCCAAGAGGGATGTGAACGTTCAAGAAATGGCTATTCAAATATGATACACGAATGAGCCGAGAGGCAGCGCGTGTGCACGCACCACTAGTAGCAGTGATCAGCGAAAAGAGGAGCTGGAAGCGACGAGAACGGAAGAAACGAGCAACTCGCGAGCTTTATCGAGAACCTGTGCGGGAGAAATCTGCTTGAGACACTGATTGTCTCCATCGCACGGGGAATTGCGGTGGTTGTAGGCGGTGAGACAGGGCGAGCAGGAAAACGCGAGATGCATGGAATGGACGTTGGCGGCAAGCGGCGCATAGAGAAGCGGCGTCTCCGGGCCAAATAACAGAATCGTAGGTAAAGAAGTGATCGCGGCGAATTGCCCCGGAGCCCCATCGTTGGCAATGAGCAAAGAAGCGCGATCAAAAAGCGCGAGAAGATGGCGCATGGAATCGGTGTATCCACACAGGTTGACGCAATAGGGCGACTGGCAGGCGGAAACGATGGACTCGCCGAGGGCGACGTCTTCCCGCATGCCGATCAAGCCAACAGCGTGGCCGTCTTGCAGGAGTTCCTTGCAGAGTTCCTGGAAGTGCGCGAGGGGCCAGGCACGAATGGGCAGGATGCCGCCGCTGGCATAGACCAGAACGAGGGATTTGCCGCGAATCGACGGAAAATCGGCGTGCAGTTTTTCGATGCGATCGCGTATTTCGGGCGCCGGCAGCGGGTTGGTGTCCTTGGATTCGGGAATTTCCGCCGGGAGAAGTTTAGCGCTGGGACAAGTGGAGGAATCGATGGCCGCGGCAAGCGTAAGAAATTGGCTGGAAATATGGCGGTACGGATTGTAGAGCACCGGGCGGTTAACGAGGGAGCCACGGTACAGGCCTTCCTGGGTGAAGCGATCGAAGCCGACACGAATCGGCGCGCCGGACAGATAAGAGAGGATGGTGCTGACGCGAGCGAAGAGTTCGCAGTCGATGCAGACGTCTGCGCGCAGAGAACGCAGGGCGGCAAGAGCGCGAAACGCACCGACCAGCAGAGACGAGACGGAGCGGCCATCGAAGGTGATGACGTTTTCGGTGGGAACGACGCCGAGGAGTCCGACCGCTTCGAGATTGCGGGCGAACATAAGCAGGTGAATCGAGGCGTCCGGATACTTACGCTTGAGCTGGGCAAACATGGGTTGCGCGAGGACCAAGCTGCCCATTTCCGAAAGCAGAATGACGAGAATCTTGCGGGGAGCGGCCGCGGAAGGCTTGGAATTTCGAAACCGATTGAGTAGCGACAATACGGCGCAGGTCGGAGGTCCGAGGAAACGATCGACGGAACGATAGAAACGAATATTCATCGGGCCAACAACCGCATGTTGCTCGCAAAAAGAAAGTGGTGCGGAATAAACAGCGCCCCCCTGATCACTTGAATATACCGTACGTGACGCAGGGAAACCTAGCGAATGTGGCCTGTTTTTCTCAGGAAAACAGGGCTGATCGAGTCGGCAGGCAGCTTTGGCGCGCCGCGGAAGGGTAGCCGCGTGACCTGCCGGACAAGGGGATATCGCGTTATTCAGCGAGGGCTTGATGAACCATGTGAACGGAGATGGCGCCTTCGCCCACAGCGGAGGCGACGCGTTTGACGTTGCCGGAGCGAACGTCGCCAACGGCGAACACGGAGGGCAAGCTGGTCTCCAGCATGTAGGGCGCACGGCTAAGCTTCCAAGCAGACGAGCCATCGGGATTTTCCAGATCGCGTCCGGTTAAGACGAAACCCTTGGCGTCCATGGCGACACAACCTTTGAGCCAGTCGGTACGAGGCGAAGCGCCGGCCATAATGAACACGTGGCGGATGTCGTGAGTGGAGGTCTCGCCAGTAGCCTTATCCTTCCAGGTAACTTGTTCGAGGTGATTGTCGCCGTCGAGCGCAACAATTTCGGTCTGGTAATGCAGTTCGATCCGGGGATTTTCTTCGATGCGCTGGATCAGGTAGCGGGACATGGTGTCCGACAACTGGTTGGAACGCACCAGCATGTAGACTTTGCGGGAACTCTGGGACAGAAAGACGGCGGCCTGCCCGGCAGAGTTTCCGCCACCAATCACGATGACCTCTTCTTCGCCACACAGTTGCGACTCCATGAAGGTGGCGCCGAAATAGATTCCCTGCCCTTTAAATTTACTCAGATTTTCGATTTTGGGTTCGTTGTACTGAGCGCCGGTGGCGATGACGATGCAGCGGCCGGCGAGCTCGGTGCCGTTGTCGAGGATGATTTTATAGGGGCGCTTACCACACTCGAGACGCATGGCACCATGAGCCACCATCAACTGCGCGCCGAACTTTTCAGCCTGAGTTAGCGCGCGCGAGGCGAGCTCCTGGCCCGACACACCCATCGGAAAACCCAGGTAGTTCTCGATCTTAGAACTGGAGCCGGCCTGGCCACCGGGAGAGGCGGTTTCAATGATGAGGGTTTCCAGACCTTCGGAGCCGGCATAGACAGCGGCAGCCAGGCCGGCTGGTCCCGCGCCGACAATGACGAGATCGCGGACCTGAGTCGCGTCGATCGAGACGTTGAAGCCGAGACAGTCTGCCAGTTGCTGAATGGTGGGATTGCGCAGAACCTTGCGGCCGCCGCAAATAATGACGGGAATTTCGGAGACCTGAATGTGGAACTGATCCAGCAATTCCTGGGACCTTTTGTCGTTGTCGAGATCGACGTAGGTGTAGGGGTGACCGTTGCGGACCAAGAATTCACGGAGGATGAGAGTTCCGCCGGAGTGACGCGAGCCGAGCACGATGACGTTGCCACTGCCCTGGTTGATCAATTCGAGCCTGCGGAGGATGAAAGCGCGCATGAGGATGTCGCTCAGCTCGGCGTCACGAGCAACCAGAGCGCGAAACTGTTCCGGGGTCAATTCCAAGAAATCGCCGGGTTCGGTGACCCGTCCACGCACGAGACAGCGGCGCTGGGAAATCATGGAGATTTCGCCTGTAAATTCTCCTGCGACGTGCTTGGCAATGGGGCGTTCGCCCTGCATGTCGGGCTGAACGATTTCCATGGCTCCGGACAAAAGGACGAAAAATGGAATGTGGGTGTCGCCGACGTCGAACAAAATCTCGCCGACAGACATCGGGCGGACTTTGCCGAACGGGCGGATGCGGTCGATTTGCGAAGGAGTGAGAATGGGGAAGGTTTGCGAGCTGGCATCCAAGGCGCTGGGAATTAGAGTCATAAAAGCTACCTCACGTGGAAGGTCTGGAAAGACAGATTGCTTCAGTGTCTCTATTCGATGCAAGAGGCGACAAAAAGGCGCAGGGCGACGAAAGGGGGCGAAACGATTTTGTCCGGTGATGCAGGTCACAGGGGTTTGCGGTTATCCATAGACCCGAGAAATTAGGTGTCGCAAACACAGGCTGAGGGAGACATAATGGCGGACGGTGTGGGTCGGATTTTTAAAGGGTTTCTATCTAGGTGGAGGAGGAGTGGGAATGAACGACGACAATAAGACCAACAACGCCGCGGAGCCTGCAGAGGATAAGGGGATAACCCGGCGCAGCTTCATCGGCAAGGCAGCCACGGCGGGAGCGGCATTCACGATGGTGCCGCGGCATGTGCTGGGGCGCGGATTTACGCCGCCGAGCGATCGCTTCAACGTGGCGTGCGTGGGCGTTGGTGGCATGGGCCGAAGCAACTTGATCAATCTGGCGAGTGAGAATGTGGTGGCGCTGTGCGACGTGGATTGGGCCTACACGGATAAGAACCTGTCGCGGTTGGATACGGACGCTTCGAACCTGAAGGGCCACATCGATCATCCGGGAGAGACCGGAGCCGCGATGTCGCCGGAAGAAGCGGCAAAGGCCAAAGAAAAGCTGGAAGCAATTCTGCACCTGAAGAACGATTTGATTCCGAAAGCCAAGCGGTACAACGACTATCGAAAGATGTTGGAGCAGCAGAAGGACATCGACGGAGTGGTGGTGGCCACCCCGGACCACATGCATGCATCGATTGCGCTGGCGGCAATGGATCTGGGCAAGGCGGTATACGTACAGAAGCCGCTGGTGTGGTGCGTGGACGAAGCGCGCAAGATGTCGGCGAAAGCGAAAGCGACCAAGGTGGCCACGCAAATGGGAAACCAGGGGCACTCTCTGGATGCGGCGCGCATGGCCGTGGAATGGGTGATGGCCGGAGCGATCGGCGACGTGCACGAAGTGCAGATCTGGACGGACCGCCCGGTGGGCTTCTGGCCGCAAGGTGTACCGCGTCCGGCGGCGATGGATGTAACGAATGCAGGATGGGACCCCAAGGGAGTGAACGAACGGCTGGCGGCAGCGATGGCGGGAAATTATCCGGTGCCACAGACGCTGTCGTGGGATTTGTTCCTGGGAGTCGCGCCGACCATGCCGTACCACCCGATTTATCATCCGTTCAACTGGCGCGGCTGGATTGATTATGGCTGCGGAGCGATCGGGGACATGGGCGCGCACTTGTTCGACGTGAGCATGTGGAGCCTGAACCTTGGGCTGCCCACGAGCGTCGAGACGGTATCGAGCCCGTTCAACGGAGCGTCGTATCCGACCGCGTCGGTTTCGTTCTACGAGTTCCCTGCTCGCGGTGCGATGCCTCCGGTCAAGCTGACCTGGTTTGACGGCGGATTGATGCCGCCAAAGCCGGTGGAGATCGGCGATGAGGAACTGAAGAAAGAAGGCGGCGCGATCCTGATCGGAAGCAAGGGCAAGCTGATTCACGATACGTATGGCGCGAATCCGAGGCTGTTGCCGAAGTCGCTGCAGGATTCGACCGGCAAGCCCTCGCAGAAGTTGCCGAGAATCCCCAACGAGAACCACGAAATGAACTGGGCCAATGCCGCAAAGGGCAAGACCCAGACTTCGTGCCCGTTCGAATATGCGGCGGTGATGACCGAAGTCATGTTGCTGGGAGTAGTGGCCCTGCGCGCCGGAAAGAAGATCATGTACGACGGCGCGAATATGAAGATCACGAACATCCCGGAAGCCAACCAGTACCTGACGCGGCAATATCGCACAGGCTGGTAAACGAGAAGATCGACAAACCAGAAACCCGTCGGAGCCTTGCGGCTTCGACGGGTTTTCTATTTTGCTGACAAAAATGTGGAGCGCGGAGTCAGTAGCCCGCGGGAGAAGCTGCGGCCGGTTTGGCCTGCAGGGGAGCAAGGCCCAAGCGCGCGCGACAATCTTCGAGCATCGCGGAAGTACGAGAAGCCCCAATGCGCGTGACACCAATTTCGCGGGCAGCCAGGAGGGCATCCATGTCGCGAATGCCGCCGGCGGCCTTGACTTGAACCTTGGGCGGGGAGTGCTTACGCATCAGGCGGAGATCGTCCATGGTAGCGCCAGAGGGCGCATAGCCGGTGGAGGTCTTGACCCAGTCCACACCGATGTTTCCGCAAATTTCGCAGAGTTTGATCTTGGCGGCGTCGTCCTGATAGGCATTTTCGAAGATGACTTTGATTTTCTGACCAGCGGAATGGATTTCGCTGGTGAGCAGTTCGATCTCGCGCGAGACATAGTCCCAATCGTGGCTGCGCGCTTTGCTGATGTTGATCACCATATCCAATTCGGTGGCGCCGTCGCGGAGGGCCTGCTGGACTTCGGCTAACTTGATGGCGGTGCAGTGGCCGCCGTGGGGGAAACCAATGGTGGTGCTGGGTTGCACGGTGCTGCCGCGCAGGATTTCGGCGCAGCGTTTGGCGTAATAAGGAAGGATGCAGACACTGGCGACGTCGTAGGAAAGAGCCAGTGCACAGCCGTCCTCCAACTCTTTGGTGGTCAAGGAAGGATTCAAGAGCGAGTGGTCGATCATCTTGGCGATGTCGGCGTAGGTGTAATTGGCGGCCATGGAGTGCTCCCGGACTTACTGTACTGCAAAAAAGGGCGCAGATGTAGCGTGGCGCAGGAGCGACAGGCCGCGAAGTCAGACCGAAGCAGGAGCGATGGCGGCGGATTCCGCAATGCGGCGCCACTCTGGGAGCTTGCCAGCAATTCCGGCTTGTTCGATCAAGTCGAGGTCGAGTGGAGCGCAGGCTGCGGAGTGAAGTTCGTGAGCTAAGACGTTCGCGGTGTACACGACGAGCAACATATCCAATTTATTCTGCGGGACGCGACGGGGATGGTGGTGGTGGGCGACCGCTTCCACTATGGTGTAGGGCAGGCCCCACAAACTCAACAAATACGCGCCAACTTCGGCGTGAGAAATGTGAATGAGCTTTTCTTCGATCTGGTACAGAGGAGCGCGCTCTTCGCCGGCTTGCGCGAGGGAGCGCGCAAAATGGGCCGGAGTGCGTTCGGCAATTACCAGCTTGCCGACGTCGTGCATGAGAGCGGCGAGAACGACGGTGGGAGGAAGCTGGGCACTTGCGGCGATACCGGCCGCAATGCGGGCAACCAGGCGTGAATGTTCGTGGAATCCTTCAAGATACTCTCCGCTGACATATTCGTTGGGAGTGAAGGAGCGGAATACTTCCAAAGTGACCACCAGATCGTGCAAAACGTTGAGCCCAAGGCAACTGACCGCGGTCCGGAGATCGGTCACATCGCGGGCGAGGCCGAAGAATGCGGAGTTTACGAGTTGCAGCAGCTTGGCGCTGACGGCAACATCCTGCTCCACGATGGCAACAATCGAGTCAATCGAAGCACCGGGAGTGGAGAGTGCGGCGCGCAACTGCAGATGAACACGCGGGAGTGAAGGCAGGTAGCGGATAGCGCCAACGAGCCCGGTGAGCATTTTGCTGTCGAGAACTTCGCCAAGACTGGTGGCACGCGCAATGCCGGCGCGGAGCATTTCCGGGTCGCACGGTTTCAAGAGGAATTGGTGAGCGACGGGAACGGCGCGCAGCGATGCCTGGAGTTCCGTGTAGCCGGAAAGAATAATGCGCAGAAGGCTGGGATATTTTTCGCGCACGACTTCGAGGAGAGCGGCGCCATCCATGCCGGGCATGCGCATGTCGGTGACGATTACGTCGAAGGGAGCGGCTTCGAGCAGCGAGAGTGCGGCTTCGCCTCCAGGAGCGAAGGCCATCTCCCATTCGGTGCGCATGGGGCGAAGCATGCGCTTCAGACCATCGAGAATGCTGGTTTCGTCGTCCACGAACAGAATTCGTTTCACGAGATTAGCGCCTCCTCGCGCAAAGTACTGCCGAGCAAGGGAAGGCGAATGATGAAGGTGGTCCCTTTTCCCATCTCGGTTTCAAACCGCAGAGTTCCCCCATGCTTTTCGACAATGATGGCGCGGGCCAGGGCGAGACCCTGGCCGGTGCCCTTGCCCACTTCCTTGGTGGTGAAGAAAGGATCGAAGATGCGATCGCGAGCGTCTTCGGGAATGCCGGTGCCGGTATCGGAGATGGAGATTTCGACGGCGTCGCCTTCCAGACGGGTGCGCACGATGATGCGGCCCTTGTTCCCGGTGTCGCGGACGACTTCTTCAATAGCGTGGGAAGCGTTGACCAGAAGATTGAGAAACACCTGATTGAGGTCGCCTAGGTGGCAAACAACGGGAGGCAGGCCCTGGAAATCAGTTTCCACATCGGCAACGTATTTCAGTTCGTTGCGCGCGACGATCAAGGTGCTTTCCAAGGCGCGATTGAGGTCCGCAGGGGCTTTTTCGTTGCTGCGATCGACGTGGGAAAATTCCTTCATGCCGCGAACGATGGTGGAGACTCGGCTAAGCCCTTCCAGCATCTGATCCATGGCCTTGGGGACTTCGTCCTCCAGGTAGACCCAGTCAATTTCCGTGCGAGTTCCGGCGATCTCCGCGCAAAGGGAGGCGCATCGTGATTCGCCGGCGACCAGTTTCCGGAGTTCCTCATATTTGCGGATGAGCTTCAATTCATCCTGAAACGAGACCTGCAGGAAGCGCGTATTGTCGCCAATGAATTGAATGGGAGTATTGATTTCGTGAGCGATCCCGGCGGCCAGACGCCCGACCGCTTCGAGTTTCTGGCTGTGGCGCAGTTCGAGTTCCTGGCGTTTGCGAGTGGAGATATCGACAAAGGAGACGACGGCGCCGATGACTTTGCCCTCGCGATGGATGCGGCGGGAACGGTATTCGACGGGGAAGCTGGTTCCGTCTTTGCGCCAGAACACTTCGTCATCGCGGCTGGCATCGACACCATCGCGGAAGCCGACAAACATGGGACATTCCGATTGGGGATACGGCGAACCGTCCGGGCGGGTATGGTGAAACAGAGCGTGCACTCTGTGGCCAAGAATTTCGCCATCATCCTGATAACCGAGCAGGCGAAGCGCTGCGGGATTGCAGAACGTACATTGTCCTTCGGCGTCCATGCCGTAAAGAGCGGCAGGAGTGGATTCCACGAGGAGGTTGATCAGTTCGCTGCGCTCGGCAAGTTCCGAAGTGCGCTGTTGAACACGCTTCTCCAAGTCTTCCTGAGCGGAAAGCAGAGCTTCTTCGTGAATCTTGAAGTCGGTGATGTCTTCGGTGATGCCGATGACGCGGTCGAGTTTTCCGGATTCGTCGAAGGAAGGGAAAGAACGCTCCCAAAGCCAGTGGAGAACGCCATTTTCAGAAATCACGCGATAGTAGGTCTCCGAAGCATCGCCGGAGCGCTGCTGAGCCAGCATTTTCTCAACGGCGTCCAAATCTTCGGGGACGACGTAGCGTTTCCAGTGTTCCGCTGTTTGGAAGAGGACTTCGGGCTTAATGCCGAACATTTTTTCAAAAGCCGGGCTCACGTAGGTATAACTGCCGGTCTTCCCGTCGCGAATCCAGAAGACTTGATGGATGTTCTCTGCGAGAAAGAGAAATTCGGACTGGCTGCGGCGAAGTTGGCGGAGCATGCCGTTGATGCTGCCTGCCAGAGAAGCCAATTCATCGTGGCCGTCGACAGCAACCCATTCCTTCAGGCTGTGGCGGCTCCCGATGCTGGTTATTTCGTTCCCCAAAAGAATCAAGCGGGAGAGGATGAACTTTTGCAAAAAGAAATAAATAACCAGCAGGCTCAGGAGTATTCCGCCGGATGCGGCGGCAAAGACATAGCGCAGGCTCATCAAGCCTCGCGAATAGATGGGGCGGTCACGGTCGGCACGCATAAGAAAGACTGGGCGGTGGTCGATGCCGTAGAGCAGGGTGTATCCCCCAACGCGGCCATTGTCGATGGGCAGAACGACGATGGGGCCCTCAGCACCGCTGTTGAGAGCGTTGAGAGCAGACACAAAGTCGGAAGGAAGTTCCGGAGAACCGGCAACGCCGAAGGTAAGCGAGGAACCGGTGGCCTGTTCGACGCGGCGAACCGCTGATTCTCCAAAACGTTGAGCCATGAGCAAAGTGCCGCGAGAGGCGCCATTACGTTGAGAAGTGTGGATCGAGCGCGCAGAAATTAAATAGATGGAATCGGGAAATCGCAGGAACCCATCGAGCGGCTTGGTGTTGATCTCGGATGGCGCCAGGGACGGCTGTCGGAATAACTCGTGTAGAAAATCTGCGGGCGGAGAGATGGCGCGGTGAAGGCTCTGGTCGTACGCCTTCTGAAAAACGGTGTTCTGGTTGTTGTCGAGCAAGACGATGAGGTCGAGATTCAGCCCCTCCATCTGGCCATCCTGAAATTCGTCGGCGATGTCGCCGTTGGCAGTATGAGACATGAATTCGTACATGCGATCCCAATAGGCGTAGTCATCGGCGGTGGACGAGAGGTTGCGATTCTGTCCCTCCAGAGCTGTCTCCGCGTTGCGAACCTCATGGATCATTTGTTCCTGCTCAAGCTGCAGGAAGCTGGACATAAAAAAAGAGCGACTTGTGGCGTAGATCACCGTGACAGCGACGAGAAGAGTCAGCGCGAATACGAGAAGCAAGCGAGGCTGAAGTTTCAACGGAGGCTCCCAGCGCGAAGCGGGTGGTGGCGGCGCGCTGTTTCGAATCGGCACGGGATGTGTCCGGTTCGAACGAGTTGCCCGGTAGGCCGTCGACGGGAGCCGCTGGCGAGTTCGCGGGTGCCAAAACGGTGTTGGAGATGCGCGCCGCTGGGGCCGGTCGCGATAGGAATAACACCCGTGGTTTCAAGCAAGCGATGTGGGAGAGATCGCGGAAGCAGGAAATCCTGAAGAGAGGTCCGTGGTTGTAATGAGAACGGTCTCATAAGATTCGCGAACCAAGTACCAGAGAGCGCCCTTCCTTGTGGTTGGTGTCATGCATGTTGAAGACCCAACAAGGGGGCCAACCGTGAGCAATGGGAATACACGCACGAGCCAGTTTGCGAAGCAAAGACGGAGCCAGAGAATCCTGCTGGCGATACCGGTAGTGGTGAGCGGAAATCGAGGCAAAGCGGACGCGTTTTCGGAGCGCACCAAAACGATCGTGGTGAATGCGCATGGTGGATTGATCGCGCTGGCACAAATGGTGCAAGTGGGCCAAGGGCTCGCGTTGAAAAATCCAGCGACAAATGAAGAGACGTCCTGCACAGTGGTGGACATCAGCACGGGTCAACAGGGAGGGATGGAAGTGGGGATCGCCTTCGCGGAAGCGAATCCCCGATTTTGGCGGGTGGCGTTCCCACCGGCCGACTGGAGCCCCAAGAGTCCGGAGGCCAAGAAGTTTGGCCCGGAGATCGGAAGCGGCAAGGGTGAGGCGGAAGTCGTTGCGAAAAAGTAAGGCAAACACTGTAGCTAATGCGGTTGGGTAAGCGTCGCAAACGGCAGAGGCCTGGGTTAAACTGCTTGGTCTCTGGGGGTGAACGATGAGCGCATTGCGGATCGTGGGGATTGCGGTTGGATTGGTGGCATTGCTGGCCATAGCGGGGTTTTTCGCGTTGAAGGCCCGGGCAGGCGACGCTCCTGCCGTGGGGAGTATGGCGCCGGACTTCACCTTGAATTCTCAGGATGGAAAACCGGTGAGCCTGCATGATTTTCGAGGCAAGTGGGTGGTCCTGTATTTTTACCCGAAGGATGGAACGCCGGGCTGCACGATCGAAGCGCACAATTTTCAGCGGGATGCGGCGAAGTATGAAGCCGCCAACGCGGTGATTTTGGGAGTCAGCGTGCAGAATGAGAAGTCGCACCAGGAGTTTTGCGCGAAAGAAGGGCTGAACTTCCGATTGCTGGCAGATACGAAGAATCAAGTGTCGGAGACGTACGGTTCGATTATGAATATGGGAGTGATGAAACTCTCGGCGCGCCACACGTTCCTGATCGACCCGGAGGGCAAGATCCGGAAAGAATGGATGGACGTAGACGTGAAGAAGCACAGCGACGAAGTATTGGCGGCGATCGAGGAAGCGAAAAAATCGAGTATGTAAGCGGAGATTAGCGGAAGCGATTTGGGTCGAAGTGGAACTGGACAAGGTTGTCGCGGTAGTCCAGCTTGATATCCAGCAGGAAGAGCATGGCGAATCCCAGGGTGCCGGAAATTTCCGTTCCCACGTGATTGCTGATGTTGCTGAGATCGAAGGCGACCATCTGCCGCCGTTGCTGAAAATGCCCGAAGGTAAGCATCAAACTCCCCGTCGTATAAACTTTTTTGACGTTGCCGCTTAAGCCCTTCACCGTCAGGTTGGACTCATCAGAGAGTTTGCTGGCTTCGCGAGCCGCTTCGGGCGTGACGGTGTCATCGAAAGCACCGGTGTCGAGCAGAAAGAGATGATACGGTGCGTCATTGAGACGTGCCGGAAGCAGAAGCATATGTCCAAAGCGATAGACTTTTTCGTAGCTGGCGAATTCCGGAGGAATCCAGCGGTCATGCAGATGGGAAGTGACCGTTTGTTCGGACTGCAGAGCAGGTTTTTCGGCGGGCTCGTCGGGGTAAGGCGGCAACTGAGACAGGCGGAACTTGGCGTTCGGGAAGTCGATGTCGATCGAGATAGGACTCAAAGACGTTGGTGCCGATCAGACCGTCTTGGTCAAGGATCGCTTGGAGTCGACGACGTCCACGTAGCAATTTTCAAATTCCAACTCTCCGATCTGCAAGTGGCTGGCGAAGGCGACGTAACCCTGTGCGGAGCCTTTATCGCCGACGCCACCGATTGGGGATTCGGCGATGCGGGTTAGTCCGGCTTTTTGCGCGATTTTGGTATTCACGAGGACGCCATGAGCTCCGGAATCCAATTGGAGCCGGGCATTGACGCCATTGACGGTAACGCCCAGGGCGTAGCCCAAAATGCGCCGTGCGTCGATATAAAGGGGTAGCAACTTGGTTTCGGTGGCGTCGACCTGATTGACCAAGTCGGCAGGAGCGATTCTGATTTTTTTCGCGATCTTCGAGAACGGCGACGCTGGCAAGAGTACGGAGCCGTTCCTCTTCGTCCTCGTACTTCCCTTCGTCCAGTCGTCGCTTCAGTTCCGCGAGGCGCTCCTGACGGTTCAAGGAGCGAAACCAGGATTTATCGATATCCGGGTCTTTGGGATCAATTTTGTGAGCCGCTTCGGTAAAGGCTTTGGCCGATTTGTAGTTTCCGGTGGCGCGGTAGATGTTGGCGAGGGTCAAGTAGGAGCGCGCGATTGCAGTCTGGGATTTGACGAAAGGGACAAGCAGAGCCTCGGATTGGCGCAAGTTGCCGCGGCGGAATTCGACCTCAGCCATGGCGGTCTGGGCATTGACCGAGTCGGGGGCAAGATCGATAGCTTTCTTCGCGGCGTCCCAGGCGTCCTGAACGCGATACAGATGCAGGTCGCAGCGAGCGAGCCAGGCGAAGGCATGGGACTTCATGATGGTGGAGTTTTGACTGGAGGCGGAAGCGTTCTCGAAGAGGGCGGCGGCCGCCGAGTATTGCTCGGAATGAAAGAGATTGAGACCTTCCTGGAAGTCCTGCATGGGCGAGGGTGCGTCTGCAGGAACAGCGGAGCGATTCGGGGAAGCAGGAATCGTTTGTGCCGGCGACGAAACCGAAGGCTGGGACTGCGAAGGCGGAGTCGAGGGTGATTGTTTCGCGGCGAGGCAGGCGGCAGTGCAACAGAACAGGAGAAGCACGGAAACGTAAGACCTAATCAAGAGTGAACTCCGGTTGCGAGCGGCGATGGTCTAGTTATAGCGCAGTCAAATGAAGTGTCAATTAAAGTAAGAGCAGAGGTTCCACGGGAAGAGCTCGGGTTGCCACGCACAAGGGCGGATGCGATAGACTAGTGGCACTCAGCAATCGAATCGCAGCAAGCTGCTGCCATATTACATATCGAGGGGCGATGATGCGTCGACACATTATAAAGAGCACCGTTTTGGTGGGTGCCATGGCGTTCGGGAGTTTATTACTGGCCCAGGATCAACAGGATATTCCGACACCCGCGTCCACGTTGACGACGCTGACGACAAAGGCGATCGGATATCCGGTCGGGAAGACGATCAAGTTGATTTTCGTGGGGACTTCGGTGGCGTCGGGCGCCTCTGGTGACGGAAAGGTGGAGGCGAAGGGAAACACGACCAATATTGAGGTAGACGTCCAGGGATTGCCGCAACCGACGACAATCGGCACGGAGTTTCTAACATACGTTTTGTGGGGCATCACACCCGACGGTCGCACTACGAATTTGGGCGAGATTCAAATCAATAAGGATGGGAACGGCAAGTTGCAGGCGACGACGGCGTTGCAGACGTTCGCGATGATCGTCACGGCAGAACCGTATTCGGTGGTGCGGCGTCCGAGCGAAGTGATCGTGTTGGAGAACGACACCAAGAAGAATACCAAGGGAAAGATTTATCCGGATTCGAGTTTCCAGCTGATGAAGCGGGGCGAGTACGCGAAGCTGGGGAATCCATTGGCGCTGACACTGGACCTGAAGAACACGCCTCTAGAGGTGTACGAGGCTCGGAACGCGGTGGAGATCGCGAAGTCGCGGGAAGCGCAGAAGTATGCTCCGGAAGTGTTTGCGAAAGCGGAGTCCAGCCTGCAGATGATGGAGAGCTCGATCACGTCGAAGGCGAACAAGAAGCAGATTATTTCCAATGCGCGGCAGACTATGAGCTTTGCGGAAGATGCGCGCGCGCTGTCGGTGGAACGTCAGGATCAGGAACGGATCGCCAGGGAAAAACAGGCGGCAGCGGATGCGGCAGCAGCCAAGGCCAAGGCAGAGGCCGATGCCCGGGCGGCAGCTGAAGCCCAGCGGCAGGCGGAATTGAACGCGGCTAAACAGGCTCAGATGCAGGCGGAGGCGGACGCGGCGGCGGCGCGAGCGAAGGCGCAGCAGGATGCGCTGGCAGCCAAGGCCGCGGCAGCACGAGCGGATGCCGACCGGGAGAAGGCGCAAGCGGCAGCGCTGCGCGCGCAATTGCTGCAGCAGCTCAACACGGTTCTGGAAACGCAGGACACCCCACGAGGGTTAATCGTGAACATGGCGGACGTACTGTTTGCGTTCGGGAAGTACAATCTGCAGCCGGATGCGCAGGTAAAGTTGGCTAAGCTGTCGGGGATTATCCTTTCGCACCCGGGGTTGAACCTGGCGATCGAAGGCTACACGGACAACATCGGGAGCGACGAGGGCAACCTGAAGCTCTCGCAACAACGAGCGGACACGGTGCGCACCTTCCTGATCCAGCAAGGGCTGGCGGAAAATACGGTGACGGCAGTGGGGTTGGGCAAAGCCGAGCCGGTTGCGGACAACAGCACCGCGGCGGGGCGGCAAAAGAACCGACGGGTGGAAATCATCGTAAGCGGCGAAGTGATCGGGCAAAAGATCGGGCATTGAAACGATCTGGTAACAAAATAAAGTAGGGGAAAGACAGAGGGCCGCGATTGCGGCCCTTTGCACTAGTGGTGGGATTGGAAAGAGTCGGAGGAATCGAATGACAAAAACGCTGCGAACTGCGCTGCTCGCTATCTGCGGCACGATGATGGCCTTGGGAAATGCACCATTGCGTGCTCAAGAGGAAGGTGCGGACAAGGCGCCGCAGGTGAAGTATCCGCAGTACCCGAGCGAGACGCCGGCAAAGCTGGCGCCGGTTACGTCGTCGTTCGACTTTGAACGACGGGATGTGATGATCCCGATGCGCGACGGGGTCAAGCTGCATACGGTGATTGTGATTCCGAAAGGAGCGAAGGACGCAGGCATCCTGCTGACACGAACGCCGTATGACGCTTCGAGCTTTGTGGGCCATACGCCGAGCACGCACTACGGAATTTACCTGGAACATGGGGACACGCCGGTGGACGTGGTCGTGGAGGACGGCTATATCCGGGTGATCCAGGATGTGCGCGGGAAGTATGGGTCGGAAGGCGATTATGTGATGACCCGGCCGCTGCATGGGCCATTGAACCCAACGCCCGTGGATCATGCCACGGATACGTACGACACGATCGATTGGCTGGTGAAGAACATTCCGGAGAGCAACGGAAGAGTGGGGATCATCGGTATCTCCTACGATGGATTCCTGCCGCTGATGGCGCTGGTGAATCCACATCCGGCGCTGAAGGTTTCCGTGCCGATGAACCCGATGGTGGACGGCTGGATGGGCGACGACTGGTTTCACTACGGTGCGTTTCGCCAGCCGAACATGTCGTACATCTACGAACAACAGGGGACGCGGTCCAGCAGCGAAAAGTGGTGGAGCAGCCACTACGACGACTACGATGAGTATCTGGCGGCTGGATCGGCGGGAGAGTCGGGGAAGGAGCACGGCCTGGAGCAAGTGGGATTCTGGCGGAAGGTACTGGAGCACCCGAGTTATGACTCGTATTGGCAGAACCAGGCGATGGACCAGATCCTTGCGGGCCAGCCATTGAAGGTGCCGGTGATGCTGGTGGACAGCTTGTGGGACCAGGAAGATATTTACGGGGCGACGGCAGTCTACAAAGCGATCAAACCGAAGGACAGAGCAAACGACAAGGTCTTCCTGGTGATGGGGCCGTGGTTTCATGGGCAAGAGATCGGAGACGGCAGTTCGCTGGGGGCGATTAAATTCCACGAAGACACCGGCTTATATTTTCGGCAAAGCATTTTGCGGCCGTTCCTTGCGCAGTATCTGAAGAGCGGAACACCGAAAGCGGACGTGGCGCCGGTGAATGCCTTTGAGACGGGAACGAACCGATGGCTGAAGCTGGATCACTGGCCTTCGGGCTGCAGCAGTGGATGCAACATTAAGCCCACTCCGCTGTATGCAGATTCGGAGTCACGGCTGAGTTTCAAGGAACCGCAGGGCGGCGGCAACGGGTACACCGAGTACGTGTCGGATCCAGCAAAGCCAGTTCCCTACCGGAATCGGCCGATCATGCCGATGTACGCGAGCGGGTCCACGTGGTCGCGGTGGCTGGTGGACGATCAGCGGGAGGCATCTGGCAGACCGGATGTGGTGTGGTTTGAAACCCCGGTGTTGACGGAACCCGTGAAGATCAGCGGCCGGCCCGGGGTGAATCTGGTGGCTTCAACCAGCGGAACGGATTCCGACTGGGTGGTGAAACTGATCGACGTGTATCCGGATGAAGTGGAGGGAGACAACGCGATGGGTGGCTACCAGCTCATGGTGTCCGGGGACATTTTCCGTGGGCGGTACCGCGAAGAGCTTGGAGACGGCCGAAGCTATCGAGCCGGGCAAGCCGCTGCCCTATCGGTTCGAACTGCCGACAGCCAATCATGTGTTTCTGCCGGGGCACCGGATCATGGTGCAGATTCAATCGAGCTGGTTTCCGCTGTACGACCGCAACCCACAGACGTTCGTGCCGAACATTTTCTGGGCAAAGCCCGGAGACTACCAGAAGGCGACGCAAAGGGTGTATCACACGGCCGGGGAGCAGACGTATGTAGAGCTACCGGTCGTTGTCGGTCATCCTTGAGAACCGCCGACCTGTGAGACGGATCAAGGCTTAGAATTGCCGGGTTCGATGGGCTTTTCCGGCGGACGAGCGGGCGTGCCGTCCGCTTTCACGTAGTGCGCATACCAAGCCAAGTAGCGTTCGTGCAAATCCTTAATGTGAGAAGGCGTCTTGAAGCCGTGGTACTCGTCTGGATAAACGACGAGCAAAGTGTCGCGGCCCAGGCGCTTCAGTGATTGATACATCTGCTCGCCGCCGAGGATGGGAACGTTCCAGTCGATGTTGCCGCCCACGAACATGGTGGGAGTGTGGATGTTGGTGACCTTCTTGAGGTAGTCGACACGATCCCAGGTTTTGGGGCTTTCCCACGGGAGACCAAGTTCGATGACGTAGTCTCTCTGATACTGATCGTGGCCCCACATCGCGTTGTAGTTGGCGGCCCCTGCTCCGGAAATGGCGGCTTTGAAGCGGTCGGTCTGGGTAATGATGAAATCGGTAGAGATGCCGCCGTAGGACCAACCGCCGACGCCAAGATGGTCGGGATCGGCGTAACCCTGGGCGATGGCGTAGTCGACCATGGCCATATCATCTTGGAAATCTTTGTCGCCCCAAGCGGCAAAGATGGCCTTGCAGTAGTCTTCCCCGTAGCCGGACGAGCCACGCGGATTGGGAAAGAGAACGACGTAGCCGTTAGCGGCAAGCAATTGTCCAAGATCCTGAAATTCCGAATAGTAGGACCACACCGGGCCACCGTGGGGGCGGAGAATCGTCGGGTACTTGCGGCCGGGGACATAGTCAACGGGCTTGTAGACGTAGCCGTGTACCGTGGTGCCGTCCTTCGATTTGAAGGAAACGTATTCGCCGGGCGAAAACTTGAAGCGACCAAGCCAAGCGTCGTTGACGTGAGAAACCTGAGTTAGCTTGCCGGCCGGCGTGGCGAAGGCTTCGTAGGGCCGGTCCATGGTGGAGACAGAAGCGGCGAAGACGCCATCGCGAGAAATGGAAAAGTCCTGAATCATGACCCGGCCACCGATGGGACGGTCGACCGCGCCGGTCGCAAGATTCACCCGAGCAACAATTTGAGTGCCGTCGTCGTCCGCAAGGAAATAAATGGAGGAACTATCCGAGGCAAAGACCGGCTTGATGGCCATACGGTCGAAAGACTTGGTGAGGACCTTGGTTTCGCCGCCGGAGGAAGGGGTGATGGCGATGTGCTTGGTGGCGTACTGGAAGAGTTTGGGTTGCAGAATGGTGCTGTAGGCGACGGTTTTGCCGTCGGGCGACCAAGCAGGCTGATGATCGTCGCCGGAATTGGTGGTGACCTGCCGAAGACTGACGCCTTTGTCGGTGTTGTCGGCGGTAACGACCCAAATGTTGGACTCGTAGTTGGTGTCCGGCTCCTTGGAGCGATTACTGGAGAAGGCGAGGAGTTTCCCGTCGGGAGACCAGGCAGGCTCAGAGTCGTCGTAGTCGCCGGAGGAAACCTGGACCAATGGACTTGGAGGCAAGATCGAAGAACGTAGAGGTGGGTGCGGCGGCGATCGAGGTAGCCCACTGTGTCCTCTTTGAACTGGATGCGGTCGATCACCCAAGGGCGCTGGGCCTTGGATTTCTTGCGGGCGGGTTGCTGGTCTTTATCGTCGGAATCGCTGTGCCTGGTTGCGGCGCTTTCCAGTTCCTCGGGGCTGGGATCGCGGAGGATCAACACCAAGCGCTTGCTGTCTGGCGCCCATTCGTAGGCGTCAACGTCCTGGACGGTATCCGTAATCTTCTGGGCCTCGCCGCCGAGACGATTCAAGAGGTAGAGCTGGGTCTTGCCGTCCTTGTCGGAGTCGCTGCGATCAGGATCATTGCGCTCGGAGAGGAATGAGATGTACTTGCCGTCCGGAGACCAGCGAGGTTGGGAGGAACTCATGCCCTCGGCGGTCAGGGGGATGGCCTCGCCACCAGCGACCGGAGCCATCCAGATGCGCTGCTCGCCTTTGTCTTCTTTGAGGTTCGTGGAGCTGACCACGTAGGCGACGTAGCGTCCATCCGGGGAGATTTGAGAATCACTGATCTCCTGCATCCCGAAGAGGTCGTCGACGGAAAGCGGTTTGGGAGACTGCGCGGAAACGGCGAGGGGCAAGCAGAAGAAAACAACCAGCAAGAAAGCACTGCGAAACCTCATGGGCGGCTCCATAAAAGTGGGTATGAACGGATGATTTGCGAGTGTAGCACGAGTCAGAAACGATCTGAGGTTGCGCGGATGAAGCAGGCTGCGAGGAATCACGCCTGGACTGTACCGGAGGACGGGTTGCGACGCGAAAAAAGTTTCAAAAAAACGCATTTTTTCCTTGCATGCACTTACAGAGACTGTATTCTTCAAAAAGTGAGCTTGCTTCGCAAGAATCAGAAAGCGAGAGTCACCTGAGGAGGACGAGAGAAAAAAATTGAGTACTTTATCGCTCCCCGCACGGATTTCCTCCCCCACAATTTCCGCAACAAACAAGCGAGTCGCCAAGCTGACGCTGTGGCCGCTGGTCGCCGCGACGTTTTTCATGGTGTCTGGTGGCACCTATGGAACGGAATCGATTATTTCCGGAGCGGGTTATGGACGGGGGATTCTGGTTTTGTTGTTCCTGCCGATCATCTGGTGTTTGCCAACAGCGTTCATGATCGGAGAATTGTCCAGCGCGCTGCCTGCAGAAGGCGGCTACTACGCGTGGGTACGCCGCGGGCTGGGCAACTTCTGGGGATTTCAGGAAGCATGGTTGTCGCTGGCAGCCAGTATTTTCGATATGGCGATCTATCCGACGCTATTCGTGATTTATTTGAAGCAGATGTCGCCGTGGTTTGGAGAGGGTAACCGGGGACTGTACGCCGGACTGTTTGTGGTGGTAACGTGCGCGGCGCTGAACCTGGCGGGAATTAAGGTGGTAGGTTTCACGTCAGTTGTGGCTGTTTTTCCTGCTGTCGTTGCCATTCGCGCTGATCGTGGCATTGTCGCCGCTGCATGGCGGGGCTGGCATCGTCGCAGCGCCACAAGCGATTAGACAGGCGCCGGAGTCGGATTGCTGGGCGCCGTGCTGGTGGCGATGTGGAATTACATGGGGTGGGATAACGCCTCGACGATCGCGCAGGAGGTGGAGCGCCCGCGGCAGACTTATCCGAAGGCGATGATCGCGGCGGTAATTTTGGTGTCTCTGACTTATATTCTGCCGTTTGTGGCGGTGTACTTCGCGGGAGTTCCGGCCTCGGCGTTCGCGGAAGAGGGATCGTGGGCGACGGTAGCGGCGCAACTGGGCGGTTCGATCCGGGGATTCGAATGGCTGCGCTTCATGGTGACGCTAGGCGGCATGATGAGCGCGTTTGGAATGTTTAATGCACTGGTGCTGAGCTATTCGCGGCTGCCACTGGCGATGTCGCGGGACGGAATGCTGCCGCAGGTATTCTCCAAGGTGACGAAGGGCAATGGGACACCGTGGGTATCGATTCTGGTGTGCGCCACAGGTTGGGCGCTGTGCTTGGGAATCGGATTCAAGAGGCTGGTGACGCTGGACATTATGTTGTACGGCGCCAGCCTGATGCTGGAATTTGTGACGCTGGTGGCGCTGCGAATCCGCGAACCGAAGTTGCGGCGGGAGTTCCGGGTGCCGGGAGGGATGGCCGGCGCGGTGACCTGCGGGATGTTTCCGCTGGCATTGCTGGTCCTGGCGATGGTCGAAAGCGAGCATGAAAGCGTGTTGGGGATGAACGCTCTTGGGTTCGGAGTGCTGATCATCTTATGCGGATTTGGCCTGTATTACATGACGCAGAAGGTTGGCCGCCGGCACGAAGCGGTGGAGTCCACGATAGAATCGGCGAATCTGGCCTAAGCGCACCCAGAGTGCAGGAATTCCTGTAGGCAAGATCGTAAAAGCCCGGCGAAAGGCTGCCGGGCTTGTTCTTTTATCGACGCCCAGATCCCGGCGTGCTATAGCTGAGGCACCAGCCAAACATCAACAGGAGAATCCTTTATGCGATCAACCCGAATGATTCGTGGGATCTTCGGCGCCAGTCTTTTGATTGGAATGGCAGTGCCGGTGTTTGCGGCGCAATCCAACGAACAGGCCCCTATGGCGGCTCCCGAAAAAGGGGGAATGCACGACTCGTTGCAGGCGCAGGTAAACTCCCTGAACCTGACCGACGACCAGAAGTCGAAATTGCAGGTGATTTTTGACGACGCGAAAGCCGAAAAAGGAACGATCACCAGCGACACTTCCCTTTCGCCGGACGACCGCAAGACCAAGATGATGGCGCTGCGGAAGGAGACGCGGGCGAAAGTGATGGCGGTGCTCACTCCGGAGCAGCGGACTGAGTTAAAGCAGAAGATGGAAGCGGAAAAGAACAAAGCGCCAATGCAGTAGCGCTGGTCGTGAGTGCTGATGCAGGGCTGAAGAAAAAGGGCGCGGACGGAAAAGTCTGCGTCCTTTTTATTTGCTGCATTGCGGCAACAATTCAATACGTCACCGCGGAGGTGGTCTGGGATTTGGTATTCTGCTGCTTGTGAAATCGCGACGGTTCCAAATGGCGGTCCTGGCGGTGGGCCTGGCGCTGGCAAAGGGTTACCGCGTATTCCAAGACTCAAAATGCGGAGTCCGGCCGCATCCAGCGGCAAACAGTCGCCGACGCCGCTCTGCAGTGAAACCGGCGCCGACAGCCGAGTGAGGCTCCGAAAGGCAGCAACACTTCCAAGGCGCAGCCAGCCGCAATTCCCGAGTATCCCCTCCTTCACAACAAGCGGGATTGAACGTGGTGGTGCTGGACCCAGCCCATGGCGGGACGGATCCGGGCGCTCGCGGAACGGAAGGCGTGCAGGGAGAGCGACCTGGTGATGCAGTTCGCTGCGGAGACGCGAAAGACGCTGGAAGCGCGTGGATTTCCGCGTGGTGACGACCAGAGAGTCCAACGATAATCCATCGTTCGATGACCGGTCTGCAAGAGCGAACGCCTTGCCGGGTGCGGTGTTGGTGTCGCTGCATGTGGCTTCGACGGGCTTCCGGGAACGGTTCGGGTGTATGTATTTCCGGAGATGCCGGCATCGAGCGAGAACGTGAGCGGTTTGATTTCGTGGGATCGCGCACAGGCGCCGTTTGTGAATCTGAGCCATAAGCTGGGCGACCTGGTGCAGGCGGAATTGGCAAAACGGTTTAAGGGATCGCCGAGCGTTGCGCAGATTGCGCCGGTGCGGCAATTGCGGACGACGGCTGCGCCAGCGATTGCGGTGGAGGTTTCCAGCGTATCGGTTGGGCGATCGAGCGACGCTGGAGCGGATGGTGCCAGGAGTAGCGGAATCGATTGCGCGAGGCATTGCAGCGTTCCGGCCATCATATGCAGTGCCCAGCGCGACGGGCTCGGGAGGAGGAGACACAGCCATGACGCCGCGATGGTTATGGTGGATCGCGGGGATTCTGCTGGCCGCGGTGATTGGCGCAGCGCTGTATTTTCCGGCGCTACGCAGGCAGGTGCAGAAGGCGGCGCAACTGACGGAAAAAACAGCGGAGCAGGCGCGACGGGAACTGGTCCCGCTCGCGCCGATCACCAGCAGCGAACCCAAGGTGAGGGCCAAGATGTTCTGGGGATCAACGACGCAGGCCGGAACGTTGAACTGCGGTGACACTGGATTTGTCGCTGTCTGCAGACCCGGCGCTGCGGGCGAAGCAGGTGCTGAATACTCTGCTGGCGGGTCCGGTGGACGCGGATGCGCGGACATTGCCGCCCGATGCGGCGTTGCTGGCGTTTTACATTTTGCCGGACGGCACAGCGGTGGCCGATTTTTCGGAAGCTCTGAGCACTTCGGTGCCCTCGGGTGTGCAGAGCGAGCAATTGGCAGTGGATTCGATTACGCGCACGCTGGAAGCGAATGTGCCGCAGATCGAGCGGCTGAAAATACTTGATTCACGGACAGGAAGTGGATACGTTGGCCGGGCATCTGGACTTGACGCAAACATTTGCGGTGAAAACCAACGGGCTGAGCGAAGAGAAGCCGCTGTCTCCGGCGGAAGCGATTGCCGCGCCGATCCAAAAGGCGTATGACAAAGTAAAGCAGGCTACAAAACGATAGAGCGGCACGAACTGAAAATCGAGGTGCTCATGAGGAACGATGGCCGCAGTGCCGATCAAATTCGGAGTGTGAAGATCACGCCTGATTTTATTTCGCAGGCCGAGGGAAGCGTGCTGATCGAACTGGGCAAAACGAGGGTGATTTGCACAGCCACCGTTAACGACGGGGTGCCGACGTTCCTGAAGGGTTCCAATAAGGGATGGGTGACCAGCGAGTACGGGATGATCCCGCGGGCTACTGAAGAACGCACGGTGCGCGAAGCGACGCGCGGTAAACAAACCGGGCGGACGCAGGAGATTCAGCGATTGATCGGCAGATCGTTGCGCGCGGTGACTGATCAGGAAGCATTGGGAGAGCGCACGGTGTGGCTGGATTGCGACGTGATTGAGGCGGACGGTGGGACACGGACGGCGTCCATCACGGGAGCATTCGTGGCGATGGCACTGGCCATGGAGCGACTGGTTGCGGCGGGGATTCTGAAGCGGTCGCCGCTGGTGGACACAGTGGCGGCCACCAGTGTGGGGATCGTAAATGACGATGCGCTGCTGGACCTTTGCTATGAGGAAGACTCCCAGGCAGAAGTGGACATGAACGTGGTGATGACCGGTAGCGATGAATACGTGGAGATCCAGGCTACGGCGGAGGGAAGACCATTCGCGAGCGGCGAAATGCAGGAGCTGCTGGATCTGGCAGCGGTGGGGATTCGGGTATTGGGCGAGGAGCAGCGGTCGGTGTTGCCGCCAAGTTTTCTGGCGAAGAAGCGGTAGCCGGCCGCGGCGCTGGTCACTCATCCATGAAAAAGAAACTGTTTTTGGCTTCGGGAAATGCCGGCAAGTTGAACGAGTTCCGCGTGCTGGCGGGATCGGGAGACTGGGAGTTGGAGCTGTTGCCGGAATATAAGAAACTGCCGGAATTTCCGGAGGATGCGCCAACATTTGCGGAAAATGCGGCCGGGAAGGCGTTGTATTACTCGAAGCATAGCGATGGACTGGTGTTTGCCGATGATTCCGGGTTAGTGGTGCCTGTGTTGGATGGAGCGCCGGGAGTGTTGTCCGCGAGATACGCGGGAGTTGGCGCGCTTCGAACGAGGCGAAGATCGAGAAATTGTTGCGGGAACTGGATGGCAAACAGGATGAGGAGCGATCGGGGCATTTTGTTTGCGTGATTGCGGCGGCGGAGCGCGGCAGAATCCGAGCGGTCGTGTCGGGGAAGGTGGATGGCCGCATCCTGGAGCAGCCACGAGGCTCGGGGGGATTCGGCTACGATCCGGTATTTTACTTCCCTTCTTTGCAGCGGACGTTCGCGGAATTGACAGCCGAAGAAAAAAACGCGCACAGCCACCGTGGTAAGGCGTTTCGGAGGATGCTGGAGGCGTTGGCGGATTCGAAGTAGGGCGGAACCGTGGATGGAGATTGGGACGATGAAGGTCAAAGGCAAGAAGAAATCGAAGAAGTCTGCTGGGACGGCCAAGAAATCCAAGCCGTCGATCAAGCTCAAGAAGACTCCTGCGGGAGCGACGGTCAAGACCGGAAAACCCGCAGGGACGAGTCCCAAGCGAGTGGCAGCGATCCTGGAAAAATTGGACGAAGCGTATCCAGACGCGGTTTGCGAGTTGAAGCACGAGAATGCGTTTCAGTTGCTGATTTCGACGATTCTCTCGGCGCAGTGCACGGACGTGCGGGTAAACCAGGTTACGCAGGAACTCTACAAGAAATACAAAGGGCCGAAGGACTTTGCATATGCCAATCCCGCAGAACTGGAGCAGGAGATCCGGCCCACGGGATTTTTTCGAAACAAGACGAAGTCGATCATTGGAGCAAGCAAAGCCATCGTAGAAGAGTTGGGCGGCGAGGTGCCCCGGACGATGGAGGAGATACTGAAATTGCCGGGTGTGGCCCGCAAAACGGGGAATGTGGTCCTAGGAACGGCGTACGGGATAGCGAGCGGAGTGGTGGTGGACACCCACGTGCAGCGATTGTCGCAGCGGTTGGACCTGACACGGCATGAAGAACCAAAGAAGATCGAGGAGGATCTGATGAAGATCCTGCCGCAAGAGAAGTGGATCCAGTTCTCGCACCAATTGATCTGGCACGGGCGGCGGGTGTGCGTAGCGCGCAAGCCGCGCTGCGTGGAATGCAACCTGGAAAAGATCTGCTACTCGGTGGACAAGACGGTTTAGCGAACGACGTCAGGGTTTTTGCGGCGGCGTGGCCGGCGCAGATGAAGATGGCGGGGCGGACGCGGGCGGCTGAGACGGCTTCATAATGTCGCTGAAGTCGGAATGGGGCGTGGTGGAACCACCGCTGGTGTCGGGATGTCCCGGAGGCAACGCAGAACCGGACATCGGCGTGCCGGGCGCGGGATGTTGCAGGCTGCCGCCCGCGGGGGCGCTCTTCAGTACAACCCATTCATTGCCGCGCTTTTCGAGCGAATAGGAGAGTTGCATGTTGCCGCCGGAGTCGTTCTTGGCTTTGATCTCGACCTGCGCGGTGGCTTGATTCCCATTGACGGTGGCCTGAGTGACCGTGATGTTCATGGCGGGGAGATTCAGCCCGCGTACATTGGAAAGATAATTGATGACGCCCTGACGAATGCCCTCTTTTTCATCCGGCTTGGGCTGACAACCCGCAACAGAAACAAGCGCGACCAGAAGCAACGCA
Source organism: Candidatus Acidiferrales bacterium (assembly GCA_963748515.1). Taxonomy (GTDB): domain Bacteria; phylum Acidobacteriota; class Terriglobia; order Acidiferrales; family UBA7541; genus Acidiferrum. Next base: position 656,864 of record CAVVJI010000006.1, read on the forward strand.
CAGATCGTCCGATTCATACACGTCCTTTCCGATGATGCCTGGAGGGCTTCCTTCATAGTAACGAATGCTTGAAGGAACGAAAAGCGACCGGGATCACAGGGAAGAAAGAAAAGGCCCCGCTGTCGCAGGGCCACGCACATCCGGCTGACGAGATGTTTCGGGTGCTATTCCATCGCGGCCTGGTGATTCCAACCACCTCTTTGCGAATTGGTTTCCTTCACGATCTTGTTGTACACGCCAAACAACAGGAACGGCGCGGCCCATTGACCCACAAAGAGAGCGGAGTGGTTCTTGCCCGCGATCTTAAGGATTGCCGAGCGCGCAATGGAGCCCAATGCCGCAGCCAGGTATGCGCCAGAAGGGATCTTGGACGTTTGCGATTCGATTGTCGCGGTGAGTTGATCTTCCCGCGGTGAAGCCGTTGTACTGATCGTTGCCATGAATTGTTCCTCCGGAAGTTTGGAAATTCGTGCAAATTTGCGGGCGCAAGCACAGAGCGATTGTCCTCGGTATTGCGAGGCAGAACATCCACCGATCTCTGTAAAAGAGAGCAGCAAATCCTTCTTTTCCTGACGGCGGAGACAAAAGGAAACCGGTACCCCGGAGATGCAGGGCTGTCGTAGGGGAAAGCTTGGATAGGCGACGGTAGCGGAGGATGGCACAACTATTAGGGTTCGCATGAATCGATCGGGAAGAAGGTCGGCGGGAGAAGATCCAACGTGGAGCAGAACATGAAAACACGAACGGAACACGGCGCGGAAGTAAAGAGGGATTCGGAGAAAACGGCGACCGAAAAGAGTCGGGAAAAACGCATTCCGCCGGCTGGAGAGGTCACCCCTCCTCCCAATGAGGAACTGAAGAAGATGCCCGATGAGGCTTACGGAGACACGCAGATTCCGAAGAAGTCTCGAAGGCGATAGCTTCGCAACAGAAGATACAAAGAGGACAAATTCGTGGGGGCCCGGACCACGAAACAGGGATGGAAAGAATTACGAGATTTTCCCGGAAGTGACTTCCGAGACTTTCGCAGAGCCGGAAGTCAGCATATCGGTTGAGTGGGTCGCTTGCTCGATCCGCAGCTTTACGTAGGACCGCAGAATTTCGGCAACACTCCACGCTTGCGCGACGCAGCCGCGAGGAAGATAGGGGGCCTCGGCATCGAAAATCTCGGAAATCGATCCCATGCCACTGTCGCTGAGGCTTTGGTCGAAGGCCTTCAGGAATTGAGCGACGCGCGAAACGTCCCCGGGATACACCTTGAACCATGCATCGATGAACGGGCCCATAAGCCAGGGCCAGACGGTGCCCTGATGATAGGCGGCATCGCGAGCCCGGAGGTCGCCGTCGTACTTCGGTTTGTAGTCCTTTTCACCGGGAGCAAGCGTGCGTAGTCCAACGGGCGTGAGCAATTTGTCCGTGACGACCTGAAGGACCGGCTGCCACTTGTTTTGTTCGAGCACCGGATATTGCAGAGAAATGGCGAGAATCTGATTGGGCCGAAGAGAAGCATCTTCGCGCTTGCCGTTTTCACCATCGACGACGTCGTAGAGGTAACCGCCCTTTTCATACCAGAAGCGGCGCTGAAAGGACTCTCGAGCCTGGCTGGCGTGATTGGCCATGGATTCCGCCTCCCGGGACTTGCCGGAGGAACGCAGCCATTTTTCCATCAGACAGAGCGCGTTGTACCAAAGGGCGTTGATTTCGACGGCCTTGCCGCGGCGAGGAGTAACCACCCAACCGTCGACCTTGGCGTCCATCCAAGTGAGTTGGTAACCTTCGGCGCCCTGGCGCAAGAGCCCATCGGATGGATCGACGCCGATGCCAAATTCAGTGCCCTCCATGTGGCAGCGAATGATTTCTTCGAGAATGGGCAAGAGCTGGGGAAGGAGAGTCTCGTCGCGGGAGGCGTGGAGGTAGCGGTCGATGGCATGGAAAAACCAGAGTGTGGCGTCAGCCGTGTGGTAGAGGCCTTTGTTCTGGCCTTCCGGAAAGAGGTTCGGGATGAGGCCGTGACGCACGTATTGGGAAAAGGTTCGCAGGATATAGGCCGCTTCGCCGAGGCGCCCGGTGATGAGCGTTAGGCCCTCGAGACTGATCATGGTGTCGCGTCCCCAATCGGTGAACCATGGGTAGCCAGCGATAATGGTGCGCACTTCGTCTCCGCCCGCCCAGGCGCGCAAGCGATCGTCGACGCGGCCTGCGGGAACGATAATGAACTGGTCCGCGGCAAGAACCAGTTCCGCAGGAACGCCGGCGCGAGCTTCCGGGTGTGCGCGCGCCAGGAGGCGACGCCGGCGAATCTGTTCGGCGCCCTGCGCGAATTCCGGGGAAACTGCGCGCACGGTATCCCAAGCCTCCGTGGAGGCGACAAGGGTCACGGGCTGGTCGGGAGAAAGCGTGACGGAAAAATATCCTGGACTCCACAGGTCTCCGTGGGCGGCGTAACCGCGGCTTTGTTCGATGCGGTAGATCACTGCCTGGAAGCGCGTGCGATCCATCATGAGCGAGATGTTCTGACCGTAGAGCAAGAGACGCAGTGAAGGCATCTGCGTTCCGCTGGAGATTTCAAAGGCGTCTTCGATCACGGTAAAGGCATAGGTACCGGCGAGGGGAGTGCTGACGGGCGCTTCGTGGGGACGAAAATTCACGGACGGGCGAAGTGTCAACCGGATGTTGCCCTTGCCCGTCATACGGTAATTCACGTGAACAGTGTTCTGGCGGTGCAGCATGATGATTCTTTTTTCGAGGCACATGCCCTTGATGTCGTAGGTCCAAACCGGCAAGCCGTCGTCGAGACGAAACTCGTGCAGATACGCGGCTCCATGAGCACGAAGCGGAACATTGACGCGCTCTTCGCCGCCAAGCTGGACGGTAAAGCCGTCGTCGAGCTGAACCGTCTCGACGAGATCGTTGAACATCATGATGCGGCCCAGAGGAATCGGCAGGGCGGCGACCAGATAGCCATGAAAACCGCGGGTGATCACACCAGCGAGGGTGCCCGAGGCATAACCGCCAAGGCCATTCGTAACGAGCCATTCGCGCTCGACCAATTCGGCGGGAGCGCTCTTCTGAGAACCTTTCCATTCAAAACGGCGGACGACTTCAGTCATTTCTTCGGAGCTCCACAAACGATTTTGGAAGGGGGTGGTCCCGGCTGCAGGAGAACGGCTGAATGGCCTGGCAGCATCCAGTTGAGACGGGAATCGGTATCGAGCGGAGCGGTGCCATCGCCGCCATAAATTGGATTTTCGCTGGACCAGAGAATTTGCCAGGAAGCGTTGGCAATCGGCGCAAGAAGGGGTTCAGGAGCGCGTTCCAGGTGCAACTGGCGACCGAAATTCACGACCAGAAGTCGATCGCCGGAACATTCGTCGCCAAAGAAGCGAAGAACGAAGGCTTCCGGGCCCAGAACAGCGCCATCGAAATGACGATTCTGCCTTGAAAATACCGGGTCTTCGCGGCGCAAGCGAAGCAAGTCCTGGTGCAATCGAACGATGTGGGCGTGTTTGTGCTGTTCGCTGTGATCCAGCTTGCTGCGATCGAAGGTGTCGCGGCCTGCGGGATCTTCGAAGGAAAGTTCCCCTGTGGAAAGGCTGCGGAATTGTGCAAGGAATTCAGCGCGGCCATTGCGCACGGAAGAGGCCAGTTGCGGGGTGTGATCCGCAAAATAGAAGAAGGGAGAGGAAGCGGCGAATTCCTGGCCTTGAAACAGCATGGGCGTCCCGGGAATCAGCAGAAGATAAGCGGCCAGCGCGCGGTAGCGGCCGGGAGTGGTGAGTTGATTCAGCCGGAGGCCGCGTCCGGAATTTGCGATCTGGTCGTGGTTCTGGCTGAACGTGATCATGGCGCACGGGGACAAATCCAGCGCGGGCTTGCCGCGACGTTGCTCCTGCCACGCGTACCACTGCCCTTGATAGAGGAAGCCGTACTTGGCGGCAGAGATTAACTCCTGCGGTGATCCCAAATAATCGGTGTAGTAGGCTTCCTGGCGGCCAGTGACGGCGACCATCACGGAATGATGCAGGTCGTCGTTCCACATAGCATCAAGGCCGTATCCTCCGCGATCCACAGGGCGAGCGATGCGCGCTTCCTGAGGTTCGTTTTCGGCGACGACGATCACGCCGCGATGTTCGGCCGCTTTGCGGCAGTTGCGAGTGATCAACGCGATGATGTGGTCTTCGGATTCGTCGTAGATATTTTGAGTGGCATCCAGACGCAGGCCATCGAAATGGTATTCGCGAATCCAGTAGCCGGCGTTGCCCGCGAAAAATTCGCGGACCGGCTGGCTACCCTCTCCATAGAAGTGAATGGCGTCGCCCCAATCGGTGTTATGCAGCTTGGAGAAGTAGCCTTTGGAGAATTCCGGAAGGTAGTTGCCGTCAGGACCGATGTGGTTGTAAACAACATCGAGAATGACGGCCAACCCCAGAGAGTGCGCGCGGTCGATGAAAGCGCGGAGATCGTCGGGAGTGCCGTAGAGATGGGAAGGCGCGAAGAGATCAACGCCGTCGTAGCCCCAACCGAAATTTCCCGGGAATTCGCAAAGAGGCATGAGTTCGAGGACGGTGATTCCGGTGTCGGCGAGGAAGGGCAAATGGTCCATGGCGGCACGGTACGTGCCTTCTTGAGTGAACGTGCCGACGTGCATTTCGTAGATGATCTGGCCTTTGATGGAGACGCCTTGCCAGCGAGCATCGGTCCACCGAAAACGGGAAGGATCCACGGCTTGCGAGAATTTGTGCGGCCCATCGGGCTGAAACCGCGAGGCGGGATCGGGGAAGGGTCCGCGGCCATCGACCTTGTAGGCATAGCGCACTGCGTCACGCACGTCGGGAAGGTGGCCTGTGAAGTAGCCTTCTGTATCTTTGGTCAGTTCGATTTCGCGATCGTCAACCACGGCGCTAACGGAATGACGCTCTGGCGCCCAAACGCGAAAATAAATTCCCGAGGAATCCAATTGCGCACCGACGGGATACCACCAAGGAAAGGGGTTGGGGGATGACGAGTGCTCAGGTGTCAGGACACGAGTACTTGGAGCTTCGTTAGAGGACTGCGGGCTGAGATTTTGCATCGTAGGTAAGGAAGCGTAGAACGCGGGGCAGAAAAGGGACAATCGGGCCTTTCGTGTAAAGCAAATCGTTTGCAGAACATTCACAAATCTCGAAGAGCGGTTTAAGCAGTACCTTTCCCCAGAGAAAAATCGAGAGCGCAGCAAGGTTTTACGCAAAACACCGTATGGCGGATGGGTCCTGAGGCTTGAACACTAGACAGGTAGGAGCGGCATCCAGGAGGATTACATGGCTTTGAGGAACGAAAACACGGGCGCATCTCGCGAGCAGATCGAACAGCGGGCTTACGAGCTATATCTTGAACGAGGCGAAGCTCACGGACATGAACTGGAAGATTGGTTTCGAGCGGAAGAAGAGTTGCTGGGCAAACAAGACAACTTCACCCAAGACAATTTGAGGCAATCTTCAGGAATTGATGGTGACAGTTCGTTGCATAGCGGCGCCATGCAAACGGGTTCTTCGGTGCGAGACCACGCTGGCGCAAGCTCGGCAGGATCCGAGAGAACGGGTGCGAATGGGAACTCCGGACGACAAATGGATGAACGATCACCAAGCCAGACAGAGGTTCTGGCGGGAAGAGGCTCGGCAGACGCGTCAAAGGGCACCCGCCCCAACAGCGATCGCACGGCACTGCCTGACACTCGTTCGAAGGGTATCGGAAAGACGGTGGGCGGCGGGAGCGGTTCGTAACGCGGTTAGCAACCAATCATTCCGGCGCGTTCAGCAGGACGGCCACCGGAAGATATTGAAACAAATCAAGGGGAGCAGACGTGCTTGCGGGGAAAAGACGACCCGTAAGCACGTCTTTCCATTTTTGTCCGAGGAGTTCTGCGATGTGGAGTGCGGCTTGAGCATCGGCAGTTGCAGGGTACAGGCGCGCGGCAATGACCAACGTCGTATTGCGCAATTTGCGGGCAAAGGCGCAGACCCGATCTTCCGAAGGATCTTCAAGTGCAACAGGTTCGTAAGAGCCTTTCGCAAAGAGTTCGGGTTGTTGGCGGCGCAGATCTAGTAGCGATACGAGGACGGCGAGTTTCACGGAACCGTCGTGCCAGGACGTAGAGAACTGTTTCATTGCGGCGAGCGGGTCTTTTTGCAGCGCTTCGCGCACAGAGCGCATACGCTCTCGACGAACGTCGTAGTCAATCGGCGAGCGATTGTCGGGATCGACCATCTTCAAATCCCACAAGCCAGAGCCCTGGTAAAGATCGGGTATGCCGGGGGAAGTGAGTTTCAGGACGAGTTGAACGAGGGAATTCTGAACGCCGCAGCGGGCGACGCGTTCCGCGAACGGACAAACATTGGCCAGAAATTCCTGGGAAATTTGAGGATTGAGCGTATCCCGGACGAAACCAGAGACTGCGTTTTCGTATTCGGAGTTAGGGAGGCTCCAACTGGAATATTCGCGGGCTTCGCGAATGGACTTCTGCATCACGGCTTCAAGGCGCTGGGTGTAGGCGGCAAGGCCGTCCGCGTCGAGTGGCCCTGGAACAAGTAATTCGGCGGGCCAACTGCCTACCAGCAACTGGTAGAAGAGATATTCGTCGTTTCGTGACGGCGGCGCCTTCGCTTCGAGATCTTTGAGGCGAGCGCGATTGATACGGCTCCAGGCCTTCACCTGTTGTGCCCACTCCGCGGGCAGTTCGGACAAAACAGCCAGGCGAGCGCGCACATCTTCGCCCCGCTTGGTGTCGTGAGTCGCGGTGGACAACAGGTTGTTCGGCCATGATTTGGCGCGAGCGGCATTGGCCTTGTGAAACGCGGCAACCGAACTTCCGAAACGACCCGGGGTGCCGCCGACTTCGTTAAGCGCAACGAAACGGTTGAAACGATAGAGCGCGGTATCTTCGAAACCCTTGGCCATGACCGGACCGGTGTATTGCTGAAACTTGCGGGCCACTTGAAGGACCGAGTGGTGGCTGTAACCGCTTTTGGGAGCGGCTACGAGGTCCCCAGAAAGTAGAGCGCGAAGAAAATCAAATACGCTGGGATCGAGTTCCGGTTCGAAGGAGGCCGCCTTTTGTATGGCCCAATCGATGTAGCGCCGGTCGGCATCGGTTGCGCCGTTGTCGGAAACGTAGGTGCGATATACGGGAAAGCAAGCGACGATCTGGCGAAGCGCGCGCCGGAGGATGTTATGGGTAAAATCGGCGCTTGCGGGATTCTGGCGGGCAACGTGCGCAGAGTCGCGAGCGAGGCGCTCCAATTCGCTGGCCATTTCGTTGTCCATGACACGCAGCTTGGCCCGACGCACGGTGTGTTCGAGCGGCTCGCGATTACCGGTAAATTCCGCGTAGGTTGCGGAAAGCGATTCCTCACCGTCGCTCCGAATCAAAAGCTCTGTGACTTGGTTCACAAACTCGTAGCCGGTGGTTCCGTCGATGGGCCAGTCTTCGCGTAGAGATTCGTGGGGCGCGAGAATTTTTTCGACCACAAGGTAAAAGGACTTGGGGACGGATTTGCGAAGGCGCTCCAGATACTGCAAGGGATCGAACAAGCCGTCGATGTGATCGATGCGGAGGCCATCGACGGTGCCATCCGAAAGCCATTTGACGACCAGCTTGTGCGCGTGGTCGAAGAGAGCGGGAAGCTCCATGCGAATGCCGGCGAGATCGTTGATATTGAAAAAGCGGCGATAGTTGATGTCGTCGGCTGCAACGCGGAAATGGGCGGGACGCCAGTTCTGGCGCTGAATTAAGCCGTCCAGACGGCTCCAGGAAGCCAGATCATTCTCCGAACCTGCGAAAGAGGAGATCGCGGCGTCGAGGGCGGAGCGAGCCTCGGGATTATCGCGGATCGCAACGGCGAGAGAAGATTTGAGTTCAGAGGAGCGTTCCCGAGTCTGAGGGAAGGCATCCACCAGCGAAGAGAACTCATCGCCGAGGCGTTCCATCGCGGGATGGATCTGATCGAGGATTGCGGAGTAATCGTAGGGTGAGACCGGCAATTTGTGAGCATCGTATGCCCACACCGAAAACGTGCCGGCGTCGGCATCGAATTTCAACTTGAGATGGCCGGATTGCAGGGCTACGCCATACTGCTCGCCGAGAAAAGGCACGAGGATTTTACTTTGCAGGTGAGGCGGGCCGGAATTCCAATCGATATCAAACCAGCCGGCGTAGGGCGATTCCTTGCCCCATTCGAGGACGTCGATCCAATAAGGATTGTCGGCTCCGCCAACACCCATGTGGTTGGGCACGTAATCGAGAATTTGGCCCAAGCCGCGATCCGCGAACGCGCGGCACATGCGATCGAAATCGGTTTGGTCGCCAAGTTCGGGATTTAGAGCGTTGTGATCGACGATATCGTAACCATGGGTGCTGCCGGGGCGCGCCCGCAGGTAAGGAGAAGCGTAAACGTGGCTGACACCGAGATCGGCGAGGTAGTCGGCGATGCGCGCGGCGTCTGCAAAACGAAACGCACTGGAAAACTGTAAGCGGTAGGTCGCGCGAGGAGTCATGCAAGAGCCGGCATCGAAAGCGGCGGCAGGCTAGACCTGCTCGACCAGCGTCGGTTCGACATGAATGGCGGCGCTTTCTCCGGGTATCGCCGATTTTTCCAGGACAAAGGTAAAGAAAGAGCGGCCGGGAACCGGGAAGGGGTCGCCCGGTGGGAAATATTCGCGCTTGATGGACGCGTTGGCGCGGCTAGGTTGGCAGGAATCGAGCAGGAGCATCCAGCGCTCGGCCTCCGCGGATTCCGGCAGGCGAAACGTCGCGTCTTCGTGTCCGCCGTTAAGAACAAGCAGAACGGTGGCGTCCGAGCCGCGCTCCACCACGCCAGTAGGTTGTGCGCGGCCATCGAGAAGCATGCCGAAGCAACGCAGCGAATTGTTGCCCCAGTCGTCCTGAGTCATCTCCTTACCGGCTGGGGAGAGCCAAGTGACGTCCTTTACGTTCAATTCGGGATTGCATTCGCCGGTAACGAACCGAGTACGGCGCAAAACCGGATATGCATTGCGGATGGCGGTGAGCCGGCGAACGAATTGGATTAAAGGTTCGTTCTTCTCGGCGAAGGACCAATCGACCCAACTGATTTCGTTGTCCTGGCAGTAGGCGTTGTTGTTTCCATGTTGCGTCCGGGCAAATTCATCACCGGCGACGAGCATCGGCGTGCCGAGTCCGAGCAACAAGGTGGAAAGGATATTGCGCATCTGGCGGCCGCGCAGTTCGTTCACGGCGGGATCGTCTGTGGGCCCTTCCGCGCCGCAATTCCAGGAGCGATTGTTGGAGGTGCCGTCTTTGTTGTCTTCGCCATTCGCTTCGTTGTGTTTGTCGTTGTAAGAAACCAGATCGTTGAGCGTGAAGCCGTCGTGAGCGGTAACAAAATTTATGGAGGCCCAAGGTTTCCGCCCGCGGCGGTTGAAGATATCTCCTGAGGCGCTGATACGAGGAGCGAGCGCGCCGGGACCGGAACTCTCTTTCCAGAAATCGCGAACGGTATCGCGGTATTTGTCGTTCCACTCCGCCCAGCCCGGCGGAAATTCGCCGACTTGATAGCCGCCCGGGCCACAGTCCCAAGGCTCGGCAATGAGCTTGACGGTGCTGAGCACAGGATCCTGCGCGCACGCTTTCAAGAAACCGCTTTGGGTATCGAAGCCGCCATACTCTCGGGCAAGGATGGTGCCCAAATCGAAGCGGAATCCATCCACTTGGGTTTCCTGAACCCAATAGCGCAGGCTATCGGCCACCATTTGAATCACCCGGGGATGAGAAAGATTGAGCGTGTTGCCGGTGCCAGTGTCATTGATGTAGTAGCGGCGCTGTTCGGGAATCAGGCGGTAATAACTGGCGTTATCGATGCCTTTGAAGGAGAGCGTGGCGCCGAGTTCGTTGCCCTCCGCGGTGTGGTTGTAGACCACATCGAGAATCACTTCCATGCCGGCATCGTGGAAGCGGGCGATCATCTCTTTGAATTCGTGGAGCGCATTGCCGGGGTCCGCGGCATAACGCGGATCAGGGGCAAAAAACCCGATGCTGTTATAGCCCCAATAATTGGTGAGTTTCTTTTCGAGGAGCGGGCGATCGTTCAGAAACGCGTAGATTGGAAGCAACTCGACCGATGTAACGCCCAGCGACTTGATATAGGCCACTACGTCTTTGGTGGCGAGGCCGGCGAAGGTGCCGCGGCGCTTGCGGGCCACTCGGGGATGCATGCGCGTGTAACCGCGCACGTGCAATTCGTAGAGAACCGTGTTTTCCCAAGGCACACCGCGGTGGCGCGAATCGCGCCTCCAACGAAAACTGGGATCGACGACGACGCACTTGGAAACGAAGGGCGCGCTGTCGCGCTCGTCGAACGACAAATCTTTCTGCTCGGAACCGATGGTATAGCCATAGCAGGAGTCGTCCCACCGCACGGATCCGATATGCGAGCGGGCATAAGGATCAAGAAGCAGTTTGTTGGGATTGAAACGATGGCCTTCTTCGGGAGCATAGGGCCCATGTACGCGATACCCGTAAACCGTGCCGGGACCGGCGCCCGGAAGGTAGCCGTGCCAGATCTCATCGGTGAACTCGGGCAAATCCATGCGGTCCATTTCCGTGGTTCCCGTGGGATCGAAGATGCACAACTCGACGCGAGTCGCGTTCGCGGAGAAGAGCGCGAAGTTGACGCCGACGCCGTCCCAGGTTGCGCCGCGGGGATTAGGGGAGCCCACTTTCATGGGCTTGGTCTTTATCTCAGTAGTCATTTTCAGTTAGGGATACGATTTCGGGAGTATTTCACACAGTGTGGCAGCAGCGAATCGGGCAATGGCTGTAGTGTCTGCTGCTGCGAAATGTAGCAGCTTGACCGTGTTTATCTTTTCGATTTGTTACTGCGCCTGGCTGCCGCGACCGCGATATCAAGTGGAGACCGTAGACACCACTGCATTTCCCTGAGAAGCGAGCTGATCGCGGTCGAGCAACGATTTTGTTTATGATGTTAAATTCTGTAAGCGAGGCACATGTGAACTCGGGACGACGCAGCGGCATTCTCTTGCACATCACTTCCCTTCCCGGGCCGTTTGGCATTGGCGATCTGGGTCCAGAGAGTCGGCGATTCAGCGATCTGCTGCAAGAAGCGAAACAGAGGGTGTGGTGCGTGCTGCCGCTGGGACCGGCCGGCGAGGAAAACTCTCCGTACAAGTCGCCCTCAGCCTTTGCGGGAAACACGCTGATGATCAGCCCGGAGTTGCTGGCGGAAGAGGGATATGTTCCACGGCGGGCGTTGAAGAAATGGATGCGCAAAGATTCGAATCGAGCGGACTTCGAATGGGCGGCGCGCTGCAAAGAGGCGTTGCTGCAGCAGGCGTTTCGCGGTTTTTCGGCAACGAAAGAGTATGCGGCGTTTGTCAGTCACAACAAGTGGTGGCTGGAGGGATACGCACGGTTTCAGGCGCTTCGACAGGTCAACGACGGAAGAGCGTGGACACGCTTCGACGCGCGGCTGTCGCCCGATGAAGAAGTGATCGGATACCACAAGTTCGCGCAGTATGAATTTTACCGGCAATGGAATGCGCTGAGGGCAGCTTGCAGGGAACGAGATATCCGATTGATGGGCGATATGCCGTTTTATATCGAGCACGACAGCGCGGACGTCTGGAGCAATCCGCAGCTTTTCGATCTGCAGGACTTGGGCGAAGCAGCAACGGTTGGAGGAGTGCCGCCGGATTATTTCAGCAGCGACGGCCAGCTCTGGGGAACTCCAACGTACCGCTGGGAAGAGATGGAGAAGGATGATTTCCGGTGGTGGGTGGACCGATTCCGAAATGCGCTGGCAACTGTCGACCTGCTGAGGCTGGACCATTTTCGAGGATTCGAAGCCTTCTGGAGCATTCCGGCCGGCGACAAGACGGCGAAGAATGGGCACTGGAGAAAGGGGCCGGGCGCAAGGCTGTTCGAGATCGTGAAAGAAAAGTTGGGCGAAGTACCGTTCGTCGCGGAAAATCTGGGCATCATTACCGCGGAGGTCGAGGCGATTCGGAAAGAATTTCATTTTCCGGGCATGGCGGTATTGCAGTTTGGATTTGGGGAAGACGGAACACATCGTCCCAACAATTATGTTCGCGAACTGGTAGCCTTCACGGGAACTCATGATAACGACACGACACGCGGCTGGTGGAGCTTTCTGGAACGGAGCGCTCGAAAGCGAAAAAATAGCTCGGACCGGGAAACGCTGCGTCGCGTGAAGAGTTATCTGCAAACGAATGGAAAAGATATTCACTGGAACTTCATTCAGGCGCTGCTAACTTCGGTGGCGGACACGGCAGTGATCCCCCTGCAAGACGTGTTGGGTTTGGGGACGAACGCGCGAATGAATGTGCCGGGCCGCGCGAAGGGCAACTGGAGCTGGCGAGCAACGAAACAACAGATGGGCCACGTGGACGTGGACAGGTTGAGGGAGTTGACGAGCGCCTGCGAGAGGGGATAGAAATCGCCAATTGTGCGGGATGAAATCCAGGAAATTACGTGAGTGTTCGTATCCGGCTGCAGGCCGATTGGCGGTATTCTTGCTGGATGAAAAATCGGGGAATCAACTCGCAATGACGCGGCTTTCGAAAACCCTGTTGGCTTGGATGCTGGAGTGAGCCGCCAATTTACAAAGCGAATCCCTCTAGCTCTGCTCGCAATACTGGTGATGTCGCTAGCACCGGGTCGTGCGCAAGACCAAGACGTCAATAGCAACATATTGGCGCACCTGAACGCGGTCATCACTTGGTACAAGAATTTAGGAACGCGAATTCCTCCAGGACAAGAGCCGAGCGACACGATTTATCTGAGCAACGCCGAAGCCTTGAGCGCGGAAGCCATTCGACTGGCGTTTCAATCGGCTCGGGCACAGTCCGCACTGAATGCCACGCAGGCGCCGACAGGAACTCCGAACGAGAACTGGTCTGAAAACACTTCAGGAGCACAGAAGTACGCGCAGATGGCAGAGGATGTCGCAAAACGCATCGCGGACGACGAGTCTCAAATCGAGGACCTGAAACAAAAAGCGAGCAAGTCCAACAAGAAAAACGCCGCGGATCAACTGCAGTCGCTTGAGGGGAAGCTCGAACTCGACAAGGCCACGCTGGACACGGTGCAACAGATGAAGAAGTTTGTGGAAAGCACGAATGCGGGCGGGACCGGCCTGGAGCGAAGTATCAACGAATTGGCAAGATCCGTGCCGGAGGTGTTTGCTCCAGCGCCGACACCGACGACGACCACCAACGCGCCAAGCAACAAGACTGCGACGCAAACGCCGCAGCCCACACCGACGAAAACGGCTCCATCGGACACGAATACCGGGCTGATCAGCCAGTTGACCTATCTTTACGAACAGACCCAAAGCATTCGAGCGATCAACGACCGGCTCGTGGAAATCGATAAGGTGCGAAAGATTGCGACCGACCTGCGGACACCACTGCGGACTGAATTGGTGAAGACTCTGCAGCAGGGAAAGGATCTGGTGAACCAGGGCGGCGTATCCAAGCAGCAATACGACGCGCTGACCCGAACGTTCAAGCAACTTTCGGCGGCCATGCTGCCCCTGAGCGAGGAACTGCTTGTTCTGGATCAAAGTCAATCGAACTTGACGCAGTGGAAGAAGGCCAGGGAAAACAACAGCCGGGCGCTACTGATTTCGATTCTTACGCGAGTAGGTTTTATTCTTGGAACGATCGCGCTGATCTTTGGGTTGGCCGAGGCCTGGCGACGGCTGACGTTCCGTTATGTTCACGATCCGCGACGGCGACGGCAATTTCTGGTGTTGCGGCGGTTCGTGATGGGCTTTTTCATTTTTCTGGCGATTGTCATGGGATTTGTGAGCGAGTTCAGTTCGCTGGCAACATTCGCGGGTTTCGTAACGGCTGGTATCGCAGTGGGCTTGCAGACTGTCCTGCTGTCGGTAGCGGCGTATTTTTTTGTGGTGGGACGTTATGGAATCCGGGTGGGGGATCGCATCAGCGTTGCGGGAGTGACCGGCGATGTGATCGAACTCGGATTGGTGCGTTTTTATCTGATGGAATATGCACAGGCTGGCTCCGAATATCTTCCCACCGGCAGAGTCGCGGTGTTTTCAAACTCGGTGCTCTTTCAGGCGACAACGCCGTTGTACAAGCAATTGCCCGGCGCCAGGTACGTATGGCACGAAGCAGTGCTGCCGCTGAATCCGGGAGCAAACTACGGCGAAGTGCAGAAGTCGTTTTACGATGTCGTTCACACGATTTACGCGGATTACAGCAAAGGAGCGGATTGGCGGGACCGATCGTTCGATCCGCAGATGGAAATTCCACTGGTGCCACCCGCGCTGCAGCAACGGCTGCAATTCGGAGACACTGGAGTGGAATCGGTGATTCGGTATCCGGTGGACCTGCATCGAACCGCGGAGATTGACGACCGAATTGCGAAGGAATTGGTGGAGGCGATTCAGAAGAATCAGATCGCAGCCGCATCGGTGGGGACGCCGAAGATTCGCGCAGCGCTAAAAACGTAGAAGAGCGGGTAACTCAACCCGAGTGAAGACTTAGGTTCGGTGGCTTGGGCGATCGCAGGAATGACGGAGGTATCCAGCAAACGCGGTACGTTGGGGCAAGATTCGGGGCAGGCACGCACTGGCAGGCTAATCTTTGAAGATCGATTGGTGAATAGCGGCGATCGTTTCAGGAGCGACTTTAGGGCGGCGGTCGTAGGTGAGCAGGCCATTGGTCTCCTGTTCGATGTCGGTCAGTTGCGTGTAGCAAAAGCCAGCAACGAATTTCAGGGAGGCGATGCCTTCCATGAGATCGCGATATTTCAGAACAAGTTCTTCGGGAGTATGCCAGGAGCCATAGAAGCGAAAGAGCATATCTCGATCCACAACCGCGAACGTTGTCGGGCACCTGCAAGAAACCGCCCACTTCGGAAAGCACGATGGGCTGGCCACGATAACGAGAGCCGAGGATGAACAGGGGCTTATTGTCGATCCATACATGAGCGGGAAGTTCGCCGCCTTCGAGGGTTTCCTGATAGCGCGCGCGCAGCAGATGGGCGGTGGGAGTGTAATCGTGAATCGCACAAATGTCGGTGATGTCGCAGTGCTCCCAGCCATCATTGTCGATGACGGCGCGGCCGGAATCGTGACGGCGGGTGAGTAAAACCATGCGCTCGATGAAGTCGTATTGAGCGGGGTGGCTTTCTTTCAATCCCGGAAAGCCCATGCTTTCGTTGATGGGAACCCAAGTAACGATGCACGGATGATTCGAGTCGCGCGCCAATACTTTAATCCATTCGGCGGCAAGCATTTCTTCCGCTGCGGAGGACCATTCGCGGGCATTGGGCATTTCTGACCAGACCAGCAGGCCCAAGCGATCGCACCAATAGAGCCAACGAGGGTCCTCAATTTTCTGATGCTTGCGGGCGCCGTTGAATCCGAAACGCTTGGTCCATTGCACATCGGCGCGCAGCGCTTCATCGGAGGGAGCGGCGAGGTAGCCTTGTGGCCAGTAGCCCTGGTCCAACACCATCTTGAGATAGATGGGCTTGCCATTCAGGAAGCAGCGACCTTCTGTGAGCTCGAAGTCGCGTAAACCGCCGTAAGACTGTACTTCGTCCACAATCGAGTCGCCTTGAAACAGGCGCACCCGAAATGGTAGAGAAACGGCGAATCCGGCGACCAGAGTTTGGCGTCGGGTATCGCTACGTGGACCGGGATGACCGCGGAGGTAACGTCCTGGGCAGTGTGGGCGACACATTGATCCGCGTCGAAGGCATCCACTTCCACGCGCCATTGAGCCGCACGGAGCGTGAAGAAACAAGGTCATCTGAAAGCACTTGTCCTTGGCGCTGGGCGCGATGCGAATGCTCTGAATGCGCAGCGGCGGAACCGGTTCGAGCCACACGGTCTGCCAAATGCCGGAGGAACAGTAGTAATCGATGTCGTGAGGTTTACCGGAAACCGATTGTTTTCCGCGAGGCTGCTGGGGGCTTTGCGAATCGACTACGCGAAGCATGATGCGATTTGAGCCGGGATTCAGATACGGCGCAATGTTGAAGTAAAAAGGGGTGTGGCCGCCCTGATTGTGGCCGACCTCCTGGCCGTTAACCCAAACGGTGCAGCGATAATCGACAGCCCCAAAATGCAGCAGCAGATTCATCTTGCGCCATTCGCCGGGAATCTCGAATTCGCGCGAGTACCAGATCGACCTGATGGATGGACTTGTCGTTGATGCCACTGAGTTGGCTCTGGTAAGGAAATGGGACCCGAATGCGGAGCGGGAGTTGCAGGCCGTGGAACCAGCCTTCGGCGATGCCGCGATCGTCATCGTCAAATGCGAACTGCCATTCGCCGTTAAGATTCAGCCATTGGGAGCGAACGAAATGGGGACGAGGGTATTCCGGGCGCGGTATGTCCAGCGGGGGATTCATCGAAATCAGGAAGAACTCTCGGAATTGAGCCTGGCGTAGCCATCATCGACGATTTCGAACGCTTCGCGAGGTTCGGTCTCGAAGGCATCGGGGCAGTAGTGGATGCGGTCGGCGGAGCGCCACCAGCCCTGGATCAGTTCGTCCGTCGAGGATCTCGGTCTCGCGTAATCATGAATGGTGCTGACAACCGAAGTGACGCGCGGCGGGTCGTGCCGGACATCGTAGACTCCCGCCTCGTAATGCCCTCGCAACGCTGCAGGAGACAATTCCAGTCGTAGGATCCGAACAGCGCCCATACGGTAACGGCGCGAATGTCCGCGCCGCTTTCCCGCAGTTTTAGAGCGGCGTTCCAAACTTCGCAAAGCCAAGCGGAGCGCTCAGCTTCGTCATCACAACCGAGATGCGCTTCCGTGACGGCGATGGGACGGCGATAGCGATCCCAAGCTTCACGGATACGGGCTTCGGGGCCCCAATCGTCGAGATCGTTGACACGAATAGCTTCCACGTCCGCGTAGACGTCGCGGCCATTGCAGCCGTGGGAGTGTTCCGGATAATGGTTGATTCGTTCGTCGAGAAAACGGTCACTGGTGACGTAGTAATTCAGGCCAAAGATATCGGGCTCGCACGGATTGTCGAGGAACCAAGCAAACTCGGATTCGGGAACGCCCGTCCAGCCAAGAAAGCCCCACAAAGGGTGGTGGCGGTCGACGCGTCCGCACAGCAGGTCATATGTCAGCCAGCGCCGCTCATTCTCAAAGTCAGCCTGATAGTTGAGCGCAGGAGTTGAAAATACTCTGGCCAAATCTTCGGTTTGTACCAGACGGGCGCTGGGATTTACGCGGCGAATTTCGCGCATCGCCAGAACAGATTCCACGGCATTGATTGAGAAGCGCCTGAACAAGCTGCGGTCACTGCGGTGATGCGGATACCAGAAGCCGTAGAGAGCGCTGAAGCGGGCCGTAGTCAGGGGTTCGTTGATCGGCGTGAAGTGATTCGCCCAGGGATAGCACTCGGCAACGGCACGAGCGTATTCGCTGAAGAGTTGCGGGAAATCGCGGGTCGAGGAGGCCGTGAAACGCGGGCCGCTGCCGTGGTGCAGCAGGCCAATGATGGGATCGATTCCGCAATACTCCTGAAGCTGGTACAGGCGCACGATCGGACTCAACCCAGTCAGGGACGCCGCTGGGCGCGACACGTTCCCAAAGCACGGGACACCTGACTTTTTCAGGCTTTAATTCGGCGATGCGAGCGATATCCGAAAGCCGTGAAGCGTGACCGGTACGATCGCATTGGTCAAAAAACGAATCGCCCACACGATTCACGGTGCATTCCATTCCAATCCAAAGAGGAAGTTTCATGGCTGCGGCCGACCTCATGTTACCGAGAGGTCGCGCAGGGTTCCCGGGACATAGTTGGGAATAGAAATCCGGGAAGTGGACTCGGAACGGCGCGCTCCCGCAATTTTGGAATAGGTGTTGAGAGCCTGCCCGACCACCTGGTCCATGTTGTAGTACTTGTAGGTCGCCAACCGGCCAACGAAATGCACACCGGGGGTGGCGTCGGCCAGTTGCTTGTAGTTGGAATAGAGTTGCGCATTTTGTTTGCGAGGAATGGGGTAATAGGGATCGCCTTCCGCGCAAGGGTATTCGAAGACGATGCTGGTTTTCGGATGCTTCTGGCCGGTCAGGTATTTGAATTCGGTAATGCGGGTGTAAGCCTGGCCGTTCGGATAGTTCACGACGGCGGCGCATTCTGGTAAAACTCGCGTCTCTTTGGTTTCGTGCTTGAATTGCAGCGAGCGGTACGGCAACTTGCCAAAGCGAAAATCGAAGAACTCATCGATTGGGCCGGTGAAGATGAGTTCGCGGAACGGGATTTCGCGGGCGATCTCCTGATACTCGGTGTTCAGCATGATCTTGATATTGGAGTGATCGAGCATGTTTTCGAACATGCGGGTGTAGCCATGGAGCGGCATGGCCTGGAAGGTATCGGTGAAGTAGCGGTCGTCGCGATTGGTGCGAATGGGGACGCGCGCGATCACGCTGGAATCGAGTTCGGAAGGATCCAGCCCCCACTGCTTGCGGGTGTAGCCGCGGAAAAACTTTTCGTACAGTTCCCTGCCGACCTTGCTGACCACCACGTCTTCGGAAGTGAGGATACGGTCCCGCGGCTCGGCCAGCGAGGCCAGGAAATCGACTGCCTCGCGAGACGTCATGTTCATGCCGTAGAGCATGTTCAGAGTATCCAGATTGATGGGTAGCGGTAACTGCATGCCGTCCACGCTGGCCTTCACGCGATGCTCGTAAGGGCGCCATTCGGTGAAGCGCGATAAGTAGTCGAATACTTCCGTGGAATTGGTGTGGAAGATATGCGGGCCGTACTTGTGGATCAGAATGCCGTCCGAGTTGTAGGCATCATAGGCGTTGCCGCCAATGTGCGGCCGCCGGTCGCAAACAGCACTTTCATTCCCGAGCCGCGTGCGAGCCTTTCGGCAAGGACACTCCCAGCAAATCCCGCCCCAACGATGAGGTAGTCAAACATAGCTTCTCCAGATTTTTGATCAATCCAACGAGGCGGAGTCAGAAAGTTTAATGCGCGCCGGCCGCCCGAGCTCAATTTGGCCGGGCCAGGTGAGCCACGGAATGTGATGGCAAGGATTCGCGACGTTGCTGGATCGCGTCATCCAGAGTTCCGCCATCCTTCCCCAAGTCCTGCACCACGACATCTGCCGCAACAACTCATCAACCTTCTGAATTCTCGCAGCGGGGTCTTCGCGAAGAGCTTTTTCAACGGCCAAAATGAACTCTTCGGGTTGATCGGCAATATGAACGATTCCTTCTTCGCCGTACGGACGAACGACGTCGCGAATGGAAGTGGAAACCACAGGCCGGCCTGCAGCCAGATATCTGGCGTTTTCGTGGGGCTAATGAATCGAGTGGATTGGTTTCGCGCGAAGGGGAGCATGGCCACATCCCAACCAGCCAGATACGTGGGCAAATCCTGGTACGCTTTCGCACCAAGATAGTGAATGTTGGGGGCGCGGGCAATTGTGCGGGATCAATTTTGACGACCGGACCAATCATGACCAAGTGCCAATCGGGGCGATGAGCGGCAATTGCGCCGATCAGGTCGATATCCAGGCGTTCATCGAAGACACCAAAAAACCGATACGAGGGTGGGGAATGTCGCGCTGATCTTGCGGTTCGGAAACC
The DNA here is from genome assembly GCA_963748515.1 of Candidatus Acidiferrales bacterium. Classification (GTDB taxonomy): domain Bacteria; phylum Acidobacteriota; class Terriglobia; order Acidiferrales; family UBA7541; genus Acidiferrum. Next base: position 676,514 of record CAVVJI010000006.1, read on the forward strand.
TGGCGGCGAGCCTGGGCAAATGACTGGTGTCGACGCTGGACGGGAAAAGCATAGACGGACGGGATGCTGATGGCGCTTGGCCTCGAACAAGCTAAGGCCACCGGTAAACACAACGTCCGCCAGACTGAGAAGCTCCTGCTCCATGACACCCAGAGACTCAGGAGCGTCTTTGAACGCAGACAACTCATCCATACAGTCGTAGACGGTGGCGACTGGCGACAAGATGGCGCGTGTGCCCCAGGAACATCGGGACTGTAATACCAAGCCGCGAAGGACTGCATATTTTGTTCGGCAAAGAAATCATTCAAGAGGTTTTCAATTGCGCTTCCATGTTTCCTGCCGGAACCTGGCGAACAAGAACCGGAGTGACCACCCGCACACTGGGTTCGTGCAATTCCATCTGCATACGGGGGACCGCTGGCCGCAAAAACGGGTTCTTCGACGTAAAACACACGTCGCTCGGCTGCGAAGCGCGTCATCAGGTGATGAGGTCGCTGGAAGACGAAATTCCAGCGAAGATGTGAAAAACAAACCAGATCGTAATTCTGGTTAGAGCCGACCGCAGAGTCATTGATTGCCTCATAATTTATTCAATTTAATCTGGTTAGTGGCGAGCAGAATCGGGTCAATGCTGTAACGAGCGATTGATGGAGTGGGAGAGAAAAGCAAATTACTCGTGAAGGAAAGAAACCTAGATGTTGGGTGCGAGCGCAAAGCCGTGAAATCTGCCGAATTTCATTATGCCTCCTCGCTCAGTGCAGCGTGAAAGCGATGAGATGAGGAGCAGAATCGGCAATCGGAGGAGGTGGTAGACTCGATTCGGGGGCGGAAGCAGACCACCCGGAACGTTATGGAAACCGCAGAAATTACCGTAGAATTGGAGTGCAGCGATGTCGGGGCGTAGCGCAGCCTGGTAGCGCGCCTGCCTTGGGCGCAGGAGGCCCCCGGTTCAAATCCGGGCGCCCCGACCATTCACACCTATTATTTAAAAAGTTGTTCCTTGACCGAAAAATCAATCAACTTGCCTTTCTAGCTGGAAGGCGGCCAGCACGACTAATTTTTTAACGACCATTGCGGCTTGCCTGTGCTAGGCTTGCCCCGGTTCCGAAAGGAAACAGTTGGCTTGGCAATTTCCAGGAGAAAGAGGTGTTTATGAAATCGACGAGAAACGCAGCTAAGGCTTTCCGTTGGGCGGTAGTGGGACTAATGTTCTGCGGCGTGCTGATGTTGGGAGTGATTCCCGGACATTCCGCAAGGAAATCGAAGTACGAAACGATTGAAGCGAGCGCCATGGGGACCGGGACGCAACTGGGACAGGTCATTGGCGTCTCCATGGAAATTTATTCCTATTCGACACCGGAAGATCGTCAAACTCTGGTGGACGCCTTCAACAAAGGGCAGAACCAGGGACTGGTGAATGCTCTGACGAAGATGAAGGCCGTCGGACACATCTCAATTACCGGCACCTTGGGTTATGACTGCTCATTCATCCGCATGATTCCCACGCCAACCGGCCGCAAAATCCGATTTGTCACCAATCGTCAGCTGAGATTCGGAGAAGTTTTTGCGGACACGCAATCCACTGCCTTCAATCTCACCGGAGGCGAATTCGATCTGAACGACACCGATAAGAAGAAGAGCAGCGGTCAGCTGTTTCCTGCGGCACAACTGGCGCTGGACAAGGAAGGGCAGTTGACTATCGAGTTGAACCAGAACGCGTGGAAGCTGGTTGATGTGATCGACTGGCCGGGCGAAGCGGGCGTCAACTAACAAGCAGTGAGCTCAGGCAACGGGAATGCGCGGAAGCGGGCAACCCGCGCGTCCCGTTTTGCCGAAGTGATGGGCTAGCTTTTGCGTGCCGCCCAGCCAGCCATCAGAATTCCCGTAGCCACAATCCAGCTGCCGATGACGCGAACGGCGATGTGTGTCCACTGTCGATGCAAGGGCACGACAATGGAGGCCATGATCGCGGTAAAGACAAAGACCGCGACAGCCAATCCGAGAAGCGCTACCGCAGGATTTTCGGTGGTGCCAATACCCGCTCCATTGAAGAACCCGTGAGAAAGTCCCACCAAGAAAGACAGGGCGGTCATGAACCGCAAAGAAATTTTCGCGTTCGCCGCAAGCAATCCGCCCAGCAATAAGAAGGAAACGCAAGCCAGTGCTGTGGAGCCGAGAGCCGGGCGCCCCAGTCCAATAAATCCGCCGACGAGCCAAGCAGCGGGAAGCACGAAAAGCGCTCTGCGACCGAAGGCGGCACCACGCAGGCCGGCAAACAACGCGAGAGCCAGCACCGAGAGGATGTCTTCGGGAGTGGTCAGGAAATGCAGGATGCCGTCATAGACCGGACCCAAACCGGTGGAATTCAGATGCGCTTCGGCGGGCCGCGGAAACACTGCCAAGAGGGCAATCAGGACAAAAAAAGCGAGCGCGCCAAAGCGCTTAAGAGAGACTAATTTCACGCGACGGCTTTCCATAGAAAGAAAACACCTGCAAGGGCAATCGCAGCGCCGGCGATTCGCAACGCGGTGCGGCCGAAAGGCCAGCGATGCACCAGTCCAATGGTGATTCCAATGGCGTGCAGGCAACCTGTAGCTAGAACGAAACCAATGCTGTAGAGCAGGCCGCTTTGTCCTGGCGGCAACTCGCTGCCGTGCGCATAACCGTGAAAAATGGCGAAGAAGGCGACAAGACCAGCGGCCAAGGCCAGCTTGGGGCGGAGTTCGGTCATGACGCAAGCGCCCAGCAAAATCGCGGAGGCGGCGATGCCATACTCGACGCCCGGTAGATGGAATCCCAGCAAACCGAGCATTCCCCCGAAGGCCATGACCATGGGAAACGCCACAGGAAGAACCCAAATGGCAGGCGCACCGAGTTGCGCGCCCCACAGGCCAACCGCAATCATCGCAACCACGTGATCCAGGCCGGAGATCGGGTGTTTCAAGCCGCTGAAGAAGCCGATCGCTTCGCCACGATTTACGTGAGCCAGTGCCGGTTGCGAGCAACACAGCGCCAGGGCAAACAGGACAAACCAAGGCAGGCAGCCCCAACGATATGGTTGATTTTGCCGGTTCATTGGTTCACCGGGACAATACCATCGAATCAAGCATACGACGACTCCATTCCAATACCGACTCGGCGGCCTTCAGGCTCCAAATAAAATCGCGACGCGCTGAATGGTCCAGTAGGCGCCCAGGGTGCCGATCGCGTAGCCCGGAATGCGTGCGACCCATTGCGGCCAGTGAATCTCTAGGATGCGGAATGCGCGTTCCAGCAGGAGAATCAGAAAGACAAACGTGAGCTGGCCAATTTCCACGCCAACGTTGAATAGCAGTAACGCGAGAGGGATTTCGGCTTGAGGAAGTCCCATAGCCGTAAGACCGCTGGCGAATCCGAAGCCGTGGAGAAGCCCGAAGGCGAAGGCGACAACCCAGGGATGGCGAATCGTAAAACTGGTTTGGCCGCGCCACTTGCGGACGATCTCCGGTCCCAAGAAAAGAATGCTGAGCGCAATGGCCGCGTTTAAAGGCAGAAGCGGCGCGTTGGCGTAGCCCAAAGTGGCGATCGCGAGAGTGATGCTGTGGGCGACCGTGAAGGCGGAGATCGTTTTGATGAGTGTCCAGCGATCGTCGACGAGCAGGAGCAGGCCAAGCACGAAGAGCAGGTGGTCCATGCCGAGCAGGATGTGCTGAACGCCGAGTTGCAGATAGCTGATGGAGCGGCTCAGAAGAGTGGTCTGCGCGCCCAGAGTGACGGTGGGCGCGGCGGGTTTCAGGAGATGGCTTTCGAGCCGGCCGTCGGAATAGCGCACACGGACGAGAACGTCGGAAATTGTGGCTTCCAGTCCGTCAATGGTCAGCGATTTATTGGCCAAGCCATCCTTGCAGTTCAGAGTGCCGCGAAGCGAGGGAGCGGTGGTGGGAATGCGTTGAATGATGTCTGGGGCATGCAGTTGGCAATTCTCGGGAATGAGCGGAGCGACCAGGACTTCGACGTCTCCGCCGGTCGGCTTGGTCCACAAAAAGGAAAACGAATCCGGGGAGGTCTGCTGAAGTTCCAGAAAACCTGGGCGAGAATCGTGTGCGCAGACGCAGGCTGCGGCAAAAAGGCAAGCGATCGCAACGACTGCCGCGACGCCTAAGGCCCGCAGACCGCATCTGGAGATCCGCGCAGGAGATCGGGTTGAGTTACTGAGATCGGTCACTGTTTCCGCGCTGAGCATATGGCGGCAAAGTTGGGTCGCTAAAAGTTGAACATAGCCAGAGCGGCGATGCAAACTCGACCTGCTGATCGAATGCGGAATACGTTTTTGTTAGCGGGACAGGCCGATGGTGTAGTTCAGGACGAGCAAAGACACGTGGTATTGATAGCGCGCGTCGGTGTCCTGAAGATCGGCTTCGGTCTTTTGCAATTCGGCCTGACTGAATTCGACGATGGAGCTGAGGCCGAGCCGATAACGCGCCTGGGCCAAATCGAGCGCGAGGTTGGCTTGTTGCAGAAGCTGCCTGGTAACGGTCATACGTTCGAAAGCCTTCTGGGTATCGAGCCAGGCATTGCGAACATCGCGCGCGACGTTGTTCTGCTCGTCCTGCAAAAGCTGTTGCTTGGCTTGCGTTTCCAGATCGGCGGACTTGCCTCGGGCGTTGTAGAGAAACCCGTTGAACACCGGAATATTGACGTTCACTCCGGCCGCGCCGTACCAATTATCGATATGCGCATCGCGAACAGGAGCGATGCCGACGACGCCGAGACCTTCGACTGTGGGACGCCACAAGTCGTGCTCGGCGTTGGCGTTTTTCTGCGCGGCGGCGACCTGATCCTGTAACGAAACGATTTCCGGACGCAACTGCAGGGCCTGCTGAATCAGGGGAGCGGGATCAGACACCGGAGGCGTGACTTGCGCATTAGGATCGACAAGGGCGAAATCCTGGCGATCCGGAAAGCCGAGGATGGCGGAGAGCGTAGAGATAGAAGCGTCGTAGTTATTCTGCGAATCCAGTTGCAGCAGTTTGGCACGGGCCAGGTCTACATTGCTGAAGCTGAGATCGAGTTCGGATTTCAACTTGGCGTTGGTCAGCGCCTGAACTTGATCGACGAGAACCTGGCGAGCTTGCACGGTCTGTTCTGCGACCTGCAGGAGGGCTTGCGACTCCAGCGTGTTGTAAAAGGCCTGGTCGACAGCAAGAATCACCTGCTGTCGAGTGGCGATGGCGTTCTGATCCTCGGCTTTGGCCTGGAACTTTGAACTGGCAACGAGATTGTTGGTGCGCCCGAAATCAGTGATTAACTGGGACACCGAAGCGCCTGCTGCGGCGCGAGGATACACCGTGGGGTTGGTAAGGTAGCCGGCGGCGATGCGGCTGCCCGCATAGGAGCCGACACCGGCAAGGCTCAGGTTGGCCTGTGGATAGTAGGCCGACTCGGTTTCCCGCACGAATTCGTTGGCCTCCAGGGCACGAAGTTTGCCCACAGTGATCCGAGGATTTTTCCGAAGCGCCAGCGCTTCGGCCTGTTGGATCGTGAGCTGTATAGAGCCAGGAGTTGGAGTTTGCGGATTGCTTGCGGCGGAAGGCGGGTTTGAAGCGGGATCCTGCGCCATTGCGACTGACACGCAAAAAGCAAGCGCGAAGATTTGTTTGGCGACGCTGCGAATCACGACGCCACCTCCGGCTGTGGTTTCGATTTGTGGCCGTGAATCACCAAGTACACGGCCGGAACCAGAAATACAGTGACTACGACGGACACGCCCAAGCCGCCGATAACGGCGCGAGCGAGCGGTGCGTACTGTTCGCTGCCGGCTTCGACGCCCAGAGCCATGGGGAGCAGACCGAGGAGCGTAGCGAGGGAGGTCATGAGGATTGGACGTAGCCGGACCTTGCAGGCTTCAATGGTCGCTTCTTTGAGTGCCATGCCGCGTTCGTGCAGAGTGCCAGAGAACTCTACGATCAAGATGCTGTTCGAAACCACGATGCCGGTCATCATGATGACGCCCATGAGCGACATGATGTTCAGCGAGGTATGCGTGATCCACAGAAACAGAACGACGCCGGCAAGACCGGGCGGAATGGCAGTAAGGATGATGAACGGGTCGATAAACGAGCGGAATTGCGCCATGAGCACGAGGTACACCAGCACGACGGAAAGCAGCAAGCCGACGCCGAAGCGGGAGAAGGATTCCTTCATGCCGACGACGGCACCGCGAATGGTGACACGGGCGTTTTTGGGCAATGAAAGATGGTTGACGATCTGGTTGGCTTCTTTGTTGATGCCGCTGAGATCTTCCGTTTTGGGCATAACGTAGACATCGAAGACGCGACGAATCTGGTAGTGGTCTACCTCGGTGGGCGTGTTGATGGGTTCGATGCGGGCGACGGACTGCAAGGGAGTGTACTGCTTGGAATTCGTGGCGCGCAGGGGAATGTTGCGGAAATCGGACATCGTCATGGAATTCACCTTCTCGTTGAAATACTGCACGGTGACCATGTAGTTGTTGCCGCTTTTGGGGTCGATCCAATAACTGGGAGCAATCATCCCGTCGGAAGTGAGCGCGGTAATGACATTATCGACGACATCCTTCGGAGTGAGGCCCAACAAGCTGGCTTGAGCGCGATCGATGTTGAGTTCGAGGCCGGGATAGTCGATGTCTTGAGGTATCAAGATGTCGCTGACGTTTTTGGAGCCGTGAAGCTGCTGGGCGATCTGTCGGGCAATGGCAAATCCTTCCTTCATGTTGTTGTCGCTTACCTGAATATCCAGGGGAGCGGGGAGGCCATGGTTGATCACCGAATCGACGAGACCGCCGGCCCGGAAGTACGTTTGCAACTGGGGCAGGTCCTCCGCCAATTTCTGGCGGACTCGCGCCATGTACGCGTAACTGCCGGTCTTGTGATCTTCCTTCAGACTGACCTGCACAAACGCGGTGTGCATGGCGGAGTTGGTGGTGTAGATCGCGGAAAGGTCTGGGGTGATACCGATGTTCGAGACGATCATGCCCAACTCGTCGGCGGGGATCACGGCGCGGACGTCGTTTTCAACCTGGGCGATGTATTTGTCGGTGACCTCCAGGCGAGTGCCGGTGGGCGCTTTCACGTTGATGACGAATTGCCCAGGATCGGTACGGGGAAAGTAAGCCTGGGAAACGAACGGCAGGAAAAGCGCCAAGACCAAGGCGATGGCGCCCAGCAACACCAGCGCGGTGCGGAGCGGAGATCGCAAGGCGCGGGTGACGTGCATTTCATAGAAGGCCAAAAGTTTCTGGAAGTATTCGTTAAATTTGGTGACCGTGCGGCCGAAGATGCTGCGCGGTTTCTCGTGCTCTTCTTCACCGTGAGCGTCAACGCGAATGAAGTAGGCGCAGTAGAGCGGCACAACCGTCATGGCGAAGAAATACGAAGCGAAGATGGAGATGACGACCCCGAGTGCGAGGTCGGTGAAAAGGTACTTGCTGACGCCGTAGAAGAAGGTGACGGGGAAAAAGACGATGGAGGTGGTTGAAGTCGCAGCGAGGACGGCTAGTGCGACTTCCATGCCGCCACGCTCTGCCGCTTCGTGCGGTGGAACGCCCTGTTCCATGAAGCGAAAGATATTTTCGAGCACGACGACCGAGTCGTCGATCAAGCGGGAAAACGCCAAGGCCAGACCGCCAAGCAACATGGTGTTGATCGAACCGCCCGTTGCACTCATCACCAGGAAACAGGTAAGGGCCGAAAGCGGAATCGAGAGAAGAACGGCGAAGGTAGCGCGCGGGCTTCCGAGAAAAAGGAGGATCATCAAGCCGGTCAAGACCAGACCGATTCCGCCTTCTTTCAGCAGGTTTTTCAAGGCCAACTTAACGAAAACCGATTGATCGAACACGACGGCAGTGCGGAGGGAGTCCGGGATATCGACCAGCTTTTTGGTGGCGGCCTTGATTCCGTTGACGATGGAGATGGTGTTGCTGCCGCCGCCTTGCTTAAGGATCGGAATGTAGACGGATTTCTGGCCGTCAATGCGAACGATGTTGGTTTGAATGGCGCCCGCGTCTTCGCCCTTGCCGATGTCGGCGACCATCACGGTGCCGAGGCCAACGGATTTCAAGGGGATGCGGTTGATGTCGTCGGGCGTAGGGACCTGGCTGTTGGCGTAGATGTTGTAATCGAGATTGCCGATGCGAACATCGCCCGCGGGAAGGATCAGGTTGGATTGATTGATGGCGTTGACCACATCCATCAGGCTTAGCTGGTGCGCTTCCAACTTGACGGGATCGACAAAGACCTGAATCTGGCGATAGGTGCCACCGAACGGTTGCGGCACGGAAGCGCCCGGAACATTGGCGATCTGATTCCGCACCTGGAATTGAGCGAGGTCCTTGAGTTGCGTTTCGTTCAGGCCCTGGCCTTTCAGGGTGACGAGACAGACGGGGAGGCTGGAGGCATCGAACTTCAGCACGACCGGAGGAAGAGTGCCGGGAGGCAGGCGGCGCAAATCGGCCATCGCGAGGTTGGCGATGTTGCTGAGAGCGGAGTTGGCGTCGGTACCCGGATTGAAGTAGACCTTGATGAGGCTGACGCCGGTTAGCGAACGCGACTCGATATGGTCGATATTGCTGCCGAGCGTAAAAAAACGTTCGAAAGTGTTGGTGATATCGGCTTCGATTTGCTGCGGAGGCATGCCGGCGTAGAAGGTGGCTACGACGACGACGGGAATTTTCACTTCGGGGAAAAGGTCGACCGGCATACGGACAACGGTGGTCACGCCAACGACAGCCACGACCAGGCAAAGCATGATGATGAAGTAGGGATAGGCGAGGGCAAACTTCGGCATTTACTTCCCTCCCGCCGCGGCTGATTCATCGACAGATTTCGGGATGACCTTCATCCCCGGGCGAAACTCGTTGTGACTGCCGATCACGACTCGTTCGCCCTCTTTCAATCCGGAGAGCACTTCGATGTGGGTGCTGCCTTGCAGGCCGAGTTCGACTTTGCGTTCCTCGATGACGTTCTGGGAATTGACGACGAGCACCGTGCCTTCCGAGCCATTGCGCTCGACAACTTCCAGGGGAACGGTCAGATGTTCCTGGGTCAGGGCCGGAGGAACTTTGGCCTCTACGTACATGCCGGGCAGAAGTTTGCCGTCGGGATTCGGAAAATCGATTTCGGTGTGCATGGTGCGCGTCTGTTCGTCGAGAGAATCGGCGAAGCGCGACACTTTTCCAATGAAGTCCTGATTGAGGGCTTGCACGTGGACTTTGATGGGATCGCCGAGGCGAATACCTGCGGCAAGCGATTCCGGAATGGGCAGAACCAGACGCAAGACGGAGATTTGCGCGAGGCGAACTATCGGCTCGGATTGCGTGCTGTTTGCGGTGCCCGCAGCGATCAGGGAGCCCGTATCGGCGTAGCGCGTGGTAATCACGCCCGCGAACGGAGCGGTAATTCGGGTGTAATCGGCCATCGCCCGGTACTGCTTCTGATTGGCTTCCGCGACCGCGAGAGCCTGTCGCGCGCCGTTCAAAGCGGATTGCGCACTATCGACTTGCGCCTGTCCGCCCAGATCCTTGGCCTGCGCGTCGTCGATATCCTGTTGGGCAACGAGTCCCGGCCGCTGCTGTGCAGCCTGGGTCAGCCGTTCGTACATGGCGTGGGCAGCCGCGTAGGAAGACTTCGCGCGATCCACGTCGCCTTGCGCTCGGCCGATTTCCTGTTGTGAGCGGCGCACGGCGGCGTCGGCGCCGGCAAGTTCGGCTTGCAATTCGGGAACTTCCAGAACCGCGAGAATCTGGCCTTCTTTCACGTGCGTACCAACGTCCACGTAGATGGTCTTGATGTATCCGGCGACCTTGGCGTGGATGTCGACATCCTGAAATGGCTTGAACGCACCAGCCAGACTGAGAGCGACGCCCAAGTTGCGTTTTTCGACGCGGGCCACCGCTACCGTCGGCTCGGAGGCCAACCCAGCGGCGTGTCTGGAGCCATCCGCTTCGGTTCGGGAGTGCGACCACCAAATCCAACAGACGAGCGCTATGGCAAGGGCGCCAAGCCCCCAGACGATTTGTCTTTTGCGAAACATTTATTTTTCCTTATCCCTAAGCGAGCCAGATTGCATCTCTAAGACGCGGAGCAGGAGCCACCAAATCAGTAAGAAGTACAGCCAGCCCGAGGGAATGTTCGCCCTTCTATAGGACGCGTCAGGCTAACGGGCTGGACGAGGTATGGATTCGGGAAATTAGGAGCTAGTAGGAGGGAGGAGGGCGAAAGTACAGACTGGGGTTGTACTGATCACCGAGGATTGAGTCTGAATGAACCGCGGCAATCTCGGGAAATACTTCTGTTTTTTGAATGGCGACCAGAATACCAACAACTTGTAAGAGCAATGCGGCCAAGATCGATGCGCTGCTTACCGGAGAGTAATGCTGCAATTCCGAAGAACCGATGGTGGCTCGGTTGCGGGCCAGTGAATGGACCGACGATTCTGAATGCGAATGAAAGAGAAGAACGAAAGGGTTGTACAACAAAAGGAAGGCGAGCAGCACACAAACCCAAGGGAGTACGCGGCGACTTGGGAGTTGGCCACTCGAAGGAAGCATCTCCTTCAGCGTAACGGGGCAACCCGCTATCGTCAAGCGAGCTGGATCACGCTTGGTTGAGTAGGAACACTGTACGAAGGGCCATGCAACGCTGTACCCATCTCTATCGGTTCCCCCAAACGGGCGTAGGTTCCAGAACAAAATCGGTACTTTGGTACTACCTGAAACGCAGCAACTCTTTTTCAAACCCAGGGTTCGACGATGTAACCAGACGGTTGTTCTCGACGTCTCGCGAAGTCCCAAAAAGCTGAACCGCTGGTTGCAGGATCCCAATCCGCAATCCATGGGAGATGTGTGTCTCTCGATGAAAAAGGAGAATTAGCGATGAATTTGTCTTTGAAACGGCGAATACTCGGGCTCGCGCTCGGCGCACTGCCGTTGGTGGTCGGCGGGTGCTCTTCAAGCAGTTCCAGTTCACGAACAACGCCGACAACACCAACGCCTGCAGTTCAAACCGGGACAGTCAACCTGGTTGTGAGCGATGCGACCAGTGAAGATTGGGCAATGGTGGGCGTGAAGGTGCTTTCGGTTACGTTGACTCCACAGGGGGGAGGGGCGGACGTTGCGCTGTATACGGCGCCTACGCCGGCGCCGGTGATCAACCTGCTGGACCTCGACCAGTTGGGTGAAATTCTGGGGAACCTTCCCGTGCAAGCGGGAACGTACACTGCCGCGACTATAACAGTGAGCGGCAATCCCGGAGATGTGCAGTTGACGGCTTCTTCGGACCCCGCACCCGGATTTGCGGGGACGCCCGGGGCCAGCATTGATCCCTCGCAGATCCAGATCTTGCACACGACGGGAACGGCGGGAAACCTGACCGTACCAGTTAAGGTGACGCTCGATTCACCGCTGGTAATTACGGAGAATCAAAATACGCCGCTGGACCTGGAGTTTGATTTGTCGCACCCAGCATTTATCGTCGCGCACGTTCCTCCTGGGAACGCCCAGACCCTGTGGGCCGTCAATCTGAACGGACCGGTGCGGCATCACCCCATCGACGACTTGCGCAGGCTGGTATTGCGGCATCAGTACGGCAATGTAACCAGCGTGGCTACGAACAATGCCTCCCTGACGTATACGAAGGTCTATCCGGTGTATCCGCCTACTACGCCGGAGACAGCGATTCCATCGAATCAAACGCTGTCGGTGAACGCCGACGCGACGAACGGCACGATCTACTACGACGTCGACGCGAAAACCAACACAACGATCATGGACTTCAGCTCGATCGCCTCGACGATTGCGGGGAAATATATTCGCGTAGCGGCACGCTATGAAGTGGACGGCTCGCTGACCGCGGTTCGCCTGTGGGCCAGCAACTCGTTCAACAATGTGTGGATCAGCCCGGAAGGGCACGTTCTGCATGTGAATAGCACGGGCGACGTGCTGACCGTAGAAAACGAACTGGCGGTAGGCGTGCCTCTGACCGTAAACGCCAATACGCAGTTCTATTTCCGAGTGCCCAGCAATGCAGTAGCGGACGCTACTCCGATCGGCACAGGTCCGGCATTCCTGTCGAACATCGAGCGTGGATTCAAAGTGCACGCTTCCGTGGTGGATCCTCTGGCCAGCCCATTGGTCGCTCAGACTGTGGATATTGAGATCGCCCGCTACGCGGGAACGATTTCTGTTGTGAATCCCACAAACTTTACGTACACGCGGCAGTTCCGGCACGCCAGTGACGATTACCAATACACCCTGCCGTACATCTCCAGTCAAACAGCCAACGGAAAGGACCCATCGACGGGCCTTGCGATCACCGGCTACAAATGGTGGAACTTCACCTTCCCCACAATTGTCGACAGCGGCGCCAACGCGGTTTCCGACTTTGAAACCGCGACGAACGGTACCGTAAATTTCGGCGGAACAGTGGGACCGGTGACCGCCGACGGCGAGAGTGACGCGACCTGGAACGATCCAAACGGCGCGAATTCCTGGGCGGCTCCCTGGACGGTGCTTCTGCCCAGCCGCCTGCCGATGGGAACGGCGGCAACATCGTACTCGAATGGCAGCTTCACGATGATGGTAAGTGGCGGGGTTAACGCCATTCCTGTCTCGCTGAGCACCACGACCGGATCCGGGACACTGGTGTACCAGGTGGACCGCACCAACAACATCATTACGATCAGCCCCGTAGATATCACTACTACGGCGGGCCAAACCACGCTGACCAACAACCTCGTAGCCAATGTGCCTGTGAAACTGTATGGCATCCCGCAGGCAAACGGCACCATCAAGGGCTACGTCCTCTTCTACTACACCGGCACAACGCCGAAAGGAGACAGCAACTAGCCACGCAGTACCCCTGACCAGCAAAGAAGCAGGTGCGCCGCCGGAAGAACTAGCTTTCGGCGGCGCGTTCCTTTGGGGAGTGGTTGGAGGAAGGCGTTGGTTAAAAGTTGTTAACAATGGCCGGATTGTGACCCAGAAAAAGTGGAAACCTTTTAATTCCAACGTACTCTCACTGGGGGAGCGATAAAATCCCTAGTACAACAGCCAGAAGGAGATCCGCAGGTGAAGAAAATCTTGGTAGTCGCGTTGTTTTTAATAGGTGTGCCCTTGTTCATGAGTGCGCCGTTGTTCGCGCAAGCCGTGAAAACGCTGCTGAATTTGGATAAAAACGGAGTTGCGATTCAGGGCTACGATCCGGTGGCGTTCTTTACGCAAGGGAAACCGGTAATGGGCAAACCCGACTTTCAGAGCAACTATCACGGCGCAAAGTATTTCTTCGCGTCGGCGCAGGACAAGGCCGCTTTTGACGCTTCACCGGAGAAATATGAGCCGCAGTTTGGCGGATATTGCGCGTATGGCGTTTCGAAGAACCGACTGGTGTCTATTAAGGTTGAGGCTTTTCAGATCGTAAACGGCAAGCTGTTGCTGCAGTACGACACGGACGTCCGTGACGATTTCAACAAAGATCAGGCCGGGAACCTGGCGAAGGCGGAACAGAACTGGCCCGCGTTGCTGGAGAAGAAAGGACACTAGTCCAAGGAACGCCAATGAAGAACGCATCCGTGGTACGCCGGGAGACTTCGATGACTGTAACCGTGCTGAGCTGGATTCTAAGAATTATTGCCGCGGCAATCCTGCTGCAAACGCTGTACTTCAAATTCACAGCCGCGCCGGAGTCGGTGTATATCTTCACGAAAGTGCACGCGGAACCATTTGGCCGCATCGCCTCGGGGATTGTAGAGTTGATTGCAGCCATCCTGTTGTTGACGCCGCGATTCAACTGGCTGGGGTCGATATTGGCGATCGGAGTGATGGCCGGAGCAATCGTGAGCCACCTCACAGTTCTCGGTATTGATGTGATGGGCGACAAGGGCTTACTCTTCGGCCTCGCTGTCACTGTATTCGTGGCTTGCGCGATCAATCTGTTTCTGCACAGGATGGATATACCGGTGATCGGCGGGAGGCTGGCGTGAACTCCAATGGATTGTCTTCAGTTGATGGTTGTACCCGGCATGCACGAAGCAAGAACGAGAAGCACGCGCTAGTTGCAGCGGGAATCGAAATTTTAGCGCAGGCAGAAGAACTGATCGGCAAGGCGGATGCCGAGCAATACGCGAAGATCGTGAATCCGCCGTTCTCCGCTTCGATGGGTCAACATTACCGGCACGTGATTGAACACTTTTCCTGCCTGGTGGATGGACTGACGAGCGGCGAAGTGAATTACGACGGCCGTAAGCGGGACCGCCGTATTGAAATTGAGCGCGAGTACGCGCTATTTGAGACCAGGAAATTGATGGGCATGATGGGGGAGTGGAATCGGGAGGCTCTGGACACTCCCTGCCAAGTGGTCAGCAGTGTTGGATACGACTTGCAGGCGCCCGAAGCTTTGCGCTCGAACGTCGCGCGGGAACTGTCTTACTGCATCGGGCATGCCATTCACCATTACGCGATTATTCGTTTGATTTGCAGCCACGTTGGCGTTGCGGTCCCGGATACGTTTGGATTTGCGCCCTCCACATTGCGACACCAGGAAACGCTGGTCGCCGAATAAGCAAGTTATGAATCATTTCTTCACACCGGAATGGGCTCAGGTGCTGGTGGCGCTGTCGATCATCGGCGCCGCATTCATTTCGGAGGACGCCGCGACAATCACCGCGGCGACGCTGGCTGCGACGATGAGTGTAGACGTCGCCGTGTCGTTCGTGAGCGCCGTTGCGGGCCTGTGGATCGGAGACCTAGGGGTTTACGCTGTGGCGCGCTGGGGCAGAGAGTCATGGCGCAAACAGACCTGGTACAGACGAGCGACTTCGCGGTTCTCGTTTCAAGAAGTAACCGCGCCAGCCATGGGGAGCCTCGCGTTCAGCCGGTTTCTTCCGGGTAGCCGTTTACCGGCGTACATCGCCGCTGGGCTAGGTCGAATGGACTTCGGGCGTTTTGCGGCGATTACGGCGACGACCGCGGTATTGTACGCTGGGCTGGTGTTTGAGGCCGTCCGGCTATTTCCGCATCAAGTACAGGCGGCAAAGTCTGGCTTAAGCACTTTGGGTGTGGTCCTACCGGTGTTTTTCCTTGGGTGGTTTGTGAGCCGATCGCTGCTTCCAAAGTTGTCCCAGAATTTGTCGCGCGGATGGCAACGCATCGCGCGATGGGAATTCTGGCCGCCCTATGTTTTCTACGCGCCGGTCGTGGGGATTCTGGCATGGCTGGCCGTGCGTTACCGAACGGCCTTACCGACGGCAGCAAATCCGGGACAGAAGAACGGCGGCTTGATTGGGGAGTCGAAGATCGAAATCCTGCAGCAACTGCGGGCAATCGCTCCCGAGAAGACGGCAGAATCCTTTTTGATTTCGCAGGGCGAGTGGGAAGAACGTTTTCGGCAATTAGTTGAAATTGTGCGAGAGCAGGCAATTCCCTTCCCCTTCGTTATGAAGCCGGATACGGCGCAGCGGGGTGCGGGCTTTCGCAAGATTACTTCGATGGAACAGGCGCAGAGTCACCTGCGAGCTGTCGACGCTGCTTTAGTCTTGCAGCGCTATGCCGCAGGGCCACTGGAAGCGGGAGTTTTCTACTATCGATTCCCTGGTTGGCGACGCGGGCGAATTTTTGGCATCACACGCAAAGTGTTTCCGGAGATTGTAGGCGACGGGGTGCATTCGATCGGCGAATTAATCGAGGCCGACGACCGCGCCCGGTTTATGCGCGCGGTGTACGAGCGGCGGCTCGGCCGCGACGCGGCTGCGCGTCCCTGAACTGGATGAGCGGGTTCGGTTGGTGGAGGCGGGAAACCACTGCCAGGGTTGTATTTTCCAGGATGGCCGGGACCTGCAGACGCCGCAATTGCGCCAGAGCCTGGATGAAATCTGCCTGATCTTGCCGGGATTTTATGTGGGCAGATTCGACCTGCGCTACAGCAGCGACGAAGAACTGCGCGAAGGACGAGGCTACTCCATTATTGAATTGAACGGAGCGGCGTCGGAGGCCACAAACCTCTACGATTGCCGCAATTCGCTGTGGTCCGCGTACCGGACGTTGTATCGCCAGTGGAAACTGATCTACGCCATCGCCGCGGAGAATCGGAAGCGCGGCACGAGTTCCCCATCCCTGTGGCGTGTGTGGCTGGACTGGCGGGAGTTTTCCCGCCGCGCGGCGTCTTTCCCGGTCGCCGACTAGCCATGTGCACGTTCAGCTTCGTACCAGACGATTGTGGCGGTTACGTAGTCGGTATGAACCGCGATGAATTGAATCATCGTGATGCGGCGCTTGGACCGGAAGTCTACCGGCAAAACGCAATATCCGCGGTTTATCCAAGCGAACCGAATGGCGGCACGTGGATTGGCGGGAATTCGGCCGGTTGGCTGTTTGCGTTGCTGAATTGGAATCGGTCGGGCGTTGCGGACCTTCCGGCGAAGGAAAAGTCGCGGGGCGATGTGATACCCAGGCTCCTGTTCTTAAGTAGTCCTCGAGAAGTTGACTTGCACCTTCAGCCATCGAGTTTGAATGGAATGTTGCCCTTCCGCCTGTTCGGGGTGTTTCCGCGGGAGCGGCGATTGAGGCATTGGCTGTGGGATGGGAAGCAACGGATCGAGCGTGCCGAACAGTGGAAACGCATGCACTCGTTTTCTTCCAGCATGTCCGATGAACAGGCAACGGTTGGGCGTGAGATAGCGAGCGAGAGCATGTGGCGTGAGGATCATGGCTTGCCCGCAGAGAAACTACGGAAGATTCACGCCAGCCATGTTCCGGAGCTGGGTGCATTTTCCGTGTGCGTGCACCGTTCGGATGCCAACACGGTCAGTTATACCGAGGTGGGATTTTCTGAGGGTGGATTGCAGATGTCCTATGCCGCTGGGCATCCGTGCGAATCTCTCGTGAACCACGCCTCATTCCAGATTAAATTTTTGCCGACGCAAAAATCCACCACAACCTTATCGAGGACTTTGTAACGGCTGCATCGGCTGGCACTGCGGGCACCAGAACGTGGTGCGCGCGCCGGGTTGCTGCTTGCGAGATTCAATCGGCGTGCCACAGCGATGACAAGGCTGCCCGCGCCGATGATAAACCCACAAGCGATCCTCCGGACCGGATCGCCCGGTCGTACGGCGCAGGGTGTTGTGGGTGACCGTCAGGTCGCTGGAAGCTTCGGTGACATTCGCGAGCATAAATTTTCTTCCGGTTGTCACGAGACAAGAAAGCTCTTCGATACTCAGGGAAGCGACGCGTCGAAACGGATTCACTCCGCAGCCGAAACAGATCTCCGATTTGAAGACGTTGCCGATTCCCGCCGCCACGGTTTGATTCAGAAGCGCGGCGCCGACTTCCGATTCCGGTTGCGCGCGCAGGTTCGCAAGAATCGTGGCATCGTCGAAAGTCGGCGCGAGCATAGACGGGCCAAGATGCCGCAATGCGCGATGCCGCCTGAGTGTTTCCGGGGTGTGAAACTCGGCGACCGGAACGTTGAACGCAACGGCTACATACTCAGGCGTGCGCAAAACGACGCGCATGTGGTAACGACCACGGCGCCACGGTTCGTCGGACCGATAGATGTGCCAACTTCCGTTCATCAGCATATGGGTGAGCAGAAGCAAGTCGCCGCTGAAATGCATGACGAGCCACTTTCCGTTGGCTTCGACTTTTTCTACGGTCCGGCCGGTAACGACGGAATCAATGTGAACGCGTTCCAATTTCGGCAGTACGGTTTCGAATCCGGTGATGACCTGGCCGCCTAAAGCCCGCTGCAAAGCGCGGGCCGCGCGAAAAATCGTATCGCCCTCGGGCACCTAAGCGCCCTCCGCCTTGGGGTGGTCCGAGTCTTCCTCTTCGGGAGAGTTGTCCGCTTCCGGCAAAGCCGTAACCGGCGCGACACGACGCATTTGAAAACCAAGAGCGGTGTTCAGGAAACCGGATTCTTCGAGGAACCGACCGAGGAAGTGTTCCTTTGCCGGCGCTCCGTCAATCTGGCCGATCAGCAAGCCGGTCCGGCGGCCTTGTCTCTTGATCGCCAACTCCGCTAATTTGCGCGCGACTTCGCGAGCGATTTGCGAGCGTTCTGGATCCGAATCCGGGAGAAATACGCGCAGATCCGGATTTCGTCGCCTCAAGAAAGCCGCCAGCCGTCCGTTTACGAGAATTACTCCGGCGCCGCTGGTGCGGGACATCCCGTGAGATGAGGTGATTTCCGTCTCCGATGCCGGGGTCCGTGGCCAAGGGAGAATCGCTCCGTAGGGATTGGCGGGGTCGGTGGCGGCGATGAAAAGGGTTTCGGGCGATTGCGGCTCCACGCGCAAGCTTCTCAACATATCCACCGCCGCACTCATTGCGAATTGCGCGGCACCCAGACCGGAGACGAAAAGGCCTCTGCGAACCCAGCCGCTGTCTTCCATCGTTTTCAACGCTGGATAGACGGTCGGGTAACCGCCCGGGATACTTTCCGCAAGGGCGGTTTCCCGCATCACCACACCGTGACGCACGAGAAGTTGCTGCGCGACGTTGGCGGTCCATTCCGTTATGTTCGGAGGACTTGCGATGCGCTGGCGCACAAGCGACCAGCGGCCCTGTGCTTGTGCTCCTCCGCCAGTGCGATTGCGCAATCGACGCAAGAATTCCGGCGAGCCTGGCGGTCCCTCCGCCAAGGCCTTGCGATCGCGGCCAAACTGGTCTGGATGCAGAAGATTGCGCAACGGGTGGAAGGTGTCGTTGGTCACTTGCCCCGCCCATACGAGTTCCCACAAGGCATCCTGCGTTTCGCGAGGGAATCCTCCGCCGGAGGCTGCATGAATTTGCGAGAAGAACGAAGCACCACTACTCGACAGATACTGCACAATTTTCTTAGCGCGTTCCGACAGGTTCGTAAGCGTTTGAGAGGCTGTCGCGGTGGGCAGCAGGGCTGGTAGCGATTCGGTGAGGTAAAGAGCGATGCGACCGTCGTGCTCTCCGGCTTGTTCCAGGCCCACCCACGCCACCTCACCGGCAGCCATGACGGTGTCCAAGTCGCTCCAGCGATATTCGGAGAGGCGCGCCGGCAGGATCTCGCGCTCTAGTTCGGAGACCAGCAACGTGGCGCCTTGCAGGGCTTCAATCGTGTCGAGCAGCGCGTCGAGGCCCCGCCGCTTTACAGTAAGCCCTTGCCAGCGGGTCGCGAACCGCGCGAACGTGTGTTGTTCCACAGATTCCACTTCACGGCGGAGTCGCGCAAGACTCTTGCGACGAATCTGCTGCAAGACTTCCGGATCACACCACTCTTCGTGAGTGCCCCGCGGACGAAATTCGCCTTCAAGAACCTGACCGCGACCATGCATCGCATGAAGAACCGCCTCTACTGAGGCAACCGGCAAGTCATAACGGCCTGCGAGCTCTCCCGAAGTGAACGGGACATGGCTGCGAGCGTATCGACGGACAAGGTCTTGCAACGGATCTTCGGAGCGTTCCAGGAAAGCATCTGCAAGTCCGGGAGGCAGCGGTACTCCTAAAGCATCGCGGTAGCGCGAGGCATATTCCACGGGAATGTAGCGGTGGGTTCCGGCGATGCGCACACGAAGGACACGTCGAGCATCCAGGAGTTCCTGGGTGTTCGCCGCAACTTCCGGCGAAACACTGCGGTGCGCGATTTCCTCGTCCGACAAATCTCCCAACCGCAGAAGAAGATCGTGCAGGCCATCGGCGTGCTTGGCTTGATATTCGGGATCAAGGCATTGCAGACGTGCGTGGACTTCGTCGATTGCCGCTTCGTCGAGCAATTCCCGAAGATCGCTGTCGCCGAGGATGTCCTGCAGTTGCGATTGATCGATGGAGAGAGCCTGGGCCCTGCGCTCAGCGAGCGGAGCGTCCCCTTCGTAAATGTAGTTGGCGACATAAGAGAACAGCAAAGAAGCGGCAAAGGGCGAGGGCCGGTCGGATTCGATACGCGTGACTCGAATTTCACCGCGCTGGAGTTTAGAGAGAATCTGGGCAGCTGCGGGAAGATCGAAAACGTCTCGCAAACACTCGCGATAGGTCTCCAGCAGAATGGGGAACGAGGCGAATCGCGCGGCAACCGCAAGCAGGTCGGAGGCGCGTTTGCGTTGTTGCCACAGAGGCGCACGACGGCCTGCTCCCCGCTTTGGCAGCAGCAGTGCCCTGCCCGCAGCCTCGCGGAATTTCGCCGCGAACAGCGCCGTGGAGCCCAATTGGCGCACCAACAGTTCGCGGAACTCCAGAGGCGAAGGCAGGAGAACTTCATTCTCAACCACGAGATCGCTGTCTGGCACGCGTAGAACGAAGCCGTCGTCGGACCACATGGATTCGACTTCCAGGCCGCGCTTCGCGCGAAGTTTGGCGGTGATCGCGATGCACCACGGCGCGTGGACACGACTGCCAAATGGCGTCAGCACGCAGATGCGGCGGTCGCCAAGATCGTCGCGGCAGATTTCGATAACCAGGTCGCGATCGCTGGGAACCCTCTGCGTGGCAAGCGATTGCTGCTCGAGATATTGCAGGAGATTTTCGGCAGCGTTGGCATCCAGGCTGTGTTGCTCGACGAGGCGTGTGAAAGCGACCGGCCTGGGCAGCGCAAGCAGTTCCCGCGTCATTTCGCCAATGTGCTTGCCGAATTCGGCGGGACGCCCAGGGCCATCGCCCTTCCAGAAAGGGCATTTTGCCGGGCTCGCCCGGTGCGGGAGAAACCAGCACGCGGTCTCGTTCAATTTCGTCGATTCGCCAGGTAGTGGCGCCAAGAACGATGGTGTCTCCGGTGCGGCTCTCGAACACCATTTCTTCATCGAGTTCGCCAACACGCGAGCCCTTGGTGGCGCCGGTCAGGAAAACTCCATACAAACCGCGATCGGGGATGGTTCCGCCGTTGATGACCGCAACGCGGCGGGAGCTCTGGCGGCTGCTTAGACGATTGGTAATGCGGTCCCAAGTCAGGCGAGGCCGCAATTCCGCAAATTCATCGGAGGGATAGCGGCCGGACAGCATGTCCAGAACGCCTTCAAAGGCGGTTGGCGACAAAGCGGCATACGGCGCGGCGCTGCGAACAACCGCAAACAGGTCTTCCAGAGACCACGTTTCGAGCGCGACCATCGCCACAATTTGCTGCGCTAAAACATCGAGCGGATTGCGCGGATAGTGAACCGACTCGACCGCGCCATCGTACATGGCCCGCGTAATAGCGGCGCAGGCGATCAGATCCGCTCGATATTTCGGGTAAATCACGGCATTGCTGATCGCGCCGACGTGGTGGCTGGCGCGGCCCACTCGTTGCATGCCGCTGGCGACCGAAGACGGAGATTCGATCTGGACGACCAGGTCCACAGCGCCCATATCGATGCCGAGTTCAAGCGACGAGGTGGCGACCAAGCCGCGAATCAAGCCCATCTTGAGCTTGTCTTCAATTTCTTTGCGTTGCGCGACGGCGACGCTGCCGTGGTGGGCGCGCACCAGCGTTTCGCCGGCGAGTTCGTTGATGGCGCCGGAAATGCGCTCTGCCAGCCTGCGATTATTGACGAAAATCAACGTGGACCGATGCGCCTTGACCAGCTCAAGCAGCTTCGGATGGATGGCGCTCCAGATCGATGGCCGCACCGGGCCTTGCGAGGCGGGACCGCTGGGGATCGCGTCGATGCGATCGAGCCGGGACATATCTTCCACGGGCACTTCGACGCGCAGATCAAAACGCTTGGGCTCGCTGGCATTCACAATCGTGACGGGGCGATAGACGGGAGCGACCGAAGAGTCGAACTCTTCGGATGCGTCGAGTTGTTCTATGGCGTTGGAAGCGGGCGACGCGGTTTGCTTTGGTTGCGAGAACTCCGCTCCGCCAAGGAACCGGGCCACTTCTTCCAACGGCCGTTGGGTGGCGGACAAGCCGATGCGCTGCAGTTTGCGCCCAGCAAGGCGTTCCAGCCTCTCAATGGACAAGGCAAGATGCGAGCCGCGTTTGGTCGGTACCAGGGCGTGAATTTCGTCAACGATGACCGCTTCGACGGAGCGCAGGGCATCGCGCGCATTGGAGGTGAGCAGGAGGTAAAGAGACTCGGGGGTTGTGATGAGGATATCCGCAGGATGACGCTGGAAACGCGCGCGTTCTGCCGGGGGAGTGTCGCCGCTGCGGATCGCGACTGCTGGTGGATGGAATGGCACGCCGAGACGCGTGGCGGATTGCGCGATGCCGACTAAAGGCGATTGCAGGTTTCGTTCAACGTCCACCGCCAAGGCTTTGATGGGGGAGATGTAAACCACGCGACAGCGCTGCATTTCCGGAGGAGGTGGCGCAAACATGAGCCGGTCGATGCACCAGAGAAATGCGGCAAGCGTTTTGCCGGAGCCGGTGGGCGCTAGAATGAGGGTGGAATCCCCGCGGGCGATCGCCGGCCAACCTTGGAGCTGCGGCTTGGTTGGCGTGAGAGAACACGGCCTCAAACCAACCGCGGACGGGCGCATGGAACAAATCCAGGCCCGGTGGGAGCAGTTGGCTCCGGATTTCGCGAGCAGGCTTGGGCCGTTTTTCAGACTTTGCGGGCATACCGTTTAGATGCCTTTGCAATAGCGACGTGTATCTTGGCAGGAAAAGGGTAGGCGCGCCATGTATGGAATCGCTTGCGGCGGCCTTGCCGGGATCTACAGCTTGATGAGCCTATTAGTGGTCCGCGTTGCCTCCGCAAGACGACTTCAAGACGGTGATGCAACCGTTCGCTGAATCCAAGCGGCAATTCGTAGGTGCGGTCGTCGGTGGTCAAGATAAGCACGTTGCGCGTGGAGTCCAGGACTGCGGAGCAGACTTCGCAGTTCTCCAGGTGATTTTCGATGTCGGCCAAAAGTTGCGGGATCGAGCTGGTGGTCGATGTACTCGGAGATATGGTCCCATACATGTTTGCATGCCAGTTTCATTGCAGGAACCTCCCGAAAAGCGATTTCTTTTTGTCCGGCACCACGCTTTTGAGATAAGGCACCATCTTTTTTTGCAGCATCATGCGAGCACGGTGCAAACGGACCTTTACCGCAGCAATACTGATTCCGAGAGCCGCAGCCGTTTCTTCCTGATTCAATTCTTCGAGGTCGCGCAAAACCAAAACTTCGCGGTAGATGGGCGGGAATCCACTGACCTCCAATCGCAATTTCTCCGCGATCTCCTTCTTCTCCAGAGCTTCCGAAGGGATTTCGCGCCAATCGGTAAGAACCACCGGAGTGAAGTCGCCCTCGGAGTTCTCCATCCCGGCATCCAGGGAATCCATGGGAGCGCTTTTGGCCTTCTTCAGCCGTTTCTTGGCCTCGTTCATGGCGATCGTAACCAGCCAGGTACTGAACTTCGATTCGCCGCGGAAGCTGCTAAATGGCGAAATGCGCTGATCATGACCTCTTGCGCGGCGTCCTCTGCTTCCTGCTGATTCTTGACCATGGCGAACACGGTGACGTACACCATGCGTTCGTAGGGCCGCACCAAGTCGTGGAAAAGATTCGTTTCTCCCGCCACGATGCGGGAGATTAGCTGCCTCTCGTGCTCCGCCTGGTTCTCCAAACCTGCACCGCACCATCCTTAAGAGAGTTGGGCGCGCCTCCGCTCTTCAGATAGGAGGCAGAAGTTTCTCCAAGGTTACAGCAAAATGTAGAATTTAACGGTTGCGGGAGTGCGGCAGAGGCCAGTTCGAAGCATTCTGTCGCGACGAGGAGGGCGCCGCCTTCATCGATATTTTCGGAAATTCGGGGGCCTTGCCTTCTATACTAACGCTTCTCAGGTTGACCCAGCGTCTAGCCGGCAGGCATTTGCGAGTTCGTGCACTCCAATCGCTTCAATCTTCGCAGCCATCTCTTGCCTGATTTGGTGCGGGCGCGGTTCCGGCACAATCCGCCAGACACGCATGCGGTACGAAAGTTTGCGCTGGATTGGAAGGCGGGCGAAAAGGGCTCTGCTGAGGTGAAGGAGAGATTCCTCCACAAAGTCGCATCCTCGGGCCAGATTGAGATCGCTGCAAACGATAGCGTGGCAGACGGGGTGATCCACGGAATGGCGAGACTGTGGGTGAGCGGATACCTTGCGACAAACCCCAAGTCGCGAACCCAGCCGCACCCTACCTATCAGGGGTTCGCTTCCATCGAGGTCACGGGAAAAGACGGCAAGACGATGTGGTCGTACCTGGCCACTCCCAGTTCGAGCGGCTGGAAAAATATCACGGACGATCTGGGTGACCAATTGGTAGTCCAATTTGCTGCAGGCCAATGCAAGCAATGCCTTTGGCCATCATGCAAAGGGAGTGGAGCCGACTGCCGCAAGCGCTACTCAGGGCAGCATTTTACTCAGCGGCGCTGGTGCAACATTTCCCGGACCGATTTACCAGAAGTGGTTCGAAAACTTCGAACACGGGCGGTCCGACATCAGAATTCAATACGATCCAGTCGGCTCTCCGGAGGGATTGCGGCTGTTGTTCGGAGAGTTCTCTGGATTTTGCCGCTTCAGACATGCCACTTTCCGGGGAAGAGCTTTCGAAGGCGGGAGGGCTGCGACAGCTCGCCACGGTGCTCGGCGCGGTCGTGCCGATTTACAACGTCGAAGGAGCGCCGGACGGACTCAACCTTACCGGAGAAGTGTTGGTGGGCATCTACTCCGGCACGATTGTTCGTTGGAACGATCCCGCGATCCGTGCCGTTAACCCGGGAGTGCGTTTGCCCGATTCGGCGATCACCGTGATTCACCGGTCGGACGGCAGCGGCACAACGTTTGTGTTCACGGACTATCTGTCAAAGGTAAGCCCGGAGTGGAAAACCAAGGTGGGATCGGGAACCACGGTGGCGTGGCCGACCGGAGCCGGAGCGGAACGCAATGAAGGTGTCGCGGAACTGGTGAACAAGACACGCGACTCCATTGGTTATGTCGAGTTCATCTACGCATTGCAGCACGAACTGAAATTCGGCGCGGTGCGCAATGTTTCCGGCGCATTCGTCAAGGCGGATATCGACAGCGTGACGTCTGCGGCGAAGTCGGTCACCTTGCCGGCCGGAAGCGATTTTCGGTTCTCCATTACCAATGCGCCCGGAAAGCATACGTATCCGATATCGAGCTTCACGTGGCTGGTGCTTCCAGCTGAATTAAAAGACAAGCAAAAACAAAGTGCGATGTTGGACTTGTTGCGCTGGATATTGACCACCGGGCAAAAAGAGTGCAATTCCCTGGGCTATCCTCCACTGCCTGCGGAACTCGCCGCGCAGGAACTCCGCTCGTTGCCCCAATCCAAGTAAAATGCCCCTGATCTGTGCGGCGGAAAAGCCGCTCATAAATCCTTACTAGAAAAAAGTAGGGTTTGCGGCTAGACTGTTGCGACGCCTTCAGGCGTTACAACTCATCAGGCCGGAGAGCCGTATGGCGATCGCAACTGTTAATCCCGCTACGGGCGAAACAATCAAGACATTCGAAGCGCTGACCGAGCAGCAACTGGAAGAGAAACTTGCAAAATCGGCGGCCGTCTTCCAGACGTTCCGAAACACGTCGTTCGCAGAGCGGGCAAAGTGGATGACGCGGGCGGCCGAGATTCTGGAATCCGAGAAGGATGAACTTGGTCACCTGATGACCCTGGAAATGGGCAAGACGCTCAGCTCCGCTGTCGCCGAGGCCGCCAAATGCGCGACGGGTTGCCGTTATTACGCGGAAAACGCGGAGCGATTGCTGGCTGACGAATACATTGAGACCTCGGCAACCCGGAGCTACATCCATTACCAGCCAATCGGAGCGGTGTTGGCGGTGATGCCGTGGAATTTTCCGTTCTGGCAGGTGTTCCGGTTCATCGCGCCGGCGCTGATGGCCGGAAATGTGGGATTGCTGAAGCACGCATCGAATGTGCCGCAGTGCGCACTGAAGATCGAAGAAATCGTGAATCGCGCGGGTTTCCCGGATGGCGTATTCCAGACGCTGTTGATCGGAGTGGCTCAGGTGGACCGTATTTTGAACGATCCCCGGATCGCCGCCGCGACGCTGACCGGAAGCGAGCAGGCCGGAATACAAGTGGGCATCTCCGCCGCGAAACGCATCAAGAAAGTGGTTCTGGAATTGGGTGGCAGCGATCCGTTTATCGTGATGCCGAGCGCGAATCTGGAGGAAGCAGTGGCCACGGCGGTGCAAGCCCGAGTGATCAACAACGGGCAGTCTTGCATCGCCGCCAAGCGATTTATCGTACACGAACAGATCGCGGACCGATTCGAATCGGAATTCGTGAAGCGCATGCAGGGGCTGAAGATCGGCGATCCGTTCGAAGCGAAACCAGCTTGGGCCGTTGGCGACGCCAGACGCGGTGAAAGACCTGGATCGCGACGTGCAGAAATCGATCGAAGCAGGGGCCAAATTGCTGACCGGTGGCAAAGCCGTACCTGGCAAAGGAAACTTTTATGAGCCGACGGTCCTGACGAATATTCCCAAGAATTCGCCGGCATATAGTGAAGAGTTCTTCGGCCCGGTGGCGAGTATTTTTGTGGTGCGCAACGTGAATGAAGCCATCGCGATCGCGAACGACAGCCGGTTCGGCCTTGGCGCCAGCGCGTGGACGAACGATCCCGAAGAGCAAGAAAAACTGATCAACGATCTGGAAAGCGGCATGGTGTACATCAACCAGATGGTGGTTTCCGATACCCGGCTTCCCTTCGGCGGGGTGAAAGCTTCCGGCCACGGGCGAGAGCTTGGGCCGAACGGGATAAAAGAGTTTGTGAACGCGAAGACGGTCTGGATTCGCGACTTGCCAGCGAAGAATTCCTAACTTTGCCCACAGTCAGAGCTGTAACAATTCCGTGACTTGACTTTAATTCGCGAGCCGTATATGAACGGTGCGTTCCAGCGGTGTGTATCGAGAGTTGGTCTACGTCGCCCTTATCGATCACTCGACAAAAGGGTTAGCTCAGCAGTGCACTAGCCCGGTTTGTTAGCCTGCGGAGGGTCCATGGCCAGTCGGTCCGTGATTGCAGCCGAAGAACAAGCGCAATATGGCATTTGGAGAGTGATTCTGGCGTCGGCCGTGGGCACGATGATCGAGTGGTACGACTTTTACATTTTCGGCAGCCTGGCCGCCACGCTGGCTCTGAAATTCTATCCGCCCGGTAATGATACCTTCGCTTATATCGCCTACCTGGCCACGTTTGCGGTCGGCTTTCTGGTGCGGCCTTTCGGGGCGCTTGTTCTTCGGGCGAATCGGCGACCTCGTCGGGCGCAAATACGCATTCATCGTGACGTTGAGCATCATGGGCGGGGCAACTGCGCTGATCGGTTTGCTTCCGACGTTCAAAACTGCCGGTTGGTTCGCACCAATCACGCTGATCCTGATTCGCATATTCCAGGGCTTGGCACTGGGCGGCGAATACGGCGGAGCGGCGGTGTACGTAGCGGAACACGTTCCGGATAAGAAGCGCGGGTTCTATACCAGCTTCATCCAAATCACCGCGACGCTGGGATTATTCGTGTCGCTGCTGGTGATCCTGGCGACGCAGTCGGCGATGTCCAAAGAGCAATTCGGGGACTGGGGCTGGCGAATTCCGTTCCTGTTGTCGATCGTGCTGGTGACCATCTCTTTGTACATCCGCTTGAAAATGCGGGAATCGCCGATTTTCGCGCACATCAAGAGCACCGGGCAGGTCTCCGCGAACCCTTTGCTCGAGGCGTTTACGCGGTGGGACAACCTGAAGCGCGTTCTGATTTCGCTGTTCGGAGCGACGGCGGGTCAAGGCGTGATCTGGTATACCGGCCAATTCTACGCGCTGTTCTATTTGCAAACGGTGCTTAAGCTAAACGCGCGGACGGCGAGCATCGTGGTGGCGATCGCGTTGCTGCTGGCTCTGCCGTTCTTCACAATATTCGGCGCGATTTCCGACCGCTTCGGTCGCAAGTGGCTGATGATGGGCGCGTGCTTGCTGGCGGTACTCTCTTACTTTCCCATTTACCATCAAATGCAGCAGGCAGCCGGGAACAACGTAGTCGGCGTGAACTCCATCGCGGACAAAGTGACGGGTGCGATCAAGCTGACTCCCATGACGATGGATGCCTCCGGAGCGAAAGTTCCGGCGGCGGAAGCGACACATGCCGACACCACCAAGCTCGTGTTTCTGGTATTCCTGCAGGTTCTGCTGGTGTGCATGATTTATGGCCCGATTGCGGCATACCTGGTGGAAGCGTTTCCGGCAAAAATTCGATACACCGGATTATCACTGCCATATCACATCGGTAACGGCGTATTCGGTGGATTGCTTCCATTAATTGGATTAAGCCTGTGCGCGCGCACCGGAAATATCTACGCGGGCCTGTATTATCCAATCATTGTGGCGGGTTTGACGCTGGTGATCGGAACGCTGGTGCTTAAGGAAACGCACGGAACCCGAATTTGGGACGAATACACAGGGGTGGCCAAGCCCTAATCGCTCTTTTTGAATGGACAATTGACGCCGTAACCCGGCTGAGCGCAAGATTTTGAGATCGCAGGGGCGACGCTCCGACCACCCGGGTGGCGATTCAAAACCAAATGCGCAGGATAGCAGCAAAAATCAAACCCACTGACGCTCTCATCGGTATTCCCTACAGGAGCCTGTACCGTGACAAAGACCATCGAGAAAAAGCACCCGGCGCGACGCGCCAAGAAGCAGGAACTCACCGAGGCGCAGATCGCGGTGCACTGGAAGGAAGAGGAATACATCCGCCCGCCGGCGCGGTTCATAGCTCAGGCAAACTTGAACGATCCGCGGATTGTGGAGCGCTTCAGCGAAGCGAACTTCCCGGAATGCTTCCGGGAATATGCGGAACTGCTGCACTGGGATCAGTATTGGCACACCACGCTGGACACCAGCCATCCGCCATTCTGGAAATGGTTCGTCGGGGGCAAGTTGAACGCAAGCTACAACTGCGTGGACCGGCACCTGGCGAAGTACAAAAATAAGGCTGCGCTGATCTTCGTTCCCGAACCGGAAGACGAAGCGCACGTCATCATCACGTACCAGGAATTGTACCGGCGCGTGAATGAGACCGCCGCGATGCTCCGCGATTTCGCTGGCCTGCAAAAAGGGGATCGCGTAACGATCCACATGCCGATGATTCCGGAATTGCCCATTACGATGCTGGCGTGTGCACGGTTGGGCGTGATCCATTCCGTGGTGTTCGGCGGATTTTCGGGGGAAGCGTGCGGACTGCGCGCCGCGGACTCGGGAAGTAGAGTGCTCATTTATGCGGACGGCTACCACCGCAATGGCCGGTGGGTGGACCACAAGGCCAGCGCCGATATTGCGGTGGAAACTGCGCAAAAAGAAGGGCAACACATCGAGAAAGTGCTGGTGTGGCGCCGCTATCCGCACCGGTACACATCCGACGCACCCATGATCATGGAGCGGGACTACTTCGTCGACGAAGTGATCAAGGAATATCGCAACCGTGTGGTGGAACCGGTGTCGATGGAAGCCGAGGATCCTCTATTTTTGATGTACACCAGCGGGACTACCGGAAAACCCAAAGGTTGCCAGCATCGCACCGGAGGCTATCTCGCCTACGTGACCGGAACTGCGAAGTATTATCAGGACATTCACGCGGAAGACGTGTATTGGTGCATGGCGGATATCGGTTGGATTACGGGCCATTCGTACATTGTGTACGGGCCGCTCGCACTGGCCGCAACCAGCGTGTTGTACGAAGGCGTTCCGCAATTCCCGGATGCGGGGCGTCCTTGGCGCATTGCCGAACGGCTGGACGTGAACATCTTCCACACTTCGCCCACCGCGATTCGCATGCTGCGCAAAGCGGGCGCGGAAGAACCGAAGAAGCACAACTATCGGTTCAAGCATATGACCACGGTTGGCGAACCGATCGAGCCGGAAGTCTGGCGCTGGTATCACGAAGTGGTCGGCAAAGGCGAAGCGGTGATCGTCGATACCTGGTGGCAGACGGAAACCGGCGGGTTCCTGATCACTACCAAGCCGGCATTGGATTCGATGAAGGCGGGAAGCGCGGGGCCAGCGTGCCTGGGCGTTTATCCGGTGATCTGGGATGAAAACGGCAAGGAAGTTTCGTCGGAATCGCACAACGCCGGAAATTTGTGTATACGAAATCCGTGGCCGGGAATCATGCAGACGATCTGGGGCGACCCGCACCGCTTCGTGAACAATTACTACAAGAAGTACAACACGAACCCGCACAGCAAAGATTGGCGCGATTGGCCATATTACGCGGCGGATGGCGCGGTACTGCCGCCGGACGGCTACTACCGGATTCTGGGACGCGTGGATGATGTGATCAACGTCGCTGGGCATCGCCTGGGCACCAAGGAACTGGAGTCGGCTTGCCTGACGATCCACGAAATAGCCGAAGCAGCGGTGGTGCCGGTGGTGGACGACGTGAAGGGCCGGGTCCCCGAGATTTACATTTCGCTGAAGCCGAACGTGTTGCCGAAGAAGGCGATCATCGACAAGGTGACCGCAACGATCGAGACGATGATCGGCAAGATCGCCAGGCCGAAGCGCATCCATATCGTGCCGGACATGCCCAAGACGCGGTCGGGAAAAATCATGCGTCGCGTGCTGGCGGCGATTTCCAACCACATGGATACCGGAGACATCACGACCCTGGCGAACCCCGACATCGTCGGGCAAATCCGGCAACTGGTTCAAGGACGCGAACTGGGGCCGCTGAACGAGGGACCGGAAGATATCAAGCGGTTCGGCGAAGAACGATAATTCCGGGGCTTATGGCGCGGTGGCAGACTGCGGAGTTCCGCAGAGCTGATCGGTAGCCGATTTCACGTCGGCGTCGAACTGCGCGGATTGCCAGCCGGTGGTCGAGCAAACTTGGGAAGCTTCCAGGCCCAGGGCGCCGCGCAGGTCCGCGCCATCCAACAGAGCGCCACTCATTTTTGCGGAACGCAAAATCGCGCCAGTCATGACCGTTCCGCGCAGGTCCGCGCGAGTCAGATCCGATTCCAGCAGAATGGTGCCCTTAAATTGTGCGCCGGTCAGATTCGCTCCCGCCAGCTTGGCGGCGGAAAGATCGGTCTGCTCGAGATTCGCGAGCGACAGAAACGCGCCTTCGAGCTTTACGTCCCGAAAGTCCCCGTGAGACAGGTCGGCCCGCAACAGGTTGCTTTGCCGGAGATTCGCGGCGTAGGCGGTGGCGCGGGTGAAATTGGCTGTCGTAAGGGTCGCTCCCTCGAAATTGGCGAAGGATAAGTCCGCGCTCTGGAAATCAGCGGCGGTCAAATTACTGAAACGAGCATCCGCGGACACCAGATTGGATTTGGCGGCCTGAAGCCGGTCGAGGCTCGACGAGCGCAGTACGGCTTCGCGCAGGTTGGCTCCCTGAAAATTCGCTTCGGCGAGGCTGGCTCCTTCCAGGTTGGCGCGCCACATTCGGGCGTTCGCGAATTGTGAGCGGTAGCCGCGCGCGTAACGCAGATTCACCTGGTTGAGGCGGGGCCCGGTGGAATTGGTTTCGCTCATCGCGTCGCGATTGGTTTCGCGGGTCTGCTCCTTGGCCGGACCGGTGGAAATGCCCTCTTCGGTAATATCGGCGTACGGCCGGTAGCCCACAGATTGGAATATAGAGCTGGCCCAGCGGCGCGGGTCGATGCGAGAGACCTCGGGACGCGTCCCACGGTCGGCGGGGATTCCATGAACAACGCCAAGCGACAGAAGGAACATCACCGCAGCGATGATTCCGGGGACACGCAGAGACTTGGAGACGTCCTGCACAAAAGCCTTCGTGGTTTCCTCGGCCCAGTCCGCAGGCCGCAGAATCCGGGCAACGATGCGCGGCATAGCGAATGCGGCAGCGGTGCTCAGCGCAAAAGCGAAGACCTGGAGCAAGGTGCCCCGGTAGTCCTGAAGCACGAGATAGCGCAGCCAGAAGAAGAACAATGTGACGGGAACGGCCCAGTACACCAGCAGCATCGACGTGAGGCTTTCGGCAGCGGCGAATGGAGAGCGCGGATCGCTGGCCCACCGAAGATAGGGGCGAATCGGGCCCATGAGATACCACGAACCATCTCGTTCGGGCCGCTGCCCGTCGGGAAAAACGGCCGGCAAAGCGCCGATGCTGCCCCACAGGCGCAGAAGAAGAAACTGCATACGCAGGTAAAGGATGGTCAGTAACAGCGGACCGCCGAGATAGAAACCCTGCAACGGCAGAAAATTCGGGATGCGCGAAGTGGGTACGGCAGCTTCATCCAGGACCAGCCGCACATCGGTAGTGAGAGCGATTAGCCCGAGAGCTCCCACACAGAACGAGAGCAGCGCCAGATAGAAACGACGCGCGGCCTGCGTGGATTGCGCGATGGTTTTTTCCCCGTCGTGAATCGAGACGGATTCCGGTAGGGTCGCATCGGCAAGATTAGTGCCACCCAGCCGCCCGGCCCAGAGGCCCTGAGCGCCATAGAGATTCGCGCCCATCAGAATCGCTCCGGAGAATTCCGTGCCAAGAAGATTGGCATCGCGCAGGTCGGCCTCAACGAGGTTCGTGGAACGCAGGTTGGCCATCGAAAGATCGGCGCCGCGCAGATTGGTTTTTTGTAGCTGCGCCCCTTGCAAGTTGAGGTTGGTCAGATCGGCTTCAGACAAGTTGACGCCGCTGAGGTCGGCGCGAGTGCCATGCTCGCCGCCACTTTCGACCCACATACGGTGCTGATCCAAGGTTTCTGCGAACTCCAGCAGATCGACTCGTTGGTGAGCGACAGGGGAAGGACGCTCTGTTTCCTGTGCGGTGGAGACGAATTCAGCGCCAAGATTCAGGGCGTCGGAGACGGCTTTTTCCGAAGGAGCAGGGTCGTCCTGCGTCTGGGGGACTGGGGCGGTACGCGAGACAAACGCCACAGGTGGCACCGTCGGCAGCGGAGACGCGGCAATGCGTTCGCGAATTCGAGAGAGCTGTGCAGGAGATTCGGGCGGACCGGCAAGCTCGGAGTCTTTTTCCTGCATCTGGGCTTCGAGCAATTCCAGGATTTCCGCTTCGGTTTGCGGATCGGGGCCGGCGTCGCCAAATTCCGCCAATTCTTCGGGCGTCGCTAGACGCTCGATGAGCTTGGCAGTCGCTTCTGCGTCCGAACTGTGGTGCGCCGGCGTGTCCGGCATCGGTTCGTACCTCTCCTGTGGCAAATCTTTGTCAGCGACCCAATGGGCGGGATAGATCCATAGTGAAGGACGGGGAAGCGAAAATCGCCTGACCGGAGGTACAGCCGTGCTGAGGTGGTCACACGGAAGAGATTCAGCGACTGGACGGCGTCTGACAAAACATCGAGTGCTCAGCAGGTTCTGGTAGAGAGTAGGTTCGGGCTTGGCGGAACGTGCGGGGGAAAGTCCTTATACCTGTGCAGAAAAAGAAAGTGCCGGGGTGCTCCGCTGAGGGGCCGATGCACCCCGGCTATTCCCGCCCGCCTCCGCAGTGAGCGAGCAAGGAAGTCGTACAAAGCTGCATGAACGGCAGTCGAAGCCTAGGCTTCTTCAGTGCCGCGCAGAAACTCGTAACGTTCAATGGCCGCAACGACGCCAACAGCGCCTTCGTCGCGAGGTTCGGTGCGTTGCACGCGTCCCAGGCAGCGCACCCGCACCGGACCAGCCAGAGTGATTTCGTTGGGAAGAGTTAGAAGGATTTCGACAGGCGATCCTTCTTTCACATCCTTGGACAGGAAGAAGTACACGCCACGGGAACTGACATCGCGGGATTCGGTAGCCGTTTCACCGACAGCCGCGCCGGTCGTCCAACGTACCGTAAGTGGCAGCCGCATGGTGAAGCGTTGGGTCGTACGGCGTTCTGAGCCGGTCACGGAAAACCTCCCCTAATTGAAAGACGAGTTTAGTCCGAGCCTGACCAGGTAACAATAGGACTGGGGGTTCAAATTCGAAAGGTAAGGAAAAAGTACGAAAGTACTACAACTGGTTGCGGAACGAGCAAGGAAAGGCGACTGATCGCCTGTTAAAACGTGAATTTCAGCGCCAGTTGGATCTCGCGGCCTGCCTGGGCGGCCTGAATTTGGCCGAAGTTGGGCGAAGCAATGTCGTTGTTCGGCAGAACAAAGTTCACGTTGTTGAAGATGTTGAAGAACTCCGCCCGGAACTGAAGATTCATCGTTTCATGAATGGGTATCATTTTTATGACGGAGAAGTCCCACTGCTGATAGGCGGGACCGAGAAGTGTATTGCGGCCAACATTGCCAAACTGGCCCGTCGCAGCACTGGCAAAAGCGCTGGTGTTAAACCAGCAGCCGGGTGACCGTACAGGCGAACCATCGAGGCAAACTCCCGTGTTGGGATCGCCTACCTGATTGGGGCGGCTGCTGGGGAAACCGGAAATTTCCGGAGCGCTTCCCTGGAGCGACGGATTGCTGGAATCGTAGACCGTAAACGGCGTGTTGCTCATCAGCGTGGTGATGCCATTGACCTGCCAATTGGACAACACATGTTCGTACCAATTCTGCGGGTGACTGAACCAGGGCAGGTTCCACTGGTAGCTGACGACGAAACGGTGGCGCGCGTCGAACATCGATCGTCCGTGTTCGGCCTTCAGGTTGAATGGGTCTTGCGCGAGATCGTTTTCGCCGGCAGTGCTTTGGGATGCGGATCCGGTGATATTAAAAGTGGAGGCGTCATCCAGAGTTTTGGAAAAGGTGTAGGAAGCAAGGAGCGAAAGACCGTAGCTCAAACGCTTGCGGAGACTGACTTCCAGGGCGTTGTAGGTGGAGTTGGCGATGCCGGCGATTTCGCCGACTGAGGAATAGGTGCACGGATTGGTGTTGTACACGGAGCAGCCGGAATACAGGCGGCGTTGATCGGCATTGTCCTGATTGGAGATGGGCGATCCGTCCGGATTGTTCCCGGGGATGTACACGGCGGGATTGGCTTCGATGAAACGCGGGAGCTTGGTTCCCTTGGTACCGACATAGCCGACCTGGAAAAGCCAATCGCGGCCAAGGGCACGCTGGATGTTGACATTCCAGTCCTGAGCATAGGGCAGGCGAAGATTGGGACTCAGCGTGAGGATGGTCATCGGCTGTGCGAAGGAGCCGTTGAAAGGATTCTCTCCGTTATAGGGGTCGGCAAAGTTGGGGACGCTGATCTGCGGTGTTTGCAGGTAGGGGGGCGCGCTGATGGGCGTCTGGAGCGGCCCGCCAGACCCGGTGTAGTAGGGATCGTAGAAGATGCCATAGGCGGCGGTGATGAGCGTCCTGCCGGAGCCGTCGAGGTCGTAGGCAAGTCCGACACGGGGAGCAAACCCATCGCGCTGCGTGGGAATCAGTCCTCGTGGAACGCCAGCATCGCCAGGATAGAGCAGTCCGGTAGGCGCGGTGGGGAAAACGACCGACTGGCGGCCAGGAATCCAGAGGTTCTGCAGATTGTGAGTTTCGTAGTAAGGCGAAGGCACTTCGTAACGCAGGCCGTAGTTGACGGTGAGGCGGCGTGTGACCTTCCAAGTGTCTTGCGCGTACAGGTTGAACGATTGCCCGCGCAGGTGGCGATCGAAATTGCCACCGCCCTGAAGGAAGAAGACGGGCTGCCCGAAGAGGAAACTGGCGAAGGAATTGTTCACCGGGAATGTTGAGAAGACAAAGAAGCCATTGGTAGCGATGCCTTGCAGCACGTTGATTTGATCGTAGACGTATTCGCCTCCGAACTTGAGCTGGTGGTTCCCTTTCACCCAGGTCAGCGAGCCGGAATAAGCAAACGAATTCTGGTAGGTGTTGCGCGGCCCGGTAATCGGGTCGCCGATGGAAGCGTAGCCGCCGACTTGGATAAACGGAGGTCCAATCGCGCTGTCCAGGGTTGGCGCGTACTGAAATCCGAGAGACGCAGGATCGGTGTGGTTCAGGTGTTCATCGAGAAGCAGTTTGTTGCGCAGGAAGGAGAAGCGCACCTGGCCGACGAGGGTTGGCGAAAAGGTGTGCGTCTCTTGGGCGACGAAATTCTGGGGGCTCTGCGATTGTCCCACCGGAAAACCCGGAACGTTGGCGCCGGCGGAAGAGAGGGGATCGACCTGGCTGCTCTGGCCCCAACTGTAGCGGAAGTTGAGCATGTCGCGTGGAGTGAGGTAGTGATCGACGCGCACGCCGAACTGGTCGGTGTTATTGGTGAAGGTCTGTGTGCCGACATAGGTGAAGGGGCCGGAATTGGCATGAGGATAATAAGGCAGGAGATTCTGGGAAATGGGATCGATGAACGGCAATTGGTTAAACGGGATGACCTGTGGCGGAGAGTTTGGGGGAACGAAGAAATTATAGAGTTGACCAGTCTGACTGGGCTTGCCGGTCACATTGTCAATGCAGGTCCCCTGCGAGTTGAATGTGCCGTTGTTGAGGGGGCACTGATCACCGAAGTTGCCGAGGCGCTCGGCATCGGAAGGCACGGTGGTGCGTGTAGTCTCGCCCTGATTGTTGCGGACCCCTTCGTAGTAGAGAAAGAAAAACGTTTTGTCCTTGCGAATGGGGCCGCCGAGGGTGCCGCCGAACTGGTTGCGGTGCAGTGGCTCAACGCTGTCGGCGAAGAAGCTCTTGGCGTCGAAGGCGTTATTCCGGAGAAACTCCCAAGCCGAGCCGTGGAAATTGTTGGTGCCAGAGCGGGTAACGATATTGGTGGTCGAGCCGGTACTGTGCCCGAATTCGGCATTGGCCGTGTGGGTGAGAATGCGAAATTCGGAGATGGCGTCAACCGGAGGTTCCAGGACGAAGCCGCCGTCGACGGTGTTGAAGTTGTTTGCGCCATCGATCAGGAAATTGTTGGATTCCGGTCGCTGGCCATTCACCGCATAGGCTTGGCCTTCGCGAGTCGTGCCGCCGGCTGCGATTAACCCGGGAGTAATGGGCACGACGCCCGGCTGCAAAATGCCGAGTTGCGTGAAGTGCCGGCCGTTGAGCGGAAGATCGAGCACTTCGCGATCACCGACGGTCTGGCCCAGGCTCGATGAAGTGCTCTCGATCATTAAAGCATCGGCTTTCACTTCCATCTGTTCTGAGGCGGTACCGACGACAAGGTGAATCACGACGGAGGCGGCTTGATTGACATCGAGCGAGATGCCTTCCTGAACATAGGTCTTGAAGTTCTGAGCTTGCGCTTCGAGGCGGTAGGTGCCCACGGGGAGCTCAACAAATTGATAGCTGCCTTTGGCATCGCTCGTGGTGTTTCGAGTAAGACCCGTGTTGACGTGGGTCGCCGTGATTTTGACGCCGGAGACAACCGCCCCGGTAGCGTCAAAGACCGTGCCATGGAGGCTGCCGGCGACTTCTTGGGCGCGAAGCGAGCCGGCGCGAAGGGAAGCCAAACAACATCGCTATCGTGAAGTGAACAGACAGACGGATCGAAACGCGAGGAGCGCAGGCGCAACGAGTTCAAGATATTCACCCCAGCAACGAGAGATTTAGGTAAAGCGAACGAATAACCACACCCGCAGCATTCAACCCGCATGACACGATTAAGTTGGTTCTCGACTTAAGTTGTTTCTTGCGCCAGCACCCCTGCTGGCATTCGCGGAGGATACGGATTCAAAGAAAGGGCTTCAATACTGCGAAAGAACTATCGGGCACGGCGGCAGCGATTCGCGGCGATCCGCAAAAGCGCAGGAGATAAGGGTAATGTGCGATCAGGAATGGTCGATCAGACGGTGGTGAATGGCGTACAGCGCCAGTTCCAGACGATCGGAGACGCCCAGTTTGTCGAAAATGTTGTGCAGATGATTCTTGACGGTCTGTTCGGAAATGAAGAGCTTCTCGCCGATTTCCTTATTCCGAAAACCTTGCGCAACCAGCTGAACGATCTCTTTTTCGCGATCGGAGAGCAGAGGCTTCTCGCGCCGCGGGCCGGATTCGGAAGATTTCGCGAAGGCCTTCATGACCTCGGCGGTCATGCGGTTATCCAGCCAGATTTCGCCGGCGTGGACACGATGAATACTTTTGACCAGAAGATCGGTGGCCGACTGCTTCAGGACAACCCCGCGGGCGCCGAGACGCATGGCGCGCACCACGTCGCGATCATCTTCGGCGGCGGTCAGCACGATAACGCGAGTCGGAATCGTGTCGAAATTGACTTCTTCGAGAACGGCCAGACCGTCTTTGTCGGGCATGCGCAAATCGAGCAAGAGGATGTCCGGTTTGAGCTTGGCCAGCAGCTTGATACATTCGGCGCCGTTCTGCGCCTCTCCCACGATGGTGATCTCTTCGTCGCCATCCAGCAATTTGCGCAGGCCATCGCGGAAAATCGCGTGGTCGTCCGCCATCAGAACTCGAATCTGTTGTTTGGTCTTCGTCGCCATATGAGCTAGCCGAGCGGTACCTCGATTGTCAAACGCGCACCATGACCCGGGTTTGACTCCACGGTCAAAACACCCCCGACCGTACGCGTTCGTTCCTTGATGGAGATGGGCCCCAGCCGCAGGCGATCCAGTTCGTCACCCGTGAACCGACCGGCAAAGCTGAAACCATTGCCGTTATCGTCCACCATGAGTACTAGACGGCTGTCATCCTGCGTCAGTTTTACCACGACATGGGAAGCGTTCGCATGTTTTTTTATGTTGTTGAGTGCTTCACGGTAAATCTGAAAAATCTCCCTGCACACACGGTCAGGTGCATGGAGATTGGTGGAATCGATCAGCAAATCGAGCGGCAACTGGGACTCGTTGCGGAAACGCTCCGCAAAACCGCGCATTAAGTCCACCAAATCAGCAGATTGCACGCGCAAGGGGCGCAGGTCGGTGACCATGTGGCGCAGTTCTCCGCCCTCGTTCTTGACGGTCTGTTGCAGGCCCGTTAGGCCCGCCTCCACCTGGTCCGGATGGCTAGTTACTTTTCGGCGCAAAACGTCGAGTTGTATCTCGATACTCAGGAGAGTCTGGAGGATGCCGTCGTGCAGGTCGCGGGAGATGCGGGAACGCTCCGCTTCGATGGCTCTGGCACGGAGGTGGCGTAACAAAAAGACATTTTCCAGGGAGGAACTGATGTGCCCGGAAATCCGCTCCATCCAAGCCAGATCGGCAGGTTTATAAGCGGCCCGCCCTGGTTTCCGATTTAGGAGGAAAATACGCCCCACAGGGCGTCCATCCTGATCGAAGGCCACCGAGAGCAGGTTCTTGATGCCGTATTCCTGTTGGGTGAGGCCTGGGATGCGTGGAAGATTCTTCAGAAAGGCTCCGGTGCGGCGGTCCCAGCCGAAGCCCGACCCCGGACCTTCGAGCGAGTTCCAGCAAACAGACGCTTCCATATCGTCGAGCAGGAAGCCGTCGGCGCGGGTCAGCGGAATATTCTCGGGAGCCAGGCGCTCGCTCTCCCCGGATTTGAGCCTCCAGAGGAAGATGCGTTCCAGGTCCGCGTCGCGGAACGCCAGCAACACCTCTTCCGTCTGGAACTCGACAGCCAGTTCTTCAAGGAGTAGGCGCAAGGATTCCGCCAGGCCCAATTCCACGTGCATGGTGCCGTTCAGCCGGGCGAGAAATTCCTGTTGAACGACAAAACGGCGGTTACGGTCGCCAAGGAACCCCATGCCGGCGGCACCGAGGAATGTAGCGGCCAGGAAGACGTTATACCGGGGCGATACGGCGCCCGATCCAGTCGATCCGCGACGATGGGTTATGCCCGACCAGAAGAGAAGCAAGCTCAATGAGAACAAAAGCGCAGAGCGGAAGCTCCAGCGATAGCCCGTGGCAAAGGCGACATAGAAGAGCAAAAACCAGGCCGGGAGGGGGTCCGCGGACGACGCGAGCAGAACAGCGACCACCAGAAGGTCGCAGACCACGGGAAGATGCCAATCGTAGCGACGCAGAGCCCTCTCCAGCGCCAATACCACGATAGCGGCCAGAAGGTATGCGATTAGAAGCGCGAGCGGTCGGATAACGGTTTGTGCGGGATGCAACTGCAGCAGGCAGACGATGGATAATACAGCGGCTAGAGGCCTCAAATAGCCGAGCTGTTGCTGAAAATGGAGACGATCGGACCGTGGCGGCTTCATTTGCGGGGACGCAGAACAATGCCCTCACCAGTCTAGCAATGGCGCGGCGGGAGGCTGCGGAGGCGCAAGAGGTCGCATCGTGGAAGGTAACAGCAATTAGGGCAATCGCGGGCGAGGTGGGCGCGGCGCCGAGAGTTCTTTTGCGCGACGGACGGCCATGTTAAGCTAGGAAAAGCGGTGGTGGGAGTAGCTCAGCTGGTAGAGCGTCGGTCTGTGGCACCGAATGTCGCGGGTTCAATCCCCGTCTCCCACCCCAGCAAACTCTCCACAAAAACCCACCAGTAATCCAGGAGCGATCGTGGTCATTTCCTGTGCGGCATTGCTGTTTGATATGGACGGGGTGTTGGTGGATTCCACGCCAGCGGTAGCGCGTGTATGGGCCCAGTGGGCCTTGCGGCACGGGCTCGATCCGGAACTGTCGATTAGAAAGGCGCACGGAAGGCCCAGCCTGGCCACCGTGCAAGAGCTGCTGCCGCATGCCTCGCCGGAAACGCACCTGTCGGAAAACGCATGGATGGAGCAGGCCGAGATCGCCGACATCGCGGATGTCATCGCGCTTCCGGGGACCACGCAACTCCTCTCGCAATTGCCTGCGGAACGGTTCTGCGTGGTGACTTCGGCAACCCGGGCGCTGGCGAATGTGCGTCTGGAAGCGGCAGGTCTGTTGAAATACGTGCGCCACATGGTGGCCGCGACGGACATAGTCAATGGCAAGCCTGATCCTGAGCCTTACTTGAAAGGGGCGGCCCGGCTGAACTTTTCCCCAAAAGATTGCGCAGTAGTTGAAGACGCGGCATCGGGAGTGCGTTCCGGTAAGGCAGCCGGATGCAGCGTGATTGGCGTGCGGACCACCATGAACGATCGAGGAATTGGCGAAAGCAGGAGCGGATTGGATTGTGGACGACTGCGACGCGATTCGGCTGTCGGGAGCGCCCGTCGGCGAATTGCATCTTGAGTTAGCTAACCAGAATGGCGTGCGTCGCGTCCCTAAAATGAGCTAGACTGTTTCGCGCTAAAGGGTCCGAGCAATCTTCAAACAGGGGAGAATTTCGGATGAACGTAACACAGACCGTTCTATCGGTGTACGCGCTGGGCGCTGTGCTGTGCAGCGGACATAGCGTACATGCGCAGGATAAGGATAAACCGGCCGAAAAGGCCGACAAACCTGCGGAGACTCCGGCCGCGCCGCCCAAAGGAAGAGTCTTCGGTCACGGACCATACTATCAAGCTCGGCGGGCAGACGATCCCCTACAAAGCCACTCTGGGAAGCATTTTGATCAAGAACGAGAAGGACGAACCGGAAGCGCTGATCTTCTATACCGCGTACGTTCGCAGCGACGTGAAGGACAACTCGCAGCGGCCGCTGGCGTTTTTGTATAACGGAGGCCCGGGCTCGTCGTCGATTTGGCTGCACATGGGATCCATGGCGCCCAAGCGCGTGTTCACGGTGAACGCAGCGGATACGCCGCCAGCGCCGTACAAGTTGATCGACAATCCCGATTGCCTGCTGGACAAGGCCGACCTGGTGTTCATCGACCCGGTGGGAACCGGCTTCAGCCGCGCGGTTGGCAAAGCGCAGGATAAGGATTTCTGGGGCGTGGATTCGGACGCGCGTTCGCTGGCGAACTTCGTGCAATCGTACGTGAGCCGCAACAATCGATGGAATTCCCCGAAGTTCCTGATCGGTGAAAGCTACGGCACGTTCCGGAATGCCGCGCTGTCCAATGTGCTGCAGACGCGCTACGGACTTTATTTGAACGGGCTGGTGATGATCTCCTCGGTGTTTGATCTGGGCACCATCTCCTTTTATCCCGGCAGCGATTTGTCGTACGTGTTGTACGTGCCCAGCTATGCGGCGACCGCGTGGTACCACAAGGTGGTGAAAGATCGGCCTGAGGATCTACAAGGATTCGTGAATGAAGCGCGTACGTTTGCGAACGGCGAGTATGCGACTGCATTGCTAAAGGGCAGCACCATCAGCGCGGCAGAAAAAGAAGCAGTGGCCAAGAAACTGTCGCACTTCACGGGATTGGACGAAAGCTATATTTTGAAAGCGGATTTGCGGGTCAAGCTGCCGCAGTTTATGCAGGAATTGCAACGCAGCCGAGGCCTGACCACTGGACGGCTGGACGCGCGATTTTCGGGACCCTCGATGGATCTCTTGAGTGAATATGCGGAAACGGATCCGCAAGAGGCCGCGATTTCCGGTGCGTTCGTCGCGGCTTTCAATATGTATATTCGCGAAGAACTGAAATACAACCCGGACCGCGAGTACCGGACCACCGCAAATTTTGGAGACAACCATTGGGATTGGAAACATGGAGAGGGCGACATGGCATTCTTCCCGGGCTCGCCGAATGTTTCGCTGGACCTGGCCAACGCCATGATCACCAACACGCATCTCCAAGTGGAGATGGAAGACGGGATGTACGATCTGGCGACGCCCTTCGGTGAAGCGGAGTACGCCACGCAGCATCTGGGACTGCCCGAAAATCTACAGAAGAACATTCATCACAAATACTACGAGGCAGGTCACATGATGTATCTGCGCCCGGAAGACCTGACCAAGCTGAAAAGCAATATTGGCGCGTTTATCGAAGCCAACTCCGCAAGCAGGTAATACCCTGCCTGCGCTGCTTGCAATTTCGAGTGGCGCAGGTATGATTCCCGGGACATAACTCTCCGAGACTGCTATTGTCAACGACTTCAACCGACGAATCGACACCGCACAATTCTCAACAACGCGTGCGAACACGTAAAGAACGCGGCAGCCTGCTGCAAGTGCTCGGAGTCGGCTTCGGCATCGCCGTAGCCGTCGGCAACTCCATCTCCGTGGGCATTGTCCGCACTCCAGGCAGCATAGCGGCCATGCTTCCAAATGCGTGGCTCTTCTTTTCCGTCTGGCTGGGCGGCGCACTCTACGCTTTGGTCAGCGCATTCCAACTCGCGGAACTTGGAACGCTGATCCCCAAGAGCGGCGGACAATACAACTTTTCGCGGAGAGCACTCGGGGACTATGCCGGTTTCATCGTCGGCTGGAGCGATTGGATCTCGACTTGCGGCACGACCGGCGCAGTGGGCATCGTGCTGGGCGAATACATGGGCGAATTATTCCCGCAACTTGGTGGCGCGCTGCGGTTCGGAGTATTCAACGGCATTCCAACTGCGAAAGTCACCGCGGTTGGCGTGATTGTGCTGTTCGCCTTGCTGCAGTGGAAAAGCGTGTCGATGGGCAGCCGCGTACAGAATTTCACAACGGTGCTGAAGGGATTGGTATTTTTTGTTCTGGTGATCGCGTGCTTCACGATGGGCCACCCGGCGCATCAAGAGGTGATTGCGTCCACAGCCGTCGCTGTGCCCGTCGGAGCAATGCTGATTACTTCCCTATTGCTGGGAATGCAGGCGACGATTTACACCTACGACGGATGGGACGGCGTGATTTATTTTGGCGACGAGATTAAGAATCCCGGATACCTGATTCCCCGGGCAATTTTCGCGAGCCTGGGATCGGTGGTGGTCATCTATCTTCTGATCAACGCAGCGGTGCTGTATGTGGTTCCCATGAAGCAGTTGGCGGGAAGCGACTTTTCGCTCGGTATCGCCGCGCAGATTGTCTTCGGACGCTACGGCGACTTCATCTTCCGTTCCATCATGGTCATTGCGTTGTTCAGTTCCATCAACGCGCTGCATTTGATGGGCGCCCGCGTGATCTATGCGATGAGCCGCGATGGGCTATTTTTTCGCGAAGCTGCGCGCGTGAATAAAGGCGGAACTCCCACCGTGGCGCTGCTGTTGAGCGCGGTTGTGGGCGTGATCTTCGCGATCGGAAAATTTGAACGGGTCATCGCCATGCTGGCGTTCTTCTTCGTGACCAATTATTTGTTGTCATTTGTCTCGTTGCTGTTGCTGCGCAAGCGCGAACCGGATGCGGTGCGACCCTATCGCGCGTGGGGATACCCCTGGACAACGATGCTGGCTCTGCTTGGGTCAGTAGGCTTTTTAATTGAGGCGGTCCGCGAAGACCG
This sequence comes from Candidatus Acidiferrales bacterium, assembly GCA_963748515.1. Taxonomy (GTDB): domain Bacteria; phylum Acidobacteriota; class Terriglobia; order Acidiferrales; family UBA7541; genus Acidiferrum. The sequence continues at coordinate 720,449 of CAVVJI010000006.1, forward strand.
TCAGAACAGCGTTTGGACCTTGGCGGCTCTGGCAGCCAGTTACCCGGTGTACCGCATCCTGAAACAGGTCATAAAGCGACAGGAATCCGCGCAGGACGCCTGAGTCAAGAGCGCGGCATTAGCTGACTTTTTCGGCCACGGCCTTGGCTTGCAGGAACAGCAGCAGATAATCCTTGCCGCCGGTCTTCGAATCCGTGCCGCTCATGTTGAAGCCGCCAAACGGATGCGCTCCAACCATGGCGCCGGTGCACTTGCGGTTCAGATACAGATTGCCGACATGGAATTCCTCTTCGGCGCGGCGAATTTTTTCGGGGTTCTTCGAATAAACAGCGCCGGTCAGGCCGAACTCTGTATTGTTAGCGATTTCCATGGCGTGATCGAAGTTCTTGGCCTTGATAACAGCGAGGACCGGGCCAAAGACTTCTTCCTGCGCAAGGCGAGCCTTGGGATCGACATCGGCGATGATCGTGGGCTCGACAAAGTAGCCTTCGCCCGGCGCGCGACCGCCACCGGTAAGCAGGCGGCCTTCTTTCTTGCCCACGTCGATATAACCGAGAATTCCCTTCATGGCCGTTTCGCTGATGACCGGACCCATATAGTTGTCGGGATCGTCGCTGGGGCCAACCTTGATTTTCTTGGTGCGTGCCACGAGTTTGTTTAGGAACTCGTCATAAATTTTTTCGCTGACGATCACCCGCGAACACGCGGAGCACTTCTGGCCCTGATAGCTGAAGGCCGCCTGAGCCGTGCCTTCGACAGCGGCGTCCACGTCGGCTTCCTCGTCGACGATCATGCCGTCTTTGCCGCCCATTTCGAGGACCGTGCGCTTGATCCATATTTGGCCGGGTGCAGCTTTGCCGGCCAATTCCGAGATGCGCAAACCCACTTCTTTGGAGCCAGTAAAGCCGATGTAGCGCGTCTTCGGATGTTGGACGATTACGTCGCCGATCACCGCGCCGGAACCGGTCAGGAATTGAACAGCTTCCTTGGGAACGCCCGCTTCGAACAGAATGTCCAGGAATCGCGCCGCAATGGTCGGCGAATCCGCGGCGGGCTTGAGCACAACCGTATTGCCGGTCACCAGAGAAGCCACAACCAATCCCGCCATGATGGCGCAGGGGAAATTCCAGGGGGGAATGATCGCGCCAACGCCCAAGGGGATGTAGGTCAGGTAATTCCGTTCACCGCGCATCGGAGTCAACTTCTGCGGTTCGGCCAGGCGTAGCATTTCGCGGCCATAGTATTCACAGAAATCGATCGTTTCGGCGATATCGGCATCCGCTTCAATCCAGGATTTGCCCACTTCAAAACAAACCAGGGCGGCCAGCTCGAACTTACGGTCGCGCACGATCTGAGCCGTCTTAAAAAGGTAACCAGCCCGCGTCTGCGCGGGAACCCTTCTCCAGGTCGCGAAATAGTGGTGAGCGGCTTCGATAGCCTCGGCAGCCTGCTCCTTGGAAGCATCCTGGAAAATGCCGATGATTTCGGAAGGGCGGGAAGGATTGGTGGATTTCTTTTTGCTGGTAGTGATCACTTTCTTACCGGCAATCCACATGGGATACTCACGACCAAATTGAGACTTAACGAGCGCGAGTGCCGCTTCCATTTTTTTGCGGTTGTCGGGATTAGAAAAGTCGATAAAAGGCTCGTTGCTGAATTCCGAAATGTGCGCCTTCGCTTCTACGGTCGCCATAGTGATCTTTCCTCCTCGCAGGTGAACGTACAATTATAGGTCGGCCGCTTGGATGGCGACAAGTTGGCGAGATGAAGCAGGAGACTGAATGATGTTGAGGTCCTTGTGGTGGGTGCTTTTTTCGTTTTGGTTTGCCGGCGAGGTGGCGCTGGGCCTGGGAACAAGGGCTGGCCACAAGGACGCAAAGGTGGTCGATCGCGGTTCGCTGCAGATTCTGTGGGTGGTCAATACTTTGGCTATCACCGCCTGCAACTGGCTGGGGGCCACCACAAAGCATCCCATGCCGGGCGGGGCGACAAACTATCGGATCGCTGCGATCGTGATTATCGTCATCGGAATGGCCATTCGAGTGTGCGCGATTCGAGTTTTGGGAAAATCGTTCACCTCCAATGTAGCGATCCACGATTCGCAAGTGATTTTGCAAACTGGTCTGTATCGCTACGTGCGTCACCCCTCCTACACGGGCCTGCTGCTCATCTTCCTGGCGATCGGCTTGTACCAACACAACTGGCTGAGTTTGTTGAGTGTTGTGGTGCCGACCACGGCGGCTCTGCTCTATCGAATCCATGTGGAAGAATCCGCGCTGAGCGACGCGTTCGGAGCCCAGTACCTGGCCTACTGCGAGAAAACCAGGCGTCTGCTACCGGGACTTTATTAGGGCTTGCCAACCAGCGCTTCGTATTGTGGTGCGGTCAGAGGCACGACCGAGAGGCGGCCGATCTTGACCAACGGAGAAGTGCTGAACAGTTTGTTTTTTTTGATGGATTCCAGGGTCACCGGCCGCGACAGCGCTTTTCCGACTTTCAGAGTGACTACGGGCTCCTTGGGGTCGGCGGCGTCCACGGAAACGACGGTCGCGGTTCCGACGGCGCTCTTCACCGATCCGGTTTCGTAAATGATCAGAAGATCGCCGGCTTTCATCTCACGCAAATGTTTGACGGCGGTAGGGTTGGACACTCCATCCCATTCCGTTTGCTTGTCTTTCTGAAGATCGGCGAACGAATATTCGGTGGGTTCCGTTTTCAGAAGGTAGAACGGCATGAAGTCCTCCGACGGAAGGTCTGTTCAGCGAAAGAATTATACGATGCTCCGCGGGATTCGGACATCCACGAGTTGCCGCAGCGTGCGCAGGTCTTTGACTTTTGCGGGACAGCCGTCGAGAATGCAATACGTATGGCATACCAAGTAATCGCCCGTAAATGGCGCCCGCAGACTTTCTCCGATCTGGTGGGGCAAGAACACGTAACCAACACCCTGGCGAATGCGATCAAGAATAATCGCGTCGCGCACTCCTATATTTTTTCGGGAGCCCGAGGCGTCGGCAAGACGACGGCGGCTCGCATTCTGGCCAAGGCGCTGAATTGCGTGCAAGGGCCCACGGCTGAACCATGCGGCGTATGCGACGCCTGCAAGGAGATCGCGTCGGGCAGTTCTCTGGACGTGATCGAAATCGACGCGGCTTCGAATCGCGGCATCGACCAGATTCGGGAATTGCGAGAGATGGTGCGCTACGCACCAGCGGCAGCGCGCAGCAAAGTCGTGATTCTTGACGAAGCGCATATGCTAACCACGGAAGCTTCCAATGCGCTGCTGAAAACGCTGGAAGAGCCGCCGGAACGAGTGATTTTTGTGATGGCAACAACTGAGCCCGAGCAACTGGAAGACACCATCCGTTCGCGCTCGCAACATTTTCACTTCAGGGCGCTGACCTTCCAGGAAATTGTGGACCGCCTGAAACACATCGCCTCGAACGAACACCTGACAATCGATGATGGCGCTCTCTCGGTGATTGCCCGGATGGCCGAAGGCAGTATGCGAGACGGATTGTCGCTGCTGGAGCAAGCCCGCGCGTATTGCGGGGATAACATTCAGGATGAAGCGGTGCGCGAGTTGCTCGGAGTGGTTCCCGAGGACACGCTGCGCGAGATGGTCGATGCGATCGCGGAACAATCCGCTCCGCGTGCGCTTGGCCTGGTTCACCGCTTCCAGAAAGAAGGCCGTAATCTGCAGCATTTCTGTCGGGAAGCGATCCGGCACATTCGTAATTTGTTGATCGCGCGAGTTTGTGGAGCGGACTCCGACCTGATCGCAGCAACGCCCGATCAACGGCCGGGGATTGCGGAATCGGCTGCGCTCTTCAGTGAAGAAGATTTGACGCGGTTCTACCAAATCCTGCTGCAGACGGAAGACGATTTGCGGAGGAAGCCAGACCCGCGCGTTCACCTGGAAATGGGGCTGTTGCGAATGGTGAATGCCGCGCGACTGGCGCCGTTAGAGGAAATGCTTTCTGAAACTCATGGTGGTGGAGGCGGATCGGCACCTTCGAATTCAGGTTCGGGGAACAAATCGGCCGGGGTTACGAGCCGTGGAGCTTCTGCGTTCGGCCACAAAGCAGAATCGATTGCGGCTCCGGCGGTCATTGCCGCGGTCCGGCCCAAGCCAGCAACATTTGTTCCACCGGCGCCAACAAAACCCGTGCCCGTGACTTTTGCGTCGGCAGCAGCGGCGGTGGCTCCGGCACTCGAAAAAATGAATGTGGAAGAATCCGTTGAACGGCGCGCGCAAAAGATCGTCGGCGTGAGCGGGCTGACCGCGGAACAGGTCGCTGAAATCAAGAAAATCATTCAGTCACAACAGAAATTCATCGGCGAACTGCTTGAACACACATCGCGGTGGGAACTGGACGGCAGCGAACTTCGCCTGTATTTTTCTCCGGACAAAAGTTCTTTTGCGGGATTGATTGAGGGACGCGATACGATCGAGAAAATCCGCAATGCGTCGGGCAAGGTACTAGGGCAGTCCGTTCGTGTCTGTGCTAGACTCGAAAACGGGTCGATTGACTCGACTATTTCTTCATCCGCAGCGATCAAGCCGCCGGATGCGCGGGCAAAATTCGAGAGCGATCCGATCGTGAAATCCATGTTGCAGCGTTTTGGCGGAAGGATTTCAGAAGTACGAAAGCAAACAGAGGAGTAAGAGTCGAACCAACTGGCGAGACTCAACAAGAAATATGGAAGTCGGCGCACTACAGCAAATGCTTTCCCGCTTGCGGCAAGTTCAGGAAGACTTGCAGCGGCAGGTGAATTCCGTCGCGGTTGAAGCTTCGGCAGGCGGCGGAATGGTCGTGGTGAAGATGAATGGCCAAAAGCAGGTGCTGGACGTGAAGATTGAAAAAGAAGTGTTCGCCAGCAAGGATCAAGAGATGCTTCAGGACTTGGTGCGAGCCGCAGTGAACGAAGCGTCCCGCCGCGTGGACGACGAACTCGCGATCCAGATGAAGAGTCTTGCGGGCGGCATCCCCGGCATGGCCGGTCTGAAAATCCCCGGCCTGTTCTAGCTAGCCTCCTAACCGCATTACAGATGATTTAACGCCTGCGCTTCGACAAACCTCGGCAGCGCTTTCCCTTCGCTCGATCGACAAAAAGTAGGTGGACGAACGCCCGGAACTCGCTTACAACAGTTCTGTGCCGTTTGCGGAGCGGACCGCTCGCATGACCCCAAAACGCCTAAGTTCACAAGCAAACGGCGCAGACCTGGCGCTGAGAGACCGCTACGCCGATATTCTGAAGTGCTCGCCGGTCGCCATGATCGTCTCCAATTCCACCGACGAGAGTGTGGAACTCCTCAACGATAAGTTCATTTCCATTTTCGGCTACACGGCGGAAGATATTCCGGATGTAAACCACTGGTGGCCGCGAGCCTATCCCGATCCGGTGTATCGGGAAAAAGTAGCGGAATCGTGGCGCGTGCTGGTTGAAAAGGTGGTCCGCCCCGGATCCGGCACGGGAACGATGGAAGCTCGTGTACGGTGCAAGGACGGGACGTATCGCGACATCGAATTTCATTTGTCGATGCTCGGGGAGTCGTTCCTGGTCAGTTTCGTTGATTTGAGCGACCGACGGGTCGCGGAAGCGGCGTTGCGCGACAGCGAAGAACGTTTCCGCCTGGCGGCACGGGCAGGAAGAATGTACGCGTATCAGTGGGACGCGGCGACGGACATGATCGTGCGGTCTGAGGAATGCAGAAGCGTGCTGGGACCGGATGCCGGGTTGCGGCTGAAGCGGTCTGAGATTCTTGCGACTATGTTGCCAGAGGATCATTCGGCGTTCGGCGCGGTGATGTCCCGGATCACGCCAGAAAAGCCGAATGGTAGTGTGGCCTATCGGGTGCGCCGCGCTGACGGCTCGCTGGTATGGCTGGAACAAAGTTTTCGGACCATTTTCGATGCGGAACAGAATCGCGCGGGCATGGTCGGCATGGTTGCAGATATTACGCTGCGCAAGGAAGCGGAACATTCCCTGGCAACGCTCGGGGGCCGCTTGATTGAAGCCCAGGAACAGGAGCGCCGGCGAATCGCTCGTGAATTGCATGACGACATCAGCCAGCGGCTGGCGCTGATCACCATCGAACTGCAACAGATCGTCAGCGACGAAAAACAGAGCGCTGCCTTGGTTCGTGAACGCGCGGGCGGAGCCCTTAAGATTGCGTCTGAGCTGGCATCGGACATCAGCTCACTGACTCAGCAACTGTATTCTCCGCGGCTGGAGTTGCTTGGCGTAGTTCCGGCCATGAGGGAATTTTGCGAAGAACTACAAAGGCGCCACGGCATACAGGTTCATCTGCGGCAGGAAGCGGTGCCGGCCAAATTACCACGCGACATTTCGCTGTGTCTCTTTCGCGTTCTGCAGGAAGCGCTGCAAAATGCGGTCAAACACAGCGGCGTGAAATTATTTGACGCAGAGGTTCGGGCGACCGCCGACGAAGTTCGGCTCAGTATCCGCGATCAAGGTGTTGGCTTCGATCCGCAAGCGGTACGCGAACGAGGGCTGGGCATCCCGAGCATGCAGGAACGTGTCGCTCTGGTCGGTGGAGCGATCACGATCCAATCGCAACTCAAGAAAGGGACGCAAATCTGCGTGCGAATCCCTTTGCCAAAGGTGGCAGTGACGGGAGAACCGCAGTCAGTCCCCGGTGCGTTGTAGATGGATTCGCGGGTTACGGGAGTTGGAACGATCTGGTCCGCTCAACTCGCTAAAATGAGGGCGCAATTTGTCGACAGCGGCTTCGACCGTGAGGCCATAGCGCGCTCGAAGCTGTTCCGGCTTGCCGTGCTCGATGAACTGGTCGGGCCAGCCGATTCGTTCGACGGGTGTGCGAATTCCCAAATCGCTTAGGACTTCCAGCACCGCGCTGCCGAAGCCACCCATCAGGACATGATCTTCGAGCGTCAGGAGAACGTCGACGCTGCGCGCGAAGAACTCGATCGTTTCGGCGTCCAGCGGTTTTGCAAATCGCGCGTTAATTACGGCGGCAGCGATGTCGCACTTTCGCAATTCTTCGGCGATCGCTTCGGCCATGGCCACCATAGCGCCGACGGCGAAGATGGCGACCCGATCGGTTTCTGAATGTCGCAAGATTTCTGCTTTGCCTATGGGAATTCGTTTAGGAAGTTGCTTGAGCGGAACGCCGCTCCCTGTGCCTCGCGGATAGCGAATGGCAATTGGACCGTTGTGCAGAATTGCGGTGTGCAACATGTCCGCCAGTTCATCTTCGTCCTTGGGCAGCATGTGCACGATATTGGGGATTCCGCGCAGGTAGCTGATGTCGAACAGTCCATGATGGGTGGGACCGTCGTCGCCGGAGAGCGATCCACGATCCATGCAGAAAACCACGGGAAGATTCTGCAAGCATACGTCATGCACGATCGGGTCGAAGGCGCGCTGCAGGAAAGTCGAGTAAATCGCGACAACCGGTTTGTAACCTTGCGTCGCAAGACCCGCGGCGAAAACAACCGCGTGCTCTTCGGCGATGCCGACGTCGATGTATTTATCGGGATGGCGAACTTGGAAGCGGTCGAGAGCGGTACCGTTGGGCATGGCCGCGGTGATCGCCACAATTTTGTCGTCTTGATCGGCGAGCCGGCTGAGCGTATCCGCAAAAACTTCTGAATAGGTAAGCTGGCCGGGCGGCTTCGTTTCGCCCGTCTCCGGGTCGTACGGCCCGAGGCCATGGAATTTCTTCTGCCGGTGCATCGCCGGCGCAAAGCCCTTCCCTTTTGTGGTGAGGACGTGCAGAAGCACCGGCCGTTCCTGGCGCTTTGCGGATTCGAGCATGTGAATCAAAGTGGGAATATCGTGACCATCAATTGGACCGTAATATTTGAGTCCCAACTCTTCAAAGATAGCGCTTGGCCACAGCATGCCCTTGGCGGCGCCTTCCGCTTTTCGCGCCAGTCGAAACGCACTCTTACCGCCGATCATTTTGACGAATTTTCCAGCGCTTTGGTGCAAGGCGTCGAAATTGGGATTAGTGACGATGCGATTGAGGTACGCAGCAATGGCGCCAACGTTTTTGTCGATCGACCACTCGTTATCGTTCAGAACGACGATCAGCCGGTCCGTGTGATGAGCAATGTTGTTCAAGGCTTCGAAGGTAATTCCGCAAGTGAGAGCAGCGTCCCCCGCCAGTGCAACGATGTGTTCGTTGGAGCCGCGTTTGTCACGCGCAACCGCCATGCCCAGCGCGGCAGAAAGCGCCGTACCGGCGTGTCCGGCGCCATACGCGTCGTGCTCGCTTTCGGTACGTAGCATGAAGCCATTCAAGCCGCCAGGCGTGCGGATTGTGGAGAACCGATCGCGACGCCCCGTCAGCAGCTTGTGAACGTACGCCTGATGACTGACATCAAACACGAAGTGATCGCGCGGCGTGTCGAAGACTACATGCATGGCCAGCGTCAATTCGACGACGCCAAGATTCGGGCCGAGATGCCCGCCGTTCTTTGCGAGAACCGTGATCAACCGCTCGCGGATTTCCCCCGCGAGTTGTTGCAATTCGATAATGCTGAGCCGCTTTACATCGGCCGGTGAATTGATTTTCTCAAGCAGGTTGGGCATGGCCCTCAAAGACACTCGTCTTGCTGAATTTAGATGAAGCCGGGCCGGAAAAGGATATCCGCAATGCAGCGGACAGGTTTGCGCAGCCAGTCGGCTTATGCTACACAAGGAACATGCCTGATTTTGCTGCTCCTGTCGAACGATTGATTGACGAATTGAAACACTTGCCGGGAATCGGCCAGAAAACCGCTCAGCGGTTGGCTTTCCACCTGTTACGGATCCCTCCCGAAGATGCACTTGCGCTCGCCGAGGCGATCCGCGACGCCAAGGAAAAGATTCGTACCTGTTCTACCTGCCACAACATAACCGATTCCGACCCCTGCCTATACTGTGTCGGACCGAGTCGCAATAAGCGAACCATCTGCGTGGTCGAAGAACCCCACAACATTCTGGCCATCGAAAAAACGCGCACGTTCAGCGGCATGTATCACGTGCTTGGCGGGTCGTTGTCGCCGCTGCAGGGCCGCGGGCCAGATCAACTGCACATCAAGACGTTGATTGAGCGCCTGAAGGGCGGCTCTGTGGAAGAAATTATCATTTGCACAAATCCAACCGCGGAAGGCGAGGCCACCGCGGTGTATCTGTCGAAGTTGCTGAAGCCGCTTGGAGTGCGTGTCACTCGAATCGGCGTGGGCATTCCGGTCGGTGCGGACCTGGAATACGCGGACGAGGTGACGATGTTAAAGGCAATGGAAGGTCGCCGCGAGCTGTAGTTCCCTCCCCTTTCGCACACGCGGATTGAAAATTTAGTTTGATCGCCAATAGAACTGCTGGTACCTCGGACACAGGACGTACAGCATCTTTCTCCCTCTAGGCAAACCTCCGGATTCACGGTAGAGTTTGTTTCCCGCGGCACACAGGTCCTCTTGGAAAACAAAATCCCGTGGGAAGCCGCAGCAGGAGGTGCGCTTGTCGAACTTGGCGCACTACATGGAACGGTACGATCATGAGCATCATTCCGCCTGGAACAAGATGCTGCATGCGATCGGAATTCCACTGATCTTTGCGGGAATCGTGCTGGTGCTCGCGCTCCGTTGGCGCTGGGGGTTGGCCAGCTTTGTGGGCGGATGGATGTTACTTTTTCTTGGACATCGCCTGGAAGGCAACAAGCCGGCATTCTTTCAGGGCCCGATTTATCTGCTGGTCGGCCCGATCTGGGTGGCAAAAGAGATTTGGTCGTTGTTTTCACGGGACGAACAGAAGAACGGCAGCGAACCGACTGAATGAATTGCGGATTGCAGGGCGGTAAGGCAGGTCAGGCCGAATGTGGAACGAACAACCAGGAAATGAACTTGCGGATGAGACCAGTCGCATGACACAGAGCGCATCGGACGCGGACAGCGAACTGAGGAAGCGACGCAGCACCCGGATTGTTCAAGCCGTGCCGCTGAATGTTTCCGGTGTAGATGCTCTGGGCCGGCCATTTTCAGAACGCACGTCCACGCTCATCATCAATTGCCACGGTTGTCGCTACCAATCCAAGCACTACGTCCTGAAAAACATGTGGGTCAACCTGGAAGTGCCGAACCCCGAAGCAGGGCGCCCGCCGAGGCGAGTACGCGGCAAAGTGGCGTGGATCCAGCGTCCGCGCACGGTGCGTCAGTTGTTTCAGGTAGCTCTGGAATTGGAAACTCCAGGCAATGCCTGGGGCATCGCCTTCCCTCCCGAAGATTGGTTTGTTTTTCCGGAAGAGGTCGATGTGCCGCCGATTGGCGGAATTCCTTCGGAACTTCCGCCGGCTTATGGTTCGGCAAACCTGGATGTGCAGCCGTTGGCCGGCGAGCACGAACCTTCCACGCATGACAACCTGAGGATATTTCCGGTAGCGGGAAACGCAAACGACCCCACCGCACAATTGGCGCGTCACGTGACCAGGCTGCTTTCCGAGGCCAAACAGCAGATTCAACTGGCGGCGCGGGAAGCCGCGTCTCAAGCGATCGCTTCCGAAAGCAGAATTGCCGCGGAGCAATCGGAACAGCGCTATGCCGCTTTTCGAGAAGAACTCTCGCGGGAAGCCGCGCAGGCTCTCGAAAACATTCAGCAGGAAACTGCCATCCGCAGCCGCACGATTCATGCGACGGCTTCCGAAAATATCAAAGAGGAACTGCCGCGATGGCTGGCGCCGCAACTGGAACAACTGACGCATGAATTGACCGCACAGGTCGCACGCGAGGGAGCTCTACAGCGTGAACAGCAGGAAAAGCAGCTTGCCGCAGCTCAGGAGGCTCTGCAGGCTCTCTGCACGCAAGCCGAGGATGCCGCGGAGCAGCTTCGCATTTCGGCGGAGCAAGCCGAGGCTCGCGTACAAGCGACCATCGATATGGCGCTGCAGAGAGCATCCGACGCCGCACAACTTCGTGATCAAGCTATGGGCACACACCACGAAGCTCTGGCCGCGAACCTGAACCAGATTCAGGAGCGAGTCAACAGTCGCGTCGCGGAGACGGAGTCCGCGCTGCGCGAGCAACTGGCGCGGGAGATTGAAGGTACGAAACAGAATTGGCAATCTGCAATTGAAACGGCGGTACAGGCTGCGGAAGAGCAGTCCGCACAGCGACTGGCGGATAAAACGCAGCGTCATCGCGATGAACTGCGCGAAGAGACCGAAAAACAGACTTCTTCGTTCCGAGAGTTGGTTGAGACGCAGAGCCATCGCCTCGAAGAAATGCTGCACCGGGCGGACGAGGTTACGGAACGCCTGGAGCAATACGCAAGCCGCATCGAAACCGTGCAGCAACAGGCGATCGCAGGTTTTCAGTCGCAATTGGACGACGTGTTGAGCCTGCATCGCAATGAGTTGCACCGGCAATCCGATGGGCTGTTTGAAGAAGTTCACAACCGCATTCGGAATAGCTTTGAGACGGCGAACAGCGAGTCCCTCGCGCGCTTCGAGGAACAAGTTCGCGAAATGGTGGAACCGCATGTTCGCCAGACGGAAGAGGCGATACACCGGCTAGCCGGCGGCCGTTCGCTGCTGGACGCGGCAATGACCATGCAACAAGACCGAATCCGGAATTCGGCGGATGAGGCATTTGCAGAGTCGCTAGGGCGCTTCCGAGAGAATCTGGGGACCGTCGAACAAGTGTTGAATGAATCGGCGCAGACTATTACCACGCGGCACCTGGAAGAGCTCGAGGCCAAGAGCGTGGACCTGAAGCACCACACCATGGAGGAGATGTTCAAGTCAGCGGAATGGTACGAAAAGAAGGCGCAATCGCAGGTGCAAAGCCTGACTGAGAAATTGGCAAACCAGACGGACAAACAGCTTCGAGACAAGGCCGCCGAAATTTCCAGTTTGTTCGCATCCGAATTGCACCACGCCAGCGAGGGCTACCTCAACCAGTTCCAGAGCCAATCCGAGGAGACGGTACGCTCCGCGTTTGACCGGATTCGGGGACTCTCCGCCGAAGCAGCGGATACCACGACGGCGGCATTCACGGACGAAATCCAGCGCAACGCGCGAACGGAACTGGAAGGCTTCAACGAATTGCTGAAGCAGTCTCTGGAATCTTCGAAAGAAAAGATGAACGCCACACAGGCGGAAGTCGTTCACAAAGTGACGGCGGCGCAGGAAGAATTTCTGCTGCGTTTTCGCGGCTCGATTGGAGAAGTTCTCGATCAGGAACTTTCCGCGGCGCACGCGCGGGTCCAGGAGAATTTCGCGCAGCTTCAGGATACGTGGAGGAAATCCGTGCAGATCAGTGAATCGGAAATTCGCTCAACGTTTGGCAGAGCCAGCGATGAAGGCGCCGAGCAATATCGCAATCGCCTGGAAAACATTTCGAACTCCTGGATGGTGGCTACCGTGGCGACTCTGGATCATCAATCGCGCGACGTTATTGCAAAAATCGCGGCGAATGCCGAAGAACGCCTGAAAGAGGCGTCAGCAGAGGTATTCTCCCGTTTTGGAGAAACGTTGAAAAATCGCCTGGAACAGATTGCGCGCGGATTCGAAACGGAATCCAGAAATTCCTGAACTCGTCTCCCGGGAATCAACCTGCCTTCGTAAGCGAATCAGCCTTCCGTAATTCCGGGAAGAAAAACGCCCATAAGAGCGTTATGAGAATTGTGCCGGCGCCACCCAACACCACGGCCGGCACCGCGCCGAGAAATTGCGCGGCTAAACCCGATTCGAACTCGCCCAATTCATTGGAAGCGCCGATGAAGATCATGTCCACGGCATTCACGCGACCACGCATCTCGTCGGGCGTCTCGATCTGAATCAGGACTCCGCGCACCACCACGCTCACCATGTCTGCGGCGCCCACGAAAAACAACGAGACCAGGGAAAGCGGCAGGCTTCGCGAAAAACCGAAGACCATGGTGAAAACGCCGAACCCTCCGACACACCACAACATCGTCATGCCGGCTTTGCGGCGAATCGGCTGATACGCCAGCAGCAGGGCCATGACGGCTGCCCCGATCCCCGGGGCGCTCCGCAATAATCCAAGACCCCAGGGGCCGGTTGCTAGGATTTCCTTGGCGTACACAGGCAGCAAGGCAACCGCGCCACCCAACAGCACGGCAAATAAGTCCAGTGAGATCGACCCGAGCACCAGTTTGTGTGCCCAAATATAGCGAAACCCGGCAAACACGGTGGAAAGGCGAAACGGTTCGCGAGCGCGAGGCTTGTAGCTGGTTTCGATGCGGAGCGTTGTCAACACAGCGATGATCGCGGCGGTAACGGCCACGCCATAGACCGCGGCGGGACCGCGAAACGCGGCATAGAGCAATCCACCCATGGCCGGACCAAGGATGGTTGCAAACTGGAAGATGCTGGAATTCCAGGCGACCGCGTTCTGAAATTTGTCTTCGGGCACAAGTTGCGGAAGTAAAGCGCGGCTCGCGGGCATGCTGAAGGTGCGCACGCACCCCACAAGAAATAGAATGGCGAAAATGGGAGTAACGGTGGCGGGCCGATGAAACAGTTGCTCGTTCAGAGTAACCGCGAGCAACAACGCTGAACAGGTGGCAAAACCGATGTAGCAGAGGGTAAGCAACCGCCGACGATCCATGCGGTCGGTGACGTGCCCTGCCACCAGAAACAACAATATTCCCGGGAGGAACTGAACCAGGCCCGTGAGTCCCAAATCGAGAGGGCGATGCGTAATTTCGTAGACTTGCCAGCCGACCGCGACCGACTGCATTTCCGTGCAAAACACCATGCAAAAACGAGCGATCTGATAGTAGCGGAAACCGGAAAACTGAAATGCGGCGGTCCCCGCTGAGTCGCGTCGAAAGGTGGTCGCCATGAACATTTAGAATGCCACAAGTTGCAATCTCACATCGCCGGAAGCGGCGCGACCCGCGGCAGCGATTTTTCCCGTACCCTGTGATCGCTGTCAGCATGTCTTCGTCTTTTTCGTGATAGCCTGCGTGCAATGAACCGTTCCAACAGGAGCAAAGTGTCGCGATGAGCAATCTGCCTGGCATTTTGTATTCCCACAAGGTAATCAACATTTACGATTTGCGCCGACTCGCGCAGCAGCGCCTGCCAAAAGTGGTCTTCGACTACCTGGACGGAGGGGCCGAGTCGGAAATCACATTGCGAGAAAATACCCGGATTTTCGATGATGTGCTGTTTCATCCGCACTACGCCGTTAACGTGGCTCCGTGCGAACTCAGGACACGCGTTATCGGGCAGGAACTCGCCATGCCGGTGATCCTTGCGCCCGTGGGATACAGCCGGTTGATGCATCCTCGCGGCGAAGTGGCAGCGGCTGCGGCCGCGGGACAAGCTGGAATTGCATACACGCTGTCCACTATTTCGGGACACAAGCTGGAAGATGTGCGCTCGGCCAGTAACGGGCCGGTCTGGTATCAGCTCTATATGATTGGCGGGCAGGCCGCGGCGGAGGCCGCTATCGAGCGGGCTCGAGTTGCAGGATTCTCCGCGCTGGTAGTAACGATCGACACGCCGGTTGCGGGGATGCGTGAACGCGATCCGCGCAATGGTATGAAACAGATGCTCAGCTCGGGAATATGGGACAAGCTGCCGTTCCTGCCGAACCTGCTCGCTCATCCGCGCTGGCTGGCTGGATTTTTGCTGGACGGGGGAGTCCCTCCGCTGGCCAACGTGGTAGTTCCCGGCAAGGGACCGTTGCCGTTGACAGACGTAAGCCGGGCATTAGCGGAAGCAGTCGTGACTTGGGATTCTCTCAAGTGGATTCGCAAAGCCTGGCGGGGGCCAATCATCGTAAAGGGTTTGCTGACGCCGGACGATGCGCGGCGTGCCGTGGACGAAGGCGCGGCAGCGATCGTTGCTTCGAATCACGGAGGCCGGCAACTCGACGGCGTGGCCGCAACGTTGCGCGCCCTGCCGGGTATTGTCGCCGCGGTAAATGGCCAAACCGAAGTGCTGATGGATGGCGGGATTCGCCGAGGCGCCGACGTGGTCAAGGCACTGGCATTGGGAGCAAAGGCGGTCCTTTGCGGGCGCGCTTATGCGTATGGTCTGGCGGTCGCCGGGCAAGCCGGAGTGACCCGAGCGATTGAGATTCTTCGCGAAGACATAGTTCGAACGCTGCTGTTACTGGGCTGCAAAAGCGTAGCGGAGCTGAATCCCTCCTACGTCGAAGTGCCGCGGTCATGGGCAAAGTTGGACTGACACTTTCCCGGATTAGTGGAATCGCACTTGCACCATCACTTATTGAATTGGCATGGCGATCTCGCTTGGACCAATTCGATCTGCTTTCCTTACTGCATGAAGCTACAGGCGTTAGCTGGCATGCGGGGTTCTGAGCATATTCGGTAATCCAGGATCGCCGCGGTGTTTTTGGGAGTGGGACAAGAAATTCCCCGCACTCTTGCGTTTTCTCGCTCAGCGTTTTCAAGGAGCCTAGATTATGAGTGACACCCAGAATTTGCGCGGGCCACGGCTCGACGTGGCTGCCTTACAGACGGCAGCGGCGGAAATGCGTGCTATGGACCTGGTCAGCATTTACGCAGCCGGATCCGGCCATCCCGGCGGCACACTCTCGGTTATGGACGTGGCCGCCGCGCTGTACTTGAACGTGCTGAACCATGACCCCAGCAATCCTGCTTGGCCCGGACGCGACCGCGTGTTCTGGTCCGCGGGGCACAAAGCACCGGCGCTATACGTGGCTCTTGGGCGAGCAGGCTATTTCCCGCTCGATGATACGGTCTTGCTGCGGCAACTCGGGTCTGGTTTCGAAGGGCATCCAAACTGGTTGAAGGTGCCGGGAGTAGAGATCTCGAGTGGTTCGTTGGGACAAGGCCTTGGTGCTGGCGTTGGGTGCGCCCTCGCGGCCAAGCTACGCGGGGAGCATCACCGCGTCTACGTGATTATGGGCGACGGCGAACAACAGGAAGGCAGCATTTGGGAAGCGGCGATGGCGGCAAGCCATCACAAACTCGACAACCTATGCGGGATTATCGATGTGAACCGGCTGCAGATCGACGGTTGGGTAAAAGATGTACTGAACGTGGAACCGCTTTCTGAGAAATATGCGGCGTTCGGCTGGAACGTAATTGCAGTGGATGGCCACAACATGGAGGAAATTCTCGACGGCTTTGCGCGGGCAAAGCGGATCACCGGACAACCCACGATCATCCTTGCCCGCACGATTAAGGGGAAAGGCGTTTCGTTCATGGAGAACGAGGCGAGTTGGCATGGAACACCTCCTAAAAAGGAACAATTTGAAAAAGCGATGCAGCAATTGGTCACAGGCGGAATTCCCCCAAAGCCGCGTAGACAGATTGCTGAAGCACGCTAGCGACAATGCCGTCGAAGTTGCCCGCAAAACCAAAAACAGCCTGCCAAAGTTCGCGAACGAATATTGGTGGAATCTCCGCGACTCCATGAAGGTGGAGATGGATCCCACGCGCATGGGATTCGGACGGGGATTGGAACGGGCGGGCGAAGATCCGCGAGTTGTCACGCTGCACGCTGATATTTCGGGATCGATCCGAATCACCGATTTCGAGAACAAGCATCCGGAGCGCAACAAACGAGTGTTCAGCGTGGGCATTGCTGAACAGAACATGATGAGCGTCGCGGCCGGCCTGGCGCGCGAGGGCTTGATCCCGGTTACCGGCACGTACGGAGTTTTTGCATCGGGTCGCGCCTGGGATCAGATTCGCACTACGATCTGCTATTCCAATCTGAACGTGAAGATTGCCGGTGCGCACGGAGGAATCTCCGTTGGGCCAGATGGGGCGACCCACCAGGCACTGGAAGAGATCGCGCTTACCAGCATCCTGCCGAATATGAACCTGGTGGTGCCTTGTGATTCGGTGGAGACGCAAAAGGCCACGGAATACGCACTGCTGAAGCTGGTCGGTCCTTGTTACCTGCGATTTGCGCGCGAAGCCACTCCCGTTGTGACCAAAAGCGACACGCCTTATCAATTCGGCGTTGCAAATGTGATTCGCTTTCGAGGTGAACAGCCAAAATTTGCGGCTGCCTTCGAAACCAGTCTCGGTGCTTCGTATAAAAGCGAGCACGAAGCGGTGTCGATCATTGCGTGCGGACCGATGGTACCGGAAGCTATGCGCGCGGCTTGGATACTAAAGCGTGAGTATGCCATTGAAACGCGCGTGGTGAACGTGCACACAGTGAAGCCGCTGGACGTCGAGACACTGGTTCGGGCAGCGGATGAAACGCGAATTGTGGTTACCGCGGAAGAGCACCAGAAGGGTGGCTTCGGCAATATCGTGGCGGGCGCGATCCTGGAGCACCGCAAGAACGGCCGACTACCTCTACACCTCGACATGGTGGGAGTCCACGACCGCTTTGGAATCTCCGGGAATCCGTGGGAACTGGTGCAGTACTTCGGTTTGACGGCCGAGCATATCGCCCAACGAGCCGTGCAATTGCTGGAGAAAACAAAAGCCGCCGCGACTACCTCTGCCCCTGTGCCCAAAAAAATTCGCTGCGGGCGCTGCGGAGCGCTGGTGGCCGGTCACGAATATTCCCAGGAGCTGTCGCCCACCTCGGACGAACTCTGCGCGGATTGCGATCACCCGTCGATGGAACTCTGCGCGGTCTGCCACACGGAATGGGGACGCATCAATCACAACATCAGCTTCGTATGCGAAGCGTGCCGCGCGAAACCGGTGTTGCGCTAACAACGCTCAGCGAATCTTCTTGAGGACTTCGTTCGCCTTATCCCATAACCCAATATATTAGGTTATTTATTGTATTACGAACAAAAACCTAGTATATTAGGTGAATGTTGCCCCTCTCATCTGTAGGCGAGCGGATCGCCTCAAAACGCCAGGAACTGGGTCTGACCCAGCCAGCGCTTGCCAAAAAAGCGCGAGTTGGGCTCTCCACGCTCGATGCGCTGGAGAACGCGCGGTTGGGCGAACTCGGCTATTCCAAGATTACTAACATTCTTTCCGCCCTCGGGCTGGAGCTGAAGCTGCAAGAATTGAGCGCGCGCCGTCCGACGCTCGACGAACTCATGGAAGAGGACCGCGATGATAAAGGTCTGGACCGACGCCGCTGACGCGGGGCTGCTCGACCGTCACGAAACACGGGGCAGCAGCTTCGTCTATCTGCCCGACGTTGCGGGGGCTCGCGCCGTATCCGTCACCATGCCGGTTCGCCTTCCCTCCTGGAACGTCCCGTTCGGTCTTCCGCCCATCTTCGAGATGAACCTGCCCGAAGGTGTGCTTCGCGAAAGGCTACGTCTTGCCTTTGCCAAGGCTACCGGCACGTTTGACGAGTTTGACCTGCTTGGTATCGTCGGCCGCTCCCAGGTGGGACGCATCCGGTATACCGGACAGAAGGAACAGCTGCGGGAAGACGTACCCTTTCAGTCGGTCGATGAAATTCTCGAAAAGCGCCGTGGCGGCGACCTGTTCCGCTACCTCATCGAGAAGTTTGCCTCCTTCTCCGGCATCAGCGGCGTACAGCCGAAAGTGCTGGTGCGCGATGAAGGTGCATCCGCGGCACTCAGCAAAGCCGACCATAGGCTCTCACAGAGCTACAGTGGTGCGACGCACATCGTGAAATTCTGGGAGCAGAACGAATACCCGCAGCTTGCGGCGAATGAATTCTTCTGCCTCAGAGTAGCCGAAAAATGCGGCCTCGATGTGCCGCCCTACCGGCTCGCCGAGGACGCTTTGGCGCTTGTCATTGACCGCTTCGATTTGCGCTCCGACGGCACCTATCGGGGATTTGAGGATTTCTGCGTGCTCAACGCCCGCCGGACCGATGAGAAATATCGCGGCAGCTACGAGACCTCGATCATGAAGCGCTTTTCGGAGTTTGCCAACTCCCCGCATTTGGGCGAAGACCTGGAGCGGCTCTTCACCCTCATCGCCATCAATTGCGCGCTGCGCAATGGAGACGCACATCTTAAGAACTTCGGGATTGTCTATGACGACGTGCAGGGCGAAGCCAGGCTCGCCCCCGTTTACGATCTCGTGACGACTTCCGTCTACCTGCCCAA
This sequence comes from Candidatus Acidiferrales bacterium, assembly GCA_963748515.1. Lineage (GTDB taxonomy): Bacteria > Acidobacteriota > Terriglobia > Acidiferrales > UBA7541 > Acidiferrum. The sequence goes on from CAVVJI010000006.1 coordinate 739,456, forward strand.
TGACAGCATGGCGCTTACGCTGAACGGCACGACCAAGTGGGCGAGTGCGAAGGAGCTGCAGCGGTTGGGTGAGACACGGATGGGAGGTTCCCCTTCCCGCATCAGCGAAATACGGGATCGCATCAGCACCGCGATGGCTGACACCGCTACGGAACTTCGCGTCTACATCAAAGACCATCCGGAATTCCAGGATATTGGAAACCGCATGCTCCACGAATGGGAGCAAGGCGTTGCGATCTCGCTTAAGGCGTAGTGAGGAGCCAGCGGCTTACTTCAAATCCTGGCCTTCGCTGAGTCGCTATCGGAAAGCCATCTGAACTCAGTCTGCTATCAGAAAGCAGGCTACGTCCGCCGCCGTGATAAAGGCAGTGGCCGTGACCGCAAACTTCCGAAGTCGTGAAGCTGTTCAAGCACTCTCTTCCAGCCCGACTTTTTTGATTTTTCGGATCAGATTGACGCCAGGCTTAGTGCCCACCTCTGGCAAGACGGACACTGTTTTGGGCATCTGCGCACAAAAGAGTCACAACCGACTGACTGCAAATACAGTGAAAAATAGCGGATGAGCCTGTAAGCCGGATTCTGTCTGGTGCACTGCTTTGCAGCAGTGCACCGCGACGATCATTCCTCTAGTCCCAGCCTCGCGGCTGGGATCGAGCGACCTACCCGAGGGTTTTCGCCAGCGCCGCTTACGCAGCGCCTGCGGAGTGTGCCGCTTGCGCGGTCCACTAAACGAGCCGGGCCAGCTCTCCCCTCCTATTTGGTCTTGCACCATGCGGGGTTTGCCATGCCTCCGTCATTGCTGGCGGAGCGGTGGGCTCTTACCCCACCCTTTTCACCCTTACCGGAGCCACGAACCGATCGAAGACGTCCCGAAGGTTTTCCTTCGGTGTGTCACCGGGAACGCAGCACAGGCGGTATCGTCTCTGTGGCACTTTCCGTAGCGCGGCCGTCTCCAGCCGCACCCCCTGGCGTTACCAGGCGCATTACCCAACGCTTCGCAGCCCGAAGGCCGCGAAGCTTCTCTGCTGTCGCAGAGTGGTGTCCGGACTTTCCTCCCGCTCGCGCCCGCCTCACGGCAGACGCTAAAGCCAGCGATCGTCCAGCTCACCCGCCATTTCTATTATACCGTGTTCTACCGAGCCCTTCGGAGGTCAAGCGCCGAAGTTGCCGGGAGGGCATGCCCTATTTTGCAGCAAGGAGCTTCTCGAATTCCTTCTCGGTGAGGACCGGAACTCCAAGTTCCTTGGCTTTGTCGAACTTTGATCCCGGGATCGCTGCCAACCACTACGTAATCCGTTTTCTTGCTGACGGAGCCGCTCACCTTGCCGCCGTGTTGTTGGACAAGTTCGCCGGCGGCCTCGCGCGAGCGGTTCACCAAAGTTCCCGTGAAGACGAAGGATTTGCCCTCCAGCCGGTAGCTCTTGATCTCTCGTTTTTCCGCAACCGGCTTCACTCCAACTCTTTGCAGCTTCTTCAGGACCGCGCGATTCGCCGGTTCGCCAAAGAATTCCACGATGCTCTGGGAAACTTTGGGGCCGACTTCCGGCACGTTTTCCAATTCCTCGGCCTTCGCGGAGACAAGTTCATCCAAGGAGGAAAAATGTTCGGAGAGCAGTTGCGCGGTACGTTCACCGACAAACAGGATGCCCAACGCATAAATGACGCGGCTCAAGGGATTTTTCTTACTGGCTTCGATTTCCTGGAGCAGGTTGGTCGCGGATTTTTCGCCCATGCGATCCAGTTCGGCGACGTCATCAAGCTTCAGGGTGTACAGGTCCGCGAAGTCCTTCACCAAACCGCTGTGCAGCAACTGGTCGACAATCTTCTCGCCCAGGCCATCGATATTCATGGCGTGGCGCCCTGCGAAGTGCAGCAAAGATTCGCGGCGTTTGGCCGGGCAGGCGGAGTTCACACAGCGGTAGGCGACTTCGCCTTCCACTCGGTGAATGGCGCTGCCGCACTCCGGGCATTTCTTGGGCATTTCAAAGGGCCGGCGGTTCGGACCGGGTTTGGTTACCTTAATGACCTTGGGAATCACTTCGCCGGCACGTTCGATCAGGACGGTGTCACCGATCTGCAGGCCGAGGCGTTCAATCTCGTCCATGTTGTGGAGCGTGGATCTGCTGACGGTCACCCCGCCAACTTGGACGGGCTCGAGGATAGCCACCGGCGTGAGAGAACCGGTTCGGCCGACTTGTACAATGATGTCGTTGACCACCGTGGATTCCTGCCGCGCGGGATATTTGAAGGCAATGGCCCAGCGCGGGGCTTTAGAAGTGAATCCGAGTTCGTTCTGCAGTCCGATGGAGTCGACCTTGATCACGACACCATCAATTTCATAGGGCAGAGATTCGCGCCCGGTATCCCAGGCTTCGCAGTACTGAACAACTTCTTCAATGCCGGAGCAGAGTTTCCAGTCGTCGGAGGCGCGAAACTGCAGCGTCTTTAGGGCTTTCAGCGACTCCGAATGTTTGGGGAAAGGAAACTGCCCGTCAACGTAGAGGTAGTAGGCAAAGAAATCGAGCTTGCGCGCGGCGGTAACGGATGGATCAAGGACCCGGACCGCTCCGGCTGCCGCGTTGCGCGGGTTGGCAAAGATTTTGCCGCCGGTCTGCTCCTGAAGGCGATTCAGCGCTTCGAACGACTTGCGGGTCATCATCACTTCGCCGCGCACTTCGAACGTGCCTGGCAACTTCGCTTTCTTGAGAGCGGCTGCGTCGACGCGCAGAGGAATCGAACGGACAGTTCGGACATTTCCCGTGACCTCTTCGCCAGTCGTGCCGTCCCCGCGAGTAACGCCGCGTGTCAGGACGCCGTTTTCGTAGTGCAGCGAAATACTCAAGCCGTCGAATTTATGCTCGGTGATGTACTCGATGTGGGAGCGTCCGCTGAGTTCCCTTACCCGGCGATCCCAGTTCCGCAGCGCGTCATAGCCAAAGGCGTTGTCCAAGCTAAGCATGGGCCGCGCATGACGTACAGTCTGGAATCCCTCGCGGGGCGTGCCGCCGACCCGTCCGGTCGGCGAATCGACAGTCACCAGTTCAGGATGCGCCGCTTCCAGTTCCTTTAGCTTGTTCAGCAGGCGGTCAAATTCGGCATCGGAGACTTCCGGATCGTCCGCGACGTAGTAGAGATACTCGTGCCTGCGTATCTCCTCGCGGAGCCGCTCGACTTCTTTTTTGATTGCCGCCGGCGTCGACGTTTTGGCCATGATCCATTCCCCACGGAAGAGGCAAGCGCATAATTATATGTGATTCGCAGCGGGATGGTGTTTGCCACAAAGCGCAACAAAAAGGCGGCCCTTGCGGAGCCGCCCGGTTGATTCCAGTTTCGGTTTGGTTGGAGTCTGCTCTGCTTATGCCACCCGCGACGTTTGAGGCTTTACTACTACCTTGATGCAGCCATCCTTCTTGTCGCGGAACATCTTGTAGGCGTCCGGCACACGTTCCAACGGGACACGGTGGCTGACCACGAAGGACGGGTCGATTTCGCCTTTGTTGATGCGGTCCAGCAGCGGCTTCATGTAGCGCTGCATATGCGTCTGGCCGCTGCGCATGGTCAAACCCTTGTTGACAAAGGCGCCCATGGGCACCTTGTCGACCAAGCCGAGATAGACGCCGGGAACGGATACGGTGCCGCCCTTGCGACAACAATAGATCGCCTCGCGCAAAACGTGGGCGCGATCGGTTCCCAGCAAGAGAGCGACCTTGGCGCGATCCACGATGGAGTCGATGCTCGGCCCTACGTGCGCTTCGGTGCCAACGGCATCGATACAGCGGTCCGGACCTCGGCCTTGCGTCATTTCCTGCAAGCGGTGATAGACGTGTTGCATGCGGAACTCGCCATCATCCTTTTCATCGAAGTCGATGGTTTCGGCGTTGCCCTCCTCCGCGGCCAACTGTAGACGCTCTGGAACGCAGTCGATCGCGATGACGCGTCCGGCTCCGAGCAGCCACGCGCTCTTGATCGCAAACTGCCCGACGGGTCCACAACCCCACACCGCGACCGTATCTCCTTGTTCGATCCCGCAATTTTCCGCAGCCATATAACCGGTCGGGAAAATATCCGAAAGAAAGAGGACCTGCTCGTCCTCGAGGTCGCTTTCGATCTTCAATGGACCGACGTCAGCGAAGGGCACGCGCAGGTATTCCGCCTGGCCGCCGGCAAACCCACCCAACATGTGGGAATAGCCGAACAAGCCGGCCGGCGAGTGGCCCATCGCTTTGCGCGCCATCTCTTTGTTGGGATTGGAAACTTCGCAGCAGGAAAACAATCCCTTTTTACAGAAAAAGCACGAACCGCAGGAAATTGTGAAAGGCACCACCACGCGATCGCCCTTCTGGAGATTCTTCACGCCTTTGCCGACTTCCACGACGATGCCCATCGGTTCATGGCCCAAAATATCGCCCTTTTCCATGGTAGGCATCGTGGCGTCATAAAGATGCAGGTCCGAGCCGCAAATGCCCGAAGCTGTGATTTGAATGATCGCGTCCCGGTCATCCTGGATCACAGGGTCGGGAACCGTTTCGACTCGTAAATCTTCTTTTCCGTACCAACGTACTGCTTTCATCCCTATCCTCCTGAGCCGGAAGGCGCATTGGTCCGGCTAACGATCGTGTTTGATCCTGAACACCCTTTGTAGGACATAAGCTCCGCTACGGATATCCAAGCCTAGGTGTAGAGACTCAGGGGACCTTGTCTTAATCCGAATGAAACTCAGGTTTATGGCGGGAATTGCCAGGTGGCCTGTATTGCGTACTTACTCCGGGCGGGCCATGATTTCAACGCACCAGGAGGACACATGAACTCCGACTTTGAACGCATCCAACGACGAGCCTTCGAGCTGTACTTAAAACGGCAGGATTCGGGCGGAGACTCCGTTTCCGACTGGCTGCAGGCAGAACGAGAGATTTCCGGAAGGCAAAGTTCCTCCCAATTGGGTCCGGCAAAACACCCGAAGCGCGAGCATTGGGGACAGCTCACAACCCCAGAAGGCCACGACGTGGAAAATCCCACCTGAAGCAGGTTGGAATCTCAGCCGCTTTACTTCCCTCGGCGGTTCCTTCTATGCTTTCCGTATGACCGACAACCAAGGATTCGCCTCGGTAGAAGAGGCCGTTGACGAGATTCGTCAGGGGCGCATGATCGTGCTCGTGGACGACGAGGACCGCGAGAACGAAGGCGATCTGACGCTCGCTGCCGAAAAAATCACTCCGGAAGCAATCAACTTCATGGCGAAATTCGGCCGTGGGCTGATCTGCCTGGCGCTGACCGAACAGCGCTGCGACGAACTGAATCTCCCGTTGATGTCACCGATCAATACGTCGGTTCACGGCACGGCCTTTTGCGAGGCCATCGATGCCAAGGTAGGCGTGACCACTGGGATCAGCGCCTCTGACCGCGCCATTACGATTCTGACGGCTATTGATCCGAAAACGCGTCCGCAAGACTTGGCGCGGCCGGGGCACATGTTCCCACTGCGCGCGCGCAATGGCGGAGTGCTGGTGCGCGCTGGCCAGACCGAAGCTTCCGTCGACCTGGCGCGGATTGCGGGTCTGAATCCGTCCGGGGTGATCTGCGAAATCATGAACGAAGACGGCACTATGTCCCGGGTGCCGCAACTGCTGGAATTTTGCCGCGAGCACGGACTGAAGATGCTCACGGTGGCTGACCTGATCCGTTATCGCATGCAACACGAGCGGTACGTGAGACGTGTGGCGGAAGCCGTCCTGCCGACGCGATACGGCGAGTTTCGGATGATTGCGTACTCCAGCGATGTTGATCAGGACCAGCACATCGCGTTAATTCGCGGCGAACTGGTGGGGCCGACTCCGCCGCTGGTGCGCGTGCATTCGCATTGCCTCACGGGCGACGTATTCGGCTCGCTGGCCTGTGATTGTCCCGACCTGGTGGCCAAGTCGCTGGAGAAAATCGCATCGGAAGATCGCGGCGTGTTTCTGTATCTGCACCATACCGGCCGCGGATTTTCCATCGATACTCCCGAGGTTGCCGGAACTTTGCCGCAGATTCACTTTCATCCCGAGGGCAGTTGGATCGTGAACCCGCACGCCAGCGCATGGTGCAACACGAAAGTGGAATCGGCGCACAAATCCTGATCGACTTAGGCCTGAAGGACATTCGCGTAATTACCAACCATCCGAAAAAAGTTGTGGCACTGGAAGGCTACGGAATCCGCATTGCCGACCAGGTGCCTCTGGATTTACCGGTCAGGCAAACGACCACCAAGCGTTCGTAAGACCAGTTTCAACCCCATAGCGATCAGGGATCTTCGTCTTCCGACGTTTTCGGAGGCGTTGGCGCGGCGGGCTTTGGAGCAGAGGGTTTTGTTGCAACAGACTTAGCCGCCGTAGGCTTCGCGTTCTTCACTGTTGATCCCCCGGATGTCGGCGTGAGCGGGTTGCGGCGGTTTCCCTACGGTCAGGTACGGACGCATCTTGTCCAGTTTTTTGGGCCCCAACCCCTTAATCGACAGCAAATCATTGACGCTCTTATAGGGCCCATACGACTTGCGCATCTTGAGGATTTTGTCCGCTGTAGACGGACCTATTCCGGGAACCTGCTGTAATTCCAGAGCATTAGCAGTATTCAGGTTGATGGGCTGCGACGGCGGCTTCTTTTTAGCCAGGCCACTCGGGGCCAACAAGGCGATCCAGACAAATGCAACTAGCAACCACAGTGCACGCGCCGGACGCATACAAGAATACTAATACGTTAACTTTACTTTTACAATAATCTACGGATTGCAAGTGACCTTAACTGTCGAGGCGTTTGCCGGCGTTGTCGTAGACTTCAAGATCGCCGAAGAGCGCCGCTTGTGTCTCAATCTGTTGGCGATCGCCAACCACCACAATCTGCATGTTCGCGGAATCAAAATATTTCCGTGCCGTATCCAGAATGTCCGATGCGGTAAACGAGCGCATCTTCTGCCGGTAGGTTTCCAGATAATCCGTAGGAAGCTCGTTCAACTCAACGGTCGAGAATTGGGACAGCAAACCTTCCTGAGTGGCCAGGCCCATGCTGAACACGCCCGTGACGTAGTTCTGCGCATCCGCCAGTTCCTTGTCAGGGATGGCCACAGAACGAAGTTTATCGAGTTCGTAGAAGATTTCCGTCAACGATGCAGCAACGACCTCGTTTCGCACTGCGGCCGACACGCTGAAATACCCATATTGACGCAGCGGAGACACGCTGCTCCTCGGGCTGTAGGTATATCCCTTGTCTTCGCGAATGTTCATCACCAGACGGGAGTTGAATGCTCCGCCGTACAAGCTATTGGTCAAACCCAGACGCAGCCAATCAGGGTCTTTGCGGGTAATCGAAGGACAGCCGAGCACAATTTGCGTCTGCACTGACCCCGGATTGTGTACCAGCAACACGCGGCGACCACGCGGATGCGGTGGCACGGCAAACTGCTTCGCGGCAGGCTTCGGCCCGGACCACTTGCCGAAAACCTTTTCGATGGTCGCGAGCATACGCTGCGCATCGAAATCCCCACCAGAATCAGCAGCGCGTTTTCCGGCGTGTAGATTTGCCGGTAGACCGCTTCCAATTCTGCGCGGTTGTACGCTGCGACCTGCTCCTCAGTGGGGGCGATCATCGCATACGGATGGCTGCCAAAAAGAGCCTTGCGCAGCCGTTCGCCGGCCAGAAATCCGGGAGAGGTGCGCTCCAGCCGTACTTCCTCCAGCTTCTGGCGACGTTCCCGCTCCAATTCCGGCGCAGGGAATGACGCCTGGGTCGCCAATTCGTTCACCAACTGCAGTAATGGTTCGCTGAATTCGCTCAGCCCGGCAAAAGAAATCGCGCTGGTGTCCTGACCGGCGCTGGTGCCCAGATCAGCACCCAGACGCCGCAGGTCTTCTTCAATCTGGCGGCTGGTGCGGTTCGTTGTGCCGGTGCGGACGAGCGTCGCGGTCATTTCCGCAAGACAAGCGGAGCGATCCGCGACCGACGCGTTCCCTGCGCGAAAATACAGTTCTCCGTGAAATTTGGGGATCGCCTCGGAGGTCGCGAGTACGATCTGCAGCCCGTTGGGCAGCGTAATGCGGGTGCGCTCCGGCCAGACCACCGGACGTTCCGCAGAAAGGCTCGGCAAATTGACGATTTCCTCTGCAGCAGGAGCAGCCATCACGCAGCCTCCTTCGCATTGCCCTTCACCGGCGTGCGGAACACAATGGCGCGATTGGAAGGCTGCAAGTATTTCTCGGCCGCTTCGTTCACTTGGCCGGCAGTTACTTGCAGAAATTTGTCGAGAATCGTATTCACCAGCTCCGGCTCATCATCGAACAAAGTGAAGCAGGCCAACAGATGCATCAGGCCGTAGCGGGGCATGTACCCGCCGCGGCCGCCTTCCAGCGTCGAATAGTAGTCGGAGCGCCATTTCACTTTGATGGGCTCCAGTTCGGATTCGGAGATACCGTTGCTCCGGACGGTATGGAGGACTTCATCAAATGCAGCCAGCGCGGCATCGCTGGAGAATTCCGGCTTGTGAAGAATGCGCGTAGTCATCTGCGTCGGTCCGTTGTATCCAAAAATGTCGTCGATACCCCCATCCGCCTCGACCGCGATCTGCTTTTCCAGAACCAATTCGCGATAGATTCGCCCGGCTCGCCCTCCGTGGAGCGCCTGATCGAGCAGCGCCATCGCGCACCATTCCGGCGTACGGCGTTGCGGCATCACGTAACCAATCGCCATCGCCGGCAACGTGCCGAACTGTTCTTCGACGTGCCCGCGACGTTCCTCGGACTGGGGCGGCTCGGTGGGGTCAGCAAAAGCAGGAGCCGCCCCAGCGGGAATATCGGCAAAATATTTTTCCGCGAGCGCCAGCCCTTCTTCCGCCTTCACATCGCCCAGCAACAGCAGGACGGCGTTGTTGGGAACGTAGTAGGTCTTGAAGAATTCCTGAACATCTTTGAGGTTGGCGGCGTCCAGGTCGTGGAAGTCGCCGTAGAAATTGTGCGCGTTTTGCCAATTGCGAAAGGCCACCGGCGGCATGTCGAGCCAGGGAAACCCTCCATACGGCTGGTTCAACACGTTGACGCGAACTTCTTCCTTGACCACATCGCGTTGATTGATCAGGTTCTCGTCGTCCACTTTCAGGGCGCGCATACGATCGGCTTCCAGCCAAAGCACGCGCTCGAGGGCGTTGGAAGGCACCGCTTCGTAATAATTCGTTACGTCGTACATCGTGGAGCCATTCAGCACGCCGCCGCTGGAATTGATCAGCTTGATGTGTTGCATTTTCGGCGCATTCGCGGAGCCCTGAAACATCATGTGTTCGAAGAGGTGGGCGAATCCGCTGCGTCCCTTAGGTTCCAGGCGAAAACCAATCTTGTAGTACACACCAACGGTGACAACCGGCGCGCTGGCATCCGGAGCAATCACTACACGCAGACCGTTCCGTAGTTTGCTGCTGCGAATGGGAATGTGCAATCGGCTCAACTGTCTCTCCTATTTGCCGCGTATCGTGAACGGGGCCGCACGTGTTGCTAGCTCGCTTCAATCACCATGCTAGGATACCGTGAGGACGCCCCCCAACTCCAATGCACCAACTCCTTATCATCCTTTTCGCGCTGATTGCGCTGTTCTGGCTTACGTATGGCCTAAGGGCTGCATATGGGGCAACGCGTTTGCCGTGGTTGAAGAATTATGTGCCGTCGAAGGATGCCGACTGCCCGACGCTCTCGATTATCTTCGCCGCTCGAGACGAAGAGCAAAAGCTTCCCGAAGCTTTGGCTACACTCGTTGCGATTGACTATCCCCGGCTGGAAATTCTTGCGGTCAATGACCGCTCCACGGACAACACGGGGAAAATCCTGGATGAGTTTGCTGCCGCGTACCCGCAGTTGAAGGTCGTGCACGTCCGTGAATTGCCAGATGGTTGGCTGGGCAAGCCCCACGCACTGCAGATGGGGTATGAAGCTTCGACTGGAGAATGGCTGCTCTTCACGGATGCCGATGTCCGCTTCCGTACGGATGTGCTACGGCGTTCGGTCGCATTGGTGCGGGAACAGAATTGGAACCACCTGGTACTGTTCGGCGACGTCGACATGTCCGGTTTCTGGGACAAGGTGCTCCTCACCTTTTTCGGAATGTCCTTTAACCTCGCCACGCGTCCGCACGAGGTGAGTAAGCCGAACTCCCGAGCCTATGTGGGCGTGGGCGCGTTTCAACTTTTAAAACGGTCTGCATATGAACGCTGCGGCACGCACCGGCGACTGGCCATGGAAGTGATCGACGACATGATGCTGGGCAAACTCGTCAAGGCCGGTGGATTTCGCTCCGGAGTAGCGATAGCGCAAGATGCTGTGCGCATCCACTGGCACCTCGGTTTAAGGAACCTGATTCGAGGCGTGGAAAAAAACTTCTTTGCCGGCGCTCAGTACAGCAAAGCCGTGCTGTTGGGGCAAGTAGCCGCCTTGCTGGTGTTCAACGTTGTGCCGCTCTTTGGGGTGATTTTCGGTCACGGGTGGGTCCGATGGCTGGCTGCGATCGGGCTGGCAGTTCCCTTCTTCTTTGAGTTGGGGGTGGACGTGGTAATGCACGTCTCGCCGCTGTATGCGCCGACGTTTCCGTTGGGTGCCGTGGTGTTTACGTATATGCTGCTACGTTCCGCGGCCGTGACATTGAAACAGGGCGGAATTATGTGGCGGGATACGTTCTACCCGCTCGAAGAACTTCGTCGCGCCGGCAAGTAGACGCTCTGCCCAGCCTATGCCCCGGACGTTTCCGCCTGGGACGGAGCGGCATCTTTCCCAAACGTTCCAGCAAGATCCTGCTGTTTCAGAGAACGGATCCGGTCGCGCAGTTGCGCCGCCTTCTCAAACTCAAACTTCTTTGCGGCTTCGCGCATTTGCGTTTCGAGTTGTTGCAGAAGAGCCGCCAACTGCTCTTCAGACCGCACATTCGCCGCAGCTGCATCGAGTTCCCCGGCGTCGAGCGGTATGGTCACGTAATCGGCTTCGACGATGTGTGCCAACTCCATGTCGACGCTCTTGATGATCGACTGCGGCGTAATGCCATTCTCCGTGTTGTAGGCCATCTGCTTGGCGCGACGCCGATTTGTCTCTTCGATCGCAACGTTCATGGAATCGGTGCGGCGGTCCGCATACAGAATCGCGCGCCCTTCCACGTGCCGCGCACAACGGCCAATCGTCTGAATCAAAGATGTGGCGCTGCGCAAATAGCCTTCCTTGTCGGCGTCCAGAATCGCCACCAGAGACACTTCCGGCAAGTCCAACCCTTCGCGCAGCAGGTTGATCCCGATCAGCACATCGAATTCCCCTTTGCGAAGGTCGCGAAGAATCTTAATCCGGTCGAGGGTTTCCACTTCCGAGTGCAGGTAGCGGCAGCGCACACCTATCTCCGAAAAGTATTCGCTCAAATCCTCGGCCATGCGCTTTGTCAACGTAGTCACCAGGACGCGCTCGTTCTTTTCTGCGCGCACGCGAATCTCTTCGAGGAGATCATCCACCTGGCCCTTCACCGGCCGCACTTCGACCTGCGGGTCAACCAAGCCGGTGGGACGAATGACCTGCTCCACGATTACGCCACCAGCCTTCGTCAGCTCATAAGGGCCGGGCGTGGCCGAAACGTAGATTGTCTGGTTCATGCGGTGCTCGAACTCTTCGAACGTCAGCGGGCGGTTGTCCAGAGCGGAAGGCATGCGAAATCCATAGTCCACCAGCGTCTGTTTGCGCGAGCGATCTCCATGAAACATACCGCGCACCTGGGGCACCGAGGCGTGCGACTCATCCATGAACAGCAGAAAATCGTTGGGAACGTAGTCCAGAAGCGTGGGCGGCGCTTCGCCCGGCAGGCGCCCGCTGAGGTGGCGGGAATAATTTTCGATGCCGTGGCAGTAGCCGATCGTACGCATCATCTCAATGTCGAACATGGTGCGCTGCACCACGCGCTGGGCCTCGACGAACTTGCCCTGTTTCTCGAGCTCTTTTTTCCACCAGCCGAGCTCTTCCTGGATCGTGACAATCGCGCGTTCCCGTTGCGCCTGCGGCATCACATAGTGCGACTTCGGAAAGATGGTCACTCTTGGCAGATTTTCCTGGCCGGAACGGATTTCCCCGGTCAGCGGGTCGAATTGCCGGATCGTATCGATCTGATCGCCCCACATCTCGAACCGATAGGCCTGATCTTCATATGTGGGATAAATCTCAATGACGTCGCCGCGCACGCGGAATGTTCCGCGCCGCAAATCCTCCGCTCGTTCGTATTGAATATCGACGAATCGCCGCAGCAGCGCCTCGCGGGTGGTCTGGTGCCCTTTTTCCAACATCACGAGCATGCCGTAATAAGCTTCCGGCGATCCGATACCGTAGATGCAGGAGACCGACGCAACGATGACGACGTCGCGCCGTTCAAACAAGGAACGGGTCGCGCTCATGCGCAGCTTGTCGAGCTCATCGTTAATCGTCGCCTCTTTTTCGATGTAGATGTCAGCTGCGGGTACGTACGCTTCGGGCTGATAGAAATCGTAGTAGCTGACGAAGTATTCGACGGCATTTTCGGGGAAGAAGCTCTTGAACTCGTGATAGAGCTGGGCAGCCAGAGTCTTGTTGTGCGCCAGAACCAGCGCAGGACGGTTCGCTTCCTCAATTACCTTGGCCATGCTGAAGGTTTTTCCGGAACCGGTGACACCCAGCAGCACCTGGCTTTTTTCGCCGGCGTGCAAGCCCCGCACCAGGTGGTCGATAGCTTCCGGCTGATCACCCCGAGGCTGATAATTACTGTGAACCTTAAAATCCATGGAGTAGGGTCTCCCTGCAGGTCTGACGAGCAACGTGGAAACCTTCATTATACACGGTTGCGCAAGCGGCCAAGCGCGTGTAAGTGGAACGCTAAGGGTTGGCGGTGAACAAGAGTTCCAAGTGGCTGGTCGCATTCACGGCATAGTGCAAGCCGTTCGAGCCATCGGCTTTGAGCACGGAGATGTCCATGGTTTGCTTGGCGTCTTCGCTAGCACGCATAACCATTCCCGTTGCGGACGAGACTGACGTGTAGATTTCGTTCGCGCCCTGCGCCATGCCGATCGTGCGCAGTCCCTTCTCTCGATAATCCGGAGGCGTCGTGTCGGTAAGCGAGCCTTTCTGTCGTAGAGTTGCAGTGGTCAGGAAAACCGCGCACGTCTCGTTGGTTTTGGTGGGACACGCGGTGGGCGGCCCGTTGGTTGTGGAGCGCTCCCAGAAGAGTTCGGCAATAGGCGCGCCCGCAACCGCCTCCTCGGACTTCCAGCGTTCGCCAGGCTTGGCTTTGCCAGGCGGGATGGTCGAGGCAAACCCGAACCGCGCAATCCAGAATTCCCAGGCTAGCTGCTCTGCGGGTTCCAAGGCGTCCAACCCTTCGGCACGAGTCAAACGGCCATCAGAAACCATGGTAAAGGTTACCGTAGGGTTCGATTGTTGCGGAGGCGCTTGCGAATTCGAAAGAGCCGGCGAAAACTCGACGACGGCTGTGAAACTGTCCGGCTCGATAGTGACCACTCTCACCAGAAGATTAGCTGCGAAGTCGAACTTTTCAACCCGCGGCACCAGGATGCTGGAAACTCGACTCTCCGTTTTGACACTTTTCTCGTAACGTCCGCTGACAAGATATCGAATGGTTTGCCCTGCAGAGAGTCTCAGCTTGGGAGGCGCCGACTGTGCGGACACACCTTTAGCACAAAACACAATCGCAATAGCACTCCACAAGAAAGCCCGTGCGTGCCGGTAACACGACAGCCTGCGAGGCAAACGACCGATCATGGAGTGGTCGGGTGAAACTGCTTGTCAAAGAAATCACTGGTGGCCTGGTACGCCTTCAGCCAGTCCGAATACAGCTCCAAATCATGCAACTCATCTGGAAACACCAACTGCTCCAGTGGCACGTTGCGAGCGCGCAATCGCGCCACCAGGTCGACCGTTTGCGAAAACTTGACGTTGCGATCATCGTCGCCATGAATGAACAACACTGGCGATTTCCAGGTGTCCACAGCGGCAACGGGCGAAGAATCGTGCGCCAGCTTGACTAAATCCGGAGGAATGTTCTTCCCTTCCCAATTGTCGCTTGGCCAGTCATGGACGCCATGAAAATCGGAACCCGCCGCAAACAGATCGGAGTTGCGCCCCAAACCCAGCGCGGTCAAGAAGCCACCGTAGCTTCCGCCCCATAGACCGACACGCTTGGCATCGACATCGGAACGCGATTGCAGGTATTTTCCGGCCGCAACTACATCCTGGTATTCCGAAGCACCCCGGCCTGCTCGCCCGGGCGCTTCGCGGAACGCGCGGCCATAGCCAATGCCACTGCGATAATTCAGAGCGAGCACCACATATCCGCGGCTCGCCAGGAACTGGTTCATCGCGTACGCGTTGGAGTAGTAACCCATGTAATGCCAGCCGGGCAGCATCTGCCGCATCGGACCGCCATGCAGAAAAATCAAGGCGGGCCGCTGGTCTCCTGTTTTGACGCTTTGCGGCAGGAATAGTTGGGCGTGCAACTCCAAACCATCGGCCGAGTTGAAGGTCACTGTTTGCGGCACAACCAATTGCGATGCCGGAAACGCCGCAGGAATCGCGTTGGAAGCCAGTGCAACGGCCTTCGGATCGGTTATCGCTGGGCGTACAAAAGCCTGGGAGGAGTGGCGGGCATCGGAGGTGATATACGCGAAACCGGTGCCGTCGCTCAGATAGGCAGGAGCCCACTCGATACCGTCGCTCTTCGTGAGTGCTTCCGGGGTGCCGCCAGCCGAATTAACCTGATACAGGTGGCGGCGTTCCGAATCTCCGCAATTGGAATTGAAAATGACACGCTTCTTATCCGGGGAAAGCCCCCACTGTTCCGCTTCGCAATTCCCGGGTGTCACCAATGTGGGAGAGCCGCCATTCGAAGAAAGCGCGTAGAGATGCTCCCATCCATCCGCTTCGCTGACCATCACTAGCCGATCGTTCGCAGCCCAACGCAGGATGGCGCCTCCTCCTTCGCCTGCGGCGATGTACGGGTAAGAGTCGGCCATCGTTTTGCCACTTTGCCAAATTTGCGCGCCGGCACCCGTGAAAGGATCCGCGACCCAGATGGCCCAGGGATGGGGGATATCGGGTTCAAGAAAGTATCCGCTCGGGGCGTCGCGTCGAACCGCTGGTTGGCGAATGAATGCGACGTGTTTCCCGTCCGGCGACCACGTTGCATCCGAATCGGAGTCCACCGAGGGCGCAAGGAACCGCACCGAATCGCTGCCCGGGTCGTAGACACCGACGAAACTGTGATCGCCGCGGTCGGAAACAAACAATAATTTCGAGCCGTCCGGCGACCAGGCAAGCGGATCATTCTTTCCTCGTACCACGACATGCTGCGGTTTGACGCTGTCTTTGGCATTCAGCGGCATGATCCAGATTTGGCCATCGCGGGCATAGGCGATTCTTTGCTGCGTGGAGACGCGAGGCGCAGTTCCCACGTCTATTTTGCGGGGCTCGCCGCCGGTGGCTTGAATGGCCCATATTGTCTGTTCGGAGCCAGCGGGATTGCTCGCTGGATTGGCGTAGTCTCCCGCAGAGTTCTTGCCTTCGCCGCGGACAAAGACCACTGTCGCGCCATCAGCGGAGAATTGCAGGTCGGAGAGGTCTTGCCCGTCGTCCTGGTCGTAGTGGGTGATCTGGCGCGCCTCGAAGCCGGGAGCTTCGGCCACCCAGATATTCCGTTTCCCTCGAATATTGAGGGTCCAGGCAACTTGATTTGCGACCGGCGACGCCACCAGGTTGTCAGCGAACGGCGTGCTAAGAATCTGCTCTATTGTGAAGTGCTGCTGACCATTCCCCACCGCTGCGGTGATGAGAATAATCAGAGTGGACAAAGCCCAACCCACAAGTTTCATATTCGCTCCCATAGCTACTCCAGAGAAGCAGCCGCATTCTGCGTTTTGATGGACGCTTTCAGGGCGTCCGGTTTTCCGGTGATCTCCAGCACGCGAGCGTCGCTCTTGCTTTCCGGCGATTTGCCCGCCGCATGGGAAGTAAACTCCAGTGCCAGTTGCTGGTCGAAACCAATCGTGCCATTCATTACGGGCTGAGGATGAGTTCCCAGTAATTCCAGATCATCAAGCGAGATCGACCTGGCGTTGATTGCGAAACTGCCGTGCGCTTCGCTCCATCGCGACGATCCGACTTTTGGCGATCCGTCTTGCAGGCTTGCGGGAACATCCCAGCCGCGAAACTCCAGGCTCTTTGCGGAAATCCTGGCCCGACCGGCAAGCGCATCCAGCAAATCTTCACGACCTACTCCCCGCGTAGAAACTCGAATGTTTCCGGAAACGGAGCCGCTCCAGCGATCCGTAGTGCGTGCGAACCAGGGGGTCTGCGCGAGATTGATGCGGTCCACATCCGCGGCGATTTCGTACTTTGGCACTCCGGTGAACACTGCGGCGACCGATCCATGAACGGTCCCGCCCGCCCACTGCGCCTCCCAGTCGCGGCCATCGACGCGAAGGTCATCAATAGACAACCGGCCGTGCGCTCGTGCGAAACGCAACTTCTCAAGAACCAGGGTGTCGGCGGTCAATTCCCCATCCGCCGAAATGCCCCGCAAAAGTGGAGAAGCGTTTTCACTCGCGTCCGCTTTCGTAAGCAACGAGGGCCACAGGCGCTGCAACCAGTTGGGACGGCCTCGCGGGCCGAACCAGCGGTCCAGTTCGGTGGCGTCCAACCGATCGGTGTGAAGCCGGAATTGCCACTTTTGCTTTTCGACAGCCGTTGTGGGTACCTCAGAAATTGTTCCGGACCACACGGATCCGAAGGCCTGAGCCCGATTCAGCAGAGCGCCGCGCTCAGCGCCCTTCCAATCGAACCTCGCATCCTCCAGCAAAATCGGTTCATTCAGTCCGGCGGCATGAAGGGTGGCCTTCGCGAACGCGACCGCACCGTTCCATCGCCCATCGCGAAATGCGCCATGCGTCCAATCCCACTCCATCGATCCGCTGGCGGGGCCGCTCAATTCCCAGCCACGGTTGGCCACGATACCCAAGGCACTCGAAACTTGGAAGACCAGGTTGGCGTCTTCCAGCTTCCCTTCGAGCTTGATCGCGCCCGACTGTAGCTTGGCGTCGTGGACCAGCCGCAAGTCCACCGACGAAACTGCTTCCGTTACGCGAGACTTCGCAGGCGGATTGTCGGCCTTGCTTTCGGTCGCTGCTGCAGGTCGAACTTGGGACGTAGAAAGATGCACTGGATCGAGAGTGAAGGCGTTGTCGCGTAACGTCCCGGTGACAGCTGAAATTCTTATGGGCTCCGCGAGTCCGGGAATCCTGGCCACCCCTCCCGGACTTTCTACTTGAGCTGCTTCCCAACGAAGAGGCCAACCTCGCAACACACCGCTGCCTGAGAAAAACTGCTGCACCTGAAATGTTTCCGCAACGTCCGGCTGGAAAGCGCGAAACCACGAGAGTAAATCGCCCGCTTGCACCGCGGCAGAACGCAAGTCTACGCTCCAATCATTTGGCCGGACGGTAAGCACGGTTCCAGAGCCGCGCAGGTTCGAATGGGGCAGGTCGACGGAGAGTTCGTCGACCCGCGCCAGGGATTCTTCATGATCCCAAGTACCCTTGAAGTGCGCCGAGATCGTTGGATTGTCGCTGCGCTCGGTCAAATCCCAGCGGTGAATCTGCGACGACCGGGCGGCAATCTCAAAGATCCAGACGCCAGTCGGCAATTCCGGGTTTTGCAGTGCTGCAGCGCCGATGCTTGCAACACCATCCAGGGCGAAGGCGCCCCGTACACCATGATCGTTGCCATCCGCCAAGCGAAACAGGTCGGCGAGCGAAACCTTGTCCCAATGCACTCGGACCTCTGCAGGCTGAAGTCGAGCCGAGGTGCCGGCCAGATCACCGCGTACTTGAATGATCCCCGCAGATTGCAAAGCCACTCCGCTGCGCCAGGGTTGCGCTTCCAGCCGCAGTTGCCAGCGGCCCGGAGCGCTCTGATTGACCTCACCGGAAACTGAGGTGAACGCGAACGGCTTTTTCTCGTCGCCAACTTTGAAGTTGATGCGACCCTCGTCGATTTCGATGCTCTGAAGATAATTTCCAGGAGCATCCGACGGGCGCGGACCGTAACCGTTATTGGCCGCACCGGGATTCCGCTGTGCCGCGGGTGGCAGCCAGTCTTCCAGATTCCATCGTCCTGCGGCGTTACGAACCAGAGTGAGGCTGGGGCGAAACAGGGTCACCGTTCCGAACTGAAAATGCCCGGTCAACAGGCTCTTCCACCGGAAGCCCGCCGTTAAATGTTCCGCGCGTAGAAAATATTCCTGTCCAAAGGCGGGATCTTCGCCGACGGAAATCGCATCGACATCGAGCTGAAGAACGGGAAAAACTTGCGCTGAAAAACCTCCGACCTGCACCGGGCGGCCAAAAGTGCGTTCCAGTCGAGCGGTCAGATAGTTCCGTACCCGGTGGGTGCGCACAAGAACGGAAACGGCGATCTGCGCCAGAACTAAAAGCACGATCAAGGCCACCAGCGCCCGAGCCAACTTTTGCAGTCGAGTCATGCGGAAGCGAGTCTCTCAAACCTCGCGTCAAAAAGGTAGTTACCCGCAATCACCGGTGTTTCAGTGGACCGTGCGAAGCATGCGATCCCAGCGGGTCCGCGCCGGCAAATGCAGAAATGTGTCGAAGACAGCCAAAACGCGCTGGCCGAAGGAGGTGTCGTCCGCGACCGGCGAATCCACGGACCAATAAATCAGGAAAGGGCGGCCCATGATCGCGTCGCGATCCACAAATCCCCAGTAACGGCTATCGAGGCTGTGATCGCGATTGTCTCCCATGGCGAAATATCTGTCCGGCGGGACGACCAGTTCATCCCCCTGAATGTACTTGCGAATCTCATGCGCCCATTCCGGCTGTACCGGGGAGAGATAAATCTGATTGCCGATTGGAGGAAACGAATAGTTCATCGGATCGTTGCCGAATGTTGAGTCATGCACCACGTATGGCTCGTTCAGCAACTTCCCGTTGATATAGACCTGCTGATCGACAACCTTCAGATGGTCACCGGGCAAACCGATCACGCGTTTCACAAAATGCGGATGATCCTGATAGGGAAACTTAAAAACGATAATGTCGCCCCGTTGCAGCGACCGGTACGGCAAATACTTCTCGTACCACTTGCCGCGCCCGCCGAAGATGAACTTGTTCACCAGCAAATGATCGCCAACCAGAAGGGTCTTCTCCATGGAAGGCGATGGAATCTTGAAGGCCTGCACAACGAAGCTGGTGCCGAAGAGCGCCAGGATCACCGTGACCAGGAGCGATTCCACATATTCCGAGAAGGTCGTTTGACGGTGTCTGGAGTCGGCTAGAGTTTCTATGACTGGAGGTTGCGCGACCGAAGGTTCAGCGGCTACCGACCCAGCGGGCGCCTCAAGCGGCAAAGATTCGTCAGGCATTCAGACATTATACCTTGTCGGTCTCGCGGTTCACTTCTGCCTGCAACTTATCCAGCGCCACGCGCGCGGCCTTCTGCTCCGCTTCTTTTTTGGTGCTTCCGACGGCGCTGGCCATGCGCTCGCCCTTGATCCAAATCTCCACCAGGAAGGTTTTCTGATGGTCCGGACCGCTTTCTCCGGCAAGGCGATACTCGGCTGGCTGATCGCCCTTGCCTTGCAAAAATTCCTGCAGCGCACTCTTGCGGTCGGACTCGGAAATGCGTTCCCCGTCTTCCAGTGCGCGTGAGAAAACCGTAGCCGAGAGCAACTTTCGAACGGGGTCGAGTCCGCCATCGAGATACATCGCGGCGACGATGGCTTCAAAGGCGTCCGCAAGCAGAGCCGGCTTGTCTCTGCCCCCGGTCTTGACTTCACCACGCCCAAGACGCAGATGATCGCCCAAACCCAGATCGCGAGCCGCCAACTCCAAAGAATGGGCATTCACGATGCGAGCGCGACTCTTGGAAAGCTGGCCTTCGGTCCAGCCTGGGAATTGGATCAGCAGGTATTCGCTGGTAAGCAATTCCAAAACAGCGTCGCCCAGAAACTCCAGGCGCTCATTGTCCTGAATTGGGGACGCGGCAAAAGAGATGTCTTCGCCTCGAGCGGTCCGCAATTCCGGAACGGCGGAACTGTGCGTCAAGGCGCGTTCCAAGAGCCGCGGATCATTGAATTGATACCCAAGACGTTCCAGCAGTCGCTCGTCATCACCCGGGTGCATAGCCTGCACTCCTGAATCTGTAAGACGGGCGCGATCTTACTTTGGCACGCTAAGTTGAGTAGCAGCCAGCTTCTTCGCCTCGTCGATGTCCTTCGCACAAGTGGGCTGGAGCGAACTCTGAATGGCGGCACATTTCGTAAACGCGTTGATGGCGTCATCGAAGTGTGAGGCCTTTTCGTTGGAAAGGCCCAGGACGAAGTAGTTCACCGGATCCGGGTTGGGATCGAGCTTTACCGCCTGTTCCAGGTTCGGTATCGCGTCGGCGAACTTGCCTCGGCGGAATGCTATCAGACCGAGGCCACTATACGCCATGGCCATCGTCTGGTTCTTGGCGGTGTAGAACTGCTCGTCGGTCAAACTGGCCGGCTTCGTTATGGTCGGAATAACTTCCAGGGCCTTCTTGCAATACGTTTCGGCCTCGTTCAGGTACTCCTGCTTCTGCGCATCGGTCATGGTGCTGGACATCGAACGCGGCAGAGCCGATCCCAGAATGGCCATGGTTTGCGGATCGTTCGGCTCAATTTCCAGTTCTTTTTTGCCGGTCGCCAGCATCTTGGCGGTCTGATTGGTCGCCAGATACGCCCGGACCTGCCACGAATACACCTCAGAGCGGTAGCGGCTCTGTGGGTACTTGGCGACAAAATCGTCACCCAGTTGGATCTTCTTCGCCACGTCGGAAACAGGAGCGTCCCGGAATGCCTTGATATCCGCTTCTTCCTGCGCATTCACCGGCGCCGGAGCATTGTCCATGGACAAAGGCTGGCCTTGGGGTTTCTGCAGACTTGGGGCTTGCTCAGACGGCGTCTGTCCCTGGGTCGGAGTGGAATTCTGTCCGGACGATTGCGCATAGGTAGCCTGACAGGCGAACAACATCGCCGCCGCGACCGCCATTTGAAACTTTTTCCCGAAACGTGACATCTCTGGTTCCTCCTGTGAATTACGGCTGTGCTGCTGGTTTTCGATCACTGAGTTCCCCAAGCCCCCGCTGCGCTGCCTGCAGCGCCTGAGGAGTAGCGCCTTGAACCTTCAGGGCTGCCTGGAATTCCGACTTTGCTTGATCTGTTTCATCCTCGTCGGCATAGATTCGTCCCAAATAAATGTGCGACCACGACAGAACCATGGGATCCGCCAGCGCTGCCTGCGGACCGGTTGTCAGACGGCCGAACACATCTTTTGCGCGCACCGCGTCACGATCCATCAACGCGACCAGGCCAAGCCCATACCACGCGCGTATCTGATCCGGGTACTTTGCCAGCACGATTTTGAAGGATGCTTCCGCAGCACGGGGATTCTTTGCGGAGATGTAACGCTCGCCATCGGTCAGTGCCTGGATCGCTTCCTGGTCGTCGGGAACGGTGGTTACTACGATGTTCCGTTTGCGAGCGACTTCTTCAACGCTCATGCGCCGCGCTTCCTGGGTTTCCGCCGGCGGGAACTTCAGGGCCGAAACCCTGGCCATTTCGGTTTTCAGGTCGATCCCGCGAACCAAGTCCGGGAAATAGATCTTCATGGACGGATCCGCGTTCTCGAACGCAGCCAAACCAGTAAAAATGGGGCGCACCATTACGTACCCGGCCGCATCGTCGTCGGCAAGCGCGAGTTCCCGTTCGCTTGGCGACTCCTTCTTCAGTTTGATCTCGACAGCCCTCACGGTGCACTCGGCAAACCAGGAGGCGAAATCCTCCCGAAGGTCATCCGGCAAGCGCGGAGCCTTGGCCGCAACCTCATAGATCGGCCGCTTCACCGCAATTACGTGCGAATACGCCAGGGGAAGCGGATCCAGCAAGAAGTGCAGAAAAGCATGGCGGATCACGTCAGAGGGAATGTTTTCTTCGCCGCTCAGGACGATAGCGTATTGGTCGCCATAATTTCGCACGTTGGTGATGCGACCAACGAGTGGCTCAACGACGACGGAAAAAGCGCGGCCATTGCTAGGATTGAGGACTTCGCGCAAATAGGAGGTCACGACTAGCACAATCTGAGCGATCGGATCATGCAGACGCGCGATTTCGCGGTTGTATACCGGTTGCACTTCGCGCCACAAACTGGCGATGTGCTGTTCCGTGTAGTAGTTGGAAAGGATTTCGCTGAAGCCCTCAACTTCCAGCACCTCCGGTGGCAATTCGTCGCGCCGCAACACCGGCTCAAACTTCGGGGCGGGACCGGCCACCAGGCCGAACCAGACGAATCGCGACAGTGTTGCTCCGGGGTCGTTCAGTTGATGGCGACGATAGAACTCCCGCGCGGCATCCACCGCCGGTCCTTTTTGCTGGCGAACCCGATCGCGGATTTGAGTGCGGTAGGTTGACCAGTTGTCAGTACTGATGTTGCCCTCAAAGCCGGACGCGTAAAGAGCACACATGGTGGCGAACATGGCCTCATTGCCATCGACGGTAATGCTGGATGGCCTCGCCGCTTGCCGTTGAGGTGGAGTTTGTGTTGGGCTGGAAGGTGGAACCGTCAGCGCGCCTAACAATAAGAAGGCGATCCACATCCGAGTATGCAACCGAGTCATGGTCAGTACGTAAAGCCGGCGAGTTCGTGCCGGCATCCCCTGGGAAGCTAGCCTGCTTGGCTGTACTGGCGGCGATGTCCACGCGAACGGAAGAACGGACAATGCCCGAGCCTTTAGCCAATCTACAGGCGTCAATTGGCAACGTCAAGGAAGGGGCGCAGAGTCTCCCTCCCTGTCGCTGACTACTATTCGATGACTTCAACCTCAACAGTGGTGGTGCCGGCCTTGATAAAATCCAGCTCTTCGGCGACGGCTCGAGAGACGTCAACAATCCGTTTGTGTGATGTCGGGCCTCGGTCACTGACGGTCGCGACCGCACTCTTTCCGTTCTTCTTGTTGGTGATCTTGACCTTGGTGCCGCAGGGCAGCGTCCGGTGGGCAGTGGTCATCTCATCCGGCTTGTACACCCCGCCGCACGCCGTAGCATGCCCATCCAGTTTGTGGCTATAGAAAGCGGCCCGACCCGTTTGCACCTTGCCCACCGGAGCCGATTTTTCCTTGGCGGCAACAAGTGCAGGAATGCAACCGAGCAGCAGGACTGCCGTAAAACAAACCGCGGTCTTCATGATTTTCTCCCTGGAGTGGTTCAATTTGGACTGAAGCTGTGGGCAGGATCAGCGAGGCGGAATGAGTACGTTACCAGAATCGAGGCGTAAGTCGAATCAGATTTCTTTGCCAGCCTCGCTCTTTGACCGATATTGCGAACCGACGCCCTTTTTCATTAACGTAATACGTCAGGTTTTTGAGTCCGTCCAGGGATGGCCGAATGCGTTTGTTCTCCGTTAGCGCGACAATTCTGTTGACCCTCATCTCCGTGAGATCGACCCGGGCCCAGCTTTCCGGTGAGACTGGTCTCACCCAATCCCCGCCGCCTTCCTCTACGTTGAACAATGCGGGCAAAGCTGCCGCCGCTCCGATCAGCACCAAACAACTTACGCTGGAAGGCAAAACGGTCTGGACAGATACCGGCGTTACCCTGAAGGCCGGAGAGCGCATCATCGTTACTGCCACGGGCTCTTTGCAGTATCAGGATGCCAAGACGGATACGGGGCCAGACGGATTGACGCGCGGCTACAAGGACCTGTTGCGGATATTGCCCTTCAACGCGGCTGGCCGGGGCGCCCTGATCGCGAAAATAGGCGATCCCGACTATGCGGAGCCATTTCTCGTTGGCCCGAAGAAGGACATGGTCTCTCCAATCGACGGCAAGCTTTATCTCGGCATTAACCAGGCCAAAACCGATCCTGGCGATGGATCGTATTCAGTAACCCTGGAAGTCTATGCCGCAGACAGCGCCTCCGCACGGGAAGTAGCGCGCGAGGTTCCCTCAATACCTGGAGTCGATGATGCGTTATTCGCCAAAATTCCCCGGCGCATTCACGATAAAGAAGGCAACCCCGGCGATATGGTGAATTTCCTGATTATCGGCGATGAAGCGGAGATGAAAAAAACCTTCACCGCTGCCGGCTGGGTGAAGGTGGACGCCAATGTGGAAGCGACCGTCCTGAACGGCCTTCTGCAAAGCCTCTCGAAAGAGTCCTATCTGACCATGCCTATGAGCGTGCTGTATCTCTTCGATCGCCCTCAGGATTATGGCTGGGCGCATGCTGAGCCCATTGCCGTCGTGGCTTCTCGCAATCACTTGCGCATCTGGAAAGCGCCGTTTACGGTCAAGGGCGAGGTGTTGTGGGTAGGCGCCGCTACTCACGATATTGGATTCGAGAGAGATCAGCGCAACAACGGCGTGACCCATAAGATTGATCCGGATATCGACTTGGAACGCGACTACGTCGACAAAACGCTGTCTGGCACGGGATTGGTCGCCGAGCGCACGCACTTCCTGCCGAAGGATCCGATGCTCGGCGCAAAGACGGCCACCGGCGGCTCGTTCCATTCCAACGGACAGGTGCTCATCCTGAAACTGGGCGACGCCGACGAGCACAGCGCCACCAGGTAGACCCGCAAAAACAAGAAGCCTCGCATGCGCTGGGCACACGAGGCCTCTCACTGATCAATGCTGTAGAGTGACTACTTTTCCGTAACGCGCAGGGCGATGCGGCGGTTCTTCTGTTTGCCTTCCTCGGTGGAGTTGTCGGCAACCGGATGTTCTTCGCCGTAACCTTGCGCTTCAATGCGGTCAGCGGAAACGCCCATCTTTACCAGTTCCGCTTTCACATTGTCGGCACGATCCTGCGACAGCTTCATGTTGGCGGCTGCGTCGCCGGTGTTGTCGGTGTAACCGCCGATCTTCACCTTCACTTTGGGATACGCTTGCAGGATTTCGGCGATGTTCTTGAGTTGCTCGTCGGACGCAGGCTGCAGCGTGGCTTTGCCGGTATCGAACAGCAACCGGTCGAAATCAAACCAGGTGTCCTTGTCGACGGGCTTTGAGGGATCGTTCAAGTAGGTGATCAGCTTGTTTTCAACGCCCAACTGCGGAACGTTGAGCTCGGTACCGTCGGGCAGTTTGACCTTGAAGAACTCGCCCAGGGCGGCCCACGCGGAATTCGCGGTGTTGGTGACCGCCGTCGTCGCGGTGTTTACCGCATCGCTGGTCGCATTCGCGACTGGTTTGGTGTCCACCGTATGGTTTGAGAAGGCACGATACACCAGCCAGATCAACAGAAGCGCGCCCAGAATACCCAACAGAGCCAGCCAGTTGATGCCCTTGGCCTTCTCTTCCACAACGCGTTCGGTCGCGACTGCGCGGTTGGTGACACCGGCAGTGGACGGAAGTCCGCTGAGAAGTCCGGCGGGAAGATACTTTTGAAGGTTGGGCGCTTCTGCGGTCAGCATGCTTCCGAGTGAACTCGGAGTTAGCGAGCCGCTGGCGTGCATGCGCGCGAAAAAGCCGAGGATCAGTGGAACAGCGGACTGCAGAAGTGTCATAGCGGACGAAGAGCTGATGCCCGCCTTTTGCGAGAGCAGGCTCGTCACCTGATTTTGCTGGCCACCAAAAACCATCGGCAGGAATCGGTTCACGAGATCGCCAACGCCTCCCGACACTGCGCCAGTCGATCCAAGGCTGGACAAACTGGAAAGAATGCTCTGCCCCGAAGAACCGCTGACCATGCTGATGATCTGGTTCAGAAAATTGCCGTCCCCTGCCTTGCTTGCCAAACCTGCCAAAGTTGCTGCAGCTGCGGTTCCCAAACCCGATTGAACAGCCGTTGGGCTTTCCCCTAAACTCGATGCCAACGCCTGCTTCATCTCCGGGCTTACCGAAGCCAGAATGCCGTCTAGAATCGAAGTAGCCATAATCCATCTCCCTGTAAACGCATAGTTGCGAGCGGGCGGAAATGCGGCAGCATTATACTCTGGCGCTCACAGGCTGGGTATTAAATCAGTGGAGGATAGCAGAATAGAGGGACTAGTACTCGACCGATCATTTGCCCCGCAGCACGCTCATTCACCTGCCGGGTACAACTTATCGAATTCGGGCGCCCCATGCAGAATGGTCAGATCGGGGTCACGTCGCGCCCAAGTGGCATCTTTGAAGCCCGCTTCCCACGCCATTCTGAGGGTGTCTATCGCTTCCTTTTTCCTCTTCAGCAACGCATAGGTGCATGCTGCGTTGTACAGGATGGAGGCCTCATTCGCACGCAGCGTGATCGCCAGATTCAATTCCTTAATGGCATCTTCCTCGCGATTCAACTCCGCGTAGTCGGCGGCCATCAGGATACGCGCCCGCGCGTCTTCTGGAACCTGCTTCAAATGATTCTCAAGAGCGACAATGCGCCGCATCAGAAGATTGCGGTACTCATCCTTCTTCCCCAAAGCTCCGAGTGAGTTCGCGATAGGAACATAAACGTTATAGTCTTCGCCGCTGACCTCGATTGCCACTTCCATGACATTCAGGACTTCTTGATAGCGCCCGGCGGAAAACAACGCGCGGCACAGCAGGTAATAAGCGCCTTCGCAATCTTTCTTGCGTTCGATCGCCTTCTGCACCATGCGGACCGCCTCATCGTGCAGTTCGGTGGCGTACAACACCCAGGCCTGGCTCACTTGCACTTCCGGCAAATCCCAGCGTAACGCCACTGCTTTTCCAGACGCGTTGCGGGCCCGTTCGACCCAGATCACTTCACGGCTGTAGTTGCAGTAGAACATCGCGCAGGCGTTGGCACACGCCGCATAAGCCAGCGCAAAACTGGGATCCATGGCCACTGCGTTTTCGAACATCTGCAGCGCGAATTCCAGGTCCTGGCGAGTCTGCCGGCGCGCATAACGCTTGCCTCTCAAATAAAGGTCGTAAGCCTGCAGATTTTCCGTGGGCTTGATGGCCAGAGCTTCCAGTTCCTGCGGCGACAACGTGACGCGCAGCGCTTCGGCGATCTTGCGAGCAATCTCGTCCTGGACTTCGAATACATCTTTCATTTCGCGGTCGTAGCGTTCCGACCACATGGGAAAGTCGGTGGCCGCGTCTACCAATTGCGTCGTAATCCGAATACGGTTACCGGCGCGGCGCAACGTTCCCGTCAAAACGTAGGCAGCTTTCAGTTGCTGACCAATGTGCGAGGGAGCAAGGGGCTTGTCACGAAAAGCCAGCACGGTAGGCCTTGCAAAGGTGTTCAGGCCGCGGATTTTGGAGAGTTCCGTGATGATGTCTTCCGTGATCCCGTCGCGAAGATACTCATCTTCTTTACCACCACTGAGATTTTCGAAATACAGCACAGCGATGGATTTGGTCGCGGACTTGGCGGCACCGGGTTTGGAGTCGAGAATTTCGGCCGCGCGCTTGGTCCCGGAATCGAGGTCGCGCTTCAGCCGCATCAAGTCGGTCTTAAGTTCACTTGCGGTCTGACAACGCAGCGCGCGATCTTTTTCCAGGAGTTTGCAAAGAATTCGCGAAAATTCCGGCGGAATCGCGGAGTTGACCTGCTCGACGGGAGCGGGGTCGCGATTCAGGATAGCGTCAAACACCAGGGCTGACGTCTCTCCTTTGAAGGGAAGCACGCCGCTGGCGAGTTGGTATAAAACGGTGCCCAGCGAAAACAGGTCGGTGCGAGCGTCCACCAGTTGACCGCGCGCCTGTTCCGGAGACATGTAAGAAACGGTGCCCACGGCCGATCCCGGTTGCGTCAGTTCCGCTCCGACGATGGTGTCTTCGACTTGCGCGGAATCCCGGTTACCGGCCTCGAGAATTCGCGCCTCGATCTTGGCCAAACCAAAATCGAGCACCTTCATTTGCCCGCGATCAGTCAGCCAGAGATTGGCCGGTTTGATGTCCCGATGAACGATGCCTTTCGAATGCGCCGATTCCAGCGCGTCCGCGATCTGGATCGCCAGCGGAACAATCTTCTCCACTGGAAAAGACTGCTTACCCATCAACTGGGCCAGTGTTTTTCCCTCGAGTAACTCCATCACCAGAAAATGCTGGCCTTCAAACTGTTCGATCGCGTGAATGGTGCAGATGTTTGCATGGTTCAACGCGGACGCAGCACGCGCTTCCCGCTGGAAACGCTCAATGAGCTGCGGGTCTTTGGCTGTCTCAACCGGCAGGAACTTGACAGCCACACGCCGGCCCAGGCGCGTATCTTCAGCTTCGTAGACAACGCCCATTCCGCCGCTTCCCAGTTTCTGGGTGATTTTGTAGTGGGAAAGTGTCTGACCTACCAAAGATGCCTGCTCGATCATGGCTTCGAAATACTAAGCAACCCTGCGGGTGCCGTCAACCGTACGACCCTCCGGAGTTGCCTGTATGGATACGGTCAAACCGCCGCAACCGCGAGTTGCGACTTGCGAGCCTGCTCCCAAAGCGCCACATACGGCTTCAAGTCTTCCATCATTTTTGCGAATTGCGGGAAGTCCAGCGATTGCGCGCCGTCACTGACCGCTTTTTCCGGTTGCGGATGCGCTTCAATGATCAGGCCGTCCGCTCCGATGGCCACACCCGCGCGCGCTATTGCGGGAACCAGGCTACGCTTCCCGGTGGCATGACTGGGATCGAGAATCACCGGAAGATGTGTCAACTCGTTCAGCACCGGAATCGCCGAAATATCGCACGTGTTGCGTGTAGCGGTTTCGAACGTACGAATGCCGCGTTCACATAGAATCACGTCGGAATTTCCGTGGGCCACGATGTATTCGGCACTCATCAGCAGCTCTTTGATGCTGCTGCTCAGACCGCGCTTCAGAAGGACCGGCTTGCGACACTTGCCCAGCGCCTTCAGCAGCATGAAATTCTGCATATTGCGCGCGCCCACTTGCATGACATCGGCGTACTGAGCGACCAGGTCCACATCCCGATCACCCATCACTTCGGTAACAATCGCCAGCCCTGTTGCTTTCTTGGCCTTCTGCAAGAGCTTCAGCCCTTCCTCCTCCATGCCCTGAAAATCATAGGGCGAAGTGCGCGGCTTGAATGCGCCTCCCCGTAGCAACTTGGCGCCACTTTTGGCGACCGCTTCCGCCGAGCGCATGATCTGATCTTCCGATTCCACCGAACAAGGGCCGGCAATCACGATGAACTCGTCCCCGCCGATCTCGGTTCCATTCACGCGAATCCGCGTCTTGCCCTTCTTGAATTCCTTGCTGACGAATTTGTAGGGAGCGGTGATGCGCACCACGTTTTCGACTTGCGGCAACGCCTCTACCGACTCGAGGCACGGCGTCACGTCTCCCACGCCGACGACGCCGATCACCACGCGCTCCTCGCCTTCGATCGAATGCACCTTATAGCCAAAGTGTTTGACGATTGCGCAGACTTCGTCGATCTGCTCGCGGCTGGAGTGAAGTTTCATTGAAATGACCATGTTCCCGGCCTCCCGTAAAAAGCGCGCCATTGCGGCGCCATAAAACAAAAAAGCCCACTCGGTGCGAGTGGGCCAGACATCCATGATTGCTGCGCTGCTAGGCTGCGGCCCCCCGCTCCCTTGAGAATGGGCTCGTAAATCGCCGCCAATTCGAATAGAGACTCACGGGCGGAATCATATCCCGGGAATCGCAAAACACCAAGCCAGATTTGCTTATCGCCGGCATCACGGAAACGTATAAGAGCGTGGATGAGACCGCAATCGCCGGGGGATCAGTACAGCAGGATGGCAATCCGGAAGCGCGCAAATCCGACGCTGCCGCCGGTTTCGCAGGCACCAACCGCCGCGGAATGGTATCGGCCGCTCAGCGCCTTCTGCTCGATGTCCTCGGGCAAGCGACTCAGATCAGGGGTTTCGTAGCGGAGCACCGCTAGAGGTTTTTGCCCGACAAATCCGCGCTCCAGATCGCAAGTTTTCCGCGCATCCGGTATTTGGCTCACAATGCGCATTCCTCGCGCCGATAGCAGAGCGCTCACTTGCGCCTCCTGGCTCTCGTAATTCATAGAAGGCACAGCCATGGAAAAGTCTTCCACCGCGAACAGCATCGACCCGTTTTGAACTACGGCAATTCCGACGGCGTTCATATCGGAGGCCAGCAGATTGGCGCGGTGCGGCGGCGAATTCATCCATTGCACATGCAGTCCCGGAACGCTTGGCCCTTCTGCAACATTTTCCGCGACCACGCTGAACCGCGCCCCGGCCCGCTCTGCGCGATCCTGCAGCGGCGGTTCCCCTGGAAATTGATGCGACAGCGTATTGGCCTGCGCCATTCGCAACGCGTGAGTACGGGCTGCTGATGCTAACGCTGCGTCCCACTGATACGGCGGAAGACCCGCTGCTGCACGGTCTCGATTGGCTGCATCCAGCAAGGCCGCTTCCGCATTGCCCGGCTGGGGGCGTGGTACGGCTGCCAGCGCCAGCAAGGGCAACAGCAACACCAAAACTGCCAATCCAAGATATGACTTCCCGCAGCGCCGAACCCTCTTGAACATGGAACCGCTCCTGCCTTCCATTGAACACGGGCGACAGGAAAAGGTTGAAGTCCCTCCAGGTACAGGCGGCGCATAAAAGGAAGCTGTTCGCGCGGCCAGCCGAAATAAACCGTAGTTGTGAAGGTTTTTGTCCGGAACTTAAGACACGTATCCAGGGAAATGTTTCAGTAGTAGTCAGGAACTGATGAATACCCAGCAACACCAGGGTTTTTGGGCATCTGTGCTGAGTATGTTTGTTGAAACATTTTACGGGCTTTTACGTCTTAAATGATATCCGGGCGATACGCTGGTTTGGAACCTGGGGAACACAATGCTTAACGTAGAGAAACTACCACCGATTGTAGAAGACCTTCGGAATCACACTCCGGAGCAGCTGCTGGAACTCCGTATGCTCCTTGGAGTTGGCGCGCTCGGCCGGCCCGACTCGCGGCGGCCGGGCTTCTATGAGTTGGACGGGGTACACCACGTGTACTACGTCTTTCGGTATCCGACCGGACACAAGGTCCTGTTGGTCGCCGCTTGGGACCGCCGCAGCGATCCCGTCGCTGATTTGGCGGCGATGGCCTGTCACGCAGCGTAAAGAGCGCCCTAAATAATGGGCGCTTGAGCCTCTTACTTCTTGGGCGCCTTATCCAACTTCAGCGATAAAGAATTGATGCAATAGCGCAGGCCTGTTGGCCCCGGGCCGTCATTAAAAACGTGCCCCAAATGGGCGTCGCACCGGCTGCACAATACTTCAGTGCGCATCATTCCGTGGGACGTATCCGTTTGCTCGGCAACCACTTCCTTGTTCGCCGGCGCGGTAAAACTCGGCCATCCGCACCCAGACTGGAATTTGGCGTCCGACTCAAACAAAGGCTGGCCGCAACACACACACTTGTATGTGCCGGGTGCATTGCTGACCTCGTATTCACCGCTGAATGGAGCCTCGGTGCCCTTTTGCCTGGTCACGTAATACTGCTCCGGGGTAAGTTGCTCTTTCCATTCGGAGTTGGACTTCTGAACTTTGTCCGGCATGTTGACCCTCAAGCCTTTAGATGCGTCTCTGCCAATATCCGATTCAGCGCACTGGTTTGACGTGAGTACTGGCGGTTACGGACGAAGGGCATAGGATTATAGTCGGATTATGCCCGACCCTCCGGACAAGCAATACAGCGAACAACGGCGCAGCCGGCGCGCGAAAATCGCCAAGCCGCTACGGGTGCGCCCTTCGGAACCCCGGGATGAGCACTTTGAGGACATGCCGATCAGTGTCAACGCGTCCAAAGAGGGCATTTACTTCATCACAAGGAAGCCCAATTACTACAAAGGGATGCGTGTTTTCGTGACCTTTCCCTTCTCTTCGGCGCATGACCCTATGAATTGCGAGTATGTCGCTGAGGTAGTCCGGGTAGAGACTCACACCAACGGGAAGTTTGGGGTCGCGCTGCACCTGCTGATGACCGTGAACTACAGCTCTGGAGCGCCGCCAGGCTCCATCTCTCGCATGTAGCATGTAGCATCGAAAACTCCGATAGTCCTCCTTGGCTTTTTTGATTGGCTCGCTTCCGCGCTCTTTTGTATGCTCGTTCCCTCATGACCCACTGGGCGCATCTCCATCATCACCATCGCAGCAGTCTGCCGCGCCCGTTGAGGACTTTCTAGCACATCTCTAAATCAGTGCTCGAATCGGCCCGCTGGCGCAAAACGCACAGCGGGATTTTTGTTTTAAGGGGGCTTCGGTGGAACTGGACTTCGGCAAATCCGGCGGGTTGATTCCCGCGGTCATTCAGGACCATCACACCAATGAAGTGCTGATGCTGGGATTCGTAAATCGGGAATCTCTGGCCAAATCGCAGCAGACCGGCGAAGTTCATTTCTTCAGCCGTTCCCGCAGCCGTATCTGGAAGAAGGGCGAATCGAGCGGCCATGTGCTGCGTGTGCAACAGGTCCTGGTAGATTGCGACGTTGACGCACTGCTCATTCGGGTTGCGCTTACTGGGCCCGGCGTCTGCCACGAAGGGTACCGCTCCTGCTTCTTCCGCGAACTTACTCCGGAAGGAAATGCGCTCACAGTCGCCGAGAAGACCTTCGATGCTGGATCAGTGTACGGAGCAAAGGAGTCGGCATGAGCCTGCTAAAGCTGGGGATTCCGAAGGGTAGCCTGCAGGACGCTACGATCGAATTGCTGGCGCGGGCCGGATGGAAAGTGGCTTTGAGTTCGCGCAGCTACGTGCCCACCATCGACGATCCGGAAATGGAATGCCTGCTGATTCGAGCACAGGAGATGGCCCGCTACGTCGAATCCGGTGCTCTGGACGCCGGCATTACCGGACACGATTGGGTCGTCGAAACGAAAGCCGACGTGATCGAGTTGGGCGAACTGGTCTACGCCAAACAAAGGCTGTCCCGAGTGAAATGGGTTCTCGCGGTTCCGGAAAACTCCGGAATTCATTCCCCCAAAGACCTGCAGGATAAAGTGATCGCTACGGAAGTAGTGAGCATTACCCAGGCCTATCTTGCGAGACATGGAGTAGCCGCACGCGTGGAGTTCTCTTGGGGAGCCACGGAAGTGAAGGTGCCGCAACTGGCCGACGCGATCGTGGAGGTGACCGAAACGGGAGCTTCGCTGCGCGCCAATCGCCTGCGAATCCTTGATACCGTGCTGGAATCGGCTACCGTGTTTATCATGAATCGCGCAGCCGCCCAGGATCCGGTGAAGCGCGAGAAGGCGGAAAATTTGGTATTGATGCTGCAAGGCGCCATTGCCGCCGCATCCCGCGTGGGTTTGATGCTCAACGTAAGACGGGAGGACCTTCTCACCGTGCTGGCAGTTCTGCCGGCCCTGAAGAAGCCGACCATTTCGGAACTGAGCGATTCGGAGTGGGTGGCGGTAAACACCATCATTGAGGAGGCGGTAGTTCGGCAGATTTTGCCCCGCCTGAAGGCAGCAAAAGCGCAAGGGATCGTTGAATATCCGTTGAACAAAATAGTGCTCTGATGAAGATCATCAAACTCACAAGAACGGTGGAGTTGCAATTATTGCGGCGGCGTCAACTTGCGGATCGCCAGGCCCAGCGAGTGGCGAATCGTATTCTCGCCGACGTGCGTCGCCGCGGGGACGCTGCGCTGGATCATTGGGCCTGGAAACTCGATCGCCGGGATATTTCCGGAAACAGGTTGTGGTTGACCGGCAAGCACTTCGCTCTTGCACAGCGCCGGGTGGATAAGGCATTCCTGCGGGCAATCGAGCAGATCGCCGGGAATGTTCGCACAGTCGCAGAGCGGCAGTTGCCACGCGAATTCCGCTTGGAGGTTGCGCCAGGCGTCGTAATCCAGCAGATGATTCGGCCTATCGAGCGGATTGCTTGTTATATTCCGGGCGGCAAATTTGCCCTGGTGTCCACCCTGCTGATGACGGTGATTCCCGCGCAGACCGCCGGCGTCAAAGAAATCATTGCGGTATGCCCGAACCCGAACGACGCGTTGTTAGCTGCCGCAGGATTTCTTGGATTGCAACGGCTGGCTTGCGTGGGCGGCGCTCAGGCCATTGGCGCACTGGCGTACGGTACGCGCCGTGTGCCGGCCGTCGAAAAGATTTTCGGCCCGGGAAACCGGTACGTGACCGCCGCGAAACAGGCGGTCAGCGCGGACTGCGCCATAGACTTACCCGCGGGCCCAACGGAGGCAATCGTTCTTTTGGACAACGGTAACCCGGCGTGGATCGCCGCAGATTTACTGGCGCAAGCGGAACACGCGCCGGATGCGGCAAGCTTTCTGGTGACCACTTCCGCCAACTTGGCGCAGCGTGTGGCCGCCCAAGTGAAAACGCAACTGACAAAACTTGCCGCAAGCAATCCGGCTCACAAATCCACCCGCCATTCCGGGGCGATACTACTGGCTGATTCCCGAGCGGCAGCGATCGCGTTCGTAAATTCCTTCGCACCCGAACATCTGAGTTTGCCGGAGGGACACGAAGTTCTCCTGAAGCAAATTGAAAACGCGGGAACCGTGTTTACTGGCGAATGGAGCGCGCAACCCTTAGGCGACTATGCGACCGGAAGCAATCACGTTTTGCCGACGAGCGGATGGGCGCGGCGACGCGGCGGACTGACCACCGAGGATTTTGTGAAACGGATAACGGTTCAACAGGTCACACGAAACGGCTTTTCGAACTTGGCGGACGCCGCACAAACCCTCGCCAACGCGGAAGGGCTGCTGGCCCATGCGCAAGCCATCGAGGTGCGCCGATGAAGCCCGAGTTGCCGGTGCGCGCGGCAATCTTCAAGCGCCGGACTTATGAAGTGCCCTCTGAGGGTCGCAGCGGCAAAATCCGGCTGGACTTCAACGAGAACACTTCCGGTTGTAGCGAAGCCGCGCGCCGTGCGATTGCGCGTCTCACCGCCAAAGAATTGGCTACGTACCCGGAATACGCAAAATCAACCGCACACATCGCGAAGTATTTCGGTGTCCATAGTAATGAGATCGCCCTGACCAACGGCGGCGACGACGCACTGCGCTCTTTCTTCGATACCTTTGTCGAATCGCGCAGCGAAATCCTGATCTGCGAGCCCACCTTCCCGATGTATCGCTATTACGCGGAGATTGCTGGCGCCCGCGTCCACGCGCTTCGCTACTCACCGCAAATGGCATTTCCCAGCGACGAGGTTTTGGCGGCTCTCAAGCGACGACCTGCCGTGCTGTTCATCGCCAATCCCAATAACCCCACCGGCACACTGGTGGGCGCCGCAGTGTTGCGCAAACTTCTTCACGCGGCTACGCACACTGCTGTCGTCATGGATGAGGCCTACTCCGATTTCGCCGGTTTTTCTGTCGTGCCCTGGATTCGCAGATATCCGCAATTGTTTGTCGCCAAGACGTTTTCCAAAGCGGCGGGCATGGCTGGCTTGCGCCTGGGAGCCGTGATTGCCCAGCGGAGTTCCCTCGATCTGATAAAAAAGGTTCTTCAGCCGTATCCGATCAACTGCGCTGCTCTTGCGGCAGCGGTCGCGGCGATCCGCGAGCGGCGCGCCATTCAATCTTACATTCGGAATGTTAATGAATTGCGCGAGTGGTTCGCCGGGGAATTGCAACTGCGCGGCGCACGCGTATTCCCCAGCGCCGGCAATTTCGTTCTGGTCGACTTTGGCGAACGCGGCGATGGGATCTACCGGAGGCTCGAACGCAAAAACATCCTGGTACGCCAGAGGCGTCATGATTTAGGCCCCGGGTTTGCTCGCATCACCATCGGCACGCACGCTGAGCTAAAAAAATTACTCCGGGAAATACCTGTCATCGCAAAGGACCGACATGCCTAGGAAAGCGGCGGTACAGCGCAAAACGAAGGAGACACGAATCGATCTGCGCCTGAATCTTGACGGTCGCGGCATCTCGGACATTCAAACGGGGATCCCCTTCTTCGATCACATGCTGGACCTGGTGACTCGGCATGGCGCCTTGAACTTGAAGTTGTGGGCCGATGGCGACTTGGAAGTCGACCAGCACCACACGGTCGAAGATGTTGGGATCGCGCTGGGTGAAGCGGTTGCCATCGCGCTCGGCGATAAGCGCGGGATCCTGCGCGCCGGCTACTTTGTCATGCCAATGGACGAGACGCTCGTGGTTGCGGCCATCGATTTTGGCGGTCGCCCTTTCTGCGTCTTCGACGCGAAGTTCTCCAGCAAGCGGGTCGGCGACTTCGACACGGAAGTCGTCGAGGAATTTTTTCAGGGCTTCGCGCAGGCGGCGCGGGCTAACGTGCACCTGAAGTTGCTCTACGGCCGCTCAACCCACCACCAGGTCGAAGCGCTTTTCAAGGCCTTCGCGCGCGCCCTTCGCGGGGCGGTCAGCCGCGACCGCCGTTTGCGTCACATATTGCCGAGCACCAAGGAACTGTTGTGAAGGTCACGCTCATCGACTACGGCGCGGGCAACGTAACTTCCGTGCAACGCGCCCTCGCGCGCCTGGGCGCCGACGTCGAAAGAACCTCCAATCCGGCAATGATCGACATGGCACAGTGCCTGGTGCTGCCCGGTGTAGGCCACTTCGCCGCTCTCATTGCAGCTTTAGACACTGGCAATCTGCGCGCCCCGCTGCAATCGGCGCTGCGCCGCGGCACGCCCTTTCTGGGAATTTGCCTGGGGCTCCAGGCGCTGTTTGAGTTCAGCGAAGAAGCGCCCGACAAACCAGGCCTCGGTCAATTTCCCGGTTGCGTGTCGCATCTCCCGGAACTGGTGAAGCTTCCGCACATGGGCTGGAATCAACTCTCGAGAAATCGCCCGAGTAAGCTCCTGGAACGCATCTCACCGGAGGCTTACTTCTATTTCGCGCACAGTTATGCAGCGCCTGCCGGCAAAGAGGAGAGTGTTGCCGGTTGCTGTTACGGGCGCGAATTCACCGCAGTTCTTGAACAGAACAACATCTTTGGGGTGCAGTTTCATCCCGAAAAAAGCGGCGCTCCCGGCGCGCGACTTTTGCAGAATTTTCTGCAAACGGCGGCCGCATGAGTCTGGCTCGCCGCATAGTTCCCTGCCTGGACACGGACGGCCGTCGCGTCGTGAAAGGCGTCCATTTCGTGGGGCTGCGCGATGCGGGCGATCCTGTGGAGTTGGCCGTGCGATACGACTCCGAGGGCGCGGACGAGTTGGTGCTATTGGACATTGCTGCTTCGCGTGACAATCAGCCCACTTTCCTGGAAACCATTCGCCGGGTGGCATCGGAACTTGCCATTCCACTCACCGCAGGCGGAGGAGTGCGCACTCTGGAGGATGCAACAGCCGTTGTTCGCGCTGGCGCCGACAAAATCACCGTAAATACGGCTGCTGTGGAGCATCCCGATCTTCTGCGTGCGCTCTCCCACGAGTTCGGGTCGCAGGCGGTGGTTCTGGCGATCGACGCCGCTCGTCGTGGCGAGCGATGGGAAGTGCGTATCCATGGTGGGCGGACCCCGACTGGCCTTGATGTCGAACAATGGGCTCAAAGAGGAGTGGAACTTGGCGCCGGAGAGATCTTGTTGACCTCGATGGATCGCGACGGCACTCTGCAAGGCTTCGATACCGAGTTGACCGCAGAGATCAGTCGCGCCGTTGGCGTTCCGGTGATTGCGTCCGGCGGAGCGCGAACCCCGCGAGATTTTCTGGATGTTTTCACTCTGGGCGCAGCCGATGCGGCATTGGCGGCATCAATTTTCCACGACAGCGTGCAATCCATCGCCCAGCTGAAAACTTTTTTGGCGGAACACGGGGTCGAAGTGCGCCTGCCATGTTGATTCCCTGCATTGACCTGCAAAACGGCAAAGCGGTTCAGTTGGTACAGGGCCGACGCCGGGAGTTGTCGGTTGACGATGTATTCGGCTTGCTCGACCGCTTTTCCGGCTATGAATGGTTGCATGTGATCGATCTGGATGCGGCGATGCGGCGAGGTCAAAACAATCGACTCGTGAGCGATCTCTGCAAACGCGCATCCCGGGATTACAAGATGAAGGTGCGGGCCGGCGGTGGCGTTCGTACCACGGTCCGCGCGGCTGCGTTGGTGGAGAGCGGCGCGAACCAGGTGATTGTGGGCAGTTCGGCTTTCCGCAATGGCGTGCCGAATATAAAATTCCTGAAAGCCATGGCAACAAAAATTGGACGCCGTCGCGTCGTTATTGCGCTCGATACCATGCGTGGCCAAGTGGTCATTCAGGGTTGGCGCAAATCGCTGCAGTCCGATCCGACCGAATTCATGGCGACGCTTGAACCGTATTGCGCGGCGTTCCTGTGCACCGATGTAGATCGAGAGGGAACCATGGGTGGCGCGAATCTAACGTGGTTCCGCCAACTGAGGAGTTCCACCAAATTGCCGATCATCGCCGCGGGCGGCGTTTCGACGCAGCGTGAAATTCGTTCTCTCGAGAAGATGGGGATGGACGCGGCAGTGGGCATGGCGTTATATAAAAATCGCCTCCGTTAGAACCTGGCATTTGCCCACACATGCTTCTTTTCCCAATTCAGGTGCTGAAGTAGCATAGTCGTATGCGTTGGCTCGCGAGTGCCTGTTTGTTTTTGTTTGCGTCGCTGTCCTCCGCGATCGCACAACCTTCCAAACCGCCTGACTCTCCTCTGCCTTTCACCTTGAAACTGATTGCGCCGAATGTCTGGGCGGCGATCGATACAGCCAACGGTGACGCAGGCGCAAACGCCGGCTTCGTAATTGGCGACAGCGGAGTTGTGGTCATCGATACGTTCGAAAAAGAAGCGGCGGCCAAGGCGCTTCTGTCGGAAATTCGAAAACTCACCCATCAACCCATTAAATTTGTCGTTAACACGCACTACCACCTGGATCACGTGGCTGGAAATCGTGTCTTCGCGGAGGCCGGCGCGGTGATCGTCGCTCATCGCAGTGTGCGTACCTGGATCAACACCGAAAATCTGAAATTTTTTGGCAAGAAGATCACTCCGGAGCAACAGAATTTCGTGCGGCAATTGATGCCTCCGGACATGGTGTATGACTCCGGGCTTACGCTTTTTCTGGGAACTCGCGAGGTTCAGGTGAAGTTCTTTCCTGGGCACACGGGCGGCGACTCCATCGTATACGTGCCGGACGCCGGCGTTGTATTCTGTGGGGACCTTTTCTGGCGAAAAACGCTGCCCAACTTGATCGACGCAACCGTAAGTTCCTGGATCGAGACTTTGCCTTCCCTCGCCGCCATTCCATCGGAGCGAGTGGAACGAGCTTCCGCCCCTCAGAGCGGCATTTTTGTCCCCGGCCACGGCGACGTCGGCACCTCCGCGGATGTCCTCGAATTCCGCGACTACCTGCGTAACCTGAAAGCCATGACACAAAAGCAACTCGATTCTGGGAAGACCGAGGCTGCACTGGTGGATGCGGTAATGCCGGAACTTACCAAGCAATACGGAACGTGGGAATTCTTCAAGGATTTTTCTCGCTCGAACATTCTCGACATGGGCGCGGAGTTGCAAGGAACCAAGGTAGTGCCGCTCCCTGACAAAAAGTGAGGCAACATGCTCGTTTCCTTCCGCCCTTGCGGGCCGAAAGATCATGCCGTCCTTCTGAAACTTGTGGCGGAATACTATCGGTACGACAAAATCCCCTTTAAACGCGAATCGCTCAGCAAGGGTGTCGACGCACTGCTGCGCAACGTTTCGCAAGGCAAGGTCTGGTTAATCGAGAATCACCGCAAGCCCGTCGGATACGCCATTCTCACGTACAGCTTCGATCTCGAATACGGCGGCGTGGAGGGTATGCTGACGGATCTGTACGTCATCAAGAAGTTTCGCAATCGCGGCATTGGATCGATGGCTTTGTACGAAATTGAGGATTACTGCCGCGAGCGCGGCATTCGCCAGATCGAAGTGCAGATTCAAAACCACAATCGCGACGCGGAGAAGTTTTACCGCGAAGCGGGCTTCCAACCACTGAAGCGAAAGGTCCTGCTGATGCCAGTGCACCCGGAAATTTCCCGGAGACCTTCAGGTGCTACCGCAGGTAAGCGTCGGTAATGTACTGCTGAACCATCCGCTGGGTATTGAAAAACGAGCCGTTGATGGCAATCGCGTGCATCATCACTTCCAGGTAACGATTGCGATCTTCGTAGAACATCGGCAGGATCACCGCTTCCAACTTTGAATATAAGTTCTCAGCGTCTACAGGGTTATCCGCCGTCATTTCATGGGACGGCGTTCCGCGATGCGGCTCGCCAATGGACCAGCCAGTTTTCCCTTCAATGTGCCCTTCCACCCACCAGCCATCCAAAATGCTCAGGCTGGGCACGCCGTTTAGAGCCGCTTTCATTCCGCTGGTGCCGGAAGCTTCCAGCGGATATTGCGGCGTATTCAGCCACAGGTCGACTCCCGAAGTGAGTTTCCCGCCGAGTTCCATGTTGTAGTCGTCCAAAAACACAATCGTGACGTTTTTCTTGAGAGCCTTCTTGGCCCGGAAGATGTGCCGGATAATTTCTTTGCCGCCGGCATCGCGAGGATGAGCCTTTCCCGCGTAGATGATCTGAAACGCTCCGACATGTTTTGCAATCTGCCGCAGCCGGTCCAAGTCGCTCAGAATCAAATCCGCGCGTTTGTATCCCGTTGCGCGTCGCGCAAACCCAATCGTGAACGCTTCGGGATCCAGTTTCAGGCCGGTCTTCTTGCGGACTTTTTCCAACAACGCATGCTTAGCCAACAAGTGCGAAGCCCAGACTTCCTCCGGCGGCAAGCCCAGGGCGCCGCGCAAGCTGTAGTTGTCTTCCCGCCACGAGGAGATGTACCGGTCGAAAAGATCCTGAAACGCCGGGCACGTCCACGTTGCCGCGTGCACGCCGTTCGTGATTGCTTCGATGGTGACGTTGGGAAACATCCGCCGAGACACTTCGCCGTGCAGCTTGGCCACGCCATTTACATAGTTGCTGAGGCTCAACGCGAGGTACGTCATGTTCATGGAAGCGCCGCGACGAGCCGCTTCCTGCAAGTCCGGATAATTCTGCTCCACCTGCAGCACGCTCTTGAGCAGATCACCGGACGACGCGTCCTTCACATCGAAGAAGCGCACCTGATCCGGAAACAGTCGCGTCATATACTCAACCGGAAATTTGTCATGACCGGCGGGAACCGGGGTGTGCGTCGTAAAAACGCATTTGCTCCGAACTTTTTCGATGTCTTCCGCCTTGATGGATTGCCGCCCGGCGCGTTTGGACTCTTCGTCGAGCAGTTCCAGCGTCAGTAGAGCCGCGTGCCCCTCGTTCATGTGATAGCGCATCAGTTCCGTGTGTCCCAACGCGCGCAGCATGCGCACTCCGCCTACGCCTAATAGGACTTCCTGCGAGAGCCGATAGTAGGGATCGCCACCGTATAGCGTTCCGGTCAATTCCCGGTCGCGGGCATCGTTGGAGGGCAGGTCGGCGTCCAGAAAGTAGATCGGAATTTCATAACCTCGCACACCTTTCGCGGTATAGCGCCAGGCGCGTAACTCAACCTTGCGATCTTCCAGGTGAACAAAGACTCGCGGAGCCTCTTCCTCCAGAAATTTCTCGACATTCCATTCCACGGGTTCTTCGGTCTGGCTGCCATCTTCGGCCAACACTTGCCGGAAATAGCCCTTGCGATAGAGCAATGAAACCGCAACCATCGGCAGGCGAATGTCCGCCGCCGCCCGGATCGTGTCACCCGCCAGCACTCCCAATCCGCCGCTGTAGGAGGGCATCTCGTTCTCTAACGCTATTTCCATGGAAAAGTACGCCACAAATCGCTTTGGTGGGTGCGGCAAGTTCGGCATCGGGCCAGGGTCTCCGTCGGCAAACGAATAGAATGGTGATATTCGGACGCGTTAACGCAACTTCTTATTGTCAGGGCAAGGGCTGCTGCTAGGCAAGCAGCGGCGTCACAGGGAGGTGTCTTTCAGCCCGCTATGTCGTTGCTTCGTTTGCACTTTCCTTCCGTAATAAGGCGGTCGCTCGCTTTCCTTACCGCTACCTCATGACTTCGCTATAATCCGCTCTAATGGCACCTGTGCTGGAGGGCGTACGAGTCGTTGAGCTTACCGAAGCTCTGGCGGGGCCATACGCCGCCATGTTACTCGGCGATCTGGGTGCCGACGTCATCAAAGTGGAGCGGCCGGGGACCGGAGACCAATCCCGAGGTTGGGGTCCTCCTTTTGTGGGCACAGAATCGGCGTACTTCCTAGCGGCCAATCGCAACAAGCGATCCATTGTGCTTGATTACAAGAAGCCCGCCGATCTTCGGATATTGCACCGGTTGCTGCGTACCGCGGACGTGTTTTTGTGCAACCAGCCCGCCCTGGAAACGCTCCGCCAAGCCGAACTGGATTCAGCCTCCGTCGCGAAGCGCTATCCGTCGCTGATCTATTGCAGCATCACGGGTTATGGATGGTCCGGCCCAAATGAGGGCCGCCTTGGTTACGACATTCTGGCGCAGGCTGAGGCGGGCGTAATGAGCTTCACCGGCGAGCCTTCCGGTGAACCCATGCGATTTCCGGTTGCTATCGCGGACATCACTACGGGTATCTACGCGGCCATGGGCATCTTGGGCGCTCTGTATCGCCGAACAAAGACCGGCAGCGGCGAATTCCTGGACATGAGCCTGTTCGATTCCCAGCTTACCTGGCTAGCCAACGTCGGCAGCAGCTATTTGAACGCAGAGGTGGCTCCGGAGCGACTCGGGAATGCCCATCCGAATATCGTGCCGTATCAGGTCTTTCGCGCCGCCGATGGCTTGTGCTTTGCGCTGGGGGTAGGAACGGCCACTATTTGGGACAAGTTGCTATCCGTCATCGACATCGGAGCCCAA
Organism: Candidatus Acidiferrales bacterium; assembly: GCA_963748515.1. Classification (GTDB taxonomy): domain Bacteria; phylum Acidobacteriota; class Terriglobia; order Acidiferrales; family UBA7541; genus Acidiferrum. The sequence continues at coordinate 782,259 of CAVVJI010000006.1, forward strand.
ATTGCCACAGACCAACGATTCGCCACTAATGCAAACAGGATCCAGCACCGGGCCGAATTGATCCCGCTGCTGCAATCCCAATTTCACAGTCGATCGCGGGCCGAATGGTTGCGCATTCTTGGTGAGCTCAACATCCCCGCCGCTCCGATTCAGACTGTTTCTGAAGCGTTGGCCGATCCGCAGACTCTTGCACGACATCTGATTGTTGAACTGGAGCACCCCACATTGGGAGTTGTACGCTCCATCGCCAACCCGATTCGGTACACGCGCGAGCCACTCTGTTACCGTCTGGCTCCGCCGCTGCTTGGCGAACACACTCAAGAAATCATCGGTGAACTACAAGAAAACGACGGTTCGAACTAGCCGACGCGCAAGCCTTATCCGGCGCTTCGCCGCACTGCTCAAATCAAAATGCGACCCGCTTTGCTTACGACTCGTTACTTTAACGATATGTGACGCAGGGCACATACACATGTACGATTTTGACACAACTTAAACTGCGCACGATGTTTTCCTGGAAGTCCCCACCGCAGGCCCGTCGTGCGGTTCGCTCCGAGGAGAACACATGCCGGACCTCGATTCTACCCAACCCTGGGATCGTAAAACGATTGATCGTGCGGTCGAGATTTCAACTGTACTCGATTGTCTGAGTAACACTAGCGCCGTAGAGATCTACTCGCCCGCCAAGCTCTGCTCTCAATGCGGCAAAAGCGCAGAAATTCTGATCGTTCCATCCCGTCTTTGCGCTGAATGCTGTTTTTTGGAGCTCGCGAAACAATGTTGCAGTGTTTACAGCAATCCGTCCAACGGACACTCATCCAGAAAACCCGCGACGGGAAATGGCTACAAAAGGCAAGCGCGCATTTCTCTTGGGCGTGGCGCAAGACTGTCCCAAATCTGATCTTCAACGAGAAATGCCTGAATCGAACAGGCGATGGCCTTAGTGCGCCCCGCTTTCCATCGATAGCAGCATCTTCAACGTCGCTCCGGGGTGATGGCTGATCCGATCCATCGCTTCTTGTCCGTGTTCCAGCGGGAGTGTTTCGGTCCACGCTCTAAGGTCCACTTCGCCTGCGATCAATAGATCCAGTGCGCGCCGGAAATCGACTGGAGTGTACGCGAAGGACATGACCACTCGGTGTTCTTTGCGGATGCTGGTCACAAAATCCAGTTCGCTTTTTTGCGCGCCCATGCCGAGTAGCGCTACTTGGCCGCCAGGTCGGCATAAATCGAAGGCCATCTGCCGAGCAGGAGCGCTTCCGCTGGCGTCCAGCACAACATCGTAGCCGCTTCCAGCCAACCTCTTGGCGTCCGCCACGCCATCCGGTGTACCGGTGTTGATGGCAAAATCGGCTCCCAGGCGTTTCACGGTCTCCAGGCGCTGGTCGCTGACATCCACAAGCAAAATCTCTCTGGCCCCAATTTGCTTTGCCGTGAGCAGCGACAGAGCGCCCATGGTGCCCGCGCCGACAATCGCCAACCGGAAAAATGGACGAGGCGCTACGATCCGAAACAAATGCACCGGATTTGCCAGCGGCTCTGCCAGCACGGCACAACTCGACGGCAACGAATCAGGTATCTCGTAAATCTGCCGGGATGGCAAAGTAACATATTCCGCGAACGCCCCCGCAGTCTGGTCCATACCCAACAAGCGCCAGGAATCGCAAAGATTCTGTTCGCCCGCCAGACATGCTGGACACGTTCCGCAGCTAATCAGCGGATTGGCTACCACCCGCCGCCCATCACTCAACCGGCCAATGAATTCGTGCCCCAGAACCAGCGGCGGCTTTCGGCGCGCGCTGTGTCCCAAAAACCCAGAAATGTCCGAACCGCAAATCCCTGCCAGCTCGATTTGGACTTCCACCTCGTCCCCGCCAGGTTGAACTCGAGGACGTTCCTCAAGTTGCACGCGGCCAGGAGCGGTGTATACAAGGGCTCTCATGAGCCGCATCTTAGCATTTTTGTTTTTGTCAGGTATGCGGATCGGCGTTCATTATGTAGTTTAATTGCCGTTTCAGTGCGCCATCGGAGTATCGTAGGCGGATACCAAATCCGCAGGAATATGCGCCAGGTCCGAGCCACGCAGAAAATCGCCCAAGCTCGTGCCAGTGCATTCGGAATCGATGTTTGGTGCGCCCTGTCGCGCGGTGACGTCGTCCAGATTCACAGTGCGGAAATCGATGCTGAAGCGCGTCTTTCCGGACGTATTCGGCACTGTCGAATGCATGTGAGCCGCTGAGAATACCAGTATGCCGCCCACCGGCAGCACCACGCGAACCTGCGGCTCCAAGTCCATCAGCTCTTCCGGTTTTGGTTGAACGCGCGTGTCTTTCCCGATCTGCTGCGCGGCGTTGAACCGGCTGACCCGGTTCCACTCCGTGTAGTTGTACTGCCGTGAACCGTTGCGTACGGGTTGCTGCCAATAGCGCGCGTGAAAGGCCATGATGTTCTCTGGCACTACATCGAAAACCGGAATCCACCAGTTTAGTTGGCATTGGGGCGCCGAATACCATGTGTCGCGATGCGGATGGAACGCATAGGAAATTCCCGTGCTCAGAAAGTCGTCGCTGGTGGAAGTCCGCAATCGAGGAACGTCAAAATAGGTCTTCTGAAGGTCACAGCCCAGTTCTTCCAGCAATGTCGGAATGATACGTTTGCACTCGGGATGATGGATGAACTTGGGCTTCAATTCAGAAAGAATGCTGGCAAAGCGTTCTACAGGCAGATGATGTTGCGCTTCGATTGGTGAATGCGGCGCAAAGGCATCTTTCGATAGCTCTGCGGCCAGATTGCAAAGCTCCAGCGAACTGGGCGTCGGCGAATACACATAGAGTTGTCCAGCGTACAGATGGCGGCGACGCACATCGTCCGTTACAGCAGAGTCGTAGAAGATCGAATTCATGGGAACTCCGTCAAAACACCGAACTGTTCAGACCCGGAAGGCGTGATCCCATCCAGAATATTCTCCAGACCCGGGCGCACCAAGCCCGGCGCTCTGGCAAACCGCCTATCAGTCATTAGAAAGCCTGCAAATCTCTCCGTAGGCGGCCAACCGCCGGTTCAGGCTACAATCCATCGACAATGGCGTTGCGGGTGGATATAGTTCCGCCTTGTCGCCAAGGAGGATCACGCCTTGTATATCGGAGTGTTTTCGCCGTTGCTTGCGCAACTTCCGTTGCCGAATGTCCTCGCAAAATTGAAAGCGCTGAACATCCATACCATCGAGCTCGCCACGGGCAATTACGTGGGCGATGCGCATTGCAAACTCTGCGATGCTCGAGAATCCAGCCGCGCTTACCGAATTCCAAAAAATTCTGGCGGATCATGGCGCCAAAATCAGCGCGTTAAGTTGCCATGGAAACCCGCTGCATCCCGATAAGGAGTTTGCGCAACAAAATAAAGACGTCAGCCGAAAGACCATCTTGCTTGCAGAAAAGCTGGGCGTCTCCGTGGTTGTCGATTTTTCGGGATGCCCGGGCGACTCCCCCACCGCCATCGCTCCCAACTGGGTGACCTGCCCGTGGCCGCCGGACTATCGCAAAATTCTCGAGTGGCAGTGGAACGAAGTCGTCGCGCCCTTCTGGACCGCATCACGCCAGGTTCGCCGCGGATCATGGCGTGAAAATCGCCGTCGAAATGCACCCAGGGTTTGTGGTCTACAGCCCGGAGACGATGCTGCGGCTGCGCTCCATCGCCGGACCGAACGTGGGTGTAACTTCGATCCCAGCCACCTATTCTGGCAACGCATCGACCCAATCGCCGCGATCCGCGTCCTCGAAGGCGCCATCTTCCACGTGCATGCCAAGGACATGCAACTTCACCCGGACAATTTGCCACGCACCGGCGTGCTGGATACCAAGCCGTACACCGAGGAGCGCGAGCGCGCCTGGATTTTCCGCACCTGCGGCTATGGCCACGGCGCCGAATGGTGGCGCCAGTTTGTATCGGCGCTGCGCATGTATGGCTACGATTCTGTGATTTCCATCGAGCACGAAGACACCTTGCTCTCGCCCGAGGAGGGTTTAACGAAAGCAGCGAACTTCCTGAACGGCATCGTAATCCGGGAGCAGGCAGGCGCCGCCTGGTGGGCGTAGCGGTTCGACGAAGATTTGCTCGGCAGTGACCTTCTCTACTCAATCGTCAAGCGATTCCGTCGACTTTGGGCTGCTGTTTGTTCGATTGAATCCAGAAGTTCGCTATCGCATCAGAAAGAGAACTGTAAAGAGAATTGGACGGCGCGCGGAAGACCATTTGGATTTACTTCCTGATAAGTCCCAAAATTGCCCGCCCCAACGTTGGGCACCAGATAACAGCTTTGGTTCAGGCTCTGCCCGTCTCCACAATTTGTTCCGATGGGATTGTATTGCAATTGGTTAACGCCGTCTCCGTTTTGCACGTAATAGTTAGCGTGGTTGAACAGGTTGAATACTTGCACTCCGAAAGTCAGTTTCTTGCCTTCTGTTATCGCGAAACTCCGTGCCATCCCCACATCGATCATTTCCAGCCACGGCCCATAAAAAGAATTCAGGCCGATGTTGGGACTCGGTCCGGCGCCATTAATTCCCGCTGCGGTATTGGCCGTATCCTGATTGAATGCTGAGTCATTCAGGTTGTCGCTCGCGCCATCGCAGTTGCTGAACGACAGGTTCGAGCTCGTGCACGCCGGGGAGAGTAATCCGGCGTATGGCCTGCCTGAAGAAAATTTCATCACCGTGCTGAGCGTCCAGCTCGACAATAGGGCCCTTCCTACATTCGATTCAGTCAATCGTTCCATCCGTGGTTGATAGACTGCGGCGAAGGTGAGATTATGTCTTTGATCCAGTAATGAGGGAGCGCCGGTGTTGCGGAAGTCGAATTGATTGTTAAAGTCCAGTCCGTTATGCATCAGGCTTTTCGCAAACGTATACGAAAACTGCATCATCAGGCCGTTGGACATGCGGCGCTTCAATTCCACGAACAGGGAGTTGTATTGATTTTGCCCCGGGCTGATCAATTCGTTGATCTGGCCAAGATTGGGATTGATTCGGCCTTCGGTTAACAGGCCATTATCCATAGTCGGGAGGGTAATTTTCGGCCCCGTGCAGGGCAGAATGGTTGTGCCGATGGGGCACACCGTATAGCTCGTCGTTCCCTGCAACGGATTCAAGTTCAAGTCATATGCGCTACCCGACAGCAGGTGCACGCCCCGGTTCCACAGCGTGCCCACACTCAACGTGGTGTTCTTGAAAATCTCGCGCTCAATCTGCAAACTCGCCTCGAACACATACGGCGTTTTGAACTGCGGCGATACCAGAGAAATATCCTCCGAGGCGCTGAACAGCGAAGAATTACTCGGCAGAATACTCGGGAACGTGGGTAACTGCTGATTGGGCGCGCCGGAGCCGTAAATCACGCTCACCGAAGATTGCTGAGAAGACAATCCATTGGAAACCACCGCGTTGCGATAATTCAGCCCGTTCATGTTGCTGAAGAACTGGCCAAATCCTCCGCGGATCACGGTGTTGGCCAACGGTTCCCACGCAAATCCGATACGAGGCGCCAGGCGTAGAAACTGATTCGGGTACTGTCCCGTCAGCGGAAACTCTGGATTTTCTTTTGGCTGCGGATACACCTGAAAGTCCTCGCGCAAACCCAGTTCCAGCGTCAACTTCGGTAAAGCCCGAAAAGTATCCTGAACGTAGAAGCCATAATAGGGCACGCCGAACGAGAAGGTGGGGTTACCCGAAGTCTGGCTGAAGATGTTGTATTGTCCCAGCGCAAACGCCTGCAGGCTCGAAAATTCATAGCTGCCGAGAAAAGAACCTAAGTCAACGGCGGCATTGGGGTCCGCGCCGCCGTCATTACTGTCAGAATCCCAAACGCGGGTCCAATCGAAACCAAATTGAAGAGTGTGTTTGCCGATGATCCAGTTCATCCGGTCCGCGATCGACCACTGGCGCTCAAACACCCTGCCAACCGAAAACGGTGCGTTGCCGAGAGTGAACGCGGCCGGACTATCCAAAATGATCGTAGGAGTGTTGGGAGCCAATCCAGTTGGAATCGAGATCTGATTGTCGTCGGAAGCGCCAAAATGGAATTCGTTCAGTAGCTTCGAGGAGAACGAGTGCGTCCACCCAAAGCTCAAATGAAAAACATGCACGTCCGCGTTCGCGAGAGTCTGGATTCCGTAGTCGCCGACCGTGGGATCGGTAATGACACCGCCGGGTGAATTGAACCGGTTCCAATTGAAGCTCAGGAACAGGCCGTCCCGGGAACTGGCCTGCCAATCGAGCCGCCCCATCAGTTGGTAATCATTTCGCTGTCTGGGTTTGACTCCAAGATTGGAGTTCAAAGCGTTTATAGCATTAGAGACTTGCTGCAGATAAGCCGGATTGGACGGATCCGGTGCGCTATTGTTGCCGGGTACTGGCAAAGGCCCATTCGGCGCTGGTAGAACGGTTCCCGCGGGAATTCCGAAGTTGGAGCTCAAGAAACTCGCTTCGTTCTGTGGGGTCACGGTCAGCGCGGGATTGATCACGGAAATCGGATTGTTTTCCAATTGCTGCTCGTAATCGACGAAGAACCATAGGCGATCGCGCACGATCGGTCCACCCAGCGCCCCTCCAAACTGCTGCAAATCGTCCAAGGGCTTTGGTAGTCCGCTGGCTTTCGAAATGGCGTCATTGGCTTGAAACGCTGAGTTGCGATTGTAATAAAAAGTTTCCCCGTGAAATCCGTTGCTTCCGGACCGGGTGACCGTATTGACGAAACCTTGTCCTCCGCCGTAAATCGCCGAGTAGGGGCTGACGGCAACCTGAAATTCCTGGATTGCATTTTCTCCGTAGAGGTAGGGGATACGGTAACGTCCGATGATGTCGCCGAAGTAGTTGCTGGTCGCGTTCGAGCCATTCACGGTGAACGACGTTGCGCCATTTCCGTTGGCATATCCAGAGTCTTCTCCGCCCTGTTGGCCGGCAATGCTGACCAGCCCGGTATCTCCATCGGAACTCGTATTCGGCGCAAGCAACGTGAAATTGGTGTATTTCCGCCCGTTGAGAGGCAGCTCATTGATAAGCGTGCGATCCAGAAGCGTACTGACGGAGGATTCCGTGGGCCGTAACAAGGGAGAAGAGCCCGTCACGGTGATCGCCTCGCCGGCAACGCCGACGTGCAATTCGAAATCCTGTGACACCGTGCTGCCTACTTCCACCTGGACCAGCGCTCGCGCGCTGCGAAAGCCCTTCTGACTTACGGACACCGAGTACGGCCCAGGAGGCAGGGCACTAAATCGGTACAATCCGGAATCGCTGGTTTCCCCTGACTTTTCGACGCTGGTATCGAGATTTTCGATTACAACCGACGTGCCCGCCAGTACCGCCGCACTTTGATCAGTGACTCTGCCGGTGATCGTGCCGGTCAACATAACGTTTTGAGGATTGGAAGGAATTGTTACCGCGATGAACAGGAAAACAAGGAAAAACCACTGGCGTGATGAAAACATGGTGTTACCTCGAGGGACTAAGAGTCGATTCGCGGCGCGGGATTTAGATTACGTTCTTTTGGTCTTGCTGGGAGCGTTTGGAACGAGGGCTAAATTACAAAATTGACATCAAGCCGAGGCTACTTGTTTGTTACTTCCGAGTAAATTTCCCTACGCAGCAGACAGTACGGCACAAATTGATCCATTCCCCACCTGCTTGGCCGTCTTTCACCATTCATCCGATTATCAACTCGGCTTAATACCACCGAATTATTCGTTGCGGACGCTAGCCCGGCGAAGGCCGGCTCCCCGCCGACTGGATCTTTCGGGAACGATTTTGTTGTGCAGCTACGCCGTTCCCTGCAAGCGCGTGGGAACCCGTAACAATTTCGCCCCGACTAATGGGATCGATCTCATTGTCCTACCGCACAAACGGCACTTCCGAGCCGTCCCACGGGAATAGCTGGTAGTACATCACCGCTCCGAAGGAGAAGGAATTTGCAGAGCTGGTGCTGCCGTTGATCTGGGTCGACACCGGCTGACTGAATGCAGCGGTGGTTGTGTGCGGCTCGGAATACGAGACCCCCAAATTGAACGTCGCGTTGGCGATAGCCCCGGTGTGATTCGCGGTTTTCGACAGCGCGTTGGCGAAGACAGACGGTAGGCTGGGCAGTGCGGCCTTGGCGTGAATCCAGTTGGCCGCGTCCTGGAAGACTTTGGTGCCGACCTTGGGCGGCAGGAGGCCGACCGAGAAGCTCAAAGTGAAGCCAGGCCCTGCGTAGTCCCCCGAATTTCTGCAGCGATATGCAACACCAATGTAGCCTGCGGCACTTGCCGAGGATCCATTCGATGATGCGAACGACAGACCAACTCCAAAGTAGGTAAAGACGGCTGACCGAAATGTGCGAAGCGAGAACACCAACTCAATTCCAGCGTTGAAGCCCAATCCTATCGACCCTTTCGCGATCTGGGCGCCGGCTGTACCTCCGATCACCGTCGCATCCGGGAAGAACGTCAAGATGTCCTGATAAGTGCCCTTGGGAATCAGGGCACTGATAAACACCGTCAGGACGTTTCGGAAGGTAAAGTCGACGATGAAGTTCAACGCCTGCTGAATCGCAAACGTCGTCAGTAACTCCATCAGGCCATCATGCCCGCTGGGATCAAGCATGTTGACCGGATTGGCGCCCACGTAGAGGTACTTATGGAGTGACTGCGGTGATTGCGGATCGCCTTCGTACGTATCCATAGTCCAGAAGCGGCCGGTCACCGTATTCAGATAACGCGACCGGTTGTAGTACAGGTGCAAATCCGCATCGTACTGCTCGGAGGCGTACAAGAACTCGTTCTCCGTTGTTCCTGTCGAATGCAGTAGGTTGCCCCAGGCGTCGTAATCGTACGTGTCGGTCACCGCGCCGGTAGCGTCCGTGAGCGCCCGTGTTGAGCCGTGGCCGTCATAGACGTAGAAGCTGGTCAGAGTGGTCGAAGTGCTGGCAACAAATTGCCGCTGGCTGATGCGGAACAATCCATAGACCAGGGTGCGCGAGCTACCGTCGGACATCTTCAACGACGTCTGGAAATCCCGTCATGCTCAGGTCGTCGATAAGGTATTTCGTGGTGACCGTTCCAACCGTCTTGGACACGCGGTTACCGTCGCCATCGTAGACCAGGCTGATGTTCCCGCGCTGCACGAGGTGATTCTCGAAATCGTAGACGTTTGCCGAGCCGCCGGACAGTGTCGTGTTTCCGTCAGCGTCGTAAGTGTCTGTTGTCAGTCGGTCATTCACATCGTAAGTCGGGGTAGCGGAGGGAACACCCGCGAGTGACGAAGTGGTCTGCGTGCGATTTCCGACCGGGTCGTAGGTGTAGCTGGCGGTGCCGTTGGGTCCTGCGGGAGCGCCCGATACCGTTTCCGAAGTCAGGCGGTACAGGCTGTCGTAGACATAGCTGATGCTGCGGCCGCTGAGTTCGCTCACGGCAGTGCGATTGCCCACCGAGTCTAGCGTGTACCCGAACGACGCGACACCGGTGGCGCCCTTGTTCACGCCGAGTTGCGTCAGTTGATTTTTGGAATTGTAGGTATAGGCGTGAACGACGCCGTTCGGATAAGTGACACCGGAGAGATTGCCTACCGCATCGTAAGTATTCGTAGTCGTACCGGTGTTGGCTTCGGAGACGCTCTCCAGACGGTTCAGCGCGTCATACGCATAGGTTACGTTTGCTCCGGCGCTCAGCGATGTCAGATTATTGCCAACATCGTAGGTGTAGTTCAGCGTTCCGTTCGGCTTTGCCGCCTGAATCAGACGGTCCGAAGCGTCGTATTTGTAAGTGGTCGTACCGCTGGCATCGATCATGGATGCGCGCTTGCCGCTGGCGGTGTAGGTGTACACAACGGTTGGAGCGTGGAAGGAAGGATCGGGCGCCTTCGTCAGCAGGCGGTTCATCGAGTCGTAGGTATAGGTCGTTACGTGTCCGTTGAAGTCGGTGCGTGAAGTTACTCTGCCAGTCGCGTCGTAGACATACGTTTCCGATTGACCGCCGGGCAGCGTGCGCTGAGTGCGCCGTCCGCGCTGATCGTACGCATAGGTAGTAGTATGGCCGTTAGCATCCTTCTGCGTAATGCGGTTGCCCACTTCGTCGTAGGTGTAACTGGTGACGTGACCCAGTGCGTCCGTAACGGTCAGGATTCTCCCGGCCATGTCGTACGTGTATTGAGTCGTCTTCCCGTTGGCGTCCGTCTTGGACAGATAATGTGGCCATCAGGATCGTAAGACACGCTCTGAAAGGTGCCCATCGGGATACGTCGTCTTCACGGGACGATTGTTCGCATCATACTGCACCGTCGTCGTGTGGCCGTTCGCGTCGGTAATCGAGGTGCGGTTGCCGTTCGCGTCATAGCCGAAGGTAGTGGTCTGGTGCAGCGCGTTTGTCCTGGTAATCTGCCGGTTCGCGGCGTCATAGGTAAACGTGGCTTTGTTGCCGAGCGGATCGGTTTGCGAGAGAACGTTTCCGTTCCCGTCATAGGTGGCGGAAGTGGCGCCGCCAGTCGCCAAATTGGTGGCGGAAATCAGGTTTCCCGCAGCATCGTAGGTGTACGTCAAAGTCACACCCGCCGCGTCGGTTGTCTGGACCACCTGTCCGTTGGCATCGTAAGCACTGGTGATTTGGCTGCCATCGGGATAGAGCGTCTGTGTCAGGCGCCCCTGGTTGTCATAGCTGAAGCTGACCGTGTGGCCCAGTTCGTCGGTCTGGGAAGCCTTTTGTCCCGAAGCGGTGTACGTGGCTTGTTCGATGCTTCCGTCAGGATACGTGGACGACGACAACTGATCCTTGGCATCGTATCCATATTTCGAGTTCAGGACTTGCGGACCGCTGGTCGTGGTTCGCGTTACGGACATAGAGGTACGGTTGCTATTGGCGTCCAACCCGTAACTGGTAACTACGCCGAGAGGGTCGGTCTGCGTTGTCGGATTTCCGAAGCTGTCATAGGTGTACGACACCGTGGCGCCCGCAGGGTCGGTCACCGAACTGATCGAGCCGTTGGCGGTGAAGACGCGTGTCATCGTTTTGCCGAGGGGATCGGTTAAGGTCGAAGATTGCCGCTCGCGTCGTACGTGCTGGTGGTGACGTTTCCGTTCGGATCCTTCACAGTCAGCACCTGGTTCGACGCGTTGTAGGTCTTGGTGGTCGTGTGACCCAGAGCGTCCGTGGAAGTCAACCGGTTGTGGTTGGCATCGTAAGTGAACGTCGACTTGTTCCCCAGCGCATCGGTCGTGCTGGTGAGATTGTCGTTGGCGTCGTAGGTTGCGGTAATGGTGTTCCCCAGTGCGTTGGTCTGGGAAAGGATGTTGCCGTCGGCGTCGTACACGTAGGTCGTGGCATTGCCGAGGTAATCCGTAACCGTGGCGGTGCTGGCAACCGCATCGTTGGAGACATTGGTCACTTGACCGGAGCCATTGATGATCTGCACCAACCGCCCGGAATCGTCATAGACGCTGCGAATCGGCTGGTTGCCGCTGGGATCCTTAAAGCCGAGCAAGTAGTGGTTGGAGTCGTAGGTGAACGTCGAAACGTTACCGAGTTGGTCGGTTACCGATTCCAGGTCGCCCGCGGCATCATAGGCGTAGGCCAAGGAATAACCGAGCGGATCCTTCATCGTGGTGATGCGATTCTGCGCGTCACGCACGAAAGTGACACTCTTTCCGCTGGACGAAGAGATTCAGTCGAAGAAATGGTCAGCGTATTCCCGTTGGTGTCGGTGATCGATTGCACACCGAACGTGCGGCTCAACTGGAAGCTCTGGCCACTGGGAAGCGTGAGAGTGTATTGATCTGGATCGTAAACAAAAGTCTGATCGCTGGCATCCAGCGATTGCACGGATCCGGGGAAATTACCGTTGACGAACAATTGAGTGTCGCCGGACTGCGTCAACGTTGCGTTGGCCGGAGTGATGCCCACCGGCACAAAGATCATGTTTACGGCCTGTGGCGGCTGGAATTGCGTGCAACCCGTATCGCTGGTTAGTTGTGGTTGGAATTGATATTCGGTGCCGTCGGGCAGGCGCACTGTGACGATATAATTCTGCGCCGGCTCTACGCAGTAGGTGAGTCCGCTCAGTGTTCCCACCCAGTTGATACCAAGCTGCGCGTTTGCCTCGATCTTCATGGTCTGAATATCGAGCGACCACCCGTAACCGAAGTCCGCGCTGGCTTTCACACGACTGTCGTAAACCCGCACGACGTTGATGTCGAGACCGGGAGCGGGCACGGTCATATCGTTAAAGCGCAAGGTGAAGTTACCGAGTTTGAGCTTGCGCGAGATCACCACATTCACAATTGCAGTGCCGGTTTGGCCCGATTGATCGGTCGCGGTCAGCTGAATTTGCGCAATACCGTTTACGAGAACGGTGGGATCCAGCGTGCCCGTTACCGTTGCGGTAGTACCGGTGGCGAATTGCGTAAAGGTAGTAGACCCGCTGCCCTGGTAGGACAATGTCCAGTACGCGAGGTTCGGGCTGCTCACTGTGCCGGTCACTACGGTGGGAGCGGTAATTTCCGCTGCTTCCGCAGGGCTGGTGATCGTCACGGCTGGAGCAGAGCCAGTGACATTGCTAAGCACGTAAAAGCCTGGGCTGTTCCAAGAAGCAGTTTCCGTGTTGGTAGTTACACTGATCGGCGCCCTTAGACCCAATGTGGCGCCCGCCAACACCGTGATTTGCGCTGTTGCGGAAGTTGGGCTCGTCACGGTGATGGGACCCGCAGCACCTGCCGCGGCCGCCACCAACCGAGATTCCGGCGCCAAAATTTGCCACCGATACGCCCTGCTGGAAGTGTGTGAAGATGCCCGCGATCGTGACGGTCAGCGTCTGGCCCGGCTTGGCGGAGTTCGGCTGCGTGTAAAGAATGGCGGCCGGTCCGACAACGCTGAAGGCGTTGAGTTCCGAAACCTGTTCGCTGCCGGTCTTGGCGACCACCGCCCGCACTGCGTACGGCGCGTTGGCCGAAATATTGAGTTGCGCGGTGGCAGAAGTCGCGCTGGTGACCGTAACAGGTCCAAATCCACCCGCGGTTCCGGTTCCCACGGCCACGCCAGGACCAAAGCTGGCTTGCGTCACGCCTGCCTGGAAATGCGTATTCTGGCCAGTGATCGTTACCTGAACTTGTGTTCCCACCTGGCCTGAATTTGGAGAGACCGTAATCGCCGGAGTGCCGCCTCCGGAAATCGTGAACGAGTTGCTGGTTGCGCTGGTGAGTCCGGCCGAGGCCGCGGTCAGCGTATAACTCCCGCTTGCCGAGAACTCCAGAGTCGTAAATGTGGCGACACCACTAGAGGCGCTAACGGTGGTAGTGCCACTCACTCCCGCGGGCGTCGACGAAATGGTCACGGAAGCAGTAGAGTTCGAGACGATATTGCCTTCCGCATCCTGAATCTGGATGCTGACCGCTGCAATTGCGGTGCCTGCTGTACCGTTTGCCGGTTGCGTTCCAAAGACAAGTTTGCTCGCTGCGCCTGCGCCAACACTAAAGAGATTGCTGGTCGCGTTCGTCAGTCCCGTTGACGCCGCCGTGAGGGTGTAGGCGCCCGCAACTGTGAAGAGCAGATTGGTGAATGTGGCAACGCCGTTGACGGCGGCTACGGTGGTGGTCCCGCCGACTCCAGATGGGGTGGAGCTGATGGTGATCGACGCGCTGGAACCAGTGACGACGTTCCCGCCTGCGTCTTCGACCTTGACGACAACCGAAGCCAGCGGCGAACCCGCCGTACCACTTGCGGGCTGGGTCGTGAACACCAGCTTCGATCCTGTGCCCGCCGCGATGTTGAACGAACTGCTCGTCGCACTGGTCAGACCGGTCGATGCTGCCGAAAGCGTGTATGAACCTGCTCCGGTGAAGACCAAGTTGCTGAAGGTAGCTACGCCGTTCACTGCCGCCACCGTCGTGGTCCCGCCAACTCCTGATGGAGTCGAGCTGATCGTGATCGAGGCGCTGGAACCTGTAACCACGTTCCCCCCTGCGTCTTCGACCTTAACGACAACCGAAGCCAACGCCGAACCCGCCGTCCCATTCGCGGGCTGCGTCGTGAAGACTAGCTTCGATCCTGTGCCCGCCGCGATGTTGAACGAACTGCTCGTCGCACTGGTCAGACCGGTTGACGCTGCCGTCAACGTGTACGAGCCCATTGCGGTGAAGACCAGGTTGCTGAACGTGGCAACGCCATTCACTGCCGCGATAGTTGTTGTGCCGCCGACCCCTGAAGGCGTTGAAGTGATGGTCACTGATGCCGTGGATGTGCTCACCAGGTTGCCGCTGGCATCCTGCACCTGCACTGCTACGCTCGCCAGAGGACTGCCTGCCGTGCCGTTTGTCGGCTGCGTCGAATAAACAAGCTTCGCCGCCGCTCCTGCCGCGATGTTGAACGAATTGCTGGTCGCGCTCGTCAGACCAGTCGAGGCTGCCGTCAACGTGTAGACTGCCCGAATTTGCAAATACCAGGTTGCTGAACGTGGCAACGCCGTTCACTGCGGCCACCGTCGTGGTCCCGCCGACTCCCGATGGAGTCGAGCTGATGGTGATCGACGCGCTGGAACCTGTAACGACGTTCCCCCCTGCGTCTTCGACCTTAACGACAACCGAAGCCAGCGCCGAACCCGCCGTACCATTCGCGGGCTGCGTCGTGAAGACCAGCTTCGATCCCGTGCCTGCCGCGATGTTGAACGAATTGCTGGTCGCACTCGTCAGACCCGTCGAGCCTGCCGTCAACGTATAGCTGCCCGAACTCGTGAAAACCAGGTTGCTGAACGTCGCTACACCGCTTATCGCGGCTACCGTCGTGGTGCCACCAACTCCCGATGGAGTCGAGCTGATGGTGATCGAAGCGCTGGAACCGGTAACGACGTTCCCCCCCGCGTCTTCGACCTTAACGACAACCGAAGCCAGCGCCGAACCCGCCGTGCCACTTGCGGGCTGGGTCGTGAAGACCAGCTTCGATCCCGTGCCTGCCGCGATGTTGAATGAATTGCTCGTCGCGCTGGTCAGACCCGTTGAGGCTGCCGTCAGCGTGTACGACCAATGCTGTAAAACCAAGTTGCTGAACGTAGCTACGCCGTTCACCGCAGCCACCGTCGTGGTGCCACCCACACCTGATGGCGTTGACGTGATCGTCACCGATGCCGAGGACGTGCTCACCAGGTTGCCGCTGGCATCCTGCACCTGCACTGCTACGCTCGCCAGAGGGCTGCCTGCCGTGCCGTTTGTCGGCTGCGTGGAATACACCAGCTTCGCCGCCACTCCCGCTGCGATGTTGAACGAATTGCTGGTCGCGCTGGTCAGACCAGTCGAGCCTGCCGAAAGCGTGTATGAACCTGCTGCGGTGAAGACCAGGTTGCTGAACGTAGCTACGCCATTCACTGCGGCCACCGTTGTGGTCCCGCCAACTCCAGATGGCGTTGAGGTGATGGTCACTGATGCCGTGGATGTGCTCACCAGGTTGCCGCCGGCATCCTGCACCTGCACCGCTACGCTCGCCAGAGGACTGCCTGCCGTGCCGTTTGTCGGCTGCGTGGAATACACCAGCTTCGCCGCCACTCCCGCTGCGATGTTGAACGAATTGCTCGTCGCGCTGGTCAGACCGGTCGAGGCTGCCGTCAACGTATAGCTGCCCGTGTTCGTAAAGATCAAGTTGCTGAACGTCGCTACACCGTTTACCGCTGCCACCGTCGTGGTCCCGCCAACTCCTGATGGAGTCGAGCTGATCGTGATCGATGCGCTGGAACCTGTAACTACGTTCCCCCCTGCGTCTTCGACCTTAACGACAACCGAAGGCAACGCCGAACCCGCCGTACCACTTGCGGGCTGCGTCGTGAAGACCAGCTTCGATCCTGTGCCCGCCGCGATGTTGAACGAACTGCTCGTCGCACTGGTCAGACCAGTCGAGCCTGCCGTCAACGTGTACGAACCTATCGCTGTGAAGACCAGGTTGCTGAACGTAGCTACGCCGTTGACTGCCGCCACCGTCGTGGTCCCGCCGACTCCCGATGGAGTCGAGCTGATGGTGATCGACGCGCTGGAACCAGTAACTACGTTCCCACCTGCGTCTTCGACCTTAACGACAACCGAAGGCAGCGCCGAACCCGCCGTACCATTCGCGGGCTGCGTCGTGAAGACCAGCTTCGATCCTGTGCCCGCCACGATGTTGAACGAATTGCTCGTCGCGCTGGTCAGACCTGTGGAGCTGCCGTCAATGTGTACAGCCTGTCGCAGTGAACACCAGGTTGCTGAACGTGGCGACCCCGTTCACCGCCGCCATGGTAGTGGTCCCGCCGACTCCCGATGGAGTCGAGCTGATGGTGATCGACGCGCTGGGACCAGTGACGACGTTCCCACCCGCGTCTTCGACCTTAACGACAACCGAAGCCAACGCCAGAGGACGCCGCCGTCCCATTCGCGGGCTGCGTCGTGAAGACCAGTTTCGACCCTGTGCCCGCCGCGATGTTGAACGAACTGCTCTCGCACTGGTCAGACCAGTGGAGCCTGCAGTCAACGTGTAGCTGCCCGAATTCGTAAATACCAGGTTGCTGAATGTAGCAACGCCGTTCACTGCGGCCACCGTCGTGGTCCCGCCAACTCCAGATGGCGTTGAAGTGATCGTGACCGACGCCGTGGACGTGCTCACCAATTTGCCGGTCGCATCTTGAATTTGGACGGAAACCGCGTTCAGGGGAGTACCCGCCGTGCCGTTCGTCGGTTGCGCGCTAAAAACAAGCTTGGCCGCAGGCCCGACTCCAGAGGTAACCTGCACGGTAGAGCAGTTGGCGCTGGTGAACGCACTTCCGCCGGTCGTGGCGCCCGCAAGCGACACATAATACGTGGCCGATGCCAGGGTGGCTGGCAACAAAACCTGTAGGCGGCGCGTACTGCCAAAGACGGTTTGGATGATGCCAGGTTTGACCGACGCCACCGGTGTAGCCCCGCAAGACCCCGAGAAATACACGTTCACCGCGGAAGACAGGATCGTGCCGGCGGGGAAATTGGACCCGCTCACATACACATAGCTGGTTCCGGCCTGCCCGGAATTTGGCGCGGTCGACGCGGTTAGTTGCACCTGAGTGACGGGAATCTGCCCGGCCGGGATTGCGGGCATCGACGCGGGCTCAGCGGTGCGGTCCGCGGGGCCGCGCGAAGCGAGTTCGTTCTCCGCCAGTGCGGGGGCGGGCCGCGCATCAAGCGGCGGTAGCGCAAGTCCACGCGCAGACAACGGAGCCGGTGCGACCGCTGCTCCCGCCACCTGCAGCAGCCCATCCGGACCAGGCACGAGCAACAAGCTGAGGATTGTACTTAGGAAAGCTCTGTATGCACAGGCCAGAACCGCGCGACTCCGCGACGAAAGACGCATCTTCCCCCCATCGGCGCGGCAATCCCTGGGCGGGAAGAATAGAAGCGCCATTCATGCAAGACTTTGGAACCTGGACTGCCGTACAGCCAACCGCTAGAACCACGCCAGTAAAATCGTTATCGACCCGTCAATCTTCGTGATCGCTCAGGAAGTGCTACGACTAAGCCGCGCACCCCGCACGCTCCAATACCCCTTCACAACGATGAGAAAAGCGACCAACAGCACACTGGTCCCGGGCTCGGGAACTGGCTGAACCGCTGGATTGGCGTTGATGAGGGCGTTATCGCCGCTCTGAATGGGGCCCGCCGGATCGCTTAGCGTCGTCAGGAAATCACTCTGGATCGTCACTACCGAGCCATCCTCCAAACTCACAGTCGTCGGAGAAAAGTTGCCCGTCAGCCCCGCGGAGAGAACTTCATTGGCCGAAAACAATGCGCCGGTCGTGAAATCTCCGGATGAGTCGCTCGGAGTAAGCGAAACGTTTTCCGTGACCCCGCCGCTAAGCACTACGGTCAGGCTGAGATTGGAATACGCCAGGAAGGTCGTTACCGGGCTTCCGCCGCCCGATTGCGTGGCATTAAACACGTCGAGCCCAAACAGAGCGCCAGAATCTCCGGAGACGAGTTGGTCGAAAGAAAGGGCTCCAACCGGGAGCGCGTCTGCGGCCGCAAACGATGCGCAGCCCAGGATGAGCGCCAGACAAATCGCTCCTTTTGCCAAGAGCAATCTCATGAAAATCCTCCGTGATAGCAATGGGACGCCGATAGGAGCGGGATATCCATGCGCGACCAAGAGACGCACGGATAGTGGAGACAGAGCACGTTCCAATCGTTCAGGGGAAGGGCAATTCCACTTCCATTCTCAGGAAAAACAAAACACGCTACTTAGGAGATCGAGGTACGAAAGATGTGCAAACAATTTCTCAAACTGCGCACCGTCATTTAGGAAAAGTGTATTGGGTCGTTAACCGAGCATCTCGCTCAGGTAGATGAACGCGCACTTGAGCCGCGAGGAGGCAAGAATTTTCTGAGAATCGAGACAGCGTACCCGTGGACCGTGCGCGTTCTGCACCGAAGTCCGGGTGAGTCATCTTAAAACGACAATTTCAAGGCCAACTGCATCAACCGCGGCGCTGCGGCACTGACGACCTGCCCAAACGTAGCGTCCGAAATATTGCCGTCAACGGTGTTGGGTCCAAAAAATTGCGCGTGATTGAAGGTGTTGAAAGTTTCCACACGAAACTGCAGGTTGGCGCTCTCCGTGATGTGCGTGTCTTTCAGAAGCGCTATATCCCAATTCTGCATCCCGGGCCCATGGAAAAAACGGTGCGGAACATTACCGGGAGTGCCCAGCGGCTGAGGCCCAAGAATCGACGTATTGAAGTAGGACTTCCCGTTCCGCGGATTCGAATTCAGATCGAGATTCCCCGGCGTCATATAGGCAAGGTCTGCGCCCAGTGAGTTGACGCCATCCGGTTGCGTACCCAGCAGAGAGTTGTCGGTGTTGTTGATCAATGTCACCGGCAACCCGGTGGCAAATCGCGTAATCCCCGACACACTCCAGCCTCGCGTCCACCGATTGTTCGCGCGAAACAACCTGTCGAAAGGAATTTCCTGACGATAACTGAGCACCAGGTCTTGTTGAATATCGAACGAGGAAAGTCCGTACGTCAGGTGCGGGTATCCCGGAATCAGCTGATCGGAAATGCTCGAAGAATTGTCGAGCGACTTCCCATACGTATAGCCGGCGAGGAATTCCGCGAACCGGGAAGTGTGACGGAACGTTACCTCTAACGCATTGAAGTTGGAATTGCCGACCGTTGAGAGCCAGTCAACGCTCCCGAAATTGGATCCAAACGGCCCTCGCGTACCCTGGATCACTTTGCCCGCCGCGGTGGTGAATACACTGCTTTCCTGGAACGGGCCGCAGGTTGGGCTGTTGGGCGCGACCTCCGACCGCTGGCTCAAGCTCAGGCAAAGTGCCGGATTGCCCGGATTCGCCTCCTGTAGGAGAAGAAGATGGTGCGCCTCGCTGCCCACATAAGCGACCGTAAGCATGGAATTGGACCCGAACTGGCGCTGCACCGACAAGGTGTACTGCAAAGAGTAAGGAGTGACGTTGCGCGGATCGTAGCCGGGCAAACCGTTGATCGGCAAATAGTTTGCCCAATTGATGGAATTGTTTGGATTGTTGGCGCTGGCGTTCAGCGGAGGATACTGCAGCGGAAAGCGCTGACCATTGTTGTAACCGTTGGCCGCGGTGACGTACGGATTAGAAAACAAAGGTGAGCCTGGGCTCGTGTACGTTTGTCCGTAGGGCGCATCTCCGGCCATCACTCCGGCGGAAACCCCTTCCACGGCGGAGAAAAAGCGCCCAAATCCCGCGCGAATGCTGCTCTTGCCAGGCGCTCCAAACAGCCACCGCGACAGGCCATCGGCGGCTTCCGGGGAATACGCGACGCCCAGGCGCGGCGAAAGATTGTTCCAACGGGTGGAAGCCAGCGTACGAGGAATTCCAGGATCGGTCGGAAAAACCAGCCCCGTCGGCGCGCCCGGAAAGACCACGGATTGCTGGCCCGGAACCAGTGTTTGAATCTGATTGTATTTCTCGTACCAGGGCATCATCACGTCCCAACGTATTCCGTAATTCAGTGTGAGCTGCGGATTGATGCGCCAGCTGTCCTGAGCGAATAGCGCGCCGTACTTGTTGCGGTTGTAAAAGGCTTGCGCGTCACCTTGCGTAAAGCGACTGGGAATGCCTAGCAGAAAATCTGCGAAGTCCGACCCCGTTTCCGAGCCAAAAAACAGGAACGTGCCATTCGACTGAACGTCCGGATATGCGTTGACCTGGCTGTATAAGTACTCTCCGCCAAAGCTGAAGGTGTGGCGCCCGGCTACGTGTGAAACAGAATCGCGCAGTTCATAGGTGTTATCGGCCTGATTCAGGCCGGTGATTGTCACGCCCATCACGTAGTTATTGAAAACGATATTTTCGACGCCTTGAATGCCCGGCCGATTGGCCACAATGCTCTGAGTTCCACTCGAGGTCACGAATCCCTGATCGGCCAAGGTCGGACCTACACCGCCCACGGGCTGTCCGAGGTCGTTCACATCTCGCACGAACGAAAAATGAAATTCGTTTACGGTGTGGGCTCGGAACGCTTTGGTGAGACCAATGGTCAACAACTGGGCCCGTCCCAGGTTGAGTGCGTTAAAGCCTGGAACGCTGGCGCCACCCTGCTGCGTCGGATAGGGATTATTTACCGAATAATCGTCCATAAAATAGTACGCGGACAGCAAGCCCAGGCGGGTGTTCCCGTCGATGCGGAACGAGCCTTTATTGTCGTGCAGCAGCAGGTTCTCCGCCGACGTCGCGAACAGGTTGTTCGCCAGGTTTGGCTCCGGGATGTACGCCATCAGATGCTGGGCTGGTCCGGAGAACGCACCTTGCGGAATGTTCGCATTGGGCAGGACGCACTGCGCTGAGGAAACGCAGCCCGCCGTATAATAGGGCTCGCCGGACTCACAGCGTAACCCAGTCGCTGGCTGAGTTGATCGGCCCAATACTGCCCGTTGACCGTGCCGGTCAGTTGACTGGCAACGTCGGAAAGGTTCCCCTGCCTGTCCTGCAGCGAGGGCACGGCAGTCTGCGGAGTATCAATGCCCTGTTTCAGAGCTGTGCCCTGGTAATCCGCGTAGAAAAATACTTTGTTTTTGATGATGGGGCCGCCAAGCGATCCACCGTATTGATTCTGCTGGAAGGCCCCGCGCGTGGACGCAAAATAGTTTCGCGCGTCGAAGTCGGTGTTCCGCAGATATTCGAACGCATTCCCATGCCAGGCGTTGCTGCCGGATCGCGTCACGATATTGATGCGGCCGCCACTGTAGTTTCCGTATTCCGCATCGAAATTTCCCGTCGAGCACGCGAAACTCGTCAATCGAGTGCCAGATTCGGAATGACTGCCCGCCCATCGTGAAGCGCTCCACCACATCGGCGTCATTCACCGTAAATCCATTGGCGTATTCGCGTTGACCATTGATCGAAATGGTTCCCGGGTTCAAATAACCGGATGGCGCAAAAATACTGGCGCCTGCGGCTTGAATCGAGGTGCCGGTTATCGTGGTCATCGGCGCCACGCCAGGTTGCAGCGCCAGCAGATCGGTAAAGCTGCGGCCATTCAGCGGAATGGCATTGATCGAACTTGTCCCAATGACTTCGCCCAGTTGGGTATCCGCGGTCTGCACGGTCACGGGACTTTGCGTGACCGTCACCGCAGACGTCTGAACGCCGAGAGCAAGCGTTATATCGATCAGCAGCGCGCTGTTGGCATCCACCGCGATCGGCGATCTCTGGTAAACGCGAAAGCCGCTGGCATCCACTCGTAATTCATATTGGCCGACCGGAACGTCGCGGAACAAGTAGATCCCTATGGCATCGGTTTGCTGTACGTATCGCAGGCCGGTGGCAGTGTTGATCAACGCGACGGATGCATTGGGAACCACCGCTCCCTGCGGATCCACCACGGCGCCGGAGATGCTCCCGCTCGCACCCGCAAATGTTGCTGGAGAACTTGCCAAGATCAGAAACAACGTAAGCACCGCGACGCGCAGGGGCGTACTACTCCGTATCCGCAGGCGCACCGTCACGCCTCCGTCACAGTCATTCCCACTCCGCCGAGACACTTTGAAGTTCAGTCTCGACATCCTTTCCTCCGCGCCGCGAACTTCCGCGCTGGACCGCTTCCGCTAAAACGTAAATCGCAAAGCCATCTGTAACTGCCGCGCCGCATTCGCCGACAAAATCTTTCCGAACGTCGATCCCGGACCGAAGTTCACCGCCGGATCCGGCAAATTGAAGTTTGCGCGATTGAACAAATTGAACGCTTCGGCCTGGAACGTCAGTTGCGTTCCTTCCCAGAGATTGAACCGGCGCAACATGGAAAGATCGAAGGAAGCGTAGGTCGGGCCGCGCAGCGTATTCCTTCCCAGATCCCCGAAGGTGTATGGTGCGGGTATCGCCAACGCGCTGGTGTTGAACCAACAATTTGGCGTGCCGACGGGGATACTGGGTCCACCGGTAGAACTTGGGCAACTTCCCGCGTTCGGATTCCCTACCAGGTTCGGTCGATCGGAGCCTGCGGAGCCGCCTGTATTTCCGGTGTTGCTGTTGTCAAAGGTAAGTAGCGGCGTGAAAGGCTGTCCGGTCTGGTACGTGAAGATCTGTTGGAATTCGGTGTTGCGGGTCCACTTATTGCCTCGCGGTAGCTGCACGACCGCAGCCGTAACCAGGCGATGCCGGATGTCGAAACTGGAACTGGCCCACTCCGCGCCAAGATCGTGACTATTCTGCGGAAAGTTCGGATCGGCAACCGTGGGTTGGAAAGCGGATGCGTCATCCAGCGAGTGTGAATAGGTGTAGGCGACCCACAGGTTGAAATAGGTGCCCACCGTGCGCTTGAACGTGGCTTGCAGCGAATTGAAACTGGAGTTCGCGCCGCTTTCAACAAAAAAGATGTTTCCGTAGTCAGCGTACTGGCGCCGGGACTGCAAGTCGCCTGCCGCCGGCAGCGGTTGATTCAAATCGTACTCACGAATCAGCTTGGTGCCCTTCGAACCGACGTAACCAAGGCTGAAAATGCCAATGTTGGAAAACGACCGCTCCACCGTAAGATTCCACTGCTGGATGTACGGCGTTTGCAGACTGGGATCAAGCATGTTGAGCGAGGGCGGGGGCGTAATTCCGTTGGCCGTTGGAAACGGATTGTCGACAGTCAGCAGACCGCTGGCCGACGGAAAGTACACGAACAGGTTGAATTCCGGTGGATTGAAATACTGGGCGGAATTCACGGTGAACATTCCGGAGTCGTAAAAAATTCCGTAGCCCCCGCGAATCACCGTGTCGCGCAGTGGAGTCCAGGCCAACCCGACGCGCGGTCCGAAATTGTTGGAGTCCGGGCTGACCCCGGAACCACGAAATCCCGTTTGTGCCCAGCCGGACGATCTGGCCCGTCTTCAGATCCAGCGTGGACATCCGGTTTGTCGGATCGTACGCGGGTGTGTTGTATTCCCAACGCAATCCCAGATTAAGGGTCAGGTCCGGGCGCAAACGCCAATCATCCTGGAAGTACAGGTTGTACTCCTGAGAACGCAGGGTAAGCGGGTTGTTGGCCTGGGATTGTATGGTATATGTCGGATATCCCAGCAACAGGTCGCTGATTCCCGAACCGCTCAGAGCTCCCGTAAAGTTCAGCGATCCGCGCGTCAACAGGTCCAGCGTGCCGTTCAGCTGCAATTCGCGTACTTCTCCACCGAAACGCAACGTGTGCACGCCCCGCGCCCAGGAAACGTAGTCGGCGATCTGGTAGGTGTTGGTATGCCGCCGGATTGGCAGGCTGAAGTTGTCGCCCGCGCTCGCGTATCCGTTCACGTTTATACCCGGATACCCCCACTGATCGGACGGCAGGTCCAGCCAACTAACTCCCCAGAGTTTGCCCACATCGACGTTGTAATTTTGCGGTAGCAGATCGCGGGTAAAGCGATTGAAGCCAACCAGAAAATTATTGACGATGTTGTTGTGAAAGACGCGCTGATATTGGCCGGTGAAATTCTGCAGGAAATCCTGCAAATAATCGCCATAGCCGTTCAAGTTATTGGAACCTTCCGGAAACGGCTCAAACGCATTGATGTCGCCGAAGCTGTAACGAAACGTCAGCAGATCGACCTGGCTGAAATGATGATCCAGCCGATAACTGCCCTGGGAATTGTTGCCGGTCTGAACCGGATGTCCCAGGTAATTCCCGGGTCCGCTGATCACATTGGGAAGAGGGTACGCGTTCAGAATATTCAGACTCGTCTGCGAAATGCTGGATGTGGGTATTTGATTATTGAGGAACGGTTGCTGGGTCAGCGGATCGTAAATTTGAATCGCACTCAGGCTACTCCCGGCCAGTGCTGGATTGCAGATCCCGTTCGTAAATCCCGTCTGGCAGAGATCCGCCAGATTCCCTTGACGTTCCGCGACCGTAGGCACGCTGGCATAACGGCTCAGCCCTTGCTTGCCGCGAAGAAAATCGGTGGCGGCAAAGAAAAACGTCTTGTCGTGCACAATGGGGCCGCCCACAGAAAAACCGAACTGATTGCGGATGAGCGTCGGTTTTTCAGAAGTTCGTCAGAGAAGTTCCGCGCGTCCAGCACACTGTTGCGCAGGTAGTCGTACAAGGAGCCGTGAAACTGGTTGGTTCCCTGGCGGGTGATCACATTTACCTGGCCAGCGGCGCTGCGGCCATACTCGGCGCTGTAGCTGCTGGTGGCCACCTTGAACTCTTGAATGCTGTCCATCGGAGGCTCGACGTCATATCGATTTACATAGGGATCGTTGTTGTCCGCGCCATCCAAGCAGGAAATTGTTGTACTCTTCCCTGCCTCCGTTCGCGTGCATCGAAAACGAACTGCGCGTCGACAGTTCGGACCCTTCAACCGGAGGCATCACCCCCGGCAGCAGCAATGCCAACTGCAGAAAATCGCGCTGATTGAGCGGTAGTGCATTGATCTGGTTCTGCGAAATGACCGAGCCAATCGAGCCGGACTCGGTTTGAACCATCTGAACGTTCGCGGTTACCTCGATCGTGCTCTTTCCGCCCTGAATCGGAAGATGAAAATCGACACGCTGCATGCTGTTCACGGCCAGGGAGATTGCGTCGCGATTCACGGAGTTGAAGTGCGGAGCGTCAGCCAGAGCGTTGTATGTCGCCGGCGTCAAACCAGCCACTTCGTAGGCCCCGGCCGCATTCGTAGCCGTACTTCGCAGCACGGATCGGCTTGCGTCCGAAATGGTACCGTGGCGTTTGCAATCGGAGCGCCGCTCGGATCGTATACATAGCCAAGGATCGAGCCGGTCGTGACCTGCGATACGCCGCGCGGAGACAGAATCAATCCGAGGACCATGGCCACACCCAGACACAACCACCACGCCAGTGGGCGCCCAAGCCATGCTCCGACACTGGAGGTGCAGCTTCGCGCCGTTGCGCCCGGAAACTTCCAATCGAACATGTATCCGTTCCTTCTCGTAACCGTCTGGCGACGTCTAGGGCGGGCGGCAGACGTGCCGATTAAGAACAAATCAACTACTTGCTCTCTTCAGAAGTGACGTGCGGCCTTACGCTGCAATTCTCCCGCCACGCCCTCCTCCGCTATCTCCCTTTACGAAAAGTGTTTAAGGCGCGCCCCTTCAAACGCGTCCACTAAAAGTGCAATCCGTTTCCTGCAAATGGACCCCCAGCGAACATCGGGCCGACCAACAATTCCGTTGCTCAGAAAACCTTTACGACCATCGCCGCTAGCGTACTACTGAGCCTTCGCTGAGATTTTTGACAGTTCCAGCGGTGCCGGTTTTATGGTCCAGATGGTCCCCATCTCTTCGTCAGGTCGGGTCTTAAAGCCAAGGGCTTCCGGCCCCCAGACCATCGACGTTGGCTGCACCGTCAGGCGGGCGTCCAGATTGTCGGCCAATAGGGCATCGATCATCAATCGAAGGTATTGGCCGCCATTGACAGTCACTTTTCCGACCTTTACTTGGGTTGGAACGCTGTTGGTCGGAAGTGGCGTCCAAGTCTTTGGATAGAATCCTGGCAGAAGGTAAATGGCGGCAATAGCTACGTCGTCCGCGGATACTTCGGTCTTTGCCGCTCCGCTGGTCTGGGACAGGTCGATCGGCCCGTACACGTTCAGCACTTCGACGCTCTCCGGCAACTTCCCTGTGCGGCGCCGTTCCACAAGCGCTTCGGCAAGCACCTGGGTGGTTTGGGCCAGTGATAGATAGCGGTCTCCCACCTTGACGTACCGCGGCACTCGAGCCTGCTCTCCCCAGGCCGTGCGCACTTCGGCAAGCGACTGACGCAACGCAGGCATGGGCACACGGTAGCCATACGCCGGAGGAGTCATGCCAAGTAGATCGCCGCTGACAACCATTCGGGAGTCGGGGTTGCTGCTGAAGAACGAGCCAAGAACGTAGGAAAGCGCATCTTGTTCTTTTCGTATTCCCGCAGAGATTTCCGCATCTTTGGCAAGCGCGCCAGCGGGAAGTTTGGGCGAGTCGGGATGAGCTGCGGCGTATTTCGACGGCGGGTAGATCGTGTACTTCTGATATTCCGATGTGAGGTAAGGACGGTCCGAGCCGATATCAATCATGACCAGCCGGATTTTGGAACGATTCAATTTTTCGAGATATTCCTTGATCTCAGCGGTCCCGGCCAAAGCGCTGGGAACTTTGCTCTCTTTGTCGCTGCGTTCGGAAATGCGCAGACGATTTTCCTGCCAGTAGACGTCGGGGGACGCATCCATGGAGGCGCTTAGATTCTTGGCGAAAACGGGAATCCAGTCGTCATACACGAAGTCCATGTGCGGTACGTCTTCCAGAATTCCAGTCAAAGTGGCTTTGGTATTCAGAAGCTGAATCTGCCGGACCATTTCCGAATCGCTGCCCCAATCCGGCATCGACCCGGTTGCGGGATCGATCGAAAATACTTGAGCGCCCCAAATGCTTGCCGCCGGTCCGAATACCTGCTGCATGCGCTTCAAACCGCCGTCGGCTTGATTCAATATTTTGCCGCTGGATGGATCGCGTCCGTCGCTCAACACGTGCCCGGCCACCGCGGTCCGCGCCAGGTAGCTCTCTCGCGGGCCGTTCACTTCCGTTGCATTCACAAGCGCCAGGTCGGACGAGCGCGGCTCGCTCAGAGCGTCATAGCCGATCTCGATCACCCCTTTCCTGGATGCTTCCAGCAACAGGTCCTTGACGCCGCTCTGCGCGTTACGGCGATCGAGCATTTCGGCGACCGCCCCATTCACGTAGATGGTGACCTTTACATTGGCCCCGGGGAACTGTTTGCGCAGGTCCTCCAGCATGCCCAGGGTGCGCCGCAGTCGCGCTTCGGTGATTTCAATGTTGATCGGGTCGGTCGCAAACATGCGAGCAAAGACGAGCACCGGTTCCTGAACCGGGGGTTCTGCCGAGAAAACATTTGGCACTGCCTGGAAAATAAGTGCCAAACAAAGCGTGAATAAGGCAATCGTCAGTCGACGCATAAAAGGCCTCCGGGAAACCAGTAAGAGTTATGTGGCAATTCAAGTTCCACTGACACGGAGTCTGGTCTCGCGCTGGATACACGGCATGCTGCTGACTGGGGGAGTGGGATCTCGAAACCTGAACGAGGACGAAGTGAACTCTTTTTTTGCCAATTCATCGAGTTGCAGTTGCCACCAGATTGACACGGGACACGGTTTTGCTCCGCGGATCGCTCCCTTCGAAGCGACCCGCAGAGCACCAAACACGTTCTTGCGAACGTCGGATTTACCGGGGCGTCGATGGAATCGCGATCGTCGCCTGGTTCGATTGGCAGATGGCTCCGCCCGCATTGTTCAGGGGCTGGAGCACGTAGTAGTAGGTGTCGCCGTTGGTTAGGCCCTTCGTGTCCGAGTAAGCGGGGACGGTGGTTGTGCCTTCCTCGGTATAGGGGCCGCCGGACGCAGTGCCGCGAAGCACTTCGTAGCTAGCCGCGCCATTGATACCCGTCCACGTCAGGTCGATGCGAGCGGGCGCGCGTCCCGAAGGAGTGCCTTTGCCGCCCAGGTTGCTGACGCACGACACAAACACCGTCTTGCGCAGCATGATGATGGACCACGCGGTTTCAAAGTAATCCTGACCGCCGTTGTAGTAGTGTCCTTCCCAGTATCCACCCTGGGGGTTGGTCGGATTCGGTGAGCCTACAGTTCCACCATTGATACCGCCGGTGGTCCCTTGCCGCTTTACGAGGGTTTGCGCAACACCATCGCATGCATCGGCGCCGCCGCTTTCCGATCCCACACTGTTGTACCAGTCGATCTTGTTGGTTCCACCCGGCTCATCTTCCAGGTAAGTAATCGGAGTCAAGACCCCGCCCGGGCTGTGCAACAGCATCGACTTGGTGAAGGAGAACATGCCGTATGTGTACGCCCGGGGAACGGTTCCGGCGCTCCCGGGTGTGACGGCGTTACAGAAGTTATCGTGATAGTAGGTTTCCGCAAGATCCCAGAGGGTGCTGCCACGACCGACGGAATCCATGGACAGCTGGACCGTGCCCGAGGGCGTAACGGCCCAGGAACCCCAAGGCTCATAGCAAGACTGGTTGTATCCAAAAGCGCCGGTTATAGCGCCCGTCGTGCATTGATCCTGGTTAAGCCACGCTTGATTGCCGTCCGTGACGACCGCCGGAGTCGCGATTCCAAATCCACGGCTGGCGGCAATTTCGCCAATTGCAGCCCACTGGGAAACCGAGTTGTCGTTATAGTTGCTGTTTGGCGGGCAGTAGTAGCCCCACGCACCGCTATTCAGTCCAGTGGCGCTGTTGTAGGTGTTCTGGCAGTAATTGTAGCCATCGACCATGTCCTGAACGATGTCCTTATATTTTTCACCGTTGATACCGGGCAGTCCGCTACCCGCGGCAGCGCCCGTATGTGCGGTAGCCCCGGGGGTGCCCGAAGCGACCAGGGCATCAATGATCATGCCTCCCTGATACATCGGGTACGAGGTCGTGGTCACGTACACCGCTTGACCGTTCGTGTTTCCGTCGAACGTGTATGTGCACGGGGGAGTTCCGCAAGAAGGCAACTTGTAATTGACGCTCTTCGAGGTAACCGCCGAGTTGCCCAACAGCATGATCATCCGCGCCAGCGCATCGCTCACGTCCTGTGTATAGGGGTCGCTAGAAGGTCCACCCTCCAGGTGCCCGTTCACTTCGAACGCGTTGATGTTCGCTCCGTTGATGCCTTCATAGTAGTAGTTCGCGTAGCAAGGGGTGATCACGCAGCCGAAAGTGACGGCATCCCATCCGCCGTAAATCCCGTTCGCGCCGTACGTCCCTCCAACGCCGCAACTGGTAGTGGGAGTACTGACGTAGACTCCCCCGCTCAATTTGCCGTCGTTGCAATGCCACTCGGACTGGTGCAGGTACCACAGCCCGGAATCAATGGCCACGTTGACGCGCGAAGCCAGGTTATTGGCTTGTTGGATCACGTAGTAATTGCCGGTGTACTTTGTGTTCGTTTTGGTGTCCGTTACGGTAAGCACCGCGGTCCACTGCGTGCCGCCTGCGGCCGAAGCCGGATATTGGTGCTGAACCGACAAATCCAGAGGCTGGGTGATAGCGGTGGCGGCCGTCGGCGCGCTTCCGTCGCCGAAATTCCATGAATACGTGAACGAATCGGTAGATCCGCCCAGATCCACGGTGGCTCCCAGAACTATCGTCACTTCGTGTGTCGAATCCAGAGGATACGTAAAATGAGGTGACGTGGGATTGCTAGGATCGAGTGGAACCGTTTTTACCACCACTGCGGCATTTGAAATCTGCGGTACTGCCACAGCCAACAAAACTGCTAGCGCGACAAAACAGGCGCGCCACGAACTAAGTCTTTCCATAGTCTTCCCCCTCCGACCGTCAGAATTCGATTCTTGAACCATCCACACCGCGCTGCGAGCGAGTAGACCAATAGCCGATCCCTCGCCCAACCGCTGATACCGACAAACACAACCGCCCGACTACTTCAGGATTTTCACCAGACCGAGAATGCCCAAACCGGCGCCCAACAACATCAGGGAACCGGGCTCGCTGACCGGTGGCGGCGGCCCGCTGTTGCTCTGTGTGGTTTCCGTACCAGTGAAATAGACATCGCTCTGCACGGTGTTGGCTGGATCAATCGGGTGCGTCTGATCGAGAACCAAACCGCCACCCGGATTCGTGGTTGCAAACTTGAGGGTGATCACGGCTTCCTCGGTGCTCGTCAGCACAAACTGAAAGCCCATCGCCAAGGCCGCGTCGCCATTCGTACCGTTCTGCAGGAAATTGCTGGTTCCCGCCGGAAGTGAGTTCGTGTTGCTCAGCGGTCCGCCAGCGGTGACATCGCCGTAGATGCTGCTCGCGAACGAATCGCCGATTTCCCAGCTTTGACCGGAGGCCGGAGCCCCGAGCGCAGTTCCGTACTCATTGAAGAACGGCACGGAAACCGACAAGTCGAAGAACGAATCGACCGAATAGGTGCCCGCTTTGCCCGGATTAAACGTGATCGTCAGAGTGCCGATCCCCGTGTTCTGGTTGAAGCCGGCGGTGGTGAACGTTGTGGTGCCGGAGTTAGAGTAGTCCGTCTGGGTAGACCCGTTAACATTGAACAGCACTGACTGCAGACTCGAGTCCGCCTTTGCGGCTGGTTGAAACACCAATCCGCAGAAGACAAGGACCAGTACTACGACTGCCAAACGCCTCATCATGACCTCACTTTCGGTTGTCGCCTGAAACGTGACTGCAATTTCAACGAAATCCCAACTGCTGGGGCGGGGGCGGGTTTGGCCGGGTGAATCGCACACACCAGGGAGACTTCAAGGAGGCTAGCACCCACCAACCGGTTCGGTGGACCTGTTGCATCAAGCGTGCCAAAGATTGGCTGCTCAAATGCACAAAACTCACGGGGTTAGGAACGCGCTCCAAATACGGTGTGCAAGATAGTTCCGTTATTGCTGACTTCACCGTACAGAAGTGTGCAACAGGATCTAAGCCGTGCTCGAAGCGAATCTACAGTGGAGACAGTATCTTGTTCGAAGATCAGAAATTCTTAAGGACAACTCGGCAATTCCCGATATCAAATCGCCTAAGTAACTCGGAGTTAAATCGTGAAACAGAACTGCGCACTCTCAACATCTCTTCGATTTCTGATCGCAATCCTGTTTGTCTGGCTTAGCCCTCCCGTTTCTCGGCTCGCCGCACAGGAAGCGGGCCCACCTCCCATGCGGGCGGAAATCGTCGGAACTCCCATCATTTCCGCGGACGGATTCATATGGGCATCGAGCGGCCATGCAAACGTGGTGTCCAAAGTAGCGGCGAACGATGGCAAGTTGATGGGCACCTACTCCGTCGGCGAGGCGCCGCGCGGCTTGGCCTACGACGGCACCAACGTCTGGGTGGCCAACAGTGGAGACGGCACGGTTACCAAACTGCGCGCGGAAGATGGGGTGGCGCTGGGTACGTTCGAAGCAGGCGCCAAGCCGGTGGCCCTGACGGTCACCGGAGACTCCCTTTGGGTAGCCGACGAAGGGTCCGATGCGGTGCGAAAGCTGCGCTTGTCGAACGGATCGACCATTGGAATCTACGGTGTGGGAGGCAGCCCTTCTGCCTTGGCCTCCGATGGCCTGCACGTCTGGGCGCTCAGCCGGGCCAGTGGAGCCTTGACCAAACTGCTAGCTGCCTCCGGGGAGAGTCTCGGCAACTTTTCTGCGGGAGATGCGCCGAGCAGCGTGGTGTTTGACGGCACCTTCTTATGGGTATCCAGCGACGAGCGCGGGTCGGTTTTGAAGCTCAGCACCAAAGATTGTCAAGTCTTGGCGCGCTATGACGTGTCCGATCACGCCTCACAGATCCTGTTCGACAAGACGAATCTCTGGGTCAGCGATCGCATCCGAATCCGGGTTCTGAAGCTCAATCCCAAGGACGGATCCATCCTGAACTCTTTCTCGACCGTGGGCGAAGGGGAAGCCATGGCCTTCGACGGGTGGAACCTGTGGATCGCCGACGGCTCGCGGTCTTACATCGCCAAACTGGACGGAACCACAGGCAAGTTCGCCGGCATGTACACCCTGGATCCGCCAGGCCCTCCCCCCGCACCCGCGCCACCCCAGTGAGTTCAACCCATGTTCAAGCTCTTCTGAGGCCAACGAACTTTCGTTCAGGTGCAGAACTCTCCTGCGGGCCTCGCCGCTATTGCGGCACCTCTACCATGCCTTCACCCACCGACATCCGCCCGCCATCCTCTTCCCGGACCAGTTGTCGCACCAGGTATCTGCCGGGCTTCACCGCATATTCCGCTCGCATTGGGCACGCCCGAGTTCAGAAACTTCTCATAGGTCGGCGCCGTCAGCCGCAGTTCCAACTCTTTCTCGCCCTTCATCACAAAGTTTCCGTCGTCGTCGAAAATTGCTACGGAAGTCAGCAGCACGTTACAGTCGCGGTCCTGCTCTTTTCGGAAAGGTATGTCCTTGATGCTTAGCAGCAGTGAGATCTGGATTTTTCTTTCTTCTGTCGAACTCTTGACCGCAGCCAACTTCAGGTCCATCGGCATATCGAGGGTTTTGGCGCCGGAGTAGAGCGCTTTACGAACTTCTTCCTGAACTCGCTGTTTCGAATCGCCTGGCGTTTTCTCATCGTAGTATCCGTTCCTGGCCACGATCTGGTAGTGCCTCTTTCCCGTCAGCTCCACTTTCAGCTTGTGAAACGAGCCGTCCCCCTTTGCTGCTGCCGGCGAAAACGTCAGGATGTAGGTGATCGACGGCTCATCGCCTAACTGCTTCATCCCGCCCGCTATGTCGTTCGAGGAAAGGAAGTGCGTTCCTCCGGTGCCATCCGCCAGATTGATGAGCAGATCCATCTGCTCTCGCGCTTCCTGGGAAGCGAGCGCCATGGCCCGGGGCTTCTGCGGTGCGCCGACGTCGCTGGAGTACGTGCTGTCGGTAAACACGCCCCGCGCATCCAGCGTGTTGATCACGATCCCTTGCCGGTTCGCCTCTTCCACCACGCGCTGCAACCGCGTCTTGTCGTTCGTAAGGGAAACGCCCGGGGAAATAAACAACACGATCCGCCGCCCCGGCTTGATTTCCATCCATTTGACGATGGCCATCAACTGGTCGTAGACCTGATTGTTGTCTGCCTGTCCCAGCGACATGGCCTGTTGCACCGCGTTGCGCGCCATCATCTCCGCTTGCGCCCTCATCTTGGGATCGTCGCCATACGCGCAGTGCAGCGCGTCGGCCACGATCTGCCGGAACGCGGTCTGGTCTCCGAGCGTGTCCACCTGATTCGCCAGGTAATAGGAGACCTTGGGGCAATCTCCTTGCCGGCTTACCATGGCAAAGTGCGAAGACAGCCCCGCCAGCGCTTGCTTCAACTCATTCTTGTCCGCCGTCAAATTGTGGTTCAGGCTTCCCGAGATCGAGTACACGCCGACTCGGTCCCCTGGCCCCAGGCCATCCAGGAACGCCGTCGCCGAATTTCTCGCGAACATCAGGTCCGCCGACGACAGGTGTGTGTCGTCAAACACCAGGGCCACGAATCGCTCCGGAGCGCTCGCTGGCATCAACGCGCTCGCCGACTTCCCCGATAGAGAGGTTGCCGCCTCCGCCGATCTCACCTCCGGCGTTTCCACTGTAAAGTTCGCGATAGACTGCGGCTTGCCGTCATCGTACAACTGAAAGTCCTCGCGCTTGAGGTTGGCCACCGGTTGGCCGTGCTCGTCGCGCACCACCACGCGGACTTCCACCACATTGACTCGCACGCGAATCGGCGCCGGCGCTTGTGCCGGTTGTGCCTGCGCGGCCTGCCCTGCCCGCCCCGCCATGATCAGGGCCGCACAGATCGGGATGCTCAAAACTGCGAACCACTTGACCTTGCCGTGTTCACCGTTGCGCTCGGCTTTGTGTCGCTTCATCGCTTCGATCCTGCCCACTCGGAATCTCTCCGTAACGACGGAACATCATAACCTGCGCCCAGCCAGCACCTTCAAATTGCTCGGAGTGCGCGTGAAAAAGTAGTACTCGGGTCCCCCTCTCCAGACGAAGCATTTGTCATGTCCGAACCCAAGTGAGAATCCGTTTCAGAGAGCAAGGTTCTGGTCGAGCAGCACCTGAATACATTGCGGACTGAGCCATGCTGTCTCTTTCTGAACAGAAACGCACCTCCGAGTGCTATACCATCGCTGCTCAAGTCCTAATGAAGGAGACAACCATGACCTCTTCGACATCGCAAAAGTGTGCCCATCCGGTTTGTTCTTGCAGCACAACCTCTCAGTACTGCAGCATCGAGTGCGAAACAATGGAAAAAATGGCGGACATCGAGTGTCACTGTGGACACGAAGGATGCAAGGGCGACACAGATCACAGCTCTCCCAGCACATCAGCGCACACCGCATAACCCAACGGCCAGCGAATGCACTCGGGTACGTCCTCGCGTCTACCAACGAGCGATTTGCGTACGCTGATGAGCCCGGACGATCATCCTCACGGATTGGTCCACACGTCGTCCGACGAGGATGCCTCCCGAACATTCGTCGGTAGCTCACTAAAACTCGCGAAGATGATTTGAACGAAGAAGTTCCGACCGTGGAGGTCACCCGTGAAGCAATATTTCATCACTGCAGCTTGTCTTACGCTCGCAGGCGTTTCCGTGTTTGCCGCGGATCTCAATAAGGAGCAAAAACGTCTCGAAGAGAGTGGCGTTGTCATGCAGGAAGTGCTCAATATCCCTGACAACATTCCTCACGACCTGTTAGAAAAGGCGGAGTGCGTCATCGTCTTTCCGAACCTGATGAAGGCAGCCTTTATCGTCGGCGCACAGTATGGACGCGGAGCCATGGTTTGCCGCACGGGGGAAAAATTCCGCGGCCCATGGGGTGCTCCCGCCATGTTCGCTCTGGAAGGCGGAAGTTTCGGATTCCAGATCGGCGCGGAAGCTACGGATTTAATCCTGCTCGTGATGAATGACAGAGGAATGGAGTCCATCCTTAGCAGCAAGGTCAAACTCGGTGCGGATGCTTCGGCCGCCGCCGGTCCCGTAGGTCGTGATGCTTCTGCAGATACCGACGCCTGGATGCGCGCTGAGATCCTCAGCTACTCGCGTTCCCGCGGTCTGTTTGCCGGAGTTTCCCTGGAAGGCACCACGCTCCGTCCCGACGATAACGCCAATGAACAGGTCTATGGCCACCCCATGAAAGCAAAAGACATCGTTCGAGGCGATCACGTCACCGTCCCCGAAACCGGCCGCCACTTCGTTGAAGTTCTGGACAAAAGCGCGCCGCGCAACGATTCGAAGGAAGCCGCTTCGAACAAGTAACCGAGAAAAACTCCCGGAACACCCGCCCGCTCTGATACACCACGGCCGTAACACGCTACATTCAGGTTTTGCAGGTTATCCGAGAGGTGAGCTAAGTTATTTAAAACAAGTGGTGAACCGGGCAGGACTCGAACCTGCAACCCGTTGATTAAGAGTCAACTGCTCTACCATTGAGCTACCGGTCCACGGGCAATTCTTTATTTTACATGCTTCTGAAATTCTTGTCGACAAAAGTCGCAGGAAGAATTCGCAGCGACGCAAATTTTTCAGAAGAGATCACCATTCAAAAAACTGCGAGTTCTGTCGGATTACGCGCCGTTGGACTTCCCGCGCAACACCGCCGTCAGATCGCGCGCCACCCGCTTGGCGCGTTCCAGATCGTGCGGGTCAAACGAAATCGCCGATACGCGCGGGTGGCCGCCCCCGCCATATTTCTCGGCCAGCGAAGCCAGGTTTTTGTCCGCAGTCGCCTGATTCCAGGGATTTGTTCCCAGCGAAATTTTGGCGCGAAGCGGCGACGTGCTGACGCTCACCGAATAAACGCACTCGGGATGCAACAGGTAGGGCACAAATTTGTTGTAGCCCTCCATATCCAAGTCGCTGACATCGAAGAAAATCACGCCGTCGCTGGCCTCACAACGCTGCCGCATGATTTCGATCGACTTGCGATGGCGCTCCAGCAATGGCCCCAAATACTTGGCCACCAGCGGTAGCTTTACCATCTCGGAAAGCGGCTTGTACGCAAGGTCCGGAATCAACTTGGCCGGTATGCCGTCCTCCGGAGCTGCTTCAATCACCAGCGCCAATTGCGTAGCGGGTTCCGTCAACTCGGTAGCCGATTGCGCCGTGGGAAACTGCGCGCCGTCGATAATGTCGCCCCAATGAATCAGGTCCGCGACCGGTTTCGTGTTGAACCCAAATTTTTCCTCGGTAATATCCGCGATCAGCTTGGTGCAGGATTTGTATTCCGGGTCGTAGTACATGTGCTCGCCGGGGAACCGCTTGAAGTATTCGGCATCCGCGGGAGTCAGGAACGCGCTCTGATGGTGATCGAACCACCAGGTCACTTTGGGCGAATTGGAGTACTTGAAGTCGACAATCGCGTTTTCATCGCCGTCGAACAAACCGTCTTCCCATGGGTGTTTCGCGCGATGAGTCATCCCGCTGAAATAAAACTCCGCTTTGGGATTCATGTGCTCGCGGTAGAAACGGTAGAAGAGTGCCGCGGAAGCAGTGCCGTCGAAACAACGATCGTGAAAACAGAGTCGGACCTTGGTCATAGTCAGCGAAGCGCGCCTGGCCCGCTCCAGCGCTCCGGGAGCGGGTAGAAAGCCTTTTACAATGTCTGTTGCCGCGCGGAAAGTCAAGTGCAAAGCGCGGTCGCTGCGGTTGACTTGCCGCGCTTAGCTAGCTAAACTCCGCATCAACCGCGCGGATTCTCATCGGACGGGATCGTTTTAATTCTAGAGGCACGAATCATGAGTGACTGGCAGTATGTGCAGGAAAATGCCGCTGAGCAACTGGCGAAATTGCATTATTTCTCCATTCTCAAGCGACAGGATGGCGCGGAAATCCCGTTCATCATCACGGTCAAGGAGTTCGCGGTTGCCCCTCCGGGTCAGCACGTCCGCTTCTTCGCGGAATGCGACAAGCCGTTGAACCAGAAAACCGCGGCATTCACGCCATGCGGCTGGAGCAACACGATTTACGGTGCATTGGGTGATTGCGTGCGGCTGATTCGCCAGTTTCCTTACGAGGGCCAGCTATGATCCTGCAGATCTCCACGTTCCAGATTCGCCCGGGTATTTCGGTCGTGCAACTGAAGGGAAGCGTGCATGCCGGTACGGATTGTCGCAAGCTCGAGCAACAGGTGGAAGGAGTCATTCAAGAGAAGACTCAGCGGATCATCCTGGACTTGACGCACGTTACGCACATCGACAGTTCGGCGATCGGCTCGATCGTGCGATGCCTGATGAATGCCAAAAAAATCGGTGGAACGATTCGGATTGCCGGCGTCAAGGGCATGCTGGAAGGCACCCTGAAGCTGACCAAAGTCGATAAACTGTTTGAGATTTACCCCACGCCGGAAGCGGCCGCGGAAAACTTTGAAACTCCGGGCCAACCGGCTACGACCTGAACGGCAACATCGCTAACTGCTGACTGCAAACGCGGAACCGCCCGTTTCCTTCGATCGCAAGCTGAACTTCATATTGAAAAAATGGGCGCTGGAAAGCTGCTTTTCCAGTTCGGCGTCATCCGTGTATCGCCGTCTGGGGATGCGTCGCGCCAAAATCGAAAACTCCAGAGGGTCGCGCCGGAACGGGTAGGGGTCCAGCGAGAACTGATGGTTACCTTGAGGTCGCAATTGCCAGTCCGCTTCCTCGCCTTCGGCATTCAACGGCACTCCTTCAATCGTTGCGTCTTCCGCCATTCCAAGGCAAAAGTACAACGACAAGCGATCCAGAACGTCCAGCCATTGTTGATTGGCCTTGATCACCCGTTCGTCGGTGAACGGTTTCATCGCGGGATTCGCGCGGAGATCGACTTTTAACCGCAACTGTTGCAAGCGTAATCGCTGGACGAAGTCGTTGGCGTCGTGCTGCTCGTGGGTGCGCACATACTTCGCGGAATATCCGGGCATCGTCGCGCGCGCCCGATCATACAGGCTCATGCAATGCCCGGCGACCAGCATCCCCGCGTACAGATCGGCGCGCACCACCCTTTCAATGCCGCGCTGATACAGCGAGATGTGTTCGACCGTGGGTATCGTCATGAACGTGTGCGGCAGAAATGTTTTCTCGTCGACACTCGGCGCGGCCTCCCAATCTTGCCAGCCGTTGTCGTGTTCCGTGGCGGCCAGGCAGATGGAAGCAAAAGGTTCCGGGCGGGCCACCGTCTTCATTTCCCAGTTCTCGCGCAAAAAAACCGCACTAAGAAAGCGTGATCCGTTTGGCGGATCACCACTAGCGGATCGGATTGTTGCTGGATGATCACGAGTTCTCCCACAGAGCCGGGAATTTCATTATCAACCCGCGCACCATCGCAGTCGACCGGAAACGTGCGAGCCCCGCGCGAATCCGGATGGGCGGCCGAAACTTCGCCTGCGGAAAGCGTGCTGGCTGAGATACCATGCGCAGTACGAGACCGGTTCTCGCGTGGAGCGATGAACCGATCGCTGAATTTAAGGTTCGGCCAGCTTTGGACAGGAACTCGCACGAGTTCGGGTGCTATGAAGTTTGCCGGATACCAATACCAGCTCTGAATCCGATCCAGAATCCGCTTCGTCTCGCTCTGTCCATCAGTCTCGGCTTTCGCGCTGATCTTCCTGGCGTTTTTGCCCCCGGGCATTTACTCCATCGATGGAAATTCCATGCTTGCGGTCGCGGAGTCGCTGGTCACGCTGCACAACGTGACCGTCCCCACCGGCTTGGGCTCAACCGGCGTGCTTGGGCGCACGTACTCCGACTGGTATCCGCTCCTATCGTTGATTTCCGTGCCTCTCGTCGCCGTCGCTCATTTCTTTTCGCAGCACCTACAGTTGCCTTTTCACTACGTGGCCGCTATGTTCGCTCTGGTCGTCCAAGTTCCGCTGACCGCCGCAACCGCCGGGCTTGTCGCTCTGCTATCGATGCAGTTGGGTGCTACGCGGCGGGGCGCATGGCTCGCCGCGATCAGCTTCGGGTTCGGCACGGTCGCGCTCGTCTACGTGCGAACATTTTTTGCCGAGCCGCTCTTGGCATTCCTCGTGGCGTTTGCGCTGTTTTTGGCGTTCCGTTTAACCCCCAGCTCCACTCTTGGGTCGGCTGTTCTGGCGTTGCTCGCAGTTTTGGCCAAACCAACCGGAATATTCATTGGCCCAATTCTTTCCGCGTATTTGTTCATAAAAGGGGTCCCATGGCGACGTGCCATCCTGCCCTTCTCGGGTTCCGTTTGCGGTTTTGCCCTCTACGCCATCTACAACCTGCTTCGCTTCGGCAACCCCTTGGAATTTGGTCAGAAGTGGGCATTCCACCTTTCCTATCTTCCTTCCGGGGCGGCGGGCCTACTCGCCAGTCCAGGTTGGGGACTCATCTGGTATTGCCCTCCGGTACTCCTGTGCATGGCGGCTTTCCGGTACGCGTATCGTTCCAGGCGCTTCGAAACCCTCGCCATCATCGCGACTTTTCTGGTTTTCCTCGCATTCCACTCGTTCTACCTGAATTGGTATGCGGGATGGTCCTGGGGACCTCGCTATTTGGTTCCGGCGTTGCCTGGTTTGTGCAGTTTGCTGGGTCTGCTGAGCAAGCGAGCGACGAAAGCTGCTCGTGGTCCTGTCGCTCGCCGGATTTCTGATTAACGCGCCTACGCTCATCGGTTTTTATGAGCGGTACTTTGCGGAATTGTCGGAGCGCCATTTTCCCACGACCGCTGAAATCGCCTGGTCATTCCCCTTGGCTCCTTGTTTGCACGGATGGCCCGCGGCAATCCGCCAGGCGAAGGATGCTTCTCAGCATGATGTTCGAGAGTTGTTTGCCCAACGCGGCGAGCCCAGTGCGCGAATCGGAGAATCGAGGGCGCTGCGCGTGATCGCTCTATGGTGGTGGGTGCTCCCGATCGCGAGAATTCCACGGTGGATCGGTTTCCTGGTAGCCGCGGTTCTGGTAGCTGCGGGTTTACTGGTCTTGGTACGGTGTGCCCCGCTAAAAAGTGAACTTGCCGCCGGTCCTTGATCATGGACGCTCGATTCCACTGGTACGAGGTTTTGCGAAGGTCTGGCTGTATTTTGCTGAGAATATGCAAAGCAGTTGCACGAAACTCCCGCCTTATTTGTAAATCCACTGTTTTCAACGCGGATTCTTGGCTACCCGATTGCACTCGTCGGGCCGGGATTGCCCGGGTGGAACCAGAGTCTTCCTCTGCGGCTAACTCCTGACGAATACAGTCCATTCAGATTGCGACGATAGGGAGAGCAGCGATGCGAAGAATGCTTATAGCAGTTGCAGCGTTGGTGTTAGCCATAGCGTTTGCTCCGGTTGGCGCTAAGGCGGACCATATTACGGCTACGCTCGGATGCGGCGGCGGGAACGGCGCCAGTGTCGCGTGCAACGGCCAGAATCTTGGGACCGTCACGCAGAACTCGGGGACCGTCAGTGGAAGCGCCGATGTGTATATCACCAGCATTTCCGGCCTGCCCAGCGACCTTCAGGGCTTGCCGATATTTACTCCCCAGACCGACGAGTTCGACCTGAGCTTCACGGGAGCCGGCTCCAATTACGCCGCCGGAGGAACATTTTCCTTTACAGACCTCACCGAGGCGGGCCTGTTGACCGTGACGGGCGGAGCCGAATACACGGGCTCAATACCCTCAGGTCTGGTTGGCACGCTGGATCTGAACCTCTCCGCCAATTCCTACAGCTTCAATGGGTCGGGCGGATCGTTCGATCCGATCCCCACAGGCGTTTCCCTGGTGCTTGATCCAGGGAATGTGATGTCAATGACAGGATCTGTCGGGCTGCCCAACGGAGGCCCCACCCCAACTCCGGAGCCCGGAACACTGCTACTGTTCAGCTCAGGGCTGATGGGTATTGGCTATCTTCGCCGCAAGGTTGGGCGGGGCTGAGTTCGGCGGGTTAATCAGAGCATTGGCTCCTGAAATGTCCAGCAAGATTTCATCCCGGCACCGAACCCTGTTCTCGTGCCGGGATTCATGCCGATTTGCGCCGCTCAGCGGTCCACAATATGGTACGCGGTGGAATGCTGAGAGGAGCCACTAAAAACGGAACCTGCTACACTTCCATAAGTTAGTTCTCGGTGCGGGAGTGGCGGAACTGGCAGACGCGCAAGACTTAGGATCTTGTGGGGTAACACCCGTGGAGGTTCAAGTCCTCTCTCCCGCACCATCTCTTCTCTGAATCTGACTTCACCTCCAGCAGAGACGCAACTCTTTCTTGACACTGGCTATCTCTCCTCGAATTTCGTATCCTCTTCTCAATTTGAGGCGCCCGCTTCATCTCTTCGACGGAGATTCTCGCGTGATTCGTTTTCGATTGGTTTGCTTTTGCTGCATTGCCGTACTGTTCACAGGATGTAGCCGCACACTCGGTCCCCGCACCATCGTTCGCGATCGCGCGGAGTACAGCCAATCTCTCTCCGATTCCTGGAAGAACGAGACTCTACTCAACATCGTAAAATTGCGTTACGCG
The DNA here is from genome assembly GCA_963748515.1 of Candidatus Acidiferrales bacterium. Lineage (GTDB taxonomy): Bacteria > Acidobacteriota > Terriglobia > Acidiferrales > UBA7541 > Acidiferrum. The sequence goes on from CAVVJI010000006.1 coordinate 823,690, forward strand.
GATCCGCCAACATTCGTCGACGTCGGAAGTATCGTTGCCAGTTATAGCCTGGTGCAAACCGCTAATGTAAACGGCACGATTCAGCAACCCAATGGCAGCGCGGGATTGGGAGTCGCTGGTTCTCTCTCCAACAGCCCCACAATTACGTACACTCCGCTCACTGGCAGTAAATTCATTCAGAACCTGATGACCCCGCTTCCGCCTGCTGCGGTCTTCTTCAGCATCCAATCCGGCATGCCTGCAGACACGATCCTGTTTGCCAGCGTCAGCACTATAAATGGCCTGCGAAATCAGGAACAAACCTTCGAAGGCGTCATTCCCGCCGATCCAGACTTTCATCGCGTGCGCCAGTTGGTGCGCAAAATCCAGCTTTCCGGCGCCGTTCGTCTGTACGTGAAAGAAGATGCCAAGAAAGAGTCGTCGAACCTGCTCTCTTTCCGCACCGAAGATGTTCCGCCGGAGACGCTGGCAGACATCAAGGAGCTGCGCAAACTCCTTCATCTCAATCCAGACGCCAAAGAGTTTGAATTGGTCTTCGCTCCCGTCAACTCCAATGACCACGAAGTCGCGGTCATAACCCGCTCCGTGCTCAGTCTGATGAAAACCATGGCCGTCCAAGTAGAGGTCCCGGGGGAAGACCTCGATGCACATCGTGCGTTTCCTGGACTTCGTGACGGCGAGGACCCGAAGGACCTGATCCACCTGATACGAATTCACAGTGCGAAGACCCGCCCGGCCAATGCCTTTGTCAGCGTTCCGTACCGCGGCAGTTATTTTTACGTGGATGACAGCGACCTGCCCTCGAAGCAGATGTTTTCCTTAATGATGTTGTTTTTCACCCTGGCCGATAACGGGGAACGCCAGAATCTGCCTCTAATTACGATTCCCGCTAGATAGTTGCCGGAGTTCGCACTAGGCTCGTTCTACTTCACAAACTTTGGCGAACGACCTTGGGACCACGGATCGTAATTCACCAGAAAGTGAATGCGGTCGCGCACCGTCGGATGATCGAAGAACACGAAGACGTCAATTGGATTGGGATCGGGATACACGAAAACAGTCTCGCCGTATTTCTGGAACGATCGAGCCATCGCTTGCCCCGGATCCGGAACAATTCCATGCGTCACTTCCAAGCCGTACTGATCCGCTTCATGTTCGATGTGACGGCTGTAGGTGTTTCCGGCTGCATTGGCAAAGATTCCGAAAATGCTCACGAGCAACAACAAAGCCGGCAAAGCGGCCCAGTCGCCTACGTCGCGAACGCCCCAACCCGCGCCCCATTTCGCCAGCACCCATCCGATGGTCTGCTTGCCGAGCCACAACAGCACAAACGACATGGCCGCAAAAAACAGGAAGCCCTTCACCAGGTGGCCCAGCACGTAATGTCCTAATTCGTGCCCGAAGTCGGTGAGGATTTCGTCGGTGGTTTCCTGGGCCAGGGTGGTATCCCAAATGATGATGCGCTTGGATGCTCCGAACCCGTTTACCGACGCGTTGGTGCCGATCGTTTTGTCGCTGGCCTTCATCCAAAACATGCGTTCCGGTGGAATGACTTCCCCAGAGCGCACGCATACCTCTTCCAGTTTGGGCACAAGCTGCGGCGCCTTACTGGACAGCGGCTCGTACTTGTTGAACAGAGGGTCGATCACATAAGGCGACGCGAACATCATCGCCAATCCAAATGGCAAGAGAATCAGCCAAAAGTAAAACCACCAACGCTGCGGGCTGCGCCGAATGACAGCGAACAGAATCCACGCCAGGATGCTGCCGAAAATGATGGTCAGCAGTTGCCCGATGCCCCAGTCTTTGAACCACGATGGCCAGCTCTGCACGGAAATTCCGTAGCGCTTCAACAACCACTCACTGAACAGTTCGAGCGGCAATTCCAGCAAAGCTGCCGTTAGCGCGAACAGAGGTATGAAGATCAGCGCCTGCAGAAATCGATTCCTGGTGGCCCGCTCCGCGCGATCGCGAAACCCAGCGCTCCAACCCATCTGCAGCACCAGCCACAGCACCAGAATTTCCCAAATCGTCGAAAGCACGCGAATCGTGAATCGCGCCTTGTACAAATCGTGGGCTTTGCGCAGCAATTCCGGCGAAAGGGTGTACTCCGTGATTCGCGCGGGAGCAGCCTGCGCCGGCTGCGCGGAAGCCCGGCCTTCCGAGGTTGCCGGCGCCGCGGACGTTTGAGCGTCTGCCCTCACGCTGGCAAAAACCAGGAAGCTAGCTGAAACAGTAAGCAGCAGCGCAATATGAGCATAGATATTTCGTGAACGCTTCATCAGGGAAATATACACCACGTAAACAGTCCGACAAGCGACATCTCTCACTTCCCTGCTCCTTGAGTCCATCCGGCGCTTGCCGGTTACCACCGTTGTGCAGCAGAATGGCTCCATATTTCCACTGTGATGGAGCTCCTTCGATGATCGAACGCAGCGTTCGCGATGTGCTTAACCTGTACAATCCCGCCGATCCGCTGGAAAAGGCCTACACCATCCCCGCTCCCTGGTACTTCGACAAGCGCGTCGAACAATTGGAGCGCGACAACGTCTTCGCCGCCAGTTGGATGGTTGTAGGCCGTGTGGATCAGGTGCGCGAGCGCGGCCAGTTCTTTACGATCGACATCAACAACGAGCCGCTGCTGGTCGTGCGCAGCGATGACGGCAGCCTGCGCGCTTTCTATAACGTCTGCAGGCACCACGCCGCCGCGGTCGTTCCGGAAACCAGTGGATGCGCCAAGCAGTTCCGTTGCCCCTATCACGGATGGACGTACGGCAATGATGGCGCTTTGAAGGGCATGGTGGAGTTCGAAGGCGTCTGTAACTTTGAACGCGCTGACAACGGACTCGTCCCGATTCGCGTGGATACCTGGGAGAATTTCGTCCTGGTCAATCTGGACGGCCGCGCCGCGCCAATGCACGAGTTCCTCGGCAAAGCGGCGGAGCTGGTCGTGCCTTTGAAGTTGGCCGAAAAACTTCATTACTTCGATCGACGAATTTACACACTCAACTGCAATTGGAAGGTCTACGTCGACAATTACCTCGACGGCGGCTATCACGTGCCTCACGCTCACAAAGGCCTGAGCAGTGTCGTCGAATACACCAAATACACCATCGAAAATTTCGACCGCTGCTGCCTGCAGTCCAGCCCGCTGGACACCTCGACTGCGCTGGAAGCCTCGATCGGCTCTACCCGCCAAGGCCACGCGTTCTATCTCTGGGTGTACCCGAACTTCATGATCAACGCCTACTCCGGGGTGATGGACACCAACCTGGTCCTGCCGCTGGGCGTCGACAAATGTGCCGTTATTTTCGATTACTACTTCGCGGATACCAGCTCCGCGGCGCTAGAGCACAACCGTCAGAGCATCGCCGTCAGCGAAAAAGTCCAGGACGAGGACATGGCGATCTGCGATTCCGTGCAACGAGGGCTCTCGTCGCGCGCGTATGTCGCTGGAAGATTATCGCTGCGGCGCGAGTCAGGCGAGCATCTGTTCCACAAGCTGCTGTACAAAGACTTGACCGCCGCGCTCGGCGATCGCTCTCAATGATCAAGGCTACAAATTATTAGTGGTTGGGCTTGATCGGCTGCGCCAGCAGACGCGGCATCAAAAACTCGAAAAACTGGTCCGAGTTTGAACGAAGGCACACGTTCGCGTTGGGCTGACCGTTTTCAACGAGAGTATTGCCGCGATCGTCTACACGAATGCGCATCGGTTTTGTGGGGCACAGCTCGGGGCGAATCGCGTAAGCTGCCGCCACCACGTCAAACAGCGTAGGCGTGGACTGGCCAGAGCCGCTAAACCATTGATAGCTCAGAATCGTCAGCGCGTTTGTGATCGGCGTGCCCGCGCTGAACAACCGGTTCCGCTCCACTTCCTGCAGACGAATCTGCGTCGAATCGAGCGGCATGACGTACAGCGGAACCCCAGAAGCAAACAGCTTCTGTGCGGCGCTCGGATCGTTCAAAATATTCCACTCCGGCATCGGATTGTTCGGCCCAATCGGATAGTTTGTGCCCTCGTAGCCCCGATAAATCGAGCCGCCCATGATCACGACTCTCTTCAGCTTGCGAAATGTCGCAGGGTCTCGATCAATCGCGGCGCCAATGTTGGACAGTGGCCCGATCGCCACCAACGTGATTTCTCCCGGATGCGCCTTGGCCTGTTCCAGCAGAAAATCCACGGCGTTCCCGAATTGCTGTGGCGGCTCGGCATCCGCATAGGCGCCTTGCGTGAATTTTCCCTGGGCATCTGTGAGGGTTCGCTGAACCCCCGCGTTCACCGGTATTTCTGTACGGCCGGCGTCGCGCAGAAGATGTTCCACCAATCGCGCGCGGCGTGGCGTATCTCCCCATGCGGTGTCGATTCCGACGATCTGGACCTCGGGGCTTTGCAGCGCCAGCGTTATCGCAAATGCATCGTCGATGTCGTCGCCGATGTCCGTGTCAAAGATAACCTTCTGCGGCGAAGCACCACTCGTGGCAACAGCCGAAACGGCCTGCGCGGAGGCGCTTGCGGCGGCTCCAAGAACAATCATTCCGGTACACGCGAAAATAATCAGTAACGCTGATTTTGCATCGATGAACAAACGTATTCTGGCGGTGGACATGATGCCCCCATGGTATCCCAGTCTATTCGCTCCATCGTAGATTCTGTGCCGATTGATTGACCGTCTCGCGTCCGTCGCCTATACTTTTTCTTTGTGCTGGTTTGCAGGGCCTGCCTGACGCACCCCAGACAATTCCCCAGAAACGACGTGTTACGGGACGCGATGTTCCTCTCAGGCGGAATCGAACCGGGCGTGCCACCAATCGCAGGGACCGCACTATACGGAAACGAGTGTTCAGGAATCAGGGGAGAGCAATCATGACGGAAGCGACTTGCCGTAAAGAACTGGAATTAGAGATTCCAGCCGACGAAATCAACTCGGCTACCGAAAAGGTTGCGAAAGACTTCGCGCGGATGGCGCGTGTACCGGGATTCCGTCCCGGAAAAGCGCCGATCGCCCTGATCAAGAAGCGTTTCGCGGAAGATATTAAGGGCGAAGTACTACAGAAGCTCGTGCCCGAGCGCGTCGAGAAAGCAGTATCGGAACAGAAGCTGACGCCCATCTCGCAGCCGCAAGTCGAAAAACTGGACTTTGTTGAAGGGCAGCCCGTGAAGTTCAAGGCGACTTTCGATGTGCTCCCCGAAATTTTGCTGGGCAACTACAAGTCGCTCGAATTCGAGATGCCCGACCTGACCATCACCGATGAGGATGTCGACAAGACTCTCAAGGAGATGAGCGAACGCGCTGCAACCTACGCTCCCGTGGAAGGGCGTCAGGTGCAGGACGGCGACTACGTCCAGATCAAGCTGCACGGCACCCCCGAAGGCGGCGGCGAGCCCTTGCAGGCCGAAAGCGTTCTCTGCCACGTCGGCGCGGAAGAAACGATGGAACCTTTTAACGAAAACCTGCGCGGCGCGTCCGTCGGAGATCATAAAGACTTCGAAGTAACCTATCCCGCGGATTATCCCGATGCCAAACTAGCCGGCAAGAAGTTTCAATACGCAGTCGACATCCTCGGACTGAAGACCAAGACTACGCCTGAACTGAACGATGAATTCGCCAAGGACGTCAGCGATGCCGGTTCCTTGGATGAACTCAAAACAAAAATTCGCGAAAGCCTGGAACACGAGCGCACTCATCGCCAGCGCGATCTGCAGCGCGAGAAGGTCCTCGCCGAATTGGTGAAGACCCACGATTTCCCCGTTCCGGAATCCCTGGTCGAGCACCAGATGGACGTTCGTCTAGAGCGCGTGGTCCGCTCTCTCGCGCAACAAGGAATTGATCCCCGCGCCGTGAACGTTGATTGGGTCAGCTTGCGCCGCAAGCAGGAAGATCGCGCCAAGGACGACGTCAAGGCGGAGTTGATCGTTGACCGCATCGCCACTGAAGAAAAGATCGACGTGACCGAAGAAGAACTGCAGCACGAGCTCGAGCACATGGCCAGTCACAGTGGGCAAACTGCAGAGGCTTTGCGCGCCAGTTTGACAAAGCAAGGTACGCTCGATAGGATGAAGGCTAAGCTGCGGAGCGATAAAACCCTCGACTGGCTTGCGCAGAACGCAACAATCAAGACAGTTTCCGCAGCCAGCGCAACCTAACCACCCGCTCCTGAGAGCCCCTTTCACATGAAAAACTACGAAGATCCGACGTATCACGCCACGACTCTAGTTCCGATGGTTGTGGAGCAGACCAGCCGTGGCGAACGCGCCTACGACATCTACTCGCGCCTCTTGAAGGAACACATCGTCTTTATCGGCACACCCATTGACGATCACGTGGCCAATCTCGCCACCGCTCAGATGTTGTTTCTTCAAGCCGAAGACCCGGAAAAGGACATTCAGCTCTATATCAATTCTCCCGGCGGCTCGATCACCGCGGGTTTCGCCATTTATGACACCATGCAGTTCGTCAAGCCCGACGTGGTGACCACCTGCGTCGGCCAGGCCGCATCCATCGCCGCAGTATTGTTGGTCGGCGGTGCTCCCAAAAAGCGCTTTTCGCTCCCCAACTCCCGCATCCTGATCCACCAGCCGTGGATGAGCGGACTTGGCGGCCAGGCCACCGACATCGATCTCCACGCCAAGGAGATTCTGCGCATGCGTTCGACCATCAATCAGATTTTGTCCAAGCACACCGGTCAGCCCGTGGAGCGCATCGAAAAGGATGTGGAGCGGGATTACATCATGAATCCCGAACAGGCCAAAGAGTACGGGATGATCGACGAGATCATCTACAAGCATCGCTAAACGAGGTACATTCGCTCCTGTCCAAATCCTGTTGCAAACGGCTTCTTCGCATCGCAGGCTGTGCTTGTTTAATTCACAGCAGCCGTTTAGATTCTCTTTCACCCTGGGTCGCAATCGGCCTAGAATGGAATAGCACTCAGGATTCGTTCCTGAAATGAGGCCTCCGCACACGTGAAAAAATATACCCCAGACGAGCCCCTACGCTGTTCTTTCTGCCACAAGACGCAGGAACAGGTGGAAAAGCTGATCAGTTCGCCTTCGGACTATCCCCGGGCTTATATCTGCAACGAGTGCGTGGGCGTCTGCCAGACCATTCTGGAAGATGAGAAACGCGAACAAGCTGCGGCGCCGGCGCGCAGGCTGCCGCGTCCCCCCGAGATTAAGCAATTTCTGGATAGCTACGTTATTGGCCAGGATCGCACCAAGAAAAAACTGGCGGTGGCTGTCTACAACCACTACAAGCGGATTTCGCTGAACAAGCAACCCGGTGAAGTGGAACTCAGCAAATCCAATATTCTTCTCATCGGTCCCACTGGCACGGGTAAGACTCTGCTTGCGCAAACCCTGTCGCGCATGCTGGACGTGCCCTTCGCCATTGTCGATGCCACCACGCTCACTGAGGCTGGTTACGTCGGCGAGGACGTCGAGAACATCATCTTAAAGCTGCTGCAGGCCGCGGACGGCGATGTTCAGAAAGCGCAGCAAGGCATTATCTACATCGACGAGATCGACAAAATCGCCAAGAAAGACGAAAACCCGTCGATCACCCGCGATGTCAGTGGCGAAGGCGTGCAGCAGGCTCTCTTGAAGATTCTGGAAGGCACCGTGGCAAATGTGCCTCCCCAGGGCGGACGCAAGCATCCGCACCAGGAATTCACGCCGGTCGACACCACCAACATTCTCTTTATCTGCGGCGGAGCCTTCGTGGGCCTCGAGAAGCTGATCGAAAAGCGAGTCGGTCGTCGCTCACTGGGCTTCCACACGGATGCCAGCGCGGCAACCACGCAACTGCGCCGCAATACGGAGTTGCTGGAACAAGTTCAGCCCGGCGATCTGATTCGCTATGGCTTGATTCCCGAATTTGTGGGACGCTTGCCCGTTGCCGGCGTGATGAACGATCTCGACAGGCCAGCTCTGGTTAAGATTTTGACCGAGCCCAAGAACGCGCTGCTCAAACAGTATCAACGCCTCTTCGAATTTGAGAATGTACGGCTGCGCTTCACCGATGATGCCCTGGAGACGGTCGCGGAACTCGCACTGCAGCGCAAAGTCGGCGCGCGCGGTCTGCGCATGATCCTGGAAGACCTGATGCTGGAACTGATGTATCACCTGCCGATGCAGCGCAAAGTGCGCGACTTCCTGGTTACTGCGGAGATGGTCCGCGGGCACGAAATCAATTGGAGTTTGCTCGAGAAGGCCGGTTAACGTCCTTCCGGGCCTGAGAAAGATTCAGGGGCGGCATGTTCAATCGCGACAAACAAGACAAACAGCGCGTGCCTATGATGCCCGTGCGCGACATGGTCATCTTTCCGCAGCAGATGACCCCCTTCATCGTTGGGCGTGAGGCCAGCGTCCGGGCCCTCGAAGAGGCTCTGGCCGGCGATAAGAAGATTTTCCTGTCCACACAGCACGACGCGTCCATCGACGATCCGAAACCAGAAGAGATCTATGCCGTTGGCACACTCGCGAACATCGTGCAGAGCGTCAAACTCCCCGACGGCAACATTAAAGTGCTGGTGGAAGGCGTCGAGCGAGCCCGCTCCATTTCTATCGCTACCGAAGAAGGTTTTTTCCGCGCCACGATCCGCCTGCTGGCCGCCAAAATTGAGACCACTCCTCAGGTCGAACAGTTGGTTCAGAAGGTTACCGGCCTGTACGAGCAGTTCATCAAGCTCTCGCAGAGCCTGAATTACGACACGATGATTGCTGCGGCCCGCGTGGACGATCCCTCGCGCCTTTCCGATACGATTGCCGCCAACCTGCAGCTGCCTGTGGACGAAAAGCAGGACTTACTGGAAACCGCCGATCCGCTGGAGCGCCTAAACCGCATCTCGGACATCCTCGAAATCGAACTCGAAAAGCTGAATGTCGATCGCAACATCAATACCCGTGTGAAGCGGCAGATGGAGCGCGCCCAAAAAGAGTACTACCTCAACGAGAAGCTAAAAGCCATTCAGAAAGAACTGGGCCGCGGCGAGAAAAACGAAACCGAAGAACTGAAAAAGAAGATCGACAGCGCTGGAATGCCCAGGGATGTCCATGAGAAGGCTTCCACCGAGCTCAAGCGCCTGGAATTGATGCCACCCATGTCGGCGGAGTCCACCGTAAGCCGCAACTACATCGATTGGCTCCTGGCCGTGCCCTGGAAGAAGCGCTCCAAAGAAATCCGTGACATCAAGGCCGCCGAAGAAATTCTGAACAAGGAACATTACGGCCTCGAGAAAGTGAAAGAGCGCATCCTGGAATTCCTGGCGGTCCGCCAACTGGTCAAGAATCCCAAAGGTTCCATTCTCTGCTTCGTCGGGCCTCCGGGCGTCGGCAAGACTTCTCTGGCCATGTCCATCGGCCACGCCACCGGGCGAAAATTCGTCCGGGTCTCGCTTGGCGGCGTGCGCGACGAAGCGGAAATTCGCGGTCATCGCCGTACTTACATCGGTGCGCTGCCTGGCCAGATCATCCAGATGATGAAGAAGGCCGGCACCACGAATCCGATTTTCGTGTTGGATGAAGTGGACAAGATGTCCACGGACTTCCGCGGCGATCCGTCGGCCGCGTTGATGGAAGTGCTCGACCCGGAGTTGAATCACTCCTTCACCGACCACTATCTGGACGTGGAATACGACCTGTCCAAGGTGATGTTCGTCTGCACAGCCAACGTCATGCATACGATCCCGCAGCCTCTCCAGGATCGTATGGAAATTCTGCGAATCCCCGGCTATACCGAGCAGGAAAAGCTGGAAATCGCTAAGCGTTTTCTGGTGAAGCGCGCTCTCGACGCGACCGGGCTTAAGGAAAGCAACCTGGGCTTTACCGACGAGGGTTTGCTGAACATGATTCGGCATTACACCCATGAAGCCGGCGTCCGTAACCTCGAGCGCGAAATCCAGAACATCTCCCGCAAGATGGCGCGCCGCGTAGTCACTGACGGCCCGGAATCCAAGGTTGAGATCTCCCCGGAAAACGTCAAGGATTTCCTCGGCGTGCTGAAGTACCGCGAATTCTGGCTGGAAAAGCACAACGAAATCGGCTTGACCACCGGCTTGGCATGGACCGAAGTCGGCGGATCCGTGCTGGTCACCGAAGCGGCGATTATGGAAGGCAAAGGCCGCCTCACGCCGACCGGCAAACTCGGGGAAGTTATGCAGGAATCCGCGCAAGCGGCCATGAGCTACGTGCGATCGCGCACGGCGTCCCTCGGCTTGGATAAGGATTTTTACCGCAGCCTGGATATCCACCTCCACGTTCCGGAAGGCGCAATTCCAAAAGATGGACCATCTGCGGGCATCACCATTTGCACCTCCATCGTGAGCGCCTTGACCAAGATTCCCGTGCGGTGCGACGTGGCCATGACTGGAGAAATCACCCTGCGCGGCAAGGTATTGCCTATCGGCGGCGTTAAGGAAAAATTGCTCGCGGCGCACCGAATGGGCTTGCGTACCGTGCTGCTTCCGAAGGATAATGAGAAAGACCTTGCGGAGATCCCTCAGGAGATCCTCTCCAGCTTGAAATTACACTTCGTTGAAACGATGGATGAGGTTTTGCAGATTGCGCTGGAACGGCCGATTGTGCCCCTGGAAGACACTCCAGCAGTTGCGCCCGTAGCCGAAGCGTTTGTGGCTGGCGCGGATAAAGACTCGAGTTTGACTAACTAAGCAGCTTTTCTGGGCAAATCCTGCTTCTGCGGGATGCTACAAGCGCAAATCCCAGGATTGGTTCCGGTTGTCGATAGCTGAGTTTGCCGTTGGAAGTGAGAATGTTGTTCACTCCGCCGGTGGAATGCCGCCACGTTTTCTGCTGTCCGGTCCGGAAGCGCGGGTCAATTTTTTCAATCACAACACAAAAAGTCAGGAACTATGGCAAAAGAAACGAGTACCGAAGGCAATAATCAGGTGAGCATCAGTCTCGCCGAACTCAAAGAAAAGAACATCACCGATCTGGCCAAGATTGCCAAGGAATTGAATATTCCTGGCGCCAGCGGCATGCGCAAGCAGGAGTTGATCTTTCAGATCCTGCGCGCACAGACGGAAAAGAGCGGTCTGATCTTCTCGGAAGGCGTGCTGGAATGCCTGCCGGACGGTTTCGGATTCTTGCGGGCTCCGGAATACAACTACCTGCCCGGTCCCGATGATATCTACGTCTCCCCGTCGCAAATACGGAAGTTCGATTTAAGAACGGGCGATACCGTTTCGGGACAAGTCCGCCCGCCCAAAGATGGCGAACGCTATTTTGCGTTGATCAAAGTGGAAGCGGTCAACTTCGAAGACCCGGAAGTCGCGCGCAACAAGATCTTCTTCGACAACCTGACTCCGCTCTATCCTCAGGGCCGCCTGAAGATGGAAACCACCAAGGAAAATCTTACGGGAAGAGTGTTGGATCTGCTCTGTCCCGTCGGCAAAGGCCAGCGCGGATTGATCGTGGCCCCGCCGCGAACCGGTAAGACCATGATGTTGCAGTCCATCGCCAATTCCATCACCACCAATCATCCGGAAGTGGCACTGATCGTGCTCCTCATTGACGAGCGGCCCGAAGAAGTCACCGACATGCAGCGCACCGTTAAGGGCGAAGTGATCAGCTCTACCTTCGACGAACCGCCGCAGCGGCACATTCAAGTCGCCGAAATGGTATTGGAAAAGGCCAAAGCGACTGGTCGAACACAAGCGCGATGTAGTCATCCTGCTGGACTCGGTGACCCGTCTCGCTCGCGCCTACAACGCCGTCACGCCGCCTTCCGGCAAGGTGCTTTCCGGCGGTATTGACGCCAACGCGCTGCAGCGCCCGCGCCGCTTCTTCGCCGCTGCCCGGCACGTGGAAGAGGGTGGGTCGCTCACGATCATCGCTACCGCCCTGATCGACACCGGCAGCCGCATGGACGACGTGATCTTTGAAGAGTTTAAGGGCACCGGCAACATGGAAATCAACCTGGATCGCCGTCTCTCCGATAAGCGCGTATTCCCCGCGATCGATATTCAGCGCTCCGGCACTCGTAAGGACGAATTGCTGTTGCCGCCCGACGAACTGGGACGCGTCTGGGTTCTGCGCAAGGTGCTTAGCCCGCTCTCGACTGTGGAAGCGATGGAATTGCTCATCAGCCGTCTGACCAAGAGCAAGTCCAATGCGGAGTTCCTCAGTTCGATGAACGCGCCTGCCTGAGATTCGACGGTTTCTGTTCTAAGGCATCCCTCCCCGTGCAGGCAGTTGTTCCGCACGGTCCTGCCGCAAACTGGAACGCACAGAGAGGGATTCACCTATGTACGAACGCTTCATCGCCCGCCAACCGATACTGGATCAACGCCTCCACGTTTATGCGTACGAACTACTGTTTCGCGGAGGGCCGCAGAACGCGTTCCAGCCCTATGCCAATGCAGCCTCCAGCGTAATCGCAGACTCCATTTCCCTCTTCGATCTGCAGATGCTGACTGGCGCGGCGCGGGCCTTCGTCAACGTGGATGAGATCGCGCTTCGCCTCGGCGCGGCACGCTTGCTCCCCGCGGATCGCATTGTCGTAGAGATTCTGGAAACCGTCACGCCCACCGACGAAATGCTGGAACTCTGTCGCGAATTGTACGACGCCGGTTACTTACTGGCTCTCGATGACTTCCTCGACTTGCCTAAGTGGAAGCCATTCGTCGAATTGGCCACCTTCCTCAAAGTGGACTTCCAATCCTCGGATCCCGCCACGCGGGAGGCTGTGGCTGTCAAATATCGCGGCAATCGAATCGCTCTGCTCGCCGAAAAGGTCGAAACCGGTCGGCAAATGGAAGAAGCGCGAGACTTGGGATTTTCCTTCTTTCAGGGCTATTTCTTTTGCAAACCGTCTATGCTGGAAACACGCGAAATCCCCGGTAACAAGGTCATCTATCTCCAATTGCTCAACGCCGTCGCCGCCCCCGAACTGAATTTCAAAACCATCGAAGAGATTCTGAAGCAGGAGCCTTCCCTGCTCTATCGCCTCCTGCGCTACCTGAACTCACCCATCCTTGGGCTGCGTGCCGAGATTCGTGACGTCCCGCACGCGATCGCCATGTTGGGCGAGCGCGAATTCCGCCGTTGGGCGTCCATCTTCGCGCTGGTTTCGCTGGGTAACCGGAAGCCTCCGGAACTCGTGCGCACCGCCCTGACACGCGCGTACTTCTGCGAAAACATTTCCTTGCCCGCTCATCGCGAGGACCAGCGCTCAGCCCTATTTCTGATGGGATTGCTTTCCGTTTCCGACGCCCTGCTCGACAAGCCGATCGAAGAGGTGCTGTGTTCTGTTTGCGTTTCCGACGACATCAAGCTGACGCTCTGTGGCCGGGGTGGCAGTATGAAGGATGTGTACCACATGCTGCTGGCGCTGGAACGCGCCGACTGGGATTCGCTTAGCAAATGCGCTCGTAGCTTGGGCTGCCCGGAAGAGCAAATCCCCGATGCCTATCAAGCGGCAATCCGAAAAGCCCTATCGGTGGGCGCATAATCGAGAATTGTTAGGAACTCAGTTGCGCGAACTGCGACCGGCTGCTTCGGATGCCAGTTCTTTCTGGCGTTCCCCCGCCAATAGCACGATCAGGCGTGCTGTTTCTTCGATCCCCATGGCGGTGTTGTCCACCAACACGGCATCTTCAGCCTTACGCAACGGCGAAACCGTCCGCTCGCGGTCCCGCTTATCGCGCTCCATCACTTCTTGGAGTACTGCCTCCCGCGTGCAGGACTCACCTTTCTGCTGATATTCCAGCCAACGGCGCAGCGCCCGCGTTTCGGGTGACGCTTCGAGGAAGACCTTCAGATCGGCACCGGGAAATACCACCGTACCGATGTCGCGGCCTTCCATCACCACTCCCCCGCCCTTCCCCGCGCGCTGCTGTTCGAATACAAGTACGCTGCGAACCTCAGCGATGGTCGCCAGTCGCGAAGCTGCTTGCGCCACCTCGGGCCTGCGAATCTCCAGAGTCACTTCGCGGCCATCGACAAACACGCGATTCTTCAGGCCGTCGGCCTCCTGCTCCTTGGTAGGTGCAAGCAATTCGATGTGGGTCTCCCGGGTCAGCGCTTCCAGTCTTGGCGCATCTTCCAGTCCAATGCCGCATTCAATCGCGCGAAGTGCGACCGCGCGATACATTGCGCCGCTGTCCAGATAGACGTAATTCATCATCGCCGACACACGCCGCGCCAGCGTGCTCTTTCCAGAGCCCGCGGGTCCATCGATCGCGATAATTAATTTGCGGTCCATCAGCGCGGTCAAGGCCCGTCAAAATCCCATGATGTTGTAGCCGCAATCGACGTACACGGTCTCGCCGGTGATTCCCGATCCGCCATCCGAAAGCAGAAACGCCGCAGTACTTCCCACTTCGCTTGGGTCTACATTGCGCTTCAACGGCGCGCGTTCCGCATGCGCCTTCAACATTTCTCCCAATTGCGAGATTCCGCGCGCGGCCAGCGTTTTGATCGGCCCGGCGGAAATTGCATTCACGCGAATCGCCTTGGGACCCAGGTCGCTTGCCAGGTAGCGTACCGTTGCTTCCAGCGCGGCCTTCGCGACGCCCATCACGTTGTACTTCGGCACGACTTTCTCCGCGCCGTAATACGTCATGGTGATGATGCTTCCGCCGCCGGTCATCAACTCCGAAGCCGCGCGAGACACGGCAATCAGCGAATACACGCTGATGTCATGCGCGATACGAAAGCCCTCCCGGGTGGTATTGAGGAATTCGCCCTTCAACTCTTCCGCGGGTGCGTACGCCACGCTGTGCACAATCCCGTGCAGCACGCCGTATTTGGCTTTGAACTCCGCAAACACCTTGCTGATCTGTTCGTCGGATGTAACGTCGCACATGAAGCCTTCCGCACCCGGCAAATCCGCGATCAGGTCGCGCGCCTCCTGCTCCAGCCGCTCATTTTGATAGGTGATGGCCAGCCGCCATCCCGCTTCGCTGAGCTTCTGTGCAATCGCCCACGCGATGCTGCGCTTGTTCGCAAGCCCAAACACCACCGCTGTCTTCTGTGTATCGGTCACGTTTTCCTCATGGTTGAAATGGCCCGGTAAATCGTACAACAGAATGCGCGCACGATTCCCGAGGGCCTTAAATTCGATGGAATGCCTTTTCGATCTCTTTCACCGAATAGCGCAGCACGACGGGACGTCCGTGCGGACAGCTCATCGGGCAATCCGTCTTTGCCAACGCGTCCAGCAGCCATTCCATTTTGGTCTGTTCCAGCGGCATGTTCACCTTGATCGCCGCATGGCACGCCGTTGACGCCGCGATCTTGGATTGCAGCGTATCAATGGAAATCGCCGCATTCTCGCGTTCGAGTCCGTCCAGAATTTCGGTCAGCAACTGCTCGGCGTCCGAGGCGGCTACACCAGCGGGCACAGCCTGAATCGCCACATTTTTCGGCCCCATGGGCTCCACTTCAAACCCGTTGGCATTCAATTCCTCGGCGATTTTTTCGTAAATCACCAGTTGCCGCGGCGCCAACTCCAGCACCATGGGCACCAGCAGGCGCTGGCACTCGACTTTTCCCGCCCTGCGCGCTTCCAAATGCTGCTCGAACAAAATCCGTTCATGCGCCACGTGCTGGTCAACGATCCACAGCCCTTCGCCATTCACCGCGACGATGAAGCTCGCGCTGACCTGCCCCAGCGGTTTTAAATCCGCAATTTGATCCGGGCGCGGCAGACTCGCCGGACCATAGTCTCCGCCGCGCGAAAAATTCTCTGCCCACGCTACATTGTTCTGAGTTCGTAAAGCGGGTACCGGGCCGCCAAAGGAAGTGCCCGGTTCGAATGCCAGCCGCTGTGGAACCGGTTGCAGTGGAGCGGTGCTAAGTTCAAAACTGTTCCCGGAAGCGAAGTCGGAGCCAATCCCCGAGCCCAGGCCCACATCTTCCGCTGCCGGAATATTCGCGCGCGGCACACCACTCGCGCCTGCCGTCCCAAACTCCCGATCGAACGTTCCCGGCGGCGCCACGGGACTTGGAGCGCCCGCAGCACCCAGTGTCGAAGCCGCCGCAAAGCTGGCAATCGGCCGCGCACTCATCAGCGCTTGCCGTATCGCATCGCGCGTGAAATCGTGCACAAATTGCGATCGCCGGAATCTCACTTCAATTTTTGCCGGATGCACGTTGACGTCGACTTCGTCGTACGGCATTTCGAGGAACAACAAGGTCGCAGGGAAAACATTCGATGGCAGAATGTTGCGATACGCCTCATGAATCGCGTGCAAAATCAGCCGATCGCGCACCAGTCGCCGGTTCACGAAAACATAAATTCCGTTGCGATTCGGCCGCTGGATATCGGGGCGCGACGTAAATCCGGAAATCGTCAGCGTCGCGTTCTCTTCGCTCGCTTCCATTTCCGGCTCGGTGATGGCGGCCCGGAACCCGGCGGATGTCGGAGCCAATTCGACCAGTTCGTCCAGCGCCTGGCGGCCAAAGAGTTGATAGACTCGGTCCGCCAGTTTGTCCGTGGGCGAGCAGCTGATGATTTCCTGGCTCGGCGTCGTCAAAACGAATTGTTTGCCGGCGTTGGCCAGCGCGTAGTGCGTAACCAGCGACGCAATGTGCCCCAGTTCCGTCGACTCCGACTTCAAGAACTTGCGCCGCGCTGGAATCGAGTAGAACAGATCCGCCACGCTGATCGTGGTGCCCGGCGGAAGCCCCGCCGACTTTACGCCGATCAACTTGCCGCCCGCAAACTCCACGCGCGTGCCTTCCGGCTCGGTTCCATCGCACGTCTCCAGCAATAGCCGCGACACTGCGGCGATCGAGGGCAGCGCCTCTCCTCGAAAACCAAGCGTGGCGATCGAGCGCAAATCGTCCGCCGTTTTCAATTTGCTCGTGGCATGGCGTTCAAAGGCCAGCAGAGCATCATCGTGATTCATGCCGTGACCGTCGTCGATCACCCGGATCATGCGCTTGCCGCCCATTTCCGTTTCGATGCGAATGGAATTCGCGCCCGCGTCGAGTGCGTTCTCGAGCAGTTCCTTCACCACCGAGGCCGGGCGCTCCACAACTTCGCCTGCGGCAATTTTGTTGGCTACTGCTTCCGGAAGTATGCGGATTCTTGGCACGAAACTCCCTGTTTGGGCGCGGGACAGCCTTGCGCTAGGCTTCCCGCGGCGCCTTCACCTGTATTCCCAGCTGATCCAGTTGCTCCGTGATCCACTTCGCTCGGCGATTCCGCCATCAAATCCACAGCGGCGGTGGTCTTTGCGAACGCAATCACTTCGCGGATCGACTTCTCGCCGGAGAGCAGCATGACGACACGGTCGAGACCGAGCGCGATCCCTCCGTGCGGAGGCGTGCCGTAGGTCAGCGCATCCAGGAAGAATCCAAATCGCCGCCGGAGTGTCTCTTCGCTCAAACCAAGCGCCTTGAACAAGCGCTCCTGAATATCCTGCCGGTGAATTCGAATGCTTCCAGAACCCAATTCGACGCCATTCAGCACCAGGTCGTAGCCCTTCGACCGCACTTCCCACGGCGCGGTCTCCAGCTTCTCCAGGTCTTCGTCGACAATTCCGGTAAACGGATGCTGCGCGCTGACCCAGGCTTTGTCCGTCTCGCTCCATTCGAACAGCGGAAATCCCGTCAGCCACAAGAATTTCCATTGCGTTTTGTCGATCACGCCCAGCGCCTCGCCCAGTTGCAGGCGCAACTGTCCAGCCACCAGCGCCGCCGCTTCCGTCCCCTGAATTTCCTGCTTGGCGGAAACCGCCACGATCAGGTCGCCCTGCTTCGCGCCGCACAGTTCCACCAGTTTCTTCACACCCTCCGGCCCAATCAGTTTCTCTACTGTCGATGTCGTTCCGTCAGCCGCCAACTTTACGAAGTATGCGCCGCGAGCCCCGGCAGCCTTGGCTTTTTCGGTCAGCTCATCCAGTTGCTTGCGCGAATACGTTGCGGCGCCCGGAGCGGCAAATGCAAATACGCTGCCGCCGATCTGCAGCTTCTCTTTGGCTTCCGCGGGAAATGCCTCGGTTACTTCGTGCAGTTCCATGCCAAAGCGCATATCCGGCTTATCGCTGCCGTATTTGCGAATCGCATCCTTGTACAGCATGTGAGGGAATGGCGCTTTCGCGGCGATACCGGCGACCGCGCACGCCCGCACCATCACGTTCTCAATCACGTTGAAAATATCTTCCTGGCGCGGAAACGACATTTCCACGTCCAGCTGGGTAAATTCCGGCTGCCGGTCGGCGCGCAAATCTTCGTCGCGGAAACATTTCACGATCTGGAAGTAGCGGTCCATGCCGCCGATCATCAGGATTTGCTTGAAAATTTGCGGCGACTGCGGCAACGCATAGAATTTTCCGTTGTGCACACGGCTGGGCACCAGATAATCGCGCGCGCCTTCCGGCGTCGAGCGGGTCAGCATCGGAGTTTCGACCTCGATGAAACCCATCTCGTCCATGGTCTTGCGAATTTCCAGCAAAATCTTGTGCCGCAACGCCAGGTTGCGGTGCGGTTTCGGTCTGCGCAGGTCCAGATAACGATGGCGCAGCCGGGTCTCTTCTGCCGCGTTAATTTCGTCTTCAATCGGGAATGGCGGAGTCTTCGCGTTGTTCAGCACATGAATCTTGTTGGCGACCACTTCGATTTCGCCGGTCGCCAGCTCCGGATTCGACTTCTCGCGCTTCGTGACTTTGCCCTCTATCGCCACGACATATTCACTGCGCACGTGATCCGCTTTGGCATGCGCCTCCGCCTGATTGTCGCGGTTGAATACTACCTGCACGACTCCCGCGCGGTCCCGGATGTCCAAAAACAGCAGGTTTCCCAAATCGCGGCGGCGATTCACCCAGCCCATGATGATGACGTTGCGCCCCGCGTCGCTGACCCGCAGCGCTCCGCAATAGTGTGTGCGCTTCAGATTGCCCAAAAAATCCAGCCCGGTCATTGTTCTCCCTTTTCCGTCACATCCGATCTTCCCAAAGATCGCAAGACTTTGCAGCAGCTTATGAAGCGGATCGCGCGGCCAGCAGCAGCGCGCTCAACTCGGCCTCGCTGTACTTAGCCTGCGTGCCGTCGGCCAACGTTTTCAGTGTCCACTGCCCCGAAGAAATCTCGTCATCGCCCAGGATTAATGCGTATCGGGCGCCGACCTTGTCCGCTTGTCCCAGGGCTTTCGCAAACTTTTGTTCCACTGGCGGCAACTCCACGCGAAGCCCGGAGCTTCGCAGCGTTTGTGCCACGCGAATCGCCGTTGGCTCCGCATTCGCCCCCATCCACGCGATATACACATCGCGGCCCGTGCTCGCATGCGCCTTCCCTGCTTCCTGCAGCGAAAGTATCAGCCGGTCCTCGCCGATGGCAAAGCCGATTCCCTTGGTGGGCAGCCCGCCAAGAAGCTCAACCAGTCCGTCATATCGCCCGCCGCCACACACTGCGTTCTGCGAGCCGAGGCCGTGCGCAGTAATCTCAAAAGTTGTTCTCATGTAGTAGTCGAGCCCGCGCACCAGTCGCCAATTCTCCTGATACGGAACGCCGCGCATCTGCAGTTGGTGTTTCACCTGCGCATACTGTTTCGCGCAATCGCTGCAAAGATGATCGGCAATTCGCGGAAGCGTGGCGATGAGTTCCTGTTCGGATTCCAGTTTCGAGTCCAGCACTCGCAGCGGATTCGTTTCGATGCGCCGCTGGCTGTCCGGTCCGAGCTTGTCTTTCACTTTTTCAAGCTCAGCCTTCAGCTTTTCGACGTACCCGCGCCGGCAATCCGAGGCGGCATGCCCGATTGAATTGATACTAAGTTCCACACTCTCCAAACCGAGCCGGGCAAAGAACGCCATCACCATCTCGATGACTTCGGCATCGGTCGCCGCATCCTTCAGATATTTCGCGCGCGGCATTCTGCTGCACCTGATCTGGCCGCACATTTTCCAGGACCTCCGCGCCAATCTGATAGAACTGCCGGTAGCGTCCCTTTTGCGGGCGTTCGCGCCGGAACATCGGTCCCAGGTAATACAGCTTCACCGGTTGCGGCAACGCATGCATCCCATGCTCGATGTAAGCCCGGCATACGCTTGCCGTGGCTTCCGGCCGCAAACTGATGCTCGAATCGTCGCGATCCGCGAACGTGTACATCTCTTTCGAAACCACATCCGTTTCCAATCCAATGGAGCGCGCAAACAATTCCGTGGGTTCCATGATGGGCAGGCGGATTTCGCCAAATCCAAAACTTCCAAAAACTTCGCGAGCGGTTTGTTCCACACGGCTCCACAGTTCCGTCTCCGGAGGAAGCAAATCCCGCGTGCCCTTAATGGCTTGAAATTTTGTTTTAGTGGCCATCACCTGAAAAGCCAACCCTCGATTCGTTCCAATGTTGGGGACAGGAATCGGCAGCGATCAACTGCGTCCAGTGCCTTGATCCGTAGCGCTGTTCTGCCTGGCGGATTCTTCGCGATACAGGTTCTTATACGCCACATACCGTTGCGCGTACATCGCAATCGAATCCAGATCCTTTTGCGTGAGTTCCCGTTTCACCTTGCCTGGCGATCCCATCACCAAACTACCCGGAGGTATCACCGTTCGCTCGGTAATCAACGTTCCCGCCGCGATAATGCTGCCCGTTCCCACAACCGCGCCATTCAGGATCGTTGCGCGCATGCCAACCAGCACCCTCGATTCGATTACGCAGCCATGCAACATGACGGCGTGCCCCACGGTAACGTCGTCCCCCAGCACCAGCGGGTACTCGTTCTTCATGACGTGCAGAATGCTGCCGTCCTGAATATTGGTCCGCGCGCCGATGCGAATGTAATGCACATCTCCGCGCACCACGCACATCGGCCAGACGCTGGCATCCTCGCCCAGAACAACGTCCCCAATGATTACCGATGACGGATCAACATAAGCGCTTTCGGCAATCTGCGGCCATTTTCCCTGATACGGCCGAATGTCGGGTGTACGTTCCAAGGGCTGCTACCTCGATACCTAGACTTTCCGGGGGAGTGCTTCGCACCTGATGAATCCAGCATCCCCTGTGAATTCTTCACGATAACACACGCGCCGAGCTTTCTGGAAAGCCTGTGAAGAAGGCTACGTGCGTCAATCGATCTCAACTTGCGGACCACCCGAGGTGGCTCCGACCTGTTCCACCCGCGCCGCTACGGCTCTCGCCAATTTGTACAAACTCTGCGCTGCAGGTGCTGATTCGCCCAGCGTGGCCACCGGTTTACCCGTGTCTCCCCCGAGGCGAATGCGCGGATCGATCTCAATTTCTCCCAAAACTGGCACATCGTACGCAACGGCCGTTTTCGTTCCCTCGCCGTGTCCGAAAATGTCGATGGGCTTGTTGCAATGCGGACAATGAAACGTGCTCATGTTCTCTACCACGCCGAGTACATCAACATTTACCTGCCGGAACATTTCGATAGCCTTGCGAACGTCGGCCAGCGCCACAACCGACGGCGTCGTCACGATCACCGCTCCCGTGACCGCCACAGTTTGGATCAACGTGAGCTGCACATCACCAGTGCCCGGAGGCAAATCCAGAATCAGGTAGTCCAGTTCGCCCCACTCCACATTGCGCAGGAATTGCGTGATCACGCTGTGCAGCATGGGGCCGCGCCAGATCACCGGTTTGTCTCCCGGATTCAGCAATCCCATGGAGATCATCTTTAATCCCTGGGCCTGCACCGGAATAATGCGCTGCTGGCCTGCGGCGAGTGGCTCGTCTGTCGAACCAAGCATGATCGGCACATTGGGCCCATACACGTCAGCGTCCAGCAAACCCACGCTGTAGCCTAGCTTGGACAGCGCCAGGGCTAGATTCACAGCGATCGTGGTCTTGCCGACCCCGCCCTTTCCGCTGGCAACCGCCACCAGATTCTTTACGCCAGGGATTGGTTGACGCTGAGGCTGCGGTGGTGCTGGAGGCATCGAGGAATCCTTCCTAGTATTTGTGCGACAGATACGATGCGGTATGCCGTCTTGCGCCGTGCTACTGAAACGTGTTTTGTTCTAACAGTGGCAATTACGATTGACGCTCATGCCGTCGTGCCGTGGCATTTTTTGTATTTCTTGCCCGATCCGCAGGGGCAAGGATCGTTGCGGCCTACTTTCGTCCCCGCTCGCACCGGCTTCGGTGCTTCCGCCTGAGCCGCCCCAGTCTGAAACTGCAGATCGCGAGTCTGCCTCTCCTGGCGCCGCTCCAACGCTCGCGCAAACTCCGGCAATTTCTGCTGAGGCAGCGCTTCCTCCGCACGCGCAGTAGCGCTCGCAACCGCCGTTTGCGCGCTGGCGCGCATCCGAGCCGGCTCCGCGGAAGGTGCGGCTTGCGCTTGCTGTGGCGGCTCGGTCTGTTGAATCTGCACATGAAACAGATAGCGCACCGTTTCGTTGTCGATGCGCGCCATCATGTCTTCGAACAGGACGAAAGCTTCTTTCTTGAACTCTACGAGCGGATCTTTTTGCCCGTAGCCACGCAGTCCGATGCCTTCCTTCAAGTGGTCCAGAGACAGCAGGTGATCCTTCCACTGTGTATCTACGACATCCAGAATGATGCGCCGTTCCAGCCACCGCAGCAGGTCCGGACTGTACTGCTTTTCCTTTTCGGCGTAGCGTTCTTTGACGGCATCCGCGGTCGCGTCGCTCAACTGGTCATGATTCAACCCCGCGGGATCCGCGCCAGCAGCCTTGGCATCAATTCCAAACTGGCTATTCACTTCCGCCAGGAACTGCGCCGTATTCCACTGGCCCGGGTGAAGCTCCCGAGGACAATAGGTCTGGACCAGTTCGCGGGCCACATCCTCCGCGATCCCCAACACATAATCCCGCTGGTCTTTGCCTTCCAGCGCTGAACGACGGATCGCGTAAATCGTTTCCCGCTGCTTGTTCATTACGTCGTCGTATTCCAGCAGGTGTTTGCGGGCATCGAAGTTTTGTGCTTCGACCGATTTCTGCGCGTTTTCAATACGACTCGAAATCAGGCGCGACTCGATCGGCACTCCTTCGGTCATGCCCAAGCGGAACATCAACTGCTTGACGCGCTCCCCGCCGAAAATCCGCATCAGGTCGTCTTCCAGCGAAAGGAAAAATCGCGACGAACCCGGATCGCCCTGACGGCCAGCCCGGCCCCGCAACTGGTTGTCAATGCGGCGGGCCTCATGGCGTTCCGTTCCCAAGATGTGCAATCCGCCGAGCGCCACTACTTCGTCGTGTTCGGCTTTGCACTGTTCCGCAAACTGCCGGAAGACCGGCTCCCACTGATCTTGCGGAACCTGAAAAATCTTTCCTTCGTGCTGGAACAGGACCATGGGCACCGCTGGGGTCGCCGCGACTCCATCCGACTCCGGCGCGATCACCGCGGGCGCCGCCGCGTACGGCATGGCCAGTTTGTTCTTCAGAAAATGCTCGCGAGTCATCGCCTCGGGATTTCCGCCCAGAAGAATGTCGGTACCGCGGCCGGCCATGTTCGTCGCTACCGTGACTGCGCCTTTGCGCCCGGCTTGCGCCACGATTCGCGATTCGCGCTCGTGCTGCTTGGCGTTTAGCACCTGGTGTGGAATTCCCGCCGTCTTGAGGAGGTCGGCGATCGTCTCCGATTTCTCAATGGAAATTGTGCCGACCAGCACCGGTTGTCCCCGCTCGTGGAAATGCCGAATCCCATGGAGCAGCGTATCGTCTTCCTGCAGGATGCCGTTTACCACGGCCTCAAACTTTTCTTTTTCCGTGCGATAGACGACGTCCGGATTTTCCTTGCGAATCAGCTCGCGATTGGTCGGAACCACCACCACATCCAGGTTATAAATCTTGCCGAACTCCGCCGCCTCGGTTTCCGCTGTACCGGTCATGCCCGCCAGTTTCTTGTACATGCGGAAATAATTTTGGAACGTGATGGTCGCCAGGGTTTGATTCTCGCGCTCAATCTTGACGCTTTCCTTGGCTTCAACGGCCTGGTGCAATCCATCCGACCAGCGCCGCCCGGGCATTTGGCGCCCGGTAAATTCGTCGACGATGATCACTTCGCCGTCTTTCACGACGTAATCGACGTCCCGCTTGTACAGCGTGTGCGCGCGCAACGCCTGATAGACGTGATGAATCGTTTCCATGTGCGCGGGATCGTAGAGATTGCCCAAGCTCAGCAGGCGTTCGCACTTGCTGACGCCTTCTTCCGTCAGCGTGGCCGTGCGATGCTTTTCATCCAGTGTGTAATCGATGTCCTGGATGAGCTTTGGAACGATTTTGTCGATCTTGAAGTACTTATCCGTAGACTCCTCGGAAGGGCCGGAAATGATCAGCGGGGTCCGAGCTTCGTCGATCAGGATCGAGTCGACTTCATCTACGATCGCAAACTGATGTCCCCGTTGCACGCAACTGGCGAGGTCGTACTTCATGTTGTCGCGGAGGTAGTCGAACCCGTATTCGTTATTTGTCCCGTAGGTGATATCGGCGCCATAGGCCGCTCGACGCTGCTCATCATCCAGGTCATGCACGATCACGCCAACCGACAGCCCCAGCCCCTTGTACAGCGGGCTCATCCACTCCGCGTCGCGCCGCGCCAGGTAGTCGTTCACGGTCACCAGATGAACGCCTCGACCTGCCAACGCATTCAGCGCCGCCGGCAGAGTTGCAACCAGCGTTTTCCCTTCACCCGTCTTCATTTCGGCAATTTTTCCGGAATGCAGCACCATGCCGCCGATCAACTGGACGTCGAAATGGCGCATTCTCAGGAAACGCCGCCCGGCCTCACGAACCAAAGCGAACGCCGGCACCAATACTGGTTCGAAGGCTCTTTGAAGTTCGTCTTTATAGGTATTGGCGGTGGGATCGGTATCTTTGAGTTGTTCCTGGACCTGGGTTCTCAGCGCCAGAAACCGTTCTTTGAGCTGTTCATCGCTCAGCGCCTGAATTTCCGGTTCCTGGGCATTGATTGCGGCGACCAGCGGCTCCAGCCGCTTCAAATCCCGCTCGTGCTTGGTTCCAATGAACTTAGCTACAACCCGATCCAGTATCTGTGCTACTTCCATGGACGCCTGTGGCCGTCTCCTGACGGTGGATTGTTTCCATCAACGCGCGGGGCCGCTGCTTGCGGCACAATCGCGCAACACTCTATTGTAACTGTTTGGATGCACCCGCGCCAAGAATCAGCACGCAGGCTCGCACGTGAGAAGTTTCAAGGAATCGAAAACGCCCAGAGCTAAACGATTTGCACAAGGTCCGGTGGGCAATCGCGCAAAGACTCAATCGAGACGCTACGCTCCGACTTGTACACATTCTCGGCCGGCACCATCCCAAACGAGCGATTCCGCCCTTCCCGCTTTGCTAGATACAGCGCCTTATCGGCGAGTTCGATCACGTTGTCGATGGACAGCAGTGCAATGTCGTCCTTCAGCCACGGGAACGGTGCCCAGCCGATCGAGCAGGTCTTGTGGACCTGCACCCCGTTACCCACATCGAACGGCAGGCTGCGTACCGCTTCCAGCACGCGGTTGCACAATAGCCCGGCATTCTCGCGATCGGTCGTCCGGCAAACGAGCAGGAACTCTTCCCCTCCCCAACGAACGAGGTCGTCGGAGCGTCGCATCACGGAAGCGATTCGCTTGGCCACCTCTTGCAATAGGCGGTCACCAGCAGCATGACCCAGTTCGTCGTTCACCCGTTTGAAGCGATCGATGTCCACCAGCGCGAAGATCAGTTCCTGAGCCGGCGGAGCGGGCACTTCAGGATCGGAACTGCGTAAATGCGAGCGCAGCGCCTGTGCGATATCGGTAGAGATGGTCTCGTAGAAATAGCGGCGGTTTCGCGTGCACGTAAGTGGGTCCGTCAGTGAAATCTCTTCGAGTTCCTTGTTCTTCTGGGTCAATTCCGCATTTCGCTGGGCGACGGCGTGTTCCAGTTCGCGTCGTCGATTGCTCTCCGAACGTGTTCGATACCACACCAGCACCCACAAAAGGATCAGCCCTGCGACTCCCGCGGACGCTCGCGCCCACCATGTTTGCCAGAACACCGGCAAGACCGTGAACTGCAGCGATGCCCTCGACACCGGAGAGGGCCCATCCGCGGGGCCGCACTCTACCCAGAATCGATACTTATTCGCGGGCAGCGCTCCATACCGGACCTCGCGCAACGTCGTTTCCGTTGGATGTTTTTCGAGTCCTTCCAACTGGTACCGGCAACTGACCCGGTTGGTATTGTCCAGAACGAGTGGCGTGAACTGCACGGCCAGCGAGGCATCGGCCGACGGCACCTCAATCGTCTCGTGCACGGATCGCTCTACCCCACCGAGCGCAACCGAAGTCAGCACCACATTCGGTGCTGGTGTTTGCTCCTCGACCGGCACTTCTTGGAAATGCGCCAGTCCGCGCGATGTTGCGATCATGAAGCTGCCATCCGGTTCTTCGCGTACGCCGCTCCACGGGCTGATGTCGTCCCAGATCAGTCCATTCGAGTGATTCTTTCGGATCAGACGGCCATCCTTGGTCAAGATGGCCAGCCCGTCCGTGCCATTGAACCACACCCGATTCTGGGAATCGTGGCCGAGGATCGACCAATCCCAGCTGCGGTGTTCCATGTTCACAGAACCGTTGGCGTCAATCCGGATGTGAGTCGCGCCGACCACGTCGTTATAGGCGACCCACGCGTCATTGTCGCCAAGGGCTGTGATGCTGGTGATGATCTGCCCCTGCAACCCGTCCTTCACTCCCATGGTTTGCCAGTTCTTGCCGTCGAATCGGCACACCATTCCGTGTCCGGTGCCCCAAACCACCCCATTCGGCGAAAATGTCAGATACTCGACCTGCCCTTCGGCCGTCGGTTGTTCTGCCACCTTCGTCGGAGTGGCTACGCCGCCATGAACCTCGAAGCGCACCAGTCCCGAGCGCGTCGTTGCCCAGATGCTGCCATCCGGCGCTGCCATAATGGTGTTGAACGTATGCCCGTTGAAGGTCGGATAGGTGCTGGTTTCCAGAGTGTCGGGATTTGTGCGGGTCACCGCTCCCGTGGGACTGATGGCCCAGATTGCGCCGTCTCCACCCATCTGAATCTGCCGGATCTCCATGCCGGAACGATTCGGAGCCACCGGCAAACGTAGCCAGTGGTGTCTTGCTGGGTCCCATATGCCGATACCCCGAGCCGTGCTGACCCACAAGCGTCCGCGTTTGTCCCGCAACGTGGACCACGTGGAATTGTCGGGCAAGCCCTCGGTTGTAGTCCATGCGGTCCATTCGTGCACGCCCGGTAGACGATCCAGACCCGTCCCGGAGCCGCCGACCCAGATGGTCCCCTCGCGATCTTCCAGGCTAGCCTCAATGTCATTGCTGGATAAGCCCTGCTTGTCCGTAATGAGCTTCCAACCGCTCTCCTGCTGCCAGTAGAGACCATCGGAACTGTTCACCAACAGGCGCCCGTGCTGATCGACGGAAGGTCTACCCGCCTCTTCGTTCGTGGTGCCGGTGACCGCGGGTTCCAGAGTCATCTTGTGCAAGCGCGGATCCACGCGCAGCAGTTTGGTTGCGGTTCGCAACCACAACCCTTCCGCCCCATCAAAAGTAAGCGCGATGATGCGCTCGTCGGGCACTTCCATGTCGGCGAGCATCTGAATGGCGTCGCTGTCGGAATCAAGGTGCCCCAGGTGTCCATGGGCGGTAAACCAGATCGAATCGTCGCTACCGCGAACGATGGCGGCGGGATTCTCCAGAGTGTCGTCTGACCCACCAAGCGTTTTGGCTGTCCCCGGATTGGCCGGGTCAACTCTCAGGATGCCTTTGCGAAACAGTTCGACATATACGATTCCACGACTGTTGACTGCGAAGATCTGGTTTCCGGAACTGAGCGGCATTGCCGAGCTGGGAATCGGCACCCGCTCAAACTGTTCACCACGATAATGCGCAATCCCATTGTTCCCCGCGAACCACGGAGTGCCGTCCGGCGCGATGAGCATGTCCATCACGTAGTGACCGATAATGTTCTCGACGTTGGTCATCTTGCGCGCCCGCGCGCCGTCGTAACGATACAAACCCGTCTGCGTGCCGATCCACAAAAAGCCCTGGCGGTCCTGCCCCAGGCAAGTAACGGTCACCGCATCAAGGCCGAACTGGTCGCTCAAGCGCTGCACGGCAAATCGGGGATTGTCCGGGAAGGCTACAGGAACTTGTTGCGCACACACACACGCGGCTCCAGCCAAAAGCCAGAGAAACAAAGCAATCACACGGGTGCGCAATCCCTCAGGCACGAAACTCTCACCTTTAACGAAGCCATCGACACCGGGGCGGAGTTAGAACGCAGCTTTGACCTCGTTACGAGCATGGTAATAAGCCGCGCTGCGGATCGTAAATCCCTCAAAGGTACTAAGTTGCAGTACTATCGACGAGTTACTACTTAGATAATTTTTATAATTTAGGCTTGCGCTCTACTGATTCTCGCGAGAGCGCTCAGCCGTTCTTCTGCATATTGTCTAGCAGCAACTTCCGGAAGCGGTGCCGCTCTTCCAGCCCGATATCCACGATCTCGAAGGACATGTCTTGCGCGCGATAGTCGCGCATCAGCGCTGTGGCCTGCACGTTGCGCATGCCCATCTGCATCCGAAGCTGCACCTGCGTTCCCGGCGCCAGATGCATATTCGTCGTCGCCAAACCACCGGTCAGGCTGGCCATTTTTATGTCCAGCCGGCAATTGTGTTTTAAGTTCGTGCTCACCGCCGGTACCGTTTTTTGCAGACGAACGCGAGTGTGCCGCCGCTGCCGAACAAATTTTGAGTTCGGCTTAATGTCGAGGGGCGCCAGCATCATCTGTTCTCGCTCCAGGCCGCTGCCCGGGAAAAACTCGCGTACCCAGTTTGGATCAATTTTAGCAAGGGCCTGGATTGCTGCGATTCGCAGTTCGTCCGCATACTGCCAGCCAAACACTTTGCGAGATTCCGCGATACGCTTCAACATATTGGCAGACTCAGGAGCCTCAAGTCGCGCCAGCGCTTCGATCGCCTTCACTCTCAGATACGGCGCCGCGCCCGCAGGCAGATCTCCGTCAGCAATATTCAACAACCGGCCCAACGCCGTGCGATCGAGTGTTACGCCGATCTCATCGACGACCAGCGGCATCACCAGTGGATCGACATGATCCAGAATCGACAGGAAAATACGGCAGCGATCCGGCGCATTGCACGCGGCAATCTGGCGCACTACGCGATCCTGCGAGTTGCGGGGAAAATCCCGAATTCTGCTCGGCAAAAATACTTCCGTAGCTTCGGGATCCAACCGCGCAAGCAGCCCGACCATTTCGACTGCGTCCGACAGCGGCCCTCCGCGAACGGTGCTGCGAAGGTACTGCAGCGCTTCTTCTCCCAAGTCATGCGCCAAACTGATTACGTGTTCGACCTCATCCCGGAACTGGCAGCGATTGAAACGCCCCGCGAGTTGCTCCATGGCGGTTTGCGGCAGCTGTCGTAACACCCCGGTCAACCCGGCGGAAATCTGCCTCAGTCGTAGCGCCTCGTCCACGAATTCCGGGACGCGCTCCTCGATGCCCATTTTGGCTCGCAAGGTCTTGGCGATTCCCGGGCGCTGCGATTCGACGCCGGCCAACACATCCAGCGCCTGCTCCATGGCCGGGAACATCCTTTGCGTAGCGGCTTCCTGGCTCAACCGCACAAACGCCGCGCTGACCAGCGACTGCAGGTCCTGGTCCTGCTCGACGCTGAGGCGCAAGCCCACATGGCGCAAAGCCTCCGCCAGCAACCGCGGATCGGCTTTGGCGTACAGTTCCGCCATCTCCGAAATCCCCGTAGCCGCACGCTTTCTCGCATCGGGTTCTTCACTGTCCGCGCACTTGGCGTAATTCTGCAGAATTGAAATGGCTTCCGCTATGTTCCCAACGGCTATCAAATCGGAAACAAACGACTGCACGTTTTTCGGTGGTATGGCCCACGCGTCGCCGGACAGCAACACTTCCCTCTTGGCATTCTCGGGGACCGAGGCCCAGAATTGGCGGTCCAGAATCTCTCGGTGCGATTCCACCATGATTCCAGCTTCCGCCATTTTGTTTTCATGCTGTCCCAGTATGTTGCGGAGATGATCGATTTCCTGGTTCATGCGGTCCAGCATCTGCCGCACAGCGTTCACTTTCACTTCGCCGCTTTCGAAACGCTCCAGCGCGAATCGTATCGAAAGATGCTCGGCAAGCTGCACCAGCATCCCCTGATCTAACTTCTTGTGCCGTCCTTGCTCGGCAATTCCTGCCAATGCGTCACGCAGCGTGGCCTGCGCCTGCCCCGGAAGTTGGGTGACTTCCTGCTGAAAATCCAGTGACGCTCCTGCCGGATTCGGCCCCGAGCCGATCTTTCCAAACGTCGTGAGCGCGCGCAGGATTCGATAAATCTCTTCGTCGCCGGGCGCGGCAACTCCCGCGGCAATACCACCACCTGTTACCGGTCCGCCACCCGATGGCGCAATTGGTCCGGGCACAGGCATCGAGCCGCCAGCGTAAAACGGTCCAGTTGCGACGCCCGATCCTGGCCCGCCACCCGAGTAAAACCCTGGTTGGGGCTGCCCGGTTCCTCCCTGGGCCGGTTCTCCCGATCCGCTGTATCCGGTTCCCCCGCCCTGACTATGGCCGCCCAAGCTGCCTTGCGATCCTTGCGCAGCAGCAATCATTTCCAAAAGCTTCTGCGGATCGCTCAGCATCTTTCTGAAAGATTCCTGCTCATCCCCCAGAGACGCCGCCGCAATCTGCGCCGCCATGCTGGCATCCTTTAGTCGCGAATCCGTGGCCACGAAACAGATTTCGTTCACTCGAATTCCGCGGGCGGATGAAATCGCTTCTTTCAGTTGCTGTGCCAATTCTGCGGGTTTAGCTTTGCCGGTGGGGAATGCATGAACGAACTTGTCCAGTTCTTCCTTAGAAATTTGCGGGGTGAATTGCACGCTGGCCAGTCCGGACGCGGAAAGCAGTTGTGCGAATTGCTTCTCGGCGGGCGCTCCTTCCAGCGGAACGCCGTCCAGCAACAGTTGCGATCCGGTGGCACCTAGCAACAGAGGCGTTTCGCCGCCCTCGGGAACAGCCGTGCGCAACTCCTGCCAGGCGATGTCCAACTGCTCGAGCGTTCGAACGTGATCATGGCCGTACAAACGCGCGAACTTCAGCAGGATGTTCAGGCTCCGGACGAATGCGCGGGCGGCGGTGGCTTTGGGGTCGGTTTTCAACTGGACTCCACAAGCCGTTGTCTACTGCAATTCGTACTAGCGGCGGTAGAACGGCATCACTAGTACCCTAGACCGACTGCCAGTAGCCCACAATGGTACAAGCGTTCTATGTTGCGACCACGGTATTTAGCCATCCGGTCAGCCCACGTACCCGTCCTTCGGACCGGTACAGCGCCTGAGAAGGTCAGGTGGGAATAACATCCACTTCCATTGCAGGGAGAACCACCGCGATTTACTTGATCAGTGCGACTCGCGATTGACGCCGGCTGCGATTATTCACATTCGATGGTTGCGGCAGTCCGCCCAACTCCAGCAGCAACTTGCGCAACCGGGCCCGCTCGTCCAGGTCCATCTCTACGAATTCGAAGGCCATCGCCTGGGGCCGCGCACCACGCACCACGGCTTGTGCCCGAATGTTGCGCACACCATGCGAGAACTTCAAATTGAGCAAGCTACCCGGCGCCAAGTGTCGATCAGCGGCGCCGATGCCGCCACCCAAGTTCAATTCCGGTACATTCAGCCGTATGTTCTCTCTCAGGTTGGTCGTCACTCCAATGATGTTCTTCGACAATTTCAACCGGGAATATCGGCGCTGACGCACCACGTGGGAATTGAAGTCCGGGTCGATCGGTTCCAGAACAAGTTCCTTCTTATCGAGTCCGCTCGCCGAGAATTGTTGTAATGCGAGAGTCGGATCGATCTTTTGCAGCGCCTGCAGCGCCGCAATCCGTAGCTCAGAGGGATACGACCAGCGCCATACTTGCTTGGCCTCGACAATGGTTTGCAACATCGAAGTCGCCGCGTTTGCGCGTAATCTCCCAATCGCTTCGATCGCCTTTATTCGCGTGAAACCCGGCGCAGCGTCGTTTCCGAGCAATTCCACCAACTTGGGAATGCATTCGGTGCGGCCGCTCATCCCCATTTCATCCAGAGCCAGCGGGCGAATCAGGGGATCCAGCGAGTCATACAAAGCCACCAGCAAACGTGCCCGTTGTTCCGCCGGCGCTGGCGATAATTGCCGGATTACCCGGTCATGCGCCGAGCGCGGCCATTGCGCCAAACGCTGCGGCAATATCCTTTCGACCGAATCCACCGATAGCAAACTCAATAGCCCGATCACTTCCGCCGCTTCGGTCGCCGGCGCCGTCTGCAGCGTCTCCACCAGACGATTCTGCGCTTCCTC
Source organism: Candidatus Acidiferrales bacterium (assembly GCA_963748515.1). Classification (GTDB taxonomy): domain Bacteria; phylum Acidobacteriota; class Terriglobia; order Acidiferrales; family UBA7541; genus Acidiferrum. The sequence continues at coordinate 855,998 of CAVVJI010000006.1, forward strand.
GCCCAACCCGCGCACTATTTCACCGAGCAGTTCGCAGTCTTCCCGGAATCCGCAATTTGCAAAACGATGGGTCACATACTGCAACGACGCCTTGGGCATCAGCGAAAGGATTTCCAGCATTCCGTCCGGTGGCTGCCCGGTTCGCAACGCGTCTTCCACGAATTCCGGAATGCGTTCTTCCGTTCCGATGCGTTGTCGCAGGTTGTTGGTCGAACCCGGCCGCAGTGTCTCCACGCTATCCAAAGACGCCAGGGCCTGCTGCATGGCGGGATAGAACCGTTTTGATCCGGATTCCTGGCTCATGCGAACGAACGCCGCGCCGATCAGCGTCTGCAAATCCGTCTCGCGCTCAACCCCCAACTGATTGCCGAGGCGCTTGATGACGTCGATCAGCGCGCTGCCGTCGCCGCTGCCGTAAAACTCCGCCAAATCCGATAAGCCGATAGCCGTCGTGCGGCGCGCGTCGGTCTGATCCAGCGCGATGCACGCGGCGTACTTCATCAAAATCTCATTCACCGTTTTCAATTCGCCGCGGCGCAGCATCTCTTCCAGGAACGCCCGCACATTTCGTGGCGGCACGCACCACGCCTCGTCCGAAGTCAGAACTTCTTTCTTGTTTTCTTCCGGTACTTGCGACCAGAACTCCGCATCGAGCAATTCCGTGTACGACTGGACCTGAATTCCAGCCGAAGACATCATTTCTTCCTGCGCGCCGAGAATTTTTCGCAACGCTTCAATTTCCGCGTTCATGCGATCCAAAAGCTGCTTCACCGCATTGACTCGCAGTTCTCCGCGCTCGTAACTGTCCAGCGCGTATCGGATCGCCACATGTTCGGCAAGCTTCAACAGCATCGGCTTATCCGGCTTTTCGCTCGGCGCCTGCGCCGCCAGCCCCGCGAGGGCTTGATTCAGCGTGTACTGCGCCCTCAGCGGCAGCGCCGAAACTCGCGATTGAAACGTTGCCGCATCCATCGCCTTTTCCGGATCTTTCCGCGATCGGCCCAACTGAGAGAACAAGCCGATCATGTTGCGAACATCTTCCTCAGCTACGGCAAACGCTCCCCCGCCCGTCAGCCCTACTGGCGTGTTCCCTGAACCTCCGGCGCCCGCACCGGCCACTCCCCCAAGAACTCCTCCACGCAGCATCGCCGACGCGGTCATCCATTTACCAGGCTCTGTGGCCGATCCACCCCCGGCCCCTGTACCTGAGCCTCCGCCGACGCCAGATCCGCCACCAACCCCGCCACTTCCTCCGCCAGTCCCACTGCCCGAACTGGAACCACTTCCAAGGCCCCCGGAACCGCTGCCTTGGCCCGGCCCATTGCCAGAGCCACCACCGGGACCAGAACCTCCGCCTGGCCCGCCACTGCCGGACCCTGCCCCTGGCCCACTTCCCGATCCTCCCCCGGCTCCGCCACCCGACTGCTTACCTGCGTCCCAAAGCGAACCGCCTCCGCCTGTGCCGCCCGCCCAGCTTGAGCCGGCGCCACTCCCCGACCCTCCACCAGCCCCCGAGCCGGGCCCTCCGCCCGAACCGCCTCCGCCACCGCGCGAGCTTTCCGCGGCCAGGATCATCTGCAGAAGTTTATTGGGATCTTCAAATATGTCGCGCAGCTTGTCGCTCTGCGCTCCAAGCGCCTTGGCCGTCAACTGTGCCGCGACTTTGATCCCGGCAACCGATCCGTCCTCGGCCACAAAACGTATCTCGTTGATGCGAATCGCGGTTTCCCCGGCCATCGCCGTCTTCAACTGTTCCGCAAGTGAGCTTGGCTTGGCATTCCCGCTGGGAAATGCCCGCACAAAACGCGCGAATTGAGGCTGTTGCAACTTCGGTGAGAAATGAATGCTGGCGATGCCGGAACTGGTCAACAATTGCGCGAAGCTGCGTTCTCCGGCAGCGGCTCCCAACGGCACCCCGTCGAGCAGAATCTGCGTTCCAGATGCGCCGAGCAGCAGACCCGTGTCGCCGCTCTCATCCAACGCTTTGCGCAGATCCTTCCACGTCGTCTCAAACTGAGCCGCCGTCCGCACGTGTCCGAACTCGTAGAGACGAGCGAACTTCAGGAGGATGTTCAGGTTTCGAACGAAGGCGCGTGCCGTCGTCGACCCAGTCTCGGCGCTCATCGTGGACGGATTTCCCTCAGTAAAACTCTATTAATACACTAGGCTGTCGAAAGATTGGAAACAAGAGCTACTCGGCCCTTTGTAACCTTTTTACCACTATGGGAAAACGTCAATGTGTCCCTGGTCCGCACCCATCGTGATGGCGTCATTGCCCCTGCTGCCGACGAACCAGTACAATGGCCCCAGAATGTCGGATACGCCCAGTCCTGGTCGCTTCAAGGCCGAAATGCCGGACATTCCCGGCGTTAAAGACCATGTTGCCTTGGTCCCTCACCGCAATGCCCGTATTGCCTGGGTGGTTGCTGGACTCGCCGTACTCTGCGTGGCCTTCTTCGCCATACGCTGGCTGACCAGCAGCAAACCCGTCGAGACCAGTCACGCCGAGTCGCCTGCCCAACTCGAGGTGCCCTCCCCGCCTCCCGACCCTAGCACATTAGTTGCTCACGCAACAGAAATCGATCCCACCATAACCAGCGTCGCCAGGATGTCCAGGGCCTGGTCTTCCATCGATTTCTTCGTCAAAAACAAGCTTACCGGCGAGAATATTCCCGCTACGATCGTTCGCTTGCCCGGTGGCTCGGCCGCTCAGGCGTCTTCGTACTACGCGTTCAGTCGGCGCCCCATCGCGGGCGATTGTGAACTGGAGTTTGTCGCTGATCTGGAAAAGCTGAAGAACGACTATGGATACAAATTTGCCAACCACCCCCTGGTTGGCAATCCCTGTTCCCACACGTTGTACGATCCGCTGAAAACCGCCAACCTTCCGGGAAATGTCTGGATTCGCGGAGCCATCGTGCAGGGCAGCGACATTCGCCCGCCCTACTTAGTAGAAATCCGAGTAAAGGGCCAGGACATCCAAGCCCTCCGCACCGAATAACTTCCCCTCGAACCGAGCAGATCAGAGCAGGTAGCCCTTACATTGCTTAGCAGTCCGCCTCTCAAGCTTCGCTAGTTAACCTGAGGGACCTCGCACCCGTCGTGAGTTTCTGAAAACATCGCATCACGAAAGCTAGCGACATTATCCGAACAGATTGGTGCTCCCGAAAATGAGTTCATCAGTACAAGAAATGGGAAGCCTAAAACGTCCCCTACAACAAAGCAAAGGGCGCTCCATTTCTGGAGCGCCCCTTGGAAAGCTCGTCAGCCGTGCTTGCACGGCACGATGGCTGAAGTTAGAAGAGGAACTTCAAAGACAACTGTAGCGTGCGAGCATTGCTCGGGAACACTGCGCTAAAGTTTCCGAAGATACCCTTGGACGGTTCGAATGCGGAACGCGCAGAACCGGTCACACCGATATCATTCACGTTGTTGAGTGAACCACCGACGAACTGTGGATGATTCAGTACGTTGAAAAATTGCGCACCGAATTCGGCATTGAGTCGCTCAGTGAAACTGATGCGCTTCACCGCGGTCAGATCCAGGTTGTTGATCGATTGCATCTGCAGGGTGTTGCGTCCTACAGTGGCTTGCGCTCCGTAGTACGCCTGAATGTACCGGGCGCTGCGATTAATTGCCTGGTAGGCCACGATGTTGTCAATAACGTCGAACGTCGTCCCAGCGTAAGCCGGGTTCGGCGAAACGGCCGCATTATTCAATGCGTTCGCCGTCGTGCAAACGCCCGCAGCTACCGGAATCGCACTCGTGCACAGAGGAATGACTCCGCTGCCCGTCTGTCCGACACCATTGGGGTTCCATATTGCGCGGTCCCCAGCTGCATCTCCGTTGAGGTTCGCGTCTACACCGTCTTGAACGGTGCCCCACTCGCCGGTTTCAAAGGTATAAACTGGCGCAAATTCCCAGTTTCCAAGGGTGTTCCGGACGAACTTGTTCCCATCTTTGAAGAACGGCATGTCGTAGACCATCGCCAGGGTAAAGCGGTGGCGGTGATCCAGGCCGGAAAGAGAGCGGTCTGCCGCTAGGTCCTCGAAGTTCTGCTGGCGGCGGGGCGTGATGTCTGTGGTGTGGAAGTCCGCCGTGCTGTTGTCAATCGTCTTGCTGAAGGTGTAAGCGCCCACAAATTGCAAGCCGTGACTCATCTGCTTGTTCACCTGCAATGCGAGGCCGTTATAGGTCGATGAGCCAGCCGGGTTAAACACGGTCAATGCGCTCTGGTTAAACCCGTTCTGATCGTAGATGGGCACAACTCCGTCGCCATTGCCGTACGCATAGCTGGCTATGCCGCCCAACGTATACGGCAGCGCGTTCAGCGCGCTCTGCGAGGGCGTATTGAACGTATAGGTTGGCAGGTACACCGTGGACGTGGTTGCATCGGCCAGGTTCACGATCTGCTGAACGTCCAGATGCACGCCGCGTGTTCCAACATACCGGATTTCCGCAGTCAGGTCCTTGGCGAAGCTGTGCTGCACTCCCAACGTCCAGTTCATCGCATAGGGATCTTTCACGTTGGCTGGATAGTAGGTAGAAGTCGCTGCGCGCGCTGCCGCCGCCGTTGGATAAGTCGTGACACCACCATTACCCGGAGGCAGGCCACCGCCGCCCAGGAAGTTCGGCGTATTGGCTGCCGGGTCCACGTTTTCCGTAACACTCAACTCCGGAGGCAAAGACAAAATACCGATGTTGTCGTAATGAACGTCATACCCCATCGAAAAGCCGCCTCGAATCGAGGTCGTTCCGCTTCCGCCCGGTGAATACGCAAACCCGACGCGGGGAGCATAATCGTTCTTCGGCGCCCTGGGCGAAACGAAGTCCAACAGTCCCGGAACGCTGATCAAGCTGCCATCTGCCGCAGTGTTGTTCAAACTCTGCGAACGGATGCCATACGGCGTTGTGGTGTACTCATACCGCAAGCCCAGGTTCAACGTCAGATTTCGAGTCACGCGCCACGTATCGTTCACGAACCAGTAAATCGCCACCTGGTCGCCATAATAGGTCGATTGTCCGACGCTTCGTTGTCCGAGGTAGTCGGGGCTGTAATCAGTCAGGTACTGATTCAGGCTGTTGTATTCGTAGTCGCCGCGTGCGCGCTGGGTGAATGACTGGGGCGAAATCAACTTGCGCCCTTCGATTCCACCCTTCACGGTGTGCTTGCCATGGTTCCAGGTTAACGCTTCGGTGGCCTGGTAGGTGTTCTGAATCGTGAACTGAGGAGCGTTCCCATCCGGCCCGATGTCCATGCCGTTTAGAGAGTAGATGGTGATGTTGGGGAACTGATCCAAGCCGGGGAATGTGAAATTTCCAGCACCCGTAGTGTTCGTATATCGGTTGTACCCAACACGGAACTCGTTGGTGAATGCCGGGCTGAACGTATGATACTCGTTGATCGTCACGAGGTCGTATTTGGTCGGAACTGGCAGATAAAACGCCGGGAGGGTCGCGGCCGTATCGATTCCAACGTTGCTGTTGTAGATGTAACGCGCACGCAGTTCGTCCTTGCTTCCGATATTCCAGTTTACGCTTCCGTACGCCGCCCAGTTGTTGGTGTAGTTCGGCCCCGAGAAGTTCAAAATACCTTCCGGAACCGCGACACCGGCGACCGTCTCGTAGCTCTGTCCAGCATTCGGTCCGGTGAGAAACTGTTTATTACCGCAGGTGTTTTGGCCCGTCGGTGCAACTTCTGCGGCGCCTGCCGGAGCTACGTATTTTTCTAAAATGGCCAGGTTGTTTGCCGAAATGCCTGCCGCGCCCTGCAGCGCAGTATAGCCGGCCGCTGTCGGCGCGCAGACCGGAGAACCCAGAACGGTGGCTTGTCCAACGGGGTTATATTCCACACCGCCGAAGAAGAAGAGCTTGTCCTTGATGATTGGACCGCCCACTGATGCACCCATGCGGTTGTTGTCATAGCGCTGATTGGAAGTGAATCCGTTGTTCTTCGTGGCCTGATCAACGGCGTTGAAGTTCCGGTTCTGCGAATAAATGTAAACCGAACCGTGGTACGCGTTCGTGCCGCTCTTGATGACTTGTTGAAACTGACCGCCCGAAGAGTGTCCGAATTCCGGTGAGTATTGGTTTTGCAACACCGAAAATTCTTCCACCGCGTCGTTCGGAACATAAACCAGAGGACCAGTCACAGACTTATTGTTGTTGTCGACCCCTTCGATTGTGAACGAGTTGTTACGCGGTCTCTGTCCACCGATGCTGGGACCGGTTCCAACTCCCAAGCCACCAGAGCTGCCGACGCCGGCGCTCAGCAGCGAGAGGTTCAGCACCCCCAACCCCTGGCTAGCGGCTGGCAGGTCGGCCATCGCCTTCTCGCTAAACGTGGTAGTAATGTTTGCGGTGGTCGTGTCAAGTGATTCCGAACCACCCACAACTTCAATCGATGTGGTAGTAGTCGTCAACTCCAACGTGATCTGTAAGTTGTTGGTCTTGTTCAGTTCGACCTTGAAACCGGTAACGGTTGTCTTCGCGAAGTTGGGAGCAGTCGCCGTGATATTGTAGGTACCAACCGGCAAGTTCGAGATTCGATACTCGCCCACACTGTTGGCGACGCTGTCGTAGGAAATGCTGGTTCCCGTATTTACTGCTGAGATTGTGGCATTCGGTACTACGGCGCCCGTCTTGTCGATAACTGTCCCGACGACGTCGCCGCTGATGACTTGAGCATGCGCTGAGCATGCCAGCAAGCCCATCCCCAAGATTGCGATCAGAATGTAGCCAAAAACACTTCGATAACTTTGTTTCATGGGCCTCCCCCAAACCTGTTTCATAATCTCGTTGAGACTCCGATACCGAATACTATCGGACCAATAATTGGCGACAGCTGTTACCCTTGGCAACGATGGTCTGCTTCCCAAATAGAAAAAACGATCCGACGACTAGGAAAAAGCAACCGTTGGCTGGTAAAGGTGCAATTCTGTTTCCAAACGTACAGGAAACACCGGAATTCCTTGCTGGATAAACCCTTATTTTTGAGTGACTTTTAGTCCCATGGCTCAATGCGCATTGCTGAACCATTGGAGACCCATCTAGTTCCTCATAATCTCTATGAGTTTTGGTAACCGGTCATATGCGCCCCTAACACGCAACATCTCTTCCAGTTAAGGGTTCTAACTCAAGTGGCGACTGCGTGAGGGAGACTTCAACCTGTGAATACGATCCTGCTTCGATGCAGCGCGGTCCTAGGGTTGAGCGCACTGCTGCTAGCGGGTTGTGATCGGCTGACCCGCCAAAGTGACGAACAAGTTCAAACCTCAATCCAGGCGAAAATGTTTACAGAGCCGTTGCTGAAAACCTCGTCGCTCCGGGTCTGGGTAAGGCAGGGGGTCGTTACCCTGAGCGGCGACGTTCCCGACGAGGCCACGCGACGATCCGCGGAAAGCCTTGTCTCCACGACCCCGGGCGTCAAGAAGATTATCGATCAGACGATGATTCGCCCTCCACAAACTCTTCAGCCTGAAGAGCCGTCCGCGCCATCTCTGCCCTCCGAGATACTTGCCCCAAACGTCGTCTCCGACAGCTCCGGCATCCGTGCATAGACCCGCTCGCTCGGCTCGCAGCCGCAGCGATATAACGATCCGGGCATATTCAGCCCAGGGGGCTGATACTGTCCGTCCAGAGCCGCCGATCACCTCGACCGACAATATCCCGCCGTCTGACATCCCTCCTGCGGCACAGCCTGCGGCGAAACCCGAGACGGCACCGGCACCGCCGACTATATCAGTGGCCCCGCCGGCGCCTCCTGCCCCTCTAAAACCGCAAGCTGTCACGGTAACGATTCCCGAGGGCACCGTGATACAGGTGAGGACAATCGACTCCATCGATTCCTCGGTGAACCAAACCGGGCAAACCTTCAAGGCCGCTCTCGACGGCCCCATCACCGTAAACGAAACAGTGATCGTCCCGAAGGGCCTGAACGTCGTGCTCAAACTCGTCCGCGCCAGCAGTGCGGGCAAAATCTCCGGCCGCAGCGAGCTCACCATTGCGTTGGACAACTTTACGTATCAAGGCACAACATATACCGTCGCCAGCAGCGACGTACAGCAGCAAGGCGCTTCGCGAGGCAAACGGTCCGCAGCGGTTATCGGCGGCGGCGCTGCCCTTGGCGCTCTGATCGGTGGAATCGCTGGCGGAGGCAGAGGAGCGGCGATTGGCGCAGCCGTCGGTGGTGGAGGCGGCACTGCGGTACAGGCGGCGACTCGTGGAGAGCAGGTCAGGGTCGCTCCCGAGACGATTCTCGATTTCACGCTGCATGCACCGATGGCCATCACTTATGTTCCCCCGCAACCCAACTCGCGAGCCTTAAACTCTGCCGCTGCGAACCCTCAGATCGCAACTCCTGCGCCCGCATCACCGCCACCAGCGGCTACGGATCAGCCACCTCAACCGAACACAAACCCTCGGTGACCGCTACTCTCGGTGCCTCTGTTCGTGGTTTCGCGTACAATGCTCCGTCATGAATCCGCTCTCGGGCACGCCCCGTCGCCGTTTCCTCAAAACACTGGTCGCGTCCGGGGCAATCGTCGGCGCATCCCCGCTTTCGTCTGCCGCGCAGAACTCGGGCGATCTTCCGCCAGCGTTCGCATCCTTAAGGCCGCTTGGGTCCCGTGTGCATCCCATCCAGCCCGCCGAATTTCAGCAGCGCGTCGAACATGCCCGGAAGCTCATGGCCGAAGCCGATCCTAAACTCGACGCGCTTCTGCTGGGCCCAGGCACTTCTCTGTACTACTTCAGCGGCTTGCATTGGTGGCTTAGCGAACGCCTCCTGGCGCTGATTATTTTCCGTAACGGCGAACCACTTCTCGTCTCCCCTGCCTTCGAAGAAGGCCGCGCCCGCGAGTCTCTGCAATATCCTGTCGAGATTCGCGTTTGGCAGGAAGATCAGAATCCAACGGAGTTGGTGGTTCGTTCTCTAGCCGATCGAGGACTGAAATCCGGGCGCATCGGCATCGACGAAGCGCTCCCCTTCACCTTTTACGACCATCTTAAGAGCGCCGGGCCCACATACCAGTTCGTATCCGGCGATCCGGTCACTATCGGCTGCCGCGCAGTAAAGTCTGAAAGTGAATTGGCATTGATGCGCCTGGCTTGCGAGGCCACCTGCGACATCTATCGCGCGGTCTTCTCTTCCTTACGGGATGGCTTGTCGCAACACGACATCGCCGATTGGATCGACCAGGGCTTCGCGAAAATGGATCTGCGCGGCGAATCCCTGGTACTGATCGGCTCGTCCGCTGCTCTGCCTCACGGCAGCAAGGCGCCGCAGACCCTTAAAGACGGCAGCGTGCTGCTGATCGATGGCGGCTGCACCGTGAATGGCTACAACTCGGACGTTTCACGCACCGGCGTGCTCGGAAAACCCTCACATAAAGTGCAACAGGCCTTACAGCTGCGGTTCGCGGCGCACAGGATGCCGCCCTGGATGCCGCGCGCAACGGGAAACTTTCCGGTTCTGTGGATGATGCCGCTCGCAACGTCATCACTTCCGCCGGTTTTGGTCCCGGCTACAAGTTTTTTACGCACCGTCTGGGTCACGGGATCGGCTTGGACGGCCATGAGCATCCTTATCTGGTGCGCGCAAGCACCACCGTTCTGGCGCCGGGCATGACCTTTTCGAATGAGCCGGGAATTTATATCCCGGGCGAGTTTGGCCTGCGCTGTGAAGATGACATGGTCATCGCCAACGAAGGACCCGCACGCCTGCTCACTCCGGGCTTTCAGGTTTCCTTGGAAAAACCGTTGGGGTAAGTGGTCGCCTCGTTTCGCCCGTCGGTTGACACGCTTACTTCGCGCAAAATTCCATGAACTCCACGATTCGCTCTTCTGCCCAGAATCGCTCCGGACCCGCGCGGTTCGAAACAAATCCGCAGTGCCCGCCATGCTTCGGAGCCAGGAAGCGCACATACGGATTTTCATTCACACTTGCTTCAGGAACGACGCGTACGGCACAAACGGATCGTCCTGCGCGGTAATCAGCAGCAACGGAACCCGTACGCGGCTCACCACTTTTTTCGCCCCCGCCGAATCGTAGTAGTCCTGCGCATCCTTGTATCCGAAGTTCGGAGCCGTAATCACGTCGTCGAATTGCCGAACGGTTCGCACCTTGCCAAATCCGTTCGCCGCGTATCGCTCAGGATACAATTCCGACTTGCGGCGGTATCGCTTGATCAGTCCCTTCACAAAATGTCGCTGGTACAGCACATTTTGCCGGTATTCCAAAGCGTCGGCGCAAGCGGACAAATCCATCGCCGGACAAACACCCGCAACGCCAATCAATTCCCGCGGCGCTTCCGATCCAAGCTCGCCCGCCATCTTGATCACCAGGTTGCCGCCCATCGAATATCCGGCAAAGAAAATCTTGCGGAATCCATCCGCGATCAGCGCTCTCAGCACGGCTTCGTAATCTCCGCTCAGTCCGCTGTTGTAGAGCGTCGGCGTCAGTTGATCGGTTCCCCCGCAGTTGCGCTGGTTCATTCGTATCGAGTGGTAACCGCGCGCCCAGGCTTTCGCCGCAATCCCCAGGCAATAGCCGGAGTCGCTGGAGCCTTCCAGTCCGTGAACCACCACCACAACAGGGGTCTCTTTCGCATGGCCCCGTTGCCACGCGCATTCGCCCTTGATCTGCGTCTCTTCGTCGATCCGAAATAAGCGAACTTCCGGCGCGGGAAGCGAGAACGTCCTTCGAATGAACGCACTCGCCAGCGTCTGCAAATGCCCGCTGCGGAGCAGCGGATGCGGCACAAAGGATGGTGCTTTGAACTGAGCGATGCTGGACATGGGGTCTTGTAATTGTAGCGGCAACATCACCCCTCGTGCTCTCGGTCCTCTCCACGGCATCGCCTTGACCCCCCTGGAGGCTAGCCACTAAAATAAAAGATTATACCGTGAGCCATTTTCTCAGTTTGATGCACTACCCTTGCAGCCCAGCCTTCACGCGCTGGGCTGTGCTGTTTTCAGGCGGCACGCCATTGATCTTGACCCTGCGAGGCGCTACTCATGATTGAAGGTCCCATACCGGAAGGTCTGACATTTGACGACGTCCTCTTGTTACCCGGAAAGTCGACCATCCTACCCACCGAAGTCGACACCTCTACCAATTTCACACGGAACTTGCGCCTGAATATCCCGCTGGCTTCCGCCGCTATGGACACGGTCACCGAATCACGGTTGGCGATCGGCATCGCCAGGCAAGGCGGCATCGGCATCATCCACCGCAACCTGCCCATCGACCGTCAAGGCGAAGAAATCGATCGCGTCAAACGTTCCGAGTCCGGCATGATCGTCGACCCCGTCACCATCTCCCCGGACATCACGATTCGCCAGGCGCTGGACATCATGAACAAGTACCGGATCTCCGGCCTGCCCGTAACGCGCGGCACGCGCTTGACCGGTATCCTGACCAACCGCGATTTGCGCTTCGAGAAAAATCACAGCCAACTTGTCGGCCAAGTCATGACCAAAGACAATCTGGTCACGGTTCCGGTCGGCACAACGCTCGAAGAAGCCGAGAAAATCCTGCAAAAACATCGCATCGAGAAGCTTCTGGTCGTTGATCAGGATTTCAATCTCAAGGGCTTGATCACCGTTAAAGACATCCAGAAAAAACTCGAATATCCCCGCGCCGCCAAAGATGATCACGGCCGCCTGTTTGTAGGAGCGGCGGTCGGCGCTACCGGCGATTTTCTGGAGCGCGCCGTCGAAATGGCCAAGGCCAAAGCCGATGTTCTGGCGATCGATACCGCTCACGGCCACACCGAGCGGGTGATGGACGCGATCAAAGCGATTCGCCACCGTTTGCCGGACATGCAGTTGATCGCGGGTAACGTCGCAACCTTCGAAGGCGCCAAGGATTTGATCTCTCTCGGCATCGATGGCCTGAAAGTCGGCATCGGACCGGGTTCCATCTGCACGACTCGCGTTGTTACCGGCGCGGGGGTTCCCCAACTCACGGCGGTCATGGAAGCCGCTCGCGCCGCGAAAGGTACCGGAGTGCCCATCATCGCCGATGGCGGCATCAAATATTCCGGCGACATTTCCAAAGCGATTGCGGCCGGCGCTTCCTGCGTCATGATCGGCAGCCTGTTCGCCGGAACGGAAGAATCTCCTGGTGAAACGATTCTTTATCAAGGTCGCACTTTTAAGTCGTATCGCGGCATGGGTTCGTTGGGCGCGATGGAAGCCGGCTCCGCCGATCGTTATTCCCAGGAAGGCGCGGAGCGCGGCAAATCCGTTCCCGAAGGCGTCGAAGGCCGCGTGGCCTATAAAGGTCCGCTCAGCGGTCTTACCGATCAACTGGTCGGCGGTTTAAAAAGCGGCATGGGCTATGTTGGCGCGCAAAACGTCCGCGAACTGGCAGAGAAGAGCCGTTTCGTTCGCATCACTGCTGCCGGCTTGCGCGAGAGCCATGTGCATGACGTGGTGATCACCAAGGAAGCGCCAAACTATCGCATGGAATAACCGCGTTGTTCCGCAGCATTGATCTGGACGCAACCGGTCCGCAATCTGCCGCAGCGAAAATAAGAGTTTGCTAGGAGTGTTCATTGGCCACATCGGAACCATGGCGTAGTCCGCGTCCCGCGCCGCAAATGCGCGACGTGCAAACCAAATTCGGCAATCGGGGAGGCTTTGGCCTCTGGTTGCGCAACTGGTGGCCCGTACTGCTTTGGGCCTCCCTGATATTTTTTGCGTCGACCGACACATTCTCCAGCGAACACACCGGCGGCGTGCTGGCCTCCATCTGGCACTGGCTGAATCCCCAGGTAACCAATGACACGCTGGCCATCGCGAATCACCTGATCCGCAAGACAGCGCACTTCGCCGAATACTTTGTCTTCTTTTTGCTGCTGTACCGCGGCATTCGCGGCACGCGCACCGGATGGCAATGGAGTTGGGCGTTACCAGCGTGGTTCATCGCCGCCGCCTATTCCGCCCTCGACGAAATCCATCAATCCTTCGTGGCGTCACGCACGGCATCGGCTTGGGACTCTCTATTGGACTCCGTCGGCGCCGCCGCGGCTCTCCTCGTTGTCTTCTTATATTTCCATTTGCGCCAGGGGCGCACCCGAAACCACCCTAAAGTCTCCTGAAAAGAAAACAGCCTGCACCCGAAGGCGCAGGCTGCCAATCCGTTTCGTTTCCAGCGCGTTGCTATTCTGCCGCGACCGGGGCTTCTTCCTTCTTGGCCTTCTCTTTCTTTTCCTTCTTCTTGAATTCGTAAGTCACGAGCTCAAGAATGGCCACCTTCGCTCCATCGCCGACGCGAATGCCACCGGGAATAATGCGGGTGTAGCCGCCGGCGCGATCCGCAAACTTCGGCGCGATTTCACTGAACAATTTCTTCGTCACCGCGGGAGTCATCAGGTACGCCGCCGCTTGCCGCCGCGACTGCAGCGTGTCGCGTTTGCCGAGGGTGATGATCTTTTCCGCCACCGGTTTCGCGGCTTTCGCGCGCGTCAAGGTGGTGGTGATCCGTCCATGTTCGAACAAATTGGTGACCAGGTTGCGCAGCGTCGCGCGGCGGTGCCACGGATTGCGCCCAAGTTTGGAACCAGACTTCAGATGTCGCATCGTTTATCTTTCCCTTTTTCCCGTTTAGAGACCAATCGTCTCGTCGCTGCTGGGTGGTGCGGTCTGGCTGGGCAGCGGCGGCCAGATGATCCGGCCGTGCTCATCGAACTTCATTCCCAAGCTGAGGCCCATCTTCACTAGTATATCTTTGATCTCGTTCAGCGATTTGCGGCCGAAGTTCTTGGTCTTCAGCATTTCGTTCTCGCTCTTCTGCACGAGCTCGCGGATGGTCTGGATGTTGGCGTTCTTCAGGCAGTTGTAGCTGCGCACGGAAAGTTCCAGTTCCTCGACCGAGCGATCCAGATGCTCCAGTCGCGGATCGTGAACCGTATCCGTCGGCATTTCTACGTTTTCCACCGGCTCTTCAAAGTTGATGAAGATGCTCATGTGATCCTTCACCAGCTTGGCGGCAAGTCCGATGGCGTCGGAAGGCGTGATCGCGCCATTGGTCCACACTTCCAGCATCAACTTCTCGTAATCGGTCATCTGTCCCAAGCGGGCCGATTCCACCGCATAGTTGACCTTGCGCACCGGCGAGTGAACGCTGTCCACCGGGATGTATCCGATTGGCAGGTCTTCGTCGTAGTTGCGATCGGCCGCGATGTAGCCCCGGCCGTTCTTCACGCGCATTTCGATCTGCAGCTTGCCGCCTTCGCTGACCGTTGCGATGTACACCGTCTTGTCCAGAATCGCGAAGTCCGCGTCTTCTTCAATCTGCGCGCTGGTCACCACACCGGGCTGCTCCACGTTCAGATAAATCGTCTTGGGCAGGTCGGTGTTCAGCTTGATGGGCACTTGTTTCAGGTTGAGGATGATGTCGGTAGCGTCCTCGACCACTCCGGGAATCGACGAGAATTCGTGCAGGACCCCTTCGATCTTCACCGCGGTGATCGCCGCGCCTTCGATCGAACTCAGCAGGGCGCGCCGCAACGCGTTCCCTACCGTCGTTCCCCAGCCACGTTCAAACGGCTGTGCCGAAAAACGCCCGTACTTCTCCGTCAATGATTCGAACTCGGGTGCAAGACGCTTCGGTTTCTGAAATCCCTTCCACATCGTGTTCCTTCCTTCTGAGGCCAGTGGCGCCGGCCCCTCAAAACCAATTCCCTGCGGTTACGCCGCTCCCGCGGCTTTTCCTCGCGGCGCCGGAAGTCGATCCGGCGCTCGAGCGGTTACTTGCTGTACAACTCGACGATCAGTTGTTCGTTGAACGCGGTCTGCAAATCTTCCCGCTTGGGAAGCGCGACCACCTTGGCTTTGAAGTTTTCGCGGTCCTGCTCCAGCCAGGGCACCAGGCTCTGGCTTTGTGCAACGTTCCGCGCATCCAGCACCATCGCGTTCTCGCGCATCTTGTCCTTCATGGCAATTTCTTCGCCCACGTTGACCTGGTAAGACGGAATGTTCACCTTCTTACCGTTCACGCGAACGTGCCCGTGCAGAACCATCTGGCGCGCTTGCGCTCGGGAGGAAGCCAGTCCCGCGCGGTGCACGACGTTGTCCAAACGCCGCTCCAACGCGATGATCAGGTTTTCGCCCGTGGGTCCCTTGGCTCGCTCCGCCTTTTCAAAGTAATTGCGGAACTGCCGCTCCAACAACCCGTAGTAGCGCTTCACCTTTTGCTTTTCGCGCAACTGCAGGCCGTAGCCTGCAACCTTCGCGCGACGCGATTGGCCGTGTTGACCCGGCACAAAATTGCGCTTTTCAATGGCGCACTTGTCTGTAAAGCACCGCAATCCTTTTAGGAACAGTTTCTGCCCTTCCCGGCGGCACAGGCGGCAGACTGCATCTCGATGTCTTGCCAACTTCTATTCTCCCTTCCCAGAACTTCTCAAACTCATAGTCATCCTCAAATTGCGTTCGCCGATCATACGCGGCGACGTTTCGGCGGCCGGCAGCCGTTGTGTGGCATCGGCGTGATGTCGCGGATCGCCACAATGTGCAATCCGGCGGCAGCCAACGCGCGCACGGCCGATTCCCGGCCCGAGCCCGGACCCTTGATGCGCACTTCCACGCTCTTCATTCCGTACTGGTCGCGAGCCGTTCCGGCAGCCGAGAGCGAAGCTTGCTGCGCGGCATACGGTGTGCCTTTGCGCGAACCCTTGAACCCGATCGCGCCAGCCGACGACCAGCAAATCGCGCGGCCGTCCGGATCGGTGATCGTGATCTGCGTGTTGTTGAACGACGCCGCCACGTGCACCACGCCGTGCGGAATTACCCGCCGCTCGCGCTTCTTCTTGAACTCTTTTTTCTTTTTCCCGCCTGCCGCTGCTCCCGCTTTTCCGGGTCCCTTCGCTGGTACTGCGGCATCCGGTGCTGCATTCTGCTCTTTAGCCACGATTCACTCCGTTTTCATCTCTTCCGAACTCTTAAAACTTTGGGTTGGAGCGCAGCGTCGCCGCGCTCCTCCCGATTAACCCTTCTTACCCTTGATCTGCTTCTTGCCCGCGACTGCGCCGCGCCGCGGACCCTTCCGCGTGCGCGCATTCGTGTGCGTGCGCTGCCCACGTACCGGCAGATTGCGGCGATGGCGGATGCCCCGGTAGGCCTGTACTTCGATCAGCCGCCGGATGTTCATCTGGATCTCCTTGCGGAGATCGCCTTCCACGCGGCCTTCCTGTTCGATCACGTTGCGGAGGCGGTTGACTTCGTCCTCGGTCAAATCACGAATCTTTTTCGTGTGATCGACATTTGCTTTTTCGGCGATGCTCTTCGAACGCACCTGCCCGATCCCGTAGATCGACGTCAGCCCGACCCAGAGGCGCTTTTGCGGCGGTAGATCAACACCAGCGATACGTGCCATGAATTCTCCTTACCCTTATCCTTGCCGCTGCTTGTGCTTCGGATTGCTGCAAATTACCCGAACCACGCCCCGGCGGTGGATCACCTTGCACTTGTCACAAATCTTCTTCACGCTTGCCCGAACTTTCATACTGCTTGCTCCTCACCGCGGCTGCTGTCTGCGCCGCCCTGCACCACATCCCGCTATTTGTACCGGTAGACAATCCGGCCTCGGGTCAGGTCGTACGGCGAAAGCTCCACCGCCACCTTGTCTCCCGCGAGAATCCGAATGAAATTCTTGCGCATCTTTCCGGAGACGTGCGCCAGTACCTGGTGCTTGTTCTCCAACTCCACTCGAAACATCGCGTTCGGCAACGGCTCAATCACCGTCGCCATCACTTCGATCGCGTCTTCCTTCGGATTGCCCGAGTCTTTCTCTTTCTTCTCGTACGGCTTTGCCATAAGCTCCCGTGTAACTCCTGCTCGCTCTACCAGGCCGGACCACTCATCTCTTTCGGTCGCGTTAAAATCCACGGCCCATTCGACGTTACCGCCACCGTGTGTTCAAAGTGCGCCGACGGGCTTCCGTCCGCCGTCTCTGCAACCCACTCGCCGCGCATCTGCACTTCCGGCCGCCCGGCATTGACCATCGGTTCGACCGCGATGACCATGCCTTCCTGCAACCGTGCGCCGCGTCCGGGCTCCCCGTAGTTCGGCAGGTTGGGCTCATCATGCATCTTCGTTCCGATGCCGTGCCCCACAAACTCCCGCACCACCGAATACCCGTGTTGCTCCACCCAACTCTGCACCGCGTGCCCGACATCCCCCAGCCGGTTGCCCGGCCGCATTTTGTCGATCGCGCGGTCCAGCGAATCCCGCGTCACATCCAGCAGATTCTGCAGTTCCGGGCTGATGTGTCCCACCGGAACCGTTACCGCTGAATCCGCATAGTACCCATCGACCTCCATTCCAAAGTCGATCGATACAATGTCGCCCTCGCGCAACTTCCGCTTCGGCGACGGTATCCCGTGAACGATCTCGCTGTTCACCGACGTGCACAGCACGCAGGGATACCCGCGATATCCCTTGAACGCTGCCCGCCCCGGTCCTTTGCCGATCAACTCCTCGGCATATTTCTCCAGGTCCATCGTCGTCATGCCCGGCTTCACATAACTGCGAAGCGTGTTCAGCACTTCGTGCACGACCTGCCCCGAGCGGTACATCTTGTCCAGTTCCGTGGCGCTGCGTAATTGAATCGCCATAATTCCCTACCGCGCTCCGCGAACACTGGCCAGACACTGCAAGATGTCCTGCTTCACTTCTTCGACGCTCTTGCGCGCGTCCACGTCGTAGAGCGAACCCAGCCTCCGGTAGTACGTCACCAGCGGCGCTGTCTGCTTTTCGTACGCATTCAGCCTGGGCCCTACCACTTCTTCGCGATCATCGGGCCGCTGAGTCAATGCGCAGCCGTCTTTATCGCAAATCCCTTCGACCTTCGGTGGCCGGTCGTAAATGTTGTAGATCTCTCCACAACACTTGCATGTCCGGCGTCCCGTCATCCTGCGCATGAGCACCGATGTTCCGATGACCATGTAAATCACGATCGGTTGCCTCAGCCCGTTCTGCTTCAGCAACTCTCCCAGGTACGTCGCCTGGGTGACCGTCCGCGGAAACCCGTCAAACACAAATCCGTGAAAACAGTCCGGGCGCTCAATCCGCTCTGCCACCATTCGCAGCACCAGCGAATCCGGAACCAGCTCGCCGCGGTCCATCAGCGGCTTTGCCATGAGCCCCAACGGCGTTCCGTGGGCTACATGCTCCCGCAGCATGTCGCCCGTCGAAAGATGCGGTATGCCGAACTTCGCCGCCAGTTCTTTCGCTTGCGTGCCCTTGCCGGAGCCCGGAGGCCCCAGGAAAATCACGGCGCGGTCGAGTTTCACGACGCGACGCTCTTCCCTGGCAACGTTCGTCTCCCTTAGCGACGGCCGCGCAGACGGCCCTTTCTCGCAAAGCCTTCGTAGTTGCGCATGACCAGCTGTGCCTCCAGTTGCTGCACCGTGTCCATGGCAACGCCGACTACGATCAGGAGCGACGTGCCGCCAAAATAAAACGCGACACCAAGGCCGTTCAAAATCCATTGTGGGAAGTGCCGGTCAAACCAGTCACCGCCCATCCATACCGGCAAGTGATTCAGGTGAATGCCTCGAATCATCCATTCCGGCAGCAAGCAGACTAGCGCCAGATACAGCGCGCCGATGAACGTCAGGCGCTTCAAAACCTTGCTGACATAATCCGAAGTGCTGCGGCCCGGCCGGATACCCGGAATAAATCCGCCGTTCTTCCGCATGTTGTCCGCAAGTTCTGTGGGATTGAACACGATCCCAACATAAAAGAACGCGAACAGAATAATCATCGCGATGTAGATCACCGTGTACAGCGGCTCGCCCCAGGCCAGGCTATTCGAAATATTCTTCAGGAACGGCCACCGCGAACCCAGCATCAATGCCGCCGTTGCCGGAAAGGCCAGCAACGAACTGGCGAAGATCGGCGGAATCACGCCGCCCGAGTTTACCCGCAGGGGCAAGTAAGTCGATTGCCCGCCCATCATCCGGCGACCCACCACTCGCTTGGCATACTGCACCGGGATGCGCCGTTGCGCGCCTTCCACAAACACGATGAAGGCCACCACCGCCAGCATCAATGCCAGCAACAGCAAGATCGCCAGCGGGGTAAATGCGCCCCACGCCTGCGTCTTGGCCTTTTCATACAAATCGAAAATCGCCCGGGGCAGTCCCACCACGATGCCCACGAAAATGATCAACGACATTCCGTTGCCGATGCCGCGCTCGCTGATTTGCTCGCCCAGCCACATGATGAATGCCGAACCGGTGGTCAGCGTCAGAATGGTCATCAAGGTGAAGCCGATACCCGGGTGGTAGACCAGCGACTGGCCGCCCAGAGACTGCGACTGCAACGTCGTCGCGATCGTGGTCGACTGGATGATGCTCAAAAGAATCGTCAGGTACCGCGTGTACTGCGTGATCTTGCGGCGGCCCAGCTCGCCTTCTTTTTGCAAACGCTCCAGGTACGGAAACACGACGGTCATCAACTGCAGGATGATCGACGAAGTGATGTACGGCATGATTCCCAGCGCGAAAATCGTCAGCCGCCGGAAATTGCCTCCGCTGAACAGATCGAAAATCCCCAGTACCGATCCCGCCGACTGCTTGAAAATCTCTTCCAGCACCTGGGTGTTGATGCCCGGCGTCGGAATGTGCGCCCCCAACCGGTAGACCGCGAGCAACGCCAGGGTAAAGAACACCCGGTTGCGCAGATCTTCGATCCGGAAGAGATTCGCGAATGCGTTAAAGAAACGGTTCATAACTGTTCCTCGGGAAACCCCGCTACGCTACCACCTCAAACGTGCCGCCTGCCTTGGTAATCTTCTCTTTGGCGGTTGCGCTGAATGCCTGCGCGTGAACGGTCAGCTTCACCTTCAGCTCGCCGTCCCCCAGAACCTTGATGGGGTCCGTGGCGCGTCGCACAAAACCGTGCGCCCGCAGCACATCGGGAGTGACTGTCTCGCCGGCCGGGAAAACGTTCAGTTCCTCGAGATTGATCACCGAATACTGCACTCCGAATGGGTTGTGAAATCCACGCTTCGGAATACGACGGTGCAGCGGCATCTGGCCGCCCTCAAAACCGCGACGGCGCGAATAACCGCGACGCGATTTCTGGCCCTTGTTGCCGGAACCCGCGGTCTTGCCCAGTTTCGATCCCATACCGCGGCCAACACGCACCTTCTTTTTGCGCGAGCCCTTCGCCGGTCCCAGATTCGACAGGGAAACCGTGCTGTGTTCTTTCTTGCTGCTCTTATCTGCCATGAATTACTCCACCACTTCCACGAGGTGCCGCACCTTGTGAATCATGCCGCGCACCGACTCGGTATCCTGACGTTCCACAGTTTGATGCATGCGGCGCAGCCCCAAACCACGAATGGTTTCCCGCATGTCGTCCGTGCAGCCGATGAAGCTGCGCACCCACTTGATCTTTACCGTGCCGCCTTTGTTGACGACCTTCTTCTCGTTCGCCATCGCTTACTCCCCTGCCGCCTTCTCTACTTTTTCCTGCGGCTTCTCCACCTTGGGCGGCTTCCCGCTCAATTCTTCCAAGGTCTTCGAACGCGTCTCCGCCACCTGGCTGGCATCCTTCAAGCCCAGCAGCGCCGCAAATGTCGCCTTGATGACGTTGTGCGGATTGGATGTTCCCAGCGACTTCGTGAGCACATTCGCAATTCCCGCCACCTGCATCACCTTGCGCACCGGTCCGCCAGCAATGACGCCCGTGCCTTCCGACGCGGGCTTCAACAGTACCTGCGCCGAACCATAACGGCCGGTCACCTGGTGGGGAATCGTGGTGCCCTTCAGGTTCAGCTTGATCAGGTTCTTCTTCGCTTGCTCAATGCCCTTCTTGATGGCCATGGGCACTTCGCGCGCCTTGCCCATCCCGAAGCCGGCATGGCCGTGATTGTCGCCAACCACTACCAGCGCCGAAAAACTCAAGTTCTTGCCGCCCTTGACGACCTTCGTTACGCGGTTGATGGCCACCACGTCATCCTTCAGGTCCGAAGGATTTACTTCCAGAAGCCGCCGTACCGCCAGACTGTCCCGCAGAATTTGCTTCGACATAAGTTAGAACTCTAACCCCGCTTCCCGCGCCGCATCTGCGAGCGCCTTCACCCGGCCGTGATACTTATACCCGCCGCGATCGAAAACCACTTTGCTGATTCCTGCGGACTTGGCGCGCTGCGCGATGACCTTACCCACGTTCTTCGCCGCCGCGATGTTGCCGCCGCCTTTGTGTCCCTTTTTGGTTTCCTTGTCGACGGAACTGGCGGATGCCAGCGTGCGCCCACTGCGGTCGTCGATCACCTGCGTGTAGATGTGTCCGACGGAGCGGTATACGCACAAGCGCGGACGTTCCGGCGTTCCTTCCACGCGCATACGCACGCGTGAATGAACGCGGCGGCGCTGCGCATCTTTCGATAGTTTGCGAACTGGTACCGAAGCCACTGTTGTTTCTCCTTCAATCCTCTTGCCGGACGAATCGGCAATTCATCGCCGATCCGTTCCAGCCAAAACTTTACGCGCCGGCCTTTGCCCCGGCCTTGCCGGCCTTCTTCTTCAGCCGCTCGCCGGTAATGCGAATGCCCTTCTGCTTGTACGGATCGGGCGGACGCAGTGAACGGATATCCGCGGCAACCTGGCCCACCTGGGCCTTGTCCGCGCCGCTCACCACGATGTGCGTCTGCTTGTCGATCGCGATTTGAATCCCCTCAGGAATCGGGAACTCGATCGGATGGGACTTGCCGAGTGCGAACGCCACCGCTTTGCCCTTCACTTCCGCGCGATACCCGACGCCTACGATATCGAGCTCTTTCTTAAACCCGGCCGTAACTCCATGCACCGCGTTTGCCAGCAGCGCGCGTGTCAAGCCATGCAGCGCGCGGTGTTCGTCGCTGTCGCGGACCGCGGTCAGCACGCCGTCTTTCTGCTCGAGCTTGATCGACGCCGGCACCAGCACGCTCAGCTTGCCTTTCGGCCCTTGCACTTCTACCCGGCCTTCTCCGGAGTTGATTTTCACTCCGGCCGGCATCGGAATCGGTTTGCGACCAATACGTGACATCGGTTCTATCCCTCGTTCCCTTCTACGCGACTACCAGACTTCGCAAAGTATTTCGCCGCCCACATTCGACTTCCGCGCGGCCCGCCCGGTCATTAAACCCTTCGGCGTGGTCATGATGCTGATGCCCAGTCCGCCCACCACCGGGCGAACCTCCGACGCTCCGGAATACCGTCGCTGTCCCGGCTTCGAAATCCGCTTCATCCCGGTGATCACGCTGCGGCGATCCGGCGTGTACTTCAGGAATACCCGAAGCGTCTTGCGAGACTTGTTCTCGTCCACCAGCTTGTAGGTCGAGATGTAACCCTCTTCCTTCAGAATGCGGGCGATCTCGGTCTTTAGCTTGGATATCGGCACATCCACGCGCTGGTGCTTGGCGGCTGTCGCGTTACGAATGCGCGTCAAAAAATCGGCTACTGGATCCGTCTGCATAGTTCTCTCTCGCTCCTACCAACTCGACTTCACGACGCCGGGAATTTCTCCCTTGAGCGCCATGCCGCGGAAACAGATGCGGCACATCTGAAACTTGCGAATATACCCGCGCGCGCGACCGCAGCAGCGGCAACGGTTGCGTACCCGCACCTTGAACTTCGGCTTCTTCAGTGTCTTGGCGATTTTTGCGGTTCTTGCCATTTATTGAGCCACTCCTTTTTCGCGTAGCGGGAAGCCCAGGCCCTTCAGCAGTTCCCGACCTTCTTCGTCGTTCCTGGCCGTGGTTGTGAAGGTGATATTCATTCCCTTGATCTTGTCCACCCGGGTGTAATCAATCTCCGGGAACACCAACTGGTCCTTCAAACCGAGCGTGTAGTTGCCGCGCCCGTCAAATGCGTTCGACGGCAATCCGCGGAAGTCGCGCACGCGCGGCAGCACCACGTTGCACAAACGATCCAGGAATTCGTACATCCGGTCGCCGCGCAACGTAACCGCGCAGCCAATCGGCATTCCTTTGCGGATCTTGAAATTGGCGATCGACTTCTTCGCCTTCGTGATCACCGGTTTCTGCCCGGTAATCTGTCCCAGTTCCACGGCCGCCGTATCCAGCAACTTGGCGTTCTGGCTCGCTTCTCCAAGGCCAATGTTCAGCGTGATTTTCTGCAACTTTGGCACGGCCATCACGTTCTTCCAGCCAAAGCGCTTCATCAGCGCCGGAACCGTTTCCTTCCTGTACTTTTCCTGCATTCGACTCATCATGCCCGTCTGTTCCTTTTCCTCGCCAAACCTATTTATCCAGCGTGGTATTGCAACGCTTGCAAATCCGTGTTCTGCTGCCGTCCGCCAGCACCTTCTTGCCGATCCGCGTGTGCTTGCCGCAGCTTCCGCACACAATCTGGACGTTCGAAGCGTTCAGCGGCGCTTCTTTTTCCACGATCCCGCCCTTGATGTTCTTGGACGGATTCGGCTTCGTGTGCCGCTTGATGATGTTGGCGTGCTCCACGATCACCGTGTTCTTCCGGGGATTTACCGAAAGTATCCGGCCGGTCTTGCCCGCATCTTTGCCGCTCAGCACCCGGACGGTGTCACCCTTCCGGACGCTGATGATGTACCGCTTTGCCGACTGTTGTTCCTGCGTACGCGCCATGACTTACCAGACCTCCGGAGCAAGCGAAACGATCTTGGTGAACTTCTTGTCGCGCAGCTCGCGAGCCACCGGACCGAACACGCGGGTTCCCACCGGTTCGTTGGCGTCGTTGATCAGCACCGCGGCGTTGTCGTCAAAGCGAATGTACGTGCCATCCTTGCGGCGCTGCTCCTTGCGCATGCGCACGATCACGCACTTCACTACCTTGCCTTCTTTCACTTGGCTTTCCGGCGTCGCTTCTTTCACCGAAGCGGTCACGATATCTCCGAGTCCCGCTTTCAAACCCGCGTCGCCGCCCACTGGATGTATGCACATCAGCTTTCGAGCGCCGGAGTTGTCGGCCACCGTCAGCCAGGTTCGCATCTGAATCATAATTCGGCTCCCCTGCCCTTACTGCGCCGACGCTTTGCGCGTCAGCACTTCCTTCAAACGCCACCGCTTCAAACGCGACAACGGCCGCGAGGATACGATGCGCACCGTGTCGCCCTGCTTGGCTTCCCGCTTTTCGTCGTGCGCGTAAAACTTCTTGGATATGCGCAGCACCCGGCGATACTTCGCGTGTTGCACCAGTCGCTGCACTTCCACCACGATCGTCTTTTCCATCTTGGCGCTGGTCACCTTGCCGACCAGTTCCGTTTTCTGGCCCCGCTTGGATTCCGTTGTTGCCGCCGCTTGTGTTTCGGTTGTCATTACGCCTTACCTGCCTTCACCGTCTTCGCTCCGGTGTTCAATTCCTGCGCCCGTAACAGCGTCTTCACGCGCGCCAGATCCTTCTTGGCGTCCCGCAAGCGCTTCAGCGCTTCCGCTTGCCCGGTCGTCAACTGGAACCGCAACCGGAAAATCTGCTCCGCCAGGTCCTTCTCCCGCGCGCGCAGTTCCGTTGCGCCCTCTTCGCGGATCTTCTCAATACGCCGCGCCATCACAGCCCTCCCGAACGCGAAACAAATTTCGTCGGAATCGGCAGCTTGTGCGACGCCAATCCCAGCGCTTGCTTGGCCGTGGCTTCGTCCACGCCCGCCATTTCAAACATGATCCGGCCCGGCTTTACCACCGCCACCCAGCGTTCCGGAGCGCCTTTGCCCTTACCCATGCGGGTTTCGGCCGGCTTCTTGGTGTACGGCTTGTCCGGGAAAATCCGGATCCACAACTTGCCGCCGCGCTTGATGAACCGCGTGATCGCCACGCGCGACGCTTCGATCTGACGGTCGGTGATCCACGCATTTTCCATTGCCTTCAAACCGTACTCGCCAAACGCCAGGCTGCCGCCGCGCCAGGCCTTGCCTTTGCGCCGTCCCCGCTGCTGCTTTCTGTACTTCACCTTCTTCGGCATCAACATCGTTTTATTCTCGCTTCCCTGTCCCGCTCGTGACCCTGCCCTTAGGCGGCGGCCACGGCCTCCGGCTTTTCATCCAGCTTTCTGCGACGCGGGATGTTCTCACCCTGATAAATCCAGCACTTCACTCCGATGACGCCGTAGGTCGTATTGGCCTCGGCGGTTCCGAAATCGATGTCCGCGCGCAACGTCTGCAGCGGCAAACGTCCCTGCAAGTACCACTCTTTGCGCGCGATTTCCGCGCCGTTCAACCGGCCCGCAACGCGCACCTTGATGCCCTTGCAGCCAAAACGCAGCGCCGAGTCCACGGCCTTGCGCATCGCGCGCCGGAATGCCACGCGCTTTTCCAGTTGCAGCGCGATCGATTCCGCCACCAATGTGGCGTCCAGTTCCGGGCGGTGCACTTCCTGAATGTCGATGTGCACTTCCCGCTTGGTGCGCTTCGATACTTCCTGCTTCAGCTTGTCGATTTCCGCGCCCTTGCGTCCGATGATGATTCCGGGACGCGCCGTCGCGATCCGCACCACCAGCTTGTTGGCGGCACGTTCGATGTCGATCGAGCTCACGCCGGCGCTCTTCAGCCGCGCCTTCAATTCCTTGCGCAGCTTCACATCCTCGTGCAGCAGTTCTGCGTAGTCCTTGTCCGCGTACCAGCGCGACTTCCAGGGCTTGTTGTAGCCCAGCCGGAATCCATACGGGTGTGTTTTCTGTCCCATTACTTCTTCCCCTTCTTTCCGGGAGCGGTTTGCTTGCCCGTCAAAGCCTTGCGTACCCGGCGTGCCGTACCGCGCACACCCTTCTGCGCTTCGGCTTCCGCCGCATTTGCGGAGATGCGCTCGGCCGCCGCCACGTGATGCTCGGCAACTCCGACCCAGATATGCGCTGTCCGCTTCTGATAACGGAACGCGCGGCCCATCGGCGCGGGACGCAACCGCTTCCAGCGCGAACCTTCGTTCACGAAACACTTCGAAACGTACAGCTGGTCCACGTCGAGTGGTGAACCCGAATCTTCCGCTTTGCGCTCGGCATTGGCGATCGCGCTGCGCAGAATCTTCTCGATCGGCTTCGCGGCGCGCTTCGGCGTGTACCGCAACGACTGCAAAGCGTCTTGCGCCTTCTGCCCGCGAATCAGATCGATCACCAGCCGCGCCTTTTGCGGCGACATGCGAACGTGCCTCGCCAGTGCGTGCGCTTCAATGACCCCGGTTGTTGTCTGTAGTTCAGCCATTTCTTATGCCTTCGGCGCTGGCGTTGCTGCCGCGCCGCCTCCCGCTGGAGCCGCTCCCGCCGCCTTCTCCAGAGCCGCCTTCACCGAGTGGCCCTTGAACGAACGCGTTGGAGCGAACTCGCCCAGCTTGTGTCCGATCATCTGCTCGGTCACATACACCGGAATAAATTTCTTCCCGTTGTGCACGGCGATGGTGTGCCCGATCATGTCCGGCACGATCGTCGAGCGCCGCGACCAGGTCTTCACCACTTTTTTCTCGTTGCGCGAGTTCAATCCTTCAACCTTGTCGCGCAGGTGGCCGTCTACGAACGGCCCTTTCTTCAATGAGCGTGCCATCTCTTCCTTACTCCTCCACGCGGCGCAAACGGCCCCACTGGGCATGCCGCATCTTCTTAAACCCTCGTACCGGTCCAGGTACCCGGTGTGACTTCGGACAAAACGGGCAAACAAATCGCGTGCCCAGAGCGTTCGGGGCGCGGTCCACAATCACCGCCCATCCCGGCTTGCACAACTTGTACAACATCGGCTCCAGCGGCACGATCGCCGCCTTTACCGGTTTCGCTGCCACCTTCGCGGGCGCCGGTTTGGCCGCTCGCTTGGCAGTTCGCTTCACCGGCCGGGGACGGCGTCCGGTGCTTCGTGCTGTTCGTGTCGCTCGCATTTTGCTCTCCTCGGCAGGTTCTCACCGCTCCCGCCAGGAACTGCGACTGCCCTCTAACAAACCTACTTGCGGCGCTGCGCGATCATCCGGTCCGTGCGCTTGTTCCGCCGCGTCTTCTTGCCCAACGTCGGGAAAGCCCATGGCGTTACCGGGTGATTGCCCTTTACGCGGCCTTCACCGCCACCGTGCGGGTGATCGACCGGGTTCATGGCCACGCCGCGAACCGTCGGACGAATTCCCATCCAGCGCGTGCGTCCCGCCTTGCCATACGTTTGGTTCTCGTGATCCACGTTGCCTACCTGGCCAACCGTCGCCCGGCACTCCACCGAAAACTTGCGAACTTCACCGGACGGCATCTTGATCAGCGCCAAGTCGCCTTCTTTGCTCAGCAACTGCGCCGAAGCGCCAGCAGTGCGCACGGCCTGTCCGCCGCGCCCCGGATACAGCTCCAGGTTGTGCAGCATCGTGCCCGGCGGAATGTGCCGGATCTTCAACGCATTTCCCGGAAGAATGTCGGCCGTTTCGCCCGTCGATACCGTCGCGCCTACCACCAGGCCCACCGGATGAAGGATGTAGCGCTTGTCGCCGTCCGCGTAGTGCAGCAACGCGATATTCGCGCTGCGGTTCGGGTCGTATTCGATCGCTTCCACTTTCGCGGGCACGCCTTCCTTGTCGCGGCGGAAATCGATCACGCGGTACTGCTGCTTATGGCCGCCGCCGCGGTGCCAGACCACCACTTCGCCCTGGTTGTTGCGCCCGCCGGAACGCTTCTTCGGTTCCAGCAGTTTCTTTTCCGGCGTTTGCTTCGTGATGTCGCTCTTGTCGAGCACCGTCATGAAGCGCCGTGACGCGGTATATGGATTAAAACTCTTCAGTCCCATCTCTGCCTCTGCCTTCTAAATCTTCCTGCTTGTTGACCGTTGACTTCCCTTGCTTCCTTCCGAATCCCTTACAAATTCTCCGAGTACTCGATCATCTTCTCGCCTTCGGCGAGCTTCACGTACGCCTTCTTCCAGTCGCGGCGGTAGCCGGAACTCTGGCCGCGCCGGCGCATCTTCCCGACATAATTCGAAGTGCGCACGTCGGAGACCTTCACCTTGAAAATCTGCTGCACCGCTTCCTTGATCTCCGTCTTGGTGGCCCCATAAGCGACCTCAAACACCACGGTGTGGTGCAGTTCCTTCACGCCCAGCCCTTTTTCGGTAATGATTGGCCGGCGAATGATTTGATAATGCGGCGTTCCTGCCATGTCCTACTCCTTGCCCTTCTTCGCGGCCGGTTTCTTGGCTGCGGGTTTCCGGGCGGCCTTTGGCGCGGCTTGTTTCGTTTCCGCTGCCGGTGCCGGCGCAATCGATTCCACGTGCGGAGCCGCTACCGATGCATGCTCGGGGTCGAGTGTCCGCACCAGGCGCGCGACGGCATCCTTCGAGAGCAGCACGCGGTCGTGGCGCAACACGTCGTACGCCTGCAGCGCATTCGGAGCCGAGAGCTTCACGCCCTGCAGATTGCGGCTGGCCAGTTCCAGGTTGCGGTTTTCCGCGCCCGCCACCAACAGCGTCGTGTTCTGCGCCTTCAATTTCCCCAACGCTAGTTGCAGTGTCTTGGTCTTGTGGGTATCGAGGGACCACGCCTCGATTACCGTCAATTTCTGTTCCGCCAACTTCGCCGACAGTGCCGAACGCAGCGCGCCCAGCAACATCTTCTTCGGCAACGCATAATCATAAGTGCGGGGCTTCGGCCCGTGGACCGTGCCGCCATGCCGCCACAACGGCGAACGAATCGAGCCGATGCGCGCGCGTCCCGTGCCCTTCTGCCTCCACAACTTGCGCCCCGCGCCGCTCACTTCGCTCTTGTCCTTCGTCTTGTGCGTTCCGCGGCGCAGACCGGCGAGGTACCAGCGCGACGCCTCGTGCAACAGGTGCCTGTTCACTTCGGCGCCGAAGACGGTGTCCGCCAGTTCGACTTCCCCGACCTTCTTGCCATCCAGATTGACTACATCCACGACCGGCATAATTTCGTTTCCTTCTCTCGTTCGAAAACTTGCTTCACCCTCGCGAAGCGCTTCCTGCTTACTTCCCCTTCTTCGCCCTGCGGATAAAAATATACTGACCGCTTGGACCCGGCACCGAACCGCGAACCAGCAGCAGGTTCTCGTCGGTATCCACCTTCACGACCTTCAAATTCTTGGAAGTCACCCGCGCATTTCCCATGTGACCCGGAAAATGCTGGTTCTTCCATACACGCGACGGAAACGAACTGCCGCCGATGCCGCCCGGCGCACGATGGAACATCGAACCGTGCGTCGCGTCGCCGCCCGCATAATGCCAGCGCTTTACGCCGCCCGCGAATCCCCGGCCCTTGCTGACGCCGGTGATGTCCACCAATTCCCCGGCCTTGAAGCCGTCCACCAACACGCGGTCGCCAACCTTGGTTTCTCCGCCCGCTTCCAAACGCACTTCGCGGAGAATCTTCATTGGCGCCACATTCGCCTTCTTGAAGTGGCCCGTCTTGGCCTTGTTCACGCGCTGCGGCTTGACGAATTCCACCAGTCCCAGCTGCGCGGCCTCGTAGCCGTCCTTCTCTTTCGTGCGGCGCTGGACCACAACACAGGGACCCGCCTGCAGAACCGTGCAACCCACCAGGTTGCCGTCTTCCGCAAACACCTGCGTCATTCCCAGCTTGATTCCAATAATTCCGTCGACTGCCATGTTCCTTTTCTCTCTCCCGCAGCTTGCCTCAGTGGGTATTGGCTGCGCACAACGTTTGATACTTTCGAACTCTTACTTGCCCGCGTGCCCGAACGCCTTGATTTCCACGTCCACGCCCGGCGGAAGATCCAGCTTCATCAGCGCGTCCACCGTGTCCGGCGTCGGCTCCAGAATGTCGATCAGCCGCTTGTGCGTCCGCATCTCAAACTGCTCGCGCGATTTCTTGTCCACGTGCGGCGAACGCAACACCGTCCACCGGTTGATGGTTGTCGGTAGGGGAATCGGCCCCGCCACGTCTGCGCCCGTGCGTTTTGCGGTTTCCACGATCTCCCGCGTCGATTGGTCCAGAATCCGGTAGTCGTACGCCTTGAGCCGAATGCGAATTTTGTCTCCTTGTCTCATGGCGTTACTCGATGATCTCCGTGACGGCGCCGGCGCCGACGGTGTGGCCGCCTTCGCGAATCGCGAAGCGCAAGCCCTTCTCCAGCGCTACCGGCGTAATCAGCGTCACTTCGCAGCTCACGTTGTCGCCCGGCATCACCATTTCCACGCCCGTCGGCAACTTCACATCGCCCGTCACGTCCGTGGTCCGGAAGTAAAACTGCGGACGATAGCCCGTGAAGAACGGCGTATGACGCCCGCCTTCTTCCTTCGTCAGCACGTACGCTTCCGCCTTGAACTTGGTGTGCGGCGTGATCGAGCCCGGCTTGCAAACCACCTGCCCGCGCTCCACATCGTCTTTTTCCGTGCCGCGCAGCAGCAACCCAACGTTGTCGCCCGCAATGCCTTCGTCCAGCAACTTCTTGAACATCTCGACGCCTGTGACCACCTTCTTCTGCGTCGGACGGAAGCCCACGATTTCGATTTCTTCGCCGGTCTTCACCTTGCCGCGTTCCACTCGGCCCGTTACCACCGTGCCGCGTCCGGAAATCGAGAAGATGTCTTCGATCGGCATCGCAAACGGTTTGTCCACATCGCGCACCGGCAGAGGCACATTGGCATCCACCGCGGCCATCAGTTCGTCAATCTTCGCTTCCCACTTGGCATCGCCATTCAACGCCTGCAATGCCGAGCCGCGAATCACCGGAACCGAGTCGCCCGGGAATTGATAGCTCTTCAGCAGTTCGCGAACTTCCAGTTCCACCAGTTCCAGCAACTCCGCGTCTTCCACCATGTCGCACTTGTTCAGGAACACCACGATGTACGGCACACCCACCTGGCGCGCCAGCAGAATGTGCTCGCGGGTCTGCGGCATCGGTCCGTCCGTCGCCGCCACCACCAGAATCGCGCCATCCATCTGCGCCGCCCCGGTGATCATGTTCTTGATGTAGTCGGCATGACCCGGGCAGTCCATGTGCGCGTAGTGCCGGTTCGGCGTTTCGTACTCCACGTGCGAAACGGCGATCGTAATACCGCGCTCGCGCTCTTCCGGCGCGTTGTCGATCGAATCGAACGCCCGGAATGCCACCTTCGGGTTGTGCTTCGACAGCACCTTGGTAATCGCCGCCGTCAGGGTCGTCTTGCCATGATCGATGTGCCCGATCGTCCCAATATTCACGTGCGGCTTGGTCCGCTCAAATTTTTCCTTCGCCATTGCTCTCTTTGCTCCTCAATCGAAATCGTGCAAAAACTAAACTCTTCCGTGATTCTTACTTCTCGCCCCGCGCCTTCTTCACAATCTCTTCCGCCAGGCTTCCCGGCACTTCCGCGTAATGCGAGAAGTGCATCGTGAAATTCGCGCGGCCTTGCGAACGGCTGCGCAAATCCGTGGCGTATCCAAACATTTCCGACAGCGGAACCTGCACGCGGATCACGTGGCTGCCCGCCCGCGTTTCCGAGCCCATAATCTGTGCGCGCCGCGAGTTCAGGTCGCCGAATACACCGGCCATGTACTCTTCCGGCGTCGTGACTTCCACCCGCATGATCGGTTCCAGCAAAACCGGCTTGGCTTTCTGGCAGGCTTCTTTGAAACCAATGGAGCCTGCGATCTTGAACGCCATTTCCGAGCTGTCTACATCGTGATAGCTACCGTCGACCAGCACCGCTGCCACGTCCACCATCATGAATCCGGCCAGACCGCCGCTATCCATCGCTTCGCGGATACCGGCCTCGATCGGAGGAATAAATTCCTTCGGAATCGCGCCTCCAAAAATCTTGTCGATAAACAGGAACCGGTGTTCCTTGTCGAAGCGCCACTTCCCTCCACCGCCCGCAATCGACTTGGCCAGTTCATCCAATTCGTCGGTCGACATCTCGTGCATGTTCTCGTGGTCAGCGCTCGGCAGAGGATGGACTTCCAGCCGGCACACTCCGTACTGACCCTTGCCGCCGCTCTGCTTGACGTGCCGCCCTTCCGCTTCCGCCTTGCGCCGGATCGTTTCCCGGTAGGCAACCTGCGGACGGCCCACGTTCGCATCCACGCTGAATTCCCGTTTCATGCGGTCCACGATAATTTCCAGGTGCAACTCGCCCATCCCCGAAATAATCGTCTGGCCCGTTTCCGTGTCGGTGTGCACGCGGAACGTCGGATCTTCCTGCGCCAATCGGCTGAGCGCCTGGCCCATCTTGTCCTGGTCCGCTTTGGTCTTGGGCTCTACTGCGACCGAAATCACCGGTGCCGGGAAATCCATCGCTTCCAGAATGACTTGCTTGTCTTCGTCGCACAGCGTGTCGCCGGTCGTTACGCTCTTCAAACCGACGCAAGCGCAAATGTCGCCCGCGTGTACCGATTCAATTTCCACGCGTTTGTTGGCGTGCATCTGCAACAACCGTCCCACGCGTTCGCGGCTGCCCTTGGTCGAGTTGTAAATGTAACTTCCCGCGTTCAACACACCCGAGTACACGCGGATATATGTCAAGTGCCCGACGAACGGGTCGGACATGATCTTGAACGCCAGTGCCGAAAACGGCTGATCATCGGACGCGCGACGCAACTCCGTCTCTTCGGTGTCCGGATTAATTCCTTCCACTGGAGGCACATCCAGCGGCGACGGCAGATAATCCACCACCGCGTCCAGCAACGGTTGGATGCCCTTATTCTTGAACGCCGATCCCGCCAGCACCGGAACAATCTTCATTGCCAGCGTCGATTTGCGGATCGACTTGCGCATCTCTTCGACGTTCAGTGTTCCTTCCGTCAGGTACTTGTCCAGAACTTCGTCGTCGTGCTCCGCAATGTACTCGACCACCTTCGCGCGATGGTCGTCGTAAAATTTCTTGTCGATCGCCGAACCCTTCAACGCCGCGGCGATATCCGGACGGCAGGCCACAAACTCGGCATCCCACAGCTTGGCCACGTCCAGAATCTCGAACTTCGCGCCCAGCGTTTCTTCCAGCCAAACAACCACGTTCTGTTCGAGGAAGTTGATGCAGCCGATGAAATTGTCTTCGCGCCCCAACGGAAATTGCAGCGGCACCGGATGCGCTCCCAGGCGCTGGCGCATGGTGCGGATGACATGGTCAAAGTCCGCGCCCATCTTGTCCATCTTGTTTACGAAGGCCAACCGCGGCACGCGATACTTGTCCGCCTGGCGCCACACCGTCTCGGATTGCGGCTGCACGCCCGCTACGCTGTCAAAAATCGCTACCGCGCCGTCCAGCACGCGCAGCGAACGCTCCACTTCCACTGTGAAGTCCACGTGGCCCGGGGTATCGATAATGTTGACTCGATACTTCTTGTCGTTCCGGTCCCAGGACGCCGTCGTCGCCGCGGATGTAATCGTGATTCCGCGCTCGCGTTCCTGATCCATCCAGTCCATGGTGGCCGTACCTTCGTCCACCGAACCGATCTTGTACGTCACACCCGTGTAGAACAGAATGCGTTCCGTCGACGTGGTTTTTCCGGCGTCGATGTGCGCCATGATCCCGATGTTGCGCGTATCGTCGAGTTTGAATGTCCGACCCATAGTTTCGGAGCCTGCTCGTTTCTCCCCTGTTCGTACGGTGACTGCTTCACTCATGTCCCGTTCCGTTTCTTGCTAAACCTAAACTCTTACCAGCGATAATGCGCGAACGCCTTGTTCGCTTCCGCCATGCGGTGTACGTCTTCCTTCTTCTTAATCGCGCCGCCGCGTGAATTGGCCGCGTCAATCAACTCATCGGCCAACTTGTCGATCATGGTCTTGCCGGCGCGTTCCCGCGAATACTGCAGCAGCCAGCGAATCGCCAGCGACTGACGCCGGAACGGGTTTACTTCCACCGGCACCTGATAGTTCGCGCCGCCCACGCGCCGGGTCTTCACTTCCAGTACCGGCTTCGCGTTTTCCAGCGCCTTCTTGAAAATCTTCAGCGCATCGTCGTTGGTCTTCTTGGCGACCTGATCCATCGCGCCGTAGAACACGCGCTGCGCCGTACTCTTCTTGCCTTCCCACATCATCGAACAGATGAACTTCTCCACGATGTCGCTGCCATAAACCGGATCCGTGGCTTGTACGCGCCGGCTAACTGTTCCTTTACGAGGCATTGCTTTTCATCGCTCCTTCGAATCTCAAACAAACATTTCTTACTTCGCCGCTGCCGCGCCAGCCTTCGGTCGCTTCGCGCCATACTTCGAACGGCCCTGCTTGCGATTCTCCACGCCCGCCGCGTCCAGTGTGCCGCGCACAATGTGATAGCGCACTCCCGGCAGGTCTTTCACACGGCCGCCGCGCACCAGCACGATCGAGTGCTCCTGCAGGTTGTGGCCGATGCCAGGGATGTACGTCGTCACTTCCACCGAGTTCGTCAAACGCACGCGCGCAACCTTACGCAGCGCCGAGTTCGGCTTCTTCGGCGTTTGCGTATACACGCGAATGCACACCCCGCGCTTTTCCGGGCAGCCCATCAACGCGGGCGACTTGGTCTTCGATCGAATCTCTTTCCGACCCATGCGTACAAGTTGCGAAAACGTCGGCACAGTATTCCTCTTTTTTCTTCCTTCGGCGGCTCGCTGAAAACCCGCTCAGCCAGTCCGTCGCGAAATCACGCGCACCACAAGAACAAGGCTCTCGCCGCGCGCTGTTCAACGCGAGAGCACACCTCGAAGCTGAAAGGTTTACTGCGAATCCGGAGGTACCACCAGCAAGAGACTCCGCACGCACTCCAAGAGGCAGAACTAATCTCTCGGTTTCGAATCGGAGAGGCTTACTCGGCTTTTCGGGGCTGGCGCCCCATTCCGGCCGCTCTTCTGTCCCATTCCGTCGTTCTATGTTCCGGGACTGAAGAATTCCCTTCCAACCAGTCTGCTCAACTGCAGCAGACCGTACTGCTCGGGGAAAATCCCCCTGACAAAACACAAAGTATAGAGAAGATTGGGGCTTCTGTCAAACATGTTCGAAGCTTGGGCGGAGGAAAAACCTGTGGAAAAGCCGCAAATGGCCTTACCGTTGCTCCGCGTCCAATCGACTTCTGACAGAATACCACGCCCGTGCCCAATCTTACAAATCCAGCCACAAAAAGCTGAAAATACAGCCTTTGCCAGCCCGACCGATCCTTTTCTAAAACGCCATCGCTCCGGTAACGACTTTGTTACCCTACAAATTCACCCCGCTTTACCGTTTTTCCCCATCGGTTCTACACTCCGAACGTGCTTTCTTCCAGGAAACTCGTCTGTCTGGCTTTTTGCCTCTTGAATTGCCTCGGATCGGTTTTGGCCCAGCAGCCTAAACCAGCTCCCCCTGCAGCAGCCCCCGAAAAATCGCAAGCGCCTCAACTCCCCTTCCAAATCCAACTCCTCGAAACCCGAATCCGTTTCGACGCTAATGGCGATTCGCGAAAAGAAGTGCACACGATCGTAAAGATCAACAATATTCTCGGAGCACGGCAATTCGGCCGGCTGGCGTTCGATTACAATCGCTCCTTTCAATCCGTGGAGCTTCCCTTCGTGCGCTTCAGCCATGCCAATGGCGGCGTTTCGGAAATTCTTCCCAGCGCGATCAGCGACGCACCCGCTTCCGCCGTCGAAAAATATTCAGATTTTCACGAGTTCCGCACAAAGTCCGTCCGTATTCTCGGCCTTCAGGAAGGCGACACCGTCGAATACCGCGTGGTTATCACCACAACGCATTCTCCGTGGGCGCCCGAATTCTGGGTGGAACATCTATTCGATCGTTCTGGGCAGGTCCTCGAGGAACGCTACGAACTCCAGTTGCCTTCCAGTCGCACCGTGCAACTGCACGCCGCCCCGGATTTACCGTCCGCCGCCGTGCACACCATGGAAGGTGCGGATAGGGACTACGTCAGCCATCTCTGGCAAACCTCGGCGAAGCAATGGGCGAGCGACTCTGCTTCTGAAACCCCCGATCGCAATCCAGATATCGTCCTCACAACCTTCACCGACTGGGCTCAACTCAGCGCGCACATGTACAAATGTCTGGGTATTGCGGACGCACAGCCCATTTCCGCCGCAGCGGTCGCCGGCCTCGGCAGCTCCGCAAACTCCCAATCCCGCGAATCCCTGTACCGCAGCGTTTCCAGCGGCGTCGCCTCCGTCGACCTCCCGTTCGATGCCACCAGTTGCCAGCCGCGCACGGCCGAGCACGTTCTCTCCACGAAATACGGCGACTCCAGCGAAAAAGCCCTCACACTCGGCGCACTTCTCGCATACCACGCTCATCAACAATCGAAGGTCGAATCCTTCAGCTATGTTTTGTACGGCAAATCGCCTGACATCGAACACGCGCTGCCCCGCCCCAGCCTGTTCGTCGCGATCCTGGCGGTTGCGACGGAAACTGGTCGCACCACCGTCTTCGACCCATTCCTGGAAGTTGCTCCCTACGGTATGGTTCCGTCCGACATGCGCAGCAAGAAAGCGCTGCGCCTGACGGATAAGCCCTGCGCAACCGCGTGCTGGACGACGCTGCCGCGCAGCCTGCCCTTTGCTTCGCTGCAACGCGTTTCCGTTTCCGCTTCGATCGACAAACAAGGCTTGCTGAACGCTAAAGTGAAATACACCATGCGCGGAGACAACGAACTTCTTCTTCGTGAAGCGTTTCAGCAAACCCCAAAGGATCGATGGAAGGAAGTCGCCGGCCTGCTGGCTCTCAACGACGGTTTCCGGGGCGAGATCCTCAATGTTTCGGTCGGCGATCCCACTGCCACGGAAACTCCCTTCTCGGTCGAATACGAACTCGGCCAGCCCAAATTTGTCGACTGGACCAAAACCCCAGTGCGCATCCCCGCTCTTCTGCCGCAAATCGCGATGCCCGATCCCCCGGCCAAATCCGCAGGTGCAAATTCTAAGATCGATCTCGGCACGCCACTTCAGGTCGAAACGACCGCCACCCTCCGACTACCCGAAGGCACCAAAATCCAGGCGCCCGCCGGCACCTCCGTGGCCCGCGATTACGCCACGTACGGCTCGAAATATTCGGAAAGCGTCAACACACTCGCCGCCGAACGCCACATTCGCTTTTTGATGAGGGAAATCGCCGCAGACCGCGCCATGGACTACAACGCGTTCCTGCGCGCCGTCCAGAACGACGAATCACAATTTTTCGTGTTAAGCCGCGAGGCCAGTGGGAAAGGGCCTGCAGCGTCGGATTCCGCGCACTAACTAGCCCGTCGCACCCGCTCTACTTGAACTCCATCACTTCTTTTTCTTTGGTGGACGATACTTCTTCGATCTTTTTCGTCTCCGATTGCGAAATCTTTTCCAGTTCGTCCAGCGATCGCTTGTGTTCGTCCTGGCTGATCTTCTTGTCCTTTTCCAGTTTGTCGATGGCTTCCTTCACGTCGCGCCGCACGTTCCTCACCGCCGTCCGGTGATTCTCCAGCGCCTTGTGGATCTGCTTCACCAGTTCTTTGCGCCGCTCTTCGGTGGGAGCAGGCAGAGGAATGCGCACCACTTTGCCGTCCGTTTGCGGGTTCAGTCCCAGGTCCGAAGTGCGAATCGCTTTATCGATCAGCGGCACCGCGCTGGGATCCCACGGCGTGATCATCAGCGTCGCGGCGTCCGGAACCGTCACGTTGCCCAATTGATTCACCGGCATCGGCGTGCCGTGATAGTCCACGCGCACGTGGTCCAGAATCGCCGCGTTCGCCCGGCCGGTGCGAACACTGGCCAGTTCCTTGCGGAAATCCTCCACTGCTTTTTCCATGCGGGTCTTAGCTGCCGCCAAAGCGTCTTTCGTCGTTGCCATTGTTGTCATTGGAAATCCCCTGAATGCCCCTACTCTATCACGTCAGTTGCCAACCGGAAGCGACTGTCGCGCGCTTATGCCGGTACTACGGTGGTGCCCACTCGTTCGCCCAGCACCGCTCGCCGGATATTGCCTTCGCGGTTCATGTTGAAAATTTTGATCGGCATCCCGTTGTCCATGCACAGGGAGATAGCCGTCGCGTCCATCACCTTAAGTTGCTTGTGCAGTACTTCCCGGTACGTAATCTCCGCAAAAAACTTTGCGTCGCTGACCTGTTCCGGATCTGCGTCGTAAATCCCGTCCACGCGCGTCGCCTTCAAAATCACGTCCGCCTTGATCTCCATCGCCCGCAATGCGGCTGCGGTATCCGTCGAAAAATACGGATTGCCCGTGCCCGCTGCGAAAATTACTACGCGGCCCTTCTCCAAATGCCGCATCGCCCGCCGGCGAATAAATGGTTCGCATACCTGGTGCATCTCGATCGCGCTCTGCACCCGCGTGTGCACTCCCACCTTTTCCAGCGCGTCCTGCAGAGCCAGCGCGTTCAACACCGTCGCCAGCATCCCCATGTAGTCGCCGGTGGCCCGCTCAATTTCAAATCCCTTCTGCCGCGAGCCCCGAAAAAAGTTTCCGCCGCCCACCATGATGGCGATCTGCACGCCCAGTTTATTCACCTCCCGCACTTCTTCGGCAATCGCGTAGATCGTTTCCACGTGGATGCCGAAGCCCTGCGGCCCTTCCAGCGATTCCCCCGAAAGCTTCAGGAGAATTCGCTCGTAGGCGGGCTTTTTCTTGCTGTTCTTGGCCAGGTTCTTCGCTGTGCTTGCCATGAGTCTCCAGTCGGCGGCATCAAATCCTGAAAATTGTAGCAAAAATCGCGGCGCGCAGGCGTGATCTGCGTTCTAAAAACGAAAACGCCCCGTTCTCACGGGGCGCTTCCTCTCTCAACTTTTTCTTAGTAACTACGCCGACGGCGCGTTCGCTTCTGGCGCATTTCCGGCGGTGATCGAAACTTCTCCCACCTTGAACCGCGCAAATCGCCGGATCGCTATGTTTTCGCCGAGCTTTGCGATCGCCGCGGTAATCATCTCGCCGATCGTCTGCGTTTCGTCCTTGATGTAGTGCTGCTCATACAGGCAGCACTCCTCATAGAACTTTTCCATCTTCCCGCTCACGATCTTCTGGATCACCGGCTCCGGCTTGCCCGTGGCTTTCGCCTGCGCCGTATAAATTTCCTTTTCCTTCTCGAGCATCGCGGGTGTCACTTCTTCGCGACGCACATACCGCGGATCAACCGCCGCGATATGCATCGCCACGTCGTGGCAAAGCTGCTGGAAGGCTTCGGTACGCGCCACGAAGTCGCTCTCGCAATTGATCTCCACGATCACACCGATCTTTCCGCCGGCATGAATGTAGTGGCCGATCAGCCCTTCGCTGGCTTCGCGGGTGGCTTTCTTGGCGGCCGCCGCCTGACCCTTCTTGCGCAGAACATCAATCGCCTTCTCGAGATCGCCGCTGGTTTCCACCAACGCCGCGCGGCAGTCGCTGAATCCCGCGTTCGTTCTCTCTCTCAGTTCTTTTACGAGCTTCGCTGGAATTTCCATAACTGGCTTTGAAGTACTCATCCTTTTCTCTTTTCTTTACTTCCGCACTTATTCTAGAAAAATGGCCCGGCGTGGGTCGTGCTCTCAGCGCCGGGCCAGTTGAATCGGAAACCGTCGCAATTCTTAGCGGGATTCCTCGTCGGGAGGAACCGTCGTTTCGGCGGCCTCGGGAGCGAACACCGGCGTCTCTGAGCCCTCCACGAAGTCGCCTTCCTGCTTCTCGTATTGCTCGTAGGCGCTGGTATCCACGTACTCGACGCCGTCCGCCTGAGCCTGATCCGCAGCCGCTTTTTGGTCCGCCACTTGCGATTGTTCGTAGATCGAACGGCCTTCGGCTACTGAGTCCGCGATCTTCGTCGTGAACAACCGGATGGCGCGCAACGCATCGTCATTGCCCGGAATGATCCAATCCACCATGTCCGGATCGCAGTTGGTGTCTACCACGCTGACCACCGGGATTCCCATTCGCCGAGCTTCTTTCACCGCAATCTCTTCCGCGTTCGAATCGACCACGAACATGGCATCCGGCAAGTTGACCATGTTTTCGATGCCTTCCAGGTTCTGGAACAGATGCTTCATTTCGCGATCCAGGCGCGCCCGTTCTTTCTTGGACAGCTGCTCCATGCGGCCGTCTTCGGTCATGGCCTTCAGCAGCTTCAACCGCTTGATCGACTTCTGCAGCGTCGCCCAATTCGTCAGCGTTCCGCCCAGCCAGCGGTGATTCACGAAGAACGCTCCACAGCGCT
Organism: Candidatus Acidiferrales bacterium; assembly: GCA_963748515.1. Lineage (GTDB taxonomy): Bacteria > Acidobacteriota > Terriglobia > Acidiferrales > UBA7541 > Acidiferrum. Next base: position 896,018 of record CAVVJI010000006.1, read on the forward strand.
TCGCTTCTTCCGCGATAGCTTCCTGGGCCTGGCGCTTCGTGCCCACGAACAGCACGGTGCGACCCTGGCCCGACATATCGCTGACAAACCGGCTTGCTTCGCGGAACATTTTCAAAGTTTTTTGCAAATCGATAATGTGAATGCCGTTCCGCTCCCCGAAAATATACTCCTTCATTTTCGGGTTCCAGCGACGCGTCTGGTGACCGAAATGAACTCCGGCCTCCAGCAGCTCTTTCATCGTAATTTCTACTGCCACTTTCCCTCCTAGTTAGATAGCTGTTTTTCGGAGCTTGCGCTCCGCAACAGCCTCTTGCCGGCTTCTTGCCGGCCGTGTTCTTGGCGGCTCCGCTTTCAGGAGAGCCGCCAGAGCCCGCTGAGCGAAATCCTTCCGCTCAATGCCACAACCCGCTGTTTAACGCTTGGTGAACTGGAACCGCTTGCGAGCGCCCTTCTGCCCGTACTTCTTGCGTTCCTTCATCCGCGAATCGCGAGTCAAAAATCCGTTGGTCCGCAGCGCTGGTCGCAGTTCGGGATTGTAGCGGCTGATCGCGCGGGACAATCCCATGCGCACCGCTCCCGACTGTCCGCCCACACCGCCGCCCTTGGCGGTCGCCACCACGTCCACTTGATCCAGCAGGCTCGTGAACTTCAGCGGCTCCAGCGCGTCATGTTCCCAGGCGTGATTCGGGAAGTACGACTTCGTGTCGCGTCCGTTCACCGTGAACTTGCCCGATCCTGCGCGCAAAAATACCCGCGCAATCGATTCCTTGCGCCGGCCTGTTCCGTAAAACCATGTCTTGTTGCCCGTCGAGGGCGTCTCCGCTGCGCTCACTGCTCCTCCTCAATTCCTTCTTCGGGCGAGACAACTCCGCCTCTGCCCCTAAACTCCTACACTCGGATGCGTCCCTGCTAAGACACTACTTAGAAAGGAACCACCTGCGTGCTACTTCTTGAAACCAGCCTGATGGCTCAGGCGGCTTCCAAAATCTACACCGTCACCGCTTGCGGCTTTTGCCCGGCATGGCGCTGCAAACCGGCTGCGTCGCGATACACCCGCAACTTCTTCGCGCGGCGCGCCCGCAACTTGTTCTTTGGCAGCATGCCCACAATCGCTTCTCGCACCATCCACTCGGGTTTGGTCTCGCGAACCCGCTTGGCCGGGACTTCCTTCAACCCGCCGGGGTACCCGCTGTGCGAGTAGTACACCTTTTGCTCCACCTTGTTCCCGGTCATCCGGATCTTGTCGGCGTTGATCACCACGACATGGTCCCCGGAATCCAGATACGGCGTGAACACCGCCTTATCCTTCCCAATCAACATCCGCGCGACCTTGGTAGCCAGGCGTCCCAACACCTGGTCAGTCGCATCCACCACGAACCACTGAGCTCCTACTTTCAGTGCTTCGGCTTCTTCTCCCTTGGCTACGTACGTCCTCATTGCTATCAGTCACACCTTTCCCTAAAAGACAAAAGGTAAGTTTAGGGTTTAGCCCCGATTTTGTCAACGAACTTCGCTGCGCCGCAACATCCGAAGCAACTCAACTGTACCGCTCGTGCCGCCTAAATTTTGCACCAAATCAAACCAAATCAGGACGTCGCCGCGCCCCTCACTTGCTGCTTGCCGCCCACCATCTGCTTCACTAAGATATGGCGCAGTTTTCGCGGCAGACTCCGCGCCTCGCCCATCGCCGGTCTGCCGTCCAAAGGAGCATTCTATGTCGCTGGCCCGGCTCGTCCGTCCTTCGATCGTCCTTCTGCTTGCCACCACATTCCTTGCTGTAAATGTTCCGGCTCAGGATGCGCCTGCGGCGGCGCCCAAAAAGCGCGTCGCGGTGATGAATTTCGATTATGGCACGGTGCGCACTACGGTCGCGCAGATCTTCGGCTCCGATCAGGACGTTGGCAAGGGCGTCGCGGACATGCTCGTCCAGAAACTGGTACAGGACGGCAAATACTCGGTGATTGAACGCTCCCAACTCGACAAAGTTCTTGCGGAGCAGAACTTCTCCAACAGCGACCGCGCCGATGCCACCACCGCCGCCAAAATCGGCAAGGTTCTCGGCATCGATGCCATCATCATCGGCTCCATTACCCAGTTTGGCCGGGACGATCAGCACACCAAGGTCGGTGGCGGCGGCTACGGCCTCGGCAAATACGGCCTTGGCGGCATCGGCACCAGCAAAGCCAAAGCCGTCGTCGGCATTACCGCGCGCATGGTCAACACCTCCACCGCGGAAATTATGGTCGCGGTCACCGGCACCGGCGAATCCGAGCGATCCAGCACCTCCCTCCTTGGTGGCGGCGGCAGCGGTTGGAGCGGCGGCGGCGCGGGACTGGACATGGGCAGCAGCAATTTCGGCGCTACCATCCTGGGCGAAGCCACTCACAAAGCCGTGGATGACACCGCTACGCAGCTCGATGCCGGCGTCGACAAGGTCCAAACCGTCAAAATCGAAATCAGCGGCCTGGTCGCCGACGTTTCCGGCAACACTCTGATCGTCAACGTCGGCTCCAAGCTCGGCGTGAAGGTCGGCGACAAATTCGTCATCAGCCGCCAGGTTCGCACCGTTAAGGATCCGGCCACCGGCAAAGTCATCAAGTCCGTGGAAGACAAAATTGGCGAAGCCACGGTCACCGAAACCGATTCGGATTCCGCCACCGCCACCTTCAACGGTACTGGTCCGGCCAAAGTGGGCGACGTCGTCAAACGCCTCTGAAGGGCCCTTCTGCCGACTTCTTCGAATTCCCGCGACCTCGCGTCGCGCTATTCTTAACTTGTACCGATGCTGACGTCTCGCAGCAACGACTCACTTTTCCGGAGGCTTCCATGACCGCCGAGTTTTCTACCGGGCAGCGCATCGGTGACTACGAAGTCCTTTCCATTCTCGGCGCCGGCGGAATGGGCAAGGTCTACAAGGTCCGCAATGTGATCTCCGATCGCATCGAGGCCATGAAAATTCTCCTGCCCGATCTCCATTCCAACCAGAGCCTGGCCGACCGCTTCCTGCGCGAAATTCGGCTGCTTGCCACCCTCAATCATCCCAATATCGCCGCCTTGCGTACCGCCCTCACCTACGAAAATCAGTTGGCCATGATCATGGAATTTGTCGAAGGTGAAACGCTCTCCAATCGACTGGCCCGCGCTCCCGTATCCACCGCCGACGCCGTCAACTATTCCGATCAGGTCCTTTCCGCGCTCGGCTACGCTCACAAACTCAACATCATTCATCGCGACATCAAGCCCGCCAACATGATGCTCACCCCACAGGGCGTTGTGAAGCTGATGGACTTCGGCATCGCTCGTTCCTCCTCCGATGGCTCCCTCACCACCACCGGCACCACTCTCGGCTCCCTTAACTACATGCCACCGGAACAAGTGCGTGGCGAAGCCGCCGATGCTCGCTCAGACATTTACTCCTTCGGCGTGTCTCTCTACGAATTACTGACCGGAAAGCTTCCCTTTCACGCCGATTCGCAATACTCCCTGATGACCGCGCACCTCAATCAGGACCCGCCGCCGCCCATCACTCTGCGTGGCGACCTTCCTGAGGGCCTCAACGAAATCATCCTGATGGCTATGGCCAAAGATCCGGCTGCCCGTTTCCAATCGGCAGATGCTTTTCGCGCTGCGCTCAAAAGCGTCCCGGTATCCGCTCTCGCTCCATCCGGCACCACCGTCAGCTCCACTCCGACTCCCGTCTCTTCCTCACAAACCACTTTGGTCGATACCGCCGCTCGCCGTCCGCTCACCCCAGCGCCAGCCCCCGGAACCCCAACGCCAACTCCGTTGCCACGCTCAACCACGCCCGCAACGCCCGCGTCATTGCCGCCGTCGCCTCAACCAACCATGCCCGCCGCGCAACCTCCTGTGCACGTTTCTAGCTCCCATCGCGGTCTGTGGGTTGGCATCGGCGCCCTGGCCGGAATTTCCATGCTGCTAGCGGCTGGCATTTACATCCCCCGCCATCTGGGTACCCACGCCGACCCCAACAAGGCTATTTTCAATTCGTCCCCCAACAATCCAGGAATGCCCAACGCCAGTGGCGAGGCCGCGCCTCCGGAAAGTCCTGCCACCAAGGACGATAAAGATTCCGACGGTGACACGGTCAACATTGAAGGAGACAAGGGCAGCTTCCGCATCGATAAGAACGGCAACATCTCCATCAAATCTCCCGACAAGGAAGTCCACATTTCCGCCAGCGATGGCAAAGTCACTGTCAAAGGCAATACGCCACCACCTGCGGTTCCGAATCAGCCGCAGTCCTCTGCCGTAACCCCGCCAGTGCCTGTTCCCTCCGGCCCTTCCCCGGAAGAACTTGCCAAGCTCGACGACGAGGCCGACAAGCTGAACATCCGCGCATCATCCGCCACGCAGAGCATCGACACGCTCCGCCAGCAACAAATCGCCTCCGGCTATAACCTGCGCGCCGACATCTCCTCCTCCGAACAGCGCCTGCAGGCGTATCTCGCCAAAGGCAATGCCGCCTTGAAAGCTCAGGATGCCGCCAACGCCCGCAAGTATTTCGATATGGCCGACGCGGAACTCTCCAAACTCGAGAAATTCCTGAATCATTAGACCGCTGCCACGAAATTCAACACTTTCCGTTGCCTCAAATCTCGCATTACCGTGTGCTTTGACGCTGTGCGCCGTGCATCGCTCCGGAAGCCCGATGCTTGGCTAGGGTAAGCCCCTAAACTTGTTCAAGTTAGAATCTTAAGAAGTAAATGCCGGGATGGCATCGGTCCTGCTCGTTTAACTTAATTGAATTCTTATTCGCTCCGATTTCGGAGGTGTCTATGCCGTTCTCGGGCTTGTACTTTGTCGTCGTGGGGTTGGTACTTCTCGCCGTCGCTGCCCTGCTCATCACCGTCGTGGTTCAAAACTTCCTCAAATATCGTGGCGATCGACTCGTTACTTGCCCGGAAACGAAAGCGCCTGCCGCTGTCCATGTAAACGCCATTCGGGCTGCCGGTGCCGCTGTTCTCGGCAAGGCCGACGTTCGCCTCGATCAGTGTTCCCGTTGGCCGGAACGCCAGGGTTGTGGCCAGGAATGCCTCTCGCAAATCTCAGCGGATCCGGCGCAATGCCTTGTCTGGAACATCGTCGATCAGTGGTATCGCGGCAAAAGCTGTGCCTACTGTCAGCAACCCTTCAAGGCCATCCACTGGCATGATCGTCCGCCCGCCATGCTCGAGCCCGATCACTCGCTGAAGCAGTGGAACGAAATTCCGCCAGAGCAACTTCCCAAAGTGTTTGCCACGAATTTGCCGGTCTGCTGGAACTGCTTCGTCGCCGAAACGTTTCGTCGCAAGAATCCCGATCGGGTTGTGGATCGCAAGTGGGACCGCGGACCTGGTGGGGAATACGTTCCTAAGCAGGAGTCTCCGGAGCCGCCCGCCACCCAGGCCGCGAAGGCGAAATAGCCTCCAGAAGTAATTAGGCCTTAGAAGTATCTATTGCAAAGGGTGGCCGCCGCTCCGCGCGAGGGCCACCAGACCTTTACTGACAGAACTCGCAAGCGCGGCCCACAGTCCCCAAGCTCAGCAGCTCGATTTCCGGCGACAAGTAGCCGTCGCGTACCGGCTCTTCCTTCAGAAGCGCCGTGCTCAAGTACTTCTTGTTGTCATCGCACAGCACCGTGACCACCGCGGCCGGCTCTTGGAATTTCTCCAACACCTGTACCGCCGCGAGGAAGTTGCACCCCGAGGAAATCCCCACGGCCAGACCCAATTCGTGCGCCAGTTTTTGCGCCATCAGGATCGAGTCTCCATCCGAAATTGCGATCACCTCGTCCAATTCGCCAAGCTTCAGCAATTCCGGAATGAACTCGTCCGAAATCCCCTGAATCCTGTGACTACCGACTTTGCATCCCGTCGACAGCGTCGGCGATTCCACTGGTTCTACAGGATGAATCTTCACGCCCGGCGCCCGGCCGCGCAGATACTTGCCCACTCCCATCACCGTGCCGCCCGTGCCCACGCCGCATACAAACGCGCTCGGCCTCTTACCAACAGAAAGGAGTTGCGACCAGATTTCCGGTCCGGTGGTCTCTGCATGCGCCTCGATGTTCGCTGGATTCGAAAATTGCCGCGGCAGAAATACATCTTTCCGCGATGCCGCATACTCTTCCGCCATTCGAATACATCCCAAAAAGCCGCCGTCTTCCTTGCTGACCGATACCACTTCCGCGCCGTAGCTGCGGATCAAATGCGCGCGCTCCGCGCTCATCCAGTCCGGCATGAAAATCTTTACCGGATGTCCGAGCATCTTGCCAATCGCCGCAAACGAAATTCCGGTGTTGCCGCTGGTGGCCTCCGCAACCGTGAATCCCGGCTCAATCCGGCCTTGCGCGTAGGCCTTCTGCAGAATTCGGAGCGCCATCCGGTCCTTGATGCTGCCGGTCAGGCTCAGGTATTCCGCCTTGGCATACAGCACGCGTTCCCGCCCCTTGTGCCGGAAGTGGATGCTCACCATGGGGGTGTTTCCCACCAGCCGGGTCAGAGCCTTGAATTTCGAAGTGGACAGATCAATTAGGGTTGTCATAGCGATTCGGTTGTCGCATGTTTCCGGCAATTCGGCAAGGGCGCATAGCACTCTGCTCGTCTGGCCTCACTTCCCCTCGCAACAGTGACTTCGCCCCGCGATGCCGCCGGCTTTACGCGCTAGAATAGTTAGTCGAATTCCAGACCGCACTCGCGCAGGTGAAGCTTTGATTCATCGAATGGTATTCCATAACGACCAATTGCAATCCGTCCACAACGTTCGCTGGTCCCCCGGACAGGCAGGCCTCATCTGCGGGTGGGGGCTGTTCACCACCGTTCGTATTGTGCGCGGCGAGGCCTTCGCTTACGAACGCCACTGGCGCCGCTTGGAAAAGGACGCCGCCATCACCCACCTCCCGCTCACCTATTCCGGCGCGAAGGTCCGTGTGCACCTTCAGGAAGTCATCCGGGCCAACAAAGTCGTGGAAGGCTGTGCTCGCATTTACCTGGTCTGGAACTCCGTCGGCTACTGGAAGAGCGACGAAAAACTCCCGGACGTCGACCTCGTCATCACCACCGCCGATCTGCCTCCTCATCCCGAATCCGTGCGCCTCAGTGTCCGCGAACACGGTCGCCACGCGGCCGCGCCGTTAACCGGTGTGAAGACGATCGCCTGGCTCAACAGCGTCTGGGCCGTCGCCGAAGCCCAACGCGAAGGCTTCGACGAAGTGATTCTGCTGAACGAGCGCGGCGAAGTCAGCGAGTGTACCGCTGCCAACCTGTTTGTGGTTCGTGAAGGCAAGGTCTTTACGCCGCCTCTGAATTCCGGTTGCCTCGAAGGCGTCACCCGTGGCGTGCTCATGGAAATCGCCTCGGAAGCCGGAACGTCCGTCGCGGAGCAGACCCTGCGCATGGAAGATCTCTATTCCGCCGACGAAGTCTTCGTCACCTCCACGAATCGCAACGTCATCGGAGTTCGCGAAATTGCCGGGCGAACGATCGGCGATGGCAAGCCCGGACCCTTGACCCTGCGCCTCGATGAAGTTTTCGAACTGTACTTGCAGGACTACATCCAGCGCCGCTTAGCGTCCGCTCACTAGCCGCGCTTTCACGCGTGACTTTTTTCGCCGGCCGCCGCGTTTTCCGGAATCGCTGCGCTGCCCAGCGTGGCCCGTAGCGTCACCGGCGCAATCACCGTGGTCACCATCACCAACAGCACGATTGCGGAGAATAACCCTTCGTCCACAACCCCGATCCCTTTGCCGATTCCTGCGAAGATCAACCCGACTTCGCCTCGCGGCACCATGCCGAATCCCACCGCCCACCGGTTCATCGTCGGAGGACAACCCCAGCCGGCAACGACCTTGCCAAGGATAGCCACCACCGTCAGCGCGATCCCCGCAATGAGCACGTCGCGCTTCCCCATCGTTTCCAGTTTCACCTGAATTCCCATCCACACGAAGAACAGCGGCACCACCAGCGATTCCAGCGGCGATAGCAATTCGTGCAGCGACGCCCCTTCAATCTCCTGGTCAAAAAAACTGTTCAGCACCATTCCCGCCGCAAACGCCCCCACAATCGTCGCCAGTTCCGCCACGTTCGCCAGCCAGGCCAGCAGAAAGGCAAAGCTCACCCCGAACAACAGTTTTAGATCCTTCACTCCTGCCGTCGCCAACCTCCGCACCAGCTTCGGCGTCAGCCAAATCCCTATTCCCAGCGACGCCACCAGAAACAGCGCCGCTTTCCCCGTGGTGATTGCCATCGACGCAATGCTCACTGTCCCGGTAACCGCCAGCCCGCTGACCACCGCCAGCACGATCAAACACAACACGTCATCGATCACCGCCGCGCCCAAAATAATCCGCGCCTCCTCCGTCGTATCTCTTCCCAGATCGCGAAGCACCCTCGCCGTAATACCCACGCTCGTCGCGGTCAAGATTCCACCAACAAACAAATCCGCCGCCATGGTACCGGCTGGATGGATTAATTTCATCGTCGCCATGCCCAGCAGCATCGGCGCGACAATCCCAATCACCGCTACGTACGTCGCGTACTTGCCCACCCTCTTCATCTCCACCAGGCTGATCTCCAATCCCACCAGGAACAGCAGGATCAAAATCGCCATACGCGAGACGATGTCAATGAACGAATACACCATCAAGTAGTTCTGTCCGTTTGCCGATCCCAACAACCCCGCGATCAGGTCGGTATGCGGCCCCGGCGCAAGTACCTGGTAAGTGGCCTGCGAGATGTCATACGGGCCGCTCAGCGCCACGTGCGAAATTTTCGAGAGGTTATCGCCCTCCCGCAACACCGTCAGCACCGGATTCCGGAAGTAGTAGCCAATGTTCCCGGCCAGCAAGCCAACTAGTAATTCTCCCAGCACCGAAGGCTGCTTGATCCACCGCATCATCAGCCCGCCCAACGCCGCACCCATCGTGATGAAGATCGACGCAATCAGAATGGGTACCACCGGGTCCGCGTGCGATAGTTCGCCCCCGCTAAACCATGTCACCAACACCGCAAACGCATACATTGCATTGCTCCGTCACCAGGATAGACTCGCAAGCATTTTTCGCGACCCGTCCTCCTTTCGCAAGCGGAATCGCGGTCTGCTTCGTTACTCGCGGGTTATTTCCAGAACCGTCCCCCCTGCCAGTCGCCCCGTTCCCGCTTCGCCCCGCGACCCCACCTGCTCCATGGGTTATCGCGCCCCTTGCGTGCTACAATGCGCGGTCTGATGGCCTGGGAGACCGAATGACCGAAGCGCTGGCGCAAATGGAGGCGGTACTCGAAGTAATCTCGCCGGACGGCGCGCGCAAGTACGTCCGCATCGCGCAGACGCCGTTCTTCATCGGCCGCGGTGCGGAAACCGGCAATCATCTTCAGCTCACCGATCGCCGCATCTCTCGCAATTGCGCAGCAATCGTTACCGAAGCCAATCGCTACTACCTGGAAGATCGCGGTCAGCGTCGCGGCCTTTTCGTAAATGGGGAAAAGGTGGAAAGCCGCGTTCTGAATGACGGCGACCACATCACCTTCGGCCTCGAAGATTCCTACCAGATGATTTTCCGTTCCGCTACCGGCACCGCGGACGAAGCCATCCCTCAACTCCTGACCCGTATCGACCACATGACCAGCAGCGAGTCGACGGGTGGCGGTCTCCGCAAACTCAATCTTCTGCTCGAAGCAACTTCACTTCTGCACTCCCAGCTTCCACTCGATTCCGTTCTTGCCAAGATGATCGATCACGCCGTCGCGGTCACCGACGCGGACCGTGGTCTTCTCCTGGAAGCGGGTGATGGTAACACCGAGAATATGAAGGTGCGCCTGGCGCGCCGCACCGGCGGCCAGCGTTTGCCTCCCGAAAGCATGACTCCCAGCGGCACGGCCATCCAGTTGGCCATCAAGCAGCAGTTGCCCGTCATTACCGAGGACTTGGCGCAAGCGGAAATGAATCTGCAAGCGGCCGCCAGTATCGTCGCGCAGGGCCTTCGCGCGGTAGTCGTCATTCCCTTGTACGCCACCTCGCGCGCCAGCAGCGAAGGCTCCGCCGTCAACGTCCGCCGCGGTGAATTTCTCGGCGTGCTCTATCTCGACTCCAAGCGTCCGGCAGCTTTCTCTAAGCTCGATCGCCAGATTCTCGACGCGCTCGCCGCCGACGCCGCCAGCATTCTAGACAACGCTCGCCTCGTCGAACGCGAGCGCGAGCGCCAGCGCCTGGAACAAGAAATCGGCATCGCTCGCGACATCCAGCAGGCCCTGCTCCCCAAAAATTTTCGCGATTTCCCGCACCTCTCCGTTTCCGGCGTTAACTATCCTTGCTTATCCGTCGGGGGCGACTATTTCGACGTCTTCCCTCTGGACGAAAAGCGCACCGCTTTTCTCCTGGCTGACGTCAGCGGCAAAGGTCTCGGCGCCGCGCTTCTTACTACCATGCTTCAGGGCGCCCTCTCCGGCATGACTCTGGGCACCGATCCCGCTCGAGTCTTTAATCACGTCAATCGCTTCCTGTGCGATCACGCCGAAGTTGGCCGCTACGCCACCATGTTCTTCGGAATTCTGGAAACTGACGGAAAACTGGAGTTCATCAACGCCGGCCATCCTTCTCCCATCCTCATTCGCAAAGATGCCGTCGAAGAAGCCTTTACCGAAGGTTCGTTTCCTGTCGGCCTGGTTCCCGAAGCCGAATTCGCCACCACCCACCTCCAGCTCGAGCCCAACGACACCCTTGTCCTCTTTAGCGACGGCGTGACCGAAGCCATGGACCCCGAAGAAAATCTCTATGGCGTTCCGCGACTCCGCGACGCCTTGCAAGGCCGTGCCGACGAACCGCTCGACGATATCCAAAAGACGGTCCTGGAATCTGTGGAAAATTTCGCTCGCGGCGCCCGGCAGGCCGACGACCTGACCATGCTTCTGATTCGCTACAAGGCGACCCCGACCGTCAAGCCAGACACCGACGTCAGTGCTTCTCAATCCTCCGCCGTCAGCAGTTGATCACATCGTCCAACGCCAAATCGGGTTATTCTCTGCCCATGAACTTCGACGAACTCTACACATTCCTTCACAAAGAAACTCTTGCGGTACTCTCCACCTGCACACTGCACGGTATTCCCGAATCCGCCCTGATGGGCATCGCGGTCACTCGCCAACTCGAAATCATCTTCGATACCCTCAACACCACCCGCAAATACCCCAACCTCAAACAGAACCCGCGAGTTTCGCTGGTGATTGGCTGTAGTTCGGAAGTTACCGTTCAATACCAGGGCATTGCCGAGGAATTGACTGGCGACGCACTGCTTCGCTACAAACCAATTTATTTCGAAACATTCCCGGACGGCCCTGCTCGCGAGAATTGGTCTGGAATGACCTACTTCCTCGTGCGCCCAACGTGGATTCGTTTCTGCGACTACAATCCCGCTACGCGCCGCATTGAGGAACACCGCTTCGATTCGCCTGCAAAATAACCTGAGCCTTACAACTCGCGCAAAGCTGTCGCCACCGGAAGCCGCGCCGCTCGAATTGCCGGCAACATGCCGCCGATGATTCCCATTACCAGTGCGAAGATAATTCCCTGCAGTAGCAGCGCGGGCGTAATCTTGAAAGCGAATGCCAGATTCGAAAAGGTTTGGAAGTTCAACGTATTGGTCGTCAGCCCGTTCAGCGGCAACACCGCCAGGCAACCCAACACCCCGCCAATAAATGAAATCAACAGCGCTTCCGCTAGAAACGACAGAATCACCGACGAGGCGTTGAAACCAAGCGCCCGCATGGTTGCTATCTCTCGCCCGCGTTCCGACACTGCCGAGTACATGGTGTTCAATGCGCCGAACACCGCTCCGATCGCCATGATCGCCGCCACCAACCCGCCCAGAACCGTGATCAGCGTCGTCATCGTCGTCGACTGTTTCGCGTAGTAATCCACTTCCCTGGTTACATCCACATTCAGCCGCGGGTCCGATGTCAGCGAATCTTTTAACTTGTTAAACGAACTCGGCGAATCCAGGTGCACAGTCACCGACTGGAAAATTGTCGGTGGGCGCTTCAGGATGTCGTTCAGCACCCGCGAGTCGGTCCACACTTCCGAATCGAAGGCTGAGCCACCGGCATCGAAGATCCCCACAACGGTCCAGTGGCCTCCCGCCATGTCCAGCGAATCCCCCAACTTCAGTCCGCGATACACCTTCGAGGCGTTCTTTCCCGCGATCAGTTCCGTAGTGCCCGGCGTGAACATCCGCCCTTCGCTGATTTTCGCGAATTTGCGTATTTCGAAAACGTTGGGCGAAACGCCGCGAATCTGCACGTTCGCGTCCGTTCCCGTGCTGATCAGCGGAATTGGCACCACGCCCACCACCTCTTGGGTAACCAGCGGCCCGTTCGTGTCCCTCGCGATTCCCGGCGCATCCTGAATCACTCGCACCGAATCCAATGTGACTCCGCCCATCATTTCCGACGGAGAACCAGCCCGCATCACCAATGCATTCCCCGGCGAACCGGAAGCCACCAGCGTCGCCTTGAATCCGTGCGCCAGCGACAGCATCGCGATAAATACGCCGACTGTGCCCGCTATACCCAGCACCGCCACAATCGTGCTGGTCCAACGTGCTCGCACGCTCCGTACGTTGTAAATCAGGGGAATCGCCATGCTCAGACTCTCCTCAACGCATTCGTCACCCGCATGCGCATCGCCGCAATGCCCGGCAAAAATCCGCTGATCAAGCCCACCAGGATCGCCAATCCAAACCATCTGACCAGCATCCGCGGCGACAGCACCAGGCTTGGCAGCAGTCCATTTAAGCGCTTTCGCCAATCAGCGGAACCCCGAAAAACGCGCCAAGGCCAAACCGAGTAACCCGCCAATCAGCGCGATCACCAGCGACTCAGCCAGCACGAAAAACAAACGGTACGTCCGAGTACCCAATCGCCTTGAACACCGCCAGCTCCCCTGTCCGCTCGCGCACCGAAATCGCCATCGTATTGCCGGTCACCAGCAGCAGCGTGAAAAACACCACGCTGCCGATGCTGATAATCAGGAACTTGATGTTTCCAAATTGCTTCACCCAACTTGCGGCAAATGCCGATTCCGTCTCCGTCTTCGTTTCGTACGGCGAGTTCGCAAATTCTTCATCGATGGCTTTGGAAACCCGGACCGCGTCGTCGGGACTATCCAGCTTCACCACATACCAGCCCACCGCGCCCTTTTGCCCCGCCGCCATTTTTTCCTGGAAGTAGTCCCACTGAAACCAGAATTGCGTCTCATCATCCTGCGCCCGTTTCCCGTGATAAATCCCGTCCAGGTTGAATTCCCAGGTTCCCGACGATATAGATCGTTGACTTCATCGGAATCCGGTCCCCTACCTTCCAGTGAAACCGTTCCGCCGTTTTCGCTCCCACGATCGCGCCCTGCCGGTCCTTTAGAAACGCGTTCCACTGATCGTCCGGCACGATCAGCTCGGGAAACACCTGTCGCTGATTTTCCGGATCGATCACAAACTGCGGGAAAAAAGTTCTTCTCGTCCTGATAAATTCCCCCAAACCAATTGTTGTGCGTGACGTATTTCACTCCCGGAATCTTCAGGATCTTTTCCTTGTACGACAGCAGCAGCGGATTGATGATCGACGTCCGGTTGATCACCACCAGCCGGTCCGCTCCCGCTACGTCCGCGCCGCGCCCGAACGCATCATTCACCACCGCCAGAAATGCAAACAGGAATAGCGCCACCGCAAACGATCCGATCGTCAAGATCAGCCTTACTACTTTCCGATTGAGGTTAGCCCAAATGATTCGTGCGAATTTCATGCCAGGCTACCTCCCACTTGCGACATTTTGCCTTCCACCAGCACACCCTTGTCCAAATGCAGTGTGGTATGCGCCCGCGCCGCCACCAGCGGGTCGTGCGTCACCATCAGCACCGTCTTGCCATGGTGCTCCACCAACTCTTCAATCAACGCCATGATTTCCCCGGCGCTCTTGCGGTCCAGGTCTCCCGTCGGTTCGTCGCACAGCAGGAACGTCGGATCGGACACGATCGCTCGCGCAATGGTTACGCGCTGCTCTTGTCCTCCGGAAAGTTGCCGCGGAAAGTGTTTCATCCGGTCCGCCAGTCCGACCACCGACAACGCCGTCTCCACGTGCGCCCGGCGCTCCGACTTCGACAGCTTCGTCAACAGCAGCGGCAATTCCACGTTCTGGTAGGCATTCAGCACCGGAATCAGGTTGTACATCTGAAAAATGAAGCCCACATGCCGCGCTCGCCACTCCGTCAGCTTTCCGCTGGACATATGCGACACCTCGTCGCCCGCTACCGTGATGCTCCCGCGCGTCGGCACGTCCAACCCGCCCAGCAGATTCAGCAGCGTCGTCTTGCCGGAGCCGCTCGGCCCCATGAACGCCACGAACTCGCCCGATTCCACGTCCAGGTTTAATCCCTGCAGCACGTGGATCTCTTCTCCACCACGTCGATACGTCTTGTCCAGATCGCGAACGCTGATCAGGCTCTTGCCGTTCCCCGTTCCATCCACCTTCACCATCGGCTCACCCCTATTGTTTGACCTGGACCGCCTCGCCATCCGTCAAATTGTCTGGTCCCTTGACCACCACCGTCGCGCCGGGTGCGATTCCCGCCAGCACCTCTACATCGGCGCCACGCGAATCCCCCAGCGTCACAACCCGTCGCTCAATCGAGTTACCTTGCACCGTCAACACATACTTTGTGCCGTTGTCGTTGTGCACCGCGCCTTGCGGGATCACCGCCACTGCGACCGGCTTGTCCGATTTCCCTTTCGCCGCCGCCTTGGTTTCCGCTTCGTCATTCAGGAACGTCACCTTCACGCCCATATCCGGAAGAATTCTTGGATCCAGTGCCGGATCCCGCAGCGTCTTGTGATCCGGTTCGGTGAACGAAATCCGCACTTTGACCGTGGCCTTCTGACGGTCAGCCGTTGGAATCACCGTCCGCACTTTCCCCGGGAAACGTCACATCCGGATACGCGTCCAGCACCGCATTCACACCCTGGTCCGGCTTCACCTTGGCGATGTACGACTCGCTCACATCCACTTCGATTTCATTCGAATGCAGATCCACAATCGTCGCAATACCCGTGCGCGTAAATCCGCCGCCCGCCGAAACGGGAGACACCATCTCCCCGACCTGCGCATCCTTGGACACCGCGATGCCCGCAAACGGCGCGCTGATCACCGTATTGTCCACGTTCTGCTGTTGCACCTTGATCCGCGAGTCCGCCGCCACCACGTTCTCTTTTGCCAGACTGATCTTCGCCCGCAGGCTGTCAGCGGTCATGTTCGCGGAGTCCAGCGCCTGCTGTGTCTGCACGCCTTCCTTCACCAATTCCACCGCGCGTCGCTGCTCAATCTCCGCATTCTTCAGCTGCACCTCAAGATCGGAGATCGCCGCTTGAGAGGCGTCCCGGTCTGCCTTCGCCGAGTCCAAGGCCCGCTTGGCGTCCGAATCGTCGAGAGTAGCCAACAGTTGCCCCTCCTTGACCCGGGTTCCTTCGTCAAAAAACACCCCCGTCACACGCCCGGTAATCTTCGCCGCAATGGTGGCTCGTCGCCGCGGCGTGATGTATCCGCTCGCATTCAACACCCCTGCCGGTCCGGTCGCCGGCTTGCTGGCAACCGCCACTTCCACCTCTGGTTTCCGTGCACGTAGCACTGTGGCTCCGCCTGCCAATGCCGCAATCAGCAGGCATCCCAGGAAAATCCACAGCCAAATCCGCCCGCCCCCGGACTTTGTTCGTTTTGTGTCCGTGATCCGCAGGGAACTCAGGTTCGGTTTATTCGTCGTCGGTGACACCATGCAGGCGCAAACTCCTCAACCGTCTTACCTAGTCTACGCACCCCGGTTTATAAAAATATCGATGTTCTTGGCGGCAGACTGGGTATGGCTATTCTAACTGGATTATCGCTGGCCAGACGGCCCTGTCTGAAACTTTACCGGTTCTTTATCTTCGGGTGCCGTGGTAGAAATACTGCCCTATTCCTATGGTGAAAATGAAGTTACCGAAAATTGCATGCTCCAGGCAAGTCAGCAGCAGAGAGTTCGACTGCTGGTAGGTCCAGGCAAACAAAAGCCCCCCGATTATGCATAGCCCCACGGAAATCCAGTTCCCAAACAGGATGTGCGCGAACCCGAACACCAACGCACTGGCCAGGATCATTGTCCAGCCTCTTCCCCACAGCGGCGCATACCTCTGAAAGAAGAACGCTCGATACAGCAGCTCCTGCGGGAACACCGAAACCACCGGGTACAGCACCATAATCAGCAACCAAAGCCCCGGCGATCGCTTAATTAACGAAAACAGCAGTTCCGGCGCCAGCAATCGCACCGCGATGCCCAATGCGAGCACGCAAATCGCATCGCGAATCAGCATCGGCCCCACATACCCTCGGGCACTGGCAATCGACATTGTCTGCGCCAGGCTGAATCCCGGCTGATGTCTCAGCGCCAAATACGCCCCAAACGCCGCCACCAGCAGCAATGGTATCGGTCGATTCGGAAGCACCCGGTAATACAGCAACACCGGCACAACCACAAAAATTGCCAGGAATTCCAGGAGTAGAAGAGCGATTCGCATAGCCGTCCTGCCGCTAACTATTGCTTCGGCGTCAGCATTGGATGCGCTTCCTGCGGTGTTCGCAACGTGTTTCTCAGACTATTCACCGCCGATTGCGCCCGGTACACCTGCTCCCGAATCGCGACCGCCTTGGCGCAGTCATCCTCAGTCAATGTGGGGATGTCCCCCAACAACTCCGAATATCCCAGGATCGCTGTCAACGGATTGCTGATCTCATGTGCGGCGCCCGCGGCCAAACGGCCTAGCGCCGCCAGTTTTTGCGATTGCGTGATTCGGGCCTGCACCACTTTCACATTCTCGATGGACTCCTGAGTCAGTTCCACCAGTCGCCTCAGTTCTCTCGCGATCAGGCTGAGCTTCCAGAATGTCAGCGACCCCAGTACGAACATCGCGCCAAACACCCATTTCAACCGGAACACTTCGACCGCTTCCGGCACATCACCCTTCATAGATCCGAACAGCGCAATCATGGGTAGCGACGCGATGGCGATCATCGCGATGCGTGCCGTCCACAACGTCTGCTTCACTTCTTTTTCCGGGCTACGTTCTTCGCGCGGACGCAGGCGCGCACCGGAGCACGCTGCCACTGTGAACCACACCAACGCCAGCAGAAACGGCGTGTCGTAGAAGCTCCCCGAAGTGTAATAGCCGCCGTCGATCGACACGCTCTGGATCAGGTTTCCGGCCGCCAGCAACGCAAACGCCAGCAGCATTTCCCCGTAAAACAATCGCCAACGCCCGCGAGCGCGCGAGCATAACAGCACCAACGCGCCCACAAGCAGTAAGTGCAAGGTAAACACCAACGAATAATCCGCAGGCGTGTATCTGCTGAAGTCCACTTTCACCCACATCCACGGCAGCGCCAGATACGCATATAACGTGAACCACCACAGCGCCAACAGCGCAAAATCCAGCTTCCGGATTCGAAGTTGCTTACCCGGCTTCGACCGAATGCGGTCTCAGCGCCAGCGTAAACAGAAAAAACACGTGCGCCAGAAGGAACATGCTGTCCCCAAACACCGGGCTTGGCGTGCCCTCCAACTTCTGTGCGTCGTAAAATATCCAGTCCGCCTGGCAGACCAAAAGCGCAATCAGCCCGGCTTGGAACATTTGCCAGAATTCCACAAGAACGCATGTTTTTCTTCGCAGATTATCCCGTACCGCCAGCAGCGCCACGATCAGCAGCACGCACGGGTAGGCGTCGCCGACTATCGTAAACGCGAACGACTTCTGCAGTACCGCGGCCAGCACAACATGGATGGCAAACACCGCGAACGAAATCCCCAAATAGACCTTTTGCCGTCTGGAGAAACGTCTCATCGTTCCTCCGTCAAGATCGATTCTGCTCGGAACACCGGCGCTTCCGCCACGAACACCGCTGGCAACGTAATCGAAAATACGGCTCCTCCTTCGTCGCGGTTCCGGCAAGTAATCTCTCCACCGTGCTGCTGGATGATTCCGTAGCAAGTGCTCAAGCCCAAGCCAGTGCCCTTCCCGACCGGCTTTGTCGTATAGAACGGTTCGAAAACTCGTTCCGGCTCTCGCAATCCTGGCCCGGAGTCTGCGATTTCGATCTTCACCTTCAAGCCGGCCCTTGCAATCAATATCTCCAGCTTTCCGCCGCCCACGTCCTCCAATGCGTCTATGCTGTTCGACAGTACTTGAAAAAACACGTGCAGCAGCTGGCCGGAGTCCGCCAGCACTTTGGGAATCGCGCCATCCTCCCGTAGTTCCACCGTAATTCCAGGCAACTTCGCGATTCGGCACAGATGCATCGCGCTTTCCATCAGCGTTTTCACCTGCACTCCTCGCAAATCCAGTGGCGTTTCCTGCGCGAACCGCAACATGTTCTCTACCAGCGCATCAGTGCGTAGTGCGTACTGGCCAATCTTTCCCGCCATGGACAATACCCGTTCGTCCCCGCCCGACTGATTCGACACTTCCCTCGATCGTTGCCGCACTTGGCCCATCGCGTCTTTTATTTCGTTGGCCACCTGCGCAACCGCCGCTCCCAACGCGGCCAATCGCTCGCTCTGTGAAAGTTGGTCCTTGTACCGGTGGATTCGGCGATACGCCTCGGAACAACTCTGCAGCGACGTCACCAGGCTGTCGGTAAGCAAATGCTGTTTCAACGCCACCAGCAGCGTTATCAACAAAATCATCGAGATCGTCGTCTTCAGTCGAAACGCCGCCAGCAACGGATTTTGATGGCTGCTCAAAAGCAAAAACAATCCGATCACCGGAATCGACAGCGTCGCCGTCATCGCCAATATCGCCGTCAATTCCGACGACTTCTGATCTCGCGCAACGTCCGCACCCCCGGCAGCTTTCTCTGGCCCTCGCAATTCTGCGCCGGACCACGCAAACACAAAAAATGCCGCATGCGCCAGCAACAAGGGCACGTCGTACAGACTCCCGGAATAATATGTTCCCCGGTCGATCGCGATGTTGCTCAGGTTCGATGCCACGCAGTACGCCAGCGCGCTAAGGAACAGGAACCCGTACGTTTTCTTCCATGCCCCTTTTGCCCCCATAAATCCATAACCGGCTGCAAGCACAAAAATCCCGTTGCCGATCGCGTCAGCCACATTGAAGCGCAGATCATATTGGTCGCTGGCCGATGGCAACAACCGGTAAGAGAACACGCAGAGCACATACAAATACAGCGCGTAGGCAATGAAGATCGAAACGTCCAGAAGGCTGAAGGCGCGAAATCGCGTGTCGTGCGGGCGATCCGGCTCAATCGCCAACGCCGCGATCATCGGCACCAGTTTCACAAACAACAGCATGTCCGCGAACGGTAGGTCCGGCACCGGCCGTTGCAGCACCAGTTCGTACGTGTTCCAGAGGCACAGGCTGACTATCCACAACCCCATGCCTAAACCGGCGAAAATCCAGAAGCTTCGAACTTGTCCTTTGCTTCGCGCTGCATTTCGCGCAACCAACAACGCCGTTGCCATCGCCAACGTCAATGTTCCCAGGTCGCTGATGCTCGACAGCAGCAGTCCCTTTTTCAAAAACAGCGCGGACACCAACGCGGCCCCTGCCACACACCCGCAGAACAGCAATCCATTGCGCATCTGCCGCATCGCAATCGATTCCGCGGACACCTCGGACGGTCTTATTATCGTCGGGCTGGCGCTCATTGGGTCCGGCGCGGCCTCTGACGCACACTTCTCCACTTGTACCGCGGCCGCATGCCCTATTCTGGGCGTCACTCGCTCCTCACGGGCTTTTTATTGCGCTCGCGTGACGTTTCAAGCGATACCCGTCCTTTGTGACAGTGCCCCACTGTGTACGAGCACGCTGCGGAACTACCGCGTGTTCCCCGTCCTTGCAAATTAAAATTTCGTAGGGGAACCTAAAGACACTGGCGGCCCGCTCCCGCACGTGTGTTACAGGCTTTTTATCCAATGAGGACTCAATGACTTATCGCACTCCTGTCGATCAGTACGCCCAGAAACTCACCACTCCCGACAAGGCCGTCGAAAAAATCGCGGATGGCAGCCTCCTTGTCCTTGCCTTGGCCGTTGGCATGCCCGGCGGCTTGGCGAAAGCGGTTGCGGACCGTATTCTGGCCGGAAATTTGAAGAATCTGAATCTCTACTATCAGCATTCCATGAAATACAGCGAGGAAACCCTCATTCGCCCCGAGGTTCTCTCCAAAGTCGATGCTCGTTGCTTCTTCATGGGCGATCCCGATCGCAAAATGGTTAAGCTCGGCATCTCCGAAGGGCGCAAATATCTCAGCTACGTTCCCGTTAACTTCTCTCAAACGCCCCGCGCCCTCACGGAGCACATGCGCGTCAACACCTTCGTCGTGGCCGTCTCTCCCATGGATGCCTCCGGGCACTTCAGCTTGGGCACCAACAACGACTATGCCTCAACCGTAGTCCGTCACTGCGACCGCGTCATTGTC
The DNA here is from genome assembly GCA_963748515.1 of Candidatus Acidiferrales bacterium. Taxonomy (GTDB): domain Bacteria; phylum Acidobacteriota; class Terriglobia; order Acidiferrales; family UBA7541; genus Acidiferrum. The sequence goes on from CAVVJI010000006.1 coordinate 916,520, forward strand.
GAAGTCAACCGCAACATGCCTCGCGTCTTCGGCGATTCCCTGGTCCACATCTCCGAGGTCGATACCGTGGTCGAAAATCATGTGCCGCTGGTGCAAATTCCCTACAAAGAACCGGACGCCGACTCTCTCAAAATCGGCAAGTGCATTGCCGAACAGATTCCCGATGGCGCTACCCTGCAACTGGGCATCGGCAATATGCCCAACGCCGTCGCGATAAACCTTCACAATCACAACGATCTGGGCATCCACTCGGAACTCTTCAGTCATGCCTTCGTCAAGCTGGTCAAAAGCGGCGTCGCCAACGGCCGCAAAAAGAATATCCATCCCCGCAAACACGTCTTCACCTTCGCCATGGGCGACGATGAAGTCTACAGTTTCATCAACGACAATCCTTCCATGGAAAGCTACGCTTCCTCCTATGTGAACGACATCCATGTCATCGCCGAGCACGACAATCTCATGAGCATCAATACCGCCATCGAAGTCGACCTCTACGGCCAGGTCAACGGCGAATTCATCAATGGTCATCAATACAGTGGTAGCGGCGGCCAGTTCGATTTCGTCAAGGGCGCTGCGTTCTCGAAAGGCGGCAAATCCTTCATCGCTCTCCGCTCTGCGGCCAAGGACGGCAAAATCTCTTGCATCGTTCCCCGCGTTCAGATGGCCACCGACACCCGCATGGATGTCGAGTTTATCGTCACGGAATATGGCTGCGTCAATCTACGCGGTAAATCGACCCGGGAACGCGCTTTGGCTCTGATCTCCGTCGCCCATCCGAACTTTCGCGACGAATTGATGCAGCACGCCAAATCGATTGTTCTGATTTAACTACTGTGACGGGACGCTGTTAGCGCGCGGCCCGGGCAAACACCATCTGCATCCAGGTGCGCTTCATCCAGCTCGGAGATGGGAGGAGTGGCGTGTTGGCTCCCAACCCGCCCTGCAATCCTGTTGCGAGCGTTCCTTTGGACCAACCACCCGCGGAGCTTTCCTGCGTGCTTCCGAACATGATCCGGGCAAAACTCAGGTTGGGCATGGGTGCCTCCAGGCTAATCCCTGAATTCTGCTCTTGCCACTCGCCAATGCAATCAAGTAGTTTCCCTGCAGGCGGCGTGTTGGTCACTGTACGTAAGGCCAGTTGGCGCCGGCCGCTTTACGGAGGAACTATGGAAACCCAAAGTTATGCCCACCACGCTAAGTTTGTGCCCGCATTTCACTTCTTTGTTATGCCGGTCCTGCTGATCAACGTCGGCTGGTGGATTTCCCACTTGATTCATCGAGGGCTAACTTGGGAAGGAGCTCTGGGATTACTGACCGCGATTGCCCTGTTTCTGGTGCCTTTGTTTGGTCGGATGTTCGCCCTATCGGTTCAGGATCGCGTGATTCGCATGGAAGAGCGCCTGCGCCTCGAGCGGCTCCTGCCTCCCGATCTGAAAAATAGCGTTGAACAATTCACCGTCGAGCAACTAGTCGGCCTGCGCTTCGCCAGCGATGCCGAACTGCCGCAACTGGCGCGTAAGGTCCTGAACGACAAAATTGCGGATCGTAAGTCCATCAAGCAGCTCATCAAGGACTGGCGCCCCGACCATCAACGCGCCTGACACTTCTCTGCCGAACGTTACCGTCACAGCTTGGCGATCTGCGCCGAAGCCTCTTCAATTTCGCGAACCTCGGCGTCCGTCAGCCGGAAATCGAGTGCGCTCATCACCCCTTCGGACTGTTTCGCTGTTCTTGCGCCCACAATCGCGCCGGTCACCGCCGCATTTCGCAGTGTCCACGCAATCGCCACTTGTCCCGGTCCTTTGCCGTGCCGCGCTCCGATCTCTTTCAACTTCTCCACCACCGCGAGATTCTGCGACAGCTTCGGTTCCTGATACTCCGGATTCCGGCTTCGAAAATCATCTGCGGGCAACGCCGCCGCTCGCTCTTTGGTCATCCCTCCAGACAGCATCCCGGAAAACATTGGCGCGTAGACGATCACGCCAATTCCCTGCTGCGCGCAATACGGCAGGATCTCCTTCTCGACCTGCCGGCGCAAAATGGAATACGGCGGTTGCAGCGAAGTTACCGGCGCGATCTTCTGAGCTCGCTTGATTTGCGCCACGTCGAAGTTCGATATCCCAATCCACCGTACCTTCCCTGTCTTTTGCAAACTCGCCACCGTCGTCCACGCTTCTTCCAGGCCCGCTCCGCTGTCCTGCGGTGGCCAGTGCACTTGATACAGGTCGATGACCTCCCGGCGCAGCCGCTTCAAACTCGCTTCGCACTCCTTGCGGATGGACTCCGCCGCGAACTTCGGCGAAATGGTGCCCTGGTCATCCCAGGTCAGCACGCACTTCGTAAACACATACGGCTTCTTGCCGCGATACTCGGCGACCGCCCGGCCCACCACTTCTTCCGAATGGCCCAACCCGTACACCGCGGCCGTGTCGATCCAGTTCACTCCCAGCTCCAGCGCCTTGTGAATCGCCGCAATGGAATCCTGATCGTCCTGCGGCCCCCACGAGAAGGCCCAGCCGCTCCCTCCAATTGCCCAGGCGCCAAAGCCTATCGCGCTGATCTGCAAATCGGAATTGCCAAGCTTTCGTGTACTCATCGACAGACTCCGTCGATTCACTCGAAATGTTTCACAAATTCTACGATGACATTCTATTCGCAAAGGTTAGGCGGGTGCTAAGGAGAAGAAACGCTGTACACGTCACTACGCACCACCCCCGGAGGGCGGCTTCCGGGGGTGGCTCCTTGGGCGGGATTTGCAAACTGATTTGCTGCGGGCGGTTCCGGCTTCATATCGAGGAAGCGGGGGCTGGACCCCACCTCCGCCCTCGCTTCCACCTCCTCCACATCCTTTGAGGAGTTCGACAATTGTTATCTTCTGATAAAACTTAATAAATTGTCAACTTAATAATACTTGCGAAGTGCGGGCCTGTGCAAAATTCGCTCGCCCAAAAACAAAAACAGCGCCCCCACTTCGGGACGCTGCTTTTCGAATCTATTGAATGAAGTTGTCTTAGATCGTCTTCGGTCCCACGGCTGCTGCCGCCGGAGCCGTCCGCGCGAATGCGCCCGCGCCCGATTCCTTCTCGCCGGACTTGTCAATTTCGATGGAGCCCTTGAAGTACGCGCCGTCTTCGATCATGATGCGCGCCGTCGTCAGGTCGCCGTTCACCGATCCATCTTTCTTGATTTCAATGCGGTCCTTGGCGCGCAGATTGCCCTTTACGCTGCCATAAACCACCACTTCCCGAGCAATAATGTCCGCCGTCAGTTTCGCCGTAGCGCCAACGGTCAACTTACGCTCGTCCAGTTGCACGAGGCCTTCTACCGATCCTTCGATCAGCAGATCCTCGTTTCCGGAGATTTCTCCTTTTACGTGCAGGCTTGGCCCCAGACGCGCCGTTCCTCGGTCCGCGGTCGCACCCAACGGTCTCATCGCATCAGTACTCATTGCGGTTGTTCCCTCCCAGGTTGCCGCAGAAGCTTTCGGCGGCGGATTAGCTGGCAAATTTTGAAAACTCTTCGGTTGCTCCGGTTGCGCTGGCTGTTGCGGCGCCTCCGGTTTTTTGTTACCCCACATCGGACCTCCCTCAGGGACAGCACACCCCACGCAGATTTCCGGCCCGGGGTAAGCAAAAGATAGTCCGGGGTGGAGGGCACCGCAAATAAAGTATCCGAACTAGGTGCTTGAAAGTAACTAGTCTCTGGAACAGGATTCGTCCTGTCCTTCGGTGCTGATTCGCTATGTTACCTGCTGCCCTCAATCCCCTGCTTCACGACGTCGGCTTGTCCGGAACCGGCTGCGTCGCCATAAATTCCCGCTCGAATCGTTCTGCGTAGTTCTTCAGCAATTCCTCTATCCGCTGCGGCGAGTGCGATTGCAGCACAAATCCGGCGTGATGGTATTTGCCCACGCGATACACAATTTCCGGATCGCTGAACGACGACGTGTCTGGCGACTCTTGCCGCGCCAGCGACACTACAACTCCCCCATAATCTTTTCTCGTTTCGGGAAGAGTGTACGCCGTCTTGCCGACTCCCACTTCCAACCGCGCCCATTCCCTCCACAAATTAATGTTCGTCGCCGCCTCGATCATATTGGAAATGTACGCACCGCCAACCCGCGCCGCAGCTTCCAGAAAATAGACTTGCCCATCGGCATTTGCGCGCAAAAATTCCGTGTGCGTCACGCCCCGCACCAGTCCCAACCCCTCCACAATGCGCCGGTGCAACTCCCGCAATTCTTCCGCCTCCTTCGACTCCCGGCGCAACGTCCGCGTCGTAAACACTCCCCCGGAATGCGAAACATCCAGCGGCGTCGCGCCATACCCATGCGCTTCCGCAAACACCACTTCTCGCTCTGACACCACTCCGTCCACGTGAAACACTCTGCCGGGTACGAATCGCTCCAACAGGTAATGCGATTGCTGATCACCCAGCCGATCCAGCCACGGCCACAAGTCATCTCCCCGCTCGATCTTCTTCATCCCGATTCCGGATGCTCTGTGACCGCGGCTTCAACAGCCACGGCCCGGGAACGCGCTGCAGGTACTCACCAATCTCCGCATAATTCAGGATCCGTACAAAATCCGGAACCGCAATGCCCAATTCCTGCGCCCTCATGCGCATCGCCAGCTTGTCCCGGAAATAGCGCACTGTGGTCTGCCCCATCCCTGGCAGCCGCAGGTGCTCGCGCAACGCGGACACCGTTTCCATGTCGAACTCATCCAGCGCCACGATGCGATCAATCTGTCGCGAACGCGCCGCGTAACTCACCGCATTCGTCATTTCACCGATGCTCAGTTCCGGCGGGACAAAAAACATCTCATCGACGCACTCACGCGGCCAGTCGCCGTCGCGTAACTTCTCCACCGTCATCAAATACACGGTGCACCCCAGCTTTTTGCAGGTGCGCAGGAATTCCTGTCCTTTTTCGTAAGAGGTGACGCAGAGAATCCCAAGAGACCGTTCCGTACTCATGCTGTCCCCAATAATGCTGGAGTGCGTGCTTTGGAACTGCGCGGATTATACCCGTCTTTCTCCGCCCGGAAACAAAAACTGCAGGAACGGACCCACCCGCGCCGCCCATGCTTCTTCGTTGTGCTGTGCGCCTTCCACCCGTTGGTAGTTCAGATTTCGCCCATATTCCCAACCGTTGCTTAACAGGATGTCGCGGAATCGCTCGACATCTTCCACAATACGCCCGCCCTCCTGCGTTCCGATGTCCAGCCAGATGCGCGGCAGCGGCTTCGGTCGCTTCGTTTCCGCAAATCGCAGAATCACCCGCTCGTTCCACCACACCGACGGCGACAACGCCGCAATCTTTCCGAAAATCTTGGGCATCTTCAAGCCCAAATAGAGCGACACCAATCCGCCAAGCGACGACCCGCCAATCCCGGTATTTTCCGGCTCCGTTCGAACGCGATACGTCCCGCCGATAAACGGTCGGACCTCTTCCAGCAAAAACTTCGCGTAGCGGTTCGCCCGGCCACCTCCCAATCGCGCCATCCGCGTCGGCGTGTACTCTCCCAGCCGCTGCCTCCCCGCGTTATAGATGCCCACGATAATCAGCGGTTCCACCGTTCCCTGCCCAATGAAGTAGTCCGCGGACTCTCCTACGTGCCAATACACCCCCGGAATAAACGAGGTTCGCCCATCAAACAGATTCTGTCCGTCGTGCAAATACAAAACCGGGTAGTGCCTGTGTCGCTCGTGGTCGTATCCGGGCGGCAAATACACAATCAACTCGCGCTGATTTTTCAGAAACCGCGAAGGAAACTGTTCATGTCGTACGAGGTTTGGTCCGCTCACGGAACGATCGTAACCAGCAGGTCTTTAGCTTCCACGTGTTGCCCGGGCGCCACCAGCAGCTTCGTGATCTTGCCACGTATCGGCGCGTAAATGTTCGATTGCATCTTCATCGCTTCCAGTGTTAGCAGTTTCGCACCGCGCTCCACCTCGTGGTGCAGTTGTACGGCGATCCCGCTCACCAGTCCTGCCGTTGGCGCTCCCACCTGCCCCGGATCCTCCGGATCGGCCTTCGGATGGCTGCGTTCCACCACGCGCAATGATCGATCTCGCACCGTAATCTCGCGCGGCTGTCCATTCAGTTCGAAAAACAGCGTCCGCGTGCCGTCCGGGTGCGCATCCCCGATCGTAAGGAACTTCACGATCATCGTTTTTCCCGGCTCGATTTCCACGGTAATTTCCTCCGCGGGTTTCAATCCGTAAAAAAACGCGGGAGTCGGCAACACTCCCACATCCGCGTACGTCTGCCGGAACTTGTCGTACTTCAAATACACCTCGGGATACAGCAGGTAGCTTAGCAGCGCGTCGCGCCCCTCCGCGTGTCCCGTCTTTTTCTCCAGATGTTGCGCTTCCTCATCCCAATTCACTGCCGGCATGCTTGCGCCCGGCCTGCCCTTGAGCGGGGCAGCGCCTCGCAGAATAATTTTCTGCAGCTTCTTCGGCCAGCCGCCTGGCGGAACTCCCAGCACGCCAGAAAACATTTCCACCACGGAGTTCGGCAGCGACAGGTCGTGATCTTCCGGCAACGCCAGCAGATCATCCGGTTTCATTTCGTTGGCCACCAGAAACAACGCCATATCCCCCACCACTTTGCTCGATGGTGTGACCTTTACAATGTCTCCGAACAACCGGTTCACATCCGCGTACGCCTTTTCCACCTCCCGCCAGCGATGTTCCAATCCCATCGCCACCGCTTGCTCCCGCAAATTCGTGTATTGCCCGCCAGGAATCTCGTGCTCGTACAGTCGCGCCGTTCCCGCCTTCGGCCCCGAATCAAATGGCGCGTAATACGTCCGCACCGTTTCCCAGTAATCGGAGCACTCGTTCAGCGTCGCGAGGTCCAAACCGCTGTCTCGCGGCCCGTGCCGCAGCGCCGCAACAATCGAATTCAAATTCGGCTGGCTCGTTCCCCCGCTCATCGACGCAATCGCCGCGTCCGCCACATCCACTCCCGCATCCGCCGCCTTCAGCACCGACGCCGCATTGATTCCACTGGTGTCGTGCGTGTGAAAATGCACCGGAATCCCGATCTCCTCGCGTAACGCCTTCACCAACGCATGCGCCGCGTACGGCTTGCACAGCCCGGCCATATCCTTGATCCCCAGAAAATGCGCGCCCATCTTTTCCAGTTGCTTGGCCATTCCCACGTAATACTTCAGCGAGTACTTCGTGCGCGTCGGATCCAGTATGTCTCCCGTGTAGCAAATCGCCGGCTCGCACACACCCCCTGTATCCAGCACCGCTTCAATCGAAACGCGCATATTGTCGATGGAGTTCAGCGAATCGAAAATGCGAAATATGTCGATGCCCTGCGCGTACGACTCGCGCACAAAATCCTGAATTACATTATCGGGATACGACGCGTATCCCACCGCGTTCGCTCCCCGCAACAGCATCTGAAAACAGATGTTCGGCACGCGTGCCCGCAAATCCCGCAAACGTTGCCACGGATCTTCATGCAAGAATCGCAGCGCGGTATCAAACGTTGCGCCGCCCCACATCTCCAGGCTGAACAAGTTCGGCAGCCGCTGTGCCACCGCATCGGCCACTGCCAGCAAATCGTATCCTCGTACCCGCGTAGCCATCAGCGATTGGTGCGCGTCGCGGAACGTTGTGTCAGTGATCAACAATCGCTTTTCTTTTCGCGCCCACGCTGCGAATTTCTTGGGTCCCAGCTTCCGCAGCAATTGCCGCGTGCCCTCCGGCGGCTTAATCCCGGGAATCTTGGGAATCACCGCCCGCTCGAATATCTGCGGTGCCTTCTTCCCTTTTACTTCCGGATTCCCGTTCAAGATGACATCGCCGAGGTACGACAGCAGCTTCGTCGCCCGGTCCGCCTTACCTTTAAACCGGAATAGTTCCGGATGCTCGTCCAGGAACGACGTGGTCACTTCGCCCGCGCGAAACTTCTCGTGATTCACCACGTTTTCCAGAAACGGGATGTTCGTCTTCACCCCACGTATCCGGAATTCCCGCAGCGATCGGTCCATTCGTCTGGCACGCCTCGTTCAAGTTCGTGCCCCACGCCGTCACCTTCACCAGCAGCGAATCGTAGTACGCCGCCAGCACCGCTCCGGAATACGCCGTCCCTCCATCCAGCCGAATTCCAAATCCCGCCGGCGACCGGTACGTCGAAATTTTTCCGTAATCCGGCGCAAAGTGCTTCTCTGGATCTTCCGTCGTCACTCTGCACTGCAGCGCGCATCCGTACAGCGGAATCTTGTCCTGCTGCGGCAGCGCCATTGCCTCATCATGCAGCCGGTGCCCCTGCGCCACCAGTATCTGCGCCCGCACCAAGTCGATCCCAGTCACCATTTCCGTGACCGTGTGCTCCACCTGAATTCGCGGGTTCACTTCGATGAAGTACCACTTCTCCGAATCCACGTCGTACAGGAACTCTACCGTCCCCGCGTTCCGGTAATTCGCTTTCCGCGCCAACTGCACCGCCGCTTCACAAAGTTCCTGCCGCACTTCCGCCCGCAAGCCGAAACGCCGGCGCAACCTCCACTACTTTTTGGTGCCGCCGCTGCACTGAGCAGTCCCGTTCGTACAGATGCACCAGGTTGCCGTGCTCATCGCCAAGAATCTGCACTTCCAAATGCCGCGCCCTCGGCAAATATTTTTCCAGGAAGACAGCAGCGTCCCCGAACGCCGACTTCGCCTCTCCCTGCGCCTCCTCCAGCCGCGCTTCCAGCTCCTTCTCGTCCTTGACGACGCGCATTCCGCGTCCGCCGCCGCCCATCGCGGCTTTCACCATCACCGGGTAGCCAATCTCTTCCGCGATCCGCCGCGCTTCCTCAGGCGATTGCACCGCCGCTTCTGTTCCCGGCAATACCGGTACACCCGCCGCAATCGCCAGCCTTCGCGCCGCAGTCTTGTCTCCCAGCAATTCCAGCAATTCCGGCGTCGGCCCAACAAACTTGATTCCCGCCTTGGCGCACGCCCGCGCCAACTCCGGATTCTCCGACAGAAACCCGTACCCGGGATGGATCGCGTCCACCTCGTGTTGTTTCGCGATCGCAACAATTCCCGCGATGTCCAGATACGCCTGTACCGGCCCTTTGCCTTCCCCTACCCGGTAAGCCTCGTCTGCCTTAAAGCGGTGCAGCGCCAGCCGGTCTTCCTCCGAATAAATCGCGACCGTTCGCAATCCCAGTTCATTCGCGGCACGAAACACGCGAATGGCGATTTCGCTGCGGTTGGCCGCCAGCAATTTTCGAATCGTCCTTGGATTCTTCATAGACGCGCTTCGTCGTCTCCCGGAGAATTCAGAATTCTACATGGTTTCTCTCCGATTGACGCGCAATTGCTGCTTATTGAATGGATGCAAGCGAAATTTCCGATAGGGCTCACAACAGAGGTTCAATCGCCGCTTAGTTCGTATATGCGCTTTCCACTTCTCTCAATTTGCTCAGTTCTACCTGTAGCCGCGCCCAAGACTTCTTGTCCTTCTGCAATTCCGTCGCGCCATCCTTGTCCGCAAAATACGCAAGTAGGTGCGCACGCAGTTCTTTCGAAACTCCCTGAAACCCGTCTTCGTTCAGCCGGTGCACCAGTTCCTCTTCGGCCTTGTCCGTCAGCTCGTACTTCCCGGGCCCCAGCGGCTCCCCCACATCGAAATTGATGTTCTCCAGCCGTAACCGTCCTGCTTTTTCCTCTTCGAGAAACCTGCGGTAGTGATCCACGGACGCGTTAAAGCTCTTTTCGAACATCTTCTCTGTCTCCGGTGTCGGCGTCTCCAACTGCAATACCCGCAAAGGTCCGAATTTCGGTACCAGCCGGTATAAAAACGCCAGGCACTTATCCGCCGAACGTCGGTCGGTCGTAGTTCCTTCCCCACTCTTTTTCGTATTCGGAGCGCGACAAGTTATACAAAAACTTCTTCTCCGTCATGCTTGGCTCGTCCTTCTGGATCTCTTTACTCTTTAAGCTCCACGCGATACGCGTCGCCTCTGGTATCTGTTTGCTCACCGCATGCCGGTAACTGTTGATCGCGCGATCTTCCTCCTTCAACACCTCCTTCAGCTCCAGCCCGTACGTATCTTGAAACGCCCGGTTCAGCACACTTTCCGAAACCGAAAGCCGACGAACCCGTGGTATGCCTCCGGCGCATATCGTTGCTGAGCCACCTGCACCACATCGAATCCAAACTCGGTCTTGATGTGCGCCAGTGGATTTTCCTCATACGTCATCGGGCTTCCATATTTTTCCGCCAATTTCGGATACAGCAACGGTTCTGCCACATTTGTCCCAAGCTTGTGCCCCTCCACGTCCGTCGCGTAGTGTGCCAGCGCACCCAGCGCGAACGCGTACTCGTTCACATTCTGCGCATCCCGCAGCATCGCCTCAACGAAATCTCCGCTTCGTACATAGTGCGTCAGGTCGCTGAAGAAGTGGCTGCCATGCGGGTAGTAGCCCATATCCTGCAGGATCGAGCCGCCGTACACGTACGCCTGCGCCTGCTTCAATTCATGCTTCCGTAGCTTTTGGGAATTTTTGGTGTAGCAGAGGCTTAAGGTTGGATTTCCAGCACACATCGATAATGGCTTCGTGCGCCAGTACCGCGTACCCGAATGCGGGCAACTCCATCGTCAGCAGCAAGACCGCTGACAACACCACTGCGCCGCAACATTTCAGGGTTTTGTGAAACAACTTCCGATGGCGTTGTGCCAAGGCGCGTTTCCAGGATCGGACTTCCGCAGTTTATCTGGAACCGTCTTCCGCGCCCCTGCGGTAAATCTAGTATTTCCTCAATACTCCAATCACTCTTCCTTGAATCTTCAAATCCGACGCCGACACCAGGATCGGCTCCATCTGCGAATTCGCCGGCTGCAATCGCACCTTCCCCGGCGCTTCCCGATAAAATCTCTTCAACGTGGCGTCTTCCCCGTTCACCAGCGCCACCACAATGTCGCCGGCATTCGCCACTTGGGTCTGCTCGCAGACCACAAAATCGCCATCCATGATGTGATCTTCAATCATGGAGTTTCCGGTCACCTGCAACACGAACGAACTTCCGCCGCGCGCAAAATCTCCCAACGACAGCGTCTCGTGCTCCTCGATCGCTTCCAGCGGACGCCCCGCCGCAATCCGGCCAACCAGCGGCAACTCGTGGGCCTTCCGCTCGACAATCTGTTCCTTCACCGGCTTCGGCAATTGCAGAATCTCAATGGAACGGCTCTGGTTGTATCCGCGCCGGATGAATCCCTTTTTCTCCAGCGTGCTCACGTGCTTGTGCACCGTAGCCAGCGAGGTCAGCTTCATACCCTTACCAATCTCTTCGAAGCTGGGCGCGTAGCCGTGCTTCGTCTCAAACGAAACGAGGTAGTCCAGCACTTCTTTTTGCCGTTTTGTCAGTGCCATGCGCGTCCTCCCACACACCTTCTTCACCCGACTCTAGGCGAAAAGAAAGCGAACGTCAAGATTTCTTTCTAGTACTTGTCCCTCTTTCGTACTCTGTTCCGCACCGCCTCTTCCGTGCTTTCATCGTCTTCGACATGGACTCCTCTCCCTCTCCCGAAACTCGCTCCGCTGGCGTCACCGCCGCCGCCGCTCTTTCCTTGATGGGCAGTGTCATCGCTCTTCTGGCGTGGGGTTGGTTTTTTCGGGGCATGCTCGCCATCCCTCCGGACCGCTTTGGCAAACCGTTCTACGCCCCACACCCCTTCTGGTTCTCTATTGTCGCTCTCGTTCCTCCCTTTCTCATCGCGCTCAGCTTTTTCACGGGCATCGGCCTGTTCCAGTTGAAGCCTTGGGCTCGCAGATCCGCACTCATCTGGGCTACGGCTGCGATGTCCTTCTCCTCCTTAATCATCGCCTTCCGTCCCTACGAGACCTTCACCATCGACGAGCGTTTCGTCAGCGATGTTGCCGCCCTCGAACAACTCATCGTCATCGCCTTGATCATCTTTCTGCTGCCCATCAGCGCCTGGTGGCTGTTCTATTTCACCCGCGAACATGTCGTCCGTCAGTTCGAACCGCAATCCTTTTCCTCGGCCCAATCCTCCTCTTCCGACTGACGCTCCCTGGCCGCCCCTAGTTCAGCTGTAAACAGCTGTGACGCGGCTTCTTTCCACTTTGCCGCCATATGCTATCCTTGTGCGGATTGGCCCTTGCGGCCCGGCGATCGCTCCCGTTCGTACCGCACCGACCAAAATTCGGGTCTTTTTGCTCCACAGCTCTAGAATTTCTGCAATCACGGGGGTCATGTACGACGATGTCTACTCTCATGGATGTTCCCGCTAGCAAGACAAAACGGGAAATTATCGAACAAGCGGTCATCCGCTTTGCTGGCGACTCTGGCGACGGCATGCAAATCACCGGCAGCCAGTTCACCAATACCGTGGCGCTCTACGGCAACGACATCGCTACGTTCCCTGACTATCCCGCCGAAATTCGCGCCCCTGCGGGTACCGTCCCGGGCGTCAGCGGCTTCCAGCTCCACTTCTCCTCGGGCGAAGTGCACACCCCGGGTGACGCCGTCGATGTCCTGATTGCCATGAATCCCGCGGCGCTCAAGGTCAACATTCGCCGATCTCAAGGCCAACGGCATCCTGATCGTCAATTCCGACGCCTTCAAGGAAGACCGACCTCCGCAAGGCCCACCTCAGCACCAATCCCCTCGAAGATCATTCTCTCGATAAGTTCCGCGTCTTCCCGGTCGAACTGCAGCGACTCACTCGCGCCGCTCTCCAGCACCTCGGCCTCGATGCCAAGGCCATGGACCGCTGCAAGAACTTCTTTGCCCTCGGCATGTGCTACTGGCTCTACAACCGCTCCATGGAACCCACCGTCCGCTGGGTCGAAGACAAGTTCAAGAAGAAGCCTCTTATTGCCGAAGCCAATACTTTGGCCATGAAGGCCGGCTACTCCTATTGCGAAGCCACCGAAGCATTCCAGATCAGCTACGAAATTCCGCCAGCGCAATTGACTCCCGGCGTCTACCGCAACTTCAGCGGCAATCAGGCGCTGGCTCTTGGCTTTGTCGCCGCTGCGCAAAAGGCCGGACTCAAACTGTTCCTCGGCAGCTATCCCATTACTCCCGCTTCCGACATCCTTCACGAACTTTCGCAGTACAAGGATTTCGGCGTTCTCACCTTTCAGGCTGAAGACGAAATCGCCGCCATCACTTCCGCAATCGGCGCTTCCTACGCCGGGCTCCTTGGCCATCACGACCACTTCCGGCCCCGGCATGGCTCTCAAGACCGAAGCGCTCGGCCTAGCCGTCGCTACCGAACTGCCACTCGTTATTTGCGACATCCAGCGTGGCGGCCCATCCACCGGCCTGCCCACCAAGACCGAGCAAGCCGACCTGCTGCAGGCCATGTTCGGCCGCAACTCCGAAGCTCCTATTCCGGTCCTTGCGGCCGCTACTCCCGGCCGATTGCTTCTGGATCGCCTTCGAAGCCTGCCGCATCGCCGTCAAGTACATGGTCCCGGTCATCATTCTTTCCGACGGCTATCTCGCCAACGGCGCCGAACCCTGGCGCATTCCTGCCGTCGACGAAATTCCCGCGATTCCCGTGTCCTTTGCAAAAGACCCCGAAGGCTTTTTGCCCTACAAGCGAAACCCGCAAACTCTGTCTCGCCCCTGGGCCGTGCCCGGCACTCGTGGCCTCGAGCATCGCATCGGCGGACTGGAAAAGCAGGACGTCACCGGCAACATCAACTACGAGCCGCTCAATCACGAAAACATGGTTCGCATCCGCGCCGCCAAAATTGAAGCCATCGTTCAGGACGTTCCCGACGCCGTTCCCGCCGGCGATACCGAAGGCGAACTGCTGCTGGTCTCTTGGGGCTCTACTTTCGGCGCCATCACCCAGGCCGTGAAAGCTCAGCGCGCCAAGGGTCGCAACGTCAGCCATCTTCATCTTCGCAACCTTCATCCACTTCCCGCGAATCTCGGCGCTGTTCTGGCTCGCTTCAAGAAGGTTCTCGTGCCCGAACTGAACATGGGTCAGCTGCTTTGGGTTCTTCGCGCCAAGTACCTGGTGCCCGCCGTCGGCCTCAACAAAATTCAGGGCCGCCCGTTCAAGCAGGCCGAACTCGATCAGAAGATCGAAGAAATGTTGGGTCTCTAGGAGAAATCATGACCACGACCGCTCTTCCACCACTTACCAAAAAAGACTTTCAGACCGACCAGGAAGTTCGCTGGTGCCCGGGTTGCGGCGATTACGCAATTCTCTCCGCCGTTCAATCCGTGTTTCCCGAACTCGGCATTCCCCGCGAAAATTTCGTGGTCGTTTCCGGAATCGGCTGTTCCAGCCGCTTTCCCTACTACATGAACACCTTCGGATTCCACTCCATTCACGGACGCGCGCCCGCGGTGGCCTCCGGCATCAAGATCGCTCATCCGGAACTGGAAGTGTGGGTCGCGACCGGTGACGGCGACGCCTTGGCCATCGGTGGCAATCACACCATTCACATGCTGCGCCGTAATGTCGGGATTAAAGTTCTGCTCTTCAACAACCGTATCTACGGCCTGACCAAGGGCCAATACTCCCCGACTTCCGAGTTCCACAAAATCACTAAGTCGACGCCGTTCGGTTCTCCCGATCGCCCGTTCAACCCAGTTTCGCTGGCCATCGGCTCGGAAGCCACCTTCGTCGCTCGCTCCGTCGACATCTTCCAGGCTCATCTGAAGGACACCCTCAAGGCCGCCGCCGCTCACAAAGGCGCTGCCTTCGTCGAGATTCTTCAGAATTGCAATATCTTCAATGACGGCGCGTGGTTCGGCCTCACCGAGAAAGATGCGCGCAGCGAAAACATCCTCCAACTCGAGCACGGTAAGCCGCTCATCTTCGGCAAGAACCGCGACAAAGGCATCCGCCGCAAGTCTGACGGTGATGTCGAAGTCGTTTCCCTCGGCAACGGCGTTTCCGAAGCCGATTTGCTCGTTCACGACGCTCACAACCCGCGCGCCTCGTATGCCTTCTTGCTCTCGCACATCGAGCAGCGCCCCGGCTTCCCCACTCCCATCGGCATTTTTCGTTCCTGGGACACTCTTCCGCGCTATGAAGATGTGATCAACGACCAGGTTCGCGACGTCATCGCCAAGAAAGGACCGGGCAATCTCGATCACCTTCTGCACGCCGGCGATACTTGGGAAGTGAAGTAGCTTTCAATCACAAACAGCTGTGATGGGCGGCGTTCGCGCCGCCCTTTTTCATTGGGCGCTCGTCGACTCCAGACAAAAAATCTATTGTTCCATTTTGGAATCGTCCTCTTCCTTCTTCTTTCCACCATTCTCGTTCCACTCCTGCCAGATTCTCTCCTCACGATTCCCGGCAAAACATCTGAATTTTCTGCGCTTTTTCCCAACTTCCGTTTGGCAAATCATTTGCCTTACATCAACGCAGTGGTAACATGACAGTCAAATACAGGTCTGCTCGTTGTCTAGAGTAAAGAATTACCGCCCGATTCGTTTACTGTCGAAACCAACGCTCCGTGGCTCTCGCGCCGTCACCTTTTTCCTTGCGCTTGGCTTCTGCGCTGCCCTCCTTCTCTTCAACTTCCCTGCCTCCGATTCACCGATTCCGGCGACCACACAGAACGCTTTCTCTCTTTCGGCACTTCTGGACCAGCAGTTCGCGCCAGTCCCGCCCGACCTTTCCGTTTCGCATCCCGTCTATCCGTACTCCGTCATCCCCGGCGGTGCTCGCAACCCGCGCGAACTGCGCGAGGCGCTCTCCCGCGACGCTGTTGCCGCCAATCACTACGCCGATTTCAATGTGCGTTCCGCTTTCCCTACCCGTCTTCCCGTCAGTCGTGCTGCGTACGTCTCCTATCGCCGCGGAAGTCAAATCTACTGGACCTCGAAAAAAATCTCCCTCCCTGCAGGCGAACTCGTTCTCTGCGATGGCAAAAATATGGTCCGCGGTCGCTGCGGCAATCGCATTTCAGATGTGCCTCGCCAACCCACTGCGCCCTATGAGCCCACCCCTTCCACTCTGGCGACGCCGATCGTCCCTCCACGTGTCGCGATGTCTCCGGAAGACTTGCCCGACGACGCGCAATTCGATCTCTCCCCGATCACTCCCATGGTTGTGGCCTTTAATCCCGTCACCTCGTCTTCGGAAGTTCCGCGAAACGGCATCTTCATCCCGCCCATCTACTGCTGCCTGTTTCCGGGCGCTCACAATCCAACTCCCGCTACCCCGCCCTTCCCTGCCCCCCCGCCGATCATTCCGGGTCCGCCCGCTGGCATCCCCGAACCGCCCTCCGGTTTCCTTCTGGCTATCGGCCTGGTAGGTATTCTTGTTCTCCTGATCACCCATCCTCGCGATTAATCTCCGGTGCTCCAAAAGAAAATGGCCCCCAGCTGAAACCAACTCTCTTTCCCCACATCTAACCGTAAGCAGTTAAAATCCTTCTCATGGATCAGCAACAACAAGCGCTCAACATGTCCCCCGTAACCGATGTCGGCTCAGTACCGCCATCCCTCCTGGGAGCTAACCCCGTCGCCAAGGGTCAGATGCTCGCCCTTCTCTACGGTGTGAGCCACGAACTGACGTCCACCCTCGATCGCGCGCAATTGCTCCGCCTCATCGCCGATCGCGTCAAAAAGTTTGTCGACTATCACGTGTTTTCCGTCATGCTCTGGAATGAAGAGAACCAAATTCTCGAGTCCATCTTTTCCGTCCGCTACAACGATGCGATCCCTTCGCGTCTACGCATGCCTCTGAACCAGGGCATAACCGGTATCGCCGCCGCCGAGCGCCGCACCATTCGCGTCAACGATGTTCGTGAGGACTCTCGCTACCTCGCTTGCGACCTGGACGCCGACTCCGAAGTTCGTTCGGAGCTGGTCGTGCCCCTAATGCGCCAAAACCGCCTGGTCGGCGTCATCGACCTCGAGAGCAACGTTCCCAACGCATTCACCGAGGATCAGGAGCATCTCCTCAACATCCTGGGCTCCTTCATGGCCGTGGCCCTCGAAAACTCTCGCCTGTTTGAAGAGGTCCGCGACAATCAGACTCGCCTCCAAAACGATTTGGAGACCGCTCGTGAAATCCAGCGCCAGCTCCTTCCCACCGGCGCCCGCGAAATCCCCGGCCTCGATATCGCTACCGCTTATGTTCCCGCTCGCGAACTGGGTGGCGACTTCTACGACCTTTTGCCCTACGGCGTCGGCCGCTTGGCCGTTGCCAACGGGGATGTCTCCGGCAAGGGCACCGCTGCCGCTTTATATGGCTCGCTCGCCATTGGCATCCTTCGCGAACTCGTCAACGAGCGCCAAGGCGCTCCCTCGGAAATGCTCGATCATCTCAACTCCCGCTTGCTTGCGGCTCGCCTCGATGCTCGTTTCATCGCCATGCAGTTCGCCGTCTACGACGCCGCCCTCCGCGAACTCGCCATCTCCAACGCCGGCGGCACTCTTCCCCTGCTTCTTCGCAACGGCGAAGTTAGCGAAATCAACGTGACCGGCGTGCCTCTCGGCTTGCTTCCCGAGATCGAATACGATCAGGTCACCCTCTCCCTGCTACCCGGCGACATCGTCGTTTTTGCTTCTGACGGGATTCACGAGTCCACCGACCGCAACAACGAGGAGTACGGCATCGATCGCCTGCGCTCGCTTTTGGGTGAAGTCGTTCCTGCCGATCCCGGCTATACCATCGCCCAGCGCATCGTGAAGGCCACCGATGAGCACACCGGTGCCGGCAGGCCTCCCCACGACGACCGTACCCTCTTGATTCTGCGCGTCACGGAAGATGCGGCCGCGGACTTTTCCAAACTTCCGATTATCTATTGATGGATGGCTATTTGCTGATGCCGCTCGGCATGGCGGTGGGTGGAGCGATGGCGTCCGCATTCGCTTGTGTTTCTAGAGGCTTTTTCTGGTCCAACACCGGCAGCCATTGATCGCGTAGCGCTGCAAACTCCGCCCAATTCTTCTGAGCAACCGGCTCCGATGGCGGCAAACCCAATTTCTCGAAGTTCAGAAATTTTCCCTTTTGCATAATTCGGAAGTCCAGATGCGGTCCGGTTGCCAGTCCCGTGCTTCCCACCAGTCCAATAATTTTTCCGATCTCTACGTGCTCCCCGTTGTGTACCAGAATCCGGCTCAGGTGCAGGTACATCGTCTCGTACCCGTTCGTGTGCGCAATCTGCACCATGTTGCCTTCCCCGCCTTTTCGCCCGGCAAACACGACCTTGCCGCTGCCGATCGTCTGCACTGGCGTTCCGACCGGCGCCGCGTAATCCGTTCCCAGATGTGGCCGGAAAATTCGCAGAATCGGATGGAATCGCGACTTGCTGAAGTGCGACGTAATTGGCGCTGCGAACTTCAGCGGCGATCTCAGGAACGATTTTTGCAGAGACTTTCCATCAGTCGTGTAATACGCCGGATGCCCCTCCGGATCATGGAACAACATCGCCTGATACTTTTTTCCGTTGTTCACATACTCCGCTGCCAGGATTCGCCCATACCCTGCCGTTCCGCCCGTCGCGTAGTTCCTCTTCTCCACCACCATCGCGAACGTGTCGCCCTTCCGCGGATCCGTATAAAAATCCAGGTCGTACCCGAAAATCTGCGCCATGCGCATGGCGATCTCCGGGCGCTCTCCCGCATCTTCCACCGCGTTAAACAACGAATCTTCCAGCGTGCCCCGCACCACCTCGACGTGCATCTCCGTCGGTATGTTTCTGACTTCCGCTGAGAACCCTTCCGCTTTAGGTACCAGCTTCAGCACGTGCTCCGCGTCGATCTTGTAATCGACTTCCCGCAACTTGCCTTCCACCGATCTCCCGATGGTCACCGTGTTCCCTGCCCGCAACTGCCGCAAATTGAACGCCTGCTCCGCTGCCGCTGTCGCGCCAGAGACCTCTTCGCCGCTCAATCCCAGTTTCTGCAAAAATCCCGCCAGGTTTCCGCCCGCTGGAAACCGCTCCTCTCGCGGCAGCACCACCTCTTCGCGTATCCGCTCACCCTCCCGCTGTGCCCGTTCCACTTCCTGCCGGAATCCATCCTCTGCTGCTTTGCGCCGCTGAATCGCGGTTCCATCGATCGCAATTCCGGCTACGATCAACAGCACCACCAAGATCATCACTCCGCGATCCAACTTCACCCCGCCTCCGCCATTGCCTGATTTACCTTCCAACTCAGAATAGCCTATGCGTTTCAGCACCCCCAAATCATCAAATTCCCCACCTCGGCCCTCTCTTACGCCCCGGGCTGCGCAAATTTACTCTGTGCCGCGTTCCCCACGTTCTCTAAACCGTTCATCTTCAGTTCGTATTCCTCTGCTAGACTGGTATCGAAATTGCCCTCTCACTCAGGGGAGTTGTATATGATCGCTTTAGAAATGCACCCGGAAATTCATGATCGCGAAATTTACGATCAGGGGCCACGCCTCCGCAAGAATTCTTCCGTTTGTCATGAGTGCCATCAGACGTTCTACGCCAGAAACGAAGACCAGTTCTGCCTCGAACTCTGCGACACCTGCTTCGACGCCCTGCGCTATCTCCGCGAGCCCATCATCAGCGTCCGTACTCGCGGTCGCATAGACGCTCTGTAGCTCGCCTCTAAAAGCTGGCAATGCCTTCCCGCGCTAGCCCCTTCGGCGGCACGCAGGTCTCTTATCCCTTTATCTGTTTTAGAAATTACGTACCAGGTGGGTTTTTACTGACCGGAAGTAATCGGCTGCACGCCCGTAACCTTCGGGCTCTCTGCAAAGTAATTCTCTTCTCTCAACCGGCGATAGATCCGTCCTGCTACTTCTGCCGCCGTCGGGCCCTTCACCTTCCGAGTATTGCCACGCAGCAGGATCGCTAGCGCGATTTTGGGATGTACTTCATCCGCATAACTCACAAACCAGCCGATGCGTGACGGATTGATGTGGTCGTCGCACGTTCCCGTTTTTCCCAACGGCGTTTCATCGCCCCCCGGGTCCGCGCTCAGCCGTCCCGTTCCGTAGAGCACCGCCGCCAGCATGCCTTCACGAACTTCCGGCAGCACACCGCCGATGTTCAATTCGCGTTTCACCTTGGGCTGAAAATTCTGTATATCCTCGTCCGTATGCGGATATTGCAAATAATAAAGCGTCCCACCGTTGGCAAATGCAGCCGCCAGTGCCGCAAGTTGCAGTGGAGTAATCTGTATGCCTTCTCCGAAGCTGGACATCCGCGCCACGCCGCCATACGCCGGCGGTTCCATCGGGAAGGAGCCAGGATGCTCATCCGGTAAGTTGTAGCCCGCGAGTTCGCCGAGTCCCAGCAGGCGTCCGTACTTCGATACCGTATCGAAACCCATCCGGCGTCCCAATTCTTCAAAAAATACGTTGTTCGAATGTGCCAGCGCTTCCGTCAAATTCATGTACTTCGCGCGGCTCACCTTCAACATCGTGTCGCGGGTAATCACGTTTTCGGAAAGTGCCGCAATCGCGATCGTTGGCTTGATCGTCGAGCAGGGAATGTACCCATCGCCGAACGCAATCTTTTGATTTACCACTGCCAGGATGCGCCCCGTATTCGGATCTACGGCAACAACCGATCCGTTGAATCTCCCCAAGCCCTCTACCGCCGCTTGCCTCACAACCGGATCGTCAAACTTCACTTCGTCCAAGCTGTACGAGTCCGCATACGTTGGCACCCCGCGATAGCGGGTCACCAAGTGCCGTGTCTTGCTATTCGTCTTGGCTTTGGATTTCGACTTGGAACTCGAGCTATCCGTCGGCTTCGCGGGAGTTTTCGCGGCAGCCGCAGCGCCTGCACACAAACAGGCGCTTAAAGACGCCACCGCTACCGATTTCCACATCGCTCGAATCATTGGGTCCCTGACTTACTTCACTACGTCCAGTGTTTAGATGCAGATGCAAACACCAGTGAAATCAGACCGTAGTCTACAGGGCTTTGTTACAACATTTCAATAGACTTCCCGGCCCAGTACGTAATTATGTGCTTTGTTTTTAAAGACCTGCCCTCTGGGACAGCCCGTTGCCCGTTCGTCCGGCTTCTTTCTTCCAAAAAATGGAACAGGCAGGCCGCGCCTGCCCGTTCCCTCACGATTTGGTTAGCGTCAATTCTTGCCGTGGATCGCCTTAGCGCCCGCCGCTGGGCCGCGCCTTTGCATCACCCGCTCCCGCAGCTACTGCCGCCTTTGCCGGCGCGGCCGCATGGCCATTCGTTCCCGAAGTGCTCGCCGCAGCGACCGGCGCGTTTGTCGCACCGCCAAACGGAATCTCCAGTTTTTTGCGCAACGCGTTCTCGATCTTTTCCCGAATATCCTTATTCTCTTTCAGGAACACGCGGGCGTTCTCGCGGCCTTGGCCCATGCGCTCTCCTCCGTAACTTAGCCACGTTCCGGATTTCTCGATTACGCCCTTTTCCACTCCCAGATCCAGCAAGTCTCCTTCGCGCGAAATTCCTTCGCCATAAATAATGTCGAATTCCGCTTCGCGGAACGGCGCCGCCACCTTATTCTTTACCACTTTCGCGCGCGTGCGATTGCCCACCACGCGATCGCCTTCCTTGATCGCCTGTATGCGGCGAATGTCCACGCGCATCGACGCATAAAATTTCAATGCCCGTCCGCCCGTCGTCGTTTCCGGGTTGCCAAACATCACGCCAATCTTTTCGCGAATCTGGTTGATGAAGATCAGGCACGTTTTCGACTTCGATACAATCGCCGTCAGCTTCCGCAGCGCCTGCGACATCAACCGCGCCTGCAAGCCCATCTGCGGATCGCCCATCTCCCCTTCCAACTCCGCTTTCGGCACCAACGCCGCCACGGAGTCCACCACCACCACATCCACTCCGCCCGAGCGGATCAGCGTTTCCGCGATTTCCAGAGCCTGCTCTCCATGGTCCGGCTGCGACACCAGCAGGTTATCCACATCCACTCCCAGCTTCCGCGCATACACCGGATCCAGCGCATGCTCCGCGTCGATGAACGCCGCCTGCCCGCCCAGCTTCTGGGCCTCGGCGATCACATGCAACGTCATCGTCGTCTTACCGCCCGATTCCGGCCCATAAATCTCAATCACGCGCCCGCGCGGAAAACCGCCCACGCCCAGCGCCGAGTCCAGCGATAGGCATCCCGACGGAATCACGCTGACCGGCACCAGCACATCCTTGCTGCCCAACCTCATAATCGAGCCCTTGCCGTACGACTTCTCGATCTGCGAGATCGCCGCTTCCAGCAACTTCGTTCGTTCATCTGACATTTCACACCTCGGTGGAGGAATTCGGAATTTTTCGGGCCGCGTTCCGTGGAAATGGTGCGGGAAGCACGCACTCCCTGGATTTTTACGATGGCGATAGTTTACTACTTCGTACTTTATTTCGCCACCGCTCTTCGCGCCCTGCCGGACTTCAACGGCTGCACCCATGAGCCAGTTCGTGGTCCACGAGCTCCGCCAACGCTCGCTGCTCCCTGCGATCCCACTCCGCCTGTTCTTCCCGGCTGAGCGGGCGCAACCGCGTCAGATATTGTCCGCGCGTACGAACCTCGATCCACTCAAATGCGAGTCTCTCATGTTCGACACAGCTTAGAACATCTGGCAGGTTTGGGAGCATGGGCCACCTGTTGAAAACCGGATGACCCCACCCTACCCCAAGGGCGAAAGAAAAGCAAACACTATTTTCGCCCCCTGTTCGCCTCTGGCCCGTACCCGTAAAAACCCCTTCCACTCTTTCGCCCCAGCCATCCCGCCGCCACATACTTCTTCAACAATGGGCACGCCCGGTACTTCGGATCCCCCAGCCCTTCCTGCAGTACTCCCAGAATATCGACGCACACATCCAGCCCGATAAAATCCGCTAGCTCCAGCGGCCCCATCGGATGATTCATCCCCAGCTTCATTACCGCATCAACGGCTTCCGGAGTCGCTACGCCCTCCATCACCGCATACGCCGCTTCGTTGATCAACGGCATCAGCACCCGGTTCGACACAAACCCCGGCGCATCGTTGACCGCCACCGCAGTCTTCCCCAACTTACCCGTCAATTCCATGGTCGTCGCAAATGTCTCGTCGCTCGTTTGCAATGCCCGAATCACCTCGACCAATGTCATCACCGGCACCGGATTCATGAAGTGCATTCCCACGAACCGTTCCGGCCTGCTGGTCAGCGCGGCCAACGCGGTCATCGAAATCGACGAAGTGTTGCTCGCCAGGATTACCTCGGGACGGAGGATCTTGTCCGCCGCGCCCAGCACCTCTCGCTTGATCTCCAGCTTTTCCGGCACCGCCTCCACCGCAAAGTCCGCCGCCGCTATCGCGGAAAAGTCCGTCACCGGCTTCACCCGGCCCAGCACCACGGGCCCTTCGTGTTCCGCCAGCTTCCCTTTCTTGACCTCGCGTTCCAGGTTTTTCTGAATCGTCTCTAGCGCTCGCTGCAGAAACCGTTCTTCCACGTCGCGCAGAATCACCTGATATCCCGCTCGCGCGAAGACGTGCGCGATTCCATTCCCCATCGTTCCCGCGCCCAGTACCGCCACCGTCTTGATCTCATGCGCCGTCATTGCTCTACGCTCCCATCCTCTTCGGGCTCTTCTCGGTCCCGTTCTTTTTTCTTTCCGGTCAGACTCTGCCATAAGCTTGGCTTTTCCGTAGGTGGAAACTCCTGCAACGCTTCTTTCCACGACAGTTCCAGCAGTCGTTTCGTCTCTGGCCTGTTCTCTGGCGTCGGGTGCATCACATTGTCCGCGCTCTCCGCCCCGCCGTATGCCTCTTCGACCACGCTTTCCGCTTTCTCAAACATCGAGAGCGGCACCGCAATCCGAAACACCGGAAAGCGCACCCGGTTGAACACATGATCCTGCCATTCGAACGTTTGATATGGAATCTCAGCCTCAACCAGCAGCCCGCACAACTCCGCGTTGACCCGCGCATCTTCGCCCCGCCAGAATTCCCCGAAAGTTTCGCTATCGTCTTCTGTCGTTTTCGGAGCAACCGCCGTCAGCCCTTTGCTTCCGGAATTCTCCACCAGATCCACTTCGCAATCGGAGCACTTCTTAAATCCCATTCGGTATTCCGCTCCGCAGCTCGGGCAAATCATCACATCGGCAGTCTACAACATCGCACCCGGGCAAATCTCTTCGCAGGCAAACAATTGCCCTCCCGCTGCCATTAAAAAGTTCGCGCCATTTGATTCCGAGTGAGTGAGAAAACACGCTAATCGCGTGAAATCCCTCAAAACGTGTCTCCCTTTGCTTCCGGAGGAGCCTTTTCCGTCCCCCTGCATAAATACCGCAATCCGAAGAGCTTAGGAATTCCACAGCCTCAACCCAGAACGGAACATCACTTGCTCCTTACTTCCTCCGATTCAGCAATTAGGCAATGGAGCGATTGTCAAAAGGCTGAATAGTGGGCGTTCCTTTTTGGATGGTCGGGCTAGCGGTGAAGGCTCGAAAGGATACATCCAGAAAAGGGACGCCCACAAAACTTCGATCTTCGACTTGGCAGCGGCTAGCATCGCACACAGCAAGCGGCGAGACCGTCGACCGCTTCGCGCCCGGCTCTCGGGCCTATCCCTTAGCTAGCCGCTGCCTTCATCTCCGCCCACTTTCCTCCTCCGTGCCTCGCACGCTCGCCACGCGCATTTTCCCCCGTTCTTCGTCTTTCAGCGCAGCGCCCTGCGCTACTTTCCTCATTTCTTCGCCGCCACCTTTCCTCAATTGCTTCATTTCCCTCCACTATTGGCGCTTTTGCTCATGGTATCGGATTTGCACTCGTTACTAGTATCGAACGCGGGCGCTCCATCCGTGCGTTGCTCGTCTAGGAGGCGTCATGCCACAGGTGCTGGATACCCATCGCAAAACCGAATCTCCCGTCACTCAACGTGTTTCCCTTACCAAGATCCTCGTAACAACGGACTTTTCCGAAGTCTCCGACCATGCCCTCGATTATGCAATCGCTCTTGCTCGCCGCTATGATGCGCGCATCTACCTGACCCATGTCATCACTCCCGATCCCTTCCAGTTCGCCGAGCCCCAGCTCGCCCAGGCCACCTACGAGAAGGTTCGCCAGGCCGCCGAAGAAGGCATGACCGACATCTTGATCTCCGGCAAACTCCGCGGCCTGCCCCACGAAGTTCTTCTTGAAGAAGGCAACGTCTGGCCAACCATCGAAAAACTCTGTGCCGATCATGAAATCGACATGATCGTCCTCGGCACCCACGGGCGCGGCAAGGTCCAGAAGATTCTCATTGGCTCCGTCGCGGAAGAAATCTTCCGCCAGGCGGACTGCGCCGTACTTACCGTCGGCCCCGCGGTGCGCGGCGACGTCGACAAACAGGTGGAATTCAACAACATCCTCTTCGCCACCGATTTCGGCCCTGGCGCGGAAAAAGCTGCCGCCCACGCCTTCTCGCTCGCTCAGGAACATGGCGCTCATCTCACGCTGCTTCACGTCATTGAAAGCGCCGCTGCCTATACCGAAGAAAGTGTCAGCCGCCAGAAGGAAATCAACATCGTCCGCATGCGGCAATTCATGCCCAAGGGCAGCGAGAACTGGTGCAAGCCCGAATTCCACGTCGCCTTTGGCGCTGCCGTCGAGGAAATCCTCTTTGCCGCCAAAGAATGCAAGGCCGACCTGATCGTCATGGGCGCCAAGGCCCGTAAGAGTCTCGCCGGCCACGTGCCCCTGACCATCGCCTATAACATCGTCACCAAGGCTCACTGCCCCGTTTTGACCGTTCGCGGTTAGTTCGTCTCGGGAGAAGCGGAATCCTGTACCCGATCCGCATCCTCCCATTCGAGGGCGGCGCTTCATTCCCTCCCCAGGCAATTGGCGCCGCCCTTTTTCTTTTCAGTGGTGGATTCCTGCCCTATCGCGGCATTGGATGACTGGCCTCGTCCGCGTGCGGCACCAGTCGTTGATATACGTCCTGCGGGATTGGCGACTGCCAGTGCCCTGTCGCCTTCGCAAAACCGGTAATTCCAAAGAACAACACCGCAATCGCCGCCGCCATTGCCCAGGTGGGAATCCGTCGGCTCGGCTGCTTAGCGTTCAACTGCGGCATTCCCAAATACAACGCATTCTCCGCCGGGCAGACCGTCACGCACTCCAGGCATCCAGTGCACTCCGCCGACTTGATTGAGATCAACTTATCTACCGGCAAATGTGAGGGGCAGGCCTTCGCGCACTTCCCGCAATCGATGCACGGCTCCGCATTTCGCCGGATTCGCGCGGGACTCAGCAGCGACGTCAGACCCAGCAGCGCGCCGTAGGGGCATAGGTAGCGGCACCACAGGTTCTGCACGAACACCGAGCCAATCACCAGAACTCCCAGGACGATCAACCCGGTCTGCCCCACATGCCGGAAAAAGTTCAGCATCTTCACATCGGCTATCAGCCCATAAGGACTGAACATAAACTCCTGCAGGCCCACAATCGACATCGTCGAAATCGCCCAGACAAAAAACGCCAGTATCAGATATTTCAATCCGCGCAGCGGTATATCCAGCCACTTCGGCGCAGCAAAGTTCCGCTTGAAAACCTTCTTCCCCGCACGCCACAAGTATTCAGAAAAAGTGCCTACCGGGCACAGCCAACTGCAGAAGCTCTTGCGGAACAAAAACGAAATCGCCACGAACGTCAGCAGCAGAAACATCGCCGCGGGATGCACCTGCGGAATCTGCCCGCTCAGCATCCAATACTTCAGGTTCATCAATCCGGCAATCGGCAACCAACCTTCCACCCCCGCCGGCCTGCCAATCGTCTGGTTTCCGTTCCCCGACTCAAACTGCCGCACCCAGAAGTAGAATTGCACTCCCAACCACGCGTTCAATAATGCAAATGCCGCTTGAAATGCGTGCCGGTAGGTTTGTGAGCAGTCCACTTCCGCCCTGCGCATCAGTTTCTTCTTCGTCTTTCCCTGATCACCAGCACCGGCCTTGGCGGCACCAAGGGTTGCGGCATCCCCACGGTGCTTGCGGCTCGATTTTTGGGAGAGTCAATCACGATAAACGGGGCGGCCATGGCTCCTTGCACCTCGCCACTAAGCGTAGCGCCCAACGTCACATCTTCCTGTGACGTCAATCACAAGGTTCCCCCTCCTCCCCACGACTTCCCCTCCCCTACTTCCCTTTTCCCTCACGTGCTATCCTGATTCCGCCGCGTACACACCCGGTGCGGCTGTGGCGAAATTGGCATACGCGGCGGGCTTAAAATCCGCTGGGGTTTTCCCCGTTGTCGGTTCGAGTCCGACCAGCCGCACCATTTTCCTTCGCCCTGTTGCTTGCATGCAGCCTCCGGGCAGTGCTCCCTCTCGCTCCCACTTCTAACGCCTGCCACCGGGAATGTTATCTTGCAACCTTATGCTGCTCCTGATCTCCTCTTTTGCAGTACAATCGCGTTGCAACCCTGCCGGTGTCTCGTACACCGCACCGCCTGCCGCGGTTAAACCCCTCAGTGCAAGGGAGACCTTTCGTGAGCCAGTCCAATCTCGATCAACTCTGCATCAACACCATTCGCACTCTGTCTATCGATGCCGTGCAGAAGGCCAACTCCGGACATCCCGGCGCGCCCATGGGCCTCGCTCCCGTCGTCTACGAACTTTGGCACAAATTCCTCATGTACGATCCCGCCGATCCCACCTGGTGGAACCGTGATCGCTTTGTCCTCTCCGCCGGCCACGCCTCCATGCTTCTCTATTCCACCCTGCATCTCGCCGGCGTTCATCGCGTCGATCATCAGGGCAAAGTGCTCGACGAACTTTCCGTCACCATGGACCAGATCAAACAGTTCCGTCAGCTCGACAGCCGTACTCCCGGTCACCCCGAATCTCACATGACGACCGGTGTGGAAACCACCACGGGCCCTCTCGGTCAAGGCAATGGCAACAGCGTGGGCATGGCTATCGCGGGTAAGTGGCTGGCCGCAACCTTCAACAAGCCCGATTGCCAGCTCTTCGGCTTCCGGGTCTACTCCGTTTGCGGAGACGGCGACATCATGGAAGGTGTCGGCGCCGAGGGCGCCTCTCTCGCTGGTCACCTGCAACTCTCCAACCTCTGCTGGATCTACGACAACAATCGCGTCACTCTCGACGGCCCTGCAAGCTGGTCTTTCAACGAAGATGTCATGACCCGTTTCGTTGGCTATGGCTGGAATGTCACTCGCGTTGCCGACGCCAACGATCTCCTTCAGCTCAGTCGCGCCTTCGATGCCGCCGCCAAGTGCACCGATAAGCCCACACTCATCGTCGTCGACAGCCACATCGGCTTCGGCTCGCCACACAAACAAGATTCCTACGAAGCCCATGGCGAACCTCTCGGCGAAGCCGAAGTGAAACTCGCCAAGAAATCCTACGGCTGGCCCGAAGACGCCCAGTTCCTGGTTCCCGACGGCGTCTACGATCACTTCCGCGAAGGCATTGGTGTTCGCAGCGCCAAAGCTCGCGACGAGTGGAATAAGCTCTATGCCAGCTACGCCAAACGCTATCCCGATCTCGCCGATCAACTCGATCGCATGAAGCACGGCCGCTTGCCGGATCATTGGGACAAGGACCTTCCCGTTTTTCCGCCAGACCCCAAGGGCATTGCCACTCGCGAGAGTTCCGGTAAAGTCCTCAACGCGCTCGCCAAAAATATCCCCTGGCTGATGGGCGGCTCCGCCGATCTCGCCAAATCCAACAAAACCAATCTCACCTTCGACGGCGCCGGCGATTTCTTCCCTCAGGAATACAATGGCCGCAACGTTCACTTCGGCGTCCGCGAGCACGCCATGGGCGCCGCCGTCAATGGCATGGTCTTGACCGGCGTGCGCGCCTTCTCCGCCACGTTCTTCAATTTCAGCGATTACATGCGTCCTGCGATGCGCCTCGGCGCTCTGATGGAAATTCCGGCCATCTACATCTTTACCCACGACTCCATCGGTGTCGGCGAAGACGGTCCCACGCACCAGCCCATCGAACAACTCGCCGCCTTCCGCGCTATGCCCAACATGATCGTTCTCCGCCCGGGCGATGCCAACGAAGTCACCGAAGCCTACAAAGTCGCAATTCAACTCACCAAAGGTCCGGCAACGCTGGTCTTCAGTCGCCAGGCCATGCCTACCCTCGACCGCACCAAATACGCTCCCGCCTCCGGTGTTGCCAAGGGAGCCTATGTCCTGATCGACGCCGAAAACGGTAAGCCCGAGGTCCTGCTGCTCGCCACCGGCAGTGAATTGCAACTCGTCGTCGCTGCCCATGACCTTCTCAAAGCCCAAGGCATCCAATCTAGGGTGGTCAGCATGCCGTCTTGGGAACTCTTTGATGCTCAGGACCAAGCCTATAAGGACAGCGTCCTGCCCCCTGCGATAACTGCGCGCGTCGCCGTTGAAATGGCCAGCACCCTTGGCTGGGAACGCTACGTCGGTCTTAGGGGCAAGATCATCGGCATGCGCAGTTTTGGCTCGTCCGCTCCATTGAAGGATCTGCTCAAGAAGTTTGGCTTCGATGCCGATCATGTCGTTAAGGCGGCGAAGGAACTGCTAGGGAAGTAACCGACCATGAATATCGTTATCGGCTCCGACCACGCGGGTTTCCAGCTTAAGAACGCCATGGGCGATCTTATTCGCTCGCTCGGTCACACCGTGCTCGATGTCGGGGCGTTCAACGAGAATCCCTCGGACTACCCGGACTTCGCCGAAGCCGTAGGTCGCGCTATTCTCGACGGCAAATCCCAACGCGGCGTTTTAGTTTGCGGCAGCGGCGTTGGCGCCAGCGTCGCGGCCAACAAACTGATCGGTATCCGCGCAGGGATGGCTTCCGACACCTACTCCGCTCATCAAGGCGTTGAGCACGACAACATCAATGTTCTCGTACTCGGCTCCCGCGTCATCGGCGTCAAACTGGCCGAGGAGCTCGTCCGCGCCTACCTGGGTGCCGAATTCACCAATGAAGAACGCCACGTCCGTCGTTTGGCTAAAGTTCACGCGCTCGAAATGCGCATGTTAACAAAATGAAATCTGCGCCTCTGCCTTCGCGCACTGGCGTACAATCCTTGGGCGCAAGCCCGGGTCTTATAAAGGAGAAGCAGTATGACTACCTCGCCGACCATTCCTAATGTAGCCGGTAAAAACCCACTGAAAGGTTTGCTCGATTACGGGCAGTCCCCCTGGATGGACTTTATCCGTCGCGACCTGCTCACCAGCGGCGGCCTTAAGAAGATGATTCAGGAAGACGGCCTCATGGGCATGACCTCCAACCCTTCCATCTTCGAAAAATCCATCACCGGTGGCGACCTCTACAACGATATTCTGAATTCCCCCGACGCCAAGAAACTCGACGCCAAAGGCATCTACGAACGCATCGCCATTCGCGACGTTCAGGACGCTTGCGACATCTTCCGCGACGTCTACGTCTCCTCCAAGATGCGCGATGGCTACGTCAGCCTGGAAGTTTCCCCGTTGCTGGCCAACGACACCAATGGCACCGTCGAAGAAGCTCGCCGTCTCTGGAAGACCGTCAATCGCCCCAACCTCATGATCAAGGTTCCAGGCACCGATGCCGGCGCTCCCGCCATTCGAACCCTGCTCGAAGAAGGTCTCAACATCAACGTCACTCTGCTCTTCGCCCAGTCCGCTTACGAGCGCGTTGCCGAGGCATTTACCGCGGCACTTGAAGCGCGCGTCGCCAAGGGCCAGGACATCGCTCAGATCGCCAGCGTCGCCAGCTTTTTCGTCAGCCGCATCGACACCCTGGTCGACTCCAAGGTCGATGAACTTCTGAAAACCGCGCCCGCCGACAAGAAGCCGCTCCTCGAAAGCATCCATGGCAAGATCGCCATCGCCAACGCCAAGGTCACCTACCGCAAGTATCAGGAATTGGTCAACACTCCTCGCTGGAAAGCTCTGGCCACCAAGGGCGCGCAGACCCAGCGCCTCCTCTGGGCCAGCACCAGCACCAAGAATCCCAAGTATCGCGACGTCATTTACGTCGAGGAACTCATCGGCGCCGATACCGTCGACACCATCCCTCCCGCTACCTTCGATGCCTTCCGCGATCACGGCAAACTGCGCAACAGTCTCACGGAAAACGTCGATCAGGCCGTTAAGGATATGGCCAACCTCGAGAAGGCTGGTATCTCCATGAAAGAAGTTACCGACAAACTCGTCGTGGACGGCGTCAAGCTCTTCGCCGATGCCTTCAACCAGTTGCTGCAGTCCACCGGCAAAACCGCGGGAGTGCATGCCTGACGCCTTGTGGTGGCGGCGTTCCCTTGATTCGCGGAGCGCCGCTGTCCCCGCCTCAGCGACTCGTCAATTTCGATAACCCGGGCTATCCTGATTTACCGTTTCGCAGCACCTTACTCCAGAGAGGACTTTCGCGATGCAACTCGGAATGATCGGTCTCGGCAGAATGGGCGCCAACATGGTTCGCCGTCTCGAAAAAGGCGGCCATCAGTGCGTGGTCTATGATCGCAGCGCCGATGCCGTTAAGCAGCTCGCCTCCGAAGGCGCCACCGGATCCAGTTCTATCGAAGAGTTCGTCAACAAGCTCCAGAAGCCTCGCGCCATCTGGCTCATGGTTCCCGCTGGGGTTGTCGACGACACCATCGCCGCCCTCCTCCCCAAACTCGACAAGGGCGACATCCTGATCGATGGCGGCAATTCCTACTACATCGACGATATCCGCCGCGCCAAGGAACTCTTCATTCGTGGCATTCACTACGTCGACGTCGGCACCAGCGGCGGTGTCTGGGGACTCGAACGCGGTTATTGCCAGATGATTGGCGGCGAAAACGAAGTTGTCACCCATCTCGATCCCATCTTCAAGTGCCTCGCTCCCGGGCGCGGCGACATTGCTCGCACTCCCGGCCGCGAGAAAAAAAGTGGAACCGCCGAGGAGGGCTATCTCCATTGCGGCCCCAACGGCGCCGGTCACTTCGTCAAAATGGTTCACAACGGCATTGAGTACGGCTTGATGGCCGCCTACGCCGAAGGCTTCAACATCTTGAAACATGCCAACGCAGGCCTCACCAAGCGCGAGACCGACGCCGAAACTACTCCCCTCCGCAATCCCGAGCACTATCAATACGAGTTTCATCTCGATGATGTCGCCGAAGTCTGGCGCCGCGGCAGCGTGGTCGCCTCCTGGCTTCTCGATCTCACCGCCATTTCCCTCCTTGATCATCCCGACCTCAAGGATTTCTCCGGCCGCGTTTCCGACTCCGGCGAAGGCCGCTGGACCCTCATCGCCGCCATCGAATCCACTACGCCAGCCCCCGTTCTCAGTTCCGCACTCTACGAGCGCTTCACTTCCCGCGGCGAAGACGACTTCGCCGCAAAGCTTCTTTCGGCCATGCGTTTCCAGTTTGGTGGGCACGTCGAGAAAAAATCAGGGCACTGAGAATCGTCGCCGGATTCTCTGCGTCCGCACACAGGACACCGCTTAATGACCTCGAATCATGTAGAGAATCTCCCCGTGGCCCCGCCCTGCGTCATGGTTATCTTCGGCGCTACCGGTGACCTGACCAAGCGCAAACTCATTCCCGCTCTCCTGAACCTCGCCCAGGAAAATGTTCTTTCCAAGGATTTCGCCATCGTCGGCTTCGCCGTCAACGATCTCGACACCGAAACGTTTCGCAAAGACCTTGGAGAAGAGCTTCCCAACTTCACTTCCGATCCCATCGACCTCAAAATGTGGGACTGGCTCTCTCAGCGCATCTACTTCGTCAAGGGCGACTTCGGCGACCCCAAAGCCTTCCAACGCCTCAAAGCCCAGATCGACGAAGCCGATAAACTTCACGCCACCGGCGGCAACAAGTTCTTCTAC
Source organism: Candidatus Acidiferrales bacterium (assembly GCA_963748515.1). Classification (GTDB taxonomy): domain Bacteria; phylum Acidobacteriota; class Terriglobia; order Acidiferrales; family UBA7541; genus Acidiferrum. The sequence goes on from CAVVJI010000006.1 coordinate 949,244, forward strand.
CTCGCCGTAGCCCCTCGTTTCTTCGGCCCCATCGTTCAGCAACTTGGCGATGCCGGCCTCACCACGCAGAACGACGGCAAGTGGGCCCGCGTCATCGTCGAGAAACCCTTTGGCCACGATCTGGCCTCCGCCGTCAGCCTTAACGCCGAACTCAAGAAAGTTCTTTCCGAAGACCAGATCTACCGCATCGATCACTACCTCGGCAAAGAGACCGTTCAGAACGTCATGGTCTTCCGCTTTTCCAACAACATCATCGAACCGCTCTGGAATCGCAACTACGTCGATCACGTCCAGATCACTTCCGCGGAAACCGTTGGCGTCGAGCATCGCGGCGGCTTTTACGAAACGGCCGGCGCCCTCCGGGACATGGTCCCCAACCATCTCTTTCAACTCCTCACCATGACCGCCATGGAACCTCCCATCTCCTTCGACGCCGATGCCGTCCGCAACAAGCAGGCCGAAGTCCTGCACGCCATTCAACCCCTCACTCCCGAAGAAGTCCTCACCTGCATGGTCCGAGGTCAGTACGGCGAAGGCACCATCGACAATGAACGCGTCGCCGCCTACCGCAACGAGCCCGACGTCGCTCACGATTCGCAAACCGAAACCTACGTCGCTCTCAAACTCTCTATCGACAATTGGCGCTGGGCCGGTGTTCCCTTCTATCTCCGCACCGGGAAGCGCCTTGCCATGCGCGCCACCGAAATCGTCATTCAGTTCCGCCGCACCCCCTTCGTCCTCTTCCGTAACACCACTGTCCGCAACCTCGAAACCAACCGCCTGGTCATCCATATTCAGCCCGACGAAGGCATCTCCCTCAGCTTCGGCGCCAAGGTTCCCGGCTCGGTCATGAAGCTCGGTCTCGTCAACATGGACTTCGACTACAACACCTATTTCGGCGCCGAACATGGCACGGGTTACGAACGCCTCCTCCGCGACTGCATGGTGGGTGACGCCACACTTTTCCAGCGCGCGGACATGGTCGAAGCCGGCTGGAATGTCATTCAACCCATTCTCGACGTCTGGCACGCTCTGCCCCCGCGCGGCTTCCCCAACTACGCCGCTGGCTCTTGGGGACCTCCCGAAGCCGAGGAACTTCTCGAACGCGATGGCCGTTCCTGGCGCCGCATCGGCGAAGAAGACATCGATCATCGCGGCCGCATCGCCGTGCCCAACACCGTAAAAATGGCGTGATCGCCGTCAACGTGTTAACAAAGTTTTCTTGCTAAGCTGCATCCGAAAGCCGAGCCCGCAATGTCTGAACACGCCAATCCTCAAGTCCACATCTTCTCCCAAGACGACGCCCTCATTCGTCGCGCCGCCGATCTCTTTCTGGCCTCGGCACTCGAATCGGTCGCTCGCCACGGCGATTTCACCGTCGCCCTTTCCGGTGGTTCCACTCCCAAAGCGCTTTACGCGCTCCTCGCCGAATCTCCCGACTTCCGCTCCGCTCTCCCGTGGGACAAAATGCACCTCTTCTTCGGCGACGAGCGCCACGTCCCTCCCGACAACAAAGACAGCAACTACCTCATGGCCTACACCTCGCTCATCTCCCGCGCTCCTCTCAAGCCCGACCAGGTCTTTCGCATCCCTGCCGAATTCCCAGACGCCGAAAAAGCTGCACTGGAATATGAACGGTCACTTCGCGCATACTTTAAGCTGAAGGATGGCGAGCTTCCTCGCTTCGACCTGGTGCTCCTCGGCATGGGTGATGAGGGTCACACGGCGTCTCTCTTTCCAGGCACCAAGGCCTTGCACGCCTCCTCCACTCGCTTCGTCGTTCGTAACTGGGTCGGCAAACTGTTCACGGACCGCATCACGCTGACAGCGCCGGCCATCAATCAAGCGACTCAGGTCATCTTTATGGTGACCCGTTCGGACAAGGCTCTAGCCTTGAAGGCGGTACTGGAAGGTCCTTATGAGCCAGAGCAATTACCGGCTCAACTCATTCAGCCAGTGCGCGGGAATCTGCTGTACCTCGTCGATCAGGCCGCCGGAAGTTTGTTGAGCACTGGAATTCGCGAATAACTTAGGAGAACACACTCATGGCAACTGCTAGCACCAGCGCAATCGAACAACTCTTGGGAGCCAAATCCGAATCGCTTCTCGGTTTCAAGTCCCCCAAAATCGCCAAGGAGCGCCTGCACCTGCCCGGTCCCGATTTCATCGACCGCGTTTACGGCGTTTCCGATCGCAATATCCGGGTGCTCAACAATCTGCATCGCCTGTTTTTCCATGGCCGCCTCTCCGGCACCGGCTACGTCTCCATCCTCCCCGTTGACCAGGGCATAGAGCACTCCGCCGGCGCCAGCTTCGCCAAGAATCCCGACTACTTCGACGGCGAAAACATCGTCAAGCTGGCCATCGAAGGCGGCTGCAATGCCGTAGCTTCCACCTTCGGCGTTCTCGGCTCCGTTGCCCGCAAATACGCCCACAAAATTCCCTTCATCGTCAAAATTAATCACAATGAACTGCTCACCTATCCCAACCAGTTCAACCAGATTCTCTTCGGCACCGTGAAGGAAGCCTACGACATGGGCGCCGCCGCCGTTGGCGCCACCATTTACTTCGGCTCCGAGCAGAGCGATCGCCAGATCATTGAAATCTCCCACGCTTTCGCTCACGCTCACGAACTCGGCATGGCCACCGTGCTCTGGTGCTATCTCCGCAACTCCGCCTTCAAAAAGGACAAGGACTATCACGTGTCCGCCGACCTCACCGGTCAGGCCAACCATCTCGGCGTCACCATCCAGGCCGACATCATCAAGCAGAAGTTGCCGGAAAATAACGGCGGCTACGAAGCCCTCAACATCGGCAATTCCAGCTACGGCAAGTTCGACAAGCGCATCTACACCGAACTTTCCAGCGACCATCCCATCGATCTCACCCGCTACCAGGTTGCCAATTGCTACATGGGCCGCGCAGGCCTCATCAACTCTGGCGGGGCTTCCGGTGCCAATGACTTCGAAGAAGCCGTCGTCACCGCTGTCATCAACAAGCGCGCCGGCGGTACCGGCCTCATCAGCGGTCGCAAAGCCTTCCAGCGCCCCATGGCCGAAGGCGTCAAGCTCCTGAACACCATTCAGGACGTCTACCTGAGCAAAGAAATCACCGTCGCCTAGCAGCACGTAGCACAGACTTCAGTCTGTGCTGCTCGCAGCTAAACTAAAGAGGGTCACGATCTTCGTGCCCCTCTTTTCTTGCTCTGGCAGTCTTCCGCTCCGTCAATTAGCCCGTAGCTGGAAAATCACCTGGATTTCCGTTGTTACCTCAACCGGTTTGCCGTTCACCATCGTCGGTTGATATTTCCATTTTTTAACGGCGTTGAGTGCGGCTCCGGCAAGCATCGAATCGCCCGAAACAACACTCAAATCCTTCACGGAACCGTCCTCACCGATTATGGCGCGCAACGTCACGATGCCTGAAACACCTTGCTGCCGTGCCATCATCGGATATTCGGGTTGCACTCGCGTAATGAGCTTGGCGGCCTGCGCACTGGCCCCTACCGACAGTCTGCCCGTATACCCCGCCACCGAAGGCGTAGTCACCGCTAACTCCTCGGTCGAAGTATTCTGTGATGAGAGCATCAGCAAGCGGCAATTCGGCTCGGCCGCCATACAGGTGAGCCTAACTCGCCGTAAGAGCAGAATCGCAGTGGCTTCAGGAAAACTGTCGGGGTATGTCACTCCGCTCAAGACCTTCTCGTATGGCCGAAATTCATCATCACCGCTGGCAAACTTCACGCCCCTGACCGCCGGCCCCGGGGTCAGCAGCACCCAGAACTCACCGATGCCTTCCAGATGCAGCGAATTCGATATCGTTATCGTTCGGGCCTCACGCATCAGCTTTCGGGCTTCCTCTAAATCCACATGCTGATCTTTCCCCAGCCCAAGCTTCGCCTCCACCTTGCCGCGAAAATCAGGATCCGATTTCTCGTTCAGGAGAGCCATCTCCCACATTTCTCGCGCTTCTTTGGTTTTTCCTTGCTTCTCGTAAATGTCGCCCAGGTGATCGGCAATTGTTGGCGAGCCCGCGATCAGCCACGCGATCTTCACATACTTCTCGGCTTCCGCCAGGTTGTTCTCCTGATAGCGAATCCAGCCCCACGTATCCCAATATGCGGCGATTCGTCCGGCTAGCTGCGCGTCCTCGCGTGTCAAGTTGTCAATCGATGTGTTGCGCATCTGGTTGACCGTCGCTGCTATCGCTGCTTCCGAGTATTTTTCGGCCTGCTGCAGGTCCAGCTTATTTTCGGCCATCACATAAGCAACCGAGTTCCACCGAAACGGCACTGGTTGCAATTCAACGGACTTCTCATATGCCTGTGTGGCATCGTCGTACCGCTTCACCTTTGCAAAGGCTTGCCCCAAATTGAAGTGAACCCCCGGGTCGTCCGGCGAAATCATCTCCGCGTCTTCCAAAGCCGCGATCGCTTTGTCGTACTCCTTCATCAGCATGTATACGCGACCCATATTTGCTTGTGCCCAAGGGTCTCTGGGGCGAACTTGCAACTGATGCTGATACTGCTCAATCGCCTCGCTGTATTTCTTCTGCCCTGCTAGCGCTTGTCCCAGATTGTTGTAAGCCAGCGGGTCGCGCGGATTCTCATCGATCGCTTTTCGCAAAACCGGTTCGGCCTTGGCGTACTGGCCCATCGCGTTATAAGTCCATCCCAGGAAATTCAACGCGTTGGGCGTCTTCGGATCGATCGCTACCACTTGCTCCAGAAGCTGCGCACAGCTTGAGTAATCGCGATTCGCCGAAGCTTGGTTGGCCGATTTAACCAAACCATCGATGCGGCCATCGCGACCTGCGTTTGGCTGTCCGTTAGGGATGATCGACGGCGCCGATGGCGGCGCGGTCTGCCCAAAACAGGGCAAGCTCATAAATCCAGTGATCGCTAGTAACGCACTTCGGCGCGTCCATTTGCCTGTTGAAAACAACATCTCCGTCCCCCGGAAATCTGCGAGCTAGTATACACATCGTCAATATTCATGGGCGATAGTTCCCTTGGACAGTACTTCCGGACAATCCGCCTCGCCACCATCTGGCACAGCCTCAGCCCGCGCTCACTCGCAGTTAATGAACTTTGGGCACCGTCCCGAGCCCTTTTTTTCCTCCATCTCGCAACACTCCCGCAACATCCAATGGTTATCTTTTCTTGATCGTCGGAAAGCGAGGCACCATGCCCACACGTCTGGAAGGAAAATCCATAGCCATCACTGGCGGCGATCAAGGCATCGGCCGTGCCATCGCCGAGCGTCTCGCCTCCGAAGGCGCGAACATCGCCTTCTGCTATCACTCCAACCAACAGGGCGCTCAGGAAGTCCTCGCCGCCTTGGAACGTTTCAGCCGCCGCGCCTTTGCTTTCCAGGCCGATCTCGCCTCCGTCGCCGATTGCCGCCGTTTCCTACAGCAGTCCGTCGCGCAACTCGGCTCCGTCGATATCCTCGTCAACAACGCCGGCCTCGAAAAACGCGCCGATTTCTGGGACGTCACCGAAGCCGATTACGACGCCGTCCTCAACGTCAACCTCAAAGGTGTCTTCTTCCTCACCCAGGCCTTTGTCCAGCACCGCATCCACGCGAAGCAGGGCGGCAAAATCATCAACATCAGTTCCGTTCACGAAGAGCTTCCGTTCCCCCACTTCGCCTCCTACTGCGCCAGCAAAGGCGCCCTCAAGATGCTCACCCGCAATCTCTCCATCGAGCTCGCGCCTCTCAACATCACTATCAATTCCATCGCGCCCGGCGCCATCGAGACGCCCATCAACTCGCAACTCCTGCACGATCCCGCCAAACTCCACGCCCTCCTGGCCAATATTCCCCTCAAGCGGCTCGGCGTGCCCTCCGACGTCGCTTCCCTGGCCGCGTTTCTGGCCTCCGACGAATCTTCCTACTCCACCGGTTCCACGTTCTTCGTCGATGGCGGACTCCTTTGGAATTACCAGGAGCAGTAGCGCCTTCTTCGCTGTTGCGTCATTCGCGAAAATTGCGTTCTCTTCCTGCTCAAAATGACCTTCGCCTCACGAAACCTCAGTCTCCCGTCGATTTTTCAATCCTCCTGATCGAATCAACAACTCCTCACATTCCATTGAAGCGGCTAAAATACTACTGTCGGTACAATAGTTCTTGCATGTTGTTCATCTCTGAGGAGGAATCTAGGAATGGCTAAAACGAAAGCTGCCGCCTCGCCAGCGGTTCCCAAGGCCCGCGCTACCACCAAGAAGTCCGCGGCGCCTACTCGCGAAGACATCGCTCTCCGCGCGTATCACATCTACCTCGAACGGAAAGGTGCTCCCGGCGATCCGCACGCCGATTGGGTTCGCGCCGAACGCGAACTCCTCGAAGCCGCGGCCAAGCCCGCTAAGGCCGCCGCCAGGAAAACTGCCGCGAAAAAAATCACCCCCATCGATTCCAAAGACCGCTCCGCCGCATAATTCTTCGCCACTCACGGATTTCTGGGGCACGTCGAATCGTGCCCTCTGAATCGCAACATCACGCCTCAGTCGTAACACGGCTTACTGCCAGTGCGGGCTTAGCATGCACGACTATCCGTTCTGTTTGGCGCCGTCCTTGCGTCAGTTCGCCGTGCCTTTGTACGCCCCGCACAATACTCCCGCAAACACGTCATGATCCACATTGCCGCCCGTCGCAATCCATCCCACTTTTTTCCCACGCAAACTATCTTTCTCCTTCATCGCCGCCGCTAGCGCTGCCCCCGCCGCTCCTTCGATCACGTTGTGGGTATCCGTGAACATCGCCCGCATCGCCTCCGCCACTTCCGCATCGCTCACGCGCGCCACATGGTCCAGGTTCTCCACCAGAATGCCCAACGCGGTCTCGTCCGGCTTTCGACACGCCAGGCCATCGGCCAATTTCGTGGTTACCGGCGCTTCTACCACGCGCTTCTGTTCAAACGACAACGCATACGCCGGCGCATGCTCGGACACCACTCCCACCAATTTCGTTTTCAGCCCCATCGCATTGCGCACCGCCGATCCTGCGCACGCCCCCGAGCCCATCCCAATCGACACGTACACCACATCCAGTTCCGGCAGCGCTGTGAACAATTCCAGCCAGTACGTCGCCACTCCCACCACAATGTCCCGGTGAAACGGGGGCACAAAGTGGTATCCGCGTTCCGCGCTCAATTCCGCCGCACGCTCCCGCGCTGCCTGATAATCGCTTCCGTACTCGACCAACTCCGCCCCTTGCGCGCGCATCGCTGCATTCTTTTCTACGCTGTTCCCATAGGGCACCACGATGAGGCTCGTCAAACGATTTCGCTTTGCCGCCAGCGCCACTGACTGTCCGTGGTTGCCTCGCGTCGCCGTAATGAGTCCTTTGGTCTCCGGGTTTCGCTTCAGCAGTTGTTCGACGTACACAATCGCCGTTCGCGATTTAAACGCTCCTGTTGGCGTGTGGTTCTCGTGCTTCACCCACACCTCCGCACCCAGGCGCTCGCTCAACAATGGCCAGTTGTATTGCGGTGTCGGTGGCATCAGCTTGTACACCAACTCTGCCGCCTCCTTCACCTCACCTAATGTCGGTAATTCAAAGCTTGCCTTGCTCGTGGTTACTTGTTCCCTGTTCACCGTGGCACCCCCGGATGAGCTCACAGTGTACTCACGGCTCCGCGCCACAAAAGTGCCGCTTTGGCCTCTTCCCGCAATGCCGCCGACCTCATGGGTCGTGCGCCCCGAACACACTTCACCGCCCGGCTGCTTTCGCACCGCAGGGTACCCGCTGAATTTTTCGCTATTTTGTTACGCCCTGGCCAGCGTCGCCGCCTTCGCCGCTTCCAGCAAGTGCGCCGCGTTCGCCCGGATATCCCCATTCCCGAACACCGCGCTCCCCGCCACCAGCAATTCCGCGCCTGCGCGCACCACATCCGCGACCGTTTCCATATCCACGCCACCGTCCACTTCGATTCGGAAATCCAGCTTGCGTTCCGAACGCATCCGCGCCAGCGCCGCAATTTTGTTCAACGCATTGGGAATAAATTTCTGACCGCCGAATCCCGGATTCACGCTCATCACCAACACGTGATGAACCAAGTCCAGCACCTCCGTCAGCGTCTCCACCGGTGTCGCGGGATTGATCACCACTCCCGCTTTGCAGCCGTGCGACGCAATCAGGTGCAGCGTCCTGTCCAGGTGTACACACGCTTCCTGGTGCACCGAAATCCAGTTCGCGCCCGACTCCGCGAAGTCCGGAATGAACAAATCCGGATTCTCGATCATCAAGTGGCAATCCAGCGGCACCTTCACCACTTTCCGCAGACTCTTCACCAGCGGTGGACCCAGCGTGATATTCGGCACGAAGTGCCCGTCCATCACGTCCACGTGCAGCACCGTGCCTCCGCCTTCCACCGCTTGGTTCGCGTCCGCGCCCAACTGCGCGAAATTCGATGCCAGTATCGACGGCGCAAGTTCAATCTTCATGACCGGACCGCTCCTTTGCACAAAATTCATTATATTCCGCGAGACGCTCTCTCGCCCGCCGGGACTTCACGGTACTCCGCCTCACGGCGCTTCCACGCTTCTCCACTCCATAGCGCAGTGCCGAAGGTTGCTCTCCTGCGACAATTCCATCGCCTGCATCACATCCAGAATCTGCTGCGGAGTTACCACCAACTCCGCTTTCCCCAGGAGCACGTCGCGCACGTTCTCGTAAAACTGTCGCCAGTCGCCTTTGGGCTGCACCTTGCGCCGACGAACCCCGGTCTCCTCCGCGATCGCCACTTCGCCCCATTTTTCTTCCGAATCCACCAGCCAAGATCCGCTCGGCAAATTTCCGCTGCGCATCGCCAGTTCCAGTCCGTCGAATTCCTGCTTCACAAAGGAACCTTTGCTGCCCAGCACCGTGAATCGCGCGCGCGCGGTCACCGCCAACATCGTCGCAGCCAGATGTACGCGCAAACTTTGCGGATACTGCAGCCACAAATCGAACGCATCATCGGTCGCCATGCCGCTTCGTTCTGTGCGCAAGTCCGCCGCCAGCGATTCCGGCTGCCCGAACAGCATCAGCGCATGATCGATCATATGCGGCGCAAGATCGTAAAAAATTCCGCTCCCCGGTCCCGGCTGTTCCCGCCACGCTCCCGGTTTCGGCGCCGGCCGGTAACGATCGTAGTAAGAATCGAGCCTCTTGATTTCCCCTAGCTCCCCGGATTCAATCACTTCGCGCAACGATTGAAAATCCGCATCGAAGCGCCTGCTGTGAAACACGGTCAGCACCCGTCCCAGCCGTTTCGCCAGCGAAAACAGTTCGATAGCCTCGGCCACCGTCGGCGTGATTGGCTTGTCCACCATCACGTCGCGTCCCGCATTCAGGCACTGCTTCCCGTATGCGAAATGCGTCTGATTCGGCGAAGCAATCACTATCAGCCGGATCGATTCCATCGCCAGCAACTCTTCCAGGCTGCGCACCACCTTCGTTCCCGGAAATATTCGCGCCGCTTCGTCGCTGCTGCGCTGTACCACCGCCGCCAGTCGCAGTCCCGGCACCGCGCGTATCACCTGCGCATGCAGGTAGCGCCCCGCCAGTCCGAAGCCAACCACCCCCACATCGATCATCCCCACACCTTTTTCCCATGGCATCATTGCATCAATTCCGCTTTACTTCTATCCTTTGCCGGTGGACCAGACACCTCCGCCACTTTCCGCGCCGACTCGCGGCCTCTATCTCGGCTTGATCGTCACGCTTCTCGCGGTCCTCGCGTACGCCGCGTACATCACCGTGCAATTCGCGGGGATTCGCCGCATGCAGAGCGAACTGGTCGATCGCAATCGCAAGGATTCCCTGCAGCTTCTGCGCATCCAGAATGACCTCAACTCCCTCGGCCTGGCCATGCGCGACATGCTCGATCCCGCGCAAACCTATCCCCTGATCGCCTGGTCCGCGCAATTCGACCGCACCCGCGCCGACCTTGAATCCGCCATGCAACTCGAAGAAAGTCTTTCCGACGCGATTCGCACCTCCGATCAGCGCCGCTACCTCACCCAATCCCTCAATCAATTCTGGGATTCCTGCGACCGCATGTTCGCCCTCGCGCAAAATGGCCAGGATGATGCCGCTCGCGAACAGCTGCGCGACACGCTGCAGCCGCGCGAAGCCGCTCTCAGCTCCGCGGTCTCTCGCCTGCTGGTGCAAAACAATGAAGGCGAGCAGCAGGCTGAAGCCAACATCGCCGCCACCTACGACCGCATCCAGCGCCAGCTCTATTTTTTCCTTGGCGGCATTCTTCTCGCCATCGTGCTCACCAGCCTCTACCTGATCCGCGACAATCGCCAACTTTTTGCGCGCGTCGCGGAGCTCTCCTCCCAACGCAGCGATCTCGCTCAGAAGCTCATCGCTACTCAGGAATCCACGCTGCGCCATATCTCCCGCGAACTGCACGACGAATTCGGACAGGTGCTCACCGCGATCGGCTCGCTGCTCCGTCGCGCCGATAAGCGTCTGCCGGAACAGGACGCGCTCCACAGCGATCTTCAGGAAGTCCGCGAAATCACGCAAAATACTTTGAATAACATTCGCAGCCTTTCGCAGGCTCTCCATCCCGTGCTGCTGGAAGAGCAGGGCCTCGAAAGTACTCTGGACTGGTATATTCCCACCGTCGAGCGTCAGAACGGCATCACGCTTCATTACCAGAAATCTGGCGAATCCTTTCCACTCGAAACCTCAGCGGGCGTGCAGGTCTATCGAGTCCTTCAGGAAGCACTGAACAACGTGAGCCGCCACTCCGCTGCAAAAGAGGCCTGGATTCGTTTACGATTTTCCCCAAGCGCTCTCGAACTCGACGTCGAGGATCACGGCAAGGGTTTTCAGCCCGTTCCCGGGCATACTGGTATCGGACTGGTCGCCATGCGGGAGCGCGCCGAAATTTTAGGCGGCACAGTCCACATCAGCGGCATCGAAAGCGGGGGAACACTCGTCCAACTCCGCGTGCCTCGTGCAAAGGTGGAATCTCATGGCGAATAAAATATCCGTATTGCTGGTCGATGATCATGCTCTGGTTCGCCGCGGATTCCGCCGCATGCTGGAAGACGAACCCACCATCGAAGTCGTCGGCGAGGCCAGCGACGGCGCCGAAGCCGTCAAGCTCGCCGAAGAACTCAAGCCCGACGTGATCGTCATGGATTGCCAGCTTCCGCAGATGAATGGCATTCAGGCCACCCGCGCGATTCTGGCCACGCAACCTCGCGTCGCCATCCTCATGCTCAGCATGCACTCGGAAGACACCCTCGTGAAGCAGGCGATGGACGCTGGCGCCAAGGGTTACGTTCTGAAGAACGCCATGGATCTCGATCTTGTCAGCGCGGTCAAGCAAGTGGCTGAGGGCGCCACGGTGCTTGATCCGCAGCTCGCGCGAACCGGCGCGCTGAAAGGCGAACGTGACGCCGGTCTCACGCCGCGCGAACTGGAGATTTTGCAACACATCGTCGCCGGCAAATCCAACAAGGAAATTGCACTCGAGCTGAATCTCAGCGTCAACACCGTTTCCGTGCACCGCGCGAATATTATGGACGCGCTGGGCATGCACAAAACCGCGGAACTGGTCGTCTACGCCATTCGCAATGGGCTGGTGAATCTCCCTTGAAACGCCGCGAATTCCTGCGCCACACCACGATGGCCGCCGCCGCTTCCGCTTCGTTGCCGCGCTCTCTGTTCGCCGCGCCATCAACGGGCTTCCGTTTGATCGACGCCACCGATCAGGCCGGCATTCATTTCCGGCACAACAGTGGAGCTTATGGCGGCAAGCTCCTTCCCGAAACACTCGGCTCCGGTTGCGCCTTCATCGACTACGATTCCGACGGCTGGCAGGACATCCTGCTCATTAACGCCATGGATTGGCCGGGACACAAGCGCCACCGCAGTACCATGAAGCTCTACCGCAATAATCGCGACGGCACGTTTACGGACGTCACCAAAGCCGCCGGCCTCGACGAAGAAATGTACGGCATGGGCGTGGCCGTCGGGGACTACAACAACGACGGCTTTCCGGATATTTTCATCACCTGCGTCGGTCAGAGCCGGCTGTTCCGCAACACCGGCAAAGGCTCCTTTGTCGATGTCACCAAATCCAGCGGCCTGCTTGGCAAGCAGGGGTTGAGCACTTCCGCGATGTGGTTCGATTACGACCGCGACGGCTTCCTCGACCTGATTGTCTGCAACTACGTCCGCTGGTCCGAAGCAACCGATATTTTTTGCAGCCTCGACGGGAAGAACAAATCCTACTGCACGCCCGAAGCCTATCGCGGCGATACCTGCTGGCTGTATCACAACCGCGGCAACGGCACCTTTGAGGATGTCACCGCCACGTCCGGCATTTTCGATAGCAGTTCGAAATCGCTGGGCATCGCCATGATCGATTACGATCAGGATGGCTGGCCGGACATTCTCGTCGCCAACGACACCCAACCCAACAAGCTCTATCGCAATCTTCACAACGGGAAATTCAAGGACATCGCCGTCGAGGCCGGACTCGCCTTCAGCTCCGAAGGCAAAGCGCGCGCAGGCATGGGCGTGGACGTCGCCGATTTCGACAATTCCGGCCATCCGGGCATCGTGATCACCAATTTCGACAACGAGATGATTGGCCTGTACCGCGCCACCGGCAAAGCCTACGACGATGTTGCCATGCAGGTCGGCGTCGGCTCGCCTACCCGCAACACCCTGGGTTTCGGTTGCGTGTTTTTTGACGCCGATCTCGACGGCTTGCTCGATATCGCTGTCGCCAACGGTCATATCGACGACACCGTTCGCAATATCCACGGCAATGTTGGATACGCGCAGCCTGCGCAGTACTTTCAGAATCTCGGCGGCGGAAAATTTCGCGAGGCCGGTTCGGAACTTGGCGGCGGCTTCGACCTGCCGAAAGTCGGCCGCGGCCTCGCTGTTGCTGACTACGATCGCGATGGCGATCTGGACGTGCTGCTGACCACCAATAATGGTCCCGCTTACCTGTACCGCAACGATTTGCAGAGCGGCAACCGAAGCATCCGCTTCCACCTGGTCGGCACAAAATCCAATCGCGACGCCATCGGCGCGAAGGTGCAAATCCAATACGGCGGCATTACGGAAACACGTTTCGTTCGCAGCGGCTCCAGTTATCTATCGCAATCTGAGTTGCCGGTGACCTTCGGCGTCCAGAAACACGATCAGATTGATCGCGTGGTAATTCAGTGGCCCAGTGGAGACACCCAGGAGCATCCGAAACTTGCCACCGGAAAGTATTATCAAGTAACTGAAAACAAAGGGCTTATGGAGATACAAAAGGCGTAATTCTTTCATACTATTGTCCCCTCGTTTTCCCCCACGTATAAACATTCCAACTTTAGTGCTTCCTTGATTGATTTTGAGCAGGGAGCTCCCCATTCCATGGCGGCCGGAGATGGTTCTCCGGCCGCTCTTGTAATTTGGGGAACCGTTCAACGGTAAGCGCTTGGATGGGGAGTCCGGAAATGCAGCGTTGGCGGTATCTGTCCCTTTTAGTCCTCGTCTGCACGGCCATCTATCTCTACGCGTATCCTTCCGCTTCCATATTTTATTTCGCGAACGTCGTGCTGCACACCGGCCTCGGCGTGCTGGTTACGCTTGCGCTCATAATTTTCCTCTTCTCAGGCGCTCGTGACGAAAGCCTGCTGGGCAAAGCCGGCTGGCTTTTCGTGCTGGCAGGCGGCGGCATCGGCCTGGTTCTCATCAAGCTTGGCACCGCCCATCGCTTCTCCACCTGGCTGTATACCCACATCGCGCTGTGTTCTGTTGGCGCGTTTTTCCTGGCACTCGAATGGATGCGTCGCCGCGGCTGGCTGGGAGCCGGCACTCTGCAACCGATCTTGCGCTCCGCAGGTGTGCTTGCCGCGCTCCTGCTGCTCGCCGGCGGAAGCTGGTGGGTTCGTCACAACGCGTGGCAGAGCCGCTTTACGGTCAAGAATCCTCTGCTCTCTCCCGCCACGATGGATGACGAAGGCGACGGCCCTCACGGCAAATTCTTTCCCAGTTCCGTGCAGACCACCGATGGCAAGTACATTCCTTCCGACTACTTCATGCAGTCGAAAGCGTGCGAGCGCTGCCACCAGGATATTTATCGCCAGTGGGAAAGCTCCGCACACCACTTCTCTTCCTTCAACAATCAGTGGTACCGCAAGAGCATCGAGTACATGCAAAGCGTCGCCGGCGTTCCACCCTCCAAGTGGTGCGCGGGCTGCCACGACCCCGCGTTACTCTTCAGCGGCATGATGGACCGCCCCATCGCCGAAACTGTTCACACGCCCGAAGCCAAGGCCGGCCTGAGCTGCCTGATGTGCCACAGCATCGTTCAAGTCAAGAGCACCATGGGACAAGGCGATTTCGTTCTGGAATATCCAAAGCTTCATCAACTAGCCGCCAGCTCGAATCCGCTGGTACGCCGCCTCCACGATTTCATGGTGCGCTTGAATCCTGAGCCGCATCGCCGCGTCTTTCTGAAGCCGTTCATGCGTGATCAGGTGCCGGAGTTCTGCTCGGGCTGTCACAAGGTGCATCTCGACGCTCCTCTCAATCACTATCGCTGGATTCGCGGCTTCAACGAATACGATAACTGGCAAGCCAGCGGAGTTTCCGGCCAGGGTGCGCGCGCCTTCTACTATCCCGCCACCTCGATGATGTGCGCCGATTGCCATATGCCGCTGCTGCCTTCCAACGATGAAGGCAACATCAACGGCTACGTGCACTCGCACCGCTTTCCCGGCGCAAACACGGCCGTCCCTACCGCCAACGAAGATCAGGTCCAGTTGCTGGCCAGCCAGAAATTTCTTCAGGACAAGCAGGTCAGCGTCGACATTTTCGCCATTTCTCCCGCGCGGTCCAATCGCGGGGACGTGCGCTTGCCCGAAATGCCCAAGCAGGAACTCTCCACCACGTTCGCCGTTGGCGAAGAGGCTGACACGGCTCTCCCCGAAGGGCCTGCCGGAGAGACTCGCACTCTAACCGCTCCGCTTGGCCGGGTGTCCGCTGCGGTGCGCCGTGGGGACGACATCTTGGTGGACGTGGTGGTTCGCACCCGCAAGGTCGGACATTTCTTCCCCGGCGGCACCATCGATGCTCCGGACGTGTGGCTGGAACTGCAAGCCACCGACGATCACGGGCGCACTATCTTCTGGAGCGGTCGCGTCGAAGACAATGGCAAAGGACCCGTCGAGCCCGGCGCCCATTTCTATAAATCCCTGCAGATTGACGCGCACGGCAATCCCATCAACAAGCGCAATGCCTGGGCCAGCCGCGCCGTCGTCTACGTTCGCTTGATTCCGCCTGGCGCCGCGGATACCGTTCATTTCCGCATGCACATTCCGGAAAACGCAGGCGAGCAGATCACCCTACACTCCAAACTGAACTATCGCAAGTTCCAGTGGTTCAACACCCAGTTCGCTTTCGCCGGCGCGCCTGTTGGCGGCACACAGAATAATCCGAGCGTCACGCCGGACTATGACGATCGCGTCGTCGCCTTCACCACCGATTTGCCCGATGTCTCCGCAAAGTCCGCCCGTATCCCTGACCTTCCGATCGTCGTGATCGCCGAAGACACAAAATCCCTGCGCGTTCTGCCCAAGTCCGCGCCGGAACCCAAACCCGAGATCGTTTGGGCCAACGACGATTGGACCCGCTGGAACGATTACGGCATCGGACTGTTCCTGCAGGGTGATCTAAAAGCCGCCGAGCAAGCGTTCTCGATCATCACTGTCAACGATCCACAAAATCCCGATGGCTGGACCAACGTGGGCCGCGTGCGCGTGCAGGAAGGCAACACCGATGGCGCTCGCCAGGTTCTCTTGAAGGCACTGGAATTGAAGCCCGGCCTCGCGCGCGCCAATTTCTTCTACGGCCGCGTGCTTCGCGAAGAGGGGCAATACGATCAAGCGCTTAGCGTGTTGCAGTCTGTCCTGGCGCAGTTCCCGCGTGATCGCGTCGTTCACAATGAAGTGGGCCGCGTGCTCTTCCTGCAAAAGAAATATCAGGACGCCATCGCCGAATTTCAGAAGACCATCGCCATTGACCCGGAAGATTTGCAGGCCAATTACAACCTGATGCTTTGCTATACGGGCCTGGGCGATGAGACCCGCGCCAACCTGCACAAGGAACGTTATCTGCGCTTCAAGGTCGACGAATCCGCGCAAACCCTCACCGGCGCCTATCGCCAGAAGCACGCCGAGGACAATCTGGAGCGTCAGGCCGTCCACGAACATTTTTCCGTCGCACTGAACGATTCCAATCCGCCCCGAAAAGTTCGCCCGGAAGTTGCTGCCCGCGTACCCGCCCACGCGGCAGTTCCCGCATCTGGCGGAGGGCGTTAGATCGAAACCGGTTTCGAGGACCAACCATGACCTGGATCAAAACTGTCTCGATGAACGACGACGAAAGCGTGCGCAACGCCATGATGGAACAGCGCAAGCTCTATCCGATGGAGTACGCAACGCCGGTTCCCGCGGTGGATCATGGCATGGAAGCGGGCATCGTTTCTTCGCACAGCCTTTTCCCTCAGGTGATGTATCACGCCTTTTCCACGTTCGGCGCGCTGCTGTCCCCCGAACTTCCGCTGCGCCGCGATCAACACGAAATGATCGCCACGCTCGTTTCGGTGACCAATCGGTGCCACTATTGAATCGAATCTCACGCAGAGTTTCTGCGTCGCGTCACTCTGAAAGACGATTTGATCCTTGCGTTGCGCCAGGATTATCGCACCGCTCCGATCAGCGAGCAGGATCGCGTCATGCTCGATTACGTTGTAAAGCTGACGCGCGACGCCACGCGCTGCGGCCCGCAGGATCACGACTTGCTTCGCCAGGCCGGCTTCGATGATCGGGGCATTCTGCAGATCACGCTCATCGCTTCCTGGTTCAACTACATCAACCGCGTTGCGGATGCGCTGGGCGTCGGCCGCGAAGAAAGGTAATTTCTCGGTGAGATTCGTGTGGGCAGTGGCTGTAGGGATCGTATTGATCGGAGGTGGCGGAATTCCCACACTCCAAGCGCAAACCGTTACGGACAAATCCACAATTACCTTTCGCGACGTCACACAAAAGGCCGGAATCCATTTTGTTCACAACAATGCGGCCTTCGGCAAAAAATTCCTGCCAGAAACCATGGGTCCCGGCGTCGCGTTCATCGACTACGACAACGACGGCTGGCAGGACATTTTTATCGTCAACGGGACCGATTGGCCCGGCCATGCTTCGAAGCACTCCACACCCAAGCTCTATCACAACAACCACGACGGCACCTTCAGCGACGTCACCAAAAAGGCCGGCCTAGATATCGAAATGTTCGGTATGGGCGTGGCCGTCGGCGATTTCGATAACGATGGCTTTGACGACCTGTTCGTGACCGCGATGGGACAGAGCCGTCTGTTTCACAACAATGGCAACGGCACGTTCACCGACATCACTCAAAAAAGCGGACTTCTCGGGCCGAAGGAATTTAGCACCAGCGCCGCGTGGGTCGACTACGATCGCGACGGCAAACTTGACCTGGTCGTTGCCAACTACGTGCAATGGAGTCTGGAAGGCGATCTGTACTGTACGCTCGACGGCAAGAGCAAGTCGTATTGCACACCCGAATCGTACAAGGGAGCGTCGGTTCGTCTCTGGCACAATCGCGGCGATGGCACATTCGAGAATGTCACCAAGCGTGCCGGACTCGGAGATGCCACCTCCAAGGCTCTCGGTATAGCCATCCTCGACTACGACAACGACGGCTGGCCGGACTTGCTTTTCTCCAACGACACGCAACCCAACAAGCTCTATCGCAATAATGGCAATGGCACGTTTACCGAAAAAGCGGTCGTCGCCGGAATTGCCTTCAGTGAAGAAGGCGTCGCGCGCGCCGGCATGGGCGTTGACGCTGCGGATTACGATCGGTCAGGAGCCGCCAGCATCCTGATCACCAATTTTTCCAACCAGATGCTCTCGCTGTATCACAACGAGGGCAAAGGCTTATTTGTCGACGAAGCTCCGCGCTCCGAAATTGGCCGTGCTTCCCTGCTCACGCTCGGTTTCGGCTGCTTCTTCTTCGACTACGACTTGGATGGCTGGCCCGACATTTTGATTGCCAATGGCCACATCGATTCCGACATCCAACGCGTTCAGCCCAATGTGAAGTACGCCATGCCTCCGCACCTGTTCCGCAACATGGGCAAAGGCAATTTTGTGGAAGTCACCAAACAGATGGGCGCTGCCTTTGCCTCGCCTCGCGTAGGACGAGGCGCAGCCTACGGCGACTTCAACAATGACGGCCGCTTGGATGTTCTACTCTCCACCAACGGCGGCCCTGCCTATCTTTTCGAGAACGATGCGGCGCCCGGATCAAAAGCCAATCGCAGCCTGCGTATCAAGCTCGTTGGAAATAAATCCAATCGCGATGGATTGGGAACGGTTGTCAAGCTCACCGCGGGCGGTGAAACGCAAACTCAGATGTTGCGCAGCGGTTCCAGCTATCTTTCCGCGAGTGAATTGATTCTGACGTTCGGCTTGGGACAACACGAGCGCGCCGAGGTGATTGAATTGCGCTGGCCGAGTGGACAAGTGGATCGGCTCTCCGCCGTTCCCGCCGGCCAAACAATTACCGTCGCCGAAGGCAAAGGCATCGTCGCCAACCGCGCCTTTGGCTTACACTAATTCGATTGCCGATGCGCGCGTATCCGGTGCGCGGCGATCACCGCTTGGCCCAAGCTGATGCCACCGTCGCCCGCCGGAACTTCCGTGTGGTAGTACACTTCAAATTCTTGCTCGCGCAGCGCGGCCAGCAGCAATTCCAGCAGCAGTACATTTTGGAAGCATCCACCGCTCAAGCACACTCGATTCAAAGTTGTCCGCTTGCGCACCTTCTGCGCAACTTCCACCAAGACCGCCGCGAGCCCGTTGTGGAAACGCCGGCTCATATCGCCAATCGAGCAGTGCTTGCGAATGTCGTCTACCAACCATTGCAACAACGACTTGGTCCCGATCTTCCACATCGCGTTCTCGTGCATGAGGTCGAACGGGTACGCGCCCAGATCGGACGACTCGTGCGCCGCCATTTCCAGTTCGATCGCCGCTTGCGCTTCGTAGGTCACGGTCGAACGCAATCCCGTCATTGCTGCCACCGCGTCGAATAGCCGCCCGCAACTGGACGTGCGCGGTGAATGCACTGCGTGGCGAATCATCTGCAGCACCACACTGCGCTTTCGAGGATCCACTTCCTCCACAAATTTCAGATTCAGCTTTTCGACATCCGGATAATGCTTCGACAAGTGGCTTACCGCCATTCGCCAAGGCTCGTGAATCGCCGCCGCTCCGCCCGGCATCGGAACATAGTCGAAATATCCCGCGCGTTCGAAACCTTCGTAACCCGCCACAAGAATTTCGCCGCCCCACACCGCGCCGTCCGCTCCGTAGCCGGTGCCATCCAGCGCGATACCGATCACCTGTCCCGCCAGATGATTCTCCGCCATGCATGCGGCGATGTGCGCGTGATGATGCTGCACGGGCACGTGCTCCGCGTCGTTCTGATCCAGCGCCCATCGCGTCGAAAAGTAATCCGGGTGCAGATCGTGTGCGATGATTTTGGGCTGCATTTCCAGAATCTGCCGCATACCCTTCACGGTTTCTTCGAAGAAGCCGTAGCTTTCCAGATTTTCCAGGTCGCCCACATGTTGACTGAGGAACGCTTCGCTGCCTCGAGTCACGCAAATCGTATTCTTCAATTCGCCGCCCACGGCGAGGATCGGTTCGATCTCGTGTTCTAGCTGCACGGGCACCGGCACAAATCCGCGCGACCGCCGCAGTTGCTGCGATTCGCGCCCCACCACGCGAACAACGGAGTCATCGCACCGGCGCAGAATGTCGCGATCATGCACCAGGAACGCGTCCGCAATTCCCTTCAGCCGATCGAGAGCTTCCTCGTTGCCGATTGCAATCGGCTCTTCGCTTAAATTTCCGCTGGTCATCACCAACGCTGAAAATTTTCCGGAGGCAAACAGCAAATGATGCAGCGGAGTGTAGGGCAGGAACAATCCTACGAAGCGGTTCCCCGGCGCCACCGACGGCGCCAGTGCCGATTCCGCGCGTTTCGGCGCCAGTACAATGGGGCGACTCCTCTCCAGGAGCAACCGCTCCGCCACCTCGCCGATTTCCCCAAACGCGTCCGCTTCCGTCCGGTTCGCAACCATCACCGCAAACGGCTTTTCAATCCTTCTCTTGCGCTCGCGCAGTTGCGTCACTGCCGTGTCATTCCGCGCATCGCACGCCAGATGGAATCCGCCGATGCCCTTCACCGCCACAATCTGTCCCTGTCGTAAACGTTCCGCCGCTTCCCGCACCGGTTCCGCGACATCGAGATGCTTGCCGTCCGCGGTCAGCAGCAACAGTTGCGGCCCGCAATCCCAGCACGCATTCGGCTGCGCGTGGAACCGCCGGCTCGCCGGATCTTCGTATTCCGTTTGGCATGCTCCGCACATTTTGAATTTATCCATCGAAGTGCGCGCGCGGTCGTAGGGGATGTCGCGCACGATTGTGAAGCGCGGCCCACAATTGGTGCAGTTGATGAAGGGATAGCGGAATCGCCGGTCGCGCGGGTTCATCATTTCGCGCAAACAGTCGTCGCAGGTGGCCACATCGGGCGAAATCAGGGCTCTTGGCGCGTCGCCCGTCCGGCTGGATCGTATCTCAAATTCCGTCTCGCCTTTGAGCTCCAGTTCCTGCTCGTTTTGTTGGGTGATTTTGGCCAGTGGCGGAACTTCGTTGAACAATCGCCGCAGGAACTCTTCCACCTGCTCAGTTGGCCCTTCCACTTCAATGCTCACGCCGCTCGCTGTATTGGTGATGAAACCGCCCAAGCGGCATTGTCGCGCCAATCGGTAGGCGAATGGCCGAAACCCCACCCCTTGGACGATGCCGGAGACATCGATGCCTTTGCGCACCACGGTCATGGTTGAGTTTTCCATCATACCGGATTCGCAAAAACGTATTATGAGTGGATGAGCGAAGTTTCCTGGGCTTGCACCTGTCCCAACCGCGTCAGCCAGGCGAGCCACGCGTCGAAGCCTTCGCCGCTTCGCGCGGAGACTGCCAGGTATTCAATTTCGGGATGAATTTTCCGCGCATTTTCTTCCGCGAGGCGCGGATCGAATTCGACGTGCGGCAGAAGGTCGATTTTGGTAAGCACCATCAAGGTCGCACGAAAGAAGATTCCCGGATACTTCAGCGGCTTGTCTTCGCCTTCGGTCACGCTCAACAGCACGATTTTCGCGGCCTCGCCCAGGTCATAGCTGGACGGACAAACCAGATTCCCCACATTTTCGATGAACAGCGTTCCCGGCCCCGTGAACTTCATCTCCTGCAAGTGCTTTTCGATCATGCGAGCGTCCAGGTGGCACGTTCCGCCGGTGACGATCTGCCGCACTGGGAAACCGTATCGCGCCAATCGCTGCGCATCGTTGTCCGTCTGAATATCGCCGGTAAGCACCGCTACATTTGCATGCTTCGGATACGATGCCAGAGTTTTCTCGAGCAAATACGTTTTCCCCGAGCCAGGCGAACTGATTAGGTTCACGCAGAAAATGTTTTCGCGACGGAAACGCTCCCGCAGTTCCGCGGCGAGCCGGTCGTTCTCGCTCAATACTTTTTTCTCTACGGCTTCACGCATTGGTCCGCAACCTCCTCGACTTCCAGGTAGGCGATGTCCAGCTCCGTACCACTGACGCACGAGGTCGCCACGCTGTGGCATACGGGGCAGTCCAGTTGCAGATTTTCGACCTGAAATTCATGACCGCAATTCAGGCACTTCTGCCGGCGCGGGAACCACTCCATCTCTACTTTCAAACCCTCCCATCGTGTATCGCGCGTTAGGGCATCAAATGCAAAGGCCAGCGCGTCCCGGTCGATATTGGACAACTCTCCGATGCGCAGCCCCACGCCCGTCACCCGTACTTCGCTTCGGCGCGCCGCTTGCACTTCCACTTCCTGCAGAATTTGTGATGCGATTCCTATTTCGTGCACGACCGCACCGCTCCGCTTCTCTTCTCAACTGTAGTCAGCAAATGCGCGGCAGTTGATCGCCGGCCAGCATATCGACAATCCGCGTCGTTCCGAATGGAGTGCGCATCACCACCATTCGCGGATGCTCCTGCGTAACTCTGCCGATGATCTGCGCGTCCCTGCCCAACTCGTTGCCGCGCACCGCGCGCAGAGCGGCATCCGCGCCGTCCGGCCCCACAATCGCCACCAGCTTGCCTTCATTGGCCACGTACAAAGGATCGAGTCCCAGCATTTCGCACGCACCGCGCACCTGTTCGCGTATCGGGATCGTTTTTTCTTCCAACTCGATGCCGGCCTGCGAACTGGCGGCAATCTCGTTCAATGTGCTGGACAATCCCCCGCGCGTCGGGTCGCGCATGCAGCGCACCTCATCCGTGCTCGCCAAGATTGCTCCGGCCAGATTGTGCAATGCCGCTGAATCGCTGCCAATCGGAGTTTCGAACTGCAAACCTTCCCGCTCGGCCAGAATTGCGATGCCATGATCACCCAGTGTTCCGCTGACCAGCACGCAGTCTCCCGGTTTCGCATTGGCCGCGCTGAGTTGCACCCCGCGCCGTACGCGCCCAATTCCGGTAGTGTTGATGAAAACGCCGTCAACGCTTCCTTTTTCCACCACCTTCGTATCACCCGTGACAATCTCCACACCGGCATCTTTCGCGGCCCGCTGCATGGAGTTCACGATTCTCCGCAACGTCTCCAGCGGCAGCCCTTCTTCCAACACGAACGCAGCGGTCAGCCACAGCGGCTCCGCCCCGCCCATCGCCAGATCATTGATCGTGCCGTGCACGGCCAGCGACCCAATATCGCCGCCCTTGAAAAATAGCGGCTTTACTACAAAGGAATCAGTGGTAATCGCAAGGCGGCACTGCTCGATGGGAACGATCGCCTGATCTTCCAGCCGATTCAAGGTGGCTATTCCCAAACGCCGGCAGAAAAATATCGCGAATCAACTCGGCGCTCAGCTTGCCGCCGCTTCCGTGACCCAGCAGAATACGATCTCCCGCGGGCAGCGGCATCGGGCAGGACAGCACCAACTCGCGCGCCTCGTCCTCTTTCACGTCATTGCGTGACAAGATGGCGTCGGTATTGGTAATACGCGGCACAGGCACCTTCCGTCGAAACCATCGGCGCTCCCAGCGGCCTTTCCGGCGAGCACTTGCTCCCGAATGCCGGGCAATCCGTGGGCTTCTTCAATCCTAACAACACTTGCGCGGCGATGCAGTCCGGCGACTCTTCGGCACGCACATCGTCCAGTTCAAATACCCGCTCCGCATCAAATTCCGCGTAGGCTCGCCGCAATTGCAGCCCGCTACCGGCGATTCTTCCAATTCCGCGCCACTTCTGATCTTTCACTTCGAAGACGCGCGCCACCGCTTCCTGCGCTGGAACATTACCACCGCGCTGCACCGACCGACTGTACTGGTTTTCCACTTCCGTGCGCCCTTCTTCCAGTTGATCGACCAGCATACGGATCGCTTCCAGCAAATCGATCGGCTCGAAGCCGCCTACCACGATCGGCACGTGGAATTCCCGTACCAATTCCTCGTAACCTTCATAACCCACCACGCAGCACACGTGCCCGGGCGCAATGAATCCCTGCACCCGATTGTTCGGCGAACCCAGCAGCGTTCGAATCGCCGGTGGCACAAGCACGTGCGAAACCAGCAGGCTGAAGTTTTGCAGTCCTAGGCGAGCCGCCTGCAACACCACCATCGCGTGCGCGGGCGCAGTAGTCTCGAAGCCAATCGCGAAAAACACCACCTTGCGGTCCGGCATCGCGCGAGCCAAGGCCACCGCATCGCTCGGCGAGTACACAATCCGAACGTCTCCGCCCTCGGCCTTCACATGAAACAAATCCGTGTTCGAACCCGGCACGCGCAGCATGTCCCCATAGGACACCAGCGTTACATCGGGCCTGCGCGCCAAGGCAATCGCGCGGTCAATCATTTCCAGCGGAGTAACACACACCGGGCACCCTGGCCCGTGCACCAACTCCACGCTATTGCCCAACAAATCGTCGATGCCGTAGCGCATCAACGTGTGCGTCTGGCCGCCGCAGATTTCCATCACCACCCATCTCTGCGTTGAGCGAGCTTGTATCTCCGCCACTAGTGCGCGGGCGATCTTCGCGTCGCGGTATTCATCCAGATATTTCATGTACTGGGATTTTCGTCCGTCAGGGCCGCCAATTCTTCTTTCAACACTCCGAGGCTTTCCAGAAGCGCATACGTGCGCTCCGCCTCCTCGCGATCCACCACACTGATGGCAAAGCCGACATGCACCATAACATAGTCGCCCAGGTTGGCCTCTGGCACGAAATCCAGGCACGCCTGCCGAATCACTCCGCCAAACGAAACGCGCCCGGCGCGGATTCCCTCTTGATCCTCAATTTGTTCGATCTTACCGGGAATGGCCAGACACATGGTTCACTTCTCCCGCTTCTTCCTTAAGCTGCGCGACAGGTTCGCGCCACCACAGATTCGGCTCTTGCGGCTCGGCTCGCAATCGCGGAGCGGCGCCCCATTTTTCCAATTCCGCGAGTACTGCTACCAAGGCCGGTTCCTCGGCGGAGTGCATATCTTCGCTCATGGAACATCCCAGTTCGCACGCCTTCGGCACTACTCCCACGAGCAGCAAATCCTCCGGGCATTTCCCGCCCAATTCCGAAAAAAACAGCGCCTCCACCAGTGCGGGATCATGCGGGCTGACGCGCGGCTGAACCTTGATCTGCAGCAAATCTTTTTTGTGATAGAGCTTTACGGTGCCCGGCGCGTCGCTGGTCTGCACCGCATCCAGCAGCACAATCACGTCAAAATCAGCAAAAAACGGGGTAATCCCCAGGCCGGGCGTTCCCAAATCCTGCAGTACCACGTTTTCGGGAAAGGTGTATCGCGCTTCCAGCAGCTTCAACAGGTACGGACCAATCGCATCGTCGCCCATCAGCACGTTGCCGACGCTCAGCACTCCGATGCGCCGCGGTGTAGTCATTCGCTCTTCGCTTCCCGTGTCTTCAAGAATTCTCCGAACGCCACGTCTTCGGTTGCGATGTGCGTCAGCAGCCATTCCTTCAGCTCCGCTGTCAGCTTCAGACTCAGCTCCTGCTCGCCTGCGGCCACATTCGCCCTGATGTCTCGCACTTTCCGCATCAACCTGGTGTGTTCTTCGAGGTGCGGATCATACCCCGGATAGCTGTGCAACCGCATCACCAGTTGCTCCGAAAGAAAGTGCATGTCCGACAGCTCTATAAATTGATCCAGCACATAACTCGCAGGGATCAGCTGATTCCCCTTTTGAATGCACTCCGTCAGCGAGTCCAACAACTGCATCTGCAGATCGTGTTCGGCGTCAATCGTAGCCTCTCCGACGCGCGCGCGTACTGTTTGCGTTGCATCCGACATGGTTCCTCCTACTTGACGCTTACAACTTCCTTGCCTTCGGGATTGAACGTGTGGATCGCGCAGGCCAGGCAGGGATCAAACGAGTGTACTGTCCTGAGCACTTCCAGCGGTTTCTCGCTGTCGGCGACGGGATTGCCCATCAGCGATGCTTCGTACGGTCCATGCGTGCCGTGCTCATCTCGCGGTCCGGCATTCCAGGTGGTTGGCACCACCGCCTGGTAATTGGCAATGACTCCTTCCTTGATCACCACCCAGTGCGACAGCGTGCCGCGCGGCGCTTCGTGGAATCCTGCGCCCTTCAATTCCTTGTCGCCAAACTGCGGCTTTACGTAAATCTTGGTGTCTCCGCTGGCAATGTTCTTGACCAGCAGGTTCCAATGCTTGTCCGACAGGTCCGCCAGCATGGACGCGCGAATTGCGCGCGCTGCGATGCGGCCCAAGGTGGATTGCAGCATTCCTGGTGTCACCTGTTGCTTCGAGATTGCGGACACTTGCTTGATGGCCTCGCCGGCCCACTTTACGGTGAGCGGGTGTCCCTGAGCAAATCCCACCAGCACTTGGGACAGTGGTCCGACCTGCATCGGCTTGCCTTCGAATCGCGGCGACTTCACCCAGGTGTATTTGCCGTTTTCCTGGAAGCCCGTGAACTTGGGATTGGTTTCGCCCTTCCACGGATGCAGGGTCTGCTCGCCTTCATACCAGGCGTGCGCGACGTTCTCAGTTACTCCATTCAAAAGGCGTGCGTCGGTGTGCGATTTGATCGGATAGACGGCCTTCAGCTCGCCATTGAACACGATTCCGCCCGGCAGGTCGAATTGCGTCATCGCGCTGTCCAGCGGCAGGTCCGGAACCGCGAGATAATTCGTCACACCGGCACCGTATTGAAACCAGTCCGGGTACAACGCGGCCACCGCGCAAGCGTCCACGAAATACACTTTGTGCACAAATTCGTTCAGCTCATCGAACAGGCTCTTGATCATGTACAGCTTGTCCATGTTCAAGGTCGCCTGATTGTCGAGGTTGATGGCGTTGGCCACTCCGCCGACCGCCAGGTTCTGAATATTCGGCGTCTTGCTTCCCAGAATCGCCACAATCTGGTTCGCCAGCCGCTGGTATTCTAGCGCCTGCAGATAGTGCGCAACCGCCAGGAGATTCACCTCGGGCGGCAGTTTCATTGCCGGATGTCCCCAATAGCCGTTCGCGAAAATTCCCAGTTGGCCGTTGGCTACGAAGCCTTTCACGCGATCCTGCACCTGCTTGAAATCCTGATAGCTGTTACGCGGCCACGTGGAGAGGCTCTGCGCCAACGCCGCCGTCTTCGCCGGATCGGCCTTCAACGCGGAAACGACATCGACCCAATCGAGCGCGCACAGGTGGTAGAAATGCACGACGTGGTCCTGCAACGCGTGCGCAATCAGAATCAAATTGCGGATGTACTGCGCGTTCGGCGGCACCTGGATTCCCGCGGCGTTCTCTACCGCGCGCACCGACGCGATCGCGTGCACCGTGGTGCACACTCCGCAGAACCGCTGCGTGAACAGCCACGCTTCCCGCGGATCACGCCCCAGCAGAATAGTTTCGATTCCACGGAACATCGTTCCCGATGCCCACGAATCGTTCACCTTGCCGTTTTCCACCTGCACATCGATGCGCAGGTGCCCTTCAATTCGGGTTATCGGATCGATCGTGATGCGGTTGCTCATGAAGTTCCTTCTCTCCTACAGTGTGTCGAACGGCGGCATGGCCGCTTCCGCTGCAATCTTCCCTGCAGACGCCGGAAGAATCGCGAACGTCTTCACCGCGTACAGAAACAGCGCTACCGCCAGCGACGTAAATCCGACGCTCATCAGGATTTCGGCCACCGACGGAAAATAGTGATAGTTGCCCAGGGGGTTGAATGCGATGGTCGTTGGCGTGAACCGGTACAGTAATCCTCCCAACGAGAGCAACAGCGTCCACCGAAACAGCGACTTCGGATCGGTTCGCACGGAACCCGGCAGCAGTGCAATCGCCGGCACCAGCAGCAACACCGTCTCTATCAGGAAGGTGATGCTGTAACGATCAAACGCGAATGCATGCGCCACTACTCCCCGGCGCACCAGATCCACAATTTGAATTACCAGCCAGATCAGCGTCAGGACCGACATGGTTTTCGCGAGTTTGCCCAGGATCTCTCCGTCGCGTCCCAGGTCCCACGCATAACTGGCCATCAGCAGAACCAGCAACACGCACGCAAACCCAAGAATATAGGCCATCAGTAGGTACAGCAGCGGCAGCCACGGGGTCTGCCACAACACGTTGACGCGGGTGCCCGCTAGGAACATCAGTTGTCCGAGTGAGGACTGGTGCATCGACGGCAGCACGAACGCCAGCGCGATCCCGAATGGAAATGTCTTCTGCATGAAGTTAAAAATCTTCAGCGCCCATTCCCGCTTCTTCGGGTCGGCGCTTTTGTACATGCCTTCCAGGAATGGCGGCATGTTCTCTACGTCCAGCGCCAGGATGGCGTACGCCGTCATGCACACCGCGACTTCCAGCAGCACCGAATGCGGGTTCCAGTTGCGCGGGTCATTCAAGCGCAGAAAATTCCAGGGCCGGCCAACGTCAAAGCCCAACGCGATCATGCCCGTGCCGTATCCCAACAAACTGGTCAGCACCGCGGTCCGCAAAATCGGGTGATACCTACGCTCATTGAAGAGCCAGGCCATCACCGCCACGGCATACCCGCCAGAGCCCAGGGCCGTCAGTGCGGTGACGTTCCAGTTCTTGAACAGTCCCCACGAATAGCCGTCATTCAAACCCGTGACGTAGCCCAGCCCGGTAAATTCCCGGAACAACCCCAGCAAAAATGCCAACGCCGCCAGCCCGGCGAACAGGTAAAACGGCTTGGTGAACAGCGGTTCCTTCAGTCGTATGCACTTATCCCAGCGGCCGATCATGCCTGGTTCTCCTGCGTCGGACCTTCGTGTTTCTTGTCCTGCTCGACGTGCGTCAGGTGTTCCTTCCACCGGCTACGCATGATCGCGGCGATGCCGCCATACGCCACCACCGGCGTCAAAAATCCGCGATAAATAAAGTTGGTCACCTTGCGCACCTGCGACGGCGCCGACTGATTCGGTAAACTCGGCAGCCCCAGCTTCGAATAATCCACGTGGGAGAGGATCAGGCACTGTGTGCCGCCGCCTTCTTTCTCTCCATACACCCGATTCTCAAAATAAAAGTCCGGCCGTTCTTGTATCCGCCGGTGCGCTTCCGCCAGCAGGTCCGTACGCTTCCCGTAAATGACTGCGTGCGTAGGGCAGACTCGCGTGCACGCCGGCTGCGAGGCCGTCTTGCCCACCGTATGCCGGCACAGTTCGCACTTCACAATCTTTGGATTTACCTTATGCCATTCGAACTTGGGAATGTTGAAGGGGCAGGCGATCTGGCAATAGCGGCAGCCGATGCACAGCGACCCGTTCCATCCCACGACGCCGCCCGGTTCCTTGTGCAACGCTTCCATCGGGCATCCCGAAACGCAAGCCGGGTCGACGCAGTGCATGCACTGCTGCTTCATGAAGGATTTTTCTTTGCCATCCGGAGAGGTGTACAGCTTGATGAGGTTCTTCGTGTCGGAGTTCAGCGTCAACGGCTGCTGATACAAACCGCCTGAGCCGCCTGTGTCGGGGGTCAGCCCATTTTCGTTCTGGCAAGCCGGCATGCACGCCCGGCACCCGATGCAGCGCGTGGCGTCGTACATCAGACCAACTGCGTCCGGCAGCGGCGGAATCGCTCCGTCGTCCGCGGCCGCTTTCACCGGCGCACCCGTGCTGGCCAGCGCCACCAGCGCCGATCCGCTGACAAAGGCCTTCAGGATGTCCCTACGGTTTGCGTCCATTGCTTACTCCTGCCCTGGCCGGTTGGTTGTATCTTTCTTTTCCGAGGGAGCTGCCGTCTCAGGCGTTACGTCCTTCGTGGGACCGAATTTTCTGGAAGCCACCCAACCCGCGCCCAGCAGTGCGCCTCCGATCACGCCTCCCAATCCTGTCGCGATCGGGCTGATCGTGCCTTGTGGAGCGGATACTGGCGCGTACGTAGCTGGTGGCGTGGGCCGCACAATCTCTGCCGGCTTCAGCATCGGCACCCGGAAGGCTACCGCTTCTTCCGTGCACCCGAAGCACGGGTGCCCCAGACCGATGGGCCACGCATCCACCACTTCGCAGAACTGCAGAACCGAGCAACTGGCGTGCGTCGCCGGACCTTTGCATCCCAGCTTATAAAGGCAGTAACCCAGCCGGTGCCCTTCGTCCCCGAATTCTTCTGCAAAGCGTCCCGCGTCGAAGTGCGCGCGCCGCGGGCAATGTTCGTGAATCACGCGGCCATACGCGAATTTCGGGCGGTTCTTTTCATCCAGCTCCGGCAGTTTGCCGAGCGCCACATATTGCAGCAGCGTTCCCAACAAAATGTATGGATTTGCCGGGCAGCCCGGCAACGTGACCACCGTTTTACCAGCCAGAATCGTTGGCATCCCGGTGGCCCCGGTCGGATTGGGATCCGCCGATGGCACCCCTCCCCACGAAGCGCAGGAACCGATCGCCACGATCGCTCCCGCCGAGCCCGCAGCCTGTTTCACAATGTCGAGACCGGTGCGCCCGGCGATCTGCAGGTAGTTCCCGTTTTCCTTGGTCGGAATCGCGCCTTCCAGCACCAGCACGTACTTTCCGGCGTTCTTCTTGATTGCGGTGTCCAGCACCTGCTCTGCCTGCTTGCCGGCCGCTGCCATCAGCGTTTCGTGATAGTCCAGGGAGATCAGGTCGAAGATGACATCCGCGATTCCCGGATGCGACGTGCGCAGCAGGGATTCCGTGCATCCCGTGCATTCCTGGAAATGCAGCCAGATCACCGAGGGGCGCGCTCCGTTAGTGACCGCTTCCGCGACCTTGGCCGCCAGCGTGCCGCTTAGTCCGACCGCAGCGGTAGCTTGCGCAACGATCTTCATGAAACTGCGGCGGTCCACTCCGTTCCGCATAAACCCAGGCATGGGCACTGTGGCATCGTCTCGCACGCGTATACCTCCGGCATCTAACTAAGAATGGAACCTTTACTGGAAGAGAGCGAACTGGCGCCGCGGCTAAGAAACCCCTCCGACACCGACCGGTTGCGCTTGCCGGAAGACCTGGATGGCAGCGCAACGGTCATCCATTAGGGATAGTAGTGGCAGTTTGGATACCAAATCCGAACACTCGTTCGGTCTAGTCAGAACTATTTGAAAAATCGATTGTTACCATCGCGAAAAGTTCCCCCGACCATGTTCACTGGTACCTCGCTGTGTGTTTGCACTCACTCGTTGTTGTGATATTCAACGCAGGCCTGAGCTTTTTCCCTCTGCTTTCCCTTCGCCGTCCTTTCATCCCACTCAATTGACTTTCTTCGATTTTTCTCTTCCCTTTGCTCTCGCAACGTTCCATATTCCATTTGGACCCCTAGCTTTGGAGTTTCTGTGAATCGCTCCCTCATTCTGGCTTGTGGAGATCCATCGCGCAGCGATGCCTCTGTTGCTGTGCAGGTCGCTCGCGGCTTGGCGGCCGGTTGCTGCGACCCGCAAACTCAAATTTTCTTCTGCCGCACTTGGTCCTTCGAGCTTGCGGACCTGCTTAGAAAATACGATCAGGTTATTTTTATCGACGCATCCAACGACTTTGCGCCTGGCTCCGTGAGCGTCAATCGTGTCAGTCCTTACCCCGGACACGTGAAGAATCAGCGCGAATTCAGCCCGTCCCGCCTGCTGACCTTCTGCGAACAGCGCTTTGCTGAGGCACCCAAGGTCATCTATCAAATCTGGATTGGCACAGACTCCCTTGGTCCCGGGGCTCGTCCCTCTTCCCGCGTGCGGCCGGCCATTCCCGAAGCTCTGAATCGCATCAAGGCCATCCTCTCCGGCGTCACCTTTCCCGAAGCCGCACAACACGCTCAAGCCGTCGGCGCCTGATCGCTGCTTCCTAGAGCTCCGCCAATGCGGGCCGTGTGTTATCTTCCTGTTCGTCCATGTTTTCTCGCCGAACCAACTGGAAGCTCACTCCGAATGCGTTTTCTGAAGCGAGTGCGCGGCTGCATGCCGCCGGCACGCCCATCCTCGATTTGACAGTGTCCAATCCAACCGCGTGCGGCTTCAACTACGATCAGGCTGCCATCCTGCAATCGATCGCGAGCACCTCAGCTCTCGACTATGATCCACAACCGCTGGGCTTGCCCTCCGCGCGCCGTGCTGTTGCGGACTACTATCTTCACGACCACAATGTTCACCTGAATCCCGACCATCTCGTGTTGACCACCAGCACCAGCGAGGCCTATACCTACCTCTTCCGCCTGCTCTGCGATCCCGCCGACGAAGTGCTGGTCCCCACTCCCAGCTATCCGCTCTTCGAATTTCTCGCCGACCTCGCTGACGTCCGCCTGATCCCTTACGATCTGCACTATGCCGGCGGCTGGCTGATCGACTTCCACTCCCTCGAACAAGCAATCACCGATCGCACGCGCTCCGTTCTGGTAGTGCATCCCAACAATCCCACTGGATCGTTCGTGCAGCCTGAAGAACTCGTTCACCTGAACGGTCTTGCGCGCGCTCATAGCCTGGCGGTGATCGCCGATGAAGTGTTTCTGGATTATTCGTTTGACCGCAAGTCTCGCCCGTCGTTCGCCGCGAATCGTGAAGCGCTCACCTTCACGCTAAGCGGCCTTTCCAAAATTTCCGCGCTCCCGCAGATGAAGCTGGCTTGGATCGTTGTTTCCGGTCCCGACGCCGATGTGCGCCCGTCCCTGGATCGTCTCGAAGTAATCGCCGACACCTACTTGTCTGTCAGCACGCCAATTCAACAAGCCGCGCCCGCGCTGTTGGCGCAGCGCCACGCGATCCAGGCGCAAATTCGGGAACGCGCCGCCGCCAATCTCGAACTGCTGAAATCCACTCTTCCGTCATCGCAAGGCACTCCACCGGCCGAACTCCTCCACGCCGACGGCGGCTGGTACGCCGTGCTTCGCCTACGTTCGCGCCGCTCCGACGAGGAAACTGTTCTTCAACTCCTCGAAACGCATCACGTCCTGATTCACCCCGGTCATTTTTACGGCTTCCCCGCGCAAGACTACTTAGTTCTCAGCCTCATCACCCCCGAAGCCATTCTCCGCGAGGCCCTTCTCCGCATCGGCTCCGACCTATGATCTTCATTGTGCTTGCCGAATTGCTGTACGTCCCCGTTCCAACAGGTCAGAACGTTCCACCGAATGTCCTTACCAGCGAGAATCGCACTTGAAATGGTTCAGTGGGGTGCATAACGTCGCCGAATGCCGCCGCACCCGCCGGCGTTATACGAGAGACATATGTGTAATCGATGTCGTGATCGTAGCGATTGAGCAAATTCAGCAGTTGCGCCGAAAAGCTCCATTTCTTGTTGAAGTGATAGCCAATCTCGGCGTTGACCAGGATTGTTGGATTGGATTGATAAATGGCGTCCGACGTTAAATTGCGCGGGCCGAACGCACGCAGCCGTACGCTCCCCCAAAAGCCTTTGTAATTTTGCACTGTAGCGCCAGCAGAAAGCACAATCCCAACGGCTTCGGGAACCCACTTGCCTCCGGGGCCTTGCACCGGATACTGCCCTCCACCCGGGTTGGTGTACGCCGCGTCGTCCGGGTCCACCTCGGTAAAGCGGGCCCAAGAATCGGCAAAGTCCAGATCGAACGCAAGGTGGTTCGTGGGCGTAAAGTAATTCGCCCACTCGATGCCGTAGCGATTGCTGGGCGACGCAGATGGAACCGTAGCTCCGGTATCGCCGTCCTGCTGCAGTTCGGAATTGCTGTGCAGATACCAGATCGACAGCGTGCTTTGCAGGTGCGGGACGGCCACGGTGCGCACGCCGACTTCGGCGCCTTTGGTCTGAACCAGGGGGCTGACTGGAGTTGTGGGCGTTGGGAACGGAAAGTCCGGCGAGATCGGTTCCATCCTCTGCGTTGCGCCGCGCACGTCGTTGCTGTGAAAACTGAATCCACCTTGCACGTAAAACTCCGTGTCGGCCCATGGGCCAAAAATCAAACTCGCTTTGGGGCTAGGCAAAAACTTGCTCACCGACCCGGAATTCAGCTCGGAGAAGTTGATCACCGGAGCGCCCGGCAACTCTGTGGCGACATAAGAAGGAGTCAGGTTGGTGTTGGAATAGATGGCCTCGTCTCCACGGAAGGCCAGCACCGAACGAAATTTTTCCGTCCACTGCGTTTTGTTTTCCGCATAAAAACTCACCATGGTGTCGGTAAACCGGCTCACGTCGGTGGCCGCCGGGAGGACCGCGACCAGATCGGGATCGCTTGCGCACTCGGGAATCGGGTCGACATTGCAAGCGTTGCTATCGTTCTTATCCGTGCGGACACGATCTTCCGTGCGGTACAAGCCGTTGTTGACCCATTCGTTGCGCAATTGCACACCGAACGTGTTTTCCATTTTGCGGTCCCACCAATGATTGAAGATCGTGTGCGCGGCCGCAAAACCAGCCACCCAGCGGCTGTCCTGCTGTTCAAACTGATCGCCCTTTACCGGATCATCCAGGTAGTACGTAAAGTCGGAAAACAAATCGAGATCGTAATAAAAGCTGTAGCCCATGATGGTCGTCGCGGAACTGTCGTTCTGGCGGTGCCACTCGCCCTGCACACTGTACCGCTGGGAATTGCCGCCGTCGGATGGGTTCAGGGTTCCGAAGAAACCAACCAGTGGTATGGCCGTTTCGGGGATTTGATCGCTGGAGTTCCATTTTCCGTGGTAGGCCCGCCCGGTAATGCTGGAACCATTGGTGGCGTCGCCCTGGCTGTAGGTCAACAGACCATTGAATTTGGCGTAGGCATCCGGATGCGTCCAGGGGCCATTATCGTAATACGCTTCTCCGCCATAAAGTAGAGCGCCCGAGCCGACCTTTTGCGACGCACCGCAAACCGCCCGCCCAAAGTAGAACATCCCGAGTTCCGCTGAGCAAAAATTCTGGGGAAACTCCTTATAGAATTGGATGTTGGCCGAGCCGGCTGAGCCATAGTTGCCGATCTCCGCGTAATACGGACCCTTCTCGTAATTCAGATGCTGCACAAACTCCGGCGTGACGGTATTCATGTCCGCGTATCCCTCGCCGTGCGCGTGCGATGGCAGGTTGAGCGGCATGCCGTCGAGGAATACGGCAAAGTCTGTGCCGTGGTCCAGATTGAATCCCCGCAGAAAATATTGGTTGGCTTTGCCGCCGCCGGCGTGTTGCGTGATGATCAGACCCGGGATCGTCTCCAGAATTTCTCCCGAACGAAGAATCGGGCGAGCGTCGATTTCCGTTGCCCCCACGGTCCCCTGGGTAGCGGAATCGGCGATTCCGATCAGGCTATCCTCGCGGCCCTGAACGGTTACCGTGGTGCTCACGGCGCTAACAACCAGCGCGATGCGTAGCGGGGCCAG
Organism: Candidatus Acidiferrales bacterium; assembly: GCA_963748515.1. Taxonomy (GTDB): domain Bacteria; phylum Acidobacteriota; class Terriglobia; order Acidiferrales; family UBA7541; genus Acidiferrum. The sequence goes on from CAVVJI010000006.1 coordinate 984,150, forward strand.
GGTTTCCGTGGTTCCGATGGACACAAGCGTTTCCTTGGTTTCAAACCCGGGCGAGGTAACGATCACCCGATACTCTCCCACCGGCAATCCAGAAATGCTGAACGTGCCATTCGCGTCCGACTGTATCGTTTTTTGCACGGAGCCGTCGGAAGTCCGAATCAGCACGGTCGCTCCGGCAATCACCGCGCCGGAAGCATCAACGACGGTTCCGGTGACCTGGGCCTTTCGTGCTGTTGAAGCCGGAGGACTCTGCGGGTCGGGCGGGCGTCCCGCAACCGAAGGCGCCCCCGCGAACACCAAACCAAGCGCGAAACCAGCAAGAACGAGAATGCGTTGGCGACAGGCAAATGGAAAAGAGATCATTGTGCCTCCACTGTAGCACGAAACTATAAAACGTAACACGCATTGATGAACCCGCTGAAATCTGGCTTTGGCACCGCTCATGCCTGGCATCCAATTGTGCGCTATATTCCGAACTGCGAGGACAAATGACGATGACCAAGCTGACCCGATTTGGAGTGTCGCTGGAGGAAGACCTGCTCTCCCAGTTCGACCGGCTCATCGCCAGTCGAGGCTACAAGAACCGTTCGGAAGCCATCCGGGATCTAATTCGAGAGAGCCTGGTATCGGAGGCCGTGGACAAGAACAAGAGCGTCGTGGCCACTCTCTCCATGATCTACGACCACCACAGCCCGAATCTCTCTGACAAACTCAATGAGATGCAGCACCACTCGCATGGCAATGTCCTGGCGGCGACGCACGTTCACCTCGATGCGGACAACTGCCTGGAAGTCGTCATCATGAAAGGAAAGAGCGGGGAGATTCGGCACCTTGCGGACCACATGATCGCCATGCGCGGCGTGAAACACGGGAAATTGGTTTTAACGAGTACAGGTAAAGATCTTCGCTGACGACTTGAGTAGCCGCGTACCTTTCAGCCGCGCAAATCACCGGTAACCAGAGAATTCCGCACCGCAATTCACTTCTTCCGCAGGATGACGGCCCACTCCTTTGCATCCGGAGGCGCTGGCGATGACCAGGAAGGTCCGGAGGCGTCCTGCCCGGAGATTCGCTCGCCGGTTAACGGGCTGAACCATTCCACGGAATACACGCCCGGCTGCAACTGCAGAGTGAACCGGCCGCCCTGCGGGAGATAGACCGCATAGTCGTGGCCGGGATCAGCCAGGCAATAATTGCCGTGATCGACCAATTCGTCGTGCGGATTTGTTTTCCACCAATCGAAACTGGTCATGTAGTCCACGACGTGCCCGAAGCCCAGAAACATGGTCATTGAATCGTCGCCACGGCCGTTGATCCATCCGCCACCGGTGTCGGGCCAAACGTTGGTTCCGCGGCGCGCTGTTTCTCCCGCCGTTTGGTAGCCTCCGGCCATCACGATTTCCCAAACCACGCGGCGCAATGAGTCTGCGGATTCCTGTCCCGGAATCGCCCAGAGAGGATAGTGGTCTTCGTAGCCGTACTCCTCGTTAGTTTGCGGGATGATGCGCCCAGCCGCTTCCTGGAACTTGCGCGATTGCAGCATCAGGGCGTGTTGGTTTTTGGACCATTCCTGATAGGAAGTGAAGCCGAACCACGCTGAGCCGCGATCCTGGTGCACCGATTTTCCGTCAACGACTACGTCGACCGGATGGCTCGTCGCCAGATGGTGATACGGATCGAGTTGTACCAGAAACGTTCCGGTATCGTGCGTCCAGGCATCGTCCCGAAAGCGCTCCAGGTCGTCGCCGAGATCCCACGTGATGTTCGAATACGCGGCAAAGCGCGCAACCGCGTATCGCAGGAAATGGCGTTCGTCTTCGCTTCCGGCGCCCGTGTGGACGCGGGAATCGTTCATGTCCAGAACGATCGATATGATCATGTCTCGATCACGCGCAAATTGCAGCATCGATTCAAAGCGGCGCCAGTACTCCAGATTGAAGCGGGTGTAATCGAAGTCCGGGTGCAGAAAATCGTGCGTGTCGCGCGCCGGCCATGCCGCCAGGTCCATCGTGAAGTTTTCGGATTGCATGACGGGCTCGCCATAGTAGACATTGGTGCGGCCGGCGAGCGTCACACGAAGCCGATTGACCTTCAAGCGGTGCAGGCGTTCCAGCGAATACTGAACGGTGCGATCGTCCTTCCAACCCAGCAGCCAATACGCGGTGGTGCCATTGAAGAAGTAGTGCTCGCCGGTGCCTTCCCAAACGAAGTGCCAAGGATATTGCGCGTCAACGCGGATCGGGCCGCGGCGTTTGGAAGCTGTCGCTTGAAACTCGCCTCGAAATGTTTTTGTGAGCTCCCCTTGCGTAAAGACGACCGCGAATGTGTAGCTTCCCGGCGCCGCGGGCATGAAACGCATGCGGAATAGCGAACCGTCCGCCGCGTCGCAAAAACCGGAAACGTGCCAAGACTTGTTGGCGGCAGGCAGCGAGAAATCGCCCGCAAACGCCACGTCTGTAAATGGATTCTTCGCGTCGGGGGAGGATACGGCCGCGGACAATTCAAAAACGTCGTACGCCTCAACCGTGCTGCGCGAAACAGTGAACGAAACGTCTCGCGGCGCGGCAATCAGACTGTGCGCGCAAATACTGATAACCAAGAAGCTTAAAACGACCCTGAGCAAGTTCTTCATGGCTGACCTTCAAGGAAGTAGTTGGAGAAACCTGCAGAGAGTGTAGCGTCAAAGCAAGCGCGCAAGTCGCAAAATTCGGGAACGCGTCACCGTCAATCGCAAACTGTTTTTGTTCAGCGTGCTCGATTTCTACGAGCCGGAACGAATCGACTTGAGCCCCGCGAACACCAGCCATGCACCTGATAATGCGAGCAGCACCCAAAAAACAACGCTGCGAACTGGAACGATGCGGTACGTGTCATGGACGTGAATATCCAGCGTTTGCGGAAGGGGCAACACAAATCTAACCAGCAATGCGAGCAGGATGACCGACCCCGCAACAATCAACTGCTTCATAGACGTACTCCGTGACCCTTTTTACATCGCGAATCTCGGTCTTGTCCATTCGTAGTTCGACGACTAAGGACCCACTGTGTTCTTGGTCCGGCCTGTCGTTGCCGTTGACATGTGTGAAACATGTGTCCATGCCTACGCATGTCGAGAGAATTCGTCGAAAACTCTCATCGGCCCAGCCCCCGTTAATCTCTAATTTGGACGGATCGCTAGAAAAGCCGGGCGGCGGGCGATTGTCCCAGTTACCGTAGAAGGAGAATTCCACGTCAGATTGCTACAAACGGTTTGACGAGGCCGTTACCAGCCACGGAGGCACGGAAAAACCGCCATTGGCTCCTTGCTTCCCGCTCATCATCCGGGTGACTTTAGGCATATCTGCTTCCCTCCCCAAATATTGAATTGTGTCGGAAAAAGCAGCAGAAAGCAGTAAAAAGGATTAGTAAAAAGGGCTAATACCCTTTTACGCTCCCCTTTGTTTATGCGGGTTTCTTGAAGATTTGGTAGCGATACCGGGATTCGAACCCGGGTTTCCGCCGTGAGAGGGCGGCGTCCTAGACCCCTAGACGATATCGCCAAAGAACAGGCGGCCTTACGCCGCTTCGTACAATCCATTATTTTCCCACGTAGCGTCGACCACCGCAACCGCGAACCGCAGCAACTTGCTCTCTTCTGCGAGCCACGCGCTGCAGTCGAGATCCGCCGCTTCATTCTTCCTGGAGGCTTCGCACAGCAATCGCGAAACAGCTGGCCGCAAACACGCAGAACGCTGCGGCTTCCCAGAGCAATTTCCGCGGTTCGCCGTAACCGATCGTGCTATACCGCAGCAGATCCACCTGCCAGGTAATCGGGTTCAGCAGCGCCGCGATGCGAAACCCGCGCGGCAGCGGCTCGATCGGATAAAACAGCGAACTCGCCAGCAAGAACACGAAGTACAGCACGCTGGTCACGCCGTTGAACACGTCATTGCGGCGAATCCGCAACGCAAAAATCGTATAAAAGAAAAACCAGCCCGCTGTACCAACCACAATGATCACCAGCAGCAACCCGAAGAGGTCCACGCGCAGACGAATCCCCAGCAGCCACGCGCCCAACGCCAGGGTGATCGCCGCCTGCGCCACCGCGATCAGCAAATTGAACGCTACCTTTCCCAGCAAATATTCCGAGCGGCGCATCGGATAGGTCAGCATCTCGTAGAAAATCCCGTTGTCGCGGTCCATGAAAAACGACCACGAACTATTCGAAGCAATTCCAAAGCTGGCCATCCCCAGCACACCCGCCAGAAAAAATGAGTTGTAGCTCACGCCGGGAATCGACACCGGCGCACCCAAAGCCGCCGACATGCCCACGCCAAACACCAGCAGGTAGCACAGCGGATAGAAGAAATCCCAGAACACGAAAATCAGGTTCGTGGCGCGTATCTTCCCTTCCCGGTACAAAATGGCGGAAATCGCCGGCATCGCTTCTCCCAAACGGTTCGTCCCGCGCGAACCTCAGTTGCTTGCGGTTCCGTTCTTCTTCGTCAACTCCACAAAAATATCTTCCAGACTGGCGCCGCCAATCTCCACGCGCAGCACGCGCCCCGTTTTGGCCAGCGCGCTGACGGCGTCAAGTGCTTCCGCGTCTTGCGCCTTCACGCCAAACTCCACGGTGTTCCCGCTGATGTTCACATGCGTCGGCTGCAGTTTTGCCAGGTCCGCTTCGATGTTCGGCGGCAACGCCTCAAAACTAATGATTACGTCATACACGCGTTCCGAGAGCAACTTGAGCGTGTTCAAATCTCCGCGCGCAATTTCCCGCCCATCGTTCAAAATCAGGATGTCGTCGCACAGTTCTTCCGCTTCGCTCAGGATCTGCGTCGTCAAGACAATGGTGCGCCCGCGCTTCGCTTCTTCGCGCAGCGCATCCATCACCGCGCGTTTCAGGATGGGGTCCATACCGGTGGAGAACTCGTCGAGAAACAGCACCGGCGTCTTCGCCAGAAACACCTTGGCCACCTGCACGCGGCGGCGGAAACCACCGCTCAGATCCTGTACCTTGCGATCTTTTTCCGCGTCCAGGTCGAACAGCTCGATCATCTTGTCCGCCTGCACCCGAGCCTCGCCTGCGCTGAGCCCGTGGAATCGCGCAAACGTCAGCAGATTGTCGCGCGCGGTCAGGAACAGTTCGACGGCGGTCTCCTGCAACACCATGCAAATCCGGCGCCGCACCTCGAGTGAATCCTTCACCACATCGAAGCCTTCGATGCGCGCGTGCCCGCTGGTCGGCGGACGCAGCGTGCACAAAATCTTCAGCAGACTCGTCTTCCCTGCTCCGTTTGGCCCCAGCAGCCCGAATATCATCCCCCGTTGCACCTGGAAGCTGACGCCATCGACGGCGCGCACCGGTTCACTCGCAGGGCCGAACCAACTCTTTCGCCCGCGATAGACCTTGACGAGATTTTCCACTTCGATCGAATGCCCCATGCTTCGTTCGCTCGCTGCAAAAACTCCTACGGCTGCCGCCCGCTATTGTCGCATTGTTTGCGCGTCACTCTTCCTTGTTTGTCCATCACGCCGTCGGCAACGTGCCGCGTGCTACCTTGGAACTCTCACAAATGACTCCACATACTTTGACTGCAGTTCTACGTCATCCCAAGGGCACTCGTGCCCGCATTCTTCTCAGTTCCGTCTTCGGGCCGTACGCGCAGGACGACCAATACGGCAGCCGCTCCATCAATCCGATGGAGCTGTACCACAACCAGGTCACCCGCGCGCAATCCGCGTTCTCTCTGCGCATGTTCCATCGTACCTGGGGCATCATGATGATTCAGGCCAACATCAGCGCGCCCTGCACGGTTCTGGATTTTCCGACCCTCGACGACTATCGCCGCGAAATCACCTCCAATCAATTTGACGTGATCGGCATTTCGTCGATCATCAGCAACGTGGGAAAGGTTCGAGAGATGTGCCGCCTGGCGCGCGAACTCTCGCCGGCATCGACCATTATCGTCGGCGGCCACGTCACCGCCATTCCCGGCATCGAGCAGATGGTCGACGCCGACCACTACGTTCGCGGTGAAGGCATCTCTTGGATGCGCGAATACCTCGGCGAAGACGTGAATGCGCCGATCCGCCATCCAGAAATCGTTTCGGGATTGCGCACGCGCGCCATGGGCATGCTCTTCCCGGAACGCCGCGGCGCCACCGCCGCCACCATTATTCCTTCTGTGGGCTGCCCGATGGGCTGCAACTTCTGCACGACTTCATCCTTTTTTGGCGGCAAAGGGCACTTCTACAACTTCTATAAGACCGGCAAAGAACTCTTTCATCTGATGGAGTCCTTTGAAAAGTCCATGGGTGTGCAAACCTTTTTCATCATGGACGAAAATTTTCTGCTCCACCGCCGTCGCGCGATGGAACTGCTTGCCTGCATGAAGGAAAAGGCCAAGAGCTGGGGCATGGCCGTGTTTGCCTCGGCCAACGCCATCAGCAAATACTCCATGAAGGAGCTGGTGGAACTGGGCGTCTCCTGGGTATGGATCGGGCTTGAATCGGAGCATTCGCAATACCAGAAACTCAACGGCACCCAAACCCACGAACTGACTCGCGAAATGCGCAGTCACGGCATACGCGTTCAGGGCTCCACCATCATTGGCCTCGAGCATCACACCCCCGCGAACATTTCCGACGAAATCGAGTTCGCCGTCAGCCATGAAACCGACTTCCACCAGTTCATGTTGTACACCCCGGTTCCGGGAACGCCCCTGCACAAGGAAATGACGGAACAGGGGCGCATGCTGGAGTCCACGGAACTCGCCGACATCCACGGGCAGTTCAAGTTCAATTTCAAACACGCGGCGATTTCCCGGGAAGACTCCAAGCGATTCCTCGATTTCGCCTTTTTCCGCGATTACCAGCGCAATGGCCCCAGCCTCTACCGCATGTGCGAAACGGTTTTTCAAGGCTGGCAGCGCTATCGCAACGATCCCGATCCCCGCATCCGCGAGCGCTTTGCCCGCGAAATGGAAAAACTCCGCAGCGGTTACGCGGCCGCGCTGTGGGCCATGGAGAAGCGTCTCCGTGGCGCCAACCGCAGCGTCAGCGACCAGATTCATCATCTGCGCGCCAGCATCGAGAAGGAGTGCGGCGTCATCGCCAAGGTGACTTCTCGCGCGCTCGGTCCGCTGCTTCTCTATACCACGCGTCGCGAAGAGCGCCGCCTCGCTCGCGGCTGCACCTACGAACCTCCCACGTTCGTTGAGCGCACCAACTGGACCACCAGCTAGAGCTGAAAATTCCACGCTTCTGTTAGACTAAGAGCCGTTTTTCACTCTTCATTTATCGTCGCGGAGGCTGCTTGTCCCCCAATATTTCCGAGGTATCCCGCAGGTCCTTTCTGAGCCAGGCCGGCGCTTTCAGCGCGTTGTGGGCCATGGGTTCAGCTCTTCCCGTGCGCGCCTTTGCGGAGCGCATGGACGACCCACGCATCGCTGCGACTCCGGTGGTCGATGCCGGTTTCGCTTCTGTCCGCCAGATTGGGAAAGGCATCTTTGCCACGATCTCCGATCCGTCCAAGGGCCTCACCACCATGTGCAATGGCGGGTTTGTCTGCGGCAAGGACGCCGCCCTGCTGATCGAGGGCTTTGTTACTCCGAACGGTGCCGCGTTTCAGATGGACGCGCTCCGCAAAGTTTCCCAGGCGCCAGCCGCCGGCGCCATCGACACCCACTACCATTTTGATCACTCCATGGGAAATTCCTTCTATGGAGATCATGGCATTCAGTTGTGGGGGCACATCAATGTGCCGCGGCGGATTTACGAGTCTTATGTTCCGCTGCAAACTGTCGATCGAGATGTGCTTCTGGCTCCCGCAAAACAACAGGTGGCCAACGCCACGACGGATGTCGCCCGCAAGCATCGCGAAGGGGACCTGCAGGCCTTTTCAAACGTAGTCGACATCGCCAAGAAATCGGTGCTCACCCTTCCCAACCGGCTCCTCGATCCCAAAAAGCTCCCGCTCAACGTCGATCTCGGCAACTGCCCCATCGTCGTGGAGTCCTATCCCGGACACTCCGGCACCGACCTGATCATTCGCGTTCCCGATCAGAAGGTCGTATTCAGTGGCGACCTGATCTTTAACAACAACTTCCCCGCATGCTTCGATGAGCAAGCCACCATCAGTGGCTGGCGGGACACTCTCAAAAAGTTTTCTGCTTTCGACAAGGACACGCTGTTCGTCCCCGGACATGGTCCCGTTTGCGGCCAGGAAGGCGTCGCGCGCCTCAGCAGCGTCTTCGACGACATCGCCGCGCAAGCCGAAAAAATGCACAAAGCCGGAATTCCCGCCAGCGAAGCCGCCGACCGTTACGTAATCCCCGATCAGTTTAAGGACTTCTCCCTGTTTTCCTGGGGTTTCTGCATCGGACCGGCAATCACCAAGCTCTACTCCGAATGGGGCGCAAAGTAACCGGAATCCAAGCGTCTGCCACGGCACCAGTGGCACCGGAAGTGGTTGTTTCGTGTCCCTTAAACCGCCGTTGAGAACTCTTTTGCACAACCTCTCGTCAGCCTCTTTTTGACGGCTTTCTAAGTCTCCGTTCACCTGCAACATCCAAGCTTCGTCTCAATTTCGAGAATGGCACCCCGCTTGCCCTTCTACCTCTGTCCGCAGACAACAGGTGTTCTCCTTCGGGAGCGCGCCTCGTACAAATCTTATCGAGGTGCCGGATGTCGCGAATCTTCTGCGGATCGTTTCTCGTCAAGTTTGCGTTGCTCGTCTGCCTGTTGCTTACAATCAGCTTCGTCGCCAGCGCGGACACTGTCGATACCTTCGTCTACGAGTCCAATTCCATCACCTACACCTGGACTTTGCCCGCGTCTCCCACGGTCTCGCAATCCGACGTGTATCCCGGGTGGGGATTCGTACTCGAAAACGTGCCCGTCTCCGAAAATCCCGGCGGTGTCCAATGGACAATGCTCACCTTCTACACGCTCTTCTGTTCCGGCGGCTTCGACATCCAGCTTGCCGACATGTCCTTCTTGGCCAGCACGACCGACGTTCAGGTGTACACCGGTTCGGAAGCTAACCCAATCTTCACTCCAGGGGTTTACGCGTTGACGGACTGGGCCAATCCCGACGCCACGAGCAATGGTGTCCTGACCATTACCTCCAGCGCCATTCCCGAGCCTTCTTCCAGTACTCTTTTGCTTCTGGGATTGGGGATACTTGCCGCGCTCAGTCTGAAGCGGCTTGCCTGAAACTATGCAGAGGCTCGTTTCGTGCGGGCCGTACTTTACTTTAATCTACTAGTATTGTATAGTTAACGGCAAGCAGCTTTGTCCCTGCCGCATTCCAGCTAGAGCGAGTTCCTTGCCGCTTTCGCGGCAACCTCTGCCGCCAGTTTGGTCATCTCTTCGTGGATCTTGCCGTTGGAAGCCAGGATGGTTTTTGCCCCTAAGGTGTACGGCTTCCCGTCCAGGTCGCTGATCGTTCCGCCAGCTTCTTCTACCAGAACGATTCCCGCGGCAACGTCCCAGGGATTCAGTCCAAATTCCCAGAAGCCGTCGAATCGTCCGCAGGCCACAAACGCCAGATCGAGCGCAGCCGATCCGTCGCGCCGCACACCGTGCGACCGCAACGTGAAATCCCAATAGTAATGGATGTTCGGATTTGCCTGCCGCTTGTGGTTTGGAAAGCCCGTGCAGAGCAGGCTGTTCTTCATCAGCCCAATCTTCGAGCTATGAATTCTCTTGCCGTTAAAAAACGCGCCTTCGCCGCGCGCTGCACTGAACAGTTCGTCGTAAATTGGATTGTAGATCACACCCAGCAGCAATTCGCCGCGCTTTGCCAGCGCCATCGACACGCAAAAGCAAGGATACGCATGGGCAAAATTTGTCGTTCCGTCCAGCGGGTCCACATGCCAACGGTATTCCGATCCTCGTTCCTTGCCCGTGCCCTCTTCCGCGGCCACGGAATGGTCCGGGAAATATTTCTCCAGGCTTGTGACAATCACCGCTTCCGATTTGCGGTCCGCTTGCGTCACCAAATCAAAATCGCCCTTGTACGCGATATCTGGCGGACGTTCGTACTCTTCGCGCAGCACCTTGCCGGCGTTGCGCGCAATCTCCACAGCCACCTCAAGAAACGTCTTGTTCATGGAACGTCCGATCTTCCACGGCCTTCATGCGCTATCCGCAAACTCAGCGTCACTGCGTCAGGTACGTGGTTCGGTGCCGTGCCGTGTAGCCCGGCAGCACCTTCACTTCAATTGTACGGTAGGTGTTCGGAAGCCCGCGAGGATTTGGGTAATACGCCAGGCGATATTGCGTGCGCAACTCGCGCTCGATCTGATCGAAGATCATTCCCAGTTCCTGCGCAGAATCGGGAAAGAACAGCGCCCCGCCCGTGGTCTCAGTGATGGTTTGCAGCGCGTGTTCGCCCGCTGTATTGCGCCCATTCTCATTCTTGATGGGCCGCACGATGATGGTGTACAGCAGAATTCCCGCGCGCAGCGCCGCCTTGCGCGAGGCGTCGAAATCCGTCTTGCTGGTCGTTTCGCCACCGTCGGTCACCAGGATAATTACACGCCTGCGATCATTCGAGCGCCGCTCAAATGCCCGCGAACCCAGAAGGATCGCATCATAAATCGACGTCCCGGCGCCATCCGGAATGCGCCGGATCGCGTCCTGCAACTGGTTCACGTTGTCGGTAAACCCGGCAAGCTGCGTCACGTGCTCGTCAAAGCTGAACACACTCAGCCGGTCATCCGCACGCAGCACTTGCTTCACAAAGTGCGATGCGGCATCTCGCTCAAAGCTCATCTCTTTGTGGGCGCTCAGGCTGGCGTCGATCATCAATTCGATGTCCAGCGGCCATTTCGTTTCGGACTCGAACACATCGATCTTCTGCGGCACGCCCTCTTCCAGAACTTGAAAGGCGTCCGCAGGCAAATCGGGCGCTGGACGGTTCTTGTCGTCCAGAACGCTGACCAGCACATTCACCAAGTTGACGTCGACCTTAATCGTGCCGCGTGCCGGCGGCGCTTCCTGCTTTTCAGTAGTCTCTTCGGGGGCCGCTACGCCGGTTGATCCGGGCGTCGGGGGTGTTTTCCCCGGCTGCGCCCACGGCGGGCGGTCCGGCTTGTCTTGCGCGTAGATCATGCTGCCGCTCACCGTGAGCATCCACAGCACACCGCACAGGATGCGACTCGTTCCGCCTGGCTTCATCTGCCTATTAGGATGCGCCTCGTTCGCTCGGAGGTGCCGGAGGCAACTCCCCGTCGGCCCACACCGCTCCATCGACGAAAAACTCCTTCTTCCAGATGGGCACCGTTTTCTTCAACGTATCGATTGCCAGACGGCAGGCGTCGAACGCTGCAGCGCGGTGCGCGGCGCTGACCGCGATAAACACGCTCGTTTCGCCGATTTCCAGGCGTCCCGTCCGGTGCACTATGGCCACGCGGTCCACGGAGAATTTCTGAAACAGGAGCCTGCCGATCTCGCGCATCTTCGCCAACGCCATCTCTTCGTACGCTTCATATACCAGATACTGTGTCGCGCGTCCGTGCGAATGATTGCGCACAAAGCCGTCAAACGTCACCACCGCTCCGTCTTCTGCTCCGCGCACCCAGTCTTGTACTTCCGCGGTGTCGATCGGACGCTCGGTAATCTCGTATCTTCCGTTGCTCTGTGCGTTATTTTCCGCGGTGGTTGGCTCGTTCATAGGTAGGAACTACCCGCCGCTTACCGGCGGCAAAAATGCCACTTCGTCGCCGTCGCGCACGGGAACGTCCCAAGCCGCAAACTCCTGATTACGGGAAGCCACCACGGAGGTTCGGTATCCCGCCAGCTTGGGGTCTCGTGCTACGAATTCTTCAAACAGTTCCGAAAGTCGAATACCCTCCCCAACTTCTCGCACTTCTTCGGCGTTCCCGCACGCTTCGCGCAACGCGCCGAACCACAGCACTTTTACATGGATTCTTCGCAAGACGCCGGCCATACGAAAATTGTAACCTGTGGAAGCGCCCTGAACCATCCAACATCCCTGCGGGTGTACGTACGCTAAAAGGCAATCGCCATGAAAATTCTTATCACTGGTTCCACGGGCTTAGTCGGCACAGCACTCGTCCGTCAACTCGCTCACGACGGCCACACAGTCCTGCGCCTCGTCCGCCCCGGCTCGACCTCCGCTCCCAATGTTCCGGGCGCCTTCGACGTAGCCTGGAATCCGGAAACTGGCGCGCTCGACGGCGCTGCGGTGGGTGCCGACGCGGTCGTGAACCTCGCCGGAGCTTCCATCGCGGATGGCCGCTGGACTCCGCAGCGTAAACAGCTTCTTCGTGCCAGCCGCGTGCAGACCACCGACAACCTCGTTCACGCTCTGGCCCGCATGGCCGCTCGCCCCCGCGTCCTCGTTTCCGCTTCCGCCATCGGCTACTACGGCAATCGTGGCGACGAGGTCCTCACCGAGGACAGTCCCGCCGGAACCGATTTCTTAAGTGACCTGGCCCGCGAGTGGGAAGGCTCGGCGCGCAAGGCAGAGGCCCTCGGCATTCGCGTGGTGCTTACTCGCTTCGGCATCATTCTGGATAGCCATGGCGGCGCACTGCCCAAAATGCTTCCACCGTTTCGCATCGGCCTTGGCGGACGCCTCGGTTCCGGGCAGCAGTGGATGAGTTGGATCACCCTGAAGGATACTGTCGCCGCGTTGCTCCTGGCTCTTCAGGATGGAACCGTTCGGGGCCCTGTAAATTTTGTCGCCCCACATCCGGTGCGGAATTCGGAGTTCACTGCGGACCTGGCGCAAGCACTACATCGCCCCGCGATCCTTCCTGCGCCCAAGTTCGCGCTGCGCCTCGCGCTTGGCGAGATGGCCGACGCCTTGCTCTTTTCCAGCCAGCGCGTAACCCCGGATCGCCTGCAGAAACTCGGCTTTACCTTCGCGCATCCGGATTTGCTCGCGTCGCTGCGCTTCCTGCTTTCCGATTCGGCGCGAACGTAATCGTCAAATGTGGAGCGCCTGCAGCAGCGACTCCAGATTCGTTTGGTCGACCATCAAGGGCGCTTCCGGCGCTTGTTCCGCCGCAATGGGCACTTCCCCTTCATCAAACGCAGAGAATAGTCTCATTTTGGCTACCGCGTATTCTTCGCTGCTGGTCAGTTCGCGGCCATTCGCCGCCGCCCATTTCTCCAGCGCGTCGCGCAGCACCACGATCCGCACTCCGAACGGCTCCTTGCGATCTGCCGAGATCGCATAAATGAATTCGCCCGCCGGTTGCCCATGGTGCTCGATGCGGTTCACCTCGTAAAAATAATACTGATACACATAACCGTTGCTCGCGGAATAACTCTTGATTCGGCGCACCGCGTCGGGTCGAGGCATTGGCGGATTATTAGATCGACCGTCGCGAAAGTCAATTCTCGCGGCCATTCTAAGTCCGTTCTGAAATTCGTTCCGGGAATTGTGTTCAGTTTTGGCACCGTTTCCAACGCCTGAAACTTTTCGCATTCGCCGCTCTGTTCTCCCCAGCATTCTCGGAACCGGTGATTCTTCTGCGGCTTACCGACAATTTCGATCGCGAACTTGTCGCGCGCAGTTCGCCTTTTCGCGCCTCTTCTCAATGGCGCGGTGTCTGCAATGGAACGTTTCGTGGCGCCCCTCCCGCAAATTCGTGCTTCACGAACGGTAGGGCTCTGGCGTTTGCAACTCGTCAGCCGCTCTCTCCGGCTCTTCGTTCTCCTCGCGGTTGGTGCGTACATTCTGGGCTGTGGCGGGGGAGGCGCAGGCTCAGGAACGCAACCGCCGCCACCTCCCCTCATTGAAGTGAATGTCACTCCTTCTTCAGCCAGTGTGCTCCTCGGTGGAACAGTCTCCTTCGCCGCCACTGTCACTAACTCCAGCAATTCCGCCGTTACCTGGTCCGTGAACGGCTTCTCGGGCGGCTCGCCTCAAGCCGGCACAATTTCCGCCGATGGTCTGTATACGGCGCCCTCGGTTCTCCCGGCGCCCGGGGCCATCCAGGTGACCGCTACCAGCCAGGCCGATCCTACCAAGTCGGGCGCCGCCAGCATCACGGTCTCCAGCGACGTCGCTGTCTCCATTTCACCCTCCTCCACTTCCGCTGAATTGGGCAGCACATTCACCCTTCACGCAACGATCGCTTCTAACGGTCACCCCGACCCCACCGTTCATTGGGCACTCTCCGGCGCTGCTTGCCCCGCCTCCTGCGGCTCGATTGATAATTCAGGAAATTACACGGCTCCCGCAATTCTCCCCGCCGCGACCTCGGTGGCCGCCATTGCCACCAGCGTCGCCGATCCTTCCAAGCAAGCTACCGCGCTGATCCGCATCACCTGCTCATTTGCTCTCAGCCTATCCGCTCCCAATTCGGTTGCGGCTCAGTCCACGAATGCCGTGGTCGCCACCATCACTCCCGTAGCCGGTTCCAATCCCAGCAACGGCATGGCCTGGACCCTTAGCGGCATGGGCTGCAGCGGGTCGGCATGCGGCGTTCTCAGCGTCATTACCACCCAGTCCGCCGGTGAGAATTCCTATACCTCCACCGCCAACTACACCGCGCCCGCCACTCCGCCGCAGCCGAACTCCGTCGTTGTCACGGTCACGGCCCTCGCCGATCCTTCAAAAAAAGCGCAGGCGACCATCGCCGTTCAGCCCGGCGGTTCCTCCGGCAGCATCAGCCTTTCTCCGGTCAGCGCCACACTTGCGGCAAATGAACGTCTCGCCTTGACCGTCACCACCAGCGATCCTTCGCCGAATCTGCACTGGACCGTCAACGGCATCACCTCCGGCAACAGTTCCCTCGGACAGATCTGCGTCTCTGGCTCTAATCCCTGCCAGAGCCTTGCCAGCACCACCGCATTGCAGGCCGATTTTCTTGCTCCCGGTGCAATTCCCGGCTCCAATCCAGTGACCGTCGCCGTAACGGATTCCAACAACTCGCTGACCTCATCTTCGCAGATCACCATTCTCAATCACGTCGTCGTCAGCGTACTGCCGAACAATGTCACCCTGCCTCTGAATGGCGTCCAGAACTTTTCCGCCACCGTCTCCGGCACGAGCAATCAGACCGTGGTTTGGCAGGTCCAAGGTACTGGCTGCGCTGCAGGCGCGTGCGGCACGATCAATTCCTACGGCACATTTACCGCGCCCTCCTCCGCAGGCGGTCCCTCCTCGTTCCAGGTTGTGGCGATCAGTGAAGACGATACCTCGCAATCCGGCAGCGCCACCGTCTCCATCTCCAATGTCCCCGTTATCAGCACACTCTATCCCGCCAGCGTTTTTGCCGGTGCAGCCAACGGGTTCACGCTCGCAGTCGACGGCTTTGGTTTCGTTTCCACGACTCCGAATTCCAGCTTGATCGTCGCCGGCTCTTCGCGGCTCACCACTTGCTCTCTCGACACTTCGTGCTCCGCTCCCATTACCCCTGCCGACGTCTCCGCGCCCGGCACAATTTCCGTGCAGGTGCAGAATCCCGGCGGCTCGACCTCCAATTCCGTCGGCCTCGTCGTCGTTCCCACAACCACCACCGAAGATGTCATCACCCTTTCCTCAGCCGCTCCGGTGGCCACTGGAAAGGACGTCACCGTTGTGCAACTCACGTCGACCGGAGTCGACTCTTCGAGCCTCAATCTCGATATCGAGGTGGCGGCTCTTGGCTTGTACACCACCTCCTCCAATAACACCTCCTGCACTCTGGCCGGCAATCCCATTCCGATCGTTCGGCCCGCGTCCGGTTCCATCACCTCGGACATCTGCCTGTTCTCCGAAGCCGGCTTTGACGCCGGTATGACCTACACCGTTTCCGGTCCCGGCGATATCGCCGTGATTGCCAAGGAGCCTGCGGGACTTGGCATCATCCACCTCACCCTGCAAATACCCGCAACCGCCGCTGCCGGCGCTCGAACGATTTTTATCCAGAACTCCAATCTAGACCGTACGGCAGCGTCCGGCGCACTGGACGTCCAATGAACACCCGGGGAGAGATGCAATGAGCTTCGCCCAACGCCGTAATTTCCTATGGATTCTCTTCATCATCGGAATGGCTTTGATCGCCGTCGTGGCCCGCGGCACTACCCTGGTCCGCCTGCGCTTTCAGGACCTGGTCAGCAACTCCTCCGCGATCGCGCGCGTGCGCTGCGTCGGCGCGGATGTCCGCCTGGAGCGCAACGAAATCTGGACCGACACGGTCTTCCACCTGGTGGAATCCGAAAAGGGGGCTCTGCCCTTCTCCATCATCGTGCGCCAGCCCGGCGGCAAGTTTCAGAATCTGCAATCCCATGTGGAAGGCTCTCCCGAATTTCGCCCGGGCGAAGAGGTTTATCTTTTTCTCGCCGGCTCCCCCGGCCATTACTTCCATCTTGTCGGTTGGAGCCAGGGCACCTTTCGTATTCATCGCGATCCGCGCACCGGGTTGGAAACCGTCACCCAGGATTCCGCGGAAACGCCGGTCTACGACGCAGTGAATCAATCGTTCACTAAGGCTGGCTACAAGGAAGTCCGTCTGGATGTTTTTTTGCAGCGTTTGCGGCGGGAAGTGTTGCGCTCCTCGTCGTACACCCGGTGATTGTTGAACAGCAAGGTTCGTACGTAAACGTTGGAGGCACGAATCGCAGGTTTTATGCGCAGCAGCCTAAGACAATTCGCGGCGGCGGCTCTGGCGGGCGTTTTCGGCCTTTGGTCCTGCATTTCTGCCCAGGGCTACGCGTTCAACGAAATCGTTCCGGATGTCCGCCAGCCTGCGGGCGTTTCCGGGGGTTCCGCGTGCCCCGTCCGCTCTCATCAATTGACCGGGCCGGGTGATATCGCCTTTCGCTGGAGCACCGCCCTCGGTTCCTCTCCGCAAACCATCTTCACGCAGGATCAAACCCCCGCCGGCAGCCTGAACGAGATTGAACAAACCATCGAACAATCGTTCGCCGTGTGGACCGGCGTCTCCGGCACCACACTGCTTCCCGCGTCGCTAGCTCCACTCACTCGCAACTCTGCCGCAAACCTTTGCGGCGCCGACGGCCAGAATTCCATCTGCTTCGATCAGCCGGACATGGGATTCACGCCCGGCGTTCTGGCCTTCACACGGGTGATCACCGCGGATCGCATCGGCATCTCCATCGGCAGCGGCCTGGCCTCCACCGAAGTCGGTCAGATTCTCGATGCCGACGTCTACTTCAATCCCAGCAATTCCTCCACGACCTTTGCTACGCCGCAAGCGCTCAGCGCCAATCCTAAGTCCTACGATCTGGAATCGATCCTCACTCACGAACTTGGACATGCCCTCGGCTTTAGCCATTCCGCCATCTGGAGCGCCATGATGTTTCCCTTCGCTCCCGCGCCCGGCACCTACACCGGCGTTCGCCCCACTTCTCAGCAGCCAGACGCTCCGCTCAGCTCCGACGATCGCACCGGTTTGCGCGTTCTCTATCACGATCCGCTGGACGCGCTGTACGTCGGCTCCATCCAGGGCCGCATCCTTCCCGCCAATCCAATTTCCTTGCCTTCCGCTCCTCCCGGCGTCACCGGAGTGTTCGCCGCTCACGTCGTCGCACTGGACGCCCTTACCGGAGAAGTCGTCGCTGGCACGATGGGTGGCTGGAGCTGTTCCACTCCCGGTCCCGTCGCGTTCGACGGCAGCTACGAATTGGACAACCTGCCCGTCAATCGCAGCTACAAAATTTACGCCGAGCCACTCGACGGCGCGGTTGCGCCCTCCGACGTCTCCGACGCGCTCGTCACTCTTTGTCGAAACTCCACCACCGACCCCGGCTGGCCTCCGCAACAGGACTGCGTGGTTCCTCCCGCCGATACCACCTTCGCCACACGCATCCGCCCGTAGCGGAATCGATCCCGGCTTAGTCGGAATCAACGCAGCAGAGCTTCGCCTCCGCAACAAACGCGTGCAAAAGCCAAGAAGTGTGGCACATGCAATTGTCGGTTTGCGGTACATGACCTGTCCTCGACGAAGGTGCTATCCTTTCGCTTCCTGATTGGTAGCTGAGGACAACTCCCATGCCGCCGGAAGACAACAGATCCGACCCTCGGGTTTATCTTGCAGCCGAACGTACGTTTCTGGCGTGGATTCGAACCGGCATCGCCCTGATGGCCTTCGGATTCGTGGTTTCGCGGTTCGGTCTTTTTCTCCGAGTGCTTGAGGCTTCTCGCGCGGAGTCACCCTCGGCGCCTTCGTCGCTCTCGCTTCCGCTGGGCGTTGCCTTTGTCCTGATCGGCGTCGCGGTGAACATCTTCTCCGCTTGGAATCACATCCGGTACATCCGCGCGCTCAACCGCGGTTTGCCAACTACCGGACGCCCCTCCATGCTGGCAGTTGTTCTTGCTCTGGTCCTGGCAGCAGCCGGAGTGGTTATGGCTTTCTATTTAGGCGCAACAACCAAGGCTCATCTGCCGACGCCCAGCGGGCTGAGCAATGGACACGTGTCAGAGAATATGGTTACGGAAGGTTTGCTAGGAGCCTGCCACAACTCGTAAACGCGATTGAAGAGTTCCGCGCGCGAGAGCCCGACAGCCGCTAGGCCAGGTCCGGAACCATCCAGCCGCCGCCGAACAATAGTCCCGGTCCCAACGACGCCAGGAACACCGGCTTGCGTTCCGCTGCCGGTAACAATGACGCCAATTCCAGCGCTGCATGCAGCACTGCTCCGCAGGTTGACGAGCCCAGATTCCCGCGCGTCGCGGCGATCGGCGGAAACGTGCTCTTTGATACGCTGAATTGTTTGGCCAGCAACGTCACCAGCCGCGGATTCGGCTGATGCGTAGCAAAGGCGCCCACTTGTCCGCGCGCGATTCCGCTGCGCCGCTCCGTTTCACCCAGAATTTTTTCCATGCGATTTACGGCCGCGCGCGATAGCGCTTCTCCGTCGAAGACCACGTCTAGTTTGCCGTCGCCCGCATCGCTCACCCGGATCGCTTCGGAGTATTGCGAAGCGCACCCAAAGAAAAATTCGCCCAGCCGGTACGCCATGCGCTTCGCCAGCGAAAGCGTGTTGGTCAACAGGAACGCGCTCGCCCCGTCGCCAAACAATCCGCCAAATTCTCCCGCCGCGCGGCCCGGACCCAGTGTTCTGCTGTGAACGTCCGAAGTCACCACCAGAACTTTGGCCGCTCCGCCGGAAAGCAACAAGCTTTGCGCCACCGCGAACGCCTGCACCAGAGCCACGCACCCGCTGCCCACGTCCAGCGCGCTGCAGGTTTCCCGCATTCCCAGTTTTGCGTGCAGCACCGCGGAGAGCGACGGATACGCGTGATAGGTTTCGCTGGCCACCAGCACCCAATCAATGGTTTTGGGATCTTCGTCGCGCTGTTTCAACAGGGCCGTTGCGGCCTGCACTCCCAGCGTCTGTTCGTCTTCGTCCGGACCCGCATACGCCAGCGAAAAAATACCCGCGCGGTCTCGCAGCTTTCCACAGGGCATCCCAAACGCCTGATCTACATCCTCGGACGCCACTACCCGCGATCCAAACGCGCTACCCGACGCCACCACATACACTGCCGTTGGCTTCAAAATAACCCTTCCTCTTTCTTACCATTCGGCGGAATCCGCAGACTTCCGTCAAATTGCTTCCAAACGCGGGGGCTCCTATCATCCGGCAGAACGCTGCGTTTTTCCACAGGCAAAATCACAACACTTCTGCCGCCCAAACCTTCAAAAGTACTCAATCGCTTCCGGCGAAGTGCGGTACGCATACCGTTCCGCTTGCAGCCGCAACGCATCTTCCAGAGCGGATTCCCGGCCTTGTGCGAATAGCGAATCGCTGGTCACATCCGCAAACCCGTGCAGTTGCAACAGGCGGTCTTCCGCGTCCCGATGGCTTTCCGCCTGGCCGCCGCGGCGCAGATGGGTCGCCACGCAACCCAGCGCCTTCAGTGCTGGCCCGATCAGCATAAACCGGTGGCAGTGCAGCGGATCTTCCTCCGCGCACAGCAATACGGAATTTTGCCGCCGCGAAAGTTCCAGCACCTTGCGCACCGCATCCTGAAAATCATCGGCCTTGCGCCTTGCCGAGTAATCCGCCACCCCGTTCGGCAGGTAATACGCCGGATCGAACGGGCGCCCGCCCAGTCGGTCGCCAAACACTTCGTAGCGAATCTTCGCGGTGCTCAGTTTCGCTTGCAACGGTTCCCGGTTGAATTGCGGGAACCGAAAACTTCCCGGGCGGCTGCGCACGTCGCACAAAACCTGAATCTCATACCGGACCAATATGCCCAGCA
This sequence comes from Candidatus Acidiferrales bacterium, assembly GCA_963748515.1. Lineage (GTDB taxonomy): Bacteria > Acidobacteriota > Terriglobia > Acidiferrales > UBA7541 > Acidiferrum. The sequence continues at coordinate 1,004,332 of CAVVJI010000006.1, forward strand.
GTTCGGACATCTCCTGGTTCGAATGTCCTATCGTGAACAGCCGACCATTTGCTGACTGCTGGCTCATGCGCTCCTAGAGTGTATCGCGAAGTGGGCTAGGCGTCGGTGTGACGGAGCGCCGGCAAGTCACGATTTCTTTCGTCCGCCCTGCGCCTTATGCCCGCTTGTCTGTTGAGTCGTTCCAGTTCCGTGACCACTCGATCGTATTCCTCCACCAACGGGTTGCTGCCCGCTTTGCGAAATGCGGTCACCAACCCGCGGTAATACCAAAGAGTTCCGGCTTTCCCGCCCTCGAAGCGTTCAAACCATGCCGGCCCATGTTCGCGAACATCCTTCAGCGTTTCCCGCGCATTGGATAGCTTATCGGCCGCCGATACCAGCCTCGTTGCCACATCGTGATGCACCAGTCGCTTCAGGTACGCTTCCTTGCGCTCGCGCCACGGCGGTGGTGGATCCTGCAGGGAATCCGTGCAGCTCTCCACGATGTGGGCGACCCTTTTCCCGAATTTTTTCTGGATGTCTCGCAGCCGGGGCAATCCGCCCTGATCTTCCACCGCGTCGTGGAGTAAGGCCGCGATGGCCAGCGTTTCGTCGTCGCCATACTCGATCACGATGGACGTAACACTCAACAGGTGCCCCAAAATCGGTTTTTGGGTGCGCTCGCGAACTTGCTTACCGTGCACCTTGACCGCATAGTGCAACGCACTCGCAAATTTTTCGCTGAAGGGACGCCCTTGCTTCGCGCTCATGATCGGAATTGGAGCAAGGGCGGTGGCGTGCCGCCCGCTCTACACTCGTTTCGTTATTGCCGCTTACCGCTGCCGCGTCTTGCCCAGCAGCCGCAAAATTTCCAGGTACAGCCACACCAGCGTGACCATCAAACCAAATGCGCCGTACCATTCCATGTATTTCGGAGCGCCGATACGCACGGAGCTCTCGATCTGATCGAAGTCCAGAATCAGGTTTAACGAAGCGATGATCACCACCACGATGCTGATTCCGATGCTCAGCGGCGAGCTGCTGTACAGGAACGACATCGGCCGGTGGAAGAACAGCGACATCACCATGTTCACCAGGTATACCAGCGCGATCGCTCCGGTTGCCGCGATCACTCCCATCTTGAATCCGCGCGTGGCTTTTATGATTCCCGTTTTATACGCCATGAGCATCACGGCCAGCACCGCGAACGTCAGGGTGATCGCCCTCACCGCCACACCCGGGTAGGATTTCTCGAACACCGCGGAAATTCCGCCCAGAAACAGTCCTTCGAAGATCGCGTAAATCGGAGCGGTGATCGGCGACCAGGTCTTCTTGAAAATGGTCACCAGCGCCACAATAAATCCGCCAAATACGCCGCCCATCATCCACGGATACGCCTGTTCCGGCGCTTCGGAATGGCTCAAGCCCCACGTGTACGCGGCTCCTACCACCGCAAACAGCAGCAACAGCCCCGTCTTATTCACCGTTCCCTGCAAAGTCATTACGCTCCCGGTCAGCGGCTGTCCGCGAAACGCGCGCTCGTCCAGCACCGGGTTACTCGAATTCATCCAGCCTGCCATCGTATGCCTCCCCTACCAACGCACAGGGAAGGATATCACCTTCGCATGAATCACCGCACCTTGCGCAGCGCGCAACGACCGACCCGCGCTTTTTCTAAACACTGTTCTACGCCGTCACAAAAAAAAGCCGCGGGCGATTCCCTCGCCCGCGGCCCTGTCTGGTTAAATCACTACGCCTTCGCGCTACGTCGTTTTGTGTTGCGCACCGACTCGCCATGTTCCGCGCCCGACTCTTCGTCAGAATGCCCTTCCAGGTCTTTGAACGCCGGCGCCTCAATCACTTCCCAGTTGCCGCCTTCATTCCATGGCCCGCGTTCGTTGACCTCTCCGTGATCGCCTTCGCCCGTGGAATCGTCCATGTATTTGTTCACCCACTCTGCGTCCGGCGGAATTTTGCCGATCTCAAAGCGGTCCTTGCCCATGCTCTCCAGCGCCGCCGTGAACGCCATCATGTGGGTGATCTCGCGGGTCATCAGAAACTTCAGCGCATCGATCGATCCGGGATCCTCCGTAAAATTGATCAGCCGTTCGTACACAATCTTAGCCCGGGCTTCCGCGGCGATATTGCTCCGCAAGTCAACATCCAACTCACCCGTGATCTTCAAATAGTCCGCGGTCCACGGGTCGCCCATGGAGTTATATAGAGTGACCCCGCCGCCACCCGCAATCGCGATCAATGGATCCGCTTCCGCCGCGTTCCGGCTGGTTTTCAGCGGCTTCAAATGCATTCGCGCCAAGGTTCCGACCACTTCCAGGTGGCTCAACTCCTCCGTGCCAATATCCATCAGCAGGTCTTTGCGTGCCGGATCGGTGCAATTCAGCCCTTGCACCGAATATTGCATCGCTGCCGCCAGCTCGCCATTTGCGCCGCCAAACTGTTCCAGCAACATATTTCCAAAGGCCGGGTCGGGCGTGCCCACATTCACCGTATACATCAACTTTTTCACGTGATGGTACATTCAAACCCCCAAAATTGGATGTCGATTCACTGCCAAGGCCGTGCAACAAGCACGTTATCCGCAGCCATCCGAAGGTAACCCCTCGCGGTCGCGCAACGCATCGGGTCATCGGTTCAACGTTTTGCCAGACTTGCCTTAGTTTCAAAAGGTGCTTTCCCCTCGACGGCCCATCAGACATCTAAACAGCTGTCCACGTCCTCTAATTAAAAAGGTCTCCAGGTCGGCCTGATTTAGGTCTGTGCTCGTGAAGGAGACCGCATGTCCAAGAAAAATCTCGAACCCCCACGATGGTTCTTCGTACCGTTCGTTCCGCCTTCCCGCGATAATTTCCGCCGCTGGAATATTCTGCTTATCGCCATACTCAGCTTTATCGTGGTGGGCATCTTCCTTGCCTCCAGTTTTCCCGAGAACGCACCGAACGCCGCTTCTCGGATCTCCCCACAGGGCCACAACGTTCACACGCCCTGAGGTTTCCGGTTTCTCTTCCGAGCGATAACCAATCCCCTACAGCGGTCTGGGTCTCGTGCTCGGAAATTCCGCGTATATGCTCTGTCGTCTACCCGACCGAAAATGAAGCATCGACAACCCGCCTCGCCCCCGTTTCCCCGGAGGTTTTCCCGATGCAACGTCGAAAATTCATGGAAGTTCTGGCCGCCAGCAGTGGATTTGCGGCGCTACGAAGATCGAACCTGTTCGCCACCAACGAAATACAGAATGACGATTCGCATGTCAGCGCTCAAATTCCTCTCACCAGTAATCCTGGAACGCGCAAGGGCGACATGCTCTATCGCGAATTGGGCACCACCGGCGTGCAGGTTTCCGCGATCGGCCTGGGCGGCTCTCATGTGGCCAAGCCATCCGTTGAAGAAGCGGAGTCCATCCGCCTGATTCGCACAGCTCTGGATCGCGGTCTGAATTTTCTGGACAACTCCTGGGACTACAACGAAGGCCAGAGTGAATTGCGCATGGGCAAAGCCTTGAAGGACGGCTATCGCGAAAAAGCGTTCCTCATGACCAAGATCGATGGCCGCACCAAGGATCTCGCGACTCGTCAGATCGAAACCTCGCTTCAGCGCTTGCAGACCGATCACATCGATCTCCTGCAGCACCACGAAATTCTTCGCTTCGACGATCCCGACCGCATCTTCGCCGAGGGCGGCGCTATGGAAGCCGTCATCGCGGCCAAGCAGGCTGGCAAGGTTCGCTTCATCGGCTTCACCGGTCACAAAGACCCGCATGTGCATCTTTATATGCTCAAGGTTGCCGCACTGCACGGCTTTCACTTCGACACTGCGCAAATGCCGCTCAACGTCATGGACGCGCACTTCCGCAGCTTTGCGCAACTTGTGGTTCCCGAACTGCTCAAGCAAGGCACCGGCGTGCTCGGTATGAAACCCCTGGGCGGTGGTGACGGCATCATTCTGAAAAGCAAAGCGGTAGACGCGACGGAATGCCTGCAATACGCGATGAGCCTGCCAACCTCTGTGGTAATCACCGGAATCGACAAGCAAGCGGTTCTGGATCAAGCGTTTGAAATCGTGAAAAACTTCCAGCCTCTCACTCAATCACAAGTGGCTCAGCTTCTTTCCAAAACCGAACAACTGGCGCGCAACGGCGATTACGAACTCTTCAAAACGACTTCGCACTTTGATACCACGGCCAAACACCCCGACTGGCTGGGCGGCGATACTCCCAAGGTTCAGAGCATTGCGCCTCAAACTTCGGGCTAGTACGAAGCCGATAAATAATGTGTGGGAACTCCGGAAAAACGGGTATTCCCGCCAGCCATGGAATCCGCTATCTATATTGCCCCGGATTCTAGGATAAGTTTCAGGAGGGACCCATGCCCGGCGTTTCTCATTCTCTTCGCATCGCGAAGGGCTACGCTCAACCCGCCATTCCGTTTCCATCGCCAGCCGCTCGCGTTTTGGTGCTTACGCCGAGCCTCGAGGTTCGACTGCCCTTGGTGCGTACGCTGGAATCGCTCCCTGCCGACGTGGTCACCTGCTCAAACCTGGCGCAGGCCCGCGAAGCTCTACTGCACCTCGAGTTCGATCTCGTTTTTTGTGATGAATGTCTTCTGGAAGACGCCGGACTCGGTGTTCTGCAACTTCGCGACGCATCCGGCAAGCCCGCGCGACTGGTCATTACCACTAGAAGCAGCGGTTGGGATGTCTACTTCCACGCGCTCGATCGCGGCGCTTACGATGTGGTCCGCGCACCTTGGTACGCCACCGATCTGGAGATGGTGGTGATCCGCGCGGTTCGCGAACGCGCTTCCGGCAGCGCCTCGCCATCGCCAGGAGTTCGCTCCGCTACGGCTTAAACTTAAACACCGTGTACGGCAAGGTTCGCACTTCTTTCCCGTTGTTAAATCGCGGGGATTCGTTGATGTGCGACGTCGTGATGTACAAACTGCCGTCCGGTCCTTCCGTAAACGTGTCCGGCCACTGCAACCGGCTGTCCGTTACGATGGGCTCCATTTTCCCGTCCACCCCGCGGCGAACCACCCGGTGCCCTTCCAGATCGCTCAAATAGAGATTCCCGGACTTGTCCATCCACAGTCCGTCCACCGGAAACTCGTCACTACTTTCTCCACCGAACTCGATACATTCCCATCGCTTGTATCGCGCAAAGCCTGCGTCGCAATCCGGTACAACGTCTTGGCGGTCAGTGCCTGAAAATATAAATAACTTCCGTCGGGCGAAAGGGCGATGCCATCCGAATTCATGCGTGGCGGTTTGCCATCCGGACCAATCAAAATCTTGTCGTCGATCGTCAGCTTCACGCTCGGCTCACCCAACACAGCAGGAGTTCCATCCAAACAGCGGTGCGCCTTGCCCGTCTGCAAATCTACGACGACAATTCCTCCAACTCCGCTGTCCGTCATGTACGCTACGTGCCGCGAAGTGTCGATGCGCACATCGTTCAAATACGAATTCGGTTTGATCACTTCGTGATCGAAGCTGTACGTCTTCTTCACTTCGTTGCTGCCCAGATCGATCTCTACCAATTTTGCGCCGCTCTCCACCACTGGCCCCAGCAAGGGCCCTGCCGCGTCCACTACCCACAGGGTGTCCGTGTCGTCGACCACCACGCTTTGCACGCATACAAAATGCTTCGCCGCGTCCGCAACGCTTCCGCCCCACTCGTTCCACTGTTTATTCGGATACGGTCTTGCCGAGCCGTCCGGCATGATTTCCATCACCGCATCCACGTAGCGATCCGACCAGCGCGGAAAATTGACAAACATCCGACCGTTTTTCGAAATCGTCACGCCAGTCAGTTGGAAATCCGAATTGCGATACACCTCCGTCAGCGAATGCTCCGTTTGCGGCGTCACGCGATTGTCCGGGTTGGTGGACCGTGTCTGCGCGAGACTGCCGCCCGCCAACGCGCACAACAGCGCTGACGAAACGATAATTCGGTGGCTCATCGGGAGTTCTCCTGACTCCGGGAAGCAGGCGGTTGTTCGCGCGGCGCGTACCCTGGCGAACACGCTTACCATCGTATCGCTAGCCGCTCCGCACACGTCGATGCAACCTAGCCTGTACCTTGGCGGGGAAAGACCTGTAGCACCCGCTCACTCGCCACCGTCGCGAAAGCCAGCGCTGGACATACCTTTTTATCGTTTGTTTATGGAAACGAAGAGAATGCTGAAACTGGCCTTAAGCCACTGCCGAGTCTAAGGCTCGGCCTTCCGCCAGAACTTTGTCCGGCACTTTGCGCAGGTCCTTCACCAGCCGCAACCACGACAGGACCTTCAGTGCATAGTAGGTGATGTCAATCTCCCACCAGTAAAAGCCCTGTCGCGTGCTGGCCATGTAATAGTGGTGATTGTTATGCCAGCCTTCGCCCAACGTAACCAGGGCCAGCAACCAGTTATTCTTACTGGTGTCCGTCGTGGGAAAACGGCGCTTCCCCAACAGGTGCGAAAGCGAGTTGATCGTAAACGTTCCGTGCCACAAACACACCGTGCTCAGGCAGAATCCCCACAGGAACATGCCCAGTCCGCCAAACCACCACAGCGCGACACCCAGCACGATAGGCGGCACCAGATAATATTTGTTCAGCCAGCGCAGTTCCGGAAACTTCGCAAAGTCTCCGATCTGGTCAAACCGCGTTTCGTTGTACTGGTCGGAAAGTATCCAGCCCACGTGCGCCCACCAGAACCCGAACAACGTTGGCGAATGCAGATCCTCTTCCTGATCTGAGTACCGGTGATGGTGCCGGTGATGCGCCGCCCACCACAAAACTCCCTTTTGCGAAGACGACATCGCCATCCACGCGATTACGAACTGAAACCAGCGACTGGTCTTGAACGAGCGGTGGGAAAAATAGCGGTGATAGCCTGCGGTTACAAAAAACATCCGCACTTCATACGCCAGGACAAAAGCCAGCAAATACGACCATTTGAACGGCACAAAAAAAATGCCCAATGCAGCCAGATGCATCAGCGCAAACGGTACCGAGGAAATAATCTGAAGGCGCGCCCCATTGGGCAGCGGAATTGACAGGGGACGAGCTACACTTGCCATTCAACAACACTCCTGCGCGTGCAATGACGCTAAGCTTCGATGCGCGCAAGAGTCGAGCGTTACTCAGCGCTACTTTTAGTTTACGGACGACCAACCGCTCGGTCAACATTCCCCGTTTCTTGCATTGTTCCTCTCGTCAGCCTGCGTCGTAGGAACACCGCTCCGGGTATGTTATCGTGCGGACAGCATCGCTTCTGTGCACAAAAGGACGGTACTCCGTATGGCAGAGCGCCCCGTGTTGGTCGGATTGATTCCCCAGGTTGTCGTTCTGGACCCGGGCGATCAGGTCAGTTGGCTTTCCGACGCCGGTAACTTGCGCGTGGAATTCGACCCCAATCGTTCGCCCTTTTCATCGAATGTGTTTCAAGTTCCTGCGGGCATGCGGTTGATGAGCGGTCCCGCCGTCCCCGGCACGAAACCCGGCGGCTATAAATATCGCCTTTGGCTCAACGATCAACTCGTCGGGCGCGGCGAGGTCCTGGTCCGCGATAAGTAGCCTGGCCTTTGCAGAAATATAAAAGGAAAAACGCCTCGGGACCTTCCGAGGCGTTTCCCTTTTTGCGTCCTGGTAACAAACCTACGCTTTAGCCGCTCCGCTCAGCTGTTGCAGCATCACCTGCAACGAACTTCCGGTAGGTAGCTGCCCGTTGGGTGACATTTTGTCCATCAAGTGCGGAAGCAAGCTGGCCATCGCCCCCGTCAATTGCGTTGGGTCCATCCCGGCCTTTTGCGCTGCTTCCTGCAGCGCTCCGCCGTGAAGGACATTTTGCAATTGGCTCGCGGACACGGGCAGGTTCTGCCCCGTGCCAATCCACGAACTCAGAATATGGCCCAGACCCCCTTGCTGAAACATGCTTTGCAAGCCTGCGATCCCGCCGACCTGCGGACTGTTGATGTAATGCATTATTGCGGAAAGCGCGTTGCCTTGTTGTGGCTGCGCTGTTCCGCCGCCCGCTGCGGCCATCACTTCATCGAGTAGACCCATTTCCCCTCCTTGGAATAGCGAGAGCGGCCGGGCGGTGCCCTCTCGAACCTGTTCGCCGTCCTTACTTACTTTGTTTCGCGATGATCATGTCCTTGATCTTGTCGTACGTTGATTGCGGAATGACCTTCTTCTTCACCAGGTCCGTTTTCTTGGCATACGGACGATTGTCGATAATTTTCTGAGAGTACGCTGCGCCAATGCCCGGCAGCGCATCGAGTTGTGCTTTCGTTGCGGAGTTGATGTCCAGAAGGTCTCCCGACGGCGCCGCGGTCGTTGTCTTGCTCGTGGACTTGGTGGACGACTGGGGCTGAGAGAACGCTACCCCCATTCCCAACAACAGTACCAATGCGGCCATAATCGTACGGTTCATCATTCGTTTCATGCTTTTCTCCTCAAATGGAATCAACTGCCCTTAATTCTTTTCTGAAGCTCGATATCCGGCCTTGATGGCATCGGACTCGCTCATGTATTTGCCCTGCTTGGTCTTGCCATAGTACCGGCTGCCCGGCTTGTGGTACACGCCGGAATCAGTGTTCACCCACACCTGACCATTGCTGTTGGCAGGCGGAGTCTGTTGCGCGGTGGTCTTTGCAGCGGGTGCGGGAGCAGCCGCGGGTGCCGAAGCGGCCGCAGGCGCAGTCCTCGCCGCGGGCGCTGCCGGCGCAGCAGCAGGTGCAGGCGCCGGTGCGCTGGCTGCCGTTTTCGCAGCTTTCGTCGTTTTCGTTGTGGTATCGGCTGCTGGGGCCGTTCCTGCAGCAGCCGTTCCGGCGGCAGCGCCACCCGCGGTTGCCGTATCCGCTGCGGCCTTCTTCGATTTCTTGGACGTCGTGGTTGCTGCGCTATCCGTGGCCGTGGTGGCTGGCGCCGCGGTGCCTGCAGCTGCGCTGTCCGCAGTCTTCTTGGATTTCGAACTCTTTTTTGCGGTGGTATCCGCCGTGGCGCTTTGATCCGTACTCGCATCCGCCGTGGCTGACTTCTTGGACTTTGAGCTCTTCTTGGCCGTCGAATCCGTGGATGCGGTTTGATCGGCGGTGGCATCGGTGGTCTTCTTCGACTTCGAGCTCGAGCTCTTCTTCGTGCTGCTCGTATCGGCCGTAGACTGGTCTGTCGCGTCCGTGGACTTTTTCGACTTGGATTTTGATGACCCGGAACTGCTCGTGCTCGCCGAGCTATCCGTGCTGGTATCGTCCGTCTTCTTCGACTTCTTTTTCTTCGTCGTGGTCGTGCTGGAATCCGTCTGGTCGTTCGTGGATTGAGCAACCGCCGGACGCACGTACACTAAACCGGCACAGAACAGCGCCGTCACCACCCAACTCAGCACAATTCGATTGCGCTTCCCATTCATGTCCTGAAATTTCCTTTCGCCTGCGACGTCTTTGGCCAAGGGGTACGCCATCCGCGCCTACAATCCTGCGTTGGCGGCTTCCAGGAGGCGGGGCCTGGCATCGCGAGGCACAAACGTGTAAGTGCGCGAATGATGTCTAAGATATTTCCGTAAGTCAAGGAACAATAAGGGCTGACCGGACGGCCAGCCCAAGGAACTGCTTAGCGAATCCTTACCAATATCTGCTCGCCCTACTGCCCGCAGCTCAGTCGCCCGTTGCCTGCACGCGCGCCACGGTCATGGACTCCGCCAGACCCCGCCGCATCGGTCCCAAGGCGAATGCCGGCACATCCCGCTCCGGCGCAATCGACAGGTTCGCCGCCTTCCGAGGGAATTCTTCCCGGCGGTCGATCTGCAACCCACCCTCTTTCAGGAACTCCGCGGAAAATCCCAGGTCCTCGGCGCGATCTACGCCCCAGAACCACAGCTTCTCTTCATTCCGCTGCAGGAAGTCCAGTGACTCCTCCAGCTTCTTCATAGCCCGGTCGAAGCTGGAGGCTAGGAAGAAAACTCCCAAATTCCAGGCGTGCCGTGGATACTGCACCCGAATCCTCACGCAATACTTGCCATTCTGATTCTTCTCAATACTGCACCGATAATCGTTACGAACATTTGCTGAACGCACTGCCATACGATTCCCCTTGCTGGATTGATTTTCTCTATGCGGATGTGGTCGCCATTGGCTGCCCGTCTCTTCCCTTAAGAGTCGGACGGTGTGAGGGCCGCCCCGCTTAGGGCCGCCAAGATCGACATAAATAGGTTAGCGGCTCGTTTGCCGTTGGGCAAGAGCCGCTGCCTTTTATTTTAAGTTGCTTTTTATCTATGAATTAGGAGTGTTCATGTCGCCGAAGCCGCGCATCTTCTCCGGCATAATCTTCAGCTTGCCTTCGCTCTTCAACCGCTGATCCAGCGACGTTCGGAAGGCCTCAAACGCCAATTGCCGCTTGTCCTGGAGCAGTTTGTCCGTGATTGCCTTCTTGGCCTTGTCGAAATCCGCCATGTTGGCTTCCGTTTTCGCTACCACCTGGTAGACCACCCAGTTCCCGCCAAGTGGCGTCGGCGATCCCAGCTCCCCGTCCTTTAGGCCGAACGCGGCCGACAACTGTTTTCCGCTTCCGACGTTCGCAATCGACCCATCGCGGGTCAAGTCGTCGGAGGTCTTGGCCTCCAAACCGAGGGACTTAGCCGCAGAATCAAATTTCTCGCCGCCCTTTACCTTCTTCTCCAAATCTTCTGCCTTGGCTTTGGCCAGTTCCACGCCCTTCACTTGCTTCAGGTCCGCGATAACCTTGTCTCGAACCTCATCGAGGGTTCCCGGGTGCGCTGGTGTAACCGACTTCAACGCCAGCACCGCGTAGCCGCGGTCGGTCCGGATCGGCAGGCTCAGCTCCCCAGTCTTCAGGTTGATGATCTGGTCCTTCAAATCCTTGGAATTGCCCAGCTCGAATACCGGCTCGTCCGCCGACACCGCCCGGGTCTCCGCCACCGGCAAATTGTACTTTTTGGCCAGCTCATCCAGGCTCATCCGGCTCGATTGCCGAATGTCGGCCGACATCTTGTCCGCTTCCGCTGCTGCCTGGGAGTCCGCCTTCTGCAGCAAATACGGCCCACGGATCGAATCCTTCACTTCGTCGAACGTCTTGGTGTGCGCTTCTTCCTTGTCCAGGACCTTAATGATGTGGAAGCCGTACTGGGTTTTCACCAGGTTCGAGATATCGCCCTTTGGCAAGCTGAACGCCGCCGTCTGGAATTCTGGTACGGTCTGGCCCATCTGAATCCACCCTAAATCTCCGCCCTTGGCCTTCGAACCGGGGTCCTCGGAATACTTTTTCGCCAGGTCCTCAAAGTTGGCGCCCTTTTTCTTGGCCTGCGCCAGGACGTCTTCCGCCTTCTTCTTGATTTCCGCGACCTCGGCGTCCGTCTTGCCCACGGTCATGAACAGGATGTGCTCCGCATGCACCCGGTTCGGCACTTCGTACTGCTGTATGTTTTCTTGATAGACCGGCTTCAGCTCATCGTCGGTAACTTGCATACTCTGGCGCAACTTCACCAGGTCGATCAGCGCGTAGCGGATCACCCGCTTCTCCGGGATCTGGTACTTCGCCTTGTTCTGGTCGAAATAGGTCTGAATCTGCGCCGCATCCGGCGTGTAGCTGGCCGCCAGATCCTCCGGCTTGATCAGCACGTAGTCCAGTTTCACCTTCTCACTCTGATAGCGGTACTGCTGCTCAATTTCCGCCTGGCTTACGCTGATGCCGTCGGTAATCAACTCGCGAAATTTTTGTTCCACCATTCCTTGCCGCACCAAATCCTCGAACACCGGTACGGTCATACCCTGAAATCGGGTGCGCACTTCCTGCGCATACGCGTCTTGCCCGACGAACACTCCATCTTTATAGGCATTCGGCACGTACATCTTGATCTGGTCCGCGACTTCCCGGTCGCTCACCGTGATGCCCATCCGCTTCGCTTCGTAAGAAATCTCCCGCTGGAATACTTCCTGGTTGAGGATCTGCCGCGCGTACAGGCCTTCCAGTTGCTTCGGGATCTGGTTCCGCTGGCTGATCTCGTTCATCTTGGATCGGATATCGGACAAGGTGATGGTCTGATCGCCGACCCGTGCCACCACATCCGTGGCGCTCTCCGCGGTGGTGGTGCCCTGCGGTACGAGGTACAGCAGCATGCTTAGGGCAAGAATTCCAATGATGACGCCGAAGAGGATTCGTACGCCGGTTTTCTGTTCAAACGCTCCAGCCATTGCAGGTTTCTCCCGATACCGATAGACAAACTAAAGATTATAAGCGATTGCCTGCATTCGCCCAAATCGAACCTCGCCTGGCGAGCACCATTGCTCTTCTTCTGCGTCGCCATCCGCGCCTGCGGAACTCTTTTGTAAAAATTTCCAACTGCATCGCTGCCCTCCGCAGCGCGCTCCGGCAAACTGCTTCTCCGAATCCGTTTCGCTTCTTCCCATGGCGCGTTTCCGCGTCCATTCACCCAGAAATCGCCATGAATTCTTTGCATCGCGCTGATTACAAATTCGGCATTTTCCTCGCATTTTTACGCTCTTTTAATGAGTTTCTACACCGTTGCCATTTCTTAGGGAATATCCTGACCTCGCGTCATTGTTTTCCTGTGTTGCGCTCCTTCAGCGGCTCAGGCAGCCTCAAAAGCATGCAAGACATACTTGTGCAGAGTGCAAATTCGCGGGCTACCGGTGACGACAACCACCCTGTCGTCTCCAGTCCGGACCCTGTCGTTTCCAACAAGCCCCTCCTCGCGCTTTTTGTAATTTTTTCCTTTCTACTCCTGATTCCGATCTGGATCGTAAAGTACCCGCCGCTCGTCGACTACCCCAACCATCTCGCGCGCGCTTTCGTGCTGCACCACATTCACGACCCGAACTACCAGTTCAGCAATTGGTTCGCGCCCGACTGGGGACCGAATCCCTATTTCCTGACCGACTTCCTGATGCAGGGTTTCCAATCCGTCGCTGGTATCTATGTCGCCGGAAAAATGATGCTCTCGTTGTGCGTGCTCGGTTTGCCATGGGGCGTGCTTTTCTTTTTGCGCCGCGCCAATCCCGGTAACGAATATCTGGCGCTGTGGGCTTTCGTGGTTGCCTACAATCCCAACATGATCATGGGCTTCATGAATTTCGAATTGAGCATCGCCCTGTGCTTCGTGCTGGTGGGTGTGTGGCTGGATTTTCTGCGCGACGGCCGCGCCATGACTTATGTGCTCTCCCTCGTCCTGGCGACACTCCTCTTCCTCACCCATCTGGGCGGATTCGGTGTTGCCGCAGTGGCGATTTCGGTCTACACGCTGTGGAAGGTGGGTTTCACGCGCCGCTTCTGGCTGGCCGAATCCATTTTCGTTCCTGGCGGCATGTTCTTCCTGTACGCCAAGCTGCACGGATGGGCTGGGCGCGGTCTCGACTACTCCGGCTGGGGCATCAACGAAAAAGCGCACACCATGCTCACGGCGTTTCAGGGCTATTCGCGCGCCATCGAATTTGTTCTGCTCTTTGGTTTGCTGGCTACCGGCATCGCCTTCCTGGTCCAGCGAAGAAAGCTGAAAATCCACTGGATCTGGATGCTGGTGGCCTTCCTGATTATCTGCGTGCACTGGGTGCTGCCCGATCAGTATGGCGATCTGGGCTTCATGAACACGCGCTTCTGCATTTTCGCATTCTTGTTCACTCTGGCTATTCCCTCGTTCCGTGGCTCAACCCGCTGGCTGACCGGCGTCGCAGCGATTGTTTTCCTGTTGCACACCTACGAAGTCGGAAAAAACTTCGTGGCTGCGCAACCTCGTCTGGAGCACATCGCCAGCGATTTTCAATACATCCCGCGAAATTCCGTAATGCTCGCGTACACCTCCAAAGGAACTTACCGCTGGGTGGAAAGCACTGACCTGCATTTTTGGGCCTACGGCGTTATCGACCGGGGATGGATCACCCCCAGCCTGTTCCACCAGAAGGCCGTCCAGCCGCTTACCCTCCGCGTTCCCATGTACTCCGACGACGACCAGTACGGCGAGAAACTCATCAAGGGTATTTACAACACCAACGGCATCCAAGAGCAATACGATTACGTGTGGACCTGCAACGTGGGCTACATACTCCCTTGGATCAATAAAATCGCCGAACCGGTCCACGATGACGGCCAACTGGAAATCTATCGCAGCAGGCACGCTCTGAACTCCTCAACAGCCTCGGGGCAAGCTCAGTATCGCGCCGACAACTCCAACGCCAGCCGCTAACGCCCTTTCAAAAAATCGGTAACAATGGTCTGGGAGCCGCCGTGCCCAGACCATTTCTTTTCTTGGCTGTAATTCTCGCGCTACCGCTTCTCTTGTCGAGTTTGCTTCTCTCTTCGCCTCCGCAGCACGATGCTTCGACGCCCGCTCCGACCTTCTATCGGGACGTCTTGCCCATCCTGCAGGAGCATTGTCAGGTCTGCCATCGCGCAGGCGGCATCGCCCCGCTTCCCTTCGAGCAGTACGACCAGATTCGCCCTTACGCTCGTGCCATTCAACAATCCACGCAAACCAGGCGCATGCCGCCGTGGTTCGCCGATCCACATATTGGAAAGTTTTCGAACGACCCATCCCTTTCCGATCAGCAAATAGCCACGCTTGCCGCTTGGGCCAACACCAACGCGCCCGCAGGCGATCCTTCTTCGGCGAAGCAGAAAATCTGGCCCGGTAAATGGACGATTCCCGCCCCGGATGTCGAAGTCCGCATGTCTCAGACCGTCCCCATCCCTGCAAGCGGTGAAGTGGACTACACATACGAAATTGTTCCGACACATTTCGCGGAGGATCGCTGGGTGCAAAGTTCCGAGATTCTTCCCGGCTTGCCGGAAAACGTGCATCACGCTGTCGTCTACGTGCGGCCGCCGGCTTCCAACTGGTTGAAGCACGCGCCCGTGGGGCAACCCTTCACGGCGGAAACGCTGACCGACCCAGACGACCAGCGCGGCGCCATGTGGACCGACAGCGACATTCTGCTCGTCTACGCCCCGGGCAGCACTCCCGATCAGTGGAATCCCGGCATGGCCAAGCTCATCCCTGCCGGTTCCGATCTTGTCTTCCAGATGCACTACACCACCAACGGCAAGCCCGGCAACGATTCCACCCGTATCGGATTGATCTTCGCCAAACCTCCCGTGGGTCGCCGCGTTCTCACGTTGCAATTGACCAACGACCACTTCGTCATCCCGCCCGGCGTACCCGATTACCGCGTCGAAGCCCGCGGCACTCTACCGCACGAAGCGACGCTCCTCAGTTTTTTCCCGCATATGCATCTGCGCGGCAAAGCATTCGAATACAACATCCTTCGTCCCGGCTCCTCGCCCCAACCGCTTCTTCGCGTCCACTACCATTTTCATTGGCAGATGAGCTATCGCCTCGCCCAACCGCTTCTGCTAACCGCCGGAACGCAACTCCAGGCCGTCGCCTGGTTCGACAACTCGGCCGCCAATCCCCACAATCCGGATCCGCACGCGGCGGTTCGCTGGGGCGAGCAAACCAGCGATGAAATGATGGTGGGATTTTTCGACGTGGCCGTTCCGGTCGGAATGGACAAATCCTCGTTCTTTCAGAGAACTCCTGCTCCCTGAATGCCGCCCTCGCACCAATTCCGCGTTTTTCTGTACTCCCTTGCAACTGACGCGGAAGCGCTATTTGTAAATTGACTACCTCCTCGCCGATCACCCCCTCTCCTTTCTAAGCCCTGTGCTAGATTCCAGAATTGAAGCAGTATCGGCGACTTTTGTGACCACACAGACTCCCATCGAGCCGCGGCGACCCGTCGCTCCACCCGCGCCCCAACAGGCGCCCAAGATTCATAGTGTCGAAGTCTATTGGCACGCAGTCACCTACAAAACCGTGGCTTTAATTGTGGTGTTGGTCGCCGTCATTATCATTGCCGGAATGTACGTCGTTCTTCCCGACTGGACTCACGTGGTCAGCACCAAGCTGTCCAGCGCCATGGGAAACAATGACAGTGATCCTCTGACGATTTCGCAGACTCAAGCCAAATTCGTGAATCTGGATGGCCGCGTACAAGTCAAGAAAGTGAATTCGGTCACCTGGGTGGACGCGGACTATCACACCTCGCTCGACAAGGGCGATCTC
Source organism: Candidatus Acidiferrales bacterium (assembly GCA_963748515.1). Classification (GTDB taxonomy): domain Bacteria; phylum Acidobacteriota; class Terriglobia; order Acidiferrales; family UBA7541; genus Acidiferrum. Next base: position 1,020,399 of record CAVVJI010000006.1, read on the forward strand.
ATCCAGACCGGGGGCGACGGCGCGGCCCGCATCACCTTTGCCGACGGCACGGAATACACCGTCAAGGCCGAGTCCATGGTCACCGTCGAAGAAAATGATGTAACCCGCGAGCGGTCCGCTACCGCCGTGCGCATCAACACCGGTCAGGTGGACCTTGCCACACCCAACTGGACTTCGCCCGATTCCAAGGCGGCGGTTAGCGTAGAAGATGCTACCGCCTTGGTCGAACACAACACGCGCGCTTCGGTGAAGAACGATCCCAAGAGCAACGAACACGAAATCGTGGTTGCCACCGGCGCGGCGCAAGTGCAGCGCGGCAACGAAAAGTTTGAACTCACGCAGTGGGAAAAGGTTAGCTTCCCAACCGGCGGTCCCACCCAAAAATCCAATGTTCTTGCGCCTCCCGCGCTGGTCGCCCCTTTGAACCTGGCTCCCATCATCACCGGGGAAAATTCCAAGCTCGAACACATTCGTTTTGAGTGGCAACCCGTGGACGAAGCCGTCACCTACACCCTGCGCATCAGCCCCACCACCATGTTCACCAAGCTCGTCAAACAGGTTCAAGTCACCAATAACTACGCCGAAGTTTCCGGGATTGAACCCGGCGATTATTTCTGGAACGTCACCGCTACCGACGCCAAAAAGCAGAACAGCGAATTCAGCGAAACCTTCAAGTTCACCGTCGTCCCGCAAGGCAAGTCTCAGGACATGCTGCTGGAAATCGAAAGCACGCAAATTCACGGCCGCGTTGTCGAAATTATCGGACGCACCGAACCCGGCGCCGCACTCATCGTCAACGGTCAACCGGTCGCCAACCTCTCTCAGGACGGCACCTTCCGCCATTTCACCGAACCGCTCGATCCCGGTCAGCACACCATTACCGTGATCGGATCGAACCGGCGCGGCGGATCGTCCAAGCAACAGATTTCCATCGTGGTACCGAAGTAAGTTTTTGGTTGCGGCAGCCTGTGATTTTGCGTGAGTCGCCGAATCGGCGACAATGGAACGTTGCACGTCTACTGTTTGCGTGCTCAATGCTCCAATCTACGCGGGGAGCCCTTCCGCAGGGGGAAGTTGCATGAATAAGAACGGCTACAATCTTCGGTCGGTGTTCAGTCTGTTTTCTTCCGACCTGGCCATCGATCTGGGGACCGCCAACACGCTGGTCTTCTCACACGGCAAAGGCATTGTCGTGAACGAGCCTTCCATCGTCGCCATCAACAAAGCCAGCGGCGAAGTGGTTGCCGTCGGCCGCGAAGCGAAGGACATGCTCGGCCGCACTCCGGGCAACGTGGTCGCCATCAAGCCCATGAAGGACGGCGTGATCGCCGACTTCAAAGTCACCGAAAAAATGCTCACCTATTTCATTCAGAAGGCGCACAACCGCCGCGTGCTGGTTCACCCACGCATCGTCATCGGCGTGCCCAGCGAAATCACCCCGGTGGAAAAACGCGCGGTGCAGGACTCCGCATATCGCGCCCGCGCCAGCGAAGTCTATCTCGTCGAACAAGCCATGGCCGCGGCCATCGGCGCCGGCCTTCCCATCGAGGAGCCCTCCGGAAACATGGTCGTCGACATCGGCGGCGGTACCACTGACATCGCCGTCATCTCCATGAGCGGCATCGTGTACTCCCGCTCGGTCCGCGTCGCCGGCAACGAGATGGACGAAGCCGTGATGCAATACCTCAAGCGCAAATACAACCTGCTGGTCGGCGAACGTACCGCTGAGCAAATCAAAATGGAAATTGGCTCCGCGTATCCCCTGGAAAAGCCGCTGACCATGGAAGTGAAAGGCCGCAACCTCATTGAAGGCGTTCCGCGCACCGTCACCATCGACGACAGCGAAATTCGCGAAGCCCTCAGCGAATGCGTCGCCACCATTCTGAATGCCGTGCGTGTCGCTCTCGAACGCACGCCTCCGGAGCTTTCCGCGGACATCAGCGATCGCGGCATCGTGCTTACCGGCGGCGGCGCTCTCCTGAAGAATTTGGATAAGCGCATCCGCGAAGAGACCGGCTTGCCCGTTTCCATCGCCGATGATCCGCTGGCTTCGGTGGTGCTAGGCACCGGAAAAATGTTGAGCGATTTCAAACTACTGCGCCAGGTCTGCATCGACTAGTCCGGCACACCTATTTTCGATTGCGGCCTTAGAGGTAACCTTGGTACCGATTGCTTCCCGACATCGTTCTCTGACGTTGCTGGCGGTTGTTTTGATCGCCCAACTGCTCGGCCTCGCCGTGCAAGTCAAGCGCGATTCGCATGGCCGCTTGATTCGTGTGTGGGCGATTACCGCGGTCTATCCATTTGAGAAAGCCGGCTCGTGGGGATTGAGCAAGGTTCGCGGCGTTTGGGATCACTACGTCGGCCTGCAACACACCTCGCGGGAAAACCAGGCGCTGCGCATCGAAAATGATTCCTTGAAGCTGGCTCTCGCGCAACTGCAATCCAAATCCGCGGAGGCCGACCGCCTCGCCGAATTGCTCAGTTTCCGCCAGGCTCATAACGATGTGCCCATGATCGGAGCGCGGGTCATTGGCGCCAGCGCCGGCATGGCTACCAAGACCATTGAGATCGACCGCGGTGAGCGCGACGGCGTCCGCCGCAACATGGCCGTCATCACTCCCGACGGCGCGGTCGGCAAAGTCATCGAAGTCTATCGCGACAATTCTCAGGTCCTGCTCCTCACCGACAAGGACGGCGGCGCCGGCGCTATGCTCGTCAACACCCGCATTCAAGCTCCCGTTGGCGGCACTCCCTCCGGCGGACCCTACCTCACCCTGAAATTCGTCGCCAACGACGACAAGGTCGAGGTCGGCGAAAAAGTCGTCACCAGCGGCATGGATAAAATCTTTCCTCGCGACATCCCGGTCGGCATCGTTTACGAAGTCAAACCCGGCACCACCTTCAAAACCATTCTCCTGAAGCCCGCCGCCAATCTCGACCGCCTGGAGGAAGTGATCGTCCTCCTCAGCCAGCAGCCTATGGAATTCCGCAAGGAAGCTGATTCCACAGCGCCTTCCGCCGCTCCGGCCAGTTCCGCGCAAGACGTGAAGCCCAACGCAACCGCAGCTACGGAAAAGCCATGAACGAAACCTACGAACTCCGGACCGCTGAATCGCATATTGAAGTTCACAAGTTCTATCCCGGAGCCGTCGTCCTGGTTCCGGCCATTGCGCTGATCCTCCAAGCCCTCGTGCCTGTTTACGTGCCGGCCTTTCGCATCCTCGACCTTCCGTTGCTCGTTACCATTTATTTCGGCTTGAGCCGCCGCAATCCTTCCACGGGCTTGTTGCTCGGCATGACCATCGGATTGTTGCAGGACAGCTTGAGCGGGCCCACGGTTCCGCTGGGCTACTATGGCATCGCCAAGACCTGCATCGGCTATCTGGCGTCTTCCATCGGCGCTCGCCTGGACACCGAGCATCCCGCGGCGCGATTCGCGCTAACGGCCATCTTTTTCGTTACCCAGCAGGCAATTCTTGTTTTAGTCCGCCGCGTACTGCTGGCGCAGCCCGAGCAGTGGTTCAACACGCACCTCGCCATCGCTGCCGGTATCAACGCGGTGCTCGGCACCATTCTCTACATTGGCTTGGATCGTTTGCGCCGCAATTCGTAACTGGCGTTAGCGGCTCAGCAGGAACTGCTTGAACTCGTCGTACCGGCTGCTCATCGGCACCGACAGCTTCTTTCGTTCCAGATATTGCGCCAAGCGCGCCGGCAGCGGCGGTGCGATCTGAATGCCCTTCTGCACAATCTCTGAGAATTTCGCGGGATGCGCTGTGGCCAGAACTAGGCCCTGCGAAGGCTCGGGATGCTCCTTGCGATACGCCTCCCATGCCAGAATTCCTACCGCGGTATGCGGATCGGCGATGTACCGATAGCGATCCCAAACCGTGTGCATCTGCTGCAGCGTCTCTTCGTTGGTGGCGCCGTGCCCCCAGATTTCCTTGCGCACGTTTTCCAGCCGCCCGCGGCAGAGATCGAGCAATCGCGGAAAATTGTTCGGATTCCCCACGTCCATCGCGTTCGAATACGTCGCTTCCGCCGACCTGGGCTTGTACTCTCCGGATCGCAGATATTCCGGCACCACATCGTTCGCATTCGTCGCCGCAATAAATCGCGATACCGGCAGGCCCAGCCTCTTCGCAAAAAGCCCCGCGGTCAAATTCCCGAAATTTCCGCTAGGCACCGCTACGATCAACGGCACCGATGCCACCGGAAGCTGACGGTAGGCCGCGACGTGATAGAACATCTGCGGCAACAGCCGCCCCACGTTGATCGAATTCGCCGAAGTGAGAAACGCCCGCTGATTCAGCGCTTCATCGCTGAATGCCTGTTTGACCAGCCGCTGGCAATCGTCAAAAGTCCCGGCCACTTCCAGCGCAGTGATGTTTTCCCCCAGCGTCGTGAACTGCTTTTCTTGCGCTTCGCTGATTCGCTTCGAAGGATACAGAATTACCACGCGAATTCCCGGCACGCCCAGAAATCCATGCGCCACGGCGCTCCCGGTGTCCCCGGAAGTAGCTACCAGCACCGTCAGCGGCCGCGATTCCCCGCGCACGAAATAGCCCATCAGCCGGGCCAGGAATCGCGCCCCGAAATCCTTGAACGCCAGCGTCGGTCCGTGGAACAACTCCAGGATGTGCAGCGCCGGAGACAGCGACACCAACTTCACCGGAAAGTTGATGGCCTCCGCAACCACTTGCCAAAGAATTTCTTCAGGAACGTCCGGCGTCGCAAACGGGCGCACCACCCGGAAACACACTTCGGTGAACGGCAACCGTCGAAACTCTTCCAATTCCGCGGGCGTGTGTCGCGCAATCTCCGCCGGCATGTAAAACCCGCCATCCGGCGCCATCCCGCGCAGCACCGCGCCTCTTAGCGAAGTGAGCGGCGCTTTGCCGGTTGTGCTGCGGTACCTCATGGGCGGGCCATTCGGCAGGCGGTCACGTCAGGCCCGCTGCTCTAAAATCGCGTGAATTTTTTCAATGAAAATTTCCCGTTCGCCATTGCCGTTCGCGTGCGATCGCTCCGCGTCCTCTCTCAATTGCTTGACGGGGATTGTGCAATGCGCCAGCGCTTCGTAACTCTGCCGCCGCGCCGCGATCAACGCCGGATAGCACCGCGCCACCGTTTGTACCGGCGATTCTCCCGGCCGCGGCTGGAACGTCCCTTGCCACAGCACTGGCTTGGGATCGTTCAGATATCGTTGAATCAGGATTTGCTGCTCTTCCGCGCTGATGGCCAGGTAAACCACCGTCATCAGCTTTCGCAAACGGTACAACAGGTGATTCCCGGTGTGAATCACGGACCCGGTTGTGTCGAGCACCATGTTGGCCTGCGGGTCCTTCTCGAGTTTCGAGAGCACCTCGTCCAGCGAAGCGATTTCTGCGGACAGATACTCGGATTCCCGTTGCGCGTACGTCGGGCTATCTGGCCAACCCATCCACGCCGCCAGTCCGCTGATCCCCTTGAAATCTCCTGCTTGTAACGTCGGCGCCAGGTGCTGTTCAATCAAATCGTCGCACGACACCACCGGATATTTCGTCGCCAGCCGTTTGGTCCAATACGATTTCCCGGCGCCCGACATGCCAATCAGCGCGACCCGCAGCGGTTTCTCGTTACCAGGCTTCATAGGAATCTAAAAGTTTAAAGGATTCTTCGCAGGGCACGAAACGAATTCCGGCAGGGCGGCGCGATTGCGCCATTTTTGAACACATTCCTGAATACACCCGTGCGCAATCTGGCCAACCTTCTATCGCAATATTCGATGTTCTATTTCAACTGCAGACGATCGTACTTGTTCCACTGCGACATGTCCGAAACGATCACCGTATCTCCCGCTTGGAGACCGTCCGTGATCTGTACGCTGTCGCTGGACACTTGCCCCAACGACACCTGCACGCGCTGCGCTTCCTTGCCATCCGCGGACACGCGGTACATCGTCAACGGCCCGCCATTGTGCGATTGCAGCGGCCACTTGACCAACGTCGTGCTGGCAATCTTGTCCGTGTTGATCGCGCCGCTGGCCGACAAATCGCTTCGCCCATCGCGCGGTTGAGCTCCGATGAACTTCAAGTCCACTGTGATCGTGCCGTTCTGCACGTTCGGATCGATGTGAACCACTTTGGCTGGATAGTTCTTCCCCTGCACCGTCACCGTCGCCGCTTGATTCAGCTCGATCTGGCTGAATTTTTCCTCGGGAATGTGAATTCGCGCCATTAAGCGCTGCGAATTCGTTACCCGCGCCAGAATTGTTCCGGTATTGATCTGCTGGCCGGCGCCGATCGATACCTCTTCCAGCACGCCGTCCATTCCCGCCTTCACTTGCAACGCTTCTTTTTGCTGTGTCCGCAAGTCGTACAGCGCCTGGATCTGCGCTACTTCCGCTTGCTTCGCCGTCAATTGCGCCTGCCGTGCTTCGTCGGAAATCGCCAGCTTTTCCTTTTCAATTTGCAGCCGCGTCGCCAGGGAGTCCGCTCGCGCCCGCGAAATCTTCGCGTTCATGGCCGCGCCTACTTGCATTTTCAGCAGCGCCTCGTCGCGGTCGGCTTGCAACTTCGCTTCGGTTGCATCCGATTCCAACTGCGCTTCGATCGCCCGTTCATTCAACAGATTCGCCTGCAACTGCACCCGTAAATTCGCCAATTCCGCTTCGGACTTTTTCATCGCCAATTCCGCGTCGGTCAATTGCCGGTTCAAATCCACGTTGCTCAACTGCATGATCACGGTGTCCGGCTTCACCCGCGCTCCGGGCCGCAGGAAAATCTGGTCCACATGTCCATCGGTACCCGCTGCCAGCCAGCGCACTTCTTCCGGTACCAGTGTTCCCAATCCCTCCACGCGGCAGATCATCGGGCCTTCTTCCACAGTGATCACCTGCAGCGCCGACCGCTCCACCGAAGGCGAGGCCGACCGCAAGCGCAGCACGCCAAACGTCACCGCCGCTCCCGCTACCAGGGTTAGTACTGGTATCGTGATCCCCCAAAACACTCTGCGGCCCTGCGCGCTCATGTAGACCTTCCTCTCATCGATATTCTAGCTTCCTATTATAAAACGCGGCTGTGATTTGGCCCACAAAAATGGAATGAAAAGTGCCACTCTGCACCATTCATTTTTCTGATTTTCCCTCCCGAGAATCTTCCCGGTGACGATTCCCACAACCTGTACTTCTGTCTCAGTTGCGCACACCTATCCCCAGTGCTATTTTTGCTGTAGCTCCTGTAAGAGACGGATTTCGGGAGCTTTGCGGCGATGTTGCAGGTGTTCTGGGGCGAATTGCCCACACCTCTTTGCTCATCTCCGCGGCGTGTGGAAAAGTTTTTGCGCAAGCGGGTGCCGCTCTAACCCGGAGAGACAGCTTGCGCGCAGGGTCTGCGTGTCGTACTGGTTTCGTAACGATAATCGACTTCCACAAGAACGGCTCGCTGCCGCATCCTATGTGATCGTCGGCATTATCACGCTTCTGCTCTTCGGCTTCTGGAAGCTTCAGGTTATCGACTCCGATAAATATGGCGCCATGGCCGAGCGCAATCGCGTTCGCTCCATCCCGATTATCGCTCCGCGCGGCCGCATGTTGGACCGCGACGGACGCGTCCTGGTCGACAATTACCCTTCATTCAGCGTCATCCTTCTCCGCGACGACATGTCCGCGGTCGATCGTGATCTTCCCGCGATTGCCGATGGTCTCGGGCTTTCGCTCGACGATCTGAAAGACCAACTGACTAACAGCGCCGCGCTCCCCAAGTTTCAGCCCATCGTCATCAAGCCCGAAGCCACCCCTGCGGATGTCGCGTTCATCGAATCCCATCGCGCCGATATCCCTCTTCTGGAAATGCTGATGGTGCATCGCCGCCGTTATTTGCCCGGCGGATTTATGGCTCACGCCAGCGGCTATGTCGGTGAAGTCAGCGAGCAGCAGATCGAAGCAGCGGTAACGGAAAGTATCGCCCCGGCGACGTTGCCGGCAAAACCGGCCTGGAACGCCAGTACAACGATCTACTGGTTGGCACCGACGGCATGCGCCGCGTCATCGTCAACAGCGTGGGCAAAGAAGTCGGGACCCTACCGCAGCAGGAACCGATTCCCGGCAAACAGATTCAGTTCACCATCGATTACGACTTGCAGCAGATTGCGGAAGAAGCCATGGCTGGGAAAAAAAGGGGGCGGTCGTGGCCATCGACCCGCGCTCCGGAGAAGTCCTTGCCTTTGTCAGCCGTCCCGCGCCCGATCCCAACGATTTCGCGGTTCGCGTTTCCAAGGAAGAGTGGCAGCGCCTCAATGACGACGAAGATCGGCCACTGCTGAATCGCGTCACGCAAGCCCAGCTCGCGCCGGGCTCCGTATTCAAGATCATCATGGCTACGGCGATGCTGGAATCAAAAACGCCCGCACCCAGAATTTCACCGCGTTTTGCCCCGGATACGCCAACTTCTACGGCCGCATGTTCAAATGCCACATTTACGGCAAAGGCGGCCACGGCGTCGTCAATCTGCATAGTGCCATCATTCACTCTTGCGACGTCTTTTTTTACAACATCGGTCAGCGCATGGGCATCGAGACGCATTTCCAAATACGCCAAGATGCTGGGTCTCGGCGCAAGAACCGGCATCGATTTGCCCACCGAGGAAACCGGCCTGGTGCCGTCGGAAGAGTGGGTGCAGCGCGTCTTCCATCACAAGTGGTACGCCGGATCGACGATTTCCGTTGCCATTGGACAGGGCGCTGTCACCATCACGCCGTTCCAGATCGCCTACATGCCATCGGCGGCATCGCCTCCGGAGGCGAATACAAACAGCCGCATCTCTTGAAGGATGCCCCGCAGGTCGGCGAAATGCGTGTTCCGCTATCCGAAGACACGGTCGAGCAGATCACCCAGGGCATGTACGGCGTCGTCAACGAAGGCGGCACCGCAGGCATGTTGAAGATGCAAGGCATCGAATTCTGCGGCAAAACCGGCAGCGCGCAAGTCATGAGCAACACCGAACGGGGCAAAATTGGCAAAGCCGCCAGCAAGGGCAAAAACAATGCCTGGTTCGTGGGCTACGCGCCACGTCGCAATCCCGAAATCGTCGTTAGCGTGTTGGTGGAAGGCGGCGGAACACGGCGAACCTCGCTGCCGCTCCGGTCGCCCGCGACATCGTCAAGGCCTACTACGACAAGAAGAACAAAAAGACCAATGGCGGCGAGTTGACCACCGACAATCACCACAACGATCCAGGCAATGGTTCCGAAACGAAACCGCCTCGCGACCCGCAACCGGTCAAGCGCGAGGACACAGTTGCCATGGCTCCTGCCGCTGCGCGCAAACAGGATCCGAATTGATGCACGAATTGATGCATACCTGGGGAGATCTCTAGCCATGCCGGAAGCTCGTGGCGCTCGCGATTACGATTGGTGGCTGCTAGCCATCATGGCCGCGATTTGCGCTTTGGGCGTTCTGGAGATTTATTCCGCCACGCACGGCAGCGCCCTCGCAGGCATGCATCTGCGGCAAATTCGATGGCTCGGAATCGGATTTGTGTTGATGTTTGTGCTCTCGAGGATTGACTACCACGTTATTCTGGACCAGGCACCCATTCTGTATATCGTTGGAATAACAGCACTTGTTGCCGTGCTACTGGTCGGCCACACCCGCTTCGGCGCCAAACGCTGGATCCCCGTGCTCGGTGAATTTCTTCAGGTGTCGGAATTGGTCAAATTGATTATAATCATTGTGTTGGCGCGCTTCTTTGCTGAAGTGCGCACCGATGAGCTTTCGCTGCAGGATCTCATTAAGGCTGGATTATTAGTCGGCGTGCCTCTGGTGTTAATTTTGAAGCAGCCCGACTTGGGAACTGCTCTCGTACTGATGCCAATGTTGGTTGTTGGAGCTTTCCTGGCAGGCCTTCAGTGGAAACATGCAGCCGCGATTGTTCTTATCGGCGTCTTGATGATGCCCGTAGCGTGGCATTTCTTGAAGCCGTATCAGAAGGAAAGGGTGACGTCGTTCATGCACCCTGAGCAGGACGCCAAAGGTTCCGGCTATCAAGTTCTGCAATCCAAGATAGCAGTGGGCTCCGGCGGTTTTTGGGGGAGAGGTTTCGGCAACGGCACTCAGAATCAACTGGGGTACATTCCGGTCCGATACTCCGATTTCATCATGTCGGCTTGGGCGGAAGAACAGGGATTCAAAGGAGTGCTGCTGGCGCTGGGTCTGTATATGGCGCTACTGTTGCGACTGGTCCAGAATGCCCAACGCGCGAAAGATCGCGCCGGCATGTTTCTGGTAATGGGCGTAACTGCAGCGCTAGGGTTTCACGTGTTGGTCAATGTGGCCATGGTCATTGGGGCGATGCCGGTGACGGGTATTCCGCTGCCCTTAATGTCCTACGGCGGTTCGGCCACGTTGTTTGTATTCCTGGCTATCGGCCTGGTTATGAATGTCCGGTTACGGCGATTCGTTAACTAGGTACAAGCCAGTTCCGCGCGCTCTTTTGTTTCTTGAGAAATAGCGGCGGGCAGGCGCTCTCGCCCGAGTCCGAGGCGCCAGTTCATCAGTTGGTTCAGTGAGAAAAGGATTTTCAGAGTGAGGATCGCATCGTCCGCCGTTCCCCGGGGAGTTTCCCGGCAACGGCCTAGCCTCGAATGCATGAGGTTCACGGTCATGGTCAGCCGTTGTTCGGCCGCCATTCCCTCCGGCTTCGAACGCAATGCCGCAACAACTTTGTTGTCGCCCGCGTTTCCCGATGTGCGTCGGGAAGGCGCCTTGCCCAGGACTACCTCCACCGAGGTTCCCGCGGCGATGCTCCCGCAAGGAGTTTTATGTCTAAAGAATTGGTTATATCCGCATCCTCGCACGAGCGCAGGGTCGCGATACTTGAAGAAGGTCAGCTAGTCGAAATCTACATCGAGCGCGAAAAAGAGTTCGCGCTTGTCGGCAGCATCTACAAAGGAAAAGTCACCCGGGTCCTTCCGGGTATGCAGTCCGCTTTCGTGGACATCGGCCTGGACGGCGATGCGTTCCTCTACGTCAGCGATGTCTTCGAAAATCTCGAAGACTACGATCACGGGCATTCTTCGGAAGCTCCGTTGCCCCTGGTCGTCAACGGCCATTCCAACGCCCCCATCGAATTGCTTCCCGGCGAATCGCTTTCCGCCGCCGGCGTGCACGAAGAGATTGTTCATCTCGACGAACCGCGCGAACGCGAGTCGGCGGAACACCACGAGGACGATGAGCAGAGCGCTCATTTGGGCGCGGACTCTCCGTCTCGGGAAACCAACGGTCATCCCGAGCACGATGCCGAACCGGAAGAGCGTCAGCCTGAATCGAACGCCTCCGCTCCGCAAAATTTTGCCCCGAATTACAACCCGACCCGCAACTATCCCCCACGCAGCGGTGAACGCGGCCCTTCACACGATCGCGGCAATGACCGCGGTGGTGATCGTGGCGGCGACCGTGGCGGCGACCGTGGTGGCGATCGCGGACGTGGCGCACGTCGCGGGCGCTGGGGCCGTCGTCGCGGCGGCAGCAGCAGTGGCGGCGGGCAACATCACGGCGGGCCGGGACGCAATCTCCCGCCCTCCAAATACGCTTCTCCTCAGGGGGATCGCGAAAATCGCGGCAACTTCGATAATCGCCGTTCCAACGATCGCCCCGAACGCAGCAATGATCGCGCTGGCGATCGTCCCCCCGAGCGGGCCCACAGCGCTCCGCCGCGCGCCGAGGATGATTTCATTCTGCCGGGTGAGTCGCTCGCCAAATATCGCGGCCGCCCTGTGCCCACACCTCCGCCTCCTGCGGAGCCGGTTCACGATCTCGATCCGGAAGAGCGTCAGCCCGATTTTCAGGAGACGCCTGCTCGGCCCGCCGTCGGCTTGCCTCCGGGTGGCGCGGCCGTGCGCCGTCGCTTCTCCGGCAGCTTGCCGCACTGGGTCCTAGCCGATACGGAAACCGCCGCTGAAGCCGAATCCGTCGAAGAAGAATCCTCTTCAGCCGATGAGATGGAAGCCAGCGCCAGCGAAACTGCTCAGGCCGTTTCCGCCGCGGAAGAAGCGTCTGCCTCTGCCGCCGACGCCACGGATATCACTCACAACGGCACTGCTTCCCTGAGCGATGAACAGGTTGCTTCCCTCGCCGCTCAACTGATTGAAGCCAAGCATGAGGAAACTCAGGCGCGCGTTGCGGCGGAAGCTGCCGCCGCGCAAATCGAAGAGTCCTATCTCGAAGAGGAAACCGACGAGGAAGAAATCGAGGTTCGCGAAGAACCCGAAAACGGCGCCGACTTCGAAGAACATTCCGAACACGAAACGCGCGACTCTGAACGGCACGAACCCGAAAACTCCGGCTCCGCCGATTCCGACTTCGAAGAAGAAGACGAAGAAGAAGGCGAGCACGAGGAAGAATCCGAAGAATCCCGCGAGCACCAGGAAACCGTCTCCGCTTCCGAAGCTCATGGCGAAGAGCACCACGATCATTCCGAGCCGGAGCACGAATCTCTGCACGCCTCCGAAGGATCAACTTCCACGGAAGCTACTGCCGACGACGATGCCATCCTGCTGCCCGGTGAGACTCGTGCCCCGCGCGATCCGCGCGCGCCCCGCGAAGATTTTCCGCGTCGCGATTCCGCACGCATCGGCAGCAATCCCCGTTCCCGCTTCCAGCGCCCACAGCGCGGTGGTCGCGACCGCAACGACCGCGGCTCTGACCGCGGCGGCGAGCGCGGTCCTGACCGTGGCAGTGATCGCGGCGGTGATCGTCCGCGCGGCCGTTTCGACCGTCGCCCCGGCGACCGTGATCGCGGCGGACGCGGTCGCTTCGAGCGTCGGCCAGGCGGCGGTGGTCACAGCCATAGCCATGGCGGACACCGTCACGGTGGACACGCTCCGCAGCGCCGCCCGCAACTGATTTCGGAAATGTTGAAGCCTGGACAGGAAGTCGTTGTCCAGATCGCCAAAGAACCGCTCGGCAAGAAGGGCGCGCGCATCACCAGTCACGTCGCGCTTCCCGGACGTTTCCTGGTATACATGCCGACCATCGACCACATCGGCGTTTCCCGCAAGATCGCCAGTGCCGACAATCGTTCGCGCCTGCGCCGTCTGGTTGGCGAAGCCCGCGGCTCCTATCCCGGCGGATTCATCGTGCGCACCGCGGCCGGCGAAGCCACCGATGAGGAAATTCGCACCGATATCGAGTTCCTCGGCAAGACCTGGAACGAGATCAAGTCCAAGAGCGAGGATCGCAAGCCTCCCGCTCTCCTTCACCGCGACCTCAACCTCGTTGAGCGCATCCTGCGCGACTACGTCAGCGACGACTTCACCGCCATCTGGATCGATTCCGAAGAGGAATACGGCAAGGTCGTGGAATTCGTTAGCCGCTTCCAGCCCCGCTTGGTCAACCGCGTCAAGCTCTACACCAAGGAGCAGCCGATCTTCGAAGAGTTCGGCATCCAGCATGAACTCGACAAGGCTCTGCGCGCCAAGGTCTGGCTGAAATCCGGCGGCTACATCGTCATCAACCACACCGAGGCGCTCGTCGCCATCGACGTCAACACCGGCAAGTTTGTCGGTAAAGGCTCCACACGCCTGGAAGACACCATCGTCAAGACCAACCTCGAGGCAGTGAAGGAAATCGTTCGCCAGATTCGTCTGCGCGACCTCGGCGGCATCATCGTCGTCGACTTCATCGACATGGAAGAACGCCGCAACCGCGAGAAGGTCCTGCAGGCTCTGCAGTACGCTCTCGAACAGGACAAGGCCCCTTCCAAGGCCCTCTCCTTCAACGAGTTTGGACTCGTCTGCATCACCCGCAAGCGCACCAAGCAGGCTCTGGAACGCGTCCTCTGCCAGCCTTGCCCGTCCTGCACCGGCTCCGGAATGGTCAAATCCATTCCGACCCTCTGCTACGAAATCCAGGCTGAAGCTCGCAAGATGGCTGCGGCCGACCACGAAGGTCCCAACCTGACCTTGCGCGTCCATCCGGAAATCGCCAAGGCTCTCAAAACGCGCGAATCGTTGCTCGTCGACGAGCTCGAACAAAACGCCCACAAGCACATCATCATTCAGTCGGACCCCACCCTGCACTGGGAGCAGTACGACATCTACTAATTGCGGCCCGCAGTAGCCGGTCTTGACCAACGCCCGAGCCTAACCGCTCGGGCGTTTTCCTTCTCTCCTTTAAGCAACTTGGGGGGCGGTGTACGATTGCCCGAAAGGAGCAGGTCATGTCGGCTCTCTATTGGTCGCAATGTCCCGCGGTCGAAAGCATTCCAGAAAAGGTAAGCGGTGCCTGGGTGCTTCGCGGAACGCGTATGCCGGTTTCCGTTATTTTCGAAAACTTGGAGGCCGGAGCCAACATCGAGGACATCCTGGAGTGGTTTGAGGGGCTGGACGGCGAGCAGGTCAAAGTGGTGATCGAATTTGTCGCCCGCAGCCTGGATACCACTCCTTCTTCACCGGTGAGCCGCTAATGTTGATCCTCGTTGACCAGAGCGCGCCGCTGCCGATCCGTGCCTTTCTGGAAGAGCACACCGTGGAAACCGTCTGGCAACGACGCTGGGACAAACTCAGGGACAGCGAATTGCTTAGGATCGCCGAAGACGCCGCCTTCGAAGTGTTCCTGACGGCTGACAAAAATATCGCGCATCAGCAAAACTCGAAGATTTCTTCTCTCGCGGTGGTGGTGCTGGATAATGTGCAGTGGTCTGCGGTGCGCCGGCACATCGATCGTGTGATTACGGCTTTGAACGCTGCGAAGCCTGGAACCTACGTCGAAGTGGAGATTCCTCAAAGATGAACCGCAATCGTCATTTCAACAAGCGGGCCACGAAGAAAATCAGTGCAGCGATCGATGCAAAGCTTCACAGCGAATTTGTGGCCGTCGCAAAAGCAAGCCGCCAATCGCAGCGATCCTTGTTGGAAAAGGCCATCGCCCACTTCATTCAGAATGTAATTCCCTCTGAGCGCGCCGTGCGACCGGAGGTTATGGAAGCATTTCATCGCTCCGACGCCAAGTTTCGTGGGCTGTATCGCAAACTGGCAGAGTAAAGACTCTTCGTTCCTACTCCCTTTCCCGAGCTTCTTGCCCCTGTTTCGCGGTTGCGCTTGGCTTCTCCGGCGGGAACACATTATGCGCTGGCGCGGGCATGGGGCGATCACCCATCCGCTCCTGCCACAACGCGCGATTCAGCACCGCAACATCGGCTGCATCGGCGTGGCTAAAATCCAGATTCGCTCCTTCTTTCCATTCCTTGGTGTTCGCCTTGTAGATCATTCCGTTCTCGCGGTTGCGCGTGTCCGCGTGAAACGCCGGCTGATTGCCCGGCCCGCTAAATAGCGCGGCCATCACCGCGGCGCGCCCGTCGTTCGCGTTCATTGGCGGAGCGCCCAGCAGCGCCTCAATCGTGCGCACCATGTTGATCGTCGTATAAAAATGATGATCGACGAACGGAGCCTTCCCGTCTCCCGCTGCCCCCAAAGGCGCATACTTGCTGATCACCAGGGCCGTGCTGCGGTGCGAGTCCACATGGTCCGGCCCATCCTGCGCATCGTCCTCCAGTATCAGGATCGCCGTGTCCTCCCAATACGGGCTGTTGGACACCGCCTCCGCCACGCGCCCCACCGCCAGATCGTTGTCCGCTACCGAAGCTTCCGGTGTGGGCTGCCCCTTCGTGAGCCCTGCGGTATGATCGTTCGGCAAACGCAGCAGCACAAATTGCGGCATGCGGTCTCCGCCGGCCTTTCGCGATGCCACAAAGCCCTGAAATTCGTTCAGGAATTCGTCGGCGCGCAACTGGTCGGGATACGCCACCTCAAAATCCGGAAACAGCGGATCGAAATGTCCGCGCAATTCCTGTTGCGCCGCGATGTTTTTCGCCATCACCGGAATCTCCCACGCATACGGACTCGGCCCGCCGCGCGGCTCTCCTACATTCTTCTCCAGCGGCTCGCCCGGCTTGATCACCGTGCGCGTGCACGTCACGCCCTCCACTTTCGGTGGACCCGCGGTTGGCAGATTCGCGCCCTTCGCCGCATTGCACCACTTTGTGACGATGTACTCGCCGTAATGCCGGTAGGAAATCCCGTGCCTCGCGAAATTCTTCCACAAATAGCCGCCCGTCGGCTCCCCCGCGTCCGGAATTCCATCCTCCAACGCAATCCCTTCCAGCAGTTGCCCTTCCGAATCGTAGCTGCGCTCCGCGCTGCGATATCCAATCGGCCACGTCTTCTCCACATAATCCGAAATTGATGCCGACGTCGACCACACGTGCCCGTCGCCAGAAACATCTCCGCTGTCGTAGAAGTTATCCAGCACTCCAAACTGTCGCGCCAGTTTGTGCTGGTTCGGTGTGATTTCTTCGCCGTACATCGTCAGCGAACGATCTCCGTTGGCTTCCGCGATATCGCCGAACACCTGATCGTATGTGCGATTTTCCTTGATGATATAGATCACGTGGCGGATCGGGTTTTGGCCACTCGCGAACGGCACCACATCGCCATTTCCTTGTGCTGCGTTCGTCGCCATCGTCTGCGCGGTCCACTCCGGCAGCTTGTTGTTCAATTCCGAAACCTTGATCCGCGCTAACGATCCATTTGTATTCGCGGGTGTGTACGGATATTCCGGCTTGCCATCCGCGGTTGTCTTGATCGGCTTGGTGTTCGGCCCGGAACCATGCCCCTTCGCGCTGCCGATCAGTACGCTCGAGCCCGCCGCCGCTACTACCGTTGGATACCAGTCCGTCGGAATGAATCCCTTCGCCTGCAGGGCCGTGCCGCTTTTCGCTTGCGTCAAGTCGAACACGGCGACCGAATCCGAAATCGCGTTTGCCGAATACAACGTTTTCTCATCGTCGGAAAGCGCCAGCGACTCCGGATCGCTTCCGCCGTATTTCTGGTTTGGCAGCCGGGTGGACAGCGTGTACATCAATTTTCCCGTGTGTTGCTCGATCACATCGATCTCGTCGCGGTTGGTCAGCGCCACAAACAGCAGCGAGTTGTCGCGGTTCAGCAACAGCGCGGAAGGATGCGATCCGCCGGCCAGCGGATCTTTCGGTTTACCCAGCGCCATCTTGCGCCGCACCGCTCCCGTATACAGATTGATTTGCGCGACCGTCGATGCATTCCATAGCGAAACGTAACCGGTGGTTCCGTCCCTCGTCATCGCCGTTGCATACGGCAGTGCTCCCGGTATCCGCTTGAACACCGCCAGATTGAAATGCCGCACCACGCGACCATCGCTCGTGTTCAGCAGCAGCGCTTCGTCCGACAGATTGCAGGCCACCAGGATGCGTTCCTGTTTCTCGTTCATCCCCACGCTGAGTCCCGCGGGATATGTCACATTCCGAAATTCGGGGCGCCGCGTCCTGCCTCGCGGCATGATCAAGTGCGGCGGAAGTTTGATGAACCGTTCTGGGGTGATGCGTCCATCCTCGAACCCATACACCGCGATTCCGTTTCCCGTGCTGCCCGGCTTCTCCCCTAGCGGATCGGTGTACGACGCCATGGACGCATACAAATGTTTGCCATCCAGGCTGAACGCCAGCCCCGCAAAATACGTCTGCCGCGCTCCATTTCCCAGTCGATCATCCGGGAAGTCCGCCAGTTCGTTGGTCCGCAGATTCAGTACAGTCAGGGACTGTTTTTCCTGCGAACTATACGCGCCATACCCGCTGTGCAGCAGCACCGCATACCGGCGATCCGGGGAGATCGCCGCAGTCGTCGGAAAATTGTTGATAGGTCTCGGCGCTCCCGGAATCACGCCGGGAGTCTTGCCGTTTGGCAGCACGAGTTGGAGCGGGCGTCTGCGCCACGCTCAGTGAAATCCCCCAGAAACTCACAACAACAAAAAGAAGGCTCCGTCGAGCACCAGTTCTCATCTTTCCAGTATAGAAAATCTCCGATTTGAAGTGTTAGATTCGCGATTCCGAACTCCCTCGTCCCACGTGTTATATTGCTCCCATGCGCGCGCAGACCCTGGATGGATTGAAAATTCGCGATGAGTTGTTTGCCGAACTGAAGACCGAAATAGCCGCTTTGGTTCCGAGCGGCATTCGTCCCGGCTTGGCCGCCGTGCTCGTCGGCGAAAATCCGGCTTCGCAAATTTATGTGCGCAGCAAAGTCGCCGCCTGCGAACAACTCGGCATGGCCAGTTGGCTGCACACTCCCCCCGCATCCGTCTCCACCGACGAACTTCTGCGCCTGGTCGATAGCCTGAACGCCGACAACAATGTGGATGGCATTCTTGTCCAACTTCCGCTGCCCAAGCAGGTTGATTCCAAACGTATTCTCGAAGCGGTCTCCCCCGCCAAGGATGTGGATGGCTTTCATCCCGTCAATCTTGGCAAGCTGGTGATGAATGTTCCCGGCTTGGTCGCCTGCACTCCCGCCGGTTGCATGGAAATTCTCCGCCGCTATCGGATCCCTCTCGAAGGACGCCACGCCGTGGTGCTGGGCCGCAGCGACATCGTCGGCAAACCCATGGCTTTGCTCCTGCTCCACGCCAACGCCACCGTCACCATCTGCCATTCCAAAACAAACAATCTCCCCGATGTCGTGCGTTCCGCGGAAATCGTCGTCGCCGCCATGGGCAAAGCCGCTTACGTGCAATCCGAGTGGATTCGTCCCGACGCCGCCGTCATCGATGTCGGCACCAACAAAGTCACCGATCCCGCCGAAGCGGAACGCCTGCTCGCCAATTTCCCGCAGCGCCTGGAAAAATTTCGCGCCAAGGGCCATGTGCTTATCGGCGATGTCCATCCCGACGCTGTCAACACCGCCGCTTGGTTATCGCCAGTTCCCGGTGGAGTGGGCCCGATGACCATCGCCATGTTGATGAGCAACACCGTGAAGGCCGCGCGCTTGCGTCGAGGCGGCTCGCCCTCGTGAACTCTCGGCCAATCCGCACGCAACACACCTTATGCGCCGACTAGGACTCACCGGCGGAATCGCCGGTGGCAAAAGTACCGTGGCCGCCATGCTTCGCGAACGTGGCTTTCATGTTTTGGACGCGGATGCTCTCGCCCATCAACTGATCGAACCAGGCCAACCGGCCTACGACGAAATCGTCAAGGCGTTCGGCTCCTTCATCGTCGCCCACGATTCCGGCCGCATCGACCGCGCAAAGCTTGCCGCCATCGTTTTCGCTGATCCTCAGAAACTCCGTCTCCTCAACTCCATCGTGCATCCCCGCGTAGAACAAGCCACCAACCGCCAATTCGACGAATGGGAACGCGCCGGCGTGCCGGACGCCGCGTTCGTTGAAGCCGCGCTGCTGGTGGAAGCCGGCATGGCCGCTCGCCTGGATGGCTTGGTTGTCGCGTGGTGCCGCCCGGATCAGCAGATCGAACGTCTACTCGCCCGCGGATTCTCTGCGGAAGACGGGGCCCATCGCATTCAAGCGCAGATGCCCGTCGAAGAAAAACTGCGCCATGCCACCTGGAGAATCGACTGCTCCGGCTCACTCGCGCACACTCTAGAGCAGGTCGAAGCCTTAATCTCGCAACTCCGCTCCGCCGCTCCTCGCAACTCCTGATCCCTCTGTCGCTCCATCCTTCCGCACTCCTGATACACTAAAATTATTCGCTCCAGGAGTTCTTCACATGGCCGAAGCCACCCAATTTGCAAAGAGCGTTCCCACTCGCATTGAATCCGACAGCATGGGCAAAATCGAAGTGCCGATGGACCGCTACTATGGCGCACAGACGGCGCGCTCTCTGATTCACTTTGCCATCGGCAAAGACACCATGCCGCCCGAGCTGATTCGCGCCTTTGGCGTTCTGAAAAAAGCCGCCGCGCTCGTCAATCGCGATCTTGGCAAGCTCTCCGAAGAAAAATCCAACTTGATCACTCAAGCAGCAGACGAAGTCATCTCCGGAAAGTGGAATGAACACTTCCCTCTTCGCGTCTGGCAGACCGGCAGCGGCACCCAGACCAACATGAACGTCAACGAAGTGATCTCCAATCGCGCCATTCAGATCGCCGGCGGCGAATTGGGCAGCAAGAAGCCGATTCATCCCAACGATGACGTCAACATGTCGCAATCCTCCAACGACACCTTCCCCACTGCCATGCACATCGCCGCCGCCGCGGAAACCACTCGCCGATTGCTCCCGGCCGTGAAGAAGCTGCGCGATGCGCTCGATGCCAAGGCCAAGGAATTCGTCGGCGTAGTGAAAATCGGCCGTACCCACTCTGCAGGACGCCACCCCGCTCACCGTCGGTCAGGAATTCTCCGGCTGGGTCTCCATGCTCGATCGCGATGGCGCTCGCATCGCGGTGGCTCTCGACGGCCTCTTCGACCTGGCCATCGGCGGCACCGCGGTCGGCACCGGCCTCAACGCCCACCCAGAATTTGCCGAACGCGCCGCAAAGAAAATCAGTGAACTCACCGGCCTGCCCTTTCGCTCCCATCCCAACAAGTTCGCCAGCCTCGCCGCTCATGATGAAATCGTCTTTGCCAGCGGCGCGCTGAAGACTCTGGCCGCTTCGCTGATGAAAATTGCCAACGACATCCGCTGGCTGGCCTCTGGTCCGCGTTGCGGCTTGGGCGAACTCATTCTGCCCGAGAACGAACCGGGCTCTTCGATCATGCCCGGCAAGGTCAACCCCACGCAGTGCGAAGCCCTGACCATGGTTGCCGTGCAGGTGATGGGCAACGACGTCGCCATCGGCATCGCCGGCTCTCAGGGCAATTTCGAATTGAACGTCTTCAAGCCGGTCATGATCTTCAATTATCTGCACTCCGTTGAGCTGCTGGCCGACGCTTGCAACAGCTTCGTCGATCATTGCGTGGTTGGTATCGAGTTGAATCGCTCGGTCATCGACGGCTACGTCAAAAACTCGCTGATGCTGGTCACCGCCATCGCTCCCAAAATCGGCTATGACAATGCCGCCAAGGTCGCGCACCACGCCCATCATCACCAGACCAGCCTGAAAGAAGCCGCCATCCAGCTCGGCCATCTGACCGGCGAAGAGTTCGATCAGCTCGTTAAGCCCGAACACATGACCCATCCCTGATCGTTATCCGCATCGGGAAAACCCCTTAGCCTCCTTGCTCTGCCGTCTTTTCAGCTCTCTCGACGGGAGTTAAACTGTACCTATCCGTTTGGAAAGCCATGCGCTTCCTTCTTCTATTTCTGCTGTTCTCCTTCCCGGTGGCCTTGTCTCCGGCGTCCTCCGCCGCGCCCCGTGATAAGTCGGTGTGGAATTACGACGGCGGCATCATGTTCGCCACCGATGGCGTGATCAAAGACGGTCCCTGTATACGCATCAACGGCCATGTCTCCAACGAATCGTTCTTTGAGAATCTGCGCCGCGAAGACAGTTCCGCCGGCACTTTTTTTCGCAGAGGCAACGAAGTCGTCACGCTCTTCCCGGAAAGCATGCATCTGACTCTCGTGCTGACCGACCGCGCCTGCGACATCCCTTGGGAACAAAGCGGCGGCCCGAAGGTATTTCTCACCAAGGAAGCGCTCGAGTCTCTGCGTATTCGCTTTTTCTGGAAACATGGCGTGACCTTGCGCAACACTCGCGGAATCGAGCTGCGACACGTCACTCCGCGCTCTGCTCCCATTTTTCCCGGCGAACATGCCGCCGATCCTGAATTGGTGGAATGGTGGTTGGACTTCGACGTTCCCAGCAAGGGAGTGCCGCTTACGGACAGCCTGGTGATCGTTTTGGTGACCGCCAACGGTGACAACGTCGCACGCGTGGCCGCGCGCCTCTGAACTTCTAAACGTCCAGCTTCATCACCCCAACTTCGCCGCGCACGGTGAGCTTCGCTTCCGTCAGCGCCTGTACCTCTTCCGCCGACCACCCGGGCGCCACTTCCCGCAGAACTGGCCCGTCTTTCGTTATATCGACCACCGCGAGATCGGTGATCACCGTATCGACGCACTCGATCGCCGTCAGCGGATAGCTGCACTCCTTCACGATCTTCGGCGCTCCATCCTTCGTCGTATGCTCCATGCACACGATCAGCTTTTTCGAGCCGGTGGCAATATCCATTGCCCCGCCGATTCCTCCGCTGCCCTTGGAGCCGGGAATCTTCCAGTTCGCCAAATCACCGCGCTCTGACACCTGAAATCCACCGAGCACCGCAACATCCAGGTGCCCGCCGCGCGTCATCAGGTGTGCGTCGGCTTGATGGAAGAATGACGCCCCGGGAATCAGCGTCACCGGCACCTTCATCGCGTCCACCAGGTCGTAATCCTCTTCTCCCGGTCGCGCCCGCCGTCCCATTCCCAAAATTCCGTTTTCGCTGTGGAAGTACACGGTCAGATTCTTGGGCAAATAATCCGCAATCAAGTTCGGAATGCCCCAACCCAAATTGACGAAGGCTCCATCCGGCAGCTCCAGCGCCGCCCGCTGTGCCAGTTGTTCGCGTGTCAGTCGTGCCTTTTCGCTCATGGTGTTCGAGTTCCGCCTTAACCGGCGAAGCGCACTCCTTTCGCCTGCACGATGCGGTGCACAAAAATTGCGGGAGTGATCACCTGTTCCGGATCGATCGCTCCCAGCGGCACAATTTCGTCCACCTCCACGATCGTCATTTTCGCCGCCATCGCCATGATCGGATTGAAATTTCGCGCCGCCAGCCGGTACGTCAGGTTTCCCAGCGCGTCCGCCTTTTCCGCCTTGATCAGCGCATAGTCCGCGTGAATCGGCTTTTCCAGGATGCATCGTTGCCCGTCGATCACCCGCTCTTCTTTGCCCTTGGCTACTTCCGTTTCCACGCCTACGCTCGTATAAAAACCCAGCAGCCCCGCCGCCGCCGCGCGCATCCGTTCGCAAAGAATCCCTTGCGGCACCAGTTCGCAGGTCACTTCGCCCTTCGCGAATCGCTCCTGAAAATAATTCGAATGGGGACCGGGGAAAGATGCGATCACGTGCCGCACCTGGTCGTTCTTGAACATCATCCCCAACTCACCCTCTCGCGTTCCGCAGTTGTTGCTGATCGCGGTGATGTCGCGGATTCCCTTGCGGCACAACGCCTGGATCAGATTGTTCGGAAAGCCAGCTCCCCCGAATCCCCCGAACATGATTCGCGCGCCGTCCGGGATTCCTTCTACCGCCGCATCCAGATTCTCTACAATTTTTGAGTTCATTCGCTTTCCGGAAGTACCGCTTCAACCTGCTGTTTGATTTTGTCGCAAACCAGCAGCCTTCTGCAAATCTTCGCGCTACTTTTTCCGCACGCCGTCCAAAAGCATCCGGACAAACACTTTCTTCACCTCTTCAGAACCTGCGCCTTGATCCGTGTCGTACCAGCGGTATAGCCAGTTGCACATCCCCAGAATTCCATTGACGATCAGCCACGGCTCTCCTTCGATCAACTTCCCTTCCTGCTGACCGCGCCGCACCAGTTCCACAAATCGGTTGTTGTAGCGCGACATCACGCTGGTCAGCTTGTGCTGTCTTTTTCCCGACAGCGAATCGAACTCGTGCAGGAACAGCCCGAACGGCACTTTGTTCTTGATGATGTAATCGATCTGCGCACGAATCGCCCGTTCCAGTTGTTCCACCGCCTCGCCGTTCGCGTCGATGTGCGCGGCGATGAACGCATCCCCATCCTCGATCCCGGCCTGCAGCAAGCGGAACAGCAGATCGTCCTTGGACTTGATGTAGTAATACAGCGAGCCCTTCAGCATCCCCACTTCGCGGGCCACGTCTTCGATGCTGGTCGCGTGAAATCCCTTCGCGAAAAACACGTTCGCGGCGCTCTGCAGCACCTCTTGCAGGCGCGATTCCGGCCTCAGTTCGTCGCCCGGCTTCGGCACATGGTGCGGGCGCAGATTCTTGGGATTTCGTTTTCCCGGACGCTTGCTGGCAGTCATGCCCACCTCAAAGGGAAACAACTGCATGTTATCAAAACCGACCCACCCCGACCTCCCAACCGGCTCGGTTCGTCGTCTCGGCAGGCGGAATTCCGCCTCCCAAACCGATACAGCTTGCCTGTTCCCGTTCTCTTCAGCGTAAAATATTGGTCAAGGCATTTCCTGGTAGGACAAAGGGGGTACGATGGTCGCCGAGCATTTGAAGGAGACTCTCGACAGCTATCATGTCGGTGAAAAACTCAAGCACCTGCGCCTCCGCCGCAAAATGGGTCTGGTGGAGCTGAGCCGCCACACCGGTCTCTCCCCCGCGCTTCTTTCCAAGCTGGAACACGGCAAGCTCTACCCAACTCTGCCCACCCTCTCGCGCATCGCCCTGGTCTTCAGCGTCGGCCTGGAATATTTCTTCAACGACGAAACAAAAAAGCACACCTTCGCCCTTGCGCGCAGGAAAGACCGCCTCCGCTTTCCCGAAGCGCCTGGCATCGAACAGGCTGCCTTCGACTTCGAATCCCTCGATTACCCCGCCACCGATCGCAAGTTCAACTGCTACCTGGCCGATTTTCGCGAAGTGGAACCGGAACAAATCCGCCTGCACCAACACCAGGGCGTCGAGTTCATCTACGTCCTGAAAGGCACACTTACGTTGAAAGTCGGCGCGCAGGTGGAGCTGCTCGAAACCGGCGACTCTCTGTATTTCGACGCTTTGCTTCCCCACGGATATTCGCGCAGCGGCAATAAACCCTGCACTGCCCTGGTCGTTACTTCGGAATAGCAGCCGCTCGCCACGCGCGGTTCGTGCATGCCTCAATTCTTTGCCAACACGTGACAACCGTGTGTCTTCAGCACCAGCCACACCCGCTGGTTCTCCGCCAATCCCAGTTCCCGCACCGCTTGAGGCGTGATGTGCGCCGTGAACAGCGCCCCCGCGCGAATCCGCGCGGTCACCTGCGTGCCCCGCGCTTGCAGCGATTCGATCACCCCCGCAAACACATTGCGCGCGCTGAGTCCCCGTGGCGCTTCCGTGGCCACCAGCAAATCGCCGCCGCGAATCGCGACATACACCTCTTTACCCACCACGCCCTCTCGGATCGGCACCTCCAGGCACACCTCCGAGCCTTCCAGCGCGACTCGCATCGTTCCATCGGCCGCGTGCACTTCCGCAATTCGTCCCGCAAGAATATTTTCGAATCCGGAAACGCGCGCCAGTTCCACCGAACGCGGCGAGCCTAGCTTCTCAATCGACGTCGCGGTCTCCACCACTTTGCCGTTCGCCAGCACCAGAACTCGACCGTCGATCTGCTCGATCTCCGCCTGATTGTGGGTGACATACAGAATGGGGATTTGTCGCTGCGTGTTCCAGTTATGCAGGTCGGCCAAAATCGCGTCACGCAATCCCGCGTCCAGCGCCGTCAACGGCTCATCGAGGAGCAGCACCTGCGGCCCCGTTGCCAGCGAACGCGCCAGCGCCACTCTCTGTTTTTCGCCGCCGGACAGATCGCCCGGTTTGCGCTTTCCGAGCTTTGCGATGTGAAACGTATTCAGCGCGTGCTCCACGCTCTCTCTCCGAATTGCCGCCGTCTGCCCCGCCAATCCGTACGCTACGTTTTCCTCCACCGTCATGTGCGGAAACAGCGCCAGCGTCTGAAAAACGTAAGCGACTCTTCGCTTTTGCGGGCTCAGCCACACGCCTTCCGATTCTGAGTAGAACGTCTCGTCGCCGCATCGTATGCTGCCGCTATCCGGTCTCTGCACCCCGGCTATGCAATCCAGCAGCGTCGACTTCCCCGCCCCGGAATGTCCAAACACCACCGTGAATCCCGTCGCGAATTCCGCGGCAACTCGCAATTCGAAGGGAGGAGCCTTGCGGGGCGCGTGGCTTTTCGCAATGTCGACGCGCAGCATCCGTCACCGCGCGCGCCAGAACGAAAACCCGCGCCGGTTCACCACGTTCAGTAGCAAGAGAATCGCGAAGCATACCAGCAACAGCACCAGGGAAGTTTGGTTCGCCGCTCCGTACTCCAGCGCCTGTACCCGGTCGTAAATGTCGATGGACACGGTGCGCGTCACGCCCGGCAGATTTCCCCCGACCATCAGCACCACGCCGAATTCGCCCAGCGTGTGCGCGAAGGTCAGCACCAGCGCCGTCAGTAACGCCGGCCACGACAGCGGCACGATGATCTGCACAAATGTCCGCAACCGGTTCGCGCCCAGCACCGCGGATGCGTCCAGCAGCCGGCGATCCAGCGATTCGAACGCGGCGGCCACCGGCTGCACCGCGAACGGCAAGCTGTACACCAGCGACGCCAACACCAATCCCGTAAACGTAAACGCCAGCGTGTGCCCAAACCATGCCTGCCACAATTTTCCCAGCCATCCCCGCGAGCCCATGGCCACCAGCGCGTAAAATCCCAGGACCGTTGGCGGCAGCACAAACGGCAGTGCCACTAGCGATTCCACCACCACCTTTCCTTTCCACTTGCTGAACGCTAACCAGTAGGCCAGCGGCAACGCGAGCAACAGCAGCAGCACCGCTACCGTGATTGCCAGCCGCAGTGACAGCAGGATCGGTTCCAGGCTCACGAATGCCCCGCCGCGGATGCTTGCGGCTCGCGAAATCCGTAGCGTTCCAGGATCGCTTTGCCTGCTACGCTGCGCGTAAATTCCAGAAACTTACGCGCGCTTTCCGGATGTGCCGACGACTTCATCATCACCACACCTTGCTCGATCGGCTGATGCAGGTCCTCGGGCACCGGCCAGACGTCTCCATCCTTCAGTGCGCCGCCTCGCGTCAACGACATCGCCAGAAGTCCCACCTGCGCGCTGCCGGACTGCACAAACTGCGCCGCCTGCGAAATGTTCTCTCCATAGACCAACTTGGCTTTCACCTGGTCGTAGATCCCCGCCTTCTTCAGCGCTTCCACCGCCGCCCGCCCATATGGCGCGTGCTCCGGATTGGCAATTGCGATTTTACGCACCGCGTCGCTGCTCAGCGCCGCCCATCCCTTTTTCGCGATATTCAGGTGATCCGCGCTCGCTCCCCATAGCACCAGGCTCCCGATCGCGTACACGCGGTACGTATCCTCCACCGCCGCGCCCGAATCGATAAGTTTGCGCGGATACGACGCATCCGCCGAAAAAAACAAATCGTAGGGCGCGCCGTTCTGCAGTTGCGCGAAGAAGTTCCCGCTCGAGCCGTAACTCACGGCTACTTTCTGCCCCGTCGATTGTTCGTAGTCCGCCGCCAGTTCCTTCATCGCGAATTGCAAGTCCGCCGCAGCGGCAATCCGCACGTCCTGCGCTCGCGCGGCAGGAGCCAACAACATCCACAGCATGGCTGCGCCCATACCCAGCGCCATTACGCGCATCACGCTCTTCGCTGCATTCCTCCGCATCACCAGCCCCTCACACCCTCAGGATCATCACTTCGGTGGACTTGATCAGCGCCGCCGCGCGCTCTCCCGCCTTCAGCCGCATCTCTTTCGCCGCATCCGCCGTAATGATCGACGTAATGTGTTGTTCCCCAATCGCCAGGGTCACCTGCGCCAGCAGGCCACTGAACTTGACATCCACCACGCGCCCGATCAGTTGATTCCGCCCGCTGATCTTGCGGAAGTTGCCGCGCCGCGTGGCCACGTCACCGCGTCCCAGCGCCTTCGGCAACAGCCGGTCAATCTCCGACTCCGGCACGCGGTGATGCCCGCCTGGCGTCTTGGCCGTCTTGATTTTGTCGTGGTAGATCCACTGCTTCAAGGTAGGGTAACTGATACCCAGTATGTTGGCGGCTTCCCGCGGGGCAAGCATTCGTTGCAAGGGCGCGCGACCTCCGGCCCGTCAGAATACTCGTCCTGAACCGTAGTTTCAAGCCGGTTTTATGCGGATTCTCGTAGCTTTTTTGGCGAAAAATCAGTTGCGCAGCGGCTTGCCCGTCTTCAGCGTGTGCGCAATCCGTTCCTGCGTTTTCTTCTCTCCGCACAGCGAAACGAACGCTTCCCGCTCCAGGTCCAGCAAATATTGCTCGCTCACCATCTGTGGCGCAGACAGCGCCCCGCCCGCCAGAATTGCCGCCAGCTTTCTTGCGACGTGCGCGTCATAATCGCTGGCGTATCCGCCGCGCACCATCAGGTGAATTCCCATTTTCGCCGTGCTCAGGAACGGCTCACCCAACACCTTGATCTGTGTCGTCTGCGCGCCCTCCTGCCACGACGGCGCAGCCGGTTTCCATCCCGAACGCGCCAGCGCGAGTGCCGATTGCTTGGCGTCCTCCACCAGCCTCTCGCGATTCAGTGAATACGTGTCCGTCCTCCGCAGATATCCCAGTTCGCGGCACTCTTCCGCGCTGGTGCCCACCTTCGCCGTCGCAATATTCTCGAAAATCGGCCGCAGAGTGTGGAACAAATCCAGATCGTCCCCCGACCCCGCATTCTCATTCGCGCGAATCACCATCTCTTTGCTGCCGCCGCCACCAGGGATCAATCCCACGCCCGCTTCCACTAATCCCATGTAGCATTCCGCTGCCGCATGGATCTTCGTCGCGTGCAGGCTGATTTCGCACCCGCCTCCCAGCGCCATACCCTGCGGCGCGCTGACCACCGGCCCCGCCGCGTACTTGATCGCCAGATTCACGTTCTGGAACTGCTTCACAGCCATGTGCAACTCGTCCCACTCCTGCTCCTGAGCTCCAACCAGCACCAGCATCAGGTTCGCGCCCACCGAAAAATTCACCGCCTGATTCGCCAGCACCATGGCCTGGAAATCGCCGCCCAGCCGCTTCAGGCCCTTGTGAATCATCGCAATCATATCCGCGCCGATCGCGTTCATCTTGGAGTGAAACTCGCAGCACAACACGCCATCGCCAAGGTCAATCAAACTTGCGCCGGAGTTGCGCTCCACTTCCTTACCTGCGGCCTTCAAATCCTTAAGGATAGTTATGCCTGCCGGCTCCGTAACGCTTTCGGCCTTCCCGCTCGCCAGATCGAAGACCCGCGTCACTCCCTTTTCCGATTCGTAGAAGCTCGTTCGTCCCGCGGCCAGCGCCTTTTCGAAAATTAGCGGCAACGCCCGGCCTTCCTTTTTCACTTGCGCCGCAAACGTAGACAACCCAATCGCATCCACAATCTCAAACGGCCCCAGTTCCCACGCAAATCCCCAGCGCATCGCGCGGTCCACATCTGTTACGTGCTCGGTGATTTCCGGCATGCGCCGCCCGGCGTACAAGCACATCTCCGACAGCCCACCCCAGATGAACTGCTGCGCCTTGTCCGTCTTTTGCCCCTCAAACACCGGAGCCAAAATCGACCGTAGCCGCTCCCGCGTGTCATCGATCGTTTTTCCCGCTTCAATGGACGGGAAACGCGCCTTCTGCTTCGCGCGATATTCCATCGAGTGCAAATCCAGCGTCAGAATTTCTTTTTCGCCCGAGCCCTTCACCTTCTTGTAGAAGCCCTGACCGGTCTTGTCGCCCAGCCAGCCTCGCTTGGCCATCTCC
The DNA here is from genome assembly GCA_963748515.1 of Candidatus Acidiferrales bacterium. Taxonomy (GTDB): domain Bacteria; phylum Acidobacteriota; class Terriglobia; order Acidiferrales; family UBA7541; genus Acidiferrum. The sequence goes on from CAVVJI010000006.1 coordinate 1,049,691, forward strand.
TCAACCACCGCGGGCACCTTATACTTCTCCCGCGATTCGTCATCCGGCGCCGTCTCGTAAATGTTCTTCACCACGTGCATCAGCACGTCCAGGCCGACAATATCCGCCGTACGGAACGTCGCCGATTTCGGCCAGCCCACTGCCGGTCCTGTGCAGGCATCCACTTCTTCCACGGTCATGTCCAGTTCCGACATTAACCGCACCGCGTTCAGCATCGAATACGTCCCGATGCGATTGGCGATGAAGTTTGGCGTGTCTTTCGCGATGACTACGCCCTTGCCCAGCCGCCTGTCGCAAAAATCAGAAAGCGCCGCGATCACTTCCGGCTTCGTGTCCGGACCCGGAATCACCTCTACCAATTTCAAATAGCGCGGAGGATTGAAGAAGTGTGTTCCCGCCCACTGCTGCCGGAACTCTTCGGGCAAACCTTCGGCGATCAGTCGCACCAGCAAGCCCGATGTATTTGTTGTGACGATGGATCCCGGCTTGCGTACCTGCGCCACCTTCGCCAGCAGGTTGCGTTTGATTTCCAGATTTTCCGCCACCACCTCGATGATCCAGTCGGCATCCGCGATGCGCGCCAGATCGTCCTCAAAATTCCCCACCGCGATTCTCGAAGCAAACGCCGCCGAGTAAAGCGCAGCCGGCTTGCTCTTTTTCGCCGCTTCCAGCCCCGCCGTCACAATCTGATTGCGGTTGTCCGCGTCCTTCCCGGGAATATCCAGCAGGACGCAATGCAGTCCCGCATTCGCAAGATGCGCGGCAATGCGCGAACCCATGGTGCCCGCGCCCAGCACGGCGGCTTTTTGTATCGGAGTCATAACGGAAACCTTGTGGAACGAAGTTTTCGACGGAAAACAGGTTACAAAATGGGATTGCCGGGGTCAAACGACCGTTTGAATTCTTGCCTCATCTCAACGAACCCGGATTCAACTCCATTTCATCACTCGGGCCACTTGCACTTCAACCGGCTTGCCTTCGCCCTTCCCTCGTTGCGTGAGCCACGCCGCCAATCCCTTTGCAAACTGCTCGGGCGTCAACCCGAAACTCGCCTCCAACTTGCCGTCGCCCACCGGCAAGGTGTCGTCAAACTCCGCCGCATTGGTGAAGTTGCGCATACAGAACTGGTCCAGCCACTCCACCGGGCACGCCCTCCGCTCGCCCCGAATCACCACATCCACCTGGAATTTTTGCGCGTACATTGCAGACCTTCCCCTCGACTCGCTAACGGTTCGCCAGTTCCACGATTTGCTCATACTCGTACACATGCGTTCCCCGCTCGGCCAATCGCGCGGCATTCACCATGGCTTTAGCCAGCACCTCAATATCCATGGCGCTATATTTCCTGAGTCGCCCAATAAACGCGAATTCCAGAGCCTTGGCCACCGCGGTGCCCAACCGTTCGCCCGCCCGGCTCTCGATGCGATCTCCCGCCAGAAAGCTGGGCCGAAAAATATGCAGGCTCGCGAAGCCCAATTGTTTCAATTCTTCTTCCACTTCCCCCTTCACCTTCAAGTAAAACGTATGCGATTCCGGATTCGCGTCGACCGAAGACACCACGACAAATTGCCGCGCCCCTGCTTCCGCCGCGCTCCGCGCCACTGCCATCGTGTAATCGTGATCCACGCGATAAAACTCTTCGCGTGACCCCGCCTGCTTCATCGTGGTGCCCAGTGCGGAAAAGATGTCCCCGCCGCGCACCTCGAGCGGCGGAAGTTCGTCAAAATTCACCGTCACCTGTTGCAGCTTCTCGCTTTCCTTAGCCAGCGGCCGCCGCACCAGCGCGATTACCTTCCGGTATTCTCCGCTTGCCAGCACACGCTCCAGGCAAGCGCTTCCGGTCAGCCCGGACGCTCCTGCAATCACCGCAACTCGCCCTACGCCGGACGGTTCCGTCATCTAGGTCCCCTAACTTGCGAAATCTTGAACTGCTAACATACACTGAGAAGGCCGCTGCAACCATTCAACACCCGCCTGTCAGTGATCATTCACCACTTGATTCGAGACGGGTCGGTTCGGGCACATTCTTTTTTGTTTCAGATGCGGTCCGTCTGGAAGGCTGGGGGAGGGTCGTGGGTACTCCGATGGAAGCTTGGGTGGAAGATGCTGCCCGGCTTACCAAACCTGACAAAGTTGTGTACTGCAACGGCTCCGAGGCCGAAGCGCAGGCCATCGATCAGGAAATGCTCAAGCACGCGGACTCTTTTCGCCTCAACGAGCAGACCTACCCCAACTGTTACCTGCACCGCAGCAATCCTTCCGACGTGGCCCGCACCGAGCACCTTACCTTTATTTGCGCCCCGCACAAAGACGACGTTGGCCCCACCAACAACTGGATGGATCCCGACGGCGCGAAATACAAAGTAGGATCGCTCCTGGAAGGAGCGATGCGCGGTCGCACCATGTACGTCGTCCCCTACATCATGGGCCCCGCCGATTCTCCCTTGAGCAAAGTAGGTGTGGAGGCCACCGACAGCCCGTACGTCGTGGCCAACATGCGCATCATGTCGCGCATGGGTCGTGTGGCGATGGATCGCCTGGGCAGCTCTGACGATTTTGTTCCCGGCCTGCATTCGCTCGGCGATCTGGATCCCTTGCGTCGTTACATTGTTCACTTCCCGCAGGAAAAACTGATCTGGAGCGTCGGTTCCGGCTACGGCGGCAACGCCCTGTTGGGCAAAAAATGTTTCGCTCTGCGCATCGCCAGCTATATGGCGCGCCAGGAAGGCTGGTTCGCGGAGCACATGCTGATTCTCGGGCTGGAATCGCCGGGCGGCAAGGTTACCTACATGGCCGCCGCGTTTCCCAGTGCTTGTGGCAAAACCAATCTGGCCATGATGGTCTCTTCGCTGCAGGACGAAGGCTATCGCGTGTGGACCGTGGGCGACGACATCGCCTGGATGCACATCGGCGCGGACGGCTACCTCCACGCCATCAATCCCGAAGCTGGTTTTTTCGGTGTAGCGCCCGGCACCGGCATGAAGACCAACCCCAACGTGATGGCCGCGCTCAACCGCAACACTATTTTCACGAACGTCGGTGTTACGCCGGACGACGAACCATGGTGGGAAGGCATCGGCGGCCAGCATCCCGCTGGACTGGTCACTTGGCGCGGCGAGAAGTGGGATCCCTCCAAGGGCCCCGCGGCGCACCCCAATTCCCGCTACACCGTTCCCGCCCGCCAATCGCCCAGCATCTCTCCCAAGTGGGACGCTCCCGAAGGCGTGCCCATCTCCGCGTTCATTTTTGGAGGCCGCCGCGCCCGCCTCGCTCCGTTGGTCTACGAATCCTTTAATTGGCAGCATGGAGTTTTCGTCGGCGCCACCATGGCATCGGAAACCACCGCCGCCGCAACCGGTGATGTTGGCATCACTCGCCGCGATCCCATGGCCATGCTCCCGTTCTGCGGCTACAACATGGCTGACTATTTCCGGCATTGGCTGGATATGGGCAAGCGCATTCCGCATCCGCCCAAGATTTTTCACGTGAACTGGTTCCGCAAAGGCGCCGATGGTCAATTCCTGTGGCCCGGCTTTGGCGACAACGTTCGCGTCTTGAAGTGGATCCTCGAACGCGTCGAAGGTCGTGGCGAAGCTGAGGAAACCCCTATCGGTTATGTGCCCGGCCGCTCCGGCCTCACCCTCGATGGGCTCCATCTCTCGCCCGAAACGCTCCGCGAACTCTTCCGCGTCGATCCCGACGATTGGGAAATCGACCTCGCCGACAGCCGCGAATTTTTCGAAAAGTTTGGCAAGCGCTTGCCGGACGAACTGCATCAGGAACACAGCGCGCTGGCCCGCCGCCTGGGCGACTGACGTCCCGCAACGCAAATCCGGTTACAACGATTCTTCAATTCCCAGGTCGATCGCCACGTGCGTCACGCATTCGCCGTTGATGTCGTACTCTTTCCCATTCAACTTCGTAAAATGCAGATAGCGGCTGATCTGGTAATCCTCTTCCAGCAAAGAGAAAATTGCGACTGTCTCCGTTTCCGAGAAACCGAAGTCGGCCAACGGCGCCGCTGCTCCAAATTTCCTGGCCAATCCCAAGTAACGAGTCCACGACTTGTTTCATGCTCGAGCATCGCTCATCTCTAACTTTCCGTCAATCTCGATCCCGCCGCTAACTCATATTGCGGTTTTGCGGCCAACCTCTCAATTCGGTAAGATGCTACCGGTAATTCTCTGGGAGGAACGGCAATGAGCTTGACTGTAGGCAGCACCGCGCCCGATTTTGCGTTGAAAGATCAGCATCAGAAAGAAGTGAAACTCTCCGATTTCGCCGGGAAAAAGAATGTAGTGCTGGTGTTCTATCCGTTGGATTGGAGCCCGGTCTGCACCAACGAACACGCCTGCTTCGTCAACGACATGAAGCAGTTTGCCACGCTCAATGCCGAGGTCCTCGGCGTCAGCGTGGACAGCGTCTGGTCCCACAAGGCTTACGCTGAAAAAATGGGCATCCAGTATTCCCTGCTCGCCGATTTTCATCCCAAAGGCGCCATGAGCGAAAAATACGGCGTCTATCTCGGCGACAAAGGCATCACCGGCCGCTCCATCTTCATCATCGACAAGCACGGCAAAATCGCCTGGGCCAAGCACTACGACATTCCCACCGTCCCCGATATCAAGGAAGTCGCTACCGCGCTCAACCAGGTTCACTAAACTCTTCCGCTGCAAATTCGCGGTCTACCAAAGGGCGACTGTTTCGTCGCCCTTTTTTATTTTGCGTTTGCCGTGTTTTTGACCACTGCGCCGCCCTTGACCACCGCCTTCACGTCCTGCAGCGTCTTCACATCCGTCAATGGGTTTCCCGCAACCGCGATCACATCCGCGTAGTGGCCCTTTTCCAGCACACCCACCTTGTCGGACCAGCCCAGCAAATCGGCCGCGCTGATCGTCGCCGCCTGTATTGCTTCGATCGGCGTCATCCCGAACTGCACCATCGTCACAAACTGCTTCGCGTTGTCCCCGTGCGGATAGACGCCCGAATCGGTCCCGAACGCGATTTTTGCCCCCGCTTCATGCACGTGCCGGAAATTCTCCCTCTGCAATTTCCCCAGTTTCTTTTCCTTTTCGATCGATTCCGGCAGCATCCCTTCCTTCTCGCCCTGCGAAAGAATGTAGTCGTCGTTGTAAATGTCGAACACCAGGTACGTACCATGCTGCTTGGCCAGCGCTATGCCTTCGTCGTCGATCAGGCTGGAATGCTCAATCGAATCGATCCCGGCGCGGATCGCATCTTTGATGGACTGCGTCCCGTGCGCGTGCGCTGCCACCTTGCGCCCCAGTTTGTGCGCCTCTTCCGCGATTGCCTGTAGTTCTTCGAATGTGTACTGCGGAGTTCCCGGTTGAGTCGCCTTTGCTCAGCACCCCGCCCGACGCGCACACCTTGATCACGTCCGCGCCATACTTCACCACCTCGCGAACCTTCGCGCGCGCCGCCCACGGCCCGTCGGCCACACCCTGATCCTTGTAGTGAAACTCGTAAGGCAACAAATTGTTGTCGCAATGCCCACCGGTGATGCCCAGCGGGGGGCCGGACACGATCATCCGCGGCCCGGGAATTTCCCCGGCGTTTATCCCGTCGCGTACCGCCACATCCGTGAAGCTCTCCGCTCCCACGTTGCGCACCGTCGTAAAGCCCGCTTCCACCGTCTTGCGCGCATTCTTAACGCCCGTCACCGCTTCGCGCGGCGCGGAAATTCCCAGCCCCGCATACCCGGATGCCGATGGGTCGCTGGTGATGTGCGTGTGCACATCGATCAGTCCCGGCAGGCAGGTCAATCCGGAAAGGTCCACACTCTTCGTGCCTGCGGGAATTTGCACCGACGCCGCCTCGCCCACCGCAGTGATCGTTCCCGCGTCGTCGAATACGATCACCTGATCCACCAGCAACGTTCCGCTGCGCACGTCCAGTAATTTCCCGCAACGTACCGATCCCGGCGCCGCCAGCACTGCCGGGCACAACACCACCATCGCCAACACAAATCGCAAAAGGATTCGCATGAATGCCCCTGTATCGAGGAATGATCGAACGTCATGGAAGAATACACGCCCTGCGGCGTTAATGCACCCTGTGTTGGTTCCAACCAACTGCGCGCGGGATTCGCTTATTGCGGGGATTTCACGAACGACCGCACCAGCAGGACCAGCTCCCACCGCTGCTCTTCCGTCAACCGTTTTTCAAACGCCGGCATCGGCTTCTTCCCTACCGTAATGCGGTAATACAGATCGCCATCCGTGAACTTCCGCATATGCCTTGCATCGCTCAAATCCGATGGCGGCGGATCGTACATCATGGCGTCCGAGCCGTCACCTTTTCCGGTATCGCCGTGGCAGCTCGTGCATTTGTCCTTATAGATCGCACGCGCTTGCTGCAGTGCTTGCTCGGAAGGCGCAATCGGGTTCTTCCGCTGTCGAATCGCATCAGGCGCATTGCTCGCCGGCCTTCGCAAAATCGCCAGCGCCGCAACGATCACAATCAGCGCCAGCAGGCCCACGAACAGCATCGCTCGCACTCGTTTCTTTGTCGCTTCCTTGGAAATGGGTTCGCTCATTGGCCTGTGGGCGCTTTAAAGTCTACCACCAGCTGAACTTCACTCCCGGTCCGAGAATCCCCACGAAATACAGCAACGCCGCTCCTGCCGCGCACACCCACGCCAAATCGAAACGAACCGGCTCCGCGTTCCCATGCTCCACAGCCGCCGAAACGCGGTACAGCGGAATGGTCCTCAAAAATCCCAACGCCGCCGCAAAGCTGCTTAACACACCCGAATTCAACATCTCCATCGCCCCCCGCGGATCCAGCAGTGGTCCCAGCGTACCCGCGATCCCTCCCGCCAGGTACGACCACCACAACACCTGCTTCAGCCTCGCTACATTCTCTGCGCTTGGCTCTCCCAGCCAATGCAATTCGCTCGCGATCAGCCGGATCGTTCCCCGATACGCAAAAAATCCTCCCGCCACCAGCGCTAGGCGTACCGGCCATTCCAGATACGGTCGGAACGCCAGCGCCATCCAATCCCCGCGTCCCAGCACTCCGGAAAAAAGCATATACCCCGTGGCCCAGAACAAATTGAATCCCGTGCTCAAAATCAAAAACAGCCGCAGCGCAGGCCCCGCCTTCCCCAAAACGCGCAACAGCGTCCATGCCACCAGCGCCACAAGCAGATTCCCTACCGGTCCACCCAGATCGAACACCCGCCCGCCAAAACGCCCGATCTGCTGATCCGTTATAAGCCGGGTTGTCGTGAAAATTCCCTGGCGCCCTCCGGCCAGATAAAACGCCACGCCATGCCCGAACACTTCGTGGGCGATCGCGGCGGAGATATACGCCAACGTGGCGATCGCCACTACGGTCCACAAATCATCACGGGAACGCGTACTCGCGTCTTGTAGAGGGGCTCCCATACGGGCAGTTTAGATTACGCCCGAAAAATCATCCAGAGAAGTTCCCCATTGAAGAACAGAATCGCCGCTGCCACCGCCCACGCCACCACGATCGTGCCGCGCGAGTTCACGAATTCCCCCATTTTTCCTTTGTCGCTCGTGAACTGCACCAGCGGGATCACCGCAAACGGCAGTTGGAAGCTCAGGACCACCTGGCTCAGGATCAGCAGCGCCGTCACCTTGCTCTCGCCTGCGATCCAGATCACCAGAATCGCCGGCAGGATCGCAATCGCTCGCGTCACCAGGCGCCGCAACCACGGCTTCAGCCGTACTTGCAGGAAGCCTTCCATCACAATCTGTCCGGCCAGCGTTCCCGTCAGCGTGGAGTTCTGCCCCGACGCCAGCAGCGCGAACGCGAACACCGTGCTCGCCAGGCTCACTCCCAGCACCGGGCTCAACAGTTTGTACGCTTCCGTAATGTCCGCTACATCGTTCATCCCGTGCTTGTGAAACGCCGCCGCTCCCAGCACCAGGATTGCCGCGTTCACAAATAACGCGAACACCAGCGCCACCGTCGAGTCGATCACCGAATACTTGATCGCCTCTTTGCGCTGCTCGTTGCTCTGCCCGAACGCGCGCGTTTGCACGATGCTCGAGTGCAGGTACAAATTGTGCGGCATCACCGTCGCGCCCAAAATCCCGATCGCGATATACAGCATTTCCTTGTTCCGCAGGATTTCCAGATGCGGCACGAATCCGCGCGCCGCTTCCAGCCACAAGGGCTGCGCGAAGAAAATCTCATAGGCGAAGCAGGCCGCGATCGTCCCGATCAGCGTCACCACGAAAGCTTCCACCAACCGGAAGCCCCGCCCCTGCAACGCCAGCACCACCAGCACATCCAGCGCGGTGATCACCACGCCCGCCAGCAGCGGCAACCCAAACAGCAGCTTAGCGCCACCGCCGAACCCAGCACTTCCGCCAGATCGCATGCCGCAATCGCCAGTTCGCATACGATCCACAGGAAGTACGTCGTCCTTCGCGAGTAATGGTCCCGGCAGGCCTGCGCCAGATCTCTGCCGGTCGCCACGCCCAGCTTCGCCGAGAGCGCCTGGAGGAACATCGCCATCAGGCTGCTGATCAGCACCACGCTCAGCAGCGCATATCCGAATCGCGAGCCTCCGCCGATGTCGGTGGCCCAGTTGCCCGGGTCCATATACCCCACCGCCACCAGGTATCCCGGCCCGGCAAACGCCAGCGCTTTGCGGAACCACGATGAATTGGGAGCAATCGGGATCGTGCGGTGGGCTTCGGGCAGCGACGGCTGCCACACGCGGCTTCGCCAGTTTCGTGCGGGAGTTGCTTCGGAAGCTTCAGAAGCCAGCACCGGCTGGGTTGCCACGATTTTCCTCATTTGCCGGACGGGACGTTAACTATGGTGAACTTGCGAAATAAACTATGATTAATGAACGCGCTTTTGTCAATAGAACTCCCTCCCTTTTTCCTATCGCCTACTCCCTTTCCGGTACTGTGCTATTTTGGTCCCTGGGAGATTTTATGGACGACAAACAGCAATTGCCCGCTCCAGGCCAGGTTCAGATCAAGGCCGACGAAAAGGAGCTTCAGGGCTTCTACAGCAATCTGGTTATGCTTCATCATCACGTCGAAGAGTTCACCCTTAACTTCGTCTATGTTTTTCCCAACGGCAATCAGGGCAAATTGCTGGCCAGCGTCATCGTCAGCCCCGGCCACGCCAAGCGCATCTGGCGCGCCTTGGGCGACAACATTGCCCGCTATGAAGCCCAATTCGGCCCCATCAAGGAAGGCCCCGAGGGCATCACTCCTGGCGCCGGGAATATCGGCTTCGTTCAGTAGAGGTTCGCAATTGCGATTCTTTCCGGCGAGCGACCACTCTTTGCTGGTGTACCTTGGCAAAGAGATTGGCTTGCCCACGCATTTTCGCGTGGTCGCCTTGCTGAACACTCTCCAACGCAAGCCGATTCCTTTCGTCACCAATGTCCAACCTGCGTATTGCTCCCTTCTGCTGACCTTCGATCCGCTGGCCACTTCTCATCGCCAACTGGAGCGCTCGCTGCGCAGCTACGCGGTCATCTCCAAAGGTTCGAAACCCTCAAAGCCGCGTCGCATCGTTATTTCCGTCTGCTACGGGGGCGTGTTTGGCCCAGATCTCGAAGCGGTCGCCCGCGACAAAAACCTTTCGCCGCAGCAGGTCATCGAGCTCCACTCTTCCACCATCTACCATTCGTATTTCCTGGATTCGCCCCCGGCTTTGCCTATCTGGGCGATTTACCGTCGCAACTGGCCACTCCGCGGCGCGCCACTCCGCGCACTCGCGTTGAACCCGGCAGCGTCGGCATTGCGGGCCGCCAGACCGGCGGCTATCCTTTCGCGACTCCCGGCGGCTGGAACTTGATCGCCCGCACTCCGGTCGCTATGTTTCGGTCTGGCCGCAATCCGCGATCGCTCTTGCAACCGGGCGACGAAGTCCAGTTCCACCCCATCTCCGAAAAAGAATTCGCGCGAGCAAACCGCTGATGCCAACGCTCCTGGTTGAAAAACCCGGCATGCAGACCACCGTGCAGGACCTTGGGCGCCCGGGCTACGGTCCCATGGGAGTTTCCGCGTGCGGCGCTGCCGATCCGGTCTCTCTGCGCGTCGCCAATCTTCTAGTCGGCAATCCCCCCAATACTCCCGCGCTGGAGATGACGCTCACCGGCGGATCGTTCCGCTTTCGCGAGGGCGCCCTGGTAGCGTTTGCCGGCGCTTCCTTTGACGCGCACCTCAATCACAACAAACTGCCGCTCCACATCGCTCATCGCATCCCCGCCGGTGAACTGTTGACGTTTGGTTCGACCGCCGCAGGTGCGCGCTGTTACCTCGCTGTTGCCGGGGGCATCTCGGTTCCGCAATTCCTCGGCAGCGCTTCGACGCATCTTCTCAGCGGCCTTGGTGGCTTTCATGGTCGCGCCTTGCGCGCCGGTGACGAGCTCTCTCTCGGTCGCGCCAAAACGCAAGAATCCTCCAGGCAGTCTTTCTCCCGCTCTGCTTTCCGCGATCGCGCCGCGCAAAACGCTCCGCATCACCCTCGGTCCTCAGCACGATTCGTTCTCCGCTGCCACTCTGCGCGCCTTCCTCGAAAATTCCTTTGAAGTTACCGAACAGTCCGACCGCCTTGGCCTGCGTCTGCGCGGGCCGTGCCTCTCCTGCGATCGCGCCGGCGAACAAATCACCGCGGGCGTTTCCCTCGGCGCCATTCAAATCGTTCCGTCGGGCGATCCCGTAGTTTTGTTCGTGGACCAGCAGACCACCGGAGGCTATCCCGTGATCGCCAACGTCATCTCCGCCGACTTGTTCTGCATCGGCCAACTTCGCCCCAGAGACACCATTCGTTTCGAGCAAGTAACGATCCCTCACGCCATCCGCATTCTTCGCCGCCAAGAGCGCCTGTTCTCCGCGGCCGAACGGAGCCTCGCGTGACATCCATCGACCTGAATTGCGATCTGGGCGAGCTCCCCGAACGGATCGCCGGTGGCACCCAGCACTCCCTAATGCGCCTTATCTCCAGCGTCAACATCGCCTGCGGCGGCCATGCCGGAAACGCCGCCTCCATGGCCCTCACCATCCAGCAGGCCCGCGAACTCGGCGTTGCCGTCGGCGCTCATCCCGGTTACGAAGACGCCGCCAATTTCGGCCGCAACGAATTGCGCCTCTCCCGCGCAGAAATTTCCGATTCGGTGTACCGCCAGGTCTGCGCACTCGACGCCATTGCTAACAAATTTTCGGTGCCCATTCGCCACGTCAAGCCGCATGGCGCGCTCTACAATCAAGCCGCTCGCGATTCCGCTATCGCGCAAGCCATCGCCGATGGTGTGCTCCGCTGGCGCCACGATGTGGTGCTCGTTGGCCTGGCGGGTTCCCTGATGCTGGATGTATTTCGCGCGGCAGGGTTCGCCGTGGCCGCCGAAGCCTTCGCCGATCGCTGCTACGAGGACGACGGTTCGCTGCGCTCTCGCAAGCTTCCCGGCGCGCTGCTCGATTCTCCAGCAGAAGCCGCGGCGCAAGTTCTGCAGATCGCTCGCGAACGCTCGGTCACTTCGTATTCCGGAAAAACCGTGCCGATTGAAGCGCAGACCATCTGCCTGCACGGCGATAACGCCTCCGCCCTCAGCTTTGCCGCTGCCATTCGCGACGCCCTGCGCGCCGCAAACATCGCCTGCCGGTCTCTGGCCGCCGCGCCATCACGTTAGCTCGCGCCCTTTCGTCTCCGGCAACGCCAGTGCGCTGATCGTCGCTCCCGCGTAAGCCAACCCGCACGCCAAAAATGCCGCGGACAGCCCATGTCGCTCTCCCAATCGCCCAATGATCAACGGCCCCAGCGCGCTCAGCGATCTGGCCACGTTGTACGAAACGCCCAGCGCCACCGCACGGATCGGCGTTGCAAACAGTTCACTGGCCAGCGTGCCCGAACCGACAAAAAATCCCGAGCCGAAAAATGCGGTCACGCAGCCCAGCGCCAGAATCCACGCCGTTCCGCGCGCCGCCGCAAACAGCGGCACAAACAGCGCCGCCAGCGCCAGATACGCCACTATGGTTTTCTTTCTTCCCAACCGGTCTGCCAGCCCGCCAAACGTCAAATACCCCGGAACCATTCCCCCCAGGTTCATCGCCAGCACGATTCCCACCGTGCCCATCGCATGAAATCCGCGTCCGCCCTGTTCCACCGGCAACGTCAGGTACGCCGGCATCCAACTGAACAATCCCCACCAGCCAAACAGTCCGAACGTGTTCATGCTCAGCAGCACCGCCAATCGCGGCATCGCGGCTTTCCAAAGTGCGCCGCGTTCTTCCCGCCCCGTTGGCCGCTCTGCGGATCGGGAAGCCTTCCAAATGCGCGGCTCCTCTACATTCCTCGCGATCCACAACACGAAGAGCGCAGGCAAAATTCCCAGCGCGAACACTCCTCGCCACGTCAGCGCCTCCGAGCACGTCGCCACCACCAACACCGCGATCGCATATCCAATCGCGTAGCCGCTCTGCACCATCCCCATGGCCCGACCGCGTCGCTCCGACGTCCACGATTCCGCCACCAGCGCCGCACCGCTGGTCCACTCCCCGCCCATGCCCAATCCCACGAAAAACCGGCAAATCCCCAACCCGGCGATGCTGGTCATCGCTCCCGACGCAGCCGTCGCCACCAAGAACAGCAGCACGGAGTACATCAAAATGCGCTTGCGCCCCAAGCGGTCCGCTGCCAATCCGAAAACGTAACTGCCCAGTCCCGTGGCCACCAGCATCACCGTGTTCAGCAGCCCGGCCTGGCCTTTGCTCATTCCAAACGCCGAGAGCAGCTGCGGCACCAGCGCCGCGTACAACATCACGTCGAATCCGCTCAGCAGCCAGCTTCCGCTCGCCGCCACCAACGAAGTGCGTTCCCCGCGCGTCAACACGCGGCTCTCCGCGCTGACGCGACGCCCCTGATCCTCTTTTGCATGAATGGTAGTGTACGCAAGATTCGCCGCCCCTCCACAAGTTCCCGTCACGACCTTGGATCGGCGTTCCGCACAAAGCAAAAGCCACGACATCGCTTCGATGCCGTGGCTTCGGATTTTCCCTCGATTGCCTGGCGCTACGGTTTGGTTACGTCTTTCACTCCGTTATCGACCGCCTTCCCGGTTTTCTTTGCCGCGCTGGACGTGGTGTCCGCGGTCGCCTTTGCCGCTTTCTTCGTCCCGCTGGCTGTGGCATCGGCTGCTTTCTTGGTACCGTCGCCCGCATCCTTGGCTACCTTTCCTGTCGTATCCGCCGTTGCATGAGCAGCCTTTTTCGTTCCCGACACGGTGGCGTCGGCAGCCTTCTTGGTGCCCGAAGCTGTCGCATCCGCCGCTTTCGTAGTGGTATCAGCCGTCGCGTGCACAGCCTTCTTAGTCCCGGACACCGTAGCATCCGCCGCCTTCTTCGTCCCAGTCCCAGTAGCATCTACGGCTTTCGTAGTGGTATCCGCCGTCGCGTGCGCAGCCTTCTTCGTTCCGGACACCGTCGCGTCCGCCGCTTTCTTCGTCCCCGTTCCGGTGGCATCTACGGCTTTCTTGGTCCCGGAAACCGTGGCATCGGCGGTCTTTTTCGCGGCGTTTTCCGTTGCGTGCGCAGCGTCCTTCGTGCCTTTGGTAATGTCTTTCACCACATCCTGGCCATACGCACTGGCGCTGAGGCCAAACGCGATCGCACCAGCCAACAAAAATTTTCCGTTCATTCCCTTCTCCGTTTTTAGAATTTCCCGAAACAGGGCGCTTTCCGGT
>CAVVJI010000007.1:0-63507 GCA_963748515.1 Candidatus Acidiferrales bacterium
TTCAATCGAAGTGAGCTTCCGTGCGTGCATAAGGAGAAGCTAGGCTTTATGGGGTCGTTTTGTTCATGTTGGCCGCCATGTTGGGCTGTCGACGCCCTCCTCATACTGGAACGGCACTTGGAAACTGAATGCCGCAAAGAGTAGCCTTCAAGGTCCGCTCATCACTATTTCTATTTCGGCAGACGGCGAGTACAGATACTCCGATGGACTTGCGAGTACAACGTTTCGCTGCGATGGAAAGTATCGGCCGATTGGGAACGATCGCACGCAAGCTTGTGCGAAACAGCGCGATGACCTTAGACAGGACGCGAATGGAAAACGGGGTCAAGACGAATACATATGATTGGGAGTTTTCTTCTGACGGGAAGATTCTCACGGCGACGGCAACTGCGCTTAATCCAAGTGGACCCGTCATTATGGGAAGACTCGTGGCCGCGCGTGTGTCGGGTTTCAACGATTTCTCCGGCGAATGGCGGGATACAAACTTTCTCCAGCGGCGCGCACAAATGAAGTTGAGAATCGACAGTCGGATTTTCACCTTGGTTATCCGAGCGCGGGCGAATACGTTGACGCACCACTCGACGGAGCCGACGCGGAGATGAAAGGACCAGGCGCATTAGTTGGCACCGACTCATCCGCACTTGCTGGTGGACGACGTGAACTCCTTAATGCTCGGGAAACGTGACGGCAAGTCGTTCACACAAAATTTGCTTGAAGTTGAGCGATGACCGCCGAGTCATCATTGACACTTGGGTGAATCCAGCCCAGACAACTGACAAAAGAACCTTGTTTACCAAAAGGGTAGGAGTGAGCGTCAGGAAACCTAAGGAACGACGCCGACGTTGTCTAATTTGGTTGGAAGCCTCAACCATCCACCTCACCCCCCTCTCCATGTACAATCTCCTCGGAGGCCACACACCCACATGCTTCTTCGCCACCCCACCACCCGCAAATCTCTCTGCTCTCCCGCTCTCCTCCTCCTCCTAACCCTCCCCGCCTTCCTAAACGCACAAACCCAAACGCCACCACCAGCACCAACCCAATCCCAACCCGCCACCACCACCGACAAGCCCGCCTGCCCCGACCAATTCAGCTTCCGTGCGTGCATAAGGAGAGCTAGGCTCTATGGGGTCGTTTTGTTCATGTTGGCCGCCATGTTGGGCTGTCGTACGCCCTCCTCAGACTGGAACGGCACTTGGAAACTGAATGCCGCAAAGAGTAGCCTTCAAGGTCCGCTCATCACTATTTCTATTTCGGCAGACGGCGAGTACAGATACTCCGATGGACTTGTGAGTACAACGTTTCGCTGCGATGGAAAGTATCGGCCGATTGGGAACGATCGCACGCAAGCTTGTGTGAAAAGCAGCGCGATGACCTTAGACAGGACGCGAATGGAAAACGGGGTCAAGACGAATACATATCATTGGGAGCTTTCTTCTGACGGGAAGATTCTCACGGCGACGGCAACTGCGCTTAATCCAAGTGGACCCGTCATTATGGGAAGACTCGTGGCCGCGCGTGTGTCGGGTTTCAACGATTTCTCCGGCGAATGGCGGGATACAAACTTTCTCCAGCGGCGCGCACAAATGAAGTTGAGAATCGACAGTCGGTATCTCCACCTTGGTTATCCGAGCGCGGGCGAATACGTTGACGCACCACTCGACGGAGCCGACGCGGAGATGAAAGGACCAGGCGCATTAGTTGGCACGACTTATTCAGTACTCGCCGGTGGACGACGCGAACTCCTTATGCTGGGGAAACGTGACGGCAAGTCGTTCACACAAGATTTGTTGAAGTTGAGCGATGACCGCCGAGTCATCATCGACACTTGGGTGAATCCAGCCCAGACAACTGACAAAGGTACCCTTGTCTACGAAAGGGAGGAGTGAGCGTCAGGAAACCTAAGGAACGACGCGACGTTGTCTAATTTGGTTGGAAGCCTCACGCATCCACCTCACCCCCCTCTCCATGTACAATCTCCTCGGAGGCCCCACACCCACATGCTTCTTCGCCACCTCACCACCCGCAAATCTCTCTTCTCTCCCGCTCTTCTCCTCCTCCTAACCCTCCCCGCCTTCTCCCAAACGCCACCGCCAGCACCAACTCAATCCCAACAACAATCTCCCACCACCACCGACAAGCCCGCCTGCCCCGACCAATTCACCCCCGAAGAAAAATCCCAAATCCTCAACGCCACCAAAGACTGGCCCGGCCTCTCCACCTATCGCGACATCGACCACGACCTCCCTCCCGCCTCTCCCTCCGAACCTCGCGTCGTCTTCCTCGGAGACTCCATCACCGAAGCCTGGGGCCGCCCCGGCTCCGTCCCCCCCATTCCATTTTTCCCCGGCAAGCCCTATTTCAACCGCGGCATCTCCGGCCAGACCTCTCCGCAAATGCTCCTGCGCTTCCGCCAGGACGTCATCAACCTCCACCCTCAAGTTGTCGTTTTGCTCGCCGGCACCAATGACATCGCTCAAAACACCGGCCCCGAATCCCTCGAAGAAATCGAAGGCTACATCCAGTCCATCGTCGAACTCGCCCGCGCCAATCACATTCGCGTCGTGCTCTGTTCCGTGCTTCCCGCTTCCGATTTTCCCTGGCGACCGGGCCTCAATCCCGCTCCCAAAATCCGCCAGCTCAATTCCTGGCTCAAGTCCTACGCCGCCAACAACCACATCGTCTACGCCGACTACTACTCCGCTCTCGCCACCCCCGAAGGCGGCCTCCGCTCCGATCTCTCCCCCGACGGAGTCCACCCCAACGCCGCCGGCTACGCCCTCATGGCCCCCATCGCCTCCTCCGCCATCAACGCCGCCCTAAAATAATTTTAAATTCGTCCTTAAATACTCCCAGTCCGCTATGGAAAGTGATTCAAGGCGTTTTCAAACGGGATTTATGTGACGATGAAGGCGGTTCGGGTTTAGGCTGCTGGCAGCAGTCGACACGAATTTTAGTGTTTGCGATTCTCCTGCGCTTTCGAGTACAAGAAGTCTCCGACTTCAATGTAACTGGGTCTATCAGGCAGCAAAGTTGAAATCACTTCGAACTTCCTCCCATTTGCGGCAATCATCAGAGCTCGCGTCATCATCGGGAGCCGTATCTCCCACACTCGCTCGATATCTGCGTATAGAACCCGAACCGTTCGCACTCTGAGCAGACCACTAGGAAGCCAGATGGAGTCAGTGTCCAGCAACAGGTCGCACTTGACTGCGATTCGGCGAACGGCCAACAGCAACCCAAGTACGATTAGAGTGATGCCCAACCAAAGGACAATTCCACTGGGACGGCAACTGCAGACAAGACCCATCACTATTAAATACACAGGACCGCCGACGAGACCGAAGATAATCAGACGTGCGCCTGGATTGTACGGATATTGGGTCGGTAAGTTCATCGCCGATCGTGGATTCGACCTCAAGCTTCCCCTGTCGTACCTATCGTACGCCGAACCTCCGGCACCGTGGCCCTCGTACCCGCCCAACTACACTCAATCAAAATCACCGCCCCGGGTGCCCCGCCGTCCGCGCAGCGAACCCGGCTCTTGGGTTTCTCTTTCTTTTAGCTATCAGCTATTGGCTATCAGCTATCGGCTCGCCCTTCTCACTGCGTCACCACCAGCCTCAGGTACGTCCGCGGCGCCGATCTCGCATCGCACCTCTGTTCCTCTTGCCCCTCACCTCCTTTTCTCATAAAGTAATTTTGTGAATTACACCTCGATCATTACGCTTGAGCCCGGCAAACGAGGCGGCAAGCCCTGCATCCGCGGCTTGCGCATCACTGTCTACGATGTCCTCGACTATCTCGCCAGCGGCATGTCTCATGCCGATGTCCTGCGCGACTTCCCTTATCTGACGGAAGAGGACATCCGAGCCTGCCTGGCCTACGCCGCTGATCGTGAACGCAAACTGGAAATCTACAACGCGTGAAGCTGCTGTTCGATGAGAATCTGTCTCCCCGCCTTCCTCAAGTGTTGGCCGGTCTTTTTCCAGAATCACTCCACGTTCACGATTGCGGCTTGGGACGCGGCGACGATTCCGCGATTTGGGGCTACGCCAAAGAACATGGTCTGACCATCGTCTCCAAGGACTCCGACTTCCAGGAGCGCAGCGTTTTATTCGGGCACCCGCCCAAGGTGATCTGGCTTCGCGCCGCGAACTGCACCACTTCGCAGATCGAGCATTTGTTGCGAACCGCTTTTCCGCTCATCAAAAAGTTTGTCGAACAAGACGACGAATCTTGCCTGATCCTCGGAACACGCGTCGGTCACGAACCCCAGAAGTAACGCTCTTTCTTTTAGCTATCAGCTATTGGCTATCAGCTATCAGCTTCATTGAATCACCACCGCTCGGCTAACCGCCGTCATCTGCGCCCCTTCCGAATCGCGCGCCACCACCCGCACCACATAACTTCCCGCCGGCAAAGTGAAGCTGCTCTTCACCTTCAATCCTTCTTTGTTCAGTCGCTCTCGCGTAGCCTTCGTTACGTCCATCTCGATGACCCTCTTCCGCCCATCGATCAAATTCCCATCCCCGTCAAAGACCGCCGTCAACACCGTCACGGTGTCCGCATCGCGTTCCTGTTCTTTACGAAATTTCAGTGTGTTCGTGTCGATCCGCGCCACCACCGTCAAATGCACGCCATCTGCCGTGCTGAAAAATTGCGTTTGGCACTCCACCGGAAAGTCCTGCACCTCTTCCCGCGAAAATGCCGCCTCCTCGATCTCCTGTTTCGCGGTTTCCTCGGGATTCACTTCGGCGCGCGGCGCGTAATAACCATGCCGCGCCTGCACGCCATAGTCTTGTTTGCCCGCCAACGTCACCTTGATCTTGTGATACTTGCCGTCCAGCTTCAGGTCCCGCGGCGTGAATCCCAAAACATAGGAAACTTCTGGTGCCTCAATCTCCCGCCGCAACCCTTCCTCAATATCGTTCCGGTCGTGCAGGAACACTCCTCCCGTGCCATCCGCCAGTTCGGCCAGTACCTCGTCCTGCACGCGCTCCCCGACCCTGATGTATTTCATCAGCTCAGGGTCGTCGTAAGCCAGTCGCGAAACCGCTGGTGAACTGGCCGCATCCGCGTATGTCGGAGTATACAAACCCCGGGCATCGATCGCGTTAATTACGATCTTCGCCCGAATGGCTCGATCGACAATATTTCCGAACTGGACCCCGGACGGGATGATAAACCCCGGTGACACCACCACCATCGTCCGCTGACCCGGCAACTTCTTCATCCGTTCGACGACTACCTCAAAGGCCGCAGTCGCGCGACGAATTTTGTTTTCTGCGAACGAAACGAAACGCTCGGCTGCTGCCCTCGTCGTTGACTCCGTGCCGCACGCTCTCATCGCGGCCGCCAGCACCGAAGTGTCGTTGTACTCGACGATCCGGTTGGCCACATACACCGACGGTGGCATGCACTCCAGGGTCGAGTCGCTCAAAACCGGCCGCACTCGCCGGATCGCTTCGTCAAGTTTCTTCTGGTCGGCCGTGAAATCCTGGTCCACCTGTCCCGACGTCGTGAAGATCCCGACCCGGTCCCCTTCCGTCACCGACGCCAGAACCTTCCGCGCCGCATTCTGCGAATACATCGCATCTTCTGTCGAAAGCTGCAGGTCATCAAAGAACACCGCGACAAATCGCTGCGCAGTTCCCGCCGGTTTCGCATATCCCGGCGAATTCACAACCGCAGTCCCTTCTGGATTTGCGTTTGCGGACACTTCCATTCTTGGCCCAGCGGTCTCAGGAATCGCAGTTTCCATCGAAAATGCCGTGATCACTTGCGGTTTGCCGTTGTCTGCAACTTGAAAATCCTCTTTCTTCAAATTCGCAATCGCTTTGCCGTTCGCGCCCCGCACCACCGCACGCACCAATACAAGGTTCACGCGCAACCGGAACGTAGTCGACGTGTCGCTGGAAACGATCTCTTCGCTGCTCTTTTTTGTTTGCGTCTTGCCGGTTTCCTGCTGCCCACTCGAAGCCGGGGAATCAGTCGGCGTCTGCCCCCACACTACAGGCGCACTGCTGAACTCAAAAATGGCACAAAGGAAACAGGTCCACGCGATTCTCGACAGAATCTTCACCGTTGCCGATCGTGGATTCGCCCTCAAGCTTCCCCTGACTTGCCTACTGTCCGTTGAACCCCTGGCGCTATTGCCTTGCAATTTAAAAATTATACGTAACGGATGAGTATACCAATTCAAACTACGCCCGCGTCACCATCCCGTGCAGGGTGCCCCGCCGTTCACGCAGCGAACCCGGCTCTTGGGTTTCTCTTTCTTTTAGCTATCAGCTATTGGCTATCGGCTATCAGCTCGCCGTTCTCAGTTCGTCACCACCAGCGTCAGTTGCGTCGACTGCGAAAATCCCCCGCTGCTCGCCGTTACCGTCACCGTGTACGTCCCCGGCGCCGTATATAAGGTTGTGGAACCGCCGCCACCACCGCCTCCGCTTCCCGAACCTCCGCCGCCGCACCCGCTCATCGCCACCAGTCCCATCGCCACCAATACCAATCCCAGCACCACGCTCCGCCGCAACGCCCCTCGATACTTGCGGATTCCCAGCGGCACCAGCAGCACGCAAACCAGCACGCCCGTCATGGGTTCCGCCAGCGAGTGCTTCCGGTACATTGCGCTTGGCGTATCGATCTGCTTCGTCGTGATCGTCACCGACACCGGCACTGCGCTCTGTCCCATCGTCGCGCTCGGCGGGTTGAACAGGCACGCCGCATACTGCGGCACGTTGCTGCATGCGAACGTGAGCGTCCCCGTAAATCCTCCTTGCGGAGTAATCGTCAGCCCATAATTCGCCGAAGTTCCCTCCGCCACAGTGACGCTCGCTCCTCCCGTTCCCGTCGCCGCAATCTGCACGCCGCTTCCGATCCCGCTCAGCGTCACCGTCTGCGTTTTCGTTGCGTCGCTGTCGCTGATCACCAGCGTGCCCGAGCGATTGCCCGCCGCCGTCGGCGTAAACGTCACCGTCAACGTGCACGTGCCGTTCGCTGCAATCGTCGAGCAATTATTCGTTTGCAAGAAATCTCCCGTCACCGCCACGCCGCTCACCACCAGCGCCGCCGATCCGGTATTCGTCAGCGTGATCGTCTGCGTCGCCGAACTCGTCCCCACGTTCTGCGCAGGGAAGTTCACCACATTGCTCGAAAGCCCAACCGCGCTGTTCCCCGGCGACACCACCAACTCCAGATACGCCGTGTGATTATTCGTGTCCGCGATCGTCAACTGCACGTCCCCCGCCACCGACAAAAACGATGCCGGCACCGTCGCGGTAATCTGCGTCGCAGTCGCTCCGCTCGTCACCAACGCCGTCCCATTCGCGCTCACCGTGTCGCCCGCGCCCAACCCCGTTCCCGCAATCACAATCGACTGATCCGTGCTCCCCGCCGGAATCACCAGCGGCGTCACGCTCGTCACCGAAAATTGCGTAGCCGGCACGGTCTTGCTCGTAATGCTGCTCTGGAAAAACAGCATCGCGTTCCCCGCGCCCACCTCCAACCCATTCCCCCCAAACCGGTACATCTCCGGCGTCGCATTCACAAACTCCCAAACGCCGATCGCCCCGACTGGCTGCTGACTCTGCAGGTCGTATGCCTGTATGAGCGATGTTCCCGGAAGCACACTTCCGAACGACTCCCCTAATGCGAAATAGATCCGCGAAGACGGCACGTCCACCCGCATTGCAGGCGAAGTAAAGCTAGCATCGGGTATGCTAAACGCTGCGCTGCTTAGGGTTAGAGTCGCCGGATTAAGCACCTCTCCATCGCTGAAGTAGATAAACGTACCGTCTGTATCTAGCGTCTCCCCCACAACCAAATTGTGCACCACGCCCGACACCGTCTGAGTGGGCGTTACCCCGCTCGCGTTAATTGTGAATACGTCGAATTCCGTTGGCGCAAGCGATAGATTGGCGCCGTATAACGTCGTCGCATTCGATCCCACAAACAACAGGGCGCTGGGAATCTCTATGGCGCCCAGGGTGGTCGTCGGTCTTTCCGTCGCATCGTCGAACACCGCCACACCATTCCCACCGGAAACAGTCTGGCCCGGTTGCACGTCGACCGCCCAACTGTTCGGCTGTCCCGGAAGCACTTGCAAAGCTCTGGCTACATTGGAGTACTGCGGCATTGGATCGCCTCCCAGCCCGACCGCAAAATTTACGGTCCCCCCTGGCAGCGCCACCTGCGCCACCGTATGATCCTGGTCCAATCCAACGTACAAAAACTGTCCGTCACCGGAAATCGCCAGCGGATCCGGTCCATTTCCCACGTTCCACGCGCTCAGCACCTTCGCCGTCGTTGGATCGATCACCACCACTTGATTCGCGTAGTTCGTCGACGTTGCGCTCACGCTCGCGAAAATGTGTCCGCTCTTTGCGTCGTACACCGAATGCAGGAAATTGATGTTCCGGATCGCGTTATACACAGCGGTCGTGAATGAATTCGAGGTTCCTCCTCCCGGACTGGGATTCGTCACCGTCACCGAGAGTTCTCCCGCTTGCGCCAAGTCGCTAGCGGTCAAGTCCGCAGTTAGGAGCGCCTCCGTGTAATAGTATGTTTTCCTCGCCGTCCCGTTCACCACAACTTGCGAAGCCGGGAAGAAGTTATTGCCAACCACTTGCACGAATGCTGTCGGGTTGTCCATTGCCGCCCCACTCACCCCTTGAATGCTCGGCGTGGGATAGATCGACAATCCGTTCCCCGTAAGCTGGATGATGTGCGGGCTTCCCGCCATGTTGTCAGTTAGCGTCAGTGTTCCGGCATGCGCCCCAGCTTCCGTCGGCGCAAAATTAATCGTGATGTAGCACAGATACGCGTTTCGCGACTGTCCTGCCAGGCACGTGTTGGTGCCAATGCTGAATTCTCCCGTAATTGTAGCGTTCGATACGACCCATGCCCCGTCTCCGCTGTTTTGGAAATCAATCTCGTTTGTTCCGCGCGTTCCCACCAGTAAATCGCTTACCGGGAAGATGTTTGGTATGAATACCGACGGAACTCCACCCTTGCCATTAAAATAAACCGTCTGCTGCTTGATCGCCGCGTTGTCCGTAATTGTCAACGTCCCACTGACTGAGGACCCATCCGCTGGGGTGAACGTCAACGGAAGATTGCACGTGCTTCCCGCCGCAACTACCGAGCAACCCTGTCCCGGCACCACCGACCCTACGCTGGAAACCACGGAGCTAATCTGTAGCGGCGCGTTCCCACAATTCGTCACCGGCATATTCACCACAGCCGATGTCCCCACCAACACGGTCCCTAAGGTGACCGAGTTCCCCGGAACGCATACCGACGGTCCTGCCGTCCCCAGGTCCAGCTTCGCCACGAAGTTGTGACTGGCGAACTGCTGAGGATTTTGGTTCGGAGGCGCACTGCTCTGATAGCTACCCGCCGTGGTCGGAAAATCCTGCGCATCCGTTGTTCCGATAACGATTAGCTTGTCACTCGCGTCGACTGCAAGGCCCGAGAAACTCGAACCCGCATACGCCACCTGTGCGTTCGTGGAACTCAGATAGCTTCCAAAAAGCAGCGTTTTGAAATCAGCTGAAATTTCGGCCAACACCAGATCCGCTGTCCAGCCTGTTATTTCATACTGGGTAACAAACGGATTCGCCATCGGAAAATCCGCTCCAAATGCTATGCCTCCAATAGCTACGTTTCCTTTGCTATCGATGCCCACGCTTGAAAATGAGGAACCGCTCGCACCTGCGATATATGTTGCTGCCAGCACTTTCTTTGCTTGCGCATCTAACTTCAGTACATAACCTCCCGAACTGGACGAGTTTTGGGTCTGGTACGCGTTCGCGCTAACCGGAAGTGCCGACCCCGTATTCCCCACCACGTAAAAGTTGTTCTGCGCATCGGCCGTCAAGCCATATGCCAGATCTACTCCCGGCAAGTAGGTCGCGAAGTTCAGTGCGCTGCCGCTCGCATTCAGTTGCAAAATAAATGCCCCGAGCGGATCCGGGTTGTTCGTCGCCGTCGGCAGGCTTGCCAGTAGCGCTCCTGGTGTGGTCGGTAATCCAATTCCCCCGTTTCCCGCTATCGTTACTTGTCCGTTCCCGTCCACATGAATTCCGGTGGCCGGAAAGCTGTTCGCATACACGGACCCCGGCTGCAGAGTGGCATTGCCGGGTATCAGCGTTGAATAAACCAACTTCCCCGAAGCATTCAGTTTCAACACAAACGCCGTCACGTTTGGATAGCTGGTCGGGGTCGTGTTGTATGCTCCAGGGGTAAGCTGAAAGTTTGCGTCGTCCGTGCTCCCGCTTAGATACGCGTTGCCGCTGGCGTCGACGGCTAACTTGGCGAATGTCGAGTACGACGATTCCTCCCCTCCAACCAACCCTGAGTAGTTGAATCCAGATCCGTCCGGTTTTATCGACGACACGAAAAAAATCGGTGCGTTCAAACGTTGCGTGACCGGCTGGAGCGAGCCCGCCACTGGAAAATCCGAGGCCAAGGAAGTGCCGGCAACGTAAATGTTTCCCGTCGCGTCTATCCCAATTCCTGATGGGAACGTTCCACTGGATGCGTTGCTGGTTGTTCCCCCTAGATAAGTCGAGAACAACAACGTATGGCCCGTGGGATCCAGTTTCGAAATAAAACCCTCGGCCGCGTTGCTCACATCTCCGCATTGCGCGCACAACGGTTTTCCCGAATTCGTGATCGGATAGTCGGCAGATTGTGTCGAGCCGGTCACATAGATATTTCCCTGCGCATCAGTCGTTACTGCCTGAATAGTGCTGCCGCCCGCCGTCCCATCCAAATACGTCGAAAACACAAACACCGGATCGATCACCAGCTCTCTCGTGTGATCGTACGCCCCCACCCTGAACCGCATCTCCCCGCCGCGGCCCCGCACAAAATTTGCCGCAACTTCCGTCCTCACCTCGCCCTTCATCTGATAGGCCACCGGCCTCAGCAACCGGAACTCGCTCGTCCCCAACTTCAGCACCCAATTTCCGGCCCCATCGATCCGCCCGCGCTTGTCCATCTGCAGCGCGATCTTCGACACATCCGCTCCCGGCCCCACCACAAAGTCGTGTTCCAGCGTGCTCTTCTGTCCGTGGAACACCAGGTCGATGTTTGGATAAATCTCCGAATACCGCACCCGCGCAAACTGCGGAATATTCCGGATCCACTTCGCCTCATCGTTTCCGCGCAAATAATTCGAGTGCCCCGGCAACCGCTCCTCACCCTCCAGCTTCGCCTCCCCCGTCGCCCCGCTCCACCGCAACTCCACAACCTGGGCGGCCTTTCCGTTCTCCGCCAACACCACGTCCACGTGGTCCTCGGCAAACAGCGTCTGCATCGACCCGCGCCTCGCCACATACCGGAACTCATCCGGCGCCTGGCCTGCATTTTCTTCGAACGCTAAGGGAAGGGAACTAAGGTCGGGCTTCGCACTCTGCCCCGCTACGCGCAGCGGCAGCAGCCCGCAAACAACCAGCAAAAGTACAAGCACACGTCCGCCGAACTGGGCGCGATACGGCATGTGGGGTCCTCCGGTAATACTTAGGTGAGTTAACCGTTTGTACCACACCGCAACACAATCCTCAAGGTTACCCAACCCATCCCAACCACCAGTTGTCATGCTGAGCGCCAGCGAAGCATCTGCTTTCTAGGCACGCTAGCACCACTGCAACCCCGCTCTTTCTTTTAGCTATCAGCTATTGGCTATCGACTATCGGCTCTCTTCCCGCCTCTCTTCGTGCATACTATCCCTTCACCCACTTCGGAGGCCCCCATGCTCGTCCGCGACTTGTCTCAAGACGATTGCCACGAACTTCTCTCCCGTCTCGGCTTCGGCCGCATCGCCTGCACCAATGGCGATCAGCCCTACGTCGTCCCCACTTACTTCGTCCACGAACACCCCTTCCTCTATTGCTTCGCCACCGCCGGCCAAAAGGTCGAGTGGATGCGCGCCAATCCTCTCGTCTGCCTCGAAGCCGATGAAGTCCGCGCTCAGGAAGACTGGTCCAGTGTGGTTGTTTTTGGTCGCTACGAAGAACTGCCCGACACTCCCAAATATCGCGAGCTACGCCAGACCGCTCATCAAATCCTCGAACATCGCACCTCTTGGTGGAAGCTGGCCATCGCCGCCGCGCAAACTCGCCCCGTCGATCAGCGCCCCACTCCCATCCTCTACCGCATCCACATCGATAGCCTCACCGGCCATCGCGCTTCTCCCGACCCCAAATCCTGATCCGCCGCCACGTTCATCGCCGCAGCGCCGCCTCGCGCCCTCCGCGCCGTCCGCCCCGCAAAAAAATTTGCCCTCCCTGCGGTATTCCCGCAGAGAGGGCAGTCGCATTCTTCGCAACAACTCGTTGCGCTATCCTGCTGCTTTACTTCGGCTGTCCCGCCTTATTCCAATCGATAATATTCACCAGCTTCCAAGGATTCTTCCGCAGCTGTATCTCCGGATTCCCATCCTTATTAATCACCATTTGCGCTGCGGGATACAACACGCCTTCCGTCTTGTTCTTATCCTGGTCGTTGATCGTCACCTCGCCCATCGTCAGGTTGTACGCCGTCGACTGCGAGTTCGAGTACACTTCGCCAAACCGCAATTGCCGGTTGGTCACGAACAGAATCTTCCGTCCTGTCGGCGTTGGCGTCAGTTGGATGTAGCTCAAGTCATACCCAAGCGTCCCCGTGATCGCGATGCGCCCCACTGCCTTCATCTTCGTCAGTGCATTCACCAATCCCTTGTTCTGGCCTTTCTTGAACGCATCCACCAGCACCTGCCGGTCTTCCGGCGTTGAATACTCGTAAATCTGCACCTTCACGTTGACGTTCTTCCCCAGCTGCGTGCTTGTGCCCATCGCCGTCGCGTCGATCGTTTCCACTTCCCGCTGATCCGCAGACAGCGCCATGCCCATCGCCGCCAGCGTCCCCACCAGCACCGCGCTCACCGCCCACTTCCGCAATCCTCTGCTGTCTAGTCCGGGTCTCATCAGAATGTCCTTTCAAGTGCGACCCGAGGATCGGTACGTGTCGGGCGCGTCTCCCGGATTCGTCCAGTCCGCGCGCACGTCGCCCGCCGCTCCGCATCCGCCTGCAGGGTCGTTTGTCGTGCACTTTGTTATCACGACGCCCCTCTCCCGTCAATCTTTTACCCGCCCCCCTGCTCCCCCCCGTCCCTCTCTTCCATGCCTGAGTACCACTCCGCGAATCCCACTCGCCTCACTACAGTTCCCGCGACAAGACACCTCTTAGGTGGCCTACCCTTTCGCGCGATGTTTCGCGAAAGGGTAGGCCACTTCCGTTCAGCAAAACTTATCCTGCCTAGCGCTTCCTTCCTATTCATTCCCACATCCAAGCGCAATTCACTCTTACTGTCCCGAACCCGCCATGCTACGTTACTTCATCATGAGAACCCTTCGCCTAGTTCTCGCTCTCAGCCTCTTCTTCACCCTCATTCCCGCTCGCGCCTCCGACGTCCCCATGTTCCGCGGCAATCCCCAACACACCGGAGTTCTCCCCGACTCTCCCATCCCCAAGGACGGCGACTTCCTCCACCCCAAATGGCACTTTCCGACCTCCGGCAGGATTCGCTCCTCTGCCGCTCTCGCAAATGGCATCCTCTATTTCGGCAGCGACGACGGTTATCTCTACGCCCTCAAATCCGCCGACGGCTCTTTGCTCTGGAAGCTCAAGACCGATGGCCCCGTATCCTCTTCCCCCGCCGTCGCCAATGGACTGGTCTACTTCTCAAGCCGCGACGGCATTTTCCGCGCTGCCGACGCCACTTCCGGCAAGATCAAATGGACCTTTCCCACCGGTCCGGAACTCCCGTTTCAGGGCGGCTGGGATTGGTTCCTCTCCTCGCCCGTCCTCGCCGATGGCACTCTCGTGTTCGGCGCTGGTGACGGCTTCGTCTACGCCCTCGATCCGCTCTCCGGCAACAAACGCTGGGCCTTCCGCACCGCCGGCCGTGTCCGCGCCACTCCCGCCATCGACAACGCCACCGTCTACGCCGGAAGCATGGATGGCGCGCTCTACGCCCTCGATCTGAAATCCGGTTCTCTCAAGTGGAAGTTCAAAACCGAAGGCAACCAGTATTTTCCCCTCGGCGAAATTCAATCCTCGCCCGCAGTCGCCTCCGGCTCCGTCTTTTTCGGCAGCCGCGACGGATGCCTCTACGCCCTCGACGCGCAAACCGGCAAGCAGCGCTGGCGTTACTCCAACCAGGGCAGCTGGGTCATCTCTTCGCCCGCCGTCTCCAATGGACTGGTCTTCACCGGCAACTCCGACGGCGAATACATCCATGCCATCGACATCCAAACCGGAAAAGAGAAGTGGCGCCAGGACACCCACATGAACGTCTTTTCCTCCGCCGCCATCGTCGGCAGCGTCCTCGCCATCGGCGATTTCTACGGCAAGGTCTGGTTCCTCGATCTCAAAACCGGCGAACCCAAATCCACCTTCTACTTCGAAGAACGCGTCAACGCTTCCCCCATCGTCAGCGACGGCGTCCTCTACATCGGCTGCGAAGACTACTCCTTCTACGCCTTCCAGTAACCCCGCGCCTACGCCCGCTCTGCCCGCTAAGCACACTTCCTACGACGAAGTGATCTCTGGGTGCCGCACCCTTTGCTTTCTAAGGGTGCGGATTTTCTCTTGCTCTACTCTGCTTATCTTGAAGTAAGCTACAAAATTAACAACGCGCCGCTCGCGTGTTGAACAGGTTCCCGCCACCATGAAAACAACACTCCGCCTTCTTCTTTTCCCGATAATCTCTCTTCTCGCCGTCCATCCCTCCCTCGCCCAACAACCAACCGCTGCCCAACAGCCCACTTCCTCGCTCACCGAACAGCTCACTCCAATCGCCTCCCAGGTCCTGGCCAAAAAGGGCAAACTCGAATGTCCTCGTGCAGCCTGCGTCATCCTGGTCACCGACTTCGTTTCGGCGGATGGCAGCACCTCTCGCTTTGCCATCAATACATCCGACGCCCTGGTCGCGGCCCTCGCCAGTCAGGACCATTCCTTGACCTTTATTGATCGTTCGTCCCTTCATGCCTTTCTCGGTGAACAACGCATTCTTCCCCGTCTTGCAAACCAGACCGGAGTCGCTCGTTGGCTGGCGCGAAAAACCAATGCGGATGTGGTCATCACCGGAGAACTTCACCATCCGCGCGCCGACAACGTCGAACTGACCATTCATGTGGCTATCGCCAACATTTTCGCCAACGCCTCTCTGCAGTTCAGAACCAACCTCCACGAGGAACATCTGAATCTTGATCCGTACGATCCTCTCCCTCCGCTTCCGCCGCTCAGCGACACCGTCAACGGACAACCTGTCTACCAAAACAGCCGTTCCACTCCTCATGCTGCTTTTGCCTCGCCCAAGTGTTCTATGCCTGATCCTTCCTATACCCAGGAAGCCAGAGACATGCGATTTAGCGGAGCGGTGTTGGTGGAAACACTGATCGATCTGCAGGGAAGAGTTACTCCGGTGAGAATCATCCAAGGCGCGCCCGGCGGCCTCAACGACGCGACCCTCAAAATCACCGACACATGGAAGTGCTAACCCGGCACTTTAGACGGCAAACCCGTCCTTATGTACGTCACCTTCGAGGTAAACTTCCGCCTCTACTAAAATAAATGTTTATCCCAAAGAAGCCTGTACCTTTAAAGTCGGGAGATGCGGATAGTATGGAAACATCCCGCCTGTCCTCGATTTCCTACACCGGGAGTTCACTTTGACCGACGACGTGCGCTTGACGCAGGAATC
Organism: Candidatus Acidiferrales bacterium; assembly: GCA_963748515.1. Classification (GTDB taxonomy): domain Bacteria; phylum Acidobacteriota; class Terriglobia; order Acidiferrales; family UBA7541; genus Acidiferrum. The sequence continues at coordinate 15,755 of CAVVJI010000007.1, forward strand.
TCCCTACCGCAAACCAACGGACGCGGAACAGTCGTTGCTGGAACGGCTCCTCGAAGCGCAGTTCCCCGGCAGAGACGAACTCGCTCCGATGGTTCGCAACCTTCTTGTGAGAACGATTGACGAAGATGGCGGTTTAGAGCTTTGCAGCCAAGTCGAGGGAAAGTCTTCGGTGGTTAAGCGCGTTCCTGTGGAAGCCGAGGCGAAGGACGAGGACGGAGTTCTGATTCATGTGCTGCTGCACGTTGTTGACGGTCGGCCGGTCGAGCTTGAGTTTTTCAGAGAGGACGGCGCAACTCTGAGGCGATTACCTTCCGCTTCAGCGCTGGAGCTGATCGTCCTCCCGCCCATGCCCGACAAAGGTTGAGGAGCCAATCACGCATAGCATGCGTCAACCTTCGAGTTGACTGTTCTTCCGCCCCATCCAACTCGCCCCCAACGCAGCGTTTCCTGATAGTCTCGTTTGCACTAAACAGGTTCGCAACGCTTAAAGCGCCATCCGAGGCGTAACAACAATGACCTCCAGCTTCCTTCAAGCCGGCCGCCTTTCCAGAACTGTAATCGAGGTTGCTGCCGCACTTTACGGAATCGTGTCGGTAGTGGTCCTCTGGCTTTCGGACCCAGTGGTTCTCCGCACTCAACATTTCGGGATTGCTCTGCTTCTGATACCCGCGTGCATATTGGCCCCCATCGGTGGTTGGTGGGCGGTTTATCAGTGCGTGCGCTACGAGCAGAAACCGTGGAGGTTCATCGCCCTTGTCGTTTTTGTGCCGTTCGGCTTTGTCTGGTACTACTTCGAGCGCTACAAAAAACGCGCGGCACGACCGGATCGCTGGGCCTCGCAGACAAAATCTGCCGGATGACTGCCCGGACTCGAACCCCTCTTCGTGCATGGCGTTCCGCCTTCAGTCTCCTCCTTAATTAACCACGATCACCCCCCTCGGAATCTCCGTCTCTTCCTTCTTCGGCATCTCCCACATAACCTCCCGGCTCACAATCTCCGCGACGCCGCTTGCCGACGTGTTGAACCCTCCCAACTCCTCGGTGTCCCCCCACAACAGGAACATCAGGTGCACCAGGTCGCCCAGCCGCAGCGCCGGCAGTTCCTTCGCATCGCACCCCAGGAACCTCGCCAGTCTGCTTTCCAGCCGTGCCCGGATTTTTTCTGCTGCCGCTTTCTTATCCATTTCCTTCCTCCTTAGTGAATGAATCCCGGATTGCCCGAAATTTTGCGCCCCCTCGCGCCTTGCGCCACGCCCCGCTTCCGTAATTCGGCCTTCCACAACCGCCGTTGCACTTCCTTAGAACGGGAAAGTGCTCCTTGCTTGCACTGGCCACGCCCTGCCCTGGCTCGCAATCGCGCCCCTCACGCTTCCTCGCGAGCCTCGGCCCTAGTTTTTTGTTGGAAACCTTTTGCCCTCTCGGGCCGCATGGAACCGTAGCTTTGGTTCGACCACCGCGAAGACGCTGTTTCCAAAACGTCTCTCGGTTGGACTTGGAGGCGTACCGCTCCAAGTTTGCATGCTTCTTACAACTTCTATTCTACCACCTTCGTCAACCCTCCCGCGCCCTCTCCCGTCATCGCTGGACTCTTCCTCGTACTCGGGTAGACTTGTCGCAAAAGCCCCTCACGCCGCGAAGTCGAGCGAGTCGGCTAATAGAAAACCATCCCGTCTCGCCCGAGATTTCGGTGGAAGGAGTCAAGATTTGCAAGCCAAACACAAGCGGCTACTCATTGGATTCGCCTTAATTGCTTTGATGGATTTTATCGGGTTCATTGTGATGTTCACTTACCCAAACCTCACTCCCAGGGTGATTCCGGCCCTCGCTGGCGTGCAGATTTTCGGATTCATCGCGATGGCGATTCTCGTGGTGACAACTAGACGGGACTACATCTCACCAGAACCGGGTAGAAGTGTGTCTGCGGCAACAGGGAACGAATGGGTGCCATGGCTATTTGGTTTCCTCGCCATGGTTAGTTTTTTGAGAGTTATTCTTGCGATTTTTTACATAGCGGCCGATACGGGGAAAAGGCATTCTTGGTTTAGCCCCGTCGCTGGCGCTTTAATGGGATGTTTCTTTCTCTGGCTCGCCCTAAAGACCGTCCGCTCAACTTCAGACAAAGGCGGCAAAGGGGACAGTCCCAAGATTTCCTAGCGGAGGTCTCCTGAGAGCTTTCAGTACCGGAGAGGTGGGCCAATTGCTTCTCGCCACCTTCGCTGGGTCGTCTGATCGCTATCATCACGGAAAAGATTTCCGATCGCGTGAACGAACTGCGAAGTCAAAGGGGTAGACGAGCCGCTACCTGATTCCTTCCGGCTGCCCGCCGTTCGCGCCCCGGACCTGAATCTTGGGGTTGCTTTTTCCGAGCCTTAAGCTATCAGCTATTGGCTATCAGCTATTAGCTCTCTTCCCGGCTATCGGCTCTCCCTTCTCATTTCTTGTGCTTAAAATACTCCACCTGCCTCAACCGCTTCTCCGCCTCTTCCTTCGTCTTATACGGCCCGCCCATGTTCTTCCCCTTCTCCGACAGCACTTTATACCCGCTCGCCACTTTCTTAATCATCGCGATCCTCCCGCGCCCAGCGCCACAACCTCAAAATTCTCCCCGCTCCTCGCTCTTCCTTCCCATACCGCATCGCACCGAAATCCCCGCGCTCTCCGCTGTACTCTCCCGCATCCTCTGGCACAATTTTAAATCACCGCCCTTGGGTGCCCCGGCGTTCGCGCAGCGAACCCGGGTCTTGCTTTTGCTTTTTCCGAAAGCTATCAGCTATAGGCTATTGGCTATTGGCTCTCTTCCCCTCTCCCGCCCATTGACGCCCCCCAAAACCCCACGCTATCGTCGGTTATGTTCACCAATCTCTCCTCGCTCCCTGCTTCCGACATGCAGTCCCGCGTTCGCGTCAAAAACATTCAACTCCTCTCCGACAGTTGGGGCATCCTCCGCAAGACCACCTTCGACCTCCTCCGCAACGACGGCACCTGGCAGGAGCAGGTCCGCGAAACCTACGACCGCGGCGACGGCGTCGCTATCCTTTTATATGACCGCGCCCGCCGCACCGTTATCCTCATCCGCCAGTTCCGCTATCCCGTTTACGTCAACGGCCACCCCGGCCTGCTCATTGAAGTCCCCGCCGGCCTCCTCGATAAAGACAATCCCGAAGATCAAATCCGCTCCGAAGTGGAAGAAGAAACCGGCTTCCGCGTCTCTCGCGTCCAGAAAATTCTCGAACTCTACATGTCTCCCGGTTCAGTCACTGAAAAGCTCTACTTCTACATCGCCGAATACCATCGCGACCTGCAAACCGAATTTACCGGCGGCGTCCATCACGAAGGCGAAGACATCGAAGTCCTCGAACTCTCCATCGACGACGCCCTCCGCGCCATCGACTCCGGCGACATCATGGACGGCAAAACCGTCCTCCTCCTCCAATACGCCCGCCTCCACCTCTTCGCCTAGCCCACTCGCGCATTGGCAAATGCGCCGAACCCCTTCATCATGGTTCCGCCGTAGCCGCCCATCCTCGCCAGATGTCCGCGGACCTTTAAGCAAGAAAGCACCCCACCATGCGCCGCTACCACCACATCGGAATTCCCACTGCCGAAGCCAAGCCCGGCGAAACCCACTTGAAACACCTCAAAGTGTTTATCGTCCCTCACGACAAAAGTGAATTCGGCGTCGAGTGGCTGCGCTTTGAACCCGACTCCACTGTCCCCGACCTCGTTCGACACGTTGCTCACGTGGCCTTCGAAGTCGAGAATCTCGCCTCCGAACTTGCCGGCCGCGAAATCCTGATCGCTCCCAACAGCCCATCCGCAGGCGTTCTCGTCGCTTTCATCGTGGAAAACGGCGCTCCCATCGAGTTGCTCGAATTCACCGACCCCAACCATCCCGCTCGCCTCCCGCGCCGCGACACCCAGCTCTAGCCGCTCAAACCGCTTCTTGCCCTTTCGTACAGGTCCGCTCCTCGACCTTCTACCTCGCAATTCCTCTTGCCACGCAATTCCCCTATCCCTGTACAATTAATACGTGCTCCTTCTCCGTCGATTCTCCCTCTCGTGGCCGCCCGCTCTGGGTTCGGCTGCGTTTGCCTGTCGTCTCCTTGCCGCGTTGCTTCTTTTCATCGCTATCCCCGCTCACGCGCAGGATCAGAACCTTGCAGCCGCCACCGCCTCCCTCGATCTCGACCAACCCTCTCTCTCCGCTCCGGCTCCCGCAGAAACTCGCGCTCTTCCCGACACCCCCGAACCGCAAAAGCCTGCTCCCGGCTCCATCCACGGCTCGCTCACCGACACCACCGGTGTCGCCGTCCCCGGCGCGCGCGTCCGTCTCAGTCGCGGCGATCAAGCCCCCGCACTCGAAGTCCTCTCCGACGAAAATGGCGAATTCCTCTTTCCCACCGTCGACCCCGGTCCGTTTCAGATCGCCGTAATCTCCCAGGGCTTTGCCAACTTCACCACCTCCGGCACCCTCGCTCCCGGCGGCAACTTCGCCGTCCCGCAGATCACTCTCACCGTCGCCACCAACGTCACCGAAGTCCGCGTCACCCTCACCACCGTCGAAATCGCCCAGGAACAGCTCAAGGATCAGGAGCAGCAGCGCGTCTTCGGTTTCATCCCCAATTTTTATGTCAGTTACGTTCAGAACGCCGCGCCGCTCACCACCAAACAAAAGTTTCAGCTCGCTTGGAAGACCACCATCGACCCCGTATCCTTCTTAATCGTCGGCGCCTCCGCCGGCGTTGAGCAGGCCACCGATCAGTTCGGCGCGTACGGCCAGGGCGCCGAAGGCTACGGCAAGCGCTACGGCGCCGCCTACGCCGATTTCCTCACCGGCGTCTATATCGGCAGCGCCATCCTGCCTTCCGTCTTCAAGCAGGACCCCCGCTACTTCTACAAAGGCACCGGCACCGTCAAATCTCGCGCCCTCTACGCCATCGCCAACGCCGTCATCTCCAAGGGCGATAACGGCAAGTGGCAGCCCGCCTACGCTTCGCTCCTCGGCAGCCTCGCTGCCGGCGGCATCTCCAATGCTCTACTACCCCGCGAACGACCGCGGCGCCGGCCTTCTCTTTGAAAATTTCGCCATCGGTATCGGCGGTAGCGCCGTTGCCAATCTCCTCCAGGAATTCGTCGTCCGCAAAATCACCCCCAACCTCCCCAACTACAACTCCTCCCAGCCTTCTACCCCCTGATCTCCTCTTGCCCGGGGGCCGACACTCTCCCACTTTGTTCTGACCCGGGATCGCCACGCTCCCGTTTGCTTTTACCTGGGACCGCCAATCTCCCGATTGGCGCTCTTGTTTTCTCCTGCCTTTTCCGCGGGAGGCCAATCTCCCACCTTGTTCTCACCTGGGACCGCCAATCTCCCGATTGGCGCTCTTGCTTTTCTCTTATCTTTTCTGGGCTTAGCAGTTAATCTCCCACCTTGTTCTCACCTGGGACCGCCAATCTCCCGATTGGCGCTCTTGCTTTTCTCTTATCTTTTCTGGGCTTAGCAGTTAATCTCCCACCTTGCTCTCACCTGGGACCGCCAATCTCCCGATTGGCGCTCTTGCTTTTTTCTTGCCTTTTCCGCGCTTAGAGAGTGACGTTGGAACCGCATTCAAATCATGGGGACTTATAGGTGTATTATTCCGTCGATGCCTAACGTGCACCCTGACCGAACTACGCTGTTGCGCAGGTTGGGTCCAAAGAATGCGATCCTGATCGCGGCAGTTTGCATCGTTCAGGGACTAGTGATCTTGACGATCGTTAAGTGGACTATCCACGCAAGGTCATCCATATATTTTCTGTTGATCCCGTGGGTACTCTGTTGTTTCGTTTTGCTGACCTACTCGAAATATTTTCAGCGTCTGTCCAAGATTCTAAACGATAAAGTCGAACGAGATCTGAATCGCATGGACAAGTGGACGCCGCCAGGTTTCCCCTAAGACCGGATGCCCAGACCCACATTTCCACGGGTGGCGCACACTCCCGCCCTCTCATCCGCAAACTCGCTGCCCCAAGACACCGTTCCGGGTGGCGCTTTTTCCGAAAGGGTGCGCCTCTGGAACCCTTCCCACGCGGAACTCCTGACTGTTAATCGGTGTCTAACTATACTGACAGGTGATGCCCACCAAATTCCTATTTCGGCTGGGACTGGCTTTTTTTCTGATCGCTATCGCCACTCACCTGTTTCTCGCCCATTGGCTCGACTCGAGAAGATTCACTCCTCTCGACTGCCCCGTGTCTCTCGATAACCGGCACCTACAGTCCCCGCCTTTCGAAATCAATCTCGGCGAGACCTACGCCGCTTACTTGGACTTGGATGGCAGCGTGGACGATGCGTACCAGGACGATCGCTGCAATTTCAAAAAAATTATGTATCCCGAGTGGCGCGTCTACAGGCTTGGCTCGGCCAAGTCTCCGTCGCGTGAACTCTGGGCTGAACATCTCAAAAACAGCGATGGTTACCGCTCGAATGCGTTCTTTGCTTCACCAGGCCAATACCAGTTGGAGTGGGATCTTCCCGCTGCGGCTCCTTGCCTCAATCCTCGGCATCCACGCCTTTCCGTTTCTACCGACTCTTCTGCTTATCGGGACGGCGTAGGATTGGCCCAACTCTGTTGTCTCTTCTTGGGTTGCACGGGTCTGGCGTTGTTCGTAGCTGCAGGGCAACAGTTTGGTCAAGCGAAGGTTGCTCGGGTCCCAGGGCCGCGTATCTTTCCCGAAATGCCCCTCGGACACGTGCTGCCGATTCCAAAGCGCCCGCCACTTCCCATCATTCACGAAATGCCGCACTTTGGGCTGTTATGCGGCGCGGTTCTGTGGATATTGATCCTTCTCTTTATGGTTAGGACTCCGAGGACGATCAGGGGTTTTTTCGTGAGCTGGAAGTCACAAAATGCTGTCGTCTGGGAGAAGAGCCCATGGCCGGAAACCCTGGAAGTCTACGTCGCCCGTCCCGCGCGCTTCTTCATCAACGGCGAAGAAGTCAGCCGCAGCGATTTAGGGCCCAAACTCTCCCAGCAGTTGGCGCGACGCGCGGAATGGACCGTTTATTTCGAGGCCGACCCCGAGAGCCTGTTCATGGATGACGCCTTCGCCATGGACACCATTCAATCCTGCGGAGCGAGGGTCGTCTGGATCACTCCGAAATTGCGCCAGGAATGGCAGCAGAAATCCCCTGCACTGAAATAGATCACTGCGTGTTTTTGTTTGTGGCGGCTGGCGATTCGTTGAACCAACACTTCCTCGTTGTCCGTTCGCTACAACTCCCGCCCCAAGACACCGTTCCTTGCAGCGCATCCTTTTGCGCCTTCTTGCGATCGCCTGCGCCTCTTCCGTGTGGCAACACTCCCGCGCCATAGGCGTCTCAAGCCAATCGCATTTCCCAACTCATCTTCGGCATGGGCTTAAAAGTTATGCGAACTACTGCGACAGCTCACGATCCGCACCACCACGCTCCGCCAAGCGAATCACCAGCTTCAGCCCAGACCAAGTCTCGTCCACCGCGCATACCTTCACATCCACCAGACCCAGCGGGAATGCTTCGGCTCGCACCACATCTTCCGTTATGTCCGTAGGAACCTTCGCCGCCTTCTTCGGCCACGACACCCAAATCATTCCATTGGGCTTCAGCAGCCTCCTCACCTGCTTCAGCCTACTTGCTAGATCAGCCCTTTCCACCACAAACACATGAACCATTTCCAGTCCCGCAGCCGGCGACTTAAGAATCGCGGGACGAACCCCGTCCTCGCTGATTTCCTCCGCCACGCTCGCGGGCATCCGATATCGCCACGTCCGCTGACCGTCCTTCACGCCCAACTTCCGACGCCAGCGCCGTCCCCGAATATCCAGTCGCCATTCCACCCTTCCCCTCACTCCGCAGCGCAGCACTCGTTGCACGCAATACTACTGCCCCTCTTCCGCCGAGTAATACCCATCACGTGCCTGCACCTTATACTCCCCGTTCTTCGTCGTCACCTTCAGCCGGTGATATCCCGCGCCCTCATTCTTCTCGGGCGTGTACCCCAGGCTGTACTGGTTCCGCAGTTCTTCTTCAATCTCCGCATAAATCTTTTCCGCCGTCTCTTTCTTCGTCACTTCAAAGAGCCGCCCGCCCGTCTGCTCCGAAATCTGCTTCAGGATTTTCTTGCCGTCCGGACGCTCCTGCTGCTGCGGGTATCTCCCTCCTCCTCCGCCCATCGGCCCGCCATATCCTCCGTGGTGACCGCCGTGCATCCCGCCATACCCCGGACTCCCGCCATACCCGCCCTCGTCATCCTTAAATAGGATCGAATACACCACCGTGTCCGCCTGCTGCGCCGTGCGGATCGCTTCCACCAGCGTCTCTCGGCTCCCGTGGTCCACTCCGTCGCTCAAAATGATCAGCGCCTTCCGGCCGGTCTGCTTGCTCATCAATTCGCTTCCCGCCAGATACACCGCGTCGTACAGCAGCGTCCCTCCGCCGCCATGTCCGTGCCCGCCGTATCCCCCGCGACCGCCTCCCGATCCGCCGTACCCGCCATTCGGCCCGCCTCCGCCATTGCTTCCCCCGCCGTTCTGCCCGCCCTGCTCCATCTGCGGAGTCTGCAATTGCTGCAGCGCCGCCTGCAACTTCGGCTTCGATTGCGTGAAGTCCTGCAGCAACTCCACCTCTCGCGCAAACTGCACCACAAACGCCAGGTCTTTGTCCGCGCGCACCATGTCGTCCAGGAACGCGTAGCTCGCGCTGCGCTCCTGATCCAGCACCCGCCGCTGACTCAAACTCGTGTCCACCAGCAGCCCCAGCCGCAACGGCACGTCGCTCTCCTTGGCAAAATAGTTCAGCGTCTGCGCCTTGCCATCTTCTTCCACCACAAAATCGTCCTTCGTTAAATTCGGCACGATCTTCCCGTGCTTGTCCCGCACCGTCGCCTGTATGCTCACCGTCTTCACATTCACCGAAATCTTCGGCTGACCGCCCGCCGCCTGCCCGGCGTTCGCTTGCCCCGCCTTAGCCGCCCCGTTCTCCGCATTCGGCGCCCTTTGCAACTCCGGCTCCTGCCCCGCACCCGCCTGCCTCGAATTTTGTTGCCCCGCATTTTGCCCCGCCCCGTTAGGCGCACTCGTCACCGGCCCGGGCTCTGCCGGATTCTGCTTCGTCGTGCCAGGCGAGCTCGCAATCGGCCCCGGCTCCTGCGCCCGCACCGCCCCCACCCCGATCAGCCCCACCAACGCCGCAAACAACGCCGCCATTTTCAACGCCGCAGCCAATGGCACCGCCGTCGCCGGCGACCACCAATCTGCCGCATTGCTCCTGCCTGGGACCGCCAATCTCCCGATTCGCGCCGTGGCCAATGGCACCGCCGTCGCCGGGGACCGCCGATCTCCCGCATTGCTCCTGCCTGGGACCGCCAATCTCCCGATTGGCGCCGTAGCCATCTCCACCCAATTCCTCTTCCTAGCCTTGCTCATTCGCCTAGCCATCCTTGCTCAACGCACCCTCTGCCCACACCACCACCAGGGCAGGGAACTACCCACTCACTATTCCCCTCCCGCTCCCCATCAGTTCCCGTCTGACCACAATTGCAATCAAGTCGGGGAAGCAAGTAGGGCGGTGTCTCAGATCCGGATCAACGCGCTATCGCCCAACTTCACATCAGTCCTACGATCAGGGGATTTCCGCGAGCACCCAAGGGATTCTTGTAAGGAACTCCACTGCGCACAGATTGACGTCCTTTGGCAAAGTGCCAGTTGGAAATGATGTGGCTACCCAGAACACGAAACGGTCCTCATGAGGACGAGTTTCTGCCCCATCTACAAGTCGGCCGACGAAGAGAAACCATCCACCGTACAAAACGAGTTTCCGTGTATCCCTCGCGTCAAAGTCATACTCAAACGCTTCCCATTCCTTTGTCGAGTCAATGCCAAGCTCTCCCAGAAGGTTCAGAAATTCCGCAGGAAATACACTTTGTTTTTGGGCCGCGAAGTTCTTGCAATAGATGCACCCGCAACGCTCAGTCCCGGCTATTTTGAGTGTTTCTCGATAGAGGCCAACCGTGGCCTCACGGTCGAACAGGACTTTCTGCTGACCTATTATGAGTTCTCGTTCCATGCCGGCAATTCTATCAGCAGCGTCGCCACCCGATTGCCGGATCATGCTTCGTGCCTCGTCAAACGAAATAGCGCAGCTATTTCTCGACCATGGTCTCAACATCAATGCCAAAGACAATTACGGATACACGCTATTAATTTTGTCCGCTGAGTTCGAAGGCGTTCATCGCCCAAGCGTCGCCTTCCTTTTGGCGCACGGAGCCAACCCCAACGCCAAGGCCGACGACGGCACCACCGCACTCAAAGTAGCGACCAAAGCAGGCCATCCGGACGATGTGGCCCTGCTCCAAAAAGCAGGCGCCAAACAATGACGTTGGAATCGCATTTAGAATCGAACGGGATCTGAATCGGCTCGATAAGTGGTTTCCTACGGTTTGTTCCCCTTCGTCAGCAGGCGAAACGAGTCGAAGATGCGCGTGACCTCTTCCGGCTTCGTGTGGTCACTCAGCCAACGAGCATGGAACCGGTAAGTCCGGTCTGCCTCGCATTGTTCAAGGTCGTACAGCACATACCTGGGGCCATTCGTGCGGCGGTCCGTGGACTCAAATGCGGGGCTGCCTTGAAAGGTGCTTTCTGTAGTTGCGCGAATCGTCCGCCTCTCCCTCAGCCACGCTGCGCAATCTACCGGTCCAGCCGAAACCCACAACTGTGCGACGATGCTCTCGTCTTCCGTCATGAAGAGTTTGTAAAAGTTATCGTGTTTCAGGCTCTCTTTCTTGGGTGCGTTGGGCAAGCGCATTTCAAAGCCGTCTTTCGGGCAAATGTACTCGTGCCAGGCGGCTTGATTGGGGATAGCCGCGGACGATTCAGTTTGGCCGGGCGCCAAGCTACACGCAGTGGCATCCAGAGCGGCCTGTGCTGCTGCTTGTTCCGCTGCCAGCGCTTTTCTGCGCGGTATCCGTATCGGTCATCCGTTGAGACAGGCTTCGGCCTTCCGACTCGGTGATTCTGTCAAACACGAGCACCAGCTCGGATCGATGGATTACGCCGTTGGAGTCCATCTTGCCCCCCATGACCCTGGGTGCGGAGCCGGGCGCCTCGTGAACCGTGAGCGTCTTGCCATCGGCACTTACGGCATATTCTTTCTTCTCCCCGCCAAACCGTCCGACCGATTCCACCACGAAGGAGCTCGGTTGAGTTCGAGTGACCCGCCATTCATCGCTCATCGGCTTCCCGTCAACTTGGACTAACTTGGAGGTCGTGCCCTTCATGTCGGTCATCACTTGATAATGCGGGTTGTATTTATTGGATTGCATGGCTTGAAAGGTAATTTGGAATTGGCTGCCCACCGGTGCGATGACGATCAATTCGCTTTCAACGCCGGGATTACTGCTCTTCTCGATGTTCAGTTTCCACGCGCCCACGATCGGGTCAGCAGCTTGTGCTGCCTCGGGTGCCGGCGCTGATTGCTGCGCAGGAACACCCGTGAAGTTCACGCTGAATACGAATATCCCGGCTAAAAAGAATCTGAGGATGAACAGCCTCATTCTGGCCACCGTCCCATCTGTAATTGCCTGGCATTATGAAAGGATGGCGTTTCCCGGGTTGCAGGAGTTTTCGTAATGTCCAGAGCTTAAGCGCAAGACATGCAATTTGCGGAAGCCGCGTATCACCCAGCTTGGTGATTGTCGTAACTTCAGGACGAGCCGAACGAATTAGGGTGCGGACCGCAGAGGTCGGAAACGCCAGAGTACCAACGACAACGTAATACCTAACAGCAGCATGTATGATGTCGCTCCTTCAGGTACGCCCGTGACGACCATGGGATTTGGAGCGAACTCTTGGGTGTCCGGCGGAGTCAAAAAATATGCTGCGCAAGCTTGGTCAAGCGGTGAGTCGTTGCACCCGAGTCCAGCGCCTGCATCTCCGATTTGGAAGGGTCCTACGATTGGGTACGAGCCTGGGGCGAGTCCAGTAAGCGGAGTGATGACGTCCGCAGTCAATTCGTCCGCAGCAGAGTTGGTCCAGATAGCGAGGAGGAGTTGGCCGCCGCCAGGACCATTGGAGTCAACAAGGGATTCCAGGAACCAGAAGCTTCCTAGAGGTCCAGTAGGCGTAATCTGAGCGGTCCGGGAACGACCGAATTGGTCGTGTTGTCCCACTGGAAGGACGCGTTAAAGGACTCCACGCAGGACATATTCTTGCTGGCACCGCAGACCGGATTGCCAACAAAGGTCACTGTAGGCACCGTGACCGCTACTATGCTATCTGCTTTGGCGGGACTTTCCATGGCTGCGCAAACAAGGAATAAAAGGCACACGTTGAGGCGGACTAGACGCATCGTATCTCCTGACTTTCTAACAGTGATTAGATATATACATCCAAAATACAGCGCAGATTAAGCTGCTGTGAACAAAGGCACTGACTTTTATTAAAATTGCCAACCGTTTCAGTTTAAGCCCTTACCGGACTGGGTTCTGAAACTCGGGGACAGACGGGGGGTGCCGACTCCCGCCATCTCATCTGCAAACTCGCTGCGACAAGACACCGTTCCGGGTGGCGCATCCTTTCGCGCCTTTTTTGCGAAAGGGTGCGCCTCTGCCGCTCGCCACAATTTCGCCGTTCCAGTCGTCTCTAAGCAATCGTGGTTTGTAACGGGTACACGAGAACCCTTATCTCTTCCGCACCACCGCCCTATCCACGGCTCCCACTCGAAACTCGCCACAATTTGATAGAATCCCGTTCATTGGCTGACCTCACCCGACGGTCCTATCGTTAGCTTTTGCCGGCATCTTGCAGTCCGAAACACGGAGACACAATGACCGCCCCGAAACTCGTTTCCACGCACCTGCTGTTCATCCTCCTGCTCCTCATGGCAAACTGCCGTCCTTTATTTTCCTCTGAATGGCGTACCGTGTCGCTTTCCGCGCGCCCTTTGAACATTGTCGAGAACGCTGGAAGTTTTTGGGTCTGTGGAGCAGATCAATCCATTTCGCTTTCCGTAGATGGCGGCAAAACTTGGACCTCGAAGCACACAGTCAAAAACGGCGGACTTCTCTTGACCCTCGGCTTCGCCGATAAACATTTTGGTTATGCTGCGGGAACCGGCGGCGCAATCCTCATTACCAACGATGGCGGCGACACTTGGACTCCGCGCAACGCCCCATCATCGATTGTCTACGCCGCTTCCTTCTCAGATCCGAAGCATGGAATCATCCAAACGCCGCACACCATCTACACCACGGCTGACGGCGGCGCGACCTGGAACCCGGTCCCGATCGATCTTTCCAGCGAGGACTTAGAAGGATTCAATTATGTCTTGGGCGTCGCGGCTGCGAACTCCAGCAACATGGCCATCGTCTTGAGTGAAGGAGACTCTTCCGTGAACGCCTACAGGCTTCTGCGCACCAAGGATGGTGGCTCCAAGTGGACTGCCTCGGACGTGCCGAGCACCATATTGAACCGACTCGTCACCATGACGGAGAATATTGGTTTGCCGGCGCCGAAGTGATTCAAAAAGATAAACCAGGTGGCGGCTATGGCGTTCCCGTCGTCATGCATGCTTCGGATGGCGAAAAATGGACGCGCTTCCTCGATGGTCCAACCACGAATTCTCTCAGTGCAACCTTCAAGGTTGCCTGTATTGGAATGGCGCGGGCGTTCTGCTTCCTCAAGCAGCGCCACCCAAATTCTGGTCTTTTGCTCCGGGAGACGCGCTCACCTCTAAGTGGGCCGTCGCTGGCGGTTCCATCTGCAGCGTGGGGTCGGAGTTGCGATGTCCCCGGTCGCGGAAACTCAGACGATGCCTCCTTATATCGATTCATCTTCGCCGATTGCCCCTCCGCTCGCGCCTGCCCCCTTGAACGCTCCCGACGCCCCCGGCGTGCAATGTCTTTTTTGTTCTTTTGAGCAAACGATGATCGCCCCAGATTATCAGGGCCTTGTCGACGTCGAACTAAAGCTGCTTATCGGCGAGAATGGTTTGGTCGAGCAAGTCGACATCGTCGGTGCGACGAATTCGGTCGTTGGCCAGCGCATCGCCGCATCTGCCCAAAACTGGATATTCGTCCCCTACGTCAAGGACGGAGTAGCGCAGCCGGCGACCACCAATGTCACGCTTCGCATCCCAGTCATCAAAAGCCAATAGTATCTAGCACCGCCGGCCGCGCTACCGCGCTACCTCGCTACCTCTTCCTCACCACCGCCGTGATCAGCATTCCGGCCAGAAATCCCCCGATGTGCGCCCACCACGCCACTCCGCCTCGCGCCGCCGTATCCCCGATCCCCGCCACTCCCTCGAAAAACTGAATCACCAACCAAGAGAAATTGAACCTGATTCCCGAACCCCCGCAAACTTCACCGTCGCGGCAAAAGCTCCGCCAACGTGGCTCCATCTTCAGGTCCCAGCACTACCCAAGTCTTCTGGTTACGGTGGTCCACTTGCCACAATAGCTCGCGACACCGCCCGCACGGCGCCATCACTTCTCCGCGCTGGTTTACCGCTACGATCATCCGCACTGCGGACTCTCTCGCTTTCAGCATCTCCGCCACCGCTGCATGCTCGGCGCAAAATCCCAGTGAGCATCGCGTGTCCACGCAAACTCCGCTGTACAAATTCCCATCCTCAGTCACCAGCGCAGCCCCAACCGTTGCCGCACCGCATTCTTCGCTTGGCTCGAACGGCACGGCCAGCGCTGCCGCTCGCCGAATCAATTCTCTTGCATCCATGCCCTAAGCATACACTCGCCGACAATGCCGAGACATACGTCTCCGCGCGCAGACTCGCTCCCTACCAGCCAGCCCAGGAACGACCAAGCCTATTATTGGTGATCTCGCTCAGGTCCACCCCAACTCTTGAATCGTCTCAAGCCCTGAGAAACGCGCTTACCGGACAACTGGGTTTTACTGCGTTGTCGATGGCCGCGACCTTGGGCATACTTGGTTGGGCTTGAATCCATGACATCAGGGTCCAAATACATTTCGATTGAAATTTGCGAACGGCCGTGCGAGGGCGAAACGTTTGCACCTGACGGTTATCCAGAGAAGTGCAAAGACGCCCGCGTATTTGAATTGACCCACGCAAGTGGTCGCACGCTGCACCTTTGCGAATATCATATCGAGTGTTATTGGAACTTTTGGCAAACATTCCGAAATGCCGTAAGAGACCTCTGGCCAGTTCGATTGCAGTCCAAGTCCTGACTAACGCGCTTACCGGAGACTTGGGTCCACCGGCGAAGATGGTCTATCTCTTCCTTACCACCGCCGTAATCAGCATCCCCACCAGAAATCCTCCGATGTGCGCCCACCACGCCACTCCGCCTCGCGCCGCCGTATCTCCAATCCCCGCCACTCCCTCGAAAAACTGGATCACGAACCAATACCCCAGAATCAGAAACGCCGGTATCGGCACCAGAAATATAAAGAAGAACGTCAGCACCCGCGCCCGCGGATACAGCAAGATGTACGCACCCATCACCCCGCTGATTGCTCCGCTGGCCCCGATCGCCGGCATCCCCGATCCCCAGTTGAACGCCACATGCACCAGCCCCGACGCCACCCCGCACGTCACGTAAAACAGCAGGTACCCCAGATGCCCGTAGTAGTCCTCCACGTTGTCCCCGAAAATCCACAGGAACAGCATGTTCCCCAGCAGGTGCATCAGCCCCCCGTGGAAGAACATGCTGAAGAACAGCGGGCTGAACGCCGCCTTCGCCGCCAGGTGCCCCGAGAGCGCCAGCGGGATCCGCATCGGCACCGTCGCGTTCGCCAGAATAAACGCGTGCGCCACTTTCGCCGGCAGCGTCGACTGGTAAAAGAACACCACCACATTCACTACAATCAACCCGATCGTCACCCACGCCGTCGTCCGCGACGGGTTCAGATCCTTCAACGGAATCATCGCTCAGCTCGTCTTTCGCTAATTCCCGAGGACGCTGCCTATGTCGAGAAGGGTGGGCACCAATCACCCGGATGAGTAAGATGACTTCGGCGCACGTCTTTGAGAATGGCATATGTTATGTTTGCCCGAACTTAACCGAGGTGACCTCAGTCACAGATCGGTTGTCGCTTCAGTTAGATAGTCAACAGTAGAGTACTTCGTCACCCCGTTCCCGTCGGAGAAAGAACCATGAGACACCCAGCCTCATTCCGGCCAATGCTGGCTTTTCGCCTGCCACTGCTAATTTTTTTGGGGCTCCTCTTCCATCCCCTTTTGTCTGTCGCAAATGAACAGGTGACTATCAACAGTATACCGCCAGGTGCGACGGTCGAATTGGACGGCGTAGTTGTCGGCAACACTCCTTACACGGTGGAGGTTCCCGGCGGATATCTGCACGGAACGAAGACTGTCTATGGCAAGGTCCTCCGTCACCAAGTGCACCTCAAGTTGACGTTGGAGGGTTATCTCCCGAAGGAGGCTGACCTTGCCACTGGACCAATGAAGTGGATGGCGTTGAATGGCACCTATCACGGTGACTACTGGATACTGAAAACTAGCCAGTTTAGCTTCACCCTAGAAAAGGCTGCAACCACCTTCACGGGAACCGTGCAGGCGAGACTTGCTGGCACGACTGTCTCTATGGGATCAGCTGTCTCGACAGAAGATATCGTTCGTAACGCTAATCCGGCAGTTCTGTTTTTGGCCGGTTCGGACGGCTCGGGATCAGGCTTCATCGTCAGTGACTCTGGCGTCGCTGTCACTAATGCTCACGTAGCACGCGGGCAAGAAACGCTCACTGCCACGACGGGAAACGGACAGAACTTCGTTGCCAAAGTCGTGTACGTGGACCCGTCTCTTGATATCGCCCTTCTCAAGCTAGAGGGGAGCGGTTTCCCTCAGCTTAAGATTGCCCCAACGCAAGCTGTTCAGGCGGGGAGCAGCGTGATAGCCATTGGCAGCCCCAGCAAAGGATTTCAAAACTCCGTCAGCAGGGGCGTCGTTAGTGGGGTGAATCAGATGAAGGGCCAGCCCGGCAATTGGATTCAAACCGATGCCGCAATCAACCCGGGCAATAGTGGTGGCCCACTCCTCAACGGAGCCGGGGACGTGGTAGGTATCACTACACAAAAGGAGTTCCTGTCGGGTGATGGGCGACCCCTGCAGGGAATCGGCTTTGCACTAAGCTCATCCGATCTACTAGCCGTTCTTCAAAAGTTTTTTCCAAATATCACGCAAGTCGAAAGCGACTTGCCTCACCCTACTGGAAAAGGACACATTGCTGTCACTGCGGACGTCGACAGCGCGGATATTTTCATAGATGGCAAATTTATAGGCAACAGCCCCGCCAGCCTTTCGCTACCCGAGGGCACTCATAAGGTGGAAGTCAAAGACCAGGACGGTCACACCTGGAATCGGAGCATAGAGGTGCTTCCGGATAGCGATCTCAAATTGTCAGCGCACCTTCTGAAGCCGGTGCAACCCCAACAGTAAGAGGGCGTCATCGTCGGTTGAGTCGCTCGGTCTTCAGATTCGGAAGGTGTCTGCACACAACGACGTAGTACATTGCGAAACGACATGTTTACTTTCTTGGGTTTGTTATCCAAATCACATGTAGAGACCGCCCTTCACATTTCTGAAGGCTTCCTACTTCTATGCGGCCTTGTTCTACTAATCGGAATTTGGGGGGAGTATCGTAAAGATGAGAAGTGGAAGAAGTATCTCGCGGCCTTTCAGATAATGGTCCTAGCTGGCATCGGCGGGGAATTGCTTGCCGACGCCGGCGTTTTTGTATTCTCAGAGAGGTTGCAAAGCCTCGAAGGCGCGGATATTCAGGCATTGGACATTAAGGCCCGGGATGCCAGCGAACGAGCCGATGCTGCTCTAGGCAAGTTACAGGCCGCACTAGACAGAGCAGCAGCCGCGGACATTGCGTCAAAAGCAGCCGTAGACAAATCTGGGAAAGCAGCGCGATCAGCCTCGGGCGCGTTGAACCTTGCGAAGGGAGCACGACAAGAAGCGGACTCTTTTGAAAAAGACATCGTATCCGCTAGGACGCAAGCTGCTGAAGCAGAGGCACACTTAGAAGAGGCCCGCAAGCGCGCGGCCGATACTTCCGCGGAACTCGAGAGGATTAAGGCTCCTAGGTCTTTAACAAACACGTCGGCACTGGTCGATTCACTTATGCCTTTCAAAGGTACAGAGTTCATGTTCGCTTCGGTTTATTTTGACGATGAGTCGCTCAGGCTTCTAAGACAGATAGATTCCGTGCTGGAACAAGCGGGTTGGAAAAGACAACGGCACCCAGGAATGAATCTCGGCATTCCAGCAATCCAAATAACCGGACGGGATGATTTAGTCGACACCGACATAAGTACAGACCTTCACATCGATGTAGAGTCCATGGTCCCATTAGAGACCCTAAAAGCGCGGACCCGAGACAACTGGCCCGTGCAGGTTCGGCTTGCAGTTCTCTTGAACGAGTCGTTGCACGCACACCTGTCCCCGCCAGAGCCCCTTACACCTGAAAATGTCGTGGGAGTTGTTTCTGGTTCCTCCGCCGTTATACGCATCAGGGTCGGCAAGAAACCTTGAGCCGGGTGTTGGCCTAACGTCGGCACTCAAGTCCTATCATTTGATTTGGAGACTAACCCCGCTCCTACAGAGAAGGGAACTGTCGCCCAGTTCCCGGGGAACAACCAACCTCTATCTTTCGTAATTCACCCCAGACCACTTCGGAGGCTCCATTCGCCATGCGCTGCCAGATCCACTTCCCCCAACTCTGTTCCGCCATCCTCCTCTTCACCTCTCTCCCCGCCGCCGCGCAAACGCCAACCACCCCCATCAACCCCGCCGCCACCTCTCCCCAAGCCGAAGTCCTCATCCTCGGCTCCTACCACATGGACAATCCCGGCCTGGACCTCCACAACACCAAGGCCGACGACGTCCTCACCCCCAAGCGCCAAGCCGAAATCGAGGAGCTCGCCAGCGTCCTCGCCCGCTTCCATCCCACCAAGATCGCCGTCGAGTGGGACTCCGGCAGCCAACCCGCCCTCGACCGCTCCTTCAACGAATACCTCTCCGGCAATCGCCAGCTCACCCGCGACGAACGCCAGCAAGTTGCCATGCGCCTCGCCAAGTCTCCGGCCTCCAAAAGCTCTACGCCATCGACACCATGTGGGATTTTCCCTACGGCTCCGTCATCAACTGGGCCAAGGCCAACGGTCGCTCCGCCGAACTGGAAGCCATCGACCGCATGGGCGAAGCGCAAAGTCAGGCCGAACCAGGAATTTCTTCGCGACCACACCGTCCTTGAGATGTTTCGCCGCATGAACTCGCCCGAATACGTCGCCGCCAACGGCGCCTTCTACGCCCGCTTCGGCCACTTCGGTGACGACAACGATCCCGCCGGCGCGCGCCTCCTCACCCGCTGGTACGAGCGCAACACCTTCATCCTCACCAGCCTCCTCGGCATCCTCGAGCCCGGCGACCGCGTCCTCGTCCTCTACGGCGCGGGGCACGAAACCTTGCTCCGCCGCTTCATCTCCGACGACCCCACCCTCCGCCTCCGCACCCTCGACGACCTCCTCTCCCACACCCAATAAATCGCCACCCGGCGCAGTCTCCGTCCGGGGAAGGGAACTGCCGTTGGTCCCGATGCACGTCGCATTTGCCATCGCGGACCTCAACTCGCGGCCCGACTCGCATCCCGGAGCCTGCTCGCACGTGCCGCCGATCTGCGTCCTATAATATTGTCCGCCCCAAACTGTTAGTTAACATAGTCTACGACCCTTCAAATCCCCGCTCTTTTCGTGCCTGTTCGCGATCCCTCTCCTGGGACTCGCCCTGCCACCCCTCCGGCATTATGTTTCCTTGCCCCTCCCGCCTCCGCAGTCCCCTTCTTCCTTTTCTCTCGCCACTGTTTGGGTTCTTCATCCCCAGCATCCGCTCAACTCCCAAACTGTGGCGACAAAACACCGTTCCGGCTGGCGCATCCTTTCGCGACTTTTTGTGTCTAGTCCCAAGACATGCTTTACGGTTTGTCCCTACACATCCTTTACACTCTGCGAGGCGCCAGAGGGGCTCCGATGTTCGACGATCGTCGACATTGGAGGTGCGAAAGGATGCGACCCTGCCGCTCGCACCATCAAAAAATTTCCCTCCGCTCCTCTTCCGCTATAGAATGTTTTCGTGTTCATCGCGCCGTACTTTGCCGCGATGTTTCGCACCAGTTCTGCCTGTGAGTGCGCGGTGCTCCGCTGCTTCGAGCGCCCGCTTTGTCGGCGCGCCGACTACGAATGCCTGCCCGGGAAACGGAAGCCATCATTCTCAGAACCTTTCCACTGGGCGAGGCCGACCGCCTGGTCAGTTTTTTCGGCCGTACCTCGGGCCGTATCCGGGGGGTCGCCTCGGGCGCGCGCCGCCTCAAGAACCGCTACGGCTCGACTCTCGAGATCCTCTCTCACGCGCAGGTCTGGTATGTCGAACGCGAAACCCGCGACCTGGTCCGCATCCAGCAGTGCGAACTTCTGGAGTCGTTCCACACCGCCCAGAGCGATTACGCCCTGAGCACCGGTTTTGCCGTCGTCAGCGAGATCGTCGAACTCGTCCTCCCGGAGCAGGAAGCTTCGGAGCCGATGTTCCGCCTGGTGCTCCTGACCGCCCGCGAAATCGAGCGTCGTGGCGCTCTCCGCCTCGCCTTGGCGTACTTCGCCTTCTGGACCGTTCGCCTGGCGGGTTGGCTGCCCAGCTTTGTCGCCTGCTCCGTTTGCGGCAAGGCCTTCGGCTCGCAAGACGCCTGGCAGTCCGCCTTTCGGCCCGGACTGGTCGATCAGGAGCATCGCGCGTCCGGCATGAAGCCCGTCTCCCGGCAGGCCAGGGAACTGGCAGAACGCTTCACCAAGATCCGGCTCGATCAGCTTGCCCTTCCCGCATCGGAAGACAAGCCGGTTCAAGAACTACTTGAAGCGTGCTTGAACTGGATCGAGCATCACCTGGAGCGCAAATTAAACACTCGGGAACTTTTGGAGCTCACTTGACACCTAAAGTAAAACTTGATGTCCGGCCTTCCGGCCTTTCTTTCCAAGACCTCATCCTCACCCTCATGCAATTCTGGTCGCGCCAGGGTTGCGTCCTTCACCAGCCATACGACTCCGAAGTCGGCGCCGGCACCATGCACCCGGAGACCTTCCTCCGCGTCCTCGGCCCCACGCCCTATCGCGTCGCATACGTCCAGCCCAGCCGCCGTCCCGCCGATGGCCGCTACGGCGAAAATCCCAATCGCCTGTACAAGCACTTCCAATATCAAGTCATCCTCAAGCCCTCGCCCGCCGACGTGCAGGACATCTACCTGCGCAGCCTCGAAGCCATCGGCATCGATCTCCGCCTCCACGACATTCGCTTTGAAGAGGACAACTGGGAATCCCCCACCCTCGGCGCCTGGGGCATCGGCTGGCAGGTTCTCCTCGACGGCCTCGAGATCACCCAGTTCACCTACTTCCAGCAGAGCGGCGGCATCGACCTCGACCCCATCTCCGTCGAACTGACCTACGGCCTCGAGCGTATCTGCGCCTTCCTGCAGAACGTCGAAAGCGTCTACGACATCCGTTGGACCGCGGACAAAACCTATGGCGATGTCCGCCTCGCCGAAGAGCAGCAACTCTCCGTCTACAGTTTCGATCTCTCCGACGCCCAGGCCCTTCGCGCCGAGTTCGACCTGCACGAAAAGGAAGCGCGCGAACTGCTCGATGGCTGGCGTCGTCGCGAGAAGGACTCCGCCAAGAATTCCGAAGCCCCCGAGCCGCAGGCCAGGGCAGGGAATGACGCCAGCTTGCCCGATGCGATCGCCGTCCCCTTCTCTTCGCACGTCGCCTGGAAAGATCCCGCCGAGCGCCACCGCTACCCGCTGCTTGCCGCCTACGACCACTGCCTCAAGTGCTCGCACCTGTTCAATCTGATGGACGCCCGCGGCGTCATCTCCACCACCGAGCGCGCCGCGCTGATGGCTCGCGTGCGCACCCTCGCCTGCCGCGCCGCCTCCGCCTATCTCGATCAAACTGGCGGACCAGCGCCGCGCCGTGAGGTGCGTCCATGAGCCCCACCAAAAAGACTGCCAAGTCCAGGAAGCCCGCGATGCCCGCTAAAAAATCCGCCGCTGCCGCCAAGCATGCCAAACCGGCAGCGAAGTCCGTCACCAAAGCCCCCGCCGGCAAGCCGCTCGAAGATCGCCTCGTCGAACTTCTCTTCGAAATCGGCGCCGAAGAAATTCCTGCCGGTATGCTCCCGCGCGCCATCTCCGAACTGAAGACCATCTTCGAGAAACATCTCACCGCCGAAAATCTGCATGGACGGCGTCACCGTGGAAACCTACGGCGCTCCTCGCCGCCTCACCGCCGTGGTCCGCGGCATCCGCGCCAAGCAGGTCGATGTCGAGTCCGAAATTACCGGCCCGCCGCGGTCCGTGGCCTTCGACAATGTCGGCGCGCCGACACGCGCCGCCGTCAGCTTCGCCGAAAAGCAGGGCGTCTCCCTCGACAAGCTCTACACCGTCATCACCCCCAAGGGCGAATACACCGCCGCTCGCGTCGTTCGCCGCGGCCGCACCGCTCACGATCTCTTCCTCGAGATTCTTCCCCGCGTCCTCCACGACATTCCCTGGCCGCGCACCATGACCTGGACCGGCCTCGAAGGCGCGCGCTTCATTCGCCCCATCCGCTGGATCGTCGCGGTCCTCGACGGCAAGCCCCTCGTCCTTCACCTACGGCGGCGTCACCTCCGGCGACACGACTTCCGGGCATCGCTTCCTGGGCGCCGCGAAAATCCGCGTCCAGGATTTCGCCGACTACGAGAAGAAGCTCCGCGCCAACGGCGTCTTCGTCCGCCCGCAGGACCGCCTCGAAAAAATCACTCGCGAGCTGAACGCCCACGCGCTGCCACTCCAAAAACAAAGTCCACGAAGACGCCGAGCTCCTGCAACTGGTCACCTATCTCAACGAGTGCCCCAGCGTCATCGAAGGCTCCTTCGATCCCAGCTTCCTCAACCTTCCCGACGAAATCCTGATCACCGTCATGCGCGGCCATCAGAAATATTTCGCCGTCGAGCGCCGCCGCGGCGAACTGGCTCCGCAATTCCTCGCGGTCATCAATCTGCCAAAGGATCCGCAGAGGCCTGGTGCGCGCCGGGCACGAACGCGTTCTGCGCGCCCGCTTTGCCGATGCCCGCTTCTTCTGGGAGTCGGATCAAAAATGTCGGCTCGCCGACATTTTGCCCAAGCTCGACCGCGTCACCTACGAGTCCCGCCTCGGCAGCTATCGAGACAAGGTCGAACGCATCCGCGCGCTCGCCCGCTGGTTCGCCGAGCAGTGGTTCAACCTCGGCATCGTGCAGGCCCACGTTGCCGACGCCGACCGCGCCGCCGAACTCGCCAAGTGCGATCTCGCCACCGAAATGGTTCGCGAGTTCACCGAACTCCAGGGCGTCGTTGGCGGTCTGTACGCCCGCGCCCAAGGCGAATCCGACGAAGTTGCCGACGCCGTCTACGACCACTACCGCCCCGTCGGCCTCGACGATCCCATCCCGCGCAACCTCACCGGCTGCACCGTGGCGCTTGCCGACAAGCTCGACTCCATCGTGGGCTGCTTCTCCGTCGGCATCGTGCCCACCGGCTCCAGCGATCCCTACGCGCTGCGCCGCGCCGCGCTCGGCATCGTCAAAATTATTCTGGAGCGCAAGCTGCCCGTCTCGCTGCCCCAGGCCATTGCCGCCGCTGCGAAAGCGCTGCACACCCATCCGCCGAAAAAATCCGTCAGCGCCAAGCAGGAAGAGCAGGTCCTCGAGTTCCTCCACGAGCGCGCCAAGTTCCTGCTCCGCGAAAAAGCCGGATACGCCTACGACGAAGTCAACGCCGTCTTCCGCGCCGGCGCCGACGATCTCGTCGAAGTCGAGAAGCGCCTCAAGGCCCTCAAGGTGATTCGCAAGTCCAAAAACTTCGAGCCGCTGGCCGTCTCCTTCAAGCGCATTCGCAAAATTCTGGAGAAGGCCAGCCTGCCCGCCGGCGCTCCCCCGCAGGTCAGCCACGAACTCTTCGAGAATGATGCCGAGCGCGATCTCTACTCCGCCGTACGCAAGGCTGCGGCGAAGGTCACCGACGAGAAGCGCGCAGGAAGGTATCTCGAAGCGCTCGAGCAGATCGCCGCATTGCGCCCGGCCGTAGACCGCTTCTTCGTAGACGTCATGGTCATGGCGGACAACGATCAGGTGCGCATGAATCGCCTCGCGCTGCTCTCCGAGTTGTTGCGCGAGTTCACCACCATCGCCGACTTTTCGGAGTTGGGCGGGGAAGAGAAGTAGCTCGCCGGCGAACTGCCATCGGGCACTTTGTCAGCGACAAGAAAATGTCGGCGCGCCGACATTTTGCTCCTCGCATTAGGTCTGAGCGTAGACGGAGTCCGCGCTCTGAACAATCGCCGGGATAACTTTTGGATTGAAATTTGTATTGTCGGCGCGCCGACAAATTTCCGATCTTCCTGTAGAAACTGAAACGCCACTCCGGGAAGACCATCTCCTCGCGCCGCTCTTCCCCTACGCGATCTGATATTCCCGCAACAAAGACGCGACCGTCTCCCGGTTCTCCGCCACCGCCGCCCACACCAATCGGCACCATTCCTCGATGGCCTCGTCGCGCTCGACTCCCGCGGGAGCCGCCAGCACATCGACCACCGACATCGCGCCCCGATTCTCCGGCAAGCGCACGCGCGGCCATTTTCGCCGTCTGCGCGCAAGCCGCATGTGGGCCTTCTGCACCTCGTGTCCGGAAAACTGTCTTTCGACGTGCAGGTACAGCCCCACTAGGCCGAACAGCGCGAAGATCGGCTTGCTCTGGTCGTTGGCGGTCTGCACGGCGAATGCGTCCACCACGTGCTGCAGAATAAATCCGCGGCGGCCCATCGTATAAACGTACAGCTCGTCGAATGCCGCGTGTGCCGGGTCCATAGCGCGCAAGAGTATACCGAAGCAGGGAGCACGCCACCGCCCGAAAAAAGTTTTCGCGCACTGTGCGTACGTCACCAAAGACGCCGGGGAAATCTGGTATGGTTAAGGGCAGTCCTTGTTTGAGTGCCAGTGCGTTCCCCAAAGGAATGCGTGCTCTGCGACTCGAACAACGTCCTGCAAAAAGCCCCGAAGCATCCCGGCGCGAAGTTCCTGCAGTTGACTGGAAGCCGGGGAGTGCGCACCAGCGGAATCCGGTGCGAGTTGCCGGGGCAATACCGACGGAGTCCAGAACACCAGTCATTCGGAACTCTCTCGGAAAATGTCGGCGCGCCGACATGGCCGGGCTCCAATCCCAACTGAGACCGGCCCACGGCTCGCCTGTATCTCGTATCCACAAGTGAGGCTATCGTGACTAAATGGGTCTATTTCTTTGGTGCAGGGAAAGCGGAAGGCGACGGGGAATGGCGCGACCTCCTCGGCGGTAAGGGCGCCGGTCTCGCCGAGATGACCAAAATCGGCTTGCCCGTCCCCGCAGGGTTTACCATCTCCACGGAAACCTGCGACTACTTTTACAAGAACGGCAAGAAGTATCCCTCCGATCTCAAGAAGCAAGTTCTCGACAACGTCGCCAAGCTCGAGAAGGTCACCAGGAAGAAGCTCGGTGATCCCAAGAATCCGCTGCTCGTCAGCGTCCGTTCCGGCTCCGCCCGCTCCATGCCCGGCATGATGGAAACCATTCTGAATCTCGGCCTCAACGACAAGTCCGTCGTCGGCCTCGCGCGAAGTCACCAACAACGAGCGCTTCGCCTACGACGCCTACCGCCGCTTCATGCAGATGTACTCCACCGTGGCCATGGGCCTCTCCAAGGAAGACCTCGAGCATCGCCTCCGCGCCATGCGCGATCGCCTGGGCGTCAAGGAAGACACCGCCGTCCCCGCCAGCGGCTGGAAAGAACTGGTCGGCGAGTACAAAAAGTACTTCGAGGAGCACGCCGGAAAGCCCTTCCCTGAAGATCCCATGGAGCAGCTCTGGGGCGCCATCAGCGCCGTCTTCGGTTCGTGGATGGCAGAGAAGGCCGTCACCTACCGCCGCGTCGAGAAGATCACCGGCCTGCTCGGCACCGCCGTCAACGTCATGCAGATGGTCTTCGGCAACAAGGGCGACAATTCCGGCACCGGCGTCTGCTTCACCCGCGACCCGAACACCGGCGAAAAGATCTTCTATGGCGACTACCTCACCAACGCCCAGGGCGAAGACGTGGTGGCCGGCATCCGCACTCCGGTCAAGCTCACCGAGCTCGCCAAGATCATGCCCAAGGCCTACAAGCAGCTCGAAAAAGTCCGCAGTAACACTTGAGAAGCACTATCAAGCGACATGCAGGACATCGAGTTCACCGTCGAGGACGGCGTCCTCTACATGCTGCAGATGCCGCACCGGCAAGCGCACTCCCGCCGCCACCTTCAAGATCGCCATGGACATGGTCAACGAAAAGTTGATCACCAAGGAAGAAGCCGTCGCGCGCATCAAGTCCGAGGACATCGAGCGCCTCTTCTATCCGGTCATCGACGCCAAGGCCGACAAGAAAGCCATGGAGTCCAGCATCCTGGCCCACGGCATCAACGCCGTTCCCGGCGCCGCGGTCGGCAAAGCCTGCTTCTCCGCGCATGAAGCCGAAGAGTGGGTCAAGAAGGGCGAGAAGGTCATCCTGGTCCGTCGCGAAACCAGCCCCGAAGATGTGGGCGGCATGGCCGTGGCGCAGGGCATCCTCACCGCCACCGGCGGCAAGACTTCCCACGCCGCGGTCGTCGCGCGCGGTTGGGGCAAGTGCTGCATCGTCGGCGCGGAAACCCTGGACATCGATTACAAGACCAAGGTCATGACCAACATGAAGACCGGCAAGACCATCAAGGAAGGCGACTGGCTCACCCTGGACGGCAGCGAAGGCATCGTCTACTCCGAACAGTTCAAGCTGGTCACGCCGCGAATTCCCGAAGGCCTACCAGACCATCATGAAGTGGGCCGACGAAATCCGCCGCATGCGCGTCCGCACCAACGCCGACACCCCGCAGGACGCCCGCAAGGCCATCGAGTTGGGCGCCGAAGGCATCGGCCTGTGCCGCACCGAGCACATGTTCTTCACCGACTTCGAGCATCCGGAAAAGAGCCACGATCGCCAGCTGGCCATCCAGGAAATGATCGTCGCCGAAGATCCGGAAACCCGCATCAAGGCTCTGGACAAGCTGCTGCCGTTCCAGCGCCGCGACTTCATCGGCATCTTCAAGGCCATGGACGGATTCCCGGTCACCATCCGCCTGATCGATCCGCCGCTGCATGAGTTCGTGCCCCACGAGCGACGCCAAGCAGCTCGAACTGGCCAAGGAACTGGGCATCCCCGTGGAGAAGATCGCGCGTCGCGTCGAACAGCTCCACGAAGCCAACCCCATGCTCGGCCACCGTGGCTGCCGCCTCTCCATCACCTATCCCGAGATTCTCGAGATGCAGGTGCGCGCCATCATCGAAGCGGCCATCGAAGTCCACAAGCAGGGAATCAAGGTATTGCCCGAAATCATGATTCCGCTCACCCTCGACAAGAAGGAGTTGGGCATCCTGGTGGACGCCACCCGTCGCGTGGCCGACGCCCTCATCAAGAAGGCTGCCGTGAAGCTGCCGTATCTCGTTGGCACCATGATCGAGTTGCCGCGCGCCGCTCTGCTCGCGGACGAAATCGCCGAGGTCGCCGAGTTCTTCTCCTTCGGCACCAACGACCTCACGCAAACGACCATGGGCCTTTCCCGCGACGATGCCGGACGCTTCCTGCCCGACTACGTCGACGAGAAGAAGGCCGGCGTCTTCTCCGGCGACCCGTTCCAGACTCTGGACCAGAAGGGCGTCGGCATGCTCATCAAGTGGGGCATCGAGCGCGGCCGCTCCACTCGTCCGAAACTGAAGGTTGGTATCTGCGGGGAACACGGCGGCGATCTGGACAGCGTCAAGTTCTGCCACAATGTCGGCATGGACTATGTCAGCGCCTCTCCCTTCCGTGTGCCCATCTCCCGCCTGGCTGCCGCACAAGCCGTGGTGGAAGAGAAGCAGAAGGCTGCGAAATCCAAGAAGAAGAAAAAGTAAGCGAACCGCTGAGGGGAACTCCGGCAGGGATGGTCTCCTGCCGGAGTTTCATTTTTTGGAGTAGGGATTTACCGGACGCTTCGCAGTTCGTTGGTAAAGTAAACCTTGAGCAGGGAGCGGATAAGGCTTCTGCCTTGAACAGAAACTTGAGATTCGTTGGCGTGCTGCTCCTGCTCTTCTTGAGTTATGCCTCGCGGTCTTTCTCCCAATCGCCACAAGTTCAAGGAACGGTTTCAGGGCGCGTCACGGATGAGGATCAGCAGCCGGTTGAAGCGGCTCAAGTAAAACTTGAACATGTCGGCGGGCCGACTTTCCTTGGCATCACCGATGGCACCGGCACTTTTCTTATCGAACACGTCCCCTACGGCGATTACTCCCTCACGCTGTCCAAGGCCGCGTTTTATATCCTGAAAGATGTCCCGGTCACTGTCAGCGAATCCAGCCCGCCCCTCGAACTCACCCTGAACCACTCCGAGGAAGTCCACGAGCGCGTCGCGGTCACCGCGCAAGTTAACGGCATAGACCCGGTCTCCACTACCCAGACCGCCACGCTGACCGACATCGAGATTCGCAATATCCCGGTGCCCAACGATCACACCCTGTCGCAAAGCCTGGTGGCCATGCCCCAGATCGTTCTCGATAATTCCGGCCTCCTGCACCTGGCGGGCGCGCGCAATACCCAATCGCAATACCTGCTCGACGGCTTTGAAATCGGTGACCCGGTCAGCGGCTTACTCACCGCCAGGCTCAGTGTCGATGCGGTGCGCGGCGCTGAAGTGCAGACCGGCCGCTTTGGCGCGGAATACTACCACCCGGGCGCGGCCATTCTTGGCCTGAATACCCCGGAGGGCGACGACCGCTGGCGTTTCGGCGCCACCAATTTCATTCCCGGCGTCAGCTTTCAGAACGGCGTGCAACTCGGCGACTACTACCCGCGCTTCTTCTTAAGTGGACCGATTCTTCCCGGGAAGGTGTGGTTCTCGGAATCCGTCAGCCTGATCTATAACCTGAATATCGTGAAGGGCCTGCCCTCCGGCCAGAATGAAGGGAAAACCTTTGGCGGCGATTCGCTGACGCGGTTGCTGTGGGTGATCGCCCCGAACCACAGCCTGCACTTCAGTTTTCTCTACAACACCCAGGACGCTTCGCGGGTCGGCCTCAGCTCCTTGCAGCCGATTCCCGCCACCACCGAGCAGGACAACCATCGCTTCTTCGGCTCCTTGCGTGATCAGGTGTTCACCCACCGCACCTTGATCCAGACCGGCTTCTCCATCGACCAGACCCACAACGACATTTCGCCATACGGCACGCTTCCTTTTATTCAGTTGGTGAACGGCGCAGAGGGCAACTGGTTCGAGAGCATTCGCCAGAACGGCGCGCGTTATCAGGGTTGGGTGAACGCCACTACCACCGCGCTGCACTGGCACGGCACGCACACCCTGGCCATCGGCATGAACGCCTCCAGCATCGGCCTGTCGCAGAACGCGGCGCGCACGGAGATTCAGGCCTGCGGCGGAGTGGAGGTCGTGGCTCCTCTACTGCCGTGCAGCGCCGCCGGGAATCTGAATCTGGTGCGCACTTCGACGTTCGCCGGGTCCGGCCGCTTCAACGATTCCGATACTCTGGCCGGCGCATTTGTGCAGGATGCCTGGACGCTCGATCCGCACTTCGTCGCGCAACTCGGATTGCGCATGGATTGGGACCGCCTGACGCAATCCACCTTGCCGGGCCCCAGCGCTTCGCTGAACTATCTGCCGTTCAAGAATGACCGCAGCAAATTTTCGGTGGGCTGGGGGATGTACGACGTTCCGCTGAACCTGTCGGTGATCGGGCAGACGCTGGACCAGCGGGAGATCGACACGCTGTACGACGCGCAAGGCAACGTCACCGCTGGTCCCGCGGCCACCCGCTTCGTGATGCCCGCCAACGGATTGCAGCAACAGTTTTTCGGTATCGCCAGCGCGGGATACCAGCAGCGCATCGGCAACAACACCATCGTTTCCGTGGAAGGCCTGGCGCGCAACGAGCATCACGGCCTGGTGTACACGAATCTGTTCCCCGGCCAGATCGGCACCACGTTTGAGCTGGAGTCCGGGCGGCGCGACAAGTATCGCGGCATCACCGTTTCCGCGCGCCACACCTTTCCCAACTCCGCGGAACTGTTCGGTGCGTACACCTATTCGCGCGCCACCACCGATCTGGCGCTCGATCCGGTCTATGGCCAGTTGTATTTCGCGCAGCAGCAATCCGGGCCGCTGGCCTGGGACGCTCCCGAATCGCGTGGTGGCCTGGGGCAGCACGCCCACGCATCTGTGGGATTTGTTCTTCGCGTTTTTTCTGGAGTACCGCACCGGCTATCCTTTTAATGTCATCGACCAGCAGCAATTCCTGATCGGCGCGCCCGGCGCTCACCGTTTTCCGGATTATCTGAACCTGAACATCAGCGTCGAGAAAAAATTCCGGCTCACCAATTATCTGTTTGCCGTGCGCGTTTCCGCGTTCAACGTGTTGGACAGCTCCAATCCCAACACAGTGGTCAATAATATTGATGCGCCGAATTTCCTCACCTTCAGCGGCGGGCAGGGCCGAGCCATCAGCGCGCGCATCCGCTTCATCGGGCGCGTCAAGTAAGGACGAACATCGGCAACGCGGTCGCATCCATCGCGAGTGGCAACTGTCCTTGCGCCGCGGACGCTTGCGGTGATACTTAGGTGCACGAACCTCGGAGACGGGCATGGCGAATGATTCGGAACAACAGAATTTAGAGCTACTTGCAAAGGCTTCCTCGCAATACGGCACCAGCGCGCCGCTGGGCGCTTCTATTAAACCGGACGGCGTGAACTTCAGCCTGTACTCGCGGGAAGCCACTGCCGTGGAGTTGCTGTTCTTCGACCACGACGATTCCCCCCAACCTTCGCGTGTGGTCTCCTTCGATCCTCAACGCAACCGGACCAATGATTACTGGCATGCGTTTGTGCCCGGAGTGCGCCATGGACAACTCTACGGCTATCGCATCTATGGCCCATTCCAGCCGGAGGAGGGCCATCGCTTCGATCCCAGCCGGGTGTTGCTCGATCCGTATGGCCGCGCCGTGGTGGTCCCCAAAATCTATTCCCGGGACACGCTGAAGGAGCCCGGACACCACACCGCCCTCTCCATGAAAAGCGTGGTCGTCGATACCCGCCAGTACGATTGGGAAGGCGACGTTCCGCTGAATCGTCCGGCGATTCGCACCATCATCTACGAGATGCACGTGCGCGGGTTTACCCAGCACCCCAGTTCGGGAGTGGCGCTGGAAAATCGCGGCACGTTTCGCGGCCTGATCGAAAAGATTCCGTACCTGCAGGAACTCTCGATCTCTGCAGTGGAGTTGCTGCCCGTATTTCAGTTCGACACCCAGGATGTTCCGCCGGGCCTGGTGAATTATTGGGGCTATCAGCCGGTTTCGTTCTTCTCTCCGCATCAGGCGTACAGCTCAAGTAAAACTTCATGTGCGCCCGTGGATGAATTCCGCGATATGGTCAAGGCTCTGCACCGCGCCGGAATTGAAGTCATTCTTGATGTTGTGTTCAACCACACTTCCGAGGGCGACGAGACCGGCCCAACGTTTTGCTTTAAGGGCATCGCCAACCGTTCTTACTACGTCTTGCAGCAGGACCGCTCCAAGTACGCCAACTTCAGCGGTACCGGCAACACCTTGAACGCCAATCACACCGTGGTGCGGCGAATGATTGTGGACAGCCTGCGCTATTGGGTGCAGGAGATGCACGTCGATGGCTTCCGGTTCGACCTGGCGTCCATCCTCTCGCGCGACGTCAACGGCCAGGTGATGTCCAGCCCGCCGGTGCTCTGGGACATCGACAGCGATCCGGTGCTGGCGGGAACCAAGCTGATCGCGGAGGCCTGGGACGCCGCCGGACTCTACCAGGTGGGCGGTTTCTTCGGGCATCGCTGGAAGGAATGGAACGGGCTGTTCCGCGACGACGTGCGCAGCTTCATTCGCGGTGACGACCGGGCGCTGCGGGCCTTCGCCGACCGCCTCGTCGGCAGCCACGACATCTACCGGCACAAGGAACGCGAAGCCGAGCAGAGCGTCAACTTCGTCACCTGCCATGACGGATTCACGCTGAACGACCTGGTCTCCTACAACCAGAAGCACAACGAGGCCAACGGCGAAAATAATCGCGATGGCGGCAACGACAACCGTAGCTGGAATTGCGGCGTGGAAGGGCCAACCAACGATCCGGCCATCGAGTCGCTGCGCAACCGCCAGGTCAAGAACTTCCTGGTCGCCACCGTGCTGTCGCTGGGCATCCCCATGTTCTGCATGGGCGACGAAATCCGCCGCACGCAACTGGGCAACAACAACGCCTATTGCCTGGACAACGAATTCAACTGGTTCAACTGGTCGCAATTGAAGCCGCATTGCGATCTGCACCGCTTCACCCGGTTGCTGGCGGCCCGGCGCGCTTTGCGCGATGTCACCGCGGAGGAGCAGCGCCTGACCCTCAGCGAAGTGCTGGAGCAGGGCGAAATTTCCTGGCACGGCACGAAGCTCAACCAACCCGATTGGGGCGACACTTCGCACAGCATCGCGCTCAGCATACGGACGGAACAGGAGCATTTCCTGGCGCACATCCTGTTTAATGCGTATTGGGAAGCGCTGGAGTTTGAATTGCCGCAGCGCGACGGCGATCATCCGCTGCAATGGGAGCGCTGGATCGACACTTCGCTGGAATCGCCCAACGACATCGTGCCCTGGCAGGAGCGCGTGCCGATCGAGGGCCACAGTTACCGCGCGGGTCCGCGCTCGGTGGTGGTGCTGTCCAGCAAGTTGCCGGGCTAAGCAGCGCCGCGCCATTTTGCGACCGGCGCGCCTTGCATGCATCCTATAAGGGCGAGGGGATGCATGAGCCGAATACTGACCGTAGAAGATGTGAAGGAAGTGGTGAAGCAGGCGCGGATCGTGGACGCCGATCCCGCCGGCATCGTTGCCGAACTGTTTGCGGGCCTGGGCGATAACGCCAGCGTAACTGGCGACGTCTTGCAACAGGGTTTGCGCGAATCCGGAATCCCGCTGCCCGCGGAAGCCAGCGACATCCTTGGGAACGTACAGACCATCCAGAAAAATGACGATGTGGTGCAGCTGAACTTCGGTTCGCAATTGCAGCCGGTGGTGCGCGGGACGCAGTTGCGGCTGGGTCCGGCGATCACTTTTGCGCTGCAGAAATTTCCCGATGGTATCGCGCTGGCGGACATTCGCGGAATTGCCGTCAATAAATTTTTCTGGATCGACGTGCAGCGCGTGCAGTTCCACGAAACGAACGGGCAGCGCAGCGTGCGGGTGGACACCAGCATGGGCGGGAAAGAATTTCGATTGCCGTAGTTGAAGGGGGCGGAAGAAGAGCAGGGAAGTTAGTACAGTAATTGATAGAGCCAAAGTTCCAACTTGGCACACAGCCCCCGCTCTTTCCACGCCTTAGGCTGGAACCATGATGCGCCGGATCAAGCGCAGTTGCTGCACGCTGCTGGTCCTTGCAGGGCTTCTGTTGGGCTGCGCCGTTGCGCGTGCGCAGGAAGCGGAAAACTCCAGAATCACAATTGAATCGAGTGGAACGGAAAGCGCGGCGAAGTCGCCGGGCGCGAGCGCTGTGCGCAAATCGACTGCGCAGGCTGGCAAAGCCGCGCGCGTGGCGTGGTTGCGCGAGATGGCGGAAAGCGGCACGGGCGACGACAACGCCAGGGTCGCGGAATTTCTGAAGGATGGCGATGCGGACCTGCGCGCCGATGCAATCTCTGCGTTGGCCGGAATGAATGGCGCGGCGCGATTCGATTGGCGGCACGGCCAGTCGAGCGATCCGGAGTTTGCGGAAGAAGCGCTGGCGCATGCGCTGGAAGATGCTGCACCCCAGGTGCGTGCGGCGGCCGCTGAGGGACTGGGGCAGTTGTCGATGCCGGAGGCGCAGGAGCCGCTGCGCGTGGCGTTGCGCGATGCGAATTCGTCGGTGGTGCTGGCGGCGGTGCGCGCTTTGCGCGAAGGCGCGGATGAACCGTCGGTTGCTGCGTTGTCCGCCGTGTATTGGAATGCGAAAAGTTCGCCCGCATTGAAAACGGAAGTGGTGGGAGCGCTGGCGGAATCCTGCGCGCCGGGCAGCGTGCCGGTGTTGACCAATGCGCTGGCCGCCGGCGGGAAGCATCCCAACGAAGAGGTCGCGCACGGATTGCAATGCGCGCTGGCGCAGCATGCCGATGGGTCCGCATTTCCGGCGATTGCCAAGGCGGTGCGCGCGCAAGGGCCGCTGCCTTCGCAGGAACTTCTGATTGCGTTGGGAGAGACGCGCAATCCGCAAGCGTTCACGGCGTTGACGGACGTGTACCACTTCGTGGACGCCACGCGAAAAATCTGGGTGGTCGAAGCGCTGGGGGAACTGCACGACAATCGCGCCGCTCCCATTTTTCAGGAGTTGCTGCGCAGCGAGCAGGTCGTCATGCGCCGCGCCGCAGCCAAAGGACTCGCGGGGCTGCATGGCGTCGAGCCGTCCATCGAATTGCTGGGAGCGGTCAACGATCCCGACGAAGCAGTGCGCCAATACGCGGCCTACGCCCTGATGCGCAGCCAACACGGCGGCCTGGCTGCAGCAGCGGACAAACCGTTCTAGCGCAGTCCGCCACATAGATGTTCATTTATTGAGGGCTGCCCGAGCGCGGGAACGGTCCAGATGAAGGCAATGGGCACCTGCTCGAGTGAATTTGTGACAATTCATTCTTTGGAGACAACCGTGCAAAACGACCAGAGCACGATTCTACGGAATCAACCTCGTAGCGGGTTGGCAGGTATATGGGACAACATCGTGGGTCCCGGGATGGCAGTTGATGAGACGGTTATAGTGCTGGCCGCCTGTGTGATCGGAATGATCTTTTCCATTCTTCGGCTGCAAAGCCTTGGAACTCCAACAATGTTGGTGATACTTGGCGCCATCATGGGCTTCGATATCATTGGCGGTTCTGTTTGTAACGCCACAACTACCACAAAATCGTGGTACCACCGTCCGGGCCAAACGCCAATAAAACACATGTTGTTTGTATTGCCGCATCTTTTTTATGTACTTCTCGTGGCGGAGTTTTTTCGTGGCAGTCGATTCGATATAAGGTACGCAGTTATTCTTGGTCTTTTGATCCTTGTGTGCTGCGGCACAATACTCGCTACCCCGAACGGAATCAAGCGTCCAATGGCCTTCTTCCTGTATCTTGCAGCACTAACGGCAATGGGAATCATCTTCATTCCCGCCCATGGACTAGAGTGGTTCGCACCTGCACTGCTGTTGAAATTGTTAGTTGGTCATCTCGTGCCTGACTCTGTTGGCCGGCCAGCGTGACTCACCTTAAGTAACGACGCGACACGTTGGGTTCAAGCGCAAGATGGCGTAGAGTACGGTCGTGAGCCAGGCGCTGGAAAATTTGCGGGTGGTGCTGGTCGCGACGCGGAATCCTTTGAACATTGGGGCCGTGGCGCGGGCGATGAGCAATTTCGGCGCGCCGCACCTGCGCGTGGTGAATCCCTACGAAAAAGCGTGGCGCGATGCGGTGTCCGCGGTGGGCGCGTCGGCGGTGATGCGCGATGCGGAGCAGTTCACCAGCGTGGCGGACGCGGTGGCGGATTGCGCGCTGGTGGTGGGCACGACGGCGGTGGGGCATCGCGAGCTGCAGCATCCGTTGCGCACGCTGGCGCAGGGCGCGCCGCTGCTGCGCAAACGCATGGCGCGCGGGAAAGTGGCGCTGCTGTTTGGCTCGGAGAAGTGGGGCTTGTCGAACGACAGCCTCAGCCATTGCCACTGGCTGATGCACATTCCCACGCGCGTTGAGCATCAATCGATGAACCTGGGGCAGTCGGTGGCGGTATGCCTCTACGAACTGCGGCGCATGCAGGCGGCGCCGGCGGGTGAGCGTCCGGGAAAACGCGGCGCGGCAAAAATGGAAACGGTGGAGCGCATCACGCAGACTTTGCTGGAGACGCTGCACTCCAGCGGCTATACCGGCAAGCGTCCCAACGAACTGGCCGAAGAAAAATTGCGGCGGATGATCCGGCGCTTCGCGCTGGAAGAGGCGGACGCGGAAGTTTTTTTGGGGATGCTGAAGAAGACGGCGCTGGCGCTGGAGCGTCTGGAGAAAAACGCGAAGACTCGCGAATAGGCGAGCGGGTCAGGGCAGCGCGTAGCGCAGGATGTGCGGCGGAGTGGGCGTGACGTTGGGCTTGGGCTGGCCGTGGTCGTTGACGGCGTCCCATCCGGAATTGGCGATGAAAAAGAAATCGTGGCCGACGATCACGCCGTGCGTCGGGTCGCCCAGGTTGTCGGTGGCGCGCGCGACGATGCTTTCCGATTGAATGCGCGCCAGCGAGTCGTCCAGGTTGAAGACAATCACGCGTTCGGGCGAAGTGCCATTCTGCGTGGCGATCAGGCGTCTATTGAAAAAGTACAAGCCATCGATGCCGGAGAGCGCGTAGCGCGACTCGGTAGAAATCCAGCGCACGGATTTGTCGTTCAGATCGAGCAGCGCGATGCCGATGGCGTAATCGGGAATATAAACGTGGTGGCCGTCGGGATGCAGCGCGGGCGTTTGCGGGCTGACGAAATCGCCAGCGTCGATGCGCTCGAGCGCGGCCCCGTTTCGGCGCGCGCGGTACACGCCGCCGCCTTCGCCATCGGCAACGATCACGTCGCCCGCGGGAGTCAGCACCAGATCGCCGAGCGCGCTGTGCTCGGGCCCATCGATGCGGCGAATCAGTTTGCCGGTTTGCAGATTGTAGGCGACCAGCGCGGACTTGCCGGCGTCGTCCTTAGACACGCCGGGAAAACCGGCGATGGCGGCTTCCGTGGCCCACACAATGCGATGCGCGGAATCGATTTTGAGCGCCAGCATCGGCCAGCCGGAAGGCGAGGATGGCAAATACTTTGGAGTGGCCCTCGGGATCGACGCTGACAATGCTCTTGCCCAGCACGCTGGTGAGGTAAAACAGTTTGGTGCGCGGGTCGTAGTCAATGTCCTCGGCAATCTGCCCGGTAAGGGAAGTGAGTTCCGCGACGGGATGAGAGTGGTCCACGGACGTGGAGTTGGTCTTCATGCGGAGCTGCAATTTCTGGAAGTCGGGATTTTCTTTCAGGACGGAAAATTCTTCGGACTTGGCCAGTTGCTCGGAGGTCTGGCCCATGTCGATGTACAGGGCGAGTTCGCTGAGCGCGGAGGGCACGTCGTCATTGCGCGCATAGGCGCGGGCCAGCAGCAGGACGGAGTCGGGCGAGCCGTGGAGAATTTCTTTCAGTGCGCGCGCGGAGGCCAGAAACGCCGGCCAGTCTTGCGCCTTGCGCGCGGCTTGCAGTTGCTTCTGGACTTTGTCGAGGCGCACGAGCGCGGTTTCGTCGGTGGAGCGCGGAACGGCCGCGGTGCACGCGAAGCTCAATACCAGCGCGAGAAGCGCTGCGACGCGTACGACACTAAGACGAGTCAGCATGCCTTGGCAGGGAATCACGACGGAACAGTATCGCACCATCCGGTTAAGTCGGCATTTTCAGCAGAAAGTACAAACCCAGAAAGAAGAAGATCAGGTCCGGCGACCATCCGGCGAGCATGGGAGGAAGCTGCCCGATGCCGCCCATGGCTTCAAACAGCGCGGCCACCGCCCAGTAGGTGATGCCGATACCGATGCCGATGGCCACGCCGCCCACCGCGCCGCGATTGCCCACCAGCAGCGCGAAGGGAATCGCCAGCATCATGCTGATGGGCGCGATCAGAGGGTAGGCCAGTTTGCGGTGCCACTGCACGGTGAGCGAGGAGACGTCAAAGCCGGCGCTATGCAATCCATTGATGTAGCGATGCAGCGCGTTCCAGTTCATCTGGATGGCTTGGATCACTTCGCGATTGAAGTAGGCGGGCGGCTCAACGAGTTCGGGCAGAGTGGTTACTTTAAAGGGTTCGTAGCGGGTGACGTGGCCGCCGTCGAAATCTCGCACCCAGCCGGATTCCAGCACCCAGGTTTTTTCCTGCGGCAGCCAGCGGCCGCGAGTAGCAAAGACGCGGCGCTTCATCTGAAAGGTGACCGGTTCGAGCTCGATGACGGTGAGGCCGCCAAACAGATTCTGCGCGGGATCAAAGAGATCGTAGTTGTAGACCTTTTCATTTTCGCCAAAAATCCAGCGCTGCGGGCGCGTGTAGGTTTGCGCGGGGCGGCCCTTGATCTGGTTGCGCAGCGCGTCCTGGCGCTGGTTGGCGTAGGGGAGATAGGTGCTGTCGAGCAGCAGCAGCGAGAGCGCGAGCAACGCGCCGACTCCCAGCAGCGGCAGCGCGATGCGATACAGGCTGATGCCGCTGGCCTTGAAGGCCACGATTTCGTTGTTCTTGCTCATGACGCCGAGGGTGACCAGCACGGCGACCAGCGCGCCCAGCGGCGTGAGTTGATAGATCAGGTAGGGAATCAGGTAACGGAAGTAGTTGACCACCACCAGGAAGGCGATGCGGTGGCGGGCGATGTCGTCGATCAACTCGAAAAAGGTGAAGGTCTCAAACAAGGCGATGAAGGTGCCCATGACCACTGCGAAATTGGTGAAGAAGCGGCGCAGCAGGTACAGATCGACGATGCGCGGAAAGCTGGACGAGGTGTCGGAATGCAGGTCGGCGGCGCGCGCGGCCCCGTTAGCTCCGTTGGCGCCGTTTTCCGCGATGGTGGTGCCGTTGCGCACCGAGAGCGGCGAAGTTTTGCCGCGGGTGTGAATCAAGCGGCGGCGAATCAGTCGCCACCACACGCCCAGGCGAATGAGAATGCGCGGCGAGCCGGCTTCATTGCGATAGCGTTCCATGCGGGGGATCAAGGCGATGGCCAGCAGGATCAGGACGACGTTGGCCATCCACATGCCGACCGCGCGGAGGCACCACGCCCTGGCGCGCCAGGCCCGTGCCCATGATGAACAGCAAGTAGTAGCCGCCGATGATCAGCACGGAGAGCAGCGTTCCGGCGGCGCGACCACCGCGGCGTGGCTCCGCGCCCAGCGGAAGCGCGATCAGCGCGAACACCAGGCAGGCTACCGGAAATGCGAAGCGTTGGTGCAGTTCGACGCGGGAATCGAGCCAGCGCGGGCCGTGCTCGGCGAGCAGTTGCCGGACGGGGCGCTCGGGATTGCTCAGTTCGCGCGCCTTGCCGGTGTCGATGCCGGTGACTTCGATGGGCCAGTCGCTCTGGCCGAACGCGGTGACGGAGTAATGAGTTGGGATCGTCGCGGGAAAATTCGTGGGTCGAGCCGCCTTGCAGGTGCAGCTCGAGTTTGCCTTCGTTGGGTTCGGCAATGACGATGGCGTTTTCCGCCAGAGTGATGCGGGAAGAGCCTTCGCTCTCGGCTTCGGCAAGAAAGACGCCGTTCCAGTGCGTGCCGCTGGCCAGCACGTCGTTGATGTAGAGAACCATGCGCGGGAAGCGCTCGTCGAAAACGCGGGGCTGAATCTGAAAGGAAATCTGCGAAGTCAGCAGGTTGCCTTCAATGCCGCGAAAGGTGCGCAGGCTGAGCGGCGCCAGCCACATGGTCATCAGGGAAGTGAGCAGCGCGCCGAGCACGGCGATCACGCCGACAGGGAAGAGGATGCGTTTGCGGCTGATGCCCACGGAAGTGAGCGCGATGATTTCGGAATCCATGGACATGCGCCCGAGTCCGAGGAGCACGCCGACCAGCACGGCCATGGGAATGGTAAAGACCAGGATGCTGGGAATGATGCAGAGAAACAGAGTGGTGACTTGCGAGCCGGAGCCGGAGTGGCGGACGAACAGCTCCATCAGGCGGACGAGCTTGGGGACGAACAGAACGAACGTAAAAATGAGGAGTCCGAGCAGGGCGTGACGCAGGATTTCGCGAACGATGTAGCGGTCGAGGATGCGCATGGGGCGAAGGGCGAGTTTAGCATGAGGGGGAGGGTCTTCCGGCGGGAGGTTGCTGAGAGGATTGTTGCTAAACACGGATTGAGTTATTGGAGTGCAGGCAGGAAGGACGGTTGCGGATTGGGCAGGTGGGCGGGCAAGTCAAGATCTGGGAATTGAGGAAGCCAATAATCGCGGCGTGCAGTTCTTAGTTCCGGGTTGCCCGTGATGCACGAGCTGTTCAGAGCAATCAAATGTAAACTACCCAATTGCGAGGGGGTGTTGCCAGTATGAACCGTCGCGCCATTGCCCTAGCAGCCGCAATTCTGTTTGTCCTCTCTTGGGCCTTTCCAATTGGTGCAGGGCTAGTGAGGAATCCGACAAGCTTGCCTCAATGGTGGGGAACCGTGGACGTCGCACTGGCATTTGTGGTCGCGGTTGGAGCGTTTGGCATTCAGTGGCTAGGTCACGGAAATGTGGACAAACGAGCGGAGCGGAGCCACGTGTCGGATCTATCGGAGTTCGCTGCACGCGCTATTAGTGATGGGCGTTCTGTCATGCTGGCAGGCGATCGGATCAAGTGGGCGAATTGCGCGACGGGCTTTCTCTGGCGTACGTGGGTATTCTTGTACATTCTCCCGGCGTGGCTTGCTGCCGCAGGCCCTCGAGAAATTCCCGACACGCTGCGGAGCTCCAGCAACAGAATTGAAGGTTAGTTCCCGAGGAGTCCGCAAATCGGAAGGGTTCCGGCTAGTACCGATTCCTAAACCAGTGGAGGAGCAACGTTCCACGTCGCGAGCTCTCCTCCACCTAGCGCTACTACTAGCAGTCCGTCTTTATCGGAGCACTCCCAGCCTTCATAGCCAGAAGATGAGTTAAACACTTCCAAGCAAGAACCATTTTCAAACTCGACGAGAAGGTCAGCGGTCCTAGCACGCACCGTTACTTTGGTGGCCTTCGCGTTGAGCGATCTTTGTGCTTCTTTCCGTGCGTCGACAGGCTTAGATAAACCAAACTGTTGCTCGTGGTCCGCGTTGCCCAGAACAATCCCGGCAGCACTTACAATGCGCCACGGACAATAGACTTGAAGCGCAGTCTTTCCCTCAAAGTCGAATTTCCATGATGCTGTATTAAAGCGGGTGACATTGGTGCAGCCCAGGCCGATGAAAGCCGAGTCAATACTCTTGGTTTCTGTCATGGAAGGCTCTTGTCCAGTCACGATAGTATCGCAGAATTTCGTCAAGTCCCGATTTCTCGGGTAATCGGAAGGGCTCCGTATAGTACTTCTCACTTTGGCTAGCTGAAATCACCATTCGGAGATGAACAGTTTTTGCGCGGCGGCGAGGCTGCACTTTTGGTAGTGGGCGTAGGCGGCGGCTGCGGCTTCGCGTACGATGAAGCGGTCCAGGATGTAGGCATGAATTCCGAGGGAGGGTAAAGCGTCAGGACACCCAGACAAGCCAAGCGTCCACTACTTCCCATTTGCCCCACTTTTTCCTAAGAGCATAACGTCGCCCAGTCCCGCACAAACCACCGCAGACGATTGAAGTTGAAACGATCGCCTCGTGAAGTGTTGCGTCGAATCCAATACGTGAAAAAGAAATTAGCCCGTCGCTTCCCGGAAACAAACGGTAGAAGGACTGCCGGCCATTCGGTTCGTTTGGCACGATATCGAAATACAGAGAGTTGGGGTTAACGAAGGTCCTTGGCAACTCGGTGTGGAAGGTACTGGGGAGACTTGCCAGAAATCTGCGACTGCTCGATGAAGTTGTCAATCGTTTCGCGACGAATGCTGCCTCCCGCCGCTTCTTTTAGCCGCTGACGCACACCATTCAAGCAAGTCTGCCTGTCCATGCCCGGACAAAGATAAGTGTCGAGCGTGCGGTTAAAGACGAGATGCGTGACCGCGGGGTTTTTCTTGTTCGGAAGATAAACGTGACGAACAACGGCCGCGTACACCTCGTCCTCCTCCGCCGCCAAGGCCTTCGGGTCAGAAATCCTTCTGCGGGCCTCAATGTGTTCCCACAACACGAACACAACCGCAACCGCCACAAGTGCTACGAGGGAGGACCACCAGCGACGCTTCGTCACAATGCCTCCTGGTGATTAGACACCAAATTGCGTACAAAGGCTGTCCTGACAGCGAACGAAAATTGCGAACTGGCGCCAAGTACGTTGAGCGCAGACGGGCAAAATTTTTCGATCATTCGGTGCTGCCGCGTGTATCCTCAAAATCACCGACGATGCCAGCAGGACGGACAACATGTAGACGCTGCGACCCACCGGGAAGTGGGGAGTGCAGCGTTTGCCAAGGTAACGGGATGCGCCTGATCGCAAAATGCCCGGCTTGCTTCGGTACCGGGCATTGCGAACACTGCGACGGAACAGGCCGAACCAACTCATCGCGACGTTACGAAGAATTTTGGCGGCGCGTGTGGAATGCGTTCCGTTGACGAGCAGAGGTGAGGAATGTTCGGATGGCTCAACAAAAACCGAGCTCCCGACGCAAGCGCGGTCATGGCGCGCGTGATCATCTTGAAGTGCATGATTGTCAAAGCCCTCGCAACAGTTCCCCAGGAAAATCTTGCCGAATTGAAAAAGAGATGGAGCGATGGCGAGTGGAAGAAGTTTATCGACCTTGAGCTAGGTCGAAATAATGAAAGTGTCGAACTTCTGCGGCAAAGCGGGTTGTGGAATGAGATGGGCAATGAGGAAAAGAAATTCATGCGAGCCCCATCTGCGGATGTCACGCCTCAGATGCGAATTGACGCTAGTTGGCGCGTCGAGTCAGTTGTCTGCCTCCTGTGGGCTTTGGGATACATTCCAGCGGTGCTAGCGTACGACCAGCAAGCCGATCCGGAACTTACAAATAAACTTCCTGTGGAGTCCGCCGAAGCAATGAGAAAGAAAGCCGTACTTAGAGATCGTGCGTTAATAGAAAAGCAGCGCGATCTGGCCGAACTTTGGCATTGGCGGTCCCGGACGAGGCAGCTCCAGGAGGCCCACCACGAGTTCACTTTTCCGGGTGACATGACGATCGAGAAGGTAATTGCGATGGCGACGGCGAAGGCTGCGTCGGAAGGATGCATCCCAGCGGTTATCAACGAAGATTTTCCCGCATACGGCAAAGCGTACCGTGATTTGAGTGTTGAGGAATATTCAAGCGCCACGTCAATAGCACTCGAGCGGCATCGTTCGTTTAACTGGCTCTGTGGACTTGCGCCGGGGAACCGCTGGTCGGAAACCCCGACGGACACGTAATTACAGTGAAGCCGGCGAAACGGCAAGGCTTCGCTGTTGGGGCGGACATAGCC
Organism: Candidatus Acidiferrales bacterium; assembly: GCA_963748515.1. Taxonomy (GTDB): domain Bacteria; phylum Acidobacteriota; class Terriglobia; order Acidiferrales; family UBA7541; genus Acidiferrum. The sequence goes on from CAVVJI010000007.1 coordinate 59,039, forward strand.
GCTTCGGTGTCTAAGATTGAAGGGGTTTTCGCAAGGTAGGTCAAAGACGATGAAACTGCGAATTGTCTGCTCGATATGGTCTGGAATACCTGTCGTCGCAGGCCTTTTTTACATCGGCGGTGACATCAGCCGTCCGTACAACAAATTGTTCGGGTTGGCGTCTACCATGGGGCTGGCATATCTGCAGATCGGCATATTGAACCTTTTTAATGCTCTCAACAGCTTTTCCAATGAGGGAATCCGTTGTGTGGTCATCGGTATAAATGTTTTGGCAGTGGGTCTGCTTGCGTGGATCACTCACCTCTTTACAGACGGTCGCTACAATTTTCTCCTGCTAGGGATTATGGCGATCATGACCTTTCTTTCGGTCTTCAACAGGGGAGACTGAACGGCGAAGCGGTTTTCCGCCGAGTCTGAGGTAATTGGATCGTCTAGCCGTGATGAAGCGATTCAGAAAGAGCGAGCGGGGAGGTCGCTGTCCGGAGACTGAAGCACTTGCCGCGGTCATTTAGTGCTGGGGGTGAGCGTGATGCGAAGGGAGTCTGGACGCCTCCCGCCATGAATCCGCCGCAGTCGCGCCAATTCCGAATGCTCGGCAGCGTTGAACTTCTCTTCCTCCCAGCCGCTCAATTCTAATTCAACCCGGTACTTGCCAGGTGGCAGCTTGAAAATTTTGGGGTCCAACAAAAATGTCCCCTCAAGGTGTTCTCCAGGTTTGAGCAACACTGCCTCTTTGGCCATGCGCTCGGCGATTGTTTGTGGATGATCTGAGCAAGAACCGCCGTATCCAGGCACAAAATGCCTTCCGGTGCTGTCCTCAAAGCCACCCCAGGGATGGGGACTCCCCGGACAGGTGGCTTCCCATTCTCGTGGCACAAAGAGCGGCGCATAGCTGATGTTCTTCACGCTGTATTTCAGAGTGATGGACTCGTCCGCTTTCCAAGTAGTCTGCGCCGTTGAAATTCTGAAGGAAACGTCGCTTGGCGAAACGAAGGTTTCGTCTTGCGCTGCCAACGAAGCTGTCAGTAAAAGACAGCTGAGAGCTATCCGCAGAAAGCATGTGCACGATCTCACCGCGATGCTCGCTTTCTATGTCCGCATACAGTCATGCTCGAAATGCCACCTTGTCACGATTTTTCGCAAGTGCATCATTGCTCCAGATGACTTGTCGCAGGACTCCAGGACGCGGCGTAGTAAAACCCACCTCTCCAGGAATCGGGGGAAGCGCGTTTGCCATGACGTATCGCGCGGGGTTCGGTTAAATTAGGGTGTCGATGAATCAGAGAGAGCAATTAATTGAAAAGCTGGTCACGACCATGCACCTGAACGTGCCGGAGCGCGCCGCTTTATCCACTGGAAGCGTTCGCTACTCTGAGGTGGCGGCGGTCGTAGCGCGGGTATTGGAGGACACAGGATATTTCCCGCCCAATGCACGGCCGTGGCAAGAAGGAAAGGTAGTCCACGAAGGTGCAATGCTGCAGAAATTGCCGAATGGACGATTCCGCCTGATACTTCAACGCAGCCACCCGATCGCACCTACCGTGCTGGCAGCGAAGAAAGAACGAACTTTGTGTTCGCCCGAAACGCAATAAGAAGTTTTGTCCGTTCCGAATGGCCGAACGGCATCGACGGGATTCGTATCAGAAGACTTGGCATCGCCGGGATCTGAAGGAATCGAGGGCTGTGAAGTCAGGTGTAGACTCTTGGTATTATGCTGCTGACGATTGCGGTTACCGACGTTCGGTCTGCCTGGACCTCGCTATCATACCTGTACAAACTATTCGCTCTATTCTTCAGCGGCGTTACGTTGTACACGCTTTGGCTTTCGGTACGTCGCTTCGTGTTATTTATTCGCTCGAGAAGAACGTCGAAACTGAGGCAACGGAACTCGCTCCTCTGGTCCGTCGATTTGACAGCTTGCGGCAGTTGCATCTCCTCACCTTGTACATTTTCGGGTTCTGCATGGCGATGCAAATTCCGGAGATCTTTTTCAGTGCTAGTGATGCCTACGACCTGCATGGAGTCAGAGGGCTGATATTTGTATTTCGCTGCAATGCCATAGTGTTTTTCGTATTTGTGCTCCTGCACCTTATCCAGTGGGCTGTGTCTGCGAAATTGCTTGCAAATCGCAAACATTGAATGGCATCGCAGTCCTCAACTCCGGGGAGTGCATTGATCAGGACTTGTCGGCCTGTTTGGTTTTCGTCGAAGCTTCGTTCGGGGCACGCGAGGGCGCGTAGGAAATTCGGAGTTTGTTACAGAAAGCCTGCACCTTCGTTTCTGTAACGGATTCGTCCACTAACAAAGGTTCGCCGCTGAACGCGTCATACCACTGCATCAAACCTTGACTGCCTACATATGCATGAAAGTGGTCACAAATCTGAGACCCGGAATGCCTCTCGGCAAGGGCCGCAAGATCGCGTAAGGTTTCTTCTGTCGCACGTACGTGAAACATGCTTGGCTTCGGCCAGATGGTTCCAGTGGGTATTTGCAGAATCTCCGTGGCTGCGTGCAAAGCAAAAAACAATTGAACGTCGGGAGAGATGCGCGCGCCCTCGAAGCAGAGAGTCGCCGGCGGGGCCAGAATTTCGGGGAGCGCAGCAAAGAACTTTTTCGCGCTGGTTATATCGCGCAGTTCCCAGCCATTGTCAAAAAGGGGTTTGGTTGACATCGCCCAGATATTACCAGTTTCCTTTCCATGTGCATTTTCGCGGTACCTGAGTTTTTCAGACTTATCGATAAGCGTTTGGGCGGAGGGGGCAAGACGCCGAGCTGGGACATGAGGCCGAAAATATCCATGATGATGCGCGTGTCCTTGATGCGGCCGTCCTGCCGGCGAACGATGACGACTCCCCAGACGCGGACCGGCTACCGGTTGCGGGAATGCCGAGAAATCGCTGGTGGATACCGCACCATTCAAAGCGACTGGCGGCTGTATGGTGTTCGGCGATTTGCTCGTGAATGGCAAAGACAATGTCCGGAAAACCGGAACGCATGGCGCGCAGGATATCTTTCAGGCCATCGAGTCCGGGACCCTGGCCGGGGAGGGGAACCTGCTCCACCACGTCTTCCCAGACATAGCGCGCGGCGTCGTCGATGTTTCCCTTGGTGATCACTTCGTCCACAAAGCTGCGGACGATCGAGGCGTTGTCCTGTGCCATTCTCGGACCTTTCGTATGCAGTTTTTTCTATCTTATCCGCCAGAAGCCGGGCAAGCGGGAACTGCGGTCACTTTCCGTTGCCCTTGAACCATTCTTTGAGAAAGCCCTGGTATTGGGCGGGATCAAATTCGGTGACGCGGCTGAAGCGCATGACGTTCGCCTTGACGAACGGCTCGTTCGCTAAATAGGCGTGCAGCGCATCCTCGGATTTCGCCCTCCCGTCGAGGAACCCGCCGTGCGGAGGAACCTGCGGTCCGGAAAACAGGAAGACGCCTTCCTGGTATCCCCTGTCCAGAAACGCGTGATGCTCATCGACCAGGTGCGCCATCTCAGAGAAGGGAACAAGGTGCTGTCCCTCCAGAAGAAAATGCTTCATACGCCTCGCCTCCCTTCACCTTTTGACTGAAAGACACTCACGGTAGCGTCATGGGAGTTTACAACGCCCGAGTCTCTTCGTCGGAGGAAACGGCACGAAACGAAACCGGCGGGGAACGTGCCTGCGGAGGGAGGTTCTTGATAGACTAGGAATAATCGATTTTTTAGTCAGCGGCGGAGAACCATAAAAGGTACGGGCCTAGACGATGAATCGCATTCACCTGGCGGTGCTGTGGCACATGCACCAGCCGCAGTATCGCGATCCGGACAGCGGGCGGTATGTGTTGCCGTGGACGCGGCTGCACGACCAGCCAAAGATTACTGGGGAATGGTGAAGCTGTTCGACGAGTTTGCCGAAATTCCAGATGCGACGTTCAGAGACATGGTTCCGTCGCTGTGCATGCAATTGGAAGAGTACGCCAGCGGAAAGTTCCACGAGCCGTGGTTCGACCTGGCGTTCAAGAATGCGGAAGCGCTGACGCGGGACGACAAAGCGGAAATCCTGGCGCGGGCGTTCCAGGTGAATCACGAGCGGCTGATGTCGCGGTGGCCGCGCTTTGTGGAGTTGCACGAATGGTCGCGTGCGGCGGGCGGGGCGCAGGCGCTGATCACGTTTACGGCGCGGGACTGGCGCGATTTACAGGTGCTGTCGCAACTGGCGTGGATGGATGAGGAGTGGTTCACCACGGATAAAACGGTTTCGCGGCTGGCCAATCGCGGAAAAGATTTGAGCAAAAAAGACAAGCCGGAAGTTACCGAGAAGCAACTGGAGTTGATCGGACTGGTGCTGCCGGCGTATCGAACGGCGGCGGCGCGCGGGCAGATTGAGATCAGCACCACGCCGTTCTATCACCCGATTCTGCCGCTGCTGTGCGATTCGGACATTGCGCGGGTGGCCAATCCGGGAACGCCGTTGCCGCGGCGGGCGTTTCG
>CAVVJI010000008.1:0-18188 GCA_963748515.1 Candidatus Acidiferrales bacterium
AAGCAGCGGAAAAACGGAATAGGACGGCAGAGAGACGATGGATACGAGCAGGCTGCCCAAATATGTGCTGATCACCCCGGCGCGGAACGAAGAAGCGTTTATTGAGAAGACGCTGGAGTCGATGGTGGCGCAGACGTACAAGCCGCTGAAGTGGGTGATCGTGGATGACGCTTCGACGGACATGACCCCGGAGATTATTCGCAGATACCTGGCGGAAAATCCGTGGATCGAGATGATCCAGATGCCGGCAAGGCGGGACCGCAGTTTCGCAGCAAAGGTGAATTCGTTCAATGCGGGTTTCGAGCGGGTAAAGGACTTGCCGTTTGAAATTGTCGGGAACATGGACGCGGACATTTCGTTCGACGCGGACTTCCTGGAATTCCTGGTGAGCAAATTTCCGCTGGATGAATCGCTGGGAGTGGCGGGAACAATTTTCCGGGAAGAGGGCTACAGCTCGGGAACGGACAGTTTTGAAGGACAGAACCACGTGGCCGGGCAGTGCCAATTGTTCCGGAGAACGTGTTTTGAAGATATTGGGGGATACATTCCGCATCGCGCGGGCGGGATTGACTGGATGGCGGTAACCACGGCGCGGATGAAGGGCTGGAAGACGCAGAGCTTCCGGGAGAAATCGTTTTTCCACCACCGGCCGATGGGCACGGCAGAGCGAGGCGCGATTGCGTCCGCGTATTCGTACGGGCAAAAGGATTATTACCTGGGCGGGCATCCGGTGTGGCAATTCTTTCGGGTGGGCTACCGAAGCGTGAAGCGGCCGTACCTGTTTGCAGGATTGGCGCTGGGCGCGGGATACCTGGCGGCATTCTTGAAGCGGACGCCGCGGCCATTATTGCGGAGTTGATGGCGTTTCACCGGCGGGAACAAATGTTCAAGCTGAAAGCGATTTTGCAATCGATGGTGCGGTTGAAGAGAGTGGACAACTTCAACGTGACGCAGAGTTAGCGGAGCCGACGAATTCATGAACGAGATGCGGGAAAGAGCGATTACGAGGTCGGTCGGCCAGTTCGTGAACTGGCTGGACCGCTACGGAGAGACTTCGTACGACCACCAGAGTTACTTCGCCAGCGATCTGGGACGGAAGGCGAAAGCGCTGTATTACCGGAGCAAGCTGCTGGGAACGCTGGCGGTATCGCCAATGATTTTTTCGGAAGCGTTTGTGCCTTCGGCGAGAGGTCTGTTCTGGAAGAAGCAACGGCTGCCGATTGCGGACGCGCACTACGCCATGGGATTCGCGCTGCTGTCACAGATCACCAAGCGGGACGAATATTACCAGCGGGCGGTGCATTTCCTGGAAGTGCTGAAGACGACGCGGTGTCCGAGCTTCAAGAATTATGCATGGGGCTACCCATTTCACTGGGAGACGCGACGCGGCACGATCGCCATGGGCACGCCGTTGATTACCACCGTACCGTACGTGTACGAGGCGTTCCAGCAGGTGTATGAGATTGATCGCGACGCGAAGTGGCTGGAGATCATGCGATCGATCGCGGAACATGCAGCGCGGGATTACCGGGATTTTGAGACTTCGAAGAAGGCTTCGTCGACGGCATACTTCCCGATTCCCGAGGATCCGGGAGGAGTGATCAACGCCAGCGCGTATCGGGCATTTATGCTGACGCGAGCAGCGATTGACGTGGGCGACAACGGCTACACCAAGATCGCAGAACGCAACCTGAATTTCGTATTCGAAACTCAGAATGCGAATGGGTCGTGGTTCTACTCAACCGATGGCGACCGGGACTTTGTGGATCACTTCCATACGTGTTTCGTGCTGAAGGCGCTAGCAAAGATCGAGGAACTGACGGGTGACGCGCGGTGCCATGAAGTGATTGATCGCGGGCTGGAATATTACGTGAAGCATTTGTTCGATGAGCAAGGATTGCCGGCGCCGTTTTCAAAGGCTCCGCGAATGACGGTGTACCGGCACGAGCTGTACGACTACGCAGAGTGCATCAACTTGGGAGTGCTGTTGCGGGGCAGGTCGGCGGAATTCGACCGAATTGTGGATGGAGTGCTGGACGATGTATTGAGCCGTTGGCAGAGGCCGGACGGGTCGTTCCGCGCACGGGAATTGCTGCTCGGCTGGGACAACACGCCCATGCATCGCTGGGCGCAATCGCAAATGTTCCGCGCGTTGTGCTTTTACGTGTATCGCGATCAAAACAATTTCGTTGGCAATGCAGCCGGAAGAGCGGTAGCGCTTCAGGCGGCGGAATAAGGATAAGGAAATATGTGCGGCATTTGCGGCCAATTCAATTTTGAGAGCGGGGCGCCGGTTCGTCAGGAAGATTTGCGGACGATGACGCAATCGATTGTGCACCGCGGGCCGGATGACGAAGGATATTTCATCGACGGCGCGTTGGGATTCGGATTCCGGCGTCTGTCGATTATCGATCTGGCCGGCGGACACCAGCCCATGTCAGACCAGGAAGAAACGGTTTGGGTGGTGTTCAACGGGGAGATTTACAATTTTCCGGAATTAAAGAGCGAACTGCAGAAATTCGGGCACAAATTCCGGACGACGTCGGACACGGAAGTCATTATTCACGGATACAAGCAGTGGGGCGATGAAGTATTGAACCGGCTGAACGGAATGTTCGGTCTGGCGATCTGGGATGTCCGGAAAAAGAGGCTGGTGCTGGCGCGGGACGCGTTCGGAATCAAGCTTCTGTATTACCGGGTCGACCAAGGGACATTGACATTCGGGTCAGAAATGCGCGCGGTACGAGCAGTGATGCGAGAGAAGCAGGAGATCGATCCCGATTCGCTGAATTTGTTTCTGAGGTACCGCTTCACACCGTCACCGTACACGATTCTGAAGGGGATACACAAACTGGCGCCGGGCACGAAGCTGATCGTGGAAAACGGCGCGTGCAAGGTGGAGCGGTGGAATCAATTCAAGCCGGAACCGTTTGCGCCGGCAAAGACGGTGGATGAAGCGCGGGAAGAGTTGCTGGGAATTTATAAGGCGGCGATTAAAAGGCAATTGATCAGCGACGTTCCGGTGGGATGCTGTTGAGCGGGGGAATTGATTCGGGATTGCTGCTGGGCTGATGAATTTGAATGGAAGCGAGTGGTCGACGTACACCGTGGGGTACGGATCGAGCTTTGCGGACGACGAACTGAAGGATGCGGCAGAAACCGCACGGATACTGGGGTCAAATCATACGGGAATCACGATCACGCAATCGATTTTCCAGGATGCACTGTCACGGATCGTGATGTCGCTGGAAGAGCCGGTGGCGACTTCGTCGATTGTGCCGATGTATTTCGTGTGCGCGCGGGCGCGACAGGATGTGAAGGTGGCGCTGGTAGGGCAGGGCCCGGACGAACTGTTCGGCGGATACAAGCGGCACTTGGGCGTGCGTTATGGAGAGATGTGGTCGCGCCTGCCGGACTGGATGCGCACGCCGATTTCGTCGACAGTACGCGCGTTGCCCAGAAACGAGACGCTGAAACGCGGGGTCAATTCGCTGGCGATTCCGGACCGGATGCGACGGTACCAGCATGTGCTATCGATTCTGCCGGGCGAACAGGTGGACAGTCTGTTCCAGGATGGTTTGTTGGCGGAGAACAGCGGTGACGCGATTCTGGATGCCTGGTCGGATCTGGGACCGTTGCTGGAGGATACGGACGAGCTGGGTGGTTTGCAGTTTGGAAGTGCGGTCGACGTTGCCGGATGAGTTGCTGATGTACGCGGACAAATTGTCGATGGCAGACAGCCTGGAATTGAGGGTGCCGTTTATCGACAAGGAGATTGTGGAGTCTGTCGAGCGGTTGCCGGCGAATTTGAAGTGCGGCGCGGCCGCGGAAATGGCTGCATCGTCAGGTATGTAGCTTATCTGCCGTAGGAGATCTTGAAGCGGCCAAAGCGGGGATTCGCGGTGAACGTGGTCGACAGCTGGTTCCGCGGTGCGATCGACAACGGATGAGCGATACCCTGCTGGATAGCGGATCGCGCATATATCAATATATCCGGCCGGACGTGGTGCGCGGGCTGTTTGAAGAGCACTCGTCGGGGCGACACGGCAACCACAAAATCTCTTCAGTCTGGTGGTGTTGAGGAATGGCTGCGCATGAATCAAGAGCCGGTAGCGGCGCTGAGCTGACGGAACGGCGAGAAACGAAGCAACGGTGGAGGGCAAGAACAACGGGACCGGAGCGGCGATGATTGCCGGGCCGGACGACCGCATTCTGGTGACGGGCGCCGCCGGGTTTATCGGGGCGCGAGTCGTGCAGAACATACTGGATCGCGGCTACCGGAATTTGGTGTGCTTTATCCGGCCTTCGAGCGAAACCATCCGGATGGAAGAGGCAATCGCCCAGGGACCGGCGGACGCTCGTGTGGAGATCGTGCGCGGGAATCTGCTGTCGAGGGAAGATTGCGAGAAGGCGTCGGTAGGCGCGACGGTGGTGTACCACATTGCGGCGGGAATCGGAGAGAAGTCGTACCCGACGCTTATCTGAATTCCGTGGTGGCGACGAGGAATTTGCTGGAAGCGAACTTGAAGTGCGGAGGGTGCGGCGGTTTGTGCTGGTGAGCTGTTCCCAGTGTATTCGAACGTGGATAAGCTCAACGGGAATACGCTGGATGAGTCGAGCCCGGTGATTCAGCAACCGGAACTGCGGGGCGATGCGTATTGCTACGCGAAGGTAAAGCAGGAAGAGATCGTCGAGCGTACGGAAAAGAGCGCGGTGCGGTACACGATCGTGAGGCCGGGCGCGGTGTACGGAGCGCGGAAAAGCGACATCACGGGAAGGGTGGGAATCAACACGTTTGGATTTTATCTGCACCTGGGCGGGCCGAACACGATTCCGTTCACGTACGTGGACAATTGCGCGGATGCGATTGTGCTGGCAGGACTGGTGGCCGGGGTGGATGGAGAGAGTTTCAATGTTCTGGACGATGATTTGCCGACAAGCCGGCAATTTTTGAGGCAATTTAAAAAGAATGCGCGAAGTTTCCGGTCGGTATACGTGCCGCACGCTGCCAGTTACGCGTTTTGTTATTTATGGGAGAGGTATTCGCGGTGGTCAGAAGGGCAACTGCCGCCGGTATTCACGGCAAAACGATGGCACGGGGAATGGAAGAAGACACGGTACAGCAACGCGAAACTGAAGAGCCGGCTGGGCTGGAAGACAAAGATAACACAGAAGAGGGCATGCGGCGCTACTTTGAAGCCTGCCGGGGAGGTGCGCGGCATGCTTAGGATAGCGATTGCGGGCTGCGGAAAGATTGCGGACCAGCACGCGCAGGCGATCCGACGTTTGAGCGGCTGCGAAATTGTGGCGGCATGCGACCGGGAACCGCTCATGGCGGAACAGTTCTGCGAGCGATTTAAGGTGCCGCAGGCGTTTACGGATTTGGCGGAGATGTTGGAAAAGGCCAAGCCGGATGTTGTGCACATCACGACGCCAGCGGAAACGCATTTCGCGCTGGCCAAGCTGTGCATGGAACGAAACTGCCACGTCTATGTGGAGAAGCCGTTCACGCTGTACGCGGAGGAAGCACGGCAACTGGTGGAACTGGCCGCACAAAAGGGCGTGAAGCTTACGGTGGGGCACAACTACCGATTCACGCATTGGCGCGCCGCGCTCGGGCGCTGGTGGCATCCGGGTATTTAGGCGGACAGCCGGTGCATCTGGAAAGCCTCTACCGATTCGACCTGGGAAACAGCAGCTATGCGAGGGCGCTGCTGGGCGACAAGCGGCACTGGGTGAGGCGCCTGCCGGGAAAGCTGCTGCAGAACATTATCAGCCACGGAATCGCGCGGATCGCGGAATTTCTGACGAGCGACGATCCGCAGGTGATAGCGTACGGATTCCGCAGCCAGAGATTAAAAGAGTTGAACGAAACGGAATTGATGGACGAGCTGCGGGTGGTGATCAGCCAGAACGAGCGCACGACGGCGTATTTCACATTTTCTTCGCAGATGAAACCGTCGATGCATCAATTGCGGATTTACGGTCCGAAGAACGGACTGATCCTCGATCAGGCCCATGAAATGCTGATCCGGCTGCCCGGTGCGAGCATGAAAAGCTACGCAAACATGTTTGTGCCGCCGATGGAGATGGCGAAGCAGCGCATGGAGAATTTCTGGACGAACGCAAAAATTTTCTGGACCAGGGATTTCCAGTTGGATTCGGGAATGAAGGCGCTGATTGAGGCGTTTTACAAGTCGATTCAAGAGGATGCGCCACTGCCGATTTCGTCCCGGGAGATCGTGCTGACGGCGAAGATCATGGATACGATTTTCGCGCAACTACGCGCAAATGCCCCGGACGAGCCGGGAATGCCGGAGAGTCTGGCGAGCGCTCAAGTAGCGCCGGCATTGAAATCCTAGACACAAGGTTACGTTTGCAGGCGGCACAGGAAGGTTGATTCAGTCAGGATCACAACAGGCGAATGAAGCGGAAGCAGTCACCAACGAGGCCCACATAATGCCACCAATGCTGGCGTTAGCGATCTGGATCGTTCTGCTACTGGCGCTGCTGGTGTTTGATCCGGCAAAGGAACCGAAAGTTTCCGGTGTGATCTGGATTCCAGTGATCTGGATGGCGATCGCGGGTCGCGGTTGCCGTCGGTGTGGCTGGGCGGTAGCACGGGAGGATCGCTGGAAGAGGGCAACAGCGTCGACAGGTCCATTTATTCGGTTCTGATCGTGGTGGCGATTCTGGTGTTGATGACGCGAGGATTCAATTGGCCGGGATTTGTAGCGAAGAATTTGCCGCTGGTGCTGTTCCTGACGTACGCAATGATCAGCTTTTTGTGGTCGGACTTCCCGTACGTAGCGTCAAGCGGTGGTTCCGGGATCTGGGGAACTACTTCATGGTGTTGCTGGTGCTTTCCGACGCATATCCGTTGGAGGCGCTCCGAACACTGCTGAGGCGGGTGAGCTACTTGCTGATTCCGCTGTCGGTGGTGCTGATCAAATATTTTCCGGAAATGGCGAAGTCGTATGGAGTGTGGAACGGCGTGGCGGAGTTCACAGGCGTAACCACGAGCAAGAACATGCTGGGCGCGCTGTGCCTGTTGAGCGGATTGTATTTTTTCTGGGACGTAGTGAACCGGTGGTCGCACCGCAAAGAGGGCCGTAACAAACGAGTGTTGTGGGTGGATTTTGCGTTTCTGGGGATGACGCTGTGGCTGTTGAGCCTGTCGAACAGCGCGACCTCGAAGCTGTGCCTGACGCTGGGATGCATGGGGGTCTATGTGGCGCGTCGCCGGTGGGGACAGAGACACGCGACGTTGTTGAAGGTTACGATTCCGGCGGGCGTTTTCCTGTATGCGGTGCTGGCGTTCGGGTTCAATTTCAACGCACAAATTGCGAGCCAGGTGGGGCGCGATCCGACGCTGACGGACCGCACATTGATCTGGAGCGTGGTGCTGAGCGAAAAAACCAACCCGGTACTGGGTGTGGGATACGAATCGTTCTGGCTGGGTCCGCGATTGGAGCGCATCTGGCCGCAAGTCGGAGCGATCAACGAGACGCACAACGGATATTTGGATACGTATCTGACGCTGGGAATCGTCGGACTGGTGCTGTTGATCCTGTTTCTGGCGTCGGCGTACCGGCGAGCGTGCAAGTATATGACGACGGTGCCGGAACTAGGAGTGCTGGCGCTGGCGGGTGGACCATTCTGTTGTTCTACAACGTGACCGAGGCGGCGTTCAAAGGCGGCTTGCTGTGGACGACGCTGCTGTGCGGGGCGATCGTGTTGCCGGAGCGTGCATCGGAAGAAATGAGTGAGCAGATGGGAGTGGTTGAACACGACGGATGGCACGACAGTGGGGGTGAAGAGTATGCGCAAGAAGAGCCAATCGAACCGGAGCGAGTAACGACGATCCGGATCCGCTAGGAGCAGGGCTGGAAGGGTTTGAATCACAGTTCTGGCGAGGCCAGAAAAAGGGCAGGTGCAGTTTGGAAGTGTTCGGCAAGGAAGTGAAAGTAAACCGGAAGCTGGTGAGAATCGGCTTGCTGGATGGCGAAGGATACCAGTTCGTCGAAGACCCGGCGACGGCCGTCGAAGCGCTGAAGCGCGGGCGAGCGAAGCTGGACGTGTTTACATTCATACCGCGGATTTCGGAAGCAGGGGAGCAATACGAGTACTACTCCGAAATGGACAACATGGCCGTACTGCGGGTGACCACGTTTGAGGATTGGAACACGAACACCATCGACTTCAAGGTCAGAAACAAGACGCGCAAAGCGGGAAAAGCGGGAGTGGAGATTCGCGAAGCGCCGTTTGACGATGCGCTGATCCGCGGTATTCATGGGGTCTACAACGATTCGCCAATGCGCCAGGGCAAGGCGTTTAAGCACTACGGGAAAGACCTGGAGACGGTGCGGGAATGTCAGCGACGTTTCTGGACCGCAGCATTTTTGTTGGCGCGTATTTGAAAGAGGAAATGATCGGGTTCATCAAACTGGTGACCGACGAGACGAACACGCAAGCGGGATTAATGCAGATCGTTCGATGATTTCGCAACGGGACAAGGCGCCCACAAACACACTGCTGGCGTACGCGATCAAGGTATTCGCGGAGCGAAAGATTCCGAACCTGTGGTACGCGAACATGGAGTACGCGAATAAGCAGCAGGATTCGCTGGCGGACTTCAAGCGCGCGAATGGCTTTGAGAAGGTGGATATTCCCAGGTATTACGTGCCACTGACAGTCGCGGGACGCATAGCGCTGCGCTGGGGACTGCACCGGGATATTGCGGAGATCGTGCCGGAGTCGGTTGCCTCGCGCTACCGGAATTTGAGGAAATACTGGCTGGGCCGCAAAGTGGCGGCGATGGAACAAGCGGGCGCCTCCGCGGCAACCAGCACCAGCGCACCGAAAAAAACGGCGTAGCACAGCCACGCGGAACGACAAAAAGTTTACAAGGAGAAATTAAAAGCGAAGGGAATTTTCGCTGGAACGGAACTATGCCGGGAATCGTAGGACTGATCACGCGGATGCCGCGGGAAAAAGCAGAACAGGAATTGCGGGCGATGGTGGGGACCATGCGGCACGAGGAGTATTACGTGACCGGCACATGGATGGACGAATCGCTGGGAGTGTATGTGGGCTGGTCGGCGCGGGCGGGATCGTTTTCCGAGGGATGCCGCTGCGTAACGAACAGGGAAGCGCTGTGCTAGTGTTTTTCGGAGAAGAGTTTCCGGAGCCGAGCCCTCGACGGAAGCTGAAGGAAAAAGGACACGCGGTCGAGGAACACGGGCCTTCGTATCTGGTGCATTGGTACGAAGAAGATGCGACGTTCTACAAGCACCTGAACGGCAGATTCCACGGGCTGGCGGCGGATAAGAACCGTGGGGCGGCGACGCTGTTCAACGACCGGTATGGCGTGCACCGGATTTATTACCACGAGGGGCAAGAGGCGTTTTACTTTGCGGCGGAAGCGAAAGCAATTCTGGCAGTGCGGCCGGAGTTGCGGGTGATCGACCAGCAAGGGTTGGGAGAGTTCGTGTCGTGCGGCTGCACGATGAATGGGCGGACGCTATTCGCGGGAATTCAGTTGATGCCGGGCGGCTCGGTGTGGAGTGTCAGCCCGGATGGCAAGGTCAAGAAGGAGCGGTACTTCACGCCCGGCGATTGGGAAGGGCAGACCCGGCTGAGCGGCGAAGAGTTTTATCAGGAACTGCGCAACGTGTATACGCGGAATCTGCCGCGTTACTTTCGGCGGGAGTGAGAAGATCGCGATGTCCTTAACCGGCGGACTGGACACGCGAATGATCATGGCGTGGGAACGAGAGAAGCCGGGTGGTTCCCTGCTACACGTTGAAAGAGGGATATTCCGGGACTGCTATGACGTCACGCTTAGCCGGGAAGTGGCGCAATTGTGCGGACAGCGCACCAGGTGATACCGGCGGGCAAAGAATTCCTGGACAGGTTTAGTCACTACGCGGAGCGCGCGGTGTATTTGAGCGACGGGTGCGTGGACGTGAGCCAGTCGCCAGACGTATACGTAAACGAAAAGGCGCGGCGGATCGCGCCGGTGCGCATGACCGGGAATTACGGCGGAGAAGTGTTGCGGCGCGTGCGAACATTCAAGCCATCCGAGCCGATGGCGGGATTGTTCAGCGAGGAGATTCTGCCCAAGATCCGGCAGACCAGCGGGACGTATGCGGAGGAGAATCGAGGGAATCAGGTCTCGTTCGCGGTGTTCAAGCAGATTCCTTGGAATCACTTGGAATACTTTCGCTGGAGGAGTCGAGACTGGCGCTGCGGTCGCCGTTTCTCGATAACGATTTGATTGGGATGGTTTTTCGAGCGCCGGACGCGGCGTTGGATACGGATGAGGTTTCGCTCCGGCTAATGCCGACGGGAATCCCGCATTGATGAAGATTCCGACGGACCGCGGGCTGCTGGGAGGGCGAGGGAAATTGACGGGGTCGGCCTTCGCGGCTTCCTGGAGTTTTTGTTCAAGGCGGAGTACGCATACGACATGGGAATGCCGCAATCGGTCGCCAAGGTCGATCACCAGTTGCGGGCATTCCACCTGGAGCGGTTGTTCCTGGGAAGACATAAGGTCTTCCACTTCCGAGTATGGTACAGGGACGTGCTCGCGGGTTACTTGCGGGATATGTTGTTGTCTCCGCGCAGCTTGTCACGCTGGTATGTGGACCGAAAGGGAGTGGAGACAATCGTCAACGCCCACATCAAAGGGAACCGGAATTACACCAACGAGATCCACAAGATATTGACACTGGAACTCCTACACCGTGAATTCGTCGATGGAGGTGCGAGAGTTGAGGAAGGTAGGGAGACAATAGCGGCGACCGTTCCAATTTGAACTCCTACCGTAATCACCTGAGGCCTAGAGTTCCGATTTGAAACTCGTACCTAGATTTTGCCAAAGGTGCTAAGCTACCGGGACCCCAGCAGGGTGCAACCGCCTGAAAGCAGGAGTCCCATGATCAGGTATCGCCTTGCCGCCCTAGGCTTAAAAGGCTTCTCGTACAACGAAACCACACGCAACCTCTACCGCGACTTGGGTAACTGGCTAGGGGCCAAGAAACGCGCGGAGGAACAGGTTCCCGGGTACTACTTCGAACGGGTCGAACGAAACGTCGCGTGGTGCAAGAAATATCGTCCTCTACAACGCCAGGATTTGGTTTTGGAACTGGGGACCGGCTGGGTCCATTGGGACGCGCTGACGCTGCGCCTGTTTTTCGACTTCCGGGCGGTGCTTTACGACGTTTGGGATAACCGCCAGTTTGATGCGCTGCAGAGTTTTCTGGAGCAATTGGAGCCGCGGCTGGACAGCGGGAAGTTCGGGGAACCGAAGGAAGTACAGCGGGCACGCGGACTGATCAAAGAAATACAAGCCACGAAGACCTTTGAAGAGATGTACGAGTTATTGGGGTTCCGCTACGTGCTGGACCCGCCGGGATTGATGGAGTGCCTGCCAAAGGACTCTTTTGATTTGGCAGTGAGTGGCGGAGTGCTGGAACACATTTCGGAGCACACCGCGGCGCAATTCATTGAAAATATGGCCGCCAGGTTGGCCCCAGGTGGAGTGGGCATACACGGAATCAACATCGGCGACCACCTGGCATATTACGATTCAAGGGCCAATGCGAAGCAATATCTGAGCTATTCCGATTCAGAATGGCGGCGGTGGTACGAAAACGATGTTCAGTACATCAATCGAATTCAGCGAAGCCAGTGGATGAAGATGTTTGAGAGCACCGGACTCGCGGTATTGGAAGAGCGTTCGGCGAGAACTAAGCTAGATGGGCTGCGAGTGGACTCCTGCTACAAGCAGCTCTGCCAGGAAGACCTGGAATGCACGAACCTGGTGCTGGTGGTACAGAAAGCAGAAGCCCAGAGAGCGAAGCGAGTCGCAGCCTCCGGGCTTGCCTAGTTCCTTATAAGTGCGGTTTATTGAACGGTAGCCGTCAACCCGGTTGGCGAGGCCACATTGGTAGCGCCCAAGGCCTGAATCAGTGGGTGAGGATAGGAATAGGGCGTGTAGTATTGCGACCAGTTGTTGGTAGAGGAGCAGACGTACAGAGTCTGCGAGTCGGTAGCCCAATAGCCGACACCCGGAGCGCCATTTGGACCCGCGGTGCAGGAGGACGGGCGCGATGCCAAAGGACCAGAGCCGGTACCGGCAGAGCCAGTGAACCCCGAAGAACAAGACGGATTATCCCCGTTGCACTGAAAGTAGTAATCGCGATTGGCGATGATTCGCTGGGTATCGGAGCCAATGTGCGGCGGGTTATAAGCGGCGGAACCAGGAGTAATCGTATCGTCCACTCGTAGGACGGGTCGAGCACTTCGTTCACCCAACCCTTCGGGCTGGGATTGTTGAAGTCCGTGGAAAGCATGACGCTTCGGCTGCGAGAAGGCTGATCGATGCAAACCGTAGCGCGGAGGATCTGGTAAGAGGCGCCAACGCTGACTTTGGGGGCCCGCCGCCCCACAAATCGTTTCCATAATGCGCAGCGGTCACCGAGTTGGAACCGCTGGAGGTAATGTCCCAGCCGACATAGCCGCCGCCAGGAGCGGGCATGGAAGTTATCACGATGCTGTAGGGCGAGCCGTTGCTTTGCCACTGATTTTGCGACCAGGATTGTGAGTTGTCGGTAACGGTAAGAGCGCCGTTGTTGACGTTGATGCCGGTGATGGTGCCCGTGGCGTAAACGGTGCCGTCGTTCTGGTCGTAGGGACCGGAGCCGTTGCAAGCGCCCCAAGGACCGAAACCGGAGAGAGAGCGATAGTCATCCAGTTCAACAAAACCGCTGAAAGAGCCGCCGTTGGGAGTGGAGTAGGTGTTGTTGTAGTTGAGAGCTACGCCGCTACGCATCAGTGCAAACGAGGCGATGGTGGTGCCGAAGGCGGCGGTGGCGTAAAAAGAGTTGCCATAGATTTCAGCCTGGCGAGCGCCGCGCGGGCGCTGAGTGCTTTCGGTGCCGTGAGTCTGGATGGAAACGTTGGTCAACTGGTTGTAGCGAACGGCGAAACGGCAGCCGCCGGTCAACTGGACGGTAGCGTTGGAATCGCAATCGGTAAGAGCGGCACCGCCACCGCCGGCAGAAACAACGTTGTTTTCCAGATAGAGGGTGTTGTTGGTACCGAAAGAATCGGGCTGCGCCCAGGAATTGTCACCGAACTGGCCGACACCCAGATAGGAACTGTGGTTGACATTCACGAAAGCGAAACTCCCGACATTCGGACCGCCGACGGTGTTGTGGTCGAGCACTCCGAAAACGTTGCCGGTTTTGACGCGCCACTTGTCGTAGTCGCTGTTGGTATGAGGGCCGGCGGAACTGAAGTTGAGATTGTCCAAACGAACCGAGGGACAACCGGAGGAAGTGCAGTTGCCGAGAACGATGATCGGGCTGGAGAGGTTGGCACCGGAAGCGGCGGTGAATTGAATGGAGGAGAGGCGAAACGCTTTTCCCGCGGCAATGGTAATGAAAAACAGTGGGCCGCCACCATTGAAGCTATCAAGAATGGAGGTCGAAACGGTACCTGCGCCGTAGGTGGTAGCGCCGGAATTGGGAGTGCCGGCACCAACGATGGAGACCGTGTAGTTGGTGGTAAAGGTAATACCCGAGTTCCAAGTGAAGTTTCCCGCGGGTATATTGATGGTCGTATTGTCCTGGTTTACGCTCTTTAGAGCGTTGAGAACATCCGACTGATTTCCGCTATTTGCCGTGCAAGTGGAGACGCCGGCGCACTGGGCGTGAAGGGGACAGCGGAAAGAAGAAACACCGCGAGAAAAAGAAAAAGAGATTTCACCGCACCTCCCCGAGAAGCGAAACAGCGAGGCTGGGGATGGAATGAAACCAAGTGAGTGAAACGTTTCGTAACCGTGAACATAAGACTCCGTCCTTCAATAAGTAGCAAACCACACACATTCGATATTGAGCAGCACCCGTAACAAAAACCACTGTACTGTCGGACAGGAATAGGGCAGCCATAGCCAAAATGACCACGCTGTACAAGGTTCTGAACGGCAGCTTCGTCCATCTTAGACGATTCAAATGATGATTCGAGGCAAATGAAATCGATTATCTGCATCGCGGAAGATCGCGTATCGTGCGAGCCAGCAGTGAAATTGCTGCTGTTAAGCCTGCGCGATCAGCAATCTAAATTGGCGATCCGGTTGTTCTATGCGAACGCGCCAATAGCGTTTGTGGAGTGGAGCAAGCGTTGCCCCAACGTGCGGGTGGAAGAAACCACGCTGAAAAAAGGGATGGGATGGAACATCAAGCCGGATGCGCTGCTGCATTTGCTGGATGAGGGTTTCGAAGAAGTAATCTGGATCGATTCCGACATTCTGGTAGTGAACAATCCCGACGTGATTTTCGCGAAGCTGGACGAAGACGTTCTGGTGGCCGCGGAGGATGCTCTGGGGGAAGACCGCGACGATGGGGACGCCAAGCGCGCGCAGTTGTGGGGCTTGGAGGCAGGCAGGCAGGTGCCATTCGGTTTGAATTCCGGAGTGCTGCGAGTAACCAGAGCGCATCATCCGCTGCTGTTGCGGTGGAGAGAGTTGCTGAAAGACTCGCGATATCAGGAATGCCAGACAAAGCCCTGGAAGCAGCGACCGCCACATATGCTGGGAGATCAGGACGTCCTGACCGCGCTGTTAACGTCGAAGGAGTTTTCCTCGATACCGCTGCATTTTCTGCGGAGAGGCCGGGATATCCTGCAGTTTAACGGCGTGTTTGGCTACACGATACCGGAGCGACTGAAGAATCTGGCGGGAAGCGGGCCGACATTTATTCACTCGTTCGGAGACAAGCCCTGGGCGAAGGATTGGAGTACGGAAACGGCGGCAGGACCGCTCGAGTATTTCAAGAAGATGTATCTGGACTTGTCGCCATACACGATTTCGGCCCTGTGTTACCGGAGCCAAATGGAGTGCGAGACGGACTGGATGAAGCCGCATTTTGCGCTGAGCCGTATGCTGCGCGCGGTGGGGTTGGGATCGTCCGCAGCGGCGGGATTGCCGCTGGCGATCGTGGGAGACTCGGCGCTGGCGGTGAAGTTTTTTGGTGAGCTGGGACGAGGCCGATCGGTCCGATCGAAACCCGCATGAGCGTAATGGTCGAGAAGCCGGACAAACCGAATAAACTGGGAGAGAAAGTGATGGTGAGAGTCGCTCGATGAACCCGCTCGTCTCGATACTGATTCCGGCGTACAACTCCGAGGAATGGATCGCCGAATCGATCCAATCGGCCGTCGATCAGACGTGGAAGCGGAAGGAAATCATCATTGTGGACGATGGTTCGAAGGACGACACGGCGGAAGTGGCACGGAGGTTCGAATCCGCAGAAGTGAAGGTGGTGTCGACGGAGAACCAGGGATCGGCGGAAGCGCGCAATGAAGCGCTGCGCTTGAGCCAGGGGGACTACATCCAATGGCTGGACGCGGACGACCTGTTGGCGCCGAACAAGATCGAGCGGCAAATTGCGGCGTTGCGCGGAGTGGATGATCCGAAAATTTTACTGTCCGGACCCTGGGCGTTTTTTAACTTTCGGACGGAACGCGCTCGGTTCCAGCCGACATCGTTGTGGCAGGATCTGTCGCCAGCGGACTGGTTGATACGCAAGATGGGTGAAAACCTGCACATGCAGACGGGAACGTGGCTGACAAGCCGACACCTCTCCGATGCGGCGGGACCGTGGGACAAGCGGCTGGCGAGCGACGACGATGGGGAATACTACTGTAGGGTGCTGCTGGCGTCTTCGGGAACGCGATTCGTGCGGGACGCGCGAGTGTACTACCGGAACAGCCCGGCATCGGGGCGGGTGAGCTTTATCGGAACATCGAACAAGAAAATTGAGGCCATGTTCCTGTCGATGAATTTGCACATTCAATATTTGCGTTCGTTGGAGGAAAGCGAGCGGGTGCGGAAGGCGTGTGTAGCGTACCTGCAGACTTGGTTTGATCTGTTCTATCCGCACCGCCCGGACCTGGTTGAGCAACTGCAACGCAAAGCAGCGGAGCTCGGGGGAAGACTGGAAACCCCGCATCTGCGTTGGAAGTATGCGTGGATCAAGCCCATTCTGGGATGGGAAGCAGCGCGGCGTGCGCAGATGGCGTTGCCGCAAGTGAAGAGCGCGGCGGCCCGGGCCTGGGACAAGGCGATGTTCAAGATGGCGTCGGACAAGAGCATACGGTGATGCGCAGGGACGATCACAAGGGGAATGAGGAGAACGAGATGACCACGACGGCTTCACAGACGGAGCGAATTGCTGCCACCTGGAATGAGCACATGGATGTGGCGAAGAAAACGATTGCCACGCTGTGTCCGGCAATTTCGCAAGCAGTGGACATGATTTATGAGTCTATGGCCAAGGGAGGGCAGTTGCTGGTGGGAGGTAATGGCGGATCGGCGGCGGACGCGCAGCACATTGTGGCGGAGTTGACCGGACGATTTCTGCTGGAGCGGGAGCCGTTCCGGGCACACGCGCTGCATGCAAATACGTCGGCGCTGACGGCGATTGGAAACGACTATGGATATGAACACGTGTTTGCGCGGGAACTGGTGGCACACGCACGTCCCGGGGATGTGTTCCTGGGAATCACGACGAGCGGAAACAGTCAGAACATTTTGTGCGCGATTGAGGCGGCGCGAAAAGCCAAGGTGACGGTAATCGGATTGACCGGGGAGACCGGCGGAAAAATGAAAGAGCTTTGCGACCTGTGCTTGTGCGTGCCATCGCGGATGACGGCGCGCATTCAGGAGATGCACATTACGATCGGTCACGCAATTTGCGAGTTGCTGGAAGAGAGATTGACGAAGGCATGATGCAAGCGCCACAGAGCATGCCACCCGAACTTGCCGAGGTGAAGAGCGGTGAGGCGGCCGAGGTGTCGCCGGATGGTGCCGGCGCGAAGAGTCTTGCCGCGAGGAAGGATTCGCGGGAGATCGAGGTCAGCCTGTTGACGGAGGAGGGGACAGGCCGTACGCGCTGGGTTTGGCGGAGCAGTTGATGTCGCGGGGCATTTTTCTGGACTTCATCGGTAGCGACGATCTGGAAGATCCGATGTTTGAAGGAAAAACGAATGTGCGGTTTCTGAATTTGCGCGGCGATCAGACGTCGGATGCGGGTGCAGTGAGCAAGGTGGTGCGTGTTTTACAGTATTACGCGCGGCTGATCGGCTATGCGGCGACGGCCAAGCCAAAGATTTTTCATCTGCTGTGGAACAACAAGTTTCAGACGTTCGATCGAACGCTGCTGATGTTGTATTACAAGCTGCTGGGGAAGAAGACGGCGCTGACGGTGCACAACGTCAATATTCGCAGGCGAGACGGTTCGGATACGGCGCTGAACCGGTTCACGTTGAAGGCGCAATATGAGTTAGTGGATCACATTTTTGTGCACACGGAACAGATGACGGGAGAGCTTGGCGCGGAATTTGGAGTGAGCCCGAACAAAGTGACCGTGATTCCGTTTGGAATCAACAAGACGGTGCGGAATTCGAGCATGACGAAAGACGAGGCGAGGAAGCGACTCGGTGTGGCGGCGGACGAGAGGGCGATTCTGTTCTTCGGGAACATCACGCCGTACAAGGGGCTTGAATATCTGGTGAGCGCCTTCCAGACGGTCGCGAAGGGTCAGGACGGATATCGTTTGCTGATCGCGGGACGTCCAAAGAGTTTGGAAGGCTACTGGCAGGGAATTCAGGACTTGATTCGCGGTGATGTGGAGAGCGGAAAGGTGCTGCTGAGATCGGACTACATTCCCGATGACGAAACAGAAGTGTTCTTCAAAGCGGCTGACGTGCTGGTGCTGCCGTACCGGCATATTTATCAAAGCGGGGTGCTGTTTTTAGGCTACAGTTTCGGACTGCCGGTTTTGGCCGCGGATGTGGGAGCGCTGAAGGAAGAGATTCTGGAAGGCCAGACAGGATTCGTGTTTCGCGCCGAAGATTCGGCGGATTTGGCAAAAACGATTGAGAGATATTTTGCGAGCGACCTGTTCAAGACGCTGGAGAGCCGAAGACATGGAATTCGTGAGTATGCGGAGCAGCAACATTCGTGGGATGTGGTGGGCGAATTGACGGAACAGGTCTATAGCCAACTCCTGGGAAGAAATTGATTCCGAAGTACGATCGACAGGATCGCCCGCCTGATCTGAAATCGCATTCCGTGGAACAAATGAACGACAACGGGAATACAGTTCTCAACGAGATCG
>CAVVJI010000009.1:0-9566 GCA_963748515.1 Candidatus Acidiferrales bacterium
TCGTAGTATCTGGCGCGGTAGTAGTATAGGGAGGTTTCTGGGTCGAATTCGCGCCCGGTGTAGCGGAACGAATTTGTCAGAGAGCCAGTGGATGCTGTTTGGTTGCCGAAGGAATCGAACGAGTAGGTTTGCGCGAGCGCTCCCGAACTGTTGCTCAGAGAGGTGACTGTACCGAGACCATCCGCTTCGTAGAGACTGGTTGTGGACGAGCGCAGCATGGCCAGCGGCTCGTCAATGTTCAAGCCTTGAGAGTAACGAGCAACGGCTCCGCCGGTGGAATTGGTTTCCTCGATGAGATTGTCGCCGTCGTAGGCGTACACACTGGTGCCTGACGAAGAAGACTTGTAGATGCGGCGACCGAACGGATCGTATTTGAAATACACCGTCCCGCCCGAGCCCGGCAGCACTGCACTGGTTAGCCGATTTTCGAAATCCCAGTTATAGGTTGTGGTACCCGAAGCGTTCACCATAGTCTGCGTGTTACCGTTCAGGTCGTAGACCGGAACTGCTGTCCCTGCAGGTATGTTACGGCGGCCGAGAAGAGTGGATGAAAAGTAGATAGGTGCAGTGTGCAGAAACGCATACGCCCTTCCCGCTGGTACAGAATGCGAGAAGGGCGTGCGTCTTCAGGAGGGAAGGGCTTTAGAAGATTAGTCGAGTGGAGGAGGCGGAACTTCCGAGGCGCTGGGCCCCGGACCGCCGGGATGTCCGCCATGGCCGTGGGGCTTGGCGGCTTGGACGGTGTAGTCGGAGGGCACGGTGAAGAGGGAGGCGGCCGGCTCGGTACGCTGCAAGCTGGAGATGGAGTAGGAGCTGGTGCCGAAACGCGGATCGGTGCGGGAAGTCTTGACGACGATCTGCAGATCGGGGGAATACCAGCTCTCGCTGATCACGGTGATGGGCTTGTCATTGCCGATCTGGCCCGCGGGAATGGTGCGGGTGTAGCGAGTGCCCTGGGCCGAAATGCCGTCCATGGTTTGCGTGCCGAGGTCATCCTTCTTCAAGGTGCCGTTGGCGATTTCCTGCTGCATGTGGGCTTCAAAGCGGGACTGCACATCGGCGCTGGGAGCCTTGGCGTTGGCGCCGCTGGGAGGCGCAGGCAACTTTTCGGCGATCTTGGTGTCGGGGTGCAGGATGTAAGCGGCGCCGGCAACCGGGTCGTGAATCATGATGACGGTCTTGGATTGACCGCCAGTGGCGAGCGGTCCACCAGCAGGCATGGTGACTTCGCGGCGAGTGCGACCCTGGCTATCGCGATAGACCTGGGATTGCGTGTTGCGGTTGATGGCGGTGCCATCGGCCAAGGTCTGGCTGGAGACTACGGACGCCGTGGCGGAATACGGCGCTCCAGTGACCACTTTACCCGGATGCATTTCGTTGAAGCCAAGAAGCTCCATACGCCCACCTGGGCCGCCGGGACCCATGGCATCTGGGGGAGGTTCCTGAGCGAGAAGCGAGCCTGCGTTGAGCAGGAGAGCGCCTCCGAAGACAGCTAAGAGCAAATTACGATTCATTTCGTTCTCCTCTTCTCTCCTATGCTGCGGAATACTCCGCAGAAACTTAGTCGCTGGACGAAGCCAAGCGCACGGCTTGGGGCTGGCCGTCGCCGCTTACCAGCATGTCCACCTGAATCAAATCGCCAGCATGCTCTTCGTTGATGGAAAGCCCGAGGGTGCTGAGTGCGCTACGCGGCATTTCGACACGCACGACGGTGGCATCGTCAGACATAGCGGGCATGGCGCCCGGCAAAACGGTGAAGTGTTCGCCGGAATTGGAAGCGATTATGGTTTCGCCAAGTTCGTTGCCGTCGGAAGAAACCGCGGCAGCAGGAGGAGGGGGAGTCGATAGCTCCTGCTGCCGGTTTCGCGCTGTGTTGACGTTAAAGGAATGCTCCCAAAAGAAGAACCCGATGACCGCAGCAAGAACCGCCGCGGCGGCTAAAGCCCAAGAGGCCATGGTGCGCACGTGGCTGGAGCGGATGAGGCGGTGTTCTTCGCGGAATTGATGGCGGAGGCGCATTTCAATGCGCGGCGGCGCGGCAAGCAGGCGGTCGTCGGAGCCGGCATCGCGAAGATCCTGGCGCAAAAGAATCCAGTTTTCCTGGAAGACGGCACACTGCGGACAGGTCTGCAGGTGACGGGCGACCGCGAGGTCGATGGGCTGCCCCGAAGAGTTGGCATCCAGAGCCGCGATACGGCACTCTTCACAAGTCATAAGCACAATCTCCATAACTTAACCTACGGCGTTCGCGCGCTGAGGCACGTAACGCAGAAATTCCAGCTTGGCCATCAGCAGGGCACGGCCGCGATGCAAACGCGAGCGAATGGTGCCGACGGGGCATTCAAGAATCTGAGCGGCTTCTTCATAGCTGCGCTCTTCGAGGAGGCAGAGGACGACGGCCTCGCGAAATTCGATGGGGAGGTCCAGGACGGCGGAGCGGACCAGCTCGCGTCGCTGGAGGGTTTCCAGAGCATGCTCGGGAGTGTGGTGCTCAATGGCCAGAGGGTAGACTTGACCGTCATCCGTGGTTGGTTCAACGGTCTGCATCTCCTTGGGGGCGCGTTCAAAGTGCTTCATGATGCGGTTGCGCGTGATGCCATAGAGAAAGGCAGGCAACGGGCCGCGCTGGCTGTCGAACTTCTTGGGATTGCGTACCAAAATCATGAACACGTCCTGAACGATTTCCTCTGCAGCCCATGCGTTGCCGGTCATGCGCAAAGCAAAGCGATAGAGAGCTGCCTGATAACGACGATAAAGCAAGGTAAAGGCTTCTTCGTCGCCCTGGGCGGACCGGCGTAACAGGACGTCATCACGTTCCTGCGAAACGATTGCGTGTCTCCTGTAAAGCGTCCTGCTCTCCCTAACTATTCCTAGGGAAAGGGGAAAAGGTTCCCGGGGGCCATTGCAGGGCCCAAGCCGATACGGTGGCAGGACGGCTTAAGGGCAGAGTACGCCCAAATCGGGCGGTGGGGAAACCCAGGCTGGATGGGGATTTAGACCTTATCGGGACGGAACATTTTGGCGGCGATGCGGGTGACCAGGCTGCGCGGAACGATCCGTTGGGACTGTGCGCCGAGGTAGTTGCCAAAGCCGGAGATGACGTAGCTTTTGCCGGAGGCCAGGGCAGACAGGCCTACGTGGGCTACTTTTTCGGCGGTTTCCTGATGCTTGGCGGTGTATTTTTCCTGCCCGGCGACGGCGTGAAATTCGGATTCGGTCGAGCCGGGACACAGGGCGCAAACGCGGACGCCGTGCGGCTTCATTTCCTCCGCAAGGCCTTCGGCGAAGAGCAGGTCAAAGGCTTTTGTGGCCGCGTAGACGGAAATATACGGAACCGCCTGGAAAGAAGCGGTGGAAGCGAGAATCAGGACGTCGCCGGAGCGGCGCTGGACCATGCCGGGCAGGTAGAGTCGAGTGAGGTGGACGACCGCGTGGCAATTGACCTGGACCATGTCGAGAAGACGCTGGGTGTCGACGGTGGGAAGCTCGCCGTATTGTCCGAATCCGGCGTTGTTGATGAGCAGGCCGACCTGGATTTGCTTGGATTCGGTGAAAGCGAAGATTTCTTGTGGGGCAGCGGGTTGCGTCAGATCCGCGGTGACGATTTCGGTTTGGATGGAGTGGGCTGCGCGCAGCGAGGATGCCAAGATTTCCAAGCGGTCGCGGCGACGGGCGGTGAGGATGAGATTCGCACCGCCCGCGGCAAGTTCACGAGCAAAGGCCGAACCTATGCCGGCGCTAGCTCCGGTGATGAGCGCCCACTTCCCTTTCCAGTCCTGAATCATGGATTGCTGTCCGGCCGACTGTTGGATCCGGCGCCGGATGGGTCTTTGCCGAATCGCCAGATGGTGTCTTTCAGACGATTGCCGTGGTTGACCAAGCGATTGCCTTCGTGTTTCATGCGATCCATAAGCCAACGGGCCCAGGCGAACTCCGCCGCGAGCAAGGTGAGCCCCAGGAAGATAACCACCCAACCGGGGCCGGGGGTGAAGAACATGACCACACCGATCAGCAACAAGGTGAATCCGCCCAGAACCCGGAAGAAACGACGGACCTGCTCAATTGTGGAGAATGCCATTTGCTCCTCGGGGCGGAGGAACGGGAATGATTATTGTGGGGGTAATTCGAGAGCTTGGCAATACGCAGGAGCACCGATCTGATTTTGGAAACCGACGCCAGTGATGCGGACAGCGACCGCATCCACCGTGAAGCCTAAGTATTCGTAGGTGATGCGGTGGCGAAGGGCAAATTCCTGGAGGCTTTGTAATCGCCCAAGCGCCGACCGCGATAGCCAAAGTACTCGTCGAATACGATCATGGTACTGGGGTGATGCGGTTATGCAAATTCTCGAGGGGCGGAGAAAATGACGCAACGACGGGTAGAGAGTGAGCGAGAGGCCGCGGCACTGAAGAAAATCGTCCGTCCATACCAGATTATCTGTAAGTGAAATTATTGAAACAAGCTTGACTTCGAACAAACAGGGGCAGATACTCTGAGGGCTTCGTTGATAAGGCAACAACGTCGCAGATGAATTAAAGCTTTTTCTTAGATCGGAAAAGCTCTCCGCTCAGAGGAATTCTCTCGCAGTACCCGCCCCAGGTAAAAAGAACCGCCCGTAGATCAGGAAACTAAGTACGCGAGACGGTATGTGTCTGCCGTCCCGTACCAACAACAGTCGAATCAAAAACGTCGCTACTGGTCCATGCCCGTCCCCTGCTGGGCCAATCATCGTTGGGGAAACGATCGCTAGAGGTGTGTCTATGGAAGACGCCGCAACCCGAAAAGCACTGGCTCCTGAATCGAAGCAATCCGAGGGAGACCTGGTCGTACCTCTGCACGAAGAACAAATAACGGTTCGCAAGGAAGAACGCGAAACCGGCCGTGTGCGGGTAACCACGGTGACCCGCGAACACGAGCAACTTGTCGACGAACTGCTCAAGCGCGAACAAGTCGAAGTGCAACGAATTCCCGTTGGCAAAGCGGTGGCCGAAGTGCCTCCCGTACGAGAAGAAGGCGACACCATCATCGTTCCCGTTGTTGAGGAAGTGCTGGTCGTCCAGCGTCGCTTGATGTTGAAGGAAGAAGTGCACATCAAGCGCATTCACGCTACCGAGCGCTACCAGGACCGCGTGCGGCTCCGCAAGCAGGAAGCCGTCGTTAACCGCGTAGCGTCGGAAGCCCCCGCCACGGAAAGAAGTTCGATCTCTCCGGATCGATCAATCGAGACGATGAAGGAAGGAAAATAATGGCATACGAAAAGGTAGTAGCAGTTTTTGACACACCAGCCCACGCCCAAAACGCGGTTCGCGCCCTCGAAGCCGCCGGCTTTGCGAGTTCCGATATCAGCGTTGTGAATCAGGACACGGTCGACGATCGCGGAACAAAGGTCGCCAGCGAATCAGGCTTCTGGCATCGCTTGTTCGGCTCGGACATCGATCTGCACGAAGCCAAAGTCTACGGGCACACGGTCGATAAGGGCGGCTCCGTCCTTACCGTTCGCGCTCCCGAAACTCTGGTCGATAAGGCCATCGCGCTGCTGCACACCCACAGTCCCGTCGATGTGAACCAGCGTGCAACCAGCCTCGGCATACTCGCCGCTGGCGCCGCACCGATCGCGCAAGCAGCCGCCGCAGCAGCCAGCACCGCCGCCGCAGCCGTCAAGGCTCCGATTGCGGCCGTGCCCGCAGCGGTAAAGGCCCCCATCGCGGCCGCTGCCTCAACTGCCGCCGCTCCACTGCGCGCCGCTGAAGATGAAGTGATTCGACTCGCGGAAGAATCGCTGAACGTCGGCAAGCGCCAGGTCGAAGCGGCATGACTCGCGTTCGCCGGTACGTCGTTGAGAAGCCGGTGGAAGCCCGGTCACTCTGCATGAAGAGCACGCCTCCGTCATGCGCCGCGCCATTTCCGATCCGAACTACGTCAAGGACATCGACTGGTCCGATCGCACCATCGAAGTTCGCGAAACCGCGGAGCAGGCCGTCGTCAGCAAGTCTTCGCATATCGCCGAAGAAGTGGTCATCAAGAAAGAAGGCTCGGACCGGGTGGAAACCGTCAAGGACACCGTTCGCCGTCAGCAAGTGGACGTCGAGCGCACCGGTATCGATCCCAAGAAGAAGTAACCATTGTGGCGGAGTGCCGGGGCTCTTCGGGGCCCCGGCTCCTCAACAGACCAAGGGGAACGTGGGTCCCTGCACCAGAATTACATTCGTTGTTAAATTTTAGGAGGCATCACCGATGTCGACGAGTTTGTTGGACAGCATTTCGAGCTACCTGACACCCGATGTAATCAGTAAAGCGAGCGCGTTTCTGGGAGAGTCGCCCGCCAGCACTTCCAAAGCATTGACCGGAATCGTTCCGACGTTATTGAACAGTGTTCACGGACTGGCGTCGAGCCCCGGCGGCATGACGCAGTTGGAAAGCCTGCTCGGCAAGGTGGGCGATGCCGGAATGCTCAACAACGTCGCCGGCCTGTTTTCCGGCGGCAACGCGACGACCGACACCATGCGAATGGGCAAAGACCTTCTCGGCACGCTGGTTGGCGGAAATTTGGGCGGTTTGACGTCTTCGGTGTCCAACTTCGCGGGTATCAGTTCCAGTTCCGCCACTTCCTTGCTGTCGCTGGCGGCGCCGCTGGTC
Organism: Candidatus Acidiferrales bacterium; assembly: GCA_963748515.1. Classification (GTDB taxonomy): domain Bacteria; phylum Acidobacteriota; class Terriglobia; order Acidiferrales; family UBA7541; genus Acidiferrum. Next base: position 6,637 of record CAVVJI010000009.1, read on the forward strand.
CTTGGGGTTCTTGCGAAGCTGAAGTACGCGCAGGCGCTAACCACTGGCGGGCTCGCCAATCTCCTTTCGGGACAGAAAGCCAGTTTTGCGACGGGAATTCCCGCGGCACTGCTGACCCACACTCAGGCGCCGGACGTTCAGGGTCTGAAGTCCGTCACCGTCACTCGCGAACCGGAAAAATCCACCAACTGGGGTTGGCTGGCTTTGCTCTTGATTCCCTTGCTCGGTTGGTTCCTCTATTCGCGCGGCTGCAATAATCCTCCGGTGAACACCGCAGTGGCCCGCGAGAGCGTCAAGCTATGCAATGGGCAGAGCGTTTCACTGCTCCGCGATTCCTTCAACTACAATATCACCACGTTCCTGGCGAACGGCAGCAATTCCGAACTGCCGAAGACCTTCGTGTTCGATCATCTCAACTTTGATTCCGCCACCGTCAATCTCACGCCGGAATCCAAGACCACCGTCGATGACCTGGACGTTATCCTCAAGTCCTGCCCCGACGCTCAAGTGCAACTGGTCGGGCACACCGACAGCACCGGGGATTCCGCCGCCAACATGACCTTGTCCCAGAATCGCGCCAACGCGGTTCGCGACATGCTCGTCGCTGGCGGAGTCGCCGCCGATCGCCTGTCCACCGCGGGATTCGGTCAGGACAAGCCAGTCGCTTCCAATGACACCGACGAAGGCCGTGCTCGTAATCGGCGGACCGAACTCGTGGTTGTGAAACGATAAGCAAAGAAACAGCAGAGAATCGAAGAGAAACGGAGGCCGACCAGTCGAAGGACTGGCCGGCCTTCGTACGTATGGGCAAAATGAGAGGCTCGCGCTGAGCGCCGACTCGATCTGCTCTGGGCGCACAGCGCCGCTTCCCCAAATGCGGCGGTAGAGAATCAGGAAAATGGCCGGAGCCGGAATCGAGAGCAACACGCCGGGCACACCGGCAAGGGCTTCACCGGCCAGCGCGCTGATAATGACCACGAATGGCGGCAGATCATAGGCACCGGAACTGAACAAGTAGGATTGCAAGACGTAATCGACGGAAATCCGAACCAGCACGAAAAACAAAATGAGCCAGCCGAATCCGTGAAAGCCGCTGACGGCTGCGATCGCCAAAAGTACCAGAAACGCCGCGGGCGGTCAGACGAGCAGGACAAACTCGAAGGGAAACATCATCAAAGCCAGCAGGATGCTGTACGGCACACGCAGCAAGCTGAAGCCGATGCCATAAACGACGGCGGTAACGATGGCGCCCAGCGCAACCGAGCGCGCCCAGTGTTTCAGAATTCGTGTTCATCGCTGAGCACTTCAAGCTTTGGGTTGATAGCGCGGAGGCATGGCAGCGATAAGGTGTTCAATCAGAGTGGGCCCGCTGCGAAGCAACAGATAGCTGAGAACAGAACGATGAGCGGCAAGACGATGCTGCTGGCGGCGCTGAGGAGCTGCATAGTGGCTGGTGAGCGTTCGAGCGTCTTTGCCATGCAGTTGGATCCAACTTGAGGTGCGAACGGATACGGGCCGTCCCAGCGGCTGAGGAGTTTAGGAAGTGGACATGATCGATGGCGTCGGTAGGGTGATGTCCGGAATTTCTCTGGCGAGTTGCATCGCTTGGGCAAAGCCGTAGTAGCCGATTCAACCCCCGACAGTAATAATCACGGCGAAGATCAGGAGATAAACCAGGGCGAGAGCCCAACCGCGATGATGGTGATGGGTAAACCGGGCGTAGATGAAATCGACAGTCGGCAATAAGAGATAGGCGACGATGACGGCGAGAACCACCAAGAGGATGGTGCCACGCAACAAGTACAACAAGTAACAGAAGGCAAGAGTCCAAACGAGTTGAGAACGCGGCCATCCAACCAGAACATGGCGCCTCCTGTCCGCAGAGCAGGCGGAGATTATCGCATCAATTGCTCGTAGACCACCTGAAAGGCCTGCGGACCGATACTGAAATCGCCCAGATACGGGTGATCCATGGCCGCCAGCAACTGAATGATCAGGCCCATGATGGCGGAGAAAATCACCGTCATCCAGAAGTGCACTTTAAAACTCTTCGGTTTGGAAAAACCAAGTGACCGCGAGGGTACCCAGCGCTCCGAGGACGACTACGGTCCAGACGGCGACGGGCAAACCGGATTCGACGCTCATCAGGCGCATTCTTCGCAACTCGACCATATGGTTGAAGGCGTGCTGGGCTTCGGCAGCGGCAATTTTCTCGCGCTCGGTTTTGGGCTCGAAACCAACAAGAGAGGTTTGGAAGGAGTTGATCATGAGCGTGCCGTCATCGGGAATGATTCCCCGGCGTTGCAGGGGCCACGCTTTTTGGATGACGTATTCGGTGTAGCCTTTCAGTTCGCCACGCAGTTCGCCGCGGGAGGGGCTCGGGATAGGGAGCTGACGTCGCGGTACAAGGCCGCGAGGGAGGCGGCTTCGCTTTCGACTTTGGTAGAGGTATCCGAAAAGGCCTGCCAAGTGGCGACGGCGATCAGGCCGAGGGCGATGCCATAGAACACGGCGGCGGCCGAAAGGTAATAACTGACCACTTCATTGTGGGAATGCTGGAAATGGAGTTTGGCGACCCAATTCCGGGTGAGAAACAGGCCAGCGAGGCCGACGGCGATCCAGGCGCTCACCAAGAGTAAGGTAAACAGCCAATTCGGCAAGTCATACAACCAGATAAGACTCATTTAAAGCTCACCACCGAAATTCTTCCTGATTGAATACGTACGCTTGAAGGCGGAGCAAGTACCAGCCAAAACGGTCCGGGCGGTGGTGCAGAGCAGCGACCTGGCGGAATGGCACCCAATCTATCACAAAGCGATTGGCCGACGCGGGAATTCTACGAATGCAGCTGTGTCGAAGCGTGGATGACGACGAGTAAGCGAGGAGCGATGCTTACGCCACGTACGAAGCAAGAAATGTAAATGAAAGGA
>CAVVJI010000010.1:0-114591 GCA_963748515.1 Candidatus Acidiferrales bacterium
CATCAACAACGCCGGATTCGGACAATACGGCGAGCTTCCCACTGTCGACACCCAGCGTCTTCTCGACATGGTCCAGGTCAATTGCCACGCGGTTGTCCACCTCACTCGACTCTACCTGCCCGGCATGGTCCAGCGCCGCTCCGGCGACGTCCTGATTCTCGCTTCCACCGCTTCTTTCCAGGCGGTCCGTATATTTCCGTCTACGCGGCCACAAAAGCCTTTGACCTGCTCTTCGCCGAAGGCCTTGCGGAGGAAATGAAGCCGCACGGCGTCCGCGTTTGCGCCCTGTGCCCCGGCTCGACCGAATCCGAATTTCATGCCGTAGCCGGGCAGGAAAAATACACCGCCAAGCATCAGGAAACCGCCGAAAAAGTAGCCCACGTAGGGCTGTCTGCCATGGCCTCCGGCAGAAAGCTACGTCATCTCCGGCTTGGGTAACTACCTCGGTGCACAATCTCAACGGATCGTCCCGCGCGGCCTAGTCACCCGCATCGCCGCCAAAATGTTCCGTCCCGATAAGGTCTAAATCCCCATCCAGCCTGGGTTTCCCCTCCGCTCGATTTGGGCGTACTCTGCCCTTAAGCCGTCCTGCCACCTTATCGGCTTGGGCCCGGCAATGGCCCCCCGGGAACCTTTTCCCTTTTCCCTAGGAATAGTTAGGGAGAGCAGGACGCTTTACAGGAGACACGCAATCGTTTCGCAGGAACGTGATGACGTCCTGTTACGCCGGTCCGCCCAGGGCGACGAAGAAGCCTTTACCTTGCTTTATCGTCGTTATCAGGCAGCTCTCTATCGCTTTGCTTTGCGCATGACCGGCAACGCATGGGCTGCAGAGGAAATCGTTCAGGACGTGTTCATGATTTTGGTACGCAATCCCAAGAAGTTCGACAGCCAGCGCGGCCCCTTGCCTGCCTTTCTCTATGGCATCACGCGCAACCGCATCATGAAGCACTTTGAACGTGCCCCCAAGGAGATGCAGACCGTTGAACCAACCACGGATGACGGTCAAGTCTACCCTCTGGCCATTGAGCACCACACTCCCGAGCATGCTCTGGAAACCCTCCAGCGCCGCGAGCTGGTCCGCTCCGCCGTCCTGGACCTCCCCATCGAATTTCGCGAGGCCGTCGTCCTCTGCCTCCTCGAAGAGCGCAGCTATGAAGAAGCCGCTCAGATTCTTGAATGCCCCGTCGGCACCATTCGCTCGCGTTTGCATCGCGGCGTGCCCTGCTGATGGCCAAGCTGGAATTTCTGCGTTACGTGCCTCAGCGCGCGAACGCCGTAGGTTAAGTTATGGAGATTGTGCTTATGACTTGTGAAGAGTGCCGTATCGCGGCCCTAGATGCCAACTCTTCGGGGCAGCCCATCGACCTCGCGGTCGCCCGTCATCTGCAGACCTGTCCGCAGTGTGCCGTCTTCCAGGAAAACTGGATTCTCTTGCGCCAGGATCTTCGCGATGCCGGCTCCGACGACCGCTTGCTTGCCGCGCCGCCGCGCATTGAAATGCGCCTCCGCCATGAACTCCGCGAAGAACACCGCCTCATCCGCTCCAGCCACGTGCGCACCATGGCCTCTTGGGCTTTAGCCGCCGCGGCGGTTCTTGCTGCGGTCATCGGGTTCTTCTTTTGGGAGCATTCCTTTAACGTCAACACAGCGCGAAACCGGCAGCAGGAGCTATCGACTCCCCCTCCTCCTGCTGCCGCGGTTTCTTCCGACGGCAACGAACTTGGCGAAACCATAATCGCTTCCAATTCCGGCGAACACTTCACCGTTTTACCGGGCGCCATGCCCGCTATGTCTGACGATGCCACCGTCGTGCGTGTCGAAATGCCGCGTAGCGCACTCAGCACCCTCGGGCTTTCCATCAACGAAGAGCATGCTGGCGATTTGATTCAGGTGGATATGCTGGTAAGCGGCGACGGCCAGCCCCAAGCCGTGCGCTTGGCTTCGTCCAGCGACTAAGTTTCTGCGGAGTATTCCGCAGCATAGGAGAGAAGAGGAGAACGAAATGAATCGTAATTTGCTCTTGGCTGTCTTCGGAGGCGCTCTCCTGCTCAACGCAGGCTCGCTTCTCGCTCAGGAACCTCCCCCAGATGCCATGGGTCCCGGCGGACCCGGCGGACGTATGGAGCTTCTTGGCTTCAACGAAATGCATCCGGGTAAAGTGGTCACTGGGGCGCCCTATTCCGCCACGGCTTCCGTAGTCTCCAGTCAGACCTTGGCCGACGGCACCGCCATCAACCGCAACACGCAATCCCAGGTCTATCGCGATAGCCAGGGTCGCACGCGCCGGGAAGTCACCATGCCTGCTGGTGGCCCGCTCGCCACTGCCGGCCAATCCAAGACCGTCATCATGATTCACGACCCGGTCGCCGGCACCGCCTACATCCTTCACCCCGACACCAAGATCGCCGAAAAGTTGCCTGCGCCTCCCAGCGGCGCCAACGCCAAGGCTCCCAGCGCCGATGTGCAGTCCCGCTTCGAAGCCCACATGCAGCAGGAAATCGCCAACGGCACCTTGAAGAAGGATGACCTCGGCACGCAAACCATGGACGGCATTTCGGCCCAGGGCACTCGCTACACCCGCACCATTCCCGCGGGCCAGATCGGCAACGACAAGCCCATCACCGTGGTCAGCGAGAGCTGGTATTCCCCCGATCTGCAGATCGTCGTCAAGACTTCCCGCACCGATCCGCGCTTCGGCACCAGCTCCTATTCCATCAGCAGCCTGCAGCGCACGGAGCCGGCCGCCTCTCTCTTCACCGTTCCCGCCGACTACACCGTGCAAGCCGCCAAGCCCCACGGCCATGGCGGACATCCCGGCGGTCCGGGGCCCAGCGCCTCGGAAGTTCCGCCTCCTCCACTCGACTAATTTTCTAAAGCCCTTCTCTCCTGAAGACGCACGCCCTTCTCGCATTCCGTACCCGCGGGAAGGGCGTATGCGTTTCTGCACACCGCACCTATCTACTTTTCATCCACTCTTCTCGGCCGCCGTAAAATACCTGCAGGGACAGCAGTTCCGGTCTACGACCTGAACGGTAACACGCAGACTATGGTGAACGCTTCGGGTACCACAACCTATAACTGGGATTTCGAAAATCGGCTAACCAGTGCAGTGCTGCCGGGCTCGGGCGGGACGGTGTATTTCAAATACGATCCGTTCGGTCGCCGCATCTACAAGTCTTCTTCGTCAGGCACCAGTGTGTACGCCTACGACGGCGACAATCTCATCGAGGAAACCAATTCCACCGGCGGAGCCGTTGCTCGTTACTCTCAAGGCTTGAACATTGACGAGCCGCTGGCCATGCTGCGCTCGTCCACAACCAGTCTCTACGAAGCGGATGGTCTCGGTACAGTCACCTCTCTGAGCAACAGTTCGGGAGCGCTCGCGCAAACCTACTCGTTCGATTCCTTCGGCAACCAAACAGCATCCACTGGCTCTCTGACAAATTCGTTCCGCTACACCGGGCGCGAATTCGACCCAGAAACCTCCCTATACTACTACCGCGCCAGATACTACGATCCGGAGACCGGCAGGTTCCTCAGAGAAGATCCGCTACGTTTCGCTAGCGCAAATAACTTCTATTCATACGTTAGGAATAGTTCTATTAGTAATAAGGACCCGTTGGGACTATGGCAATTCACGATTGGAGGTGGCGAAGGGCTAGGGGGTATGCTGGCGTTCGGAAATAACAGCGGACAGTGGAATTTTGGTCTCTATACGGGAGGGGGCGAAGGCGTCTTCGGCAAGTTGGACATGAGTGACTCTGGAGGCTGCCATAAATTCGGAGCGCATGGTGGAGTAACGGCAGATTTTGAAGCACTCGGACCCGTCTTGACGGGAGACTTTAATCTCGAGGAAGGAAGTGATCCCGAGGGAGGAGTTATCGTGGCTATCCCCAATGTGATTGGTGTCAGTGGAAATCCTGCCAGTCCTTTCGATACTCCACATTTGGTCCTACCTTTTGGTGCGGGCGGATTCGCTGGGGTCGGCTTCAGTTTTCACTCTGCTCCGACCGGTTCGTCCTGCGGATGCGGGCAGTAAGAAATGCCTATAAGTCTGCCCATGAACTACTTTTGGATAATCCTGAATTTTGCCTTCATAGGCTTGGGGTTCTTAGGTGGCTATAAGACGATGAATCCGGAAAGTCTCCGTCATATCAACCCTGACGCAACTCTGTGCTTAATCATTTTGTTCATCATGCCTTTGTTTGCCCTGGGGAGCGTAAGCTATTCCGTTCGGCGTTGGAACAGAGGTCCACTAAGCCGGCCCTCGTGGACTAGGAACCCTTTCGATTGGTGGGGTGATCCTCTGCAGTCGCTGTTTATTCTTACTTGCTATATGGGTGCTATGGCCGTCGGTAGTGCGTTCCGGCATCCCAGCTTCAGATCGGTCGGTTTTTGGACACTAGGTGTGTACGCTTGTTTTACCCTTGGACTCTGGCTGGGGCAAATTCTGGTATATCGAGTCTTTCGAAAACGTATATGTTCCAAGACCGCCGAGATCAACTTACCGGGATCGAACTAGCTAGTGACAAGGATCAGGGGCCGTGTGTACAACGAACTGGTTTCGTTTGCCAATCATTGCTGAAGATTCTTCGATCGAAACCCAAGGACATTGCTGGGAATGAGCTTAAAGCACACAACCAATGTATAAGCCGAGCAGCGCCAATGCGGCTTCGACACTTAGAACCGCCCAAAATGCACTAGGGCGCTTTGACCGGGTTAACCAGACGTCCCACGACAGATTCAGAATATCGCCCGAAATTAGCTGATACAGCACTACGACTAAGAGAAAGCCAAAAACAACAAACGGATAGGTCTTCCCCTGTAGAACAACGAAAAATAGGGAGGACGGAGTCATCATCACCTTCCACCAATTAATGACGTGTTCATCGCAACCGTTTGTTGATACGTCTAATCGCCGCTACCACGGTTATAGCACTTCATGCATGTGTCGCACGGCGTTGAGAAGAATGAACAAAATACAGAACGAACCCGAACCAAAGAATCCTGTGTACGTCGTCTTCCCTGACGAATTCTCTATCGCTACCTTATTTCCGTCGCTTCAGAGATCATCCCCGTGATCCTTGTCAAAAAGCTTGTGCATTCCTTCCACTCCTGGATATTTGCCCCCCAATCGCATACGTTTTCGCGCTCGCCACCAAACGAGCAACCCAAGGCCCGCCAATGATGCGTACATAACTAAATAGCCCGATCGACTCGGATGAAACATATTGTACAGACCGACGTTCACGAACAAGAAGGTCAGGCCGGCGATAGTCAAAACTACTTTTCTGTGCCGGAAAAAGCAGTAACCCAGTCCCGCCCCCAGAACAAAACATATGATTGAGGGGCGATATTCGCGCCTCGATACGGCGGAGACGGACATGCTCAGCAGGAGTGTAATCCCTATAGCTAGGAATCCAATGAGCCATTCGCGAGTGGTTAGGCGTCCAGTCATTTCGATGAAAGTCCTCTCTTGGCCCTTCCGATTACGCGCTAATGAAACGCACAGTAGCCAAATGCTGCCAGGAACACGATTGCATCTGCGCCAAGCTTGAGCTCACCCACCCCCAGAGCGAACTCCGCGGCTAATGCAATCTCAGGGAAGGCGCCACCGAGAGTTGCTGCCGATTCGCCCAATGTAATCGGGTTATATACCCCAGATGTGACGGAAACCGGAAGTCCGATGCTTGGTACTGTCCCAATCGCGATGTGCGGCGCAGTTGCAGCTAATGCATGCAACCCTGCCTCCCCGGCTGCACTACCAAAAGCGTCGGCTCGCTCGTCGAGTGGCCCCGGGCTGACTGCGGTAGCCACATCTCCAAAAAAGTTGCTACCCAGCAGAGGGATGCGCACCGGTGAAATCGCGTTCAGTGACAACATCTGGGAAACAGATGCCGCACAGTTCAGCAGGCTTTCTTGACAGAGGCCTCGCGGATCGCGAAAATCCACAGCGGAGTTCGACACATATACGTATTTATTGAGCCCTCCCCTGAAGCTCAACGGATCTTCTCTAACGAACCTGCCTGCCGAAGGATCGTAGTATCTGGCGCGATAGTCCGAAACACCGGCCTCGAAAGTAAACATCGGGAAACGTCCCGTTCTGCCCCTAGGTTTCTAGGATTTCTTCGCCTCTACGGATGGAAGCATAGTCGCTACCCATTCCTTCGCTTCTTTGAGTTGGAAGTTCTCAAAAAGGAATAGTCCCGAAGCGCCGAATGAAGGGTTAATCTCCAAAATTTGGAGCTTCTTCTCCCTGGTGGACTTCAGCAGTTTCGCAGCCTGATCGGTGTTTTCATCGAGATCGTATAGTTCCTGCACGTCCGTGGAGGTTGCCTCGCGAGCACTTCGGATGACTAGATCCAAAATGATGTTTCCTGCTTTGATCCCCGAAAGTGTCAGCGCTTCAACGCCCGTTAGGACAAGAATGTAACGATCTTTATTGGCCGCTCGCAAAAAAATATGCACGGTCTTGACCGGTTCTAAATGGATTCCATCGAAGTGACCGTCGTGAAAGCTTTGAAAGTCCATTGGTGTGCCTCCTTTCAATTTGGCCTTGGGTCGCTTGGCGTCGGGGTTCTGCCAGGTTCCGAGCGGTCCCCCGCTGTTGGGGGACTTCCATCTGCAGGCCGTCCCCAATCGTGCGCATGAGGATTCCCATTACCCCCGTGATCATCGTAATCAACGTCGGTATCGGGATAACCATCGGGCCCATATCTCCTAACTTGCTTTGGTGTTCCATCCGGGCGCCTTGTCGTGGAAACATCTCCCGGCTTACCTCTAAAGGGGTTTGACCGCGTGTTGCACATCGGGCTCGGAACCACGTCGTCGGTCGCCGACGTAGCCGGCGGCAAAACTAATTCTCCAATCCCAATGATTACCGCTGCTCCAGCTGCCCCTACTCCTGAAATAACCACTTCGATCGGACGCACCAACGGGCCCCACCATGGCAACGTAAGTACGCCAGGGTTTAGCCCAAATGGGTCGACGAGGTTCACAGGAGCATTTCTTACGTAGCGATAGAAATTCTTGCCCCCATTGAATCCAATACCATCTTCGCTCAGGAACCGTCCTGCTTGTGGGTCGTAGTATCTGGCGCGGTAGTACGATGTTCGGCTGAACCTCACCGTTCTCATCCGAGAGTGTGTAACGGACTTCGGGCAAGGCTCAGCTTTGGCCGATCTGGTTTGTTCTCGGCACTGAAGCATTCTTCAGATTGTATGCTCCAACGGATTAGGTGGGATACCAACAATGTAGTTGGATGTGCTCAGTCGTCCTCCCCTGATCGCTCTGTTACTACGTTTTGTTCTGCGTGAACGCGCGGCGTTTGAATGTCCGAAGCGGTCAAGTTCAATCGTGCGGCAGGATGCGTGTTTGAATGAATCTGTTTAAGCATTCGGATCGAGACATGAGTGTAGATTTGCGTAGTGTCCAGTCGCACGTGGCTAAGCATCGCCTGGATGTACCGGATATCTGCTCCCCCTTCCAGCATTAAAGTAGCCATTGTGTGGCGAAATATGTGGCACGCACCTGTCTTGCCCGTCTCAGCCGACCTGACATAAGTGCGGGTCAACCAACTTAAGTGATTGGGTGTGAAAGCTAAACCGGCACTAGTCAGAAAGACAATAGACTCGTCGCTGTGTCGAACGACTGTGGGTCTAACCTCCGTTAGATATCCACGTAGTTGTGCACCCGGTCCAGCAACTCCATCACGTGGACCACTTCCTGCCCCGTTCCATGAATTTTCGCGCCCGCCCTCAATTGCAGCAGGCATCCGGGATTCGCCGTAGCGATAATTTGCGCCCCCGTGTTCCGCGCATAGCCCATCTTGTCCGTCAGTAAATCCAGCGACGCTTCGGTCTGCGTGACGTTGTACACTCCCGCCGACCCGCAGCAAATTTCCGTGTACGGCAACTCCACAAAATCCAGACCCGGAATTGCCCGCAACAACTTCCGCGGCGCCTCCTTGATCTTCTGCCCATGCAGCAGGTGGCACGAATCCTGATAAGTCACGCGCGCCGGTAACTCCTTCAGCCGCGCGGTCAGCCCCAGCTCCGCCAGAAACTCCGTCACATCCCGCATCTTCGCGCGAAACGCCGCTGCCGCTGCGTGTTCCGGCTCGTCCGCCGTAAACAGGTGGTCGTATTCTTTCAAGGTCGATCCGCATCCCGCGGCGTTGGTCACAATCGCGTCGAACGTTTCGCCGCCAAATGCCAAAAGATTCCGCCGCGCCAGCATCCGTGCCGTTTCTCGCACGCCCGCATGCGCCGCCAACGCTCCGCAGCAGTACTGGCTTCCCGGCACCACCACCTCGCATCCATTGGCCGTCAGCACCCGGATCGTGGCTTCATTCAACTCGGTAAACGTCACGTTGGCGATGCATCCCGCAAAAAATGCCACCCGCGCCCGCCTCGTGTCCGCCGCTGGAAACGTTTTCCCCAACTCATCAAAAAAATATCGGCTATCAATTTGCGGCAGCAGTCGTTCGCGCTCCGCGAGTCCCATCAACTTCAAAATTCCGCTGCCCCGCGCAATCGATTGCAGCCCCGACCGCTGATAAAACTTCAGCAGATTCGCTGCCAGCTTGATTCGTCCCGGATACGGCAGCAGTTTCTTGAACACGAAATCCCGGCTGAACCGCGTAAACGCCGGCCTTCGATATTCCCGCTCGATGCGCGCCCGCGCGTGCTCCACCAGCTTTCCGTATTCCACTCCCGAAGGGCACGCCGTCTCGCACGACCGGCAATCCAGGCATTTGTCGATGTGATCCACAAAGCGCGGCGTAATCTCCAATTCGCCTTCGTTTACCAGCACCATCTGCCGGATTCGCCCGCGCGGCGAATCGCCTTCCAGTTGCCACAAACGGTACGTCGGGCAGTGATTCAGGCACAGCCCGCAGTGTACGCACCGCGCAAAATCCTCGTAGACCGGCAGCACCCCGGGAATGGTCCCGTTCTCGCTCAACTCACAGGCCTCCCACAAATCGGCCCGGCGCCAGCACACTCTGCGGATCAAACGCCTGCTTCACTCGCTGCATCATCGCAAGGTCGGCCCGCTTGCTGCCCCACACGCTCAATTGCTCCTTCAACGCAGTCGGCGCATGCAACAGCGTCGCCGCCCCGCCGTGCTTTTCCGCAATTTCAAACGCCCGCCTCGCAATCTCCACCAATTTCCGCGAATCTTCTGTTCCCTGAGGTCTCGATGCCACGGCCCAATACGCGATTCCCGCGGCCCGCAAACTGAATGCCCCTGTGAACGTCGGTCCCGGCGCCAGCGCTTCCAGTTCGCCGATCATCTCTGCGGTCATTCCCAGTGCCACCATTCGAAACAGCACCACATTCTTCGCCGCTCCGCGCAACCGCGCGAATGCCTCCCGAAATGCCAATTGAATTGCTAGCGTTCCCTCTTGATCCACTGCGGCAAACCGTCTCGCCCCAGCGTCCCGGCTCAACGTTTCCACATCCGCCAGCACTCGCCGCACCACCGCTTCGTGCCCTTCGCAGGCGCACCAAACCGTCCACGGTTCCGCCGTCAAGTCATGCAATTCGCTTCGCGCATCCTGATTTTCACCTGCCACGGCGCGAACAAACTCCGCATTGCACAATTCCATGTTTGCGAAAGGCAATCCGCTACGTTCCAATCGCTTCCGAAAACTACACGCGCCTTCCAGTTCGCCAAACGTCACCGCGCATCCGCCCCGCTCTTTCGGCATCGGAAACGTTCGGAAGTTTACTCGCGTGATCACTCCCAGCGTCCCCAGCGATCCCGCAAGCAGCTTGTGCAGATCGTACCCCGTCACATTCTTCACCACGCGGCCGCCGCTCTTGCACAACAGCCCTTTCCCATCCACAAACTCCGCGCCGATCACAAAATCGCGCGGCGCTCCATACTGCGCCCGCAGCACCGACTCGATTCCGGACGCCACCGCGCCTCCCACGGTGCTCGAGTCATAGCAGGGAACTGCCAACGGCAGAAATTGCCCCTTCTCGGCCAGCACTGCCGCGAGTTCGCGCAGCCGCGTGCCCGCATCGACGCTCAACGTCATATCTCCCGGGTCGTAGTGCGCTATCTCCGCCATCCCTTGCATGCCGAGCGCTATGTCGTAGCGCGTTGGCGGCATCCCAATCTCCAGCTTGCTGCGCGATCCGCTCACCACCACTCCCAAATTCCCATTCGCCGCGAACCGCACCACCTCGCTCACTTCTTTGGCATCTTTCGGGCGCACCACCACCTTCGGGCATTTCCCGTCAATCGCATATTCCTGCAACTCCACCGCATCGGAAATCAACCGCTGCACGCCAACGACGCCTTCCAATCCCCGCGGTAAGTTTGCGACTGGTGTCACGCCGCACCTCCCGCCAACTCTTTCGCGCGCAGCCGTTTCTCCCCGCAACCCTTGCTCAGCGGAAAAATCTTCCCCGGGTTCAGCGCCGAATCCGGATTAAACGCATCGTGCACCCGCTTCATCAAATCAAAATCCGCGTCGCTGAAGATCAACGTCATCAGCTCGCTCTTTTCCATTCCGATTCCGTGTTCGCCGGTCAACGCGCCACCCAGTTCCACGCAGTACCGAATGATCTCTTCCGAAGCCGCAATCGCTTTTTTGAACTCGTCCTGATTCCGCGGGTCATACAACACAATCGGGTGCAAATTTCCGTCCCCAGCATGGAAAATGTTGCCGATGCGAAATCCATATTTCTTCCCGATCCGTTCTGTCGCAGCCAAGGCCAACGGCAAGTTCGAACGCGGGATCACTCCATCCAGCACATAGTTCGCGGGCGCCACGCGTCCCAGCGCGCCAAACGCGTTTTTCCTGCCTTTCCACAGCAAGTCCCGTTCCTTGTCGTCTTTCGCCACTCTGACTTCCCGCGCCTGGTGCCGCCGGCAAATCTCATCGATCGCCGCCGACTGCACTTCGATCCCTTCGCGCAGTCCTTCCACTTCGATCAGCAGTACCGCCGCGCTGTCCCGCGGAAAACCCGCGTGGATATAATCCTCAATCGCTCCCAGCGTCCACCCGTCCACCATTTCGCAGGCCGCCGGAGTAATTCCCTCCGCCGTAATGTCCACCACCGTTTGTGAAGCGTCTTCCACTCGATCGAAAATCGCCAGCAGCGTTTTCACCGCCTCTACCTTCCGCGACAGCTTCACGGTAACTTCGGTCACCAGCGCCAGCGTGCCCTCGCTGCCAACAAACAATCCATTCAAGTCATATCCGGGCGTTTCTCCGTGTCTGCTCCCGATACGCACAATCTCTCCGTCGGGCAGCACCATTTCCAGCGCCGCAATATGATTCACTGTGACCCCATATGCCAGGGTGTGCGGTCCGCCCGCATTCTCCGCGACGTTTCCTCCGATGGTGCTCGCTTTCTGGCTCGAGGGATCCGGCGCAAAATACAGCCCAGCGTGTTCCACCGTACGCGTGATATCCGCGTTCACCACTCCCGGTTGCACCACCGCACGGCAATTCTCATAGTCAATCTCCAGAATCTTGTTCATGCGCGCGAACACAATCATCATCCCGCCCGTTCGCGCCAGCGCTCCTCCCGATAAGCCCGTTCCCGCTCCGCGACCGACCACCGGCACGTCGTACTTCGCCGCCAGCTTCACCAGCGCGGAAACCTCTTGCGTCGTCCGCGGCAGTACCACCAGGTCTGGCCGCGCCTTCTCTACCGACCCGTCGTACTCATACAGAATCAGATCCTCCTTGTGGTGCAGCACGCTCGCTTGCCCCAGCAAGGTCACGCATTCGCGAATCAGATCGGCATTCATCGTCGTACCTGGTCCCTACTATATGACAGGTCCCACCCCGTTTAACCTCGCCCGAATGCCTCATTTTTCTGTGTTAACGTAGGAGATTCGAGGGCCCGAATGCCGAAACCCAAAGTCTACGTCACCCACGAGCTGTTTCCCGAAGCGCGACAAATCCTGGATGCCAACTGTGACGCCGAATATTGGACCAAATCCGAGCGCCCTCCCCGCGAAGAAGTTCTTCGGCGCGTCAACAACAAGGAAGGCTTGGTTTGCCTCCTCACGGAAAAAATCAACGACGAGCTTCTGCGCGCCGCACCCAAATTGCGGATCGCAGCCAACGTCGCTGTGGGTTACGACAATATCGATGTCGACGCCTGCACCAAGCGCGCCGTCGTCGCCACCAACACCCCCGGCGTCCTCGACGAAACCACCGCGGACTTTGCCTGGGCCCTGCTCATGACCGTTGCACGCCGCATTCCCGAGGGCGAACAACTCGCTCGCTCCGGCAACTGGAATGGTTGGAACCTCGATCAACTGTGCGGTTCCGACATCTGGGGCAAGACCCTCGGCATCATGGGCTTTGGACGCATCGGCCGCGCCATGGCTCGCCGCGCCGCCGGTTTTCAGATGAAAGTCCTCTACACCGATTCCATACGCGCCGATGGCGAGGCGGAACGTTCCCTCAACGCCGAATACCGCGAACTGAACGCCCTTCTCGCGGAGTCCGACTTCATCAGCGTTCATGTGCCGCTTCTTCCGGAAACTCGCGGTATGATCGACGGCCCAAAACTCTACCGCATGAAACCGACTGCTTACCTCATCAACACTTCGCGCGGACCGGTCATCGATGAAGCCGCTCTCGTCGCGGCTCTCGAAAGCAATAAACTGGCTGGCGCGGCCCTCGACGTTTTCGAAAACGAGCCCTTCATCCATCCCGGCCTCAAACGTCCCAACGTCGTCCTCACCCCGCACATCGCCTCAGCTTCCGTGGAGACCCGCACTAAAATGGCCGTGATGGCCGCCAACAACGTCATCGCATTGTTCAAGGGACAGATGCCTCCCAACATGATCAATCCCTCGGTACTGCGCAGGTCCTGAGAGTCCCTAATGCTCTCCGGTAAGCCTCTCGCTCTTGAACTCTTCCGCCAGACGCTCGGCGTCCATCGATATCGCGGACGTCATGCAGCGCAAGCTGCCTTGCGACTCCTTCGGCCGTCTGCTGCTCCCTGACGCAGCCATTCCACTAGCAGATTTCCAGAAGATCTACGTCATCGCCATCGGCAAAGCCGCCCACTCCATGGTTTCCGGCCTCATGCCGTTGCTGCCGCCCGCCGCCACGTTCACCGGAGTGGTATCCGCCCCGACTCCTCCCGTCGCGCCCCTCAAGAACTTTACCTACTTCGTTTCCGGTCATCCCATTCCCAATCAGGACAGTTGGAACTCAGCACGCGCCATTCTTGAACTGCTACGCACCGCCGACTCCCGCACTTTGGTCATTTTCCTCCTCTCCGGCGGTGGTTCTGCTCTTGCCGAATATCCTCTCGATCCCTCTCTCACCTTGGACGACGTCAAATCTATCAATCGCACCCTCGTCACCTGCGGCGCTTCCATCGAAGCCATCAACACTATTCGCAAGCACGTTTCCGCCATAAAAGGTGGTCGCCTTGCCGCTGCCGCTGGCCCTGCCTGCAAACTCACCCTTGCTGTCAGCGACGTTCCCGCAGGTCGTGAGTCAGCACTCGCCTCCGGCCCCACTCTTCCCGACCCAACGACGTGCGCCGACGTCCATCGCATTCTCGACGACTTCCATCTCCGTCCCAAACTCCCGCAGCGCTTCGTGCACTGGCTCGACTCCGCCGATCTGCCTGAAACTCCCAAGCCCGGTGACCCGGCTTTCTCCAACTCCCATTTTCTTTTGCTTCTCGGCATGCATGATCTCTTTCACGCGGCGCACCACGCGTCGGAATCGCACGGTCTTGTGGCATGCTGCGACAATTCCACCGACGACTGGCCCATCGCCGCCGCCGTCGATTCACTGTTGGCCCAACTCGACGACCTGCAATCCGCAAACCCCCATTCGCCTGTGGCGCTCATCGCCGATGGAGAATTATCCTCGCCCGTCACCGGAAATGGCGTCGGCGGACGTAATTCCGCCTTCGTTTTAGCCTGTGTGGAGAAAATTCGCGAGAAACCAATTACCGTTCTAAGTGCCGGCACCGATGGAATCGACGGCAACAGTCCGGCCGCAGGCGCCGTCGCCGACGGCTCGACCGCTTCACGCGCCGCTGCTCTTGGACTCAACCCAGCCGACTACTTCGCCCGCAGCGACGCCTTCACCTTCTTCGACAAACTCGGCGACGCCATCCTCACCGGCCCCACCAACAACAATCTGCGCGATCTGCGCTTCCTCATTTCCGATCCACGCCGCTGACTCTCTGGCACTATTGCTTCGGAGTCGGAGCCGGCAGCCGCCCTTCAATCGTCTGCAGTCGGCGGTTCATCTCTTCCACCAATTGTTCCAGGTGTTTCAGCCGTTGGTCCTCCAGCGCCTGCCCGGTCGGCGCGGCAGCGGCCGGAGCCTGCTCATCCCCACCCTCTTCATCTCCGTGCATCCGGCGCAGCGGCACGTGCGTGGGATTTTTCAGCGTCGCGATCTGATCCTTGATCATCGGCGCCAACTCAATGCTCAGATCGTCCTCTTTGAGCATCGCTTCCAACCCTGGAATCGCCGAAGCGTCGGCCCTCGCGCCCAACGCGAAAATCGCCGCCAGCTGAATCTCAAAGTGCCTCTCTGGCAGATAGCTCACGATCTCCGCCGTGATTTCCTTGTTGCCCTTCTCCAAATGTCCCAGGCTTCCGATCGCCGCCCCTCGTGCTTCCAGGTCCTTGCCCGGCTTTGCCCATTCTCGCAGCGTGGGCACCGCGCGATCATCTCCCAGCAGCCCGTATCCCCGCAGTGCCGCATCCCTCAAAAATCCATCCGGCGACTCCGCATTCACCGCTGCCGTCAACGTTTCGTACGCTCCCGGCGCCTTCATTTTCGCCAGCGAATTCAGCGCTGCTCCACGCGCTCGCCACGATACATCCTGTTTCGCCACTTCCTGCAATTTGGCCGTCACCGTCGCGTCGCCCTTCACGCTTCCTAGGGCTTGCACGATCTGATTCCGAATCCACGGCTCTTTCGCAACCGCCAGCGCCTCCAGCAATTCCTTCGACGCCGCCGGTGTTTCCATCTGTCCCAGCGCCCGCGCCGCCGTCAGCCGCACACCCGCCGCCTTATCGCTCTTCAGCGCTTCTCCCAGCGCCACTGCCGACGCATCATTCTTAACCTTACTCAGCGCCATCGCTGCGTCTGCCCGGTCTCCCACTTCCGAAGCGTTCTTCAGCTGGAACACCAACTCCGGCATTTCCTTCTTAAACTCCACCGACTTCAGAATCTGGTTCCCCTTGTCGAACAGCACCATCTCCGGCGCGGTCTCCGATGGAAACGGAAAGGTCTCCGCATCCTTGCTTACTACAATCGTGTACAGCTTCGGCCCACTCGCGTTCTGAATCTCCACGTCCACCGGCACGCGGAACAGCCCCACTCGTCCTTCCACCTTTTGCGTTTGCTTCACCACCAATTGCACCTGCTTCGCATTTGCGTCGTAGCTGTAGCTCACTTCAAACTTCGGTGCGCCCGCTCCATACACCCACTGGTCAAAAAACTGGTCCACGTTGGTATAGGTCGCCTCTTCGATCGCCTTGGTCAGATCTGCCGTCACCACATTCTTCCCGCGATTCACCTCCAGGTAGTGCTTCAACCCCGCGTAAAACACCTGATTCCCCAATTGGTGACGCAGCATATACAGCACCCATCCGCCTTTGTTGTACACGTTCTCGTCGAACTCGCTGGTGTCGTCAAAGTCATGCCTCACGATCGGCTTCGCATACAGCGGCCGGTTGCTGTTCCACCCTCGCCCCGCCTCCCATCTCATGTAATCGGCCTGGTCCTTCCCGTACTTCTGTTCCGTCCACACCGTCTCCATGAACGTGGCGAATCCTTCGTTCAGCCAGATGTTTCCCCAGTCCTTGCACGTCACCAGGTCGCCGAACCACTGGTGCCCCAGTTCGTGCGATATCAAATCATCCTCATCCTCGATATATTCCGCCGCCAATGCCGGGTGCCTCAGCGAACTGGACGTATTCGTTGTTGCACTGGAGTTTTCCATCCCTCCCGCCACGAAATCGTCCACC
This sequence comes from Candidatus Acidiferrales bacterium, assembly GCA_963748515.1. GTDB lineage: Bacteria > Acidobacteriota > Terriglobia > Acidiferrales > UBA7541 > Acidiferrum. The sequence goes on from CAVVJI010000010.1 coordinate 15,994, forward strand.
ATCACCTGCGCGTATTTTTCCCACGGATAATCCACGCCCAGCGTCTTCGAAAAGTGCTCAATCATCGCCGGCGTCCGCGAGTAGTTCGCCGTCAGCCGGTCCGCGCGGTCCTTCGGCGCGTAATAATTCACCGGAATGTTCCGCCAGGAATCTTTCACTTCCGCAAACTCGCCCGCCGCCACCGTGAACAGATATGTCGAACTCGGCAGGCTCTCCCGCCACGTCCACACCTTCTGTCCTGCCGCCCCGTCCGCAATTCCCATCAGCTTGCCGTTGGAAATCGCGTACCAACTCTCCGGCACCGTCACCACGGTCTCCGTGGTCAGCCGGTCGTTCGGATAGTCGTACGTCGGTAGGTAATACCTCGTATCCTCGGATTCTCCTTGCGTCCATATCTGCGCTGGCCGGTTCGGATAATTCTTGTCCGGCAGGATGAAATACAACCCCTTCTTCGGTTTGCCCTGGTACTTGATCTCAATCTCGAATTTCTCTCCGGCGTGTCCTGCCCGCGGCAGCGTCACGTTCAATTTCGTCGGGGTCGTTTCAAACCGTGCCGGTTTCCGGTCCACCGAAACGCTCTTGATCTCCAGCCCTACGGAATCAAACGCCAGCCGGTCCGTTCCTTCTTTAAGCACCGCGACGCTATGCGTCACGTCCCCGAACACTTCCCGTTGCTCGACGTCGAATCGCAGCACCACTTTCGAATGTTGCAGGTCGTAGTTCCTGCTCCGCGCGTACGGATCGTCGGCTGTGCTCACCTGCGCGCCCAGCAACCATCCCAACGCCATCAGCACCGCCAGCACGCGCTGCTTCATTTGTACCGTCATCACCTTCATGCTCTCCGTCCTCCGTCTCCCTTAGCCTGCAACAGCCCACCTCTCGCGGCCTCAACCCAATTCGATACCCTACAACAAGCTCCGCGTCGTGCCCCCATCCACCGTCAACGACACGCCATTCACGTAACTCGCGCACTCCGACGCCAGAAACGCCACCACGGCGGCAAACTCCTCCGGCCTCCCCAATCTTCCCGCCGGAATTACTTTGTTCCACCCCGCGAACACCTCGTCCCGGGTTGCGCCGGTTCGCGACCCTATCATGCTGGCCAAATCTTCCAAACGGTCCGTTCGCGTATATCCCGGGCATACGTTGTTCGCGGTGATCCCGTAGCTCCCAAACTCATTCGCCAGAGTCTTGACCAGTCCTGCCACGCCAGCTCTCAATGAGTTCGACAGCAGCAATCCTTCCACCGGTTGTTTCACCGAATACGAAGTAATGGATATAAATCGGCCCCACCCCCGTTTTTGCATGCGCGGCATCACCTCTCGCGCGAAGTGCACCACGCTCATTAGCAATTGGTCGGTCCATGTCTTCCAATCTTCGGAGGTGGTGGCCAGGAACAATTTCGACGGCGGCCCACCCGTATTGGTGACGCAGATATCGACCCGCCCAAACTCCCGCTCGACGCTTTCGACAAATTGCCGGACCGCCTCACCATCCCCCACATCAACCGTTCGCCAGAAGACATTCCTGCCGCCGGCACTCTTGATTCGTTGCGACGCACTCTCCAGGTCGCTTGCGGTTCGCGCACAAATGGCCACCTCTGCGCCCTCTCGCGCCAACGACTCCGCTGCCGCAAGTCCCAATCCCTTGCTGGCTGCCGCCACAATCGCCACCCGGCCCCGTAGTCCCAGATCCACGCGTTCCTCCTGCCTTTTCCAATTTCAATTGCCAGCCCAAGCCCTGTGACGGCTGGCATATCCGGCCCTGCCGCACACTCATACAATCGTTCACCGTCAGGACTTCCGTCAGGTCCTTCTCACCTTCTTGGAGGCTCTATGCTTCGCCCACGCTTTCTCACGGGCCTGTTGCTCCTCCTCGCGATGGTCGCTCCCATCTCGCAGGCCCAACTCGGCAAACCCGTCATCATTCCTGCCGGCTCCGATGCCGATCAGTTCATGAAATCCATCAACGATGAAAGTGATCCGGCCAAGAAACTGGCCTTAATCGATGACTTCGCCAAGAACAACGGCACCGGGCAGTTTGCCACTCTCGTCGATGAGCAGTACGTCAACTACTACATCTCGGCCAAGAACTACCCCAAGGCCTTCGAATACGGCGATAAGCTCTACGCCCTTGACCCTGAGAATTATAACAATGCCGTGAACATGGTTCGCGCTTCCAACGAAGCCGGGGACCTCGACAGGCTCTTTACCTGGGGCGAACGCTCCCAATCCATAATTACGAACTACAAATCTGCCGCTCCTCCCGCCGACGGTGCCGAGGCCTGGCAAGCGACCCGCGCCCAGCGCCTGGACTCCCTCAAGGAAGATCAGGTCTACGTCGAAGCCTCCATGCTCAACGGCGCCTATCATGTTATGGGTCCAGACAAGCGCGCCGTTTATTTGCAACGCTTCGCCAAAACCTTTCCCGATTCTCCCAGCGCTGAACAGGCCTTGACCATGTCCGCCTTCGACTACCAGCAGTCTCAGAATCGCCCTAAAATGCTGGAAACCGCCAACGCCATCCTGGCCAAGGATCCCGACAATATCGGCGTTCTCCTCCTCCTCGCCGATGACTACAGCGAAAAACCCGATCAACTCGGCAAAGCCGAAACCTATGCCTCCAAGGCCGTCTCCCTCTGCGATGCCGCCAAAAAGCCGGCCAACTTCACCGACGACCAGTGGCAGGGCCAGCTCACCTTGCAGAAGGGGCTCGCCCTCAGCGCGCTTGGCCAGGTACATCTCGAAAAGAAAGACAATGCCTCGGCCGTCAAGAGTCTCACGGCCGCCGCTCCTCTCCTGAAATCCAACGCTGCCGCCTACGGCCGCAACCAGTACCGTCTCGGCTTCGCCTATCTCAATCTCAAAAAGAATGCCGACGCCAAGCAGGCCTTTACCGATTGCGTTTCCGTGGATAGCCCTTACAAGGCTCAAGCCGAAGACAAGCTGAGAGCACTCAACGCCGTCCCCACTCATAAGAAGGCGGGCTGACCACAAGAAAACATCGCCTGAATCTTTTCGACCTCCCACCGCATCCAACTTGGCGGTTAAGATCGTTTACGCGGCGAACTGCTGCTCGCGTAAGATTGCTCACGATCTTGGTCAGGGAGAACTTCTATGCCGGAAATTGCTACCTTTGGTGCGGGCTGTTTTTGGGGTGTTGAAGCTGCTTTTCGCCGCACCCCCGGTGTTCTCGATGCTGTCGTCGGCTACAGCGGTGGTCACCTCGATAATCCCACCTATCGCGATGTCTGCACGGACACCACCGGCCACGCCGAGGTTGTTCAGGTTACCTTCGACCCTGCGGTGATCTCTTACGAACAACTCCTCAACGTTTTCTTTGGTCTCCACGATCCCACCCAGGTGAATCGTCAGGGACCGGACTTCGGCAAGCAATATCGCACCGCGATCTTTTTCCATTCACCTGAGCAGGAAGCCACCGCTCGCCGCGTGAAAGACGCGCTCAACGCGAACGGCAAATTCAAAAAGCCGATCGCCACAGAAATCTCTGCTGCCACAAAATTCTGGCCCGCCGAGGAGTACCACCAGCGCTATCTGGAGAAGCGCGGCGCCGCCAGTTGTCACATCTGATCGCCAAATTAACGGGTCTGCTGGTAGGCGGAAGTCCACTGGGATACCGCTCGCATATGGATCTGCCGTGTCTGTGCCCTTTGTAGTCTCCCGATGAGCATCACTCGGATCTGTCGCAGCGTTAGCTGTAATGCCTCCAGCAGTTCCTTATAGCCGTTCAGCAGTTCGTTTGTCTCCGCGCTGCTCCTTCGCAGCTCTTTCGACCTGCCCGCTATCTCCGCCATCCTTCCCGTCGGCGCCAGCAACGCCCACACATCCTCCACGGTGAAGTCGTTCATCCCTTTCAGCGCCCCTCGCGCATTCTCCAGCAGTCTCGCGATTTCTTCGCTGGACTGCCGGATGATCGCGTTGGTCTCCTCATTCATTACGCCGTCCATCCGCTCTGCCGCGCCATCTCCGGATACTCCGCCACCCTCGCGGGACTTTCCGCGATCACTGCTATAGGTTCACTCGCGATTCGCACCTCCCGCTTCGGTTGCATTGCCGGAAGTTCTGGTTCGATTTGCTTCCAGGCCGACCGCAGTCGCGCCACCAACCCCGCCACCTCCCGGAATTTCTCCTGCGAATTCAGCATGCTCGCCTGCAGAATCATTCCGCGAGCCACGCTGTAGAAATTGCTCAAGTTCCGGGCCGCTTCCGCTCCCTGGTCGAAATCGATCACTCCCTGCAATTCCCCAATAATCATCAGCGCGTGATTGCTGGCGCTCACTCGGCGTTCCACGTCGCCCTGAGCCGCTCCCGCCCACGCTTCGTGCAGATCCCGCAGGATCGCGTCGTACAGCGCCACGATCTGCCCGATTGCCGTCGCGCCCATCGCCGTGGTCTGGTTGTATGTCTTGGTCAGGTCGTAGCGCATCATGACGTCAGACTCGATAGCTGCTGGCTCGTTTGGCTCTCCAGCAGTGGCAACTCTTCCAGCGTCACATTCACTTGCGAGTAGACCTGCGTAAGGTTTGCTTCCTGCACGGCCAGCGCGGCCTGCAGATCGTTGATCTGGTCCGATAAAGCCTGCGAAGTGTTCGTAATGCTTTGCGAGTCTACCGATAACGTTCCCGTATCCGCCGCATTGATGTTGTTCAGCACCGTTGTGAAATTCTGCGCAAACCCGCTTGTCGCGTTCTGCATCAGGTTTTGCACGTCCGCGTAGTTGTTCGTCAGCGCCGCGTTCAGCGTTCCGCTATCCACAGACAGTGTTCCGTCGTCGTTCATCGTTACGCCGATGCTGTCCAGGTTCACGATCCCATTCGATCCCGTGATGGAGTACGCCGCCGCGCTCAATAGCTGCGTCTGCGCATCCCGCAGCGTATTGTCCTCTTCCAGCGGTCCACCGCCTGAGCCGTCCGACGCTACGTTGAACTGCCCATTGATTTCCGTGATCGCTGTGTTGTACGCGCTTACGAAATTATTGATTGCGTCCGTCGCTTGCGACGTGTCCTGGCTGACATTCAGCGTGATCGGATTGTCTTGCGAAGCCGAATTCAACGTCAGCGTAACGCCGTTAATTACATTTGCCACCGTGTTGCTGGCGCTGCTGATTGGCACTCCGTCCACTGTCAGCGATGCGTTCGCGCCGGTCACCGCTTTCGTGAAGCTCAAATTCGTGCTGTTGGCGCCCACCGTGATGTCCCCGGCTGCACCGGAACTGTTGCTGACCAGCGCTAGCCGGTATCCGTTCGCATCTTGAATCACGCTGGCCGTCACTCCCAGATCCTGGTTGTTGATTGCAGTCGCCAGTCCGCTCAGGGTATTGTCCGTGTCATCCACTGTCACGGTTGACGCCGCATTCGACCCTACCTGAATCGTGAAGCTGCCTGTGCCGATCGTGGAATCGCTACTGCTCAGTTCCGACGTGTAATACGACGACGTCGTCGCCAGTGAGTTCACCGTGATCGTGTGCGTTCCGCTACTCGCCGTGCCGGAGGCTGTCCCGGTCACGATGTTCGCGTCGGACGACGTCGCCAATTCGCCCGACATTGCTCCCAGTGGATCGCTGAGCGCTTGCGCTGCGCTCTCCAGGCTCGTTAGATATCCGCTGATTTTCGAGATCTCGCTGGTTTCCGACGAAAGCGTGGTCTGCTGCGTTTGCAGCGACGTGATCGCCGCCTGTTGGTCCGCCACCGCATACTGCACAAACTGCTGCACGTCGATGCCTTGCCCCAATCCCGTTGCCGACGTGCTGGAAGAGCTTGTCCCGCTGTCCGCCAGCGCCGTTGATAATGATGACAGTGGATTCACCGCACTCGTCGACATGCGCCCTCCTTATGCTTTCACCGTAACGTGCGCCCCGCTCTTCGCTTCTCGTTGTTGCAAGTACTCATCGATGCTCTGGCTCATGTCCCGAATCGTTTTCGGCGGCACTTCCAGAATCTCTTCCCCCGATTTCGCATCCGACACCACGTAATAAATCCGCCCGTTGCCGTCCCGCCGAAACGTTACGTCCGTGCTCCGTTGTGTCGGTGTCGCCACTGCGTTACCCGCCCCCACGCTGCTTTTCTCCACCATACTGGCCATGGTGCTTTGCGTGGACACCTTCTCGCTCTTGGCCTGGTTCGCCGTTGGCGCGCTCGTCTCTACCGGGGTATTTGTTGCCACGTCCGTCGAAATCTTCATGCCGCCCTCCTACAGCGATGGGGCGGAATCCCCGCAGATTCCGCCCATCGCCTTTTTGCCCTTGCCCCGGATTACTGGAGCAGCTTCAAAATGCTCTGCTGCGCCGAATTGGCTTGCGCCAACGCCGAAATACCGGATTGGTTCAGAATCGAGTATTCCGATAGGTTTGTTACTTGTTGCGGAATGTTCGCGGCCATGATCTGGTCTTCCGCCGACGTCAGGTTCTGCACCTGCACGCTTTCCACGTTACTGGCTGCTTGCAGCCGGTTGATGTCCGCACCGATGTTGCCTCGCTGGCTCGCTACCGACGCGATCGCTGCGTTGATAGCTGCCAGGGTCACCTGCGCGTCCGTCGCTGTCGACAGGTCGTTGTTGATGTTCGCGGTTACTGCGGCCGCTCCACCAGACATGTCACCGCCGGTTAGCCCTGCCAGCACGATGTTGTTGCTCGTGTTGGTCGGTGCCGATACCGCATATGAGTTTCCTGCGGTGCCGGTGGTCAGCGCGGTGATTGTCACCGTGTTGCCCAGAGCCGTCGCGCTGACGTGTGCGTCCGCGCCCGTTTCGTCATAGTTTCCACCGGCGCCGTTGGTGCCTCCGGAGTCCATGATGGCGTCCGCCAGGTTTTGCGCGGTCGCTGTTGCGGTGGCGCCGATTTCGACCTGCCCGGCCGCCGCCACCGTCGTCTTGAACGTGTAGGTAGTCCCGTCGATCGACACCTTGTCACCGTCTGCCGGCAGCCCGGTGAGCTTGATCTGGGCCGTCGCTGCGGTGGCCGGTGTGACTGTCGCGGTCCCGCCCGCTACCAGCCCCAAACCGGCTGAAGACAACGCTCCGGTCGTCGTGTTGATCGAGGTGCTCGTCCCGCCGTCGCTCAGGAAGATGCTCTGCGCGGCCGCGGTAAATACTGCCGTCCCGTTATAATTCGTGTTCGCGCCGATGCTGTCGATTTCGGCGTTGATCTGCGAATATTCCGCCTGCAGTGCGGTGCGCTGCGAATCGCTGACTGTGCCGTTCGAGGACTCGGTTGCCAGCGTTACAGCGCGATTCAGCAGGGTCGTCACCTGCGCCAGCGCGCCGTCTGCTACCTGCAACTGCCCCACGCCGCTGTTCGCATTCTGCGAAGACTGCGTCAACGCCGTGATGTTTGCCTGCAACCCGTTCGCAATCGCCAGGCCCGCCGCATCGTCTGCGCCGCTGTTGATTCGCGAACCGGAGGACAATTGAAACAGCGTATTCTGCAGTTTTCCTTGCGTGATCTGCAGTTGGTTCGACGCCTCCAACGCCGCAATGTTATTGAGAAGACTTATCGCCATGGTATGAGGCTCCTTTCGTTGCTTGTTGTTCCGTTTGGCGTCCGAGGAGCCTCGGGTGCGAGGGGTTTCATACCCTCTAAGTCCTGGTGGCTCGCACGTCGCTACGGATCAGCCAACGTACTCACCCTCTATATCGGCGTGCCCCCAAAAGCCTTTACGCCTCAGAAGTGCAGGGCAGCGAGCCTCTGCGCCTGTCCCTTCGAACAGGCTCTGCCCAACACTGTTTAAGCCAGCTTCTTTTCTGCATCCATCAAGCTACCTGTTTCGCTGCCCCCTCCTGCTACCAAGCATTCCGCTTCTTGCCGCATGTATTCCCGCGTCCTCGGATCCGTTGTCCCTGCCAGCCGTTCGGCTGCCTCGTACAGACTGCTCGCGACCTCGTCTCCGTCCTCTTGCCGCACCTCTTCCGTTAAGAACGCACCCCTCCGTATCAAAATGCACCCGCATCCCGCTCGCCTCGCGGCTTCCGCGTCCTCTGCGCTGTTTCCAACCATGGTCGTTTCCTGCGCGCTCAGCGCATTCTCCTGCATCGCCCTCAGCAGTAACCCCGGCGCAGGCCTCCGGCAGAAGCACTGTTCTCCCGCGCGATGCCCGCAGTAATAACTGTTCGCGATCTGTCCGTGTTCCAACGCCACATCCAGCGCCAGCCGTCGCGTCATCGATTCAAATTCCCACTGCGACACTTCGCCATCCGCAACGCACTCTTCCCGCGACACCAGTACCACGGTGAACCCCGCCTGCCTCAGCAATCGCAGCCCCTCCAGGGCCCTCGGCAAATACCCGATCTCTCGCCATCCCTTCGCGCATCCCCTCGTCTTCTGGCGATAGATCACCCCATCTCGCCCTACCAGCACTCCCCGATGCTGATTCATACTCCCCCCAAATCGGCAACTCCGTCTTCCTAGCAATTCCAAATTGGAGTGTCCGTCCCGTTTCTGTAGCCCTTTTCCACTCTTCCCACCGCCCCCTGTTTCCCATTTCCTTTCATTCCAATTCACTTGTTGGTCCGCCTGCGGTTTCTTCCACAGCTTTCTCACTGCCCCTCTATTGCAAGAACCAATCCATAAAATCCTCTTACTTTCTCCTCTTTCTCACCTTTCCCTTAACTTTCCTCCATTTCCGCCGATAACTTCTTTGAACGTTTCCGCTCTCGCTCGCGGGACTGGCTTCCTTATGATTCGGCTTACTCGCTTGAACAACAATCCGCTCATCGTCAACTGCGACCTCATTAAGTACGTCGAAAAGGCCCCCGACACCGTCTTGACTCTCGTGACCGGCGAAAAAATCATCGTTCGTGAGACCGCCGACGAGGTCCTCGACCGCGTGATCTCGTTTCGCCGTGCCATCCTTGCCGGCTTGGTTCACCCTCCCTCGGAGGCCGCTGCCGTTTTCCCGCCTGCTCCGCTTTCCTCATCGGAGGAGCCCGGCGCTTCCTGAGGCCCTATGGACAAGAGCAGCTTCATGGGCGTGGTCCTCGCCATCGGTGGGATTCTTCTCGGCCTCATCCTGGAAGGCGGTCACGTCGCGCAGATTCTTCAACCCACCGCCGCCATCATCGTCTTTGGGGGAACCCTCGGTGCCGTTATGATTCAGTTTCCCCTCCGAGTCATCGTTGCGGCGACCCTCCGTCTTGGCCAGGTCTTCCGCGACACCTCCGCCGATCCCAATCTCCTCATTGGCGAAATCGTCGGTTTCGCTCAGAAAGCTCGCAAGGAAGGCATCATTTCTCTCGACGCCGAACTCGACACGATCCGCGAGCCCTTCCTTAAGAAAAGTCTCATGCTCGCCGTCGACGGCACCGAGCCCCAGGAAATCCGCAAAATGATGGGCCTCGAACTCGACAATCAGAGCGAACACGAAGATCACCTGCCCCGCGTCTTCGAATCCGCCGGCGGGTTTGCCCCCACCATCGGCATCATCGGCGCCGTCCTCGGCTTGATTCAGGTCATGCAACACCTCGATGACATCAACGAAGTAGGGAAGGGAATTGCTGTTGCTTTCGTCGCTACCATCTATGGCGTCGGATCCGCCAATCTCTTCTTTCTGCCCGCCTCCGGAAAAATTAAGATCCGCATCCGCCAGGAACAAATCCTCCGCGAAATGATGCTCGAAGGTGTCATCTCCATCCTCGAAGGCATGAACCCGCGCATGCTGGAAACCAAGCTTCTTGGCTTCTTTGCCGAAGCCAACAAAAACAACAGTTCGATTGGTCCTCCGCAATGAGCCGCCGCAAGAAAAGAGAAGAACACGTCTCCCACGAGCGATGGCTCGTCAGCTACGCCGACTTCATCACCCTCTTATTCGCGTTCTTTGTCGTCCTCTACGCCTCCTCCCAAGTCGATAAGCGCCGCGTCGGCCGCTTGGCTCTTGCCATTCAGGTCGCCTTCCAGGAACTCGGCGTCTTCGATACTTCCAACACCAAAATCCCGCTCAACAGTTCCGAAGCGATCCCCTTCGCCCAAGTACAGTCCGTCGAGAACGTGCAGCGTTCTTCGGATATGGAACGATTCGTGCAACCGATGAAGGGGATCCTCGCCCCTTCGGCTGCCGGTGCGCAGTTGAAAGATGTGCAGGATGAACTGGAAAAGGCTTTGGCTCCCGAAATCCGCAATCACGTGGTCGAAGTGAAGGCTCGCAAGGACGGTCTCGTGGTCAGCCTCCGCGAAATGGGCTTCTATGACAGCGGCCTTGCCGATATGCGCCCATCTTCCATAGGCGCCGTCGATCGTCTCGCTGCGGTCATCGCTCCCCGCACGGAGAGCCTTCGCATTGAAGGCCACACTGACAATGTCCCAATCCATAACACGCACTTTGATTCAAACTGGGAATTGTCCACTGCCAGAGCCACCGAACTCGTCAAGCTCTTCATCTTTCGCTATCAAGTGCAACCCATTCGTCTTGCTGCCGCTGGCTTCGCCGAATATCATCCTGTAGTCGGCAATGAAACCGCCGAAGGTCGCTCCCGCAACCGTCGCGTGGATATCGTTATCCTGAATCCCGCTTTCGGTGAGCCTTCTCCTTTCCTTTTGCCTTCACCGGTTGCCCGCCCCTCGCGCCCGTCTGCTGTGCCGCCCGGAACTTCTTCCCCGCCCAGCGGGCCGTAGCCTTTCGTACCCGGGACGCGATCCTCTCATCGCTCCCGTTTTTGTCCGCCCCTTCAATTTGTGTTGGAGAGAACCTCTATGCGCATACTCGTCGCGGAACCTGATCCATTTCTTGCGGACTTCCTCAAGGAACACTTGCGGAAAGAAAATTTCACCATCCAGCTTCTGCATTCCACCGCCGATCTCTCTGCGATCGATTCCAGCGTAGCCTTCGATCTGCTGCTCTTCGACCTCAATCAACCGGCTTCGGTCAGTCCCGATCTCCTGGCCCAAATCCAGAATCGATGGCCCGACCTGCCCTACATCCTGCTCTCCGCCAACAACACGGCCGAAGAGCGCATCAAAGGCCTCAACGCGGGCGCCGACGACTTTGTCGGCAAGCCGCTCACCTTTGCTGAACTTCTCGCGCGAATACAGGCTGTCCTGCGTCGTCGCGGCCGCCCTGTTCAGGACGTCTATCAGTTTGAAGATTTGGAAATCAATCGAGTCACCCACAGCGTGCGCCGTGCAGGTCAACTCATCGACTTAAGCCCCAAGGAATACGCGCTGCTCGATTTCCTGCTGCGCAATCCCGGCCGCCCCGTTACCCGCACCTCGATCGTTGAGCAGGTCTGGCGCATGCATCCCGACTCCGTCACCAATGTCGTCGACGTCTATATCAATTATCTGCGCCGCAAGATTGACGCCGGTGCCGCTCGTCCCCTGATCCGCACCATTCGTGGCATCGGTTACCAGATTGGCGGCAATCACATTCGCTGATCAATCCACTCTTCCCGCTACCTGCTCCCTCTTATGCCACGCGATATGCTTCTGCTCCAGCAGCCTGATCGCCACCCCTACCGGTATTGCTGCTCCCACTGTCGCCCCGCTTCCTGCGGCGCGCAATGCCACGATCGGACTCGGATGCAACCACTGACCTTCCACAATCCCCACTACATCTCCTGACCCATCAAGCACCGGCGCTCCACTCTGCCCGTGAATCACTTCGTGAGAAAACAAAAATAAATCCGTCTTCTCCTCGCCCTTGTTCAAACTGATTGCCACGTAGTTCAATACTTCTGCCTGCGCCGCATCCTGCTGTGGCGCGTCGTAGCTGTGCGGGTCTCGCATCCTCGACGGCCGCAGCGCCGCTGCAATCACGTGTGCGCCTTCTTTTGGGCCATTTTCGGCCAAATTCAAAAAGTGCACCGGCGACTTGCTCACAAACGGATTTGGCTCCGCCACCAGCACCGCGATATCGTGCTCCCGGTCCGATGCCACTACTTTCACCGCCACGGTAACTGGCGGTCCATTTCTCCTCGCAACCAATATTTGCGGCTGTCCGCCATCCTGAAAATCGCTCAGTACATGCGCCGCCGTTAGCAGGTAGCCGTCTTCATTAATAAAAAACGCATTCCCGTAAAAAACGTAATGGATTCCGCGCTCCGTCGGCGCTTGATCCAGCGCATAAATGATTGGGCAGATCGCCGATGTCGCGGGCTTTGCTCCCGCTTCTTGCGCCTCGCAGTTCCCACCCGCTCCGTACACCACGATCCACAGCGCCGCGAACACAATTGCACGCATCCGCCAACTCATCTGCATTCCTTTAGCTTAATCTCCGGAATTTTATCCGCAATGGAACCGCCGGACAGGTTCTCTCGCCCCCACTGCCCCTCAAAAAAATAGGGCGCCTTGTTTCCAAGGCGCCCTACGTTCTCTCTCCCAGAAGATACGAACTTGTTTTACTTCATCGATGAGCCCGAAGCGCTCGCCGAACTCGCCTTCGGGTCCAGGCTCAAGATGCCTTCGGTGGACGATACCGCAACCACCGATCCATCTCGACGTGCGCGCACGATCGGGGAAGTATCCCTGCGACAGCGGATCATCCAGCCGCGCCCAGGTCTTTCCGCCGTCATACGACGCCAGCAAGCCCTGTTTGTGCAGCGATACGACCAGCGCCGTCCCGTTTCCCGCCACCGACTGGAACGACAGCTCGTGTACATCCGCGCGGCTCCAATTCCGTCCCGCGTCGTGCGAGGTGTACAGGCCCATATTCGTCGTGATGAACAGGGAACTGTCATCCACCCGGTGCAGCTTCAGGCCACCCGCGGCCGCGAACGAAAGCTCCTTCGCTTCCCACGTTGTGCCGTGATCGCTGGAGAACAGCAAGTTGCCTTCCGCCAGCGCCCAGATCTGATTCTCGTCCGTCGAAACCTCCACCGACTGCGCAATCTTCCGCGTCAATGGATCGCTGCTCACCGTCTTCCACGTCGTGCCTTTGTCCTTCGACACCAGCACGCCGCCGCTGGTCGCTGCGAACCACGCCTCATTGCTGAACGCCATGTCGTTGACCATATATGCGCTCAACACTGGCTTCGCAGCCTTGGTCACCGTCTTCTTGCCCGCAACCGTTGTGCCCTTCTTGGTCTTGCTCGTTGTCGAAACCGTCGTAACCACCGGATCGCCCTCGAACATTCCCGCGCGCTCCCACTTCTTGGTCACTTCGTCATACTTCATCCACCCGCCGGCTGTCAGCGCCGCCCACCAGCCCGTCGGCGCCGCATACACATGCCGCAGATCGGTGCGCTTCAGCCCAGGGCCCAGCGTGGTCCAGGAGGCCCCGCCGTCCCTGGTCGCCAGAAACGCATCGTTATCGAACATCAGCACTACCAGCGCGCGCTCCGGATGTTCGCGATCCATGGCCACATCCGTAATCCGCTGATGCTGGAATCCATTGTTGGACGACGTAAACGTCTCCCCGCCGTCGTTGCTGATCTGTACGCCTTCGCGTTCCGTGCCGATGATCAGCCGCTTGGGATTTTGCGCATCAATCACCAACGCGTTGATGATCCAGTTTCCGGGAGTAATCCGGTGAAAATCCTTATCGTTGGTGGTCTTCCACAACCCGCTCGTTGTTCCCGCGTAGAAAATGCTCGTGCTCGATGGGTCCATGCGGATCAGTTGCGTCCGTCGGAACGTGTTCGGAATACCCTGATATTTCACCCATTGCTGTCCGCCGTTCGTGCTGTGGTAAATGCCCGAGCAGGCCGTCGCGTGCACGTTGTCCGGATTCGAAGGATCAATGATGATGCTCATCACGTCGGAGTCATCGATCATTCCCTTCACCACCGGGAACCAGTTCTTTCCACCGTCCGTCGTCTTCCACGGCAGATGATACGTTCCCGCGTAAATCGTGTTGTTGTCCTTCGGGTCGAAAGCCACCGAGTCGAAATTCTTCAGGTCCGTATGATTGTCCGGCGTGATCTTTGTCCACGTCGCGCCTTCATCCGTCGAGCGATACACGCCCGTCAGGGAACCCGCCAGCAGCAGCTTGGGATCTGTCGGCGATTGCGCCAGCGCGCGCACCGTCTCGTGCGCCAATCCGATCACGTTCCACGTGCGGCCCGCGTCATCGCTGCGATATACGCCTCCGCCGCCCGAATACAGTGCCCACGTGCTCGCGTACAGCCGGTTCGCATCTCGCGGATCGACGATGATGTGCGTCACCACGTCGTCCTGTCCTGTTCCAATTCGGCTTAGCAACGCCCAGTGCCCGCCGTCGTCCGTCGACGTGAACACATGTCCATCCGCTGTCCCCAAATAGATTTTGTTGTTGTTGTGTGGATCGGCTGTGAGGCTGATTACCGTGCCGCCCGATGGCCCCACCTGATGCCAGATCTGAGCCTGCGTGCTTGCTGCTCCCGCCAGGCCCATCAATGCGAATGCCAGGATTGTTCGCTTCATTCCCTTATTCTCCCAGACGCCATCTATCGCTTACAAGGTACTAGTCTACGCACTGCCATCCATTCTGCGTGCTGGTCTAGAGACCAGATTGCGGACAAGTTACCATCCGTCCTAGTACCATCCTTTCGCTGCTTCCGCCTGCCACCCTGATAAAGAGCAACTTTTTTTCCGTCCCCGGGTTCTACCTCTACGGAATCATCCCATAATGGGTGTCACAGCACTATGGGTGCTTTCGGGCTCCGGTCCTCTGCTCCGGGGCCTCAGGGGACAAGTTATGAACGGCACTCGTTTTGAGAAGAGCCTCACCGCTCTGCTCTTATCTATTTTCAGTGCTCTCTTTCTGAGCCTACCGGCGCGGGCCGCTGATGACAATCCAGACAACGCCCAAGATCCGCCTTCCCGCGTTGCACGCATCAGCTACATCAACGGTTCTGTCTCTCTCCAACCCGGTGGCACCGGTGACTGGGGCGCTGCTGCCAAGAATCGTCCGATGACGATCGGTGACAAACTATGGGTGGATCAAAATGCTCGTGCCGAATTGGAAGTCGGAGAACTCTCCATTCATCTCGGCTCCATGACGGCTCTCTCGTTTCTGAATCTCGATGGCAACGTCACCCAAATTCGGCTCGCCGAAGGCCACATTAACTTCCGGATTCGCGAAATGCGCGAAGGCGACTCCTACGAAGTCGATACTCCCAACGTTGCATTTACCGTCCATAAGGCCGGAGCGTTCCGCATCGATGTCGGCGAAAATGGCGACGCCACTTCCGTGACCGTCATTCGAGGAGAAGGCGAAGTCGCCGGCGGCGGTCAGACTCTCGTCGTCGAAGCCGGACAACAGGCCAACATCGATGGCAACGACGCCAGCGTCAAAATCAGCTCGGAAGCCGCTCCGCCTCCCGATGATCTCGATCAATGGGCTCAGTCTCGCGACCTGAAAGAAGAAAATTCTCCGTCTGCTCGCTACGTGAATCGCGACACCGTTGGTTACAGCGATCTCGACGACTATGGCACCTGGAATGAAGAACCCAACTACGGAGCAGTCTGGTATCCCAACAGCGTCGAACCAGGCTGGTCGCCTTACAGCTCCGGTTACTGGAATTGGGTTGGCCCTTGGGGATGGACTTGGATTGACTACTCTCCTTGGGGCTTCGCTCCCTTCCACTACGGTCGCTGGATTTACGGTGGCGGACGCTGGGGCTGGTGCCCGGGTCCATACTACGCGCGGCCATTTTATGGTCCGGCCTTTGTCGGCTTCGTCGGTGGCTTTGGTGCTGGCTTCGGATTCGGCGTCGGATTTGGCGCTGGTTTCGGCTGGTTCCCGCTCGGCTGGGGTGAGCCCTATCACCCGTGGTACCACTGCGGCTCCGGCTACTATCACAACGTCAATGTCTATAACACCCACATCACCAACGTAAATACGCTGAATAGCGCGAACCACAATTACAACTACGCGTACGCTCACAACGCGAACGCCGTCACCGTTGCTTCGCACAACGCCTTTGTCAATGGCCAGGCCATTCACGGCAGCACCAATCGCCTCACCAGTGCCGCGCTGCATGGCGCTCAAGTCAACAACAGCATTGCCGCCTCGCCCAATCGCTCCAGCTATTTCGGTGCGGCCAACTCACACGGCAACATTGCTACTCCTCCGGTCAGCACGCAGAGCCGCAGCGTTGTCGCGCGCACCGCGCCCGCTGCCGCTGCTTCTCATCTCCCGGTACACACCATGAACACGGCGCAATTGCGTCCCGCGCAGGTCTCTCACACCACTGCCAGCAATCGCTCTTACTCTTCTTCTCCTTCGCAGACCTACACCGGCCATCCTGCGCTCAGCAACTCGAATCGCACCTCGGCCGCATCCACTGCGCCCACTCGTTCCTGGAATGCGCAAGGCAATGTAACCGACTCCGGCCGCGCTCCACAGGGCTTTGGCGCCGCTTCTTCTTCGGTAACGCACACCACTTCTCCTGCCGAAGCCAATCGCCCGCCTTGGGCCCGCTCGGGAGCATCCGCGGGTTCCTATCAGGGCGGCAATTCCACGTCTCGTTCGGCTTCCGTCAATCGGCCGCCGGCCAGCTACAATTCAAACAATGCGAACCGCCCGCCCGCGGCCAATCGTTCCTACACTCCGCCTCCTCGTCCGTCCTCTGCGCCGCATTACGGTTCTCCCGCGCCCCACAGCAGCGGCGGTGGCAGTTCTCATGCGAGCGGTGGTGGTAGCCCGCACGGCGGCGGTGGGCATCCTAGCGGTGGCGGAGGTGGTCATCCGGGTGGTGGTGGTGGCGGTGGCAGCCATCATCGCTAATTCTCTCTAACACTCTTCCGATGCCTGGCCCTCGCCTCTCGCGGGGGCCTTTTTCTTTTTCCACTTCCATTTACTTTTGCGTTCTTGCTCCCCCCAAAGGAACAACTCTCTTCCACCCGGCGTGTTAAACGTAAAGAACGCGGATCGCCTTCATTCGCCGTCCGCGCATGGCCTGTTCGACAGGCGTTTTTTGTTGGGGCTGACGTCCCCCGGCTTTTCCGAGGGGTTCAGCTCTGTTTCTCAGGAGAGAGTTATGAGTTCCTTCAAGCTTCGCTGGCCCAGCTACGTTCTCACTATCTTTTTGTTCTTCGGTCTGGCACTTTCCTTGTCTTCCCGCGCCCTCGCGGATGACGAGCAGGATCCCCCCGACCGCGTCGCCCGTCTTAGCTTGACCAACGGCGAAGTCTCCTTCAGTCCCGCGGGCACCGACGATTGGGTTTCTGCTGTCCTCAATCGCCCCATCACCACCGGAGACAAACTCTGGACCGATCGCGACGCGCGCGCGGAACTTCACGTCGGCGCTGCCGCCTTCCGCCTCGGACAGACCACCGGTTTCTCTTTCCTCAACCTCAGCGACAACATGATTCAGGTTCGCCTCACCGAAGGCACCATTAGCTTCCGTGTTCGCCGTCTCGATCAGGGCGACAGCATCGAAATCGACACACCCAATCTGGCGTTTAACGTTCTTCGTCCCGGCCGCTACCGCATCAACGTCAACGAAAACGGCGACACCACCATCATCAATGTCCGCGAAGGCCAGGGCGAAATCACCGGCGGCGGTTCCGCGTACACCCTTCACGGAGGTGATCAGGGCATCTTTACGGGCACCGACACGCTCAACGCCGACATGGAAACTCTTGCGGAAGACGACGACTTCGACGTCTGGTGCAACGAACGCGACCTCCACGAAGAGCACGCCGTCGCTCACCGCTACGTCTCCGACGACGTCATCGGCTACGAAGACCTCGACGACTACGGCGGATGGCGCGCCGTTCCCGACTACGGCACCGTCTGGTTTCCTCACGTTACCGTGGTTACCTGGGCGCCTTATCGTTTCGGCCACTGGATTTGGGTTGCGCCTTGGGGTTGGACTTGGGTTGACAACGCCCCCTGGGGCTTTGCTCCCTTTCACTACGGCCGCTGGGTTTTCTATGGTGGTGCCTGGGGCTGGGTTCCCACGCCGCCTCGCCCCATCGGTGTCGCCTACGTTCGTCCCGTTTACGCTCCCGCGCTCGTTGCCTGGGTTGGCGGTCCCCATTTCGCGGCAGGCGTTGCCTTTGGAGCCGGTATCGGAGTTGGCGTGAACGTCGGCTGGTTCCCGCTGGGCCCGCGTGAAGTCTTCGTTCCTTCGTATCCCGTCAGTCGCACCTACGTGAACAACGTCAACATCTCCAACACAACCGTCAACACCACCGTCATCAACAACTATTACAACAACACTACCATCAACAAAAACGTGACCGTCAACAACGTTCACTACATGAACCAGTCCGTCCCCAACGCCGTTACCGCCACCAGCGGCCAGAATTTCGCCTCCGCGCGACCGGTCAACGCCAATCTTGTGAAGGTTGATTCCAAGCAAGTCGCCGCCGCGCCCGCGTATGCCGCTGCGCCCGCCATCGCTCCTCCCAAGCAAGCTTTTGTGGGAGCTGGCGCGCCCACCAACGTTCATCCACCGGCCGCTCTTCAGTCGCGCCAAGTCGTCGCGCGCACCGCGCCGCCTCCACCTCCGCCGAGTTATGAAAAACAGCAATCGGCCATTCAGGCGAATGAAGGGCGTCCCATCTCAACCACTCAATATCGCCAGTTGCAGCCGGCCGCCGTCCGCACCGCTGCTGCCTCGGTCAGAATTGCGCCTGCGGCCACCCCCAAGTCCGTCCCCTACACCGGCAACAGCTCTGCGAACGCCAACGGCAATCGCGCCAACACTTCCGCTCCGAACAACAAGCCTGCCAACAACGCCGCCAACGCGCCCGCCAATGCCAACCGGAACGATCGACCGCCTTCCGCTCGCTCTGTTAACGTAGACCCGCAGCTTGAGCAAAAACACCAGCAGCAGGTCCAGCAGCTCCAGCAAAAGCAGGATCAGGAGCGGCAGAAACTCGACCAGAAAAATTATCAGGAGCAGCAGAAGCTGCAACAGCAAACGGCCAACGAAGAAAAGCAGCGCCAGGCAGAAGAAAAACAACAGCAGAAAATCAACGAAATGGAACAAAAACACGACGCTCAGCAGAAACAGCTCGAACAGAAACAGACCGCCGAGCACCAGAAATCGCAACCGCCTCCGAAGCAGTCTTCGGAATCCAAGCCGCACAAATAATCACTGCCATCTTCGGGCGCTGCTTTCACCAGCGGCGCCTTTTTTTTGCTCCGCGCCACTTTTCTTCCGCCCTCTTGCCTGTGTTATCTTCAAATTAACGCCATGGCCAGTTCCACCCTTACCCCTCAATTGTTCCGTCGCGTCGTCGGGCACTTTGCCACCGGCATCACCGTCGTCACCGTCGAGCGCGAGCCCGGCCTCGTCCACGGCATGACCGCCAATTCCTTCACCTCGGTCTCTCTCGATCCTCTGCTCATTCTCATCTGCGTCGATCACAACGCGCGCATGCTCTCCTACATCCGCGAACAGCACCGCTTCGGCGTCAACATACTTCGCGATTCCCAACAATCGGTCTCCGAGCATTTCGCCAAGCCCGTTCAAGACCCTGAAGCCGCCACTCGCCTCGGCATACGATTTCGTTACACCAATACCGGCATTCCTCTCCTCGAGGATTCCCTCGCGTACCTCGCCTGCAACGTCGTCGCCGAGCATCCTGCCGGCGATCACGCCCTCTTCCTCGCCGAGGTCGAAAGCCTCGACGCCTCCGACGGCCACCCGCTCCTCTACCATCGGGGCCAATATCGCCGCCTGCACTCTTAGTTTTTCTTGGGAATTATTTCTGTGAACGGGGGCAGCGTCGCCGCCCTCAACCTCAAGTCGTTACCGCTCTGTCCCGCTCGGTCGCGCCGGTTCCGCAGAATCGCCCAGTTCCTTGCGGTGGCTCTTCACTTCGCGCAGCGCATAAATCGACTTGTTCTGTGACTCGTAATACGTTCGCGAACTGATCTCTCCCAGCAATCCCATCGAGATGAACTGAATCCCGCTCACAAACAACGCGATCGACAGCAGCAGCAGCGGCCCATGCTCCGTCATGATGTCTTGGCGGAATATAAACTTGTCGACGCTCAGCCAGAACGCCAGGAATAATCCCGTTCCCGTTCCCGCCAAGCCCAGCAAACCAAAAAATTGCAGCGGCCGCGTTGAATAATCCAGCAGGAACTTGATCATGATCAGGTCGAAGAACACCCGCACGCTTCGCCCGATTCCGTAATTCGATTTCCCGCTCTTGCGCTCTGGATTCGAAATGGGCACTTCCGCGATCCGCGCGCCTGTCGAACTGGCCAGAGCTGGAATGAACCGGTGCAACTCTCCGTACAACTGGATTTCCTGCAGAATTTCGCGCCGGTACGCCTTAAACGTCGTCCCAAAGTCGTGCAACTCAATCCCAGACAGCTTTGCCATCATCCAATTCGCTATCCGGCTCGGCAGTCGACGGCTCAGCCAGTGATCCTGCCGCTGGTGTCTCCATCCGCTCACCAGGTCGTACCCTTCCTCAATCTTTTCCAGGAACCGCGGTATCTCCTCCGGATCGTGCTGCAGGTCCCCATCCATCGAAATCACGATTTCCCCGCGCGCGAAGTCGAACCCCGCCTTCAACGCCGGTGTCTGCCCAAAATTCCTGCGCAGCCGCACCACATTCACTCTTCGATCATGCTCGTAGATATCCGACAGCACCTTGTACGTGTTGTCTTTGCTGCCGTCATCCACAAACACCATCTCGTACGGCTCGCCCACCGAGTCCATCACCTCGGTCAATTTCATATACAACTGCGGTATGTTCTCCTGCTCATTGAAGAAGGGAACGACCAGCGAATACCGGATCGTGGATGCTTCACTTCGCATAACTTCCGAATGCCTCACTTATTCTGCGCAGTCGCCGGCGCTTCTCGCCTTCTGGCTCTGCGGTTCAACTTGTACACGGACGGGAAAATTTCGGCCTGGCTCGCATTTACCCTGCGGCAGCCATCATTTTAAAGTTTATCAGGCGTATCCCTCGGCTGGCGACAGTTTTTCTGATCTCTCGATCGGTCAAAATCCGCAATTCCTCGTCCCGCGACTCCTGTAGCCGCGTCTTCGAGCTTTTCAGCTCCTCGTCCCAGTACCCCGGATGCGTCATCAATTCCGTAGTGCCGTCCGGCAGATTCTCCAGGAGCGCTTCCACGCCCTACTTCGTCAGCACCCCCGTCTGCGCAATTCCGCAGAAGTAATCCGTCGTCGCAATTCCCGCTCGCTCTGCAATCTCTCGCGCATCATGCGCCAGCAGCTTCAATCCCCGCGCCTGCATCCCTTGCTTCAGCACCACGCGCGTCTTCTGCTCCGC
Organism: Candidatus Acidiferrales bacterium; assembly: GCA_963748515.1. Classification (GTDB taxonomy): domain Bacteria; phylum Acidobacteriota; class Terriglobia; order Acidiferrales; family UBA7541; genus Acidiferrum. Next base: position 37,126 of record CAVVJI010000010.1, read on the forward strand.
TCCTGTGCTTAGCAGCCCCCGCAGCTTCGAATCTTCCAGTGATACCCGTACCGCGCCGATCCCATGCTTCCGCGCCAGCCGCACCGCTCTTTCGAACAACCCCGGCAGCATTTGCACATGCTTGTGCCCGTCCAGGTGCGTTGGCCGTATGCCCGCCTCCAGCACTTTGCGAATCTGTGCCTCCCACTCCTCTTCCACCTGTTTTGGCGAAAGCGTCCTTTTACCCAGCCGCACCAGCAGACTTTCCGGGCCACCCTCGAACTCTCCCTTGCTGTTCAGCAATCCCGGCACACGCCCCGGCGCTGCCGTCGGCTTACCGTCACTCAAGTTCAGATGAACTCCAATCCCCAGCTCCGGATTCGTCCTCGCGATCTCCGCTGCTTCCTCAAACGCCGCCCCATTCGCCAGCAGCGACGTCGACGTCACCAGCCCGTTCCGGTGCGCTTCTACAATTCCCCGGTTCACCCCCGCCGTCCAACCCAAATCGTCCGCATTCACAATCAGATTCTTCAACCCGCCCTCGCCCTTCCGTTCTTTCCCGGTAATCTTTCGCCGCTCCTGTCCCTGCGTACAGCTATATCTTCGTCACCGCTTGCTTTACCGTACCATTGACCGCACCTTGCTCTCACTTTAGCATGCCCCGAAGAGGCGAAAATGACCGTTAAGTTGCCGGAACTTAAGCAGGTTGGCGCTCTCCATGGCGAAAAGCGCCGTGGCCGCCGCATGAATTCCCGCGTGCCCGTACGCCTCGAGTGGGACTCTTCCGCCCATGGCCGCGTGTCTCTCGAAACGGTCACCCGCACCGTCAATCCCTACGGCTGCATGCTGTTGCTTCCCGAATCGCTCAACCTCGAGCAGCGCATCGCCCTCACCAATCTTGCTACCCACTCCAGCAATGCCGCCGTGGTCGTCTGGAAAGGGAATCAGCAGGGCCAAAATTGGGAATACGGCATCGAGCTGGTCGCGCCCGATCTCGACTTCTGGGGGTTGGAACTGTGACGCCTCCGCAAAAGTCCACCATCCCCGCGCCCGCCGCTTCGGCGCAACCCAACGCTCCTCAGGTCAAACGCGGCTCCAATACCGTGCGGCCTCAAACCAATGAAGAGCGCCGTCGCGCCCAGCGTGTCCTCCTCAGGATGCCCGTGCTCGTGCACATCCCGGGCAAAACCAACCCGCTTCACGGCGTCACCCACACCGTCAGCGCCAATGGCGCCATGATCATCTTGCCCGAGGGCCTGCCCAACGGCTCCAAGCTCACCATCGAAAATCCCAAGACCCAGAAAAAAGTCGAAGCGCACGTCGTGCGTCCTCCCCAGCTCAATTCCGAAGGCTCTCTGGTTCCCGTCGAATTCACCACCGCCTTCCCTCAATTCTGGAACATCTTCTTTCCACCCAACGCCGTTTAACATAGGCTCCTCTTCCGCATCCACGCGTCGCGCGGCGCCCATGCCGCGCAGCACTCGCGTCGCATCGCCACCAAATAAAAAACGGCGCCTCTCTCGAAGCGCCGTTTCCTTCATTCTGATTTTGTTAGTTGATCGTCAGCGTCACCGATGGCGCCGAAGCGATTGTTGGATTGAACGTCAACGGCACGCTGACCTGGCCCGTCACCGCCACGTTAATGGTTCCGCTCGCCGATCCATTGTGCGAAGCGTCGCCCGAATATTGCAGTGCCAGTGCATGTGTTCCCACCGCCAGTGATGTCACCGTGAAGCTCGCCGTACCGTTGCTCAGAGCCTGCGCTGTTCCCACGAGCGTTCCTGCATCGAACAGCCCAACCGCTCCGGTCGGAGTGCCCGAATTCGACGTCACCTTCGCATTTACGGTCAAAGAGCCCGTCGATGCAATCTTGGTGCTAGATACGGTCATGCTCGTTGTCGTGCTCGCCGATCCTCCGCCTCCGCCGGACGATCCCCCGCCGCAGCTATTCAGCACCAACATCGACATCACCAGTCCCGCAAAAAACGCCTTCCGCAAGTCCTTTCTCCGCAGCGTCACCAGGAAAATCACTCCTGCCAGCCCAAATGCTGCGTAGAACATTTGCCCCTTCGCGAACAGATCTTCTTTGCCAGGCCCTGTCAGCGATGCCGAAGTGCTTGACGATGGCGCGGTCACGGAGAACGTCAGCGTTCCCGAAGATGTGCCCGTGCCGGTCACGTTGATGGACAGCGGCGACGGGTTGCACGTCACGCCTTCCGGCAATGATCCGCATGTCACGCTGACTGCTCCCGAGAACTGTGGTCCCGGCGTTATCGTTATCGTCGAACTGCCGCTCTGTCCGGCCGGCGCTGTTGCACTTGTGGCCGTCGCTGTGAACGTGCCGCCTCCTCCGCTGCTGCCCGTCACCGTGATGGTGACCGTGTTCGAATTACCAGACGCGAGGTAGTTCGGGTCTCCGCTGTACACTGCGGTGATGTTGTACGTTCCTGCCGTAGCGAACGTGTATTGCAGCGTTGCTGTCCCTCCTGCCCCAGTCGACCCGCTTGCTGCAACTCCCATGAATTGGGGTGTTCCGATAGCTGTGCTGCCGTTATAAAACGTGACGGTACCCTCCGGAGCGTTGACATCGTTGCTCTGCGTGGATACCACTGCCGTCAGCGTCGCCGATTGCCCCGCCGAAAGACTTGCCGTGTTGGAAGCCAGCGCAATCTGTGACGCGGTCTTCGCCACCGTCACGCTCAGCGGAGTGTTGCTGCTCCCTGCGTAGTTTTCATCCCCGCTGTACGTCGCCACAATGCTGTGCACGCCTGGTGTTGTGCTTCCCACCGTGCCGGACAGTTGCACCGCGATATCTTCCGCGATTCCCAGCACGTTCAGCGTCGCGATATTCGTCGCATTCGCTGTTCCCGCCTTCGGGAAGTCGTTCAGCGCCTGCCCGTTGTCCGTCAGCGTAATCGTTCCGGTAGGGCATGCATACGTCGGTTGAATGTTCGGATACGTGAATTCGCACGACGTCCCATCGCTCTTGGTCACCGCAATCTTCAGCGTATACGGCGAACCGTAGGTGATCGATTGCGCGCTCGTTGACAGCGTTGGCGTCGGCGGAGTCGTGGAATTGTCGTACGTCACAAAATATACCACCGTCTTCGAAGGCTGGTTCCCGCCGCTCCCCTTTACTGCCAATGTTCCGCTGCTTCCCGCGTAGTTGACGTCGCCGCTGTACATCGCCACCAGCGAAGTCGTGTTCGCCGGCAACAAATTCGTCGTTGCGTTCACGGTTCCACCCGCGAGTGTGAACGGCCCCACCGTCTGCTGCGTCCCGTCGCTCTTCATCGCGATCAGCGTCACATAGCCCGTTGGTGTCCCGGATGCCGCCGTCACTTTCACCGTCGCCGTATAGTTGCTGTTGAAGGTCAGCGTCGAATTTCCCGTCACCGCGGTCGTCGTCGCTGTTCTCGCAAACGAGCTCCACTTCGTCAATAGATTGCTCACGTTGATCGAGCCCAGCCCCGTCGCCGCGTCATATTCTTTGCCCGCCGTAAACGCCGCTACCGCCGGGTTGCTTCCCGATATCCCGCTCGAAGGATTCGTCCCGATCACCAGCACGCCGTACCCATTGGAATTCGTGCTGCTGCAATTCGCCGTATCCCCGATGCACGCCACAGAATTGTTGCCCTTGGTGACATCGTTAAATACGCAGTTGCTGTTTGGTGTTTGTCCGATCGAAGACCCGCAAGCCCCGGACACATAGTTCGTGTCGTGCGCCGCCAGCCAGTACAACCCGTAATTCACATTGCCCAGCCCCTGCGTCGCGCCTATTTTCTGGTTCACCAACGCCATCACCGCCGCGAACGACGGTGTGGCCACCGAAGTTCCTCCGATCAACTGAAAATCGGTGTACGGCGAATTCAGATTGCACGAATCCCCGGTCGTGTTGGCGTCTGATTGGCACACGATGTATGCCACCCCGTTCTGTCCATTGCTTGCAAAAAACGAAACGTCCGGCAGGGAACGCGTTTTCGCTTGCGTCAAAAACGTTCCCAGCGACGAACTCGTCTGGAACGGCGGTTGTGGATACCCTGCGCTGCACGAACTGTCGCCGCTCGTCAGGATCGCGCAATTGCTCAATCCACCTCCCGCCGCCACCACGTCTGCGCCCTGCGGATCCACGCTGGTGCACTGGGATGTTGATGAGTAATTGATCGCGCATGCCGAATCGTCCCACGTGGTTTCCGGGATGTAGCTCAGCGCCGATCCCTGTCCCCCGTTATTCGTCGCGCTCCAATATTGGTTCGAATTCCCCGTCGGTAGCGTCGATGGATCGAAATCCGTCCCGCCCACCGCTACGTTGTACGGCGTCGATCCCAGCCCGTTCACCGCCAGACCCTGCGTCGCGGCATTGGGTGAAGAGCTCGTTGGATCGCAGGCCGCCGATCCGCTGTCGCCCGTCGAGACCGCTACCGTGATTCCCTGTGCCGCTGCTTGCTGCCACAATTGCTGGTAGAATCCGTTTCCCTCATTGCCGTTGTCGAACTCGCACGTACCATAGCTTTCGCTTAATATCGGCGCTACGTTGTTATCCACCGCGTACAGCGCCGCCAAATCGATTCCCGTCGATACCTGCGTCGGATTCGACATCGTCGACGCCGCAATCACCATAAAAATCTGCGCATTCGGCGCTACCGCTCCCGCCCATTCCACATCCAGGTCCGCTTCCTGTTCTTCGTTCGTTGTGCTCGGCCCCAGAATTCCCGGGTCATGGCCGCTCACCAGCACGCTCAAATACCCATTCGAACCCGTCGCATTCAGGTACGCCGGGCATGCCGGTGTTAATCCAAAAATATTCCGGAAGTCGCACACGTCCTGCGTATTGATGTTCGATTCTTCAATGATGGCGATCTTTTGGCCGGTTCCGTCTGCTCCCGAGGTCGGGATGTTGTACACCTTCGCGAAGTCCGCCGGGCCCATCGCAAAATTTGCCGGGTTGCCGTACGTAAACAGCGGCGTAATCAGCCCCGTCGATTTATCCTTCCGATATTCACCCTTGCGAATTGAGTTCGCCTTCTTCGGAAAATTATGCAGCGCCACCACGCCTCGCACTGCCGGGGCCAATGCCGCTGGTATCGACGGATCGCTCGCGTTCGCAAAATAATCCGCTCCATTCACCGTGTACCGGTGAATCTCCGTCTGGAACGCGCTCTTCACCTGCCCTGCCGTCCCGCTGAACTCAATCACCGTCTTGCCTGCCGCAACCTGGGCCACCTGGAATCCCTGCTGCGTCAGCCATCCCGTAATCTTCTGCACGTCCTCATCGGACGGCCCGAACTGCGCTCCAAACTGTGCCGGTGTCAGCCACGCCCGGTAGTTCGCAGAGCTCTTCGTTTGCTGTTGCTCCATCAAATCCCGCAGCGCCACTTCCTGCTCCGGACTGCGCTGCAGCAGCAACAGCATCCGCGACATCGGCTGCGAATCCGCCAGCGCTCCTTGGTCGAACTCCGCTCGCGCCAGCGGATGCACGTTGCCCTTCAACTGCACCGTTTGCGACGCGTCAATCGGCTTCACGATCCGCGATCGTACGGCGGCCTGCTGCGCCAAAATGGCTCCGCCAGCTCCCAGCAACAGTCCGGTCAAAGTGGCAACACACGCGATTAGTCTCAGCTTCATTTCAGTCAGCGCTCCCTGGCTTTTGTTTGCGAACTCATTCGGTAGCTAATGGGTGATAAAAATGTCTGGGCGGATTGACCCGGGCAGATTCTTCTTCTCGGGCTCCATCTCTACCCAGATGCGTGCTTTCAGAATACGGTTTTCCCTGGCTGCCTTGCCGAAATCTCACCGAGCGCGTTTCCATTCCGGCATCACGGCAAATACTCTCAAAATACACCCGCACGTTTCCTGTAAACCCGCCTCTTACCCCAAAGTTGCGTCCGCTTCGAAACTCTTTTCACAACCAGCAGACCGAACCACTTACGCGAATGCCTTCATCTCCACATTCCCGCCGGAAATCACCACTCCAATCTTCAATTTCCCGCCTTTGCTCGGTAGTCCGAACGACGTAATCCCGCCCTTCCTCAAAATCGGAGCCACCGCTACCGCCGAACTCGGCTCAATCACCATCTTCATCCGTTCCGCGATCAGCACCATCGCCCCGCGAATCTCGTCTTCCGACACCAGCGCAATCCCATCCACGTACTTCCGCAAAATCGCAAACGTTCTCGGCGCCAGCGATGCTCTCAACCCGTCCGCCATCGTGTCGCTCGCCTCTTGCCTCTGCAGCACTCCGCTTTGCATCGACCGGTACGCATCATCCGCGCGCTCCGGCTCGCACCCGAATACCCGCACATTCGAACCCAGCAGCTTCGCGCTCAAGCAAGTCCCGCTTAGCAACCCTCCTCCGCTCACCGGCGCCAGCACCGCATCTAGGTCGGGCACTTCTTCCAGCAACTCCTTCGTCGCCGTCGCCTGCCCTGCAATGATTCGATCATTGTCGAACGGGTGCACCAGCGCCGCTCCCGTTTCTTGTTGCAGTCGCGCCGCCGTTTCCGCCCGCGCCGTGTTCGTCGGCTCGCAAAACGTAATCTTGCCGCCGTATGATTCCACCGCCCGGCACTTCACCGCCGACGAATTCTTCGGCATCACGATGAACGCCGGCACTCCCCGCCATCCCGCCGCGCATGCCACCGCTGCTGCATGATTCCCGCTTGACAGCGTCACCACCCCGCGCGCAATTTCCGCTTCGCTCAACGACAGTATCGCGTTCGCCGCTCCCCGTATCTTGAACGACCCGGTCTTCTGAAAGTTGTCGCACTTGAAGTACACCTCCGCCCCGGCCATCGCATCGATGGACCGGCTAGTCAGCACTGGCGTTCGGTGAATCCGTCCGCGAATCCGCTCATGGGCTTCCCGGATCGTCTCCGCGTTCACCGGCGTCACCGTAGCGCCCTCAGACACAACTCCACCCATGGTATTTCCCGCCTCCCGCGCATTTAGTTCCATAGCCGCAGTCTAGTCCACCCCTCCCGTGCAAACACCAGCCAAATTGCTATCTTTCCTCTATCTGCCCGCAAATTCCTCTGTTAAACTGGGCCTTCCGCAGATGCGCGGTCGCGTACTCTCCCTGCCAAGTCGCCCGCGCGGAGTACCATGGCTACCAGTGAACGCCGACACCTCGAGCGCTTTCGCATGCGTGTCCCCCTGCGTTTTCGCCCCGACAACCTGACCTCCGACAGCACCGATCACTTCACCGAAGCCATCAACATCTCCCGCGGCGGATTTTTCTTTGTCACTTCCGCCCCTCTCCAGGTCGGCATGCCCATTGAGGCCACTATCCGCATGCCCGCCGAAGTCACCGGCGCCTCTCCCGAGGAAACTCATTGCAAGGCCCGCGTCGTCCACGCCAAGCCCGACGCCTTCGCCGACGGTCGCATGGGATTTGGCGCCGAAATCGAAAGCTTCATCGAACCCGAGCAGCCCAAGCCCGCCCACCCCGAACTTGTCAAAGCTCCGCCCTCCAGCGCCAAGCTTCCGCGCTAACCACTTCAGATCGATCCGCTGATTCGTCGGAGTAGTCTTTGCCTGAAATAATCCAGAAGCTCGTCAGCTTTTTCCGCCCGCAATCGTGAACGTTGTCTTTCCCGCTCCCACGTTCTCGAACCGGTCATACGCCCGCACCGCCACCGTATGCTCTCCCGGCTGCAATCCCCGCACCGTAAAGGAATACGTCTCCGTGCGCCCATCGCTGATCCCATTCGTCGGCGCCACCAGAATCCATTCTCCGCCGTCGACGCTGTACTGCGCCTTATCCACGCTGCTGCTCGGATCGCTTGCGGTGAATTGGAAATCGTACGAAACCCCATTCGACCGGTCGGCGTTCATCCCCGTTGGGCTGGCCTCGATTTTACCGATCGTCGGCGGCGTATTGTCTACTTCAAATCGCTCACTGTCCCGTTCTCCCGTCAACGCCATCGCCGGCGGATTCGACGGCCCATCGCTGGCCACAATCTTCAGGTAGTAGGCGCCGTCCGGCATGGTCGTCGTATCCCACGCATAAAACTTCTGGTCCAAGTTATCCTTCAGCAATTTCCAGTCGTGTTCGTTCTCTCCGCGAAAATAAACCGCGTACCGCAGATCATCATCATTGTCGTCGTGCGCCGTCCACAGCACCGACTCCCAGCCCTTCTGCACGTATCCCTGCGGCGGTTGCTCAAATTTCGTACTGCTCGTGGTGATCACAATCCCACTGGGACTCGGTGCTTGCGGCTGCTTCAGATTCACCGTCGTTGCCTGCCCGCCTCCCAGTGCGATCGGCGCCTGCGCCCGCACTCCCGGATCCTGTATCGCAATCCCATCCACCACCGGAGCAACATTCTTCGGTTGAAACGCCACGCTCACCCAATCGATTCCGTCTCCCGCGCGCCCGTCGTGAATCACCGCTTTCCACTGGAAGAAACGCGCCGCCGGAGCCTCAACCGGACTGCCACTGGTCGTATACGGGCCTGCCCACGCCGACCATTCCTTCCCCGGCACCTCGGTGTTTCCGCTGCGCACATACAATTCCAGCCGCGGCTCCTTGGAAACTTTGGCCTGCGCGCCGCTTGCCGGTGGACTGAACCACTCCAGCCTGCCCCACGTCGAAAACAGTTTCGAATCGAACGATTGCGACTCAAACGTCCCTTCGTTCTCCGACTCCGGGCCCACCGAAAACACCTTCCCCGGATTTGCCGTGCACACAAACACTCGTCCCGCCGCGTTTCGCGTGATTCCCGTAATCTGCGCCGCGCCCGACTTCGCCAGTTGCGCGTACACGCCGTGCCCGTCAATCACCAGCAGCGCTCCCGCATTCCCAGTCCCCGCCAGCAACCGCCCGTCTGCATTCAGCCCCAGCGCGTACACCACGTCGTCCTTCGAGCTCCATATCTCTTCCGGCGAACCATCTGCCGCAATCTTGTAGATGCTGCTCGAAAGCGTCGGAGCGAAATTCGGGAATGGCGACAATCCCTGCCCGCCCACTGGGCTATTGCTGATGATCGTCGTCCCCTGCGAAGTCGCAATCACCGCATTGGGCGCCTGCGGATTAGGCCTGGTCTTATCCCCAATCGCCCCCACATAAATTGCGCCGTCCTTGGCCACCGCCAGCGAAGTCACTTCCCGCTTCGCCGTTTCATACAGCACAAATCCGCTGGCCGCCGCCTCGCCCGCCGCTTTTTTCTTTTCGTCCCTGCTGACTCGCAGCACCCGCCCGTTCGGGTCCGTCCCCGCGATCAAGTTTCCCTTCGCGTCGAATCCCAGAATCTTGATGTGCGCCTCGTCGCTTGCGTAAAACAATTCGCCCTTGCCTTCGCCCGTCACCGCGTAAATCTGCCCTTTGTCCCCCGTAGCCACGTACAACGTTCCATCTTTTCCAAACGCCAAATCCCAGATGTATTTCGTCTTCGGATCGAAGAACACCGTCTTCTCCCCGTTCGCTCCCACTCGATACACTTTCCCGTCCGGGGCTGTCGCCACATACAGCGTTCCTTTTGCATCGAACGCCACCGCTTGTGCCAATTGCTCTGTGGACTCAAACACCACCTTCGGTTTCCCGGTTCCTTCAAACCGAAATACCTTTGCTGGCGATCCACCAGCCGCGTACGGCACTCCCGCTGCGTCTGTCCGCAACGACCACAAATACGAGGCATCCGCATCCGACACCAACGTGAACTTTGGCGCCAGCTCCAGATGTCCGTCGCTCCGCACCGCTACACCCTTGGCCGTCCCCTTCAAAAATTCGTCATACGTCGACTGCCGCCACCGCCGGGTGTGTTCTGCCTCTGCGCTGATCCCCCATACGAGCGCGAGCACCACGGCCGCGCTTGCCAGCACTCTCGCTGCTCTGGCCGGCGTGTCTCTTCTTCTCATCGCTCGTTGTCCCATAGCCTCACCGAATCTGTAGATTCAAAGAGATCACACCGCTTACCGGCCCACCCTGCGCCACCGACGTCTCGCTCGCCAGACTCTCCCGCAGCACTTGCACCGATCCAGGCGATGGACGTCCGTCAATCACGTTAATCTCCGACAGCGGCACATTCGGCATTTCCTTGTCGTCCCACACTAGCGTGGGCGCCGGTACAAATAGCCCCACATAGAACCGGTCGTTTCGCCGCTCACGGTTCAACAGCGCTATCAGTTGATCCAGTCCCGCCGGGCCCGACGCGCCCATTCCCGGGGCCGCCCCAAATCCAAATCCCCGCGATGCCCGGTTCATCCAATCCGCGTCGCTGATCAGCACCCGCACCGTGCTTCCGTGTGCGATCTGATCTGGCACGTGGATCGTGGCCTCCTCCACCCGCGATTCCCCGCGATACGGTCGCAGCATCACCCGCACCCGCAAATCCTCGCCCGGAGTCGCCTCGCCCTTCTCCAGCCACGCGCTCTCAATCGCAAACGACGATCGTCCCGGATTGCTTTGCACCTGCAGCGAAATGTGCTCGACGTTCGGAACCTCAAAATGATTCGTGAACAGCCTTCCAAATACGTTCTGCACCACCAGCGCCAGCGGCAATCCGTCGGGCGAATTTCCATCGCTCGGTGCGAATGTGCTCTCAATTTGCACCGCGTTGTGTCCCTTCAACTGAATCTCGCCTCGCAACTCCAGCGTCGTCCCTTCTCCGTACAACGAATTCTGCGTAATCGCATTAAAAGTCGTCAGTGCCACCAACAGTGGCGTCAACTTCGGATGGCTGATCACTTCGAAGTGAAACTTCTTCTCCGCTCCATTGCGGAACGTCACGTCCACTGGAATCAGCGCAGGCGTCGCTCCCAGGGTTCCCGTCACCGCTGTCAAATGGTCTCCGGTAATCGTTCCGATCGGCTCGCCCACATTCACAATCTTCGTCGATGCCAGGCTGGACGAGAGCGTCGTCACCACCCGGCTCCGCGACATCGGTATCTTCACATCCCCCAAACTCAAAAACGGATGCCCGCAGAGAAATACCTGGTCGCCTCGCACCGCCGTCACCGTGCATGCCGAATTGATCGACGCATCGCCCTGCACTAGCACCATTCCCGCCATGTCTCCGGCCTTCAGATTCTTGTCGCCCGGTTGCGCCGCTGCCGTCCCACCCTGCGCTGCCACCAATCCGTAGCTCGCAAGCTGTGCGCTAAACGGCTGCAGCGCCGCCGGTGCAAATCCTGAAAAAATCAGCGGCGTCTCAATCGGTTCAAGCTCCGCACCGCTGGGCACCATGTTTCGAACTCTGGCGTCGCTGGGCAACGCCAACGGCTGCATCGTCTCCTGACCCTTCGCAGCATCCACCGGTGGCCTCAATACATCTGCAATCGGTGTTACGCCTGCGATCGCCTCCTTCGTGAAGATTCCCAGCTTCAGCGACAGCGCCCCCGCCAGCTTCCCATCCAGATACACTGGGCTTCCGCTCATTCCTGCCACCACGCCCGTGTGCTCCACCTTCGGCCCCTTCAATTCCACCAGGATGATCGACTGCTTTGGCCCCAGGAAGTTCGGCATCACCCCCAGCACCTGCAAATCGAACTTCTCCACCTGGTCCCCTTCAAAAATCGTGTACGCGTACCCCTGCATCCCTGGCTTCACATCTGAAACCGCTATCGTCTCTTCGCTCTGCTGCGCGCATGCCGGCAGCGCGATCCATACGCTCGCCAATAGCAGCAACCAACGGAAGTATGTGGATTTTTGCGCGAAACAGGACTGCCGGGCTTTCTGCAACACTGCGGGAACCCCCGAAGATGAACGCCCATGATACCACCCGCGTTTCTCCCGGCAATTCAACCAACGGACCGCACGTCCTGTCTTCTTAGCTTAGACGTCCTAGGACTGGCCTATCCTCACCCAGTGTGAGACATTGGCCCTTCCCACCAACTTCTGGAGGTTCTTCATGTCGGAAAAAACTAAAGAGGAATTGCTCGCCGAAATCGCGGAACTCAAGAAACAGGCCGAGCGGCCCAAGCGCGGCTCCATCGAATTTCGGGTTGGGGAAAAGGGTGGCGTCTCCGTCTACGGTCTCGGTCGTTTTCCCGTCACCTTATACTATGAGCAGTGGATTCGCCTTCTCGACGCGTCCGCCGATCTGCGCGCCTTCCTCGAAGAAAACAAGCACCGCCTCAAACTCAAAGACCAGTAGCCCGAATTCCCGGGACCGCCAATCTCCCGATTGGCGCAACCGCAGTCGCTACAGCCAGGTAGCTTTAATTCTTGGAGGTTCTTCTTACTTCCGCTGTCCTGATTTTTTCTGCTCGTGGCCGGGTGCGGCAGCGTCTGCGGCATTCTGCGTCGTGTCCGGCGCACCCTGCATCGATCGGCTCGCCGTATTCGGGGCCAGTACCTGCGACTTATGATTCGGAATCGCTGCCAGCAGTACCCCGACGACAAAGAGCGCCCCCGCGCCGATAGCCGTCTTGGTGATCACATGCATTACCGCATTTCCCCTGCGCGCTGGCATAAACCGTCCTCGAATTCTCCAAATTTGCGTTCATCTCCATGATACGAACCGCTCGCCTTCATGGTCCCGCCACTTTCCAGCCCGTTTCTCGAAAACCAACTGTCCTCAAGTGCAGTCTTTTTTCCTTAACAATTCGCCACTGATCACATTCGCATCTCCTCTTTTCGTGCCACCTGCATCCCCCGTGCTAAAATTTTTCGCGTGAAACCCCTCTCCATTCATCCTGTGTACATCTCTTCACGGCGCCGTCGAGCCTCCCGGCGACAAATCCATCTCTCATCGCTACGCCATGCTCTGCGCCTTGGCCGACGGCGCCTCCGAACTTCGCAATTTCGCCGCTGCTCGCGATTGCCACAGCACCCTTGGCTGCATGAAAGCGCTCGGCGCTGCGGTCGAAGTCGACCACTCCACCGTCCGCATCACTGGTCATGGCCTGCGAGGTCTCAAGCCCGCTTCTCGCCCCCTCGACGCGGAAAATTCCGGCACCACCATTCGGTTGCTCTCCGGCATCCTCTCCGGACAATCCTTCACCACGTCCATCTCAGGTGACGCGTCTCTTCAGAAGCGTCCCATGAAGCGGGTCATCACTCCCCTTCGGCAGATGGGCGCCGACATTCGTGCGCGCGAAGAAAATTTCCCGCCGCTGGAAATCCACGGCGCCGCTCTCCGGGCCATTCAGTACGAAATGCCGCTCGCCAGCGCTCAGGTCAAATCCGCCGTTCTCCTTGCTGGGCTGTTCGCCGATGGCGAAACAGTCGTCATTGAGCCGGCTCGCACCCGCGATCACACCGAATTGGCGCTTGAAGAATTTGGCGCTCCCGTTCAACGCAATGGTCGTACGGTTACCATCACTGGCGCTGGGCCCACCGATCGACTCGCACTCCACCCGAATCCATCGACGTTCCCGGAGATCTTTCCTCCGCCGTTTTCTTTATCGCCGCCGCTTCCTTGCTCCCCGGCTCCGATCTGTTCATCGCCAATGTCGGCTTGAACCCCACGCGCTCCGCCATCCTGGATTTCTTTCAATCCATGGGCGCCAACGTTTCCGTCTTGAATTTGCAAAACAAACACGGCGAACTGGTCGGCGACCTTGCCGTAAAGTCCGCTGCACTCCAGCGGCGGCCTCATTGACGGCCAACTCGTCCCTCTCCTCATCGACGAATTGCCCATGCTCGCCGCTCTCGGTCCGTACACCGAGAAGGGAATTGAGATTCGCGATGCCGCCGAACTGCGCGTGAAAGAAAGCGATCGCATCGCCGCCCTCGCCGTAAATCTCAAGCGCATGCACGCTAACGTTGAAGAACGCCCTGACGGTTTGTTTGTCGCTGGTCGCAGCGCGGGTCGCCTGCGTGGCGCGGAAATCGATCCTCGTGGAGACCACCGCATCGCCATGGCCTTCGCCGTGGCCGCACTCGCCGCTGATGGCCACACCACCATTCACGACCCCGATTGCGCCGCGGTTTCCTACCCTGCTTTTTTCTCGGAACTCGCGCGCCTCTCCAAATCCTGACGCGCTTCTTTTTAGTGCTCCTGGACGTCCGGCGGTTCCGGTGGTGCGGGTGGCATCGCCGGTTTTCCCGGCATCGTTACGGTCGTCCTTCTCAATTCGATTCCGCCGTAGCTCGTCTTCAGCGTAATCTTTGGCCCGCGCATCGATCCGTTTTTCCCCGCCAGATGCGAATCTCCGGAAGGCGCCTTGGTTACTTGCAAATTCGCGAACTCCGAACTGATATCGCAATTCCGGCAATCCGCCTCAATGTCGAAGCTCGAACTACTCGGCACCGTCAGCGAAATTCCCGACGACGAATTGGTGATCGAAATGTCGTCCTTCGGCGCCGTCGAATACCGCGCATTCACCTGCCCGTTTCGGTTGTCGATCTGCACCTTGCCGCCCGCGTTCTCAATATTCACTTCCGCATCGCGCGTCCGCACCGAAACATTTCCCGGCGCATTCACTAGGTCCAGATTGCCCGACCCCGCTTCCAGATGCCCGTCCAACGCCGAAATCGTCACATCCGACTTCGCCGAAATCAGCCGCACGCCCTTCGCGCTCTTGTCTGCCCGGATCGGCCCGTAAAAATCGCCGTCCACCGTGAAGCTGCCCGTGGTGTCCACCGCTTCCACTTCGCCGCCTCGCCCGGACACTTTCACATTTCCCTTTGTTGCGGAAACCTTTACGTCGCCCTTCTTCATCTCGATCGAAACATCGCCCTTCGTGTTTCGCACTTCCGCGTCCCCGTTTGCCAGCGTCGCCTGCACATCCGCCTCTATATCGGAAACCGACACGTCGCCCTTATCGCTCCGCACCGTCACTGGCGAGTTCTTCGGCGCTTCAATCTCCAAATCCACTCCGATTCGCGTATCTCCCAGGTCGTACCCGCTTGGCTGAATCTCGTATCCATCCCCGTTTTTGACGATCGCCACTTTCACGTGGTCGGTCAACCGCTTGGCTTCCTCTTCGCTCCACGTCCGCGCGCCCTTCTTCGCCGTTACCCGCACCTCTTGATCGTCCGAAGCCCGGACCGTCACGTCGCCCCGTCCCACCCGCACCATCACCCGCGCTCCCGCCGGAATCGTCTGCGGCGTTACGTCTACATCATCAAATGAATAGTTATCTCCAAGATCCACGCTCAGCCCGCTGTTGCCCACCTTGTTGCGCACGATGTCGATCGTCGCTACCGTTCCCACCAACCCCAGCATCAGTATCACCAGCAAAACTTCCCCGGCCGTTATGGCCCCACCATCCCCGCCGAATCGCCGCCCCACCGTCCGCTCGTACAACTTCACCACGCCCCAGAACACAATCAGCAGTGGCCACCATCTCCGGAAGAAATCCCCCATATCCAGGCGCCCGTAATTGTGCGCAAGGATCAAAGCTCCCACCGAGATCAGCACCAATCCTGAGAACAGCCCGCTCGTGCGCGACTGGGTCTTCGCCATGTTCGTCTATTGTCCTGGTGTTCCGTACGGATTCTGCGTAGTTGTTGGTGGCGCGCTTGGCGGCGCCGTGACGGGCTGCACCGGCGCCGTGTATGTTGCCGGAGGCGTCGGCTCCACGTGTCCTTCTCGCGACGCAAACGTCGCGCCCAACTGGATTGCCCCGATCACAATCAAAATCACCGGCCACGTATTCCCAAAGAAGAAAGTCCCACCACGCACTTCATGCAGCAGGAACAACACCCCGATCGTGATCACGATCGCCGGTCCCATCAACGAGCGAATCGTGCAACTCGGGCAGTGGCAACGCTCTTGTGTGCTCATCGCGTCCTCCGCTCAATCCCTGCTGATCCGATTCCTCAGCATCAAAAATCCCACGCCGATCAGCACCACCGGCCAGAAGATCCTTCGAATCTGGAAGTAATCGAACACTCCGAAATTCCCCAGTAGGAACAACACCCCAATCCCAATCAATAGGTATGGCCCAGTCGCCTTATTGCGTGTCCACGCCGCCAGTGGATCCTGCACCGCCGTTCCCGTCTGTCTGCCCTTCGCCACTCGCAGCGCGTCAATCGCCATATAAAATACAAAGCTGACCAGCGCCAGTACCCAAAATCCATTGAACGGCTCACCAAACTCTCCCGTGATCCCGACGATGATTCCCCCAAACACCAGGATCTGCAGCATCGCCTTGTTGTATTCGCCGTTATAAATCGCTCCCAGTCCCGGCACCAGCAATCCCAGCAAAAACGCCACTCCCGGATTTGCGTTCGGGTTCGCATTTGCCACCGGCGGCACCGCACCTGGGCCTATCCCGGCACTTCCCGCCATGATCGGCGCCGTCCCCACCGCATTCGCCGTCGACCCCGCCGGTATCCCGACCACCTGCGCCAGGCAATCTTCGCAATACAACACATCCCGCACCGGCCGCGCACACGCCGGGCACATGGGCTTGCCGCAGTTTCGGCAGTAGCCTGTTGCATCCACTTCCGGATGCACCGCACAGTTCATCGAATGCTCCTCTCGTACATTACCGGGCACTCCGCTGCCAACATCTCCAGCTCATGCCCAAATTCATTCGCGCGATTCTGCTGCTTCGGCTGCGCCGGCCGATGATCGTCCGTCTGTCCCGGAGCCTTGTCCGGTGTCGCCTTCGGCAGCGACTCTTCCGGCGGAGCCTGCAAATTGTTCTGGTCGTTGTGCAACCGCGACTGAATCTCGTACACCACCCGCAGATCGCTCACGTACCGCACCGTATTCGCGTACCCGATATGCGCTTTGCGCACCAGGTTATTTGTCAGCGTTGCAGGTCGCAAATCCGCCAGCTTCGGCTTCTTCAGCGAGAATCCCGAAGCGCCCACCAAAATCACCAAAGTAGCCAGCACGCTCGCCGTTCCATACGCAAACTTGGGCGAACCCAATCCCCGCAACAGATTCTTGAATCCCTGCCATCCCGTTACCGTTTCCCGTGGTCCAAGCGTCTGATCCAGGATCGCGTACACCAGCCGCGGCGGCGCCTCCACCATCGGCATCGCCCGCATCTCCAGCACCAGGCTGCGCACGCTCTCCAGCAGCTGCCCACACTCCGAGCATTGCCCCAGGTGCGACTCCAGCTCCCGTCGTTCTTCGTCCGGCAGCGCGCCTTCCAAGTAATCGCTCAGCCTTGCCTCAACTTGATCGTGTGTCCAGCTCATAGCCAACTCCCAATTTCTGGTTCCCGTGCTTCCTCGTTCCTCACGATGGCCGCACTCCCATCTGCTGCAGAATCCGTGCCAACTCAATCCGCCCGCGGTTGATCCGCGATTTTACTGTACCTTCCGGCACCGCCAGCACTTGCTGTATTTCTGCGTACTCTAACTGCTGCAGGTCCCTCAGCACCACTGCTTCCCGCAACTCCGGCGACAATTTCGTCAATGCCGCCTGCACCTGCCCGCTCAACTCTCCCAGCAGCGCCTGCTCATCTGGCCTTCTTGCCGTCGCCTCTTTGTTCTCAACGATCGGCATCTTGTCTTCCAAGGAATCCGTCACCCGGTCTCGCTTCGTCCTACGATAATGATCGATCAGCAGGTTCCGCGTGACGCTCGTCATCCACGTCCCAAATCCCCCATGGGCCGATCGATAGCTCCCGAGCGTCCGGTACACCCTCAAGAAGACCTCCTGCGACAAATCCTCCGCCTCGGTTCCGTTTCCCGTGAACCGGTAGCATAGACCAAACACCCGCCGGCTATGTCGGCGCACCAGTTCCTCCCAGGCTGCTCCATCGCCCTGGAGGCATTGTTGGACCAGTTGGGAATCCTGCTCCAAAGCCGATTAGCCCCGTGTTCCATGTCTCTGCTCTGGCAGAACTTCCGTGCTTTCAACATCGACTGCCATACAGTGGAACGTCTCTGGTGGCAAAAATGTTCCATCTTTCATAGCCGGGCCTTGTTCCTGTAACCAGCGCATCTTACCCTGTCCCCTTTATTCCTTACAAGATATTCAATCTACATTATTTAGCGAACTTGACGCCCAACCCTTTCCCCCAGTACTCTGCCTACCTGTATGCCTGCGAGCCCCAACTCCCGTTCCAGTAACAAATGGTGGCTCCTTGCCGTCGTTCTCGCTATCGCCGCCTTCCTCCTCTATCGCTATCGCGGCTCCTTCCACCTCGCCTCATTCAGCGGCCAGAAACTCTGGGAGTCCATCCGTAACGCCAACTTCCTCTACCTCTTCCTCGCCTTTGTAGTCATCTACCTCTGCTATGCGGTACGCGCCCTCCGCTGGCAAAAGTTCCAGGCCCATGTGGGCCCGGCCCGTTTCTGGAGCATCTACGGCATGAACTTGGCCGGCTTCAGCGCCCTCTTCCTTCTCGGACGCGTCGCGGAACCCGTTCGCCCCTTGCTCATCGCCCGCAAGGACAACGTCCCCAAGGCCGACATCTTCGGTATCTACGCCCTCGAGCGCATCTTGGACGCCGCTTGCACCGCCGTAATCGCCGCCATCGGCCTCCTGGTGTTCGAATCGTCCGGCCATCTCGCCGATACTCCCGGCGCGGCCATGTTTGAAAAGGCCATGCGCACCGCCGGCACCGCCTTCGGGATCGGCGCGGTCGGCGCGATCGCCTTCCTAATCTATCTCCGCGTTCACGGTTCCGGCTTGCTCGAACGCCGCATGCATAACTGGCATCACTCCACCGGTTGGCGTCACACCGTTTCCGGCATCGTTCTGGGTTTCGTTCGCGGTGTGCAGACCATCAAGACCTGGTCCGACCTTGTCGCCGCCGATCGTCTATTCCCTCGTTCATTGGCTCGGCGTCGTCGCTTCTTACTGGCTCATCGTGCATGCTTTCAGCGGCAAACTCTCCACACTTTCGTACGCGGATTCCATGCTCGTCCTGGTCTTCACCATGGTCGGTTCCGCGGTTCAGTTGCCCGGCGTGGGTGGTGGCGCTCAAGCCCTCGCCATCGTCGCATTCACCCACTTGTTTGGCGTTGCCCAGGAAACTGCCGTCGCCGCCGCCATGATTCTTTGGCTCATCACGTTCGCCGGATGCCTGGTGGCCGGTTTGCCAATCCTCCTAAAAGAAGGCTGGTCGCTCGGCGACCTCAAGAAAATCGGCGAAGTCGGCGCCGAGGAAGCTTCCGAATCTCTCGACGACGAACCGCTCTCATCACCCGACGTCTCCTCCAACGTCTAGTCTCTTCTCGCCTCCCGCCATCCGCGCTCCACATCCACCTTCCCCTCACCTCTCTCCGCATTGCTTTTGCTCTGCTCACTTGCTAACTTTCTTCCTGCATCCGGAGAATCCCAGAGTGAAATGTCCTTTCTGTGCGCACGTTGACGATAAGGTGATCGACTCCCGCGAAGTCCGCGCCGGCGACACCATTCGCCGCCGCCGCGAATGCCTCAAATGCTCGCGCCGCTTCACCACCTATGAACGCATCGACGAAATTCCCTACATGGTCATCAAGAAAGATGGCCGCCGCGAACGCTTCGAGCGCCAGAAAATCCTGCAGGGATTGCTGAAAGCTTGCGAAAAGCGCCCCGTTCCCACTCCCAAGCTCGAATCCATCGTCGACGAAATCGAAGGCGTCGTTCACGAAGCCACCGAACGCGAACTCACCACCACCGAAATCGGCGAAATGATCATGCATCGCCTCAAAAAACTCGACAAAGTCGCCTACGTCCGCTTCGCCAGCGTCTACATGGATTTCAAAGATGTCCAGGAATTCATGTCCGAACTCAAAAATCTGCTCAAAGACCGCGCCCTCCCCAAGAAATAACCCATTCCATTTCCTTTGTTTCCGCTCCTTCCTAAGGTAGAATCCGCTTCGCCGTCTCTCCTTCCGGCGTTTCTGACATGCCGCATCCCAGCGACGAGGTCCCCATGATTCTCACCATCGAACAGCAGCAGATTCCCCCCGACATCACTCTGCTCGTCATGAGTGGCCGCATCATCATGGGCAACAATGCCCGCGACATCGAACTCAAGCTCGCCGAGATCCTCAGCGCCGGCGCCAAGAAAATCATCTTTGACGTCTCCGGCGTCACCGTCCTCGACAGCACCGGCGTCGGCATCCTCGTCGTCAGCCAGGGCAAAATTGTCAAGGAGGGCGGCCAATTGCGCATCTCCGGCGCCTACCGGCCTCGTCGCTAACATCCTCCACATGACCAACGTCGACAAACTCGTTCACCTCTATCCCACTGTAGAAGCCGCATCCGCTGGCTTCTAATTTCATCGATACATTCGCACCAGCCATTCGTTCGAATGGAAATCCAGCACCTTCGGCCGTGGTACAGTCGATTGAGAACGTTCATTCACATTTGGGAGTGGAACTGCATGTCTAAGTTTTTCAGTGCTATCGCTGTCCTGATCCTTGGCTCCGCCACCCTCCTCGCGCAATCCGCGCAGGCCCCCGCCATCGATCCCGACCGTATCCGCCAGTCCGACAAATACCTTTCCAGTGACGAACTCGAGGGCCGTGGCACCGGCCAAAAGGGTGGAGACGCCGCTGCCGACTACATCGCCGCGCAGTTCAAGTCCTACGGTCTGCAGCCTGCCGGCGACAAGGGCACCTTCTTCCAGAACGTTCCCATGGTCGGCATCAAGACCCTGCCCGCCACCACCCTTTCTTTTGTCCCTTCCAGCGGCTCTCCCGTTCCCCTCAAAATGTTCGACGACTACGTCACCAGCAACGAAACTCAGACCGAAGTTGCCGACATCGATGCGCCCATCGTCTTCGTTGGCTACGGCATCAACGCCCCCGAAGAAACGTGGAACGATTACAAGGGTTACCATCTGAAAGGCAAAGTCGCTCTCCTCTTTGTCAGCGAGCCCGAATCCAACGATCCCAATTTCTTCAAAGGCAAAGCCCTCACCTACAACGGCCGTTGGACCTACAAGTACGAGGAAACCGCACGTCAGGGCGCGATCGCCACGCTCATCATTCATCGCACCGACCTCGCCAGCTATCCCTGGGAAGTCGTCCGCAATTCCTGGGGCGGTGAGCGGTCCTACCTGAAACTCGACGGCACTCCCAGGCTCGAAGCCGCCTCCTGGATTCAGTTGGATGTCGCGCGCAAACTCGTCGCCCTCGGTGGCTACGATCTCGATGCCCTCTACAAGCAAGCGCAATCCCGCGACTTTCATCCCATTGAGTTGCCCGTGCGCTTAAAAGCTCACGTCGTTTCTTCCGTGCGACCCTTCACCTCGCGCAATGTGGTTGGCAAAGTCGAAGGCGGCAATTCCAAGCTTCGCAAGGAAGCCGTCCTCTATACCGCGCATTACGACCACTTCGGCATCGATCCCTCGCGTCCCAAGGGCGACAACATCTATCACGGTGCGGTCGACAACGGCACCGGCTCCGCCATCCTGATGGAACTCGCCCGCGTCTGGGCCGCCACGCGTCCCGCTCCCGCCCGCACCATCTTTTTTGCTGCCGTTACCGGCGAGGAGCAGGGACTGCTCGGCTCGGAATATTTCGGCAAGCATCCCCCAATTCCTGCCGGAAAGATCTCACTCGATCTGAACTTCGATGCTTTGGCGCCCATCGGCGAACCGGAAGAAGTCGAGGTCAGCGGCGCAGAGCGCACCACCTTCTATCCCACCGTGGAAAAATTCGCCCAGCAGTTTGGCCTGGCGATCAAGCCCGACGCCCATCCCGAAGCCGGACACTATTACCGCTCCGATCACTTCAGTTTGTCCCGTGTCGGCATCCCCTCCTTCTCGATTAGCGAAGGGATCAAATTCAAAGGCCACGACGTCGCTTGGGGTGAGGCGCAATTCAAGGACTATGTCGCGAACCGTTACCACAAGCCCGCTGACGCCTTCCAGGAAGACTGGGACTTTCATGGCCTCGCGAAAATGACCAGCTTCGGCTATCAACTCGGAGCCGCTGCCGCCAATCAGCCCTCGCTCGTCCAGTGGCTTCCCAACGACGAATTCGAGGCCGCTCGCAAGCAATCCGCTGCGAAGTGACATCGACGGAAACTGTCGGCAGATAAACCTGGAAGGGAAGGAAGCGGAGGAAGCGGTCCCGCTCGCTACCGGGGCCACACGCCGGCGGTAAACGATTTGATGGTCGAGAATCCCAAACGCTCGTATAAGTGCACTGCGGTAGCGTTGTTCGACGTCACCGTGAGCGTCAATTCGTTGTACTTCAATCCGCGCAGCGCCGCCGCTGCCGCCTGCATCAACACGCGGCCCAGGCCGTGCCCCTGAAAACCGGGTTGCACGCACAACTGCGTCGTATGTCCCACGCCCGGGGAAACCTCGCTGGTCAGCACCGCTCCCACCAGGTCGTCGCTCCCAGGATGTCGCAGTACGAACGATGCGCTCTGCACAAACTGCCCGCAGCCCGGCAGCAGCACAATGTTTTTCAGAAAGCGCAGCGCGCCATGCCGCGAACGATACTGATCGTTGATGTCTCCATCCACATGGTTCGCGTAGGCCAGATAAATCAGCTTCGCGCACGGCTCAAAGAATCGGTCATTCCAGCGGTCCAGCCGCAGTCCTGAATTCACGCTGGGCGCTTCTTCCGTGTAGTGCCGCAAATCCTGCAGCATGAATTGTCGCTTGTACAGCGCGAATCCCTGATCGCGCAGCGCTGTCATCCACCGGCCCGCCAAACGGCATTAGTTGCGCTTCGATGCGTGAAAGTTGCGGCAACCCGCGCATCGAAAACAGCATTTCCTCCAGCAATCGCCGGCTGATGGTTTCCTGCGGGCTGCGCGGCGAAACATACAGTCCGCCAATCAGTCCCTTGTGCTCTTCCAATACGTAAAACGCGTAACCGATCGCCACACCGTTTTCCATGGCCACGCAACCGGACAGAGCATGCGCATCCAGAAAACGGCGGATCAAATCCAGCGCCCCCCGGTAATCCCAGTGCAGCTCTTCGCGCCAATGCCGCATTTCTTCAAGCAGCAGCGGCTCTATCTGGCGGACCGTGGTTTGGCGAAGGTCGACGATGTTCATGAGGGAACCGATGCAGTGTAGTGCAAAGCCCATGATATCCGATTCTTCAGGCGCGCCGCCAAATCGCGCATCGATCACGATACGAATCGGGCACAAGACCTCCAGAACTGGCCTAAAGGGCAATACTTCGCGTGCTACGATTTCGATAGCAGTTGGAACCACTCGCGCTCGGAGGAGCAACCGCAATCACCAGTCTTACCGCTGGTTTGGAAGACTTACCGCCATGTCGACTCTGAACGAACTGCGCTATCCCACTCGCTGGTATACCAAACTCATTACCGTCGTTCTGGCGTTGGCATTTTTTGCGTTGCTGGCATCGGTTGCCGTTTCTGGTGTCCTCGTCTATTGGATCGTAAAGCCCCAACGCACCTCTACTGAAATCAGCATGGCCAGTTTTCCCGGCAAGCCGGATGAGGTGGACTTTACCGTAGCGGGTGTGGGCAACCGCCACGGCTGGTTTTTCCCGGGGTTGCGTGGCGCTCCCACGGTCGTGCTTTGCCACGGTTACGAATCGAGCCGCGGCGAGCTGCTGACATTGGTTTCCGCGCTGCAGGATCACCAGTACAACGTGTTTGTGTTCGATTTCGCGGCCCACGGAGCGAATGCCGGTATTACCACTTTTGGTTATAAGGAAGCCGATGAAGTGCGCGCTGCTCTCGACGTGGTGGCCCGCCGCAACGACGTCGATCCCACGCGCTTCGGACTCTGGGGTTACAACCTTGGTGCGTATGCGGCGTTGCGCGAAGCGGAGCGCGATCCGCGCGTGCGCGCGCTGGTGCTCGATTCCGTTTACGACTACCCGAAACAGATGGTCAAGATTGGCGTGGAGAAGACCGGCGTCGGCGGATTCCCCATGATGGTGCGCTCGGCGGAAACTGGTTTTGAATGGCTGAATTACGCCTATAAAAATGACAAGCCGTTGTCTTCGCGCCTGAAAACCATGAATGGCGTTCCCATTCTCTTTATTCAAGCGGTCGACGATCCGGAACTCGCCAACGTGACTCACGAAATGTTTCTAAAGGCAGCAGAGCCTCGCGAACTGCAGATCGTGGCGCACGGCAACTTCGCGAATTTGCCCGACGATGAGAAGCGCACTTACGAAAATCGCATCGTCACGTTCTTCCTGACGCGCATGCCGGTCTCCGGGTCGCCTGTTGCCCCGGTCAAGAACGCCCAACTCACCAAGGCCGCTCGCTGAAATCCTACTGAATTCGATAAAGAAAAAAGCAGCTGCGAGATAACGCAATGGGCTCGGTTGCACATACCAACGGCGCAGCTACATAACGTCCGCAATCTTGCGATCGCAACAGAAGGTATCCGCCCTGGGCATGCGCGGCATCCCACAGCCGCATTTGCCGATGCACGTAAAAATTCAATCCGAATTCCTGCCCGCGCGGCAACGGGCCAAGCCACACCTGATCCAGCGGCACGCCGCTGTTCTGCAGTTCGCCTGCCAGCGTTTTTGCCGACGGATCGCGTTGCATGAGTTGTGGCGCCAGGAACTTCGCGCCGAGAAGTAAGCCCAGAATCGGCACAACACAGAGAGGCGCCAGCTTCCGCAGTTGTTCGCGATGTGTGGCTAGAAATACAGGCAGCAGATTCGCAAAGCCAAAGCTCAGCAGGATCAACGCTGCCGCGGCGGGAGCAGACGGTGGAATGCTCGGGTTGTGCAGGCTTCCCGGGAAAAACGCCACTACAATTGCCGCCACGCCACACACGGTCACCGCAAACAGTCCGGTAACGCGCAACGCAACACGCCGTTCTTCTTGAAAGCGAACCAGTGCGGCGCACAGCAGCAGCGCGAGTGCCGGAATCGCCGGAAGAATGTAGCCGGGCAGCTTCGATCTCGAAATCGAGAAGAACGCAATTGGGAACAACGCCCAGCACAAAAGAAAAATCGCTGTTGCGTGCCGGCGCGACGCCGCTTTCCGATGAGCGGCTCCGGCGTATCCGGCCCACAGCAGCAGCGCTGTCCACGGCACAAACGCAATCAACAGAATCGGCCCGTAATACCAGAACGGCTGCATGTGTTGGAATTCCGGCGTCAGGTATCGCTTAAAATTATGTTCAATGATGAACACGCGGAAGAAGTCGGGATTGCGCCGTGCGCAGAGAAGATACCAAGGCAATGCCGTCACGCAGAACGCGCAGAACGCCAGCGGATGCAGGCAACGGATTGCGTCGCGCCAGTGCCCCGTAACTATTGCCCACAACAGAACCGAAGACCCAGCCAACAGGATCGCCGCCGGACCTTTCGCGAGCACCGCAAGCCCCAGGAAGAAACCGAAACAGCAGCCAAACCCGCATGGCATTGCTTCCAGAATCTTCCCGCACACCCGCAATGCATACGATCTGTGCCGCCAGCATCATGGCGATCGTCAGCATTCCCGCGAACGGCATGTCCGTGGCCGCCGCGTGAGAAAATCCAATCATGGCGACCGTCAGCGGTA
The DNA here is from genome assembly GCA_963748515.1 of Candidatus Acidiferrales bacterium. Taxonomy (GTDB): domain Bacteria; phylum Acidobacteriota; class Terriglobia; order Acidiferrales; family UBA7541; genus Acidiferrum. The sequence continues at coordinate 62,358 of CAVVJI010000010.1, forward strand.
GCAGAAGCAACACCCATCGCGCCACAGCCGCGCCGTACAGCCGACGGGCCAGCCAGGCAATCGCCAGCGTCGCCAACAGAGCGCACAACGAGCTGGGAAGTCGCGCCGCCCATTCGCTGACGCCGAAAAACTTGAAGCTGAGCGCCGCTCCCCAATAGTAGAGAACGGGCTTTTCAAACCACGGTTTCCCGTAGAGCCGAGGGGTGACCCAGTCGCCGGTGTCGGCCATGTCGCGGGCGATCCAAGCGTAACGAGGCTCATCCGGGCCAACCAGACCGACAATGCCGAGGTTGTGAAAGTAGGCAATATACAGCGTGGCTACAATCAAAATTCCCCAGAGCAAGCGCATTGCGCGGCGCAAGCGGCCGAGTATCGGATTTTTGCTGATCTTCGGAATGCACAGAGCGTGAGTCTCGCCGGAAAGTTTATCCTGAAATGGGCCTGGTCCAGCATAGACTGGCACAAAAGGATAAAGTAGGGGAATGATCGAAAGGCTGCAGTATGCAGTGGCCTGGACCTTCATCAAATTGCTGGGCGCGTTGCCGCGCGCCGTGGCGCGAAGCGTATCGGCGGCACGGGCGCGCGAGGATTGCTGTCGCTGTTCCCCAAGCTGCGCCAGACCGCTGAATTCAATCTGAAGCTGGCGTTTCCCAGAATTGTCCGATACGCGACGGCGCGAAATCCTCGCGGGTATGACGCGAAATCTGGGATGGATGGCGGTAGAGTTCGCGCGCCTGCCCCAATATACGAAGGAAACCATCGAAGACATCGTGGTCCTGGACGGTCACGAGAATTTCCTGGCCGCACGGGAGCGTGGCAAGGGAGTTGTGGTGCTGACCGGGCACATCGGCGCGTGGGAGTTATCCTCGTACGCGCATGCGCTGTACGGCTACCCGTTGCACTACATGGCGCGGCCGCTGGATAACCAGCCGCTGGACGCTTTAGTCAACAGATATCGTGGTCTCTCCGGCAATCGTCCCATTTTCAAGAACGAAGCCGCGCGAGGCATGCTTCGCGTCCTGAAATCCGGCGAGACGCTGGGGATCTTGGCGGATCAAAACACCATGCCCGACGAAGGCGTCTTCGTCGATTTCTTTGGTACCCTGGCCTGCACAACGACGGGAGTCGCGCGCGTCGCGTTGCACACGGACGCCGCTGTCGTTCCGGGCTATTTGGTATGGGACGAAGCCTTGAACAAATACCGGCTGCGCTTCGATCCTGCCGTGGAACTCTCGCGCACCGGCGACACCCAAACCGACATTCTCGAAAACACGCGGCGTTTCGCCAAAATCATCGAAGACATTGTGCGCAAATACCCGGAGCAGTGGGTGTGGATTCATGCGCGCTGGAAAAATCGCCCCAAAGGCGAGCCGCCACTGTATCCATTTTTGTGAGATTCGCGGAACACAGTTGAGGAGAGTTGCATGAGCTATACCGCAGGAGAACTGGCGAAGCTGATCGATGCCCAAGTGGAAGGTGACGCGAGTCTCGAAGTGAGCGGAGTCGCCGCGCCGGAGCACGCCACACCGGCGCAACTGATTTATGTCGAAGGCGAGAAGCAGGCGGCTCGCGCTACCGCATCGAACGCGCGCTGCGTCGTGGCGCCCGCAGGTGTTGCGCTCGCTGCTAAAACCGTGTTGCGCGCTGGCAAGCCGAAAGTGGCATTCGCCAAGGCCGCCGCGGCGTTGCGTCCGCCGTCGACGCAATTGCGCACGGCGTGCACCACACGGCGCTCGTGCCGCCCAGCGCTCAAGTCGCTGCGGATGCAGCCATCGGACCGTACGCGGTGATCGGCGAAGACGCGCAGATCGGAGCGGGAACCCAGATTGGCGCCCATTGCGTAATTGGCGATCGCAGTGCGATCGGTCAAGCGTGCCGGATTCATCCGCGCGTGACCCTCTATCCGGGAGTGCGCCTCGGCAACCGCGTGGAGATTCACTCCGGAGCGGTACTGGGCGCGGACGGTTTTGGTTACGCCTTCGATGGCGAACGCTACTGGAAATTTCCGCAAGCCGGGATCGTGGACATCGCCGATGACGTTGAAATCGGCGCGAATGCGACCATCGATCGCGGCTCCCTGGATGACACGCGCATACGGAACGGAGTGAAGCTGGATAACTCTGGTGCACGTCGGCCACAACGTGCTGATCGACGAGCACACGGTCGTCGCGGCGCAAACAGGCATTTCGGGATCGAGCAAGCTGGGCAAGCGCGTGGTAGTTGGCGGCCAGGTGGGCATTGCGGACCATTGCACGCTGCAGGATGGGGCGGTGGCGGGCGCTCAGGCGGGCATTCCGTCCGGCAAAATTATTCAGAAGGGCCAAGTGGTTTGGGGAACGCCGGCCCGCCCGCTGGATAAATTCAAGGAAGCGTATTTCTGGTTTGCGCGATTGCCCGAGTTGGCGGAACGTCTCAAGAAATTGGAACACGCTGGCGGCGAAACAAAAGGGTCGCGATGAGTAGCCCCAACCAACATGCATGGCGAATCATTGTGGTCGCGAATCATGCCGGCCCGCCGCTCGGTGAGCAACTCATGACCGATCTGATCAAGGCCTTTCCAAAGGTAAATTGGCTCGCAGGCACCCTGCTGGCGGACTCTCGATCGTTTGAGGACAGCATAAAAAAGGCAGGCGCAAAGGCCGCGTTCCGATTGTCTTCCACGAACTCGAGTCAAACTTTGCAGGAGTCGTTGCGGACTCATTTGAACGCAGCCCGCAACCATTTTGACTCGCAGGCCAAAACCGCCCTGGTTCTTGAGAGCGACGGACCAATTGCCGGACTGCAGCCATCTCTCTACTTCACGTTGCTGGATGCCGAGCGCGCGTCGCAGTTGGACGCCGCAGACCTGCCGGGGATAGGAAGAGCCAACGCCCTGGTCGTGACCGCCGCGCAGCAAGACTCCGAGGAGACACCGGCACCGATCTGGCTGAACCTGCCGGCAAAAGTTCTACAGGAGCATCCATCCGTGTTGTATCGCGCGGGGCAAGGCTTACCTGGTCCACTGGAGTCGCTGGTTTACCAAATGCTAGATGATGACCCCACCGCGAGGCTCGCTTAGGCCGACAGTCCGCAAAACCCAGGTGCCGACGCGCGCATCTTAGTCGTTGACCCACCTTTCCGGGGCGGAGATAATAAAACAGTACCGGGGTAGCTTCCGTACTCGGTGAGGAATGCCGGAAGTATAAGGCAGCAAGCCAGTTAGTGGGCGGGCAAGACCAGGCTCCAACGCCTGCGAGTGCGATTGGAGATCACTCAGGGGAGAGTAGATGGCGTCGTTTGTCCGTGTTGGAGAAGAGATACCGACAGCGCCCGCGCCCGTACCGTGGCGCCAGCAGGATTGGGCAGAGAAAGTCGAGAAGGCCGTCGAAAACGGCGTCCAGCATCTGTTGTCCGTGCAAGCCGAAGACGGCTATTGGGTCGGCGAACTGGAAGCCGATACCACCCTGGAATCCGACTACATTTATTATCTGCACGTGCTTGGTAAGGCCGCACCGGAGCGCATCGCCAAGCTGGCGAATTATGTACGCCGCAAGCAGTTGCCCGATGGTGGATGGCCCATCTACCCAAGCGGTCCTTCCGAACTGAACGCAACCTGCAAGGCATATTTCGCTCTGAAACTGGCGGGCGATTCCGCAGACGCACCGCACATGGTGAAGGCGCGGCAAATCGTGCATAAGCTGGGCGGCCTGGAGCACAGCAATTCCTATGTGCGCTTCTACCTGGCGCTGGTGGGCGCAGTAGGCTGGGAATTAGTGCCGGCGATTCCTCCCGAACTGATGCTGCTGCCGAACTGGTTTTACATGAACATTTACGAGATGTCGTCGTGGACCCGCGGAATTGTGATTCCGATGGCGATCCTGTCGGCATTGCGGCCCGAATGGCATCTGCCGGAGCGCGCCCAGGTCGATGAACTGTTCAAGGACCGTTCGCAGAAAGCCGCGGCATTCAGCTGGAGCAAGCAGATCGTTTCCTGGAAGAATTTCTTCCTGGCCATCGACCGCGGGCTGAAGCTGTACGAAAAGCTGCCGTGGAAACCGATGCGGCAGAAAGCCATCCGGGAAGCGAAGCAGTGGATGCTCGAACACATGGAGCGCACGGAAGGCCTGGCGGCGATCTATCCGTCGATGATGAATTCGATTTTTGCGCTGATGGCGCTGGGGCACGGTCCGGACGATCCACTCACCTGGCGGGAGATCAAGGAATTTTCGCGGTTCGAGATTGAGGAAGAAGACACGATCCGTCTGCAGCCGTGCGTTTCGCCGGTGTGGGATACCTGCATCGCGATGGTCGCCCTGGAAGAAGCGGGATTGCCCGCCGATCATCCCGCACTGATTAAGGCGGCGGAGTGGACACTGTCGAAGCAGGTTCTGGGCGGCGGCGATTGGCAGATCAAGAACAAGGATGCGGAGCCAGGCGGATGGGCGTTTGAATTCCGCAATGATTTTTATCCGGATGTCGACGATACCGCGTTTGTGCTGATGTCGCTGCAGCGCGTGAAGTTTCCCGACGAAAAGCGCATGGAAGCCGCTATGCGCCGCGGCATTCAGTGGCTGCTGAGCATGCAGAATCGCGATGGCGGCTGGGGCGCGTTTGATCGCGACAATAACCGCGCAATTCCTGTGCAACATTCCGTTCGCCGATCACAACGCGATGATCGATCCCTCGACCGCGGACGTGACCGCCCGCGTGCTGGAATGCCTGGGACGATTTGGCTGGCCCGCCGATCATCCGGTGGTGCAGCGCGGCGTGAAATTCCTGATGAAGGATCAGTGCAAAGACGGCTCCTGGTTTGGACGCTGGGGCGTGAATTACGTCTATGGCACCAGCGGCGTGCTGCGCGCGCTGGAAACGGTTTCGCTGACCGCGCAGGAATACTGCGCGCGAGCGGTAAGCTGGCTGCGCCAGGTGCAGCAAGCGGACGGGAGCTTCGGCGAATCGCTGCTCAGTTACGAACTGCCATCGACCAAAGGGCAGGGCAAGAGCACGCCCTCACAGACTGCTTGGGGCTTGATCGGCTTGCTGGCGGGCGCCGACCCCAACGACCCGGCGATTGCGAAGGCAGCGTCGTACCTGGTCGCGCAGCAGAATCAGAACGGCTCCTGGAGCGAAGAAGAATTCACGGGCACCGGATTCCCGGGCGTGTTCTATCTGAAGTATCACCTCTATAAGAATTCGTTCCCGGTATACGCGCTGGCGCGCTATCGCAATCAATCCAAGCGCTCCGCGGAATTTATTTCGGTGAAATTCCGGCCCAGCGAATTCCGGTTGCGCAGCGGAATCTATAGCGCGAGCGAGCGCCGCGCTTCGTGAAGTAAGAATGCGGTATCCTGTCGGACTGCTGCTGGACTCCACAAAACATCTGGTGACCGGAAGGCTGCGAGGTGATCGCAAGCCGGTGGTGATGCTGTCGCTGAACCCGATGGGACGGCCGCGAAACGGTTACGCTGCCCATGCGATCTCCGCAAGTGGGGAGCAGGAGGGCTTTGTCGACGATCGCCCGATGCTGACGGTGGAGCAGTGCATCGCGGCGATGGAGGAATGCCCCACCCCGGTGGTCACCATCGGCGGCAGCGAGCCGCTGGAATATCCGGATATTGCGGCGTTGAGCCGCGAGATTCTTTCGCGGGGGAAACACTTGTTCCTGACCACGGATGGAACGTTGATCCGGCGGAGAATGCACATGATTCCGCCGCTGATGAATTTTTTCTGGAACGTGAAGTTGAGCGGAACGGAAGCGGTTCACGATGCTCTGGCGAACCAGCCCGGAACCTTTCGGGAAGCGATCGACGGCGTGCGAGCCGTGAAAAATGCGGGATTTTTTGTGGTGGTCAGCACCGCGGTCGGTCCGGAAACGGATATGCGCGACGTGGCGAAGCTGTTCGCTACGCTGCATTCGATGCACGTGGATGGCTACCGCATCGAGCCTCAGTACCACGGACGGCTGGTGGGATGCAGCGAGAGCGCGGCGATACGCAACCGCATGCATCAGAAATTTCGCGAAGCCGAGGAACGGCTGGGGGGCTACAACCTGATGGTCTCGCCGCTGTATCTGGAATACCTGCGCGGCGAGCGGGAACTGGATTGCTGCGCTTGGGGGAGCCCGACCTACGGTCCGGAAGGCTGGTCAGCGCCGTGTTCATTGCTGAGCGTGACGACCGAGGCCTCGTATAAGAATCTGCTGGCGAACACAGTGTGGGAGAATTACGGGCGAGGCATCAATCCGCGGTGCGAGTTGTGCATGTGCCACAAGGGATTTGAGACGGCGGCGCTTCTTGGCGTGAACGCCAAGGCCGGCGATCTGCTGAAACTGCTGCGGTGGCAATTGGGCGGCAATCTGGGCGAGAAGCGTGCCAAGGCGATGAGCGCATGAAGACGCTGGTCACGGGAGCGGCGGGATTTCTCGGGCAGTCATGTGACGCGGCTGTTGGTGGCTCGCGGAGATTCGGTGCGCGTACTGCTGCGGGCTTCCAGCAGCAACAAGGCGATCAGCGACCTTGCGCTGGAATATGTGACCGGTGATTTGCGCGACGCGGCGTCCCTGGAGAAGGCGATGCAAGGCGTTGACCGCGTGTTCCATGTCGCCGCGGATTACCGACTGTGGGCCAGGAATCCGCAGGACATCTACGATTCGAACCTTGGCGGAACGAAGAACTTGCTGGCCGCGGCAGAAAAAGCCGGCGTTTCGCAGTTGGTGTACACCAGCACGGTCGCCACGATCGCGGTGGAGCGGCCGCAACTGCCAAATGAATTTACCGACGCGAAGCTCGAAGAAATGATCGGCCATTACAAACGCTCCAAGTGGATGGCTGAACAGGAAATTTTGAAGGCGGGGCGGGACGGTGCGCCGGTGGTCGTTGCGATGCCCACAACTCCCGTCGGTCCATGGGACTGGAAACCCACGCCGACGGGAAAAATCATTCTGGACTTTCTGAACGGCAAGATGCCGGGATATGTCGAGACGGGCCTGAATTTTGTCGGCGTTGAGGAATGCGCTACGGGACACCTGTTGGTGTCGGAGAAGGGCAAGGCCGGCGAGCGGTATTTGCTTGGAGCGGAAAATCTGACGCTGAAGAACCTGTTCGATCAGCTGGCAGAGATCACCGGGCTGAAAGCGCCGACACTGAAAATCCCCCACGGAGTCGCTTTGGGAGCGGCCTACCTGGAAAGCGCGTTTTCGCGGGTGATTGGCAAAGAACCGCAAATTCCTGTGGAAGGCGTGAAGATCGCGCAGCATAAGATGTTTGTGGACGCTTCCCGTGCGGTGCGGGAATTGGGATTCCAGCCGGGATCGGTCAAGGCGGCGCTGGAGCGTGCGGTGCGTTGGTACGTCGACAACGGGTATGTGAAGCCGAATCGCGCCAAGGCTATGCAACTGCGGGCGGCCTGAGCGCCATGAGGATCCTGGTGACCTTTGCTGTGGAAGCCGAGTTTGCGCCGTGGCGGAAGTTGCGGAATTTTGCAAGAACGAAGGGTCCTTCCGGTGTGCCGGAGTTCACGGCAACCGTGGAGCAACACAAGGTGGAGGTCGTGCTGACGGGCATGGGTGAAAAAGCCTGCGCGGAGTCGTTGCGAAAGCTGCAGTGGGCAGATGGAGCGCAGCCGGAGGTGGTCATCTCTTCGGGCTTGGCGGGCGCGCTACAAGAGTCGCTGCAGCCGGGCGAGGTAGTAGTGGCAGAAACGGTTTGCGCATGGAACGGCGGGGCACCACTGGCAGCGGATACAACGCTGCTGGAAATAGCAATGAAGCGCGGCGCGGTGCGGGTCGCTAATCTGCTTACGGCCAACCGTGTGATTCAGACGGCCGCAGAGAAGAGACATTTTGCAGGCTCGGGAGAAGCAGTGGACATGGAATCCGCCTACATCATGGCCAAGTGTCAGTCCGCGGGGATTCCGTGCGTAACTATGCGGGCGATCAGCGACAGCGCCACCGAGGACATGCCCATCGACTTTGAGCGCTGCCTGACACCGCAAGGCGCGGTGAAGCCGTTGGCGTTGCTGAAGGCGCTGGTGCAACGCCCGTCGCGTATTCCGAAGTTGGTGCGTTTTGGCCGGCAGAGCAGCCATGCGGCACAAAATTTGATCGCATATTTGGACGGGTTTGTGGGTTCGATAGCCAAGGTCGAGGTGCGCGCACGATGAGTGGTACAGGAACGGCGGCGGAGCAGGTGCAGACGTTGGGGCCAATCTCCAAAACGATGCGGGCGGGTGTATACCGCGACAAAGGCGTGGTTCGCGTGGAAGAAGTGCCGGTGCCGGTGGTAGGCCCGGACGAAGTGCTCATCAAGGTGGCGGCCTGCGGGGTTTGCGGCACGGACATCAAGAAGATCTTCCAGCGATACGTGGAACCACCGCAGATTCTGGGTCACGAATTGGCGGGCACCGTGGTTGCGATCGGCCCCGGCGTCAGAAAATGGAAGCTGGGCGACCGGGTAATGAGCTTTCATCACATTCCCTGCGGCACCTGCTTTTTTTGCGAGAAGCGGCTGTTCTCCCAATGCAAGCAATACAAGACAACCGGCCTGACAGGGGGCTTCACTCCCAATGGAGGCGGCTTCGGGCAATACGTGAAGGCCATGCCATGGGTGGCTGAGCGGGGAATTATGGCGTTGCCAGACAATGTGAGCTTCGAAGAAGCCACGTTCATTGAACCGATCAATACGATTGTGAAGGCGGTGCAGAAAGCGCGTGTGGCTCCGGGGGAAACTGTGCTGGTAGTGGGCTGCGGACCAATTGGCCTGCAGCTATTGATGGTGGCGAAGACCCAGGGCGCCCGCCTGTATACCAGCGACCCTATGGCTACCCGCCGCCAGAAGAGTCTAACTTTGGGAGCACTGGAGTCTTTTGACCCCACAAGTGGTAAGCTAGTGGGCGAAGTTCGGGCTCGAACGGAAAGCCGGGGGGCCGACGCCGTTCTGGTGGCAGTAGCACATCCGTCAGTGGTAGTAGAAGCCTTGGCAGCCGCCCGGCCGGGCGGTCGAGTTTTGCTGTTTGCCGCAAATGACCCAGTAACCAGAATTGAGTTTCCGGCCAGTGCGGTAGGTATTGACGAAAAGGAAATCCTAGGTAGCTATAGCGCCGCAGTGGACATCCAAGAAAGTGCAGCAGAGTTGGTGCTGGGCAAGAAACTGCCGGTAATGGAAATTGTCACGCACCGGTACCCATTGGATAGAATTCAGGAAGGGCTGGAATTGGCAGCCAGGCCAACTGAAGATTCGTTAAAAGTACTGATCACGCACGAATGAAAGCGGCTTCCACAAAAAGAATCGATGCGGCGCAAGAAGAGCCGATAACGACGGTGAAACTCGCGGTGCCTGCACGGATGACCGCTGCAGTGCTCTACGGGTCGGAAGACTTGCGTATTGAACAGATCGACGTGCCGGCTTTGGCCGGGGACGAGGTTCTGTTGCGAGTGCGGCTGGCGCTGACCGACGGCACCGACCTGAAGGTCTGGAAGCGCGGTTACCACGCCAAGATGATTCAACCTCCCGCGGTGTTCGGCCATGAAGTTGTGGGCGAGATCGTGGGCATGGGCAAGCGTGTGGATACTCGCTGGCGCCCTGGGATGCGTGTGATTGCGGCCAATTCGGCACCCTGCTTCCGTTGCTATCACTGCCGCCGGGGCCAGGAAAATCTTTGCGACGATTTATTGTTCAATAACGGAGCGTACGCCGAGTACATGCGCATCCCGGGACGCATCGTCCGGGAGAACATGCTGGAAGTGCCGTATTCGGTGGACGACCACAGCGCGGCGCTGGTGGAACCGTTGGCTTGCGTCATGCGCGGCATCCACGAAACGGAAGTGCGCACCGGTGACACCGCTGCGGTGATTGGTTGCGGTCCGATTGGCTTGATGTTTGTGCGCATGCTGTCGCGGCGCGGGTTGCGCGTGATTGCCCTGGCCCGGCGGGAAGCGCCGCTGGAAGTGGCCCGGAAGTTGGGCGCCACTTGCACGATCAATGTGACGGAATGCGCGGACGTGGTCGCGGCCGTGCGGACGCAGACCGAAGAATTGCGTGGGCCCGATTGCGTGGTGGAAGCAGCCGGGAACCCGGCTACCTGGGAACAGGCGCTGTCCATGGTGCGCCGCGGGGGCGTGGTCAATTTCTTCAGCGGCTTGCCCGCCGACAGCCGCGTGGAAATCGAGCCGGCCGCTGTGCATTATTCTGAAATCAAGATTATTTCCACCTTCCACCACACCCCGCGATTTATCCGGGAAGCGATGGAAGCCATACGGCGCGGCGACGTTTCTGCGCAGGATTTCGTCACGGAAGAAATCCGTCTGGAAGATCTGCCGCAGGCATTCGAACGAATGAAAGCGCGTAGCGGAGAGATCAAGCTCGCGGTACGGCCGTAATTTAAACGCGCTGGAAGTACATTCTGCTCCAACGGAAAAAATGAGGTGTAAGTCCGGAAGATGTTGCGTCCTGGTGAACTCGGGCTGGCTGAAAAATTGCCCACAGACGGTTGTAGCCCCGCGCAGGCCCAGGAGTATACGCGGTGGCTGGCGACCCATCACTACGAGAACTTCAATGTGGTGTCCTGGCTCTTGCCCAGGGAGTTGCATCAGCACTTCTATAACGTGTACGCGTATTGTCGCTGGGCCGACGATCTGGGCGATGAAATTCCTGATAAGGCGCGGGCGCTGGAATTGCTGGACTGGTGGGAGCGCGAACTAGACCAATGCTACCAGGGACGGCCTGTGCATCCCGTCTTTGTGGCGCTCGCAGAGACGATTCGGGACAAAAACGTTCCTCGAGAACCATTCGCCAATTTGCTCAAGGCCTTTCGGCAGGACCAGACTACCAAGCGCTACCCCACGTGGGACGCGGTGATCGACTACTGCGAATATTCGGCAAACCCCGTGGGACGGCTGGTGCTGTATCTCTGCGGGTATCGTGACGAGCACCGCCAAAAATTGTCCGACGCGACGTGCACTGCCTTGCAACTGGCCAATTTCTGGCAGGACGTTTCGCGCGATCTGGAAAAAGGACGGATTTACATACCCTTGGACGTGGCTGCAGCGCATGGCGTCAGCGAATCCGACATCGTGGAAAAAAAGTTCTGCGAGCCGTACAAGGCGTTGATGGTGGATCTGATCGCACGGACGCGCACGCTCTTCGCGGAAGGGTTGCCACTCGCAAAGCAGGTGCAAGGCAAGCTGGCGATTGACCTGGAAATGTTCAGCCGTGGCGGACTGGCCGTGCTGGACGCCATCGAGCGCATCGGCTACGACACGTTGCACCACCGGCCGGAAGTTTCCAAAGGGCAGCAGGTGCGCTTGCTGGGCCGAGCGATTGTGACGCACGCCTTCGGATCTGGCGCCGGACGGCAACGGGCGGTGGTATCGGAAATTAGCGGCGCGGCGAACGGCGCGCAGGATCAGCGGACAGTGGCGTCGTACGAGAAGTGCCACCAGATTGCCCGCGAGGCCCACAGCAACTTCTATCCGGCGTTTTTCCTTTTGCCCAAGCCCAAGCGCGATTCCATTGTGGCGCTCTATGCCTTCATGCGCCTGATCGACGACGTTTCCGACGAAGGCAGCGATCTGGCCGCGAAGCAAATGGGGCTGGCGCGCTGGCGCAGGGCTCTGGATGAAGCGGTGATGGGCAGGGAACAGAGCGTGGACGGAAGCGGTGCGATGGATTCCGCGCGCGAATCGCTGGCCGGAGCCGAAGAGGTATTACCTGCGCTGGTCGACACGATGCAACGCTTCCACATGCCCGCGCGTTATCTCCATGACCTGATTTCCGGCGCGGAAATGGACCTGACGATTCACGCATATCCGACGTTCGACCGTTTGCGGGAGTATTGCTATCGGGTTGCGGGGACGGTGGGACTAACGTGTACGCACATATTCGAATTTCAGGATTCGCGCGCTCTGGACTTGGCTGAAAAACTGGGGTTGGCGTTTCAATTGACCAATATTCTTCGCGATGTGAAGGAAGACTACGCAATCGGGCGCGTGTACCTGCCGGAAGAAGATTTGGCGAAGTACGGCGTGACCCACGAAGATTTGGGACGCTACGGAACCAACCTTGGGCGTGCGAGAGTTGCTGCGGTTTGAAGCCGACCGCGCTTGGGCGATGTACGAAGAAGGCGCGGCGCTGGTGGATTTGATCGCGGAAGACAGCCGGGCGACGCTTTGGCTGTTGACGCATACCTACAGTTCGCTGCTGGCACGGATCGAGTCGGTGGATTTCCAGGTTTTTGGCGAGCGCGTGCGGCTTTCCAAAGCAGAAAAAATGATGTTGATTGCCAAGGCGCGCCTGGGGCGCCACACGGAAGAGACCATACTTGCAAAACGTGATCGTGATCGGCGGCGGGCTGGCGGGGCTGTCGGCGGGCGTCGCGCTGGCTGAAGCCGGTTGCCGCGTTCGATTGTTCGAGCAGAAGCCGTTTCTTGGTGGCCGCGCCACGTCGTACGTGTTGCCGGATGGCGAGCACGTCGACAATTGCCAGCACGTAACGCTGGGTTGTTGCACAAATCTTGAGGATTTTTATCAGCGGGTGGGCGCCGGCAACAAAATTAAGTTCTTTGACCGACTGCTGTTCCAGGATCCGCAGGGACGCACTGGCGTGATGCAGGCGGGAATGCTGCCGGCTCCGCTGCACATGGCCGGATCGTTTACGACGTTCGCGCCGTTGAGTTTCGCCGACAAGCTCAGTATCGGTCGGGCGCTGTTTGAAATTCTGCGGACCAAAGGCCAACCGGCAGACTTGGCCGAGTCACCGCCAATTTCCATGTTGGAGTGGCTGCGGCGCAGGCGGCAAACCGCTGGCGCCATCGAGCGTTTCTGGCGAGTGGTGCTGGTCAGCGCGCTCGATGAGGAACTCGATCGGACCGACGCGCGCTATGGCATCGATGTTTTTTGGAAGGGGTTCCTGTCCAATCGCACCGGCTACCGGATGGGCGTCCCGGTGGTGCCGCTTTCGGAGTTGTATGACGGCTGCAAGCAAGAGATCGAACGGCGCGGCGGGGAAGTGACTTTACGCAGCCCGGTGCGTCGAATTGACTTTGCAGGCGAGGAAATCCGCGGCGTGGAATTCGACGGCGGGAGAACCGAAACCGCCGACGCTTATGTTTTCGCACTGCAGCAGGGGAACCTATTGGACCTGTTACCGGAAGACAGAAAGAGCACTGGTATTTTTGCTGGGGTGCAGCGGATACGGGTGTCCCCAATTACCGGCGTGCATTTTTGGTTTGACCGGGTGGTCATGCGGGAACCATTTGTGACCTTGCTGGACACCACGACGCAGTGGATCTTCAACAAAACGATGCTGTACGGCAACGCCAACGGCGACCAGGGGCAGTATCTGCAGTTAGTCATCAGCGCGTCCTACGACCTTCTACCGAAGCCGCGGCAAGAGATTATTGATTTGTGTTTGCGCGAGGTGCGCCATGCGCTCCCGGAAGCGTCCAATGCGAAACTGGTGAAAGCCACGGTCATCAAGGAAGCGGCCGCCACGTTCTCTCCAGAGCCGGGAATCGATGCATTCCGGCCCAATCAGGCTACGAATGTTGCACGCATGTTTCTGGCGGGAGATTGGACGAATACCGGATGGCCGTCAACGATGGAAGGCGCGGTGCGCAGCGGATATCTGGCAGCGGAAGCGGTCTTGAAGGCGCACGGGCAGGCGCGCGCATTCTTGAAGCCGGATTTGCCTGCCGACGGTTTGGTGCGGTTCTTGAGTGGCAGCGCGAAGCGGGGATGATGCTCTTTTTGCGGTTCTAAGGGCTTACCCTGCTTGACTTCGCAGGAGTAGAGGATTACAAACATAGAGGTCCCACTCCTACTCTGCCGAAGCCACGCTCGATACCGCTCTAGGGATAGACTGATTGCTTCGGTAAGTGTAACTACCCGATGGTCAAGCATCGCGAATAGAAACTGAGCCGAACGGTTGTGTGGAATTCTGTGGCAGTGGCAGTCCGTCAGGACTGACGGACGGAGGCGTTTGTGGATCGTAAGTACGGACACCGCGGTTATCGTGACGCGGAAAAGCAGGAAAAACACGAGAAACGAGACAAGCACGATCGCAAGCCCCCGCAGGGCGGCCCGCGCGGCGCCACGGATCATCTCGGTCCGCGCACTCCGCGCATGGTCGGCACCGTAACGCGCGCGCGTTGCGCCAATTGCGGCGCGGTGCTGGTGGCGGGCTTCGATGTGAACGGCAAATGCCCGAAATGCGGATTCGAGTTGCACTGTTGCAAGCAGTGCCGCTTCTTCGATTCGGGCGCGCAGTTTGAATGTACCAAGCCGATTACCGCGCGGGTCACGCCCAAAGACGCGCGAAACAATTGCACGTTCTACGAATTTCGAACGACGGTTGAGAAAGATACGGCGCCCACCACATACATGCAGCCCGCTCAAGTTCCGGTAGAAGCTCCTGCTCCGTCCCGCCCGCTGGATGCCCGCCAGGCTTTCGAAAATCTCTTCAAGAAGTAACCCGCTTCGTTTTTGATTTTGCACGAGGAGTTTGGGGTACCGGTTCCGCCATTGGGAAAAGTGTGGGCGCTTGCGGCATTTCCGCGGCGATCTGCTCCAGTTGCGGATAGTGCTGCCGCAACGGCTCTGGAATCTTCAGCTTGCTCTCCTTTAAAACACTGATCAGCTGCAACGCGTTCACCACCGCTTTGCCGAGGTAATGATTGTTGGTGATCACGAAAGTCTTGCGGGTGTGTTCCTGCAGATCGCGAATGCGATGGACCCAGGGGTCGAGCTCTTCTTGCGTGTAGAGATAGTTGTAGCGTTCATGCCGTGGAGTGGTCGGGTTGTCGTCGAACCACGTGTCGTAGCGGCGTCCGTGCAGGCGCACATAACCAATGGGAGAAGTGACCTCGGCGGTCGGCTCGAGCGAGCGGCCGATAACGGGCTGGTCGACATTGCAGAATGCGGCGCGATGCTCGGAAAGAAGAGCGAGCGTCTGCGCGGAGTGCCACGAGGAATGGCGAAGCTCCACAACCAGCGGGTAATCGCCAAAGCGTATCAGCAGCGATGCGAGATAAGCGAAGTTCTCCGGGTTGGAATGAAAAGAGAAAGGGAACTGTGCGAGGACCGCCCCGAGTTTCCCGGCTTTCACCAGCGGCTCGAATCCGGCGCGCACCGCTCTTTCGTCTTCTAGGGAAGTGGAAGGATCGTGCGTGAAGTTCTGCCAGAGTTTTGCGGTGAATAGAAAATTGGGATTGTGAGCGACGCGGTCGAGCCACGAGACTGCGTTCTCCGGCTTGAGGGGATGGTAGAACGACGTGTTGATTTCGATGGTGTCGAAAAATTGCGCCAGATAAGTGGCTTCGTGAAAGCCCTTGGGCTTCGGCGAAGGGTATACGTAACCGGCCCAGTCCGGATAAGCCCAACCCGCCGGGCCGACCAGCAGAGTCGATGTGGGTTTTGTGCGGGTCATGGCAATCGGTTCACTGTACCGTGAGTCTCACGGCCACGCCATACGCTCGCTATGCGATAGATTTGGGTATGCTCGTGTTGCGACGGCGGAAATAACCGTACCTGGCGGTGATTGCCATGACCGCAACGTGGGCGTATGCTGTGCGCATATGCGGTGCAGAAGCAAGCTGCGTCGCGTTCCTTCCTTAGTTTCAACGTTTCCCTACAGGTGCAACCATGAACGTTTCATTCAGCTATAAGCATGTGGAGTCGCAAGAGGCGGTAGCTGCTGAAGTGATGCGGCGATTGGACAAGCTCGGCAAATTGCTGAAGAGCTACCAGCCGGATCTGATTCAATTGCATGGCGTATTTTCGCAGAATCAGAGGACCGACGAGCGGTCGCTGGCCCTGACGCTGTCGATGCCGACTGGAGTGCTGCATGCCGTGGGCAGCGGCAAGAACGCGCTAGCCGCCTGCAAGAATGCGTTCGCGGAAATCGAAGATCAATTGAAGAAGCACCAATCGCTTGTACGCCGGGAACATGAATGGAAGCCGCGGCGCGATCGTAAATAGCCGATCATTCAGCGCAACGGTGATCCACAAATGTCGTAGTGAAATCACAGTCCGTGCGCGGCGCGAAATTGCCGGACCGCTTCGGGCGGATCCAGTTGCAGAGAATCCACCTCGTAGTTCAGGTGGCGCATGTCGTCGGCAGTGATTTTGCCGCCTAGCTCGGCCAACGCCGATCGCAGATTCGGGAAGCGTTCGAGAGTGTCTTCGCGGACGACCGGCACTGCATCGTACGGCGGGAAATAGTGCAGATCGTCTTCGAGAGCGACCAAGTGCAGGCTCTCGATCTGGCCGTCGGTAGAGTTGCCTGCGACGATGTCCACCTGATGATCGATCAACGCGCGATAGACCAGCCCCAAATCCATGACGCGCGGGGCTGAACCGAAGCGCAGCTGATACTTGTCGCACCAGCCCCGGTAGCCATCCGGGCGTTCCTGGAATTCGTAGCCAACGCCGGCCTTCCAACTTGCGGCTAGCGGTCGAACATCGGAAACCCTGCGCAGATTGTGGCGCTGGGCGTCGTCGCCCCGCACTACCATCGCGAAGGTATTCTCGAATCCCAGCGGCTCCGTGACCGCGAGATGAAAGCGTTCCGCGTACCGCCGCTGCACTTCGTCGTAGATGCGCCGGGAAATCTCGGCTCCGGTCGCCGAACTGGTTACAAACTCCGCTGGAGATTCGTTGAGCACGGCGGTCAGCGCCGTACCTGTGTATTCGACATAAAGATCGAGTTCGCCGGAAAGCAACGCTTTGTGGACCAGCAGCGAACCGCCCAGATTCGATTTGCGTTCCACGTGGATGCCGGTACGCGCTTCGATGTGTTGCGCCAGAAGTTCCGCCAGCACAACCTGTTCGGTGAAAAACTTGGAGCCAATCACGATGGTGTTGGCCGGCTTCGGCCGCTGGCAGCCGCTCAGCAAGACAGACGCCGCGCTCATGGCGACCAAAACACCGACGCATATCCCGCGCAAAAACCTGTGTCTGGCCCAATCGGAGTTCATCGGATTCACACCACGCGGAAGTGCCGTTCCAGCCGGCCAAGCAGAAAGTCCGCCAGTATCGCCAGCAACGCCGCGGGAATCGCCCCCGCCAGCAGCAACGCATCGCTGACCAGCGCAACACCGCGAAAGATGAATTCGCCCAGGCCGCCGGCTCCTATGGCCGCTGCAATCGTCGCCACTCCGATGGTAATGATCGTTGCCGTACGAATGCCGGCAAGAATCACGGATAGCGCCAACGGAAAGCGCACACGAAACATTATTTGCGTTTCGGTCATGCCCATGGCTTCGGCGGCATCCAGCACTGCGGGATCCACGGCGGTCAACCCGACAAACGTGTTTCGCAGGATGGGCAGAAGCGCATAGAGCACCAGCGCCACGATGGCCGTTCGCCGTCCAATTCCGCCAATGAAGGGGATGGGGATCAGAAAGCCAAAAAGTGCCAGGCTGGGAATCGTCTGAAAAATATTGGCGAAGCCCAGCGTGATGTTGCGCAGCACCGGCCTGCGGACAATCCACATGCCCAGCGGGACGCCGATAGCAATCGCGATAGCCATGGCTACCAGCACCAGTTCCAGATGAATTGCCGTGGCCACCAGAATTTCCCGCCGGTGCGACAGGGAAAATTGCAACGCACTCATGACCGCACCTCTTCCCCGGCCAGCAGCGAGTCCGCAAACGCGCGCGCTTCCGGATGCTCCAGTTTCAGGAACTCCCGCGGATCGCTTTCCGCCACGATCCGCCCGGACGCCAGCAGCACCACGCGCGTGCCCAAGAGCAACGCTTCGCGCAGATCGTGGGTGACAAACACAATCGTCTTGCGCAGGCGTTTCGCCAGCGACGCAAATTCCCGCTGCAATTCCGCCCGGGTGACCGGATCGAGCGCGCCGAATGGCTCGTCCATTAACAGGATGGGAGGATCTGCCGCCAGCGCGCGAGCGACTCCGACGCGTTGGCGTTGTCCCCCGGAAAGTTCTCGCGGAAGGCGCGAAGCGAATTGCGCAGCGTCGAGACCCACGAGGTGCAGCATTTCTTGGACGCGTGCGTGGATGCGCGCTTTGTCCCATTGCAGAAGTTCGGGCACCAGCGCGATGTTTTCCGCTACGGTGAAGTGCGGGAACAGCCCGGCATCCTGAATCACGTAGCCGATGCCGCGGCGCAATTGAATGGGGTTCCACTCGGTGGTCGAGCGATCGCCAACCCACACGGTTCCGCTGGTCGGGCGCAACATTGCGTTGATCAGCTTCAGCAGCGTGGTCTTGCCGCTGCCACTGCGTCCCAAAAGAACCAGCGTTTCGGCGGGCCGAACCTCCAGAGTAATGTCACTGAGAATCTGCGGCGCGGAAGAATTGGCGAAGCGCAGCGAAACGTTCTGAAAAACGATGGAGCTGTTTGGTGGGGAGGCGGAGTCGGCCATGAGCACCTGATTTGCGAGCCTTGAGTGTAAACCGAGCGATGGAGGTGACGCACTCAGGAAGTGCTGTAGGGGGCCGGTGTCGAGGCCGCCAATCGCAGCTTGGGGAAATCGATGAGGTCGGTTAATGAGCTTGGGTCGTGAGGAAGCGTGAAGCTTTAAGCGGGAAGTGGGAAGCTCTCGTACACGGGCGAACGTCCGGAGCGAATAGGCGTCGCATAGGGTTGTTACGAAAGGCAGCCACGCGCGCATCGCTTGCCGAAATTCCGCAAGCGCGAAGCTCGTTGGAACAACGCGGGCCATACTGTAGAATAAAGGGATAGGAAAATCGCGGCAGCAAGTCTGGGTGCGGTTCGCTTCCCACAGCAAGCATCCGAATCGGTGTTCAGTGTCGCGCCGAGTCAGGTGTCATCCGGCGCAGGCAAGTGCGGTTTGCGTGGCGCAGCAATCACGCCAGTCAGTTCCGCGAAGATTTTTCCCGCAGGGGCGTAGCTCAGTGGTAGAGCAGCGGCCTTTTAAGCCGAAGGTCGTGGGTTCGATCCCCACCGCCCCTACCAATATCCGCATTGTTTACATGTAGTTGGAAAAATTTGAGGGCGCTCGGGGGCGCATTAACCGCGCCTCTTCGCCTGTCTCAAGCCACTTGCGCTGGAATCACCAAACGGACAACTTTACTGTTTGCTTCCCGAAGGGCATTTGGAACCGCCTGGGTGTAGATATTCATGGTGGTTCGAATATCCGCATGCCGTAGCAGTTCTTGTTGTACTTTCAGGTCGACTCCGAGCGCATGAAGCAATGTGGAATGGCTATGCCGGAAGGTATGCCAGCCGATTGGACCGACCCCAGCCCTTTCGCCTGCTGGGATTAGCCAATGCTTATGTATCCGGCTGGGCCAATACGGTTTGCCTGTCTCTGGATTAGCGAAAACCCACCCTTCAAGATTCGGTCGGGAAGCAAATCTGAGACGGTGCTGTCGCAGTTTCTCCGCGAGCGAACGATCAAGAGGCATCCACTTCTGAGAGGCGCGCGTCTTGACGTCGCCCTGCCTGCCGTAAACATAGGCTTGGCGAATAGCGATCCGCGAACCTTCCCAATCAATGGCGGTCCACTTCAGACCGAGGACTTCGCTTACCCGCAATCCCAAACACATCGCCACAATGCACATCGTTCGAAAAGGTTCCGGGAATATGCTCCAGGACAGCGCAGAATTCTTGCGCGGTCAGGAACTTTGGTTCCTCGAAGTCGCTTCGAACTGTCCTTCACACGGACGAGGCTCATGGGATTGTGCTGATACGGGAATCAACTCCCAGCGCATCGCCGCATTGAACAAGACGTGCATAAGGGTTCTTTAGATGAGACTTGCTCTTCGGAGCCAAATCGAGCCTCTTCAGCCAATCTTCTACAAGCGGCGGTTTGATATTTTCTATCGGGAAATCCCGCCACTTTGGCTCGATGTGGTTTTTCATCCAGCTTCGGTACCTTGACGCGGTCGAGTGTCGTTCCGGTAGCTCTTCTGCCAGATACCGTGTGCATGACTGCTCCAAAGGAAACAGACATGCCGGGGGTTTATTGTCGTTCATCGAGAGCATGTAGGACATGCTGGCCTTGCGCGCCATGATTCAGAGGGATACTGCTTGATCGTCCCAATGATCACGCTGCGCGTTTTGGTGGTGCCTTCCATCAGCTTGTCTCGATAACGCAGGACCCAAACCTCCGGGCCTTTCTTTCTCGCTTTCAAGTTCAGCCAACCAAACTGAAACCGTTGCCGCTTATGCTCCATCCGATTCCTCCTTTTCGAAGCGGCACGGATGGCAATGAGAATTTACATGAGAACGTATCCACATTTCTAGTTCCGAGGCACGGAATCGCCATTTGTTGAAGAAGCGATACGCTGGGATCTTGCCTGCTCTGGCCCAGCGCTCGACTGTTTTGGGATGCAGACCGCCCAGAATGTCGGCCGCTTCTGCGGAATCTAAGAGTGGTTCATTCGCATGGAACATAGAGAGAACTCCTCTGTGTTTTGATGCTACTATATATATAGCACCATGCAAGAATTTTTTCTTAATTGATTGTTCTTGCAAAGGTTGGCGGCGTCTCCGAATAGATTGGCTGAGGATAGGGGTATTGAGAGGTTCGAGCTTCCGAAAGGTCAGATGGGGCCGTCACCGTGTAGTAGAATCTTGCCGTCGTGGCTGTAGCGGTAATTTAGTTTTTTGGACAATCACATTTTCGCGGAGCTTCCTAACTTTCGGACGTGGGTTCGATTCCCATCGCCCGCTCCATATCTTCAGTAAACAAACCACTTAGGCTGCTGTTGGCTCCAATTCAGCACTTGACTCCAATTCAATCGCGCTGCGTTCAATTTTCTCTGCCAGCGTATTGACCGCACGACGTTGCGAATCGCCGACCACGTGCCCGTACTTCTGCAATGTGGTCTTCGCATCGACATGACGCAGTTGACGTTGAACGACAGGCAGGGGCGCTCCTTCTTCAAGAAGCTCGCTGGCTGCCGCGTGACGGAATGCGTGAGTGCCAGTGTGAGGGATGCCCACCCTGTCTTGCGTTGGCCAAAGTCCGTACTCAGTCACCTTGCCGACAGAATAGGCGTTGCCATTTCTGTTAGCGAAAAGGGATCTGTTCGGATTTTCGCGCCATTTACCTTTCAGAAAGGCACGAAGTCTTTTTGCCAGCGCATCAGGCATCGGCACCTCACCTGTGCTGTTCTTGGTTTTCGTGGATTGCTCTTGCTTCGTGCGTGAATCAATCGAACGGCGAATATAAATAACATTTCGATTGAAGTCCAAGTCACCCGTCTTCAGGCCAAGCACTTCACCAATCCTGCATCCGGTCATGCCCAACACCGCGAACATCGTGGAATAGGGTTCCTTAGCATGGTTGATGATCTGCCCCACTTCCTTTGCACTGAGGGCGTGAACTTCACGCTGACCCTCATCACGCGGAAGCACTAGGTCTGACCGCTTGACTGGGGGCAGTAAGTTACCAAACATTCGTGCGGTGCGCAGAATTGAGAACACTGTTTGCAAAATGTTCTCAAGAGTTTTCCGCGTTACACCTGTTGCCGCAGTGCTGGTCACGAACGCCTGCAGGTTCTTGGCGGTCATATCCTGAAGAAAGAAAGTCCCAAGTCTAGGTTCAATGTGCTGTGCTAGATGGCTTTCAGCCGCACGAACTGTCGATGGCTTGAGATTCACGGAGATTTGTTCTCGCCATTCCGTCACCGCTTCCGTGAATGTTCTGCCTCTCTTCATCACGGCTGGTGCGGGAGCGACGTTCACTGCATCTAGGAACGGTTGCAACGCGGCCAAAGCAGCGCGGCGTGACATGATACTGACGGGGCCTAGCGTCACCGTGCGTCTCACTCGTTTGAACATTGGCTGCAACCGGTCTTCTCTGAATGAGGCGACCCACATCGGATTTTTCCCTCGTTGGTAGAGCCTGCCTCGTTGAAACCTTCTTCTCGACACTAAACCTCCAGTGACCAAAGAAGGCGTTACCGCGCAGGATGCTATCACACTGGGCGAGGGATGGCCTGGAGGGGCATTGCAGCAGCTCTTAATGGATGGATAATCATCCATTGACCGCTAGACCTCTGCGAAAGGAAGCTGTTGCGGATGTATAGCTCTGATAAGTCTCTTCACTATGGCGAAGATGTCGAGATCTCCCACCGAAGCTATACTGGGAAGCCCCTCGAAATATGTCAGGGCTGACGACCGCCTTCCCATGTTCGCGAATCGTTCATTTGTTGGATTTAAGCAACAGATGCGAACGGTCTCTATTCCTCGGCGAATGAGCCACCATTCAGCTTTCCGCCTCTTACCAGAGAGTGACAAACCGCGCGAAGTTGAAAAAATTCTGCCTCGCAGTGGCAGACGCAACAATGTGTGTTCAATTTTAGAGCCGACGAGATATGACGTGAGGTACGCCGACACACGATGAACATCAACGGTCCGGACATCGACGATTTTGCCACCACCTATCGACTGCCACGCCTCCGAAAGCCACGCTCGTTGGATGAGTACGCTAACCAAAATATGTAGGTGCGCGAACCCCGATTTCTGGAACTCTAAGACAGCGATGAACGGAATTGAACTGCCGAAGCGGCGCTGCAAAACCACCCTCATCTTTCTCCAGCAATTCTTGATGTACTGCGCGGACCCTTCCGGCTGTCCGATTTTCTTGGGATCTAGAGTGAGGGTGACGAACTGTGTGAGGTGGTGCTCATGAGCTAAGGTGGCGATTTTTGCACGGTTCTCGTGCAGCCTTTGCTTTTGACAGATAGTACAACGCAACGACTGGCACATCAGCCGTTTGTGTCCGCATATTCCCGGCTTACCCTTGAGTGGGCCCCCGACTGTGAAGGACCCGCACTCGAATCGTCGTTTGAATTCTCTGTTCATCTGTTGCAATTAACCTTCAATTCAGTCAAGTACCTAAGACTAAGGACAAGACACAAGACTAAGAACAGCAACCGAGGCTGGAACTGTTACCTGCCACACTTTTAATCCTGCACCCGCCAGTGGACTCCCCAGACCAGACCGGCGGTACGCAGTCGCGAGATGTGAGGTGGTCGGCACAGAGCCCGCTCTTAGAGTCCAACCTGGTCTGGGAAGATCGAAGGAACGCATCTAAATCAGAATCCTCTAAAGGCGTCCAAAACAGCCCTCGCAACCGAGCCCGATATGGCTCCCTCTAACTCGATTACTGGAAAATATTTTCCAGGGATGTTACCGGGCCTACTTGGAAACCCTACGAAAGGAGGCTTCCCATCAGATTGGACGACAGCGCAGCCATAAATCCGTATTTCACCGTCCGGACTACGCAGGGTCACATCTGCGTAGGCCTTAACTTTCCCCGGCTTTGGTGTGGGCCGTATTTGAACCGAGATTGCATTGTTGCTCATTTCCCATGCTCCTTATCGACTGACTTTATTTCCAAGCAAATCAAAAATTAAATCCAACGATCCTTTGCGTCCACGGGTGCCGGGGACCTCACCATCTTCAATTTAGCGGGCCGCACCTAACCGCCCGATTCGAATCCATAAAACCGTTGGACCTCGCCCAACAGAGGCGATCTTGGCCGCGCCTCGACAAAGCCCAAACGTACACACCTCTCCGCTTGTGGGTACGGCGTCGTGCCATATCTTTACGGCGGCGTAATAGTCCCTGCCGCCACAGCCGGCGAAGGCGTGTAGAAAGGGACGCTTGATACGAGCGAGTATCTGAAAGAGGGTGATTTGTGCATTTTGCAATCTCTCTTGCAGATACTGGCCAAAGAAATGCGCTAATCACTTCTAAAATTTGAAATCGAGTCATCACTTCTCCCTAAGCTGTCCTCTTGGCAGAAACCTTATTTTTCACGCAAATAGAAACAGCAATTGCGGACGGAATAATAGATTCCGCTTTCCGCTAAATTCCAAGAAATTCCGATTTCCTGTGTAAACGAGAGTCCATATCGATGGGGCAACGGTCCATTTACATCGCTCCGTGTCACAAGCCCAGCCACGCAGAAAGACTCAGTTTTTTATTTGGTTTTTTACGTCGCGGCGTTTTGACAGCTGAATGCTCAGCCTTTCTACCTAGCCGTTGAACGAGCAGCCTGCATACAATCCTACCGACGCGATTTGTCACTACAATTGACTCAGTTATGACTCTGCTATTTCAAAACTATCGGTAGGGGTTGTGACTTAAAGGTGAGATTTGATGAAACGAGCATCAAAACGCAGTCGCGAAAATATGACGAAGCTAATGGAAGATAAACTCATTGAGTGCATGCGCGATCTATTGCCTCAAGAAGTCGTCAACGACTCGACAGAAAGCAAGCTTAGAGAGATTTACAAACACTGGAGCAAAATGGATGGTTCACAAGAAATTATAAGGAATGCAACTCCCGAGTACTTGGAGGATGGAAGAAAAAGGCTAAAGGCCATTCCACATACACTCCGACGGTACTTGGCGGGTGCTTACAAGAGATTGCCCCACGATCCTGGGGGTCGGAAGGAGGTCTTGACAGACTCAGAAAAAGCGGAAGTTATTGATAAAATCGGCAGGTTGATAATAGCAGGTGATGACCTCGCGCGGGCCAAAGAGATAGTCGCAAGGAAACACGCGGTCAGTTTAAGTACGGTACAGCGTGTTTGGAGAGAAAGAGGAGCCAAGAAAAGCGCAAAGTCGAAAGCGGAATGATGTCTACAACCTCCGGAAAAGTCCGAGGAACTTGCGGTAATTCACTCTTCCTCTACGAGTTGCTGTTGCTTTAAAAGCATGACTTCTGAAGCCTGTGCTTGAAGGACGATTGTTAACTTTGCCCCGCTAGATGCGGGACTCGTAGCCAGCTGTTTCAAAGTATGGCCATCGATAGTTACCACTTGCATCGCAGTAGATTCGTTGATTAATTTAGCGTGCTGCGTAACCGTTTTGCTGAATTTGCCGGTAGTAACCATCGTTACCACTTGCGATTTTAGCAAGACCGCCAGACCAATCTCTTTGGCTAGATCATCAACATGCACAGTGCCTGTGTTTTTGCACTGAATCTGCCATCGCGTAAATACCATCCGCGCGCTTTCAGCAACGACGTCAACCTCAGCGCCCCCTGTCTTGATAGGCGGATGCGTGCTGCCGAAGAGCGACTTGGTATGTGGGAAAATGGGAGATTCACGGGGACCGGACTTGCGGAAATCATCTCTGCCGGTGGCACGGTAGGCCGCTCACTCCTGATCAAGCACTTATCTGCAGCTTCGGGTTCTTGCCGGGCGAAAGGGAAGCGCTTGAACGGCGCCGAAAGTGAAGTCGGTAGTCATGCGCGGAAATGGAGTGGGGGGACGTCCGAAAGTCGGCTGGTTTTCCAAGGTTGAATTAGAGTACTGATACCCATTTTACCGGCAACATCGATCGGAAACGAGGAAAAATCGGAAACGAGGAAAAATCGGAAACGAGGAAGCTCGTACAACAAATGCAACGGCCTCGGCTTCAGTTTCCCGCACGCGTTGCGTGGGCGTGCGCCGCGCGTCGCGGTGAAGCATCTCATGCGCAAGTTCATGGACTAGCGTCGAAAACTGCTCGGCCGGTGCCATTCCGGGCAGCAGGATAATCTTCTTCCCGCAGGACATGCCCTTGGCCGGTGCGATTTCAGCGGAGTATTCAAGAGTAATGCCATGTTCGCGAACAAGCTGTTCGAGGCGAGAGAAGTATTCGCCCGGTTCGCCCTGAGCGACGCCGATGGTCGGGAGTGGAGCGCCATCGGTTTGGCTGACATCGAAGACGTACACGGCACGAAAGCCGAAGATTCGGGATTCTTTCTCGGTCGAGCACGCGTCGGCAGACTCAACTTTCCGTACGAGTGGAGCGAGGATCATGAGGCCCTTTTCGCCCTTCTTGACGAAGCGGTCCAGTGAGCGCCAGGTGTGGAATCCTGCTACACGCGTAGCCTGCGGGCACTGCCGAGCGATCAGCAGAATGTTCTGGAAGCTGTAGCGGTGGAACTTCGCCACGGCGCCGAGGTAGTTCGTGAGCGCCTCGCTCTTTCCAGCCTTCAGCGCTTCGATGAGCTGCTCGATGGCTTGATTTGTGATGTTCTTGATGTTTTCCGAATTCATTTTCTTTGTCCTTTCGGTGAGTGGAGAGTTGGTTCTCTCACCCAGACAGGGGAACCAACTCGCAACGGACTCACGGAAAGGACAGAGCGAATCGGGAACGAATTTGCGGCCGGAGCGGATGGCAACGGGCCTGACAGATCGGTGTTGATCTGGCAGCGCTGTGTGCTAGCGAAGGCCGCAGGTTTAAAACAAAGCAAGGACAGAGCAGCAATCAGCTTGCGCAGTTGGAAAGGTCTGTCAGAGGTAAACGAAACTTGGCGGGAATGCAGGCGAGATTATGGCGAGAAGTTGCTGGGTGACCGATATTTACGTGGACTGGGGAGCCGTCGCCCTTGCTTTCGGAGGTGAGACTGCGCCCCGTGCGGCAGCCTGACGGAAATCCTTACCGATTAAGCCTGACCTCATCGAGAAGGAGACAAACCAGACGTGTTCGAATTGACCTCGACACGCAAATCTACTATCATGGCCATGGGAATTATCATGGCCAAGTGAGGCCGCGTGCAACCTCCGTTACCGAGAGCTTTTCCCGAAACCGAGGCCGAGTTCGTTCGCCTGGTCGCTGACCTGTTGCGCGAATACGGGTGGCAAGCTGTTGAACAACCAGCTGCAGAGAATCTCGGGGCCGATTTGATCGCCCAACGGTTAGGGAAGAAGTATGTTTTTGAAATCAAACGGGCCTCGGAAGCGCGCCGGGACCGCATTATCCCCCTGCTTTCGCAAGCGGCGCTACAAGCAGCGTACGCCGCAAAGAGTCTTCCCGGCAGACCACTTCCCGTGGCGATTGTCGTCGCGAATTACCTCCCAGAGCCAATGGCAGAACAGGCTGGAGTATTTCTCCGCAAACACGCTCCCGACGTGGCAGTTGGGTTGATCGATTCTGAAGGGTTTCGGTCTTTCTCGGGTTTTGGCCTTGAGTTTCTCAACTCAGAACGCCGGGCAGAAAGCAGTGTTCCATCACGAAAGCTGCGGGCGCACCCCCCACAGCTATTCTCCGATCTGAACCAATGGATGCTGAAAGTCCTTCTGGCACCCGCCATCCCGGAATTCTATCTGTCGGCCCCCCGAAGCCGTTGCGAAGGAGCTGCGCAGCTCGCTGCAGTGGCCGGAGTATCGGTCATGAGCGCGTTTCGCTTCGTCGAGCAGTTCTCGAAAGAGGGTTTCCTGGAACAAAGTCCGGGCGGTCTTCGGATTGTGAGAGGGAAAGAACTCGTGAATCGATGGCTCGGAGCGGGACAGAAGCGCAGCTTGGAAGTCCCGATGCGATTCATTCTTCAAAGAGGGAAAGGTTCGCTAGAGAAGGCTCTTCGTTCTTACGTTGTGGCAAGCGAAAGAGCGCCGAAGGAACGCCACAAATCAGGGAAGGAGCCTCCAACCAAACATCCGAGGGTTTGCTTGGGACTATTCGCGGCGGCTGAACAACTGGGATTTGGCTTTGTCCAGGGAGCAGAACCACACATTTACGTAGAGCGAATGAATCAAGAACTACTGGGTTTCCTGGGACTCTCGGCAAAGGGGGTAGACAGCCGAGGCGACGTGTATGTACGGGTTCCTTCCAATCGTGAAAGCGTTTTCAGGGGCCTGGTCGTAAAAGAGGGGGTGCCGTCGAGTGATGTGATTCAGGTTTGGTTGGACGTTTACGGATATCCCGCCCGCGGAAGGGAACAAGCGGATCTCATTTACAGAAGAATTCTCGCCCCCGCTTTTGAGGGCAACGAATGATGGCGGAAGCTAGCTCTGGCCTGGTGCCTTTTGCGAAGTTCGTGGAGGCGGTTGAACCGTGGCTCGGTCGGGTAGTGCTGATCGGAGGGTGGGCGCATCGCTCGTATCGGCTGGATCGACGCGCAAGAAAATTGCCTTACCTTCCCATCACGACGATAGATTTAGACGTGGCGGTCCCCGCAAGACTCGAAGTCAAGGAATCGACCATCCGTGAGCGGATGCTAAAAGCCGGTTTCGTGGAAGAGTTCGTTGGCGAGGATCGTCCGTCGGCAACTCACTATCATTACGGGAAAGAGAGCGGCTTCTACGCGGAGTTTTTGTCGCCGCTCATCGGAAGGGAATATGACGCCTGGGAAAGCGCAAGGCGACCAGGGAAGTCGCAGGTGTTTCTTCGCAGCAGCTTCGCTACATCGAGATTTTAATGTTCGAGCCTTGGAAGATGGTCTTGGGCGAACCGGACGGATACCCTTTTGCACCCGCCAAGAAGGTGTTGGTTGCAAATCCCGCCAGCTTCATCGCTCAGAAGATCCTCATTTATGACGAACGGAATGACCGAGACCGTGCGAAGGACTTTCTCTACATCCACGACACCATTGAAGTGTTTTCTGAGCATTTGGAGGACTTGCGGACGATCTACCAGACAGTCCTCCGGCCGAAACTACACTCCAATCGGCACTCGCAATTACAGGGGGCTGCAGACGGTTACTTCGGGAAGGTAACTGATACGGTGCGCGAGGCTGCCCGCATGGCCGCCACAGGGCGGCGCCTGGACCCGGAAGCTCTGGCAGAAACGAGCCGGGCAGGATTGCAGGAAATCTTTCGCAAGGCGTGACAGCAAAGTCGCTTCCTGCAGGGTGGAACGGAGGCGATCGTTCCGGGAAACGATGGTCAGCAATGCGGCATTGGCCCTGTTTCTGTCAACACGCCCTGGTTCTTGCTCGGCTTGCATGTTTTTTTTGACTGATCGCTTTGGCTACCGATAGCAAGAGATCCCTATCCGATCCGTTCATCTTAGCTGCCGCCTGCCGGAGCTTGCCAAATAATCGCAAGCCCTTCCCTCGGGAGGCCCAGTCGGGCTCTGTGGGATTGCTCGCAGGGCTAATGGTGGCAGGTTCTTCATTTCCATCATAAAACAGCTGGTATATAAGGATCTCTAGGGCTCTGGAAAGTTTCTCTAGGGTTTCAATGGATGGAACGGTGTGGCCGTTTTCGACGCGAGATATATAACAGCGCAGCAGTCCTGTTCGGTGTTCCACATCGCCTTGCGAAAGTCCCTTAAACTCTCTAATTTCCCGGAGCCGGCTTCCTATGTCCATAACGCCTCTCCTGTGTATACCTATAGGCTCGGAGCTAGATATACACATAAGTATATATTAAAAAGTCTTAAATAGAAAGAACTTGTTACCGATGCCATGATTAAATTCCGTGCGTTCACGCCTATCCGATCTGCAATGCAACGGAAGGTGCGGTTCCGATGGATTCCCGGGCTGGCTGTAGAGGTCTTCACACCGGAGCCCGATTCATCACGTCAGGAACGCAATTAGTTCGGACAATCTTGGCGGGATTACCGACGACCGTCGAGTATGGCGGAACGCTTTTCGTGACAAACGCTCCGCCAGCGATACGGCTGCCACGGCCGACCGTTACTCCACCGATGATTATCGCGTAAGGGCCCACGAAGACGTCATCCTCGATCACTGGATAAAGGGTCTGTCGCGCTCCAGTTCTCGACACTTTTTGCCGTTGGCCGATTACGACGCCATGGAGTAGCGTCACGTTTTTTCCAACCCGGACTTGACTGCTTATGCGAGTTCCAAGAGCGTGCGTGAGCGCCAAACCAGGTCCGATCTCGGTACTCCACTGCAAGCCAAGACGTGCCCGATAGCTTGCCAAACGATGAATCAACTTAAAACAAGGCAATGCAATCCGAACAATGCGGTTGGAACCGGCCACGGATTGACAAACACGCAAGGTGACGAGGGCGCGGAAAGTGTCATCCAGGAGTGCGCCTCCCAACAGGTGTCCCCAGGTGAATCGCCCGTGAAGTCGGACGGTATCAGCCTTCAGGGCGTCCCACGAGGTGATTTTGCGACCTATGGGTTGGTCCGTCGTGGTCACCGGAGAGCTCCGTAGACTGCTGCAGAGCTCGTAGCGGCCAAAATGATGGGCAGACTTCGGTACCCGATGGATTTGGTCATGCTGTTGGGAATGAAGAGAATGTCCTCCGCCTGCATTTGCTGATCGCTTTCTTTGCCCTCCATAATCCGTTTCAAGGCAATCGGCACCAACTTTACGAATCCGGAAGGTTGTTTGCGGATGAGTTTGGCGCTGTTCAACGCTGCCGTTGATTGCACTCCGGAAGCCATGGCGACCGCCTCCAGTATTGTCAAGTTGCCGCCATTCTGCATAACGTAGCCGCCAGCTCGATAGACGTCACCTAGCACATACACGATGCCAGCGCGCGCCACAATCACCTTGTCTCCCGGGTAGAGTTCGATGTCGTTTGCCAACGAAACATCGGGGTCCCGCGAAAGTGTTACCGTACTGATGCTCCCGTCGGTTCGCTCGACCTTAGCCTCATTTGCGGCGGTAGGAGTGATGCCGCCTGCTTCGGAGAGGACGCTCAGAAAGGTGCGCCTTCCAAGAACTTGGTACACACCTGGTTTGAAAACCTCGCCATATACGGATACGCCCTGTGTGGCGTATTCGCGGATGAACACCGCAATCTTCGGATTCACCAGGAAATCAGCTTTCGTGTAGCGGTCCGCGATGAGGTCTTGGCTCTGTTCCGAAGTCAAGCCTCCGAGGTGGACGCGCCCAATGAGAAGGAATGTTGCATTGCCTACGTCGTCGACCCGTACGCTTTGCGACAATTCCGGAACATCCAATACCTTGAGATCGATGAGGTCGCCGGTGCCGATTTCAATTCTTGGCGGTAGCTGAGATTGTGCTGGTATTCCTTGTGCAGCGGCGCTGGGCGAATCCACGGTCAACACACTTACAACCACCATAACGCAGGCAGAAAACGACAGGGTAATGCGTCTCATAAAATCTCCTGATGTAGTTAGATTCTTGGCAATCGACAGGTACTATGCAGCACCGATTGCCGAATTGTGGGCGTACCCGTAATAGGAACTGTAATCCGAGGAATCCAGTTCAATGCTATTGATGATCAGCCCGAGGGCCCGTGGCTTGCTGTTACGAAGCAGGAAGCTGGCTCGGAGCAGAGACTGCTTGTGGGTAATACGCGATCTGGCGATGAGGATCGACACGTCGCAGCAGGGAGCGAGAACGATGGCATCGGTGACCGCCAGGGCGGCGGGCGTATCGAATACGATAAATTCATACTCAGTCCGCCATTGGCTTATCAGTTGTTTCATGCGGGCGGAACCAAGCAATTCAGCGGGATAACTGGGCGAAGGGCCGGCCGGAACGACCGATAAGCTCGGCAAGTCCGGCAATTTAATGGGTAATTCCCGACAAACCTCCCCTTGGATCATGGACGTCAAGCCTTTGGTGCCAGCGAGGTTCAGTAGCCTATGAAACTTGGGTTTCCGAAGATCGGCTTCCACCAGCAGAACCTTACTGCCCTGTTGCGCGAAAACGGCGGCGCAGTTCAACGCGATGGTAGTTTTTCCTTCGCCCGGTAGCGCGCTGGTCATGAGCATCACGGTGGTCGTTCCGGGACGAATGGACTGGCTAATTGCCGTACGAACAGCGCGAAAAGCCTCTGCCGAATGACAGTGGGGGTGCGAAATTGCCAGGATATTTTCTGGGTTGATCCTGGAAAGCGGTTTCACCACTTGTAATTTTTTTGCTGATTTCCATCCGGGAATCATGCCGAGCGTGGGCAGCATGGTGAGGCGTTCCGCATCGTCGCCAGTGGTTACGGATTCATCCAGGTTCTCCGCTAAAAGCCCCGAACCGACTCCCAGAAGCAATCCTCCAAGCAGTCCCGCGGCCAAACACATCGGAATCGAAGGCTTGGCTGGCCGGTCCGAAGGGCGTGCCGGATCGATGACCAAGATGTTGGTAGAGTGGAGACCGGCCAGCAATCCAGCTTCTTTGAGTTTTTTCAACAATCCGTCATAAAGATCACGGTTGGATTCGACTTCGTGTCGTAGGATCGTATATCGGATCGCTTTGTCGTTCAGTTTGTTAGCCGCTTCCTTCTCATGTTCAAACGATACTCGCAGGGCTGACTCGGCGTTGCTGGCAGTCAGAAAATCGTTCTCTGCTTTTGTTCTGAGGCGGGACACCTCTTCTTGCAAGGCGACTTCCACCTCTTTTCTTTGATTCTGCAATTCTTGGAGCTTTGGGTAGGCGGGCCCAAATTTCCCCATATCATTCGCGTATTGAAGGTCGATTTGCTGCTTTTGGGCGCGCAAGTTCTCCAAAGGAACAAGCGCGTCTTTGGAGACCACCGAGCCGATAGCAATGGATGGGGCGGCGAGTCCGGAAATAAATTCCGGATTTTGGGAACGCACGACTTGCACCACGGCGTCTGAAAGGATCCGGTTATTTTCGGAGATCATTAGTTGGCGATTGAGTTCCTCCAATCGGCTCATCACGATGTTGTGGGTTTCGTCGGTGCCCAGAATTCCGACCTCTTTCTGGTAATCGACCATTTGTTGTTGTGAAGTAAGTAGTTCGTTCTTAAGGACCGCCAGTTGGTTTGCGAGCCAACCGGAGGATTCGAGTGTGGCGGCGTAGTGGCTCTCGAAGTATTGGTCCTTATAATCACTGATCAAACGATTGGTGATCGCGGCGGCGATTTGGGGGTCCGGATTCAGAAACTTGATCGCGGTCATCTGGGTCCCAGGTATAGGCTCGACCTTGAGGGCCTTCCGCCAAGCCTTCAGAACATTGGTGCGCCGGTAGGGTGCTTGCTCCAGGGGCAAATAAGATTCATCGGGAAGGCGGCGAAACCAGTCCACAATGGACTGTCGGCGGGAGAATTCCGGACGACTCTCGAGATTCAACTCCTGAATCACACGTAAGGCCAGACTATCGCTCTCCAGAACTCTTGCCTGTGTCAACTGAATTAGGCTGTATTCCGAAGAGCTGGCCCCGTCCGCATTGTCACGCGACTGATCCAAGTCGATCTGCGCGACGTTCTGTCGATTGAATTCGACAATTGCTGTCGATTGATACTTTGACGGCGACAACACGAAGTAAAGCGCGGTCAGAACGAAAACGGATATGGCCACCCTCCCGATTACTTTCTTGCGCCGGCAAAGAATTCGCCACATTCCGACAAACGAGATCTCCGGCTCCTCCTGCCGGTTGGCGAGGCGACGAGTCATGTTCCGCGACTCTAGAATGGACGTGCTTTCAACTGCTTCGGGAGAATGCGGAGCAAGAAGTTCGGTTGTCATCTTGGTGTTTCCTTTCGCGCTTTTGTGGCCTATCAACGAAGACCGGGTTCGCTCCATTACGGAAGGTTGGAGCTTGTTCGGCTCTGCCAGCCCCA
The DNA here is from genome assembly GCA_963748515.1 of Candidatus Acidiferrales bacterium. GTDB lineage: Bacteria > Acidobacteriota > Terriglobia > Acidiferrales > UBA7541 > Acidiferrum. The sequence continues at coordinate 95,521 of CAVVJI010000010.1, forward strand.
GGCTGGCCGCAAGGGTGCTTCGTCAAATGCCGTGCGGATCGCCGTGCAAACATCGGTAGGCTTCAAATTCGAATCGAACGGCAATGGCCGGACCGGAAGTCCGTCCGACCGAGGGCTGCGCCGGGCCATCCAGGTATAGCGGTTGCTGAGCCCCCAAGTGAGGATGGCCTTTAGCGCCGGAGACTTGAGCGCGCAAGAAAGGTGGTCATAATAGCGTTTTGCAACCAACCGGTCACGTTCTGCGATGTTGCCAATAATGTCCTGGTCGAATACATCCATCTCGGTTATCAAAATAGCAAGACCCATGTCGGATACTTGCGCGAGAAAACGCTGGAAGTCAGGGCCGCCAAGCAGCCCAGCCGAAGGAAGGTGAGATTGAATACCCAACGCATGAACAGGCACAGAATTTCGGAGAAGGTTTCGTAGCAGCGCGAGGACCCGTTGGCGTTTGATTTGTGTTTGCGGGGTGTCTATTTCCAACCGATCTTCGTTGTAGACCAGAAACGCGTGCGGGTCCGCCTGGTGCGCGGCATGAAAGGCGATCGCGATATAATCCGGCCCCACCAGCTTTAACCAAGGACTGAGTCGCAAGCCGTCCTGTCGTCCGTCCTGAACCTCCACGGCTTCGTTCACCACGTCCCAAGAATGTAGTCGACCTGCGTAGCGTCCGGCCACGGACGCTATGTGGGATTCCAATAGGCGTTTGGCATTCTGTGCGGTTGCGACGGTTGGGAACCAGGTGGGAAGCGCTTCGTGCCAAACCAGGACATGCCCGCGCGCAAGCAAGTGATTCGTCTCCGCAAACCGTAGGTAAGCGTCGGCTTGCGAGAAATCGAAGCGCTCCGGGCTGGGCTGCAGGGTATCCCATTTCAACTGCCAGCCGGGAGCCACGATGGAGCTTTGGCTAGCTACCAAAGCTGCGAAGGGACGATCATCGCTCACGTAGCTTCCCACTTCTGCCCCGTAGAGCAGGCCCTTGGCCCGCGCTGCAGCGCTCAGGGTTTGCAAACCGGACATTTCGCTACTTGCCAGTTTGTAAGCCGCCGCGAAAGCTCCCGCACCGGCCAAAAACGAGCGGCGACCGAATTTGTTTCTGCGCATCTCGATTTCTGTAGAAGGCGTCATTTGGGGTGAGTGCGCAGAGGCAAATCGTGACTCGCACTACGCAGATGTTGTTTGCAAAGCAGGAGGAACAGGAACCACGGCTCTACGAGATAGCGACGCCACAGGCGGCCCGGTTCCGTCAAGAGACGGCACAGCCACTCGAGTCCGAGCTGACCTAACCACCGTGGGGGTGTCGGGATTACGCCGGCCACATAATCCAGGGCAGCGCCGCAGCAAAAGGCTACATTGCAATGTAGATCGCCCCAGTTATCGTAGAGCCAGTTTTCTTGTCGAGGCATGCCCATGCCCACCATCAGGATTTGGGGCGCGAAGGAATTGATCTCGGCCACGACGCTGCGATTGTCGCCGCCGGTTTTGTCCGCGCAAAAGTGTCCGTGTCTGGCACTGATGCGCAAGCGAGGATATTGCCGCGCCAGTTTTCCGAGGGCCCTATCCGTTGCGGCTGGCTGTGAGCCAAGATAGAACACTTTCCAACCATGTTCTTGGGCCGCGGCAAAGAGCAGAGGTAGCAGATCGACGTACGTAGCTCGATGCTCACGCTGCATTGGGAGGCCCAGGAGACGCGCCAAGCCTACGATGCCCATGCCATCGACATGCACCCAATCCACGCTATCGAAGAATTTGCGGGCCTTTGCGTCATGGTGGTAAATATAAACGCTATGTAAATTATGATTGGCGATAATACGGCGCTCGTTTTTACGGATGAACTGCGCTGTCAGATATGCGATTTCATCTGCGGTCAGCGGCTGCAGGCGAACGTCCAGTACCGTGTAGGTGGTTACGCTCATTTGCTTGGCGGTGAAGTTCGAGAGTTCTAGCGGTCACGCAAGATCTGTTCGTACCCTTGGACCATAGTCGCTACGGTGAAGGTGCGAGCCCGTTGCGCTGCTTGCTTTCCCATTTCCGAAGCAAGTCGGGAATCGCGCAGCACCCGTTTCACTGCGGCGGCAAACACTAAGGAATCTGACGGGGTTACCAAGCCTGTTCCGTTCAGCAATTCGCGGTTGGCCGGTATGTCGGTGGCGACAATGGTCATGCCGACGGCCATGGCTTCGAGCAGGGCCAGGGGCATAGCTTCTTGTTTCGACGGAAACACAAATACGTCGCAACTGCGCATGACAGCCAAGACATGTTCCGGGCAAATCTCACCAAGGAAAGTTACGCGATCCAGCAGGCTGCTGTTCTGGGCGCGACGCTTGATCTCCTCTTTTCGTTCCCCATCGCCAACCAGAATCAGGTTTGCTTCCGGAATTCTGGAGAGCATGTCGAGGAGCAGGTCATGATTTTTTTCGGTTGCGAATCTTCCGACGTGTAGGAGCCTTGGTCGAGGACAATGAAGAGGGAGATGGAACTCCGAGCCGTGTTCCGAGCTGCTGGCAATGTCGATTCCGTTGTAAATGCGACGGACGATTTTCCGGTAAGACCATGGGTAAGCGCGCATGGAATTCACAACCGCGTCGGACACCGCCACTTGGGTGGTATAGACGCCGCTCGAACCGCAAAGCCAATCGGCATAGCGTCCAGGCGAGGGAAAGGTGTCCACGGGACTGTGCTGGACGGCAATTCGGATCGGAATTCGAAGGAAATGAGCAACTGTGAGTCCAAGAACGTTTGCGTAATGGGTATGGGTCACTACGGCGTCAGGTCTCGAATGACGCATCCAGGCGTCGATTCTCGACGTGATCTGCGGGTAATCCGTTGGGCTCGGGGGACCGTCCCACAAACAACAAACGCCTGGCTCGTTTTCGTAGGAAGGCCTTTTTCTGTATAAGAAACACAATTGTGAATCGTAACCAAGATCCGCGAAAGCGCGGTGCAATAGATAGGCAACTCGCTGTGCTCCGCCCCTCTCCATTTGCGTGACGATTTGCGCAACTTTCATATGGGTCTCTGAAAACCCCGACGTAATTTATGGCGCGTGGCGCGTGGCAAGAGCCCCATTCCTACGTAAAGAAGCAGGTTGAATGGGTCAGGCCTTCCGTTGCGCAGGGATTCCAGCGGCAAAGTCAGGTACTCCCACAGGGATGCTTGCCGGGAAGCTTGGTCGGCTACGACGGTGAGGATAAAGGCGGCATACGCGCGGGGGCTGACATACACGCGTCGCTCGCGGATCCAATTGAGGGAGAAACGCCAATCATCGGTACTACTCAGTCCCTGACGGTTATTTCCCATTCGTACCAGGGCCAGCGGTTCCTCCGAGAACTCGAAAGCCACATCCTTGCGGGCAGCCACGCGAACCATCCAATCCCAGTCTTCATGACGTTTCAGTCCAGAATTGAGAGGAACCAGCATCAGCAGTTCTCTGGGCGCCATAATGGTGGGAGTCGCAATGAATCCTTCACCCTGGAAAAGAGTTCGTCGGCTGAACAGGTAGTCGCCGAGCGACTCATTGTTTGCCGGTAGCCGGCGTGGCCAAACATAGTTACGTTCCGATGTGCGGGCCAGAAAACGGCAAGAAACGACGGGAAACTGGTGGCGAGAGTTGCTGGCAACAGCCAACTGACGTTCCGTCTTCTCGGGCAGCCACTGGTCGTCGTCATCGAGGAAAGCGATCCATTGTCCATGAGCCGCGGAGATACCTGCGTTTCTGGCGCCGGCCGCCCCCCGCCCCTCGCGCAGCGAGATTACGCGAACTCGCGTATCGCGGAATTGAGATAGAGAGGCTTCGGTCGCGGGGTCAAACCCATCGATCACCACGATCACTTCGATATTGCGATAGGTTTGCGACAACGCACTGTGCACCGCTTGTGCCACCAAGTTGGGCCTGTTGCGTGTCGGGATAACCGCAGTTACGAGAGGAGTGTCCATTCGCTGGATTCAACTTTCGTCAGAGTCGCTCGAGACAGAGGTCGGCTTCCGCCGGGTCCGCGGCAAGCAGATTCGGTTGGAAGTGGTGGTGTTCTACTGGTCTGGTACGGGGTGCTCTGGAGGGAAGGTCGAGGTACAGATTCACGGCCACTGCCGAATAAAGCACCCAGAAAATGGTGTTTTGCTCCAGAATGGTTCGCTCGCTGAAGTTGTAGACCAGCATGAAAAACAGGTAACTACACAACCAGACTGGAATGCGACCGGAGTCGCGTCCTAAGAAAAGCAAAGCGCGTCGCCAAAGCAGGAGATACCCGCTCACAAATAGGAGTAATCCAATAATCCCCAATTCCAGAGTGAGATCGAGAAGACCGTTGTGTGCGGTAGGCGCAAGCCAATGCAACTGCTGGACAATACTTGCTGACGGTCCACGCATGCCGAGCCAGAAGGTCTTGAACCCATAGCCCAGCCAAGGTTTTCGAGCAATGGCAGAGAGCGACAAGACCCAGAGATGGGTGCGACCGGTCATTCCCGGGTTGCGGTGCACCAGCGACAGCAGGCGCACCGGAGTCAGGCTGGTGGCGAGTGCCACTCCCGAGGTGCAGGTCACAAAATAAGCAAACACGGGAACTGCGAAGGTCAGGCGGGCCCGGAGGAGCTTGAACACGAACTGCATGGCGAAAAGTAAGGCGCAAACAATTGCACTGGTGACCGATTTCGAGAGCAACAGTAGGACAGAGGAAGCCACGAGACCGAGCGAAGCGAACCAGCGGCCGGGACCATCCTGCCCAAACCAAAAGACCATTACGGAAAATACCGCGAAGCGGCCTAAAGAGTTCTTCTGGGCGAAAATGCCGCGCCAGCTTCCATTGTGGACGCTAACATCAATTCCGTATTGCGGCCAAAACCAGCCGAACAAGAATGATGCGCAAACCGCGAGTCCGCACACGGCCGCAAGAAGGCGAAGCTGCTCACGGGCATCGAAACGGGTTCCGAAGTAAATTCCAAATATTGTGGTTCCCATCAGAATCAGGCTTCTCCGCAGTGTGAATAGCGGTAATTGTGACCACGCCGTTGATAGAAGCGCAAAAAGAACCAGAGCCAGAAGCAACTTCACGCCTCGTGCGGATGCCAAGATTGTCTTTCGGTAGAGCAGGGTGAGTCCCCCGGTAAGGGCATACAGGGGAAGCTGGACAAGAATCTGGTATTTGCTCGGGGCGGTAGTTGAAATCCCCTCGATGAACGGCAAAAAGGCGCCGGTCATGAAAAACAGCATTACGCATACGAAAAGTTTTTCGGCGAGTCTGAGCATGGGAGCTTTACAAATATGTTGAAACTGCCAATGGTCAGTGGAAATTGGTCGTGACGGCAACGAGAGAGTCGGTTCGAGCGGAAGGGACTTCGCCCATCAAGTAAAAAGCTGCGAGCCAAAAAGTAACGGCGAGAAGGCCATCGCTAATCAGGCTGGTACACGCGGCTCCGCGCCACCCATAAGTGGGAATGGCCCAGAAGTTGATCACGATGTTGAATACCGCAATACCGGACTGAATCATCGCGCGACACCTCTGATATCCCGCTCCGGTCAGAGCATCGGCCACGAAGAGCTGAAGAGTCTTCAATAGCGGGAGAGGGCAGAGCCAATGTAAGGCCTCTGAGACGCCAAAATATCGCGGGCCGAGAATGCGTGGGACTAGCACGCCCCCGAAAAACAGCGCCACCATACTTAACACCGAGTAAGGTAAAGCTCTGCGGAACAGGGGCCGTGCGTAATGAAGCGAGCCACGCAAACCCTGGGTTCCGTTCCTGAAGTAGCCCGGATAGGCAGCATTTAAGAGCGCGCGCACCGGAATACAAGCCACATCCAATAGACGGTAGGCAGCGCCATATGTGCCGGCCGCCTCGAGGGTGCAGAGTTTTGCGACCATTGTTTTGTCAATGTCATTGTTACTGCTTGCCGCAGAATTGTTTACAGCGAAATAGACGCCTTCCCGACATTCCGAACGTACCCGCGCCAGGTTGATGGCCGGGCTGCCCAGTTTGGCCTTTACTAACGTGACGGCAATCGTGGCGGAAATTACGCCGGTTGTAAAATAGACAAACGACCAACCTAGAACAGTCGGTTTAGGTATCAGTAGCGCCATGGCGATCACGCCCAACAAGCGGTTGGCGCTGATCAGAATATTCAGTCGAGCGTTCATGGCCAATTGTTCAAAAGCCAAGAAGGAAAAGGCCGCCATGTCCAGAACACGCACAAAGATCAAATCCGCGGAGCAGATCAGTAGAATTGCTGTGAAGGGGATTGAACGAGGCAAGCAAATCGCGCTCAAAGCGATTGTGACCAATACCAGCGTGACGCCAGACACTATCGTTACGGTAAGGCAATTCCCCCAACACTCGGCGAATTGGCTTCTGTTTCTTGAAACATGCTTAACCAATAGATTCCCGGTTCCCAGACTCACTAGAGGCGAAAACATGCTGGCGATCGCCGCGATGGCGACGAAGCCGCCGTATTCTTGCACACCGAGGCAGCGGGCCATCACGATGAAATAGGCAGCTTGAATGAGCAGACGGGTAACGTAGCCGAACATCGCCCATATTGTGTTGGTGCCCAGGGATCGTGACACACCACGGGAAAATTCGACCTGAGTCCACAGGCGATTGCAGAGATTTCCAAACGTTGTTGGAGTGGAGAGCAGACTCATTGTCCGGTTCCGCTTACGACCACAGCCAGCGTCTTCCAGAGGATCTTGACGTCCAGCCAGAGGTTCCACTTTTCGATGTATTCCGTGTCTAGCGCTACATTCTTCTCGAATGAAGGATCACGACGGGCTGTGATTTGCCATAGACCTGTAATTCCGGGTTTGACTTCAAGTCTTCGGCGATGCTCGAGTGCATACCTGGCGTAGTCATCGAGCGGGTGCGGTCGCGGGCCGACCAAGCTTACGTTTCCGCACAGCACGTCCCACAGTTGGGGTAACTCGTCCAGGCTGTACTTACGCAGAAATCGTCCGATCCTGGTGATTCGAGGATCAGAGTCGATCTTGAATGTCACGCCTGTGCGTTGGTTAAGATGACGAAGGGAATCTTTGATGTCGTCCGCATTTGCAACCATGGTCCGAAACTTGTGGCAACGAAAGGTTTCTCCTTTTCGTCCCACTCGCAGAGAGGTGTAAAATGCCGGTCCTTGGGAATCAAGACGCACCAACACGTATACCAACAGCAGGATGGGCGACAGCAGAAGTAAGCCCAGGGAAGCGGCACTAATATCCAATATACGTTTGAAAATGAGTCCGGTAATCGGAATAGCCGATTGTTCTAGCGTCAACGTGGGTATTTGACCGACATATTCAAGGGAAGCGCCCAGAGGGAGCCGGTCGTAGAAATCCGGTACCGCGCGCAAGCGGATTCGAAATTGGTGCGTGTAGCAAGCCACTTCTCGCACCAAAGCGCCATCGCTTGGGACACAGATAAAAATTTCGTCGATGAACTGTTCTCGAATAATTCTAGGAATGTCCGCGACCTTCCCCAAAAAGGTTGGAGGCAGGTCCTCGCATTCTGGATTTGGCGGGCGGTCCACGCGCCGCGGATCAACAAACCCTTTCACCACATATCCCAGCTCTGTACACTTCTGTAGAAGAGCCTGTAGAGTGACAGCCATCCTGCCACCACCAACAATCAGCACGTTGCGGTTCTCGGTAAGCCCCGGAATCTCCTGCCTTTGCAAGAACCTTCGCCACCCTGCCAGCCCCAAGAAGCTGAGCAGCGCCGTTGTAGTCAACTCCAGTACAGAATCTGCATGCAAGGTGTTGAGGAATGCCACGGTAGAAAGAACGATCATGGCGGACAGCCAAGAGTGCGCCAAGGCTCCCAGTTCATTCCGAAGGGTGCGTTTGCAAACATGGTTTAGACCGTTGGCATGCGCGAAGAGTACAAACAGGATCGAGAACAGGAATAGCGTTCCGCAGTACTCTGCGCTAAGAGGAGATACCGCCGAGCAAATTCCCATGGATTTTGCGAAGACCAGAAGCCGATGAGCAACCGCGGCGCTGCAGCACATCAGCGCGAGGTCAATAAACATGAGATAGCGGCCGTCCAGTCCGGAGGGATCCGGGGTTGCCGAGAAACCTAGCCGTTGTTCGATTACGGTTATCGATTTGGAGGCACTAAAGTTCATGGGGTGGTTTTGAAGGGCAGGTGCACTCGCTGGAAGTGAAGCTAATCGCAAACACTACCAGGCGTGATATCGTCAGAGCCCACTTCTACGGAAGCGGACTGCATCAAGATATCGACGGTGAGAACGACACGCAGTCCGCCGGTTTTTCGGACGAGAATTCCCGATAATCCCGTCAAGGGACCAGACTTAATCCTCACCATCTGTCCGGCGGTCAGGTACGGGTGTGGTTCGGGTCTGCGGAGGTGTAAACCAAGCCGGAGACGCTCGATTTCTGTTTCGGGTACGGCCCAAAGCTCGGAACCGCCGCCCACTATTCCGAGCGCGTTAGAGAATTCGAGCACACGTACTCGGTCGCGGAGCGCGATTTTGGCGAATAAGTACCCGGGAAACAAGGGAAGTTCCAACTGCATCGTTCGGCGATTGTTCCATCGTTTCATCGATTTATAGAGGGGAAGATAACTATCTACGCCAAGCCACAGGAGCCGTTGGTAAACGCGCTTTTCGTGCCGCGGGTGCGTGTGAACTGCATACCACGCTGCATTGGTACCCCGGACAGTTCTAGACAAAGCTTCGCTATTCTCGCTTCGCAAATCGATGTTGCCCACAAGCGCATCCATAGGTTCCCAAGTCTGCGATGCAGTTTGTAGACCACAATCCGCGCAACGGTAAGACAAGTAGTTTCAGCTAGCTGCATCTTTTCCAGGTGCTGTACTCGAACGAACTGTTCGACGTCTGGACGTACTTCCAGAAACCGTGCACAGCGGTACTAGGTCTGAATCGAGAATTAGAGAACCTGTGGATCAAGAAGCAAATGCGGTGGTGCTTCGTGCATCCCGCGTGTCAGTGCCGGCACAAACCGATGGTCACAGGAATCACGCCATCGTCCGGAGAAGGACTTGGGTTCTGAAGGATCTGAGGTAGTCGATTTCAACGGCATTCCAGCGACTTCGACAACAAGCTGGACCAAACACGCAGATCGTTTCGACCTTCCGATCTGATGGGACATCTGCTTCAGTGTCGGTCGTCACGATTTCCATTCAAAGCAACGGAAACTGATTGGGGGGTTCTGGATTCCAACTTCGGTTCAGGGGTCATGCCGCTCAACTTGCTCGATCCGCGGCAATGAATAACGCAGCGATTGCTTCGCCTTCGACAGAAGGGCGAACAAATCATGATTGCCGGCCAATTAATTTCTCTTTGCGCCGCCTCTGGATGGAAAGGACGCTGCGGTTAGCCCATGATCGCCTTCAGATCGGCCAGTAGCTGTTTGGCACTTTCCAGTCTACGCAGAAAAATCTTTGCCGCTCCATCTTGCTCCCGCTCGAACTGTCGTTTCAGGCGGGCATCAGCGTATCTCAGGCGATCGCTGATCAACCGTTCACAGTCTTTACACAATCCGTTCGACCCATACACCTTATCTTTTCTCTTGCAGGAAATGCAGCCGTAGCGCTGGTAGTACAAGCGGAGACGAAAGTGGTAATAGCGCGGAACCATTTTTCTAACGCGAATGCGGAGAGCCGAACTCAGAAACCAAGGAATAAAGAGTTCTTCGTGTCTAGAGAGATGACGTTTCTTCGGAGAAATCTTGGGCATCTTGCGCCTCACCGTGAGAATCGAGCAAGCGGGTGATTTCTTTCAAACGACTTTTGCGCTGCTTTCTGGCTTGCATGGACGTAAACCAACGTTGTCCTTAGGTTCGTGTGTCCCAGGCAGGTGGAAACGGTACGCAAATCCGCGCCGTCGTCGAGAAGGTGAGTTGCGATTGAGTGTCTTAACATGCGAGGGGTAGCGCGGACTCCTGCCCTTGCCGCTATTCTCTTTACAATCATCAGTATTCCGAAGATCGATAGGGGCACCCGGCCCCGAGGTCGCTCAATTCGGTCTTCTCGGGCTATTTCTCTCATCCTCGCTAGCGCGCTCCTTTGCGTGTGGCACACCCCAACGGGAATACGTCGCTCAACTATCCCCAGATTCTTCCCGCTCGCGTCATAGACCCTGTGGCGCGTATGCCAGCCTCCCGATTTTGTTGGATATACGTGAAGTTTCTGCCGTTCGCGGCCATCGGACAGCACGTAACCTGTTTTGCGAGTTCCGAAATACTGCCGGAGCAATTTGATAATTCGGGGCGTAAGCATAATGTATCGGTACTTTGCCTTGCTCTTTACCCGTACTCGATGTTCCCTGAAATCGATGTTCTCGATGCGCATCGAAGAAAGTTCACAGGACCTGCACCCAGTTCCGTACAAAACCTCAAGCACCACGCGCTCTTGGAGCGTCCGTGCCGTCCTCAACAATTTCATGATGTCCCGTCGCTTGAGGTGTTGGGGCAGACGCGGCCCCGTGTAGCGCAGCGTTACCAACCGTGGGGGAACCCACTTCACCAGTCCACCTAGACACAGGAAGTCGAAGAAAGTCCTGAGACCGCCTAACTCGATATTCAGCAGATGGACGGAGTAGTTTTCCCTAGCGCATTGACCTAAATACTCTTGCACATCGCTATGCGTAGCGGTCGTTACCAACCTTTTTCGCAGAAATGCCGTGAACTTCCTGGCCGCTGACAAATGACGCCGTTTTGTTTGGTCAGAATAATGCTGTACGAGCAGCCAGCTATCGAAGCGAGTAAGGAGTGTTTGGTTCAGTTCAGCCGCTGAGTTGGTCTGCATAAGAGGAAGGAGTAAACAGCGTTTCACCAAGACTGTCAATCCCTGCGTCTGTGCAAATGGGTGGAAATGAGAAGGTCGGTCTTCGGGAGGAATGGTCCGATTGCTATACCCGGGGAGCCATAACAATGCTCTGTGATCGCGCGGCTTGTAAACAACAAAAGTAATTTATGAAAGATTTAACCTACGAACACTCGCTCCGTTGTCGTCATTCTCGATTAGGGAAGTGGGAATATGCGAAACCCAGTACTCGCAGTTCTACTTTCAGCGGTGTTGACGATTGGTTCAGTAAGTTCTCAATGCGCTGAAAGCTTTCAGTCTCAAAACCCACAGAGTCAAGACCAACGATAACCCAACCTTCGACGCCGGATCAACAGGCGCCGACTGATACGTCGCCTAAACCGACATATGGCCAGTTTGATACCGGCGGCCCACTCGGGAAAGCCATCGTGGTCATCATCGGCGCGATCGCCGAACTGGAACGCAACCTGATCATCGAGCGGGTGCGCGCCGGACTCCGAAGAGCGCGCAGCGAAGGCCGGTGCATCGGACGTCCCCCGTTGCAGGCTGACTTCGCGGGGATCGTGAAAGACCGCGGTGCCGGCATAAGCATCCGACAGATCGCCCAAGATCATGGGATCTCCCGCTCCAGCGTAGCGAAGATCCTCAAAGCGCAGGCCGTCCATAAAACCCCTATTCCTGCGCCTCTTCAAATCACTGAAAACACGAGTCCGGAAAAAGCCGCTTAGCCCGTCTGTAAAGGAGTTGGTTTTAAGGCAGCCAACAGCGGTCTGTCGAATCCATAGCAAATTGCTTTGCGCCTGATTCGCTTCAACCTTCCTTTCATAATCTTAGGTAGCATTCTAAGTCCTTAGGAGGACCCATGAAAAAAAGGCCACCAGAACCATGCTCTACCACTGGCATTGCTCCTCGACAGATACCTCCAGAACCTTGCAATCAAGGGCTACGCCGAAAGCACACTTCGAGTCCGACACGTGCACATGGGAATGTTCCTCAGGTGGTGTAGGAAGATACAGGTCACAACTCCGTCCCATATCACGACGAAACTTCTCGAAGCTTACCAGCTTTACCTGTTCGACTACCGCAAACGAGATGGAAAACCCCTAGCGGTCGCGAGTCAGCATGCGCGACTTTCGCCCCTTAAGGTGTGGTTTAAATGGCTTAACCGACGGCGCTACATTCCCATTGATCCTGCCGAGGAATTAGAACTACCGAGGGTGAGTTATAAATTGCCAGGTGTTTTGAACAAAGAAGAAGCGGAGTTAGTTCTTGAGCAGCCGAGACTGGAAACCCGCTTAGGTATTCGTGATCGGGCGATACTCGAGATGCTCTATTCAACAGGAATGCGCCGGGTGGAAATCGTAGCGCTACGGTTGTTTGACGTGGATCAGAAGAACGGTCTGATGGCAATCCGTCAAGGAAAAGGAAAACGTGATCGTATCGTTCCGGTCGGAGAGCGCGCTTTGTTTTGGCTTGGCAGATATCTAACGGAGGTTAGACCAACAGTTGTTCGCCACGGCGACGAGTCTATTGTCTTTCTGACTGGTGCCGGTTCAGCTTTCACACCCAATCACTTAAGTTGGTTGACCCGCACTTATGTCAGGTCGGCTGAGACGGGCAAGACAGGTGCGTGCCACATATTTCGCCACACAATGGCTACTTTAATGCTGGAAGGGGGAGCAGATATCCGGTACATCCAGGCGATGCTTGGCCACGTGCGCCTGGACACTACGCAAATCTACACTCATGTCTCGATCCGAATGCTTAAACAGATTCATTCAAACACGCATCCTGCCGCACGATTGAACTTGACCGCTTCGGACATTCAAACGCCGCGTGTTCACGCAGAACAAAACGTAGTAACAGAGCGATCAGGGGAGGACGACTGAGCACATCCAACTACATTGTTGGTATCCCACCTAATCCGTTGGAGCATACAATCTGAAGAATGCTTCAGTGCCGAGAACAAACCAGATCGGCCAAAGCTGAGCCTTGCCCGAAGTCCGTTACACACTCTCGGATGAGAACGGTGAGGTTCAGCCGAACATCGTACTACTGCGCCAGATACTACGACGCTGCGGCGGGTAGATTCTTGAAAGAGGATCCCTTTGGCTTTGGTGGCGGAATGGATTTTTATGCGTACGTGGGAAACAACACACCCAATAACTATGATCCCTTTGGTCTCGATTACTCTACTTCGAGAATTGGCAACACGATTGTGGTGAATGCATCTATCACGATCTATGGGCCAGGGGCGAGCTATTCGCTCGCTCAACAGTGGCAAAAAGCGATCATTAATAGCTGGAACAATAACCCTGGTTTCGGAAAGTGCAACGTTGACTTTAACGTTCAAGTAGTTCCGGATCCGAAGGCGCCGGACGCTCGACATGCAATAGCACCCTCAGGATTCCCCGGAGCCAATAACTACCTTTACGTTCCAACAGGATCACCGGGAGATCCTGGCGTCGACGATCCTCACATCAATTTTGGCAATTCTACTGGCACAGTACCCGCGGGTACATTGGGTTTTACTGTTGCCCACGAGTTTGGCCACTTGCTCCATTTGTATGACTCAAATATCGGCGGATGGTATCTGAATCCGTGGCGCCCCAAGGATGACATCATGAATGAAGGCAATGTTATAAGCCAATATGACATCAACCGAATTGTGGGCGGCGGCAGCGGCTCGACGTGCGGCTGTAAATAGCTTTTTGGTGAGCCCTTTTTGAGGTGCGCCTTGCGACAGCGCGTGTATTCAACTGTTGGGCCTAGGCAGTTAGTAGTGACTCTTGCGGTCATACTTCTACTGGTTTCTGGATGCTGCAAAGGTTTTGATGCGGTAACAGCCGCCAGGCACAGGGATGCGACTAATTGGCTACATGCTTGGACCGGCCCTTACGATTGGACGAAAAAGTCTGAATGGAGGCCGGTACAACCAAGCCACATAACGCAAGCGGGAGTGCTCCTGGAAACGAAGCCTTATGTTCGTCTGAGTTCAAGTCAAGCGGATGATTTAGTGTCGATAGGCGATCTTTTTCATGAGAATCTTACACCTTATCTTGTGCGTGCAGTTGAAGACGCCGAGAACAGATGGCCCCAGGAAGTCTTCGTTCGAACGAGTGGTGAAATTTGGGTATCGTCGAGCGTCACTTCGATGTATTCGAGCGCCTGGCCGCGATGCGTCACGGTCTTCCGTGGCCGCTGGTGCTGGTGCAACAGCGCGATCGAGCGGATGAGCGTCAGGTATTTCATGTGGTCGCGCCGCGTACGCGTCTGGCTGTCGAGGAAGGTCAGCTCTCTCGCGTGGGGATTGGCTACGAAGAGTGGTTTCAGAAGCCGTTGCGCGTTTTTGTGTACCCGGAGGATTTCGTCGCGCTCCCGTTTCGCCAGCAACCCTTCAAGCGTCTGCGCTTCACGCTGTTTTTTGTGGATGGCTTGCGTCTGGGCGCGGTCCTCGTCGACCGTCAACACCAGGCAGCGATTCAGCAGCTCTTCGTCGAGGTCTATCGCTGTCGTCGTGAGAAAGAGCATCACCGGACCTTCGACGCGATACTGATGCGTGATGAGCCGTCCGGTCGTGGCATCCTTGCCGGTCGAAGCGATGCTCAGCACGCCTTCACTCTGCAGAAGTTTCAACGCGTAGGCCGCGCGGGATGCGCCTTCTTCTTCCACGATGGCCAGCACTTTGTGTTTTAGATCGGTCTCACCCATGTAGAACAAGCTCTGCCCGGTCATGGCCGAGTACTGCACGCGTTGCTCTTCGGGCAGCATCGCCAGCACTGCTTCCATGAGCGCCGATTTTCCTGCGGCGGAACTGGATTGCACCAGGATGGCCAGCGGCGCATCGAGCAGCCGCGACACCACGGCCACATAGCTCGCCAGTTTGTTGGTCTCTTCACCCACCACCCCGCAGCGCTCGAAGTCACTGAGGATGCGGTCGAGCAAGCGCGGATCGCGCAGCAACGCGAGCGCTTCGTTTTTTTCCTCCGCACTTAGCGTGACTTCCTGTTCTTTTGGTTCGAGCGTTTTCTGGATCATCTGCCGTTGCAGCTCTTCGAGCTTCCACAACACCTTGCCGAGATCCCGCGACACCACTTCTTCCTTAACTCCCAGCTCCTCGCCCGCCTGCTTGCTGTACATCACGCGATGCCGCGAGGAGTACAGATCGAAAGTATCCACGTGCAGGCTCTCGCCCCGCGTCACCAGCAGATTCACTCGCAACAGGCCCACCGTCGTGTTTTTCTCAAGGCCCAGCACGCGATAGCGGCGGTCACCCTGCGTGATTCTGATTTCGTCGCCGTTGATTTCGAGAGGCACTTCCAGGGGAGAAGGCATCGCCGCAACCGGAACCTCCTCGCCGGGATCGGAAGATGCAGCGGCTAAAGGAAGATCGCTCTCCGCTGGTGTGTTGGCCTCGATGGTCTCCGTGATTTTTTCTTTAGCTGCTGCTTCTGATTTTTCTTCGCTGCTCTGTGGTTCGATCACTCCCACTGTGGGTTGCTTACCTTTGCCGAGCCAGACCGCGTTGTTGAGCAGCACACCGAGACTCTTCGCCGCGGGCGTCACCTTGAGTGCGTATTCGTTCGCATCCATGCCTTTCGGGAACTGCACTCGGAAGCACTCGATCCCCATCGCCATAAGTTCTTCGGCGAGAGATTGCGCCGCTCGCTCGCCGGCGTCGTCCCGGTCATAGGCGATGTAGATTCTCTCGGTACCGTATTTTCGGAACGCTGCTCTCTGATCGTCCGTGAACCCGTTCACCCCGTAGCTCGCCGTCACATGACGGAACCCCGCGCACCAGAACGTCAGCGCATCGATCAGCGATTCACACAAGATGATTTCCTTCGAAGCCACGAGCGCCATTTCGTTCCACACGCCGCGATGCGGGCCGGGTAGATACAAGTGCAGCGGTGTGCCAGGCCGCAGTCCTGGCGTGATCTTCCGTCCATACATCTGCACCACTTCGCCTTCGCGATTGAAGATTGGGATGACCACCGAACCGTTGAAGTGTTCGTGCCCGCTCTCGCGGAAGATGCCCAAGCGCTGCAACCGTCCGCGAAGTTCCGCCCCTGTGCTCCGATCTTTCTGCGGCAGTCCGTATCCGAGTGTGCGGTTGGCAAAGCCCAGGCGGAACTGTTCCACCATCTCCGCCGATTGCAGACCACGTCTTGCGAGATACTGCTGCGCTTCCGGCGTTTGCTTCAACGCCTCGTGATAGTGCTCAACCACACTTTCGAGCAGCCGCTGGTCGTCGATGCTGCGTTCCGCCAGTGGCGGCAGCTTCACCGTCGTGGATTTCTTCGGCGGCGGTCCGGCAGGCCTCGCGGCTAAAGGAAGATGCTCCTGTTTCAGCAGTTCGACGGCGTGACGGAAGCTCACCCCTTCGGCGCGCATTACCCAGTCGATCACGCTCCCACCTTTCCCGCACGCTCCCAGACAGTTCCAGAGATTTTTCTCCGGGCTGACGACCAGCGATGGCGAGTGGTCTTCGTGGAAGGGACACAGCCCTACCAGGTCCGCGCCATGGCGTTTCAGTTTCACCCCACGCGCCTCGACCAGGCGCTCGATCGAGACTTCCCGCTTCAGCCGCTTGATCTCCTCCTCTGGGATGCGTGCCATACGTTGCACCTCACTTTTTATCGTTTTGGGTCTTTTTCCGGGAACCCTGTCAAGTAGATTCTGCATCTCGGAAATGATTGTAAAATACTACCTGTAGTAATATAACGTCAAGATGTTTCTGGGGTACGCCTTAGACTACCGCCATGAAGAGAGCAACGATTAGGAAGCCGCCCCTCGATTTCGGCGGCGAGACTCTTGGTCAGCGGCTAACCCGCCTTCGCAACCAACGCGGCTACACACAAGTCGAATTTGCAAAAAAAGTCGGGATTACGCAGGTCTTGGTTTCTTCCTACGAAACGGACCGGCGGCAGTTCTCCGTCGAGATGGCCATTCGTTTCGCCCTGGCCCTCGATATCAGCACCGATGAACTACTGCATCCCAAGGCCAAGAAAGTTTCTGGCAAAAAGCCCAGTCGCAGAGTTATGCGCCGCGTCGAGGAGATCGAAAAGCTGCCGCCCTATGAGCAGCGCGCTTTGCTGACCACCATTGATAAATTCATCGCGACGGCACAGGACACATAAGCAACCCTCGAAACTCTGTGTGAGAATGGAAGGAAAGGAAGATTCATGGCCGATACCAAAGACCACGCCTACGAACTGATCAACCGGCTTCCGCCAACGCAGCTCTCCGCCGTCGTCGGCCTGCTCGAAGCCATGCTCGATCCCTTCTCCCTCGCCAACGCCCCTGTGGAAGAGGAAGAACTCACACCTGAAACAGCCGCGGCGCTGGAGCGCGCCCGTGCTTCGCTCGCCCGCGGTGAAGGCATTCCCCACGAGGAAATTCTGCGCGAGTTCGGCTTGAAGAAGTGACCGAACCATCCGCGCCCGAACGCATCGCAGTTCATTGGTCACCGGAGGCCCGCGTCGATCTCCGCGTCATCGACCGCGAACCGGCTCTGCAGATCCTTTACTGCGTGGATCGCTATCTCGCCAGCCGCACCGGCGATGTCAAAAAGCTGAAGCCCCCGCTGACCGGCTTTCGTCTCCGTTGCGGCGACTATCGCGTGTTCTTTGATCTGAAAAACGACCACGCCATCGAAGTCACTGCCGTCCGCCACCGCAAGGATGCTTACCGCTGATTTTTTCTTTAGCCACTGCTGCCGGCCACGCTTTTCAACGCGGTTCAACAGTTGTCATCACCATGCAACATTTTTCGACAACAGCAGCAGCTGCATGCACCGAATGCAGACGGATTCGTTGGCGAAAGATGGGTATTGGAACATAAAGGGTTGGGGCCGCTTGCTCGTGATTTTCTGCCTTAACTGCTTCCATCTTCAGGTGCTTGGAGCGGCACCACTTCGAACAGACTGTGGTGCCGCGCCGGTACCACTCTTTTTCCCTTTTTAGCTGTCCTTCTTTTCAACAAGTTCCCTTAGAGGAACTTCACGGCGCTCTGCAGCAGCCATTCTGGGGTGACGTGTCATACCACTCCCCATACCGTAGGCATGGCTCTTCGGGCGCTCTGTGGCCCTGTGCGGTAACTGGCGTGGCGAGGCCCTCAGGTAGGTTTCGGGCTGTATGCCTTTGCCTCTCGCAGTTCTTATTCCCAGATGAAACCGTAAACCTCAACGACTCTGTGCGAGGTCATTCTGCCTTCTTCGTCAAAGTCGAATTCGATCAGGATACGTCCCTTCCAAAAGCCTGCGAAGGATGTTCGATAAATCTTCCCGTACGTCCGGCGAAGTTCTTGTGAATATCCCACATACACAATGTGGTGCGCATCTATAAAACGATGGACTGTCAGTTCGTCGGATCCTGGTGCTAGCCCCTGAGCGATAGCCGCCTGAACATCCTGTATCCTTACGAGGCGCACGCCGTGAACGAATAAACCAACACAAGCAAGGGCTGCTAGGAGAGCGAGGACGTACAGCCAGACCCCTCGCTTGGATCGCGTTCTTGTCACAGACGCTTCTCCAGCCTCGGAAGTCATTTGTGTGTGAGCGGGGAGCCCCACCCGGGCGCAATCACTGGCGGACTCCAGTCGTTAATCCCCAGCGCGCCCAATCCGCCGCTCGTTACTGAGTTGCTGTTGGGTCCTAGGAGATGGTAGGGAACGCTGGCGTTGTTCACCGAGTTTGCGAAGTTATTCAGCGTTTTCAGGTCATCTGAACAGGGCCGTCCGTCGTCGCTCACGAATATCTCTGGATCAGTCCAAACAGGATTGCTGGGATCGAGCCCCGGTATCAGAGGGTACGTTTGAGCATTTACTTTCGGTTTGTTCCAAGGGAAAGGCGTCTCAGTAGGCTCAGATTCCAGAACGTTTCGATCCTTCCCGCACCCAATAACAATAAACGTGTGCACGAGTTGAATTGGAGGTCCAACTGTGGGAAGCAGTGTTATCTCAGGCCGATACCCAACAGAGATTGGACAGAGACCGCTGGGGTCTTTCCGTCGAACAGGATTGTTGCGAGCGTACCTATAGAAATTGGAGCCACCAGAAAACCCGATTGGGTCTTCCGAGACGAATCTGCCTACCGCTGGGTCATAGTATCTGGCCCTGTAGTAGTAGAGGCCCGTTTCAGGGTCCGATTCGCGGCCCGTGTACTGGAAAGGATTGACCAGCGAGCCTGTCGAAGCAGTCTGCTTCCCGAACGAGTCGAATGTGTAGGTCTGGGCGAGCGCTCCCGCTGTATTCGATAGCGACGTGACGGAGCCGAGGCCGTCGGCG
>CAVVJI010000011.1:0-538428 GCA_963748515.1 Candidatus Acidiferrales bacterium
CGAGATGCAGACCGTCCAGCCCGTCTTGTGCGACATCCACGACGAACCCAGCCTCTCCCAGTCCCTTTTTCAGGAACTTGGCGGTCTTCACTTCATCTTCAATAACCAGAATTCTCACAATGCGCCTGCTTGAAACGAACTTTACGAAAAATAAACTACCGAATAGCGTCGCCCAAACAGATCGGGGCTCCCACGGAGGACCCATTTAAGCCTTCGATTCGGGCCGACGTAACCCCCTACGATAGTGATGGCATCGTTACAGAACGTTGACAGAGGTGTGTAAATTCAGACGAACGGCCACGCGGGCAGTTTCTACCCAACTGTTCGATTCGACCCGCCCAAAAACGAGCTCCTGCGCCGAACTGAAAATGTACCGCTTTGTGGGACAACTCCCTTCGCCTAGGCCCTTACCTGACCGGACGATCTCCTGCACCCTTATCTGTCGCACATTTCTAGTCTCCTTCGAATTCATTCTTCTTATTTCTTTTTGTTTCGATAGCTGCGATACACTTCCTAGTTGGGAATCGCTTTTCAACCGACGGGAATCTCCCGTGCAGACCGGTCGACGAGGTATCTAAATGAAGGCCATTCGAAGAAGTTCTGTTGGTTTTGGCATAGTGTTGGGCGCTCTGGCGCTGCTCCCATTCTTTGGTGGTTGTGAACGAAAGCAAAACGCTCCAAGCCAAGCCGCGAATCGCTCGTCGATAAACGCCGTAGCATCCGGCGACTCTGTGACCATCACGACATCCAAAGCTCAGTTCGTCTTGAGCCGCGAAGGATCCCTGCGTGCTTCCTTGCAGTCAGCGTCGGGGCCTGTGTCCCTCGATAAAACCGGGAGTGCAACCGGTCCGGAAATCGCAGTAAAGGGCGCGAGCAGCACTCCGAAAGCCGAATTCGATCTCTCGACGACACAAATCGAGGAATCTACCGGCAAACTCGGCCTTGGCAAGACCGTTCGAATTTCGGGCAAGGCGCTTGGGTCGGGCTTGTCGGAGACGCTGACGCTCGAAAGTTTTGACGCCTTTCCTGAGATTTGCCTTGCGTCGCTGACGGTCCGAAACGGAGACCAGCAGGATGTCACCATTGACTCGATCTCCTTTCAAAAGCATGAGTTCACCAACATCCTGTCGGATCAAAAACAGGCGCTCTGGACTTTTGCCGGCTCCAGCCTGCACTGGGGCAAAGACGAAATCTTTCCGTTGCCCGCAAAGTACGAACAAACAAATCCCTTCGGTCTTCCCGTGGCGACGAAAGACGATCTCGGTTACGTCGGCGGCGGCGTGCCGGTGGTCGCCTTCTGGAACGGCGCCGTGGGCGAAGCGCTGGGACACGTGGAGACCTTGCCGTTGGCTGTTTCGTTGCCCGTGCGCACCGTGGATGACGGTCGAAGCGTGGATGCATCGATGCTCTTGGAGCCTCATTCCACTCTAAAGCCAGGCGAAACGTACACGACTCCTCGCAGCTTCATCGCGGTATTTCACGGCGACTTCTACGAGCCTCTCCAGATTTGGTCGAACTTTCTCGATAAAGAAGGCCTCAGCAAGCCCGCCAACAACGAAGAAAACTATGCGGTCAGCTGGTGTGGCTGGGGCTATGAATTCGCTGTGACACCAAAGCAGATGCTCGATACCGTTCCAAAGCTGAAGGAATTAGGCATCCACTGGGCGACGCTCGATGACGGCTGGTTCAATGACTACGGCGATTGGCAGCCCAATCCGAAAAACTTTCCAGGCCAGAGCGTTCAGGATATGGTGCGCAGCTTCCACCAACAAGACATCAAAGTGCAACTCTGGTGGCTGCCGCTTGCTGCGGAAGACGGCAAGCACGGCTACGGCGGACGTCAGTACATCGTTTCCGATGTGGTGAAACAGCATCCTGAATGGCTCGTACTCGATCGCGACGGGAAGCCCGCTCGAATGGCGCGCAATCTGGCGGTGCTTTGTCCTGCGTTGCCCGCGGTTCAGAATTACTACCGCGACCTGACGACGCGCTTTATTAAGGATTGGGGCTTTGACGGCCACAAACTGGACAACATTTATACGACACCGATGTGCTTCAATCCCGCTCACCATCACAAATCGCCGATGGAGTCGGTCTATGGAATGGCCGATGTCTATCGCGTTATTTTTGAAACGACTCGAGCGCTGAAGCCGGACAGCGTTACGCAAAGCTGTCCATGCGGAACGCCGCCGAGTCTTGCCTGGTTGCGTTATATGGATCAGGCCGTCACCGCAGACCCGGTCGGTTCGGTCCAGGTGCGTCGCCGCATCAAGATGTACAAGGCTTTGCTGGGAGCGAACGCGGCGGTCTACGGCGATCATGTTGAACTCACCCGCATCTCCGGAGCCTCCACGGAAAACGAGCAGGACACTGGCGATGATTTCGCTTCGACACTGGGCGTGGGCGGTGTGCTCGGTACCAAATTCACCTGGCCGGATTATGGTCCGAAGTTCAAGAACGTTTATCTGACGCCGCAAAAGGAAAATCACTGGCACGAATGGATCGATCTTTACAATCAGAAGATGCTGTCGAAGGGCGAGTTCTTGAATCTCTATGTGTATGGTTTCGATTTTCCTGAGGCTTATGCGATTCGCAAAGACGGCCACATGTATTATTCGTTCTTCGTTCCGTCCTATGTGGCTGAACACGTAGGCAAGGTGACCCAAAAGCCTGCTTCGCAGGAATGGAGCGGCTCGGTCGAACTACGCGGATTGACACCCGGACAGGCCTATCACGTGAGCGACTACGTGCATCATCAGGATTTGGGCACGGTGACCGGAGGCAAAAACGCCAAGCTGAATGTGAAGTTCTCCGATTATCTGCTGATAGAAGCGGTGCCCGCGAGCAGTTCGGCCGCCCGCTGATACCCGGCAAGCCTCAAACCACTTTTACGTCCACGTGCGCTTCCCGCAGCGCTTTCAGGTCTTTGGCAGGAATGTTTTTGTCCGTAATCGTTTCGTGAACGGCCGAAGTTGGCAGAATCAGCGACAAACTCCTTTTACCAAACTTGCTGGAATCGCAGACTACGACGGTTCGCCGCGCCGAACGCGCCATGGCCATGTTCACCCGCGCCTCCGGCAGGTTGGGCGTGGTTAAGCCGTAGGGCACATCGAATCCATCGACGGCGAGGAACAGCAGGTCGGCACTGAGCTTTGCGAGAGATTCCTCGGCCAGCGGGCCAACCAGCGAAAACGAATTCTTGCGGAGCATGCCGCCGGTCAAAATCACTTCTACCGACGTATCCGCAAGTTCCGCAGCAATATTCGTGGCATTCGTAATGATGGTGAGATTCCGCAAGTTTCGGCAGGCGCGCGCAATTGCCGAGGTGGTTGTGCCGGAGTCGAGAATGATCACCTGGCCCGGCCGCACCATGTGTGCCGCAGCGGTCGCGATTCGAATCTTCTCCGCGCGGTGCAGGCGCTCCTTCTCTTGCAGCGTGCTGTCCTTCATCGCTCCGATCCGAATCGGAAGCGCGCCGCCGTGCGTTCGCTCCAGTTGACCGTTGTGATGGAGAAATTCGAGGTCCTTGCGAATCGTGATAAGAGAGGTGCGAAAGCGCTTTGCCAGGTCCGTCACGAGGACCCGCCCGTCATTTTGCAGCAACTCCACAATTTCGCGCCTGCGTTCCTCGCTCAGCATCTTTCACACTCCGCCATTTTGACCGGAATCAAAGCACCCAGAACTATGCTACTGATTGTCGCTCAAAATCCAGGCAACGGCGCCTCGTTCGACAGCAGGCAGCTTGAAGACGACCATACCCCCATCGCTCACTCCTGTCACGTCCCGTGGCGCACCGAGGAAGGGAAGAAACCGCAATCGCGTTCCGTAACTCCCGGAAGCGCGCACCGTAATGCCGGTGACCGGCTCCGGAACCGCGTTGGCATTCGGCTGGAGCTTCGTGAAATTGGCAATGAACACATGGGGATGACCGTCCACCATACCAATGTTGGTCGCCACGGTCGCCGGCGCTTCGACTTGCAACTTCGACTGAAAAGTTGCGATCTGCGTGACGTCCGGAATAGCGCGACTGGCCACAGCGAAGTCTTTCTGCAAGTCGGCTAAATACCTTGCAAAGGTATCTTCTACACTTTGTATTCCGGCTATGCCCGAAAGAGCCTCGCTTTGTCCCAACGCGATCAGGCGCGTTCCGTGAGCTGCCAAATCTTGCACGGCAGCCTTTTCCGCGACGTCCATTTGAGTAACTTCCGGCAGCACCAGCACCTTGCCTCGAAAGCCCGTGAGTGTCCGCGGCGTGACCACTTGAAATTCGCGATGAGTTTGCAGCAGCGCCATAAGCAATCCGCGATAGGACGGCAAGAAGGCGCTAGCGTGGTAGTCCCGGCTCTTCGGCGAAAAATAAACTCCGACAGGTTCTATCGGCAACCGCGGATGATAAAGGACATCCTGGTTTCGCTCGATCCACTGAAAAATCTCCGCGCGTGTTGCGGGATCATTGGAGCCGGCCATCGAGTGTCCCGGCGCATCCCAGAAGTTCGCTCCAGCCATTACAATGGAGTTGGCCAGATTCTTCATGGCCTCGCGCTTATCGACGGTCTTGTTGCCGTCCCACGAGTAGTTCAGTATCCAGGTCGCTTTCCCTTGTGCGAACGCGCGAAAGGAGAGCATGCCCGCCTGGTATAGAAACCAATCCAGCGAAGTCCGTGAAGCGGCCAGATGCTCGCCTTCGCCAAACTCGTACTCGTGCGCAATCACGTCCACCACGTTGTACATTTCGTAGACATCGGCGCCAACGCGCGTAGCCTCCTCTTCAATACCCGGGTAGATCTCCGGGATCACCACGATCTCCGGATTCACCCGTCGCGCCTGTTCCCGAATTTCCTTCACGAAATCGGTCATCGTGTCGATTCGAAAGTCGATCCACTTGCGAAAGTTCGGATCTAAAAAGTCCCCCAACTTCAGATCGTGCTTCGCATCGAGGCCGGTTTTTTCGAGAAACGCGGCGACTGTCGCATCGTCGAAGCTGGCCCACGTTGTTTCCCAGCCTTCGAAGTGGGTCATCCAGTAGGGAATATCGACGTAGATCCCGTCAATCCCTGTCGCAGCGATCTGACGTACCCGTTCCATGTACACCTTGCGCCACTCCTTGGCGTAAGGAGAGACCCAGACGTCTTCATCTCCCGGGCTGATCCAGAATGCGGCACCGGAAGTGAAGATCGCGGGCTCGCCCGTAATTTTTCGTTGCAACCACTCGGGGTGATCTTTGGCCAGGCTGTGAGCCGATTTCTCGGCGTTTGCTGTAATGCATTCCGTGCCGGCGATGTACACGAAGGCGCGATTGTTTGTTTTGTGCGCGGCTGCGGCGACGGCGCGGATCGCCTGTAACTTTTCGGCGGGGTTTAGAAAGCTCTCATAGCGGCCAGGAATGTCATTGTCCACTTCAATACCGAAGACATGCCCCTTTTGAGCATCCGAGATGATCCCTGACGCTTCATTTTTATTCAGTCCATAAGCACCGATACGGACGAAGTGTGTCCAGTCCTGAACAGGGTTTTGCGCCAGCAGCAACCCAGCCGCCGAGGCCAGCGCTAATAAGGACAACGCCTTTTTATATCGCACGGTCACCTCAGCTTAGAACTGGAACCTCAGGCCAAATTGAGTGACGCGCGGTGTGCTGCCGGGTGCGCTGGATGTCACGTCTCCGAACGTCGCGCTGCCATAGGCCAGATCGGGAAACGCGAATCGCGGCGAGTTGGTGAAGTTGAAGAATTCACCGCGGAACTGCAGGCTCATCTTTTCGCTCAATGCAAATTCCTTGGTGAGGGAAAGGTCCAGGTTGTGAATCCCGTCTCCGCGCATGGTTGAAAAATAGCGCGGTGCATTGCCTGGATTCTGGTCGCCAGGATCTCCAAAACACAGAGGATCGAAGACCGACTCTCCGGTGGAAGCCGCCTGATGATAACTAATGCCGGCCCACGTACCGCCACAAACGACGTTTGGCCGTTGATTTCCGTCAGCCAAGCGCGGTATTGCCATGGTAATCGGCAGGGGCTGTCCAGATTGCAGCGTGATGATCGCGGACAATGCCCAGCCGCCTATCGCGCCATCGAGGAATCGGTTCATATCGGATCCAATCCAACGGTCCCTACCGATTGGAATTTGGAAAACGGTCGCAACCACAAATCGATGCGTTGCGTCGTTGGCGCTTACGGCGTACTCGGGTTTCAAGCGGTCCAATTGCTGCGGATTTCCCAGGTTCAGGTTGCCCACGAAAGCGTTAAACCCAACCGACGAGTTGTCCTGGGATTTCGAGTAGGTGTAATTGCCCTCGAAGCTGATGTACTTGTCCGGCCGCTTCTGAAAGCGAACCTGCAACGAGTTGTACCAGGAATTGGCGCCGAAATTCGGAAGTCCCTGAAATGTTCCGTTGAATTGCGGATAAGGCCGTAACAGGTTCAACAATGGAACTGTGCTCAAGGTATAGGCTGATGCTGGTTCGTTGAAAATCGCATTCGGACCCGTAAAGAAAGGTTGGAAAGGATTGGAGACCGGCTGGTTTAGATAGTTGCTCACACAACTATCAGCATCGCAGTTGGGGTCCAGGGCATGTTGCTGCGCGGAGATGGCCGCCAACGTCGACGAAGCGATGAAGTTCCGATTGCGGGTGCTCGAATAACCGCCCCATGGCAAATGATTGCTGTGGTTGGCCGAGTAATCGACGCCTATCGTGATTCCGTACTTGAATAGTTGCTGGATTCCCAGGTTCCATTGGTAGATGTCGGCATTGCGTGCTTCTTCAGTCCCTACGTTATTGGAGTTGTCGTATCCCCAAAGCGCCAGCGGTCCGTACGCCCGACCTTGCGGTTGCGAAATGCCCAGCGGAAACGGATTCTGCAGAGTGGCAAATTGAGTCTGGTAATTATCGGTGGTAAATAGCACGGGATCCGTGGTGCTAAAGGCTGTTCCTGGATATTGATAGTTTGTCGCAGGGCTGAGTCCGTAATAAATGCCGGCGCCGCCGCGGAGAACGGTTGTAGGTTGAATCGACCATGCGAAGCCGACCCGCGGTGCAACGTTATTGCGATCGGTGGGGACCGTCCGCCCCAAGCCCCCTTGATTCACGAAAAGCGTGGTTCCTTTCAATACAGTAGGAACCGTTACGCTGGGATTGAGAGGCTCCGGCAACTGCACGGTCACTCCGGTGTTGCCGCTAAAATCGGAAAACTGCTGTAGATTGAGTCGCTCGGTGTACGGCGAACTCCATTCATAGCGCAAGCCCAAGTTTACGGTTAGCGTAGGACTGAGCTTCCAATCGTCCTGCACATAGAAAGCGGTTTCCGCCGATGCATCTGCTACGGTCGGTAGCACGTTGATGTAGCTGGCGCCGCCGCCGGCCCCGTACCCGACGAGCAAGCTGGCGAAGGAGTTCCCCTGCGTCGTATCCGAACTCGCTGGCGTCGAGGCCGTGATGTTTTGCGGGAAGTCGAAATAACCCGTTGGGTAATTGGGCTGCCAGAAGTTATTCAAAAACTGCCTTTGCTCAAAGCCGAACTTCAGCGTGTGCGAGTGTTTCACCCAGGTCATCGCGGAGGAATAGCTCCACAATGTGTGAGCGAATGAGGTATCGCTGCAGCACTGCGTGTACATCGAGAGCCAGTTGTTTGTGCCATCGAGTTGAATCGTCGGCATCCGCTGTAGTCCGTTGGCTGCGAGAGAAGCCGGAAATCCGGCCGCCGAGAGGCTCGGAAAATTGGAAGTGGTCGGCGCGGAAACTCGATCCACCGCCAATCGGCTATTCCACAATAGCGTCGGGGTGATGGTCCAGTCGTACTGCAGGCCGACGTTGTACACAGTCGTGTGCGAGTTAACTCCGTCGTTGAATGTGGCGCTCGCTAGCACAAAGGGCACGTTATATTCGCTATACAAATGGCTGAAGCGTCCGGACAGCTTCTGTTTATCTGTGAAATTGTGATCGATCTTGACGTCAAACTGATGCGCCGGCGCATCAGTTAGAATCGAGGTCCGGAAATTGTTCAGGCCGTATTGGTCAGGAGTTACGTTCGGCTCTGGGTAGAGCTTTAACAATGATTGTCCGATGGGATTGATGTACTGGGAAGGGATGATATTGCCTTGAAATGGCGCACGCGTCACGTTGCAAGGTTGCGAGTTCGGCGGCACGCAGCTCGTTTGTAGCGGATTGTAGATCTGCTGGACGACAGGATTTCCGTTGGCATCGGCAGTCAGGGTCTGCGAGAAGTCTCCGTTGCGTTCCGCGTCGGTCGGAACTGTTCCGTTGATGTTGACGGGATCATGCTCCCTGGTAATTTCAAAATCCATAAAGAAGAATGTCTTCTGCTTCCGTATCGGGCCACCCAGGGACGCTCCGTACTGGTCACGCACGTGGTCCGGGCGCGGAATTCCGCTTGCATTGTTGAAGAAGTCGTTGGCATCCAGGGCGGAATTCTGCCCAAACCACCAGGCGCTGCCATGAAAATCGTTGCCTCCGGACTTTAGAACCATGTTTACGACCGTTCCGCCGTTGTTTCCGTATTCCGCGGAAAAACTGTTGTTTTCCACCTTGAATTCCTGAACGATCTCGACCGACGGTTGGTAAAAGACGTTCGTGGTTCCGCCTTCGCCCTCTTCCGGTGCACTGGTCAACGCTCCGTCCAGTCGTACTTCGGCTGTGGCATTTCGCTGCCCGTTGGAAACGAAGTTGGTGCCAGACGGATAGGAATCTTGAGTGCCCGAACCGGTCGTTTCGCTTACGCCGCCGGCGAGAAAGACGAGACCGAACATGCTGCGATTGATCAGTGGAATGTCTCGCACATACTCATTGGTCACATCGGTGCCCAACGCCGCGTTCGCCGTGTCCAGTAGTGGCGGTTGGTCGGTCACCGTGATGGTCTCTGACATCGTCGATGGGGACAGCGTAAAGTCCAGAGTGGCCTGTTGCGATACGGCGAGCGCAACGTTTTTTCGCTGCTGCGTGCCGAGGTTTGCCGCCTCGACCTGCACGGTGAAGCTCCCCGGACGAATTCCGTTGAACGCAAAAATGCCTTTATTGTCCGTGGTGTACGAAGTGCTGATCCCGGTTGCTTCGTCGGTCAGCGTCACCTTCGCGCCGGGGACCACCGCGCCGGAGGAGTCCGTCACCACCCCTGTTAATTGCGCGGTATAAGTCGATTGCGCTACCAATGGAGCGGCAGCCATCGCCGACAAGCCCAGAAGTGCCAAAATTGCTGGAATACAGCGCTGAAGAGAGTGCCTGATGGCAGATGTGCGCAACCCCATACCCCACCCCTTTATTCAACTCGCGGAAGAAGCGAGTATCGAAATGCTGCTTCGAGAACTTTCGCTTTCCTTCTTTTACTTACTTTTGTGTTCGATGTCAATCATTGACTCTGGTTGGTCGGAGTGCAAATTCAGCGCGGCGAGGATGCCACGGAACGTCGATGCGGGTTTCGATCCGTTTCGGTCATAGCGCCCGCTCTGCTGGGTGTAGGTTTTTGCCGCCTTAGGTCTGTTTGGCAGGTTGATTTGCGTCCGGTGTGTGACGAACCTCATCGAAGGCCATCAAAAAGATCGCGATCAGCGCCAGAACCATGCCAATAAGGTTGTATCCGCTTGGCAGTCGCTTGTAGAGAGACAACGACAAGGCAATCGTGACCAGAGGGAAGAGGCCATTCACCATGGGCACCACGATGATCGCTTTCCCGTAACGCACCGCGTACACAAACAGCAAGCAACCGAATGCATTGAAGGATTGAATCAGCGCCGTAAGGTAAGGACCCTTCAGCCCCCAGTTGATCGGAGCGGAAAAATCCGTCATCAGGACGCCAATGGGCGCCAGTACAATTCCGGTTACCGTCATGTAGACGAACAGGCCCTCGGAACTGATCGCTGCTGTGGACGACTTCATGAAGTACGCTTGCAAGCCCCACATCCAGAAAATCGCGATGGTTACCGCCAACCACAAGTGCCCATGAACGGGGGAGTTTTCAGGTTCCTGTAGCGCGAGAAAAAGAATTGCTGGCAACGAAAGCACAATTCCCAGCACGGCCAGTGGGTAGGTTCGTTCGTGGAGTAAGATCGCCGAAAGCAGGACAGTGACAACCGGCGACAGGCAAATGATTGGAAAAATGATGTACGCAGGGCCTTCGCGCAGCACCCAGAATAGCAACAACTGACCTAGCGCACCGGAGAACCCGACGGCGCACCCATAAATCATCGACTTGCGATCCACTTCGAGTTTCCAGTGAATATTCCGCAGCGCGAATATCGCAAACGGCAGCATCGTCAGCGACCACACCGCATAACCGAGCGTGGGCGGGAAAGGAGGGCTCACCCACTTTTCCGGGATCTCGGTAAGTGCTCCCCAGATGCCCCAGCTAATCGGTACCGCGATCGCCAGTAGAAACCACCGTGGAATTTTCATTCACGCCTTTGTCGTGCGGGTCGCACTTTAGCTACCTACTGTCTTTCCTTTTCGAATCGCCGCCCGGAGTTGTCCTTTCGTGCCTCCGTGGCATTCAAGGCTCGCCACCGCGCACCTGTGCCCCCAGCGCATCGAGTCTTCGATCGAGTTCCCCAACAGCCAGGAGCGCAAAAAGCCTGCATCGAAGTTGTCCCCTGCGCCGATGCTGTCCTTGATCGCGATTGGGAGTCCTGTGGATTTGTCTGGGTTGAGCCTGTAAGTTTGGCCGTTTGCAAACGTCAGTGCGCCCTCCGCTCCCATTTTTATCACTACGAGCGGACCCAACTTGGCCAACGACTCGCCTGCCTTCTGCACGTCGCGCTCACCCGTAATTGCCAGAGCCTCCGCGCTGTTGGGAAGAAAAACATCAAGGTGCGGCAGCAACTCCAGCACCCCTTCCCATTTGTTTTCGGGGTCCCAGTTGGTGTCCAGGGAAGTCGTCAGGCCACGAAGCTTGCATTTCGCCAGCCACGCCGGCCAATTTGGGCGCAGCTCCCGAAGCAAGAAATAGCTCGCAACATGCCAGTGCCGGCACTTGAGCAGTAGGCTGTCGCCCAGGTCTTCGCTGCGGGTCGCGTCGATCGTGCCCAGATACGTAAGAATCGCGCGATCATGCTCTTCCGCCAGCGCCACACTCACTCCGGTTTTTATTTGTGCATGCCTGCGCAACAGCGAAGTATCTACGCCCGCATCTTTCAATTGGGCGCGCACGAATTCTCCGAACGAGTCAGGACCCGTCCATCCGACCACGCAAATCTTCCCACCGACCTTGGCCACCTGGCTTGCAAAAATCGTCGCCGAGCCACCCAGTTCCAGCGAACAATCGCTCAAGATCTGCTCGACTTGATGAAACTGCGGGTGCACGTCACCTGTCAGGACCAAGTCCACGCAGATATCACCAACGACTCCCATATCCCACCTGCGATGTGCTTTGGATCCTCTTATCGTGTTTGCCGTTTTCAGGAGCTTGGGCGCGGACTTTTTCTTTGTCATTTTCGGCGGCCCTCTGACCGCCCTTGGAAGGATTCTCGTTCCCGCAGCCCACAAGCCTCCGAATAGATGCTCGTGACCTCCATGATTTTACTTCGGACAATATCTTCCGGCCGGTTTTGGAGGTGCCCGGATCGAATCAGCGCTGCTTGATTCGGGAGAAATTGGCTCAGAAGCGATACTGGCGCCGGGTAACGAGCCAGGTTCTCCATGAGCCGTTGCAACGACGACGTCACTGCGGGAACTCCCCAGTAATAGCGCGATCGATCGCTGTAGCTATATTTGCGCGCCAACTGCAACGACCATGCGTCGCCGTGATAGTAATCCGCCCAATATGCAGGATTCTCTAGCATCGCGGTTTCCATCGCAGCACGAAGCTCGGACAGCGCCAAGTGCGGCTTTGCGCCAAGCCATTCTCGTTCGACGTGTTCTAGCGCAAACACCGCTTCCCGAAACGCAAATGTGAGCCACGGCCCTACCTTTAGTATCGCGAAATGGTCCTGAACCATTTCGCGCAACGCTTCCGGGGTTTGGAAGTCCGTAGAATGGGCCTCGCAGACCATGGTGCCTCGCGACTCCATAAACTTGCTCAACTTTTTTGCCTTGGAACGCAAATAAGGAAAAACGGTGGCGTCCCCAAATTCAACTCCAGGCTGAGTAACCACAGCGAGAACGCGATTCCAGGCTTCTGTCAGACCCAACTCGAAAAATGCCTTCTTCGTGGTCGCGATCGTATGGGAAAGCCTTTTGGTTGTGGTGATGTCCGGCGCGCTTCCCTCTGCCTGTTCGCCGCCTGGCACCGGCACTTCGGTGCCGATGATATAAACCGGTGGCGTGCTCGCTCGCTTTAGGCTCTTGTGGGCCTTCTCGGCCGCCAGGCACATCGCCGCAGCGCGCTGGCTTACAATCTCGTCGTCTAGGCCACCTGGTCCCGAGGGGTCGTCGGCGCACCTCATACTGGCGTCAAGATGAATCTTTGTATATCCCGCCAATACGCAGCTTTGTACGAGTTCAACCGCCTTAGCCATTGCGTCGCGGGCCTTTTCCTTTCGCCAGGGATGCGGACCCAGATGATCGCCGCCCAGCACGAGCCGATCGCTTTTCAGCTTCATCTCGTGCGCAATCTCCTGCACAGACGCTGCGAACTGGTCCGGAGTTTGGCCCGTGTAGCCCCCGTCTTGATTGACCTGGTTAGAAGTGGACTCGATGCAGAGCAAGCCTCCGTCCATTCGCGCCTGGAGCATCGCCGCTTCGAGTACCGCTCGATTCGCCGAGCAGACGCAGTAGACTCCGACTCCCTTTCCTTGTAGATTGGCGCGCACGATATTGCGGAGTTCGAGCGTGGGGGCTAATCGTTTTCTGGAACGGACTCTCGGGGGCTTCATGCGGGACCCGGAAACTTTCTCGGCTTACGATTTATTTCGATTCTTTTCTTATACGAAGCATCCCACGGCTGTCAATGTCTATCTCGATAGGACATTACAGCATACCGACCCGCCCCCGGGACATTACGCCTCTGTGAATCCAATCGACTACAGCGCAATCAGCGAATTTGCTTTACGCTTGACAAAAACCCGAGAGGTAGAATAACGTTCGTTGAACAGTAAGAAAACGAAGTGAATCAACGCAAAACGAAAGCTTAAACTTTGACAACCCTGCCTCATACGGGTGCTCGACCCCAGCGCGGTCCTGTGACTCTCAGCGAAATTCGCCAACAGCCGGAACTCTGGCCGGGAACTCTCGCTTCTGCATCCACGGAGGCGCTTCGTAACTTTGTAGCCGACAAATCGTCCATCATTTGCGGCGCGGGTACTTCGGCATATGCAGCTCTCGCCGTCGCTTCCAATTGGAAGAATTCCCTCGCGGTACCCACCACAGATCTTCTGCTCTCCTCCAAACAGGAAATCCTGCGCGCGCTCCCTGCATTCGCGAATCATGGTTTGTTGGTGTCTCTCGCCCGTTCCGGCAATAGTCCCGAAAGCATTGGAGTCGTCCAACGGTTCCAGGAGCTATTTCCGCTCGCTGACCATCTAGCGATTACGTGCAATCCCGAAGGCCATTTGGCCCGTATGCCCGGCGTTAGAGCGCTGGTGCTTGATCCTCGAACGAATGACCGCAGTTTGGTGATGACCAGTTCCTTTTCGAACTTGGCATTGGCAGGAATTGCGATCGCTAAATTCGCATTGTTGGAGGAGTGCCTTCCTCGCGTGGCGTCGGTTGTCGCGAATAGCTTCTCCTCTATGGAGGTGCTCGCCCAGCGCCTCGCGGCCGCAAATCCTTCTCGCGTGTTGATCCTCACTCCTCCTGGGCTGGTCGCACTTGGGAAAGAAGCCAGCCTTAAGATTCTTGAGATTACTGCGGGAAAAGTTATGGCCATGACGGAGACTTTTCTTGGTTTACGTCATGGTCCTATGACCTATCTGCGCTCCGATGCCCTGGTACTGTGTGTGCTCTCATCGAACCCTCAGGTGCGGCAGTACGAAGTCGACGTACTGCGCGAAATACGTGCTAAAAACCTGGGTCACCTCGTGGTCATCGGTTCCCCGACCGAAGTCTCCGCGGAATACATACCTTCCATGGCGCCCGAGCTCGATGATGCTTTGCGCGTTCCCTTTGACATCGTCTTTCCCCAGTTGCTGAGCTATTACCTGAGCCTTGCCAATGGCCTGGACCCAGACAATCCCAGTCCCGACGGGATCATCACCAGGGTCGTGCAGCAGTTTCAACTTCACGATATTCCGTCGCCAAGCTGATCGATATCGCAGGCCTGTCTGGCGGCCTTGCGGTCGCCGCTCACTTCTCTCATCCCGACTGGATTGAACCGATTTCCGCAATGACTCGGGAGCTGGGGTCGCGCTTGTCTAACCCTCCAAAACGCGTTATCTTCTCGCCGCGGGGTTCTCGCGGGACCTAGTGGTGTCCCTCGGGCTCGCTGACGCCAGCTCCAGCCGTCTTCTCCGCCTCGTCCAAGGTAGAAGTGGCGTGGAGTGTTCTTCGGGACGAGGATGCCTTGGGATATTTGCCGGGCTTTGATGAAGATGTATTCATCAGCTACTCCCACAACGACGATGATCGTTACGCGCGCGAAGACCTTGGGTGGGTCGCGCAGCTACAGAAGTTGCTCGAAGACCGCATCCGCTTCCATCTGAAAACCGCTCCCCGGCTCTGGCGCGATTGCGAAATACGCAACAACGAAGACTTTAGCAGCAAGATTGTGCAGCGTCTGGCCAAGACGGCGACGCTGCTTTCCATAGTCAGTCCCAGCTTTCTGGACCGTCCATGGTGTCGCAGAGAGCTCGAGGAATTCTGTCGCTCCGCCGAGCATAATGGCGGGTTGCAAGTGGGAGTCAAACGGCGCATCTTCAAAGCGGTAAAGAGCGAAGTTCCCCGGGCCGTTTTTCCTCCCGCCTTCGACGGGACCGGATTGTATAAATTCTACGGCCCCGATCCGGAGTCTCCCAATTTTGTTCACGAATTTCGTCCTTCTCTCAGCGAAGCCCAATGGCGTCTGTACTTCAATCAACTGGACAGCCTGGCGAAAGATATCGCGGAGACCCTGAGTCATATGCGCGACGCAATGAACGGTGGCGCCCAGCCAACCACGCCCTCGCCCGGGCTCACGGTGTACCTCGCCGAAACGACTTCGGATCGCGAAGAAGCCCGCAATCAAATTCGCAGGGAGTTGCAGGACCGCAAGATACGTATTCTTCCACCGGGCGATCTCTCGATTCGCGGCAATCAATTTGTGCAGCAGGTACGGGATTACCTCAAAGAGTCGTCCTTCTCGATTCATCTTTTCGGTGGCGTGCACGGCTTCGTTCCGGAGGGCTTGGATCGTCCCAACGATTGGCTGCAGCACGATTTGGCGTTGGAACGTTCCAAGGATCCCGACTTTACCCGGCTCCTTTGGATTCCAGCCGGCAACGTCCCCGAGGATCTTCGCCAACGGGAATATCTTCAAGTGCTCCAGAACGACGGCGGACAGCAACGCAACGCGGAGATTTTGAATGACAGCGTGGGCGCTCTGAACGCCGAAGTTCTTCGCAAACTGGAAGAGGTACAGGCAAAGCGACGACGGGAAAAAGAACGGCAGGTCGCGAAAGTCACCATTGCGGTTCAGCAGGCGAACACGGCCTCTGCCGATCCACGTTCCATTTATGTGATCTGTGATCCGAGCGATCTTTCCAGTCCTACTCTGGAGGCCTTGACCAACTGCCTGCTCGACAACGGTTGCGAGCCGATCAAACTGCTTCCCGGCCAGGAACCCGAAGAATTGCGTCGCATGCATGACGAGTATCTGACGTTTTGTGACGCGTGCATCATCTACTACGGCAACGCGCCGGAGAATTGGGTCACCACCAAGCTGGCCGATTTCCTTCGTGTGCGCGGGAAGCGGCAATCGCCCATGCTGGCGAAGGCTGTGTTTGCGGCACCTCCTCGCAACGAAGCCAAAGCCAAATTCCGCAGCAACCAGGCGAGAGTGATCCTCTGCGGCGATTCGTTCGAACCCGCATTATTCGAGGAATTTTTCTCAGCGATCAAAGGCCCGGGAAACAACTGATATGCCGTTCGAAGAGCAGCTCTTCAATCCATTTCCCGGGCTGCGACCCTTTGGATATGGCGAGCAGCACCTCTTCTTCGGGCGCGAGGGCCAAAGCAGCGAAATTCTGCAGCGTCTTCGCAAGGAACGATTTCTCGCCATAATCGGCACCTCCGGAAGCGGCAAATCCTCTTTGATTCGCGCCGGTCTGCTTCCGGAACTCTTCGGAGGATTTCTTTCCGAGGCGGGCGCCAATTGGCGTGTCGCACTGACCCGGCCCGGTTCTAATCCCATCGGAAATCTTGCGGCAGTCTTGAACTCTACGGATGTCCTCGGCCCGCAATCGGCCGGCGGTGCCGATCCGGCGCAGAACCAGATGTTTTTGGAGATTGCTCTACGTCGCAGCGGCATGGGGCTGATCGAATCCACACGCCTCGCTGGACTCCCAAAGTCCGACAATCTTCTCCTGGTCGTTGATCAATTCGAAGAGCTGTTCCGGTTCGCTGAAGCCGGCAAGCAGGAGGCCGATGACGCTGCGGCCTTCGTGCGGCTGCTTCTGGAAGCAGCGCATCAACGGGAAGTGCCAATCTACGTTGTGATCGCGATGCGCTCGGATTTTATCGGGGACTGTGCCCGTTTTCGCGACCTGCCGGAAACTGTGACTGCGGGTATGTATCTCATTCCTCGCATGAATCGCGAGCAGCGCCGGCAAGCCATCGAAGAACCTGTGTTGGTTGGCGGTGGTCACATCGCGCCTCGCTTGGTCACGCGAATGCTCAATGAAGTTGGAGACGATCCCGACCAGCTTCCAATCCTCCAACACGCCCTAATGCGTACTTGGGATCAGTGGGCAAACTCCAGCGATCATCAGAATCCCATCGACATCGCGGATTACGAGGCGATCGGCGGGTCTGGGAAAAGCTCTCGACAATCACGCCGATGAGGCCTTCCACTCCCTGACTTCGCCGCAACAGGAAATCGCGCGAACGATGTTTCAGTGCCTGACGGAAAAAGGCCGCGACAATCGCGAGGTGCGCCGCCCCACTTCCGTTCGCACTCTTGCGGAATTAACAGGTGTCGAACCGGCGGCCATGCTGGCCGTAATAAACGCTTTTCATCAGCAGGGGCGCTCCTTCCTGACCACCACTACTCACGGAGAGATGGGGCCAGATTCGGTCATCGACATTTCTCACGAGAGTCTGATTCGTCTTTGGGGCCGCCTCCGCGCCTGGGTCGAGCAGGAATCCCAGTCAGCAAGGATGTATCGCCGGCTCGCGGAAGCTTCGGAGGATTACGCCGCTGGTCAAGGGAGCCCGTGGAAAGGGCCCGAGTTGCAGAACGCTCTGCTCTGGAAGGAACGGGAGAAGCCCACCGCATTATGGGCCCGACGCTATGGCCATGACTTCGACGCGACCATGGCATTCCTGGAAACCAGCAAACGCGTCAGTGCGGACGAAGCTGCGGAGAAGGAGCGTCGCGCCCGTGAAGAATTGGATCGAGCCAAACGTCACGCTCGCATGGCTTGGGGCCTCAGCTCGCTTATCGTGCTGCTCGGATTTGCGGCGACCATCGGCGGATTCCAGTACGTCCGGGCAGCCCGCCAGATTCGAATGACCAATGATCGGTTGAGAAACGAAATTCATGAGAAGGACGAACTCGCGCGCCGCGAGCTGCTATTGAAGCAGGAAAAAGAAAGGATGCTGGGCGTCGTTGAGAAGCAAAAATCCGATCTCGACACCAATAACGCCGAGCTCCAGCGCGAAAAACTGCAACTGCAGCAGGAATTCTCCAACGAGAAGAAGGCGAATCAAGAGAAGGATGTTGCCATCGGCAATTACCACAGCGAAGCGGATCGCCGGCAGGTACAGCTCAATGAGCTTGTCAGTTACATCAAGGATGAGCTGTTTGCTTTCGACTCTCTCACCTCAGACACCAAGAACCGCGATGATCTGCAACAGATGTATGAGAGCAACACCGATCGCGTCTTCGACCTTACTTCGAAACGCCTGAAAGAAGACCCGGACAATCACGATCTGCTTACGGCCAACTGGATTTCCCGAACCTTGCGCGCCGAATTGTTACGCAAGCGCCGCACCGAGAAAGAAGCCCTGGCCGCGATTAATGAAAACATCCAGGAGGCTGACCGGCTTTCCAGTTCGCAAGACGGGTTCCAGGTGTTGGGCGCGGCCATCCTTTATTCCACCGTCGCTGTGAACCTGAACCTGTTGAAACGACCCGACGAAGCGCTGAAACGCGCCACTCAGGCCGAAACTACGGTGGATCGGGCGATCAAGATTTCCAAGCCCGTCGTCAATGATGAATTCGCGATGTTCTGGAGGTTTGTGAGCTTCGTCTACAATGCAACCTCGGGCGTGTATAGCGACAACAAGAAATATCAGCAGGCATTTGATCTCGCTCGTAAAGCGGCACAGTACCGGCTGCAAGCGATCGACGTACAGATTCATCTCAACGAACTGCCCAACAATACTGTCGACAGCTTGGTCGACTATTTGAGTCAGGCGGAAAGCTCGGCGCGCGGCCTCCACCAGATTCCGGAGGGCATCGCGGTTTACAATTCCGCACTGGAGCAGTTGCACAGTTCCACGAAATCGCCGGCATCTCACGCCGCTTACACCATGACTGAACTTAAAATTCGCCTAAACGCCGGCGCTGTGTGCAAAGAGGATAAGAACTTTACCTGCATGGATCAGCACTTTTCCGCTGCGTACGAACTCGCGAATGAAATCCAATCGGATAAGAACTTGTCCTTCGACGACAAGCTGCAGGCACTGCGCGATGTGGGCATCGCTTGGAGAGAAGCGGCGCCTTCGGAGACGGATGCTACCCGGCGCAAGCACGACTATGAGAACGCCGTGAAGGTCCATCTGCAATGCCTGAAAGAAGACACCGAAGCTGCCACGAAAGACAAAAGTTGGGGCCGCTGGCACAGCCTGACCGTCAGCAACTACAGTCTGGGGGAGGACTGCTACGAGGCCGGTGACTATCGCCAGGGCGAAAAATATTGGTCGGATCGTCTGCTGGTTGCCCAGGAAGCAGCCGGCACTGAAGTCGCGAAAACTCACATGGAAGAGGCTCTGCGCACCCTTGCCGACTGCTATCACGATGTCTGCCGGGTTGAGGAGAGGCTTTTCAATTTCGACGCCGCTCGCCAGAACGTGCAAGGACAAATCCAAACGCTCGAGAAGCTCACCAATCACGAAAAACCAGATCCCAAGGATGTTGCGGCTCTGGCGGATGCCTTTGGGACCAAAGCCTGGGTCGAAATACAAAGTGGCAATTTTGCCCAAGCCTTGGAAGACGCCAATCGCGGGTTGAATCTGGCCCCTCAAGAGACTTGGATCTCCGTGAACAAGGCGCACGCAATTCTGTTTTTGGGTCATTTTGACGAAGCGGAACGAACCTATCGTGAATGCGGCGATCCGGCCTCCAAACAGGGTCGCAATCTCCAAAAATCCATCCTCGATGATTTTCAGGAATTCGAAGACAAGCGCTACCCCAAGATCGATTTAATGGTTGTGCAGGAAATGAAGAAAAGACTGATTGCCGCAGGCTTCTCGCAGGAATCTGGTGGTTCCTGACGGCGATTAAACGTCAGGTTTTGTCACTTCGTTGTCAGGAGACAGTCACACCCAGCATGGCAACCAATGAACTGCCGGTTGAGATTCCCGTTCTGTATCCCGGTCTGAATACCATGGTCATCGGGATTACCGGTCACCGCGATCTGCCGGATTCCGACGCGATCCGTGAAGCGGTCCTGAAAACCATGGCGCGTCTGGACGTTCTTCTCCCTGGCTCGCATCAATATGAGGTTCTGAGCGCGGCCGCCGAAGGCGCGGATCGGCTGGTCGCGAATAGTATTCTCGAATGGCAGGCGGAGGAGTGTTCCACTGGTTCAACGGTGTCCCTCAGAATTATCCTGCCGATGCCCGAGAGCAATTACCTTCGCACCTTTCGCGAACCGGACACCGATCAAAGCAATCGTGACTTTCAAGAATTTCTTAGGAAATCCACGAGCATCAGCGTTTTCCCGGTTCCCCTGGAAGAGCCGGCGACCGATCTGGCCGCGTTTTATTCGAATCGCGAGAAACGCAGGGACGCTTACCTCCGAAATGGACAGCTCATTGCCGATCACTGCCAGGTGCTGATCGCGGTATGGGACGGAAAACCCGCGCGGGGGCGCGGAGGGACCGCGGAAATCGTGGACTACGCTCGCTCCAAGGGAATCTCGATAATTCACATCGATTCGGGCTCTGGCCGCGCTCACTGGCCCGCGCTTGGCGACGATTACCTCAGCCAATTGCAACTCTTAAGCGACTACAACAATGCCAAAGTCGATGTCCCACAAATAACTGCGGCCGCTCAACGACAACTGCAGAAGTTGGCCAACCAACTGAAGCGTGCTTCCTTGCCCGAAAGCCTCAGCGATCCACTAGCGCCGGCCATTTTGCCGCACATGGTGAAATCGTCCACGCTTGCGAAGCGTTACCGCGCCTTGCATTTGTGGGGCGGCACGATTGGTTAT
Source organism: Candidatus Acidiferrales bacterium (assembly GCA_963748515.1). Taxonomy (GTDB): domain Bacteria; phylum Acidobacteriota; class Terriglobia; order Acidiferrales; family UBA7541; genus Acidiferrum. The sequence goes on from CAVVJI010000011.1 coordinate 20,509, forward strand.
TGTGCCGCCGCGATCGCGGTCTTCGTAGCCGCATTCTTGTCCTTACGTTGCGCAAATCACTGGTATTACCTGCTCGAGGTGATCCCGATCATCGTTGTAGGGATCGTAGTGATTGCGTTGAAGACCCAAGGATGGCAACGCCGGTGGATTGATTATCGTTATTTGGCCGAGGGTCTCCGTTCTTCCTGCTTTCTCCTGATCGCCGGATTCGGCATGCAGAAGCCCGAATCGTTTCCGGATCTAAAGCTCCACAATCTGCCGGAAGGTTGGCTGACGATTGCAGAAAACCAACTCTGTGGAGCGCCAAAGGCCGCCGCCGCAATGCCTTCTTCGAATACCGGGCAGCCGCAAGGGAACGTCAACGCCATGGGGCAATTCTTGAGGGAAAACTGGATCAAAGCGCAGCAAGAATACTACGAACAATCCAGCGAGAAGAATCACCGTTACGACGAACGGATCGAGAGATTTACACTGGGTGCCCTCTTTGTCACCCTGGTCGTAGCGCTCGCCCATACTTTTTTCGGAGATTTTTTTGAACGACTGCACGCGGACTTTTACATGAACTTGGCTGCCGTGACGCTGCCCGCTTTCGCCAGCGCCCTTGCCGGAATTAGCGTGCACTGGCACTTCGCGCGAAATTCCGAGCGTTACCTGAGCATGAGCCACCATCTCGGACAAATTTCCGACGAGATTCAGAAGGGAATCGATTCTCCGGTTTCTGGACGACCGCCGCTTACCTTGCAGCTACTGGAGTTGCTGGTTTTGGAGGGGGATCGCGCCATGGCTCACGAGCATGAGGGCTGGCGGACTGTTTTTGGCGTTCGACTGCCCGGACCTTGAGTCCACCGCCGCACCTCGCGAGAATCAGTGGACGGTGGCTGTCGATTCCTCAATAATCACCAAATCCCACGGTGCAATCGTCAGCTGTTGTCCGCCACCGACGCTTTGATCGCTCAGCAAGTCCGTTCCGGGCGCATAGGCGTAGGGAACTTTAACTTCAGCGCTTGAATAGTTGAAGTAGTAGTGCAGCTGCTTGCCCATGCGGTTCACTCCCTGCTGCATATGCACCGAGGCGGGCAGGTTCTGCTGCTTGTTGCTCAAGCCAATCTTCTCCAATTCGCTTCGAAGCACACTGGTTTGCAAAGTGTCCGTGAGATAGGTTCCTTCATAGAGCAGTGTCCCCGACCCAAATTCGTTTTCGGTAATTGCGGGCCAACGCCCGAAGAACGGATGGTCATACCAAGCCACCGGCTTCGCATGCTCCGGCATCAGGAATTCCGCCCAATATTGCACCTTGTTGTCGCTTCCGCAGTGAAACGGATCGCCCTTCAACGTCAGAGGCGTAGCGAGATTGGAAAACTCCTGATAACTGAATCCGGCAACCTGGCGCAATGGCCCCGGAGCGCGTTCCCATCGCACCGCCGAATTCTCGTTCGCAAATCCGCTCTTAAACGTCATCACGACGTGCCCGCCACTTTTTACGTAATCGGAAATCCGCTGCAGCAACGCATCATCGGAGATATAGAGCGCTGGCACGATCAACAACTTGTAGTTGGAGAAATCTTTTGTCGTCGGGAACACGAAATCGGATCCCACATTCAGCTCATATAACGATTTGTGCATCTGCTGCACGATCGCGCTGTAGCCGATTGGTGCCCCACCTCCCCCCCAGGGAACTCCAGAAGCGGAAGTAAAGGGCATAAAGTCGATCGCGTTGAGCGAATCGCGGCTATACAGGATGGCGACCTGGTTGTGGATTTGCAATCCAACCAGGTGCGGTCCGATTTTTTCCAGTTCGTGTGCGGTGCGACTTACCTCCGCATAGATTCGGTTCGGTTCCAAGTCGTGAGACAAAACGCCTTTCCAATAGGTTTCTTGATTCGCGGGAATCGACGCCCAATGCCAGTACTCCACCATGTTGGCGCCGTTCGATAGATGCGTGTACACATCCTGCCGCAACTGCCCGTCATAAGGCGGATACTGAAACGCAGAACTCCAGTCGGTCGTTTGGGCGTTGGTCTCCGTCACCAGGAAATTTGAGTGCTTCAGTGAGCGCGTGAAATCCGCCTGGATCGATTGCGTCACGCCGTTGTACCGGTCTTGCGGTTCCCAGTGATAGATGTTGTCAGCGGGAATGTCCAGGAACTCGGCAACGGCTTCTTCATTCACGTCGGATCGCATCATCCCGCCGTAATCCGTTGTCACAAACTGTCTGGGTGCTGCGCATTCCCGCACGAGTGCCGCCTGCCAGCTTAGAAAATTTGTAACGCGCATCTGACTCCACCGCGTCCATTCCAATTTGTATCCCGTGCTTTGCGCGCCATCTCGTTTTGGCAGGTCCTCCCAGGTATGCAAGTTCTGCCCCCAGTAATTCAGGAACCAGGCCTTGCTGAGCGCCTCCGGCGTTACGAATTTCTTCTCAAGATAATGCTGGAAGCCGATGAACACATCGTCGTTCGCGGCGCCATAACTGGAAGTTTCGTTATCGATCTGCCATCCGATTACGTTTGGATTGTTCTTGTAATGTGACACCAGGTTGCGAATCAATCGCTCCGCATAGAACCGGTAAGCCGGCGAATCGGTGTCCATATTCTGGCGCATGCCGTAGGTATTCTGAATTGTCGGCCCACCGTAGATGCTGTTGTCCTGGCGTTGGCCCAGGATTTCCGGATGCTGATGAGCCATCCATGCCGGGACCGAGTACGTAGGTGTGCCCAGAATCACCTTGATATTCGCTTTGCCCATGGCGTCGACGATCCGATCCATCCACGCATAATCAAACCGCCCATCCTCGGGTTCCCACAGGCTCCAAGTGGACTCGCCCATGCGGACTACATTCAATCCCGCCGCTTTCATCATCGCGACGTCTTTCTCCAGTCGCACCGCCTGATCTCCTGGCATGTATTCGTTGTAATACGCCGCGCCGTAGAGCACCGTCGGAAAACTGAGGTCCGGTGTGGCCGTAGCTTTATCCTGCGCCATCGTCGTGCAATCAGATGCAATCAACACCAGCAGAGCTGCAGCAATCCCCGCCAGTATTAAACCCTTGTTACGTCGCTTCATTTTCGCTTCTCCGTAGCCCAACTCATTTCAATTGTCCACATTCTAGCTGAACTGAGAGTGCAGCGCGGCGATGCTGTGCCGTCACGGATACGAACTTAAGCGACGCTCCCACTCGATTCCTTGTACCAACCGCGGATACAATGCAGCCATACACAAGCTCGCAGGTCCTTCCTATAAGGAGTCTTATGAGTTCACTTCGCAGATTTTGCGCTGTTCTCCTGATTCTGCTGTTCGCCGGGTTTTCCGCTTACGCGGACAAAAAAGCGTTCACCATAGAAGATCTGTACCGGCTTCGCGGAGTGGAAGATCTCACGATGTCTCCGGATGGCAAAACACTCCTATTTGCGCTGCGCACGGACGATCTGCCTCATGCCAAGCGGACCCGCCATCTCTGGCGCATGGATCTGGACGGGCAAAATCTCGTTCAGTTCACCTTCGGCCCCAAGAACGAGTCCTCGCCCGCTTATTCGCCGGACGGCAAGTCCATCGTCTTTGTCAGTTCTCGCGATGGCGAAGCCAACCTGTACCTCATCTCCACAACGGGCGGAGAAGCACGCGCTATTACGAATATTTCGACGGGGGTGTCGGGTCCCCTGTGGTCTCCCGATTCCAAGTGGATCGCGTTTGCCAGTGATGTGTATCCAGAGTGCGGGGCGGATGATGCGTGCAACAAAAGGATTCAGGATCGCTGGAGCAATGGCCCGCTGCATGCGCATTCAGCAACTGGGTTGTTGTATCGGCATTGGACCGAATGGAAGGACGGCAAGCGCACTCATCTCTTAGTTCTGAACGTTGGGACAGGCGCGATCCGCGACCTCACTCCTGGCGAGTTTGATGCGCCTCCGTTTCAACTCTCGGGCAGTTTACAGTACGACTTTTCTCCCGACAGCGCGGAAATCGTTTACGAATCCAATCATGATCCCGAGCCCGCCACTTCGACCAATGGCGACCTCTGGATTGTTCCTGTTTCTGGATCATCGGCGGCGCAAAACATCACCGCTTCGAATCCGGCTTACGATGGAAGCCCCAAGTACTCTCCCGACGGTAAATACATTGCCTACCGAACCCAAAAACTTCCGGGATACGAATCCGATCTTTTCCGATTGGCGATCTACGATCGCACCGCTCATACCTCACGCGTTCTAACGGAATCGTTCCGCAATTGGATTGACGATTTTGATTGGGCGCCAGACTCGCAGTCGCTGTTGTTCACTGGCCAGGTAGAGGGCAACAATCCTCTGTATCGAATCAACTTGTCTTCCGGGAATACCCAGCAGGTCTTGGTCGACGCAACGATCGATGCCTTCAAACTCACACCCGACGCCCACCGATTGATCTTTGCGCGCCGCTCAGTTGGCGATCCCCAGGAACTTTTCTCGTTAGATCTGTCTGCCGGCAATGCCACGCCGCAGCGACTCTCGCACTTCAACGATGCCGTCGCCAATGAAGTCGATATCCGGCCAGCCGAGAAAATGTGGGTTACGGGCGCGGATGGCGCGCGCATTCAGGTCTTCATCGTCAAGCCCCACGACTTCGATCCCAGCCGCAAATATCCGCTGATTCTCAACGTGCATGGCGGACCTCAGAGCCAATGGCAGGATGCATTTCGCGGCGATTGGCAGGTGTATCCCGGCGCTGGATATGTAGTTGCTTTCTGCAATCCCCATGGCTCGACCGGTTACGGGCAGGACTTCACCGCCGAAATCTCTGGCGATCATGGCGGCAAAGTCTTCGAAGACTTGATGAAGGTTACCGACGAGTTGGCGAAGTTGCCGTACGTCGACAACACCCGCATGGGCGCGATGGGCTGGTCCTATGGCGGCTACATGATGAACTGGTTCGAAGGCCACACCGATCGCTTCAAGGCCATCGCTTCCATGATGGGCATCTTCGATTTGCGCTCCATGTTTGGCGCGACCGAGGAGTTGTGGTTCCCCGAATGGGATTACAAGGGTCAGCCATGGAACTCCGACCAATATCAGAAGTTTTCGCCGTCGTATTTCGTTAAGAATTTCAAGACGCCTTGTCTGGTGATTTCTGGCGAACGAGATTATCGCGTGCCATACTCACAATCACTGCAATTCTTCACATCGCTGCAGCGGATGCACGTACCTTCGCGGCTTATCATTTATGCGAATGCTGGCCATTGGCCAAGTTGGTATGAAATGGCCCTCTATTACACCGCTCATCTCAATTGGTTCCATCAGTACCTGCAAGGTGGGGCCGCTCCCTGGGGAACCGATCAATTTCTACGTAACGAAGTATTCGACCCTGCAACCGGGCAGCGTTACAAAGATCCCAGTCCGGCCTCCGATCAGACAAATGTAATACGATAAGCGCATGAAACAGACGTGGCGATGGTTTGGTCCTCAAGACCCTATCACCCTCAATGAAATCCGTCAGGCGGGAGCCTCCGGCATCGTTACCGCTCTTCATCACATTTATCATGGCCAGGCTTGGCCTATTGACGAAGTGCTGAAGCGCAAGGCGGAAATCGAGGCCGCCGGTCTTGAGTGGTCGGTTGTCGAAAGCATTCCGGTGCACACCTCAATCAAGCTGCGCTCCGGCCCGTTCCGCCGCTACATTGACGCCTGGAAGGACTCACTCGCAGCCGTAGCCAAAGCGAATGTGCCGGTGGTCTGTTACAACTTCATGCCGCTTGTGGATTGGACTCGCACCGATCTGAAATGGCGGCTTCCCAGCACCGGCTATGCTTTGCGATTCGACGCGCTCGACTTTGCTGCTTACGACCTGCTCCTTCTGCAGCGGCCTGGAGCCGATAGCGACTACTCCGCGGAGCATATGACCATAGCTCGCGATCGCTTCGAATCGATGACGCCTGAACAGAAAACGAATCTCGAGTATGCCGTGATCAAAGGCCTACCCGGTTCTGATGCTTCTTACACGCGAGACCAGTTTCGCGACGCCCTGAACGAATGGAAAGGCTTCACCGCAGCGGATCTGCGTTCATCCTTGCGTGAATTTCTACGCGAGGTTGCCCCGGTTGCGAAAGAACTCGGCGTCCTGCTTGCCATACATCCCGATGATCCGCCATGGCCGCTGTTCGGTTTGCCTCGCATTGTGTCGACCGCTGACGACGTTCGATCCCTGTTGACCGCCGTCGATAGCCCGGCAAATGGCTTGACCTTCTGCGTAGGCTCCTACGGCGCCCGAGCAGAGAATGATCTTCTAGCCATGATTTCTGAATTCGCTTCACGAATCCACTTCGTCCATCTCCGCCAGGTTGTTCGAGAAGCGGACGGATCGTTCTACGAAGCGGAGCACCTTGATGGCAGCTCCGAGATGATCGCCATTGTTCGGGCCTTGCTGCAGGGAGAGGCGCGCCGGCGACGGCTAACACCTTCTTCCCCAGAACTTCCGATGCGTCCGGATCACGGCCACCTGCTTGGTGACGACATTCATAAGCAAACCAATCCCGGATATTCGTATATCGGGCGGCTGAAGGGATTGGCGGAGTTGCGTGGGGTTATTCGGGCGCTGCAATTTTCGGACCCGCAACTTGTCTGAGTTCGCCCGCCAGTTCGCAATTCCTTATGGCTTGCGACCGGAGTAGACTCCCCTTTGCGCAACGCGGCCCTTCTATCGCGTCAGGAGCAAAATGATTTCCGCACCACGCTGCATCGCACCAACCGGCGACATTTGTGGTGAAGGCGCAGTTTGGCACGCCGCTCACAACGCGGTGTATTGGACGGATATCAATCGCTTCCTGATTCATCGATTCCAGCTGGATGATTCTTCTGTGCGTACCTGGTTCTTCGACGAGCCAGTGACCGCCCTTGCGCTGACCACCAAGCCAGACCTTCTCGTTGTTGTGCTCGGTTCTTCGGTTATTTTATGGGAGCCCACGTTCGACATTCGTCACGCGCCCATTTTTCGCCTGGAAGGCTGGCCTGCGGTACGTCTCAACGATGCGCGTTGCGATCCACGTGGTTCTCTATGGCTCGGATCGATGCGCAACAACGTTAATCCCGACGGTTCATCAGTGGAGGTAGGTGGACAGGACGGAGTGCTCTTGCGTCTTGATCCCGACGGCTCTGTCGTCGTATGGAAAAAGGGAATCGGCATTTCGAACACCTTGGCCTGGAGCCCTGATCGGCGCACCTTTTATTCTGGCGACTCGATTGCCAACGTCATCTGGGCGTTCGATTGCGATTTCACAAATGGCGCGATCTCCAATGAGCGCCCATTTTTTCATGGCATACAACCGCGGCGTTCCAGATGGCTCAGCGATGGACTCCCAGGGTTATCTGTGGAATTGCCGGTATTACGGCCACTGCATCGTGCGCGTCGCGCCGGACGGCCAAATCGCTCAAGTAGTGGAGATGCCGGTTTCCAATATCACCACCTGCACGTTTGGGGGCCTCGACCTCTGCACATTGTTTGTCACAAGCGCCGGAGCGGAGCCCCCGCGCAGGCAGCGCCTCGCGGGCAGTCTTTTTGCCATCGAAACCGATGCACCCGGTTTGCCTGAGAATGCCTTCCACCTCTAAGATTTGTCGGTGAAGAACAAACGCCTCCGCTAGCAGTGTCGCTATTCTGTGCGAGGAGTCTGGATCGAGGGTCTGCAATGAAACGTCTATTCATCGTGTTAAGCGCTGTGAGTATTTGCGCCGCATTCTTTCTCGTATTTCAATTTTCAATGCAGGCGCAGGCTCCCAGAAAATCGCCGGCTGCCGCAATTTCGCAATGGGATCCTGGGCGACTCGCCTCTCCTACCCTTTCCGACCCTGTTTGGGTTTACAACAACTGGTCTTCCTACGACGAACTCTCCGACAACGTACCGCTTACGGAATCGTTGGCGCTGCGTGAGTTGAACGAACTCGTTCGCCTCAAGCAACTGGGCGTGCATTTCGACTACTACATGATGGACGCCTTCTGGTTCGATCCTGACGGTGCTTATCGCACATGGCGTAAGCCGAATTGGCCCGACGGCCCGGACCGCTGGATTGCGGAGTGCCAAAAAAATGGCATAAAGCCAGGTCTGTGGTTCAGCACGAATACGTTGGTGAAAATCAACGCCGCTCCCAAATGGAAGGATTCGCTGAACGCCAAAGGCGGATCCATGTCCTTTGCCGAAGGCGGCTTCCTTCCGGACTTCATGGATGTCCTTGGATTCTGGTACGACCGCGGAATCCGGATGTTCAAGTTTGATTTCGTGGATTTCAGCGCAGCAACTCCTGCCCTGGAGAAAGCCTACACCAAGCAGGAAATCCAATCCCGTAATGAAGCAGCTTTCCGCGCGGCGCTGCTGAAATTTCGCACGCAACATCGAGACGTGATGCTCGTCGCCTTCAACGGCTTCGGTGGAGACATGGAATCCACCGCCGGACCGTTTCCATTCCACAATCCCATTGATCTGCAGTGGCTCGAAGTGTTTGACTCCATCTACTCAGGCGATCCCCGGCCCTCCGATGTGCCGCAAACCAATTTTTGGCGCTCGATGGACATTTACAGCGATCATATGGTTCGCCGTTACGAGCAGAGTGGCATACCGCTCGAACGCATCGATTCCACCGGCATGATGGTCGGTAACACCGGTACGATCTACTATCGCAAAACCAATGCCTGGAAGGGCATGCTGTGGGGCATCATGGACCGCGGCAGCTGGGTCAATACCGTCCACGGTAATCTCGAATTCCTCGATGCGGACAAAGCTCGGTGGTTTGCTAAGGCTCAGCACGTTTACGAGAAACTGCAAGCCGAAGGCCGGACCAAGAGCTTTGGCGGTATACCTGGGGACGTCCAGCCCTACGGATTTGGTTCCTTCGATTCTACCGGGGCAATTTACACGGTTGTCAATCCTGGCCAGTCCATCCAAGAACTGACCTTGCCCTTACTGTCCCGAGTTCAATCCACCCCTTTGCGCCAGGGTCGCGTGATTTTTCGTGATATCGGTTTTGTGCCTGTGCTTCGAGACAACACCATCACCCTTGGCCCGGGCCAAATGGCGGCTGTCGGCTTCGGTCGCTACGCCCGTCCCGAATTCGATTTTGGCACTCAGGACGACGTTGTCATTCCCAAAGCAATCTCGCCGATTCCCGCTGCATTTCAGGCCGCCGGCAAAAACGCCATTCAAGTTCAGATTTCTCCTCCCACTCAGGGCGACCTGCGCATTCTTTTTCAGCAGCGCGACGAGCAGGGCAACATCATGCGCAGTTGGCCCGGCGGTCCGCCGAACGGAAAATCCGTCGCCTCTGTCCTAGAAATTTCCGCCGAACAAAATGGCAAGTCGGTTCCGGTCGAGATCACCTACGACAAGCTGGTTTGGAGCGGGCTCTCCTGGGGGGCAGGCGAGATCCGGCGAACTGCATTCGTGGATGGATCTCCCATCACCATCCGCTGCTCCTCCGAGGAAAAAGACGCAGTACAGCTGAACGCCCAAATTTACGCAGTGACGTATTGAGCGGTTTGACTATCTGGTATTTTTCAATGTTACGGCCGCGATGCTGTACGGATTGAGTACCATCGCGTCCTCTAACAGGATCTTGTGCGAAATATCTTTGCTTGCGGATTCTTGGTCGACATACAAGACTTCGGCACCTTGCAAACCCGGAACAGCGATCCTCAACGGGCGGTTCCGTTTGTTCACCAGCAGCACTCGGCGGGTTCCGTCCTTGGAAATGAATGCTTGAGCGGATACGCAGGGCGACGAGATTTTGGTTTCCACCATCCGGTCGTTCGGAGCAAAGCTGTCGTTCAATAATTTCAACACAAGAAAGCGCGCGTTAGGCTGTCCCGTTTTCTATTCCAGCATAGTGACACTTGGAAACTGCGAGGGAAAACCAAGTAACTGAGAAGCGCCTACGATTTCCACTCCCTCTCGTGCCAGGCCGATATACAAATGGGCGAACACGGCTGCGCACAGATCCCAATACGCTGGGTAAATGGACTCTCCTTTTGCTCCCTGCCCAATGTCCTCGGGCAGGATACAACCCATTTCATTAATATCGGTCCATGTCTCCGGCGATAGGCGCCGGCGGATGTCATTAATAAAATGCACGCTGTTCAGAAACGCATCCACCTGATCAAAAAATGTATATTGATGTGCATCCGGGGTCTGATCGGCAGTCGGCACAACGTAAAAATGGTAAGAGATCATCTGTGGCGGGATTGACCGCACGTGATTCTGGGGGGCAAGAAAGTAATCGAGGAAGCCTGGACTCCGCATCGGTTCGGGCGAGCGACATCCCTACAATTGGGTTCCAGGGGAGACCTTCACGTCAATCTGTATCACGGTTTCTTCCCCGGTTAGGGAGATTGGAAACAAGAGTACGCACAATAGAGACACACAACAAAATGCGTATCTTGCTTTGTTAACCTGATAGGACATTCAGTCCCTCGTCACGTGAAGTCATTGTCCCGGGGCCAGCGTTCATATTGATTAGCACCTTCCAGAAAACGTTTACTCCATCCAGAATCTCTGGTCCCCTCCGTAGTTCGGCCTGTACCATTTTCCCGAGGGACCACCCATTCTGTACAGCGATCCTAAGTCACGGAATCGGATTTTCGCCATAAATGTAATTGACATTTGTGCGGCGCGGAAGTAGATTTTCGAATAATAGGACCAAAGGGTGTGGTCCTTATTTTTTTGACTTCCAAAAGTAAACGTTTACTTTATCGGGGTGTGGAGGTTTCAGGTATGAACGCTTTCCGCTTTTTCTTCGTTCGCTTTTTTTCCCTTCTGACAATTCTTCTTGCAGTCGGCCTTGCCGTCTCAGCTCAAGCCAATCGCGCCAGCATTAAAGGAACAGTCACTGATCCCACCAAGGGGATGATGGCCGGCGTGAACGTGATTGCACGCAATGTCGATACCAACGTCGTGAGCAGCGCCACCACAAACGACGAGGGCCTGTACTTGATACCTAACTTGCCGCCGGGCACTTACGCGCTCACCTTCCGCAAAACCGGGTTCAAAGAAATCACTCAACCCTCGGTCACGCTTATTTCTACGCAGGTGGCTGGTATCGATGTGACTATGCAACTCGGTTCCGCCTCAGAAAGCATCACCGTCAGCGCTCAAGCACCCATGTTGGACACCGAGAGTACGACTATCGGCACCAACATGAGCGGAAAAGTTGTCACCGACCTGCCCCTCAGCATCTACAACGGCGGGAGGTTCGTGGAAGACTTTGCCGTGGCATTGACCCCAGGCTACTCGCCGATCAGCAGTCCCTACGGTGCGGTTGTGAATGGCTCCCAGTGGTTTACCAAGGACTACACCGTGGACGGTACAACGGCGACCGCTTCCATTCGCGGCGACTCCATGGAAACCGGGCCCAGCATGGAAGCAGTGCAGGAATTGCAGGCTGAGACCAGCGGATTGGATGCTGCCTCCGCCATCACCAACGGCGGCGTCATGGCCTTTACCTTGAAGTCCGGCACAAACCAGTTTCACGGTACCTTGTTCGGTTACGGCCACAATGAGTTCCTCGACGCAAATACTTGGAACAACGACTTTTATGGGAAACCAAAGGCGGAAGCAAGGGCTTGGGATTATGGAGCAAGCTTCGGCGGACCAATCTTCAAAAATAAACTTTTCTTCTTTGGCACCTTTGAACGGTACACGCAGACCGATTTCACTCTTGGTGGACCGTCAAGCTTCGTCCCGACATCAGCCATGTTGAACGGCGACTTCAGTGCGCTCCTCGATACCTCCAGTGTTCTTGGCATAGATGGGGCCGGGAATACCATCTACAAGGGCGCTATTTTCGATCCCCAGACGCACAACGTTTTTCCCGGCAATATTATTCCAACGACTCGCTTCAGCAGTGTTGCACAAAAGATTAATCAAATTTACAAACAGGATTACTCTCCAGAGTTCCCCAGCTTGCTCGCTAATAATCAGTTACCTCAAAGCAACTCTCCGAGCCAGACACCCAACCAGGCGGTCGCGAAGTTGGACTACGACTTCACCAAGAATGACCGTCTGTCGGGTTCCTGGGTCTACAACAACCGGCCGAGAACGCTTGTCGATAGCGGAGGTGTTTGGGCAGCCGGTACGGACGACGGTGGTCCCCTGGCCAATGCCCGTTATCAACTCGTGAAGTCCAATCAGTTCCGAATCAGCGAGTCGCATGCCTTCACCGTCAATGTGCTCAACGTTTTCAACGTCACTTATAACGGATACTGGAATGGCAGTTCGCCTGCAAACTCTTCTACCAACTGGAATTCCGAGTTGGGCTTCGGGAATACCGGTGAGAATAACTTTCCAATCGTTTCGTTCGGGAATTCGATCAATGGCTACGGTGTCACTTCCATCGGCAATGGCTGGCAAGGGCATAGCACAGGCGCTACCTGGGTAACGGGCGACACGGTCACTTGGACCAAAGGACGACACACTTTCAACTTCGGTGGTGAATTCCGCGCATATCAGGTCAACAGCCACGCGGGCAGCGGGGCTCTGGATTTCAACTTTTCCCCCCTGACCACCGGGTCTCCGGACTTCTCGACTGAGACCGGATTCGGGTTTGCAACCTATCTTCTTGGACAAGTAAATACGGCCAGCCAATCTACACCTGACGATCTCTACGGTCGCCGCAAATCGATGGCTTTTTTCGCTCAGGATAGCTATAAGTTGACTCCCAAGTTGACCATCACTGGTGGGCTTCGCTGGCAGTACGTTCTCCGCTACCACGAGAAGTATGGCAATTGGGCGAACTTTGACATAGGGCAGATTGATCCGACCTACGGCTACCCTGGCCTGCTGACATATCTAAATAACAGTGGCGACAGCTTTGAACAGAAGGAGTATTGGTGGGGCTTCGGTCCACAAATTGGTTTTGCCTACTCACCGACGCCAAAATGGGTTCTTCGCGGATCCTTCGGGTTGACCCTATTGCCGGCGAATGGGCCATATTTCAACGGCGTACCCAATGGCTTTGCGCCTCAGGTGCAAGGTACCAACCGCAGCACAGCGCCTTTCGATTGGGACAGTGGTTACCCCGGAGTTTACACCCCCGGTTCCAAGAACATCGACCCCAGTACCCTGTATGGAGGATTGACCTACGTCGATCCCCACACCCTCATGCCTGGATTTTCCGATGCAATCAACGTTGGTGTGCAATATGCTCTAACCCCGACAACTCGTTTGGAAGTTGCCTACGTTGGCAACATGGGGCATCACCTTCAGGATTCCACTCTCGCATGGAATGAACCCTCATCTTCTACGTTCCTGAAGACAGTGAATAGTAATCCTGGCATTAACCCCTATAGCTCCTTCATTTACTGCGCCAACAAAGGAGATGCCGTTCCCTATGACACCTACGGCGTGTCGCTCACCGGAATCAGCTGTCCCTATGCCAACTTCTATGGTCCGACTTTGGCTTCCATTGCACCAATGCCGCAAGTCGCGAACTGGTCTTCATCGTATTACTACTATTACTTGCTCAACTATGTCGGTATGCCGAACGCACAGAGTTTTTATAACTCCATGGTGATCGACCTCGTCAAACGCTCGGGTAACAACCTGAGTTTCGACGTCAATTACACCCTTTCAAAACAACAGGGTGACAGCTACAGCGCACAGACGGAATACAACAACGGATACACGCCTGTGCAGGACTTCGCAAACTTGTCCCAGGCTGCGCACAACCTCACAAATTATGATCAGACCCATATCATCAAGGGATACGTTACTTACCAACTCCCATTCGGCAACGGACAGAAGTGGCTCTCCCAAAAAAGTGGTTGGATCAACGGATTGGTCGGCGGATGGGTGCTCAACGGTTTGGTGTTGTATGCGTCTGGCCAGCCTTTCCAAGTTGGGATTACAAACCCCTATTGGCCGTTGTGGGGTAACTTCTACCCAAATTACCAACCCAATGGCTTCCATGGACCGTTTAGTCCTAAGCAATATCAGGTGAATGGCCCTCCCCTCTATTACATTTCCTCGTCGTCGGTAGCAACTTCGCCTATTCCAAATGACCCTTATTCGCAATCTCTCACACTCGGTTCTGGCCCTGCCACGAACGGCACACTGCGATGCCCTGGGACCGCGAACGAAAGTGCGAGCGTCCTAAAGAACTTCGGGTTTGGAGCCGACGGCCGCTACCAGTTGCAATTGCGTGTCGAGTTCTACAACCTCTTCAACAGGCATACCTACGCGATCAATGGTTGCGGTGGCGTAGGACCCAACAATGTTGGCCAGGGTACCTTTGGTCAAGTCATCGGCGTGAACGATAACCCACGCACCGGCCAGTTCGGCGTTCGGTTCACGTTCTAGTTACTTTGAGGCAGGGGCAACCTTGGTCTCCTGGGTTGCCCCTAATTATTTGGCGACAGAAGACCTTTCGAATTCCGGATGCCCGATATGAACGCCCATCTGCTTTGCGCTATGGCTCGCGCCTTAAATTCTGTTGGTTTCCAGGTTTCTGTATTGGCATTCTGACGTTTCTCCTCTGTTCCTCGACGGAAGGAAAAACCGCCACCTATTACGTGGATTCGCAGGCGGGCAGTGACCACAGCGATGGCCACAGCCCTCAGCATGCTTGGCAAACGCTAGACAAAGTGAACTCCACCAATTTTGTCGCGGGTGATGTGATTCTTTTGAAATGCGGCTCCATCTGGGATGGCCAGCTCTGGCCAAAAGGGTCCGGCACTCTCGCGCATCCGATCCGCATCTCCAAGTACGGAAACGGTTCGTTGCCTCAGATTCATGGCGGCGGCTCGGTGGAAGACGCGGTTCTTTTGAAGAACCAGGAATTCTGGATTCTGGAAAACCTGGAAGTAACCAATTCGGGTGCTACGCCCGCCGTGCGGCGTGGTGTGCATCTCGCAGTCGAGGATTATGGCGAAGCTCACCACTTGATTGTCCGCGACTTGATCGTTCACGATGTTTCAGGAACGGACAACGTTAAGCACAACGGCGGAATTATCCTGACTAGCGACGGTCCACACAAGCCATCCCGTTTCGTCGATGTTTTGATCGAAAATAATCGCGTCTACCACGTCGATCGTAACGGCATTTCCACCTGGTCCGATCGTTGGCAGCGCTCGCTGTGGTTTCCAAGCCTTAGCGTAGTTGTCCGTGGAAACCAACTTTCCGACATTGGCGGGGACGGCATCATGATGGCCGTTACCGACGGCGTCCTCATCGAACACAATGTCGTTGGCCATGCCAATCAGAGATCCTCTGGCTATAACATTGCGATTTGGACTTGGAGCGCCGACAATTCCATCATCCAATACAACGAAGCCTACGAAACCAAGGGCCAACGCGACGGCGAGGGCTTCGACTCGGACTGGAACAGCCGCAACACTCTGATTCAGTACAATTACAGCCATGACAACGATGGTGGTTTTCTGCTGATCTGTGACGATGGCGGCCAGAGGCCCGCAGATAGCGTAGGCAACATTCGCACGATTGTGCGCTACAACATCAGTCAAAACGACCGTCATCGCGGCATCGCGTTCTCCGGTCCGGTACGCGATTCCCTGATCTACAACAACACATTTTATATTGGACCGCAACAGACTACGGACCTGGTCCTCTTTACCGACTGGAACGGCTGGCCGTCGCAAACTCAATTCCTCAATAATATTTTCTATTCGGCAGGCCAATCGCAGATCGGCCACGCCGTCGCTCGCGCTGACGACGGCGCCCACACCTCCGCACCCGGATTTGGTCCAAGCACCAACACCAGTTTTGCCTTCAATCTCTATTTCGGCTCGATTACGAAAGTGGACGATCCGCATGCGCTCTCTGACGATCCTCGCCTCGTGGCGCCCGGAACAGGTAGTACGGGGCGCGACTCGCTACGCGGTTATTCGCTGGCCGATGGTTCGCCGGCACGCGCTTCCGGCGAACCCATGTCGCAGAATGGCGGCAAGGACTTCTTGGGAAAGGACATCGCTCCTTGCGCCAAACCCGACCTTGGCGCTATCCAGTCTTCCAGGTGCTCGCGCCCATGAACATCCAGGAAATCGCCAAACGCGCAAGAGTCTCCACGGCCACCGTTTCCCGCACTATTAATCGCATTCCTACCGTGAAGCCGCAACTCGCTCGGCGCGTCTGGAAGGCTGTCGAAGAACTCGGCTATGTGCCGAGCATGCAGGCGCGCGCTCTGGTCAGCGGCAAAAGTCGTATTTTTGGTTTGATTGTTTCCGACCTGACCAACCCGTTCTTTCCGGAAATCGTTCACGTATTCGAAGAGACCGCGCTGAAGCACCAGTATGAAATCCTGCTGACTTCGACGCTCAGCAATACCGAACGGATGAAGATCGCGGTCCGCCGCATGCTGGAAAATCGTGTCGAAGGCGTCGCCGTACTTACCTTTGGCATGGAAGAATCACTACTTAAGGATTTGAAGATTCGCAAGGTTCCCCTGGTCTTTGTTGACGTTGGACCTCCATTGCCGCTGGTAAGCAATATTCGAATCGATTATCTGATTGGGATTCGCCAGGCTGTTCAGCACCTGGCTGCTCTGCGTCACGAACGTATTGCTTTCATCACCGGGCCGCTGAATTTCGTCTCGGCCGTGGGACGTCGCAACGCTTTTATGACTGCCACTAGCGAAATTGGGCTCAATATACCACCCGAATATGTCGTAGAAGGGAATCACACCCTGGTTGGCGGCGAGGAAGCGTTCACGAAAATGTTGCGGTTTTCGCTTCGCCCCACTGCGGTAATCTGCTCCAACGATATGACCGCGATGGGAGTTATGCGAAAGTGCAGTGCTGAAGGCATTGCGATTCCGCGGGACATTTCCGTGATCGGATTCGACAATATCCGCCTGTCAGAATATGTCTCGCCGCCGCTCAGCACGATTGAAATGTCCCAACCCGAACTTGCTCGGCTCGCCTTCCATGCTCTTCTTGCAGACACCCGCAGAAGCCACCCGAATCCCAAAGGCACGGAATATGTTTTGAAAACCAGTCTGATTTTGCGTTCTTCAACCGCAATGCGCGGTTAGGTTTGCGTTTGCCTGAGAGCTACACTCTGCCGAAGGAATGGTAGTCAAATCCCAGTTCGTGCATGCGTTGCGGCGAATACAGGTTCCGGCCGTCGATGATCAGCCGCCGTGCCATCACTTTGCCGGCCTTTTCCCAGTCGAGGTTGCGGAACTCCTGCCACTCCGTGCAGATCAGCGCAGCGTCAGCCTTCGCCAACGTTTCGTACGGATCCTCGTGGTAGGTTACCGCTGGATACAGTGGTTTGGTTCTTGAGATTGCTTCCGGGTCGGTCGCGTGCACTTCCGCGCCTTCTTCCAGCAGGCGTTTCATCACTTCCAGGGCAGGAGCAAATCGAATATCGTCCGTCTTGGCTTTGAACGCCAGACCGAGCACGGCAATGCGCTTGCCCTTCACCACCCACAGCGCCTTGTGAATCTTCTCGAAAAACTTGTCGATGCGCTGCTTATTGACGCGCTCCGCCGCCTTCAACATCTCAAAATCCACGCCCACGGTTGAAGAGAGATGGATGAACGCCTGGATGTCTTTCGGGAAGCAAAACCCTCCGAAGCCTAGCCCCGCTTTCAAGAACTGGGTTCCGATGCGCGGATCGAGTCCCATCGCATGCGTCACCTCTTCGACGTTTGCGCCGATTCGCTCGCACAAATCCGCGATCACGTTCGCGTAACTGATCTTCAGCGCAAGGAACGAATTCGAAGCGTGCTTGATCAGCTCGGCGCTGTTGATGGTCGTAATCAGTAGCTCGCCCTTGGCCGTGTCCGTACACTTGCCTCCGTGAATCGGGCAATGGAATTTCTTCTCCAGGATCGGCGCGTAAATCTCCCGCATCGTTGCCGCCGAAGACTCATCGTCTACCCCACAACGATTCGATCTGGATGGAAAAAGTCGCCAACCGCGGTGCCTTCGCGCAAGAATTCCGGGTTCGACGCTACGTGAAATTTCAGATTTCCGCCTCGGGAATAAGCGGACATCGCTTTCTGCAGTTGCACTCCGGTTAGCGCCGGTACGGTGCTCTTCTCCACCACTAATTTCGAGGTGCGCGCTTCCTGAGCGATCGTTCTCGCAACATGATCAATAGCGGAAAGATCCGCCTCCCCGGTATCTTTCGGCGGCGTGCCTACGCAGATAAAAATCACGTCGCCCGCTCGTATCGCTTCGCCCGCATCGGCCGTATAGGTGATCTTCTTTTCCGCTACCGCTCGCTTGAGCACCTCGTCCAGGTGCTCTTCATAAATCGGAACCTTGCCCGCTTTCAGAGCGTCAATGCGCTTGCTGTCGATGTCCGTGCAGCATACTTCGTGTCCCGCGGCTGCCAGGCACGCCCCGGTAACCAATCCCACATAACCGCAACCGATCACTGTCAAACGCACCGTATTCTCCTTGTGCAACTAAGACCGAACGTGTGCCGGAATAACAACGTGTACCAGGCGGAAAAATCTGGGCAGTCGAGCCCAAGACTGTCAATTTCACTGCGATCACCGCTACTTTTGCTTCCGCCGTCAACTCTGTTAGCCGAGCGGCTACTCCTCAAAATTATATCCGAGGCCTTAGGATAGCCGCTACCGCACGCTCGGGGTGTTTGCCCTATTGATCGACAGGACATTCAAGTACGGGTCAACGCCGTTTCCTATTCAATTCGCGGGGTTTGGACGGATCGCTCTCTCTACTGTCTCGATATCTACCAGTCCCTTGCAACCATAGAGCGCGGGTAGCACTTTCTCCGCCGCGTACTTCTTCCGCAGTTCGGCCACTCGGAGCGTGCCTGAGCGATAGGCCGGCAGATACATCCTTCCTAGGAGCGGATGCCGGCCCCAGGAACCGGAAAGTTTGTCCGCTCGCTCTTCGGTGACCAAATACTCGCGTCGCAAAATGCGTGCGACCTCATCTTGCGGTGCCTTGTCGCTCCACGTGAGATAAGACGACTGGTTCTTGGCATCGTCTTGCAACAACGCCAGCGTCACGCCGATCTGCAAATCCTCATCCGGCAACTGATCCACTTCGCTGACACCATGCGCGATCAGAATTGCATTGTTGGCGATCCCTTCGAAGAGCGTCGCCGCCCTCGTGTTCATCGTCAGCACGGTTGCCTCAAAGCCCGCGAGTCCTTCTACGAATAAATGTTGCAGGTACGCGAACGTCGTCACGTGGCCCGGCACCACTTCGTGGCTCACCAGTTGTTCGAATTCCGGCACCGACATCTTCAGTGACGCGTTGATCTCATAGGTCGCCTCGTATTCCGGCCGTCCCTCCGCGGTCCGCGCCCTGCCGATGTAATTCATCGAACCAGAGAACCATGCATCCTTGATCGGCAGAAATTGGATGTTCGCGCGCGGCACCGCGCTCAGATATTTCGGCAGATGCGGGGCCAGATTTTTATCGCAGAGTTTGTCGTAGCTTGCGATTACTGCGGCTCCCAAGGCTCTCACCGAAGCCATGGGAACAAGCCGGTCTGCTCTCCACCGGTCGACCGCCTCTAACAGTCCAGAACCCGTTTCCTTCAGATAGCCCGCTCTCTGGAGCAAGTCTGCCACCCGCGCCCGTTTTGCTTCCGGCCGGGATTGTTCAGGCAATCTGCCCGTCGAAGCCTGCACGCAGCGCTCATAAGGGACCGCCTCGCCCTTGCCAATAACTTCCAACGCCAGCGCCAGCATGATCTCCACGGAATTTCCGAGCCCGCTCAAGTAAGCGCCGCGCAGTCCCTGCAACTTCTCGCCCTCTTCCTTCAATGCACGTGCAGCCGCGCGGATATCTACCGCTTTCAGATACTCCTCGACCACCGTCGAACTCAGTTCTTTCGAAGTCACGCCTCCTGCCTGACGAATCTTCGCGGCAAGTGGATTGGTATACGCAAGTGGCAAAGGCTCGTCCGAAAACCACGAGTCGGCAATGAAACGCCCTGTCCCAGACGCGCAGAGCACGTCTCCTCCCCACAGCGTGTCTATCCCGAGGACCGCCGTGGCTACGGATTTTGCTATCTCGTTCATGAAGTCACCTTTGCCTTGTGCAGGGATCCAAACCAGGTGTACAGACACAATCCGACAAAGAACAACACCGAAACCGTTTGCGAAATCCAGTCTGTGTTATAAAACGGAGTTCGTATCAGCTCTTCTTTGAACCATGGGAACAGTCGCAGAGCCGCCCCGAATACCCCGCCCAACGCACCTCCCGCCATGAAGCCAGAAGCGATGATTACCCCTCGAGAGCGCACTCGCTTTCGCCCTTTTCGCGATCCATCTTCTCCGAGCGGCGATTCAGCCAATGCGACAAAAAGCCGCCTACCAGCGCCGGAGTGTTCAATTCCAGTGGCAAATACATTCCCAGTGCGAAAATCAGCGAGGGTTGACCCAACATTTCTAAAATTAACGCAATCATCGCGCCGATACCGAACAACAGATAGGCAATCGGTTGATGGCTCATAAACCCTTCCACCAGCGCCTTCATGATCGACGCTTGCGGAGAGGGAAGTACCGGCCTTAAGTCGCCCACGGCGGCTTCTCCAAACTGAAACGCCCGAGCCAGCATAACGATCGTCAAACCCACGGCGATTGCCGCCGCGATCACTCCGAGGAACTTTACTTTCTCCTGCGCCGAAGGTGTCGAACCAAGCCAGTATCCAGTTTTCAAGTCCGTGATGGCCTGTCCAGAAACGGACAACGCGGTGCACACCATGCCGGCAATGGCCATCGCGAAAAACATCCCTGTCGTTCCCGAAACTCCAAAACGCAAAAGCACCGCCGACGACAGAATGATGGTCAACATGGTCATGCCCGACACTGGATTTCGGGCCGTGGTCGCAATCGCGTTCGCCGCCACCGACGTAAAAAAGAAAGAAAACACCAACGTAAGCCCTACGCCGGAAAGCACCACGATCCAGCTTGGCTCCAGATTTCCCAGCAGTATGGCCACCCCGATGGCTCCGGCAATCACTCCGCCAAGAATCGTGATCATGGATAAATCCCGGTCGGTGCGTTCGGGTGCGGCCGCCTCGTCCCGGCTAAACACTTTCAGCGCGATTCGGAACGATCCGGCGACGATCTTCAGCGACTTCACAATTCCAAAAATTCCCGCGGTCGCAATCGCGCCCACACCGATGAACCGCACATAATTCCGGTAAATCTGCACCGCGGTCATTTTTGCGATGGGGATGGCCGCCGGATAGACAGCGGTATCCAGGTGACTGCCCACAAACCAGATCAGCGGCACCAGCACGAAATTCGACAGGACCCCTCCGGCGCATAGGATCAGCGAACTCCGCAGGCCCATTACATAGCCAAGCCCGAGAATGAAACCAATCGCGTCGAAACCGAATACCATCCGGGTCTTTTCTCCGAGCATCTTGACGACCGGAATAAACTGCAAATCCACCGTCTCTTTCCACACCTGAAACGTGGTCACCAGAAAGTCGTACACGCCCGCGATCGCTGTCGCCTGCAGCAGCAGCTTCGCTTGCGAACCGCCTTTCTCTCCGGTGACCAGCACTTCGGTAATCGCCGTTGCTTCCGGGTAGGGCAGAACGCCATGCATGTCGCGCACAAAATAACGGCGCAAGGGAATCAGGAACAAAACGCCCAGGCACCCGCCCGCCAGGCAGATGAAAATGGTCTGCATGGGATGCGGGGACAATTTCAAAACGTACAGCGCCGGCACCGTGAATACCGCTCCCGCAACGACCGAACCCGCGACTCCTCCGATTGCGGTGATAATCACGTTTTCCAGCAAGCTCGATCGCCGCTTATACAATCGCGCCAGACCGATCGCCAGGATGGAGATGGGGATCGCCGATTCCATAACCTGGCCGACTTTCAAGCCCGAATAGGCCGAAGCGATCGTGAAGATCACACAAAATAAAAGTCCCCATCCCACCGACCTGCCGGTCAATTCCGGTTGGTGTTCGCTGGCGAGTACGATCGGTTCGTACGCTTCTCCGGGCGGCAGGGTGGTGTACGCGTTTTCTGGAAGAGACTTGACTTCACTCATAACGCAGCTCTCATTTCTGGTGTCGCGCGTGCGCGTCCGGCACGCCAGCTTCAGCATGCGGAACGATTCTATGACCATTTACGGTGGAGCGTTGACCGCAGTTCATCACTCTCGCGGATAGGGATCAAGGGCCTGCGTCACTACCTATGATGGGAGGACTCGCAGTCGGCAGTTCAGTCCCAACTGCCGCTGGACAAATATTCGTGAATGGATTTCGCTGCTCGCCGTCCCGCTCCCATCGCCAGAATCACTGTGGCGCTTCCCGTGACGATGTCTCCGCCGGCGAAAATTCCTTTACGCGAAGTCCTCTGCGTCTCCGGGTTGGCTTCGATGTAGCCCCACTTATTGGTCTGAACATTGGGCGTGGTCGAGCGGATCAACGGATTTGCCGAGGTTCCGGTCGCTATGATCGCGACGCTTAATGGCACCTCAAACTCGGACCCCTCGATCGCGATCGGTCGCCGCCTGCCTGAGGCGTCCGGTTCGCCCAGTTCCATGCGCACACAGCGAGCGGCGCGCAGCCAGCCTTCGCCGTTATCCACAAACTCTACGGGATTGGTCAGCATCCGGAATTCGATGTCTTCCTGCCGCGCATGCTTCACCTCTTCTGCGCGAGCCGGCATTTCCGTCTCGCTGCGTCGATATATTACGTATGCCTTCTCTGCGCCCAGTCGTCGCGCGGACCGGATCGCATCCAGCGCCGTATTCCCGGCGCCGACGACCGCCACGTGCTTGCCATGCAAGTTCACCATTGGCTCGTCGTATTTTGGGAATTCGTACGCATGCATCAGGTTGATGCGCGTCAGGAATTCGTTCGCGGAGTACACGCCATTCAGATGTTCTCCCGGAATATTTAGAAAGACAGGCAGTCCTGCTCCCGTGGCGATGAACACCGCGTCGTATCCTTCTTCCTCGAATAGTTCGTCGATCGAGACCGTCCGACCCACCACCACATCCGTTTCAAATCGAACTCCCATCGCCTGCATGGTATCGATCTGTTCACGCACGATCTTCTTGGGAAGTCGGAATTCAGGAATTCCGTAAACCAGCACGCCACCGATCTCGTGCAGGGCTTCGAAAACATGAACCTCATGGCCCTTCTGAATTAAGTCTCCCGCAGCGCTCAATCCCGCAGGCCCGCTGCCGACGATCGCTACCTTCATTCCGGTGGCCGGAGCGTTCGCCGCCAAAGGCGTGCCGTGCCGCTGCTCGTAGTCCGCTACGAACCGCTCGAGGTATCCGATTCCGAGCGATTCCACCTTTTTCGTCAGCAGGCAATTTCCCTCGCAATGATCTTCCTGAGGGCAGACTCGCCCGGTAATTGCCGGGAGTACGTTGTCTTCACGGATTTTCGCCGCTGCGCCCAGGAAATCTCCTTCCACAATCAACCGCACAAAATCCTTTACCTTCACGCCCACCGGGCAGTGCAACATGCAGGCAGGTTTAGCGCATTCAATGCAACGCAGCGCTTCCTGCCGCGCCAACTCCGTGGAATATCCCAAATTTACTTCTGTGAAGTTCAATATCCGCAGTTCAGGGGCCTGCTCCACCATGTGCTGCCGTGGAATCGTCATCCGTTCTTTCAGGGGTACCGGATTTGCCGAAGGCTGTTTCGTGGCGCTCATCCTCGGCCTCCGTCCGCCATACAGGCAGTGGTTTCGTGAGCCTCGGCAGCCGACTCTGCGTTTTTCCGGATGCTGAAAACGTTCCAGCGACTCCTTCTCCGCGTCCCGGTACATCCGGTTGCGCTGCATCAACACTTCGAAATTGACGTCCGCCGCATCGAATTCCGGTCCATCCACGCATGCAAATTGGCTTTTCCCGCCGACCAGCACCCGGCATCCGCCGCACATCCCCGTTCCGTCAATCATGATCGGGTTCAAACTCACTACCGTGTGTATTCCGTGCTGCCGCGTCACGTCGGCAACCGCCTTCATCATCGGAATCGGACCAACGGCCAGCACTTCATCAATCTTCATGCCGTCGGCAATCAGCGTCTTTAACTTGTCGGTCACCAGTCCTTTTTGGCCGTAGCTCCCGTCATCCGTCGTGACAAACAACTCGTCACTCGCAGCGCGCATTTCTTTCTCGAGAATCACCAGGTCCCGGTTGCGTCCTCCCAGGATCGTCACAATGCGATTGCCGGCTTTTTTTAGCGCGACCGTGGTTGGATACGCCAGCGCCGTTCCCACTCCACCGCCCACGATCACCACCGTCCCGAAGTTCTGGATCACCGAAGGTTTTCCGAGCGGCCCCACCAGGTTCAGGATGCTCTGGCCCGCTTCCATCTCGTTCAACTGATAGGTGGTCTTGCCGATCGACTGGACCACGATGGTGATCACGCCTTTGTCGGGGTCCGCGCTCTCAATCGTCAGCGGTATGCGCTCTCCGTGTTCATCGATTCGCAGAATGACAAATTGCCCGGCCTGATGTTTGCGCGCGATGCGTGGCGCGCTTAGCTCAAACCGCTTGATGCCTTTGGCGATCAATTCCGCGCTTCGAATCTCGAACATTCGCACACCCCGGCGCTGCCTCTAAAGTGAGTTCCAGCGAGGAGATAAGCACGAGGAACGCCACTCCATCTGCTTGATGGCGGCTATAAGTATTTCTAATTCATGCAGCTACGAGTCATCAGGGACCGGCGCCCAGCGCGGTGGGAGTTCACACCCAGCCCTCTCACCGTTCGTGGGTTAGTTCACTCTGGGCTTCCGGCTGCCCGGCGTTTACGGGTTTTCGGCGCTTTCGCCGACGCTGAAGTATGTACAATCCGGATGGTGAAACACCAACGCGCTTACGCTCGCTTCCGGATCCATCATGAAGCCTTCCGTCAATTGCACGCCGATCTCGTCCGGCTGTAGGAGCTTCCAGAGTCCGGCTTGATCTTCCAGGTTCGGGCACGCCGGATAGCCAAAGCTGTAGCGCTTGCCTCGATAGCGCGACGTGAATCGTTGTCCCATCGTCATGTCTGGCGGATCCGGGAAGCCCCAATCTTCGCGTATCCTGCGGTGCAGCCACTCAGCGCAGCCTTCCGCGGTTTCAATGGCCAGCGCTTGCAGCGCGTGTGACTTGAAGTAATATCCTTGGCCCTTGGCCTCTTCGGCACGCGCTCGGATCCCTTCTCCAGCGGTCACCACAAACGCGGCAATGTGGTCGCGCACGCTACCCTTGCTCGGCAGCACATAGTCGCTCAGGCAAAGCCGAGCCCCAATTTTCTGTCGTGGAAACTGCCACGTGAGGATCGGTTCTGAACCCCCTGGCTCGAACAACAGCAGCGATTCCTCGTGCGACTCAGCTTCAAAAAACTGCCACACCGCTCGAATCTTCATGAACGTCGCCGCTTCGTTCTTTACATCCTCCATCTGGTGATACAGCTCCACTGCCTTTGGCTCCCGCAACGCCAGGTGCTTCTCGAAATCGCCGCGATAGCCCATATGGCGGCCGAACAGCATGAACGGGTTGATGTAGCTCCAGATTTCCCGCAGGTCGGGCACCAACCGGACCTTGCGTTCCAAGTTACTTACGGAGGGAATGGGGATATCCACGCGTACAGTTCGGCGATCGGTGCACTTCCTCTGTGTCTACGACTCGTACGGTAGTCGCCACCTGCACGCCATCCACGCTCGCGCTGTGCTGGCTCAATACTCTTGCGCGCGCTTCTGGGTCCATTAGATCGTTCATTAGCCGCAGTCCGGTCATCGCGTCCTTCGCGTACAACACCGTTCCACCATAATTCGGCGCGATTTTAGTAACCGTAAACTTCGCGCTTAGAGCCGCTCCTCCCACCAGTAGCGGCACGTTGATTCCGGCATCGCGGAGATCGCCTGCGGTAATCGCCATCTGCTGCGCGCTCTTGACCAGCAAGCCCGACAACCCAATCGCATCCGGTTGGTAATTCTGGAATGCGCGGATCAAATCCTCCGGCGGCACTTTGATACCCAGGTTGATCACCTCGAACCCATTGTTCTTCAGGATGATTTCCACCAGGTTTTTGCCGATGTCGTGCACGTCGCCCTTCACCGTCGCCAGCACTACTTTCCCGCGTGCCGCGGTGTCCGCCTTCTCCATGAATTGTTCCAGGTGGTTGACCGCGGCTTTCATCGCTTCAGCGGATTGCAACACCTCCGCGACAATCAACTCGTTGGCATTGAAAAGCCGTCCTACCTCTGCCATCCCGCTCATCAGCGGTCCATTGATAATTTCCAGCGGAAGCGCGCCCTCGGCTCGCTTCTTTTCCAAGTCCTCCACCAACCCGTCGCGCGTTCCCTGAATGATGTAATTGGCCAGCCGCTCGTCGAGCGGCAAACTGTCGCTCTTCGCCGCCTCGCGTTTTGTAGCTGTTCGAAAATGCTTTGCGACCGCGGCGATGTGGTATTGATTGACCGCTGCCTTCTGTTCTTTGGTCTGTTGCCGCCAGTCCTCCGGCACGCTTTGCAGCAATTCGTACTGCGGGTGTTCCGCGGGCACTTCCTTCGGCGGATGTTGGAACAATAAATCCTCCGCCAGACGCCGCTCTTCCTCTGGAATCGACGCAAAGCGCTCCAACTTTTCGGTATTTACAATGGCCAGGTCCAGCCCCGCTTTGGTGCAGTAATACAGAAATACCGAATTCACAACCTCGCGTGCGGCGGCGGGCAATCCGAACGACACGTTTGAAATTCCCAGAATCGTGCGGGTATCCGGCAACGCTTTCTTGATCAGCCGAATTCCTTCCATGGTTTCCACGGCGCCGCCAATATAGTTCTCATCTCCTGTGGCGCACGGAAAAACCAGCGGATCGAAAATGATGTCTTCAGGCGCCATGCCGTACTTTGTAGTCAGCAGGTCATAGGAGCGCTTGGCGATCTCCAGCTTGCGCTCGCGGGTGAACGCCTGCGCCTGCAATTTGTCTTCATCGATGCATCCCACCACCAGCGCCGCGCCGAAGTCGTGCGCTATTGGCACGACTCTCTCGAATTTCTCCTCGCCATCCTCCAGATTGATCGAATTGATGATCGCTTTTCCCTGGCTATACGTCAGCGCCTGCCGCACATTGGCAGGATCGGTGGTGTCGATCATCATCGGCACCTTGATTTTGCGGATCAGCTTCTCGTAAAACGGAGGTATGTCTTTCTTCTCGTCCCGTTCGGTGCTCTGCAGGCACACATCCACGATGTGCGCGCCACCCTTCACCTGCCGCCGCCCTATCTCGGTCGCCTCTTCCCATTTCTCTTCGGCGACCAGGTTCTTGAACAGCCGCGAGCCGATCACGTTGGTGCGTTCGCCGACCAGCAGCGGGCGCGTCTCGTCGTCGGCCTCAATCGTTTCGATTCCCGAATACACCGCGCGGTGTTGCTCCGCCGGGCGTATTCGCGGCTTTTTCCCCTCCACCATTTGGGCAATTGCCCTGATGTGTTTCTCAGTTGTGCCGCAGCAACCACCCACCAGATTCAACCAGCCGTGCTGAACGAATTTCTCCAGTTGGCTGGCCAGCGAAGTCGGCGTCTCCAGATATTTGCCTTCTTCATCGGGCAAGCCGGCGTTGGGGTAGCAGGACACAAATTCGCCCGTCAGGCCGCTCAGGGTGCGAATGTGGTCGGTCATAAACTCCGGCCCCGTAGCGCAGTTCATCCCAAAGGCCAGCGGTTTTGCATGCCGCAGAGACGACCACATCGCTTCCACATTTTGTCCCGCCAACATGGTCCCCATGGGCTCGATGGTGACCGAGACCACGAACGGCACAGTCACCCCGGTTTCCTTCGAGAGCCGCTCAATGGCCAGAACCGCTGCCTTGATATTGCGTGTGTCCTGGCTGGTCTCAATCAGCAGCAGGTCCGATCCGCCATCGATCAGCCCCTTCGCCTGGACGTAGTACGACTCCAGCAGCCCGTCGAACGTCACTCCCCCGGTCACGGTGATCGCTTTGGTCGTTGGGCCCATCGAACCGGCTACGAATCGAGGCCTGGCAGCCGTTCCGACCTCGTCCGCTACCTGGCGCGCCAACTCGGCGGACAGCCGGCTAAGTTCATAGGCGTCTTGCTCCAGCCCATACTCCGCTAACACCAGCGGCGTACTCCCGAAGCTGTCGGTTTCCACGATATCGGCGCCTGCGTCGAAGTATTTCCGGTGGATATCCAGCACCACGTCTGGCCGGGTCCGCACTAGGTTCTCGTTACAGCCCTCCAATGCCGGGCCCCCAAAATCCCGGGCCGTCAAATGGACCTGCTGCAGCATCGTGCCCATGGCGCCATCCAGCACCAGGATGCGCTGCTCCAGGAGCTCGATCAGGGCCTTCTTGGATTGGTTCAGATCTCTCATGAATCCTTTGGTGTGCCGGAAGCCGCCGAAACAATAGCGATGTCCTGGCCGTTTTCCCTTACTTCTAGTTTACGTGTAATGCCAGGATTGGGACACCCCGCCCCACCCGATACGCCACCGCGGTCTACCCCTGCAAATCACGTCCAATCTGTCAGTAACAGTTCGTGAACATCTGTCCGCAAGGTCCTTGCCCCTTGGCCGGGGTTTCTCTACCCTCAAGTTCAGTGGCGACTAAACGTATGTCCTCCAAACTTACTGTCTGTCTGTTGTCTCCTCATCCTCTCGTGCTTAGCGAGTTCGAGCGACTTTTGGCCAAAGCATCCCAGTTCAAGGTGATCGCCAAGCAACTCGAATCGACCTTGGCCCCCGATCTCCGCAATCTGGAGCCGCCGCGGGCTCAGGTGTATGTGATTGATGCGCACGCGGCCCGTCAGGCTACGGGCGCTCTGTTGACCAATATTCTGGAGCGGTTCTCCGATGCACGCCTGATCGTTGTCGGCGACGCCGTGAACGAGGCCAATGCCTACTCCCTGCTACGGTTGGGCGTAAAAGGCATCCTCTCCTATGCGGAGGCCCGCGACCAACTGGCTCGCGCGTTGCCGCTGGTTTCCAATGGTGGTTTCTGGGTGCCCCGATCCGTGCTTTCCGGTTTCGTGGACTCTATCCTGACCAGCCAGGGGCGCCGCCTCAAGTCCGATTCCATTACTAACCTGAGCCGCCGCGAACAGGAAGTTCTCGACTCCTTGCTGGAGAACCTCTCGAACAAGGAAATCGCCAGTAAGCTGAACATAGCCGAGCGCACCGTGAAGTTCCACGTATCGAACCTGCTTAATAAATTCGGGGTTCGCCGCCGCGCTGACCTGATCCTGTTGACTTTCCAGCGCCGCATGGCCCAGGCCTGACAATTCTCGTCGATTCCGCCGCTGATCGACTATCCTGACTTCGGTGTCCTTCGGAGCCTGGCTTGCCTTCTTCGCAGACCCACATCGCCAAGCTGGACCTGCTTCGTTCCGTTGCCGTGCTTTCCGTTTTCCTCTTTCACCTGCTTCTCTATTTCCAGCGAACCACCATTCACGGCTACAGCTTCCACGATCTTGGCCATTGGGGCGTCCTCATCTTTTTCGTGCATACTTCCTTCGTCTTGATGTTGTCCATGGAGCGGCATCTTCTGGGATCGCCCCAGCACTCTTTGTTCTTTTCTTTTTATGTGCGCCGGATTTTTCGCATCTATCCCCTCAGCATTCTGATCGTGCTGGTCGTCGTTTTCCTGCACCTTCCTGTCGGTCACCTCAAGGATTCGGTGTTCCTCCCCGTCCATTTCAATACCGCGGGCGCGGCCTCGAATGTTTTTCTGATCCAGGATCTGACCGGCTTCGAATCGGTCCTCGCGCCGCTTTGGAGCCTGCCGTACGAGATCAACATGTACTTGGTGCTTCCGTTCTTGTTCCTGCTGTCTATTCGCTGGCGCTCTCCGATTCCACTGGTCGCATTGTTTGCCGCAGCAACGGTGGCCGGGCACTATTCCTACCTACTTGAGCGGCATGGCTTCCCGGATTGGCTGGTCTACGTCCCTTGTTTTCTCGCTGGCGTGCTTGCGTTTCAACTGCTCAAATTGCCGAGCCTGCATCTGCCATCCTGGGTTTGGCCGCTTGGCATCGTCTTCTTCTCAATTTTCTATCTGCGCTGGCCCACTCTGGCCCATGCATGGCTGGCTTGTTTGGGTTTGGGCATTCTGTTGACTCAGTGCGCCGATGGTTCCAATCGATGGATCAATCGCACTTGCTCCCTGATTGCCAAATACTCCTACGGCATCTATCTGACTCATTTCATCGTGCTGTGGTTCGTCTTTCAGTGGCTGCATCCGCTTCCGCGGCCAATTCAGCTCGCGATTTATGTCATCGGAACTGCTCTGCTATCCATGGTTTTGTATCACTTGCTGGAGCATCCGATGATCCGTATAGGCCAGAAACTCAGCGAATCTGGCGCTGATCAAGCCTCTTCCCAAAACCCCTTCCGCCACTTAACTCAAGCCTCGGTCCGTCGACTTTCGTGGTCTCGCTCCCGGAATCCTTCTGCGGTTAAGATAGAAGAAGTACTCTAGCTATGAGCGCCGCTACCTTCTTCATCGAACAATTTGGTTGTCGCGCCACCCAGGCCGACGGCGCCGCGATCGAACGCCAGCTTCGTGAGCGTGGCTGCATTGTCGCATCCAATCGCGACGACGCGGAATTTGTGGTGCTCAACACCTGCACCGTAACGTCGGCCGCCGACGCTCAGGCCCGCGACGCTATCCGCAAGATTCACGCGGCGAATCCCTCTGCACGAATCATTGTTACCGGCTGCTATGCGCAGCGCGCTCCCGAGGATTTGGCCGCTCTGCCGGGAGTATCGTTCGTCGTAGGAAATTCTCACAAGCCTCAGATTCCCGCCTTGGTAGCGGATGCGCACCGCAATGGTGTCCCGACGTCACTTATACCGTTGAACGTCCTGCAATCGACGGAACCGCCTTTGTCCACCGCTCCGATCCTGACCGGCGACATTTTCGAGACCTCTTTCGTCCTGGTCGCTCCCGTTCTCGGCGGCGAGGAAGCCCACACTCGGCCCATTCTGAAAATTCAAGACGGCTGCAACTCGCGTTGCTCCTTCTGCGTGATCCCATTCGTGCGAGGAAAGTCGCGCAGTCTGCCTCCGGAGCGAGTCATCGCCGAAATACAACGTTTGGCCAACTCTGGCTTCTGCGAAATCGTTTTGTCCGGCATCGATTTGGGAAGTTACGGCCGTGACCTCACGCCGCGCGTCGAGTTCCTGGATTTGTTGCGTCGTATCCTGGACGAAACGGACGCTCGTCGTCTGCGCATCAGTTCCATCGAACCGCTGGACGTAACCCAGGACCTGATCCAGTTGTTCGCCGTGCAGCCCCGGCTTGCGCCTCATTTCCATATGCCGTTGCAATCCGCTTCCGATCCCATTCTCGCCGCTATGCATCGCTGGTATCGCGCGGAACACTACGCGCGCCGTATCGAACTGATATCTGAACATTTTGCCGACGCTGCCATCGGCGCCGATGTCATGACCGGATTTCCTGGCGAAACCGAAGCGGATCACGAAACCACCATGCGCTTCATCGCGGACCGTCCGTTCACCTATCTCCATGTCTTCTCGTTTTCCGCCCGTCCCGGCACCAAGGCGGCTTCGCTGCCCAATCAGGTCCATGGTACGGTGATCAACCGCCGCGCACGTGAACTGCGCGCCTTAGCCGAATCCAAAGCCGCCCAGTTCCGCTCTTCGCAGCTGGGCCGTGAATTGCTTGTCCTCACTCTGAATCGCAAAAGTCCGAATGATGCGACTACGCCGGCGCTTTCCGGAAACTACTTGACCGTCCATCTCCCCGGTCAGCTTCCTTCCAATCAATTTCTGAAGGTTGTCGTCTCAGCCGTTCAAGACGGACGTATGATAGCTTCGCCAGTGGATTCACTTCTGGAATGCCGGACAGGAGCTGCCTGACGATTCGCGATATGAACATCCTCGGAATTTCGTCGCTTGGCCACAATTCCGCTGTAGCCCTCCTGAATAACGATCGCGTGGTCTTTGCCTTTGAAGAAGAAAAGCTGAACCGCCTGCATGACTCCACCGCGGTTCCTCGGCTCGCTTTGGAACGCTGCCTGGCCGAATCGCATCTGAAGCTATCCGATTGCCGCGGCATTGGCCTGGCCGATCGTTCCGTGGACTCGCAAAAAACTTCTTCGCGGCGCCAGCGACTCCATCCCAGCGTCGCCCACGATCGTTTGCTAGCTCTGCTTCGCGGTGGTCCTCGACTTCGGCGTTTTGATCATCAACTGTGCCACGCCGCCAGTTCCTACTACACCTCCGGCTTCGATCGCTCGCTGATATTGACGCTGGACGAGGGCATCCGCTCCAGTTCCGGGCTTGTCGCTCTCGCGGACGGAGACGAAATTGAGAGTTTGCACTCGTTTCGATTTCCCGATTCGCTGGCTTGGCTGTATACCCGCGTCACCGAGCTCGCCGGACTTCGTTCCTATCGCGACGAGCACAAAATGCAGTGGTTGAGCAAAGACGGCGAGCCTGAGTATCTGCCCTCTTTTCGCAAAGCGCTTCTCTGGAAATCTTCGGGTACGCCAAAACTCAATCGAAAATACTTCGCCCCTGGACCCGATCAACGCGGCATGTTTACGCCTGCTTTCTTGCGAGAGTTGGGTTTGTCCACGCGTACAAACCTGATCACCCCACAGCAACGCGCCAACCTGGCGCGCAGTTTGCAAGATTTTATCGAGGAAGCCGTCCTGCAGATCGCCATTCAGTTTCGCGAACGCACTGGCACTCGTAATCTGTGCCTTGCGGGTGGCCTGTTCCTCAACGTATTCCTGGTTCGAGCCCTGGAAACCCGCGCCGGTTTCGAACACGTCTACGTGCAACCCGTTTCCGGAAACGCTGGGACTGCCCTGGGCGCCGCGTTTTTATGCCGCAAGAAGCTGACGGGCCACTCCGGTCGCATGCCCCTGGACTCGCTTTCCCTCGGTACCGGACTCGATTCTCAGGAGATCAAAGCCGTCCTCGATAATTGCAAAATCAGCTATCGATACTTGTTCGGTGAAGAAGAACTAGTCGGCGAAACGTCCAGCCTTCTGCTGCGCGACAAAATCGTAGCGTGGTGCCAAGGCCGTTCCGAATTCGGACATCGCGCTCTTGGGAATCGCAGCCTGCTGGCTTCGCCCTTCTCTGAATACGTCATCGAAAACGTCAACGAGTACGTGAAACACCGCGAAGAATTCCATCCCTTCGCCATGTCGGTTCCCGCGGAACGAGCCAGTGAGTACTTCGAAGTCTCCGAGAACTGTCGCTTTATGGCTTCGCTAGCTACACTCAAAAATCCGGTGGCTGGTCTGGAACGTTTCGCATTCCACGGTAACGTCGTGCGTGTCCACACCGTCGAGCAGTCCGCTAATCCGCTATTTTGGAAGTTACTGCACAAATTCGGTGCCACCGCGCCCGCGCCGATTCTCGTGAATACATCTTTCAACTTGTTCGGGGAACCCCTCGTCGTGGACCCTCGCGGAGCCGTCCGCAGCTTCTATTGCGCTGGCGTTGATGCCCTCGCGCTGGGCTCCTTCCTGCTCGTAAAGTAAGAGCGTCCCTCTCCGTGTCTAGCTTTCGAATACCACCTGGGCCATCGCCTGTTCTTCCGTATGCGTAATGCTGATAGCGATATTTTTTACTCCGAGGGCATCCGCAATTTTCTTCGCCTCTCCATGGAGCGCCAGTGTCGGCCTGGACCCTCTTCGCCGCACGACTTCCACATCCACCCAGCGCACTCCGCGGCTCCATCCCGTGCCCAGCGCCTTCATCGCCGCTTCTTTGGCCGCAAATCGTCCCGCGTAGCGCTCATATTTGTTCTTGAACTGCTCGCAATAGGCCACTTCGTCCAGCGTGAAGACTCTCCTCAGGAAGCGCACACGGGAAGCCTCAATCGCCGCTCGGATTCGCGGAACCTCCGTAATATCAATCCCGAGCCCAACGATCATTTCTTTTCGCTCCCGTGATACCAATCCCAGTTTGTCGCCTGCAGTCACCGATTCTGCGGCCACTGCATGTTGCGATTATACTGTTCCCCTTGTGACTCCACGGAAAACAGTCCGCCGCCCGCAACTCGCCAGTAAACAGAATTCGCCCAGACTCGACGTCGCTTCGCCCTGGAGTCTCTCGAACTCCAAGAAGTTGCAAATTCTGCAACTGGAGCCGTTCAGCAAGCTGCCTTGGCTGGTTCACGGTTTCAGCACGATTACTGGTGGTGTTAGCCCGCTCGACGGGCGAACGATCCTCAACCTGGGATTCACCCGCTGGGACAAACGCGAGAACGTGCTCAAGAACCGCTCTTTTTTTTCCGCTGCCGTAGATGGTCGCGGCATGGAACTGCTGGCGCTCAACCAGATCCACTCCGATATTCCTCGAGTCTTTTCCGAGGCTCCCGGTCAACCCTGCAGCGGAGACGCTCTCCTCACCGATCGGCCCGGCCTGTTGCTTGCCGTCCAGACTGCCGATTGTGTTCCGGTGCTCCTAGTCGATGTAAAACGCCGAAACGTCGCCGCCGTGCACGCCGGATGGCGCGGCACGCTTGCCCGTATCAGCCAAAAAGCCGTGGGCCGCATGCGACTCGAATACGGCTCGCGCCCCTCGGATCTCCTCGCCGCAATTGGTCCCAGCATCGGCCTGTGCTGCTACGAAGTGGGCGTGGAGTTGGTCACCCAATTCCAGTCCCAATTTGCCGATGCCGACAGCTACTTCGACGAAGCACGCACGGGTGACGAGCCCAATCCCATTCAATGGCTCAACATGAAGCCGCCTGGCCATCAGCCCCCGCCAAAAAACGTGCATCTGGATTTGCGCGCAGCGAATCGCTCGCAATTACTGGCGGCAGGCGTCCATCCCAGTCGCATTTTTGTAAGCGGCCTTTGCACCGCCTGCCATCCCGATTTCTTTTTCAGTTTTCGTAAGCAGGGCGAGCCGTCCGGACGGCTCCTGTCCGTCATCGGCATCCGTCCTTGATCGCTTCCAGACAGACTACGGCGCAATCTTCTGATTTCTCGCCAGTCACCTTAAAGGCTGATGGTCGTTAATTGATTGCCTTGGACTTCCTTCAATGCCAGTTGCCCGCAGGCCGCCATCACGTCTCGGCCTCGTGAATACCTGACAAACGCGGGCACGCCGCGATCCACTAAGGTTTTGCGAAACTCCTCAATGCGCTCCACGCTGGACTCCGCATACGGCAATTCGCCGGGATTCCACGGAATCAGGTTCACCTTCACCCTCCCTAGCGACGCCAGTAGCCGAACCACTCGCCTGGCATCCTCCACGGAATCGTTCACCTTGCCCAGCATCACGTACTCGAATGTCAGGTGCTCCCAGCTTCTCAGCGGATAAGCCCGGCATGCGTCCATCAGCGCCTTCAAGGGATACTTCCGGTTGATCGGCATCAGCAAATTCCGTTGCTCGTCGTTTGAAGCATTCAGTGAGATTGCCAGCTTTGGCCGCACTGCTTCCTTACCTAGCCGCTCAATCCCTGGGACAATTCCGCTGGTCGACAGCGTCACATGCTTTGGGGAAAGCCCAATGCCCTTGGGGTCCAGCAGAATCTGCACTGCCGCCATTACATTTTCGAAATTCAGCAGCGGTTCTCCTTGTCCCATCAACACCACGTTGGTTCTCGCCGCAAGGCCCGTTGCTGTGCCGGCATCTTCGTCCGCCGCTTCTAAACTGACGCTCTGCGGAACCCCGGAATTCTCCATCTCTTTCAGCGGTACCAGCACCTGCCCAAGGATCTCTCCCGGTTTCAGATTTCGAATCAGCCCAAGCTGTGCAGTGAGACAGAACTTGCAATCGACCGCGCATCCGGCTTGAGTCGAAATGCAAATCGTTTGCCGCCCTTCGCTCGGCATAAACACGGCTTCCACCGAAGCGCGCACCTTGCGTCGCGATTCCTCGCCATCGGTGGGGAGAGCAAATAAATAACGCACCGACCCGTCGGCCGAATGGTACCGGTTGCTCACCTTTGGCAGCGTGATTGTTGCCACCTCGGCCAGTTTCTGCCGCAACGCTAAAGGCAAATTCGTCATCGACGCCGAATCCAGGTTCCGCTCGACGTACAACGCCCGGTAGAGTTGCGAGCCGCGGTAGGCTGGCTCGCCCAATTCCACGCAATACTTCCTCAACTCTGCTTCAGTTTTTCCCAGCAGTTCCATTCGTCCTTATCCACATCCAGCATACCCGTTCACTCCCGTCGACGTCGCCTCCCGCCTACGGCGTTCGGTAACTCAATGTATATAAATGACTTACATCTCGCCTCGCCTCCCGCTCTATCCCTGTGCAACAATACCTTCATGGTAGCTGCATCGCGCGATATTCAACGCCGCGTTCTTCCCAATGGCCTGGTGGTCATCACCGAGACGATGCAGCACGTCCGCTCCGTCTCCGTTGGCATTTGGATCCGCAATGGCTCCCGTTCCGAAAGTCTTGCCGACAATGGCGTTGCTCATTTCCTCGAGCACATGGTGTTTAAAGGCACGCAACGCCGCTCTGCCGAAGCCATTGCCCGCGAAATGGACTCCGTCGGTGGTATGTTGGACGCCTTCACCTCCAAGGAGCAAGTCTGCTTCAACGCCAAGGTTCTCGACGACCATCTTCCCATCGCGTTCGATGTCCTTGCCGACCTGGTTCTGCGGCCCCGATTCGACTCGGACGACGTGAAAAAAGAGCGTCAAGTGGTCCTCGAAGAAATCAAGATGGACCTCGACAACCCCGAGTATCTGCTGCACGACGTTTTCACCCGGGGCTTTTGGCCAGAGCATCCCTTGGGCCGTCCGATCCTCGGCACCCGTGAAACGGTGAACCAGTTTAATCGCGATCTTCTCGTCAGCCGCTTCCAGGAATGGTTCGCGCCGGATCAAATCGTCGTCACTGCCGCCGGAAATGTAACTCATCCCCAGGTGTTCGACCTGGTCGCCCGTGAGTTTGGCGACCTAAAGCCTTCCGGCGCCCGTCCCTCTGAGGCTGCCCCGCCTCCTGCGGCTCCCATCAATCTGCAAACCAAACGCGACCTCGAGCAGGTTCATCTCTGCGTTGGCGTGCCTTCCTTCCCACTTGCCGACGAACGCCGCTTCGCCGTTGCCGTTCTGAACAATCTCCTCGGGGGAGGCATGTCCTCCCGCCTGTTCCAGAATATTCGCGAGAAGCAGGGCTTAGCCTACGCGGTGTTCAGCGAGCTAACTCCCTATTCGGATACCGGAATGCTCTCCGTGTACGCGGGAACGGCCACAGAGACCGTCGGCAGAGTTTTGGACATGACCATCGCCGAATTCCGTGCCATGAAGGAATCACCCGTCAGCGACGAGGAATTACTCCGCGCCAAAAACCACCTGAAAGGCTCCTTGATGCTCTCCCTGGAGTCCACCAGTTCCCGCATGTCCAATTTGGCACGCCAGGAGCTGTACTTCCATCGCTTCACTACTCTCGATGAAATCCTCGCCTCGATTGATAAAGTGACTCGCGATCATGTGCAGGCCTTGGCGAAGGAATTTTTCCAGCCTGAACGTATCGCCGCCACCGTGCTGGGCCCTACCAACGGCTTCAGACTGACCCGCGATCGCCTCGCCTGCTAACCGCGACTTTCCGGCCAAATTCCACAAGTCACGTTCTTGCGCATTGACGCTGCGGGTGCGCTCTGCCATCATTTTCCAAGTTTTCGCTTTGCTTGCTCGCGGCTGCTCAGGAGACTTGGCATCGGCCTTCGCGTTTCCATTTTGGCTTCCGGAAGCTCCGGAAATCTGACGCTGCTGGAAAGCGAAAGCACCCGCATTCTTGTTGACGCTGGATTAGGCAAGCGCGAAACCTTGGCTCGCCTAGCCGCTGTCGAACGCGACCTCGATCGTCTCGACGCCGTCCTCATCACTCACGAACACTCTGACCACTGCAACGGTCTCCCCCAGATGCTGGCGTTATGGAAGGCGCCTCTCTACGTCACCGAGGCCACCATGGATTCCCTCCACCGCAGCCTGCCGGAAACCTTCGGTAAACGTCTGCGCGGCGTCGAATCGATCCAAGCAGGCCAGCACTTCTGCATTGGCGATATTGACGTTCACGCTTTCGCCATCCCTCACGATGCCGTCGATCCCATTGGATTCACCTTTCGTTACGCCGGGACCAAAGTCGCTGTCTGCACCGACCTCGGTTATATGCCGGAAATGGTCAAGGTGCACCTGCGCGAAACCGATTGCATGATTCTGGAGTCCAACCACGATCTCGACATGTTGAAGGTTGGCCCCTACCCTTGGGTCGTCAAACAGCGCGTTCTATCCCGCACCGGTCACCTCTCCAATCACGCGGTCAGCGAATATTTGTGCGATCCGGATGGTTTCGACGCCTACACGCGCTATCTCGTGCTGGCTCACGTCTCCATGGAGAATAACAATCCCGATCTCGTGCGCCTCTCCGCGGAAGAAGCTCTGCAACGCCGTCCCGCCGAATCGGCCTTCCATGGTGAGCTGATGGTCGCTTCGCAAAGTGTCCCGCTGAAACCGCTGCAGCTCTAGATTTCGCGATAGACTACCTGCACGAACTCACGAATTGATCTCCCACGAAGGATTGCGCGCATGAGGCCTTTCCAGTTCTTCTTGCTCATTCTTATTTTTTGTTCAGTCGTCGCTACCCCACCCACCTCGGCTCAGTCGCATTCCTTCGGCGTAAAAGATGGCCAGTTCCAACTGGACGGCAAGCCTTTCCAGATCATCTCCGGCGAAATGCATTACGCGCGAATACCCCGAGCTTATTGGCGCGACAGGTTTCGCATGGCCCGTGCTATGGGACTCAACACCGTTACAACCTATATCTTCTGGAACGTCCACGAGCCAACGCCCGGTGTTTACGACTTCTCAGGAAACTACGACGTTGCCGAGTTCATTCGTGAAGCCCAGCAAGAAGGCCTTTACGTAATTCTTCGTCCCGGCCCCTATGCCTGTGCTGAGTGGGAATTTGGAGGCTACCCGGCGTGGCTGCTCCGCGATCCCTCTCTGGTTGTTCGCAGCAACAATCCGAAATTTCTGCAACCCGCTGCGCGCTGGATGCACCGCCTTGGTCAGGAACTTGCCCCTCTTCAGGTTGGCGTCGGCGGACCGATCCTTCTCGTCCAGGTAGAGAACGAATACGGCTCCTTCGGCAGCGACCACGAGTACATGCAGCAGATTCGCCACCTGCTTGAAGACTCCGGTTTCACGCACTCGCAGCTCTACACCGCCGATGGACCGGAACAGGTTCCCGCCGGTTCGCTTCCTGACCTGCCTGTCGGCATAAATTTCGGCGGCGGCGACAGTGGTGCCGCTCAGAAGGCATTTGCCGAGCTCTCCAAACACCGTTCGCAGGGGCCATTCTTCAACAGCGAATTCTGGGCGGGTTGGTTTGACCAGTGGGGTGGCCAACACGCCACTACGAACATTTCCGTCGAAACTCAGAACTTGGATTGGATCTTGAGCCGCGGCTATTCCGTCAGCATCTACATGTTTCACGGCGGCACCAGCTTCGGCTGGATGAATGGCGCCGATAGCGACGGCAAAAACTACCAGCCCTATGTGACCAGCTACGACTACGTCGCCCCGCTCGACGAAAGCGGACGACCTACCGCTAAGTACACGGCTTTTCGCGACGTCATCGCCAAATATTCCAAAGAGCCGCTCCCTCCTGTCCCGGCAGTGTCGTCGCCGATGAGCATTCCTGCATTCCCAACCTCGCAGTCTGTTTCTCTCTGGAAGGTGCTTCCAACCCCGGTGCATTCGGAGCAACTCCGCAGCATGGAAGACTTGGGGCAAGCCTACGGCTATATTCTCTATCGCACGCGCATCGCTGCTCCGGTTCGCGGCACACTGGTGCTGGATGGCTTGCACGACTACGCAGTCGTTTTTCTCGATGGCAGGCCGTTAGGCGCTCTCGACCGTCGACTCGATCAGCAACAGCTTCCATTCGAGGCTTCTGCGGCTTCGCAACTCGATATTCTCGTGGAGAACACCGGTCGCGTGAATTTCAGCTCGGCCATTCAAGGTGAGCGCAAGGGTATCCTCAACAAGGTGACCCTCAATGGCAAACCTCTCCTCGGATGGGACATCTTCCCCCTCCCGATGGAACATCCTGACCGTTTCGCGTTCTCCGATGCTCCCTGCGAAGGCCCCTGTTTCTATAAAGCGAATTTCCAGATCGATTCTCCCGCCGACACTTTCCTCGATACGACCGCTTTTCACAAAGGACAAGTCTGGCTGAATGGCGCTGCGCTCGGACGAGTCTGGGACATCGGCCCTCAAAAAACGCTTTACGTTCCGGCTCCTTGGTTGCGCTCCGGCCAAAATGAAGTGGTTGTCTTCGACCTCGACGGCCAGTCCGGCCGCTCACTGGTTGGCCGCAACAAGCCCATTCTTGGCGCTGCCGCCCACTGATCTCTCGTCCTTGGCCGGCTTACGCGTCACTGTCGCTCCCTGCGTCTAAATCCTTTAAAATGGATGCTCGGTAGTTTCCTGGAGATCACCGTGATTCCTCGCTACACCCGCGAAGCAATGGGACATGTCTGGAGCGATGCCAACCGCTTTCAACGATGGCTGGACGTTGAACTGGCCGCTGCGGAGACGCTGGCGCAAGCCGGCCTGATCCCCGCTGAAGCCGCTGCCACCCTCCGGCAACGCGCCAAGATCGACGTTGCTCGCATCAACGAGGTCGAAGCCAAGGTCAAACACGACGTCATCGCCTTTACCATGGTTGTGGGCGAATCCATCGGCGATCCTGCCGCCGCTCGCTGGCTGCACTATGGCATGACCTCCAACGATGTCGTCGACACCGCCCAGGCTCTACTGGTTCGCGATGCATCTCACATCATTGAGCGTGACCTGGTTCTGTTCGCCGAAGTGCTCGACGTCCGTGCCCACGAATTTCAGCACACTCCGCAGATTGGCCGCACCCACGGCATTCATGCGGAGCCCATCACCTTCGGTCTGAAAATCGCCAATTGGTTTGCGGAAAATCAGCGCAATATCGCCCGCTTCCGCGACGCTGCCCAAGGCATGAATTTCGGGAAAATTTCCGGCGCGGTCGGCAATGCCGCGCATCTAGGCACGGAGATAGAAGGGCAGATTTGCAAACGTCTCGGGCTGAACGTTACTCCGGTGGCCTCACAGGTCATCCAACGCGATCGCCACGCCCACTACCTGAGCACCCTGGCTTTGATCGCCGCAACGCTCGAAAAAATTGCGCTGGAAATCCGTCACCTGCAGCGCACCGAAGTTCGCGAAGCCGAAGAACATTTCGGCAGCCAGCAGCGCGGCAGTTCCGCCATGCCTCACAAGCGCAACCCGGTCACCTGCGAACAGATTTGTGGCCTGGCCCGCATAATTCGCAGCAACGCTCAGGCCGCCTTCGAAAACATCGCTCTCTGGCACGAACGCGACATCTCTCACAGCAGCGTCGAGCGCATCATCCTTCCCGACTCCACCATCCTCATCGACTACATGCTCGACAAAATGACTCGCCTGATCGGCGAGCTTCGCGTCTTTCCTCAACGCATGCTGCGCAATCTCGAGAGCACCCACGGCCTCGTCTATTCCGGGCAGTTGCTACAGGATCTGGTTGAAAAGGGAATGCCTCGCGACGATGCCTATAAAGCGGTTCAGGAAAATGCCATGGCCGCCTGGGAATCCGAAACCAGTTTCCGCGATAGCGTGGCCCGCGACTCGCGCATCACCCGCTACCTAACCAACGATGAACTCGAACACACCTTCGATCTCCATCGTCAGCTTCGCAATGTCGACAAGATTTTCGATCGCGTCTTTGGCGCTCACCCTGCCGGCGAACGTGGCGTCGCCGCCCGCGATTAACCCAAAAAACTACCCGTAAAAACTGAAAGAGCCCCCGGGCGGCTGGGAGCTCTTTCGTTTCTTGCCTCAATCTGAGCGCGTGCTGGGGGCGTTCAGCTGC
Organism: Candidatus Acidiferrales bacterium; assembly: GCA_963748515.1. GTDB lineage: Bacteria > Acidobacteriota > Terriglobia > Acidiferrales > UBA7541 > Acidiferrum. The sequence goes on from CAVVJI010000011.1 coordinate 62,287, forward strand.
GGAGGCGGAACTCTATTCGACTCGTTGTACGTAGCGTGCTTCGGAAGTGTCGACGCGGATCCGGTCGCCTTCATTCACGAACGGTGGAACGTTTACCACCAGTCCCGTTTCCAGCGTGGCCGGCTTCATCACCGCGCTGGCCGTCGCTTTCTGCAGTGTAGGCTCGGTTTGCACCACTTTCAAATCCATGGTGTCCGGCAAGTCAACACCGATCGCCTTCTCTTCAAAGAATTCGATCTTCACCACGGTATTTGGTACCAGATAATACACCGTCTCGCCCAATTCCTCCTTGGTCATCTGCATCTGTTCGTACGTTTCCGTGTTCATGAAGTGGAAATCTTCGCCTTCGGAATACAGGTACTCGAATTCGATTTCGTCCAGGATCGCCCGGTCCACAAACTCTTCCGCCCGGAACCGGTAATCGATCATCACCCCGTTGCGCAGGTTCTTCAGCCGCGTCTGCATCGAGCCGCGCTTGTTTCCCGGCGTCCGGTGGTCGGTGCTGAATACCGTGTACAGTTGCCCTTCGTGTTGGATCACCATCCCCGGCCGTAGCTGGGTTGCTTTTACTGTGCTCATAGGTTTGTCGGGGCGCCTCTTGGGGACGCATCACTCCGTTCGATTTGCTTCCTATTCGGGGAATTCCATGCGCGATTGGCCTATGGGGCCGGCGAGTGGAATCACACGAGGCACGCCGGACTAGCCCGCTCCGGCGCCAAAAACCAGTATAAGCGGCTCCATTCTCCACGGTCAATCGAGGCTAGGGGCGGACAAGGGAATTCCGTTGAGGAGCTATCAACGCATTCTTTCTCCCTAAGAGAATTCACACAAGCTTCGCGAAGCAGCAGTCCGAGCGCTCCGCGAGAACTGCTGGAGTCAGCCTCGCACTTGCGAACGAAGGCGCCCCCGATTCGATTATAGAAAATAAGGTGTACCCACCGTTTCTTCGAACGTTCCGTACTGTCCCATGCGGCCAAATGCCGAAAACGAGTAGGTTTCCAGTTGCGCTATCTCTCTGTTCAGCGTTTTGGGAAGAGGGTGAACCGCCGTGGTCAAAAGAATATGTGTTTTGATCAAGAAATCGATGTCCCGAACAGCCATCCCTGCGTCTTCATGCACTCCTTCGATCGAACGCACCTCAAGCGACTGCGGACTCAATCCCGCGCTTGCGCGATACATGATTTGTCCGCTCCAGCTTCGACAAAAATACAATTTGTCCGAATACAAATAGACATCCCACTTCTGTTCCATCACCCGCGACTTGAACAGCGGACCGTCTTTAAGCTCCCCTCCTATCGAGTAAGCCAATTTGCAGGGTCCGGAGACGGTAGGCGCGAATTCCGTCTTCAGCAGATCTTCGCGAGTGGCATTCCGCAAACGAACGTAGCTCTGCGCGAGCCGCGGATCGCCTGTCATGCTGATTCTGCTGCGGGCATTCGCTGAACAGTCGAACACTTCAAGGCCCCAGCGGTTTTCGCTGGGAGCCAGCCAACGAGACTTGGGCTCTGAAGCGTTCATGTCGTTTGCGTTTTCGTATTTGTCGAGTCGACCTTGGCCGCTCGTCAGGAGGGTGTCGTCTTATCCGTTACGGGTTCCCGCCGTCCTGCCAGTTGCAGCCCGATCCAGCAGCTAATCGGCCAGGTCAGCAGCCACGACAGCCAATACCAGTGCGGCCAGCCTTTGTTCCAGTTCGGAACGGTCGCGCCCAGCCCCATCACTTCGCCGATTATGCCGAACCACAGCACGTGCTTCCAGGGCACTCTTGGCGCGAAGCGTGCGCACAGCCACGCGCAAAAGATCGATATCAGCACAAAAAATACAGTGCTCCACAGCAACGCTGTATTCGATGGGATTCGTCCTGTTACGAAGTCGCCCGGAAACAACTTGGAGAGAAGCGGGTCGGTCCCCATGACCAGAACCACCGACAGCAAGTAACTACCTAGCACCACGCCGACAGACTTGAGCATTTGCGAGCCTCCCGACCTTGTCTTTAAACGTGGCGATGACTATACACTCGTCTGCGGGCGCTCTCCACCAACTTATTTGCTTGGCGCCAGCCTTGTTCTTAAGGCCTTAACTCACCGGCATCCTGATGAAGCAGATAGAAGTTACTGCTTGCCCGCTGCTCTTTGCTGCGCGCCTTCGGCCATCACCTTTTCAACTTCTTCCACGCTTCTCGGCAGCTTCTGACTGAGCAGTTCGTTCCCCGTTTCGGTGATCAGCACATCGTCTTCGATCCGCACGCCGATATTTTCTTCGGGTATATACACTCCCGGCTCGACCGTCACTACCATTCCGGGCCGCAGCGGTTCGCAATAGTCCGGCACAGGATCGTGCACATTCAACCCAATCGAATGTCCCAACCCATGTATGAAGTATGGCCCCAGCGATTTTCCGTGGAGGTCTTTGCCATGTGTATTGATGTAGTTGTAGGCAATCGTCTGCAGCGTGTCTTTCTTCCCCCGGCAGCCCATCACCGCGCCCGGTTTCATCGCTGCCAGCGCCGCATTCTGTGCGCCCAGAACGACCTCATAAATCTCGCGCTGCCTTGCCGAAAATTTCCCGTTCGCCGGCAGTGTACGCGTGATGTCCGCCGCATATCCGGAATATTGCGCGCCTACGTCGAGCACCACGATGTCGCCGTCCTGGGTTTTGCGCGATAGCTTGTCATAGTGCAATACCACGGAATTCGGGCCGGTTCCCACGATTGGTGCGTACGCTTCCGCTTCCGACCCGCCTTCCGCGTGGTCGTACACCATCTTCGCCGCAATCTGGTATTCCCACAGGTCCGGCCGCATCATTTTCATTGCGTCCAGGTGCGAGGTTACCGTCAGGCCAATCGCTTCCCTCAAAAACGCAATTTCGCCAGAATCCTTGATCGCTCGCAAAGCGTAGATATCTTTGCGTACGTCCTTCCAGTTCTCGCTGGGAACCGCCGCTTTCAGTTGCTCCATGGTCTGCTGCTCGAAGGGATACCCGCCCAATTCCTTTTGGTACGGCAAGATGGTGTACGCCGTCGGATACGCCTTCAGCACTGATTCGACCGTCATTCGAAATTCCGAAGTCGGTTTGATCAGCGCGAATCCTGTGCGCATCTCAATCCCTGGTTCGCTTGGAGACATTCTCGCTCCATTCCAGGCCTCCTTATGCGCGTTCTTCGCCGGCAAAAAGAAAATTTCCCGCGGTCCCTGCAGATCATCTTTCGCCGCGCTGCTGCCCTTTGGTGGCAACAAAATCAGCGCCGCTTCTTCTTCGTTGTGCCCGGTCAAGTAATAGAAATTCTCTTCCTGGGTGAAGATGTAATCCTGAGATTCCTCTTCCAACCCTGTGTATCCGCGCAGAATTACGGGCGCATCGAGATGCGACATCAGTTTCGCGCGACGCTCGGCATACACGGAATTCGGCTGTCGATCGCGCCTCTGTTGCGCCGGTGTGTGTGCTCCACTGAGCAGAAGCACTACACTAATAAGACCCGCAATTTGCAGCCGTACAATAAAAGACCTGAGACCACCGCTCATCCACTCACCTCGGACTGTCCCAACTGGGAAAAGGGCATTGCGGGAAATTGTAATGGGAACTGGCCAGACACACCAGCGACACGGCTCCCGTGATTTCCTGGCCGTGCCAGTCGCTCAGTACTCCGGGTGTTTAACTAGGTTGCCCTACCAATGAAGGAACAGCGCGAAGACGATCGCCACGTAATGGCACCCGCTTGCGGCCATAACAAACACGTGCCAGATGACGTGATTGTGAGGAATCTTCTTGCAAACGTAGAACACAACTCCGATCGAATACAGCAAGCCGCCAATCGCCAGAAACAACAGTCCCATCGAAGGGACGTGCATGTAGATCTGCCGGGCCCCCACGACGCCCAGCCAGCCCATCGCCAGATACAGCGTCGTTGAAAAAATCGGATAGCGGTCCGCGAACCACAGCTTAAACAGAATGCCCGAAACCGCGAAGCTCCACATCACCGCAAACAGCGACCAGCCCCACGCGCCTTTTAGATTTACCAGCAGGAAAGGGGTGTACGTTCCCGCGATCAGGGCGTAGATCGCGCAATGATCGAAAATCAGCAGCCCCCGCTTAAATCGTGGCGACGATGTGCCGTGATACAGGGTGGACGCCGCATACAGGCTGACCAGCGATACGCCATAAATCACACAACTGACGATTTGCCATCGTCCTCCGTGCAGGATGGCGATCGTCAGTAGTACTACAAATCCGAACACGCTCAATACATACCCGACGCCGTGCGTCAGCGTATTCGCCAATTCGTCCGCAGTAATGTGCCGCCGCATCACATCGGTCACAGCTCTCATCTAATCAGCTTGGACCTGCGTTCGGTGCAGCGCAAGGAAGAACTGCAAATCGTTCGTTACAGTTTGGTTGCGGAGCGCTCAGAACCCGGGAGCGCCTGTCGAGGCCGGCCGCATCTCCGGCGCGTTCACTCCAAAACGCAGGTGTGCGAACCACGATTGGCTCAGCGACATGAATCCCGTATACAGATATCCCCACACGAACAAAAACAGAAACGGCACCGTCGCATAATTCTCGTTCGAAATTGCATAAATTACGGCCAACGAAAAGTACAAACCCAGCCCAATCTCAAAATAGGGCATCCATCCCGACTTGTTCTTGTACTTCTTGGCTGCGAATGTTCCCGACTTCCCCTCAATCTTGAACTTCGGCGTGCGCGCGAATTCGGACTTCTTGCCCAGGATCGCTTCGATCACCGCCTGCGCGTTTCGCACCGACAGCCCAATCCCGGTAGCCATCACAAATGGCATGTACAGGAACGTACGCATCCAGGTTTTTGGCCGCAATTCTTTCTGCGCGGCGAGGTAGAAACTCGAAATCGAGCACGTGGACGCCAGAAACAGCGGCAGGTCGATCACCAACATCTGGAACCAGCCCTGGTAAAAACGCACAATCATTGCCGGCAGCAACATCGTTGAGAGCAACACCATCAGCGGGTACGAGATGTTCGCCGTAAGATGAAAAAACGCCTCGGTCTTTACAAAAAAGGGCACATCTGATCGAAATACTTGCGGCAGGATTTTTTTCGCGGTCTGCATCAAGCCTTTGGCCCAACGTGCCTGCTGCGCTTTGAATCCGTTCATATCCACGGGGAGTTCGGAAGCGCACTCAATATCCGGCAGGTACAGAAACTTCCAGCCTTTCAACTGCGCGCGGTACGACAGGTCGGTATCCTCAGTCAGCGTGTCGTGCTCCCACCCGCCTGCCGCATCAATCGCCGCGCGGCGCCACACTCCTGCCGTACCATTAAAGTTGAAAAACGTGCCGCGCCGCGACCGCCCGCCGTGTTCGATCACAAAATGACCATCCAGCAGAATCGTTTCCACGCGTGTTAGCAGCGAGTAGTCGCTGTTCAGATACGTCCAGCGCGCCTGTACCATCCCGATCCCAGCGCCCTTTTCTCCATCCATGAAATAAGGAATCGTACGCCTCAGGAAGTCCGCGGGTGGAATAAAGTCGGCGTCGAAAATTGCCACAAACTCGCCCTGCGCGGTGTGCAGCCCGTTTTCCAGCGCTCCGGCCTTGTAGCCTTCCCGGTTCGTCCGGTGAATGTACGTGATCGGAAGTCCTTTGCTGGCGTGTCGTTCCACGCAACTCCGCGCGACGTCCCGCGTTTCGTCGGTCGAATCGTCCAGTACTTGAATGTCCAGCAACTCGCGCGGGTAGTCGAATTGCGACACCGCATCCACCAGCCGCTCAATCACGTATCGCTCGTTGAAGATGGGAAGCTGTATGGTAACCTTTGGCCAACTCGTCACCGGAGCCGGGGGTGCCGGCACGTTCTTGCGATAGGCGTAGTAGTCGTACAGCAGAACATACCGGTGCAGTCCATAAGCGGCCAGAATGAACAGCACGATAAAGTACGGAATCATCATCGCCAAATCGAAGGCATTGGCGTGATACACGCCCGTAAACGTTTTATCCGTAATCTTGTGCCAGTAGTGGCTCAGCGCGCCCTGCTGCGCGGCAACTGCGTATGGAAGCAATCTGAACAAGGCGAACTTTTCTCCGAAGGAATACGGCTGCTTTGCCCAAACCTTTACAACTCGGTCTGATCGTCGCGGGCCTGCTGATGGAAGCCGCATTTTTGCGGATGCATCAGCTCTACTACCTCAAAAATCACGCGATTCCATTTATTGAACTGGCTGTGTCTGCAGGTCTAGTTTACCTGATTGCTCTCTATCTGTTCGAGCGAACCGCCCCGTCCCGAACATCTTATTTTCTGCTGATCGCCGCCGCCATCGTCTTTCGCGCGCCGCTCTGGCCCATGCAGCCCACACTCTCCGACGATTTGCAACGCTATCGATGGGAGGCCAAGGTTCAGGCGGAAGGATGGAACCCCTACGCGATCTCCCCCAGCGACCCTCGCCTTGCCCATCTTCGCGACTACAACTGGCAAATCATGCCGGGAAGGGAATTGCAGTCTATCTATCCTCCCGCCACCCAACTCATCTTTCGATGGACATGGAAAATTGCGCCTGGCCCAATCGCCTTCAAGCTGCCGTTCGCGCTCGCCGATGTCCTGGTAATTTTGATTCTCGCTTGGATTTTTCGACAGCGACCGGATCGCTCGTTTCGCCTGGCCGTCTATGCCTGGAACCCCCTCGTCATCGTTGAGTTTGCCGCCAGTGGACACAACGATGTGCTGGCCCTGCTCGGAATCGTTGGAGGGATCGCGCTCCTCCGCCGCCATCCTCTCGCCAGCCAGGTGCCGGTCACACTCGCGGCGATGGCCAAGGTGTTCCCAGCGGTATTGATTCCCGTGTGGGTAAGGCGCGCCGGATGGCCGGAATCCCGGAAGGGCTGGATAGCGGCAGCCCTCGTGGTACTCACCTCAGCGGTCGTTGTTGCGCCTTACTGGCATGCTCTCGGAATGTTCCGCGCAACTCTTTCCTACTACGAAGCGACTTGGCGCAACTATCACGCCAGCTTGTATACGATCATCGACTACCTGACGGGTGGACACACCCGGATTCCTGCGCTGATCGGGGTTTTGGCCAGTTGGGGGCTCGCGTTCTGGCTTGCTTGGAAAAAAGCATCCCCAATCCGAGCCGCATATCTGCTCATCGGAACCGTGCTCTGCTTTGGGCCAAACGGCTACTCGTGGTATTTCACTTGGATTGTGCCGCTGCTGTGCTTCTATCCCAATCCCGCTTGGCTCTTGCTCACGGTTTTGCAATTTCTCTCGTACAACGTGCTGATCGGCTACGGGATTCTCAGTGTTTTCCACTTCGATCCCTTAATGCAGTGGCTGGTCTACGCGCCGTTCTATGCCATCTTATTTGCTTGGTGGATTCGCGGAAAATTCCATCGCGATACTTCAGTTGTAGACTCGGACTTACTGGAAGTGGACTTCGCTGAACCCTATGGCGGAAAGCAGACTGCCCACGGTTGAACGCGCGTTTTCGTCGGCGGTCTTCAATATCCCGCCCTGCAATGCCGCGTCCTGCAGTTGGTGCTCTGCTTCCTGTCGCACTTCGCTTTCCAGGTTGGGATCAGGAGACGTGAATAATCCCGTGTCCCTGGAATAAACTCGTGTTTGTGCGTTATCGATGCGCGTCTCCAGGATTTGCGCTTTCGGGAGATGTACGGTGATGGACCTGCCTTGAATCGATACGTCCGCAGCGCCCACTGTCGACAAATCCACTCCGCCTACGACTTCTCCGTGCACCACCAGCAGCAACCGGTCTCCGGCCAAAAATTTCGGCAGATAGGCCGACTCTTTCTCCCCCGAAATGATCTTATCCATCGTGAATCGCACGGTCTCCAGTCGCTGCAGCTTCTGAATCTGCCGCACCACGGTTGGTTGATCTACGTTTAGCAGAGTCTTGCCTTGCCGGAAGGCCGTGAGTACATGAAACAGCCCGGTGCCGGTCGCTAGCCAAACCACTAGCGCCACTGCGAAAATGGCCAGCAGAATTCCAAACAGAAATGGTCTGGCCCACGAAGATTGTCGCCGCAATTGCTGTTGCTTATGGTATTCGGGGTTCATAACAATGCTTTTCTGGCAGGATTAGCTTACGGAAAAATGCGCATAGTGTCGATGAGGCCATAGTGAACGACTCCGCACAACCCGATTCTCTCGTCTCCATCGCCCGAGAGTTTCTCCGCCTCGGATTCGTGGCGTTCGGCGGACCGCCCGCGCACGTGGCCATGATGCAGGAGCGTTTCGTCGACCGGAAGCAATGGCTTACCCGCAGTCAGTTCCTGGATCTCTTTGGCGTGGCCAGCCTGCTGCCTGGCCCTAGTTCCACAGAACTGGCGATTTATCTCGGTCACTGGCGTCGCGGATTCCTCGGCATGCTGATTGCCGGAGCCAGCTTCATCTTGCCCTCCGCCTTCCTGGTCGGAATCATCGCTTGGGCATACGTGAGGTACGGTACCTTGCCTCAGATCGAAGGTGTCTTGTTCGGAATAAAACCGGTGGTTGTTGCGCTGGTGGTCCAGGCCGTGGCGAATTTGTCGCGCACTGCCCTCAAGAGTTGGGGACTGGCGACCGTTGCGCTGGTGGTAGTCGCTCTCTCCGCCTTGCATTGGCCGCTGGTGATTCTGCTCATCTCGGCCGGTTTGGCCTGGATGCTGATCCACAGCCGTCCCGATTCCGTCCGGCCGAGCGGTCTGTCGTGGCTCGGCACCGGTGCGCCGCTTTCCTTCGGACTAACGTCCGTATCGCAATCCGCCATTTTTCTCTATTTTTTCAAGATCGGCGCGATCGTCTTTGGCAGTGGATTTGTCTTGCTTGCCGTTCTGCAGGCCGATCTGGTGACGCGCCTGCATTGGGTCAACGAGTCCCAACTCCTCGACGCCATCGCCATCAGCCAGGCCACCCCTGGCCCGTTCTTTACGGTTGCTACTTTCCTCGGATATTTGCTTGGTGGCGCAAAAGGTGCCGCACTCGCGACCATCGGAATGTTCCTCCCGGCTTTTCTGTACGTGCGCATCACCGCGAATTCGGTTGACCATCTCCGCCGGTCGCCGGCTGCCGCCCGTTTTCTGGATGGTGTGAATGCCGCTGCTCTCGCGCTAATGGCCTTCGTAGCGTTTCAGTTTGCCCGGGGCGTGATGCTCCACTGGAGCGCTGTTCTAATTTTTATTGTGGCCTTCGCTCTTTTGTGGAGCTTTAAGGTGAGTTCCGCCTGGGTTGTGCTCGGCGGCGCGCTCGCAGGATTGCTTCTCCACGGCAGATAGTTACAAGCCACACGTTGTATCGACTACGGAACCAGAACGAGTTTTCCGTGGGCTCCCGGCGCCATTACCTCGACGTGGGCCTTCGCCGCGTCTTGTAGCGGCAGCTCTTTCCCGACCACTGGCCGCATTGTTCCATTTTCCAGGCCCGCCGCGATCGCCGCGTGTATTTCCTTCGTCTCGGTTTCGGTGGCCGCCCATAGCGTGAACCCTTTCACAGCTCCTCGCCGAGCCATCAATTCCCGCGGATTGATCGTAATCTCCCCGCGATTGCCAATCACGATCACTCGCCCGTTCTTGGCCAGCATTCTCAAATCCGTCGCCAGATTGACATTCGCAAGCATTTCCAGAATCACGTCGAGTCCGGCGCCGTTTGTCGCCTTGACGATTTCCTCAGCATAGCCCGGCTTGCTGTGGTCGAAGGCGAAGTGCGCGCCTTCTTTTCTTACCAGTTCCAATCCGCGAGCGGATCCCGCCGTGCCGATTACCGTTAATCCCTTGGCGAGCGCCAACTGAATTGCTGCCGTACCCACTCCGCCGCTCGCTCCGTGGATGAGCACTGTCTCTCCCGCTCGTGCGTTTGCGTGGTGTGTCAACGCGGTGTACGCGGTTCCGTACGGCACCCACAGGCCAGCTCCTTGCGCAAACGAAATTTTTTCCGGTAGCGGATACAACTGATTTTCCTGCGCCAAAGCGTACTCCGCATACGCCCCTGTTAGGGTGGTTGCTGTGTACACTCGGTCGCTTGCCTTGAATTTCTTTACACCCTCGCCCACGGCCTCAACGGTTCCTGCCGCGTCCGATCCCGGCGTGTACGGCAACTGTGGCTTGATCGCGTAGGTGCCGGCACGCATGTAGGTGTCGTAGGGATTTACGCCCGCCGCGTGGACGCGCACCAGAATCTGTCCTGGTCCTGGTTTCGGTGTGGGGATTTCTTCCAGTTTCAGTTCTTCTGGCCCGCCGAATTGGTGTACTTGAATCGCTTTCATGCCAGCCTCCGATGCACTTCCGTGCGCAACCCAATTCTGCCTGAAGAGCAGGCTCTGCGGAAACACCTCGTGGCTGCCAGACCGTAATTCAAAAATGCTCCTCGGAGTGCACCACATCGCCTTCGTTAATCGTCATTCCCGTTGACTGTCCCCACGCGGTTGTTTGCCAGTTGTCCTTGCCCTTGGTCAGCGGCAGCCATGGCGGTAGCGTCTGGTTCAGGTGCTTGGCGAGGGCGTAAACGTACGGTTCGTACATTCTTCGCAGTTTCAGCAACTTTGCGTTGGATTCCGGAGTGTTGCGCAGAACCGTGCCATGTTTCGCCAGCACCAACCGCATCCTGTCCAGTTCTTCGGGGGGCAGGCGGTCTTCCGGCATCTGCTTCGGCGATGCGGAAAAAACTTGTGAAAGGTCCACCACCGCATGACGCGCAATCGCGAACGTAAGCTCCGATTGCTTCACGCAAATACCTTCCATGCCTGAAATCGATAACGCGCACGTATCTAAAATCGCCGTCAGCGAAGCGATCCACGACTGGTTGTCGTGTTGCGACCGGAAATACGCTAGAACCGGATACGACAGGTGACTCTCCATCAATTGGGCGCTCCAGTTTTCCCAGTCTTTTAACAAGTCGCGGAGCGCCTCATGTCCGTGCTGGTAACTGTGACGGCGGATTAGTTCTCCGGCGGTCGGCGGAGTGCCGGCACGCGCGTCCAGCAGAGTGATTTCTGTCTCGCGTTCCGCAAACGCTCCGTAAATAAAGGGCAGATAGCCGATGACGGCAGCCAAAAATCCAAATCCAAAACCGGCCTCCGCAACCACCAGAAATCGCGAAAAACTGGTCCGAGGCACGACGTCCCCCAATCCCAGCGTGAAAAACGTCGTGCCGCTCAAATACACGTCCGTAAAAAAGCTCGGGCCGCGCCCCGTTCCGGTGACGTTTACGGCCGACCCTGCGCCGTAATGCATCATCCCAAAACTGAACACCAGTCCTGTTGCCCACACGCCGATGAGCACTAACAGCGAGATCGGTCCGTAAAATCCCAGTAATGTTTCTCGCTGCTTCTTCGTCGGGAAGGCATTGGCAACAGCCTTCCAGGCCCCCCAGGTCAGGCGGTAGTAAAACCGAGTAAAACGAAATTTGCGGGTGACGCGGCGCGGCAGAATGATCGATTCAAACGCATCCCAGACCACTGCAAAAAAAAGTACCGCGCCGGCGATGAATACCGCTGGTTCTCGGATCATGTGCTCATTCTATTTCAGGGAACTGCGCCGGGTGGTGTCGCGTTTTACGCTTCCAGCTTCGCGTCAACCGAAATTTCCGCCTTGTACAGCTTCGAAACCGGGCAGCCGGTTTCCGCCGCCTTTACCGCCGCGTCAAATTTCGCTTTGTCCGCGCCAGGGATGTGAGCGACCAGGTCCAGATGGCTCTTGGTAATGCTGAATCCATCTCCGACTTTGTCCAAGGTGATCGTACAGGTCGTTTCCAGTTTGCTAGCGGTCATCCCCGCACTGCCGAGTTGCGCGGAGAGCGCCATCGTGAAACAGCCCGCGTGAGCTGCGGCCAGCAGTTCTTCGGGATTGGTCCCCACTCCATTTTCAAAGCGCGTGGAAAAGGAATATTGCGTCTGTTTTAGAGTCCCGCTGTCCGTGGTAATCGAGCCTTTTCCCGACTTCAGATCACCCTGCCAGATTGCCGAAGCTTTGCGCTGCATAACATGCCTCCTCGCGAACGTTTCGAATTATTCGATTCGTTGGATTCGATTCGAACCAGGGAATTAAGGGTACATCAAAAGGGCGTAATGGAGGCCTCAATTGGGCCCCGTAGCTAGGTCGCTCAGGCGTTTAGCGTCAGCGGTACCAAGCCGGCTGGCGGTCGCGGTTCAATTGGGGGCAGCTTGGAACGGTCTACAGGGTTATACAGCGTGTCGCGCTCCACCGGTATTCGACCGGCGGCGCGGATCAGACGTTCCAACTCTCCGCGAGGCGTAAACTCTTCCGTGTTTGCTCCGGCGTCGTGGTAAATCTTCTCTTCCACCACGGTTCCGTCCATGTCGTTCGCGCCAAACCGCAGTGCAATCTGCGCGATGCTCGGCGAGAGCATCACCCAGTACGCCTTAATGTGATCGAAGTTATCCAGCATCAACCGCGACACCGCAATGTTCCGGATATCGTCATAACCGGTTGGCTTTGGAATGTGCGATAGCGGCGTGTTGTCCGGATGGAACGCCAGCGGAATGAACGCCACGAACCCGTGTGTCTGATCCTGCGCTTCGCGCAATTTCACCAGGTGATCGACCCGTTCTTCCACCGTCTCAACGTGCCCGTACAACATGGTCGCGTTTGTCCGCAATCCGATCCGGTGCGCTTTCATCGCCATCGAGAGCCACATCCGGCCGCTCACCTTGTGATCGCAGATGATCTTGCGCACGCGAGGATGAAAAATCTCCGCGCCGCCGCCGGGGCAGGAATCCACTCCCGCTTCTTTCATCTGCCGCAGAGTCTCGTCGACCGTAATCTTGGCGATTCTGGCGAAGTAGTGCACTTCCACCATCGTGAACGCTTTGAGATGCACGTGGGGATGGCGCTGTTTTAACCCGCGAATCAGTTCCAGAAAAAAATCGAAGGGAAGATCGGGATGTAGCCCGCCGACGATGTGAAACTCCGTCGCTCCTTGCTTCACGCCCTCCGCGGCTCGTTCGTACATTTCTTCGAGTGTGAAGGTATACGCGCCCGGAGAATGCGGATCCCGCCCGAACGCACAGAGTTTGCAATGTGCCACGCAAACGTTCGTAGGATTAATGTGCCGGTTGACGTTGTAATAGGTCACGTTGCCGTGGCGCTGTTCACGCACATAGTTCGCCAGCCAGCCCACGGCGAGCAGGTCCGGCGATTCATACAGCGCAACTCCATCCTCGACGGAGAGGCGTACGCCCGACATCACCTTGTCGGCAATCGGTTTTAAGTTTGCATCTTGAATCGTCAATTCAGCCATGCGTTTCCCACTAGATAGGATGCTCTGGTCCACATTCTGATACCAGTAATCTAAATTTCGAAACCGTCCCGTGCAACAGACCTTTCGAACACTTCAACCGTGCCAAATAGCGGTTGCCGCTCCCCAGAACAGCAAGAACAAGATACTAATATAGCCGTTCACCGTGAAAAACGCAGCGTTCAGCTTGCTCAGATCATTTGCCTTGACCAGCGAATGTTCGTATCCCAGCAACGCTCCAACCACCGCAATTCCAGCCCACGCCGGCCATGGCAATCCGAAGCTTGTGGCCAGCCATGCCAGCAGGACTAGCACCCCGATATGCATGATCCGCGAGATCCACAGTGCCTTTTCAATTCCAAAACGTTGCGGCACCGAAAACAGGCCGGCCTGGCGATCGAATTCAACGTCCTGGCAAGCGTACAGCACGTCGAATCCACCCACCCACAAAGTCACCGCAGCGCACAGCAACAACATTCGCCGGTCTAGGCTGCCGGTTATGGCAATCCATGCCGCTGCGGGAGAAATACCCAGCGCAAAACCCAGGAACAAGTGCGACCACGATGTGAACCGTTTTGTATACGAGTAGAAAAACAAAATCGCCAGCGCCACCGGCGCCAGTTCGAACGCAAGCCTGTTTAGTTCCCACGCCGCGAGCAGAAACACCGCGATCGCAACTACCGTAAATATCCATGCAAACGATACCGTTAAGGTTCCTGCGGGCAGCGCGCGTGTTCGCGTTCGCGGATTCTCCAGGTCATAGCGCAGGTCCACAATGCGATTCACCGTCATCGCCGCGGTCCGCGCCGCCACCATCGCCACGATGATCCACGCCACCTGCCGCAGCGTCGGCCAATCGTGTCGGTACGCTCTTGCGGCCAGCAGCGCGCCCGTCAGCGCAAACGGCAACGCAAATACCGAATGCTCAAACTTGATCATTTCCAGGATCGTGCGCAGGCGTTTCAACATGGCAGTGTCAGCGGGACGCCGCTTTCGGCGCCGTCCCTGTCCACCGGTGCATCCTCTCCTGGGGCAAATTGGCCTGCGCCAGTACCCGGCAAACGTACTGCGTCACCAGATCGTCGATGCTTTGCGGCTTGTCGTAAAACGAGGGCACCACCGGCATGATCACCGCGCCGGCCTGTTGCGCTCTCAGCATGTTTTCCAGGTGAATGCGGTTGTACGGAGTGTCCCGAACGCACAGGATCAGCTTCCTGCCTTCTTTCAACATCACGTCGGCGGAGCGCGCCACCAGATCGTCCGCGCTTCCACAGGCAATCGCCGCTAGCGCGCCCATGGTGCACGGAATCACGATCATGGTGTCCACGTCGTAGCTTCCCGAGGCGATCGTGGCGCCCACATCCTTATTCGAAATGACTTCGATCTTCGTACTGGATTTTCCCAGTAGCCGCTGCACCAGTTGCTTCAGGTTGCCAGAAACAATATTCAGTTCTTCGGCCAGCAGGCGCTGCCCGGTTTCCGTGACAACCAAATGCACTCGTGCCACCCGTTTGTCTTCTTCCAGCAGCACAAGCATCTTATGTGCGAACACGGCGCCGCTTGCTCCGGTCACTGCAACGGTAACGCTCTGTGGATGGGCTACGATCATTTGTATATGTGCGGGTCGTTTCAGTCTGTCAACCGAGTGACAGCATGTCAAGGTCCGCCATTTCGGCGGTCAGATGCTACACTCGAGAAGGTTTTGCGCGATGAAAAAAGACGAAATTTTGAAACTTTTGAAAACGGTGGAGCAAGGGAAACTGTCCGCCGATGCCGCTCTGGAAAGTCTCCAGCATCTTCCGTTCGAAGACCTTGGATTCGCCAAGGTCGATCACCATCGAGCCATGCGCCAGGGTTTTGCAGAGGTCATCTTCGGCCGTGGCAAGTCTCCGCAGCAAGTAGCCGGCATCGTTCGCGCCATGTTGAAGCATCGCGAAACCAGGCACAACATCCTGGTCACCCGCGCCGACAACAAAATCTTTCAAGCCGTCAAGCGTGTCGCCCGCATGGCCAAATTTCATCCCCTGTCCGGCGTAATCACGATCGAACGCAGCAGCGAACTGGTCGGTAAAGGGACGGTCGCTGTCGTGTGCGCCGGCACGAGTGACATGCCGGTGGCCGAAGAAGCGGTGCTCACTGCCCGCATCATGGGCAACCGTGTGGAGGAGGTCTTCGACGTTGGCGTTGCCGGCATCCATCGCCTACTGGACCATCGCCGCAAACTAACCGAGGCCCGTGTCATCGTTTGCATCGCAGGTATGGAAGGCGCTCTGCCCAGCGTGGTTGGCGGCCTGGTTGGCGTTCCCGTCATCGCGGTGCCGACCAGCATCGGTTATGGCGCAAGTTTTGGCGGAGTGGCGGCTCTCTTGGGGATGCTCAATTCCTGCGCTTCCAACGTAACCGTCGTCAATATCGACAACGGCTTCGGCGCGGCCTGCGTCGCCTCTTGCATCAACCGCCTTTAGTCCGCTTCTTGCTGACGCCGCCGTTCGCTGCATCATGTTTTAGCAGTACTTTCAGTACATCTTTTTCCTGCGCATAACGCAGCGCTCGCGGAGCGCTCTTCAACGGGAATATGCGCGAAATCATCGGAGTCGGGTCCACGGCGCCAGACTTCAGCAACGCCATTGCTTTCGCGAAGGGCCCACACCGCGAACCCAGCACCGTCAACTCTTTCACCACGATCGGCCACGTTTCCACTGGCGCCGCTCCATGGAACGTTGATTTCAGAACCAGCGTGCCCCGCGGCTCAGTCAGGTGCTGTGCCAGTGTCAAACCGCTCGGCGATCCCGTCGCTTCCACCACCAGACGGTAGGGATCGCTGAATTTTTCGAAATCGCTGCGGTCTCCGCGCACCTGCCGTGTCGCGATACCCAATCGACCCAAATGCCGTAGCTTGGAAACATGTTTCCCAAACGTCGTCACCCGGCAACCCGCGGACGAAAGCACCATGGCGATCAGTTGCGCCAATTTCCCATCGCCCAGCACCGCGGCTTTCGGAAACTCCTTGATCCGGATTTGCATAAGGATCTCGCAGGCCGCTGCCAGCGGTTCCGTGAACACCGCTTTTTCATCGGAAACCCCGTCCGGAACGCGATGCAGATTTTCCAGTGGCAGCGCCAGCATTTCCGCGAATGCTCCGTCTTGCTCGACGATCCCCAGTACCTTGCGTCGCTCGCAATGGATTTTTAATCCGCGCTGGCAAAACGAACACAGAGGTTTGTATCCGAACGCGCTGCACGAAATATTGATTTCGCCTACGACCCGCTGCCCTTGCCATTTGCGCCTGGTTCGTTCGAATTTCGTCCGGACTTCCACCACTTCGCCAACGAATTCGTGCCCCGGAGTTCCCCGGAAGTCGTGGTATCCCCGAAGAATCTCCACGTCCGTATTGCAAATTCCCGCCAGTCGCACCCGGACACGCGCCCAGTCTTTGCGTAATCCCGGCTGGGGTCGATTGACCGCTTTCAGTTGCTTCTGTTGAACGGTGAACGCCAGCACAAATCCTGCCCTCTTCGCCCCGGCGCTGCAGGCGCAATTCGCCGCGCCTGACGCCCGGCGGGACACCTTGTATATCACATCGTCCTGCAGTTATGGGACTACTGCCGCAACGCAGTAGTCAGTGAGCGGGCCAGCGCATCTTCCTGTTCCGGGAAAACCGTGCGCAAATCGAGCAGAAGCTGTTCGTCCGCAATCCGCGCGATGACTGGCATCCCTTCCGGCGCTTGTCGCAAACGCGCTTCGATCGCGCGAACGCTAAATCGCGAACTGCGGATCTGTAGCAGAGTCGTCGGCAATTCCTGGGCCGGGGTCGAGCCCCCGCCAATCACGGACTTGCCCGCGATCAATTCCATCTCGCACGCGCCATCCCCGACCGTCTCTCGAACCTTTCGAAGCAGTCTTTCCGCTCGTGCGCCAATCTCTTCCGCACTCGCGCGAATCATGCGCAGCGCGGGAATCGCATCCCAATCCGCTCGCAAGTAGCAGTGCAACACCGACTGCATCGCCGCAATCGTAAGCTTATCTACCCGCACCGCGCGGAACAGCGGATGCCGTCGCACGGTCTCCACCATTGCGCGCTTGCCGGCGATGATCCCCGCCTGCGGACCGCCCAGCAGTTTGTCGCCGCTGAACAGCACCAGCGAAAACCCCGATTCGATGCTCTGTTGCACCGTCGGCTCACTTATGCCAAACCCCGACAAATCCACCAGCGATCCTGAACCGAGATCTTCCACCACCGGAACACCCGCGTGTTCTCCCAAGCGGATCAGTTCCGCCGCCTTTGGCTTCTCTGTAAAGCCCGTCACATGAAAATTCGATGGATGAACGCGCAGCAGCAGCCGTGTCTTCTCATTAATTGCCCTTTCGTAGTCGCTGATCCGCGTGCGATTGGTTGTGCCCACTTCGCGCAGCACCGCGCCGCTCTGCTCCATGATTTCAGGAATTCGAAATCCGTCCCCAATCTCGATCAGTTCTCCTCGAGAGACGATCACCTCTCCGCCTCGCGCCAACGCCGCCAGCGTCACCAGCACCGCAGCCGCGCAGTTGTTCACCACAATCGCAGATTCCGCCCCGGTCAGGCGTTCCAGGAGTCGCGAAACATGCGCGTCACGCTTGCCACGTGCCCCCTTTGCAACGTCGTACTCCAGATTGCTATATTGCGTTGCTGTCTCCCGCACGCCTCCGCCACCATCGTCGGTAAAGGCGCTCTGCCCAGGTTCGTGTGCAGAATCACTCCCGTCGCGTTAATCACCGCACGTAAAGAGGGCCGCAACTCCGCGTTCACCCTCTCCACAATTCGGTCCTCAATCTCCTCCACGGCGGCACTTTCCTGCCCTGGGCTGCTCGTCGCTGCGCATTGCGGCGCGTACTTCTTCCAGCACCTCTCGCACCATTTGCACCAGATGCCGCCGCTCCAGTCGCGTTGCCAACTCAGCGATCTTCGGGCGCTGCAGCAATTCATCGACCGACGGAACGTTACGCAAAAGCTCAAGCTTTCTCGGCATTCTTCCCGGTTTTGGCGCGAAGGCTCATAAACGTTCTCACAGCATAGCGGCACTCCTACAGCCCTGTCACTCACTGTCCCTTGGTACAGCCGCTTGTTCCCACGCTCAAGTAGCCAACCCGATGAATTGCCCCGTTTGTGCATTGACGCTCGCCATACGCACTTCTACGATGGAGCTTTGGGAGCTTCCTCGCTCATGGCGACCATCGACGAAGATCTGGCACAACTCGAGCGCGACATTCGCCAGCTTAAAATCGAGTACGACATGTTTTTCGGCGGTGGCCGCAAGCGGCCTCCAACCGAAATCGAATGGCGCATCGAACTGCTCGTCAAGCGTTACGGCGAGCGCGGTGGCGATATGAAGTTCGGTCAGCGCTTCCGCTTTTCCAACTTGTCGCAGACCTACGCGAAATATAAAGACGTGTTCCGCAAGCGCCTGGCGCAGCGCGAAGAAGGCAAAGTGCAACGCCACTTTGGCGCTGCGGCCAAGGTCATTGAGGCGGAACGCGCTCAGAACCAGGCTCCCCTGCCAACCCCGGTTGCATCCGAAACGCCCAGCGCCCCATCCGGCGGTTCCTTTCGCATGGTGTGCTCCGAGCCGGAAAAAGAAGCTGACAAGGTCGATCGCTTATACGAAGCTTTTCTGGAAGCCAAGCGCCAGGCTGGCGAGGAAACTTCCCGCCTGAATCGCTCGAGCTTTAATGAATTCGTAAGAAAGAAAACCCACGACCTGCAAACTCAAAAACATTGCAAGGACGTGGAATACGTGGTCGAGATGGTCGACGGTCAGGTGAAGCTGAAAGCCCTCGTTAAATCCTGACGCATACCGCGTTTCCGCAGGTTTCCCACAGCGCTTCCATTCCAGAACTCCCGCCGATTGCGTAAACTATTCTCCTGACTTGTTCGTGGAGGATCCAATGGCGGTACAGCGCGCGCTTCTCAGCGTCTTCGACAAAACCGGACTGGTAGACTTTGCCCGCAGGCTGGTTGCGCTGCAGATTGAAATTCTCTCAACCGGTGGCACCGCCAAGCTTTTGCGCGAGCAAGCTGTTCCGGTCATCGACGTTTCGGAATTTACGGGTTGGCCCGAAATGTTGGGCGGACGGGTGAAAACTCTTCATCCCAAAGTGCACGGAGGCTTGCTCTACCGTCGCAATCATCCCGAGGATGAAAAACAAGCTGCGGAACACAAAATCTCTCCGATCGACCTGGTCGTCGTCAACTTGTATCCATTCGAAGCGACCGCTTCCAAGTCCTACTTCACCGCTGAAGAACTGATCGAGAACATCGATATCGGTGGTCCGACCATGCTTCGTTCCGCTGCCAAGAATTTTGAGAGCGTAACGGTGATCACCGATCCCGACGACTACGCCCGTGTCGCCACCGAACTGGAAAAGAATCGCGATACCTCTCTCGCATTGCGGTTGGAACTGGCCCGCAAGGTCTTCGCCGCCACTTCTCGCTATGACGGCCTGATCACCATGGAACTTGAGCGCCTTGCGGATCGCGATGGCAAATTCGAAGTATCTGCGCGCGCGAAGCTACCCGAGCGCCTTCACTTTTCTTTGCGCCGCAAGCAGGAACTTCGCTACGGCGAAAATCCCCATCAAGCCGCAGCTCTCTACGTGCCTGCCGGTGGCATTCCTCAGGGACTTGCCGCTGCCAAGCAGCTTCAGGGCAAAGAACTCTCTTACAACAACTACGTGGACCTTGAGGCCGCCCGCAGCCTGGTGGCGGAGTTCCAGAAGCCTGCAGCGGTCATCATCAAGCACAACAACCCCTGCGGCGCCGCGCAGCAAAGCACTCTTGTAGACGCCTACCTGCGGGCCTTTGCCTGCGATCCGGTTTCCGCTTTTGGCGGCGTGCTCGCGTTTAACCACATCGTTGATGCGGTCACTGCGGAGGAAGTTTCCAAGCTTTTCGTGGAGTGCATTGTGGCTCCGGGATTTGCCGATCGCGCCCAGGAAATTTTTGCAGCCAAGAAAAATCTTCGGCTCCTCCAGTTGCCGCATGGCGGTCTGGATCACGATAAAGAACTCCAGCTGAAACGCATCTTGGGCGGCGTCCTAGTGCAACAGCCCGACCTCGGCATCCTGAAAGGCTTGGAACTCCGCGTCGTCACCAAGCGCACGCCCGACGACTCAGAACTCGCCGACTTGCGCTTCGCCTGGAAAATCTGCAAGCACGTCAAATCCAACGCCATCGTCTTCGCCCGAGAGGGCGCCACCCTCGGCGTCGGCGCCGGCCAGATGAGCCGGGTCGACTCGGTGAAGATCGCGGTGCTAAAGGCGCAGCGCTCGCTGCAAGGTTCGGTCGTCGCTTCCGATGCCTTTTTCCCGTTTCCCGATGGCGTCGAGGAAGCCGCAAAGGCCGGTGCCACCGCGGTGATTCAGCCCGGCGGCTCAATCAAAGACCCGGACGTAATCGCCACTGCGGATCGTCTCGGTTTGGCCATGGTCTTTACCGGGATGCGCCACTTCTTGCACTAGAAATAGTGCGATTCAGGAATGCGCAGGGATCGATTCTCCGGTCGCTGGATGCTCCGCGCACAGCCGGTCGAAATCCGCCAATTCCGTCTCTAGCTCTTTCTGCCGCCCGTAGTTATCCATAAGTTCGGAAAGATACGCGCCACCCAGCGTCAGCATTCCT
Source organism: Candidatus Acidiferrales bacterium (assembly GCA_963748515.1). GTDB lineage: Bacteria > Acidobacteriota > Terriglobia > Acidiferrales > UBA7541 > Acidiferrum. Next base: position 83,145 of record CAVVJI010000011.1, read on the forward strand.
AACACCATGCCGCCAATCACGCAGAGCTGAAAGACGCGCACGCTTGGCCAGATCAATCCCAGCGACGATCCCAGATTCGTCAGAATGAAAAATACGATCGTCAGCGCGACCATGCTGGCTCCTCGATGGATTAGCTTTAAACGTGTGCGGTAAATCCCCACCTGCTGCACCAGGTTCTTTCGCCGGTCCTCGGGAATGTCCGGGCCGCGCAATTCGCCGATCAGCGCGCGCACTCGGCCTGACGAATCCGCCCGCTTCGCCTCGAAAAACGAAATTGTGATCGCCCCGGCGATGATCAATCCCACCGGAGTCGTTGCGGTGCTCACGAATTTGCCCAGATCCACTCTCGTCTTTTCTTTGTCATTCTGCGCAGGGGCGGGCTGCCCTTTGTCCGGTGGTTGAGGGTTATCGGATTTTTTTGGTTGTTGCTGGCCTTGCTGCGGAGGTTGGCCCTGCTGCGCTTCCGGTGCCGGTGGCTTATCTTGCTGCAGCCTGGGCACCGCCGCCAGCAGTAGACAGGATGCTGCCGGTGTTGCGAACAATACCGCCCACAGGGAGATCAGGACGACGGGGCTGGATCGGTGAGTCAGTTTCACCTTCTCAAGTTAGATGCTGCCACCTCAAGCTCAAATCGGGGCATGCGCTGAAACGTCACTCCCCATTTACCGTAGAGGCCTGCTAAAGAACCAAGGGAGTACCATCCGTACGCCACCATACGTCTCATACTTAGGCTTCTCCGGCATGCGGTTTTTGAACCGAAGGGCCCCGCGCTGTGCGGAACAGGCTGATTTTTCCTCTTTTGACCGCGTCTCGCCCGCATGGGATACTGATTTTTTATGGATAAACCATGAAGCTTGCTCGTCTAACGGCTGCCCTCGTACTCAACGTATCCGCACTGGCGGCCACCTCCCATGCTCAGAAGCCCGCGGCGCCTCCCCCTGCTGCTCCCGACCACATGTCCCCGCGCGCCGAGGCCTATTACGACTTTACGATCGGCCATCTCTACGAAATGCAGTACGAGCAGACCAGCCAGCCCGAATTTGCCACTCGCTCCATCGATGCCTACAAGCGTGCCTACGCTTTGGACCCGCAGTCGCCCATCATCGGCGAGCGGCTGGCTGAAATGTATTGGAAAGCCCAGCGCATTCACGATGCCGAAGTCGAAGCCAACCAGATACTCAAGCGCGATCCCAACGATTTGGCCACCCATCGCCTGCTGGCGCGGATTTACCTTCGCCGTCTGGGCGACCTGAACGGCGGCACCACGATGCAAACCGATTCCATCGTGAAGGCCATCGCGGAATACAACGAAGTTCATCGCCTGGATCCCAGCGACACCGAAGCCGCTCTTTGGCTTGCGCGCCTCTACCGGTTGCACAACGAGCCCAATCGCGCCGAGGCGGTCCTGCGCGGAATGCTCAAGGACGATCCCGACAATGATCAAGCTATGGAGCAACTCACGCAGCTCCTCCTCGATCAGAACCAGTCGCAGGAAGCTATCGAGCTTTTAAAGACCGCTACCGTGCACTCTCCCTCGCCAACTCTCTACGATCTTCTGGGAGACGCATACACCCAAATCAAGGACTTTCCTAAAGCCGAGGAAGCCTATCGCAAAGCTTCCGAGATGGACCCTTCCGAAATGAGCCACTTGCGCGGTTTGGGTCAGACACTCTTGGCCGAAGAGAAATATGATGAGGCTCTCGAGGTCTATCAGAAATTGTCGGAGCAGATGCCCGACGACCCCGACGTATATCTCGCCATAGCCAAGATCTATCGCGAGAAGCACGATTTCGACAAAGCGGAAGAGAACCTGGTGAAAGCGCGCCAGTATGCTCCCAACAGTCTTGAGGTCATGTACAACGAAGCGATGATCTACGAATCGCAGGGCCGCTATGAAGATGCGATTCGCGTGCTCTCCAGCGCCGTTACCGACCTCAAGTCTCAATCGTCCTCTCTGCCATCGCGCCGCCGCAACCTCGCCATTCTCTATCAGCAATTAGGCCAACTTTATCGAGACACCCAGAACTATCAGGCTGCGATTTATTCCTATCAGGAACTGGCGCATCTAGGTGAAGAGGAAGACCGCCGCTCGCGTTTGCTCCTGATGGAAACGTACCGTCAGATGAAGGACCTTCCCAAGGCCCTGCAAGCCGGCAAGGATGCCTTGGTCAAATATCCTGACGACGCGGACATCCGCGCAAGCTACGCCGGACTGCTCGGCGATAACCAGCAACCGGACGAAGCCGTCAAACTTCTCTCCGCGAACCTCAAGAACAACGCGTCTGATCGCATGCTCTATCTCAACATTGCGCAGGTCTACGAGCGCGCTCGTCGCTACAAAGAAGCGGAAGAGGCCGCCCGCAAAGCGGAAGCGCTGGCCACCAGCCCCAGCGACAACGAAATGACTTGGTTCCTCCTCGGGGCGATTTACGAGCGCCAGAAGCTCTTCGATAAGAGCGAAGAAGAATTTAAGAAGGCTCTGGCCGTCGATCCCAAGAATGGCGCAGTGCTCAACTATTACGGCTATATGCTCGCGGACCGCGGCTACCGCCTCGACGAAGCCAAAGAGATGATCGACCGCGCACTCGAAGAAGAGCCGTTCAATGGCGCGTATCTGGACAGCCTCGGCTGGGTCTACTACAAGCAGAGTAAGCTTGCCGAAGCAGAAGCCACCTTGCACAAGGCTCTCGAACACGAATCGCACGACCCAACCATTCGCAGCCACTTGGGCGACGTGTACGCCAAGGAAGGCAAGATGGATCTTGCCGCTGCCGAGTGGGAGCGCTCTCTCTCGGAATGGCATCGTTCCTTGCCCGGAGACCTGGAAAGCGATAAAGTCGCGGAACTGGAGCGGAAGCTCGGCCAGGCCAAGCATCGTGTGGCGCAAAAAGCTCCCGCTGCCGAATCGAAACCCTGAGAAAACCAAAAGAATGACTGAAGTTCGGATTCCGGCCTACGCAAAAGTCAACCTGCGTCTCGATATTCTTGGAAAGCGTTCCGACGGCTACCACGAACTCCGGACCATTTTTCAGACCATTTCGCTGCACGACACGCTGCGCATTCGCTCCAGCCGGTCCAAAGACATTTCTTTGCAAATCGTCGGCAATCCCGAGCTCTCCTCGGAACCCATTCAGAGCAACCTGGTCTACCGCGCCGTAGACGCCGTGCGTCAGGAATTGAAGATTTCCTCCGGCGTGGACATCCTCCTCACTAAAAATATTCCCTCCGGTGCGGGCCTCGGAGGAGGCTCCAGCGATGCTGCTGCGGCATTAATCGGCTACCTCCGGCTCACTCGCCGCAAGTTGCCTTTGCCCCAGCTTCTGTCACTCGCCTCAACTCTCGGCGCGGACGTGCCCTTTTTCCTCTTCGGTGGTCGAGCCCTCGGCGTCAACAAAGGCGATGAAATCTATCCGTTACCGGCCTCCGTATCCGGCAGTGTCCTCGTTGTTTTTCCTTCGGGAATTCGCGTTCCCACCTCCGATGCATATCGCTGGCTGAATGCCGCTGCCCTCGATTCGTTGACAAAATCGGCCGCAGCCCATAAACTGTCTAAGTTCTGTGCTCTGTGTTGGAGTGTGCCTCCGGACAGCCTCTCGAACGATTTTGAGACGGCTATCTTCCAGAGACATCCGCGGCTTGAGACCATCAAGCGGCAGCTTCTCCATAAAGGGGCGTCAGAAGCCTTGCTGGCTGGTAGCGGTTCGGCGGTGTTTGGAGTATTCCCGAGCCCAGCTAAGGCGCGCCGAGCCGTTGCGGGTTTTCCAGGCGATCAGACCTTCGTTTGCGAGTTTGTTTCGCGAGCCAGGTACACACGTTCCTTAAAGAACGCGATTGTTGGTTAAGCTGCAGCGTCTTCGTCTGACCTTCTAGACAGCACAGCGCAATTGGTAGTTCAGCCACCGTTATCGCGGTTGGCGGAGTGAATTGGCGTGCACGACGAACGATTCAAAATCTTCACGGGAACGGCGAATCCGGCTCTTGCGGAATCGATTTGCACCCATTTGAAGGTGCCACTCGGCAAGGCCCTCTTGGGCCGCTTCAGTGATGGTGAGATCTATTTTCAGATTCTCGAAAACGTGCGCGGCGCCGATGTCTTCGTGGTTCAGCCGTGCAGCTATCCGGTCGACAATCACCTGCTCGAACTCCTGCTGATGATCGACGCCTTTAAGCGCGCCTCCGCTTGGCGGATCACCGCGGTTCTTCCGTACTACTGCTATGCGCGTCAGGACCGCAAAGATAAGCCGCGCGTTCCGATATCTGCAAAGCTCGTTGCTGACCTCCTGGAAACCGCCGGGGCCAGTCGCGCGCTTACTTTGGACCTGCATGCGCCTCAGATTCAAGGCTACTTCGATGTGCCCGTCGATCACTTGTACGGTTCTCCTGTGCTCGTCGATTATTTCCGCAACAAAAAGTTACCGAATCTGACCGTCGTGTCTCCGGACGCTGGCGGCGTGGAACGCGCCCGGGCCTTCGCCAAGAAACTCGATGCGCCCCTGGCCATCGTCGACAAGCGCCGCGTCGATCTGGACGTCACGGAGGTCATGAACCTGATCGGTGACGTACGCGGCCGCACCGCTCTGATCGTCGACGACATTATCGACACTGCCGGCACTTTAGTGAAAACCGCCGATGCCTTGCTCCGTGAAGGCGCAACTGAGGTTTACGCCGCGTGCACCCACGCGGTGTTCTCCGGTCCTGCGGTGGAGCGCATTCAGAATTCCCGTATTACTGAAGTGCTCGCCACCGATTCCGTGCCCATTTCCGAGGCGGCCAGGGCCTTGAAGAAAGTGAAGATTTTGAGTGTCGCGGATTTGCTCGCGCGCGGCATTCGTTCGATTCACGAGGAAACCTCGATCAGCGAGTTGTTTATTTGAATTTTTCCGGCGTGCGGTAACGCCGGAGCATATTTCAGAAAAGGAAAGAAGCTATGGCTCAGATTACGGTTCAAGGTTCGCCACGCGATCTTCGCGGTAAAAATGAGGCGCGTCGCCTCCGTGTCAGCGGTCAGGTTCCCGCAACATTGTACGGCGGCGCAGGTCAGGCCCGCGCTCTCGCGGTAAACACCAAGCAGCTCACGGCCATTCTCCGCTCCGAAACGGGTTCCAATACCCTGATCCAATTGGACTTGGCCGGCGCTCAGGAAACCGCCATCGTCAAGGATTGGCAGGTAGATCCCGTTAGCGGCAAGTTGCTCCACGTGGATTTGCTCCGGATCGCGATGGACGTCCTTATGAAGGTTCGCGTCCCCGTCCACACTTTCGGCGACCCCACCGGTGTCAAGGTTCAGGGTGGCGTCTATGAAGTGGTGACTCGCGAAGTGGAAATTGAATGCTTGCCCGCGGATATTCCCAACGAGTTCCGCATTGATGTCAGCGGCCTCGCGCTCAATCAGAGCCTCCGGGCCAGCGAAATTCCTCTGGACACCAAGAAGATGAAGTTGGTAACCGACGGCACCACCGTTATTTCTCACGTTGTCGCGCTGCGTGCTGAGGAAGAGAAGCCCGTCGAGGCGGCGGTTCCTGGCGCAACTCCGGCCGAACCAGAAGTCATCAAGAAGGGCAAGAAGGAAGTGGAAGGCGAGGAAGGCGCCGAAGGCGGCGAGAAAGCCGAAAAGACCGAAAAGAAGAAGTAACCTTTCCGGTTTTCGGTCGCGCAACGGACTATGCGGCTTATCGTTGGCCTTGGCAATCCTGGCCCGGAGTATCAGTGGACGCCGCATAACCTCGGTTTCCTGGCCGTCGATGAGATTGCCAACCGGCTCAACATCCGCGTGGAACGGCCGGAATCGAAAGCGCTCGTTGGCCTCGGTCAGTTGGCTGGCAAGGAAGTCATCCTGGCCAAGCCGCAGACCTACATGAACCTCAGCGGTATTTCGGTGAGGGACTTGTTGGCTAGATATGATTGCGGGCCAGAAGAGTTGTTGGTTTTGTTCGACGAGCGCGATCTGCCCTGGGGCATGATTCGCATCGGCGAGCGTGGCAGTCCCGGGACGCACAACGGCGCGAAATCGGTAACCAGCGCGGTTGGCACTCCCGAGTTCGCCAGGTTGCGGATCGGTTGCGGGCCGGATCACCCGGTCAGCGATTTGGCTGAGTATGTTTTGCGCCCCATGAAAAAGGCGCAACTCGAAGCCGCTTCCGAGATGATTGCGGACGCTGCCGACGCAGTCGAGTTGATCTTCAAAGAAGGCATAGCCGCGGCGATGAATCGTTATAACCGCCGCAAGCCACAACCGCCGGAGCAATAGCGGCGGCGGTCAAAAAAGTTTCCCGGGCTTCGTGCCCGGTACAGGAAGAAGCGAGGTCAAAATGGAAGAGCGTTTGTACGATGTGATTTTTATCGCCCGCCCGGCTACGCCGGAAGAAGAAGTCAACAAGGTCATTTCCTTGATCCAACACGCCTGCGAGGAAAAGGGCGCCAAGATTGAGAAGACCGAGCATTGGGGAACTCGCAAGCTGGCCTATAAGGTCCGCAAACATCGCGAAGGCATTTATGTGTACCAGCAGGTGCGCACCAATCACGGCGAACTGGTCCATGAACTCGAGCGCCGCTTGGGCGTTCAGGACGCCGTCATCAAGTATCAGACAGTCCGTCTCGACGAGGATCTCAAGCGCCAGAAGAAGCTTTCGCACAAGCGTGAAGTGCGCGCCGCTCGCCGTCCGCGCCGAGTCGCCCCTCCACCGGCTGCGGCAGCTCCGGCCCAACCGGCCGCTCCACCGGCTGAACCGGCTGTCTAAATCGGATTTCGCAGCAGTATTGCGGGCAGGCTCCTCCGCAAATTCGGAGTCACATCGGGAAAGGTAGGAAGGTATGTCAGAGGAACAGAAACCGGTTCAAGCAAGTGCACCCGCTCCGCGCGAAGGGCGTGAAGGTGGCGGCCCGCCGCGCAGGGAAGGCGGTCCGGGAGGCGGTGGACGTCGCGAAGGCGGACCGGGTGGTGGTCCTGGAGGTCCGGGCGGCCCTCGCCGTGGCAAGCGTCAGTATTTCCGCAAGAAGAAAGTTTGCAAGTTTTGTGTCGAAAAGATGGATTTCATCGACTACAAGCGCGCCGACATTCTTTCGCAATTTGTCCAGGAGCGCGGCAAGATTCTGCCCCGTCGTATGACTGGCGTTTGCGCGCGTCACCAGCGCTGGCTCGGTGTCGCCGTCAAGCGCGCTCGCAATATCGCTTTGCTGCCATTCGCCGGCAGTGCGGCCGGAACACAGGCGCCTCGCGCCATCGAAGCCCCGAAGGGCGCATAGGGAAGGGAGCTAGGGAACTTACATGCAGATCATTCTTCAAGAGGACGTAGACAAGCTGGGCAACCGCGGCGACGTGGTTACCGTGAAGCCCGGTTACGCCCGCAATTTCCTCCTGCCGAACAAACTCGGCATTGAGGCGACTCCGGGCAACATGAAGGCTCTCGAGCGCATTCGCGGCGCCTTGGCCAAGAAAACCGCCACGGAACTGGACGCGGCCCGGACACAGGCCGAACTACTCCACGGGGTTTCTCTCAAATTTCACCGCAAGACCGGTGAGAACGACCAGATGTTCGGCTCCGTCACCACGGGCGACATCGCCGATGGCTTGAAAGCCCAGGGCTACGAAATTGACAAACGTCAAATCCAGTTGACCGATCCCATCAAGGCCCTCGGAGAATTCCCGGTCACCGTGAAGGTCTTCCGCGATGTCACGGCGGAGATCAAGGTCTTCGTCGAAAAAGAAGCGTAATCAAGCTGCAGTTCAACCGAAAGGGCATGCCACCGCGTGCCCTTTTTTATTTCCCTGTTGGCCCGAATTTCTCGGCAACTGCTTCCACTTCTTCCATTTTCCAGAGTCCCGGCGACAGATTGGTCACCATCGCAATCACCACGCGGCTCTCCGGATACACGATCAACTGGCAAGTCCCGCCGACAGCCCCTCCCGAGTGCGAGTACATCACCTTTCCCGATTCCGATTTCCGCACGCCCCACCCGATTCCGTAGCCCGTTTCTTCGCCCGCTTTGGTTTTTTGCGAAGTCAGCATAGTTTTCAGTGAATCCGCATTCAGCAATCCCGGCTGCAATACGGAGTTGCCAAGACGCACCAGGTCCTCCGACGTCGACAGAAATCCGCCGCCCGCCCATTTGTAGCTGTTATCCACGTACGTAGCGTTCTGGATTTTTCCGTCTTTGCTTTGCTCGTAATACCGCCCACGCTCTTCGATCACGGAGGACACCTGATCTGCCGTCGTGTGCACCAGTCCAAGCGGATTCAAAACGTGTTCCTGCATATAGGACAGGAAATCTTCTCCAGACGCGCTCTCGATCACGGCGCTCAACAGATTAAATCCGTAGCTGGAGTAGTTGAATTTAGTGCCCGGCGGTGCCACCAGCGGATCGTTCTGAAAAATCTTCAGCCCGTCCAGGACGTTGGCGTAGTGCTTCTGGATCGTCATTTCGTCGCCCTGATAATGCCGGATCCCTCCCAGATGCCCGGCGATCATGCGCACCGTGATCGTCGCCCCCTTATCCGGAAACGATGGAACATACTTCTGTACTGGAGCGTCCAGATCGATCTTGCCCGCCTGCACCAATTCCATTAATCCGAACGCCGTCAGTGGTTTGGAAATGCTGGCGATCCGGAATTTCGTCGATGGCCACGCCGGCACCCGCTGTTCCAGGTCCGCGAAACCAAACGCTTCGGAGTACACCAACTTGCCGTCCACCGACACTGTCATGGACAACCCGGGAATTCCCCGCGCGATCCATTCCGCTGCTTGTCGGTCCGCGTTTGCGCGCGCGCTGGTAGTCGCAACCTGCTGTGCAGGAGCAGTCGCCGTCTGTGCGTGCGCTCCGAACATCGGCGCGCACCACGACACAACAAAAAATAAAATCCTCAACCGCGCAGCATACATATTTTTCGCTCGACGAACGCTCATCGCTTCTCCTGTATGAATCGCCAGCATCTTCGCACATATCTGCAAAAAGTTTTTCACCGCTTTTCCTTCGCGATTCACAGCAGCCGTATTGACGTTGCCGTGCTCCACGCGCACAATCGTCCCAGATTTCCGGTTTGGCTCTCGCAATTGAGCCGTTTTCGGATCGCATCTTGCCTTCCTGACCCAAAAGTGTTTCAATAGCGAAGGAAAAGCGAAGAAAGCTGACGCTCTGTTTCATTATGCCTGTTGATTCCACCATCGAACGTCCCTTGCCCAGCAATATAGACGCCGAAAAGTCTATTCTCGGCGCCATTATTCTGGACAACAACGCCCTCAACACCGCCGTGGAATCTCTGCGCGCCGACGATTTCTTTCTTTCCACTCATCGCCATATCTACAACCAGATGATTGCTCTCGGCGAAGCCCAGCACGCCATCGATCTGGTCACCCTCACCGAAGAATTGCATCGCCACGGAGAACTCGAGTCGGCGGGCGGCGCTCCCTATCTTGCGTCTTTGGTCGATGGCATGCCTCGCGTCTCCAACGTCGAGCACTACGCCCGCATCGTCAAAGAGAAAGCGCTGCTTCGTAACCTGATCCACGCCACGCACAACATTCAGCAGCGCGCTTTGGAAGGCGAGGATGGCGCCGATGCCATCCTCGACAATGCGGAGTCCAGCATCTTTGCTCTGGCCGAAGATCGTGTGAAGGCCGGCCTGATCCCGATCAAGGACGTAGTTCGCGACAATTTCGAACGCCTCGAAAAAATCTTCCGTGAAGGCAAGAGCGTCACCGGAATCTCCACGGGTTATGGCGAACTCGACAAACTTCTCTCCGGCTTGCAGCCCTCGGAACTGATCATCCTCGCCGCTCGGCCTTCTCAGGGCAAAACAGCCTTGGCGCTCAATCTTGCTGAAAATATCGCTCTGCGGGCCAGCTTGCCAGTCGCGTTGTTCAGCCTGGAAATGTCCAAGGAATCCTTGCTCCAGCGCCTGGTCGCTTCCGTTGCCCAGATTGACGCTCACAAATTCCGCTCCGGGCATCTGAGCCGCGAAGATTGGCGCCGCATGACGGAATCCCTCGGCTCGATTTCCGGAGCGCCGCTGTGGATCGACGATGCTGGTTCCAACAGCGTTCTGGAAATTGGCGCCAAGGCTCGCCGCCTGAAACGCGACAAGGGCCTCTCCCTGTTGATCGTCGACTATCTCCAGTTGATCACTGCCCGAGGCCGCTTCAATTCCCGTCAGGAAGAAGTTGCCAGTATTTCTCGCGGTTTGAAAGGCCTTGCCAAGGAACTGCAAATCCCCGTCCTCGTTCTCAGCCAGTTGACCCGTGCTCCGGAACGCGAAGAACGCGGGCCGCAACTTTCCGACTTGCGCGAATCCGGCGCCATTGAGCAGGACGCCGACGTCGTCATGTTCATCTACCGCCCCAATTTCTTCAATCTCAACGCCACGCCGGAAGAACGCGATATGGCTGACATCCTCATCGCCAAGCAGCGTAACGGTCCAACCGACAAGGTGAAATTTGTTTTCCGCAGCCGGTTGACCCGTTTCGAAGAAGCGGCGCCCGACGCCTTCTCGCAATTTGCCGGTGGCGACGAGATGTAGTCGCAACAAACTGCGTCCCTGATTCCACAGTTGACCAACTCGACCTCGAAGCACCGAGCCAATCGAGAATCTTGTAACTTACTGAAATAAAGTCTCCTACCCGAAATGCGCGCGCACTCCTGCAGCACGGCTTCTGGTTTGCTCCACTCTCCGTTGTCATTCACGTAGCTTCGCCCCGCGCGGCCCTATTGCGCGAACGGAATGTCGTACACTGGAAGTTCAGGAAAAACGAATGGTCCCCGATCCTATGAATTTTGTTGGCCGTCCCGTGTGGGCGGAAGTCTCGAAAAGCGCGCTGCAACACAATCTGGACGCGATCCGTCGCTATGTGAACCCCGCTGGTGAAGATCGTTCCCAACCACGCAAAGTGCTCTCCATTGTCAAAGGCAACGCCTACGGCCATGGCGCCGCACAGGCTGCCAAAGTTCTCGAGGATGCGGGTTCCGACTGGTTTGGCGTCGCATCCGCTGGCGAAGGAATCGAGCTGCGTCGTGCCGGCATCACCAAGCCTATTTTGGTGCTCGGCGGATTTTGGCCTGGCGAAGAACACAACCTTGTCCAACACGATCTGACTCCAGCCATCCATCGTTGCGAACAGTTTCCGCTGTTCGAAGCCGCGGCCGCAAAAGCGGGCAAGAAGCGCGTTCCCGTGCACCTCAAGTTCGACACAGGCATGAACCGTCTCGGCATCGCTCCAACCGATGTTGACTGTGTGGCTCGCCAGCTGGCCAAAGCACCGCACCTTGAAGTCACCGGCACGTTCACCCATTTTGCGTCATCGGAGGTGCTCACCGATTCTCCGCTCGGCCATCAAACTGCCGGGCAGATCGATCGCCTCAATCACGCCATCCTGGGCCTGCGCCGCCACAAAATCGACCCTGGCCTGGTCCACATGGCCAACAGCGCCGCCATCGCCGCGCGTCCCGAATCCTGGGGAGACATGGTCCGCCCGGGCGCTATCCTCTACGGCTACCATCCCGGCTTTGATCCCGCTGAGCGCCGCCTCGAATTTGAATCCAGGCTGGCACTCACGCCGGCCCTTAGCCTGCGCACGCGCATCATCAACCTGCGTGATGTTTCCGCTGGCGACGGCGTCGGCTACGACCGCAGTTGGATTGCCCAGCGTCGCTCACGTATTGCGGTAATCTCCGCTGGCTATCACGACGGCATTCACCGCTCGCTCGGCAATCGCGGTCAGGTCATAGTTCGCGGAATTCCTGCTCCGATCGTCGGCATCATCTCCATGGATGTCACCATGCTCGACGTAACCGATGTGCCTGACATTGCCGTCGGGAATGTCTGCACCGCCTACGGTGTGGACGGCGACCGCATCTATCCCGCCAACGCCGTCGCTCGCAGCATCGGCACCGTCACCTCGGACATGTTGTGCGCCATTGGACCCCGCGTGCCGCGCATCTACGTGGACTGACAACCGAACTATCGATTCACCCTAGAAAAATTCTGACGCTATCTTTCCCGGAGTTCCGCACTACACTTCCGAATCGACAGGGATTGGTTACCCTGCTACTTGACTAACCAGAGGCGTCAGAGTATACAGACAACCTCATTGTTCGCTGTCTGCTCTGCGCCACTCGGTTTGCTCTTCCATACCGGCCAAAGACCGGAGGCCTGTGAGTGCGAACTCCTATGAGCCAACCAACTAAAACAGTTCCAGACTCGCCTACGAGTTCATCGCCGCCCGAAGGCTCTACATCCAGCATCAGCATTCCGGCGCACAGAGCGCTTCGCCGCAATTGGGATTTCTGGTTTCTTCGCGCCTTCCTGATCATCGGCAGCAGCCTGTTGTGCTTCACGCTTGCGCCGTTTGGTGTTCATGGAATGGCCGCTGCCGGCATCGGTTTTTTTGCGGCGATGGTCATCATCCTGGCGGAATTCCGTCTTCGTCGCGCAGATACCCATGGGCTTATGGGCGGAGCCGTGGGAACCATCATCGGCCTTCTCGCGTCGCTACTCTTTACCCTTGTGATTTCCCGCACCACCGTGCCGGAAACCAGTAAATCGTTTTTCGAGTTCACCTCGCTCTTCGCGTTTGGCTATCTCGGCCTAATTGCAGGATCAAATAAGGGAATTGCTCTGCAAGAATTCGGTCTGCAGTCATCCGCGGAAATCCCTTCCACGACGACAGCCGGAATGAAGCTTGTCGATACCAGCGTCCTGATCGATGGACGTATCGCCGATATCTGCGAGACGCATTTCCTCGACGGCACTTTGGGCGTTCCGCGCTTTGTATTGCATGAATTGCAGATGGTCGCGGATTCCTCCGACCTCTTGAAGCGCCAGCGTGGGCGCCGCGGTCTCGAAGTGCTCCATCGCATGCAGAAGATGCCATCCCTATGTGTTCGGGTGCTTGACGACGAAATCAGCGGTTCGCTGGGCGTCGACCAGAAACTCATGGAACTGGCTCGCCGCACCAATTCCAAAATCGTCACCAACGATTTCAACTTAAATCGAGTCGCGCGCCTCCAGGCCATCTCTGTCTTGAACGTCAACGAACTTGCCAATGCCATGAAACCCGCCGTGCTTCCCGGCGAGCCCATGCGTGTCCTGATCCTGAAAGAAGGCAAGGAGCCTGCACAAGGAGTTGCTTACCTCGACGACGGCACCATGGTCGTGGTCGACGGCGCTCGCCGCCTGATCAACCGCAACATCGATATCGTGGTCACTTCTGTTCATCAGACTCCCGCCGGCAAGATGATCTTCGGCAAGCTCGAGGACCGAAGCGAGTCGCCTTTATCGAGACCCTCCGGCGGCGCCGAATTCGCATCGAATCCTCCAGCGAACGGAGCTTCCCGAACCGATGCCCACGGCAAGCTGGACACGCAGCCGCGTAGTCCATTCCCGGACGGCAGTTCCCGATAACGGTCCGCGACGCTTTGCCGTCTGCAAGATTTTCATCTGGCCGTGGATTGAGGTAAACTCTCCGTTTGCATTCCGCTTTTGCTTTTGCTGACTCTCTGGAATGCTTCTCTATGAACAAAATTGCAGCAATTCTTCCAGCAGCAGGTCTTGGCACGCGCATGGGCGCCGGCGCGCCAAAGCAATTCCTCGAACTGGATGGCGTCCCCATCGTTATTCTCACTCTACGCCGAATTGCTTCCTGTCCCCAGATCACGCAAATCATCGTGGCCACTCGCGGGGAGGAAGTCGAACGGCTTGAGGCCCGCATCCGGGACGAGAAGTTTTCTCAACCCGTCCGGGTGGTCAAGGGCGGCGATTCGCGCCAACAGTCCGTCAGCCATGCTCTCGAATTCGTTTCCGACGATACGGAACTGGTTCTAGTGCACGACGCTGTTCGCCCGTTCGTTTCTGTGGAGCAGGTGGCTCGCGTGATTGAAGAAGCGCGCGCCTGTAGGGCCGCCATTCTCGGCATCCCCGCCATGGATACCGTGAAAGAAGTGAAGCGAGCCAGCCTTCCGGAAGATGTTGCCTTGATTACTTCCACCGTTCCGCGTGAACGTGTCGTTCTCGCGCAGACTCCTCAGGTTTTCGAAACCAGACTATTAAAAGAGGCTTTCGCCAGCGCCGAAGCCGACACCGTCAACGCTTCGGACGAAGCCGGCCTGGTCGAAAGGCTCGGCGTGGACGTGCACGTCGTGCAGGGCTCCGAGCGCAACATCAAAATCACCAAGCCCGCCGATATGGATCTCGCGCGTTTCTACCTCGGTACGCAATCCGTAGCTCAGAAAAAGTCATGAGCTATCGCTGTGGCATCGGATACGACCTCCATCGCCTCGCCGAGGGACGCAAACTGATCGTCGGCGGCGTCGAAGTCCCCTTCGATAAGGGTCCCGTTGGCCATTCCGATGGAGACGTTCTGGCCCATGCCCTTTGCGACGCGCTACTCGGCGCCGCGGGTCTCGGCGATATCGGTACGCATTTCCCGGACAACGATCCCCAGTGGAAGGGCGCGAACAGCCTGCTCTTCCTGGAACATGCGAAAACCTTGCTGGACAAAAATCGCCTCGCCATCGAACATGTCGACGCCGTGGTCATCCTCGAACGCCCTAAACTCGGTCCTCACTTCCCCAAAATGCGCGAAGCGTTGGCCAAGTCGCTTGACGCAGAACCGCAGCGCATTCACCTTAAAGCTAAAACCAACGAAGGCGTCGACGCTGTGGGAGAGGGCCGCGCCATCGCGGCGCACGTCGTTGCTACTCTGCGGCAGCTCTGATCGCGCCAGTAGCGCGGATGCTCTATGGATCTCTCATTCGCTTCGGAAGGCCATCATCAACGCGAAAATCCCTTCACCGGCGCCCACGTCCTCGCGATTCTCCAGCAACGCGGCTGGCTGCTCCAAACTCCCACCGAGCCTCAATCCGCGTGGTGCGACCGCGCTGCGGCACTTCTAGGCCGTTATGCAACGACTCCCGATGAACTCGCTGCGCTGCTACAACTGGTCTTCACCTACGACGCACGCAAAATTCTCTCCGAAGTCGACGCTCACATTGTCTTGGGTCGCTATGCTGCCCGCGACGTTCTGCGGCAACTCGCCCTCCACATGCTCGAACCCGTTCCCTTTACCTCCGAGCGCTTTCAGGAAGTCGTCACCGCCCTCAAGGAAAACCTCGGCCTTCGCGGTCGCGACCTGTTTTTTCCGATCCGCCTCTCCATGGCCGGTCGGGCTGGTGAAGGCGAGTTGGATCGCGTCATTCTGCTCGCGGACGAAGCGGCTTCTCTGAATTTCGCCGTTCACGTCAAGAACATGCGTGAGCGCGTCTTGGAATTCTGCGCGGAGCTTGATTAGTGGCTGCCGATGCTTTTTAATCGCACTGAGCGGCAACCTTAGGACCTTATGGATCGATTCACGGGTATTCACGCCGTACGCGAAGCGCTTGAAGCGGGCCGCGCCTTCGATCGCATTGTGATCGCCAAGGGTCGCCAGGATACTCGCATCGAAGAGATCGTCCAGCTCGCGCGTCAGCGCGGCGTACCCGTTCGTTTCGAAGAGCGCAGCCAATTGGATCGCTTGGCCAATTCTCGCGATCACCAGGGAGTAGTGGCTTTGGCTGCGGCTCGCTCCGCGACCACGCTCGAAGATGTACTCGCAAATGCCAACCACGCTCGCGGCGGCATCGGTTTGATCGTTCTCCTCGATGGCGTTGAGGACCCCCACAATCTGGGAGCCATCATTCGTACCACTCTGGCGGCAGGGGCTCATGGTGTCGTCATTCCCGAACGCCGCGCCGCGGGCCTTACGGAATCCGTTGCGCGTGCCTCCGCCGGAGCCCTCGCCCATCTTCCGATCGCCAGGGTGACGAACCTTGTGCGTGCGATGGAGGAGCTTAAAGACGCCGGCTACTGGCTCGTGGGTCTCGACGAGGAAGGAACGCGCCCCTACACCGACGTGGATTACACCTCACCCACCGGCATTGTCATGGGCAGTGAAGGCAACGGGCTGCACGAACTGACCCGCAAGCGGTGTGATTTTGTGGTTTCGCTGCCGACCAGCGGCCCGATCAAGTCGCTGAACGTTTCCGTTGCGACGGGCGTCGTCCTGTTTGAAGCCCTGCGCCAGCGTCACGTCAAGCGCTAGCCCGTGAGCGTCGATTACTTGTCGTACTTGATTAGCGAGAATACGTCCAGGCCCGGAAGCTTCGAACGTCCCTGCAAAAATTCCAGCTCCACCGCGAACACTGCTCCATCCACTACTCCGCCGAGCGAGCGGATCAGCTCGATTGCTGCCGCCGCGGTTCCCCCGGTTGCCAGCAGATCATCGCAGAGAAGCACCCGGTCGCCCTTGTCCACCGCATCTTCGTGAATCTCCAACGTGTCCGAGCCATACTCCAGGGCGTATGCAATTTTCGCCACCTTGGCCGGCAATTTCTTCGGCTTGCGAACTGGCACGAATCCCGCGCCCAGCCGGTAGGCCAGCGCTGGCGCAAAAATAAATCCGCGCGCCTCCACTCCCGCCACCAGATCAATCTTGTGATTCGCGTAATGTGCGCACAGCCGGTCGATCAACTGTTGGAAGCCGCTTTTATCTTTCAAGAGCGTGGTGAGGTCGTAAAACAGAATGCCCGGTTTCGGATAATCCGGAATCTCACGAATCAGCTTCTTCAGGTCATCCATTCCCGCCTCCTCAGGCATTACGTCGTGGTTTCCACAATGAATTCGCCGCTGTACTTGGCATCTACCGCCGCAGGTTCTTCGTGAACTCCCGCCACCCGCGCCATCATTGGTCCCTTGTGCAACTCGGCCCGCAATTCATGCAACTGTTCTGCACTGCCCATCGCGAATACCTCGACGCGTCCATCCCGGCAATTCCGCACAAAACCGTGCAGCCCCAGCCGTTCCGCCGCCTCTTGCGCGAACGCTCGGTAACCCACCCCATGTACTCGGCCGCTCACCCAGAAGTGGCGCGCCACACTCTCTTTTTTCGTCATAATCCCAAACGTCCCATTCTACCAAATCCGTTCCTCGCCTTTCCTGTTCGTCGCGACTTTGTGCCGTATGTTTGGAGTACACTGAAGACCGATGCGGGCGGCAACCTGCGATTTCGCCGCATCCTATTGGAAAGATGACCGTGTCACTCACAGGCTCTCGCGTTTCTCTCACTTCCTTGGCTGCTTTTTTTCTTTTTACACTAGCTGTGCCTCCCCAAACCTGCTCGGCGCAGGAAACTGGTCCAGGCCCTCTCGCGGCTCCTCCGGAGCATTCCGTTCGTCGCGTCGAGGGCGTCCCCGAAGCCGAGGCGCCCCCCTCTTTGCCGCAGGCTCAAATCATTAAAGGGTTTTCTCAGAAAGAAGATACGTACGCCGCCGCACGCGCTCAATTCACCTATCGCAAATCCATTCGCATTCAGGAGTTTGCTCCGGATGGACAGCCGGTCGGCGAATTTACCGCTACGTACGATGCCGCCCGCACTGCTGACGGACAGCTCATCGAAAAAGCGATTGCGGCGCCCCAATCCTCTCTCGAGTATCTCCAGTTCGAGCCCGACGATCTGCAACGCCTGTTTCGTGCTCCGGCGTTTCCGCTGACCACCGCCCAACTTCCTAAGTATGTCTTGAAATTCCTGGGAAACGAGCGCGTCGATGAAGTCGATTGCTACATCTTCCAGGCCAGCCCCAAAACCCTCGAGCGCCAGCACCCGTTATTCGATGGCATCGTTTGGGTCGATCAGAAATACCTGGAAGTCGTGAAAACCTACGGCAAGTGGGTTACCGATCTTGGGGATTACCGACCTTCTTCAATGCCCTTCAGCATTTTCGAAACCTATCGGGAATTCGTAGAAGGCAAGTACTGGTTTCCTAATTATTCGCGCTCGGAAGACATTGTGAAAACGCAGGACCACAACGTGCCTGTCCGGATTACCGTCAAATGGACCAACTACCATCCATTCGACGCGACTGCAGCAGCACCCGCGCCGGCCGCGGTTCCAGCGTCTCCTCCCAAAAAGCCCTGACGTTGTTCTAGTGGAATCTGTCCGGCGAATTACAAATGCTTCCGCACCAGCCGCCGCAAACGGTCGCTGTCTTCGTCCTTCATGTGCACGAATTCGACGCCGTTACCGTCTGGCCCCACGTTTCGCACCACTGCGGTGAAGTGAATCTTCTTCAACCCCGACCGCACTTCCAGCTGCACGGAATCGCCCACGTTCATTCGATTTGTGGATTCCAGATACGCGCCGCCTAGGCTGATCGTCTTGACCCGCGCCATTGATGCATGCGGCCCGCCAATCTGGGCGCGCAGCGGAGACTCCAGCGGTATGCGCGCATAGCGTCGCGGCACTACAAAGCTTCCCAGCGGTGTGGCTTGCGGTTCGAAAGCCGCCCGCGCCCGCGACGAAGCCGGCGATTCTTCCATCAACGCCAGGGCGTCTTCGGCGGCCGCCCGCAATCCGGCGGGCTCCATAAACGTCAGCCCGTCGCGTTTATTCGCTAGCTGCCGCAACAGGTCCACGGCTTCGTACGCCCGCAGCCGGCCCAGAGCCTCGATGGCCTTGATCCGCACAAATTGATCACGCAACGTATCGTGCTCGCCCGCTGCAATCTCCATCAGCAGGGGGACCGCCGTGGCTTCCTGCCCGATCCCGATCTGGTCGATCATCATCGGCACTACCAGCGGGTGCGCATCCGACAAAATCGCGGAGAACACGAATGCCGTGCTCTGGGCCGAAGTCGTGTTGGCGGGCCGCGCCAGTTCGCTCACCGCCAAGTCCTGCAGATTCCATTCCCAACTTGCCATCGCTCGCGTTAATCCACGCAATAGCCTGTCCGGGTCGGCCGCTGCCAGCAACTTGATCGCAGCGCTTACCCGTTGCCTGCGTGCTTCAAATAGTCGCCTTTCCAGCAGAGTCAGCGCTGGAACTCCGATGGACCGCAGCAGGCGCGCCATGGCCGGGACCATTTCCGGCCCACGCGTATCCGTCAACAGCAGCGTAAGCCGGTCCAGCAAGCGGTCTGGATCGCGTTGCAACAGCCTTGGCAGCGCCACGTCCAGCGGACGATTGGCCAGCGCCGCGTCCACCAGCAGCATCCAGCGGTCGTTCGCAATCAGTCGTTGCCGTAGCGTCGTCAGGTGCTCGTGCTCCGCATCGCGAGGCACGCGCTCCAAACCCAGCAAAATATTCTCAAATCCCGCAAAGTCACCTCGCGTCACCGCGATTCGCCCTAGCGATTCCAGGAATCCCGCCAGCAGCGCGCTGGTTTCCGGCGCATTCTCGCTTGTCAGTGCCACCAGCGACCCTTTGCTCAACTCTTCCGGTAACTGGTTTGGCCACAAGGATTCCAGTAGCGGCGTCAGCTCTCCCAATCCCGCTGCCACGATGCGCCGCGCGGGCGCCTCCGCATGATCGAGTCTCCGAGCGTAATTTAGCAGGATCGTCCGGGCTTCCCGTCGAGGCGCATCCGCGCCGGTGTCGGCCAATTGCCGCAGCGTGTGGCGGATTGCCGCAATGGGCACGCACCAGATTTCCGGCCCGCGCAACACTGCCGACTTTTCTCGCGGCGGCAGGTCCTGCCAGAATCGCTCAATAAATTGCTCCCGGAACGCGTCATTTGCCCAGGCGGTCGCCAGAGTGGACAGGTGCTGCGACGAATGTGGCCCGCGGTATTCGCCGGCGGCCACCAGAACATCCGCAAATTGAAACACCGTCGGCCGAATCGCAGCAGCGGGAACGCTCCCTGCCGCAAATTCTGTTCCTAGGTGCTCCAGAATTAAGCTCTGCGATAACCGCAGCAGATACCCTTGAGGGGCCTCACCTTCCTGCGGCGTGTAATGCGTCATCGAACTCAGCAGCAGACGCACCGTGCCTCGGCTCGCATTTTCCATCGCGGCATGAATAGACCGGGCGGCATCTTCCGCGGAAAGCCCGCGCGCCACTTCCATCGGCGGCGTAAGCCTTGCGATCAGCCGCAGCGAGTCATTCAATTCTTCCGCTTGCGGCGCGCGTATTGGGGCATCGCCGTTTTCCAGAGGTGCGTTTCCCCCGTAAGCCACGAGCGCCGCGATCAGGCTGGCCAGTACGGTATCTACTTTTCGATCGGTCAGGGTGTTGACCTGAATTCCTTCCACGCGATGCTCCCGGAGTTGACCCGGCCAATACGTTCGCCCCGAACGCGTAACCGGCTCCTCCGATCTTAGCAAGCTGCCTTTGATCAGTTGCACCAGCGTGTCTAATTCGCCCACATGGAATTGCGACGCAAAGAAAAGTGTCTGTATTCCAGCCTTCTGCAACTCTGCCGCCAACGAATGGAATTCCCCGCGCGCATCCGGCAAATACGACTCGCTCACTGCCGGAGCGACAATCCCTCCTCGCTCCGTGCGCACTTCCAACCCGCTCAATTGCGCTGCCGTTCTCTTCAGGGAATCGTATGCCGCGTCCAGGCTGTCCAGTAGGTACGGATGCGACGCATCGTACAAGCGATGCGCCCGCAGCAACAGGTGGAAAGCCCGCAATGCGGTGATGACCTGGCTGACGCGAGGGTCTGTTTGGCTGGTTCGCCCAAGCCGTCCAGTATCTTCGGGCGATTTCGTGCCGCGGCCCTGCGGCTTGTTGCCGCGAACCTGATCCGCCAGAGCTGTAGCACGTTGAACCAAGGCGATTTCCGGGCCCGACAGAATGGCTGTTCACCGGGACGGGCTAAAGCGGTGAAGGGAGTAGGCCCCCGATCGCCGACACCCGGCGAATTTTCGAGGGAGAAAATCCCGTTCTAAGTGTGAAGCAATGGTTGGAGGAAGATATAGTACGGAAGGTTCAAAGACGGAACAAAGTGTTCCATGTGCCGAAAACGCCAGTCCCGTTCTGCATCTAAATTCCGAGGGAAGTTAACCTACTTCTTTTGAAGGGCTTCCGAAACAGTGACTGTCCCACCCTCGGACACTTGGATCGCTCGTCTTCCAACTTGGTATCCGATCAGTCTTAGCCCTAAGATGTGCGACCCGGCAGATACCTGGACCCGCGCCGGCGTCACTTGTCCCGTCAGAATGCCATCGACCACGATTTGTGCCCCTGCTGGCGTCGTCGTCACCTGAGCCCATGCCACTTGCGGTTCGGCCAGCGCGCCCAGCGGCACGTCCAAGGTTGTTTGAATCGTGTCCTTCACCAGCACTTGTACCGAATAGGTCACGAACCCGGGTTTCCGCAGCATCAGCGTGTAGTGCCCCGCCGCTAGCGGCAATGTCGCTGGCGTCTGTCCAGCCTGTTTCGCGCCGTTGATATAGATATCCGCGCCCGTTGGGTGGCTGCTGATGTACAAACCTTTGGCGGTAACCTCGAGGTGGAATTTCTGGTCCTGCGCCTGCCCAGCCTTCAAATCCACCGCGCTCTGCACCGCAACATAGCCGTCCTTCTCGACCTGCACGCTGTAGTGGCCGGGCTTCAGATTGTTAAAACTGCATGGCGTCTGACAATCGGAGAGTTCGCGGTCACCTGCGTCGAAGATGGTCGCCGTCGCTCCCAACACATCCGTGATCACATGCAACGCGCTGTTGCCCTTCGCTGGAGTGGGATGCGCGTCGTTCGCGGTGCTCCCTGCCGTGCCTGGCACCGCAGCATCGTCGTACAGAATGTCGTCTACCACATGAAGCTCGCTTGGTGCTCCCCTCATGAAATGCAGTAGCGCCGAGTGCTCCGTAGGCCGCAACTTGCCGGTCAGCGTCAGCGAATTTCCGGAAGCCGCGATCTTCACTCGATTCGTCAGCCCTTTTTCGGCCAATGCTTCCTCAATCCGCCCCTTATATTCCGCCGCGGCAGGCGTAACGTTCGACGCGGTCACGGTCGCTGCCGCAGGATTGTTAGTTTCGGCGGTCTGAATCGGCTTTTCCGCGGTGGCATCGGCTGTCGGTACTGCGGCCACGTTTGAATCTGCCGTGTTGTTACTTGTGGGAGTGGGGGAGGTCGCCGATGTGTTCTCCGGCGGCGCTCCGCCATTCGAACCTTGCGAACTCGAGTCCAGGACCTGCGAAGGCTGGGTCGTCACCAAAGTGGGCGGTCGCTCCAGTGGATTTGCGGAACTCGTCCCCGCGCTAGGCGCGCCATTGCGCTCGCGCGCCGCTTGAAATTCCGGTTGCAGCTTGTGAACTCCCCACAAAATTACAGTCACCAGCAACAACGCCACCAGCAATGTGCTCAGGCGGCTGCTTTTCTCGGGAGCTTCTCGGACGGGCGCGATGGCCCCTGTGTTTCGTAAGGATGGCGTTTGTTGCGGGCTGGCGTTGCGCGACTCCAGCGCGCGCAATCGTGGGGAAGCCATCGGATCTTCATTATGCAGGCCGCGCAACCCGGGAGCAGAATTCACGGGCGCAGCCACTGCTGGCCGAGGTGAAACTAGCGTGGCATCGGGATTTCGCTCGGAACCCAGCGTTCGATAGTTCCGCAAGTCGTCTTGCAAGTCCCGGCAGCTTTGGTAACGGGTATCCGGATCCTTGGACAGCGCTCGCAACACAATTTCGTTCAGGCCTGGGTGCACGGAAGGATTCAGCTGGCGCGGCGGAATCGGCTCTTCATTCACGATTTTATAAATGACGGTGGTGATGCTCTGGCCCGGGAACGGTTTTTCCCCGGTCAGCATTTCGTAGAACAGCACGCCCAGGGAAAAAATGTCGCTCCGTCCATCGACAGGCCGGCCCTTCACCTGTTCCGGCGACATGTAGCTCGGCGTGCCCATTACGTTGGTGGTTTGTGTCGTGGTGCCGAACTGCAAAATTTTGGCCGTGCCGAAATCGGTGACCTTGACCGTATCGTCCGGCGTCAACATCAGGTTGGCGGGCTTGATGTCCCGGTGAATGATGTTGCGGTCGTGCGCAAACTGCAACGCGCTGCAGGTCTGTTCCAGAATCCGCAGGATGCGCGGCACGGTGAAGATGTGCCCGTTATCCAACAACGCCTGCAGGCTCTTGCCTTCCACCAACTCCATCGTGATGTAGTACAGCCCGTTTTCTTCCCCGGCGTCGAACACCACCACGATGTTTGGGTGCGTCAGTAAACCGGCCGCTCGCGCTTCCGTTTGAAAGCGAGTCAGCAGTTCCGGCCGCGTCAGGCCTGTCCCTTCTTCGCTTAATCGTATCGTCTTTACCGCTACCGTACGTCCGATCACTGGATCGTTGGCGCGATACACCACGCCCATCGCCCCTCGTCCCAGTTCTTCGAGGATTTCATAGCGCCCGGCCTTAACCAACGTTGCCATGGATGCGAGCCACAACCGGTGGCCACAATTCCTTCACGCGTTCAGGTTCTTGGTTGCGGGAAGGGGATCGGTGCTCTCCCGGTGCGAGAATCCGGAAGACAGCGTTCCTGTAACTAGCCCTTATCGTGCACACCCGCCGCCATTTCCAACATTCGCAGTGCAATACGCCCCGGTCAACGTGTCCGGCGTACTAGTGTGACGGAGTGTTATCTGTCCCCAGGGACAGGACCGTCGTCCCTGGTCTATCGAGCGAGGTTATTCGTGCTGAGTTTCTTTGATTTCGGCTTGCACCGCGACTTTGCCTGAAAATGACCGGTAGACATACACAAAGTAGATCGTTGCCAAAATCATCCCAATCGTCCACCAGATCAGTCCGATCTTCAGTCCGTAATCGGCGGCCTTGGCGCTCTCCACGGTCAGCGAGTACAGCGGATTCCGCGCCGGCAAAACCATCGGATATACCCCGAAGACCACGCTCGTCAGCATGCCCAGCAAATACCCGCACGATGCCAGAAACGCGTTGCGCTGCTGCCCGCGCCGCAGTTCGAACACTATCCCCGCTAAGCCCGCTACGGCAATTGCTGGCAGTACCAATCCGATCGGCCAATTACGGAAGTTCGCCAGCACATTCGGCTGGACCTTGAAGGTAACCGCTGTAACGAGCGCTGTCAGCGCCAGCACTCCCCACCATGCCCATCCCGCCACTCGCGCCGCCCGTCCACTCACTGGGTTCTGCGTTTTCATCTGCAGCCACAGCGCTCCGTGCATCAACAACACCAGTAACGCCAGCACCCCAACCAGAACTGTGTACCAGTCCAGAATGCCGGTCCGCTCTCCGATCTGAAAATTCGTCCACAACGGTTCGAAGAAGTAGCCCGACGCATCCAGCGGAACACCGCGCACGACATTTGCCAATGCCGCGCCAAAGAAAATTGCCAGCAGCGCGCTTGCCGCAGAGAACACGACGTCCCAGAAAGGAATCCACACCGGGCTGGCGAAGTGGTTCCGGAACTCGATTGCGGTTCCGCGCAAGATCAGCAGCCACAACACCACCATCAAGGGTAGATAAAAACCGCTGAATCCGCTCGCATACAGCAGCGGAAACGCAAAGTAGAGCGTGCCTCCGGCGGCCAGCAGCCACACCTCATTGCCGTCCCACACCGGTCCGATGCTCGCAATCACTTGACGTCTCTCTTCGTTCGTTCGCGCCACCAGGAAGTGCGCCGCGCCTGCTCCTAAGTCGAATCCATCCAGCAGCACATACAGCGCGACCATCACCGCGACGAGACAGAACCAGATGTTTCCCATGCCCGCTGCTCCTAGTCTGCCGTTGCCGGTGCGGGGATTCGATGCTTTGTTTCCAATTCAACCTCTGGCCCGTGCTCAATTTCCCGGTAGACCAGCAGCAGCCAGAGTATCGCCAGCAGCGTATACATCCCCATAAACCCGAGCATCGTGAACCACGTGTTGCCTGCGGCCACAGTCGGAGAAATTCCGCGGCTGGTCCGCATCATTCCGTAGATCAGCCAGGGTTGCCGCCCCAGTTCAGCAGTCATCCATCCCGCCGTATTCGCGATGTATGGTAGCGGAGCCGAAAGCATCAGAATCCACAGCATCCAGTTCGATTCGTAAAGTTTCCGGCGCGTCAGCAGATACAAAGACACCACCATCACCGCGATGAAGATCGTGCCCAGTCCGACCATAATGTGATAACTGAAGTACAACAGCTCGATCCGGTCCGGCCATTGATCTTCCGGGAAGGCGTCCAATCCCTTCACATTCGCTTTCCAGTGCTTGTACGTCAGAAAACTCAGCATGTACGGAACTTCGATCGGGTTATCGAGCTTTCTCTTTTCCACGTCCGGCTGGCCCAGAATTACCAGCGGCGCACCGTCCTGCGTGCTGAACAGCCCTTCCATTGCCGCTAAGGTCGTTGGTTGATACTCCGCGATATACTTCCCCTGCATGTCCCCCGTCGGCATCAACTGCAGCACGGACGCCAACGCACCCACCACCACTCCCGTGTGCACGAAAGTTCGCCCGTAGCTTTCCCAACGCCTCGTCAGTAAATAAAGCGCCCCGACAGCGGCCATCACGAAACAGCCTGTCTGCACGGCCCCCAGCATGTTGTGCGCATACTGCCAAAGCGCCCACCGGTTCAGAAGCAATCCCCAAAAACTGCTCAACTCGATCTGTCCCTGGGGGCCCAATCGGTAACCCGTTGGGTGTTGCATCCATGCGTCGGTAGCCACAATCAGGTAGCCCGACATCCACGAGCCGAGAAATACAAAAAATGCCGCGAACCAATGTCCAACGCGCCCCAATTTCTTCTCGCCGAAAAGGAAAAGTCCCAGGAAAGTGGACTCCAGGAAAAACGAGAACACGCCCTCCATTGCCAGCGTCTGTCCGATCACCCCGCCCGCCGCCTTAGAGAACTCCGCCCAGTTCGTTCCGAATTGGAATTCCATCGGAATTCCCGTAACCACGCCCAGCGCGAAGTTCACTCCGAAGATCTTTGCCCAGAACCGCGCGGCGCGATTGTAGTGTTCATCGTTGGTTCGGAGATACTGCGTCTTCAGGATGACGATCAGCAATGCCAAGCCCATCGTCAGTTGTGGGAATAAATAATGGAAGGTTACAGTGAAAGCGAATTGTAAACGATGGATGTCTACAGCAGATCCCATAGAAAATCCATGGAACAGCAACAACCTTGGCTATCTTGACACAGCTAATGTTCAGAAAGAAGTAATTAATACAATTAATATTTCATGTGGAAGACGGCCTTGTTGATGTCCGGCCAGAATTCCTTCAGGATGTTGCCGATTCCATCAAACGCGATCTGCTCGCCCCAGTGCTGGTAGGTCTTGACCCACACGTTGACGTCCTTGGGATAGTACGTATTGGAAATACCCGCTGCTGCCCCGTTGCCCACGATTTCGGATAGGTTGAATGTACTGTTCCCCGCATCTGTGCGGGTAACGAAGAGTCGCGAAATCGCGTACCCCGTGCGCTTAAACACGCCGCCCCGTCCCAGCGTGTAGTAGCGCGGATCTTCCCGCGTCAACGTCGGCACGATCGCTTCCGTCATGTAGTTGCCAACGCCCACATCAGCGAATGTATGCCAATAGTAACGCCCGTACCCTGCCGCGCCGTTGCCAAACGCCGGTTCTCCTCTACCAGCCATGGAAATCCCTGCCAGCCCCCCGACAAAAATAAAATTGGAATAGTCAAAGGTATCCTGTGTCGCCAGCCAGAATTTCTCTTTCACACTCTGCGGCGGCAAGTGAGTATCAACGCTGACCGCCCGATAATTCGGAATGATTCCCAGAATTCTCTTAGATTGCTTGCCACTTAGATCGTTCGGATTCGCATTCGGATTGCTGTCCGCATCTTTTTGAATCGTCGACGGGCTAGCGTCGCTGGTTTTGGGCGCGGGCGACGATGGCAGATTCTTGGCATCTTGCTTTTCGGCATTTGGTGGATCTTGCAGAATATCCGTAGCTTCCAGAGAGACCCTCGGCAACGGGAGATCCTGTGTGCCAAGCGATTCATGGCTCGCCGCAACCACTGGGCTCAAGCCCCACAAACTTAGCGCCAGCATGCACCAGCAAAACTTAGATAGCTTCCCCAAGTGAGTCCACTCTCCCTGCGAAATAGATGCCCCAGTGCGGCGGATGGCTGCATTCCTCCGCCAACTTCTTTTCAGGTGCTGCTTTTACTGGATCGCCGGAATGCTGGTGGGACCGCCCGGACTTGAACCGGGATTGCAGGTTTAGGAAACCTGTGCTTTATCCATTTAAGCAACGGCCCCGACAATAAAATTCTAACACGCCTGTTCCTGGCCCAACTCGCGACTTCCGCTTCCCCAATTTGACGATCCATACACAAAAGCGGGTAGGCATCCGCCACCACGGTAATGAGAGAATTAGCCTCCCTGCCTGAACGGACGCGTGTGGTACTATCCTGCCCGGAAGCCCATCCGCCCGAAATGCATTCCCTGCGGAGGTCTCAATGAGTGGCAAACTGAAGTGGATTGCCATCGCCGTCGTAGCGGTTCTGTTGCTCCTGCTTATTATCCCGTTCCTGATTCCCGTAAACAGTTTTAAGCCGACCCTGGAGAGCCGCGCCAGTGCCGCGCTGGGCCGTAAGGTCGAAATTGGCAATCTCAGTTTGTCTCTGTTCACGGGTTCACTCGGCGTTGACTCCATCTCCATCGCCGATGATCCGAAGTTCAGCTCCGTACCCTTCCTCACCGCCAAGTCGGCTCGCGTGGGCGTCGAAATGATGCCGCTGATTTTTTCCAAAGAACTCAAAGTCACTGGCGTTACCATCGAAAATCCCCAGGTCACCTTGCTCCGCGATCCCAGCGGTGCCTGGAATTTTTCCAGTATCGGCAACTCATCGGCATCGACCGCCCCCAAGTCGGCAGACTCTACCGCTCCAGGCGCAGTCTCAATCAAGAAATTGGAAGTCAAGGATGGCCAGATCACTCTGGGCACTACCAAGTCGCAGAAACGCTCGGTCTACACCAACGTGAATTTGACCGCCAGCGACGTCGCCTCCACCACCAAGTTTCCCATCGACTTCTCCATGGGTTTGCCGGGTGGCGGCGACATGAAAATCGCCGGCAACGTCGGTCCGTTCGATCAGAAGGACGTCTCCCTGACTCCCCAGGATGTCAAACTTTCCATTAACAATATGAATCTTGCTTCCACCGGGTTTCTGGATCCCAAGCTGGGATTGGGTGGCGTCGTGGACGTGGCATCCACCCTCGTGAGTCAAGGCGGTCAAATGGCCATCAAGGGCAACATGAAATTGTCCAAGGCCGTCCTGATTGCGGGTGGGCATCCCTCCGGAGTGCCGGCCTCCCTCGATTTCGACACTCGATACGATCTCCAGAAAAGTTCGGGAGTGCTTAACCCGTCTGTAATTAGAATCGGCAACGCCAAATCCAATCTCAACGGCACCTACAAATCCGAAGGAGACAATTTCGTCGTCGACATGAAACTCGACGGCCAAGGCTTGCCCGCCACCGATCTCGAGTCTTTCCTCCCCGCTCTCGCCATCAATCTCCCGGACAAGAGCCGTCTCTCCGCTGGAACTCTCAATGCCAACCTGCACCTTACCGGCCCAACTGATAATCTCGTCACCGACGGCACCATCGGTCTCTTCAACGGCAAACTCGCCGGCTTTGACCTGGGTTCCAAGATGTCCGGCGTGGCGTCCCTGGCCGGAATCAAAACCGGCGGCGATTTGATGATTGAAAAGTTCACTTCCAACGTTCACATGGCGCCCAACGGTTTGCGCGCCGACAATATGAATCTCGTCGTGCCTTCGCTCGGTAGCATGGTTGGCAGCGGAACGCTCGATTCCAAGAACAACATGAACTTCAATGTAGTCGCCACGGTCAGCAGTTCCATGATCACCAATGTTGCCGCGGGTGCTGCAGGCGCGGCAGGGGGCACGCTTGGACAAGTGCTTGGCGCTGGCGCAGCGAATTGCAAAGGTGGCACCGTCAAGGTGCCCTTGCAGATTCACGGCACCACCTCCAATCCGCAATTCACTCCCGACGTCGGAGGCGCCACCGCCAGTTTGCTCAAATCTCAGTTGGGCTGCGTTGGTGGCACCACGAACGCCGTTCAAAGCTTGGCCGGTGGTGCGCTGGGCACCAACAACCCGGCAGCCAACGATGCAATCAACCAGCTTGGCGGTTTGCTCGGCGGAAAGAAAAAGAAACCTTAACTTCTGTTTTGTGCATCTTGCTGCGCCGTTCGATGAACGGCGCAGCTTGGCCCACTAGCGTCCCATGTCTCCACTTGACGTCCCTTCGCGATGTCACTAGCCTCATTATTTCGCGCATTGCTGGGGTAATTCCGAATAACGGTGCCGCGAACCTAACTCGCACGCAAGGAGCGTCGCATGAAGGGAAGCCGTGTGTTCCCGCCCGTACTCGCACGAGTCTTGCTCGCTGCACTTCTGCCGATGTTGTTTTCTGCCCGCGCCTCTGCGCAAGGTGGCGAACCTCGCAGCTTCGCGATTCGCGACGCCAAAGTCGTGCCCGTCAGTGGTCCTCCCCTAGATGGCGCCACCATCGTCATTTCCAAAGGCCTGATTGTCGCGGTCGGCAAAGACGTGACCTATCCCTCCTGACGCCTGGATTGTCGAAGGCAAAGGCCTGACGGTCTACCCTGGACTGATCGACGCCTTCACCGACGTTGGTGTCGCCGCAAGCGCCGGCGGCTCTCCCGATTCGCACGATAAGCCCGCTCCACCTTCGAAGGGGCCGGAGGATCGACCGGCAACCACGCCTTGGCGAAACGCAGCCGACGAAATCAATCTCTCCGATCCTCGCATTGAAAGTTGGCGCTCTGCCGGATTTACCACCACCATTTCCGCTCCTAAGGGCGGAATGTTCCCCGGGCAAGCCGCAGTTCTTGATCTTGTTGGCGGCGATCGCTCCGGCGACCTCGTCGTCAAACAACCCGTGGCCGTGCCCGTATCCCTGCAGCCTCCCGGCAGCTTCCGAAGTTTTCCCGGTTCGTTGATGGGCTCCATCGCTTACGTGCGGCAAGTTTGGATCGACACCGAGTGGAACACGCAGGCGGAGTACTGCCTACGATAAAAATCCTCGCGGCACCGAGCGGCCCCCCGTATGACCGCACCGAAGCCGCCTTACAGCAGGCGCTGCAGCAGCACGCCATCGTTTTAATTCCCGGCAACACCTCTCTACAGATTCGTCGCGCGATCCGGCTTGGCTGGCGAATGGAAACTCAGCGCCGTTCTCTATGGTGGTCAAATGGGCTATGCCGTGGCGCCCGAGCTCACTGCCTCGAAACTGCCTGTGCTCGTCGATCTGAAATGGCCCGAGGCCGAAAAGGACGCAGATCCCGACGCCGAAACTTCTCTGCGCACTCTACGTTTCCGGGATCGCGCCCCCTCCACCCCAGCCGCCCTGCAGAAAGCCGGTGTAAAGTTTGCCTTCTATTCCGGCGCCATCACTTCTCCGAAGGATCTCATTCCTGCTGTGAAGCGTTCCATCGACGCCGGCCTCAGCGAAGATGCCGCGTTGCGTGCCATGACTCTTTCTACTGCGGAAATTTACGGGCTGGCAGACGTCCTGGGCTCCATCGAAAAGGGCAAAATCGCCAACTTGCTAGTCACCGATGGAGACCTCTTCGACAAGAAGACCAAAATCAAAATGGTCTTCGTCGACGGAAAGAAATTTGAAATCCGCGAAATCACTGCCAAAGATCCACCCAAGGGCGATTTGACCGGCCGGTGGAAGCTTTCCTACACCGCGCCGGATGGACCCGAAGAGGCTACCGCGGATTTGACCATGTCCAGCACTGGCACAGTCACCGGAACCTTCTCCAGTCCTCGCGGTACTGCCAATCTTTTCGAGAGCTACCTGAGCGGCGACAAATTCAGTCTCACCATCAATCTCCCGATCAACGGCAGTCCGGCCGATGTCCACTTCACCGGCACTCTTCAGGACAACGTTATGAAAGGTTCGATCAGCGTGCTGAGTTACGACTTTGATTTCACGGGCACCAAGCCACAGAGTGCCGGAGGTGCCCAGTGATCAGGTGCCCAATGAAATCAAACACTGCCCGACTTGCCCTCACTTTCCTTACTCTCCTTGCGATCTCTGCTCCTCGCGTCGTTGCTCAGCAACCACCTGCTCCCACCATAGTCATCCGTAACGCCACCATTCTTACCGCGTCTCACGGCACACTCCAGGACAGCGACATCCTCATTCAAAACGGAAAAATCGCCGCCGTCGGACCCAAACTTAAAGCGCCTGCGGACGCTCAGGTTATCGATGCCTCCGGAAAATTCGTTATGCCCGGAATCGTCGATTGCCACTCCCACATAGCCATCGATGGCGACGTGAATGAAGGCAGCATCGCCGTTTCCTCCATGGTCAACATCGCCGATGTCCTCGATTCCGACGACATCGATATCTATCGCGATCTCGCCGGTGGCGTCACCACCGCCAACATCCTCCACGGCTCCGCAAATCCAATCGGTGGCCAGACCGTAGTCATCAAGCTCCGCTGGGGTCAGCCTGCCGCCAATCTGCCCTTCGAAGGAGCCCTTCCCGGAATCAAATTCGCGCTTGGCGAAAATCCCAAGCGTTCCAATTTCCGCGCGCCGGGCATGTCCGACCGCTATCCGCAGACTCGCATGGGCGTGGAAGAAACCATTCGCTCCTCATTTACCGCCGCGAAGGACTACCAGGCCAAGTGGGATGACTACCGCAAGCGTCTGGCATCCGGCGAAAAAAATCTCGTTCCGCCGCGTCGCGACCTCAAGCTCGATCCCCTCGTCGAAGTCCTGGAGGGCAAGCGCTATGTTCACGCTCACTGCTACCGCGAAGATGAAATCCTGATGCTCCTGCGGGTTTCCAAGGAGTTCAACTTCCACGTGCAAACCCTTCAGCACGTCCTCGAAGGGTATAAGGTCGCCGAGGAAATTGCTGCCTACGGCGCTGGAGCCTCTACCTTTTCCGATTGGTGGGCCTATAAAGTGGAAGCCTACGACGCCATTCCCTATAACGCCGCGCTGATGACTCGTCGCGGAGTCGTTGTCTCCATCAATTCCGATGACGCTGGCGAAGCTACCCACCTTAACCAGGAAGCCGCCAAGAGCATGCTCTATGGTGGGCTGACACACGATGAAGCGCTCAAACTCGTTACCATCAATCCTGCCATCCAATTGGGCATCGACAAGCGCGTCGGCTCCATCGATGTTGGCAAAGACGCCGACCTGGTCATCTACGACCGCGATCCCATGAGCGCTTACGCTGTCGCTCAGAAAACCCTGATCGACGGGCGCGTCTATTTCGATCGCGATCAGGACATTGCCAACCGCGCGGTTCTC
This sequence comes from Candidatus Acidiferrales bacterium, assembly GCA_963748515.1. Taxonomy (GTDB): domain Bacteria; phylum Acidobacteriota; class Terriglobia; order Acidiferrales; family UBA7541; genus Acidiferrum. Next base: position 115,188 of record CAVVJI010000011.1, read on the forward strand.
GCTCAGGAAAAGAAAAATCTCATCGCCAAAGAAAAGAAAAACGAAAAGAAGGACGACAAAGCCGCCAAGCCTCCCGCGAGCAAAGACGATAAGAAGCCCGACGACAAGCCCAAACCATCTATAGACGAGTCCCTGGCGGGAGGTGTGCGATGATCCGCCAAAACCAAGTCGTCTTCGCTTTGCTGGCCGCCGCCGCATCATTCTCCCTGGCCTCTAGCTGTCCTGCTCAATCGCAGGCTTCGTCATCAGCCCCATCCGACTACGCGATCATTCACGCGAAAGTGATCACAGTTTCCGACGCTCCAATTGCCAACGGCACTGTGCTGATTCACCACGGAAAAATCTCTGCCGTTGGTGAGAATCTCCCCGCGCCTGCAGGCGCCAAAGTCATCGACGCCCAAGGACTCTCTGTCTATCCCGGATTGTTCGACGCCATTACCGAGCTTGGACTCAGCGAAATCGGCGCCGTTCGCGCCACGGTCGACGTTCAGGAAACCGGCTCATTCAACCCGGACATTGTTGCCGCCACCGCGGTCCTGCCCTCCAGTGCGCACATTGGTGTCACTCGCGCCGCGGGCATCACCGAAGCACTTGCCGTCCCCGGCAGCGGCGATGACGCCGGATCCGTCGGCGGACAAGCTTCTGCAATCGAGCTTGCGGGCTGGACCCCCGCCGAGATGACCTTGCGCCGCAACGCCGCTCTGGTTCTCAACTGGCCGGAAATCGAAACGCAGACTTTCGACATGGCCACCTTCTCGCGCAAGGAAAAACCGTACGCCGAGGCCAAAAAAGAGTACGACAAGAAAGTCAATCAACTCACCGAATGGTTCGAACAGGCCCGTCACTATCAGCAGGCCGTCGAAAAAAACGCGCCCGGCATCCAGCGCGACGTCAAATTTGACGCCATGCTTGCCGCCGTACGCGGTGATGAGCCGGTTCTCGTATTTGCCAACCGTGCGCCCTCCATTCGCGACGCCGTGGACTTTTGCCAGAAACAGAAACTCCGCATGATTCTCGCTGGCGGTTCTGAAGCCGGGAAGACCAAGGATCTCCTGCGGTCGCGCAATATACCGGTGATTCTCGGTTCCACTCTTGCCGTTCCCGCCGAGGAGGACGATCCCTACGACCACGCCGCCTCTCAGGCCGCCGAACTCCAACAGGCCGGCATCCGTGTGGCCTTTGCCAGTTTCGATAACAGCTTTGCCCGCAGGCTCGGCCAATTCGCCGCTAATGCCATTTCTCACGGATTGCCGCCTGAGGAAGGTCTGAAGGCTGTCACGCTCTATCCGGCCGATATGCTGGGCCTCTCCTCTGAAGTCGGCAGCATCGAAACCGGCAAACTGGCCAACCTCATTGTCACCAACGGCGATCCACTCGAAGTGACGACCGAGGTTAAATATCTATTCATCCATGGGCAACTCACCTCCACCGACAATAAGCAGAAGGCCCTTTACGAAAAGTACGCGGCGCGGCCGGCAAAAAAATAGCCGGCAGTCGCCCCGCGGCTGATTCCAGTCTTGAGCAACTTTTTCATCGTGGGTGCGTATCTCTATCTATGCGGCTATGCTGTCCTGGTCTGTCTCTTATGCGCAAACTCCCTCTTCTCGTCTCGATTTTGCTATCGCTATCCCTTTGCCCGCTCTTGCGTGCCCAGGATCCAAATAAAATCATCGACCAATACCTGAAGGCGGCCGGCGGAGCTAAAGCGCTCTCGAAAGTGCAGACCGTCTCCATCGAGGGGGCCTTTGCCACCGGCGCCGACGGTAAGTCTGGCGCCTACACCCTCAAGCTAAAACAGCCCAATCGCTACTATTCCGAAATTCATGACGCCGGGCAACACCCTGATTGAAGCCTATAACGGCAAATCCGCCTGGCATCAGACCTCGGACGGCCGTATCAGCACCTTGCTGGGCCCCGAAGCTCTTCAGGTCGAAGCCGGTCGGCGAACTCTACAACAATCGCTTGCAGCAGCTCGCCAAGCAGAAAATCGGTGTCGCCTACGGCCGGAACCGTCTCCATCCACGGGAAAAATGCCTTACAACTCAATCTGACCTTTCCCACTGCCGTGCAGCGTCAGGTTTTCTTTGATCCCGACAGCCACTTGATCGTCGGCGAAAAGGGCATCGTCGCGGGCATCACTGAAGAGACGTATTACGACGACTACCGTTCCGTGAACGGTATAAAGCTCCCCTACCGTATAGAATTACGTCGTGACAGCGCCGTCTATACCGTCGTCGCCTCCCGGGTGACCGTCAACGAAACCATCGGGGAACGCGTTTTTGATTTTCCCAAAAAATCTCAGGTCGTCTTGCCCGATCTAAAAACGCTTTTTGAAGAAATCGACGCCAATCAAAAGGCTATCGACAAAATCAAAGAAAACTACGCCGGCTCCCGCATCGAAGAAGAAACTCAGTACGACAAAACTGGAAACATCACCAAACACGATGTTCAGGAGTTCTCCTTTTTCTATCTGTCCGGAGAAGAAGTCTCTACCCTCGTCAAGAAAGACGGCAAGCCGCTGAGCGACGAAGAGCAGAAGAAGGAAAACGAAAAGACCAAGAAAGAGATCGAAGACCTTCAGAAGAAAGACAAAAAGAAGGAAGAAAAAGAACAGAAGGCCAAGGAAGAAGGCAAAGACCCCGACAAAGGCGACGAGCCCGGCATCGAAGTCTTTCTGCGCGCCTGCCAGTTCGTCAATCCCCGCCGCGAACGATATCGGGGGCAAGACGTTTTAGTTTTCGATTTTGAGCCCAACCCCGAGTTCAAGGCCAAAAAACTGGAAGAAAAAGTGATCCAGGACCTTGCCGGCGTCATTTGGGTCGACGAAAAAGCTCATGACGTCGCCCGTCTGGAAGCCTACTTCGTCCGCGATTTCCATTTTGCCGGCGGTATGGTCGCCAATCTACAAAAAGGCACCAGCTTCGTCTTCGAACAGGGTTACATCAATAACGAAGTCTGGCTCCCCACCTACGAAGAAGCGCATATCGGCGTGCGCGTCTTGTTGGTCAAGGGGATTAAAGCGAACGTGACAACCCGCTATTTCGACTACAAAAAATTCAATGTGGAGACCCTTAGCAATATCAAAAGTCCCGCTGAACCGCACTGAACCGATTACACCGCCGGTGTCTGCGATAGCACTTCGTGAACCTTCTGGATCAGCGCGCTTGGCGAAAACGGTTTCTGCAGGAACGCCAATCCTTTCTCCAGCATGCCCTCTGTCGTGATGACATTGTCGCTGTAGCCTGACATAAACAACACGCGTATCCCCGGGAACCGCGCGCAAACCTGCGCCGCCAACTCTCGTCCGCTCATGCCCGGCATTACCACGTCCGTGAGCAGCATGTGGATTTCCTGTTTGCAACTCGCCAAGCGCGCAAGTGCGGACTTGGGATCCGCCGCTGCGATTACCCGGTATCCGTTAGCCATCAGCACCGCTTCGATCAGATCTCTCACCGCTTCTTCGTCTTCCACCAACAGCACCGTTTCCGATCCGCGTTCTTGTGTGGGTTCAGTTTTTGTCTGAACGGTTGCCTCCCCTGCTTCTTCGACCAGCGGCAAATATACTTTGAAGGTGCTTCCTTTGCCCGGTTCGCTGTTCACCCAGATGTATCCACCGCTTTGTTTCACGATTCCGTAGACCGTGGAAAGGCCCAAGCCGGTGCCCGCACCGCTGGCCTTGGTCGTATAGAACGGCTCAAAAATGTGCGACAACGTCTGGCGGCTCATCCCGACTCCATTGTCGGTCACCGTCAGCATCACGTAACGTCCGGGCTTGACCGTGACGTGTTCTTCCGAATACGCAACATCCAGTTCGATATTCGACGTTTCCACAATGATTCGCCCGCCGTCTGGCATCGCGTCCCGCGCATTCACCACCAGATTCATCAGGACCTGTTCCAGTTGCGCCGGGTCCGCCTTTACCTTGCTGACCCCTGGCCCGGTGCGTGTCACCATCTCGATGTTGTCGTCTATCAGTCGTCGCAGCAGTTTGTCCAGGTTCAGCACCAGCGAATTGAGGTCCAGTATCTTTGGCTGCAACACCTGTTTGCGGCTGAAAGCCAACAGTTGCCGCACCAACGCCGCCGCTCGCCCCGCGGCATGATCAATGCGCTCGATGTCGTTGCGAATTTCCGCGGAAAGGGAAGTGCGGCTCATCGCCAAATCCGTATATCCCGAAATAATTGTCAACAGGTTGTTGAAATCGTGCGCGATTCCTCCGGCCAGGCGCCCGATCGCCTCCATCTTCCGCGATTGCTGCAGCTGCGTCTCCAGTGCTTTGCGCTCTGTAATATCTAGGATCACCCCTTCCATCACCGGATGCGGGTCGCTGCCCCGCACCACCGTGGCCGTGTCGCTCAGCCAAACCTCGCGCCCATCCTTGCGCCGCACTCGGAACTCCGCCTGGAACGGCAAGCCATTCATGCTCGCTTGCTCCGCCGCGCTCACAATCGGCAAATCCTCCGGATGAATCATCGACGCCCAGTTGCTGGAAATCGGCAGCCACTCGTCCGCGGTGTATCCCAGAATCGACTCAATCTGCGGGCTGACGTAATACCACTGCCCGTCAATCCCGATCTCGGCGATGTAACTGATCGCATTCACGTGCTCCACGATCATCTGGAACTTTGTTTCCGCTTCTTCCCGCGCCTTCTGCGCTTCTTCGTGGCGCGACAGGTCGCGGCAGACGCACGCTGTGCTGCCGTCTGCCATTACCGCCACGCTGAACTCCACCGGAATCGTTCCGCCTTCTGCTCGCTTCAACGGAAAACTGGAAGACCACTTCCCGGTTTTCCGCAACGATTCCCGGATTGGATTCTCCAGCCGGCTGATCAGTTGATCTGCGTACACTGCCGTCCAGTGCTTCCCCACAACCTCCGCCACATTGGCGAATCCAAAGATAGTCGCGAACGCCGCATTCGCGTACACGTGCACGCCTTTCTCGCTCAAAATCGCCATTCCGTCGCTCGAAGAATCCATCGCCAGCATTTGTCGGCGGATTGTCCCCGCATTCTTGATCTGGTTGTACTGCGTGATTCCAATCCGTAGCGCGTAGCACGTCAGCGACAACGCCAATAAGCCAAACCTCAGATAGTTCCACTCCGGCCCCAGCTGAATCACCTGGTACAAGATCAAAAAAGGCGCGATCACGAAGATCGCGTTATTTACGATGATCTCCGTGAGCGAAGGATCCCGCCGGTGCACTTCCCGCGTCACTCCCGGCATCGCCGTCCAAGTCGCAGCCCAGAACGCCGCGAATAGCAGCGGGATCGTCCAAGCCAGGTCATACCAGCTCCCGCTGGATAGGCTGGAGTTGATATCGTGACTCATACCGATCGTTCCCAGAGTCGAGGAAAGGACCACGTACGCGGTGAGCCCGCCATACAGTTGTCGCGCCAGCGGTGATCGGGCCCTCTGCCACTGTAGTAACGCCAACAGCGCGATCCCCGCGTACTCCAGCGTCATCATCGTCGCTTCGCGCTCCATCGCCGCGTGCGCCGATAGGTTTTTTGCCGGTAGATAATACCCGCTGAAATACACAAAGAAGAACAGGATACCGATCTGCGCGAAGTCCAAATACTCTTCGTAACCTAGTTTTCTCCCTGTCCGTTCCTGGTTTAGGAACAGCGCCATAACCGCAAACATGCCCTGCGTATCGAAGAGAAACCGGATCAGTGACCCTACCGGTGGCTGAGCACGAAGCGCGACCTCAAAGTACGCCCAGCCCACGTTGGCGATTGCCCAGGTACATACCCCAGCGCCAACCAACTTCCAGAACGTCTCTCCGAATCCGGTCACCTTCCTCGAAGCGCGGAAACAATAAAATGCCGCCAGAACCGCGGAGAAACTCTCCAGTATGTTCGTCCACAGCGCTCCGATAGCGGAGTCGCCTGCCCACACAATATTCAGAACGTGGAGAGCCACGATCGCGAGCGCCAGGGCTGTGAGGCGGCGAGGATATGAGCGTAGTAATGACACTTCGGACCTTGAGTTGTTTGGCTCGATTTAGTGTAGAGGGACTCCACAGGCCGCAACCCCGGGTGGGGTACCGTTGTGTCGCGAATGTCATTGCGGCGAAGCTTACTGTAGCCGGTAGTAGCTAGTCAGTAAGCACCGCGGAGCCTACGGGCAGTCATTTCCATTAGCGAACCACCCTAGCGGCTAGCGGCCCTCGAACGGGTACCGGTCTTGCGCCTGCACCGCCGCAGCCACCCGCCTCCGCAGGCCGATCGTATCCACTCCTGGGCGCTTCCCGAATCGCTTCAGCACCGCCATCTGCGTAGTCAGCATGTCGCCTTCATGCACTGCGGCAAGCGACCTTCGCCCTTCGTGCTCCACCCGTTCCGCGGCATCGGCAATAAATACGCGCGCCGCATCAATCAACGCGCTCGCTGCGGATTCACCCTTATCCGCCGCGGCCTTTTGCGCGCGCAACAGGCTAGACTCCATCGCATAAATTTCCATCACCATATTCGCCAGTGCCGCGATCAGTTCCTGTTCCTCCGCCAGCTTGTCGCGGAATCTCTGCACCGCGCCCCCGGCGGCCTGCAGAAACATTTTCTTGCTGTTGGCGATGATTCGCGATTCCTCGGCTAGCACTCCTTCCGGCGCTTCCTCAAACGATGGACCCGCCAGAATCTCATCCGCCAGCTTCATCGCCGCGGGAATCAGCGCCAATTGGCCGCCCATCGCCCGCTTCATCAGCATCTGGATGATCAGCATCCGGTTGATCTCGTTCGTACCTTCAAAAATGCGATTCACGCGCGAATCCCGGTACGCCCGGCAGATCGCGTAATCTTCGTGGAATCCGTACCCGCCAAAAATCTGCACACCCTCGTCCACCGCGAAGTCCAGCATCTCGCTTCCGTATACCTTGGCGATGCTGCTTTCGATCGCGTATTCCTCCAGCACCTTCATGGTGTTCTGCACTTTATCGCCGGATCCTGCCGCCGCGTGCATGGCCGCCTCAATGTTTCCGGCGGTGCGGTAGATCATCGATTCCACTGCGAAAATCTGGATCGCCATCTCCGCCAGCTTTTCGCGGATCAGTCCAAACTCCGCGATCGGTTTCCCGAAGGCCTTTCTTTCTTTGGCGTATTTTGCCGCGATCTGCAGCACATACTTCGCTCCGCCGGTTGCCGACGCCCCCAACGTAAATCTCCCGGAGTTGAGCACGTTGAACGCGACGATGTGTCCCCTGCCGATCTCGTGCAACACGTTTTCCTTCGGCACCTTGCAGTTTTCCAGGAACACCGCCGTTGTTGAGCTACCGTGCAGCCCCATCTTGTGTTCTTCGGCACCCGGCTTACACCCCGGGAAATTCTTCTCCACGATGAAAGCCGTCAGCTTCTCGCCATTAATCTTCGCGAACACGATGAACAGGTCCGCAAATCCTCCGTTGCTGATCCACATCTTCTGTCCATTCAGGATGTAGTGCGTCCCTTCTGGATTCAGTTCGGCCCGCGTCAACAGATTCTGCGCATCGCTGCCTGCCTGTGGCTCCGACAGGCAATACGCCCCGATCATTTCACCGCTCGCCAGTTTCGGAAGGTACTTCTTCTTCTGTTCTTCCGTTCCGAAATATACGATCGGCAGCGTTCCAATACCTGCGTGCGCCCCGTGGGTCGTCGCAAATCCCCCGTAGATCGATATCTTTTCCGTCAGGATCGTCGCCGCAATCTTGTCCAGCCCTGCGCCCCCGTATTCTTCCGGCGTACCGCCGCTCATCAGGCCCAGTTCCGCCGCCTTCTTCACCAGCGCCGGCATGAGTCCGGGCTTTTTCGCTTCCAACTCTTTCACGACCGGAAAAATTTCCTTTACGACGAACTCTTCCGCGGTTTGGCCGATCAGCTTCTGGTCATCCGTCAGGTCAGCCGGTGTAAACACCGAGGCTGGCGCCGGAGATTCCAGCAAGAAGCTCCCACCCTTCGCTGCGGGCTTATTCAATACGGAAGTAGCCATAAGTAACTCCTGGCGGCCCGAGGGCCAAAAAATTCAAACGATCGTTTGAAAATCGTTCGAGGATTCTACCCCTGGCCGCCCGTCCGCGCAATAGGAGGATTGCAGCACGATTCCCGTCTGCCGGTTTTGATACACTTTGACGGGACGAACTTCACCTTCCCTGTACGAAACGATTTCCGTAGCTTGAGGATCTAGCATGGCTATCCGAAGAGTGGGAGTAGTGGGTTGCGGTTTGATGGGCTCGGGCATTGCCCAAGTCTGCGCTCAGGCGGGATTTGCAACTCACGTCCGAGAGGTCAGCGCCGAGCTGCTGGACAAAGGCCTCAAGTCCATCGACAAAAACCTCGCCCGCCTTGTTGAAAAGGGCACTTTAACTCTTGCCGCGCAGACGGAAATCCGTGGCCGCTTGCTGGGCACCACGACCATCGAGGCTCTCAAGGATTGCGATCTCATCATTGAAGCTGTAATTGAACAGTTGCCCGCCAAGCGCGAGTTGTTTGCCTCTCTCGACGTTCTCTGTCCGCCTCACACCATCTTTGCCAGCAACACCTCTTCTCTTACCGTCACCGAAATCGCCGCTGCCACCCGGCGTCCCCAGCGTTTTGTGGGTCTGCACTTTTTCAACCCGGTTCCGGTCATGAAGCTTGTCGAAGTCGTTCGCACCATTGCTACCGACCCCGCCGTCTACGACGAAATGGTCCAGTTCGCCGCGCAACTCGGCAAAACTCCGGTGCGCGCCAATGACAGCAGCGGCTTCATCGTCAATCGTTTGCTCGTTCCTTATCTTCTCGACGCCATTCGTGCGCTCGAAGAAGGCGTCGGCTCTGTCGTCGACATCGACAACTCCATGAAGTTTGGTTGCGGCTATCCCATGGGTCCATTCACTCTGCTGGACTTTGTCGGCCTCGATACCACCTACTACATTTCCCAGATCATGTTTGAAGAATTCAAGGAAAAGCGCTTTGCCGCTCCACCCTTGCTCAAGCGCATGGTGCTGGCGGGTTGGAATGGCAAGAAATCGGGCCGTGGCTTCTACGACTATTCCGACCCTGCCAATCCCAAGCCCCTGCGATAAGCAACTATCTATTTCATGAGGAATACGCATGTCTTACGAAAACCTGCTGTACGAGAAAAAAGACGGAATCGCTTACATCACCTTCAATCGCCCCAGGGTGCTGAACGCCCTCAACCGTAAAACCATCGAAGAGCTCCATTCCATTCTGATCGACGCCCGCGACGATCGTCACGTTCGCGTCCTCATTCTTACCGGCACTGGCGAGAAGGCCTTCGTCGCCGGCGCCGACATCAACGAACTCGCACAGCAAACTCCCGTTGGCGGCAAAGAGTTTTCTCTCTATGGCCAGAGCGTGTTCCACATCCTTGAAACGATCGGCAAGCCCTCCATCTGCGCAATCAACGGCTTCGCGCTCGGCGGCGGCTGTGAACTGGCCCTTTCTTGTTCCATTCGCCTTGCCTCCAAAACCGCCAAACTTGGCCAGCCCGAAGTGAAACTCGGAATTCTTCCCGGCTACGGCGGTTCGCAGCGCCTCGCGCGTCTCTGCGGCAAGGGCATGGCCCACGAACTTTGCCTGACCGGCGAAATGATCACTGCGGAAGAAGCCATGCGCATCGGCCTCGTCAATCACATTTATGAACCCACAGAGTTGCTCCCCTCCGCCGAAGCCATAGCCAGAAAGATCATCGAGAAGGCGCCCCTCGCTGTGAAATACTGCATGGAAGCAATCGAGCGCGGCGTCGAAATGCCTCAGGAAGAAGGATTGTTCCTCGAGGCCACTTTATTTGGCGTTTGCTGCGCCACGGAAGATATGCGCGAAGGCACCAAGGCGTTTTTGGAAAAGCGCCCGGCGCAGTTCCAGGGGAAATAGTGTAATGACAACGACAGAGAAATCTCGCCCTCAGAAAATTTCCGGAACTCTCTCCGGAGCCGGCGTACGCATCGCGATTGTGGTCAGCCGATTCAACAACTTCATTACCGATCGGCTTCTTCAGGGATCTCTCGACGCCTTGGAGCACGCCGGTTGTTCCGCTGAAATGGTTGACGTCGTTCGCGTCCCCGGATCTTTTGAACTGCCGCTCGCCTCAAAGAAACTGGCCGCGACCGGCCGTTACGACGCCTTGATCGCCATCGGCTGCATTCTTCGTGGGGAAACCGCTCACTACGATTACGTTTGCTCGGAAACTGCCCGCGGCCTGCAACTCGCGCAGATGGATTCTGGTGTGCCGATTATGTTTTGTGTTCTGACCTGCGACACTCTCGAGCAGGCGATCGACCGCGCGGGCTTGAAAGGCGGCAACAAAGGATACGAGGCGGGTCTCGGCGCGGTCGAAATGGCTCAACTGTCGCGTCAACTCAAGACGCCAAAGGCGACCGATAGGAAAGGCCGGCGCAATTAAGTGGCTCTCCGAACCAAGTCCCGCGAATTCGCCATGCAAATGCTCTTTCAATGGGAAATGAGCAGCGAAGACACTTCCGTTTTGGAAGCCAAATTCTGGAAAAGCGCGAAGGCTGCTGCACAGACTCGTACCTTCGCCAATCAACTATTCGAAGGCGCCGTCCGCGATTCCACCGGGCTTGACGAGCAGATCACCAAATTTGCTGCGAATTGGCGGATCGAGCGCATGGCTTCCATCGACCGCGCGATTCTCCGTCTCGCTATTCACGAAATGCGCGCCACCGACACGCCACCAAAAGTCGTGATCAACGAAGCCGTTGACCTTGCCAAAAAATACTCCTCCGAAGACGCTGGAGGCTTTGTGAATGGAATTCTTGATTCTTTCCGGAAATCTCTCCCGGCTGCTGAGGCGGCGGAGTAGTCGGCTCTCGTTGCAAACGATCAGTCGCTGATCGTTCCTTCAAAAACCTTCACTGCGGCTCCGCTCACGCGCGGCGTCAGTTTCTTTCCAGAAACTGTTACTTCCACCTCAATTTGGCTTGGCCTGCCCATCTCCACGCCCTGCGTAATTTGCAGTGTCTGCCCGGCTTGCAATTTTCCGTAGTTCACGAGATACGCGCCGAGCGCCCCTGCCGCCGAGCCCGTCGCCGCATCTTCATACAATTCCCACGGCATCATCCCGCGCGTTGTCGCCGACTTGCCATTCCCAAGCGCGAAGCAATACGCCAGCGCCCCCTGCTTGTTGAACAGCCGGGCCAACTCGACCATGTTCATCTGGATTTTCGCCAGTGACGCGCGGCTCTTCAGCGGCACCATCAAATTGAAAATTCCCGTGGACACAAATTCGGGCTCCAGATCGCCGTGAAAATCCTTCACGCTCAGTCCCAAGGCATCAGCCAGCGCTTTTTTCTTGATCTTGCTCGCCTTGAACGCCGCGGCTTTCTGCGTCATCGTCACTCGTTGCGGCCGTCCCTCTTTGAATCGAATCTCCACCGGAAGCACTCCTGCTCCCGTCTGTTGCAGCACGTGCACCCCGCCTTCCTGCGCCGGCACCACGCCCAGCTCCGCCAGCAGAAACCAGGTGCCGATCACCGGGTGACCCGCCAGCTTCAGCTCTTCCTTTGTCGTGAAAATTCGCAGCCTCGCCAGCGCGCGATCGTCCGTCGGCTTCTGCACAAAAACCGTTTCCGACAGGTTCATCTCCCGCGCAATCGCCAGCATCTGATCGTTCGTCAATCCGTCGCCGTCGGTGATCACCGCCAGCGGATTCCCTTGAAATCGAGTGGTTGTAAATACATCGAGCGTATAGAAGCGATGTTTCATGGCTGGGTTGCCGGCTCGCACTCAGATTCGTTCGAGCTGGCTGACGGTCCTTTCATTCACGATATTTCCGGTGTTCAAGGTAGACTTCGGCTCGATCAGCACAATGTGCACTTCTTCATCGGCTACCGGCAAATGCTCAACGCCATGCGGCACGACCACGAATTCTCCCTCACACACGATGGTCTCGTGATCGCGAAACTTCATGCGCAATGTTCCTTTCACCACCAGGAACAATTCGTCCTCGTGCTCGTGATGGTGCCACACAAACTCGCCCTTCAGTTTAACCGCCTTCACCTGGCAGTCATTAACATCGGCTAACACGCGCGGATTGCAGTAGTCATCGAAACGGGAGAATTTCTCCGCAAGATTGATCGCGTTCATCGATCCTCCTACTGCCTAAAGTTTGTGTACTGTGTCGCGTACGCTTTCCAGCATGCCTCGCGTCAGCAGCGGATCGTCCGTTTCGCAATACAGTCGCAACAGATTTTCCGTCCCCGACGCCCGCACCATCACCCATCCCCGGTCGCCCAGATAAATCTTCACGCCGTCCAGAGACTCGCGGCCGGTTACCTCGTGCCCGGCGAAGTGTCTGAGCTTTTCATTCAGAAAATATGCAATCGCTTTTTCTTTTTGTCCCGGCTTTACATCCAGATCGATTCGCCCATAATTGTGCGGCCCGAATTCTTTGTGCAGCTCCGCGATCAGTTCGCCAAGCGATTTGCCATGCCACGCCATCAATTCCACCAGCAGCAGCGCGGAGACGGTCGCATCCCGCTCCGGCAGGTACAAGCTGGTGCCAATTCCGCCGCTCTCCTCGCCCCCTATCAAAATGTTCTGCTCCAGCATCAATTCACAGACGTACTTGAATCCGATTGGCAACTCGTGCAGCTTGCGTCCGTACTTCGCCGCCAGCTTGTCGATCAGCTTGGTCACCGAAAACGTCTTCGCGATGTCTCCGGGAAGTTCCCGGGTCCCCACCAGATGCCACAGCATTAACGCGAAAATCTGGTGTGGATTCACGAACGCCCCGTCGCGGTCCACCGCTCCGATCCGGTCTCCATCTCCGTCCGCCGCCAGTCCCGCGTCGTATTTCCCGGCGACCACCGCCTTCTGCAGTGCCCGGATGTGCGGCTCAATCGGCTCCGGATGCACTCCGCCAAATCGCGAATCTCGCGTGCCGCGAATCTCGTCGCAATGCACTCCGTTTCTTTTGAACAGCGCAGGCAGTATGCCCGCGGCCGATCCATGCATCGGATCGCTCACAAAACGCAGTTTCGCATCGCGCACGCGCTTCCAGTCGATCAGCTTCTCAATGGTCTCTTCATATGGCGGAATGGGATCGAACGAATGGATCAACTCCTTGCGCACCGGCAGTTCCTTAAATCCGTCCACCTGTATGCGCTCCAGTTCCTGCTCGATCTGCGCAACGATCGACGGTAGCGCGCTGCTGCCATAGCTTGCCTTGTATTTAATTCCGTTCCATTGCTGGGGATTGTGGCTTGCCGTCACTACAATTCCGCCGGCCGCTGCTCGTTGTCGCACCAACAACGAAATCGCCGGTGTGGGGCAGGGGCGATCCGCCAGCCATACCGGAGTTCCCGTCGAACTGATAACTTCCGCCACCTCTGCTGCCACGCGATCTGCATCGCGCCGGTGGTCGTAGCCGATCAGCACTCCTCTGCGTGCGTCTTCGCAGCGAATTACATACCGCGCGATTCCGGCCGCAACGATCCTCGCGTTTTCTGGCGTGAAATCTTCTCCGATAATCCCCCGCCATCCGTCTGTTCCAAACTTAATCGTAGCCATGATTGATTGAGTATACGTGAAGCGGCGTTCCCGCCGAACGCGCTAGAGCTTACCTTGCGGTGCGTTAACGGCGTGCTACAGCAGATGTTTCAGCTTGCGTTCTTCCAGCGTTTTTACCAGCTTACCCACGTCCTGCGCGCGGTCTCGCGGGCAAATCAGCAGCGCATCAGGTGTGTCCACCACGATTAGATCTCGTATGCCCACCACTGCGATTAGTTTTCCCGGGCTCCACAGCAGATTCCCCGTCGCGTCCAATGTCTGGCACTCTCCCACCACAACATTTTCCGCCGCGTGCTTCGCCAGCAACTGATGGACCGCGGCCCACGAACCAATATCGCTCCAGCCAATCTCCGCCGGAATTACGAACACGCGCGCATCGCCCGTCGCCTCGCGTGGCCGGCTCCAGAATCGCGTGATCCACCGAAATATTTTCCAGCTTCGGGTACACTGCTTTCAGCCGCGCCGAATATGACGCTTTTCCCAAGTGCTGCGCCAACTCTTCCACGATCTTCCACGTGGCAGGCAAGTGCTCCTTCAGAGCTTCCAGAAACGTCGACACTCGCCAGAAAAACATTCCCGCGTTCCAGTGGTAATTACCTGACCTCACATACTCCGTCGCCGTTTCCAGCGCCGGTTTCTCTGTGAAGCGACGCACCGCAAATAGCGCGCATCCTCCAGCGGATAACTCTTCTCCCATGCGCTCCACATATCCAAACCCGGTTTCGGGATGCGTCGGCGGAATGCCCAGCACCACCATGCGTCCCGGCTCTTTCGCGACCTGTAGAGCCGCCTTCACGATTTTTCGGTATCGCGCCGGCTCTGCAATGAAGTGATCGGCGGGCAGGACCGCCATCAGCGCATCGCCTTTTTCCGCATGGCGAACTTGAATCGCCGCCAGTGCAATTGCCGCGGCTGTATTCCTTCCAAGCGGTTCGGAAACCACTCTCCGCCGCGCAGTTCCCGGAAGCTGCCTGCGCACTTCGCTTGCTTGTTCCGCGTTCGTCACCGTCCAGATGCGTTCCGCGCGTAGCAACGGCAGCAGACGTTCCACCGTCTGTTGCAGCATCGTGCGCTTGCCTACGATGTTCAGAAGTTGTTTCGGGCTCCGCATCCGGCTGCGTGGCCAGAAACGCGTGCCTCGTCCGCCCGCCAGAATCACCGCATGAATCGGAGGTGTTGCTTTTGGCATTGGTCAGCCCACCAGTACGCGATCGATGTTCTCTTTTTCGAATCCGAGACTTTCCAGTTGCCTGCGCAATACCGCCGGATCCGGAACAAACACGCGGATCAGATTCGTTTCCGTGTCGGGCTGCAACGCATACACGGGCAGCGAAGCTGGAGCGAACCACGTTTGTCCCGGCTTGTACCGAAAGGAGTACTCCGAATCGTGGAACCCACCTTCGCCTTTCAATATCACAAGCAACTGAAAATGCGTTGGGTCGCTTTCCAGTAGCGTCGTTTTTTGCGCTACCCAACGTTCCACCGCAAAAAAATGGCACGCTACCAGCAGTTGCTTGTTCGCGTCGGGAGAGTGTAGCCGCAGCGGCTCGATCTTTCCGGCCGCAGTGCCTTCAAACCGTGTTACTTCCAGCGCCTTGTCGATGTGCAATTCCCGCGCCTTTCCAGAACTATCCACGCGCCCGAAATCGTACACCCGGTATGTTAAATCTGAATATTCTTGGACCTCGCATACCACCATGCCCGGGCCCATAGCGTGTTGCGTCCCTGGCGGAACAAAGTAGCTTTCTCCGACCAGTACTGGTTGGTGCACCAGCAAATCTTCCAGCGTGTTGGCCTTAATCGCCGCTTGGAACTGTTCCCGCGTTATTCCTGGTTTCAGCCCAAACAGCAATTCCGCGCCAGGTTCGGCATCCACAATGTGCCACATCTCCGTCTTGCCGCGTCCACCAGCAGCCTGCTCGTGCGCCGCCGCATACGCATCATCGGGATGCACCTGAATCGACAGCTTATCTGTCGGGAAAATCAGTTTCACTAAGACGGGAAACTCCGCATACTTGGCCAGCGTCGTGCCCCGCCACTCTGTCGGCATCAGGTGCCACGCATCTCCCAGGCGTTGCCCTGCAAATGGGCCGTTCGCTATCCGGCAATCCATTCCGGTCAGCCACGCTTCCCCTAGCGGTTCGCTCAGGTTGTCTTTTTCCGGAAAATAGGGCGCCAAGCTTCGCGCTCCCCACAACCGCGGACTAAATATTGGTTCGATCTGAGAGAGGATGGGTTCGATCACGGTCTGGACGCAGCTTCAACCCTCGAGAAAAAATTGTTCAATCGGCGCAGCCCTTCGTCGATCCGTTCCAGCGAAGTCGCATACGACAGGCGCAGGAACCCCGGCGCTCCAAACGCTTCTCCGGGAACCAAGGCCACGTGCGCTTTTTCCAGAAGTTCCTTGGCCATCTCGGTGCACGTGGCCACCCTTCCGTTTTTCCCCAGGTGTGCGGAGATGTTCGGGAACGCGTAAAATGCTCCGCCCGGCCATTCACACGTAACCCCCGGAATCGCGCGCAAGCCCTCAACAATCCGCTTCCGCCTCCGCGTGTACTCGGCCAGCATCGGCGGGACCGTATCCATCCCGCCGCGCATCGCCTCCAGCGCCGCGTACTGCGCTATCGATGTCGGATTCGACGTGGATTGGCTCTGCACCTTGATAATCGCCTGAATCAGCGCTTCCGGACCCAACGTGTAGCCCACGCGCCACCCGGTCATCGCAAACGTTTTCGATACCGACCCGATGATGATCAAGTTGCTCTTCGAATTCTTCACGCTGGCGATCGAAAACGGCTTATGCGGTTCGTAAACGAAATGCGAGTAGCACTCGTCGCCCATCACCCATATCCCGCGCTTCGCACACAACGCCAGGATTTTCTCGAACTCTTCCGGCGCCACCACCCCACCTGTCGGATTGCTAGGCGAATTGATGATGACCAGCTTCGTTTTAGGAGTGATCGCCTTCTCGATTTCCGAAGCTTTTGCGCTGAAGCCGTCTTCCGCCCGTGTATTCACGATGACCGGCGTGCCGTTCGCGTATTTGATGATGTCCGGAAAACTCACCCAGTACGGCGCCGGTAAAATCACTTCGTCGCCGGACTGGATCAGCACGCTGATCGTATTAAAAATCGCGTGCTTTCCTCCGACACTGACGGCGCATTCCTTCGCGCCGTATTCCGAGCCCAATTCCCGTTTGTGCCAGGCCGCAATTGCCTCGCGCAGCGGCATGATTCCGCCGGTCGCCGTATACTTCGTTCGATTTTCCTCGATCGCGCGAATCGCCGCCTTCTTGATGTGATCGGGAGTCGGAAAATCCGGCTCGCCCGGCCCGAAGTCTGCGATGTCCACGCCTTGCGCCTTCAGTTGCTCCGCGGCACTGATCACCGCCGCCGTTGGCGAAATCTGAATGCGATTGATGCGATCGGTTAGTTGCACACACTCTCCTTCATGCTTGGAAAAATGCGGGGATCGGGCATCATCCATACCAGCCCGTGACTCAAACTCTCTCCAATCAGGATACTTTAGCGCGAAGCTTCTGTTCAACGGCCGGCGGCACCAGCCCGGTCAGCGGTCCGCCCAATTGCGCGATCTCCCGAACCAGTTTCGCGCTCAAATAACTGTAGGTTTCCGACGGCAGCATGAACACCGTCTCCAGTCGCGGCTCCAGCTTGCGATTCATCAGCGCCATCTGCAGTTCGTACTCGTAATCGGAGATCGCTCGAATTCCGCGCAAGATCACCCCCGCTCCCCGCTTTCTCGCGTACTCCACCAGCAGGCCTTGAAACACATCAATCTCCACCGAATCCCAATGGCTGGTCACCGACTTCAGCATGTCCACGCGTTCCGGCACCGAAAACAGTGGCTCTTTCTCCACATTCTTCAGCACCGCCACAATCAGCCGGTCGAACATCTTCTCTCCGCGTTCGATAAGATCCAAGTGCCCGTTCGTGACGGGATCAAAGGAGCCGGGATAAATGGCGACCGAAGTTTTCATCGTATGTACCCCGGTGATTCTAACCCAATCGCACCAGCGAAGGAACGAGCGCGATCTCTTTGCACATCAAATTGAGCAAAATGCCGGAAACGGGGTAGCATGGCCGGTAGCCAGACCATTGCGCAATACTCAAACGCTTACTTTCCGGGGGACTCGGCATGTTTCGACCAGTAGTGTTGTGTGCGGGCTTGTGGCTTTCGCTCGGGAGTGTCTCCATGTTCGCTCAATCCACACCGCCCTTTGACCTCATGCCTATGCCTGCCCATGTCCAGGCGGCCTCCGGAAGCCTCAAAATCGACGAACACTTCACGATTGTCTTCAACGGTTATACCGAATCGCGCCTCGATCGCGCCGCGCAGCGCTTCCTCACCCAACTTCATCATCAGACCGGCCTCGTCCTTTACAACCAGCGGCCTTCCGCCCGCCAGGCCCCCGTTCTCACCGTCACCACCGATCGCGCCTCCAAAGAGGTCCAGGAACTGGGCGAAGACGAATCCTACCGCCTGGAAGTTACCTCCTCTTCCGCTCAGTTGCATGCTGTCACGCCGCTTGGCGCCATGCACGGCCTGCAAACCTTCCTTCAATTAGTCCAACTCACTCCCGATGGCTTCGCGGCACAAGCCGTCACCATCGACGACCAGCCTCGCTTCCCATGGCGCGGTTTGATGATCGACTGCGGCCGCCACTTTATTCCTCTCTCAATCCTGAAGCGCAATCTCGACGGCCTCGAAGCCGTCAAAATGAATGTTTTCCACTGGCACCTTTCCGAGGATCAGGGATTCCGCATTGAAAGCCGCAAATATCCCAATCTTCAGGAATTGGGCTCCGACGGCCATTTCTACACGCAGGACGAAGTTCGCGAGCTGATTGCCTACGCCCGCGACCGTGGTATCCGCGTCGTGCCCGAATTCGACATGCCCGGCCATTCCACCGCCTGGTTTGTCGCTCATCCGGAAATCGCCAGTGGCACCGGCCCTTACAGTATCGAACGCAGTTGGGGCGTATTCGATCCGGCCATGGATCCCACCAGCGACAAGACCTACAAATTCCTCGACGGCTTCCTCGGTGAAATGACCAAGCTGTTCCCCGACCAGTATTTCCACGTGGGCGGCGATGAAGTGAACGGCAAAGAGTGGGATCGCAATCCCAAGATTCAGGAATACCGCAAAGCCCACCATATTCAGAGCAACGAAGAGCTGCAAGCCTACTTCAGTAAGCGTGTGCAGGAGTTGGTTCTCCATCACGGTAAGACGCCAGTCGGCTGGGATGAAATTCTCGTTCCTGGCGTTCCTACCACTATCGTCATTCAGTCCTGGCGTGGCGCGGAATCCCTCGCCGCCGCTGCCAAGTCCGGGTATCGCGGTATTCTCTCCAACGGCTACTACCTCGATCTCGGCTGGTCGGCCGCCCGGCACTACGCTGTCGATCCCCTCGGCGGAGCCGCGGCCTCACTCCCTCCCGCCGAGCAAAAGAGCATTCTCGGCGGCGAGTCCGCCATGTGGTCCGAATACGTCAACGAAGAAAACGTCGATTCGCGCATCTGGCCCCGCAATGCCGCCATTGCCGAACGTCTCTGGTCTCCTTCGCAGGTTCAGGATGTCGCCTCTATGTACGAGCGGCTTGACCGCGAGAGCACGCGCCTTGAATGGCTTGGCCTCACGCACCGCTCCTACCAGGACCAGTTGCTGCGACGTATGTCGGGGCCCGTCACCAAAGATCAGTTTGCCGCTCTGCGCATCGTCGCCCAAGCTCTTGAGCCGGTAAAGGACTACGCCCGCGAGGAAACCGCTGCAACCCCCGCCACCAGCCAGACCCCTTTGAATCGCCTGGTTGACGCCGTCCAACTGGAGAGCGACTCATCGCGCGAGTTCTCCGCCACCGTCGATCGCTTCCTCGCTGGCTCCTGCCGCGATACCGCACTGGACGAGCAGATTCGCACTCAATTGCGCCAGTGGGCCGATAGCGCTACTGCCCTCGAGCAAATCCCGGCGCCATCGCCATTGATTCGCGAAGCGCTTCCCGCAATTCAGGCCCTGCAACAGGCCGCCACCATCGGCATGTCGGCGCTCAACGCCCTCTTGCCAACAGTTGCGACCCCTGTCGGCGTCCTCAAGGATCAATCCGACCAACTGCATCAAGCCGAACTCCTCGCGCAGAAATCTCAAATTACTCTGCCCATGCTTCCGGCCATCACCAATTTGCAGCAAAGCGGCGCGCCAGCCTCCTGCGCTCCAGTTCCGAAAGTAGGGAACTAAACTACCCATTGCAGTCCCCATTCGCTGGCCCGTATACACCGCCGAATCAGCCCTACCACCGTTGGCCACATTTTTATTGAAGTACGACTACTTCAGTCGCACTCTATCCCTCGGGAAAGGCGAGGCTTGCCTCCAGACTTAGCTTTCGTTCCTTGACATTCGGGCATCCCATCTATATAGTTTAATTGCGACCGAGATGGTCGTATATCGCTCCGGTTGGATCTCATGTTCAAGCTGTCGAAAAAAGCCGATTACGGTTTGATTGCGATGAAGCATCTTGCCAATCACCGCGAATCCGTGGCCTGCAGTGCCAGTGAAATCGCTGAAGGTTACGGCATCTCGTCAATGCTCATGGCCAAGGTTCTTCAGAAGTTGGCGAAGCAGAGTTTGGTGGTCGCCAAGCATGGCGCAAGTGGCGGCTATCAACTGGCTAAGTCGCCGGACCGCATCAGCGCTCTGGAAGTGATTACCGCGATCGATGGACCGGTTCTGATCACTTCTTGCGTCACGAATCACGGAAATTGTGACGCTACCGACCGCTGCTCCATCAAAGAACCGTTGCGTCGCGTGAACGAAAGCATTTTGGGCGTTTTGAGCACCGTTACGATTGCTCAACTCAGTGAAGACGCCCCCGAACCGCCGGGATTGGTGGAATTGAAAGGAATTGACCACTTGGTGCTGGCGCGCTGAGCGGCCCATCGATAGGAGAAATAGGAATGGCTGTCAAGCTCCCGATTTACATGGACAATCACGCGACCACCCCGGTGGACCCGCGGGTGCTGGAAGCGATGCTTCCTTATTTCCAGGAAAAATTTGGCAACGCCGCCAGCCGCAACCACTCCTTCGGGTGGGCCGGCGAAGAAGCCGTGGAAACCGCGCGGCAACAAGTTGCTTCTCTGATCGGTGCTACCGCTAAGGAGATCATCTTCACCAGCGGCGCTACCGAATCTGACAACCTGATGATCAAGGGCGTCGCGGAAATGTACCGCGAAAAGGGCAATCACATCATCACTCAGGCGATCGAGCACAAAGCGGTTCTCGACACCTGCAAGCGTCTTGAAAAAGAAGGCTATGAGGTGACCTACCTGCCGGTTCAGAAGGACGGCCGGGTCGATCCCGAGGACGTGCGTAAGGCCATCAAGCCCACCACGATTCTCATCACCATCATGTATGCCAACAATGAGATTGGGATCATCAACCCCATGGTGGAAATTGGCAAAATCGCCAAGGAACACGGCATCATCTTCGCCACCGATGGCGTCCAAGCGGTTGGCAAGATTCCGGTCGACGTTCAGAAGGACAACATCGACCTGATGGCCATTACCGCTCACAAGATTTACGGGCCCAAGGGTGTTGGCGCTCTCTACGTTCGCCGCCGCAATCCTCGGGTTCAACTCTCGGCCATCATCGATGGCGGAGGCCACGAGCGCGGCATGCGCTCCGGTACGCTCAATGTGCCTGGCATCGTTGGGCTGGGCAAGGCTTGCGAGCTCGCCCAGCAGGAAATGGCCACCGAGTCCGCGAAGATCGCTGGTTTGCGCGATCGGCTCCGCTCCGGCTTGGAAGCCAAGCTTGACGAGGTCTTCATCAATGGTTCCGTGGAGCACCGCCTGCCCAACAACCTGAACATGAGCTTCGCTTACGTTGAGGGTGAGTCTTTGCTGATGGGGATCAATGATATTGCGGTTTCTAGTGGTTCGGCCTGCACTTCGGCAACCCTGGAGCCCAGTTACGTACTCAAAGCTTTAGGCGTAGGTGAGGATCTGGCGCACACGTCTATTCGCTTCGGTTTGGGACGCTTTACCACCCAGGATGAAGTGGATTACGTGATCGACAAGATGGTTCAAGTGGTGACGAAGCTGCGCGAATTGTCGCCGCTCTATGAGATGGCTAAAGAAGGAATCGACATCTCCAAGGTCAAGTGGGAAACCGCCTAATTCGAATTGGAAGGAATAAAGTTATGGCCAGTGTGATTGCAACTGAAGGAACTCTACGGATTCATCGCTCGATTGCGGGTACGACTGCCCCGTTCCGGGTTACGTTTCAGCCCTATCAGGACGGCGACGAGCCCGCCCCCGCAGCCGAGCGTTCGTTTCGTCATCTTCAGGACGTTCGCGAATTCTTGCACGTTCTGGGGCTTGGCGCGGACTACGTTCGCGAAGCGGTTCGCGAACTCACTGCGGGTCGTTCGGCCTTTTTGACCAACATCGGTTTGACCGAAAAGGCCATCAAGAGTGCTGGTTTCAACGCTCTCCTCGCTCCGGCGAAGAGCTAATAATTTCTATCGGTCAGTAAGGAGCATCATGGCTTACAGCGAAAAAGTTGTTGATCACTACAATAATCCGCGGAACGTCGGCAGCTTGCCGAAGGAAGACCCCAACGTCGGCACCGGCTTGGTCGGCGCTCCCGAATGCGGCGACGTCATGAAGCTGCAGATGAAGATCAATCCCGAGACCAACGTCATCGAAGAGGCCAGGTTTAAGACCTTCGGTTGCGGCTCGGCCATCGCCAGCTCTTCCTTGGCCACCGAGTGGGTCAAGGGTAAGACCGTTGACGAGGCTCTCGCGATCAAGAACACGGACATTGTCCGTGAGCTTTCGCTGCCTCCGGTCAAGATTCACTGCTCGGTTCTCGCTGAAGATGCCATCAAGGCTGCTATCGGCGATTGGAAGAAGAAGCATGGTATTGAAGTTCCCGCGCACGAAAAGCCGTCGCACTAAGCGAGGCCCGCGCGGGCGTAGTGGCGTCTTCCGGCGGTATTTGCCGTCGGAGGATGCTGTCCAAGAATCTATTCGGAGTCGGTCATGAGCACCACAACGGAAACTCACGCTGGGCCGGTAGTTCATGTCAGCGAGAAGGCCGCCAAGAAAATCCTGGCGCTCCTCGCCAAAGAAGGCGTGTCTCCGGAAACCGGTGGCCTGCGCGTTGGAGTGCAAGGCGGTGGCTGTTCTGGTCTGTCCTACGCGATGCGTCTGGATACGCAAGCCCGCGATCGCGATAAGGTTTTCCAGGAGTTTGGCGCGCGTATCTTCGTCGATCCCAAAAGTCTTTTGTATTTGAACGGAACCACCCTGGAATACGAAGATACGCTGATGCGACAGGGTTTCGTTTTTCAGAATCCGAATGCGGCGCGCAGTTGCGGCTGCGGCAGTTCGTTCACCGCCTGACGGCGGCTAAGGTTTGAACCTGCCGGCAAATGCCGCAGGGGCATTGCAACCGTGGTTGGCCCCAGTCGCGCCAGCCACTTTTTTTTGCTTCGAGCAGTACGAGGAATATTTAGCGATCATGAGCACCGCCACTCCCACTCCCAATCCGCCGCTGGTTTGCTGGAATTGCCACGAGCGCACGATCGGTACCCACTTTTGCTCCGGCTGCGGCAAACTTCTCCAGCTTCCCCAAGTCGGCGATTACTTCGCCATGTTCGAAATGCCGCGCCGCCTGTGGCTGGATATGGGCGTTCTCGAACAGAAATTCCTTCAGCTCAGCTGGAAGCTCCATCCCGACAATTTTGTGAATGCCACCCCGGAAGAGCGCGAAATCTCTCTGAAGCGCAGTTCCGAGTTGAACGATGCGTACCGCACCCTCCGCGACCCGATTTCCCGCGTCGAATACCTCCTTTCCATCGAAGGCATGCGCAAGGAAGGCGAGAACAAGCAGACCGCTCCTCCGGAGTTGCTGGAAGAAGTCTTCGAACTGAATGAATCCCTCGATGAACTCCGCGAAGCTCGCGCTTCTGGAGGAAACACCGAAGCTCTTCGTCAGAAACTGGAAGCCGCAGAATCCAACTTTACCGGGAAATTGAAAGAGGTGGATACCCAGCTCCAGGCTACCGCCAAAGACTGGGATCACGCGCTCGATGCGCATGCCGATGACGCAGCACGACGCAAGCTTATGTCGGCCATGAATGAGCATCTGAATCGCCGGGCGTATATTCGAAATCTGGTCGTAAATGTTCAGAAAGAGTTGCAGGATCGGTAGTCGCAAAGCGCTCACAACGCGCTCATTTTGGGAGCAAGAACGTAATGGGTAGAGTCGTTGGAATTGATCTGGGTACCACAAATAGCCTGGTGGCCTTTGTGGATGCCGAAACCGGTGCCCCGAAGTGTATACCGGGGCCGTACGGTTCAACCCTGTGCCCCTCCGTGGTTAGTGTCGATGCCGACGGCGGCATCATTGTCGGCGAACCAGCGCGTCGCCGCCTCCTCACCCAACCCGAACGCACCATCTACTCCGTCAAGCGCCTCATGGGCCGCGGGCCTGCTGACATCCAGGAAGAGTTGAAGCTCTTCCCATTCCGCATCGACCCCTCCAACAAAAACGTCATTCGTGTGCAACTCGGCGACAAGGTTTTCACCCCGCCCGAAATTTCCTCATTCATTCTTCGCGAACTCAAGAATTGGGCGGAAGCTTTCTTTGGCGAATCGGTCGACCGCGCCGTCGTCACCGTTCCCGCTTATTTCAACGACGCCCAACGCCAAGCTACCAAAGACGCCGGAAAGTTGGCCGGTTTGGAAGTGCTCCGCCTGGTCAACGAACCGACCGCGGCGGCCCTCGCCTATGGTCTGCACGACAAGCAGCGTGGCAAAGTCGCGGTCTACGATCTCGGCGGCGGCACCTTCGACATCTCGGTCTTGAAGCTGATCTCCACCGGCGAAGGCGACATCTTCCAGGTTCTCGCTACAAATGGCGACACCCATCTCGGTGGCGACGACATCGACAATCTCCTCCAGGCCTTTGTCCACGAGCAGATTCTTCAGGAAGATCAGTTGGACTTTTCGCCTCACGGCGAACTCGCTCAGGAGCTGCGCAAGGAACTCATCGCCCTCAAGCACAAGCTCTCGCAATCCGATTCCGTTACCCTTCGTTTTCCGCTGCCTAATGGCAAGCTCTACATCCACGAATTTACCCGTGGCTCTCTGGAAGCTCTCATTCGCCCCGTGGTCGACCGCACCATGGTTCCCGTTCGCAAAGCCCTCGCCGACGCTGAACTGAAGCCGCAGGAAATCGACGAAGTTGTTCTGGTCGGCGGCACCACGCGCACGCCCATCATTCAGCGCACCGTGCAGGAATACTTTGACCGTACGCCGCACACCGAACTCAATCCCGACGAAGTCGTCGCGCTCGGTGCTGCCGTTCAAGCTAATATTCTCGATCGCGGCGTCCAGAACATGCTGCTCCTGGACGTCACCCCGCTCTCCCTGGGCATCGAAACCTACGGCGGCGCTGTCGCCAAGATCATCCCGCGCAACTCCACTATCCCCGCCAGCGCTCAGGAGCTCTATACCACCGGGGTCGACAACCAGACCGGCATCGACATTCATGTCCTCCAGGGCGAGCGCGAACTTGCCAAAGATTGCCGCTCCCTTGCCCGCTTCACGCTCAAGGTTCCTCCGGCGCCTGCCGGGCTTCCCCGCATCGAAGTCAAATTTCTTATCGACGCCAACGGCATTCTCCAGGTCGCTGCTAAGGATTTGCGTTCGGGTGAAGAGCACCAGATCGCAGTGCAACCCAGCTACGGCCTCAATGACAACGACATCGAGCGCATGCTCGAGGAATCCATCGAATACGCCGAGCAGGACTTTACCGAGCGCCAGCTCATCGAAGCGCGCACCGAAGCCGAAGCGATTCTCACCGCAACTGCCAAAGGACTCGCGAATCCTCAGTCAGCGGCGCTCTCGCCCGCCGAGCGCCAGCAGGTGGATGCCGGAATCCTCGCCCTGCGGCAGGCCGTTCAGGGCTCCGATTACCGCAAAATTCGTAGTCAGATTGACGAACTGAACAAAAACACCGAGCACCTTGCTGAGCTTCTTATGAATAGCGCCGTGCAATCGGCCTTTGAAGGTAAGAACCTGGCGGAAGTCTAGCCTCGAAATTTGGAGATCAATTATGGGTGGAAGCAATCCGTATATCGACGAAGTTAAGTACAAGCTGCCGACGACCAAGTACAAAATCACTTTTTTGCCGTCCGGCAAAACCATCGAAGTCGATCCTTCGAAATTTCCCTATGGCCACAACGGCCTGCCCGGCAGCATCCTCGACATCGCCGAAGGCGGCAAGATCGGCATCGATCACGCCTGCGGCGGTGTGTGCGCCTGCTCCACCTGCCACGTCATCGTTAAAGAAGGCCTGCAGACCTGTAACGAAGCCAGCGACGCAGAACTCGATCAACTGGATGAAGCCCCTGGCATCACGCCAAAGTCTCGCCTTGCCTGCCAGACCGTGCCCGACGGCACCACCGACGTCATTGTCGAAATTCCCGAATGGAACAAGAATTACGCCAAGGAAGCCGATCACTGATCGCCGCGCTGCCGTAAATCAAATTTGGATCCGGGGCTGCCATGCCGAAAACATTTGACTGGGACAATCTGGAAGACATCGCTATCGCTCTTACCGATAAGTATCCCGATCTCGATCCCTACACCGTCCGCTTCACCGACATGCACAAATGGATCACCGAACTTTCCAACTTCACCGGTGACCCCATGAAATCCAACGAAAGCAAGCTCGAAGCTATCCAGTTGGCCTGGCACGAAGAGTGGGAAGACCGCCAAAATTAATTTCTCCCGCGCTCTGTCCGCTCGCTGCTTGACTTGACTTCTTTTCCGCCTCTGTCTACGATTGCGCCACACGTTTTCTCCGCCCAATTACCAGTTCAAACTGGATTTAGTTCATTCCTCGGATAGGAAGGAATCGCGTTATGACTTTGGGTAAAAAATTAGGCGCCGAATTCTTCGGCACATTTTGGCTGGTTTTTGGAGGTTGCGGCAGCGCGGTTCTCGCCGCTGCTTTCCCCAGCCTAGGCATCGGCTTTCTGGGTGTCGCTCTCGCGTTTGGCTTGACCGTTCTCACCATGGTCTACGCCATCGGCCACATTTCCGGTTGTCATCTCAATCCCGCCGTTTCAGTCGGCCTCGCCGTCGCCAAGCGTTTTCCATTCTCGGAGCTTTTGCCGTACATCGTCGCTCAAGTCCTTGGCGGAGCGGCTGGCGCCGGAGTCCTCTACGTCATCGCTAGCGGTAAGGAAGGCTTCAGCACCGCCGGCGGCTTTGCTTCCAACGGCTACGGCCTGCATTCTCCGGGCGGCTACTCGCTGCTCGCCTGCCTGGTCGCCGAGATCGTCCTGACCTTTTTCTTCCTAATGGTTATCCTGGGTTCCACCCACAAGAATTGCCCCAAAGGTTTCGCCGGTATCTCCATCGGTTTGTGCTTGACGCTGATTCACCTCGTCGGCATTCCCGTCACCAACCTCTCCGTGAATCCCGCGCGTAGCACCGGTCCCGCGCTCTTTGTCGGCGGATGGGCCTTGGCTCAATTGTGGCTATTCTGGTTGGCGCCGATTGTCGGAGCGGCCATCGCTGGCATCGTCTATCCCATGCTGGCTGAAGAGTAAAACCACTTTTAAGCGTCTGCGCGCTCCGTGCGTCCGCAGACTTTATGCTAAAATAATAGTTCTGTGGCGCTATGGTGCAACGGTTAGCACGTAGCCCTTTCAAGGCTAAAATACGGGTTCGATTCCCGTTAGCGCTACCAGACCTGTGCAGTCATCCCGCTCGGCTGCAAGCTACTTCTCACCCTCAAATTCCACTCGTCATTTGCCCCGCCTGATCCTTTGGCCGCCAAATGCGTGTATCGTCCGCGTTCCTGCCTGGACCGCTCCGCTATGCGCCACGCCTCGCGGTATGAAGTACTCTTCCCCCGCGTTCAGTTCGATCGGCTTTCCATGGATGATCACCTTGTAGCGCCCCTGCACCACCAGCATGTATTCGTCGTACTCGTGCACGTGCTCCGATGAAGTCGCATCTTCGCTGCAAGTCCAGAACGCCATCTGGCTTCCGTCCGCTCCGTCAAACACGTACCCTTCCACGCCTGGCGTCGACTGCTCCGACGGTTCGATTCGGTTGGAAGGATGTTTCATGAACTCCCGGAAGTGCCTCATGTCCCGGGATTCTCCCACTTTCCCAAGCGCGAAGGAATCTCCTGCTTTTCCCAGTGTCGTACCCACTTCCTTTTTCGGCCTTTTATATGCCTTGACAGGTATATGCGAATAGACGTATATAAGAAACATGACCTCCGTCTTTCAGATCATCGCAGAGCCCAATCGCCGCGCCATCCTCGCCCTTCTCGGCTCTTCTCAACAATCTGTCGCTGAGCTCGAGCGCAACCTCGGTATCCCCCAGCCGAGTGTCTCCAAGCATCTTCGCGTCCTGCGCGACGCTGGTTTTGTCGAATCCACCGTGGACGCCCAGCGTCGCCTGTACCGCCTGCGGCCCGAACCACTCCAGGAACTCGACGACTGGATCCAGCAGTTCCGACGTTTCTGGTCGTCCCACATCGACGCCCTGGAACGCCATCTCGACCGTATCGATCCACCCCCAGCTAAGAAAAGCAACCCAAGGAGAAGCCGATGACCGATCAACCCTACACACCCGGCCCCGCCAGTGGTGCTGAAGTACGAAAAGACGGAGACAAGTGGACGCTCATTCTTGTCCGCGAACTGCGCCATTCACCTGAGAAAGTCTGGCAAGCGCTGACCGACCCCGCCCATCTGCGCGAATGGGCGCCTTTCGACGTCGACAAAAGCATGGACTCTGTCGGCGCGGTGAAGCTCACCTGGCTCAGCGCGCAGGGAGTTGCTCTGGACACCACCATCACTCGGGCCGAAGCTCCCAAACTCCTCGAATGGGGCGACACCCGCTGGCAACTCGAACCGACCGCCACCGGCACTCGCCTCACCCTCTGGCATAGCATCGATCGGCGCTTTGTTTCCTGGGGAGCGGCCGGCTGGCATGTTTCTTTCGATGTTCTCGATCGCTATCTCGGCGGAACTCCCATCGGACGCATGGCCGGCCCTGACGTCATGAAGCTGCAAGCCTGGCAGCGGCTCAACTCCGAATATGCCCGGCAATTTGGCATGGAAAAGGGGTCCCAATGACCTGGACCAAATGGATGCGCCTGATCCACCGTTGGGTCTCCATCGTCTTTACCCTCGGCGTTACCATCAACTTCGTCGCCGTGGTTCTGAAGAAATACACCAACGCCTTGGGGCTATTGGCGTTACTCCCGCTCGCCGTGCTTCTGCTTACCGGCTTGTACTTATTTGCATTGCCCTATTTCCCCAAGTCAGGCGTCCGGGCGTGCAGTACCAATTGGGGTACCGACTAAGATACCGGGAAGTCGACGCCTCGAGTCTCCGTCGCTTATCCTCCGGCCAATTTGACCGTTGCGCCCGTTCCCACGCTGCGGGACACTGGACTCCCGTACGAACTATCGCTCCTCCGAAAGGCACATAGCGATGACCCATAAAATTGGCGAATTGAATCCTCCCGCGCGCTTGATGATGACTCCCGGTCCTTCCTCGATCGATCCTCGCGTGTATCGCGCTTTGGCCACTCCTCTCGTTGGCCACTTGGACCCGTGGTTCCGGACCTGCATGGAAGAAACTCAGGAATTGATGCGCGGCGTTTTTCAGACTGAAAACCGCATCACCTTCCCGCTCTCGGCTTCCGGTTCCGGCGGCATTGAAGCCAGCGTCCTGAATTCTCTCGAACCCGGCGACGAAGCCATCGTTTGCGCCAATGGCTGGTTCTCCCACCGCATGTATGAAATCGCCACCCACACGCCTGCGGTCGTCCATCTGGTCGAAACTCCTTACGGCAAACCTACCGATCCCGAAGACGTTCGCCGCGCCGCCAAGGGCCGCAAAATCAAAATGATCGGCCTCGCTCAAGGCGAAACCTCTTCCGGCGTGGTCACCGACCTCGATCCCTTCCGCAAGATCGCCGACGAACTCGGCGCTCTGCTCGTTGTCGACGCCGTTGCGTCGCTAGCCGCCGTTCCTCTGAACGTCGATCGCCAGCGCATCGACGTCTGCTTCAGCGGCTCCCAGAAAGCCATCAGCGCCCCTCCAGGCATGTCCCCCATCACCGTCAGTCCCCGCGCCGAAGAAGCATTTCGCAACCGCAAGACCAAGACCCAGAGCTGGTACTTCGACCTCTCCACCGCCATGAATTACTGGGGTAAAGAGCGCCTATACCACCACACCCCTCCCATCTCCCTGATCTACGCCCTCCGCGAGGCCATGCGCATCGTTCTTGAAGAAGGCCTCGAAGCTCGCTGGGAGCGCCACCGCATGAATCAACACGCCCTGATTGCTGGGGTCGAAGCCCTCAACCTCAAGCTTCTGGTCGAAAATCCCAAGGACCGCTTGGCCACCGTCACCGCCGTCATGATTCCTCAGGGCATCGACGACCTCAAGGTCCGCAACCAGTTGCTCGACGAATTCAACATTGAAATCGCCGGCGGCATTGGCACTCAACTGAAGGGCAAAATCTGGCGCCTCGGCTTGATGGGCTATTGCAGCCAGAAGCCGTTCGTTCTTCAGTTGCTCGCGGCTTTGGAAAAGGTCCTGATCGATCAAGGCCACCGCGCTCCTTTGGGTGCCGGAGTGGCTGGCGCCCTAGGCGTTTACACCCACGCGGAAGTTCCGGCTCACGCCGCCCGCTAAACCTGTCTCTTCGAGCAGCGGCCGCGCCATTTGACACCCGGCGCGCCGCTGTTCAACACTAATTCGTGTCCAATCGGGACCTCGCGAGGAGCCATCGTGCCATCTCTTCCAGTACTTGCCAATAAAGGCGCCATGCGCGAATTCATTGGCGATTTCGACGTCACTTCCGCGCTTACCGGCCACGTCTACCGCTGCCGCTTTTCGCACATCTGGAATGCCATCGCCACTCGCCACAGCGATACCATCGATTCCAAATTCCTCGTGGACGACGTTGGCCGCATTGTTGGCCTGGCTCACACCGCTTTTGTAGAGTTCCGCGCCAAGGTTGGCCGCGATTTAACCGACCGGGAAGCCAGTTTCGTTGCCGCCGAATATCTTCGCGAGCGCCTTCAGGAAGAAGACGAGCGGCCTCTTTACGACGTTTCGCACGAGGATGTTTTGCGCCTGATCCAGGTCACTGGCATCCGCTAGCGAACGCTGCCCGTCTAAGCTTCTTCTGACTCCGGTTTCCAGTGCGTTGCTTCGTCTTCCGTGCGGAACGACGCCAGTCGCGGATGGTGCAGACCGTCCCGCCTCACAAAGTAAATTACCAGCAACGTCAGCAGCGATCCCATTACCGTCACTCCTGCTGCGGCCTGCAGCCCACCTGCAAATCGCTGATATCCGAAATTCGCCCGATCATCAGCGGCCCCAATCCCCCCACCAATTGCGTCACAAAGATGTATACCCCAATCGCTGTCGCGTGCGCCCTCTGCGGCGTCAGATCGTGCAACACGGCCGTGGTTGGCCCGTGATACCACGACATGAAAAACATCGCCACAAAAAATCCCGCCAGTACCACTCGCTTGTCCTCGGCTTGGATCGCCAGCAGCAAAAACGGTGTCGCCAGCAGCAGCGCCATTCCGATCGTCAGAATCCGTCCATACGGATACCGTCTCTGCAGTTTGTCCGCAACCCATCCGCCCGCCAGCGCACCCGGAACCGACGTCAGCAACGCGATAATCGCCAGCGAAACCGCCGCTTCCTTCAAGCTGAAGTCTTTGTAGTTCGTTGCGTAATCGATGCCCCACGTAACGAACGACACGGTAGAAAACGTGATGCAGATTCCCGCCACCAGCATCGCCACGAACGCCGGAACTCGCAGCAGTTCCAGGAACGGCACGACTTCCGATCGTGGGCGCCGCGGCGGCTCGTGCAGTCCAAACGCCGTCAGTCCCGGCAAAATTCCCAGCGCGCCCACCACCAGAAACGCGTGTTGCCAGCCGTGCCGCTCTCCCATGATTCCGCCCAGCGCGAGTCCTGACACCGATCCCAGTAACATTCCCGACGCGAACACCGCTTGCGACATCGCCCTTATTTTTCGCGGAAAACTGTCCGAAATTAGCGATTGCGCCGCCGGCGCATACGCCGCTTCGCCTACTCCTACCAGCGCCCGCGCCACAAACAACAGCGCGAACATCGACGCGATCCCGCTGTACATCGCCGCCGCGCTCCAGAACAACACTCCGAACGCGATGATTTTCGGACGGCTCACGCGATCTGCCAAAAATCCAAACGGAATGCTGGCCAGCGCCAGCACGATTGCCAATCCGCTTTGCAGCCAACCCAGTTGCGTGTCTGTCGCCTGGAAATGTTGCCGCAATAACGGCAACAATGGATTCAGCACCTGTCGGTCGGCATAATTGACAAAGTTGATCAGAGCCAGTACAGCAAGGAGTCGTACCTGCGGATAGGGCAGTTTAGTGGAAGACAGTGACATCGAGTTCGCGCGTCCCCGAACCTGGACGGCCGCAGCTCGGCGGACAGAATCCGCAGTGTACCCCAGAACCGCAATTCGGTGGATGATATAACTCTATGAGCCAACACTCTCGTCGCGCTTCGACAACCGACCGCCTCACTACCCTTCTTTCCTACGGCGCGCTTCTTCTCATTCTCTATCTCGTCTACCTGATTCTCGCTCCCTTCCTCGTTCCACTAGCCTGGTCTGCCGTTCTCGCCATTTTTTTCTACCCGCTTTACGAGCAGATGCGCCATCGTTTCGGTGACACCCGCGGCGCTCTCATCAGCACTTTGGCGGTCACGTTTCTTTTGATCGTTCCCGTCTTGCTCATTTTGATTTACGCCGCGCGCGAAGCCCTTAACGCCTCCGCCATGATTCAAACCCTTGTCGCCAGCGGCACAAACGCTGTTCATTCCGGCTCGCTCGACCGCATCCGCCATAGACTTCCTGAATCGGTGAGCAACTTTGACCTGTTCACCCCTCTCCGCCAGGGCGCCCAGCGGGTCGCCGCCTATCTCGCTGGCAGCGTGGGTTCTTTGCTCAAGGACGTGTTTTCATTCGTCGTCAATCTCCTGATTGTCCTTCTCGCCCTTTTCTTCGTGTTTCGCGACAGCGAAGGCATCCTTCGTGACCTCCGCTATCTGATTCCTTTCGAAAAGGACCTGCAGGACAGCATGCTTAGCGAGTCCCGCGATCTGATCTTTGCTAGCGTCGCGGTCGCTTTGCTCATCGCCGCCATTCAAGGCGTTCTCGGCGGCATCGCTTTTGCCATCACCGGGATTCCCGCAGCGGTTTTCTTTGGCGTGCTGATCGCCTTCACTTCTATCATTCCTGTGGTCGGATCCTGGCTGGTCTGGATTCCCGCGGTTATCTGGCTCTTGATCGCCGGCCATTGGGGCAAAGCCCTGGTGATCATCGCGCTCTCCGGCGTCGTTGCCGGCACTGCCGATAATCTGGTTCGTCCGCTACTCCTGAGCAACCGCACCCGCTTGAACGACTTGCTGTTGTTTATCAGCATTCTCGGCGGCATGAGCGTCTTTGGCCTGCTCGGCTTGGTAGCTGGTCCAACAATTCTTGCCGCGGGCCTCGGCATTTTCCGTGCCTATGTCGAACAACGTGAACGGGAAGCCGTCGAGGAGTTGCCGGTCTAGCCCATCCTTGCTTCAAAATTTTCGCGTCGGACCCTCCGGTATGCTAGAGTACGCCGTCGAATGGAAATCTCGAATCAACTGCTGGAATTGAAAACTACAGAGTTGCCCGCGTCCAAGCTGCGTTGGCGCTGCGACCTGTCTCGCATTCCGTTTGAAACCACCGCGCAAGCTCCCCTCCGGGAAGGGTTCGTCGGCCAGGAACGCGCTCTCCGTGCCCTCAAGATGGGCGTCGAGCTTTCTGCTCCTGGCTACAACGTGTTCGTCTGTGGTCTCGCCGGCACAAGTCGCGGCGGCACCATCGCCCACATGATCGAGGAATTGCATCCTCAAACCAAGCCTTCTCTCGACCGTTGCTACGTCAACAATTTCAAAATTTCCGATCGCCCCCGCTTGCTCTCTCTCCCCCGCGGTTCCGCCAACGCCTTCAAGAAAGACATGCAGGCCGGTATTGATTTTCTTCGCCGCCGCATTCCCCAGGTTTTTGAAGGCGAACCTTTCCAGCGCCAGAAAGGCAGAATCGTCGAACGCTTCTCCGTCCGTGAGAAAGAACTCATGGACGATTTTACCCGTCGCATTGCTCGCGAACAGTTTGCGCTCGGCCACATGCAGGTTGGCGCCGTCGCTTTGCCGGAAATATTTCCGGTGCTCGAAGGCCAGATGGTGCCCATTGAAGACATCACCAAAATGGTGCACGAGGGGAAGCTCGAATCCACCGTCGCCGAGGACATCGAACGCAAATACGAACAGTTTCGTCAGGAATTTACCGTCGTTTATCGCAAGACGCTGACTCTATCCCGCGAACTCGCCAGCGAACTCAGTTATCTCGAACAGGAAGCCGCTTCCGTCCTTGTCGATGGCGTGATCGAAGAGCTTAAGGAAAAATATCCCGGCACCGGAGTTTCCGAATATCTCGAAGAAGTCCGCCACCACCTCCTCGACAATCTCGGCCCTTTCCGGGAACGGGAAGGCGAAGACGACTCTTCCTCCAACGAACCTCCCGAAAGCAGCATCAAGCCCCCCGGACCCGAGCGCGATCCTTTCCGCGTCTATGGCGTCAACGTGATCCTCGCCCACAATCACGATGACAAGCCTCCGGTCATCTTTGAGACTACGCCGTCCTACGCGAATCTCTTCGGCACCATTCAGCGCGCCTACGATACGCGCGGCGGTTGGAGCAGCGACTTCATGGACCTCCGGGGTGGCTCCTTGCTCCGTGCCGACGGCGGATTCCTCATCATGTATTCGATCGAGGCGCTTTCCGAGCCGGGTGTCTGGCGCGCCCTGAAACGCACTCTCAACCACAATCGCCTGGAAATTCAGCCCCTCGAGCTCTTCTACCCGTTTGCCAGCACCTCCCTCAAGCCCGAACCCGTCGACCTCGACGTCAAGGTCATCCTCATCGGCGATCGCGACCTGTACGAAGTCCTCTACGACTACGAAGAAGATTTCCGCAAGATCTTCAAGGTCCGTGTCGAGTTTGACGAAGAAATGCCCATGAGCGATGTGGTCATCGAGGAATATGCCGGCCGCCTCCGCGCCCTCAGCGAGAAAGAAAATCTTTTTCCCTTCGACCGCGGCGCTTTCGCCGCCATCCTCGAATACGGCGTCCGCAAAGCCGGACGGCGCAACAAAGTTACCGCGCGTTTCGTGGACATCGCCGATCTCGCCCGGGAAGCCTGCTACGCCGCCGCTGCTGCTCGCGAGACTGTCGTCCGTGCGGCCCACGTGCGCTCCGCCGTCACCTCCAAAATTGAGCGCCACAACCTCATTGAAACCCGTATCCGCGAAATGGTCGAAGAAGGCACCCTGCTCGTCGATCTCACCGGAGCCTGCGTCGGGCAGGTCAACGGCCTCAGCGTCCTCGAAATTGGCGGCTATTCTTTTGGCAAGCCCGTACGCATCACCGCCAGCGTTGGCTTGGGCAAGCACGGTCTCATCAACATCGAGCGCGAAGCCAACCTCAGCGGCCGCTTCCACGACAAGGGCGTGCAGATCATCGGCGGCTATCTCCGCAGCGTGTTTGCCAAAGACAAGCCGCTTTCCCTCTCTGCCAGTATCTGTTTCGAGCAATCCTATTCCGGCGTCGATGGCGACAGCGCCAGTTCCGCCGAAATTTACGCGCTGCTTTCCGCGCTTTCTGATTTGCCACTGCGTCAGGATATCGCCGTCACCGGTTCTATGAACCAACGTGGCGATGTGCAGGCCATTGGCGGCGTAAACGAAAAAATCGAAGGTTTCTTTGACACCTGTAGAATTTACGGCCTCTCCGGAACTCAGGGAGTGATTATTCCTGCCGCCAATGTCGAAGATCTGATGTTGCGTGAAGACGTTTTGGACGCTGTGGCCGGCGGCAATTTCCACGTCTGGCCCGTTTCCCGCATCGAGCAGGGAATTGAACTCCTTACTTCAACGAAGGCCGGTACGCGCAA
The DNA here is from genome assembly GCA_963748515.1 of Candidatus Acidiferrales bacterium. Classification (GTDB taxonomy): domain Bacteria; phylum Acidobacteriota; class Terriglobia; order Acidiferrales; family UBA7541; genus Acidiferrum. Next base: position 150,806 of record CAVVJI010000011.1, read on the forward strand.
TGGCGATGCCTTCGAGCCCGGCAGCGTCTTTGCCAGGATCGATCTGAAGCTGCTCGATATGGCTCGCATGCTGAAAGAGTTCGAAGCCTAGCTGCTCCTCAATTCCCGGGCCCTGGCGCGACGTACGCTACCCGGTGGTCCACCCGATACTGTCCAGTCTTGCCTGCTGCCGATCCCGGCTGCGCTTCCACCTTTACGTCGATCGTGTGCACTTTCCCATCCGCGACGGGCGGCGCAAACGCCATACTGTACTCATTTCGGATCTGCTCCGCGATCTCTTTATACATTCGCGGAAAGTCCCTGGCGCTCTGCGGGAAATACGCGCGCCCGCCCGTCGCCTCCGCGATTGCCCGCAACCGATTATCTGCTTCCTGGAAGATTGCCTGGGTCTGCTCTCGTTGCCGCGAATTTCCCTGCTTGCCGTTCTGCAGCGGCCCGCTTAATGCCATGCACAAGACCTGCACATCCCCTGTCGCCAGCCGGTTGTGCAGCAATTGCATTTGCTGCTCGCTTGAGGTGTCGACGCCCGTCGACAACACGAGAATCGTCCTTTTCCCCGAAAACTGTCCAACCCAATCCAGCACTGCGTTCAGGCTCGACGACAAATTCAGCTGACCCGATCCCAGGTTATACGACACGTGGGTCAACGCTTCCGCCGCAGCGCTCTTGTCTGTAGTGAACCCGATCAGCGCCGATGGTGCGATGTCGTAGCGAAAAATCGCCAGTTGATCCGCCGGAGCCAATCCGTTTACCAGCGCGTCTGCCGCGAAAATATGCGCGTCTTGCAGGAAGTACACTGCAGGCCCCGCCTCGATCATCATCAGGATTTGCGCCGGTTCCTCCACCGCGGCGAACTCGGTGATGGGTTGCTCCGCGCCGTTATCAAAAATATGGAAATTCCCGCGCTGCAACTTGCTTACAAACTTGCCGCTCGCGTCGGTCACCACCGCGCTCACGTTGACTCGCTGCACCGTTACGTGAATAGTTTGTTGATCGGTTCCGGCAGTTTCCTGCCCGACAGCTCCGACGGGCAGCAAGGCCCATCCCAAAACCGTTAACGCCAACAGCACCGTGTGACATCCACCGCAACTCGCATCTGTCCACATTTCCAAGAGCCGTCGCATCGAACACTTCCTCAGCCTGCAAAACAAAAAAGCCCTGTCACCGTCAAATTCTCCGCGACGGCCACAGGGCTTCTTCAAGTCGGTTGCAACTCGTCTATTGTTTCGCCGCTGCTGCGGGTGCCGGTGATCCGCCGTCCTTCGGCGTCGCCAGATACCCGGAAATTTGATTCTTGTTCACGTCGAACACCACGATTTCATACGGAGCTCCCTTCCCTCCGCCCTTTACATAGAATTGCACCGGCTCCCCGGTCGTCTTATCCTTCTTTTCAATCGACCGGTCGTCCGCCAGCACCGTCATCGTATACCGCGATTTCTTCTGGTCCGTCTTGTTTAGCGTGACTTGTACGGGACCCACCCGCTGCGGCGTCTTCGACTTCTGAATCGTGAACTCGTAATAATTGCGATCGCCCTTGCGCCGCAATTCTTCCAGATCGTCGTGGTTTCGCGCGATCAATCCGCTCATCACTCCCATGTCGCCGTTCGTTTGATTCAGTTTGGATTTCGTCGCTTCCAGGTCCGTGCGTGTCGCCTCGATATCCTTCTTCGCACCGCTCACATCCGTCGCCACCGCACCGATCTTCGCTTCGCTTTCCTTCTGTGCTGCGGTGATTTCCGCGCTCAACTTCTGATCGGAGGCCGTCTGCATTTTCCGGATCGACTCCGCCCGGCTCTTCGCTTCAGCCAGTTCCGCCTGCGTCATCCCGACTTTCTGGCTCGTTACCTCTACCTGCCCCTTGATATCCGCCAGCCGCGCGTTGGCCTGTTCCAGTTGTGCGCTCAGAATCTTGTTCTGATCTTCGGCCTTCGTCAGTTCCTGTTCCAGGCGCGCCTGTATCGAATGACCTGCATACGCAATCAGTCCGAGCGCGGCAAACAGCAACCCAAACAACACGGCGATCCATCGGGGTGTCCCGGTCGTTTCATAGTGGTACGATTCCTGCGGACTCGGAACGTTTGGAGAAATGCTCATTCTCCCTCCTCAGATAGATTAGCTACGACCTTACCGAAATTATCCATCGACTTCCTGACCCTGTCTACTCGCCCTCAGCGCGAATTGTCCTTACCCCGCCTACCAGCCTCATCTTTCCGCTCTGGCCACCGCGCGAAGATGTTTGTGTTCAGCCCGCCCCGCGGGGTGAATTCTCCTTTGACGATGCACCATTCCGGTTGGGTTGCCGCCACTATATCGCGCAACATCTTGTTCACCGCATTCTCGTAGAAAATTCCCAGGTTTCGGTACGCCAGCAGGTACATCTTCAGCGATTTCAACTCGATGCATTCTTTCTTCGGCTTGTACTGGATCGTAATAACCCCAAAATCCGGAAGTCCCGTTTTGGGACATACCGACGAATACTCCGGGAATCGCGTTGTAATCACATATCCCGTGTACTGGTTTGGCCACGTTTCCAGCTCCGGCAGCTTGGCGTCGATCCCCGATTTCGCATGTTCATCGGTATAGTTCGGCATCATTCCCTCTCCAAACCATTGTACTGGAAACCAGTACTTGGAAATCCTTGCCAATCCTGAATCGCTGTCCTATTCTTTGGGGTAATTTGTCGGGAAGTTTCCGAGCACATACAGATGATCTGCCCCATCTGCAACCATTCCGGCGCGCGTCGTTCACGCCGCCACTCCCTCTCTGACTATTTGGTCGGCTTGGTCGGTGTCTATCCCTGGCGCTGTCGCGATTGCCACGCGCGCTTTCACTCTCGCCTGATGTCCTTGAGCGACTCCCTCCATGCCCATTGTCCGTTCTGCGGCAATCATCAACTGCGCCGCATTTCCAAGGATTTCGTTCAGGGCGGCCTTGCTCCCGTTTGGCGCTTGCTCGGGATTCCATCGTTCCGTTGTGTTCCGTGCCGTCACAACTACTTCAGCCTGCTCCCCATGCGCCAGGAAGATGACGAGCGCTTCACCCTCGCTTCTGGCGATTGACCTTACATCGTACATTCTGCCGCTTTCGCCACTCGCACCCTGCCTCGCTCGTCCGTTAGCGCGGCAAACCCGCACTTCGGGTCCGTTACATCTTCCAGCAGCGCGTCATAGCTCTTTCCGCCGTTCGATATGTTTAATCGGAGCCGCCAGCCCGGCGCAATCTCGGCCCCGCTTCCATACATGGCATGCGCCACTGTGGGAAACTCCTCCGAACTCCACTTTGTTCCCGATTCGCCAAAATAGCCATTTCCCACCAGCGCGTCCCAATTTCCGTATCTTTGGTTTTTCGCCTTGTAGTCCGCCTCTGCCGCGTTGATCGCCTTCAGCACGTTCACCGCGAAGCTGCGTCGTTCATTCTCTCGCGATGCCGGAGTAATCTTCGGCCCCTGGGCCCACGCCATCTGCCCCGCCGCAATCGCTATAACCATCCCAAGCGTCAGACTACGGTATTTACCGGACATGAATTGCTCCCCCGTTCGCCCAATAGTCTAATGCAATCGGCCATCGATTCTTCTCCCTTCGAGGCTGTATTCCCGCTCTGCTCTGGAGTATGATTCCTCTCCCGCAGCACCGTATTTCGGGGATCACCGTAACACCCTTAGTGACGTCGCCGAATCTATCCTTCTGGAGGCCGTCATGACCGAGATCTTGCAGCACACCGAAGAAGCTCGCGTGGCCGCACTGGACCGTTACGCGATTCTCGATACCGAGCCCGAGCAGACCTTCGACGACATCGTCACTCTGGCTGCCTTCGTCTGCAAAGCCCCCATGGCCATGCTCTCTCTCGTCGATGACCATCGCCAGTGGTTCAAGTCCAAGGTCGGTGTCACCACTCGCGAGACTCCTCGGGACATGTCCATCTGCGCTCATGCCATCAAGACCGGCCGCGACAGCCTCTTCATTGTTCCCGACACCCTTCAGGACGACCGCTTTCGCAATAATCCACTCGTCACCGGCGATCCCCATATCCGCTTCTACGCGGGCGCTCCTCTCATTGACGACGACGGCTTCGCCCTCGGCACTCTCTGCGTCATCGACCGCGAGCCTCGCGTTCTCGAGCCCGAACAGGAGCAGGCTCTCAAATCCCTTCGCCGCCTCGCCCTCGGCCAGATGGAGTTGCGTCGTAATCTCCGCCTGTTGAAAGACGCGCTGAACGACCGCACCCGGGAAGAACATGCCCGCGAACGCGAACTCAAGTCCCTTCAAGAAAAAATCGTTCGCCTCGTCGGCCTCCGATACTAGCGTTCTTTACTCAAACAAAAAGGCCGCAGCACTTGCCGCGGCGCTTTTTGTACTTCCGATCCGTCAATACGCCTGAAAGTTAGGCGTGCTTGCAGCCGTCCTTGCCATCACAACAGTCTTTGTTCGTATTGCCCTGCCCGCCACAGCACGTCTCGGAGCCTTTCATCCCACTGCACCCTTTTCCGTCTTTGCCTGCGCACATCGCCGCGTTCTGCCCTTCGCAACACGCCATCGTGACGGAACCCTTCTTCGCCTTTGTGTTGCAGCACTTCATGCCTTTGCCCTGTTTTGCGCACATTCCACCGTTGTCGTGTTCCGCGGTTGCACCCGCTGCCGCGTCCTTGTTGCAACAAGCGCACTGCGTCTTGCTTGTCGAAGGCGTCGCGCTGGGCGCAGCATCCTGCGCGCGCAGCGGCAACCAACCCGCAATCGTCAAAGCCAAAATCCCGCAGATCATTCGGTACTTCATGGTTTTCTCCTGTTTTCTTTTGGTTCGGAAAGTGGGAGGTTCGTCCCACGCGAATACACCAATCCGTCAGCAGTTAGCTACCACGTGTTCTTCAGAGGCGCAGGACGTCTGGGGCAGGGAATCCCGCTCTTTCAACGGGAGGTGATCCAAATCCGATGTCTTTCTTTGTCAGCTCGAATCGTGGCGTCGCGTCGCTGGCAACTGCCACGTCAGTTTCTATCTCACCGGGTCGACGCAGCATCCTTGCCCGCGCCATTGGTTGCAGGCTCGACGTCACCCGGCAGCAGTCTCCGTTCATTGGCACTGACAACTCGCACGCCATTGCTCCAAATATTGGGGAAATACTCGATTTCGATGCGGGGCAGCAGTCGTGGTGCGATGGGGGAGGTGCTGGGGCAGGTGGAGAACCTGCCGGCACCAGGACTGCTGCCCGCGTTTGTATGCCAAAACACGCTTGTACCGGAAGGGTGACGGGTCCTTCCAGAAGCGCGACGATCAAGACCACTCCCAATGATCGTTTGGCCATTACAGGTACAATTGTCTGTACGCTGCTGGATACCGGCTGTGATAAAAATCACATGCCCTGGTGACGCCCTAACACTATGCCTCCCTTACCACGTTCTCTCCTTTTCGTCGCCTTCCTCGCTCTCTCGTCCTCGCCCGCCTTCTCTCAACTCACTCACGCCTGCCCTTCCGGCGTCTCTATGCACGTCAGCAGCTCCATCGCCGCCCAAGGCACCCTCTTACTCGCCACCGTCACCAGCAAAAAGCCGCTAACCGATCTCCACTCCGACTGGATTGGCCAGCCGATCTCCCTGTGGCCCTCCGGTGGCGCGGGCAATCTTCAAGGCCTCTTGGGCATCGACCTCGAAAAGGCGCCCGGCAAATATGATTGGACGATTTCCTGGACCAGCGGCGACGCTACCCATTCCTGCTCTCTGCCCATCACCGTTCGCGCCGGAAAATTCCCAACGGAGCATCTAAAAGTTGAAAAACAGTTTGTCGAACCGGATCCCGAGCAGCAGAAACGCGCCGAAGCCGATCAGAAGAAAATGAAAGCCATCTATGAAACGCTGACGCCGGAAAAGTTATGGACTGGCAAGTTCCGCTTTCCGCTCGACGGTGTCACCACCGGCGGAAACTTCGGCCGTCGCCGCGTCCTCAACGGCCAGCCCCGCTCGCCCCACGCCGGGGTGGATTTCCCAGCGCCCTCCGGCACACCGGTCTATGCTTCGCAGGCCGGCAGAGTCATGCTCGCAGAAAATCTCTATTATTCCGGCAACACCGTGGTCATCGACCACGGCTATGGCATCTTCACTCTCTATGCTCACCTTTCGGAAATCCTTGTGAAAGCTGGCGATTCGGTAACCTCGCATCAGGAAATCGGCAAGGTTGGCGCGACTGGCCGCGTCACCGGGACACACCTTCACTGGGGCCTTACCGTCGATCACGCCCGCGTCAACGCCGTCCAGATCGTCGAACGCCTGCCCGACTGATCTTCACCGCAGATACGTGCGCACGATTTCAATTAAATCGTTCGCCGCTTCCACGCTCACTTTATTCTTCCGCGGCATGTGATTGCGGATGTGTTCTTCCATTAGTTCGGCCATCAGGCTGTTCACCGAACCCCGCGCCGCCGCCAGTCGTTGCAGGATTTCGGAGCAGTGTTCGTCCTGCTCCAGCGCGCTCTGCACCGACTTCATTTGCCCGATGATTTTTTTCGTTCTGTTGATCAATTCCGTTTTTTCGTTTTCGATCTTGGTCATTTTTGTTTGACTACCCTAGGGGGGTAGGGTACCATTTGTAAAGTAAGGTTTCAACCCGCGCGGCCCTTTAGACCGTAGCGCAGAAAAGGAGAGGAACATGATGTTACAGGACGTTAACAAGAATCTTCGCAATACTCAGGCATCCTCTCTGTACTGCGTCTGGATTCAACCGGCGCCCGGCTCGCCCTTGGTTGCCATTTGGATCGACTCGGAAATGCGAACGTTCGAGTCCCAGTATCAGGCCTCGCATGAGTCCATCGCCACCTCCCTGGCCTCGGGCGATGCTGGCCCGGATGTCGCCTGGAGCAACCTCTAAGTCCAGCAATTTCAGCTTTAAGGGTGCCTCGTGAACAGTGTCATCTCGGCGGGAACCGGGTCAGCGATGGGCACTCTACGCCCGTTCCTCTTCGCCGCTCTGTTCCTGCTCTTCGCCTTCCGCTGCGCCGCCCAGGACGTCGACGACGCCACCGATCAACGGTCGATCGCCAATGAGCCGGAAATCCTCGAACCCAATTCTCCTACCACCATGTTCCCCCACCCCGAGTGGGATCATTTTTGGCTCTCGGGGCAGGCCAACTTCATCTCTCAATACCACCCATCGTTCACCTCGCCTTATCAGGGGACCAATAGCCTTACCCCTGAGGCCCAGAACGCCACCTCGCGAGTCTTGACCCTCTACACCGGCCTCAAAGTCTCCAGAACCACCGAGTTCCTCTGTGATGTTCAGGAGGCTGGCGGCCACGGGCTGGGAGAAGCCCTCGGAGTCGCCGGTTTTTTCAATCTCGATGTTGTTCGCAATCCCAGTCTCAGCAAAGCTCCCTACATCGCTCGCCTCATGTGGCACCAGATCGTTCCACTCGGCAGCAAGACGGTCGTTGTCCAGCGCAATCCCTACAACTTGTTTTCCGAATTGCCCGAGCGGCGCCTTGAAATCCGCTTCGGTAAATTCAGCATGCCCGATTTCTTCGACCAGAATACCTACGGCACGGATACCAACTACCAGTTTATGAACTGGGCCGTCGACAACAACGGCGCGTACGACTACGCCGCCGACACCCGCGGCTTTACCTATGGCGCCCTTCTTGAATACCACCAGACCAACCTCGTCTTGCGATTCGCCGAGGCCTTGATGCCGAAGGTCGCCAACGGCGAGCATCTGGAAGCCAACCTGTCTCTCGCGCGCGCTGAGAACTTCGAAGTCGAATATCATCGCAAAACCTTCAACCAGAAATACGACACCATCGTTCGCGCGCTCTCCTACGTCAACCACGCCAACATGGGCATCTACAACGTCGCCATCAATCAGTATCTCGACGGCCAGACTCCCGTTCCCCAAATCACCAATCACCCTCTACAGACCACCGTCAAATACGGTTTCGGCCTCAACTTCGAGCAGCAATTCCTCCCCTGGATGGGCGCCTTCGCGCGCTGGGGCTGGAACGAAGGCCAGCATGAGTCCTACGCCTACACCGAGGTCGATCAGACTTGGCAATTTGGTGTCGGCGGCGACGGCACCCGTTGGAAGCGCAGGAACGACCGTTTTGGATTGGTCTTCGTTTCTAATGGCATCAGCCACGACCACGCGGAGTACCTCGGCTATGGCGGACTGGGTTTCATTCTGGGGGATGGCAAGCTCAGCTACCGGCGTGAAAATATCCTGGAAAGCTTTTACACCGTCCACCTTTGGCGCGGCATTTACCCGGCTGTGGACCTGCAGTACGTAGTCGATCCCGGCTACAACCAGGCGCGCGGCCCCGTCCTTGTCGCCACGCTACGTCTGCACTTGGAGTTCTAACCGCCCCGCCCCTCACGTCTAACCCCTCTACTGCAGCGTAGGCTGTGCCTGGTATTCCGCCATCCTGGCCCGCGTGCTTTGCACAATCTTCGCGAACCGCTTCGTCAATTCCCGAATCCGGTCCGGTTTGTGCAGCAGCATTGACTCCCGAGGGATCAACTCTTTCCCAACACTCAACGCCGAAGCCCCAGCCAACAGATAGTGCGCCGCATTCTGTTGGGTGACGCCGCCTCCCGCGATCAGCGGCACGTCGGGAAATGGCCTTCGTAATGCCCTTATGTAGCTGTCGGCCCCGACCAGCCCACACGGAAAAATCTTTATAAAATCCGCCCCAGCCTTTCGCGCCGCCAGCAACTCCGAAGGCGTCAACGCCCCGGCCATCATGATCACATTCGGTTGTCGGACCACAAATTCCACGGTCGCGATGTCCAGTGCGGGGCTACTTATAAATTCGGCTCCCGCATCGATGCACTGCCGCGCTATATCCACATCCAGAACCGTTCCCGCCCCGATCACCGCTCCTTTAACGTGCTTCACGACGTCCCGTATCACCTCGATTGCACCCGGCACTGTCATCGTCACTTCCACCAGCGGTATCCCGCCGTGGCACACTTCCTCGACCGCAAACCGCGCGTCTTCCGCCGACGATGTTCGGATCACCGGCACCAACCCTACTTCTTCCACCTTTGCGCACAGTTCCTTTTTTTTCATCGCCGGGGCCTCCGAACTCTTGAATGGGAGCATTATAGAGGGCTGGAGAGGAATTTCCAGTGCGCCGGAGTTCAGGTCCTTCTTTTCTAATCAAACCAAAGTTACTCCGGTAAGGAGGCCTCATGGCCAGGAAGCGCCCCGCAGCTCGCCCCAAAACAAGAAAACGCTACGCCAAAATTCGCAAAACGAAAACAGCCAAGCCGGCGCCCGCCAAACGCGCCAGGAAGTCTCTCCGCCCTCGCAAGTCTCCTCGTCCTCGCATGCTTTCCATTGAAGCGCAGCTCGCCCCATCCGTCGCACGGGGATTAGGTTCCCGCTCGGCTGGTCAATCCGGCGACACTCAGGGTCTCGCTACCAGTGAGGCAGGCTCTGAAAGTGTCGAATCGTTGCTGGAAGAAGGGCAGACCTACGAAGCCGAAGCCGTACAGGGCGTAGAAGACGCCCTCGATGCCGATCAGGGCGAAGTTCGCACCCACGAAACCTCTGAGGACGACGTTCCTGAGGAGTATCGCAACTCCGACAACCGCGACGTGGACCACTGATCCGTGCGTCTCGGCATTATTTCTGACACCCACGGCCTACTGCGGCCAGAGGCCGTCCAGGCTCTTTCTGGATGCCACACCATCGTCCATGCCGGCGACGTCGGCGACATCGCGATCCTCGAGCGCCTTCGGCAGATCGCTCCAGTCGTCGCCGTTCGCGGCAATGTGGACACCCACGGCGCCGTGCGCACTCTCCCGGCTACCGTCCTGCACGAACTCGATGGCGTCTCGCTCTACATATTGCATGATCTCTCTCAGCTCGACCTCAAACCCAGGGCCGCTGGCATCGACATCGTCATCTCCGGCCATACCCACAATCCCCTCCAGTTCGAGAAAGACCAAGTCCTCTACCTAAATCCCGGAAGCGCCGGCCCCCGCCGCTTTCACCTACCCATCTCGCTCGCCATCCTGGAGCTGGCCCAAAAGCCTTGGAACGCTCAATTCATTCCTCTGCTGCCCAACCCAACCTGATCCCGATCACCCCCGCTGTTCCAATAGCTCATGAATCCAGCATGACGCCCTCGCTACCCCTTCAATAATTTTGCCTCCTTCAGTAAGTACTGGCGTACTACACACGACAGGAGTATTTTGGTACAGCCCAGCTATTGTCGCCGGGGCGTGCTCCGGCGAAGCTAGCATCCGCAGAACAGCCGCTTCATTTCGGAACGGTTTGCGCAGCCGACCTACCCTCGGCGAGGCAGCCCACTCCCAAAAAGCGCTTGCGACGCGGAGCCTGATATCTCTCTCTAGGAAGGTCTCCATGGGCGTACTCCACTTTCGTTATCGCGAGCGGCGCCGGACACTCCGCGTGTCCTTGGCTTTGCCTTTACTTGTGCATGGCACCGATGACATGGGCCAGAAATTCTGTTATCGAGCCACCACCCGTTCCCTGAACCAACAGGGGACTCTGGTTCAGATGGACCAGCCTCTGGTTGTCGGACAGGCGCTGCTCATCGTTAATGAAAACACCAATCGCCCCGCAGAAATGCACGTCGTCAATGTGAAGCGGGAACGCGATGGTTCCTATGTGGTCGGCTTGGAATTTACAAACCCCATCACTGATTTCTGGAAGATGACCTTCCCCGTCCCCGGCGCCCGCCCGTTGCGCCGCCAGCCGAACAAAGTCACCGCATAGTTGTTCGCGCTTTTTCCCAAGATTAGCAGGCAAAAAAACACCGTGGCCCTTTTGGACCACGGTGTTTGTATCCAACCGGAAACGTAAGTCGTTTACGAGTGCGCTGACACGAAGTGAATGGCTTCGTCCACTTCATGGATAGCGTTGTCGATGTGTCCGAACGACCGCTGCTGCAATCCCTGCGCGAAGCCGTTATCTTCTTCGTGCGCGATATCCTGATGCGCCTTTTCCAGAAGTTGCTTGGCGCGATGCAGACGGCCCGCGTGATCCAGGCCCGCGTCCACCGGTGGGTGATCGTTCAAGTCCTTGCCATCATCGATGCTGGCCTTCTTGATTTCATCGATCGCTTTATCGATTTGCTCGATAGCTTCATGCTCTTCATGGCGCAGCGTGCCTCCGTCCCCGTGTTCCAGATGGGCGCGGGCGGCGCGCAGATCGCTCAGTGCATGAAGATACGCGGGATGCTTGCCTTGCGCATGGCCGACCGGCACGAGCGTCAGCGCGAGCGCCAGAAACAGCGCAGTAAACGCAAATTTACCTATGGATTTCATCCTCTTGGGTTCTCCTTGCGAATTGAGTTCGTGCCCCTGTGCTGCGCCTAGCTCGACCTGGCAGACCACTTCGAGCACTTGTGCAGGTTAACCCGATCTCGCAGCCGAAGTTGCGCTCCTCTGCTGCCGTGTGTGGGATCAGTTTCCTGTACGAAGGGTCAGGCGCAGCTTTCGTAAGTCTCCTACTGCCGGCGTTTCTGCTTCCTTTTTGCGGGCGACTGCTTGGCGGGCTTCGATCTTGCCGCTGTCCTTTTCTCTTGTTGCGGTCTCCCTACGGACTCCCGGTGCCTCTTCGGCAACTTCGCCACGACCAAGTCATAGGAGGTGTGCAGCAGGCTTGCCAGTTCCGGCGATAGCACAGTAGCCGGACTTTCAATCGCGATCCATTTCGCTCGTGCCAAATACGGCGCGGGGAAGATTCCCGGCCGTTCCGTCAATTCCGCAAACTCTTCTGGCGATGCTTTCAGACTCAGCCAAACCTCGGAAGGCTCCAACGACGTTATTGCGAACATTTTGCCACCCACCTTAAACAGCAAATGGTCGCCCCACTGGATCTGTTCCTTTACACCTGGAAATCCCAGGCAGATTCGTCGAAGATCGTCGATATCCATCGCTTCACCTCGGCTCTCGAATCGCTATCGCACCAACGAAGGTCTTTCAGCGCTCACTAGGCCTTTCGTACGGATAGCCCTTTTCTGCCCAGTCCACCGCGAAGCTGGTCGGCAGGATCAACGCTCGCACCTTCGTAAATCCCAGGTCTCGCAGGGCCGTAAACGCCGGCCGCAAGTTAGGGCAATGATCGATTGGGCAGCACCCGCAATAAATCACAATATTTGTCGAACGCGGCAGGGAACTGGCCCATGTCTTTAATTGGTTCAGTCCTTCCGCCGTGTTGCCGGTTCCATGATATTGCGCACCATGGATGTGTCCCGCTGTGTACAGTCTTTGGAAGCCGACAAATACAATAGTCGGCGCGCTTTTCGCATCCCCAATCTCTTTCACAAAATCCGCTGGCTGGACAGTTTGCGCCGCGGTCCAGGGATCGGCAGGATTGTCGGTCCTCGCCGTATTCGTTACGGCCAGTAGCAACACAATCGCGGCGAACGCCAGCACCGCATAACTCATTAGCTGTTGCAGGGAATTGTTTTTCTTCACCACGCCCGCCTCCATCGCTCCACACTTTGCGATTTCAGACAGGCTATCACGAATCTCAGGGGGTACTCGATGACGCCTTCACAAACCGCAGCGGCTTCTCAAATCCATCGGCATAGATCAGCAGTTCTCCGCCCTTCACTTCAAAATGCGTTGCCGCATTGAGCGCTTTCAAAAACTGCATCTCCTGCTGGTTCATCGCATCGCTTATGCACGCCATCCGCGTAGTTGCCGCCGGGCCAAACTTGATCGACTCGCCGCTGATGGTTACCGACCCCGTGTACCGGTTGCAAGAAGCATTTCCCGCCACTCGCCCCACCTCTGGAAATGCGATAGACGCCTTCGAGTTTGCTGCCACTGCGTTGCCCGCCAGGTCCGCCAGCGTCCATTCCGTGCCGGTCAACGATGTTGGAACGGGAGTCGCCATCGCCGCCGGTTTTGTCGCAGGCTTGTTCTGTGCCCCGCAGCTGAACAGCAAACTCCCGAATGTGAACGCAATACCAATCGCCAGCAATCGATCCATCTCTACTCCGTCACTGACCTGCCTCGACCGTTAATCAGGCGGCCTTTCTGGCTACCACTAACCGGTAGATATACAGCAACAAAACCGCGCCCAAAATCGACGCGATGAACCCTGCCGGTTGCCCGTCTTTATACCAACCCACCATTCGCCCCAAAAAGCCCGCGACGACCGAACCTGCCAACCCCAACAGGATCGTCACGATAATTCCTCCCGGATCTTTCCCGGGCATGAAGAATTTCGCCAGTGCGCCTACGATTAAACCGATGATGATGGACCAGAGCATTGTGTTTCCTCTCTTTGATCAGGATTTGGGTTTAGGCGGAAAATTTTGCAAGATCTTTGCCACTGCCTTCTGAATCTTTTTGTAGTTCTTGTCCGGGTCGGAACTGGGGTTCAGCGTATCCGTCCCCTGGCTCCGGAAGAACAGCTTCTTCGTCCCCGGATCGATGAAGCTCACGATCAGCGTACCGATGCGGATGGTGCTGGTGGTTGCGGTGGTCGTGCCCATCCCGCCTCCGTACATTCCAGGCCCCCACCACGGGCTGTAGCCCCAGCCTCCCGTGGTCATCATGTTGACTTGCTGTTCGTTCTGCACGCCTACCTGGTACGAAATGTAAAAGCTGGGATTGGAATCGACCTTCGTGAAGCCCTTCTTTGCCAGCTCCTCGTCAATCGCCTGCTTAATCTTTCCGTCGGTCAGCGAACTGATCTTGTTGTCCTTCAAATCCACCCATTGATACGTCTTGTAGTTCGCGAAGTTGACTGCGCGATCGTAGTCATACGTCACCTTGATCGCGAAAACATTCACCGCCACCAGTAAAAATACGGCTAGCAGTCCGTAACGCGGTTTCATGTGATTGCTCCTTGTTGCATATGGACGGTGGGTACTTCGATCGAGCGGGCGGAATGCTATTCAACTACAAAGCTGGGCTTTCCACAAGCCTTTCGTCTTCGGCTTAAGCGGGATTCTATTTGCGGGTCTCGGCGCGCGTGCGTTGCAACTTCTGAGCTGTGGTCCGCAGCGTTTCCGGCACGTTCTTGTTCATCGATAGCTTTTTCAGATCGATCGCGTTCAGCATCGGCAGCATGTGCAGTGTCACGTCCAGCGGCGTCTTCGGATTGTTCATCAGGTTCCGCACCACCGTGTAATTCTTTCGAAATACTCGGTTGCCTGCGATCAATCGCAGTATTTCGTCGGTCAGGTTCGCCATGCTCGCAAACGCTTCCACTTCCTGATCCGTCAATCGCGGAGACTGCAGCACCGAGCGTTGCACCACCTTGTTCGAATCTCGGATCAGTGTCCGTCGCGCTTCGCTGCCACCCTTCATCGCGAATTGCACCCGCTGCGATACGTTCATCAGCGCGACCTGCTGCAGCAGGGTTTGGCGTTTCACCGGATCCGGCTCAGCCTGTTCCGCTGCCTCGCTCAGCCGTGTGCCGTCCAGCTTCGCCGCGGAACGCAGCTCCTCAAGGTTCATTTTGTTCTCGGCGTTCAGGTCCGCGCGATGCCCCAACGCGTTCGCCAATGCTGCGGATGCCGACAGCCGGTCCAGGTCTTCCGCCAGCGCGTTCGCCTGTGCTGCCGACAGTTTCGGCACCAACCCCGCCAGCAAATCGCCGCTGCACGATTTGTTCTTGAGCAACTCTTCCAGCACTCCGGCCTGTGTATGCAGATGATGAGCCGCATAGGAAAACAATTGTGGAGGCGCGGATGGATTCGCCAGCGCCTGCAACACCGATTCGTTCGGCTGCGTGATTAGCGCCTCGAGTGCCTTAGTGGAGATCGTTTCATCCGTGTCGTGCGCCAGGATCGCCAGAATTTCCACGCGTTCTACCGGTCCCAGACGCGCTCCGGTGCTGCACACGGCTAACTTCCGCTCGCGAGTAGCGTGTCCGTGACGCAGTTCTTCGATCGATTCAGGGCTGAGTGTTTCCACTGGACGCTGGCCGCAGATCCTTCCGGCCCAGCTTTATTGTACCTGCGCTACCGGGTTGGCCAATGGGCGGCATTGCCTGCCCGTTCAATTCCAGCAACACCGCGCTGGAGTTGCCGGCGCTCACTTCAAAACTGTCCTTAGCCGTAAAATGGCGCGATTCTCCGCCCTGCACATCACCATCCAGAACCGCATTTCCGTCGGCCTCAATTTTCAGATGAGTCGCCGCACTTAGCGACACCGTAAGCTCCAGCGCCGTCGTCGCACCGTCCGGCGTTATCCCGCTGCTCGACGTGCCCGTCTCCGTGGTTGCATTCACGGGAGCTGCGGCTTCTGTCGTAGCCGGTTTCGCCACCGGCACAACGGTTTCTCTCGTAGCGCCTTGCCTCGATCCTGGCGAGCGATAATTCCTCCACCAGTAAATTCCGCCGGCTATCAGCGCCAACACCACGATCATTCCCGCAACAAACAACAGGAACGGAATTAACTTCGAAGAACTATTCAGCTTTGCTACCCCGGGATCCGTTTGCGCAGCCACCACCGGCCCGTGCGCCAGATCGTACTCGGCGAGGAATGCCTCCTCGTCCAGTCCCAGATAGCGCGCCACCGAGCGCACAAAGCCGCGGTTAAACACACCTCCCGGCAGCTTTTCCCATTCTTCGTTTTCCAGCGCTTCCAGAAATCGCGGACCGATCCGCGTCGCCGAAGTGATTTCTTCCAGCGAAACTTCCCGCAATTCGCGCTCGCGCTTGAGTCGCTCTCCGAACGTGCCCCTGGCCATTCTGTTTTCGTCCTGTACCTGCAAGCAGTGTATCAGTGGAACAACACGGAACCAACGCCGCCGCGCTTCCTCACCCCAATTACTTGCTGCCCAGGCAACTTCCTCTAGTCCGCTTCTACTACCATTTCCTGCTCGGCAGTATCATCAGTGCTAACTGAGGCCGCTACTATGGACAATCAGGAACTCGCTCTCCCGAACTCTCCCACTCAAGACGAATTGACCATGGCCACCTTGGCCCATGCCCTTCAGATCCCCGGCTGGTGGATTGCCCCGCTCATCATATTCCTGGTGCGCCGGCAGTCACGCTTTGTTTCCTTCCACGCTTTGCAGGCCCTGCTGTTACAAATTTTCTACGTGTGTATTACGGCTGCGATCATGACCCTCTGGGTCGCCACCATTTTTTCTACCGTAATCCTGCATCCTCCTGCCAGGAATGCTCCACCGCCCTTAGCCATCTTTCTCATCTTCCCGATCGTCTGGATCGGCTTCTTCGGCATGTGGGCGCTCATCCTGATCCTGTCAATCACCTACGCAATCAAGGCAGGGCGGGGAGAGTGGGCCGAATATCCCATCCTTGGCCCGATCGCTCGCAAAATCCTCAAACTCGGCCCGAACGGTGCTTCTCTACCTTCAGCCTGATCCTGAAGACAAAAAAAGGGCGCCCTTGCGGACGCCCCTTTCGAAACCGCGATTTGTGTGAATTTTATGGAGTGGTGCGAACGCCCCGGCGAACCAGCGCGTGATACAAAAACAGCACGACCACCGCGCCAACCACCGAAACCAGAACGCTGTACAGGTTCAGCCCAGTTACACCCGTATGCCCAAACGTGTTGAACAGCCATCCCCCAAGCACGGCGCCGACGATCCCCAAAATGATATCCATCAGCACGCCTTCACCGGACTTGTTCACAATTAAGCTTGCGATAAACCCTGAAATCAGACCTAGAACGATCCAGGCTAAAAACGACATTTGTCTCTCCTCCTTCGATTCTTACGGAAAAGGCAGGTTTGGATTGGCGAGTTCGCCTCTTCTCGCGAAACATTCTCTCGTTTCGGCGCACTCGGGTGAATCCACTATTCGATGGGCGGCAGTCTGGATTTTGCGGTATCCCCCTTCGGCTCTATTCGTCACCTCGCGTCCTGAAAACCCTGCCTTCCCGGACCATGGCAAGATGGCAACGTCTGTTCTACGTTAACCTTGCGCCCGATTTCCGCCGGTGCCTATACTGGCCCAGTTCGGCTCGTCTGGCGGCCATGCTCTCGTTCCGCCACAAACCAGATCTTCCTGGAGAAGTGTCCGCGTGAGCCTTGAGGAACTCAAACCGTTTCCGGCCGTCGAACGCCGCCGTAATCCCGGTGTGCCTTCCGAGCAGCGCGAAGCCGGCGAAGTCGCCGTTTTTCAGGAATTAGGCAAGGCCCTCACGTCTTCCCTGCAACTCGACCAGGTCCTCCGCACCATCATGGAGAAAATCGACGAGTTTCTGCGTCCGGACAACTGGTCGCTCTTGCTCCTCGATGAAGCGAAACAGGAACTTTACTTCGAATTGGCGGTTGGCAAGGCTTCCCAAGCGCTCAAGGACGTCCGTATCAAACTCGGCCAGGGTATCGCCGGTTGGGTCGCTCAACACGGCGAAGTCGTGATTGTTCCTGACACTTCTAAGGACACCCGTTTCTTCGGCAAGGTCGATGAGAAAACCAAGATGGAAACCCGGTCCATCGTCGCTGTCCCCGTCAATTTTCGCGACACCTGCCTCGGTGTTATTGAGCTCATCAACTGCGTCGGTCCCGACGGCTTCGATCCTCGCGACTTGAAACTCCTCGAAGCTCTTTCTGACTTCGCCGCCATCGCTTTGGAAAACGCCCGTCACGTCAAGCGCATCCACGAACTCACCATCAAGGACGATTGCACTTCCCTTTACAACGCCCGCCACATGGGCTTCATCCTCGACACGGAAATTTATCGCTCCCAGCGCTATAACTACGAATTCTCTCTCGTCTTTATCGATATCGATCACTTCAAAATGGTCAACGATACCCACGGTCACCTTGTCGGTTCTCGTCTCCTCGCCGAAATGGGCGATGCCATGAAAACCAACTGCCGTTTGATCGATTTCGCCTTCCGTTATGGCGGCGATGAATTCGTAATTCTTCTCCCGCAAACCTCCAAAGAGAACGCCATTCTCGTCGCCCGTCGTCTCCATAAGCTCATTCGCGAAAGCGTCTGGCTTGCCAAGGAGGGCCTCAACATCCGCGTCACCCCCAGCGTGGGCGTCGCCGCGTATCCCGCGGATTCCAAGACCAAGGAAGGCTTATTGCACCTTGCCGACGAAGCCATGTACCTGGTCAAAAACACCAACCGCGATAGCGTTGCCGTGGCCAACATCGGCATCCTGAAACCCGATATGTTCAACACCGAAGCCGCTGAAGAAGCCGCCGGCTGATTCCTCCCTCGCTATACTCTCTCCGCGAATTCTGATTTACTGATTTCATGAAACGGAGTGAAGCCGCGCGCTACGCTCAAGTCTCCGCGTGGGTGGCCATCTTACTCGCCGCCGTCACCGCCGGCGTCTATTTCAAGCGCCAGGTCATTGCCCACCTCGAACAGAAAAAGGCCCCTCCACCCGCACCCAAGGAAGTCGAACGCCAATCCAGTGCGCTCACCTTTTCCAAAGTGGAGGGCACCCGCACCATCTTCACCGTGCAAGCCTCCAAATCCACCGATTTCCGCGGCCAGGACGCCAGCCTCCTTGAAAACGTCATCTTCACCTCCTTCGGCAAAGAGAGCGATCGCCACGACGTCATGCACACACAATCCTGCCGCTATGCGAAGGGCGACGGCAGTATTCAATGCAGTGGAAAAGTGCTGATGGACCTTCAGAGCGCTGCCGACGCCGCACGAACTTCAAAAGATTCCGATGCGCCGGTTGGCCTGGTGCACATCGAAACCAGCGCCATGACCTTCAACCGTTCCTCCGGCAAAGCGCAAACCGACGCTCCCGTGAGTTTCACCTTTCCCAACGGAATCGGTGATGGCGTTGGCGCCATCTACACGCCGGATGACGGTGAACTCGTTTTGCTCCGCAATGTCCATCTGAAAATGTTCGGTTCTCCCTCCACCGCTGCAAAAACCCCCGCCCCTCCTTCTTCCGAAGTTTCCGTCGAAGGTACCCGTCTGCAATTCGCCAAGCAGTCGCGTCAAATTATTTTGCGCGGTCCCACCACCGCCACTACCGAGACTCACATTCTGACCGCAGGCGAATTGACCATGCTGCTCGACGAGCAGTTTCGCGCTCGCACTCTTATCGCTACTCCCGGGCCTTTGGCTCAGCCTCCGGTGATCTCCTCCCGCGATGCCGTTTCGGCCTCGCGCTTGACTGCTGATGAGTTCACCGCGAAGTTGCTGCCCGAGGGTTCGCTGCAGACCCTGTTTGCTCGCGGCAATGTCGTTGCCCAGACCGACCAGGGCATCGCGCACGCCGATGCCGGCGAAGCCGAACTCTGGCCACGTATCAACCAGTTCAAGCAACTCGTCTTGCGGGGGAATGTCCGCGTCGACATGAAGGACGCCAAGACCGGCGCGCCACGCGCTCTGCAAACTCAGGCTTTGCAGGTCGATTTCTCCGACCCCCAGCCGAACGCTCGTACTCTGGTAAAAAGCGCTCAGACTCTTGACCGGGGCTTTATGCAATGGTCCGAACCCTCTGGAATTCACACCACTATGGAAGGCGACCGGCTCTCCGCCGATTTCTCTGCGCGCGGTAAAGCGCAGCGCCTCATCGCTACCGGAGGCTTCAAGAGCAATCGCCAGATTCCCAATCAGCCTGCCCAACTCCTCAGCGGCTCGCGTGGTACGGTTCTCTTGGACTCCGCCGGGGAATGGACCCAGATCAATGTGAATGGCGATGTCCGCTTCCAGCAGGCGGAGCGCCACGCCTCTTCTCGCGACGCCATTGCCACTCGCAACCCGGATCTCGTGGTTATGACCGGAAGCGCCATGGTTCGCGACGCCACCAGTGAAACGCACGCAGCCAAGCTCACCTTTCACCAGGCATCCGGTGACGTCGAGGCCGAGGGCAGCGTCCGCTCTACCGACTTTTCAGGAAAGTCGTCCCCCGTCGAATTCGCTCCGGTGCCCGCCAATCTCACCGCGGATCGTCTGAAGGCCAACACCAACTCCGGTCGTGCGCTCTATTCCGGCCACGCGCGCCTTTGGCAAGGGAATTCCGTTCTGGAGGCCAATTCCATCGAGTTGCTACGGAATACCAGCGTACTCAACGCCAATGGCAATGTTCGTGGTGTCTTCCAGCAGGTCTCTAACTCCGCGGATGCCGCCAAACCACCCGTTCTCTGGCACGTCGCCTCCGAAGCTCTTACCTTCTGGAACGCCGAAAACCGCGCCCACCTCGACCGTCAGGTGATCCTCCAGTCTCCGGACCAGCGTATGCGTGCCGCTGCCCTCGACCTATTTTTCACCCGCGTGCCCGCCACTGCAGGCGGCTCTTCCGCCCAAGTCGACCGCGCGGTCGGCACTGGTGGCGTCGTTGTCGAGGAAGGCTCCCGCCGCGCCGCTGCCGAGCATGGCGTCTATACCTCCGCCGACCAAAAATTTGTCTTAACCGGCGGAAATCCCACGATCTATGACGCTTCGGAAGGCTCCACCAGCGGCCGTGAATTGACCTTCTATATAGCGGATGATACGATCATCGTCGACTCGGAAACTGGAAAGCGAATTCTTTCCAAACACCGGGTTCAGCAATAGTTTGTGGGGATCCGCACTAGGATCCTTGTGATTGGGAATGGTGACACTCCAAGGCGTCGATCTCAGCAAGTCCTACCGTGGGCGCAAAGTCGTTGATAACATTGATCTCCAAGTAGCTCAGGGCGAAGTCGTGGGCCTCCTCGGTCCCAATGGTGCCGGCAAAACCACCACCTTCTACATGATCGTCGGCCTTACCCGCCCCGATGCTGGCCAAGTTACTCTCAATAATGCGGATATCACCGATCTTCCGATGTACCTGCGGGCCCGTGGGGGTATCAGCTACCTTCCTCAAGAGCCCTCCGTTTTCCGGCATCTAACCAGTGAGGAAAACCTCTTGGCGGTCCTGGAGACCCTGCCGCTCACCCCGGAGCAGCAGCGCGATCGCCTGGAAGAGTTGCTGGCTCAGATGGGACTGGAGACCGTGCGGCAGAGCAAAGCCTACATGTTGTCCGGCGGGGAACGCCGTCGCTTGGAGATCGCTCGCTCACTCACCCTCCAGCCCTCATTCATCCTTCTCGACGAGCCGTTTTCCGGCATCGACCCCCTTACGGTCGAGGATTTGCAGGATCTCATCCGCCAACTCAGCCGTTCCGGCATTGGCGTTTTGATCACCGACCATAACGTGCGGGAAACACTCAACGTCACCGACCGCGCATATATCGTGAATCGTGGGAAAATCATGGCGAAGGGCACTCCTCAGGAGCTGAGCGGCAATCCCGATGTCCGCCGCGTCTACCTGGGGGATAACTTCCGCCTCAATTAGGTTTATTCTAGGGATCGAGATCGTTATTTATGGCCTGGCAAGGACTCAAACTCAACCTCAAGGTGACTCAGAAGCAGATTCTGACTCCCGGCCTTGTCCAGATGGTCAGTGTCCTCGCCCTGAATCGTCTCGAACTCCGCGAGATGATCAACCAGGAGATGATCGCCAACCCCGTCCTCGAGGAACTGTCCGAAGCCCCTACCGTCAGCGACAATTACTCCGACGAAACCTTCCTTAAAGCCGAAACCGAAAAGGTTCCGGAGAAGCCCGAGCCCAATCCCTTCGACGAGTTCGATGTCGGCACTTTCTTCAATCAGTATTTGGACACCGGCGGCGATGGCGGCCAGTCTCAGGAACGCGAAGTCTCTGAGCGCCCTTCCTTCGAAAAGTTCCTCTCCTCGCCCGCAGGCCTCACCGATCACCTCAATTGGCAATTGAGCGTAACTATCTGTTCGGAAACCGTCGCGGAAATTGTAGAGAACATCATCGGCAACCTCGATGAGAACGGCTATCTCACCGCTTCTGTCGAAGAGCTTTCTCAGGATGGTAAGTACAACCAGGACGATCTTGAGGACGCCATTGCTGTGGTTCAGGATTTCGATCCTATCGGCGTCGGCGCCCGCGATCTTCGAGAATGCCTGCTCTTGCAACTCAAAGCCTTCGATCCTCAGAACACTTTGGCCTTCCAGATCGTTTCCGATCATCTCCGTCAGGTGCAGGCCAACCAGCTGAAAGAAATCGCTCGCGCGCTGAATCGCCCAACCGATGTCGTCAAACACGCCATCGACACCATCAAGAAACTCGACCCCCGCCCAGGCCTGCGCTACAACAAGACCGAGCCCCGCCTGGTCGAGCCCGACGTTTATTTCCGTAAGGTAGACGACCAGTGGCAGGTCCTCCTCAACGAAGACGACATGCCCCAGCTTCGTCTCAGCCCCACCTATCGCCGTTTGCTCGTTCGCGATGCAGCCGACAAGGAAGTTCGCAATTACGTCAAGGAACGCTTCACCGCTGCTATTCAATTGATGAAAAATATCGAGCAGCGAAAGCACACCATTCTTCGCGTCTGCCAGTCCATCATTGCGCGCCAGGGCGAGTTCCTCGACAAGGGGCCCGATACCCTCAAGCCCATGATGATCAAGGAGGTCGCCGAAGAGGTTGGCGTCCATCCGTCCACCGTAAGCCGCGCTGTCGCCAGCAAGTACGCCCACACGCCCCAAGGCGTCATCGAGTTGCGCTCGTTCTTCAGCGAAGCAGTGAATGGTCCGGAGGGCGGCGGTATGTCTCTCCTCACCCTGAAGCGCCTTGTCAAGAAAATGATCGATGAAGAGGACGGCACCAAGCCCCTGACCGACGAGCAGATTGCCAAGAAGCTCGACGACGCCGGCATCCACGTCACTCGCCGCACCGTTGCCAAGTACCGCGAAGACATGCGTATTCCCAGCACGCACCAGCGTCGTATCAAGAACTAAGCCTTGCCTGCCAACGTGAATCGCCCTCGCACCCAACCGCAACGCAAGAATCAGGGGCGCCAGCTCGTCATTCTCACCGGTCTTTCCGGCTCCGGCAAAAGCACGGTTCTCAAATCGTTCGAGGACATGGGCTTCTATTGCGTCGATAATCTTCCCGTAGAACTGATTCCCATCTTTGCGGAGTTGCACGCCGCCGGGCAGGGCGAATTTGCCCGCGCTGCTCTTCTCGTCGATGCTCGCGAAGGCCTCCAACTCGAAAAGCTCCCCCCATTGCTTCGCCATCTTCGCCGCGACAATCCCATCGTTCTGGTCTTCATCGAGGCTCACGACGACGTCCTCCTCCGCCGCTACAGCGAAACCCGTCGCCCTCATCCTCTCGGTAAAGACTTCTCCGTCCGCGAAAGTCTCGACCACGAACGCGCTTTGATGGCTCCCATCCGCAAACTCGCTGACATCGTCATCGATACCTCACAGTTCAATGTTCACGAACTCCGTCGCTTTATCACCGAACGCTTCGAAAGCGACAGCAAACGCCCCATGCTGATTTCCCTGGTCAGCTTCGGCTACAAATTTGGCGTGCCCAACGACGCCGACCTCATGTTCGACGTCCGCTTCCTCCCCAATCCCCATTTCGTCCCTCGTCTTCGCGCCTTCACTGGAAAAGACCCAAAGGTTCGCCAGTACATCGAGTCGTTCCCGCAGACCGGCGAATTTCTCCGCCGCATCAACAGTCTCCTCACCTACCTGCTCCCGCACTACATGGAAGAAGGGAAGAGCTACCTCACTATCGCTTTCGGTTGTACCGGAGGAAAGCATCGCTCCGTCATGATGGCCGAGTCGCTTAAGAAAGCGCTGGAGAAGCGCGGCCTGAACACGCGCCTCATTCATCGCGATATCGACAAATAGCCCATACCACGACCACTTCCTGCGCACACTCCAACCCCGTTTACTTGACACTTCGTCAGGCGCGCCCTAGCGTACCTATAGACAACTTTTTCGCCAATTTCGGAGATGGGTGTGGCGTCGCTTTTCTCGCCTCAATTGAAACGCCTGCTGGCCTACGTAAAGCCCTACAGTGTCCGCCTGCTTTTCGGCGTCATTCTGCTGGCCTTTGTGGCTTTGGCTGAAGGCATGGTGGCCTTCATGGCCCGCCTGGCCTTCGACTTTGTGCTCACCCCATCGGCCCCCACTTCGCAGTTGCCGCTCTTTACTCTTCCCGGCGGCCGCGTGCTGTACCTCAACGAGTTCTTTCCCCCACGGTTCCACAACGTCTGGACCGTCTTCAGTATCGCTTTGGTAGTTCTCTTCGTGACCAAGGGAATCGCGGAGTACCTTGGCATCACCCAAATCCAATATGCCGGTCATCAGGCCATCACGGATCTTCGCAATCAGGTCTACGCCAAAATCCTGTATCAGCCGATTTCTTTCTTCCAGCAACACGCCTCCGGCCGCCTCGTCTCCAACGTCATCAACGACGTCGAAAAGACCCGCCAGGCTCTTTCCGAATACCTCGTCGGACCTTTTTCTGAAAAGTTTTACGCTAATCGTTTTCCTCGGCGTCATGCTCTATTTCAATTGGAAGGTAACTCTCGCCTGCGCGGTCATTCTGCCCTTGGTTGTTCTTCCCGTCGCCAGGTTCGGACGCAAAATCCGCCGCTCCTCGGAAAGAAGCCAGGAGCGCCTCGGCGAACTCAGCCAGATCCTTCACGAAACCGTCACGGGCAACCGTATCGTCAAGGCCTTCGGCATGGAGGAATTCGAGCTTCACAAATTCCAGGAGTCTGCTCGCCGCTTGCTGCGCGAGAGCATGCGCTGGGTCCGCGCCGGAGTCGCCACTGCCCCTCTCATGGACCTTCTCGGCGCCATCATCATTCCACTTCTCCTGCTCTACGCGCGCCAGGAAATCAAAATCCATGCCATGACTCCCGGTATGTTCATCGGCTTTATCTACGCCATGTTCAACGCCTACATGCCTCTCAAGCGCATCGGCCAGGTCTATCAACAGTTTCAGTACGCGCAGGGAGCCAGCAGCCAGGTCTTCGCTTATCTCGATTCGCCCAACGAACAGATCGAAGCCCCGGGCGCCGCCGTTTTGCCCCCCTTCGCACGCGAAATCTCATTTGAAAATGTCGGCTTCTCCTACGAACCGGATTCCCCTCCCGTCCTTCATGGAGTCGATATCCTCGCCAGACGCGGCGAAGTCATCGCCATCGTCGGCTCCAGCGGTGCCGGAAAAACTACGCTCGTCAATCTTCTCCCACGATTCCACAACGTCACCGCCGGAGCCATCCGCATCGATGGCCGCGACATCCGCAATGTCACCCTGCGCTCCCTCCGTCAGCAAATTTCCATCGTCACTCAAGAGAACATCCTCTTTCACGACACCGTCCTCAACAACATTTGCTACGGCCTCAGCAACGTCCCTCGCTCCAAAGTCCTTGAAGCTGCGCAAGCCGCCCTCGCCCATGACTTCATTCAGGAACTCCCTCAAAAATACGACACCATAATCGGCGAACGCGGCACTCGCCTAAGCGGCGGCCAGCGCCAGCGCCTCGCCATCGCCCGTGCTCTGCTCAAGGATTCTCCAATTCTCATCCTCGATGAAGCCACCTCCGAGCTCGATTCCGAGTCCGAACTCTTCGTTCAGAAGGCCCTCGCGAACCTTATGGTGGGTCGCACGACCTTTGTGATTGCTCATCGCTTAGGTACAATTCGCAAAGCGGATAAAATCCTCGTTCTCGAAGACGGACAGATTCGCGAGAGTGGTACGCACGCTGATTTACTTGCTGCTGCCGGCATCTACGCCCGTTTGCACGACCTGCAGTTTGCGGATGAGATCCTCGCTCCAGCGGATTCGAACCATTCTGTTCACGGAGATCCGAGCCTGAAGAAATGAGCACCAAGTCGAACGTTGTGGATCACCGGATGGCCAACGCCTCCCCCGAATGCCGCTCTATGACCGGTTACGCCATGGTTCGCGGAGAATTTGAGGGCTGGCTCATCCGCGTCAGCGTCAAAAGCGTCAACCATCGTTTTCTCGATGTGAAGCTGCGCCTGCCGGAATCCCTCGAACCGTACGAAGTGAAGTTGCGCCAGACTGTCCGCGAAAAAATTCATCGCGGTCACCTCGACGTGCACGTTAGCGTTGAACCTGGCGCAGCCGCTCCCGTCCAGGTGAATCGCGATCTCCTTCACGCCTATCTCCACGCGGCGGAAGAGTTGCGTCATCAGACCGGCGCAAAAAACGAATTCGACCTTGTCTCTCTCCTGCGCCTCCCGGGAGTCATTGGCGGCTTATCGCCAGCGCTTCCCGACAGCGACGAAGATCAGGAGCGCTTTGGAGCACAGCTCCAATCCATCCTCCGCCACGCGCTTTCCAGAATGGATGAAATGCGCATTGCCGAAGGCCGCCATCTGGTCGAAGAACTCCGCGCTCGCGTCCAGAAAATTGGCGACATGGCCGGACAAGTTCGCGAACTTGTGCACACCCTTCGTCCTGCCTTCGCGCGTCGCCTGGAGGCCCGCCTCAAGGAACTTCTGAGCGGTGCCAATGTCGAAGCCTCCCGCATCGCTCAAGAAGCGGCTCTGCTCGCGGAGCGCAGCGACATCAGCGAAGAGCTCGATCGCCTCCGCAGCCATCTCCAACAATTCCGTAATCTGCTCGACAATGCCGGAGAGCTCGGCAAGAAACTCGATTTCCTTCTTCAGGAAATGCAGCGCGAAGCCAACACCATGCTCTCCAAGACTCCCGGCGTGGAAAGCGAAGCCCTGGCCATCACCGGCCTGGCCCTCGAAATCAAAGCCGAAATCGAAAAACTGCGCGAACAAGTGCAGAACCTCGAATGACCTCTGCCAACATCGTTTCGCCGCTCATCCTCATCGTTTCCGGTCCCTCCGGTTCTGGCAAGTCCACTCTCGTCCAGAAGATTCTCGAACTTCCCGGCACCCTCGCCTCCGTCTCCAGCACCACCCGGCCACGCCGGGCGACTGAAGCCACTGGAAAATGTTATGATTTCGTCACTGAGGCCCAGTTTGACGCCATGGCAGCCGGCGGTGAGTTCCTGGAATATGCCAGAGTCTTTGGCCGCCATTCCTATGGCACTCCCCACAAGTGGCTCGAGAAGTCTCGTGCTACCGGCCTCGATCTCGTGCTCGAGATCGATGTGCAAGGTGCCGAGCAGGTCAAACGCAAGCTTCCTGAGTCCGTCGCCATTTTCATTTTGCCGCCATCCCGTGCAGAATTGGAGAGGCGCCTGCGTAGCCGGGGACAGGACTCCGATGAGGAAGTGGCCCGGCGGTTGTCCAAGGCTCGCGATGAAATCGTCGCCAGCGAAAAGTTTTACGATTTTTGTATCGTCAACGATGACGTGGAACGGGCGAGTCTCGAAGCGCAAGCCATAGTTTTGGCTCTGCGTTGCGGAAGCGCCAGACGCCGCGATCGCGTCGACCAAGTCCTGGCATCTTTTGGAGGGTAACAGACTCATGTCCGTGCAAACCAAAGCTCCGCAGAGCCAGTTTGCTTACGTTGTTCTGGCTGCACGTCGCGCCCGTCAACTCATGGCCGGCGCGCCACCCCTGGTCGAAAACCCGCGTACCCAGAAGGCCACGCGGATCGCTTGCGAGGAAGTCAATCACGGCTTGATCGAATACGACTTTGTCGATGTCGCCGAGATCGACGACACTGATAAGGGCGGCAAGCGTCGCAAGTAGTTCGCTCGCGAGGTTTTCATGCGCATCACCCTTGGCGTTACAGGTGGCGTTGCCGCCTACAAGTCCGCCGAACTCGTTCGCCGCCTTCAGCAGGACGGCCACTCCGTCCAGGTTGTTCTGACCGCTGCCGCTCGCCAGTTTATTACTCCTCTCACCTTTGCCGCTCTGAGCGGCCAAAAAGTAATTACGGATCTTTTCGGCGATTCCCAGGAACCCAATCTCGACAGCGCCATTGAACACATCGCCATCGCGCAGCGCACCGACTTGCTCCTGGTCGCTCCGGCCACCGCCGATATCATCGCCAAGTTCGCGCACGGCCTCGCCGACGATTTCCTCTCCACACTCCAACTCGCATCCACCGCGCCTGTGATTCTCGCGCCCGCCATGAACGTCAACATGTGGCAGCATCCAGCCACTCAGGAGAATCTTCAGATTCTTCGCCTGCGTGGCGTGCGCATCGTGGAACCCGCCGAGGGCTATCTCGCTTGCGGCATGACCGGCCGTGGCCGCCTTGCCGATCAGGAAGACATCCTTCGCGCCGTGCAGCTTGTCGTTCAAGCCAAGCACGACTTGGCCGGCCAGACCGTCCTCGTCACCGCCGGTCCTACCTGCGAAGATTTCGATCCCGTCCGTTTCCTCACCAATCGCTCTTCCGGGAAAATGGGCTACGCCATCGCCGCTGCCGCTGCGGGACGTGGTGCCAAGGTGGTCCTCGTCAGCGGTCCTACGGCGCTCGATTCTCCGCCAGCGTGGAACGCGTCGATGTCCGCTCCACCGAAGAAATGCTTCGCGCGGTTCAAAGCACATTCGAAAGCCTGTACCATCGCCATCTTCTCCGCCGCCGTCGCCGATTACCGCCCCGCCAATCCCGCTACTCGCAAAATCAAGCGCGGCAAGGGATCTCTCGAAATAACCCTTGAGCCCAATCCCGACATTCTCGCCACTGTGGCTCGCAAAAAGGGCCAGCGCCTCATCGTCGGCTTTGCCGCGGAAACCGACCACCTCGCCGAGAATGCCCGCAAAAAACTCGAAAAGAAAAAACGCCGACATGATCGTTGCCAACGACGTCACTGCCGAAGGCGCGGGCTTCAATGTCGATACCAACGTTGTCACCATCTTCTCCCGCGATGGCCGCGACGTTTCTCTCCCCCGCTTAAGCAAAGCTGAAGTTGCCGAGCGCATCCTCGACGAAGTTCTTCGCCTGCGCTCCCTCTTCCGCAATAAACCAGTCTCCCAGCGAGCCAGCGACTGACGCCTTATGCCCACCAATCCCACCGACCAACTCCGCCAAAAATTACAGGATCGCCTTCGCTACTACGACGACCTCGGCATTCGCCTCTTCTATCGCGATCGCCAACCTGTCGAACGCCCCGAGCGCGCTCCCGCCCCACCCGCCCCGAAAGGTCGCCGGCTCCGCCATCAACACCGCAACGGAGGGCTCCTTCTACTGTTCAGACTGTTTTACGAAGCTCCGACCTCGATCCCTTTGCCGCTCCCAGCGAATATCCCGGCGATTCTTTACCGAAAATTCGCGAAGACATCGGCGACTGCACCCGCTGCAAGCTGCATAAGGGCCGCCACAAGCTCGTTTTCGGCGACGGTAGCGCCAAGGCCAGACTGGTCTTCGTTGGTGAAGGCCCCGGCGCCGATGAAGATATGCAAGGCCTGCCCTTCGTCGGCCGTGCCGGCAAGCTTCTCACCCAGATGATCGAAGCGATGGGGTTGAATCGCGCGGATGTCTATATCTGCAACGTGGTCAAGTGCCGCCCTCCGGACAACCGCCGGCCCGAGGACGACGAAGTGCATGCTTGCTCGCCATTTCTTCTGCGCCAGATTGATGTCCTGGACCCTCACGTCATCGTCTGTCTCGGAGCCTGTGCCGCGCAGACTCTTCTCGGCACGACTCGCGGCATCTCCCAATTTCGCGGCCAATGGCAGGAGTGGCGTGGCCGCCGCCTGATGGCCACGTACCATCC
Source organism: Candidatus Acidiferrales bacterium (assembly GCA_963748515.1). Taxonomy (GTDB): domain Bacteria; phylum Acidobacteriota; class Terriglobia; order Acidiferrales; family UBA7541; genus Acidiferrum. Next base: position 180,146 of record CAVVJI010000011.1, read on the forward strand.
GGCTTATTTGCTTCGCAACCCCGCCGCGAAAGCGGACGTCTGGAAAGACCTTCAAAAAGTCATGGCCGAACTTGGCCTGGAAATGCCCAAGCGTTCCAAACCTTCCTGACACCGCGCATCCGCCCGCTTAATTCTCGCCGAATCCCTATCGCATTCCCGGTACACTGTCTGGACTATGGGCATTTTTCTTGGCCTCGCTACCGCTCTCTGTTGGGGAAGTGCGGACTTCTTCGCTCGCTTCGCCACGCGCAGCATCGGTACCTTCCGCACCATGCTGTACATGCAGGGCACGGGCTTTGTTCTGCTGACCTGCGCCATGCCCTTTCTTGGAGGATGGGGCGGTTTGTTTCATCCGGGCGGTTCCAAGCTCTTCCTCTGGGGTGTCCTTGCCGGCCTTCTGAATACGTTCTCGACTCTTGCGCTCTACCGCTCTTTCGAAATCGGCAAAATGTCCATCGTCGCGCCGGTCTCGGCCAGTTATCCCGTTCTGACGCTCCTTCTATCCACCATGACGGGTGAACACTTGACGCTGCTTCGTCTCGCAGGAATCGCCATCACCATCTTCGGTGTCGTCATCGTCGCCCGAGGTGAACAAGTTCCCGATGACGCCAATCCGCTCGACCCCGCACGCCCCGCCAAAAAGCAGCTGGGCCTTGGCTTCGCGATCCTTTCCGCGTTCGGGTTCGGCGTCATGTTCTGGCTTCTGGGTATTCGCGTGATTCCGCTGCTGGGCCCTGCGCCCACCGTTTGGACCATCCGCCTCACCAGCGTGATTGCCACTCTGCTGGTCATGCTTCGCATGCGCCACTCGCTCGCTCCGCCCGTCGCGCGGGCATCCACTTGGATATTAGGCGTTGGCTTCCTCGACACCGCCGCTTACGTTCTGAACAACTTCGGCATGCGTCTCGAACAGGTCTCCGTAGTCAGCGTTCTCGCCTCGCTCTACGGCGCCGTCACCGTCGGCCTTGCAGCGCTCATTCTTCGCGAGCCCGTCAGCCGTTTGCAGTGGTTCGGCGTCGCCGCCATTTTCGCCGGAATCATCCTCATCAGCCGCTAATCCACCTCGCAGCTGCGCGCACTCCGTGCCGCTCCGCCGAGTGCTGCTACACTACACTCAAAATGTCCAAGCTCTTTTGCAACGTCGCGCTGCCCGTTCCTCTGCGCACTACGTTTACCTACGAAGTGCCGGAGAACCTTCGGCCTCAGTTGGAAATTGGCAGCCGCGTTCTCGTCCCCTTCCGCAGCAAGTCCATGGTCGGCGTCATCCTCGAATGGACCGATCGCGCTCCCGAAGGCGCTCGCATCCGCGAAGTCTCCAAATCCCTCGACATTCTTCCCGCCCTGACCCCGAAACTCATCGAACTTGGTTCTTGGATCGCTTCCTACTATCTCGCTCCCATCGGCGAAGTATTTCGCGGCATGTTGCCTCCCATCACCGAACTCGTCTCGCGCCGCGAAATCATTCTCACCGAGCCCGGCCGCGCACTCGCTTCGTCCTCTCGCGACGAAAACCTCTTTGCCGATTTCTCCGATTCTCAGCGTGCCTTTCTCCTTCGCCTGCTCGAAAAACAAGGAGCCGCGCTGGTCACCGGCGATTCCCGGTTGGGCATCTCGCCCGAAGACTTACGCCGTCTCCAGCGTCGCGGCCTCATCGAGTTGCGCGAAACCGTGCGAGGTCGCAAACGCCGCACCCGGCGCATCGTTGCCTGGAAGTCTGGCACGGAATCCAGCACGCCGCTCGGCGAGCGCGAGGAACGAATCCGCACCCTCCTCCAAGCCGAACGCGGTCCCTTGCCCTTGCCGCAGTTCCTCAAACTCGCTCAAATTTCCCGCGCCGCCGCTCTCCGCATGATTCGCGACGGCTTCCTCGAATCCTGGGAAGAGTCCATCGATCCCGCTGAAGATCTTTTCGATTCCTGCTACGAACCCCCCGCCCACACACTCAACGAAGCACAGGAACGCGTCTTCAATTCCGTTCGCGCCCGTTTCGAACTTGGCGAGTTTGGCGTGCAACTGCTTCACGGCGTCACCGGCAGTGGCAAGACCGAGGTCTATCTGCGCTGCATTCAGGACGCTCTCGCTCGCGGCAAAACCGCCCTGGTGCTCGTTCCCGAGATCGCGCTCACCCTTTGGATTGGCCGCCAGTGCCGCGCCTGGTTTGGCGCTCAGTTCGAAGGCGTAGCTGTGCTCCACTCCGCCCTCAACGATGTCGAGCGCGCTCGCGAATGGTGGCGCGTCCGCAACGGGCAGGCTCGCGTCGTTGTCGGCACGCGCTCTGCCATCTTCGCTCCGCTCGAAAAACTCGGCCTCATCATTGTCGATGAGGAGCAGGAGAACAGTTACAAGCAGGAGGAAACTCCTCGCTATCATGCTCGCGACGTCGCCACCGTTCGAGCCAAACTCGAAAACGCCGTAGCCCTCCTCGGTTCCGCCACTCCCTCTCTGGAGACCTATCACAACGCCGTTTCCGGCAAATATGAGCTCCTCTCCATTCCCAATCGTGTCCAGAATCGCTCGCTCGCCTCGGTCGAAATCGTCGATCTTCGCCAGGAATTTCAGCAGACTCACCAGACCAGCCCCTTCTCCACGATCCTCCGCGACGCCATTACCGAATGTCTTTCCTTCCAAACTCAAGCGCTGATCCTCATCAACCGCCGCGGCTATTCCTGGTCTGTTCTCTGCCGCAGTTGCGGCGCTTCCGTCCAATGCGTCAACTGCAGCATATCCATGACCCACCACAAAAGCCGCAATCGCCTGGAATGCCACTATTGCGGCGCAATTCGGCCTATTCCCAAAACTTGCCCCAAGTGCGATTCCAAGTTCGTCTACTTTTTCGGCGAAGGCTCCGAACATCTGGAAGAGCGCCTTCGCAAGGAGTTCCCCGGCGCTCGCATCGCTCGCCTCGACCGCGATACTGCGCGCACCAAGCGCCAGTATCAGGAAACTCTTGGCGCTTTCGCCGCTGGCGCGCTGGACATTCTCGTTGGCACACAAATGCTCGCCAAAGGGCACGACTTCCACCGCGTCACTCTGGTTGGCGTGATTTCCGCGGATTCTTCCCTCAGCATGCCCGATTTTCGCGCTGCGGAACGCACCTTCCAGTTACTCACTCAGGTTGCCGGCCGCGCCGGCCGCGGCGATCTGCCCGGCCGCGTGCTGATCCAGACCTACTATCCCGAGCACTACGCCATTCAGGATGCCGTCCGCCAGGATTACCTCGAGCTTCTACGACCGCGAGCAGCACTTCCGCCAGATGATGCAATACCCGCCGTTTACTTCGCTCGCCAATATCATCATCCGCGACACCAACCTGGAAAAAGCCATTCGCTGGTCCCGCCGCCTCTCCGAATATTTCTCTCCGCACGATGGCAAAGGCCTGCGCGTGCTTGGTCCCGCTTCCGCGCCGCTGGCGCGCCTGAAAAAAGAGCACCGCTTTCAGTTTTTGTTGAAGTCGCCCAAACGTGCGCCGCTTACGCGCCTGTTAGCTGGCGCGCTGGCCTTCTGCGAGAAAAACGAAATCCCCGAAACCGCTCTGCTGGTCGACATGGATCCTCAGACCCTGCTCTGACCATTTCGCTCACTCTGCCCGCTGTTGCCTTCTCCAAAAGAAATATCCCGGCAGTCCCAGCAGCATCAATCCCAACGCCCCGAGCAGGTAACGGAACTCGCTCGGATTGTGCACCGCCGCATAAATCGCATTCGCCACAATCGCCCCCGCTGCCGCCACAAATAGGAGCGGCGTGATCGGATACCCAGGCACTCGATAGGGAAGTGGCTTCCCTCCGTTTGCTCGCCGTATGGGAAAGATCGCTGCGGCCCCCAACCCGTAGAACACCCAGCCAATAAAGATCGCCGCGTCCGCCAACTTCGCGAACTCTCCAGTTAAAGCCAGAATCGCCGACCACCCTCCCAACAGAATCACTGCGGCGGCCGGCGTTCCGAACCGCGGGATGGACCTCCGCCAGTTTCTTGAAAAATAATCCGTCCGAGGCCATTGCAAAAAACACGCGCGGCGACGTCAGCATCACGCTATTCGCCGAACTGAACGTCGAAATCAAGATCGCGAATGCCACGATCTTCGCCGCCCAGCCTCCCATCGTTACGCTCGCGGCCGTCGCGGCAATCGTAGTGGACGCCGCCGCTTCCTTCGGTCCCAGCGCCACGAAATACGCGATCACCGCAAACACGTACAGCGCCGTCAGACTCAAGGAGCCAACCAGAAATGCCCGGGGGAAACTCTTCTGCGGATTCTGCACCTCGCCCGCGCTGTACGTACCAAACTGCCACCCTTCGTAGGCCCACAGCACCAGGATCATCGCCAGCCCTATCCCCGAGTACAACTCCGCACCCGTCTGCTTCACCCCAAAACTTTCCCGCAATTCCCCCAGGTGATGTCCGCCAACCAACCCCAACCCGAGAAACAACATTCCCAGCGCTACCACCAATCCGGCCTTCACCACCGTGGTGTCATTCTGCATCGCGGCGCTCTTCCGCGTGCCCCACACGTTTACTCCCGTCACCACTCCAATCATCGCCAGCACCACTCCCGCATTCTGCCAGGGCTCCAGATGCACAATTCGGTTGAGGTAGTCCGTGAACGCGTGCGCCAGCGCCGCGATTGTTCCGCTCGCGATTACCAGAAATAGCGACCATCCATACAAAAACGCCGGCAAGCGCCCGAATCCATCGCGTATGTAGCAATACAGCCCGCCCGCCTCCGGATTGGCCGCTGCCATCTCCGCGTACGTCAAAGCGCCCAACAGCGACAGCACGCCGCCCAGAATCCAGATCAGCAGCGCCAGCCCAACCGAGCCGCCCACTTGCTTCAAGATCAGTCCCGGCGTCAGAAAAATCCCTGAGCCGATCACCGACCCCACGAACAGCAACAGCAGATCGCGTTCGCGCAAGCTGCGTGCCAGTTTCCCGTGCGCTGCTTCGCTCATTACCACTCCTTCTTTTTGTCGGGTTTGTTTACCGTACGTCCAGCGGGTTAGGCATGAAGCAGAGCAGGAAAATGATCAGTGCGATGACGGCCATAAATTTTCGATTCGGATCGAGTTCGGCAGGATCATAGATCGGGCCCATCCGGAAAAATCTCAGCGCAAACAGCAATGCCGCCCACAGATACCATCCTTGCCACTGGAAAATCCCCAGCGGTATCAGCGCAATTGGTAGTCCCAGCGAAATCCACCAATGCGCACGCGGGCTGATTGACCTCAGAATGTGCCCGCCATCCAGTTGCCCGACCGGCAGCAGGTTCAGCGCCGTCGCGAACATTCCCACCCACGCCGCTCTTCCCACCGGATGCAGCAGCAGGTCGCTCACGTGCGCGTTCGGCTGCACCACCGCCGCCACTCCTCGCAGGATCAACGGCACTCCGAACACCACTTCCGCATTGTCGAAGCTCGCAAACCCCGGTATTACCCGCGCCTTCCACACTCCGTACGTCATCGCTATCAGTGACGCCACAAATCCCACGAGTGGCCCCGAAGCTCCTACGTCAAATAGCGCTCGGTTCGACCGGATCGGCGAACGCATCAGGATGAACGCGCCGAACGTCCCGGTCAGCGTCGGCGCCGGAACAAACAGCGGATAGCTTGCATGGATCTGGTGATACCGGCACGCGAAGTAATGCCCCAGTTCATGAATCAGCAGCACCGCCAGCAGTGTTCCCGCAAAGGGCAATCCCGCCAGCAGCCCCACGGGATTGCGGTACAGCAGCCCAAATGTCTGCAACAAGCCTTCGAACGACGCCGCCTGGTTATGCGCGTAGGCTGCCGCAAAGTGCGTTCCCGCCACCAGGCACGTCACAAAAGTCAGTAAAAACAGTCCCGTTGCCAATCCGAGCGGTTTCCAGTTTCTCCGTCGGGTCACTCCATAGCTGACGTAGGAATTTGTTCGAACCGGGCGCCATGTCTGAGGGCCTGCGTATGCGGGAGCGCGCTGGTCTGTTTCCGGACTGTTCACTAGGGTTTACTTCGTCTCTTCGGCAGGCGCGGGCGTGTCCTCAAGGCCCTGCAATTCTTTCCCTGGCTTAAAGCGCACCGCTTTTCCCGGTGGGATGCTCACCTCTTCACCCGTCCGCGGGTTTCGCCCGATCCCCGTCTTGCGCGGCTTCACGCTGAATACCCCAAACTTGCGCAACTCGATCCGTTGTCCACGGCCCATCGCATTCTTCAGCGACTCAAATACCGTCTCGACCGCCTGCTCCGCCTTGGTCCGGCTGATGTTGGTCTTGGCCACCACTGCGTTTACGATATCGAGCTTGATCACACCGTCCTCCGAGAATCGCGTGCCCGATGCTAGAGGCTGCAGGCCCGGTTGTCAAGACGTGCCGCCTCATCTAAACTCTTACCTTTTAAGACTATACACTTTTTCTAAGCCCTTTCGGAGGCGCTTGCATGTCTGTCAAGCCGGACCATTGGATTCGTCGCATGGCTCTCGAGCACCGCATGATTGAACCCTTTACCGACCGCCAGGTCCGCGAGGGCGTCATCAGTTACGGCGTTTCCTCCTATGGCTACGATATCCGTGTTGCCGATGAGTTTCGTATCTTCACCAATGTCAACACCACAATCGTCGATCCCAAGAATTTTGACCCCCGCTCTCTGGTGGAGTTCAAAGGCGACGTCTGCCTGGTTCCTCCGAACTCCTTCGCCTTGGCCCGCTCCATCGAATACTTTCGCGTTCCCCGTAATGTCCTCACCATCTGTCTCGGAAAATCCACCTATGCGCGCTGCGGCATCATCGTCAATGTCACACCATTCGAACCCGAGTGGGAGGGCTACGTAACCCTGGAGATCAGCAACACCACGCCTCTACCGGCAAAAATTTATGCTAACGAGGGACTGTGCCAAGTTTTGTTTTTTGAGAGCGACGAGCCTTGCGAGATCAGCTACAAAGATAAGAAAGGGAAGTACCAGTCGCAGAGCGGTATCGTTCTGCCCCGCCTCTAGCGTTCACTGCGACACAGCTTCTTTGTCGCCCAAGCTCACTTCGTCCGCGCTTAGGCTCCGCTTCTCCAGCGGATACCCCCGGTCCTTCCATGCATCCAGTCCGCCCAACAGTGGCCGGACTCGTTTGATTCCTTTTTTTCGTAGGAGCAGCGCCACACGGGCGCTGGAGGCTTCGTTCGGTCAAGTGCAGTACAGGATCACTTCGCGATCCTGTGGCAGAGTTTCCCCGTGCTCTTGCAAATCCGCGGAATCCATCCGCAACGCTCCCGGTATCGTCTCCGGGTCGGCTTCAAAATCCAGCGAGTGCCGCAAATCCACGATTGTCAGCGCTTCGCCTTCGTCGATCTTGTGCTTCAGTTCTTCCACGCTGATTCGCGCCACCTGCAGATTGCGCAGGAATCTCTGCCGCGCCACATATTTATAGGAAATGTAGCCGGCCAGCAGTCCGATCACGACCACAAACAGCCCGCCGCCGAATCGCTGCACTTGTTCGCCGATCTGTTCGATCTGGCCGCTGAAGATGTATCCCGTGGTCAGCAGCGTTCCGGCCCAGAGCAACGTTCCCAGCGTGTCAAACAACAGGAATTTTCGCAGGCGCATGTGGAAGACGCCCGCCAGCGGCGTGGAGACCGTGCTCAATCCCGGAAGAAACTTCGCAAACAGCAGCGAACGCGCGCCCTGCTTTTCAAACAACCCCTCCGTGCGCCGAACGCACGAATCCGGCTCCAGCGAAATCCGGCACAGCAACTGCAGCACCTTGATCCCTTTTCGTTTTCCCAACTGGTACCACATCGAGTCGGCACACACAGCTCCTAACACACACGCCATCAGCGCCGCTGCAAAGTTCATCTTCCCGGAACCCGCCAGCGCGCCCGCCGCCAGCAGCAACGGAAGCGATGGAATGGGCATGCCCGCCTGTTCCGCGAATACCCATCCCACCAGCACCAGATATCCGTGCCTTACCAGGAACTCCAACGCCCCGTGCATTTCCCCTCCGGCAACGGACACCTTACCAGTTACTTCGAAACAAAGGGAGCGGCCTGCCCCCACTTCCCGGTCATTACAAACTCGCTCAACGGTTTGCGCGTTCGCGGTGCCTTCTCCCGCTCCTTGTGCGGCTCGGCCAGGGATTCCGCATCGCCCACATGTCCGATCGCAAATGCTGCGATTGGCTCCCAGCCTTTCGGGATGTGGAACGCTTCGGTTGCCTTGTGGGCATCGAACCCGCCCATTTGATGCACAAACAGACCGCGAAAGGTAGCTTCGAGCGTCAGATTCGCCATTGCCGCGCCCGTATCGTAGAACGCGTTGCGATTGGGAGTGTGATTCTTGGAGAACTCCATCTTGGAAACCGCGATTCCCAGCACCGCGGCGTGTTTGGCCCAGGTTTGGTTGAACTCCACCAGCGTCCCCAGAATCTTGGCGAACTCTTCCGGTTGCTCCTTCGTGGCCACCAGAAACGCCCAGGGTTGTTCGTTGGTGCTCGAGGCCGTCCATCGTGCCGCCTCGAATAGACTCTTCAGCGCCTGATGGGAGACCGGCTCCGCGGAAAATGCGCGCGGGCTCCAGCGTTTTTGCAACAACTCATGAATCGGATGATCCGTCTTAGCCTGTTTTTCCATCGCCCATTCCTTTCCGTATTCGCTCAGAACCGATTGGAGCCTGCGGCGTCCGCAAGCTCCCCGCTGCCTAGCCTACTTTGCTGCCGGTACCACCATCTCGACGTCCAGCGTGATGTCTACGTCATCGCCAACTACGGCTCCTCCGCTGTCCATCGTCTTGCTCCAGTTCACGCCATAATCCTTGCGATTGATCTTCGTCGTAGCCGATATCGCGGTCCTCTGCATTCCCCACGGATCTTTGATCGGCGTCTTTGGCCCGGTCACGTCCAACACCACGGTTTTGGTCGTCCCGTGCAACGTCAGATTTCCCGTAACCTTCAATTTCCCAGGAGCACTTGCTCCACCTTGGTCGATTCGAAGCTCATCGTCGGATACTTCGCCACATCAAAAAAGTCCGGGCTCTTCAGATGCTTGTCGCGGTCCGGTTCCTGCGTGTTCACCGTATTCGCGTCGATCGTCACCGAAACTGTGGAGTCGGCAGGATCCTGCTCATCCCACACGACGGTCCCTTTCAATCCTTTGAATTCGCCCCGCACCGTCGAAATCATCAAATGCGTTACCCCAAACTGGGCCGTCGAATGCACCGGATCAATCTGGAACGTAACCGTCGCCGCTCCTGCTGGCGCCGTTATTGCCGCTGCCAGTCCTGCCACCATCGCCCCACGTGTAAAATACCCCTTCATCGTTCCTCCTTTTGATGTACTTCGTTTTTATCCCGTGAAATCCGTTTGGTTGCTCGCGATTCCAGTTCCTGCTCATGGGTCTGAATCCCCGCCAGCAGATCCAACGCGCTTTTCATCGAAGCCGCGCTCAAGTGACCAAACTGTTTCTTGTGATGATCCTGCACTGGCTGGTCCAGCTTCCGCAGCAACTCGAGCCCGCTCTCCGTAATCCTTGTCTTGATCACCCGCCGGTCGTCTCTCTGCCGTTCCCGCGTAATCCACTCCCGCTTTTCCATGCGGTCCAGCAGTCGCGTCATGTCCGGATCGCGTGAGATCATCCGCTCGCCGATCCCGCTGCAGGCCAGTCCTTCGGGTTCCGCGCCGCGCAGGATGCGCAACACGTTGTACTGCGCCCCGGTCAGGCCGGCCTCTTTCAAAATTGATTCAGTATTTTGTGACAGGAGATCTGCGGCTTTTACGATCGCGACAAACAGCTTCTCTTCGATCCGAACCTCGCCTGCTCGCCGTGTTTTCGATTTCATGGTGTCACTATAGTCGTGATAACGACTATTGTCAAGAGGAAGAATCCGCCGCCTATCCCCGCCCCAGCGGACGCACGTCCACCTCGCTGATGAAGCTCTTCGGGCCCTCCAGCAGCACCATCCCCACCGCGTGCGCCACGTCCTCTGCGCTCAGCACTTTCTCCACGTCCTTCGGCCCGCGCCCCGCAAACTCCGTCGCCACGCTTCCCGGGCAAATCGTCGTCACCCGTATCCCATGCACACGCAGGTCCTCCGCCATGCACCGGCTCAGCCCCATCAATCCCCACTTCGACGTGCAGTAAATTCCTCCGCCCGCGAACGTGTTCTTTCCCGCCAGCGAGCTGATGTTCACGATTTCGCCCGACTTCCGCGCGATCATTCCCGGCGCCACCGCCCTCGACATCAGAAACACGCTTTTCAGATTCGTGTTCATCGCCCGGTCCCAATCCTCTTCGCTCTTCTCGTGCACCGGCCCGAACATTCCGATGCCCGCGTTGTTCACCAGGATGTCGATCGGCCCCAGTTGCTCCTCGGTCTCCCGCACCAACTTCTCCACATCGCCGCTCTGCGTAACGTCCGCCACGAAACTTGCGCTCCGCTCTCCCCTCGTTCGCAGCTCCTCCCGCACCTGTTGCAGCCGCTCCGCATTTCGCGCACAGATGCTGACCGCTGCTCCCAGACTGGCCAGCTTCTCCGCGATCGCTTTGCCGATACCGCGGCTTCCACCGGTTACCAGCGCCACTTTCCCCTGCAACCTTCGCTGTCCGTCCGTACTATTTATTTTCGTTATGCTTGCCATACAATTTCCACCTGCGCTTGCAGCGTTTTTTGTGCGACACTCATCTTACTCCGTCGGAGGCCGCCTACTTCGGATGCCTCACAGGTCGTCAGGGCTGTCGGTGCTACAGGGACTTGCGAGCAAACCTAGGGAACCTCAGCTAAGGTGTGTAGCGGCTTGCACACAGCCCGTAGCTGAACCTATAATTCAAAAGTTTTGCGGCAGGGCACTTTCGTATCGCAGGGTCTAGGTACTTCAGGATGAAGCGGCATTTTCGCCGCTCTTACTATCTCATTTTGTAGTTGCAGCGAGGAGAAAAGGGAATGAACGTTACACGACGAGTGGCGAGCTTCGCATTGCTTGCGGCGCTTTCCTTCTTCAGCTTTCACACTGTTCCGGTCCTGGCCCAGGACGCTGCCGCCGGTGGTGGCCAGAAGTACACCATGGCGGAATATAACGCGTACCAGGCCGCAGCCGCGGAAAAGAATCCCGCTGCTCAAATCAAGTTGCTCGATGACTTCGTCACCAAATACCCGAATTCTGCGCTCTTGAACTACATCTATCCCCTTTATTACAAGAATTACGGCACCCAGAAAAACTTCCCTAAGACCATTGAGTACTGCGACAAGCTCCTCGCTCTTCCCACCGCCACTCCCGCCGAAAAGTACGAAGCCGCTTCCGTTCGCGCCTATGCCTACAACAATCTTCCGACCCCGGATGCCGCCTCCTGCAAGTCGGCTCGCGAAGCCGCCCTCGCCGGAGTCAAAACCGTAGACTCCGTTCAAAAGCCCGATAACGTTGACCAGGCCGCGTTCGATGACCAGAAAAAGAAATCCATCATTTTCTTCAATGGAACGGCCGCCAAGGCCGCTATGGATTGCAAGGATTATCCCGGCGCGATCGAATCCTACAAGGCTGTCCTCGCTGCCACGCCGGATGACCTGACCTCCAATTACAACTTGGGCAAAGCCTATATGGCTTCCAATCCTCCGCAGCAACTCGACGCTCTCTGGTACTTCGCTCGCGCTGCCTCTTCCAAGAGCGCCAATGCCCAGCAGCAAACGCAGGTGAAGACCTACCTGCGCAAGCTCCTCGCCAACTACCAGGGCAACACCGTTTGCGATCAGCTCGTCGATGCCGAGCTGAATGAACTCTTGACCCTGGCCGGCACCTCCGCCGATCGTCCGTCGTCCTACAAGCTCTACAGCTCCGCGGAACTCGACGCCGCGCGCAAGGACATGACCATCGCTTCCGTCGTTGCCGATCTGAAGGCTGGAGGCGACAAGGCCAAGCTCACCTGGACCTCCGCCTGCGGCCTCGAATTCCCCGACGTTCCCGGCAAACTCATCGAAGTCACCCCGGGCGAGCCAGTGGACATCAAGACCGCCTTCGTTACCAGCGATGCGGAGTTCGAAGCCGCCACTACTGCCAACATGGAAGTGAAGATTGCCGGGCAACCGGACGCCGCTAAGCTTGAAAAGGGCAACCCCGTTCGCTTCACCGGCACTCTCGAATCCTACGATCCGGATCCGGCCTTTATGCTTCACTGGGATAAGGCCAAGGTCAACGAAGAGGATTTGCCCAAGGCCGGCGGCGCCAAGAAACCCGCTGGCAAGAAGCCCGCCAAGCCATAACCGTCAACTTCTTTCGCGAAACGAAAAGGCCTCGAGTATCCCTCGAGGCCTTTTATTTTTCCCATTCCCTTAAACTTTACAGTTCCTTCGCCGCACCAGTTCTAGCGTGTTTTCCCTCGCCGGTGGTCCAGCTTGTACTCGCTCATCTTCCGGCTCAGCGTGTTCCGGTGAATTCCCAGGACTTCCGCGGCCCGCGACTGGTTCCCATTCGTTCGTTCCAGCACCCGTTTGATAAACCGCTTCTCAAATTCTCCCACCGCTTCATCGAACAAAATGCCGCGCTCCACCATCTGTACCACAAGCCCTTCTAATTGATCTCTCACGTCCGCACTCTCCGATGACGGGTGTTTTTGGGATTGGGCCGGAACTAATCTAATTCGCGCCCTACCAGGATTCGATAGGCTTCCCGGTATTTGGCTCGAGTTGCCGCAACCACTTCGGGGGGCAGGTCCGGTCCAGGTGGCGTCTTGGGCCAATGGATCCGTTCGAGGTAGTCACGCACAAACTGTTTGTCGAAGGACGGCTGCGGGCCGCCCGGGCGGTACTCTGCCGCCGGCCAGAAGCGCGATGAATCAGGCGTCAGCGCTTCGTCTATCCACAGCAATTCGCCGTCCAGCAATCCAAACTCAAACTTCGTATCGGCGATGATAATGCCTCGCGGCGCCGCGTATTCCGACGCGCGCCGGTAAATTTCCAGCGTGATGACTCGCACCTTCTGCGCCAGTTCCTTGCCAAGGATCTCCGCGGTCCGCTCAAACGAAATATTTTCATCGTGTCCCGACGCCGCTTTCGTCGCTGGCGTGAAGATCGGCTCCGGCAGCTTGTCCGATTCCCGCAACCCACCCGGCAATTGGATTCCGCACACGGTTCCCTGCACCTGATACTCTTTCCAGCCCGATCCCGACAGATACCCGCGCGCTACGCATTCAATCGGCAACGGCTTCGTCTTGCGCACCACCATCGCCCTTCCCGCCAAATCAGCGGCGAACTGGTCGAATGGGGCAGGGAATTGCGTTGCCGTGATCACATGATTGGGGATCAATTCGTGTAACAGGTTGAACCAGAATAACGAAAGCTGCGTCAGTACTTTCCCTTTATCTTCAATCGCTGTTGGCATCACCACGTCGAATGCCGACAGCCGATCCGTCGCCACAATCAGCAGCTTGTCGCCCAGGTCGTAAATATCGCGCACTTTTCCGCGCGCCACCGGCGAAATGCCGGCGAATTGGGTTTCCCGAATTGTCCGAGGAGCGGGAGTGGTGCTCACAGCTGTCTTTCCCCTGAGAAAGTGTTCTGCATTTTATCCCAGCGGACGGTGAAGTCAATGCGCGATCTCACTGCCTCCGTGTGACGGTGAGCGTTCCCTAAAGATTCAAATTTTTCTTGCTTTTGAAAAAAAAAGAGGCGCAGACTGCTGCGCCTCCTGATAACAAACCGATTTCAGTTACGCCGCCGTCGCCGCTTTCCGCTTGCGATCGTTGGCCTCTTCGCCTTCCCACCGCACGCTGACCAGTTTCGATACTCCGGGCTCTTGCATCGTCACGCCGTACAGCACGCTGCCAGTTTCCATCGTTTTCCGGTTGTGCGTCACCACGATGAACTGCGTCTGCGCGCTCATCTCCCCAATCAGCCGAGTGAACCGTCCCACGTTGGCTTCGTCCAATGGCGCGTCCACCTCGTCCAGAATACAGAACGGGCTCGGCTGGTACCGGAAGATCGCGATCAACAGCGCCAGCGCCGTCATCGCCTTTTCTCCGCCCGACAGCAGCAGCACATTCTGCAGCCGCTTCCCCGGGGGCGACGCCACGATGTCGATACCCGCGTCTCCCGAACTGTCCACCTCGGTCAACCGCATCTCCGCCGTTCCGCCTCCAAAAATCGTCTGGAACGCCGTCGTGAAGTTGCCATTAATCGCCGTAAACGCCTGTTCGAACCGGTCCTTCGTGATCAGGTCCAGTTCCTTGATGGCCTGCTGCGTGTCTGCGATCGATTGCAGCAGGTCGTCGCGCTCCCGGCTCAGGAACGTGAACCGCTGTTCGCATTCGTTGTACTCTTCCAGCGCCATCATGTTCACAGCGCCCATGTTCTCGATGCGCTGCTTCATCTCTTTATAATTCGCTTCGGCCGTCGCCAGCTCTTCGCCGCTCATAAAGGCCGTTTCCGAAGCGATCAAGTCTTCCGGCTGAGCGTTCACTTCCGCCAGGCATGTCTCGCGCAGATGCTGCCGGTCGGAATCATTCTTCGCCTTTTCCACGTCCACGTGTCCGCGCTGCTCGCGCAATTCCTGCAACGACTGCCGAGCCATCCGCAGGTGGTCCTCCACTCGCGCCACACGCGTTCGCGCCCCGTCCCACTCCTGCTCCAACTCCTTCTGTTTTTCTTCCAGTCGAATCTTCTCCGCACGCAGCACATTCAGCTGTTGCTGCAATTCTTCCGTCTGCCTCGCCATTTCCGCGGTTTCGTCGTTGATCGACGCTTCCTGTTGCCGCAACCCCACCGCGCGCCGCTCCAACTCATTCTTTTCTTCCTGCAGCCGTCGCGCGATCGTTTCCGCCGAAGCCAGCCGCTCGTTCATTGCCGCCAGTTCGCTCTTCGCGGTCGAGAGTTCGTCCTGCTCCGTCTGCACTGCGGCTCGCAATTGCGTGAGTTCGCCGGCCAGCCGCGCGCTTTCTTCTTCCGCGCCCGCCCGGCTGCTCGCCGCCGCCTCATGCTGCAGTTTCGCTTGAGCGGCTCGTTGTTGCACCGCTTCAATCTCCCGCCGCACCCGCCCCAATTCTTCCTGGCACACCGTCAAGTCCAGCCCCAGCCGCGCCAGTTCGCTCTGCATCTGCTCGTGCCGATGCTTCCCGGAAAACGAAGCGCGCTCCGCCTCTCGCAACTGTCGGTTCAAGACTTCGTCCGCCTGCTCGGTCTCTCGCAGCTCTACCGTCAACGTTTCCAAGTCCGCCTGAATCCCGCCGTTGCGCTGTTCCAGGTGAATCAGTTCCGCATCGATCGCCCGCAGTTCCCGCTTCATTCCCAGCGGTCCCGCATCGTCCGGCTTCCCGCCGGTCACCATGCGTCCCTGGTAGCAGGTGCCTTCCGGAGTCACAAACGCGTACTGCGGATACTCGCGCGCCAGCTTCTCTGCCGACGTCGCTCCCTCCGTCAAATATCCCGACCGCAGTCGCGGCAAGAATTGCTTGGCCGCCGGTCCCAGTGGATCGCGGAACTCCACCAACTTGTCCAGCCGCGAGATGACTCCGTCTTCCGCCCGGAAATGCACGATCGGCTCATATTCCTCCAGCCGCAGGTTCCGCAGGGAATCCACGAAGAAGGTTGCCCGTCCGCCCACCTCGTCACGCAGCAGCGAAACTCCTGCTCGTGCGTGGTCGTAGGTCTCCACCACTACGTATTCCAGTTCATCCCGCAAATATTGTTCGATCGCCGCCTCGTGCTGCTCCTGCACTTCCGCGTAGTCCGCCAGCACCCCGACCGCTCGAAAATCCTGTCCGCCCTTGCGCTCGTTCGCTGCGAACAGTTTCTGCACCGATTCCCCGGTGTACGAGTGGTCGTTTAAGACCTGTGTCAACGTAGAGTGCCGGGCCCGCACACTCGCCAGCATTCCGCGGGTGGTGTCTGCCTCCGCTGCCGTGGCTTCCCGCTTCGTTCGCAACTCACCAAGTCGCGCTTGAATCTGCGTTGATTGTTGCTGCAATCCCGCCAGGTGGGTGATCGCGTTTTGCCATTCCTGCGCCGCCCGCTCCGCATCGTCGCGAACTCGGATCGAAGTCTCCAGCAGCGCCGATTCCCGCGCTTCATTCTTCCGCAGAGCCTCGTTCTGGTGCACCAGTGCTTCTTCCGCTCGCTTCTGATCTCCGTGCAGCCGCAGCAAACTGTCATTCGCCTGCGTCGCCACTCGCCTCAGCGCTTCCACTCGCGCTTCCGCTTCCGTGATCTGCGCCGCGCGCAGCGTTCCTCGCCGCGCCAGCTCTTCCACCCGGCCATTCAGCGTCGCGGATTCTGTGCGGACCGTCTCCACGGCCTGCAACTGCGCGCTGTTCCGCGATTCCCATTCCGCCGATTGCCCCGCCAGTGCCGTCCGCTCCGCGGCGATCTGCTCGTTACGTCCCGCCAGTTCCGCTCCACGCGTTTGATTGAATGCGATCTTGTTCTCGCTGCGATCCACTTCCAGTGCCGTGTGATTCAGCACGTTCTGGTTCTGCCGCAGTTCCGCGTCCAGCGCATAGATCCGCTGCGTCAGCGTATCTTGTTCGCCTTCCTGCGCCGTAATCCCTTGTGCCTGCTCGTTTTCTGACGACGTCAATTCCACCAACCGCGCCGCCAGCCGCTCTGCTTCTGCGTCCAGTTCGCGCGCTTTGCCTGCCAGCATCTGCCGCACAATCGCGCGCATCTGCTCGCACACTTCGGAATAGCGCCGCGCTTTGGCCGCCTGCCTCTTCAGCGACCCCAGTTGTTTTTCCACTTCCACAACAATGTCGTTTACCCGCGACAGGTTCACCTTTGACGATTCCAGCTTGGCTTCACTCAGCCGCTTTTTCGTCTTGAACTTGGTCACACCGGCCGCTTCTTCGATTATCGCCCGCCGTTCCATCGGTTTTGTCGCCAGGATTTGTCCGATGCGGCCCTGCTCAATGATGGCGTACGAGTCCGGCCCCAGCCCGACTCCCATGAACATTTCCTGAATGTCCCGCAACCGCGCCACTCTTCCATTGATCAGGTATTCGCTCTGCCCGCTGCGATATAGCCGCCGGCTCACCACCACCTCGCCCGGATGCATCTGCATCACCGGCTTTTCCGACTTCTTTCGGCGCTTCAGCTTGAATCCGCCTTGCACCACTTCGTCTGCTGGCGACTCGTTCGATTCCGCTTCTACCGCGGCCACTTCCTCCGCTGTCGCCTCTCGATCCGCGCCCTCGATTGCCACTTCCTTGGTTTCAACACTCTCTTCAGAGTGTTCCAGCACAAATCGCGCCGCCTCTGCCAGTTCGGGGTCTTCCATCGTGATCGTTACTTCTGCCAGCCCCATCGGCGGACGCTTGGTCGTCCCGTTGAAGATGCAATCGGCCATGCGCTCCGCGCGCAACGATTTGTGGCTCTGTTCCCCCAGCACCCAACTGATGGCGTCCACCACGTTGGATTTTCCGCATCCGTTTGGCCCGACGATGCACGTCGTTCCGGTCCCGCTGAATGTGACTACCGTCCGTTCACAAAACGACTTGAATCCGACGATTTCCACTTTGCGCAGCTTAAGCAAGGTGTCCCCTTTTTCTCGTCAACTTCACTTCGCTTACCGTCTCAACCCCTCTACTCCCACACCCTTGGCGTGCCCATTCTTACGGCTGTGGTTTTGCGCGAAGAAAGACAACGAACCTTTCCTCGAGGGGAGGTTCTTCCACGCGACGCTTCTGCCCGTAACAGACAGAAAGCACAAACGTTTGGCAGGTTCTCGTTCAGAGGCCCAGCCGCCTGGCGCTAAGATGGCGGTACGGGAGGAAACATTACCATGGGGTGTGCTGCCTGTAAAGTGTCGCCCTATCTATTGTGGTGCATTTCCACAGCGCTCACGATCTTCTTCCGCGCCACCACCCGCAGCCTTCGATAATCCAAAATCCATCGATCCTGCTGCCACAGCGACGTCTTTTCCCCGTTCGCCTCGATCCGTTTCAGCAGTTCTTCCTTCTTCGTTTCGCTCAATTCCGCCAGCCACACGTTCCCGAACATTTCGATCCACGTCCGCAACCCATGCTTCCTGTCCTCCAGCGGCGTCGGCCGGTCGAACAGCAACGCGTAGTTTACTTCCAGCCCATGCTTCTCCAGCAGGCTCGCATACTGTCCCACGCTCGGGAAATACCACGGGTTCGGCAACAGATTCTTAAATCCCAGCTCCGTCCAGCTCTTTTGCACCACCTTCGTCAGGATCCCGACGTTCCCACTTCCACCCATCTCCGCCACGAACCGCCCTCCCGGCTTCAGCACGCTCGCGATCTGCGCCGCCGGTTGCTCCTCTTCCTTGATCCAATGCAAGGTCGCATTCGAAAACACCGCGTCAAACGGCTCGTCAAACCGCAAGTCCCGCGCGTTCATCACTCGCAGATCCAATTCGGGATAGCTCGCCTTTGCTTGCCGGATCATCTCCGCAGATTGATCAATTCCGGTTACCACCGCGCCGCTCTTCGCCAGTTCCGCCGTCAGATTCCCCGTCCCGCACCCGATATCCAGGATGCGTTCGCCGCGTTCCGGCCGCAGTAATTCCGCCATGTCGCCCGCCATCTTCCACACGAATGAGTGCCGCCCTTCATACAGCTTCGCGTCCCACTTCGCCGCCTCCGCCACTACGCGCCTCCCATTTCCACCACTGCTCCGTCACTCGTATGCAGCCGTTCCGTCGCTCCCTTGCTGGCGATCCACACTGTTGCGCTTGCCGAACTTGCGTTCGACACCGGAAACGTTCCGCTCAAATCCGTCTTCGTGTACGGCAACTCATGAATCCCCGGCGCCCTTCCCTCCACCTCCGCTTCGATCACTCGCCCTTTGCTTTTGCCTCCAAATGCCCATCGCAATCGTTTCCAACTTCGCGTCGTTTCCTTCTCCTTCACCTGCCGCAGCTTGATCGCTTCGCCCTTGTGCCACAGCACCACATTCCGAAACACCATGCCCAGCGGCAGGTCGTACACCAGCGCTTCCAGCGTGCTCAGCGTTCCTTGCTCATTGCGAAAACAAGCGTGCATCCAACGCCAGTACGAGCGGTGCCGGTAACCGCAGTTGTGTCCCTGCACCCCGCATCCCAGCGGCGTTCCCGCAAACCGTTCCCCATCCAGCTCAATCTCTCCGGAAAATGTCGCATCCGAGTATGGCGACCGCGAAAATCCGATCCAGCCCTTATCGCTCAACGTCCGAGAAAATTTCGAATCCCACGTCAGTCGCCACTGGACTTGATGCCCATCCATCGCCAGGTTGCCCCAGCACTTTCCGCCCTCAATACCGTTTTCTTCCACCCGGAAGTGAAAGGGCACACTGCCCCGCCCGCTCAGCCTCAGCGACTTCTTTTCATAGCCCTCGATGAACGTTTCCGGCTCCCCATCCCGCGGAAAATACGTCGCCCACACTTGCGCGGCCTGCCGCATTGGCGCTTCATCTTGCGGCTCGCGTCCGGGGTTCATCAGCAGGTAGCGGAACCACCACGCTCCCCGTCCGTTCGCCAGTCCCAACCGCAGAAACCACACCTCGTACCGCCGCTTCATCTTTCCGTGCGTGTAGACCGCGTTCAGGCGTGCTCGATTCATTTGGCTGTTCTCTTGGATTCCTTCAAACGGGCGGTCGGCTTTACCTCGCGGGCGAACTCGTTTTTTCCCCCGCCGGTGCTGGTGCGGGTGCCGGCTTCGGATTCTTTACGTGTTTCTCAAACCACTCCACCATTCGCGTCTCCATATTGGCGCGGTGTGGGCCTTCCTGGAGGCCATGCGGCTCTCTCGGATACACCACCAGCTCCGTTTCCACTCCGTATCGCTTCAACCCGCGATACAGTTCCTGGCTCTGCCCGATCGGATCGATCGGATCCTTTTCCCCTTGCAAAATCAGCGTTGGCGTTCTGGCATTCTTCACAAACAGGAATGGCGAACTATTCAGAAATCCTTCCGGCTTTTCATACGGCACCCCCCAGAACCACTCATCGTACTCCGGCCCACTCTCCGTGCCGTACTCGGAGATCAGATTCGACATTCCCGCCCCCGCCACCGCGGCTTTAAAACGCTGCGTTTGCGTGACCGCCCACTCCGCCATGTACCCGCCATACGACCAGCCGCCGATTCCCAGCCTGTCCGGGTCCGCAATTCCCTTGGCGATCAGGTCGTCGATGCCCGCCTCAATATCCTTGAAATCCCCTCCACCCCAATCCGCGCGATTCAATTCCAGAAACTTCTCTCCGTATCCCGTCGAACCGCGTGGATTCGGATAGAACACCACGAAGCCTTTCGCCGCCAGCAGTTGCCCCCAGGGCTCAATTCCGTCGTGCCAGGCCCCCGTCGGCCCTCCATGCACCAGCGTGATCATCGGCAATTTGCTTTTGCCGTCATAATTCGCCGGCTTCAGTACTGCCCCTTCCATTTCCATCCCATCGAACGATTTGTACTTGTACGTTTCCGCCGCACGCAGCGGCAAATCCTTCGCCCACTCATTCACATGCGTGACTTGCCGGTCCTCACCCTTCGCATCCCGTATCCACAACTCCGGCATCTTCGTCCAGCTTTGCCCCGCGTAGGCCAGTTCGCCGTTCTTCGACAACGCAAACTCACCCGTTGTTACCGGCGCTTCCGGCTGATCCTTGCGCTCGCCGTCTCCGGCGAAGGTCGTGAACCTCGTCCGGAAGCCCTCCTCGTATAGCACCACCACCGGGCTTCCCGCCCACTCGTGATCCAGCACCGCCCGGTCCAGGCTTGCTCCCGTGAGATTCTTCGGAGCGCTTCCGTGGGCTGATACGACCAGCACATCGTGTGGTATCGGCCCAGCGTCCCGGCTTCCAATAAAGCTGATCGCCTCGCCGATTTGTGCGATACGCAAGCCCTCAAACGGCCCTGCCGGCGCGTATAGCGTCGTCACCGCGCCCCCGGCTACCGTTACCAGGTACAATTTGTCCGTAAGCCTGTCCGACCACGGCTGCTCCGTCGCCTTAACCACCAGACGCTGACCGTCCGGCATCCACTTAACCTCTTCCACCTTCCATGTTGCCGGAGTCAGCGTCTTCTCTTCCCTCGTCGCAACCTGAATCAGCCGCAACCTCGGCTGATGGTCCTCCTTCTCCACCACCTTTTCGTCCTGCTTCTCTTTTTCCTTTTTTTCTTCGGCTTCCGTCTTTGGGTCCTCCGCCAGGTACGCAATCGCTTTTCCGTCGGGAGACCACTCCAGCGCGCTCGCGTTCACCTTTGGTTTTGTCAGCGCGACGCCTTCTCCGGCCGCCATCCGCAGCACATAAATTCTCTGGTCGTCTCCTTCTCGATTGGAAAGGAACGCCAGGCTCTTCCCGTCCGGCGACCAACGCGGCCAATGCTCCGATTTTTCAGAATAGGTAATCTGCCGGGCCGTGTTGCTGGCCTCGTCATAAATCCAGATATGCTGTTTCCGGTGCTCGCTTGTGCGCGGTTCGGCCACCACAAACGCCACCTTCGTTCCATCTGGCGAAAATTGCGGATCCGAGATATCCCGCATTTTCAGCAGCGTTTCCGCCGTAATTTCGTTCGGCTCTTTCGTCGCTGGCGCTTCTTGCCCCGCGACTCCCCACACCAGCAACTGCGACCCGCAAATCGCCACCAACTGTAGCCGCCAACGCATGTTCGCTCCAGACTTCGCTCGCTTCAATCCTTCGGACTCTAGCATAATTTCTGCGGACTCTTCGCCACGCATTCGCTACTCAGTTCCTGCGAAATCCCTGATTTGCCGTATGGAACCAGCCTGCCCTCGGTGTCTTAATGAGCCATGGATTCGGAATTTGAGTTGATCGCTATCGCCCGTGATGTTCATCCTCTTTGTCCCCGCGACAACCACCCTATGCACTTCGAACCCACCGGCATTCACTGGACCGAAGTCGTCGAAGATTCCCGCTCCGAACACACGATGCCTTCCTATCACTGCGGTTTGAATGATTGCACCGTCCGCTACCTTCCCGAGCAGGGTTACTTCACGGTCATCAATGCTCCAGATATCCCCAACTTCGTCGAAGAGCCCGGCGTGAATCTTCTCCAGTGCCCCAAGCACGGAACCTGGCTCTATCGTCGCCAGAAACAGCACATTCCCGATCAGATCGAATGGTGCTGCGGCGTCGATGGCTGCACCTATTGCCATTCCGACATCGCTGGCATTTACCTTCGCGAGTAGCTCTATTTCTCTCTGAGCGTTGCGGCTCCCACGAACCCTCGGCTACAATCTGTTGTTTGCTTTCGCTTCGGCGGAGCTACCGGGAGCCCATGCACGAGATTCGTGTCCACAACACATTGACCGGCCAGGTCGAGCCCTTCGTCCCGTTAATCCCCGACGAGGTCCGCATGTACACTTGCGGCCCGACCGTCTACGACTACGCCCACATCGGCAATTTCCGCACCTTCGTATTTCAGGACATTCTCCGCCGCTTCCTGAAGCTCCGCGGCTTCCGCCTCAATCACGTCATGAACCTTACCGATGTGGACGACCGCATCATCGCCAATGCCGCGGCCGCCGGTGTGGACATCCGTCAGTACACCGAAAAATATATTCAGGCTTTCCTCGACGATTGCAAAACCCTCAGCATCGAAGCTCCCGAGCACTGGATTCGCGCCACCGACCATATCCCCGACATGGTCGCGCTTATCTCCAAGCTCCAGTCCAAATCCTTCACCTACGAGAGTGAAGGCTCCATCTACTACCGCATCGCCAAATTCCCCGAATACGGCAAACTCTCCAAGATCGATCTCTCCGGTATCCAGGCCGGCGCTCGCGTCGATAACGACCGCTACGAAAAAGAGTCCGCCCGCGACTTCGCTCTCTGGAAAGCTCCTAAGCCCGGCGAACATTCCTGGGACACTTCCATCGGCAAAGGTCGCCCCGGCTGGCACATCGAATGCTCCGCGATGGCCATGAAATATCTCGGCGAAACCCTTGATATTCACACCGGTGGCATCGACCTTGCCTTCCCTCACCACGAAAACGAAATCGCGCAAAGCGAAGCCGCCACCGGCAAGCCCTTCGCCCGCTACTGGATTCACGCCGAACACCTCCTCGTCGAAGGCGAGAAGATGTCCAAATCTCTTGGCAATTTCTTCACTCTCCGCGACCTCTTTGCCAAGGGCTACAAGCCTTCCGCTCTCCGCTTTGCCCTCGCCAGCGTTCCCTACCGCCGTCAGCTCAATTTCACTTTTGAAGGTCTCGAGCAGGCCACCAACTCCGTCGAGCGTCTCCGCAATTTCGCCGCGCGCCTCGCCAATGAGAAATTCCCCGCTGGCCAGCCGCTTTTCTCCGCGCGCACCGCCACTGCCGAAGACGAATTCGACGCTAGCCTCTCCGACGACCTCAATACCGCCCAGGCTCTGGCCGCTATGTTCGACTTCGTCCGCGAAGCTAACATCGCCATGGACAAGGGCCAGTTCACCGCCGCGGACGTCTCCGCCGCTCGCTCTTTCCTTGATCGCTTCGACCAGGTTTTCGCCGTCATCCAGGACGACGATGCTTCCAAACTCCAAGCCCTCGGCTTTGCCTCCACCACCACGGCTTCCGACGACGCCGAAATCGAAAAGCTCATCGCCGACCGCCAGTCCGCACGCCAGCGCCGCGACTTTGCCGCCTCCGATCGCATCCGCAAGGAACTCGCTGATCGTGGTATATTGCTGGAAGACACTAAGGACGGCTCTGTTCGCTGGAAACGCAAATGAATCACTTTCACTTCCTAAAGCGTGATCGTTTCGCCGTCGGCCCCCGCGTGCCTCGCAAATTTCGTCCGTCCAGTCTGCGTCCCAGCCTCTATAGCGTCGATTAACTACCCCACCGTTGCAGCTCGCTGCGCTACTTCCACGCGTGCTCTCGCTCTTCGTCTCTCGCCACCCTTAACCCTGCACCGATTCTTGGAGGAATCATGATCGCCACGACTCAAAACAAGTTCCCTCGCATCGCCACCGCTCTCCCCGGCCCCAAGGCCCAGGAAGTCATCGCCTTACGACAAGAAGTTCATGTCTCCCTCGCTGACCCGCGATTATCCGTTCGTTGCACATCGCGCTTCCGGCGCCATTGTTGAAGATCCCGACGGCAACCACTTCCTCGATTTCGCCGCGGGCATCGCCGTCTGCTCCACCGGCCACTGCCATCCCAAAGTCGTCGAGGCCATCCAGAAGCAGGCTGCCGAGCTGATCCACATTGCCGGCACCGACTTCTATCACCACCACATGCCCATGCTCGCCGAGCGCCTGGTCGCCACCATGCCCGCTTCCCATCACTGGAAGGTCTTCTTCGGCAACTCCGGCACCGAAGCCGTCGAAGGCGCCATGAAGCTCGCCCGCTATCACACCCATCGCGACAAGATTGTCGCCTTCTATGGCTGCTTCCACGGCCGCACCTTCGGCTCGCTCTCCCTCACCGCTTCCAAGAACACCCAGCGCAAGGGTTTCGGCACTCTGCTCGGCGGCATTGAGCACATTCCCTATCCCTATGCCTACCGCTGCGCGCTCGGCCATTCCAACGAAACCTGCGGCGCGGAAGTCATCGAACTCCTCGAACAGCAGATATTCAAGCGCCTCTTCGCTCCCGAAGAAGTCGCCGCCATCATCGTCGAGCCCATTCAGGGCGAAGGTGGCTTCATTCCCGCTCCCCTCTTCTTCCTCCAGGAGCTTCAGCGCATCTGCAACAAGCACGGCATCATGCTCATCCTTGACGAAGTTCAGGCCGGAATGGGCCGCACCGGAAAATTCTGGGCCTACGATCACGCCGGCATCACCCCCGACATCGTGCTCACCGCCAAGGGCATCGCCAGCGGTATGCCCATCAGCGCCTTCATCGCCAAGGAAGAAGTCATGAACTGGAAGGTCGGCTCGCATGGCACCACCTACGGTGGCAACCCCGTCTGCGTCGCCGCTGCTATGGCTACCATCGACTTGATCGAGAACGGCCTGATGGCCAACGCCGAAAAAGTCGGCAATTACATCTTCAGCAAGATTTCCGACTGGCCCAAGCGCTTCCGTATCGTCGGCGATGTTCGTGGCAAGGGCCTCATGATTGGCGTCGAATTCGTTCGCGATCAGCGCACCAAGGAAAAAGCCGCCGATCTTCGCGATCAGGTCGTTCACCACGCCTTTGAACGCGGCCTGCTCACCCTTGGCTCCGGCGAAAATTCCATTCGCATGTCGCCCCCGCTCATCATCGACGAAGAACAGGCCGATGCAGCCATCGCCATCATGGAAGAGTCTATCCGCGAAACCGAGAAGTCTCTCTCGTAAGCACCTCGTTCAGAAGTCTTGCTGCCCGCGGGGCGTATCCTCGCCCCGCTGGGCAATCCCCTCTCATTGCCTGTTCCCTTACCAGTATCGTATAGTAATCTCGTTGTGAACCTGCTTGGCCATCTCGGTTTTGCCGTGCTGAAACGCCGCTACCGCCACGGCTTTCCCGAACTTCCCGGTGACCCCAAGCAGACCGCTCGCCTGATCGGCGCTTGCGGCGAATCCTACGCCTACTGGTATCTCCGCCACCTCGGCTACGTCTTCATCGCACGCAATTACATGAACGACCACAACAAGGGCGAGATCGACCTGGTCGCCTTCGATCGCTCCTGCCTCGTCTTCATTGAAGTCCGCACCCGCGCTCCCTCCGACCATAAGGACTCTCTGCCCGAGCTCAGCATCTCCCGCGCCAAGCATCAAGTCCTCATCCGCACCGCCCACTACTTCCTTCGCGAGCGCCAGCTCCCGCCAGACTGCCCGGTTCGTTTCGACGTCGTCGCCATCGATCACTCCCCGCATCAGCCGCCGGTCCTCCGCCTCCACAAGGATGCCCTTAGCCCTTCCCTGAAAGATCGTTTTGCTACTTAGGTTTGTAATTCGCACGACCCCCTTCCCGTTTGCCCCCCTCGGGGTACAATATGGAGTTTGCCGCACGTAGTCGCGCCGGTTAGCGTGCCGGCTGCACGGAGGAACCCTTGCCGGAGTTACGTAAAGATCCGATCACTGGCCGCTGGGTGATCATTTCCACGGAACGTGGAAAGCGTCCCATGGACTTCTTGCGCGAAAGCGTCTTCCCCGGCCCGCCTGCGAATTGCCCATTTTGCCCTGGCCGCGAAAACAAAACTCCCCCGGAAATTCTTGTTTACGGCCGCAATGGCGGCGGCCCCAACACCCAGGGCTGGAGCATCCGCGTCGTCCCCAATCGTTTTCCCGCTCTGGGAATTGAAGGCGACCTCGACCGCGAAGGCGAAGGTCTCTTCGACAAAATGAACGGCATTGGCGCTCACGAGGTCATCGTGGAAACGCCCCTGCACCAGACCACCCTCGCTCAGCTTCCCCAGAAGGCCATCGAAGATGTCTTCTGGGCCTATCGCGACCGCATGCTCGATCTTAAGAACGACAAGCGCTTCCGCTACGTCCTCATCTTCAAAAATCACGGCGAAGCTGCCGGCGCCTCCCTCGAACATCCCCATTCCCAGCTCATCGCCCTGCCCATTGTTCCGCGGCGCGTTCGCGAAGAAGTCGACAACTGCTGGCACTATTACGACGAAAAGGAACGCTGCATCTTTTGCGACATCATCCGCCAGGAGCGCGACACCGGCGAACGCGTCATCGCCGAAAACGATCACTTCATCACTCTTGCTCCCTATGCGCCCCGCTTTCCCTTCGAGATGTGGCTGCTTCCCAAAGTCCATGGCTCCGCCTACGAAAACAATCAGAGCTCCATGTACTCCAGCCTCGCCTCTATGATGAAAGACACGCTCATGCGCCTCGAGTCCGTACTCGACCGCCCCGCCTACAACTTCATGATCCACACCTCGCCCATCGGCGAGGAAATCAACGACCATTACCACTGGCACATCGAAATTATTCCCAAACTCACCAAGGTCGCGGGTTTCGAGTGGGGCACAGGCTTCTACATCAATCCCACGCCGCCTGAAGAGTCGGCCCGCTTCCTTCGCGAAGCTCAGATCGAAGAGCCCGCCAAAAAGTAGCCGTCATGTCTTCCACCGTCGTCAAGCGCCTCTCTCCAATGCTCGCTACGGACGACATGGAAAAGTCGCTGGCTTTCTTCGAAACAGTTTTGGGTTTCACACCGATTCGCAAATCGCCCGATTACTCCATCATCGAACGCGATGGTCAGGCGATTCATCTCATGCTCGCCGCTTCACCCGACGTCATGAAGTCCATGCGCGAACATACCGAGATCTATATTGAAGTCTCTGGCATCCGCGTTCTCTGGGATCACGTCCAAACCTTCAAAGATCGCTACCGCATCCGCGACCTCTTCGACCGCGATTACGGCATGACCGAATTCCACATCGCCGACCCCAACAGTTGCCTCATCTTCGTAGCCGAAGCCACCGCCAATCTCCGCTGACTTTTCTGCCGTCTTCCCGCCTTGATTCGGCAGTCTCCGCACCACACGTACCTTCCGCTTTTAATTTGGGCTGCACTGCTTCGACGAAGGTTTAATATTCACTTTCTGGAAGAAGCCCGGGTTGTCGAGACGACTCGCGCAGCAATATTCCGCACCAAAGCCCGCGCCTTCGCCTGACATGCCTTCACGATTTCGCTATACTGATTACACCGAGGCGCGGTACCCAAGTGGTAAGGGAGAGGTCTGCAAAACCTTTATGCGTGAGTTCGATTCTCACCCGCGCCTCCAATCCTTCCGCTAATTCTCTAAATACATAATTGACCCGCAATGGAGCGACACGTACCGCGCCAGATCAGCGCACTGTCTGCTGTGGAAGCGTTGGCGCAGTGGAAAAAATAGGCGGGGCAACAAAGCGTAGTCGCCCCGCCTGAGGTTATCCGCGATGCAGTTTTGCGTTAGAAATTCAGTTTAAGAGCCAGTTGGCACTGTCTTGGCCCAACCGCTGTGTAGCTGATGACACCAAAGTTCGGGTCGCCAACAGTCGTATCCGGTGTGCCAAAAACTGGGTGGTTGAAGGCATTCTGGGCCTCCAACCGCAATTCCAGCACGATGTTCTCGTGACTCGGCACCGGCGTGAAATCCTTCAAGATCGACAGGTTGGCGGTAAAGAAGGACGGGCTGCGTACGCCACCCAGCGTTCGAGACGCGTTCCCAAATGTGTACGCATCCGGCGTCTGGAAGCAGTTGGGGTTCAGGAAATAATTGTAGACCCAATTTCCGTCATGTCCACCCGTGCGAAACGGTGTGCAGACGACGTTCGGCCGTTGCGGACCGTACGTCGGTATCGGAGTTCCGTAGGTTTCGAAGTTCAGCGGGAAGCCGCTTTGCCAGGTCCAGACACCTGCGGTTTTCCACCCTCCGATGAGGGCTTGTAGGACACGCGGCATGTCGTTCAGGTAAGCGCGGCCCCGGCCGAGGGGTAGGTCGTAGCTATAGCTCAGTTTCAGCGCCTGCGGCACGTCAAACGTAGACAGGCTGCGATCCAGCCAGGGTTTATTGGGATTTTGCGGTTCCCAGAGCCCGCTGGTGGTGCCCGCCAGCCAGGACACATTGGTGTCGTACATCGAAGAATCGTCAATGGACTTCGACCAGGTGTAATTGGCCGTGAGCGCCAAGCCGTTGGAGTAGTTCTTGGTAAACGTCACTTGCAACGCGTTGTAGATCGAATTGGCAATCGGCGGCACGTCGCTCGTCACGCTGGTGTATTGCGGATACGGCAATAACAGTTGAAACGCCTGAACCTGCGGTGCCGTGAGGGGGCTATTGGCGTAATACGAAGCCAACGGGCCTGTGGTCAAGACAGGCGCGAACGGATTGTTCACGTAGTTCGTCAGGTTACTGATCGTCGAGACCGGCAATTGCTCGACCGAGGCCGGCAAGATATCCAGTATGTTGCCGCCGTTATACGGCAACTTCGTCCCTTTTTTGCCGATGTAATCCGCCGTGACCACGATGTGATAGGGCAGTTGACCTTGAAACCCCAAACTCCAACTCTGTTCGTAAGGCGTTTGCGCCCAATACGGGGTCTTAATCGGTCCCACAGCTCCGTAACTGACGTCGTTCAGCAATCCCAGGGAATTCCCAGGCGGCTGGATTAAGCCATTCGGGAACGGGTTGCTCAAATGCAAATACGGCGTGGCGCCATCGTTCTGGTAGGTGCCGATCGCGCTCGTGTACTGGTTAAACCCCTGCGAACCATACGGTATTACGCCGCTCGCCCCGGAACGCGACTGCGCGTAGTACATGCCATACCCCCCGCGCACCACGACCTTAGGCGTAAGCAAATAGGACAAGCCAAATCGCGGAGCAAAGTTCGTCCAGTCGGTCACAAAGTTGCTCCTCGCGCTGGGGCTCGCAAACACTTCGCCGCCGTACAGCGTTTGCGTTACATTCTCGCCGCTCAGCGGGTTCGTGTAGGTGATTTGGCCGCCATTCAGGGGGCTTACTGCTTTCGGATCGAACCAATTCAACCGGTTATACCTCTCCGTGCGTGGGATATTGACGTCGTAGCGCAGTCCAATGTTCAACGTCAGCTTCGGCGTCACCTTCCAATTGTCCTGGGCAAATCCGGCGTACTGAAAACTTTCGGTCGCCGGACGGAACTGAATTTCATAGCCTTGGCTGCCGCCCATCTGCCCCATCATAAAACTGGCCATGGAGTCGCCGCCGCACTGCGTCGGATCGCCGAGCGGGCATTGCGAACTGCCCTGGTTGCCGAAGCTGAACGTGCCGAGAGGGGCGTTGGTCTGAATGTAGTTCTGTTGGTGGATGCGCCCCTCAAAGCCGAACTTCAATTCGTGCGGGCCTTTGATTTTCGTGAGCATCACGCCCAACTGTCCGGTGTCTTGCCCTTGTCGGTAATTCCCGTAGGGATTCTGGCCAAGGCTCGTAAAGCCGGCCGAATAGTAGTTGCCGATGAACATTGCCGGAGTGCCCAGAAAACCATTGCTGCCCAGATACGACGGGAAGCCCAGCGTCCCCAGCGGGTCCGATCCAAAGCTCGAATTGTACGCGTTGATGTTCTCGGTGCCGCGCGTGAATCCCAGCGTGGCGGTCAGGATCAACGTGGGGCTGAACGTATACGTATTGTTCAGTGCGAATAGGTGCGCCGTACCGGTATCGGTCCCGCTGCCGCACGGATCGGTCAGATTGTGGAAGCAGTCGAACGGAATGTAGCTCGACCACTGTTGGGAGTATTTCCCGCTCAGCAGGTCCTTTGCGCTGATTTGGTAGTCGATCTTGATATCGAACTGGTTGTTCGTTCCCCGATTGGCGCCAGTGCCCACCCAATTGTCATAAATCCCATTCCCGGAATAATTCGGCTCCGGGTAATACGACATCATTTTCTGCGCTACTGGATCAATCAGGTTCCCAGGGCTGCTTGGTAACTGATAGGGCGTGCCATTGAGGTTGGGATTGCCCGGGCTTGTATACGTAGCCAGATTGTTGAAGGGAATAAACGCGCTGCGATAGGCGCCGGCGCCCAGAGCGCTCGAATAGGTCGGGTAATTCGCTGGTGCATTGGGGGGCGTGGAATAAAAAACGCCGGAATAGGGGTCCCAAAGCTGGCCTGCTGGATCAACCTGTCCACCCGCCATGCATTCCCCCACGGTATTGAACGTGCCGCCGGACGCAGCGCACAGTCCGCCAAAGTCTCCTTTACGTTCCGCGTCGGTGGGCACGCCAGCCTGCGCCGTCGCCATGCTGCTGTCCCGTGTGCCGTCATAGTCGAAAAAGAAAAACAATTTGTCTTTCACGATGGGCCCGCCGATGACACCGCCGAAATTATTGCGGTGTAGCGGCCCGATCGGCTGGCCAGCTGCGTTGGCAAACCAGTTGTTGGCGTCGGTCGCGTTGTTGCGGATGAAGTCGTAGATTCCCCCGTGAAAGTTATTGGTCCCGGAGCGCGTAATCATGTTCACCACCGACGCCCCCGTGAATCCGTACTCCGCGCTGAAATTGGTCTGCTGTACTTTGAACTCTTCCACCGCCTCCGCCGACGGCGTATACGTCACCTGCGTAATCCCGCCGTTCGGTTCGAAATTGGTGATGGAAGCGCCGTCCATCAGCACGTCCGCGCTGGCGCCCCGGCTGCCGTTGGAAACAAAGTTGGTTCCCGTGTCGCCGACCGAATTTTGGTCGCTCATGTTGTTCATGCCGGGGCCGATCATCACAAAGTCCAGCACATAGCGATCCACCAGGGGCAGGTCGTTGATGAATTTGCGATCCACCACTTGCCCGGTGACGGCATCTTCCGTGGAGAGCACGTCTGCTTGCTCATTCACTTCCACGCTGGACGCGGTAGTGGCTACCTTCAGATGGAAATTCGCGGTGGCATTTTCGCTGACGCTGACTTTCACTCCGGTGTGCACCGCCCGTTCGAAGCCCTGCACCTCGACGCTGATGGTGTACAACCCCGGCGGAACGGCCGTCAGCAGGTAGTGTCCCGCGTTGTCCGAGGTAACGTTAAATGTGAAACCTTTTTCCTGGTCGGCAATGACGACCTTGGCGCCAGCCACCACCGCGCCGCTGGGATCGGTCAGCTCGCCGCTGACGGTGCCAAAATAACCTTGTGCTCGTAAGAGGGAAGGCGCAAACAGCACGGAAGCCAACAGCACTCCGACAGAAACACCCACCAACCACTTGGAGCATCGTGTGGAATATACCCCGGTCATAAACCACCCCTTCTGGGCCGGCGAGCGTGCACCGCGCTCACCACACATTTTTGAATGTTGTGCCTACCTCAAGGCGCCACCGAAGTGGAGGAATGCGGCTCCAACCGGCATCGAAAGCGCTATGGGCAACCTAATTAAACCGATTCAAACGGGCATTCCATCGAATGTCAAGCCAAATCGTCATCGAAATGCAGCTTGCCTGCCGCCATAGCGCCGTTTTAAGGAAGGCTCGATTTCCACCTGCGCTTCCAATTTTCGATTTAAGTCTTATCAAACGAACTACTCCGGTGCGGCACATCCTCGCGGATTCTTCTTCCGCCACTCCCACGCCGTCCTCACAATCGTCTCTAAGTCCGACTGCTTTGCCGTCCATCCCAACACACGCTGCGCTTTCCCAGCATCGGCAATCAATTCCGTCGGGTCTCCTTCTCGCGCCCCTTCCACTCGAATCGCAATTTCTCTACCCGTAATCTTCCGCGCGCATTTCACCACTTCCATCACCGAGTAGCCGCGTCCTGCTCCCAGATTCAGGCAGTCCGACGTGCCGCCATTTCGTAGATACCGCACTGCGCGCAAGTGCGCGTCCGCCAGATCCGCCACATGCACAAAATCCCGAACCGCCGTTCCATCCGCCGTCGCGTACGCCCCTCCAAACACTGGTACCGCATCGATCTCGCCCGCCGCCGCGCGCAGTACATTTGCCACCAGATGCGTTTCCGGTTCGTGGTCTTCGCCGTGCTCCTCCGTCGCGCCCGCTGCATTGAAATAGCGCAACGCTACATACTTCAATCCGTACGCCGCGTCGTAACTGGCCAGCAACCGCTCCAGCATCAGCTTCGTCCACCCATACGGACTCGCCGGACATTGCCGCGCATCCTCGCGAATCGGCAAACTCTCCGGCTGACCATATGTCGCGCAACTCGACGAAAACACAAATCGCCGCACTCCCGCGTCCAGCAGCGCGTGAATCAGCGCCGCTCCCTGCTCCACATTGTTCTGGAAATAGCTTCTCGGGTCCCGCACCGACTCTTCCACATACGCCAGCGCCGCAAAGTGGATGCACGACTCCAGCCTGTGCTCTCCGGCGATCCGTTGCAGCAGCGCCGGGTCTCCCACTTCTCCTTCATAAAATGCCACGTCGCGCCCAACGGCCTCGCGATGCCCTCGGCTCAGATTATCCAGCACCACCACTTCTTCGCCCGCCGCACGCACGTGCTCCACGGTTACGCTTCCGATGTATCCCGCGCCGCCCGTTACCAGAATCGCCATGCGTTCTCCGTCGTTTCAGTCTTGATCTTCATCATTGTGCGTGGCCGTCTTCCTGGTGGGTGAATGCTGCAAATTGCACTCGCATTTTATAATCAAAGCCAAACCCGCTCCAAAATCTTTGCGCCCGTTCGTTCCACGACGAGCCTCGCAGCGCGGTCCTTCAGATATTCTCCGCCGCCTCGCCCGCTTTTCTATACAATGGTCCCATCTCGAGCTCGACTTCGCTCCGTATCACTTCTTTCATTGAGGACTCCAATGCTGAATGCCAACCGCCTGCGTTCGTTCGCCTCATTTGTGTTTCTCGCAATCCTTTTAGTTTCCGCCCGCGTGGCTTTGCCGCAAGACTTGCCCACTGCCAAGCCCGAAAACGTTGGCCTGTCCTCCGAGCGTCTCCAGCGCATTTCCGAAGCCGTCCAGAAAAGCATTGACGACAAACGCATTGCCGGCGCCGTCGTCATCGTCGTTCGTCACGGCCAAATCGCTTACTTCAAATCCCAAGGCATGCTCGACCGCGAAGCTGCCAAGCCCATGCCCAACGATGCCATCTTCCGCATCTGCTCCATGTCCAAGCCCATCACCACCGCCGCCATCATGATGCTTCACGAAGAGGGCCGCATCATGCTCGACGATCCCGTCTCCAAATACATTCCTGAGTTCAAGAATTCCAAGGTCCTGGTCAAGCCGCCCACCGGCGAGCCCTACACCATTCCCGCCAGGCGCGAGATCACCATTCACGACCTGCTTACCCACACTTCCGGCCTCACCTATAACTGGAACGAAGATCTCGGTGCTCTCTACACCAAGGCCAACGTCGCAACGGGCCTGCTCCCCTATGACGGCACCATCGCCGACAGCGTCCGCGCCCTTGCCGCGCAGCCGCTGCTCTTCCAGCCCGGTGAACGCTTCGAATACAGTCTCGGCGTCGACGTCCTCGGCCGCGTCGTCGAAGTCGCATCCGGCATGAGCTTCGACGATTTCCTCCACAAACGCATCTTCGAGCCGCTCGGCATGCGCGACACCGATTTCTTCCCGCCTCAGGACAAACTCAATCGTCTCGCTGTCGCTTACACCTATTACGACGACAAAGGTCTCCAGCGCTTTCCGGAGACTCCCATCGTCGAAAAGTCCTTCAGCTACTCCGCCGACTATCCCTACAAAGGCCCCAAGAAACTTTTCGCTGGTGGCGCCGGACTCAACTCCACTGCCATGGATTACGCTCGCTTCTGCCAGATGATGCTCAACAACGGAAAGCTGGGCAACACCCGCTTGCTCAGCCGCAAGTCCGTCGAACTGATGTCCCACGATCAACTCGGGAAGATCAGCCCGGACATCGCCTTTGGCCTCGGCTTCGGCATCGACGGCATCAAAACTCCCCTTAGCGATCTCGGTTCCGTCGGCTCCTACAATTGGGGTGGCTTTTTCTACACCGGCTTTTCCATCGATCCCAAGGAAGATATGATCGTCGTCTTCATGGGCCAACTTCACCCCACCGGCGATCTGAATCTGGATCGCGAAGTCCACGCGCTCGCCTATCAGGCCATCATCGACTGATCGCCGGTTCGCTCGCGCGCCCGCGTCGCCATTGATTCGCTCCTGCGAGCGTGCGCCTTCTCCGCCGCCATCATCTTTTGCAAACGCTTCTGCCCCCGTTTGCGCTACACTTCTTTCTGCCAGCCTTTCGGCCCGCCCAGTAGTTCAGCCTGTTTCCCCGTCCCGGCCCTGTTTCGCTCAGATAGGTTTTCAACTATGTTGATTGCGCGGGAGCAATTGTCTCCCGATGTTACGTTACTTAAGGTCACCGGTCGGCTCATCTTGGGCAACGATTCCCAGTTGCTGGAGCGCTGCCTCGTTCAGGCCATCCACGACGAGCAGCGCAAGTTCATTCTCGATCTCTCCCAGGTCGATCTGCTCGACAGCATTGGTGTCGGCTCGCTGGTCGTCGCCCATAGCCACCTGAAAAAAGTCGGCGGACGTATGCGCGTCGTCGGCGCTCGTGGTGTCGTCGAAACCGTCTTGCACCGCACCAGCGTCGATAAACTCCTCAACTTTTTCCCCACTGTCGAAGCTGCCCTCGTCGAATTCTAGTTGCGTGCTGCATCCCTTCCGTTCCCGTTCTTCTCCATTCGTGCCAGAATAGCCCCATGAATCCCTGGATTCTTGCGGCTCCCGCGTCCGCCCTCGCTTTTGCCGCAGGACTCACCTCCTACGCCGCCGTCCACCCCGCCTCCCAACTATTCGGACCTGTCACCTCCTCCGTCCCCTCAGGAAAAATCGCCCTCACCTTCGACGATGGCCCCAATCCTGCCCTTACCCCGCAACTCCTCAAGCTTCTCGAAGCCCATCAAGTCCGCGCCACATTCTTTCTGATTGGCAAATACGTTCGCGCTTCCGGCGACCTGACCCGCGAACTTCATGCGCGCGGCCACGAACTCGGCAACCACACCGACACCCACCCCAATCTTTTCTTCTCCGGTCCTCAGGAAATCCGCGAAGAACTCTTCCGCTGTACCGACGCCATTCGCAAAGCCACTTGGGAACCTCCGCGCTGGTTTCGCCCGCCCTTCGGATTTCGCAATCCCTGGCTCAGCGGCATTGTCCATGCCCAGGGCATGCGCACCGCCACGTGGACTCTGCTTCCCGGCGACTGGCGCGCCAAGCCCGCCGATTGGCTCATCCCGCGCATGCAGCCCATCGCCGATCGCGCTTCCGCGAACCGCGCCGCCAACGCCAACTCTGTCCGTTCCCCAGGGGACGTCCTCTGCCTTCACGACGGCGACTACGCGTATCCCAACGCCGACCGCTCCGCCACCCTCGCCGCACTCCAGTACTGGCTCCCTCGCTGGCGTGACCTCGGCCTCGAATTTGTTACAATGAGCGTTGCGGACCAGAATTCCGCTTACTCCTATGGACGAACGTAACTTTTATACGGAAAAAGAAGAACAACGCAAATCCAAGCTCGTTTGCCCCAGCTGCCGTTTTGAATTTGAATTTCCCGTGCGTTGGAAGGTCTGCCGCAAGAGAAAAGAGCTTCCTCGCGGCGCCGGTGAAGAAGATCGCCTCAAATTCGCCAAGGCCACTTCCTATATGGTTCGCCTCGACGATCTTGCCGCCTGTTTCAAATGCCGCAAACGTTTTGAACTGACCGGCCAATCCACCGTTCTGATCAACGATAATCTCGGTGATCCTAACGCCGATCCCGAAAATTTCGGCAATCGCTGACCGCAAGCCCAGTCGTCAGCGTTTCGCCGCCGCGAAATCTTTAGATTTCCGGGTACATCTCGAAAAACGCGTCAATCGATTGCCGGAAGGTCTCCTCAATCTCTTCCTTCGTTCCTTCAATCAGGTGCATCGCTACCCGAGCAGACTTCCCATTCTTCAACACCACCGTCGCCTCTTTCACCTCGCCGAGATCATCTATCGGTAGCAGCCTCATCCCATAGATCAGCGCCAATTTTGCCATGTGCCCTCTCGTCCCCCGGTCTCTTCGTCAGCCTATATGTCCCTGCCCAAAGCGTCAATTCGGCGTACACTGGCCTCATCCCCCAACGCCCATTCGGCGAGGCATCCTGCGCTCGGCGCACTCGCATCCGACTAAGGCAATCAGGAGGGGTTCATGAAGTTGCTCATGAAGTTGCCCTACACCATTCGCTTGGCCCTGCCGCTGGCCGCCGCTCTGTTCTGTATCTCCGCCAATGCCCAGGCGCCTGACGGTCCGCAGAACGACGCCCCTCCCATCGCTGCTCCTCCTGCCGCCGCTCCTGCTGCCAAGCCCGCCCCCACCGGACAGAAGATCGACATCCCCTCCGGCACTCGCATTGGCGTCATCCTTGAAAATGGCATCTCCACTTCTTCCGCCAAGCCGGGCGACTCCGTCTATTTCCGTACTTCCTTTCCCATCACCATCAACAACAAAGTCGTCGTGCCCGTCGGCTCTTACCTGCGTGGCGAAGTTACCGATGCCAAGCGCCCCGGCCGCGTGAAAGGCAAAGGCGAACTCCGCCTCCGCTTGAACACTTTAATTTTCCCCAACGGCTATACCGTCGACATGAATGCCGAGCCCCGCAGCACCGACAGTGCCAGTGAAACCAAGACCGATTCCGAAGGCAAGATCACCGGACCCGGTGGCAAAGGTAAAGACGCCACCACGATCGCCACTACCACCGCTACCGGCGCGGGCATTGGCGCGATCGCTGGAGGAGGGAAGGGCGCCGGCATTGGCGCTGGAATCGGTGGTGTCGCCGGACTTGCAGCCGTACTTCTTTCGCGCGGTCCCGATGCTCAACTTCCGCGCGGCTCTTCCATGGACTTGGTTCTCGAACACGACCTCACCCTGGACGCCGACCAGATTCACTATTCGAATGTCGGGCAGCCCAGCACGGTCGTTATTCAGCAGACCACTCAAAACTGACGCGCGACTCATTCGCGCGATCCAACTGTAATCGTGTGTTCTACGATTTCCCCGTCGCCTTCTCCGCTTCCACGAAGCGCATCGGACTGAACCGCTCCCAATCCACGCTCACTCTTCCCTCAGTAATCCACTCTCGCATCAGTTTCGCGGTAATCGGCGCCAGCAAAATTCCACTTCGATAATGACCGGTTGCGAATAGCAATCCTCGAATGTCGCACGGCCCCAGAATCGGCAAATGATCCGGCGATTCCGGTCGCAGTCCCGCCCACGTTTCTTCCACCGTCGCTTTTTCAAATTCCGGCACCAGCTCAATCGCCGCCGTCAGCAGCTTGTTCATCGCTCCCGCGGTAACCGTTCGATCCAACCCCACTCGTTCGATCGTCGCTCCCACCAGCACGTTGCCGCCATCCCGCGGCACCACATACGCGTGTTCCGACCACAGTGTGCGCGTGATCCGCACTGTTGCCCAACGCAGTCGGAGCATCTGTCCCTTCGCCGCTGCAACCGGTGCGTACCGCCCCGCACCTTGAATCCCGGATGAAAAACATCCCGCCGCGACCACTGTCCAGTTCGCTTCAACTTGCCTGTTCGCCAGTTGCAACCCGCGGCAACACGCTCCCTCAATCCACAATCCCTGAACCGCTTCCCCCGCATGAATCTTCGCCCCGCTCACCCGTGCCGCTTCAATGGTCGCTGCCGTCAGCTTGCGATTGTCGATCGACGCTTCCTCCGGCCGCAAAATCGCCGCGCGCACTCGTCGGCGTCAACGCCGGTTCCCACTCACGTACCTGCGCTTCGCTCAGCGCCTCCGCCTTCAGCCCCAGTCCGTGATGGACCGCGATCATCGTGCTCAATTCTTCCGGTGCATCATCTCGCAAAATTAAATCCAACGAACCGCTTGGCCGGTAACCGACCTTCTGCCCTGTCTTCTCCTCGACCCTCCGCACAAATTCCGGATAGAGCTCCGCGCTCGCCACGCCCAGCGGCACCATGGGAATCGACGCCTGATTTTCCGGTGCCGGTGAAATGATGCCCGCGCTCGCCCACGACGCCTCGCGCCCGGGCTCTCGCGCATCGAACACCGCTACCGACAATCCCGCCTCTGCCAATTCGTACGCGATGGATGCGCCAATCAGCCCGCATCCAGCAATCGCAACGTCAACTCTGCTTTGCATATGCAGAGTCTAACGCAATCCAGTTTGTCCGGCTGATTCGGCGACCGGCCGGCCGCCTACTCCTTCACCAACTCCGACGACAGCACTTCCGCTTTCGTGGCCAGGTTCTTTGCGCGCTGCCAGTCCCCGTTCTTGCCCGCTTCTTTTGAGGACTCCATGAACCCGCGCACTTTCGACACCACATCCAGTTGCGTTTCGTTCAATCTCTTTTTCTGCGCCTGCGCCAGATTCCACTCCGCCACATCCAGGCTATGTTGCGTTTCCGCTTGCGCCGCTGACATCTGCTCCGTTGTCAGTTCCGGCTCGATCACCGCATCCGGCGCCACTTCGGCTGGGGGCGGCTCCGCTGGTTGCGCCTGAATCACTCGAGGCCGTGTTGGCCCGCTGCGGGTTGCCACTGTCAACTTGGGCGCTGCCGTTGCCTCCACCTCGAGATCTGGCGGCTCTTCCAATTGCGCCGGCTCCATCGCCGCCGGAATCACCGGATGCGCAAACGCCACTGGTCCCAGATGCGGCGCGGGCCGCTTCTTATCGAAACATCCGCTCGTGCTCAACACGCAGAAACACAAAATCCCCGCGACAACCTTGGGGGCGGTCCGGTGGCCTCGTAGATTCGAGCTGGGTCTCTCGTCTATTCGCATGCTTACGCCGCTAAAGGTAGTTCGATGCGGAATGTCGTTCCCCGGCCTACCTCCGACGTAAAATCAATCGAGCCATTGTGCAACTGCACGATCCGGAATGTACTCGCCAATCCTATGCCGTTTCCACCCGGCCGGGTCGTAAAAAATAGTTGAAACACCTTTTGCCGGTTCTCCGGCGGAATTCCTCTGCCCGTGTCTCCCACCGTGATCTCCGCCATGTCCCCTCGCCGGCTCAACGTCAATTCCAGGGTTCCTCCTTGTGGCATCGCGTCCACCGCGTTCAACACCAGGTTCAGCACGGCCTGCTTGAGCAGCGCTTGATCCACAAACACTTCCGGTACCCCGATGGGAATCAACTGTGCCACCTGCACGTTGGCCTTCTGCAATTGCGGTTGCGCAATCTCCAGAACCTCCTGCAGGATATCCGCCAGTTGCGTTTGCTCCAGCCTTACTTCCATTGGCCGCGAAAAATCCAGGAATCTCTTCACCACCGTGTCCAGCCGGTCGATTTCCGCGTCCAGCACTCCGACCGCTTGCGCCGCCGCTCCGTCGGTGTCCGGCGGCAGCGATTCCTTCAGATTCTCCAGCCACAGCCGCATGGAATTCAGCGGATTCTTCACTTCGTGAGCTACGCCTGCGGTGATGCGTCCCACCGCCGCCAATTTTTCGCTCACTTGCAATTGCGTGTTGATCGACTCCAGTGAATCCAGGTCCCGCAGCGTCACCAGCGCTCCCATCCGCTCTCCGGCTCCTTGAATCTCCTGCACGCTTACGCCGATTCGCCGCTTTCCTTCATCCGTGAGCAAGTCGGTCTCGAACGCGACCTCTTGCAACTGCTCGCCCTCCAAATTCAACGCCTCATGCAAGGGATGGCCATCCGGGAAAATCTCCGTCGCCCTCCGGCCCAGGAAATGAGATGCGGGTGCGCCCAGAAATTTCTCTGCCGCCGGGCTCACCATGACCGCCCTCGCGTCCCGGGTAAAGAGCAGCAGGCCATCCTCCAATCCCGCCATCACCGAGTTCATGTTTTCCCGCAACGAACTGAATATCTCATGCACTCCGCGCAACTGTTGCCCCACCTGCGTGATCTTCTGCCGGACTTGCCCCAACTCATCCGTGCTGTCCGGGTTCCCTCGGACCGGCAATGCCACCGGATCGTATTCGCCCGCCGATATGCGGTCCAACTGCGCCATGATGTCGCGAATCGGCGCCAGGGCCGCTCCGCTGACCACCGCAGCCAGCATCGTCGACAGCAGCATCGCCACCGCCACCAGCGTGAGCCAGCGCCTCAGTCTTGGCCGGATGTCATTCAGCAACAGGGAAGTGGACACCGCCACCCGCACTTCCCCAAACGGCGTTTTCCCCAGGCTGAACGGGTAATCCACTTCATACACGCGCGGCTCATCCATCAGCGTCCGCACTTGCCTCACAAACGGACTCTGCACCAGTTGCGACAGCGGCGCCCGCCGCAACTCGAACTTTCCTGCCAGTGCTGGATCGCTGGACACCATGGCCACGCCGTCCCGGTCCACGATCGACACCTCGTAGATCGATGGCGCATCTGTCGCCGACTCCAGCCGCGAGTGCAGCCCGTCGCTCACTTCAAAGGCCTGCCGTACGTATTCGCGTTTCGCTTCCGGAGTGTCCGCAGTGGGCCTTAGCCCCTGCGTTTTGGCGTCTGCCAGCGCATGCCCTGCGGAGTCGAACACCTCATGCGCCAGTTCATTCGCCCTTTTGTCTGTGTCGTGCAGTACCTGCTGCAGCAGTTGTTGCAGAAACACCGTCGAGAGCACCGCCACGGAAAGCAGCACGAGGCCGGTCATGATCAGCGTTAATTTCGTGCGCAGCCCCAGCTGCATGGCGCTTATTGCTCCGTCTCGGTCCGCTCGCTGCCGTATTCCTTCAGCTTATTGTGTAGCGTCTTCAGGCTTACTCCCAACAATTCCGCCGCTCGCGTCTTGTTGTTTCCGGTGGCCGCAAGCGTCTGCAAAATCAACTCCCGCTCCATCGCGTCCACCGTCGTGCCCACCGGAAATTTGATCGACGAGAGATCATTCGGTCCCTTTGTCGGCACTCGCCCGAACTCGCCCGGCAGGCTCGAACGCCCGATCAGGTCCCGCTCGGACATAATCACCGCGCGCTCCAACACGTTCCGCAATTCGCGGATGTTTCCAGGCCACGTGTGACCCATGAAAATATCCAGCACCTCGGCGCCTATGCCGCGTACGCTCTTTCCGTGCTTTGCGTTGATGTCTCGCAGAAGATGCTCGACCAGCAGCGGAATGTCGTCCTTGTGCTCCCGCAGCGGTGGCAAGTGAACGTGAAACACATTCAACCGGAAAAAGAGGTCCTGTCTCATTTGTCCGCTGGAGACCGCTTGTTCCGGGTCTTTGTTCGTCGCGGCAAGCACCCGCACATCCACCGGCGTTTCCACCTTGCTCCCCAGTCGCCGCACTTTCCGGTCTTCCAACACCCGCAGCAACTTCGCCTGCGTCGGCGCCGGCATCTCCCCGATTTCGTCCAGCAGCAGCGTGCCGCCGTCCGCCAGTTCGAAGCAGCCAATCCGCCGTTCGGCCGCGCCCGTAAACGCCCCGCGCTCGTGCCCGAAGATTTCGCTCTCCATGAGCGATTCCGGAATTGCGGAGCAGTTGATCGCCACAAACGGTCCGCTCGCCCTCGGCGACAACTTATGGATCGTGCGCGCCGCGATCTCCTTCCCTGAACCGGTTTCTCCTGTGATCAACACCGACGCCGAACTCGGCGATGCCATGTCGATAATCCGCATCACTTCCTGCATCGGCTTCGACGCGCCCACCAGTTCGCCCAGCCGCCCGGCCTCTCGCAACTGCCGTTGCAGGACCACCAGGTTCTTCGCGTCTCGCGCCTTGCTTAGCGCGCGATCCAACAGCGCCCGCAACACTGGGCCCTTCAGCGGCTTCTCGATGTACCAGAAGGCTCCGGACTCAATCGCCGCCACCGCCCGCTCTTCACTTCCTTTTCCCGTGATGATGATGGCGGGCACATCGTTCAGTTCGTCGCCCAATTGTGTGAGCAGGTCCAAGCCATTCATGCCCGGCAATTCCACGTCGGCAATCAGCGTGTCCGGCTGGAACGTGGAAAACTTCGCCAGCGCATCTTCCGCTGTGCCCACTCCCAGTACTTCGTATCCCCATCTCTGCAGAAGTTGTTCGTAACCCTTGCGTGCGTTGTCTTCATCCTCAACGATCAGGATGCGGTCTTTCCGTTCACCGGTTTCCACGGTGCGTGCCGCCCTTGTTTCTTCAGACATACTGCTGTCCTCATCTCTCCACCGACCCGTAATGGCAACCGTTTTTCTGTTTTTACGACTCTAACAATCCGATCCTTCTTTGCCAAGCGCCCTCCTTCTCGTGCCCAGTGCCATTCCCGATGATCCTCGCCCAATCCCGGCAGAAGGCCTTATTCCCGCAGCAGATACAGGGTCCGCTCCAATTCCAATTCCAGTTTCGCGCCCTTCGGTAAGTCCAGTTCTTGTCCGCGGCCCGACTCCATCAGGTACGCTTCCAGCGCTCCCAGCGCCGCGC
Organism: Candidatus Acidiferrales bacterium; assembly: GCA_963748515.1. Lineage (GTDB taxonomy): Bacteria > Acidobacteriota > Terriglobia > Acidiferrales > UBA7541 > Acidiferrum. The sequence continues at coordinate 222,682 of CAVVJI010000011.1, forward strand.
CCTCGGCCGCCTCTTTCTTGTTGTGATCCTTCACTCCTTGCACGGCTCCCGTTGCTGCTCCTGCTGCCGCCGCTTGCGCCGCATCCTTCTGCGAACCGCTTCGCCCTTCAATCACCCCCGGCTGCACAGCGCCCGCGCGTATGCTGTGGTCTCCCGGCACCGACGTCACCTCGGCCACAATCGGCAACGCTCCAAATCGTGTGTGCACTTGATCGAATGTCAGCCAGAGCCGCGCACGTCCCGTCACCCCCGCGGGTTCTACACGGCTCACGTGCCCGCGAATAATCGCGCCTGCCGGCAAGTAAACTCCGCTTCCCGCCTCCAGCGGCTCCGCAGTCCTGACCATGAACGTTTCGTTCTGGCGCAGTTCTGCCGTTCGCATCGGCTTCTCGAGCAGCACCAGAAAGCGGTAGCCCGCAGCAACTCCGTAGGCCTCTAGCGGCAAACCATGCCTCAACCCGTCCGCTCTTCTCGCCTCTGTACTGGGCGTATTTGCGGCGTTTGCCACCTCTTGTCCGTACACCCCGCGTCCCAGCATCGCCGCCACCGCTGCGCAAGCCATCAAGCCCAAACTCAGTTTCATAGCTGCCCCCCTGCCGTTCAGACACACCCATCCCGGCATGTCCCAACCGGTTCAAACCCACCTATCTGGGAAAAGTTGTCAGCCCCGGAGGCCCGTACTTCGCCTCTACATCGTCCAGCACCAGCACCCAGTCCGGCCCATAGGGCGGTGTCGTGAACTCGTGCTCAGTCCCGCCCGCAATCTCTCCGATCAGCGTTCCCACTCCCGTTCGCGGGTCGTACCACCACGCTCGCAACCGCTTCGCGCTCAACTTGCCAAGATCGATCTTTGCGGTTTGATCGTTCATCGGGATGTACACGAACGCATACGTCCCGTTGCGATCCCTCATCGCCTGGATGTGCAGCCCGCCCTTGCCCGCGTCTCCCGAAATCAAAGATTGGTCCGGCATTCGTGCCCCATACGGCCGCGACAGCACCAGATCCCTCAGGAATTGCATCTCCCGCCCCGCGGGACGGTACAGCGCATCCACCCAGTCCCGATCCACGTGATTCTTCGTCCCGTTCCGTGCGCTGGCAAAACCCCACACCGCATGATGCCCGTACGTAACCCCGGCCCCGCCCGCGAACACCGACCGGTACGTCTGCTTGCGCACATCATAATCCCGGAAGTATCCGGTTGCCGGATCCCACTCCGGCCACGGATTGTAGGGATGGTCTTCGTAATTCGGCTCCAGATCCATCGTTGGTTTCGCCGGCCTCATCGCGTAATCCCGCGCGATCCATTCCCACACCGGCACGTCATGTCCGCTGCCGTGCCCGCTTTGCATCCCGTTGATCGAAAGCCACCCTTCCCCGGCCAGCATCACAGATGAACTCTCCGGTCCGCCTTGTGGGTGATACGCGATCAGCGGCTTGCGCCCCAATCCTTCTCCCAAGCCCGCGGCCATTTCCCGCCAGATCGGCGTCCAATCCTGGTCCTTGCTGAACCCTGCGTCCGTCGCGATCTTCTGCAGATACTCGTTGTTCATTCCCGCCACTTTCGCCGGACGATCCCCTCCCAGCACCCACACCACGTTGCTGTTCCCCCGCAGTTTCCCGCCCAGGTATTTTCCGTACGCTCGCGCCGCTGGCAGATTGTCCAGTCGGAAAATCCGCGGTCCATCTCCCCACGGCGCTGTCAGTTTGTCGCCCCAGGTCGGCACAAGCGCCACATACAACCCTAGGGACTCTGCCTCCTTGACGATCTCCACCACCCGATCGAAATACGCCTCATTCGGCCGCCCCGGATTGTTGTCCACAAAGGGCCGCTGTCCCAGCGCATTCGCTTTGTCCAGTCCATGAAATTCCGAGAGCACCACGGTCTGAATCACCGTATAGCCCTGTCGCGCTCGCGTGTTCAGGTAGTAGCTGCATTCCTCGCGAGTCGTCGCGTGGATCAGTTCCCAGGCCGTGTCTCCCAGCCAGAAGAACGGTTTCCCATCCTCCGTCTGGAAGTAGTGCCCCGATGCGTCAATCTCGACGCGCGGCAACTGCTTCTCTCCATTCACGTTTTGCGGTTGTGCGCTCGCCCACGTACCCGAAATACCGATCAGCAGACACACCACGATTCGCTTCAGCATCACGTTTTTTCCTCTGTTGCACCCCGCGGCGTCTCATCCAAGTACCGTCGGATGCGTCCCAACTCTTTCGCGTACATCTTCTCCGTCACCAGTCCCGTCTGCGTATTCTGCTGGCTGGGGTGATAGATCCCGAACAGTCGCGGCAAGTCCGCTCCCAGCTTTGCTTCTGCTCCATGACCAAATCGCGGCGCTCCTCGTCTTTCGATTTTTCCCTGCGACTTCAGAAGCTCCAGATACGCATCCCACGCAATTTTCCCCAGCGCCAGCACCGCCCGCGGACGCAACGCCTCCAATTCCCGCTCCAGGTACCTCCGGCAGTTCGCAACTTCCGATGGCAGCGGCTTGTTCAACGGAGGCGCGCAACGCACCGCAGCCGCAATGTACACGCCCTTCAACTCCAACCCATCATTCCGTTCCACCGACGTTGGCTGGTTCGCAAATCCCGCTTCATACAACGCCTTGTACAAGAAATCTCCCGAGCGGTCTCCCGTAAACACCCGCCCCGTGCGGTTTCCCCCGTGCGCCGCCGGCGCCAAGCCCAAAATAAACAGTCTCGCTTGAGGATCGCCGAAACCCGGCACGCCTCTTCCCCAATATTCCCAATCCCGAAACGCTTTCCGCTTCGTTCGCGCCACTTCTTCCCGATACTCCGTCAGCCGCGGACAGATCCGGCATTCGCTCACTTCCTGCCCTATGATCCGCAGCGAAAGCTCCGCCTTCACGTCTCCTGCGCTCCCAAAATGCGCAGCGCTTCTTCATGCAGCAGCCCGTTGGTGCTCACCATCTTTCCCCCGTAAATCGTCCGTACCCCTTTTTCGTTCGACGACTTGCCGCCCGCTTCTTCCACGATCAATCCCAATGGCGCCAGGTCCCATGGCTTCGAGCTCCAGTCCAGCGCCGCATCAATCGCGCCTTCCGCTACCAGCATGTGCTGCCAGAATCCGCCCATCGACCGGCTCTGCCTCCCGCTATCCTGAAATCGCCGCACCGTCACTCGCGAATTCCCGCTTAAATATCTTCCTGTGCCCGTGGTGAACACCATGGCCTTTTCCATGGCCGCCACCTTCGACACCTGCATCCGTACGCCATTCCGGTATGCGCCCTCGCTGCGATATCCCCACCACCGCACTCCCCCTTCTAACCCCGGCGCGCTCGCCATACCCGCCACGATTTCCCCTTCCTCTTCGATCCCCAGCAGCGTCCCGAACGTTGGGATTCCCCTGGAAAATTCCTCGGTTCCATCGATCGGATCGATGATCAGCCGCGCCCTTCCATTCATCGCCGGGCCTTTCGCGGACTCGCCGCCCATTTCCTCGCCCAGAATATCCATCTCCAGGCCACTGGCCGCCACGCGCGCCCGCGCCATCTCTTCCACGCTTTTATCCGCCTGTGTCACCGCGCTGCCATCCAGTTTCCGCTCCACACGCATCTCTTCGCTTCGGAAATATTGCATGGCGATCCGATCCGCCTCTTCGGCGATGCCTTCCAGCAGTTTTCCGTACTTTGCCCGGTAGCTCATTTCCTCTCCTGCATTGCCGCCTCGCGCTCAATTTGACACTGCTTCGTCGCGTCTCTAGCATACAAACTTATCCGCATGTCCGCCGACCTCAAAACCGGAACCGTGCTCGACAAAATCCTCGATGCTCGTCGCGTCTCCGTCGACCATCGCAAGCGCGTTCTACCCGAAACCGTCCTCAAGTACGGAGTCCGCGCGGCCTCCCCCGTCCGCGATTTTTCTGCTGCGCTCTCCCGCGATGCCCTGAATGTCCTCGCCGAACTCAAGCCCGCTTCTCCTTCCCGCGGCGTTCTTCGCGAGCCTTTCGATGCCGTGGCTCTCGCCGAAGCTCTGGCATCTTCCGGCGCCGCCGCTCTTTCCGTACTCACCGAGGAAGACTTCTTTCATGGCTCGCTTAACAATCTGCGCGCCGCTCGCAAGAAAACTTCCCTCCCGGTTCTTCGCAAGGACTTTATCTTTGACCCCTGGCAGGTCTGGGAAACCCGCGCCAACGATGCCGACAGCTTTCTTCTGATCGTCGCTGCATTATCCGATCCGCTACTCGCCGACCTTCTCGCGCTCGGCCGCGAACTCGGCATGGAGCCGCTCATCGAAGTGCATACACGCGCTGAACTCGATCGCGCCCTGTCCGCCGGCGCCCGCATCGTCGGCGTAAACAATCGCGATCTCAAAACGCTCACCGTGCACATGGAAACTTCTCTGGAACTTATCGCCCACATTCCCGACGATTGCATCGCCGTCTGCGAATCCGGACTGCGCACTCACGCCGACCTCCTGCAAATGCGCGAAGCTGGTTTCGACGCCTTCCTCATCGGCGAACACCTCATGCAATCCGACGATCCCGGCCTGGCCCTACGCAACCTCCTCGGCAACTCCTGATCTGCTTAATGGGCGATTCATGTTTTCGCCGCCTCCCACGAAGAGGTACAATCGCCCACATGAAGCATTCCTCTATCCGCGTCAAAATCTGTGGCATCACCGATGTCCGCGACGCACTTCTGGCCGCCGACCTCGGCGCCGACGCCATCGGCCTGAATTTTTATCCCCCGAGTCCGCGCTCGATCACTCCCTTCACCGCGCGCCAGATTCTTCGCCAACTTCCGCCCTTCGTCGCTCCCGTTGGCATCTTCGTGAACTGGCGGCCCGACGTCGTCATCGCCCTGTCCCAGGCCATCGGCCTCGTTGCTGCACAGCTGCACGGCGACGAATCTCCGCGCGATGCGGCCGCCACCGCACGCAAAATCCCCGTCATCAAAGCCTTGCGTATTGGCGATCCGAAATCTTCGCCACCCTTCCAGCAAATTTCCCGCCGTTCGCACATTCTTGCTCGATAGCGCCGCTCCGCAACAATTCGGCGGTACTGGCCGCACCATCGATTGGCACGCAGCGCGTCGCGCCGCGTCCCGTCATCGCATCATCCTTGCCGGTGGCCTGACCCCCGAAAATGTCGCAGAGGCCATCCGCATCGTTCGTCCCTACGCCGTCGACGTCGCCAGCGGCGTCGAGTCCCGCCCCGGCAAAAAAGATCCCGCCAAGCTCCGCGACTTCTTCCTCGAAGTTTCCCGCGCCCTCTCCTGATCCCCGCTTTTCCCGCAATCGTTTCTCTTGTGCGAGAATAGGGGCTCCCATGAGCACCCGTCTCATTTCTCCGGCTCTCACGCCGGGACGCTTCGGCCCCTATGGCGGCCGCTACGTCCCCGAAACCCTGATGGTGCCGCTCTACGAGCTCGAACACGCCTACGAACTCGCCCGCAACGATCCCTCCTTCCAAGCGGAATTCCACCGTCTGCTCCAAACATTTGCCGGACGTCCCACTCCTCTCCAGTTCGCGCAGCGCCTTACCTCCAAAGCTCGGCGGCCCGCGCATTTACCTGAAGCGTGAGGACCTGCTCCACACCGGCGCCCACAAAATCAACAACGCCATCGGCCAGGGTCTGCTCGCCGTACGAATGGGCAAGCCCCGCATCATCGCCGAAACCGGGGCGGGCCAGCACGGCGTTGCTTCCGCCACTGTCGGCGCGCACCTTGGCCTGCAATGTACCGTCTACATGGGCACCGAAGACATGGCGCGCCAGGCCCTCAACGTCGCCCGCATGCGCATGCTTGGTGCGGAAGTCATCGGCGTCGAATCCGGCAGCAAGACTCTCAAAGACGCCATCAACGAAGCCATGCGCGATTGGGTCACCAACGTCCGCACGTCCCACTATCTTCTCGGCTCCGTCCTCGGCGCTCATCCGTATCCCACCATGGTCCGCGATTTTCAGTCGGTCATCGGCCGCGAAGCCCGCCAGCAGATTCTCGCTGCTGAACAACGCCTGCCCACCCATCTTTTCGCCTGCGTCGGCGGCGGCTCCAATTCCATCGGCCTCTTCTTCGAATTTCTCAAGGACTCTGCCGTCAAAATGGTCGGCATTGAAGCCGGAGGCCGCGGCAACGAACTTGGCGAACACGCCGCCCGCCTGGCCTCTCATCAAGGCTTTACCGGCGCCCGTCCTGGCGTTCTTCAGGGCACCTACACCTACGTCCTGCAGAACGAAGACGGCCAGATTGCCGCCACTCATTCCATTTCCGCCGGGCTCGACTATCCCGCCATCGGTCCGGAACACGCCTGGCTCGCCGATCAGCATCGCGCCGAATACGCTGCGGTCTCCGACGCCGCCGCTCTCGATGCCGCTCGCCTCCTCTCGCGCACCGAAGGCATCATCCCCGCCCTAGAGTCCGCCCACGCCCTCGCCGGCATCATCGAACGCCTGCCGCAGTTCACTTCCGGCGACCTCGTCATCCTCAATCTCTCCGGCCGCGGCGATAAGGACATGGACACCTACCGCAAGGCTTGGAAAGATTGAGTCCGCCAGCCATGACCGCCAACGTCCCACTCGCATCTCCCAGCGCTTCGCCGCTCTTCGCGACTCCGGCGAACTCGGCATCATCGCCTACATCACCGCTGGCGATCCTTCCCTTGACGCCACCCTCCCGTTCGTCCTCGCCCTCGCCGAAGCCGGCGCCGACATCATCGAACTCGGCGTTCCCTTCAGCGACCCTCTCGCCGACGGCCCCACCATCCAGCGCGCCTCGGAACGCGCTCTTAAGTCTGGCGCTTCGCTCGCCGGCGTGCTTGAACTCGTTCGCCGCATCCGCCAGTCTAGCCAAGTCCCCCTCGTCCTCTTCAGCTATTTCAATCCCATTCTCCAGATGGGGCTCGAGAATTTCGCTTCCTCCGCGCAACAATCCGGCGTAGACGGCGTACTAATTACCGATCTCACTCCGGAAGAGTCCGAAGACTACCGCCGCATCCTCCTCGCCCATCATCTCGACACCATCTTTCTGGCCGCTCCCACTTCCACCGACGATCGCCTTCAGAAAATTTCCGATTGCTCTTCCGGCTTTCTCTATCTGATTTCCCGCACCGGCGTCACCGGCGCCAAAGATGCGCTTCCCGACGATCTCCCCGCCCTCTTGCGCCGCGCCCGCTCATTCACGCGCCTGCCCATCGCCGTCGGATTCGGCATCTCGCTTCCCGCTCACGTTTCTGTTCTCGGTGGACTGGCCGATGCTGCGGTGGTCGGCTCGGCGCTCGTCTCTGAAATCGAAAAAGCCGCTTCGCCCGAAGCCGCCTGCGCCGCCTTGCGCGAACGCATTCGCTCTTTGAAACACGCGGCGCGCCAAGGCCTCTCCCGTCGCGAGGCTCTCCCGTGAATCTCTCCGATTGGCGCCGCCGCATCGACGAAATCGACAAGAAGCTCGTCGAGCTTCTCAACGAACGTTCCCATTGCGCCCTGGAAATCGGCCGCCTCAAGCAGTCGGCAAATATTCCGCTCTACCAACCCGATCGCGAAAACGAAGTGCTCTCCAACGCCGAGAGCAACAATCGCGGCCCGCTCACCGACGCTGCCATTCGCCGTCTCTTTGAACGCATCATCGACGAAGCCCGCTCCGCCGAGCGCACTGCTATGCACAACAATTCCGAGGAGGAGCGCTAGCATGTCCCGCTCTTTCCCAAGCCGTTCTCGCTTTCACGCCAGACCGAAATTCACTGAGCCAGTCAGGAGCCATCACCATGGTCATCGTTATGCAAGAGGGAGCCACCGACGAGCAGATCCAGCACGTCATCGACCGCGTCGTCTCCAGCGGCTTTGACGTCCACCGCTCTACCGGCGCTTCCCACACCGTGCTCGGCGCCGTCGGCGTCCATCGCGATTTCGATCATCGCGATTTCGAACTTCTTGAAGGCGTTCGCGAAGTCGTCCGCATCACTCAGCCCTTCAAACTGGCCAGCCGCCAGTTCAAACCGCAAGGTACGGTTATCGATCTCGGTCGTGGCGTTACCATCGGCGGCGAAACCATTGCCGTTGCCGCCGGTCCCTGCTCCGTCGAATCCCACGAACAGATTCATGCCGTCGCCGAAGCCGTCGCCAAATCCGGCGCCCGCATTCTTCGTGCTGGCGCCTTCAAACCCCGCACTTCGCCCTACGCTTTCCAGGGCCTCGGCGAAAAAGGCCTTCAGCTCATTCGCGAAGCCGCCGACAAATTCAAACTTTTCGTCGTCAGCGAAGTCATGGACCTCTCGCAAATCCCCATGATGTCTCCCTACGTCGACATCTTTCAGGTCGGCGCGCGCAACATGCAGAACTATTTCCTGCTCCGCGCCCTCGGCGAAATCCAGAAACCCGTGCTCCTCAAGCGCGGCATGTCCGCCACCATCGAAGAACTCCTCCTCAGCTCCGAGTACATCCTCTCCGGCGGCAATTACAACGTCATCCTCTGCGAACGCGGCATCCGCACCTTCGAAACCTACACGCGCAATACCCTGGACATCGCCGCCATCCCCGTCATCAAGAATCTTTCCCATCTCCCGATCGTTGCCGATCCTTCTCACGGCACCGGCCGTCGCGACAAGGTTCCTCCCATGGCTCGCGCCGCTGTTGCCGCGGGCGCTGATGGCCTGCTGATCGAAGTCCACAACGATCCCGATCACGCGCTATCCGATGGCGCGCAATCCCTCGATCCCGCGCAACTTCGACAAACTCATGGCTGAGCTGCGTATCATCGCGCACGCCGTCAACCGCCACGTCGCCTGAGTTCCGGTTCCGGGCGGCAACTCGCGCCCGCTGTTGCCGCTTTATGTCTCTGTCCCTCCACCTGCTTCCCGAAAACTGATACCGTATAGCGACCGCTATGCCCCATATCATCCAACGCGTCTCCATTCTTGGCACTGGATTGATTGGCGCCTCCTTCGCTCTTGCCCTGAAAAAGTACGCCACCGATCTGCATCTCTCCGGCTGGGATCGCCCGGACATTGCCGAAGAGGCTCGCTCTCGTTGCATCGTCGATGAGGTCTTCTCCGGCGAACTGGCTCCGGCCATCGCCAACGCCGATCTCGTCTATATCGCTCTGCCCGTCGGCGTCTCCATCGACCTGCTTCCCGAAATCGCCCGCCATGCCGCTCCCCGCGCGTTGATCACCGACGCCTGCAGCACCAAGTTGCGCCTTGTCCAAGCCGCTGCCGAACTGTTTCGCCCCGAAGCGGGCCCGCTCTTCCTGCCCGGTCACCCGATGGCAGGACGCGAACTTTCCGGTATTGCTCACGCCGACGCCGACCTCTTCCGCAATTCCACGTACGCCCTGATTCGCGATTCGCTGTCCACCACCGAACCCCACCACGCCGACGCCTCCATATCCCACGCGACAGGCGAAGTCGCCGCCGTTGCCGATTCCACCCTGTCCTCCGAACACGATCCGCGCGTAGCCGCCTTCGTCAAACTTCTGGAGAAAATCGGTGCTCGTCCGCTCTGGCTTTCCGCCAAGCAGCACGACGACGCCGTGGGTCTCGCCTCCCACCTCCCGCAACTCGCCGCCGTCGCCCTCGGCTCCTTCCTCTACGATCATCTCGACGAAAATGGTTTGCCCATCACTCTTGCCGGTCCCGGCTTGCGCGATTCTCTTCGCCTCGCCGGCAGTTCCTATTCCACCTGGCGCGACATCGTCCTCACCAATCGCGAAGTCCTCTCCGCCGCTCTCGATCTCTATGCCCGCCGCCTCGATGAGCTTCGCGAGCGCCTTGCCACCCGCGATCTCGAAGCCGACTTCGACGCCGCCAACGAACTCTACCGCCTTCTCCGCGGCCTCTAGCACTCCCGCTCTCACTTCGCCGCTGCCGCCGCCTCTTCCTTAACGTACGCAGGATTCAGCGTCCCTTTCTTTTTTGCGATCTCCATCAGCGTCGGATAAAACTGCACAAACGTCGTGTCCACCGCCGCATGCTGTTCGTGGCACGAGTAGCACGGCATCTCCTTCATGAACGCCTGCGCCGGTTCTTCATTGTCAAACCCGAAAAACGCCCACTTACCGGGAAAGCGCGCCTCGTCCTTCACATGCACTTCGCGCCCTGTCACTTCCGTCTGATAATGTCCCGCCTTGTTGATCGCCGATTTGCTGCCCGCCATGCGAGTCTCCAGCACCAGCATCGTCTTGTCCGGCCACGTTCCCGTCTCTAGAAACGCCTTGTACGCCTCCGGATTCACAAACACGTTGTCGAACATCGATTGGTCCACCCCTGGGCTGGGCCGGTAATTCATATCCATTCCGGTCGAAAGGTACACCCACTCCCGGTAATTTCCCGGGAACTTCAGCTTTCCGTCCGTCGTATATTTTGGCGCGTTGCCTCCGTCCGCCTTGGCCGGATTTGCTGAGGGCGATTGCGTCCCTACCAACAGCACCACTAACAAAATCGTAAGGAATGCGCCCATCCGAATCATGGTCAACCTCCGGAAAACGTTTTTCGCCCAGGCCAGCACTCTAGCGGCTTTGCCGCCGCCGCGTATAGAGCTTTATGTCGCTCTTACGGTTCTCGCGACTCCGCCCTTGCCAAGCACGGAGCTGATTTCCAACCGCTCCTCTCCTGTGTTACAAAATCCTGAATGGATAAATCCATTTCATCCCTCGATACTGCTATCGCCAATCTTCGCGACGGCATGACCATCCTCATGGGCGGCTTCGGCCTCTGCGGCATCCCCGAAAATCTCATTGCTGCTGTTCGCGCCCGCGGCACCCGCGATCTCACCATTGTCAGCAACAACGCCGGCGTAGACGACTTCGGCATCGGCATCCTGCTCCAGAATCGCCAGGTCAAAAAAATGATCTCCACCTATGTCGGCGAAAACAAACTCTTCGAACAGCTGGTCCTCAGCGGGGAATTGCAGGTTGAGCTAAATCCGCAGGGCACTCTCGCCGAGCGTCTACGCGCCGGGGGCGCTGGCATTCCGGCCTTCTACACGCCCACCGGTTACGGCACCATGGTCGCCGAAGGCAAGGAAACGCGCGAGTTCGACGGCCGACCTTACGTTCTCGAGCGCGCCTTGCGCGGCGATTTCGCCTTCATCAAAGCCTGGAAGGGTGACCGCTGGGGTAATCTCGTCTTTCGCAAAACCGCGCGCAACTTCAATCCCATGATGGCCGCGGCCGCCGACTTCGTCATTGCCGAAGTCGAGCATCTCGTCCCCACCGGTCAACTGGACCCCGATCAGGTCCACACGCCCGGCATCTTTGTTGACGCCATCTTCCAAGGTTCCAGCTACGCCAAGCGAATTGAGAAACGAGTGACTCGCAAATCCTGACCACGCCATGCTGACCGACGACCAAAAACGCGAACGCATCGCCCGCCGCATCGCTCGCGAACTGCGCGATGGCTTTTACGTCAACCTCGGCATCGGCATGCCCACCGCCGTCGCCAATTACATTCCGCGCGGCATCGACGTCATCCTGCAATCGGAAAATGGCATGCTTGGCGTCGGTCCCTACCCCACCGATTCGCAGGTCGATCCCGATCTCATCAACGCCGGAAAGGAAACGGTCACCGAACTCCCCGGTTCTTGCTATTTTTCTTCTGCGGATTCGTTCGCCATGATTCGCGGCGGCCACGTCGATCTCACCGTTCTCGGCGCCCTGCAGGTCGACGAGAAGGGAACTCTCGCCAATTGGGCCATCCCCGGCAAAATGCTCAAGGGCATGGGTGGCGCCATGGACCTGGTCGCTGGAGCACGCCGCGTCTTTATCGCCATGGAGCACGCCACCCGTGACGGCAAACCCAAAATCCTCCGCAAGTGCACCTTGCCCCTCACCGGCGTCGAAGTCGTCGACCACATCGTCACCGAACTCGCCTTCATCGACGTCACCCCCGCCGGTCTCCTGCTTCGCGAACTCGCTCCCGACTCCACCGTGCAACAGGTCCAATCCTTAACCGAGCCCACCCTTCTCCTGCCCCCAGGCGGTCCGCAACTCATGCCGCTCGACTAGCGATCCGCGACTCTCGCGCCCTGCTAATCTTTCGCACACTTCGCCCGCACCCGCCTGCCGCACGCTCTTCCTTCTTGCCGTACACTATTCGTGAACCGACCCATGAATCCCAAATCCATCGTCATCATCAGCCTGCATTCCCCCAAGGAAAAAGTCTGGGGCTCGCTCATCGAAATCAATCCCAGCGGCGTCACCATCCGCGGCATTGATCTCAACTCCTTCGATCATTTCGTCCGTCAGATCAACGAACCCGACGGCGAACGTGTCGGCCTTCCCACCGTTTTTTTTCCCATGACCCGCGTCGAGCGCATCTCCCTCGACGAGCCTTCCGGCTCCATCCCCTCCATGGCCGACGTCTTCCAGCGCAAACTGGGCCGCACCCTGCACGAATATCTCGCCTTGTTCAACTGAACCCTCGCTCTGTCCTTTTCCGCGATTCGCAGTTATCCTTTTTTTGCAATGAAAGACCGCATCTGGACGGTCCCCAACCAAATCACCTTTCTCCGCCTCGGCTTCCTGCCGTTCTTCCTGATTTTATGTTGTACGAGAAGTACCAGTGGGCTCTGCTCGTCCTCGTTTTTGTGGCTTCCACCGACGCCATCGATGGCCTGATTGCCCGCGCCCTGCATCAGAAGTCGGCTCTCGGCGCCTATCTCGACCCCATCGCCGACAAGCTTCTTCTCTCCTCGTCGTTCATCGTCCTGGCCATGGCTCACAAAATTCCCTGGTGGCTCACCATCATGGTCCTCAGTCGCGACGTACTGATGCTGGTCGTCGCCGCCGTTATTCTCATCACTCAAGGCTACCGCCCCTTTCCGCCGTCGCTGCTCGGAAAGGCTACTACCTTCTTTGAAATTGGATTGGTCTTCCTGACCATCCTGCATGCCGCCTATCCCGCCGATCGCTTGCAGGACGTTTTACACTACCTGAGCATCCTGGTGGCGGTGCTCGTCACGATTTCCGGCTTTCACTATTCCGTTACCGTGGCTCGTCGGCTTCACGCCGTCTGATCTGCGCGATCGCTCGCCGTCACTGATCTCCGTAATGCAGGAACATCATCACGAAGCAGGCCAACGCGATTGCCGCTGCCGTCCATCCCAGCGCATAAGCTACGTTCTGTTCCCTCGCGCCTTGCGGTGGCCGGTCCGCCATCAGTCTTCCCAGGATAAATCCGGCCGCCAGTCCGCCAAAGTGCCCCCAGTTGTCCACCATGCCGCGCATGAAGAACCCGATTGCGAAAATGGACACCACCCACGATATCAGCCGCGATCGCAACGCCCGCATCGCTTCTCCGCTGCGCTTTGTCGTCACCGCGATCAGCACTCCGATCAGACCCATCAACGCCCCGCTCGCTCCCACCGCGGGATGAAAAAACGAACTCAGCGTGAAACCCGCCACTCCCGTCGCGATGTACAAAAACAGGTAGCGCGAAGACCCGAATAGCTCTTCCACGATTGGGCCGATATCCATCAGCACCATCATGTTGAATCCGATGTGCAGCAGTCCTCCATGCAGGAACATTCCCGTCAGCAGTCTCCAGTACTGGTGTCCGCCCCACACCGACCGCGGATCGCTCGCTCCCAGCCGGTACAGCGCCTCTCCTCCCATTCCTCCAAACAGCCCGATCCCGCTGCCTTCCCCGGTCTTGACCGTCGCTACCCAACTCAAGACGTACATCACCACGTTTACGATCAGGATTGCCACCGTGACTGGCGCTTTTCCGCCGAAAAATTCCGCCAGGCCCTTGCTCCACGCCGCCAGCGAGAATCGCAAATTCGTTCCGCATTCATGGCAGCGCGTCGCTGATACCCCTACCAGCGCTCCGCAGGACGGGCACAGTTGCGGCCGCCGTTCGCCCCCGCCGAACATTCCCCCAAACAAACTCTTCCACCGATCCACCCGATATTGCCAACTGTTGGCCAACACTCCTCCTTGCGCCCGCTTCTTCGCGTTCTATAATACCCAAGTTGCCGTTCAGGTTCTTGCCTTGCCCGGGGACAGCCTTTTGCCTCCTCGATGCGAGCTGGTTTCCCGGCGGCCTCGTCTCTTTCGTGTGCTGACAGGAGTCGCGCTCTCATGGACAAATTCGAAGAATTCGGACGCCGCATCGACGAGGAACTCAATCGCCTCCGCAAGTATCTGGAGGAGGAAGTTGCTCCCGAAACCGAGAAGCGCACCGCGCAATTCCTCCGCGAGGCTTCCGAAAAACTCGCGGAAGCGTCCCGCAAGCTGGAATCCCGCGTCGCTGCGCGCTCCTCGCAAACGCAATCCGCGCCAAAACCGTGACGTTGGCCCATCCGCCGCTTCGCTCCGCGATCTTTTTGTGCGCTCTGCTGCTGATGGGCTGCGCCGCAAAGCGGCCCGTCGCTCATACTCCTCCGCCGCCGGCTCCCGCGCCAGCGCCGTCCGAAACTCCACCTTCCAGCACGACTGCGGAAAATTCTCCGCCTGCTCCCGCCCACCCTCCCGCCAAGCACACCAAGACTCCGCCACCTCCAGCACCAGCGGGCTACACCGAACAGGGCAACGCCTCCTGGTACGGCAATCCCTTCAACGGCCGCCATGCTGCCAACGGCGAAATCTACGATATGTACAAACTCACCGCCGCTCATCGCACCCTGCCGTTTGAAACCATGGTCAAGGTCACCAATCTCAACAACGGAAAGACCACCACCGTCCGCATCACCGATCGCGGCCCCTTCGTCGAAAATCGCATTATCGATCTTTCTCTTGCGGCCGCTCGCGAGATTGAATCCACCGGCCCCGGCGTTGTGCCGGTGCGCCTGGAAGTTCTTGGCAATGTCGATGTGACCGCTGGATTCTTCACCGTCCAGGTTGGCGCTTTCCGCGATCGCAGCAACGCCGAGCGCCTCAAGCAGCGCCTCAGCGCTTCCTACTCGCCGATCTTCATCCAGCAGTTTGACGCTCCTGATGGCGCTTACTTCCGCGTCCGTGTTGGCAAAGTTTCCGGCGAAGATGCCGCCCGCAAATTCGCGAACCAGTTGCGTGAAAAAGAATCCTTCCCGCAAACCATCGTTCTTCGCCTGGACGAGTAGCCCGTTTCCGCCCACTGCCCCCAACTTCTTCGCATTTCCGCGCTAGAATATCCGCACCGGAGCTGCCATGAACGAGAACTGCCTCTTCTGCAAAATCGCCGCGAAGAAAATTCCTGCAAAAATTGTTTACGAGGACGACGACCTCTTCGCCTTTGAGGACATCAGCCCGCAGGCGCCCACTCACATCCTCATCTGCCCCAAAAAACATTTCGCCTCGCTCCACGACGCCACCGAAGACGATCAGGCGCTTCTCGGCAAACTTCAGCTCGTCGCCGCCGAACTCGCCAAGCAGCGCGATTTGCTCTCTGGCTATCGCACGGTTTTCAACAACGGCAGCGGCGCCGGCCAGTCCGTTTTTCATCTCCACCTGCATCTTCTCGGCGGCCGCAGTTTCCGCTGGCCCCCCGGCTAGTCAACCCGTCTCCTGCAAAGAAACCGCCGGTCCTCCCATACATTGGGATAGAATCCGCAGTATGAAGCCTCGCAGCGACGTCCAGGAATTTCTCGACTCCGCAAAAGAGCGCGGCGCTTCGGACGACTCCCTCGTTACACTTCTCCGCGGCCGTGGCTGGCCCGAAGACGAAGTCTGCCGCGCCCTCGCGGATCACTTCGAAGCCCGCAACAGCCTTGCCGTTCCCATCTACAAACGCTCTGGATCGGCGAAAGACGCTTTCCTCTATCTGCTCAGTTTCTCGACCCTCGCCACCTGGACCATTGGATTGGGTTCCGTCCTGTTCACTCTGATCGACCGCTGGTTTCAGGATCGGCTCAGTGAGATCGGCTACACTTCCGGTTCTTACCAGATGGCGAACTCCCTCGCCTGCCTGATCGTGGCGTTCCCCGTTTATCTGTTGACCATGCGCTACATCATCCGCGAGTTGAACTCTCACCCCGAGAAACTGGAGTCCAGCGTCCGCAAGTGGCTCACCTATATCGCTCTGTTGATCGCCGCCTTGGTCGTAGTGGGTGACCTGATTACCTTTCTGACCTACTTCCTTCGTGGCGAGTTGACCACGCGCTTCGTAGCCAAGGTGATCGTCACCCTGGTCCTCTCTGGCGGCGTTTTCTGGTATTACCAGGGCTCCCTGGCCAAGAGCGTTCCGGCTCTGGAAGTGCGTCCGTGAGCAGGGATCGTCTCGCTGCTCTGGTCGCGGCAATCGCCGTCATCCTCACCCTGATCCTGGGCTTCCGCGAACTGGGAGCTCCGCGCAATCAGCGCCTGGTTCGCTCGGATCTTCGCACCCTGCAAACGCTGAGCAACCTCGCTGCGCAGATTAATACATCCTGGCAGGCCAACGGCCACCAGCTTCCCCCGGATCTCCAGAAGTTTTCTACCGGTCTCCGTCAAAATCCCCTTACCGACCAGCCGTTTCGTTACCGCCCCAAATCGGGCAGTGATTACGAGCTCTGCGCCACCTTCCTGACGGACAACCGGAGCGCTCCACGACAAAACCCACGTGCCAATGAGTTCTGGATCCACCCGCGTGGCGATTACTGTTTTCAACTGGATGCTGCGCAAACACCGACCGCCCCTCCCTACGACTATTAACTCATCCTCCGTGCATACCCGTCCGCCACGTCCATGCGCGCTACAATACTATTTCGCATTCACCCAAGGAGCACTCATGTTTGCCGCTATGCGCACCAAGCGCTTTCCGTTCGCACTGATCCTCGCCGCTCTTTCCGTTCCGTCCGCCCTCCTTGCCCAAAAGCCGGCGCCGAAATCCTCCGCGCCTCCCGCCAATCCCGGTGAACTCACCGTCGATCGCATCTATAGTTCGCCTTCTTTAAGCGGGCGCCTGTCCCAAGCCGTGCAATTCGCGCCCGGCAACAAAGTCAGCTTCCTGGAAACCAAGGGCGACGGTAACGCCGCACAAACCGCGCTCTACCTGCTCGATCCTGCCACCGGTAAGCGCACGGAATTGATCTCCGCGGAAAAGTTTCATGCGGCCATGCCCGCGCCCGAAAGCAAAGAGACCCAAGCCACGCAAGCCACCGGCCTGGGCCGCCGCGCGCCGTCCCAATATTCCTGGGCGCCTTCTGGCGATGCGCTCCTGCTGGAAAACGACAATTCGCTGGCCTGGTATGACTTGAAGTCGCAATCGTCTCGTGTGCTGGTCACGGGTAAGGCGGAAATCGCGGACGCGCGGCTCTCGCCCGATGGGAAGTGGATCAGCTTCGTTCGCGACCACAATCTGTGGCTCGTTTCCGTCGCCGATGGCCAGGAACGCGCCATCACCACCGGTGGCGTCGAAGAACTGCGCAAAGGGGAACTCGACTGGGTCTACCCCGAAGAACTCGACATCTCCACCGCCTACTGGTGGGCGCCCGATTCTTCCGCCATCGCGTTCCTCGAAATGGATGAACGCCCGGTCACTCAATTTCCGATTGTCGATTTCGATTCCTACACCGGCGAAGCTGATCTGCAACGCTATCCGGTCGCCGGCGGTAAAAATCCCATTGTGCATGTTTACGTTCAATCGCTCGCCGGTGGCGCGCCTCGCCTGATGGACACCGGCGAAAACACGGACATCTATCTTGCGCGCGTCAACTGGCTTCCGGATTCCCGCCGCGTCGCCATTCAACGCCTCAATCGGGCGCAGACCGACCTCGATCTACTCCTGGCCGACGCCGCCACCGGCAAGTCCTCCACCCTGCTTTCCGAAAAAGACCTCTATTGGATCAACATCAGCGACGATCTGCGCTTCTTCAAAAATTCCGACCGCTTCCTGTGGTCCAGCGAGCGATCTGGCTATCGCCATCTTTACCTCTACGATCTTTCCGGTAAACAGCTCGCGCAACTCACCAGTGGCGAATGGGAAGTCACCAGCGTAGACGCCATCGATGAAGCCCGGAAACTTGTGTACTTCAGCTCCACGGAAAAATCGCCGCTCGAACGCCATCTTTACAAAGTAGGACTCGACGGCCACGGCCTCACGCGCATCAGCAAGCAGGACGGTGTGCATCACCCGCTATTCTCCGACGACGCCCGTCTGTACGTCGACACCTACTCCAAATCCGGCACGCCTCCGCGCCAGGATTTGTACCACGCTGATGGCTCGAGCGCGGCCGTCATCAACGCCAACCCGTCCTCGCAACTCGCGGAGTTTCACCTCTCTCCCGTAGAGTATTTCGCCATTCGCTCTCACGACGGCATCTCGCTGAATTGCTCCATCATCAAGCCGCCCAACTTCGATCCTTCGAAAAAATATCCGGTAATCGTGTACACCTACGGCGGCCCGCACGCCCAGGTTGTCGAAAATTCCTGGGGCGGCAGCACCTTCCTCTGGCACCAGATGATGGCGCAAAAGGGCTTCCTCATTTTTTCACTGGATAATCGCGGTTCCGCGGGTCGCGGACACCTGTTCGAAGAGCCCATTCACTACCGCTTTGGCGCTCAGGAATTATCTGATCAGCGCGATGGCGCCGCTTGGCTTCAGCATCAGCCCTACGTCGATCCGCAGCGCATCGGTATCTGGGGTTGGAGTTACGGTGGCCACATGACTCTGCACGCCATGTTTGAAGCCGCCGAAGTCTTCAAAGTTGGTTTCGCCGGTGGCCCCGTCACTGACTGGCATTTCTACGATTCCATCTACACCGAGCGGTACATCGGACTTCTGCCCCAGCGCGAAGACAGTTATCGCGAATCCTCACCCATCGAAAACGTCTCGCATCTGAAGGGCAAACTGCTCATCGCCCACGGCACTGCCGACGACAACGTGCACTTCTCAAATACCCTCGCGCTCATCAACGATCTCATCAAGGCCGGCAAATACGTTGAAGTTGCGCCGTTCCCTGGCCGCGGCCACGGTGTCAGCGATCAAGCGGCTCGACGCGTGCTCATGAATCACGTCACCCAGTTCTTTATCGCCAACCTTTAGTTTCTGGGGCGAATCGCTGCCGGACGCTGCCGCTACTTCGCGTCCAAATCCAGAGGCCGCACTGGTAAGTCCCAATGGGCCGCCAGAATCTCAAACCGCCGCTGCTCTTGTGCCTTGTACGATATCTGATCCGGATACATCTCTTTGATCAGCGCCGCGGAATCGAACCCATCGTGCGCCACCGCCGCATTCTTGTACACAATGGTGACCCGAAAATCCCAGCGCCCGTCTTCCGTCGTGTGATACACGGGCTGGACCGCGCTCACGCTGATCATCCTCCCCATTTCCACCTGCTTCTTCAGCAGCGGGTAGTGGTTGCGCTTGAATAGCGTCAGAAACTCGTCGGCGTATCCCCACTTCGTTTTGTAGTAATACTCCACGGTAAACGGTTTGTCCGCCGCGCTGCCTTGCGCTCGCGCGTGCCCCGCAAAGCCGATTGCCGCTACGCTTGCTGCCAGCAGCGCCACCGCCAACCATCTTCTCATCGACATTTCCTTCATCCTGTCCTCCTTGGTTTTCGTCGCAATCCTATCGCACGCCCGCGCAGCTAAAAAGCTCTTTCCGCCCCTTCAATACGCCGCTCTGGTCAGACGATCCCTCACCGCGGCCCATTGCTTTTCGTCTGGCGGCAATTCCACCGCAATCCAATCGAACCCGCCGCGATCCAGTTCGTGCAGCACACCGTACAAGTGCGCTGCATATTCCTCCGGCGTCCCGGGCATCTGCCGCAACTCCGCTGCCTCTGCTCGCGTCTGCGTGTACAAATACGCCCCGCGGCCCGTCGGAGGCAACTGCCCTCCACTGACCAGCAGCACTCGCGTACGCGGGCTGTAGTGTTTGCGATGCATGCCCGGCGCGCGATGGCTTTTCCCCTCTATCGACTCGCTCTCCACAGCAGTCGCTTCTTCTACGAACGCCATTCCCGGTCGCAACACTTCGAGTCCGTATCCGGTCGCGGCAATCACCGTGGATTCAATCCCCACTTCACACGGCCCGCCATCCAATAAAAATGGCGTTTCCGCTCCAAACGCGTCGCGCACATGCTGCGCCCTGGTTGGCGAGAGTTGCGTGAACCGGTTCGCGCTCGGCGCTGCCACCGGAATTCCAGCCTCCTGCAACAAGGCGCGTGCCACCACATGTCGTGGAACACGCAGACCAACGGTTTGCAGTCCTGCGCTCACCACGTCGGGAATCATTGGTTTCTTCGGCACCACAATCGTTAGCGGTCCCGGCCAATATTCTCGCGCCAGCCTCTCTGCCTCAGGTGGCCACTCCGCGGCCAGCTCTTTCGCTTGTTCCGTGCTGTTTACGTGCACAATCAGCGGACTCGTCGCTGGCCGCTGCTTCAACTCATAAATTTTGCGTACCGCCGCGGCATCCAGCGCATTCGCGCCGAGTCCGTACACGGTCTCCGTCGGGAACACCACCAGCCCGCCTGCTCGCAGGATTTCCGCTGCTTTTCGGATTTCTTCTTTGGTTGCCATCGCTGCCACGATTCTGGCAGATTCCGGCTCGCTACATCCACTCAGGATTACTGCTTGGTGGGCGCAGGTGCGGACGTGCCTTGCGGCTTCGATGTCGTGCCTGACGCGCTGGCCGCCGATGGCGGCGTCAATGGATTGGACACTTCCTTCACGTGCACTTCGGCGCCGTCAGCCAGCGAATCCGCGGGATTCAGTACAATCCAGTCGTCCGCCTTCAGTCCCGCCAGCACTTCCAGACTCGTGCCGTAATCCCGCCCAATCTGCAGTGGCTGCAAACGCAGCTTGTTGTTCTCCACCACCACCGCGCGCAATCCCTCCGAGCGGAACAGCAGGCAATTCACCGGCACGCGCAGCCGTTGTCCCTTGGCCACCACTTCCAGATGCACTTGGGTGTAGCCGCCCGGCAGTAATTGCCCCGCCTTGTTTGGAATATCCACTTCCGTCAGCAATGTGCGTGTGGCCAGGTCAATCGATTCCGCGGTGCGCACCACTTTGCCTTCAAACTTCTGCCCCGGGTATTGCGTCAGTTCCAGATACGCTCCCAATCCCGGGTGGATCGACGCCGAATACGCTTCCGGCACATTCAAAAACACGCGCATCGGGTCGGTTTGCGCCAGCGTAAACAGCTGCTGCGCCGTGCCACCATTTCCCGCATTGACCAGTGTCCCGATATCCACGTTGCGGTTCGTGATCACTCCGCTGAACGGTGCGTACACCCGCTGAAACGATTTCAACTGTTCCAGCCGCCGGACGTTCGCTTCCGCGGATTGTACGATCGCCTTCTTGGCCGCCAGATCGCCCAGCGCGTTATCCAGTTCCTGCTTGGCGATCGCATTGGTGCTCAACAATCCCTGCAAGCGGTCCGCGGTAATCTGCGACAAAGCCAGGTTCGCTTTCGCCGTGTTCAAGTCGGCGTTGCCCTGCGACAGTTGCTGGTCCACTTCCGGCGTCTCGATGTCCGCCAGCGGTTCGCCTTTGGTCACACGCGATCCGATGTCGTGATACCACTTGCGCAGGTACCCATTCGTCCGCGCATAGATGGGAGACTCCACGAACGCTTGCAGCGTCCCCGGCAGCACCAGGTTTTCATCACCCGGCTCCGTCAAGGGATGCGTTACCGCGACCGTCGGCACGTTGGCCGCCTCAGTTTCTTTCGCCAGCGTCTTGTATTGCGTCTTGCGCTGGAACAGCATTACCACCGCACCAATCACCAATATCACGGCGATCACCAGAAAAATCGTGAAGATGTGGCTCTTCTGCCGGACTTCGCCGGTCTCGTTCTGGTCGGTTGTCGACACTTCGCTCATGCCTGTCCTTTTCCCATCCAATGCAAATTCGGCCGCGCCGTTTATGCCCGTGCTTCCGCGTGGCGGCGTCTTCTGCGATCCAGATATCCGTGAATAATCTCAAACACGCACGGCACAAAAAACAACGTGGCAACGGTAGCGAACAGCAACCCTCCGATCACTGCGCGTCCCAGCGGCGCGTTCTGCTCGCCGCCTTCGCCCAGCCCGATCGCCATGGGCACCATTCCGATCATCATCGCAAGCGCCGTCATAATCACCGGGCGGATGCGCACAAACCCCGCTTCCAGCGCCGCGTCAAAGGGCGATTTCCCTTCATTCATCTGCTCTCTGGCGAAGGATACCATCAGAATTGAGTTGGCCGTCGCCACGCCCATGCACATGATCGCGCCCGTCAGCGATGGCACGTTCAGCGTTGTGTGCGTGAACAACAGCATCCAGCAGATTCCCGCCAGTGCGCCCGGCAATGCCGTGATAATGATGAACGGATCGAGCCACGACTGGAAATTCACCACGATCAGCAAATACGCCAGCACAATCGCGCCCACCAGCCCGATTCCCAATCCGAAGAAGGAACTATTCATCGTCTGCACTTGCCCGCGAATTACGATGTGGCTGCCTTTCGGCAATTCCTTCTCAATATTTTTCACCAACTTCACCACTTCATCCGACACCGCGCCCAGGTCCCGGCCGTTCACCGACGCGTACACGTTGATCATGGGCTGGACGTTGTAGTGCGAAATCGATGCCGGGCGCGCCACCGTCGTCGTAGACACCAGGTTGCCCAGAATCTGCGGCGTATGATTTGTTCCGTTCGCCGGCGTGATGGGCGTGTTGGCCAGTGCCTGCAACGAATCCACGCGGTACTGCGGAGTCTGCACCGCCACGCTATAGCTCACGCCGTTTTTCGGGTCCAGCCAGAAACTCGGCGTGGTCTGGAAACTCGACGACAGCGATATCAGCACGTTTTGCGCTACGTCCCGCGCTTGTATCCCCACAAACTGCGCGCGCGTCCGGTCAATATCCATGTACAGCGTTGGCGAATCGAACGCCTGCTGCACGTGAACATCCACCGCCCCCGCAATCTGCCGGATCTGATTCGCCAGTTTCGTGCCGATCGCATAATTTGCCGGCTGATTCATCCCGACGATTTGCACGTCGATGGGCGCCGGTGTCCCGAAATTCAAAATTTGCGTCACGATATCTGCGGGTTGGAAGAAGAACTGCACCCCCGGAAACTCCTTGGGCAGGCGGTCGCGCAGTATGTTGATGTAAGCGCTGGTGGGCTTCCCGCGTTCCGGTTTCAGCTGCACCAGAATTTCCGCGTCGGCAGTTCCAAACGTCCCGGAGTTGCTGTACGTCAGGTTGATACCGGAATACGGCAGCCCGATGTTATCGATAATCGTTTCTGTTTCTTCCTTCGGAATCGTGCTGCGGATGACTCCGTTCACCAGGTCCGCCAATCGCGCGGTCTCTTCCACGCGAAGTCCGGTACGCGCTCGCATATGCAGTCGAATCTGCCCTGCATCCACCTGCGGAAAGAAGTCTCTCCCCAGAAAAAAAACCAGTCCTACGGATAGCACGCAAAATCCCAGGAAACACGCTGCAAATAGCCACGCGTTCCGCAGCGAGTTCGCCAGTGCCACCCGGTACGCCGAACGGATGCGTTCAAATCCATGTTCGAATTTCTGTTGGTACCGGCGGAAGAGACCCATCTTCTCGCCCTTATGCTGATCTTCGTGGTACTCGTCTTCCGCGCTCAACAGGTACATCGCCATCGTCGGCACGATGGTTCGCGACCACATGTACGACGCCAGCATAGCGAAAATCACCGCCTCGGCTAGCGGCACGAAAAGAAATTTCGCCACACCCGACAGGAAAAACATCGGGATGAATACGATGCAGATACACAGCGTGGACACGAATGCGGGCACCGCGATCTGCTGCGCGCCGTCCAGAATCGCCTGCACCGTCTCCTTTCCCATCGCCAGGTTACGGTTGATGTTCTCGATCTCAACCGTCGCGTCGTCCACCAGGATTCCGACAGCCAGCGCGAGCCCGCCCAAGGTCATGATGTTGATGGTCTGACCCAAGGCACTCAGGCATAGCACGCTGACCAGGATGGACAGCGGGATCGAAATGGCGATGATCAGCGTGCTCTTCCAGTTCCCGAGAAACAACAAAATCATGATAGCCGTCAGGCACGCCGCAATCAGCGCCTCGCGCAGCACGCCCTGAACCGCCGCGCGCACAAACAAAGACTGGTCGAAGAAGATCGTCAGGTTCAATCCATCCGGCAGCGATCCCCGGTAACTGTTCAAGGCCTCTTTCACCCGGTCCACGATGCTCAGCGTCGATGCGTTACCGGTCTTGTAGATGCTCATCAGCACGCCGCGCCGCCCGTTCATCAGCACGATGTTGGTCTGCGGCGCGAATCCGTCCCGGACGTGCGCCACATCCTTCATATAAATCGTCGATCCATTCACCGACTTGACCGGCAGATCGTTCAGTTCGCCCACTGTTTTCGGGCTGCCGTTCATCTCCACGTTGTATTCCAGCGTCCCTAGCTTCGCCGTGCCGGTCGGCAGGATCAGATTCTGCGCGCTCACGGCATTGACGATGTCCACTGGCGAAAGATTTTTCGCTTGCAGCGCGGTGGAGTCGATATCCACCGAGATCAGCCGCTGCTTTCCGCCATAGGGGAAAGGAGTCGCGGCGCCCTGTACCGTGGCCAGTTGCGTCCGAATGAAGTTATTTCCAAAGTCGAAAATCTGCTGCTCGCTCATCCGGTCGCTGGTCAATCCCAGCTGCAGGACCGGCACGGTCGAAGCGGAGTAGATAATCAGCAGGGGCGGGGTTGTTCCCGGCGGCAATTGCCGCAAGAACGTTTGCGAAATCGCCGTCGTCTGCGCCAGCGCGGTTTGCACGTTCGCGCCCGGCTGGAAGAACACCTTGATGACCGCAATGCCGTTCAGCGATTGCGATTCAATGTGTTCTATGTCGTTCACCAGTACGGTGAGTCCGCGCTCCACGCTCGACGTGATTCGCTGCTCCATCTCCTGCGGCTGCAACCCGGTGTAATTCCACACCAGCGCAATCACCGGAATGTTGATGTCCGGAAAAATATCCGTCGGCGTTCGGAACAACACCACCGGCGTCAGCAGGATGATCACCAGCGCCATCACGATGAAGGTATACGGTCGCGCTAGCGCTAATCGGACTATCCACATGGTCTAAGAATTGTACCTCTTGTGATTCCTGGGACCCCGGGCAACCACTCAGGCGGCAGATTTGCTCTTCGTTTATTAGACTAAGAATTGCCCGATTTAGGGTACGCAAATTTTTGCGCTTCAAATGCCCTAATTACGATTCGTTTCTGTAAAGGAATTGCTTTATCCGAACCACCATCGCATCGCTCGCCACTCGCATTTGCTTCCTCCTGCGCCTCAATGGGACAATGACAAAATGACCCGATCTATTCGTACTTCGACCTTTCTTCTGGCGGCACTTGCCCTCTCTGGCGTCGCCTTCGCGCAGACCTCGTCTGCACCGACTTCCACCGCTCCGGCCGGTCAGACGCCAGCCGCTAAAAAGCCCGCGGCTAAGCCCGGCACAACAACCACCACCAAACCCGCGGCCGTGCCGCCGGTTCTGAAAACCGACAAAGACAAGCAGAGCTATGCCATCGGCATGAGCATTGCCAAAACCCTTAAGGGCCAGGATCTCGACGTGGACACCTCTCTTCTGGTTCGCGGTTTGCGCGATGAACTCAACGGCGCCAAGCCCGCTCTCACCGACGAAGAAGCGCAGGCTGTGCTCACCACCATGCAGGCGGATATGCGCAAGAGGTTGGAAGCCAAAGCCGCCGCCGCTGCCGAGACTAACAAGAAAGAAGGCGATGCCTTCCTCGCCGCCAACAAGACCAAGCCCGGCGTGGTGACTACCGCCAGCGGCTTGCAATACAAGATTCTTCAGCCGGGCACTGGCCCCAGGCCCACGGTGAACGACACCGTGGTCTGCAATTACAAGGGCACGCTTCTCGATGGCAAGGAATTCGACAGCTCCTACAAGCGCGGCCAACCCGCCACCTTCGCTGTAGGCCAGATCATCAAGGGCTGGACCGAGGCGCTGCAACTCATGCCTGTCGGCTCCAAGTACGAACTCTTCATTCCCCCGGATCTCGCCTATGGAGCCCGTCAAGCTGGCCCCGACATCGGTCCCAACTCCACCTTAATCTTCGAAGTAGAGTTAGTTTCCATTAAACCGAAGGACGCCGGTGCAGGGGCGTCGGGGCCGGGTGGCGCTGCCGCCGCTCCGGGCAACCCGGACCAGCCGAAACAGGCGACACCTCCTCCCAGCGATCCGGCCGCGCCCACCAAACCGTAATCCGTTCAATTCAGAAAACCGAAAGGGGGCGGCCATCCGCCCCCTTTGCCTTTTTACTTGTCCAAGCCGAGTCAAACTGCGCCAGACCGACTCATTTCGCGCTATAGTTTCCGCTCCCGTGGAACTATTCCGCCTGATCATCCGTATGACAGGCAGACCTTCTTCGCCAGGAGACTGCCGTGCTTTCCATCCAGAACCTTTCCAAGACCTACGCCGGTGGGGTGCGCGCCTTGCGCGGAGTTTCCCTCGAGATCCCGCAAGGCATGTTTGGCCTGCTCGGCCCGAACGGCGCCGGCAAATCCACTCTGATGAAAATTCTTGCCACTCTTCTCGATCCCGATGGCGGTACCGCGCGGCTCGATGATCTGGATCTCATCGCGCGCAAGGACGAGACTCGCAAATTGCTCGGCTATTTGCCGCAGGAATTCGGCGTCTATCCCAAAATGTCGGCGGTGGACCTCCTCGACCACCTGGCCATCATGAAAGGCATCGTCAACCGCAAGGAGCGCAAAGAAGTCGTGGACGCGCTCCTGGAACAAACCAACCTGTGGGACAACCGCAAGAAGGCCCTTGGCGGATTTTCCGGCGGCATGAAACAGCGCTTCGGCATCGCCCAGGCGCTGCTGGCCAATCCAAAATTGATTATCGTCGACGAGCCCACCGCCGGACTCGATCCCGCCGAACGCAACCGCTTTCTAAATCTTCTAAGCGGCATCGGCCGCAACGTAGTCGTCATTCTTTCCACTCACATCGTCGAAGACGTTCGCGAACTCTGCTCCCGCATGGCCATCATCAGCCAGGGACAGGTGCTCCTCGATGGCGTGCCTGCCGAGGCTCTCGGCGCACTCCAGAATCGCATCTGGCGCAAAGTGCTCGCCGACGATGCCGAGCGCGACCGCATCGAAAAGCAATTCCATGTCATCTCTTCGCATCTCATCGGCGGCCTCCACGAAGTTCGCATCTATTCCGAGACTTCGCCCGGCGACGGCTTCGTTCCCGCCGAGACCGATCTCGAAGATGTCTATTTTTTCAATCTTTCCCGCGCCGAGCGGAACTGAGGCCGCCCATGTTCTGGACATTCTTCCGCTTCGAGTTGAAACAGCGCCTCCGCAGCGTCTCCACCTACATCTTCTTTCTGATCCCCTTCACCATGATGTTCTTCTCGGTGTCGGTCTCCGATTTCGGGCCGATTGGCGGCGGCCGCGTATTGGTGAACGGGCCATTTGCCCTAACCGTCAATTTCATTCAACTCACCGGCTTCGGCATCATCCTGATCGCTGCCATCTTCGGTCCGGCGATCCTTCGCGATTTTCAGCAGGACACCTATAGCCTGATCTTCACCAAGCCGATCTCGAAATTTGCGTATCTCGGCGGGAAGTGGGCCGCCTCCTTCGTCACCACCGTATTTGTTTTTAGCGGTCTGGTCTGGGGTGGCGTAATCGGCACCTTCATGCCGTGGGCCGACAAATCGCGTCTTGCACCAATTCACCTGGGCACCTACCTCCAGCCGTTCTTTTCGATCACCGTCGTCAACATCTTCTTTCTTGGCGCGCTTTTCTTCGCCGTGGCGGCGCTCTCCCGCCGGATCACCGTCGTCTACCTGCAAGGCGTAGCGCTCTTGGCGCTGTACCTGATCCTGGCGATTTCGGTATTGACCAGCAATCGCCTGGAACGCTTTTGGCCTTCGCTTGTCGATCCTCTCGGCCTGATTTTTGGTGTTTCCATCACCCGCTATTGGACGCCGGTCGAGCGCAACACCCGCCTCCTGCAATGGTCCGGAGTGTTTCTGGACAATCGGCTGCTCTGGATCGCCGTCGGCATTCTCGCGCTCATCGTCACTTATATTTTGTTCCCGATGTCCGCCGAATTGTTGGCCGGGCGCAAAGCCAACCGCAAGGCCCGCGAAGCTGCGGCCGTCGAGGAAGAAGAAAAGAAAGTGCGGCCGCGTGCGGTGACGCAGCTTCCGCAAACCAGCATCGTCTTCAATCGCGCCACCACAGGTCTGCAGTTCCTTTCGCTGACGCGCATTCGGTTGCGCAATATCCTCCGCGAAATACCTTTCTGGGCCATCGTCCTGCTCATGATGATTTTTGCCGGGGTCAACGGTTGGTTCGCCGGAGAAGTGAACGGCGTCAAAGTCTGGCCGGTCACCTTCTTGATGCTGAACGTATTGCAGGGCGGAGCGTCGCTGTTCCTGTACATCGTCGCGGCTCTTTATGCCGGCGAGTTGATCTGGCGCGAGCGTGATGTCCGCTTCGACCAGATCCACGACGCCCTGCCGTATCGCGACGCGACCGATTGGTTCAGCCGCTTTGCGGCTCTGGCCATTGCCGAAACGATCCTCATCACCGCGGTCATGGCCGTCGGCATCCTCATGCAGACCGTCGCTGGGTTTTTCCGTTTCGAAATCGGCCACTATCTCGAAGAGCTCTATCTGATCGCCCTGCCCAGCTTCCTGATCATCATTCTGCTGGCCCTGTTTGTGCACACGCTGGTTAGCAACAAATTCATAGGCCACGCGATTGTCGTGGGCTTCACGGTGCTCATCCCGATTCTCTACCGCTACGGCATCGAGAATCGCCTGCTACTCTATGGCGAGATCACGCCCTACACCTATTCCGCCATGAATCGCTACGGGCACTTTGTGCCGGCCCTTTTCTGGATCTTGTTCTACTGGTTGATGGTCGGTGCGGTCCTATCGGTTCTTGCCATCGCGCTTTCCCGTCGTGGCACGGAAATGAGCATGCCGGCTCGCCGCAAGCTGTTCGCCCAGCGCTTCCCCAAATTGATGCCTTATCTGGCGGCGTTCCTGCTTGCGGCCGTTGCTTCTGGCGCTTGGTTTTATTACAACACGCATGTCCTCAATGAATTCCGTACCGCTAAAGACATCCGCCATCTGCAGGCTGAATACGAGCGCCGCTACAAAAAGTACGAACGCTTTCCCCAACCCAAGATCACCGCAGTGGACGTAAACGTCGACCTGTTCCCCGAGCGTCGCTCGTTCCAGGCGGCGGGCTACTATCTGCTCGTCAATCGCACCTCGCAACCCATCGGGGAAATCCACATCTCCAATGCACAAGAGTCCATCGACGAAATCCGATTTGATCGCCCATTTCACGTCACGCTCGACGACAAAAAGTATGGCTTTGCGATCTACCAGCTCGATCAACCGCTCGAGCCCGGCCAAACGCTGCGCATGGACTTCCGCGCTTCAGTTACTTCGCGCGGCTTCCGCGATGGCAACGAACGCCCGCAATTGGCGTTCAACGGCACGTTCTTTGACCGCGACTTCTTCCCGCTGGTCGGTTACGACTGGAATCGCGAATTGGACGAGCCTGTTCGCCGCAGGGAAGAAAAATTGGGATTGCTCGAACCGATGGCCCCGCGCGGCGATCCGTACTACTCCTATCTCACTCTGTTCGCTCCCGACTCGGAGTGGATCTCCTTCCGCGCCACCGTCAGCACCTCGCCCGATCAGATCGCGATCGCTCCCGGCTATCTCAAGCGCGAATGGACCCAAAACGGCCGCCGCTATTTCGAATACGACATGGGCGATAACCGAATCAACAACTTCTGGTCCTTCATTTCCGGAAACTACGCGGTTCGCCGCGACAATTGGAAAAACGTCAAGCTCGAGGTCTATTACAATCCCGGCGACGAGTACAACATCGACAAGATGATCGATTCCGCCAAGGCCGGCCTGGACTACTACGAAGCCAACTTCGGCCCCTACCAGTTCAACCAATACCGGGTCCTGGAGTTTCCCCGCTACCGCTCGTTTGCCCAGTCCTTTCCCAACACCGTGCCGTTCTCCGAAGAAATCGGGTTCATCGAGCGCCGCAAGAAAGACGACGATCTGGACATCCTGTACTTCGTCAACGCCCACGAACTCGCCCATCAGTGGTGGGGCCACCAGTTGATCGGCAGCATGACCCAGGGCTCCAACATGATGAGCGAATCGCTGGCCGAGTATTCCGCGCTGCGCGTGATGGACAAGAAATACGGCCCCGATGTCACCCGCAAATTCCTGAAGTACGAACTCGACCGCTACCTGCGCGGGCGTGGGGGCGAAACGCGCCAGGAACCGCCGCTGGCCCTGGTCGAGCGCGAGGCCTATGTCTGGTATCAGAAGGGCGCGCTCGTGATGTACGCGCTCAGCGACTATATCGGGGAAGACCAGGTGAATGCCGCACTTCGCGATTTCCTACAGAAAAACAAGTTCGCCACTGGCCCCTATCCCGACACGCGCGGATTCGTGGCGGCCATGCGCGATCGAACTCCACCCGAACTGCAATACCTGATCTCCGACATGTTCGAGAGCATCGTGCTCTACGAGAACAAAGCGGTCACTGCCACTGCCGTTCCCGACGGGAAGAAATACCGGGTCACGCTCACGGTGGACGCGCAGAAACGAAAAGCGGACGGGGCCGGCAATGAAACGCCAGTGCAGATCAACGATCTCATCGAGGTCGGCGTGTTCAGCGGCACCAAGGAGCATCTCAAGCCGCTGCACATGGAGAAACAGTGGTTCCGGACCGAGAATCAGACGCTGGAGTTCGTCGTTGACGAAAAGCCGACGTTTGCCGGGATCGATCCCTACAACAAATTGATCGACCGCAACCCGACCGACAATCTCATCGCCGTGGAAGTACGTTAGAGTCCAGCAGGAAGGCAGGGAAGCGAGCGGCCCGTGGCGGCCAATCGCCTACTCGCGGAAAATAAAGTTCAGCCTCACACCGCTGACTTCGATCAAATCTCCGTCGTTGAGCCGGACGCTGCCCGGGATGGGCGACCCGTTCACCGTGGGCACCTTGTCACCTACTCCGAGATAATAACCGTCATCGCGCTGATTGATCTGCGCCGCCATCTTCGGTTTGAACCAGCCCCGCAGGCGTATCGTCGCCATCGGGGATTTCCCGATCACCGTCAGCTTGTTGGTCAGCAGATATTCTTTCTGATCCACTTTGCCGCTCAGCACCACTAGGGTCGGCATTTTCATCCGCCCCGGAGAAAATTGCGAGCGCTCGCCCATGGCCGCCGCCTGTTGCAGCATGTCGCGGCGCACCTTGGTATCCAGCACCATCGTTTCGTTGATTTTTGGCGCGGCCGATTTGCGCCCGCTATCCCAGGGAATGGCCGTGTCGCCGGTAGCGTCTACCTTGATGTGGTGCTTTCCCACCCAGATGGAATCGCCGTCGTGCAGTGTGGCCCGTTCGATGCGCAGATCATTCACAAACGTTCCATTCAAACTATCGAGATCTTCAACCACCAGTCGTCCCGCTTCGTTGTACACGCGCGCATGGTAGGTGGAAACGGCCAGGTTATCCACGGGGAGGTCGTTGTCCGGTGAGCGGCCAATCGTGACCGGGCGGCTGCCGATGGGCACTTCCTTCACCAGCTTGTTTTCAAACATCAGGCTGAGCTTCGCCATTCCTATCCTCCTGGGACAGGCCTACTCTTTCTTCGATCCGCGCTTCAACCAGTTCCGCCAACTCTTCGTTTCTTCCTGGAAGCGCACCACCACGGTCGTAATGTTGTCCAGGCCTCCGCGATCATTCGCCAGTTCGATCAATTTCTGAGCCGCTTTGAAGGTATCGGTCTCCGCCTGCAGCGTGCCCGCGATTTCCGGCTCGGTCACCATGCGCGTCAATCCATCCGAACACAGCAGCAGCACATCTCCGGGAAACACCGCAACCTCGTCGGTATCCACATCCACATCCGGGTGCGCGCCCAACGCCCGCAACAGCACGCTTTGCATCTCGCTCTCTTCCGCCTGTTGCGGCGTGATGATGCCGCGGCGGACCTGCTCGGCCACCAGCGAGTGGTCGTTGGTCAGTTGCTGCAAACTTCCGGTGCGCAGCAGATAGGCGCGGCTATCGCCGACATGCGCTATGCTCAGCCGCTCGTCTTCCAGCCACGCCGCGGTCACGGTTGCACCCATGCCGCGCTGCTCCGGATTTTTCTGCGCCGATTCATAAATATTTAAATTCGCCTGTTGTACCGCGCTCTTCAGCTTCTTGGTCTTCTCCGCCCAGTGTTCCGGGGCATCTCCAAGCAGGGTCACCGCGGTATCCTCTTTCGCTGTACGGCAATACTCGACGATCGATTCCACCGCCATATGGCTGGCGATTTCGCCGTGCGCTTCGCCGCCCATACCGTCCGACAAAACGAAAAGCTGCAACGACTCGACGATCTTGTAGGAATCCTCGTTGTTGGTGCGCACTTTCCCCACATCCGACACGCCACCGCTGACGATCTGCACGTCTTCTCCTTCCAGGCTCCTCGCCAGCATGCGTGGCAACCGGGACCGCACACCCGGGCAAACACCTTTGATCCACGCTAGCAGACTTTTGTGTCTCGGAACGCCTGTGCTTCCAAGTGATTACTTGCCCACCGGGCAACCTGTACCTGCGGCCAGCCGCCAAGAATACCCCGAATCGCGCCGCGCCGCACGCATTGTCCGCAGGAGTTGTGCGATTTGATGCGAACATGGCCAGCAGACTTCTGCCGGCGCGAAAACTCCACTACAATTTCCCCGTGCGCCCTTTCTCAAGCTCCTCTCCTTACTTACGTTTTGCTCTCAGTTGCGCCGTTCTGTTTCTGGGCTGGTTGGCCGGTTTTCCAGTTGTGGCGCAGCAGGCAGCTCCCGCGGCTTCCGGGGCGCGGATTCTCTTGTTGCCGCGAAAGGTGGTTAGCGGCGAGCGCGCCACGCTGGCGGTCCTGGACATTGGCGGGCGGCTGACTCCGGGTGTGGACGTGGTTTTCTCGAATGGCGATAAAGTCACCACGGATACCACCGGCCGAGCGTTGTTTGTGGCGCCGCTGAACGCGACCATGATTCATGCCAACATTGCGGGACGCAGCGGGCGTGTGGTTTCCACAGTTTTGACGGCGGCGCAAGCGCCTTCCGCAACCATGCAGGTCGCTTCGGCTCCGCGGATCGCTTCGTTGAGCGACCGCTTTGAGATTTCCGGGTCGGGATTCTGCGGGGACGCGGATTCCAATCACGTGCTGATCAACGGAATCCCCGGGCTGGTGCTGGCTTCCTCGCCGGCTTCGCTGGTGGTGTTGCCGCCGATCGATCTGGATCCCGGCCCAGCGAAGGTGCAGATTTCCTGCGGGCAAAGAACTTCGGAAGTGCTCACGATGGTATTTGTGAGCCTGGAACTGGATGCGCATACTGCGGAACTGGCGCCTGGAGAGAAGCGCGACGTGATTGTGCACATCACGGGAAGCAGCGCGAAGATCACGTTAGAAGCGCACAATCTGGCGCCGGCGGTGGCGGAACTGGTCGGTGGAACGACGGTGCGCGCGTTGTCCAGCGGCGGCGCGGAGAATGAAGCGCGATTTCGTTTGAGCGGGAAGCAGCACGGAACCTTTATGATTTCGATCCGGCTGCTGTCGCCGCTGGTCCCACCGAAAGAGTAGTTTTCACAAACATTTAGTCAGCATCCAGCGCTAGGGCGCGTCCATCGGGCAATTATCGCGAGGTGCATCGCGTAAGTTGCGAAGCAAAAGTTACGCCGAACGCTTGCTGAACAGCGGCGGAAGATCCGGCGCGCCCTGCGCGATCGCCGGCGTTTTGGGGGCTGCGGGCAGAGCGGGAAGGTCGTTGCCGGAGACCAGGACATCGAGCGTTCCGGAAAGTTTTTCGTAACGTTTTTCAGATTCGCTGAAACATTGCTGGGCGTTGCGCAGATGCACGCCGATCTTGTCGAACGATTCCGAGAACTTGTTGAGTTGCGAGCGCATGCCATCCAGGCTGGCGGAAAGGCGCTTGGCGTTTTCCTCAATCTGCATGCCGCGAAGGCCCATGCTGATGACGCAGAGATTGGCGTAGAGGGTGTTGGGAGAAACCGCGACGATATTCTTTGAGCGGCAGTAGGCGTCGAGCGCGATGCCTTTGGCGTCGGAACTCATCAGCAGTTCGTAGTACACCGTTTCGCTGGGCACAAACATCATCGCGAAATCGAGCGTGCCTTCGTCCTGCACGATGTATTTGCGGGCGATGGATTCGGCGTGGGTTTTCACGGCGTTGACGAACGTTTTGCGGGAGTCTTCGTCGCCGGCGGTGATGCGGCGGAACGCTTCCAGCGGAAACTTGGAATCGACGGCGAGCTTTTTGCCGTCGCGGAGAAAGAGGACAGCGTCGACGGCTTCGCCGCTGCGGAAGCGGTGCTGCATTTCGTATTGGGTGCGGGGCAGCGAATCTTCCAGCAAGCGCTCCAGAGTGGCTTCGCCGAGGATGCCGCGGGACTTTGCGCCGCCGAGAATTTGTTCGAGGCTGCGGGCGGTGTCCTGCATCTGCGCGCCGGCTTGCTGCACCTCGCCAAGCTGGCGCTGAATCTGGTTGATCTGCTCGCGGGTATTTTTCAGCTCGGTGGACATGGCGGACTGGGCTTCGGAAGTTATGCGAGCGGTGACTTCGGCGGAGCCTTGCACGCCTTCGCGAACGGCGGTGGTGACGGCCTCCAGGCGGGAGGCGACGGTATCGGCAATGGTTTCCAGCTTGGCAGAGCTTTGGGCTTGAGAGGTGGAAAGGCCGAACAGGTCTCTACGCAACTCATTCATCTGGGTTTCGAGCTGTTCGTTTTTCTTCTGATCCTGGGTGTTCTGGACAAGGACCCAGACGATCAAGCCCACCACAAGGAGGGCGACAAGCGAGGCGGCAATCCAAAGAACGGTCATCGGGTGGCTCCAGGGAGAGCGGGAAACGGTCTCTTAAGGGTAAGCCGAAGGCGAATAAGAAGCAAAGGAGATGTCGGCGGTCCGACAATGGGTTTCGGGAGTGGTTGGGCGGCGTTGATGTTTATAATTTAGTTATCCCCCTACCCCCCCCCATTTTTGTATGTAGGGGAAACAAAGGGCTTACAGACGCACTTCTTGTATGTAGGGGAAACAAAGGAGTTAGCGAAGTTGCTCGGAAACGGATAGCAAACAAAGGGTTTAGCGATGAGTGCAGGAAGCGGAGCTCGGCGGGAGTACGACAAGTCATGAAGCTCTCGAAAACGAGGCGGGTCCCTAGCATACAGTGGCCTCGAAACGTGCCCAGTATATCACACATCCATATTACGAATAAGTGATTAATATATTAGATTTTAAGGTAGTGGATCACAGCGGGCACACATCACCCGTATTAGTGTAACTAGCCTATAAATATGAACGGCGGCTTTTGATCGGAGGCCATGGTGGCACAACAGCTTGGAAAGATCTGGCAGTTGGATCCACACACCCGTGCGAAACACGACATTCTTAGGCGCTATTGGCAAGCTTGGCTTCCCATAATGGCGAGAACCAATCAGCGTGTTTTGTACATCGACGGATTCTCCGGGCCCGGACGATATGCCGGAGGGGAAGATGGCTCGCCGTTGATCGTACTAAATGCGGCGTATCAGCATAAGGCCAGGCCAAAATCGGAGGTAGTCTTCGTTTTTATTGAGAAGGATAGGAAGCGTTTCGAGCACTTAAGTGAAACCATTGAGCAGATGCTGCCGACGTTGCCCCCTAATTTCAAGGTGCACTGTATGCAAGGGGAATTCGATGAAAAGATGTCTGCTGTCTTTCGCGACCTCGATGATCAAAGAAATAAATTGGCTCCGAGCCTAGTTTTCGTCGATCCATTTGGATTCTCTCAAACACCCTTTGCGACAATCAAAAGAATTGTGAATTATCCTAAATGCGAAATACTGGTCACATTTATGTACGAGGAAATAAACCGTTTCTTATCTCACCCTGACCACGCAGAAACCTACAATCAACTCTTCGGAACGGACCGATGGAAAAACATTCTGGGCTTGAATGAGTCCGATAAAAGGTTACGAGCAATTCACGATATTTATCGCGATCAATTGCGAAATGCTGGAGCAGAATTTGTGCGGTCGTTTCGGATGTTGAATCGCGGCAACCGAACGGATTATTTCCTATTTTTTGCCACCAGCAACCTTAAAGGACTGGAGAAGATGAAGGAAGCAATGTGGAGTGCCGATCCGTCGGGCACATTCGCTTTCTCGGACTACACGGATTCGACGAAAACAATGAACCTATTTCCGAATGAACCTGATTTTGCGAAGCTCAAGGATATGATTTTGGAGCGTTTCGGGGATAGCCGGGTATCAGTAGAAGGTTTAGGTAACTTTGTAATTGCGGAAACACCTTTCTTGCGCACTCATTTTAAGACTCAAATACTGAAGCCAATGGAAAAGAGTGGCGAATTGTCGGTTGCCACATCCAAGCGAGGGAGAAAATTTGGTACATTTCCGGAAGGGACGATGCTAGTTTTTTCGGGCACGAAGAAGAGTTGATCTAGACCGATCGCAGTTCTACGAGAGCGCAAGGCCTAAAGGAAGATTCGATGTTCAGCGCTAGCTGGTGGCAGTTTTCAGCGGCGAGTGTAGGGTTTTGCGTACGAGCAGGAATTTCGTCGTATATTCTTCCTTCGAGTCTCCGGCCGTTGTTTGCCTTGCGGACACCACCCCACTGCTTGAAAAAGAAAGGAATATTGATTCTCTGGCACTGATTGCGAATAGAGATTGCCCATTCTTCTTGCATGGGTCTCGCGCCAGCACCGCTCTCACCACCTAAAATGACCCACTGGATGTTGGAAATATCCACAATTCCTAAATCTTCCAAGAGAGGCTCGATCGACAGAAAACGTACCGGGACAGAAGCCGCCTGTAAATTGGCTATTCTGGGAATGCCGTGTTTCTTGTTCTCGACGCTTACTCCCCACCAAATGTGCGTGTGCTGTGCAGCAAATCGCAGGGTTGAGTTGAGGAGCTCGAGAAGCCGCTCAGATCGTTTCGTAAGCACCTGATAGGTGTGCCAGTTTGCCGCTATCATCACCTGGACAGCCGCAACTATGAATTCGTCGGGGATAGCTTCGTGAAACAGGTCACTCATCGAGTTCACGAAAACCATCTTCGGTTTACGCCAGCGTAGTGGCTCGCCAAGTTTATCGGGCAACAGTCGCAGGTCAAATCCCTGCTCATATGGATGTCCCGGAACCCCTCGAAAGCGTTCAGCGAAGGTTTCGGCGTAGCAGTGTTTACAGCCCGGAGAAATCTTTGTGCAGCCCCGGACTGGATTCCAAGTAGCTTCCGTCCACTCAATTCTTGAGCGCTCGCTCATGGAAATACTCTAGCACGAGCATGCGGAGTCGCCATTAGCAGGTTCCAGATTTATACGGACGTCAGGCAGCGGGGAGCAGCATCGGTAAGTTGCATTCGTTTCCGACTAAGGCTAAGCGCTAGGCGAGTTTAGCGGAGGCGGATTCCATCATGATGGCGAAGGATTGGGCTTCGGTGGAGGTGCCGGGCTTATCGAAGTTGGGTGCGCCGCAGACGTTCTGGACGAAGCCGAAGGAGTCCACCTGGGCGCGGGCGGCATTGCGCATGCGATCGGCGGCGGCGCGATAGCGCGTGGGAAGCCAGCCTTGGCGAATACCGGAGTAGATGGCGAAGGCGAGCATCTGGGCGACGTTGGTTTCGAGGAAAGTGTCGGGGCGATCGAGGACGTTGTAGAAGAGACCGTCGGGGCGCTGGCAGGCGAGGCAGCCGTCGATGAGTTCGGTGGCGAATGTGGCGAGAGTTTGACGATCGGCGGAGCGCTGTGCGGGCCAGACGCGCAGGACGCGAGCGAGTCCAGCGGCTGCCCAGCCGTTGCCGCCGCCCCAAAATTCCTGAGGATTCTTTGCACCGGGCGCGTCGCTGTAGATATGGGAGAGAAGTTTTTTGCGGGGATCCCAAAGGCGTTTGCGGAAGCCTTCGATCTGGAGAAGGGCTTCGTCGTATTGGCCCATGACGGCGAAGAAGGGGGGAGAACTGAAGAAACCGTCGGACCAGACTTCCGGAGCGTTGAAGACGTGGTAGAGCGTGCCATCGGGGGCGCGCGGGGCTTTGTGTAGAAGGAAGTCGAGCAGGCCCTGAACGGCCTCGGCGATTTGCGGATCGCCGGTGACTTGCGCGGCGTGGTGGTAGGCTTCGCCGCCCATGGCGGGATCGGTGGGGCCGCCTTCGACCACGACGGCGAGACGCCCGTCGGGAGCGCGCTGAACAATGGCGGCCTTGGTGAACAGGATCACGTTGTGGTCGTCGCCGGCTTCGAGGAAAGCCTGGGCCAGGGTGCCTTGCTCCCAGTCACGGCGCTCCATGGCGAACCCGGCGGCAGCGGTGTGCTGGATGCGGCGACGGGCTTCCGCGGCGGTGGAGTTGTTGGCGGGAGTGACTCGTGGATTCGCGCCACGAGGATTGGCAGAGCGGGGAACGGCGAGGCCTGCGGCGAGCAGGGCGGCGTCACGAAAGAGCAGGCGACGGTTCATGTGAGCCTCCCCTAAAGAATAGAACAGGCGGAGGAAAAAAGATGTGATGAACGACGCTAGTCTTCTTCGCCGGAATCGACCTTGAGGACGGCGAGGAAGGCTTCCTGGGGGATGTCGACCTGGCCGACGCGCTTCATGCGCTTCTTGCCTTCTTTTTGTTTTTCGAGGAGTTTGCGTTTGCGGGTGATGTCTCCGCCATAGCATTTGGCGAGAACGTTTTTGCGGATGGCGGAAACAGTTTCGCGGGCGATGACGCGGCTGCCGATGGCGGCCTGGATGGGAACTTCAAACATCTGGCGCGGAATGAGTTTGCGGAGGCGGGAGACGAGTTCGCGGCCGCGCTCGACGGAGAATTCGCGGTGGATGATGAGGGCGAGGGCGTCCACGGGTTCGCCGCCGACGAGGATGTCGAGCTTGACGAGGTCGGCTTCGCTGTAGCCGGCCAGGTGGTAGTCGAGAGAGGCGTAGCCGCGAGAGACGCTTTTGAGGCGATCGTAGAAATCGAGAACGATTTCGTTGAGCGGCAATTCGTAGGTGAGCATGACGCGAGTGGGAGAGAGATACTCAAAGGCTTTCTGGGTGCCGCGCTTGTCCTGACAGAGCTGCAGGATGCCGCCAACGGATTCGTCGTTGGTGATGATCATGGCCTTGATGATGGGCTCTTCAATTTTTTCGATGTCGGAGGGATTGGGGAATTTGGCGGGGCTATCGACTTCGGTGACGATGCCGCCGACGCGGGTGATGCGGTAACGCACGCTGGGCGCGGTGGTGATCAGGTTGAGGCCGAATTCGCGCTCGAGGCGTTCCTGAACAATTTCAAGGTGAAGCAGGCCGAGGAAGCCGCAGCGGAAGCCGAAGCCGAGAGCGACGGAATTTTCCGGCTCGTAGAAAAAGGCGGCGTCATTGAGCTGGAGTTTGCCGAGGGCGTCGCGCAGCGGCTCGTACTCATCGGCGAGAACGGGAAAAATACCGGCGAAGACCATGGGCTTGATGGCTTCAAAGCCGGGAAGAGCGGGGGCGGGGCGGGCGGCTTCGGTGACGGTGTCGCCCATGCGAGCGTCGGCGACGCGCTTGATGTTGGCGACGATGAAGCCGACATCGCCGGCTTCCAGTTCTTCGAGGGCGACGGGTTTGGGAGTGAGAGTGCCGAGCTGCTCGACTTCGTAGACTTCGTTGGTGGCCACCAGGCGAATTTTCATGTGGCGGGTGATGCGGCCTTCCATAACGCGAACGAGGACGACGGCGCCACGGTAGATGTCGAACCAGGAATCGAAGACCAGGGCTTGAAAGGGATTCTCGCTGCTGCCGGTGGGAGGAGGAACGCGCTGGACGACGGCTTCGAGGACGTCTTCGACGCCGATGCCGGACTTGGCGGAAATGAGCAGGGCATCCTCGGCGGGAATGGCGAGGACGGACTCGATCTGTTCCTTGACGAAATCGGGTTGGGCGGCGGGGAGATCGATCTTGTTGATGACGGGAATGATGGTGAGGTTGTGGCCGGCGGCGAGGAAGGTGTTGGCGACAGTCTGCGCTTCGACACCCTGGCTGGCATCGACGACGAGGAGAGCGCCTTCGCAAGCAGAAAGGGCGCGGGAGACTTCGTAGGAGAAGTCGACGTGGCCGGGAGTGTCGATCAGATTGAGGCGATAGGTGTGGCCGTCCTTGGCTTGATAGTGGAGGCGAATGCTCTTGGCCTTGATGGTGATGCCGCGCTCGCGCTCGAGGTCCATGGAGTCGAGAACCTGCTCGTGCATTTCGCGCTGGGAGAGAGCGCCGGTCATTTCAAGGAGGCGGTCGGCCAGGGTGGACTTACCGTGGTCGATGTGCGCGATGATGCAGAAATTGCGTATGAACTTTGGGTCCATTCGAATCCAGTACCGCCAGGTTTTTCCTGATGGTGTCGAGTGTGTGCCGGCGGCGAGGCAAGGAGCAGGGAGGAAGGCAGACACCCGGCACAGCGCACGCCGCGCAATGTTCTAGTCTGCCACAAATGAAGAAGGGCGTCAGCTTGGGTAGGGAAGGGCGGGGGGCTTAGCGGATTCCCATACGGGGAGAAGGAGGGAATGGAAGGGAGAAAGGGCCGGTATATAGTGGAAGAGGTTCGAACCTGGCGCGAACCAGAGACCCAGAAAAAAGAAAACGAAGGTGCTCCGCAGATGGCGGATGTGAGCAAGCATCTGGAACGAGCCAAGAAGTTCTTGGAGAAAAACCGGGTCGAGGACGCGATAGAAGCGTACCAGACGGTCCTGGAAGAGGCGCCGCAGCACACGGAGGCGACCCAGGCGCTGGGGGATTTGTACTCAAAGCTGGAGATGCCAGATCGCGCGGCGGTGTACTACGGGTATCTGTTCGACCTGCTGATCGAGCCGAAGGACGAGACCAAGGCGCTGGCGATCTTCAACCGTTTTTTGAAGAATTCGGTGATGGCGCAGCCGCCGGAGCGGATCGCGCGTTGCGCGTTCCTGCAGCAGAAGCAGAACCGGCCGGAAGAGGCGATTGAGCAGTACTCGCGCGCGGCGGAATTGTTCGAGGGGCTGAACCGCGGGGATGACGCGCTGTTCTGCTGGGAGCGGACGGCTCAACTGGAGCCGGAGAATCTGCAAAGACAAATGAAGGTGGCGGAGACCGCTGCGCAATTGGGAAAGAATGCGCTGGCGGCGCGATCGTTTTTGAGGGCGGGACAGATTGCGGCGGCCGGGGGATCGAAGGCGGATGCGCTAAAGCTGCTGGGGAAGGCGTATGCGTACGCGCCGCAGGAACGCAGCGTGGCGCTGCTGTACGCGGAAGCGAAACTGCACAACGGAGAATCGGCGGAAGCGGCGGCGTTGCTGGAGCCGTTTGCGAACACGGAAAGTGACGTGGCGTTTCTGGAGACGTTTGCGGACGCGCTGCAGCAGGCCGGGCAACTGGACCGGGCGCGCGGAATACTGGAACGGGTGCTGCGGGAGAAGAATGAGGGGATCACGCGGCTGTTCGATCTGGCGGATGCGTACGCCGATCAGGATGAGGATGGCAAGGCGGTGGAAATCCTGAACACGGTGAAGCGGCGCATGTTTGCCGACAAGAAACAAGCTGAGTTCACGAGCCAGGTGGAGGCGCTGGGCGCGAAGCATCCGGAATCGCTGCCGATCCTGGAGTTCTGGGCGGCGCTGTACAACGAATTGAACCGGGAATCGCAATATTTTGAGGTGCTGATCAAGCAGTTCGACGCGAATTTCAATTCCGGGAATTTCGTGAAGTGCTGCGAAGTGATCGAAAAGCTGGTGGACATCGATCCGTACGATTACCGCAACCAGCAGCGGCTGGAGATGCTGAAGGGTCACGCGGACCCGGGGTTTCTGGCGCGAATTTCGGCGCGGGTGGCGAAAACGGCGACTGCCGGCTCGGCGAATCCCGCCGCGCCGCCGAAGGTGGCGGCGAGCCAGGAAGTGAACGAGCCGCCGCCAGTGAGCGAAGAGGGACGACGTTTGCAGGCGCTGGACGATTTGATCGTGCAGACGGAGATTTTTCTGCAGTACTCGCTGCAGAGCAAAGCGGTGGAACGATTGCAGAAGATTGCGGCGATGTTTCCGGGGGAAGAGGACCGCAACGCGCGGCTGCACAATTTGTACCAGATGGCGAACTGGTGGCCGAAGAACGCGCCAAAGCAGGAAGCGGCGACTCCGACGGTGAGCGCGGTGCCGGTGGTGGAAGCGAAGCCGACCGGGCCAACGGGACGGACGGGAAGCTACACGGCGGAGACGCTGCGCGATCTGACAAAAATTTCGGAGATCAACCAGAAAATTTTCCGGCAGCAGACGCCGCGAGCGATGCTGAATACCACAGTGAGCGAAGTGGGAACGTATATGAAGGCGGCGCGATCGTTCGCGGTGATCGGGGCGCCGGGGCGGCCACCGGAAATTGCGGCGGAATTTTCGGCGCAGGGATTGAAGCAGGCTCCGGGGGCGCAGGTGGTGTTTCTGTTGGCGCAGATGGAGAAGGCGATTCCCGATGAGCTGGGCGGACTGGTGGTGGAAGCGAGCGAGGGATCGATCCTGACGGATTTGGGATTGAAGAGCGCGCTGGGTGTGACGATTGAGGATAAAGAAACGCAAGCGCCAGCGGGAATGGTGATTGTCGGGCCACAGTTCGGAGCATCGCTGGAAGCCGAATGAGACTTATTTTTTGCAGGCGATTGGCGACCAGATGCTGATGAGCGTAAGCCACACGCGATTGCGGTCGCTGGTGCGGCGCATGGGAGTTTCCGATGACCGCACGGGGTTGCTGAGCCGGTCGTCGTATGTCGGGTGCTTGTTGAATGAGGCGGATCGTGCGCGGACGCAGGGGACGCCGCTGTCGCTGGCGATTCTGCAGATCGATCGCGGCGCGGAAATGCTGAGGCAGCAGGGCGAGCAGCCGCTGGAACGTTTTTTGGAGCAACTGGCGCGGTCGCTGCAGCCGATGGTACGGCAGAACGACATGGCGGTGAAGTACACGTCGTGGGCGCTGGCGTTTATCTTGCCGGACACGTCGCTGTCGGGGGCGTCGAATCTGGTGGAGAAGTTGCGGAGGGCGGCAGCGGGAGTGCGTCCGCCGTGGGACTCGACGCAGGTGACGCTGAGCGCGGGGATCGTGGAAGCGGCGGCGAAACAGGATTACGAAAGCGAAGACATCGTGACGGATCTGATCAACCGGGCGGAATTCAGCATGGAAGAAGCGCGGAAGCGGGGCGGAGATACGGTGATCGCGGAAGTGCGGACGGCGTAGGCGAGGTTGCACGCGCCGCGGGGCAGGTGCGACGGGCGGGGCGGCCGTGGCATCCTATGAAGGTCAATCCTGAAGTTTCATCCTGAAAATGGTTCCCACCGAAAGAGGACGCATGTTTCCAACGGATTTGGTGATTGTGGCGGGCGCGCGGACGCCGATGGCGCGGTACACGGGAAGTTTTTCGGAAGTGTCGGCGATCGATCTGGGCGCGCACGCGGCGAAGGCGGCGATTGTGCGAGCGGGAGTGGACGCGGCGGCGATCGATCACGCGATTATCGGAAATGTGCTGCAGACCAGCGCGGATGCGATTTATGGAGCGCGGCATGTGGCGTTGAAGGCGGGGCTGAAGCAGGAAGCGCCGGCGGTGACAGTGAACCGGTTGTGCGGATCGGGGATTGAAGCGATTGTGCAGGCGGGGCAGAGGCTGCGGCTGGGTGAAGCGACGATGGTGCTGGCGGGTGGAATGGAGAATATGACGCAGGCGCCGTTTGTGATCCGCGGGGCGCGCACGGGATTGAAACTGGGAGGCGGGGCGCTGGAGGATTTTCTGTTTGTGGGGCTGACGGATTCTTACTGCGGACTGCCGATGGCGATGACGGCGGAAAAACTGGCGGAGCAGAGCGGGATTACGCGTGAAGATTCGGACGCGTACGCACTGCGCAGCCAGCAGGCAGCGGATCGCGCGGCGAAGGCCGGAGTGTTTGCGGAAGAGATTGCGCCCGTGGAAGTGAAGCAGGGGCGGAAGACGATTACGGTGAGCGAGGATGATCACCGCCGGCCGGAAACCACGATGGAAACACTGGCGAAGTTGCCGCCGTCGTTCAAGAAAGACGGAATGGTGACAGCGGGAAACGCCAGCGGAATCGTGGATGGAGCCGCAGCGGTGATTGTGACGAGGGAAGAGACCGCGCGGAAGCAGGGGCTGAAGGGGATTGGGCGGATCGTGTCGTGGGCGGTGACCGGAGTGGATCCGACGATCATGGGGATCGGGCCGGTGCCGGCGACGCAGAAGGCGTTGGCGGCGGCTGGGTTGAAGTTGGAGGATATCGACCGGATCGAAGTGAATGAGGCGTTTGCTTCGCAGTATCTGGCGGTGGAGAAGGCGCTGGGGCTGAATCGCGAAAAGACGAATGTGAACGGGGGAGCGATCGCGCTGGGGCATCCGTTGGGAGCGTCGGGGACGCGGCTCGTGATTACGGTGCTGAATGAACTGCGGCGCAAAGGATTGCGCTATGGACTGGCCACCGCGTGCATCGGCGGCGGGCAGGGAATTGCGATGATCGTGGAAGCGATTTAGAAAGATCAGGCGACGCG
Source organism: Candidatus Acidiferrales bacterium (assembly GCA_963748515.1). GTDB lineage: Bacteria > Acidobacteriota > Terriglobia > Acidiferrales > UBA7541 > Acidiferrum. The sequence goes on from CAVVJI010000011.1 coordinate 267,118, forward strand.
TTCGAAGATGCCGGCGGCGCCCATGCCGCCACCAATGCACATCGTGACCATGCCGTAGCGCGCATTGCGGCGTGCCAGTTCGCGAACTAGGCTGGCGGTGAGCTTGGCGCCGGTGCAGCCGAGGGGATGGCCGAGGGCGATGGCTCCGCCGTTGGGATTGACGCGAGCGGGATCGAGATTGGCCTGCTGAATGACCGCGATGGACTGCGCGGCGAAGGCTTCGTTCAATTCAATCACCGCAATATCATTCAAAGACAAACCGGCAAGCTGCAACGCTTTGGGAATGGCGGAGACCGGACCAATGCCGAATTCCTCGGGTTTGACGCCCGCGGTGGCGTAGGCGACAAAGCGGGCTTGGGGGCGAAGACCGAGTTCCGAGGCGCGGGTGTCGGACATGAGGACGACGGCGGCGGCGCCATCGCTCATGGGAGAACTGTTACCGGCAGTGACGGTGCCCTTCACGTGAAACGCGGGTTTGAGGTTGGCGAGGGCTTCGAGAGAAGTGTCGGGGCGGGGAAGTTCGTCTTTATCGAAGATGAAGGATTGGACGGAAGGCTTTGCGGGAGCTTTGGGCTTCGCGCCGTTGGGAGCGGGAAGCGAAGTGATTTTGACTTCGACGGGCACGGTCTCGTCCTGGAATTTGCCCTCGGCCAAAGCAGCGGCGGCTTTTTTGTGAGAGTCGACGGCGAACTGATCGGCCTGAGCGCGAGAGATGCCGAACTTCAAGGCGATATTTTCGGTGCCGAGTCCCATGTTGATGTAGGTGTCCGGGTAGTGGTCGACAAGCCAGGGATTGGGAGAGATTTTGTTGCCGCCCATGGGCACGAGGGACATGGACTCCGTGCCGCCGGCAATGATGACGTGGGCGGCTCCCGAGCGAATGCGTTCGGCGCCGAGAGCGATGGCCTGGAGACCGCTGGCGCAGAAGCGATTCACGGTCATCGCGGAAGTTTCCACGGGAAGACCTGCGCGGAGAGCGGCGATGCGGGCGACGTTCATGCCCTGCTCGCCTTCGGGCATGGCACAGCCGAAGATGACGTCGTCGATTTGTGAAGGATTGAGAGCAGGAATGCGGGCGAGGGCTTCCTTGATGACGATGGCGGCGAGGTCGTCGGGGCGAGTGGTGCGCAGGGAACCTTTAAAACCGCGGCCAACGGGAGTGCGCACGGAAGAAACAATAACGGCTTCGGGCATAGGAGACCTCAATCAGTCGAACAAAGGTGATTTTCCGGCGTGTAGTTGGAAAAAGCAAATGCGCTGGATGTTCGTCTAGATAGCGGCTACTCAGCGAACCTTGGGCGAGCCACCCTTTTTGGGAATGAAAATGGAAACCGGCGGAGTGATCTTGTTCACGTTGGAGAAGTTGCGCTGATTGAGGGCGAGGCCGAGACGACCGCGTGAATCGACGTAGAAGAGGGGATCGCCGACGGGAACTTCCATAAAGGTGCGTTGAAAGGGAGCGGAAAAGGGCTTTTTGTTGAGTTGGACGGTGACGCGATCGCCGATGGTGTAGCCGAGCTTGGCGAAGTCATCGCCGGAGATGTTGGTGATGAGAGAGCCGAAGGGATCGTCGAGACCGATGATGAGGCCGTCGATGCCCTTATCGGTGATGGTGGGAAGGCGCGGAGTGAGGCGAACGAGTTGCTGGACTTCGGGACCGACGAGGGTGTAATCCCAGCCGGCGGCGAGGTGCGCGCCAACGGGCGAGAAGATGTCGCGGCCGTGGAAGGTGGAAGAGATGGCGGAGCCAATCATCCAGCCGGTGTTGGTGATTTCGCGGGCGGATTCGAGACCGTCGCGCTCAATGACGGGAGTGATCAGGCCGTTATCCGGGAGGACGAAATACTGGCCCTTTTTGGATTTTACGACGACGGCTTTGCGAGAGGTGCCGACGCCGGGATCGATGACCGCGACGAAGACAGTGCCTGCCGGGTAGTAGGGAGTGACGCCTTCGAGGATGCGCGCCGCTTCTTCAATGGAGAACGGTGTGACTTGATGAGTGATGTCCATGAGGCGGGCATCGGGAGCAATGCCGACCATAACGCCGTGGCAGATGGCGACGGCGTCGTTGGCAACGCCGAAGTCGGTCATAAACGCGAGAATGGTGCGATTGGCGGGAACGGGAGCAGTGGAGGAATTTGGAGCGGCAGGTTGGGGACGCGAACAGGCGACAGGGAAGCAGCCAACGAAAAGTATGACGAGCGAAAGCAGAATAGACGAAGCGGTCTTATTCACGGTCCCCCCAGGAAACCACTCAGAAAAGAAGCTAGTCCGAACATCGAAGGCCGGGCCGACAGGATGGCTCGCCGGCCGAAACACACTGGATACCAAATTTCCCCTGCATTCGCATTATAAGAGGAATTGCGAAAAGAATAGAGAAGACTTAGCGAAAAGAGTTTTACGGGGCAGGGAGCATTGATTACAATCAAGAGTCTCTCGATGTGCTACTCCCGCGAGAGTCGTACCGCCCTCAAGCAGTCCGGAGAAGCAATCCTTTAAGAAGAAGCGAACCAGGAGAATGAAATGCGTCGTGGCTTTCTATGTTTGTGCACTTTGTTGCTGGGTGGAGCGCTGGCCCACGCGGACCAGGTGACGTTGAAGAATGGGGACCGGTTGACCGGAACAATCGTGACGGGAGACGGAAAGACCCTGCTGATCAAGACCGAGTTTACCGGGGATGTGACGGTGCAGTGGGATGCGATCACCGACATTGAATCGCAGCAAGTGCTGAATTTGACGCTGAAGGACGGAACGCGGCTGTCCGGGAAAATCACCACTGTAGATGGGAAGTTTGTAGCAATGGCTCCGGCGGCGGCAGCCCCCGCGCCGACGAGCGCAGCGCCGGCGACCAAGGATGCAATCGTGTCGGTGAAGGACAACGCCGAACAGCAGGCGGCGGACCTCGCGGCGGAGCGAATGGCGCACCCGAAGTTCACCTATTTCTGGAGCGGACTGTTCGATACCGGGCTGGCACTGACCCGCGGGAATTCTTCGACAACGACGTTCACCCTGGCGACGAAGGAAGTTCGCGAAACGCCAAAAGACAAACTGTCGGTCTATGCCACCTACATCTATGGCAACGACGATTCCACTCCGCCCAGCCGGACGATTGCTAATGCATTGTCGGCGGGAGTACGGGGAGACTTAAACCTCTCACCGAAGTTGTTCGCATTCGCTTTCGCGAATTATGAAACCAACGCGCTGCAGAATTTGAATTTGCGGCAGGTATATGGCGGCGGCCTGGGGTATCACATCATCAAGACGGCGAACACGACGTTTGATGTGTTTGGCGGCTTCAGCTACGACCGCGATGCGTTCGGAGCCTATACGCTCGTGGGCCCACCGCCCGTATTCTACCCGGCGACCAACCAGAACAGCGCGGAAGTGGTGATTGGCGAGGAGTTTGACACGAAGTTCAACAAGCGGAGCGCGCTGGCGGAGACCTTTAGCATTTATCCGAACCTGTCGCACACGGGCGATTACCGGATGCAGTTCAACTCGACGTTCTCAACGCTGCTGAAGAACTGGCTGAGCTGGCAATTGACGTTCAGCGACAGCTACATCAGCTATCCGCCACCGGGACTGAAGGCCAACGACCTGGTGCTATCGACGGGCTTGCGTGTGGCGTGGGGAAAGGCCAAACTGTAGCGGTTTGAACACCCGCCCGTGGTGCATCGTGCAACGTTAAACAAGGAGGAGTGCAATGGGCTTTCTCGCGTGGATCGTGGTGGGGCTAATCGCAGGATGGCTGGCCGGGCAAGTGATGAAAGGCGGCGGCTACGGAGTGGTGGTTGACATCATTCTGGGAATCTTGGGCGGTCTGCTGGGTGGCTGGATTTTCAGTATGTTGGGAATCTGGCCGGGCGGCGGGCTGATTGGGTCCATCATCGTGGCATTTGTGGGAGCGGTGATCCTGGTCTGGATCACGAGGCTCTTAAAGAAGGCGTAAACAAACCAACCAAAAAGTTCAGAACCGCGCTGCAACGGCGAAGAAGCCGAGCAGCGCGGTTTTTGTTTTGGACAGAAGAAATCAGGGCAATTGAATCTGGGAGGTAAGCCCGGGATTGCGAGTGGCGAGATACCACTCGGCGGTGGGCTTGCGGAGATATTTGAGGCGATTGCGGGTGGCGTCGATCTGGGAGGGGTTGTCGAGCTTCTCCTGAGCCAAGAGCAAGGCGCGGACGGCGAGCGGTGAGTGGGTGTCGGAAGCGAGGAGGGTGGCGGCGTTGGCGAAGTCTCCATGGGCAAGCACGATATAGCCCTGCGCGGAATCGGCGACGTTCTGAAGAGCGGGATCGTTAGAAGATTCGGCGAGTTGCTGGAGTTTCTGGAGGCTGACCTGAGCGGCCAGGATTTGTTTGGAAGCGACCTCGATGCGAACGCGTTCGCGGAGAACCTGGCCGAGCGCGGAGTTGCGATCGGCATCCAGCATGCCGGGTTGTGGAACGGAGAGAAGGCCTTCGAGTGCGATCAGAATTTCGCGTTCGGAAGCGGGATTGGGAGCGAGAAGAGCGCGGGCGAAGTCGAGTTCGAACTGGGCGCCGGCGTCTTTTTCCAGAGCGAATTTGGCGGAGAGAGCGGCGAGCTGCGTGCGAGCCCCGGAAACATCGTTGAGCCAGATGGGAAGCAGGGCCTGCTGAAACTGGATGTGCAGGGCATCGCGGTTGATGGTGGCGATGCGGAGAGCCTTATCGTACTCGGCGCGAGCGCGAGTGCCGTCGGCCATCATGGAATAGGTGTCGCCACGGCCATATTGAGAAGTGATCATGGTGGAGGAGATGCGCAGGGCTTCCGCGTAGTGAGCGAGAGAGCCGGAATCGTCACCGGCCATGCGGAGAACTTCACCGAGAGAATCTTGAGGGTTGGCATCGTGAGGAAGAACGGAGGCATAGCGGCGGAGATAGTCGATGGCCTTCTTAGGATCGGGAGTGCTGCAGTCGAGTTCCACGTAACCGAGCATGTTGAGGGCGCCGGGAAATTCGGGATCGACTTCGAGGGCCCGGACGAGGAGATCCTTGGCGCGATCGAAATTCTGCTGGTTGTAGAGATAGGTGGCGGAGAGGAACAGGATGTGTTTGTCCTTGGGACGACGGGTGAGCAGGTCGTTCATAGCGGAAATGGCGGGAAGCATGTTGGACTCTTGCGAGCCGACCATGAAATTGATCAACAGGCATTCGTCACCGGCACAGTGCGGCGCGAGGAATTTGGCTTTTGCAAGGGCCGCGGGATCGGGTTCCGTGCGATGCGCAGCGAACGACCATAGGGCATAAGCGAGAGCGAGCTTGGGATCGGCCTCGGAGGCCTTGCGAGAGCTTACGACGGCGGTGTCGTAGTAGGCATTTTCGTACTGGTCGAGGGCGAGATCGAGAGCAGCGCGCGCCTCTTTGGAATGGGTGGAGATGGGAAGCTTTCCGTAGAGAAATTGCGAAGAGGGCAGAGGCTTGACGGCGGAAGAATGGGTGGTGGCGCGGGTTTCGGCAACGTGAACGGACTGAGCGCTCAGCGGAGTGGCGAGTGCGGCGGAACAGAAAAACGCCAGGGCGGGCATAACGGCAAGAGGCTTCATAAGCAAACTTCTCCGGAAATGAGAATGGCGGTACTTTTTGAAGCTACCGGGAGAAGGCGAGCGAGGAACACTGGTCGAATGAGCAGGTGTGACGCAGTGGAAACGATAGTAGAGGTTTGGAACGAACCAGAAATTGCGGCTTGTCAGGAGACTCCGCGGAGAGAAAACTGGAGCCACGCGCCGAGACTGGCTGCGGGAAGATGGCATGAACGAGAGACGCGCGAAACGGATTGGATTATGGTTGGCGGCGGCGCTGCTGATGGCAGGGCAGTGGCTGGCCGTGGCGGCTGCGGGAAAGAACCTGGCAGTGGTGGTGGCGCCGGGAAGCAAGCTGCAGGACGTGCCCGCAGCGGAGCTGGCGAAGCTGTATAAAGGTACGGAAAAGACCTGGCCGGACGGGAAGAACTTCCTGGTGGTGGTGCATGACCAGGAGGCTCCGGAAATTAAGGCAGCGTTTCAGAGATTGTTCGGGGTAGGAACGGCGGAGACGAAAGCCGTGAGTACGGGGCGCTCGGCGAAGGCTGAGGGCCGGGTAGTGGTCAAGGTAGTCGGGAGCGACGAGGACGTGTTGCGCACGGTGGCGGCGACCCCGGGGGCGATTGGGCTGGTCGATGTGTACTCGATCAATAGCACCGTGAAGGTGTTGCGGGTAGATGGCAAGCTGCCGTTTGACCCGGGATACGTGCTGAAGGGGAACCAAGCGGCCGGGAGCAACGGCGGGACGGGTTCCGGGGAATGAAGCTTTCCTGAAGTAAGACCTTCCAAAATGAGGAAAGTGCAACGCCGGGAGTAGTGTCGGCGGACTGCACCCTGTCCGAAAGGTCAGGTGGTGGTAGGAAAAGGACCGTACGAAAGGATGGCGAAGCTGTCCCTGATCGGGACATTCCGTGATAAGTAGCTAACTAATGAGTAAGTTAGATTGTTACAGCAGAGTCCCAAATTGATACTCGAAGAGGGAAGTTCTAAGGAAAATTGGACCGCCTGTACTATGGAGGTTTACTCGGGATGACTGTCTAATGGGACAGGTAACAGGGGTCGGCCTAAGGGTCAGGCACCTGCATCTTAGTAGCACAGAGCCAGAAACGAATTGGCCAAGCGGGGCAAAGCCACATGAAATCGAAGGACATCTGGAGAAAGTGGATGTGGGCAGGGTTGGGAGTGGTAGCGGCCTGGCAATTGTATGCGGTAAGGGAGTTGCTGGCGGCGTTTGCCCTGTTTTTGATGGTGTTTGGGCTGATTGCCGGGGTGATTGGCTGCGTCTATATGCTGCAGAAGAGCTGGGAAGCGGGAGTGGCGCGGCTGTGGGCGAGCCGGAGCGGTTGGGCATTGGCGCTGCGCCGTGCAGTGAGTGCGGTGGAAGAGTTGAGCCGACGGACAATCCGGAGGCCGGCGTCGGAGGTATAAGGTTTGGAGTTGAGGTTTGCTTTTGTTTTGCTTCTGAAGAGAAAGCCAGAGCTGGGTTGAAAGCGGCCAAGGCGTAGGGCAGCGACTGATTCAGCAAAGAAATGGGGCCAGCCGTCCTGAGAGAGCGGCTGGCCTTTTCCTTTTGTCGGGTAGAGTAGTAGCTGGGAAGAGAGCGGGAGCGCGGGGGACAAATGACGAGGAAATTGAGAGCGGGATGGATTTTGATGGTTTGCAGCGGCTTGGCGTCGTGCGCGAAGAGCGGGCCGCCATCGGTCCCGGCGGCGGCACCGGTAGCGGAGAACGCGACGGGGTCGGGCACGGAAAACGCCGCGACAACGGTGGAGACAGCGGCCAGCGGGAAAGGGCAAGTCGGGGTCAAAGCGGAAATGCGAAACGTGTTGTTTCGCCTGACGCCGACAGCACCTGCGCGGTTGATCTCGGTGTCGGGAGAATTGTGGCCGACGGGCAAAAATGAAATGGTGGTTTTTGACGACAAGAAGTCGTTCGAGGTGCGGGTGGCGAACGGGACCATAGCGGTCAGCACGGCGTCGCTGCAAGAGATCATGAACAATTACGTGTTCGCGAAGCCGGATGCACCGCTGAAGGACTTGACGCTGGAAATCAACCCGAACAACGGGCGACTGGTGATCAAGGGGAAGTTGCACAGCAAGGGAGACGTTCCGTTTGGAACGGAAGGGACGTTGAGCGTGAACGACGATGGGCGCTTGCGAGTGCATACGGAAAAGATCACGGCGATGAAGGTTTCGGTGAAAAAGTTGATGGGGCTGTTTGGGTTGGAATTGGCGAACGTGATGGATGCCAGCAAGACTCCGGGAATCGGAACGGACAAAAATGATTTGTTGATGGATTTGGGAGTGCTGCTGCCGCCGCCGCACATTCGGGGAAAACTGACGGGGGTGCAGGTGCGCGGGGACACGATCGTGACCACGTTTGGAAATGGGGGGAAGGCTCAGGCGGGAACCGAGGAAGCGGGCAGTTACATGGCGTTTTCGGGGAGCCGGGTGAAGTTCGGAACGCTGGTGATGGATCCGGTGGATTTGACGGTGCTGGATCTGGACCCCAAGGGGACGTTGGACTGGAGCCAGGACCGTTATAAAGAGCAATTGGTGGCGGGGTACTCGAAGATTACGCCGAACTTTGGTTTGCGAACGTACGCCCTGGAATTTGCGAAATTGGGGAAGAAGGGCGCGAAGTAACTCTGCAGGTAGCGGAACCGATTATTAGATGATGGAGTGGAGTGCTACGTTCGCAGGACGACCCGGCGACGCGTGCGCAGGACTTTGCCGTGGACGAACGGTTTGATAGTGTGCCGCTGAACGGGGGCAAGAGATGAAGATTCGGAGAAGAGAGTTGGGATTGGCTGTGGCGGTGGCGCTGAGTTTGTGCGGCGGGAGCAGGGCGCAGGAGGCGGCGGAGAAAGCGCCGCGGAAGGTGGCGATCCGCGCGGGAAGGTTGATTGATGGGAAGAGCGACACGGTGTTGACGAACGTGATGATCTTGGTGGAAGGCGATCGCATTGTGAGCGTGACGCCCGGGGGAACCGCGCCGGCGGGTGTGGAGGTGATCGATTTATCGAAGTCAACGGTGCTGCCGGGATTGGTGGACGCGCATACCCACGTGCTGCTGCAGGGAGACGTGACGGCGGCGGATTACGACAAGCAGATTCTGAAGGAATCGATACCGTACCGGGCGATCCTGGCGGCGCGGAATGCGCAGATCGCGTTGTCGCACGGGTTTACGACGATCCGGGATCTGGAGACGGAAGGGGCGATGTATGCGGATGTGGACGTGAAGAACGCGATCAACAACGGCGAGATTCCGGGTCCGCATATGCAGGTGGCGACGCGAGCGATGACGCCCACGGGAATGTACGGGCCCCTGGGATATTCGTGGGAATTGAAGATTCCGCAGGGAGTGCAGTACGTCGATGGAGTGGAGGAATGCCGGAAGGCGGTGCGGGAGCAGGTGATGTACGGAGCGGACCTGATCAAGTATTACTCGGACCACGGATATTTTTATGGGCCGGATGGAGTGCTGCATAGCCACGTGAATTTTTCGGATGAAGAGGCCAAGGCGATTGTGGACGAAACGCATAGGCTGGGGAAGAAGGTGGCGGCGCACGCGATCGGCAGCGACGGAATTGCGGCGGCGTTGAAAGCGGGCGTAGACACGATCGAGCATGGCGATGGATTGACGGAGCCGCTGATCGACGAAATGGTGCGGCGGGGGACGTATTGGGTGCCGACGATTTCGGTGGGGATTTACGTGTCGCAGGGACGCGCAGGGAACTGGCCGAAAATGATCGAGACGGAGAAGAAGGCGTTTCAACTGGCGCTAAAAAAGAATGTGAAGATCGTGATGGGCACGGACGCGGGCGGATTCGATTGGCGCGACTTGAACGAGGCGAAGGAGTTTGAGTATTACGTGCAGTACGGGATGACGCCGATGCAGGCAATTCGGACGGGGACTTCGAGCGCGGCGGAGCTGCTGGGCTGGAGCGACAAGATGGGAACGGTGGAGGCGGGGAAGTGGGCAGACCTGGTGGCCGTGGACGGCGATCCGTTGGCGGATATTACGGAATTGCAGCGGGTAAAGTTTGTGATGAAGGGCGGGGCGGTGGCGAAAAAAGAGAGCCGATAGCTGATAACCAATAGCTGATAGCCAAAGGCAAGAGCAACTTTGCCGGACACGCTCCATCCAGCCGCGTGTAACTTATGTCTTGGGACAGAGCGACGTGGTCGCGGTTACTGGACTTTCAGGCTCTTGAGCAAGGCGCCGACGGCTTGATCGGCTTGATAGGGAGTGATGCTGGACTTGTTGTTCAGCTGTTTGTTGCTGATGGCGCGGTAGGCGAGTTTTTTGGGGCTGCGCTCGGCGATGTCGAGCACGAAGGTGCCGACATGATAGGGAACGGTGCGGTATTCAACTTCGGGCGGACCCCAGCCCCAACCTCCCCAATAGCCCCAATTGGACCAGCAACCCCATGGACCGCAACTGACGCCGGGATAGCCACCATAAACGGTGCCGACGGTAGCGGTCTGAGTCTTCACGGCAACGTGGTAGTCAACCAGATAGGTGGCGGTGGCGGGATCGCTAACCTGGGTGAGTCCCTTGGAGCGCAGAGATTTTTCGATGGCTTCCTGGAGACGGGAGCGGTTGTTTTCCGTGTTCCAGTCGCGGTTGCTCTCGAGGCGTTGACCGGGAGCGGGCTGGACAGCGGGAGAATTGATAACGTCGCGAGAAGTGACGGGGCGATTGTCGTTATTGGGAGGGGTGGCAGGAGCTTGGGCCGCGGGTTTGGGTTCGGGAGCGTTCATGGGACGCCAGGCCCAGGTCTGACCTTTCTGGAAGTGAATATCAGGATCGCGAATGACCTCAACGTTATCGTCACAGCCGGAAAGGACGAAGCCAGAGAGGGCCAAGACCGAGGCCAAAAGCACAGCAGAAACGGGACGAACGGATTTCACGAGACGATCCTCCACAGACAATCAAACACGGCAGCCGCCAAAAAGTTGGATGCGATTTGAAGGCGAATCCGTTTGTTGGGGAATCAGGCGGAAGCGGGGACGCACCAGTCGGCGGGAGGAAAGACGATGGGCCAGAAGTCTGGGGCGGGGCGGTCGAATTCGAAGGCTATGTTGTAGAGCTGAAGGCCGGAGTCCTCTATCCGGACGACTCGGCAACTGATCTCTTTACGGTTGCGAGGGTTGGTAAGAAGGAAGGACTGGCCGACGTGTAGATGGGTGGTCATCTGCAGGAGGCCACCATGAGCGTTGACAACCTGGGAGTGCGCTTCGACCTGCAACTGGCGGCGGTCTTCGTCTTCGGCAATGACCAGCAGGGTCATGCGGAGCATAACGCGTTCGGAGCGGCGACGATTGAGCTGGTCGGCCATGGGAGGATTCCGAGGCATTTTACCTTGAGTGAGGGGGTTATGGCCTGTACGGGCAGGCAGGTGGAAACAGAAAAGAAGGTCAGGTAGGGAGCGGAATGCAGCTTGAAAAGAGGTTTGATATGATAGAGTTTCGGAAAGTTCAGCAATGGGGCAAGGTGTTAATTTGACAGGGGCAAAAACGTTACTGCGAGTACGTCCGCGGGGATTCTGCGCCGGAGTAGTGCGCGCGGTGGATATAGTGGAACTGGCGCTGGAGGCGTACGGTGCGCCGGTCTATGTGCATCATGAGATTGTTCACAACACGTATGTCGTGGAACAACTGAGGCGGCGCGGTGCGATTTTTGTAGAGACGCTGGGAGAGGTACCGCACGGAGCGGTGCTGGTGTTCAGCGCACACGGCGTGCCTCCAACGGTGCGGGACGAGGCTAAAGAGCGGAAATTGAAGGTGATTGACGCGACTTGCCCGCTGGTCACCAAGGTACATTTTGAGGCGCTGAAGTTCGCGCGAGAGAAGCGGACGATCATCCTGATCGGACATAAGGACCACCAGGAAATTGTGGGGACTTCGGGCGAGGCTCCGGACCGGACGATTGTGGTGGATTCGGTGGCCGCGGTGGATGCGCTACAAGTAGAGGATCCGGAGAAACTGGCGTTTTTGACGCAGACGACGCTGAGCCTGTATGACACGCAAGAGATTGTGAGCAGGCTGCGGCAGAAATTCCCGAAAATTATTGGACCAGCGAGCGACGATATTTGTTACGCGACGCAGAACCGGCAGGAAGCGGTGGAGCAGGTGGCGAAGGATGTGGAGCTGATTCTGGTGGTGGGCTCGCAGAACAGCTCGAATTCGAACCGCCTGGTGGAGTTGGCGGAACGGCTCAATGTGAAGTCGCGGCTGATCGATTCGGCCGACGATATCGATCCGAAGTGGCTGGAAAGTGTGCAGCGCATTGGGCTGACGGCCGGAGCGTCGGCGCCCGAGGTGCTGGTGGAGCAGGTGAGCAAGAGGCTGGCGGAGTATGGATACACGGACCAGCGAGATTTGGACTTGATTCGAGAAGACGTGCGATTCACGTTGCCAGCGGAGTTGGCGACGATCGCGCCTGCAAGAGGGTAAGAGCAGCGCGACGAGTCAGCACGCAGAGAAATGAATTTTGCCGGGCAGGGAAAGAACCGGCGCAATCCGCCGGTACCCGGCACGACCAAAGCAGTAAAAAGGAGTACACCTTGGCGGTGAAAATCGTCCGTCAGCCGAACAGGCTTGCGTTGATTGGGGCGGGATCGAGCGCGGCAGCGTTTGCCCCGGGACTGGAAAAGGCGCCGGCGGCATTACGGGCCGCGGGGCTGGTAGAACGGCTGAAAGAAGCGGGCTACGAAGTGACGGACCTCGGGGATTGCGCGCCCCGAATGTTCGCGGAAGACGATGAACACAAAAGAGCGCGCAACCTTCCGGAAATTGTCGCGGCACTGAATGATCTAAAACCAAGAGCGGAGCAGGCGCTGAAGTCGGGCGCATTGTTGCTGGTGCTGGGCGGGGACTGTACGCAAATCCTGGCAGTGCTGACGGGAGCGCGGCGCTATTACCGACACGTAAATCTTTTGTGGTTCGACCGGGACGCGGATTTAAATACGCCGGCAAGCACGCCATCAGGACGGCTGGACGGGATGGCGCTAGCGGGGATCATCGGAAGAGGGTCTCCGGAGTTGGTGCGATTCTGGGGCGAGCCGCCGCTGGTGCGGGAACCGGACACGGTACTTTTCGGGCTGGTGCGGCTGGATCCAGCGGAGCAGGAATTTCTGGCTGGGTCGCCGATGAGGCACAACTTCGCCGGCGACATTCAGGCAAAGGGTGCGGAAAAGGCGGCGCAGCAGGCGCTGGGGCAGTTGCACGCGGATTCACGAGAGTTCCTGTTGCACCTGGATCTGGATGTGATCGCAGCAGAGGAGTTCCCGGCAGTCAATGTGCCGGGCAGCGGAGGGTTGTCGCTGACAGAAGTGCAAACGGCGCTGAGCGAGTTTGCAAAGCACAAGAACCTGCTTGGCCTGGATGTGGCGCAATACAATCCGGACAAAGATAGCGACGGAAGCGACGCGAAGAAGGTGGTCGAGTTGATTGTGGCGGCGTTGTCGGCGCGATTGGCACCGGCGCCGGGCAAGCCGGAAGAGCCGGTGGAAGGCAGCACCACCACGACAGAGACAATGGGTACGACAAGCGCTGAACCCGTCGTGGGTTCGAACGGCAAAGAGACGCCGGGTACGACGGGCGCTGAACATGCTGCCGGTTCGGGCGCGTCGAGCGTGCCGGAAGAGAACGCCTCGCATTAGAGCGAGTCACGAGGATTGAAGCAACCGACCGCTTGATGTATCGGATTGGAAAATTCGCTGGAATCTGCAGCCGGCGGCAACGTACATCCACATAAACTAGATATAGGAGCGGCAGTGCGCGCCAGCGCAGATGTACCAGACTGCCGAAAAGCCGACATGAAGCGAAGGCTGCAGGTGATGAAGTTTGGAGGCACGTCTGTAGGCGATGCCGCGTGCATAGCGCGAACCGCGAAGATTATCGCGAACGGCGCGAAAGAAGGGCATTGCGTAGCGGTGGTGTCCGCAATGAGCGGAGTGACAAACCGGTTGATCGAAGCAGCGAAAACGGCGCAGAAAGGGACACGCGAAGGAAGCGCTGGAAGCCATGGCGGCGCTGAGAGAGAAACACGAAACGGCGCTGAAGGAATTGACTACGGAAGCGGGGGAACGCGCGGCGGTGTTGGCGACGATTGAAGCGGTGCTGACGGAAGGGCAACGGTTTTGCGACGGAACCGCACTGCTGCAGGAATTGACTCCGCGAACGATGGATGCGATTTCGAGCCTGGGGGAGCGGATGTCTGCGCCGCTGGTGGCGACGGCGTTGCGGGAGTTGGGAGTAAAGAGCGAGGCGGTGTCCGCGCGCGAGCTGATTGTGACGGACGCGTATCACGGGGGAGCGGAGCCGCTGATGCAGGAGACGAGGCGCAAAGCGGACACCCATTTGAGGCCAATGCTGGAAGCGGGGATTGTGCCGGTGGTGACGGGATTCATCGGAGCCACGGAGGGTGGACAACTGACGACGCTGGGTCGTGGCGGATCGGATTATTCCGCGACGATTCTGGGCGCGGCGCTGGATGCCGACGAAGTGATTATCTGGACGGATGTGGACGGCGTATTGACAGTGGACCCGCGACTGGTGAGCGAGGCGAAGACAATCCCGGAGATTTCGTACCGCGAGGCGGCCGAGCTGGCGTATTTCGGGGCTAAGGTGCTGCATCCGAAAACGCTGAAGCCGGTGGTGCAAGCGGCGATACCGGTGTGGATACGGAACAGCTTCGAACCGGAGAAGCAGGGGACGAAAATTACGCTGGAAGGACGGAAAACCGGGCGCGGGGTGAAGGCGTTGACGGCGATTCGGGATGTGGCGCTGATCAGCGTAGGAGGCCCCGGGATTGTAGGCCTGCCGGACGTGGTGGGCAGAACATTTTCGACAACGGCAGAGGTGCGGGCGAATGTGCTGCTGATTTCGCAGTCGTCGTCACAGAACGATATCTGCTTCATCGTGTCGTCTGGGGATACGGAGAGCGTGGTCAATGCGATGCGCAAGGAATTCGCACAGGACCTGGCGCACCAGAAGGTGGAGCACATCAACGTGGATGCGGCGATTGCGATCGTGGCGGTGGTGGGCGAGAACATGCGCGGAACGCCGGGCATAGCCGGAAGGACGTTTGCGACGATGGGGCGGGAGAATGTGAATATCATTGCGATCGCGCAGGGGTCGTCAGAGAGCAACATTTCGTTTGTGATTGAAGAGAAGGACGTGAAGAAAGCGCTGCTGGGGCTGCACCGGGAATTCGGATTGAATAACGGGCCGAAAGAGAGTTAAGCGGTTCAGTCATGTTTCTTGTAAAGCTTTTCGCCGGCGGGGATGGCGATTTTCAGGCGATTGCCCGGTAAGGGAATCGGGCAGGTCGTGAATGGATTGTAGGCACACGGCGGGTTGTAGGCCTTGTTGAAGTCGAGATCGACGGCGCCCGCGCCTGCCGCGGGAAGATCCAGAGTCAGAAAACGAGAAGCGGGGTAGGTTTCTTTGCCCGCGGTGAGATCGCGAAAGACGACAAAGAGCGTGCCAGGGTGTTCGCTGCCGGCTTCGAGACGATATGGCTGGCCGTTCAGGGAGAATTGCAACTCGCCGACGATGACCAATTGAATCGCGTCGCCCAGGACGTTGACGGCGTCGAGGGAGCGGGGCTGGGGATAAGGCGAGTAGGTAGCGGAAACGTGGTAAGCGGGATCGACGGGAAACCAGTGGAGGCCAGTAAAGTTCTTGCGGAGTGCGGAGTTTTTGTCGCGCAAGCGTATGGCGTAGCGATCGCCCGAGCGATGAACCCACACGGTGAGGTCGCCGAGGAAGACGTAGTCCTGTGGGTTGTCGGGACGCAGGATGGCGTTGGTGACCGAGTGACCGTTCATGGTGGCAGCGACGCCGGGATTTAATTGCAGCGTAGTTTGGCCGTCTTTGAAGAGGAAGGAACCTGCCGAGGGTGGAGCAGAAGCGGGAAGCTGGATGTCATTGCCGGGAGCGGAGCCGAAGCGATTTTCTCCGTCATTGAGCCAGAACAGGCCGGAAACGGTGAGCCAACCGGTGTCTGAGGTGAGAGTGGCCTGATAGGCCTGGCGCCATTTTTCGACGGATTGAATATAGGTGGATTGATCGTCGGCGGCGAGGATCGCGAAGGAACAGACGAGAAGCACCGCGACGATTCGAAGCAGCGAAGATTTCAACATAGAGTCCCTCCTTTCGCGAACACGATGGCGTAAACAAAAAAATCAAGGGAAAGGAACTGCGGAGGCGCGCTTGCGATGATAGCGAGCAAGACCAAGCCAGGAAAGATCAAGTGCGCCATTGAAGGCGTAGTGGGCCAGTTGTTCGGGAGTAAGGAAGGGCGCGGCTTCCTCGCGAGCGTTGCGAAGGAATAGGTCACGAGAGGCGGGTTCGTCGAGACCAAGTTTCAGGATATCGTCGGCGAAGCGGGACCAGGTGTGCAGGCGCTCGCGGTAGGTGTCGATGTGGCGCAGGGGATCGTGGGAAAAACCGAAATGGGTGAGGAAGAGGGAATTCGGTTGAAGAGCGGAGATGGCGTCGAGGGAAGCGTCCCAAAGCGGGATATCGATATCGGGAGGAGGCGTGGCAGGGAGGACGAAGGGATCGCCTTCCATGCAAATGCCCGCGGTGTCTCCGACAAAGGCGATGCGTTGATCGGGGAGAAAGTAGGTGACGTGGTGAGAAGCGTGGCCGGGAGTGTAGAGCACGTCGAGGGAGAGATCGCCGAAGCGAAGGGATTGACCGCCTTCGAGCAACTCCAGATTGGAATTCGGGACGGGAAGAGAAGCACCGAACAGGCGATCCAGGTCGTCGCCATAGAGGCGCAAAGCGCTGGCGAGCAACTTGGAAGGGTCGCGCAGGTGGGGAGCGCCGCGGGAGTGAACGAAGACGCGCAAGTTGGGATTTTCGCGAACGAGGGAGCCGGCAGCGCCGGCGTGATCGAGATGAATGTGGGTGAGCAGTACGGCCTCGATATCATGCACAGAAAGTAAACGAGAGGCGAGGGCGGCGCGAAGAGCGGGAAGGGTGGAAGCGGGTCCGGGATCGATAAGAATGCGGACATTGGAAAAGTGCAGTAAAGCAGAGGCGATACAGCGGTTGCGAGAGGTCCACAGGAGATCGAGAGGGGAAACCGAATTCATGAAAATAAAGTGTAACGCAAAAGGGAAAAAAGCGTAGAATAGACGAACTTTGGGGTCTGTCCATCGGTACGGGTATGGACCACAATACCAGTAGGAAACACTTGCAGAATGATGAACTTGTAGAATATGCTTTTGGCACTGCGGCTTGTTTCGGGAAGTGTCTCGTCCAATCGGCGAGAGATTCAGTCGCATCTTCCGCCCACTGAAGAGGAACAAGTTGAAGGCTGCGAATTGCCCTGCGTCCTCCGTCCAAGCGCAGCGAACTCAAGCAAAGGGCGGAAGCAGAACAGTTATGTACATGGGATTTGCTGGTTTGAATTTAGGGAGGAATGTTATGCGCAAATGGTGTGCAACCGTGGCAATGGGTGCTTTACTAGCTCTGCCACTCTGTGCGCAGCAGAAGGACGCGAGCACAGAAAGCAAGAGTAACGAGACGTCGAGCAACGCAACTACTGTAAGTTCAACATCGATTGCGAGCGATTTCAGTATCGCGCCCGCAAACAGTAGCTTGTTCCCGATGCCGAAGGCAGCCGCGGCAAGTCCAGCGGATATCTTCAGCGATTGGGCGAACAATCCGTGGAACCGCCATGCATGGGGCCTGTTGACGCCCAAGTACGAAGTTTCCGGAATGTTCAGCTACATCAATTATTGCCCGTGTTCCTTCCGGAGTTTCAACAACTACGGTGGAACGGGATCGTTTGTGTATAACCCCAATAAGTATTTGGGATTGGTAGCGGAGATCGGCGCGTACACGTTCTCGCGTCAAGTTTATGTGCTGAACGGAACCGACTACACGCTGCAAACCATCAGCGGCGGGAGCCAGCAAACGTATTTGTTTGGTCCGCGCGTGAATTTCCGTCATTTCGACCACTTCGTGCCCTTCGTGGAATTGTTGATGGGCGCGGGGCATAGCGGGGCGCAGATGACGGGAACTTCGAGCCAGACGACGTTCGCGTTCGAAGCGGGCGGCGGCGTGGACGTGATACTGACGAAGGCCATTGCGTGGCGGTTCTTCGAAGCCGACTACCTGATGACGAACTACAGCGGCGTGCTGTTGTCGCCGAGCAGCCGTCAGAACAATTTCAAGATCGGTTCGGGCATCGTGTTGCGCTGGGGGTACCCACCCATACCGCCGAAACCGAATCATCCGCCAGTTGCGTCGTGCGCAGCGGACAAGCCCTCGGTGTACCAGGGCAGCACCGATCCAGTTGCAGTTCACGTGACGGCGTCGGATGCGGATAACGATCCATTGACCTACAGCTACACCGCAACGGGCGGAACCGTCGATGGGACGGGACCGGATGTTCGCTGGAACCCGAGCGGTCTGGCAGTGGGCACGTATACGGTTAACGCCAAGGTCGATGACGGCCGTGGCGGCACGGCGACGTGCGCGGCGGATATCGCCGTGGCGACGCGTCCGAACCGTCCACCGACGATCTCCTGCTCCGCGGAACGCAGCCCGATTATGGCCGGCGAGCGCGTAGCGATCAACACGAACGCGACCGATCCGGATGGCGATCCGCTGACCTACAGCTACTCGTCGACGGGTGGCCAAGTGTCCGGCAGCGGACCGAGCGGCTCGTTTGACTCGACCGGGTTGGGCGCAGGCAGCTACACGGTCAACGTGAAGGTAGACGACGGCCGCGGAGGCACCGCGACTTGCTCGACGAACGTAGACGTGCAGGCACCGGCAGCGCCGCCACAGGCGACGAAGGTCGGAACTTGCGGCTACCGCACGGCGGGCGCCTCGCGAGTAGACAACGAATGCAAGCGCATCCTCGACGACGTGGCACTGCGTTTGAAGAACGAACCTAACTCCAAGCTGGTTGTGGTTGGCTACGCGGATCCGAAGGAACCGAAGGCCGCCAAGCTGGCTGAGACCCGTGCGGATCTCGCCCGGAAGTACCTCGGCGAGAAGGGTATCGATGCTTCGCGCATCAGCACCCGTACCGGAACGGCGTCGACCGAAAAGGGCATGGAGAAGGAAAACCGCCACATCGATGCGGTGTTCGTGCCGGAAGGCGCAACGTACTAAGAAAACCAGGGCTGGAGGCGAGCGCTGAGCGCTTGCAAAAAGCCTGAACAGCAGTGCGGGCTCCCCGATGGAAGATTCGGGGAGCCCGATTTTTTTGTGGGGAGCGGTTAGAATGAAGGATGTGTGGAGAAGAACGGTATTGGCGCTGGGGTTATGGGCAGCGTGGCTGGGAATGGCGGCTGCTGGGGCCAGTGGAGCGCCGGTGTGGCAACGGCTGGGGCCGGCAGGCGGCATGGTGATGGCGCTGGAAGGCGCGCCGGGAGGAACGATATTTCTGGGTACGGCGGACGGACACGTATTCGCGAGCGGAGACGATGGACGGCACTGGGAGCTGCGAGGCCGGGTCGGAACACGAACGGATGCGGTGGTCTCGCGGCTGCTGTATGACACGAAGGGTTCACAGGAATTGCTGGCAGCGGTGTGGTTTCAGGAACCGGGAGCAGGCGGAGGGGTGTTTCGATCCAGGGATGAAGGCCGAACCTGGCAGCGGCTGGGATTGGAGAAGGAAGCGGTTCGCGCGCTGGAGCAGGCGCCGAGCGATTCGAAGGAATTCGTAGCAGGGACGCGGACGGGAGTGTTCCGATCGCGGGATGGCGGCGCGACGTGGGAACAGATATCGCCGCCCGGCGACGCGGAAATCCGCAACGTGGATTCGATTGCCATCGACCCCCGCAACCCGGACCAGATTTATGCGGGGACCTATCACTTGCCGTGGAAGACGAGCGACGGCGGGAAAAACTGGAAATCGATTACCACAGGACTGATTGACGATTCCGACATCATGAGCATGCGGATCGACGCGGCCCAGCCGCAGCGGGTGTATCTGAGCGCTTGTTCGGGGATTTATCGAAGCGAAGACGAAGGCGCGCAATGGACGAAATTGCAGGGGATCCCGTACGCATCGCGGCGAACGCAGGCCATCGTGCAGGACGCCAAGGAGCCCGGAACATTGTATGCGGGAACGACGGAGGGGTTGTGGGTGACTCGCGACAACGGCGAAAGCTGGAAACGCACGACGCCGCCCGGATGGGTGATCAACAGCGTGCTGGTACAGAGCGGCGCCGCGGGAAGGGAACGGGTGCTGGTGGGAACGGAAGGGCAGGGAGTGGAAGCGAGCGAGGATGCGGGGGAAAGTTTCGCGGCGTCGAACGACGGATTCAAGCACCAGGTGATCCGGCAGCTCGTTCAGGACCCGGCAGACGCGAATCACTTGCTGATCGTCATGGAGAGTGGAGGAACCAGGCTGCTGGAAAGCGCGGACGGCGGGCAGACGTGGAAGGAACTGCCGCATGCCCTGGAAGTGAAAGCGGCAGGCGGAACGCTTTCGGCGGAGACGCTGGTAAAAGTGTACGGCAGCGAGTGGGGATGGTTGGCGCTGCACCGGGACGGTCAAGTGAGTGTGGAGGAGAAAGCGAGCGGCGAGTGGAAGGAGTGGAAACCCAGAGTGGCGCACGTGGTGCGGGCGGCAAAAGGTGGCGGGGCGCATGCGACGAAGAGAATGGAAGCGGTGCGGGTGGAGGGGGAATTAGTGGCGATGGCCGGTGAATCGGCATTCGTGGTGTCGAAGTACGGAGTGCTGCGCTGCGATGCAAAAGGGAATTGCGAGGAGTTGAAGGAATTCGCGAAGTTGAAGGATGCGCAGGCATTGGCCGTTTCCCGGGATGGCGCACAGCTGGTGGTGGCCGGAACAGATTTTGTGGCGCACTCAGCGGATGGCGGAAAGAGCGTGAAATGGGAAAGCGTGCCGGGCGGAGAGCCAGGAACGCTGTGGATGGATATCGGAACGAACGGAACGTTGTGGATGGGAACGAACCGGGGAATTTTTTCGTGGACGGACGGGGCGGATAGTTGGGCGCCGGTGAGAGGGCTGCCGGAGGGGCAGTTGGAACGATGGTTGCGCGGACGAACGCACTGGTTTGCGGGGCTGCGGCAAGGCCAAATGTATGTGTCGAATGACGAAGGGAAAAGCTGGACTCGAATCGATGAAGATGCGGAGCGCAGCCGGGTGAGTGGGGTGGCGGAGCGGGGAGACGGAGGGTTGGTGGTAGGGACAGAATCGGAAGGGGTGCTGGAGTGGGGCGGGCAGGTTCCGAAGTGAAACAGTATCTTCTCAGTAGCGCCTTGTGATATTACGATATTGACAATGGATGGGATATGAATTAAAAGAAGTGCAAGATTCCCGAAACGAATTGGACCCCCCTCCTGTTTCGGGAACTGCGAGGCGCCGGGTGTCTCGCAACCGAGGAAGACCCATGAACAATATGAATGAGTCGACGGGGGCCATGGAAGATTTGGCCCAGGCGGGAGCGGTGTCGTTCGGGCCGGAGGGGGCACAGGAGAAATTGTCGCCGCCGCTGAGCTTGTTGATTGTGGATGATGACGAGCAGATTCGGGAGGTATGCCGGTCGGTGGGGGAGGACTGCGGGCTGAAGGCGTATGACGTGAGCACGGCGGAGGAAGCGCAGGAAATGATGGAAGTGACGGCCACCGATATTCTGCTGACGGACTTGCGGTTGCCGGGAACCAGCGGGCTGGAGTTGTTGCGACGGGTGATCCACACGCATCCGGACGTAGCGGTGGTTATGCTGACGCAGTATGGAACGATCGATTCGGCGGTGGAAGCGACGCGGATGGGAGCGGCGGATTATGTGACGAAGCCGTTCCGGGTGGACGAACTGCGGTCGCGCCTGGAGCACATCATTCATGGGCTGGTGCTGAAGCGGGAGAACCGTATGTTGCGGGAGCAGGTACGCACGCGAGCGGGATTCGGAGGGTTGATCGGGATGTCGCCGAGGATGGAGCGGGTGTACCGGATGATCGAGAAGGTGAGCCTGCGGGATCACCCGGTGCTGGTGCTGGGAGAAAGCGGAACGGGCAAGGAGCTGGTGGCGCGCAGTATCCATTTTCTGGGGCCGCGGAAGGACAGGCCGTTCGTGCCGGTGGATTGTTCGGCGCTGGTGCCCACGCTGATCGAATCGGAGTTGTTCGGATACGTGAAGGGTGCGTTTACCGGCGCGATGCAGGCCAAGCAAGGGTTGATGGAAGCGGCCAATGGCGGAACGCTGTTTCTGGACGAAATTGGAGATATGCCGCTGGAGATGCAGGTGAAGCTGTTGCGCGCTTTGCAACAGAGGGAGATCAAGCCGGTGGGGTCGACGGAACGGCGGCCAATCAATGTGCGCATTGTGGCGGCGACGAACCGGGATCTGGATCTGGCGATCAAGAGCGGAACGTTCCGGCAGGACCTGTTTTTCCGCTTGAATGTGGTGCAGTTGAAGCTGCCGCCGCTGCGAGAACGCAAGAGCGACCTGCCGCTGCTGGTGACCAAATTTTTGGAGCGGTATGGCGATCAGGACGAACCGCCGCGGGAGTTGACAGAGGATGCGATGCGGAGGCTAATGGCGTACGACTGGCCGGGAAATGTGCGGGAACTGGAGAATGCGATCGAACGGGCGATTGCGCTGGGGACCGGGCCGTACGTCAGCGTGAATGACCTGCCGTCCAACCTGCATTATCCGGCGTCCGACCGTGCTCCGGCGAAGGAAGAGATGCTGCCGCTGGGCGAACTGGAGCGGCGGGCGATCCTGAGTACCTTGAAGCAGACGGGGAACGACAAGCAGGCGACCGCGCGGGTGCTGGGGATCGGGAAGACCACGTTGTATCGAAAGCTGAAGCAGTATCAGATGGAACGGGCCAGCGATTGAACCTCGCGTAAGGGCCGCTGTCATTCCCATTTTTGAACGAAACAAAAGCGAATCTCGCGATGGTACTCGGGCGGGAATCGCGCCCTCGTCTTTTCAGACAAATAGCAGCCTGAAGATTGGTCCGGCTGATGCAGAAGAGCGGTGTACTCCGTGGAGGGAGGCGCCGTGCTGGAATGGCTGCACAGGAGGAAGGAGTCTGGGAACGTTCTGCGGACTGCGCCAGGTGGAACAGGTGCGTGCTGGGGAGGCACGTGTGCGCAGAGGATGGAATCGGCGGCCCAGGAGATTGCGCAAGCGGGCGGGGCGGAGCGGGTCGGAATCTGGTTGAAAGACAGTGCGATTGGAAAGCTCCATGGCGAGTTGCAGGGACGGGTGTGGGAGGACGGCCTGCCAGACACACCGCCCGAGTGGCGACGGATGGCGAGCGAGGTGGCGTTGCCGGCAGAGGTGCTGATTCGCGGAGAAGTCGTGGAGAACAGCGGAGAAGAGGTCCTGCGGCGGGCGATCGTGGGTCCGCTGATGGAATTGCGGCACTACGCGTGGGTTCCGATTTTGGGGAAACGGGGGACGCGCGGGGTGATCCTGCTGGGCAGCAGGAAGGAACGAGGAGCATTGCCGGTGGGAGCAGCGCAGAAGCGCGCGGCGGAGCTGGCGACAGGCGCGGAACTTGAGGAACTGTGCGTACAGGCGGAAGTGCAGCAGGCGGATCTGACGCTAACGGAAGTGGCGCAGTGGTTTTTGCTGGAAGAACGGCCGGCGGACGAGATTCTGGAATTTCTGGCAGAGAATTGCACGTTGGCGGAAGAAGAGATGGGACTGGGCGCGGAGTTTGCGGTGATTGCGCAGTTGGAAGAGAAAGAGGCCGCAGGCGGCCACGGTGACCGATGGAAGGTGCGAGCACAGAGCGGTGGCCAAAAGTACGCGGGTGGATGGAACGGGGAAGCGCGGAGGTGTTGGAGACAGGCGGTCGAAGAGGGCGGCGTGGTGTGCAGGGAATTGGCACACGGCGCGAAGGAGGGCGGGCTTCTGCGCATGTTGGTGTTGCCGCTGGGGCACGGGAGCAAGGTGAGGGGCGTGCTGGCGGCGGGGCTGGCGGCTGAGCGGTGCGTGTCGGCGGCGCAGCTGCGGTTGGCGTTGCGGGCGCGATTCGCCGCGGAGACATTGCAACACGAGAGAGCCGAGAAACAGCAGAAGCGCCGGGAGAACTGGCAACGCGGGCTGCTGGAGCACAGTGGCGAAGCGTTAGCGGTTGTGGACGGGACGGGAAGGGTTGTGGAACAAAGCTGTGGATTGCGAGAACTGTTGGCAAGCGGGGGACAGGAAGAAACGGGAAACGAGTTTGCGCAGCGTTTTGTGGAGATGTTCCGGCCGGGCGAGTGGGACCGAATGGAAGAGTGGTTGAAGCGAAGCAGGAGGCGGGATTCAGTTCCAGTGAGTGAACTGACGTGGGAATTGCGGGACGGAAGATCGGTGACGATCCGCAAGCTGGAGTTTTCAAGCGAGGAGCTTCTGGCGGTGCAGTGCGAAGCCACCGAAAAAGAGGGCACGGCGAAAGAACGGGAGCGGGGGCTCGGCGAAGCGCTGGAGTGGGTGGAAGAAGGAATTCTGGTGGTGGGGAGGGACGGAGCGATTCAAAGCATGAATGGCCGCCTGCGGGAAATTCTCGGAGTCAGCGAAAAAGAAGGCAGGGGTTTGCGCAGCGCGGAGGATTTGCTGCAAGCGATCGTTAAGAACGCGGCGAATCCGGAGGCATTTGAGGCCGGGTGGCGCGCGGCGGAACAGGACGGACAGGATCTGGTGCAGGAATTCGAATGGAAGTGGCCGGTGCCGCAAGTGGTGCAGCGAATGACGCGACGAGTGGTGGATGAACAGGGGAAACCGATTGGACGCGTGGAAGTGTACCGGGACACAACGGCGCGGCGATTGTTCCAGGAGCGCATGGTGCAGTCCGACAAGCTGGCGGCGCTGGGGCAGCGGCTGACGGGCATTGTGCACGACCTGAGCAATCCTTTGACGAGCATTCTCGGAAATGCGCAGCGGCTGTTGTTGCGCGGGCGAGCGCCTCAGGCAGACGGACTTGTCCGGCGAATCGTGGAAGATTCCGAGCGGGCAGCGGGAATTCTGAGGCAACTGCTGGCGATTTCGCGCAATGGGCGGGGGGAATGGCGAACGATGCGCGTGGATGACCTGGTGGAAAAGACGGTGGAGCTGCACAGATCGATGTACGCGGGGAACCTGGTGGAGTTCCGGGTGGAAGCGCAGGGGGACGGAGCGGAAGTCCACGGAGATTTCGCGCAGCTGCAGCAGGCATTACTGAACCTGCTGCAGAACGCGCAGCAGGCCATCGAGCAGAGCGGAAAGGGCGGCGCGGTGGGCGTGCGCACGGAGCGGCGCGGCGACCGCGTGCGGATTGAGGTGTGGGACGACGGTCCGGGAGTGCCGGAAGCGATCCAGTCGCGAATCTTCGATCCGTTTTTCACCACCAAAGCGCCGGGAATGGGGACAGGGCTGGGTCTGCCGATCGTG
The DNA here is from genome assembly GCA_963748515.1 of Candidatus Acidiferrales bacterium. Classification (GTDB taxonomy): domain Bacteria; phylum Acidobacteriota; class Terriglobia; order Acidiferrales; family UBA7541; genus Acidiferrum. The sequence goes on from CAVVJI010000011.1 coordinate 292,041, forward strand.
TTGAGCTTCCTGAAACAACATGGCGGAGCGGTGCGGCTGGCAACCGGTGTGCGCGACGGAGCCTGTTTTGTGATGGAGCTTCCGACGACAGTGCCGGGGGAGAGCCGCGAGCCGGTAAGGCAAGAGCGGCGCACAAGACGAACGGCGTTGGTAAATACGGTTGCGCCTCGAAACGGGTCAGAGCAGGTACGGAAACAGGAGGAAGGCCGCGCGCGGGTGCTGGTGCTGGAGGATGAGCCGACGGTGGCAACGCTGATCGCGGATGTGCTGGGAGACGAGGGGATGAAAGTGGACATCGCGCTGGACAGCGCTACGGCGGTCCGGTTGGTGGAGAAGCGCGAGTACGACCTGCTGATCTGCGACGTGAAGATGCCGGGGATGGATGGGGCGATGTTTTATGGACGGCTGAAGAAACAGGGGCACCCGCTGCACCAGCGCGTGTTGTTTGTGACCGGGGACGTACTGGGGCCGCGCAGCCAGGAGTTTCTGGAAGAGAACCACGTGCCGCATGTGGCGAAGCCGTTTCGAGTGGAGGAACTGCTTGAAGCGGTGAAGGCGCAGCTGGGATTCGCGGGGGTAGAAATGCCGCCAGAGCCAATCGCGAAATCCGGGGGCAAGCGTGTTTGAAGCGGGGATTGCCGAGCGTGCTGGGTGCGCAAGAACGGTTCTCGTGGTGTCGATGGACGCGGCGTTTTGCGAAGAGGTGAAGAGTCAATTGGACGCAAAATGCAGCCATTTGCGGGTGATGGGAGTGGGAACGCTGGCAGAAGCGGTGGGTCAACGGCCGGCGGCAATGTTGCTGGAGGAATCGGCGTTACGAGCCGGAGAAGCGGATGGGGAGCGGTCGCCCAGCTTGTGGGCGGCGGCCAGTTCTTTGGCGGAAGTGGCGCCGACGGTGGTGGTGGGACCGCCGGAGCAGCAAATGGCGATCGCGAGTCTGCTGGCGGCAGGGAAGGTGGACTACGTGGTGCGGCGAGGGGCGTACGTGGAGGTAGCTGTGGGATTGCTGGAGAGGCGGTTGCGGCAGGGAACGGTGGAAAAGGCGAATTGGGTGTGCGACGGAACAGCCGCCGGCTGCGTGACGATGGAGAAGATCCGCGCAGGAGCGCAAGCGGGAGGAGACTTTGGGGAAATCCTGCGCCACGAATTGAACAATCCGTTGACCGGAATTCTGGGCAATGCCGAGCTGCTGCTGGTGGAACTGCGAAGGCGCAGGATCGAATTGCCAAAGAGCGTGGAGGCGCGTTTGGAGACGATCGCGTCGCTTGCCGTGCGCATGCGGGAAACGGTACGGATGTTGAGCGAACGATGGGCCGCGGAGGTGGAAGGGGACGCTAAGGAGCTAATGGAGGACCGGAAGTAGCGAACTGGCCGGAAGAAGAGTAGCTCGCGGGATTTTGGTAAAAGGCGAGAACCCGGCGGCGAAAGTCGACAGGCTCGTAGCCATAGGCCGCGGTGTGAAAGGCGTGGGAGACGACCCAGAGGGACTTTGGGCCGCGAGCTGCGTCGTAGATGGCCTGCGCATGACGGCAGGGCAGGGTGGTATCGGCCGCATCGCAGATCAGGAGCACTGGGAAGGCGCGTTCCGAGACGGCAGCAACGGGAGAGACTTGCGCGGCGGGGAAACCGGCGAGGGACTGTCCGCGCCAGAGGAGCAGCCAGGCACCGGGAGCGAAGAGAGTTTTGCCGAGCCAGGGATATTTCTGCAGGCCCGCGTAGTCGTAGGAAGCTTCGCGAAGGCTGGCGAAGGGGGCTTCGGCGACGACCGCCTCGATGCGGGAGTCGACAGCGGCGGATTGCAGGGCGATGCCCGCGCCCATGGATTCGCCGAAGGCGAAGATGTGGGCGGGATGCTCGGAAGCGACGAGGGCGTCGAGGATGGCGCGGGTGTCCTGGCGTTCGAGCCAGCCGTAGGTGGCGATGGGTCCATCGCTCTGGCCGTGGGCGCGGGCATCCATGAGGACGACGGAGTAGCCTGCGTTCAACAAGACCTGGGACTGATCGACCACGCCGACGCGGTTATCGGCGACGCCGTGAAACGCGAGAATCCAGTTGCCGTTGGGGTGAGCGGGGCGAACTTTCCATCCGCGCAGAGTGACGCCATCGCGAGCGGTGACTGCGAAGTCTTCGAGGTGGGCGCCGGAAGATTGGAAACTCAAATCGGCCTGATGGATCAGGTCGGGAGTGAGCAGGCGGCGCTGCGGATGAAGAAATGCGGGAGCGAGAAACCATCCACCAACTGCAGAAAGCAGCATGGGGAACAGGATAAGAAGCAGGGCGATGCGGAGGGCCTGGCGCATATCGATATAGACGGAAAAGCGGCGCAAAGAGTTCAGGCGAAGTGTGCTGATACGCCTGCCAGGCCATCAAGAGCGGAAGAGGACGTCTTCGCGCTGAAACATCTTGACGGCGAGATAGAGGGCGACGGCGGCGTAGACACAAGTCGAGCCAAAGATGATGGCAATGTAGTTCCAGTGATAAGTTCCGGTGACTAGCTCTTTGCACAGCAAGCTGGCATTGAGGATGGGAACCAGGGCCAGCTTGGCGGTGAGATCGATGGGCAACATGGCCGCAACCGCCGGGATGATGACCAGGAACATAAGGGGACTGACGTAGCTCTGGGCTTCCTTGTAGCTTTTGGCAAAGACGGCGACGGTCATGACGCCGGCGGAAAACAGAACGGCGAGGGGCAAGGCCATGATGAATACGGAGAGAACGGTTTGCCAGCCGATGGTGAGCTGCATTTCGTCGGCGGCATTGCCGGCCTTATCGAAGGCGTGGAGATGTTCGAGGACCCAGAAAGACACGCCCATGGAGGTTACGGAGAGAGCAGCGGTGAGCAGAGAGGCGGAAAGCACCAGGAAGAACTTGCCGAGAACGAGATCCATGCGGGAGATGGGGCTGGAGAGGATGGTCTCCATGGTGCCGCGCTCTTTTTCGCCGGCGGTAAGATCCATGGCGGGATACATGCTGCCGGTCAGGCAGAGAAGGATGACCATATAACCGATCAGACCGCCGAAGGTGGCGCCGCCGACTTTCTGTTTTGGGGCGACATTGTCCTGGGTCACGGTGAAGGGTTTGAACACGGCTTCCGGAAGATTGCGAGCGGAGAGCGATTCTTTGACGATTTTGGAGCGATATTCCTCGAGGTCGCGCTGGAGTGTTTCCGAAGCGAGGGAGGACTTGAGATCGCCCTTGTAGTTGTAGATTTTCAGTGTGGCGGCCTGCTGCGAATCGAGGGACTGTTGAAAGCCGGGGGGAATTTCGACGACGGCGCGAATATCTCGATTGATGACCTGGTCCTTCCAGTTGGGCGCAAGAGGAACGGTCTGGATATCCTTGGAGGTTTCCAGCATTTCGAGCAATTTCGGGGAATCCTGACCGCCGATAATCATGACCTTGGGGATTTCTTCCTTGGCTTTACCGATGAGGGCGCTGACGGCGGCGCCCATTCCGGCGCTGAGCAAGGGAAAGAGGAGCAAGGGAACGAGGATAGTGGAGATGAGGGTGCGGCGGTCGCGAAGAGCCTCGGTCAATTCCTTGCGATAGACGGTGCCGACATTGCGGAGCGGCATGATCAGGCCACCTCTTCAGAGTTGTAGTGAGGAGTGACGACGCGGACAAAGATTTCTTCGAGATCCTGTTCGTGATAGCGATCGCGCAGGTCGGCGAGAGAACCTTCCGTGAGCAGCTTACCGGATTGAATGATGCCGATGACGTCGCAGAGCTTTTCGACTTCGCTCATGACGTGGGTGGAGAAGATGACGGTCTTGCCGCGTTCCCGGCATTCACGGATGAAATCGATAATGCTGCGGGCGGTCATGATGTCGAGGCCGAGGGTGGGCTCATCGAAGATCATGACCTGGGGATCGTGGATGAGGGTGCGGGCGATGGAGGTTTTCTGTTTCATGCCGGTGGAGAGTTTATCGCAGCGGCGATCACGGAAGGAATCCATGTCCAGACGGCGGAAGATTTCGTCCAAACGGGATTTCAGAACAGCCTCGCTGAGGCCATTGAGGCGGCCGAAGTACTCGACCATCTCCTGGGCGGTGAGGCGGGGATAGAGGGCGGTGGCGGTAGAGAGGAAGCCGACATTGGCGCGGACGAGTTCGGGGGCCTCGACAACGTCATGGCCGCACACGATAGCGGTGCCATCGGTAGGTTCGAGGATAGTGGCGAGCATGCGGAGCGTGGTGGTTTTGCCGGCGCCGTTAGCGCCGAGGAGTCCGTAAATTTGCCCGGGGCGGCAGGTGAAGGAGACGTTGTCAACGGCGCGGATGGGTCCGCGTTTTTTGTCTTTAAAAATCTTGGACAGGCCACGAGTTTCAATCATGAGAAAAGCCTCGGAAAGGTGGAATGGCAACCGGGGGAGGGTTGGGCCGAAGGTGCGAGCGGAAATAGGGCAAGGAACAAGGATTTGCCGGGACAGGAGCGGGGGTCAGGAGGTCGAGCTTAAGCAAATGTATCTTCAACCTTTGTGACAGCCGGGGCACTGCTTGGCATCAAATTTATCAGGAGGAACGCGAAAAACGCCATTGCACTGGATGCAAACGCGGTGCAAGACGGGCGAAGCGGGAGTCTGCTTCGGGGCGGAATTGCCGGAATTGGTCGAGGAGGTATCCGCGCTCATAATTGAGCAGTTTATCATGTTCCGAGACAAAAAAAGGCAGGGTTGTGCGGGGTTGGGCCAAGGCAGGGGCGACGGGAAACTGTGCCAAAGCATATAGAGAGTAGGGGTAAGCTCCTGATAAACTGGCGGCAGGAAGTAGAGCGACCAGGCAAAACCGCAGGGTCGGATGCGGGGGGCCGCCGCCGGGCCTCGATGGGAACCTGTCTTCCAGAGATAAGACACAAAAGGAATTATGGATAGAAAGCTGCGCAATCGTACGCTGGCGTTCCTGGTGCTGGCTGCGATCATTGCATTTTTCCTGGTGCGGGCAAGCGGGCGACAGCCGGTGGCGAAGATCTCGGCGACGCAGCCGACGCATCAGAACATTACGGCGTCGCTGGTGAGCAACGGGAAAGTGGAACCGATTGCGCCTTTCAGCATTCGCGCGCAATTGGAAACGTTCGTGGACAGCGTGAAGGTGTCGGAAGGGCAGAACGTCAAGAAGGGCCAATTGTTGATGGAATTGAATGTGAGGCAGGCGTCCGCGGATCTGGCGCAAGCGAAGTCGCGCCTGCTGCGGGCGCAAGAGGATTTGAGGACAGCGCAATCGGGAGGCAAGGCGGATGACGCGGCGCGGCTGAACGCGGATTTGGCCAAGGCGACGGCGGAGCGCGACCGGTTGCAACGCAACCATGATTCGTTGACGCGATTGATCGCGAAAGGGGCGGCGACCAACGAGGAACTGGCGAGCAATGACCTGGCGCTGGCCAAGATTCAAGCAGAGATTACGCGGTTGAACGTGAACAAAGAAGAGATGAAGCGGGACGCGGGAGTGGACACTTCAAGAAGCGAATTCGCGGTGCAACAGGCGCAGAGCGATGTGGCCGCGTTGTCGGACAAGGTACGGCAGGGACGGATTGTGGCGCCGGTGGACGGGACGATCTACGCGCTACCGGTGAAAACCGGCGATTTTGTGAAGACCGGCGACCTGCTGCTGGAAATGGCGGACCTGCACAAGGTGCGGGTGCGGGCATTTATCGACGAGCCGGAAATGGGCGGGCTGGAAACGGGATTGCCGGTGAAGATTACGTGGGACGCGCTGCCAAACGTGGTGTGGCAGGGCAAAACGGAATCGGTGCCGAAGCAGGTGGTGGCGCGGGGATCGCGGAGCGTAGGCGAGTTGCTGTGCTCGGTGGATAACGAGAAGCTGCAACTCTTGCCGAACACCAATGTGAACGTGCGCATCAATTTTCATGAGCGGCTGAATGTGCTGTCGGTGCCGCGTGGAGCGGTGGAGACGAACGCGGGACAGCGCTTCGTGTACGTGGTGAAACACGGAGTGGGACACGACACGCTGGAGAAGCGGCAGATTCAGGTGGGGATTGCGGACCCCACGAGCTTCGAGGTAACCGGCGGATTGACGGAAGGCGAAATTGTGGCTTTGCCGGGGGATGTGGATTTGCGCGACGGGATGGCGGTTAAGGTTGTGAATACGGACATACCCAATCCGAACGGGACAAAGAATGCGGGCCAGTAGGTGGAGCACACTGGCGGTGGTGGCGTGTTTAAGCTCCGGTGTGGCGCTGGCACAGGTCCCGGAGGGAGGGTTGGCGGCGGCAAGCGCGGCGTATGAGCGCGGAGAGTTTGCGAAAGCCATCGAACTGGCGAAAGCGGCGACGGCGAAGAATCCAAACGATGGGGAAGCGTACCTGCTGCTGACGAAGGCGTACCTGCAAACCGACCAGCGGGACGCGGCGGTGAGCAGCGGGGAAAAAGCGGTCGCGAGCAATCCGAAAAATTCCGAGTATCACGACTGGCTAGGGCAGGCGTACGGGGAGAAAGCCGCGCATGCGTCGATGCTGAGCGCGTATCCACTGGCGCGAAAGACGCAGAAGGAATTCGAAACGGCGGTGGAACTGGACGAGCACAATTACGAAGCGGCGCAGAATCTGGTGGAGTACGACTGCTCGGCGCCATCGATTGTGGGCGGAGGGGAAGACAAGGCGGCGCCGGTGATCCAGAAGTTGATGAGCATGGATGCGTCGCAGGGACACTACGCGCAGGGAAATTGCAAATCCAAGAAGAATGATGCGGCGACGGCTTCGGCGGAATTCCGGAAGGCGCTGCAGAGCCAGCCGAAGTCGGCGATGTTGATTTTCAACATTGCGGACTATTTCATGGGGCAAAAAGACGGAAACGGAGTTGGGGAAGCGGTGAAGGCGGGGCAGGCGGTGGCTCCGGGCGATGCGAGATTGCTGTTTTATCGAGGTGTTGCGGCGGCGCTGAGAAACGATGGACTGAGTGGTGGCGAGAAGGATTTGAAGGAGTATTTGCAGCGAGCACCGCACAATCCGGATTATCCGCCGATGTATGCGGCGCACGCGTTCCTTGGTTTGATTTACGAGCACGAGAACAACGCGGCTGGAGCGAAGAATGAGTATCAGGCGGCGTTGCAGTTGAACTCGAAATCGAAGATTGCGCAAGAAGGATTGGCGAGGGTCGGCGGCAAGTAAATGCAGCTTCGAGAAACAATGACGGTGGCCGTGGACGCGCTGCGAGCGAACAAGCTGCGGGCGCTGCTGACGTCCATCGGGGTGATTATCGGAAGCGCGTCGATCGTGCTGGTGGTGACGGTGGCGCTGACCAGCCGGAAGTATGTGATCTCGCAGATCGAAGCGGTGGGTTCAAACTTGGTGTGGGCGGAGTTGGTGAAAGGCCCGGACAAGGTACAACCGTTAAGCTACGAATTGACGATGCAGGACATGGACGCGGTGCGCGCGGCGATTCCCGGAGTGGTGACGGTCGCGGGACTTAAGGATATGCCGATGACCTTGGTGGTGCAGGGAAAGCCGCGAGTGGTGGCGCTGATCGGGGTGACCGAGGGCTACCAGAAGATACGGCGACTGGTAATCGTGCGCGGGAGATTTTTTGACAACGGGGACATGGAGTCGCACGCGAAGGTGTGCCTGATCACAAAGGAATTGGCGAAGCGCATTTTTGGAGTCGAGAATCCGATCGATCGCACGATTCGGATGGGGGAGTTGACGTTCACGGTAATTGGAGTGTTCCGAGAACGCGCGGACACGTACGGGCTGGCGGAGGTACAGGACGAATCGGTGCTGGTGCCGTTTCCGCTGATGAAGTATTACACGGGACGCGAGGTGTTTGCGTCGCTGTACGCGCAGGCGGCCAGCCCGGAAGACGTGCCGCGGGTGCAGCGGCAGATGGCGCAATTGCTGAAGAGCATGCACCCAGCGGAAGCGGAATATCATGTGCAGACGTTGACGGCAATACTGGGAGCGGCGCGGGCGATCTCGTTGGGATTGACGGTGATGCTGGTGGTAGTGGCGCTGATTGCGATGCTGATCAGCGGAATCGGGATCATGAATATTATGCTGGTGACGGTGCGGGAAAGAACGCGGGAGATTGGGGTGAGGAAAGCGATCGGAGCGCCGAGGCGGGAGATCATGGCGCAATTCCTGCTGGAATCGTTTTTGATCAGCGCAGGTGGCGCGGTGATTGGAATTTTGTTGGGGATCGCGATACCGGTGACGGTGCAGCAGCTGCTGCCCGGGAATTTGCGGGTGCCGATATCGGGGATGAGCGTGATTGTGGCGTTTCTGGTTTCCAGCGGGACGGGATTGTTTTTCGGGTGGCTGCCGGCGAGTCAGGCGGCAAAGCTCGATCCGGTGGATTCTCTGCGGTACGAATAGCGGTGGCGAGGGTGATTCTGGCTGGAGTAACGCGGAGGACCGATGAAGTGGAAACGTAGTCTGGTAACCGCGATGTTGTGCGTGGCCGGCGGACCGGTGGCGCTGGTGGCACAGGAACCGAGTGGCGGCGCGGTGGTGAGTGGCGCGCCGATGATGTTGACGCTGAAGCGCACTGTGGAGCTGGCGCAGCAGAACAGCAAAGATATCAAGCTGGCACGGCTGCAAGCGCAGATTGCACAAGAGACGGCGGAACGGACCAGCGCGGAATTTCATCCCAATTTGTATGCGGGATCGGGGGCCGGATATACGTACGGTTTGCCGGAGACGCCGGGAGGAAGGCCACCGTCTATATTCAACGTGACGTATACGCAGAGCGTGTTCAATGGGCCGCTGAAGGGATTGGCGAAAGAGCAGGAAGAGCAGGCGCGGGCGCAGAAAGTGCAACTGGAAGAGACGCGGAATCTGGTGACGGTGCGGGTGGCGTCGGCGTATCTGGAGCTGGCCAAGGTGCGGCATTCCCTGGAACTGCTGCGAAAAGAAAAAGACAGCGCGGCGCGAATTGTGGAGATTACGGAGGAACGGCAAGGCGAGGGACTGGAACTGCCGATGGAAGTGACACGGTCGCAATTGACGCGAGCGCAGGTGGTGGAGCGGATTTTGCAGTTGGAGGGGCGGCAAGACGAACTGGAGGTGTATTTGAGGGATCAACTGGGATTGGCGGCGGACCAGCCGTTGGAAGTGACGGCGGAGGAATTGCCGGGAGCGGCGGAGGAAGAGAACGCGACGCTTATCGCGATGGCGTCGAAGAGCAACACGAGCATAGCGTTCGCGGAATCGGATGTGCAGGCGAAGGAATTCCGGTTGAAGGGAGAGCGGAGGGGATACTGGCCGACGCTGGACCTAGTGGCGATTTACGATGTGCTGGCGAAGTACAACTTCGAGAATTACGTGAACATCACGCAGAATTTCCGCTACAACAATTTAAACGCGGGAATCAATGTGCAGGTGCCGATTTACAGCGCGAAGACCAAGGCGAATGTGAAGATCGCGGAAACGAATCTGGAAGCGGCAAAGATCAACCTGGCGGAGAAGCGGTCGCAGGTGGGCGCGGAGGTGCGACAGAAGTCGCGAAAAGTGCAGGAAGCGGATGCGCGAAAAGAAGTGACGCGGCTGGAATTGCAACTGGCGCAGCAGAACGTGAGCGTGCTGCAATCGCAGTTCGGCGAGGGGAAGATGAACCTGCGGGACGTGGAGAAGGCGCGCCTGGACGAGAACGAAAAGTGGATGGCGTATCTGGACGCAGGATTTCAGAAGCAGCAGGCGGAGTTGGAACTGTTGCGAGCGGCGAATCAACTGGACAAGGTGTTTCAGTAGGGACGGGCCGGGATTCCGGCTTCAGGAAATCCATGCTGGATACGAAGAGTTTAGAAGCGCTGCTGCATGCGGCGCAGCGGTTAGATGCCGGTTTTGGCGGCCTGCCGGAATTCGCCAGTGAAGTGGCGGCGAACGAGAAGATCGCGAGCGTGTTGGCGGAAGTTGCGGAACGCCTGACGGACAATTACCCCTACTTTCATCCCCTGTATGCGGGACAGATGTTGAAGCCGCCACACCCGGTGGCGCGGCTGGCGTACAGCCTGGCGCAGTACATTAATCCGAATAACCACGCGCTGGACGGCGGGCGCGCGTCGTCGGCGATGGAACGAGACGCGGTGGCCGAGATTGCTGCGATGTTCGGCTGGGCGGAACATCTGGGGCACCTGACCGGCGGCGGCACAATGGCGAACCTGGAGGCGCTGTGGGTGGCAGGCCAGTTGGCTCCGGGAAAAACGATTGTGGCCAGCGAGCAGGCGCACTACACGCATCAGAGAATCAGCGCGGTGCTGCAATTGAAGTTCGAGGCGGTGGCTTGCGATGGCAAGGGGCGGATGAATGCGGATGCACTAGCGAAACGAGCGAAGCGCGGCGATATCGGCTGCGTGGTAGCGACGATGGGCACGACGGGCACGGGGTCGGTCGATCCGCTGGAAGCGATCCTGGAGATTCAGGAAGAGCACGGATTTCGGATTCACGCGGACGCAGCGTATGGCGGGTACTTTCGGCTGGCGGAAAATCTGGAGAGCGGAACGCGGCGGGAGTTTGCGGCGATGGAGCGGGTGGATTCAATTGTGGTCGATCCGCATAAACACGGTTTGCAGCCGTACGGATGCGGAAGTGTGTTGTTTCGGGATCCGGGGGTAGGCCGGTTGTACAAGCACGACTCGCCGTATACGTACTTCAGTTCGCAGGAATTGCACCTGGGAGAGATCAGCCTGGAGTGTTCGCGGCCCGGGGCGGCGGCGGTGGCACTGTGGGCGACGCAGAGGCTCCTGCCGTTGGTGCGCGGCGGGGAGTTCGGCAAAGGTCTGGAGAAGTGCCGACGAGCGGCGATTGGGTTGTATGAGCGGATTCGAAACGACGCGGGATTTGTGGCGGCGCTGGCGCCCGAACTGGACATCGTGGTATTTGCTGCGAAGGCGAGGAAAGCCAGCGAAAGCTCGGCGCTGGCGCGACGGATTTTTGAAGGAACGGCGAAGCGAGGCTTGCATCTGGCGCTGGTGAACCTCAAGGCGGGGTCGTTCCGAGGTTTGCAGGGGATCGAGTGGGATGAGCCGACGATCACGTGCCTGAGGTCGGTACTGATGAAGCCGGAGCACGAGGAATGGGTGGAGAGGATCTGGGAAATGGTGCGGGAAGAGCGGCAAACGGCGGGCAGCCTGAAGGACGCAAGTACCGATTAATGCGGGATTTAGCCCCTTGGTGCACGTTAAGCGCCGTTCGCAGAAAGCTGTTCGGGCATGCAACCAAGTCAGTTAAACTAATATCTAGACTAATCAGGACTGCAAACTGTGCGGCCATGGTGTGCGAACAGGGAATGGCGGCCGCGAAGACTTTCACTGAGGGTGAAGAAGAATGCCTGATGTTTTGAAGACGTTGCTGCTGAATCCGCCGAGCTTCGAAAATTTCGATGGCGGGGCAAGTTCGCGGTGGCCCGCGACGCGAGAGATCGAGTCGTATTGGTACCCGGTATGGCTGAGCTATCCGGCGGGAATGATTCCGGGCAGCCGTTTGTTGGATGCGTCGCCACACAAGATCAATTGGGTGCAGACGGTTGAAATCTGCAAGGACTATGAGTTTTTGGTGCTGTTCACGTCGACGGTAGGATTTGAAAGCGACGTAAAGCTGCTGCGGAAGATCAAAGAAGCCAATCCTTCGATGAAGGTGGCGTTTGTCGGGCCGCACGGACACATCAAGCCGGAAGAGACGCTGAACGCGACGGACGACATCGATTTCATCGTGCGAGCGGAGTTCGATCATGCGGTGACGGAATACGCACATGGCATGCCGCTGGAACAGATTTTAGGGGCGAGCTACAAGAAGGACGGGAAGATCGTCCATAACGCGCCGCGGCCGCAACTGCACACAGCGGAGCTGGATGCGCTGCCATTTGCGAGCGACACCTACAAGCGGGATCTGGAGATCGAGCGGTACAACGTGCCGTTCCTGCTGCATCCGTTCGTGTCATTTTACAGTTCGCGAGGCTGCCCGGCGCTGTGCACGTTCTGCATGTGGCCGCAGACGCTCTCCGGGCATGCGTGGCGGACACGCTCCGTGGACAACGTGGTGGAAGAAGTGAAGCGGACGCTGCAGCATTTTCCGCAGATGAAGGAAATTTTCTTCGACGACGATACCTTCAACATCCGGAAAGACCGGGTGATCGAGCTGAGCCAGAAATTCAAGCCGCTGAAATTCCAGTGGTCCTGCACGGCGCGTTGCCACAGCAAATACGAAGAGTTGAAGGCGATGGCGGACGGGGGAGCGCGGTTATTTATCGTGGGATTCGAATCGGGCGACCCGCAAATCCTGAAGAACATCAAAAAGGGCGCGACCATTGAGATGGCGCGCGAGTTCATGAAGAATTGCAAGAAGGTCGGGATCAAGGTGCACGGCGACTTTATTATCGGGTTGCCGGGCGAGACCAAAGAGACGATCCAGAAGACCATCGAATTTGCGAAGGAACTGGATTGCGAAACGATCCAGGTCTCCCTGGCGCACGCGATGCCGGGAACGGAACTGCACCAGCAGATGTCCGATGCCGGGTTCCTGCGCGTGGAAGCGCTGGCGGACCACGGCGGACACCAGTTGCCGCATATCGAGTTTCCACACCTGTCGAAGGCGGAGATGATGGCGGGTGTGAACCAGTTTTACGACGATTACTATTTCCGGCCGAAGGTGGTGTGGAGAATCGTCAAGGAAGCACTGTGGGACAGCCACGAGCGGAAACGGTTGATCCATGAGGCGACGGACTTCCTGAAGCTCCGTGCGGAACGCCTGAACTGGGTAAAGCAGGGTGGCGACGCCACCAAGCCGATGATCGCCGTGCCGGGAACGACGGCGAGCGGCAACGACTAAGCAAAGCATGAGAGAAGAACAGCGGTTGAGGTGGAAGACCATCGTAATGGTCTTGACGATGGTGGTGTGCGCGAACACCGGCGACCTGCTGCTGAAGCGGGGAATGTCGCAGATCGGTGAGGTGAAGGTCACGGCGCAGGGCTTGGGGGCCGCGCTGGTGGCCACGATGCACAACACCACAATCTGGCTGGCGATCTGCTTCCTGATTGGATTCACAATCAGCTATATGACGGCGGTAAGCTGGGCGGATTACAGCTACGTGATGCCGGTGGGTGCGTTCGGGTATGCGATCCAGACGATGCTGGCGGTGGTGGTGCTGCATGAACTGGTGACGCCGAAGCGATGGGTGGGAGTAGCGCTGATTTGTGTGGGAGTGCTGCTGGTGGGACAGACCAAGCCGAGTACAACCGGAGCGCGGCGTGAGGTGACACCGTGAGAGTCGTGCTGATGCTGATCTTTTTTGTATGCTGCAGTACAAGCGGCGAGATCGCCATGACGTTTGGGATGAAGCAGGTAGGGGAGCCGGAGAGTTTCCGGCCAAAAGCGATTCTGAAGTTTCTCGGAAAAGCGATGCGCAACGGATGGGTCTTGCTGGCCGCGCCGCTGCTGGCAGTGTCGTTCTACTCGCTGCTGATACTGTTGTCGTGGGCTCCGATCAGCCTGGTGATACCAGCGTCCGCCTCCAATTACATTGTGGGAACGTTTGGAGCGAAATACCTGCTAAAAGAAGATGTAACCGTGAAACGCTGGATGGGAGTGGTGATGGTGTGCGCGGGGGTGTTGCTGGTGCTGATCACGGGCTAAGGCTGCGTGCGAGGAGCGGGAACCGGGAATGCACTGGGGTATACCGATCTGGCGGCTGGCGATCCTGGGAATGGCTGCGGCGTCGCTGGGCTATTACATCGCCGGAACCCTGGCGGCGTTGCGGTTCTTCGGGAGGCAGCGCGCAAGAAGTCTCGGCGAGTTTACCCCGCCGGTCAGCATTCTGAAACCAGTCAAGGGCCTCGATTTCGCATCGGCGGAAAATTACGCGAGCTTCTGCGAGCTGGACTATCCGGAATACGAGATTCTGTTTTGCGTGAATGACTGGAGCGACCCGGCGGTACCGCTGATCGAGGAGATACAGAGGTGGTATCCGGAGCGGCAGATACGATTGCTGAGCGGCGCTGAGAAGCTGGGTTCGAATCAAAAAGTAAACAATCTGGCGTTGTTGGCGCGCGAGGCCAAGTATGAGTTCCTGGCGCAGAGCGACGGAGATGTACGCGTGCCGAGGAATTATTTGAGGGAGGTGGTGGCGCCGTTCTCGGACGGCCAAGTGGGAGTGGTGAGCTGCTTTTACCGATCGATCGCGGCGAAGAACTTCTTTGCGGAAATTGAGGCAATCGGAGCGGCCAGCGATTTTTTTGCGGGAGCGATGGTCGCGGACTGGAAAGAAGGCGTGACCTTTGCGCTGGGCGCCGCGGTGATGACGACCAAAGGCTGGCTGAAAAAGATCGGGGGGTACGAAGGGCTGGCCAGCGTGTTGGCGGACGATTACGAGATTGGGAACAGGGTGCACAAGGCGGGAGGAAGAGTGCTGTTGTGCCGGCAACCGGTGTGGACGATGTATCCGGAGCAGAGCGCGAAAAGTTTTTGGGAGCATCAGGTGCGGTGGGCGCGGACAGTGCGAATGTGCCGGCCTGCGTCGTACATGGGAATGCTGGTGACGCACGGACTGGCGTGGGCGGTACTGGCGGCGGTGGTGGCTCCAGCGTGGTGGATGGGAGCGGCGTATCTTGCGTCCTATCTGGTGCTGCGATTGGTTATGGCGTGGACGGCGGGCGTATGGGGCGTGGGCGACGAAGTATTGCGCAAACGGATGTGGATGGTGCCGGTGCGCGACGCGATTTTTTTTGCGGTGTGGGTGGCGAGTTTTGCGTCGAACCGGGTGAAGTGGGGAGACACGGAATACGCGCTGAAAAGCGGCAAGATGGCGCGTGTGGAGTGAAAGAGGGCTACGGATTCGTAGTGGGTTGCTCCTGCGAAGGCGGAGACGGGGGAATCGGAGGAGCGAGTGTAGGATTCGTCCAGTTGGCGTCGGAAAGTTTCCAACCGCCACCAAGAGCTTTGTAGACGCTCACGAGGGCATTCTTGCGGCCGAGCTCGAACTGAACACGCTGAGTTTCGACGGGGAAGAGATTGAGCTGGGCGTCGAGAATTTCGAAGTAACTGGCCAGGCCGCTGTCGTAGCGGATCGTGGAGAGCCGAACGGATTCGCGGTAAGCATCGACCGAACGAGTTTCTTCGACGGCCGCTTCCTGATATTTCTGGTGAGCATTGAGGGAGGAAGCGACATCGGCGAAGGCCTGATTCAGGGTTTTCTGCCAGGTAAGCTCGGCTTCGTCGCGTTGCGCGTAGGCAAGGCGGACCTGAGCCTTCAGGCGCCCGCCGGTGTAGATCGGACCTTTGACGACGCCGCCCAGTCCCCACGTAACGCCGGCGCCAACGAGTTGCTCGAGAGTAATGCTGGTACCGCCGAAGGACCCGGTTAGACCAATTTGAGGAAAGTAGTTGGCGCGCTGCACGCCGATTTCGGCGTTGGCGGCGACGAGGTTGTCTTCCGCCTGGCGAACATCGGGGCGACGATCCAGCAAAGTGGAGGGCAGGCCGGCGGGAATGTTGTCCACGTCGTACTGTTCGAGCAAAGAAGCGCCGCGAGGGATGGCGCCGGGAGTGCGGCCGAGGAGCACGCAGATGGCGGTCTCGGTATCGACAATCTGGCGCTCGATATCGGGGATTTGAGCTTTTACGTTTTGAAGAGCGCCTTCCGCGCGGGAGGTGTCGAGAGCGGAAGCCGCGCCGCCTTCGAATTTTTTCTTAAAGAGATCGTAGGTGGATTGAAAACTTGCGGCGGTGCGGCGAGCGATGACGAGTTGCTCATCGAGGGCGCGAAGCGTGAAATAGGATTGCGCTACATCGGCGACCAAGCTGAGGAATACGTAGCGGCGAGCTTCCTGAGAAGCCAACAGGTAGGCGCGCTGCTGCTCGTTTAAGCGATAGATCTGGCCCCAGAAGTCGATTTCCCAGGAGACAGGGAAGCTGTAGGAGTAGTAAGTGCCCGTTTTCGTTTGCGGGGCGCGCTGGCCGGCGACACCGACGCCGTAGCCAATTTGAGGATAGTACTCGGAATGGGCGATGGCCAATTGCTGGCGAGCCTGTTCGATACGAGCGGCGGCGATGCGAACGTCGTAGTTGTTTTTGAGGGCCTCGTCGATCAGGCGCTGCAGTTCGGGATCTTTGAATAATTCCCACCAGGAAAGATCGGCGATGGATTCGGCGGTGCCCGGAGGGGCCGTGTAGTAACTGGCAGGAGGCGTGGTGTCGGGGCGCTTGTAATTGGGGCCGACATGGCATCCGGTGAGCAGCAGGAAGGGCAGAAGGGCGATAGCGAGGAATTTCTTCATCAGTCGTGACCTCCCTCGAGGACGGCCGGTTGCGGCGGCGCGGCGACGCGAGGCTTGCGGTGGGCGAGACGCTCGACGACCACGTAGAGGACGGGAACGAAGAAGATGCCCAGGGCGCTGGCGGTGAGCATGCCCATGATTACGGAACTGCCAAGAACCTGGCGGCCGATGGCGCCGGCGCCTTTAGCCCGCCAGAGCGGAACGCAACCTAGAATAAAGGCGAAGGAGGTCATGAGAATCGGACGAAGGCGCAGGCGAGCACCTTCCAATGCAGCTTCCACGAAGTCTTTTCCTTTCGAACGCTCGAGGACTGCGAATTCGACGATGAGAATGGCGTTCTTGGCGGTCAGGCCGATGAGCATAATCAAGCCAATCTGAGCGAAAACGTTGTTATCGAACTTACGCAACAGGAGGCCGCCGTATGCGCCGAGGATGGCGACCGGTACGGAGAGCAGAACGCTGAAGGGAAGTGACCAACTCTCGTACAGTGCGGCGAGGATCAGGAAGACGAACAGGAACGACATGCCGAAGACGGCAGCTTCGCCTCCGGTGGATTTTTTCTCCTGGAAGGACATGTCGCTCCAGGCGTAGCCGTAACCTTGCGGCAGGACTTCGTTGGAGACCTGCTCCATAGCGGCCATTGCTTGCCCGGAACTGATGCCGGGAGCGGGCGAACCGTTGATCTGCACGCTGCGGAAGAGGTTGAAGCGGTTGGTGTACTCGGGGCCGGAGACGCGTCTGATGGTGATGAGAGAAGAGAGCGGAGTCATCTCGCCCTTGGAATTGCGAACGAAGAAGCTTTTAATTTTGTCGATATCAGTGCGGTATTCGGGTTCCGCTTGCAGGAAAACCTTCCACTGGCGGCCGAAGCGATTGAACTGGTTGACGTAGCTGCCACCGAGGAAGGCTTGCAGGGTCTGGTAGACGTCGGCGAATTGCAGACCTTGTTTGAGGACGCGGTCCTGATCGATGTCGACGAAGAGTTGCGGAACGTTGGGGCGGAAGCTTGTGACGACGGAGGCGATCTCCGGGCGCTTCTGCGCGGCGCGCATGAGTTTGTCGGCAGTATCGGCAAGTTGAGCGGGATCGGATCCAACGCGATCCTGAAGAAGGTAGGTGAAACCGCCGGCAGTGCCGAGGCCGGGGATGGCCGGAGGTCCGAACGCGAAGCAGATGGCTTCCTTGATTTCACCGGCGAGGCGGCGGTTCAATCCCTGAATGATACCGGTGGCGGAAAGTTCGGGAGTTTTGCGTTCTTCCCATGGCTCAAGCTGGAGGAAATAGAAACCGGTATAGGAAGCGGAAGTGTTGGAAAGAAGGCTGAAGCCGGAGATGCCGCTGTAGGATTTGACTCCGTGAGTGTGGGCCAGCATGTCGTCAATTTTGAGCAAGACTGCGTCGGTGCGTTGCAGGGAAGAGGCATCGGGAAGTTGGATTTGGACGAAGGCGTACCCCTGGTCCTCTTCGGGGATGAAGCTGCTGGGCAAGCGTTTGCCTAAGCCGACAGCGATGACGGAAATACCGGCCAGCAAGAGAAGAGCGATGAACCAGCGACGAACGAGGACGTGACTCCAGTTGACGTAGCCTCCGGTCATTTTGCCGAACCAGCGGTTAAACCAATCGAAGAATTTACCCAGCGGCCCGCGTGTTTTCTTTCTGGGGCGCAAGAGCAGGGCGGAGAGGGCCGGCGAAAGGGTCAAGGCGTTAAACGCGGAGATCAAGACCGAGATCGCGATGGTGATGGCGAACTGCTGGTTCAGCAAACCTTTGATGCCGCCGACGGCAGCCATGGGTACGAAGACGGCGGAGAGAACAAGGGCGATACCGATGACCGGGGCAGAGACTTCGTCCATGGCCTTGATGGTGGCGTCCACGGGAGATAGGCCATGTTCGATGTGGTGCTCGACGGCTTCCACGACGACGATGGCGTCGTCAACGACCAGACCGATGGCGAGGATCAGGCCAAAGAGCGAAAGGGTGTTGATGGAAAAACCCATGAACGGGAAAAAGGCGAAGGTGCCGACGAGGGAGACGGGAACAGCGAGGAGAGGAATGAGAGTGGCGCGCCAGTTTTGGAGAAAGAGGAAAACGACGATGAGGACGAGGATGATGGCTTCGACCAGGGTGTGGACGATTTCGTTCATGCCTTCGGTGATGGGAAGGGTGGTGTCCATGGCGATGGTGTAGTCGAGGTCCTGGGGGAAGCGGGTCTTGAGGTCCTCGAGTTGCAGCTTGATCTGCTTGGCGACGGCGAGAGCGTTGGAGCCGGGCGCTTGATAGATGCAGACGATGACGGAAGGCTTGCCGTTGTAGCGAGCCATCTGCTGGTAGACCAGGGAGCCGAGCTCGATGCGAGCGACGTCTTTGAGACGAACGGTCGAGCCATCGGGATTCTGGCGAACGATGATATTGCCGAATTCTTCGGCTTTGACGAGACGGCCGGGAGCGCGCACGGAGTAGGTGAATTGCTGGCCCTTGGGAGCGGGCTCCGCACCAATTTGACCGGCGGGATTCACGGCGCTTTGTTGCTGAATGGCAGAGGAAAGATCGGCGACGGTGAGGCCGAGCTTGGTGAGTTGGTCGGGCTTGACCCAGATGCGCATGGCGTAATCGGAAGCGCCAAAGTTGGTAACCTGGCCGACGCCGGGGACGCGCAAGAGGGCGTCATTCACGTTGATGGTGGCGTAGTTGCCGAGGAATTGGCCGTTGTAGGTGTTGTTGGGTGAGTAGAGGGAAACGACGAGAAGGGGCAGGCCCATGAGCTTCTTGACGGTGACGCCGTACTGATTGACTGAGGTGGGCAGGTTGGGACTGGCCTGGGAGACGCGGTTTTGGGTATTGACCTGATCGATGTCGACGTTGGTGCCGACGTCGAAGGTGACCTTGAGATTCATGGTGCCGTCGTTGGCGTTGGTGGACATCATGTACAGCATGTTGTCGACGCCGTTCATCTGCTGTTCCATGGGGGTAGCGACGGACTGTTCGATAGTGAGGGCGTCGGCGCCGGTGTAGGTGGCGGAGACGTTGATCTGAGGAGGAACGATGTCGGGAAGCTGGGCGATGGGGAGCTTGGCCATTGCGACGACTCCAGCGATGACCGTAAGGATGGAGATGACGATAGCGACGATGGGGCGGCTGATAAAAAATCTGGCCATGACTAGATCTCGCCGCCGACTGCACTCTCGGTGTTCTTAAAGGGAGAGGGGTTGACGACCATGCCGGTGCGAACCCGTTGGAGGCCTTCGACGATGACGTTGTCGCCGGGGTTCAGGCCGGAATCGACCACCCACATATTGCCGAATTGCGGGCCAAGCTTAACGGTGCGGATTTCGACTTTGTTGTCGGAACTTACAACGCCGACTTGATAGATACCTTGGAGCTCGTTGACCGCGGCCTGAGGAACGAGCATGGCGCCTTTGCGGACCTCGGTGGTGGCTACAAGGCGCGCGTACTGGCCGGGGCGCAGGACATTGCCGGGATTGGCGAATTCGGCGCGCACTTGAATAGTGCCGGTGCGGGCATCTACCTCACGGCCGAGAAAGAGGACGCGGCCACGTTGCGGATAGACGGTGCCGTCGCCAAGAACGAGTTGCAGCGCGCTGGAATTGGAAGAGGTCTTGTCGCGGCGGAAACGGAGGTAATCCTGTTCGGTGATGTTGACGTCAACATAGATGGGATTGACGTTGGAGATGGTGGTCATGACGGTGCTCGGGGTCATGAGGTCACCGATAGCGACTTTAGACAGGCCGGCGATGCCGGTGATGGGAGCGCGGACGGTGGTCCAGCCAATGTTGAGTTTGGCGTTGTCGAGGACAGCTTGGTCGGCATCCACCAAAGCTTTGGCCGCTCTTTGCATGCTGATGGCTTTATCGAGTTCGGCTTGACTGACGGCGTGCTGAGCGACGAGCGGGGTGTAGCGGTCAACATCGATTTGAGCTTGATTGAGGGAGGCCTTGGCGCGTTCCAGATTGGCGGCTGCTTGATCTTGGGAGGCTTGCGTTTGCCGGGAATCGAGCTGAAACATGGCCTGGCCTTTTTGGACGAGGCTGCCTTCCTGATAAGTGCGAGAGAGGAGGAAGCCGTCGACCTTTGGTCGGATGTCGGCGTCTACGTTGCCGGTCATGTTGCCGACCCATTCCTGGCGGACAGGGACATCTTTTTGAATGACAGGGGTGATGGTAACGCCGGGAGGCGGCGGTGCGGGTTTTTCCTTTTCGGCAGCGCAGCCAAACAGGCAAATGACGGAGGCGAGAAGAACGACGCTGCGGGACAGCACGGATGTGGATTGCATAGGAGCCTCTCGATTCGATCGCGGGCGGGTTCCGGGGTCTGATCAAGAGTGCTGCGGAACGATAGAGAACGGAGCAGCGTGACAGCGTATGCCCGGAACAGACCTGAAACAAAGCAAGCGCCAGCGGGCCGACGGCGATGCTCCCCCTGATCGAAAATGCTGCCAATGAGCATATACCAGAGATAAAGAATTTCAAACGGGGCGCGGGAGCGAAGAGGAAGGTAGGCGCCTTGAAATGAGGAATTTGGAGTGGGATGATGCGTTCGAAGAGACGAGGTTGGTCGCTCCGGAAAGCGAATGGCGATGGCGAACGAAAAACGAGAAATCAAGCTGAAGAATATTCACAGGTTTATTAAGCCGTATGTAGTGAGGGACGGAAGCAAGTTCCGTCTGAAGGATCACGATCCCGGCAACACGCACCATCTGAAGTCCGAGGATAAGCCGACGGCGAAGGACTTCCTGCAGCAGGGCGTCAAGATCTTGAGCGAGATGCAGGACATTTTATACGCGCAAGGCGAGTGGGCGACTGCTGCTGATCTTCCAGGCGATGGATGCGGCCGGGAAGGATGGAACGATCAAGCATGTGATGTCGGGAGTGAACCCGCAGGGCGTGGATGTGTCATTCGTTCAAGGCTCCGTCGAGCGAGGACCTGGCGCACGACTACATGTGGAGGTGCATGCAATGCGTGCCGGCGCGCGGAAAGATCGGGATATTCAACCGGTCGTACTACGAAGAGACGCTGGTGGTGCGGGTGCATCCGGAGTTGCTCAGCAAACAGAGAATACCGAGCGCAATTTCAAAAGGAGCATTTCTGGCGGCACCGGTTTGAGGATATCAACGCGCTGGAACGGTACCTGACTAGGAATGGGATAGCGGTTCGGAAGTTTTTCCTGAATGTTTCGAAGAAGGAGCAGAAGAAGCGATTCATGGAGCGGCTGACGAATCCAGATAAGAATTGGAAATTTTCGCCAGCGGACGTGAAGGAACGAGGCTACTGGAACGACTATCAGGAAGCGTACGAGAAGATGATCCGAAACACGGCGACGGCGGAATCTCCGTGGGTGGTGGTGCCGGCAGACAATAAGTGGTTCAGCCGGTTGCTGGTGGTGGCGTGCGTGGTGGATGCGATGCGCGAGATGAATTTGAAATATCCGATGGTGTCCGACCAACAACGGGCGCAACTGAAGGAAGCGAAACGGCACCTGGAACGGGAGAAGTAAGAGAAGCGTAGACGGGCAGGATTAATTGCCGTTGGTGACAGGGGTGTCGGTGGCCGGAGCGGGGACGACCTTCAGGCGATTGAGGCCAAGATCACGGAACAGCTTGGGCCAGTAGTTCTTGAAAATGTTTCCCGCAAACTGAAAAGCGATGTCGGTGCCGACGCGCTGAGCGGTTTGCCCAACACCCTGCTGGGAGACGGGCAGATAGGCGTTGGCGAGGCTTTCTCCGGCGACGAGGCCGAGAATGCCGCTGGAGTTGAATGTGGAGTTGCCGGCATCGGTGCGGACGATGACGACGCGGCGCGCGGCGTACTTGATGCTGCCCCAGAGGGAGGGATTGCTCTGAGGGAAAAAGCGCGGATCCTGTTTGAAGAGCGACGCAAACACGAAATCGCCGAAGAACGCGTTGGAAGCGTTGCGGCCCATGTCCGCGCCAAAGCGATTGGCGAAGCCTTCGGCGCCCTGCCCGTAAGCAGCAGGGACATCGCGAGCCTGTCCGATGCCCGCGACGAGAGAGGCGTGCACGATGGTGGAAGGAGAGATGCTTTCGTTGGCTGCGAGTTCGAATTTTTCGAACGACGAGAGAGGTCCGGGACTGGTGGCGATATCCGGAAAGAACAGAGATTTCTTGGTGAGGTAACCGACAAAACTTTCGGTGGCATCCATGGTGCCGCCCACCACGCCCTCAGGTTTGGATTTGGGTTCAGGAGCGTCGGGCAGGTTGTTATACGAAGGAGCGCTGGAAACGGTGGATTGTTGAGCGCTTGCCGACGAGCAAGGAAGCAGACATAGCGCGAGGGTGGAAATCACCAGGGAACACACGGGCAGAATTGCACGGACTGGCGCAGAACCGATAAAATTGGTCATGGGATATATTGGCGCGCAGGTTGACGTGTGCCGATACCCGTTTTACCCTAATAAGGTTGAGGTGCAGTCGTTAGAAAGCGCCTAGACGCGCAGGTTGTGGTGCTGCTGGGAGATCGTCCAATCGGTAGGACTCCAGACTCTGGATCTGGCTATCCTGGTTCGAGTCCAGGTCTCCCAGCCAAATTTTTCTAAGTAGTTTCTCCCAATAAAAAACGAGTGGAATGGTCGCGCGGTACTTGTGCGCGCAGGAGGCGAAGTGTGCGAGGGGGTCGGCGCACGGCTAGCCGGGATTGCTAGAGGGTGGAATCGATGGCGGGAATGATGGAGCGGAGCAGGGCTATGAAGTGAGATTTGACGCGTTCGGCAGTGGCGAGAACTTCACGGTGGTCGAGCGGTTGATCGAGAATGCCTGCGGCGGCGTTGGTGACGCAGGAAATAGCCAGCACGCGGACGCCGGAGTGGCGTGCGGCGATGACTTCGGGGACTGTGGACATGCCGACAAGGTCCGCGCCGATGGTGCGGAGATAGCGGATTTCGGCGGGTGTTTCGTAACTGGGACCGGCGAGCGCGGCGTATACGCCTTGCGGCAGAGCGATGCCGAGTTGTTTAGCGTGTTGCGCGGCGACGGAGAGGAATTCGCGATCGTAGGCCATGGTCATGTCCGGAAAGCGCGGGCCAAAGCGATCGTCGTTGGGACCGGAGAGCGGATTGACGCCTTGTAGATTGAGGTGATCGGAGATGGCGACAAGACGTCCTTGAGTGAACTCCTGGCGGATGCCGCCAGCAGCGTTGGTGAGAACGACGGCGCGAATACCCATCCGGGCGAAGACGCGTATGGGGAATGCGACGTCGTGAACAGAGTAGCCCTCGTAGAGATGAACGCGGCCCTGCATGCAGGCGACGGGGATGCGGTCAACGGAACCGAGCACGAGATTGCCGGCGTGGCCGATGGCTGTGGAGCGCGGGAAAAAGGGAATCTTCGCGTAAGGAATGCGCCTGGCAGCGGAGAGGCTATCGGCGAAAGCGCCCAGTCCGGAGCCGAGAACTAGACCGATGCGAGGGCGGAGCGGCGTTTTGCGAAGGATGAATTTTGCGGCGGCCTGGGCCCGCTCATATTCGTTGGGCAGCTTGCGAACCCGGCTCATGTGAGGATTCCGACGATGCAAGCGGACATGAGATTAGCCATGGTGCCAGCGAGCATGGCGCGAATGCCAAAACGCGCGAGCTGGCCGCGCTGCTCGGGCGCCAAGGCCCCGATACCGCCAATCTGAATGCCAATGGAACTGAAATTAGCGAAGCCGCAGAGCGCGAAGGTGGCGATCAGGACGGAGCGCGGGTCCATGGTGCTTTTGATAGCACCCAGCTTGGTGAAGGCGACAACTTCGTTGAGGGCCATGCGTGTGCCGAGCAGATAGCCGACGACGGGCGCTTCTTTCCAGGGAATGCCAATAAGCCAAGCAATGGGAGCGAATATCCAGCCGAAAAATTGTTCGAGACTGGAAGGGAACCACGGCATGTGGTGGGCTGCAAGGAAATTGTGTGCGCCGCCGCAGAGGTAGTCGACGAGGGCGAGAAAAGCGACGAAGGCGATCAACATGGCGCCAACGTTGATGGCGAGTTGGAGGCCGTCCGAAGTGCCACGAGAGAGAGCGCCGAGGAAGTTGGATTCGCGCTGCATTTCGGGCATCTGGACATGTCCGGCGGTGAGCGGCTTTTCCGTTTCGGGGACGAGGATCTTGGAGATGAGGAGGGTGCCGGGAGCGGTCATGATCACTGCGGAGAGAAGATGCTTGGGCTCGATGCCGACGGCGATGTAGGCCGACATGATGGCGCCGGAAACGTGGGCCATGCCGCAAGTCATGATGCACATCAGTTCGGACTTGGTGAGCTTGTTGAGGAAAGGGCGAATGGTGAGGGGCGCTTCGGTCTGGCCCATGAAGATGCTGGCGGCGATGTCCAGGGATTCGGCACCGCTAGCGCCCATGATGCGGGTCATGGCCCAAGCGAAGGCGCGGATGAAGAGCTGCATGACGCCGATGTGATAGAGAAATGCGAAAAGGGCCGCGGTAAAGATGATGGTGGGCAAGACCTGAAACGCGAAGATGAAGCCGAAGGAAGAGCCGCGTTTGCCAAGCTCTCCGAAGACAAACTCCGATCCGGCCATGGCGAAGCTGAGCAACTTGTTGACGGCCTCTCCGGCGACTTCGAAGAGGCGGCGTCCGGGGGCGAACCGAAGAACGAAGATGCCGAAAGCGATCTGCAGACCAAGACCCCAGAGCACGGTTTTCCGTTGGATGGCGCGGCGATTGGTGGAGAGGAGATAGGCCAGACCGAGAAAGAAAATCATGCCAAGCACACCGGCGAATCTGGCCATTCGTTCTCCTGAAAAATTTTCGAACAGAGGAAGGGCGAGACTAACACCTGCGATTCAAAGGGTCAAATGTTGTGGACAAAAAAAGAAGGGGGACGGCCCGAAGCCATCCCCCTTGGAAGAGTTAGGAGAAGGAGCGTTGCCGC
Source organism: Candidatus Acidiferrales bacterium (assembly GCA_963748515.1). GTDB lineage: Bacteria > Acidobacteriota > Terriglobia > Acidiferrales > UBA7541 > Acidiferrum. Next base: position 317,151 of record CAVVJI010000011.1, read on the forward strand.
TCCTTCCCGGTGATTACTGGATCGTGTCCAGAACCGCGACACCGCTGGTGCCCGTGCCAGCCGCGAACGGCGAGCCGGTGACTGCGGTGAATGCGGGCGTCCCGGTGCTGACGGCCACCGAGTAGACGGCGACCTGCCCAGGAACCGGCGTAGAAGCGCTTGCGTTGCCGGACAAAGGAACGAACAGGTATCCGCCGGTACGATCGAACACGGGCTTGCCTGCAGTGCCATCGCCGGTCGGCAGAGTGAATTGGAGTGCCGGTGGCGACGAACTGAGGCGAGCTCAGCGGGCTGAACGAGTAGGCGGAGATGGTCCCCGCGGTGGCATCGGTGACGAGCAGGTAGATACCCTGCGGATCGAAGTTGATCGCGGAGGGAGTGCCGGTGAGAGCCAGCGTGAGGCCGGCCACGAGGCCGCTGTTGGTGATAGCGACGGTTTGGACGGTCTTGGCGGTCGGATCGAGCACGGCCAGCCAGTTGCCATCGGCACTGACTGTGCCATCGGTCCAATTGCCAGCAGCCGCGAGTGTTGAAGTCGGCGAGGAGCCGATCGAACCGGAGCCCTGTGGATCAATTTGCCACTGGGAAACACCGGTGCTGTTGAAGGTGTAGAGATAGGCACCTGCGGGGTCGATCGCGGCGCCGGTAATGCCGCCAGGAACGGCCCACGGAGAGCCAGCGATGGGCATCAAAGTGCCGCCGGAGTAGTGGTAGCCATTGACTTCGCCGTCGGTGGTATCGATCACGTAGACGAAGTTGCCGGTAGCGTCGGAGATGACGTGCTGGCCGCCAGTGGTGGCGAACGGCGCGCCAGTAACCTGGGCGAGAGTCGGGCTAACGGATGGATTGAAGGTGAAGGCGTCGAGGCCAGTGCTACCACCTGTCGGGCTGGAGACCGCGACGAGGTTGGTCAGCGAGCTGGCGCTGATAGCGCTGCCACCTTGGATCGTAGCATACGGGCTGTTGGCGTCGGCGGTAAGAACACCGGACGCTATGCTGTAGGCCGAGACGGTGCTGCCAGCAGGAGCGATGCCGGGGTTAGCGGCAAAGACTTCACCGGGAGCCAGAACTGGCGCGGCGGTACCGTTGTAGAAGGTAACGTATTGGGGTGCCAAGCCGGTTTCGACGGCACCGGTCCGAGCGAGTGTGCCCGCCGAAGAGGAATAGGAAGTGATCGTGTCGCTGACATTGTTGTCAACGAGGACTTGGGTACCAGTCGTGTCAACGGCAACGCCGGTCGGCAAATAGCCGGTGGTCGCGGAACTCGTGGCGGTAGAGGCCAGAGCGCCCGAAGTGATGGCGTAAGAGAACACAGTGCCCAATTTCCCAGGCGAGGAAGTAACCGGCGAATCCACGACATAAAGGAACTTGTCGGCTGGATCGACGGCGGCACCAAGCAAGTTGGTGGCACCGGTAACGGTGAACGGCTCTCCGGTAACAGGCGAGAGAGTACCGTCGGTAGCAGAGATGGCGTAAGCGTCAACGACACCGCCATTCGGCACATAGAGATAGCTGCCGGTCGGATCCATCGCGGCGAGGAACGGAGAGTTCGCAGTAGTAACCGGTGTACCGGTCATTTGCGTTAAGACACCGCTGGTACCAATGTCGTAGCCGACAACCTGGTCGTTGCCGCTGTCCACGACATAAAGGTACATGCTGTTCGGGCTGATCTTAACGTCGGAGGGTGCCCCACCGGAGATGGTGATATCACCGGTCTGGACCAGTTGGCCAGCGTTCGCGCCGTATTGAGTGATGGTGAAGGAACGAACCTCGCCGGTCGCATCGGTGACTGCGTAGAGGTAGTGACCGGTTGGGTCAATGGCGATGCGAGTGTTGCCGGAGCCAGTGCTGCCTGCCGCAGTACCAAGAACGGCGATGGGAGCACCGGTCGTCGGGTTGATCGACCAAGTGGTAATCGTGCTCGCGGGATCAGTGCCAACGGTGTACGCGTTGCCATTGGGCCCAAAGACGATTTCCTGAACGCCACCGCTGCCTACGAAGAACTTACCGGTGGGAACCAAGACGCCGGAGTTGTCTGCGAAGACCTGAACGGAGCTGTCGTTGACGTTGGTGACGTAGGCGAAGCGAGCAACGGGCGTAGCCACGGTGAGTGAAGCAGTGCCCTGTACGATCTCGGTAGTAGTAGGAGAGGTAGGAGTAGTTTCTTGGGCGGTGATGGTGACCGGACCGCCGGCAGCAACGCCGGTGGCGACGCCGGTAACCGGATCGATGGTGGCCGTAGCGGTAGCGCTGCTAGTCCATGCGAGGGTGCCAGAGACCGGGTGGCCAGTGGTGCCGTCGCTATAGGTTTCGGTGGCAGTGAAGAGCTGAGTGCCGCCGACCGGGATCGTGGGAGACGCGGGGGTAATGACGAGGGCCACAGGACCGATGACGCCGATGGAGGCGTAGGTCGAGGCTGATCCGCCGCAGAGAGTCGCGGTAACGGTGGTGCCGCCGCTGAAGTTCGGAGCACCCTCCGTAGCGGGAGTCAGCACGGTCAACAAGCCGGTGGCGGTGCCGATGCTCACGAAGGAGTTGGAATTGGTGGTGCCGTCAGCACTGGTGACGCCATTGGAAACGGACCAAACCGCGGCGGTGGTGAAGTCCGTCGTGGAAGTGGAGCCATCGGCGTTGTTAAAGGAACCGGTCAGAGTGAACTGCTGAGTCGTGCCGGGCACATTGGAAATGATGGTGGAGGACGGAGCAGGGGTAACGGTGAGTGCGTTGAGATAATTCACCGTCAAAGTGGCCGATTGCGAAGCGCCAGCGGTAGAACCGGTGATGGTAACCGTTCCAACGTTGGTGCCAGTGGCGCTGGCCAAGCCGGTGGTACCGATTGAGGCGAGCGAGGAATTAGAAGAAGTCCACGCGACGAGGCTGGTGGCATCTTTCTGAGATCCATCGCTGTAATAAGAAACTGCAGTGTACTGCTGGGTGCCACAACCGGTGGCAGTACCCGGACCGTTATAAACAGTTGCCGTTAAAGGAGCGATGGTTACGTAGCGCAACGTAGGTGCGCAGTTGCAAGCCACGAGCACCGCAATGCAAAGCAATGAAACAGCCGCCAGTGCAAAACGACTGGGGTTTCTTCTCATGACGCCTCCTCAGCGTTGGAACACAACGAAATCTGAACACAGAAGCCCAACTCAGACAACAGGACTACAAAAACAATGGGCGGCGGAGCAGCGTTCGTGGGCGAGGTTCCCACTCCCATGCCTGATCGTTTGGTATTCAGGATGCCTCTGTACCATGGAACGATACTCGAAGCACCTCGAGCGGCCAAGTATCGGGAAAGCCAAGAATGATCATAGAGTAAACGGCTTGGGCGAAAAACGTTCGCCTGATCTTCCCTGAGTTCCCAATGAACCACTGTCCGGCACCACAACCCAATACTCGGCGGATATCTTAACACCAGTTCAGGCCGAAAAATCCCAATTTCAAAGAAAAAATGCGATTCTAGTTCCAGCGCCGAGGAAGGACCCGACCCGATGGCCCGATTGCCCAGCAGAGAAGACCAGCGACTGGAAGAAGCGAGGTTGCGGAAGAAGCACTGGAAACGGTGGGGACCGTACATTTCGGAACGGCAATGGGGAACGGTGCGAGAGGACTACAGCCCGAACGGCGCGGCTTGGGAGTATCTGCCGTTTGAGCAAGCGCACCTGCGGACATATCGGTGGGGCGAGGACGGGATCGCGGGAATAAGCGACCGGCACCAGATGATCTGTTTCGCAGTGGCGATGTGGAACGAGAAAGATCCGGTCCTGAAGGAGCGGCTCTTCGGACTGAGCGGGCCGCAAGGCAATCACGGGGAAGACGTCAAGGAACAATACTTTTACCTGGATTCCACGCCTACGCACAGCTACATGCGGATGCTGTACAAGTACGTGCAAGCGGAGTTTCCGTATGAATGGCTGCTGCAGGAAAATGAACGGCGCGGCCGAATGAAGCCGGAGTTCGAATTGTTGGACACCGGTTTATTCAACGAAAACCGGTATTTCGATGTGTTTGTGGAATACGCGAAGTGTACGGTCGAAGACATTCTGATTCGAATTACGGCAGTGAATCGTGGAGCGGAAGCGGCGCCGCTGCACATCCTGCCTACGATCTGGTTTCGAAACACGTGGTCGTGGGGGCGGGATTTGCGGCGGCCGACGTTGCGCAGGGCACCGGAAGTTCCCGGAGCGGAGTGTGTGGAGGTGGAGCACTGGGAATACGGGAAGCGATGGTTGCTGGCTCATGGCAAACCGGAGTTACTGTTCACCGAAAACGAATCGAACAACGAAAAGCTGTTCCGCAGCCCGAACCGGACACCTTATGTCAAAGATGGATTCCACGAATATCTGATCCGGGGGAACAAGGCGGCAGTGAATCCGGAAGGAACCGGAACGAAGTGTGGAGCACTGTATTCCTATGTGCTGCAGCCGGGAGAATCGGTGGAATTGAAGCTGCGGCTAACGGACAGCGATCCGCTGGGAACAAGGGATTTGGACTCCATCATGAATGGCGCGCAGTCATCGCCGGGGGCGCAGGATCGCGAAGAAGGAGTGCCGGCTCCAAACGATTTTGGGAAGGGATACGACGCCCTATTCACGCTGAGGAAAAACGAGGCGGACGAATTCTACGGGACTCGCATACCCGGCGAACTCTCGGAGGATGCGCGGGCGGTGATGAGGCAGGCGTACTCCGGGATGTTGTGGTCGAAGCAGTTTTATCACTACGACGTGCGGACGTGGTTGGAAGGGGATCCAGCGGGGCCAACGCCGCCGGCGCAGCGATGGCATGGACGGAATGCGGAGTGGACGCATTTGTACAACGACGACGTGATGTCCATGCCGGATAAGTGGGAGTACCCGTGGTATGCGGCCTGGGATCTAGCGTTTCATTGCATACCGCTGGCGATTGTGGACCCGGACTATGCCAAGGATCAACTGATCCTGCTGCTTCGCGAATGGTACATGCACCCAAACGGGCAGTTGCCGGCGTATGAGTGGGCGTTCGGAGACGTGAATCCGCCGGTGCATGCGTGGGCGGCCTTTCGCGTTTACAAGATCGAGCGGCGAATTCGGGGCGTGTCCGACCGGGCTTTCCTGGAAAAAGTGTTTCACAAGCTGTTGCTGAATTTCACGTGGTGGGTGAATCGCAAGGATCCAGACGGCAGGAATATTTTTCAAGGTGGTTTTCTGGGGCTCGACAACATCGGGTTGTTCGACCGGTCGGCGCCGTTGCCAACCGGGGGACACCTGGAACAATCGGATGGCACGAGTTGGATGGGGATGTATTGCCTGAATATGCTGGCGATCGCGCTGGAGCTAGCGAAAGAGGATCTGGCGTACGAGGATGTGGCCAGCAAGTTTTTCGAGCACTTCGTGAATATCGCGCACGCGATGAACGATATCGGAAGCGGGAAGCGCTCGTTGTGGGACAACGAGGACGGGTTTTATTACGACGTGCTGCACCTGCCGAACGGCGAAGAGCACTTCATGAAAATCCGTTCGATGGTCGGGCTTATTCCCTTGTTTGCGGTGGAGACGCTGGAACCGGAAGTGATTGCGCGGTTGCCGGGATTTCAGCGACGCATGCAGTGGTTCATGGAGAACCACCCCGACGTGCCGGAACACATCGAAATGACGCAACGGTCGGCGAAAGGGGTGCGCAGGCTGCTGTCGTTGGCGAACCGGAGACAATTGCGGCGGATTTTGATCAGGATGCTGGATGAAACAGAGTTTTTGTCGCCGCATGGAGTGCGGGCGCTTTCGCGGTATCACCTGGAACATCCGTATGAGCTGGAAGTGAACGGACACGTCAATAAGGTGGACTACGAGCCGGGAAATTCGACGACCGGGGTGTTCGGAGGAAATTCGAACTGGCGCGGGCCGATCTGGTTTCCGGTGAATTATCTGCTGATCGAGGCGTTGCAGAAATATCACCATTACTACGGAGAAGATTTCCGAGTGGAGTGCCCCACACATAGCAAGAAGGAGATGGACCTATGGCAAGTGGCGGAAGAACTCTCCAAGCGGCTGACGCGAATTTTCCTGCGTGATGGCGAAGGACGGCGACCGGTAAACGGCAGCGCAGAAATATTCAATAAAGATCCACACTGGCGTGATCTGGTGCTGTTCTACGAATACTTTCATGGCGACAAGGGTATAGGGCTGGGCGCGAGCCACCAAACGGGGTGGACGGGACTGGTCGCAAAGCTTCTAGAACAGAGCGGGGAATAGAGAATGTCCCTTCCGGGCGAAGTGCAGATGGGAAGAGATGTGTGTGGCGACCTGGAAGTCGCGGAAAAATACGAATGGCTGGTGACCAACGGGCTGGGCGGATTCGCGTCCGGAACGGTTGCGGGGACGGTGACCAGGCGGTATCACGGGCTGCTGATCGCAGCGCTGCGACCGCCTACAGGAAGAACGCTGCTGGTTTCCAAGATCGATGACTCGGCCAGATATGGCGGGTCGGTGTACGCGTTGTCCACGAATCGCTGGGCGAGCGGATTCACTTCGCCGCGCGGCTACCTGCAAATCGAGAGTTTTTTCCTGGAGGGAACCAAGCCGGTGTGGAGGTACGCGCTGGCGGATGCCCTGCTGGAGAAGCGCATCTGGATGAGGCAGGGAGAGAACACGACGTACGTGCAATATAAGTTGGTGAGGGCGAACGGACCGGTGGAGATCGACGGGAAAACGCTGGTGGCGCACCGTGACTTTCATTCGACGATGCACGCGAGCGAAGAACCGATGGCGATTTCCGCGGTGAAACAGGGCTTACAGGTGCAGGCGGGCGCAACGACATTGTACCTGCGAAGCGCGGAAGCTACGTTCGAAGCGAGATACGAGTGGTACCAGAAATATTCGCTGCCCGCCGAGACGGCGCGAGGTTTGGATGACGAAGAAGACAGCTTATACGCGGGATTGTTTCATGCGCGGCTGAATGCGGGCGAGAGCGTGACGATCGTATTCTCAACGAATGCGGAGGCGACGCTGGATGGCGAAGAAGCGAGGGCGGCGCAGTCCAATCACGAATGGAAGTTGTTCGATGCCTGGCAGAGGCAACACAAGGCGGCATCGGCGATACCGGCGGATGAAGAGCCGAGCTGGATGTGGCAACTGGTGCTGGCAGCGGACCAGTTTATTGCGCTGAGGGCGAGGCCGACGGATCACGACGGCCGAACGATCATCGCGGGATATCCCTGGTTTGCGGATTGGGGCCGGGACACGATGATCGCGTTGCCCGGGCTAACGCTGGCGACGGGCAGGCCGGAAATCGCGCGGAAGATTTTACTGTCGTTCGCGGAATTCGTGGACGAGGGAATGCTGCCCAACAATTTTCCGGATGTGGATGGGCCGCCGGGCTACAACACGGTTGATGCTGCGCTGTGGTACTTCGAAGCGATACGGCAATATGTGGAAGCGACGCAGGATTTCGAAACGTTGAAGACGTTATATCCGGTGCTATCGGGCATTGTGGATGCGCACATACGCGGAACTCGCTACAAAATACAAATGGATCCCGCAGACTCCCTGCTGGCGGCCGGGGACAACGGGACGCAATTGACGTGGATGGACGCAAAGATCGGGGATTGGGTGGTGACGCCGCGAGCCGGAAAGCCGGTGGAGATCAATGCGTTGTGGATCAATGCGCTGCGAAGCATGGCGCGATTCGCGGAGATTCTTGTGGAGGATGCGGACCGGTACAAAAAAATAGCGGACGCGGCGACGGAAAGTTTCAAGCGATTCTGGAACGCGGGGAGGAATTGTTGTTACGACGTGATCGATACGCCGCGAGGTGAGAATGATGAATCGTTGCGACCGAACCAGATCTTCGCGGTGTCGTTGCCGCATAGCCCGTTAACGCTGAGCCAGCAAACGGGAGTGGTGGATGCGTGCGCGAAACACCTGTTGACGTCGCATGGATTGCGGAGTTTGGCGCCGGGCGAGCCGGGGTATAAGGGGCAGTATGGCGGCGGGATGCGGGAGCGGGACTCTTCGTATCACCAAGGGACAGTGTGGGCTTGGTTGCTGGGGCCATTCGCGTTGGCGCACTTCCGCGTGTACGGCGACGCGCAGGAAGCGCAGAGTTTCCTGGATCCACTGGGACGGACGATCTATTCGGGCGGCCTGGGAACGATTGGAGAAATCTTCGGTGGGGACGCGCCGTTTCTACCGGCGGGGTGCATTGCGGAAGCCTGGAGCGTGGCGGAAGTGTTTCGAGCGTGGGAATTGCTGAGCGCGGAGCAAGAGCCGGAATTCGACGAATAGAAAGCCATGCTAGGCGGGTCGAGGCTTGCGGCCGGCGATGAGCGACGCCAGGATGGTAATCAACAAGATGCCGCCGACAATGGCGAGCGAAATATGCACCGAAAGGTGCATCCATGGTTCGGCGACCATCTTCGCGCCGATGAAGAGCAAGACCAGAGCCAAACCAATACCAAGATAACGGAAGTAATCGAGCACCCCGGCGAGCAGGAAGTACAAGGCCCGCAGGCCGAGGATAGCGAAGACGTTCGAGGTGTAGACGATGAAGGGGTCGCGGGTGATTCCGAAGATGGCCGGGATGGAGTCGACGGCAAAGGTGACGTCGGATATTTCGATGACCAGGAGAACCAGGAACAGCGGAGTGGCGAAGAGCAGGCCATCGCGGCGGACGAAGAATTTGCTGCCCTCGTAATCGGGAGTGACGCGAAGGCGCTTGCTGGCGAAGCGGAAGAGAGGGTTGCGCTCGTAGTGGACCTGTTTTTCGCGCTGCCAGAGCATGTGAAGGCCGGTGTAGATGAGGAACGCTCCGAAGATCTGCAGGAGCCAGGTAAAGCGGGAGATCAAAACGGCGCCAGCGGCGATCATAATGCCGCGCATGAGGAGAGCACCGATGATGCCCCAGGCGAGAACACGGTGCTGGACTTTTTCGTCGACGTGAAAGGTGCGGAAAATGATGAGAAAGATAAAGAGATTGTCGACGCTGAGAGCCTTTTCAATCAGGTAGCCAGTGAAGAATTCGAGGCCGGGGCGGGGACCGAACCAACGCCAGACGCCGAAACCAAAAAGCAAGGAAAGAGCAATCCAGAAAAGACTGAAGAGGAGGGCTTCGCGGAGGCCGACTTTATGGGCCTTACGGTGGAAGACGCCCAGATCGACCGCCAGGGCTACCAGAACGAAGACGTTGAAACCGATCCACAGGGGGAGAGAGCCCATGGATTGCAGAATAGCGCAAAGCTAGCGAGAAGTGCGGACGCCGTTGATGCCATTCACGTTGGAGAGCACGATGCGGGTGACCTGACCGGATTGAATTTTGACCGGAGTGTCCCAGTGATAATGCCGGTCACCGGAAGCGGCATCGACGCCGAGGGAAGAGATCCAATATTGAGCGGGAGCGAGCCGTGCGAGTCCGGCGTGGCCATCGAGATCGGTTTCGACGTGGCCAGCGAGGTATTTGGTTTGAGCCAGGTCGGGGGCGACCTGGGCGAGGTGATTGCGGCGATCGGAATAGAGCCGGTCCCATTTGGTTTTGGGATTGATGGCGGACAATTCCAATTCGGTGCCGGAGATGGTGGAGGCGTTGGCTTGAATAAACTTGCGGAGAGCCGCGAGATATTCCTGCTTGGACTTTTCGTATTTTTCGGGATTGGTGGCTTTGTCGGACTCGTGATAGTGAGGGGTTGGCAAACCGACGGTGACGCCGCCGCTGTTGGTGCGTTGATAGGCGGCGAGAAATTCGGGGACGGTGGTGATGGAGTCTGGAGTTAACAGCTTGTCGAAATCGACGGCGGCGAGATCGATGGTGCGATGGTCCTTCATCCAAGTTTTCAGTTCCGGAGAGCAAAGAAGGGAGTCGATGAACTCGGATTGAGTGGGCAAGGGGTCGGAGGCTTCGACCTCGCTGATAATGTCTTCATAGCTTTTGGTGAGTACAAAAAGAGGGAATTCGCGGATGGGTTCCGGACGACCGCCGGTGGGGGTGATCTGCGCGGTGATTTCGAGAGAGCCGGTAGGGGCTTGGGCGATAGCGGGAAGACCGACGAGCGCTGCGGCAAGGCCGGCGACGACGAAGAAATTTTTCAAGACAAAATTGTTTCGCATGCGGCCATGCTAACAAAAGGGCAGAGGAGCGGATTCTGAAGTTGCAGGGTTGTTGCGAAAGACCAACAAGCAAGGCGCAACACCCCTATGACTTTGTGCTCGAGGACGGTGATTAGTAGAGACGGAAATTGACTTCGAAGGTCACGCGGGTTGGAACGGGACGGCCGTTGGGGCCGATCGCCGCTTTGCAGCGCCAAGTGCGCATGGTAGTAACCGTGGTTTCGTCGAGTCCCAGACCGGGACTCTTCATCACGCGAGGTTCAGTGACGCGGCCATCGACAGTGACGACGGCATCCACAAGAACCACGCCGGAATATTTGGCCTTGCGAGCTTCTTCTGAATACGGGGGATTGGGCATATAGAAGCAACTGGGCGAACCGACGCCGTTCACGCCAGCGCGGAACGGGCCGCCGCCGGTGCCGCCACCTTCGCCGGGGCCGAGACCGCCGCCCGAACCGCTGCCGATACCGCCGCCTTCACCAGTGCCGATGCCACCACCGCCGCCGGGACCGTTGGACATATTTACGGTAGAGGCCAGAGGATCGCCAAAATTCGAGAGAGCCGAGTTGGCAACCTTCAGTTCCGGTGGACCCAAGAGCGTGGGATCCATGGGGAGCTTGGGATTCGGATTTTTCAGGGTGGCCGAAGGCGGCGTGAATTGGGTCATCGCGAACCGCGGCGCTTTACCCTTGGTGGGAGGCAATTGAGAACGATCACCGCCGCCACCACCGCCACCAGCTTTGTTCGCGCCGGCAGGCAGTTTGGCGACGTAGGGAGAAATGTCGATGATGCCGGTGTCCACGGCCTTGTTCTTGGCTTTCGAAGGAGTGGAGAATCCGGCGATGAACGGAACGATCAGAAGAGCGATTACACCGGCGTGCAGAGCAATGGAGATGATCTGAGTCCAGCCGAAATTCTCGTCCTTGGTCCAGATTTCCTTGACCTGGACGGGCTTGATGCCCGGAGGCAGAGGAGCGGGCTTGCTGGGATTGAAGAATTCCTTGATGCGATCGCTAAAACTGCCGAAGTTGCCGCCCCAGTCGACCTCGAGGCGCTTATTGACCGGTCCTTTTGGAACGTTCGGCGCCGAGAAGAAAAACTTGAAGTTGTCGGACAAGGTCGAACGGTAGGTCGGAGGCTGGAAGGGAGCGTCCTTGCGATAGAGGACCTTGACCGGAGGCTCGAACAAATATTGTTTCAGGTTTTCAAGGAAGCCAGTGGAGGCCAAACGATCGGGGACCGTGAACTCCGGCATGGCCTGATCGGAGGCCGGAATGACTTCTTCCGGTCCGGAGCGTTTCGGTCTGCGGATTTCGTCTGGTAGAAGATTGATGGGTGCAGCCAACGTTAAAAACCCCTCGACTTAACTAGACGCAAGTTTTTGGCAAAAAGTTTGCCTGCCCGTGAGATTCACGCAAACCAATAAAGGTTGTGCGCACGGGCGCGGCTGACAGTCCACGGCTTTCATTGTAACATACGTAGTTACACAGGTTTCCGTAGTGCCCGCCGTACAACGACAGTTGTAGACCTTTGCGGCTCGAGAGGCAAGGGTGGCGTAGAAGGGACACGATAAGACTGCCTCATGCCTGAACCTCTGGAATTAAAGAAGACACTGAATCTGCCGAAAACCGACTTTCCGATGAAAGCGAGCCTGCCGCAGAACGAACCGAAACAGCTTGCGGTGTGGCACGAAACGAATATTTATGAGCGGATCCTGAAGGCCCATGAGGGGCAGCCGTTGTTCGTGCTGCATGACGGGCCGCCCTATCCCACGGGAACCATTCATTTGGGGACGGGTCTGAACAAGACGTTGAAGGATCTGATCGTGAAGTCGAAGGCGATGGCGGGGCACTACGCGCCGTACGTGCCGGGTTGGGACTGCCACGGATTGCCGATTGAAACGCAGGTGGAAAAGGAGCTGGGCGGGAAGGGGAAAGTCGCGCCTGCAGAGTTCCGGCAACGATGCCGGCAGTATGCGTTGAAGTACGTGGAACAGCATAAAAGGGATTTTCAGCGGTTGGGAGTGTTTGGGCGGTTCAACGACCCGTACCTGACGATGAGCCACTCGTACGAAGCGACGATTGCGGGGGCGTTCCTGGAGTTTATGGAGAAGGGATACGTGTACCGCGGGCGAAAGCCGGTGTACTGGTGCATTTACGACAACACGGCGCTGGCGGAAGCGGAAGTGGAGTATGAGGATCACACCAGCCCGTCGATCTGGGTGACGTTCCCGGTAGTGGGCGGGGGCAGCGGAGAAGCGAGCCAATTGGGGACGGATGTGTCGGCGGTGATCTGGACGACGACCCCGTGGACGATTCCGCACAATCGAGGCGCTGGCGTTCCATCCGGATTACGAATACGCAGTGGTGAAAACGGAAAAGGGGAAACTGCTGCTGGCGGCGGACCGCGTGGCAGGGTTGCAGGCTGATTGTGGCATCGAGCACGCGGAAGTGCTGGCGAAGTACAAAGGGCGCGATTTTGAAGGGATGAAGTTTCAGCATCCGTTTCTGGCGATGCAGGTGCCGGGAGTGCTGGCTGAGTATGTGACGCTGGATCAAGGCAGCGGAATCGTGCATACGGCGCCAGGACATGGCGCGGACGACTTCGTGACCGGGCAGCGTTACAACCTGGAGATTGCGGCGCCGATCGACGCGCGGGGCGTGTACCTGGAAGGTTTGCCGGAGTACAAGGGCAAGGACGTGTTCGCGGCGAACCCGATCATCGTGAAATTGCTGGCGGATCGAGGAGCGCTGCTGGCGCACCATCCGTACAAGCACACGTATCCGCATTGCTGGCGCTGCCACAACCCGGTGATCTTCCGGGCGACGGAGCAATGGTTTATCAAGATGGACCAGGCGGCGCACGGGGCAACGAAAACGCTACGCGAAGAAGCGTTGGCAGAAATTCACACGGTGAAGTGGATTCCCGGGTGGGGCGAGGACCGCATCTACGAAATGATCGAGAAGCGGCCGGACTGGTGCGTTTCGCGGCAGCGATTCTGGGGCGTGCCGATCATCGTGTTCTTCTGCGAAGGCTGCGGGAAGCAACTCGAGGATTTCACAGCGTTGCGCAATGTGGTGCGCTGGTTTGAAAAAGAGGGTGCGGACGCGTGGTACCAGCACACTCCGGAAGAATTGTTGCCTGCGGGAACGAAGTGTTCGTGCGGCGAGAGCCGATGGAGAAAAGAAAACGACATCCTGGACGTTTGGTTTGACTCCGGGTCTTCGCACCTGGCGGTACTGCACGGGAATGAGTGGCCTGCGGACGTGTATTTAGAGGGCCCGGACCAATATCGCGGGTGGTTCCACAGTTCGCTGCTGATCGCGACGGGAATCAAGAATGCGGCGCCCTATCGAAGCGTGGTGACGCACGGGTGGACGCTGGACGAGCAGGGCCGGCCGATGTCGAAGTCGCTGGGGAATTCGATCGAGCCGAACGAAATCTGCGAGAAGTGGGGCGCGGATTTGCTGCGCATCTGGGTGGCCTCGGTGGAATACCAGGCGGACGTAAAGATGAGCGAGCGGGTGATGACGCAGCTCAGCGAGGCGTACCGCAAGATTCGGAATACGTTCCGGTTCGCGCTGGGGAATTTGAATGACTTCGATCCCGCAAAGGACGCGCTGGCAAACGACCAACTCGAAGAGATGGACCGGTGGATGCTGGAACGGACCGCGGACTTGGTGAAGCGCTGCCGGGAGTGGTACGCGGCATATGAATTCCACCGGATTTATCACGCGATTCACGACTATTGCGTGGTGGACCTGAGTTCGTTTTATTACGACGTGCTGAAGGACCGGCTATACACGAAAGCGGCGAATAACCGGAGCAGGAGATCGGCGCAGACGGCGATTTGGAAAATCACGAGCGCGCTGGTGCGCTTGATGGCGCCGATTCTGGTGTTCACAGCGGAAGAGCTTTGGAAGTATTTGCCAAAGAAGAGCGGTGAGCCGGAGAGCGTGCACATGGCGCTGTTCCCGGAAGAGGCGGAATTGCGGTCGGAGTTTCCCGCGGAGAAGGCCAACGCGTGGGAGTTGCTCAGTAAGGTGCGCGGGGAAGTGCTGAAGGCGTTGGAAACGGCGAGGAATGAGAAGAAGCTGATCAACTCCGGGCTGGAAGCGAAGGTGCTGCTGACCGGCGACCTGGAATTGAAGGCGAAGCTGAAGCATTACCAGGCGCAACTGCCGGGATTGTTCATCGTGTCGCAGGTGGATGTGTTCAGCGCGGGACAGGGCGACTACAAGTCGGAAGCGGTGCCCAGCTTGGAAGTGACGGTGCAGCGCGCGGACGGGAAGAAGTGCGACCGCTGCTGGAACTACTCGACGCATGTAGGCGAGAACCCGCGGTATCCGACGATTTGTGAACGCTGCAGCGAAGCGCTGGCGGAAATCGAAAGCGAGCCGGCGGGAGCCAAGGCGTGACGTCTGCGGCATGATCTTCCCGAAGCGACTCCGCTGGTTATGGCTGACGTTGGCGGTGGTGTTTGCGGACCGCTTGACGAAAGCGTGGTTTGAGACGCAGACGCCGGAAGGGTGGAGGCACGAAGTGGTGCCGAAGCTCATCTATCTGGTGCACTCGAAGAATCCGGGGGTAGCGTTCAGCGTGCTGGCGGATATGCATTCGCCGGTGGTGCGCTGGGCGCTGATTTTTGTGGCGCTGATCATTATCGGTGGAATCGCGTGGATGCTGGTGGCGTCGAAAACGCTGAGCACGGGAAGCGCGGCGGGTTTGGCGCTGTTGCTGGGCGGGGCGACGGGGAATGTGACCGACCGGATTGTGCATGGCAGCGTGACGGATTTTCTGGAAATCTGGCTGGGCACGTATCGCTGGCCGGCGTTCAACGTGGCGGACGCGGCAATCACGGTGGGTGCGGTGCTGGTGATTCTGGAAATGCTTCTGGGGAAGAAACAAGCGGTGGAGCAGGGCTGAGTTCGAGCGCGTTGCGGTTGCGGTACACTTCTGGCGTGGAAAACCCAAAACTACAATGGACGGTTGCGGCGGAGTCCGCGGGACAGCGCGTGGATCGCGTGGTGGCGCAAACGTGCAGCGAACTCTCCCGGACGAGAGTGCAAGAGCTGATTGAACAAGGGCTGGTGCTGCTGAACGGGAAGAGCACGAAAGACGCGCAAAGAGTGAAGGCGGGAGATGTCATCGAGGTGGACGCGCAGGAACGCGCGCCGCTGGAGGCCACGCCGGAAGCGATACCGCTGAGAGTCCTGTACGAAGATGACGATCTGCTGGCAATCGACAAGGCGGCCGGCATGACGGTGCACGCGGGGGCGGGGACTTCGCACGGCACGGTAGTCAATGCTCTGTTGGGGCGAGGGCAAGAGCTTTCGCAGGCGGAGGATCGATTGCGGCCAGGAATCGTGCACCGGCTGGATAAAGAGACGTCCGGAATTTTACTGGTGGCGAAAAACGACTTTGCACATGCGAAATTGTCGGAGGCGTTCCGGCAACGAACGATCGAGAAGATTTATATCACGCTGGTGCAAGGGTCGATGGATGGAGAGAGCGGGCGAATTGAGTTGCCGATTGCGAGAGATCCCAACCGGCGCACACGAATGACGGCGAAAAAGGCGGGGCTGCTGCCCAATTCGCGGCCGGCGCGGACAGACTGGAAAGTGCTGGCGCGAGTCGGTCCGACTACGCTGCTGGAAGTGAGGCTGCATACCGGGCGCACGCACCAGATCCGGGCACATTTTTCGGCGTTGAAGCATCCGGTGGTGGGAGACACGTTGTATGGCGCGGCGGGGCAAATGCACGTGGGACACACGACGCTGCCGGCGCTTCACAGGAATTTTCTGCATGCGGCGAAGGTGGCGTTCCAGCAACCGCGAAGCGGGAAGCGCGTGGAGTTGACAGCGCCCCTGCCGGAGGAATTGCGGGAGTATTTGGGGGAATTGGCGGTTGCGGCGGGGGACGATCCGGCGCGAATTGACGGGTCGCTGGGGGGATTCCTATAATTGGGCGCCATGAGAAAACTTCCAGGTGGGTTGGCCTGCATTGTGACGCTGTGCGGCGTGTTGCTGGTAACGGCATCGGCAGGGCCGCAGACGCCAGGGCAAAGTTCGCAAACGCCAGCCACTACGAATCCACCGGCGGCACAGCCTTCATCACAAGAGCCGGTAGCAAAAAGCCAAACGACCATTCCGGTGACGGTCAACCTGGTCGACGTGCTATTCACGGTGCTGAACCGGCGCAACAAGCTGGTTTCCGATCTGGACAAGCCGGATTTCAAAATCTTCGACGACAATGTGCAGCAGGACATCCGCTATTTCAGCAAGCAGACGGAGTTGCCGTTGCGCATCGGCATGCTGCTGGATACTTCGAACAGCATTCGCGACCGGCTGAAATTTGAGCAGGATGCGGCGAATAACTTCTTATACAGCGTGCTGCGGCGCGGAACCGATGAAGCGTTCCTGATGACGTTTGACGATGAGCCGCAGGTGATCCAGGGATTCACGCCGGATACGGGGAAACTGCGCGATCAGATCATGAAGATGCGGGCAGGCGGGGGCACCGCGGTGTACGATGCGATTTACGCGGCGTGCTTGAACGAATTGAGCCATCCACCACGGCCGCCTGGGGATCAACCGGACGTGGTGCGCCGGGTAATGATCTTGATTAGCGACGGAGAAGACAACCTCTCCACGCATACGCGCGGCGAAGCGATCGAGATGGCGCAGCGCACCAGCGTGGTGATTTATACGATCAGCACCAGCACGCAGTGGATCACGATTGAGGATCCCAGCAAGGAAAAAGCGGGCAACCGCAAATATCACCTGACGGATGGCGACAAGGTGCTGCAGGATTTGGCGGAAGAAACGGGCGGCCGGTCGTTCTATCCATATCACGTGGACGATCTGGACCAGTCGTTCCAGGATATCGGCGATGAATTGCGGAACCAGTATTCAATTGCGTATCTGCCTTCGAACCACGGATTTGACGGCAAATATCACAAGATCAAAATTGAGACGCCGAATTTCAAAGGCTATCAAGTGCGAGCGCGACGCGGCTATTATGGGCGGCGGGCGGAAGACACCAGCACGAAACCAGCGGGCAGCGTGAAGTAGATCGGAGATCCGCGAGCGTCATCCCGACGCTGCAACGCGTGACTGCATTCCGGTTTTCCTACTTACTTTCGTCTTTGATCAGAACGGCGTCGGAGTCGGTGTGTCCGCGCTCGATGGCGAGCATTTTGCCGTCGGGCGAATAGTGGAAGCCGAAGATGCGGTCCGCGGAGAAATGAGTCAACTGGCGGGGCGAGGCCTCGTGCAGGCCGCGAATCCAGAGACTGTCGACGCCTTTTTCGCGAACAAGGTAGGCGACGGATTGATCGCCGGGAGCGAAAATGACGGGGCCGAGGGCGCGCTGATCGGCGTCGAAATATTCGGTTTTGTGAGTTTCCACATCGTCGATGCGCCACACGCGCTTGTGATCGAACTCCCGCAATTCGGAACTGAGAATGCGGCGGCCATCGGAGGAAAGAGAATACGGCGCGATGGCTTCGGCGACGACGGGCTCTTGAGATCCACCCGTGAGCGGAATGCGTTGCAGGAAGCCATTCTGATTGCGATCGGTAAAGTAGACCCACTTGCCGTCCGGGGTGCAGGCAGGGTCGGCTTCGTTGCGGCCGGACGTGAGTGCGCGCTGATCGGAACCGTCGAAGCGCATGACCCAAAGGTTGATCGCCGTGGGAGCGGTCTTGGCGAGCGGACGATACACGATGAACTGGCCATCGCCGCAGACTGCAAGCTGGTCGGTGGGATGCGTCGAGTCCGTGAGGACAGTGGTTTGTCCGCCTTTGGAATCAACGATGTTGATGTCGTAGCCCTGAGGGATTGCCAGTCGCCCATCGGGGGTCCAAGCCCATTCCCAAAGCTGCTGACGAGAACGAAGCGGCACCGGATGCCATTCACCGGGCGCCGACGCTGGAGCGATGGAGAGCTCTTCGCGGACTTGTTGTTGCAGAGCGACGATTTGTTTGCCGTCGGAGGAGACGCCGGGACGCACGTAGTTGTTGGTGTCGTTGGTCAGGACGCGAACGTCTCCGCCGGGATAACTCACCAAGGCCAACTGAACCGCGAGGCTGCCGGAGGTAAAGGCGGTGGTGCTGACGAGGAGGGCGGAACCGTCCGGCATCCAGACCGGGTTGTAGAAGAGGCGATCCTTGGAGGATCCAAAGGTGAATTGCTTGCCGGTTGCGGCATCAATGGCCAGGAACGCGGAAAGCGAGTCCGCAGTAGGCTGAGCGGTGGCGATGACGATGTTCTTGCCGTCGGGAGACCATGCGGGTACGGCGCTGTCGGTGAGCATATGTTGCTTGCTGAAGAGAGTGCGTTCAATCGCGCCATCGGGATTGGCGACCAACAAATCCATAGTTGGCGAGTCGTGAATCTGGCGGAGGAAAACGAAGTGCTTGCCGTCTGGAGAGAAGGAGATGGGGCTGTCGACGTCTTTAATGAGCGCTTTGGGAGTACCGCCGAGCACGGGAGCACTGAAGAGCTGGGCGTAGGCTTCTTCCGCCTCATCGCGGCGAACAAAATAAATGTAGTTGCCGTCCGGGGAAAAGGTGAGGCCGGCGTAGCGAGTGGGAGCGGGCTTGACCACTTCGGTGTTGCTGCCGGTGGGAATGTGGCGGAGCCAGAGCGATTGCAGGCCGTTTTGTTCGAGGGCTTGGAGGAGGTATTTGCCGTCGGGAGAGATGGTGGCGTTCGAAATATGTCCATTGTTGGAGACATTGACGATGGAGAACTTCTCGAAGGGCATTTTGGGGACTTGCGCGACCGGGTGGTTGGCCTGCCGATGGAGAAAGAAATAGCCAATGGCCAGAGCGGCGAGGAGGATGGCGGCAAGAGCGAGGTAGGGGAAACGTCTTCCAGAGGACGCCACGTCGGCCGAGGGAAGAGGCGGCTGAGTGTCCGATGAAGAAGCGCGAAGCGCCGCAGAGGCGACTTTGCTGGTGACAACCGCGGGGTCGGAAGTGCGTGCGGGATCGAGTTCGCGCTGAAGACGCTTGAGATCGCCACGAACCTCGGCGGGGACCTGATAACGGAGTTCGCGATCTTTTTCGAGGAGTTTGTTGATGATGCGTTCGAGTTCAGCAGGAATGTTGGCGTTGTGCTGGATCGGCGAGGCGGGAGCGGCGTGGAGAATGTTGGCAAAGACTACGGCGGGCGTGGACCCAGCAAAAGGAAGGGTGCGGGTCAGCATCTGGTAGAGCACCGAGCCGAAAGAGAAGAGATCGCTGCGGGGGTCGAGGGGTTCTCCGCGAGCCTGTTCGGGAGACATGTAGGCGATGGTGCCGACGGTGGTGCCAACCGTGGTTTGAAAGACGGGTTGGGATTCAGCGACGGTTTCGCCTTCGAAGCTGGGATCGGGCTCGACGCGCTTGGCGAGGCCGAAATCGAGGACCTTGGCGGCGCCGGATTGGGTGATGAAGATGTTGGCGGGCTTGATGTCGCGGTGGATGATGCCTTTGCGATGTGCGGCGTCGAGGGCATCGGCAACCTGGACGCCGATTTCAATGGCGCGGGAGATGGAAAGCGGCCCGCGCTGCAAGGTGCGATCGAGCGATTCGCCTTCCAGAAGCTCCATGGCGATGTAGGTGCGATTGTCGTGCTCTTCGATGGCGTAGATGGTGCAGATGGCGGAATGGTTGAGAGCTGAGGCGGAACGCGCTTCGCGGAGGAAACGTTCCATGGCGCCGGGATCGGACTTGCCGGAGTCCTGCAGGAATTTGAGGGCGACACGACGGCCCAGGCGGGTATCCTCGGCTTCGTAAACGACACCCATGCCGCCGCTACCGATCTGGCGAAGGATGCGATAGTGGCCGATTGATTCGTTGATCATGAAGAGAAGCAGGCGCTACGAAAAGAGCGTCTAGCGATACTAGCCAACGAGAGAAGCAGGGTCAATGCAGCGGATAAGAACCAAAGCTAGCTGCGCGGTGCGTAGTAACCGCGGCGGGCGAGAACCTTTAAATCTTTGTTGGTCATTTCCACTTTGATTTTGCGGAACTTGCCGTCCTTGCTGGTATTGGTGGGGTAGTAGCCGAGAACATACTGGCTGCGAAGCTCTTCGGAGATTTGATCGAAGGCTTCTTCGAGGCGCCTTTCCGAGCTGACGATGATCAAGCGGCCGCCAGTGTCTTCGGTAAGACGGCGGGCAACGCTGACGTTTCCGCCGAAGCGGGGATCGGCGACGAGCAAGATGTGAATGACGGTGTCGGTGCGCTGAGCGGATTCGACGGCTTCTTCGAGCTTGACCTTGCTGCCTTCGTCTTGAGCGTCGGTGACGATGACGATAGCTTTGCGGCCAGCCTCGCCGTTGAGTTTATCGCTGCACGCGAGATAGATGGCATCGTAGAGAGCGGTGCCGGTGATCTGCTGTCCACCAACGGGGCCGGGATTGTTGACCATGCCGCCCATGCCGGGAATGTTGATGCGAGCTTTGGCGATGCCGCGTTCGAGGATGGAGCGATCATCGGTGAGGTCAGCGAGGAGGTCGACGTCGGAATCGAAGGAGATCACCATGGCTTCGTCGCCCTTGCGAAGGACGCGATGAATGAAACGGCTGCCGGCATCCTGAATGGCGCCAAGCATGTTCTGTTCGCTGCCGGAAGTGTCGAGGAGGAGGCCGAGGGTGATAGGGAGCTGCATTTCCTTGCTGAAAAAGGCGATCTTCTCTTCTTTACCGTCCTCGAAAACCTTAAAATCGTCCTGCTTGAGGTCGGTGACGACCATTTTGTGATTGTCGCGGACGGTGGCGAAGACGTTGACCAAATTGACCTCGGTCTTGATGACCGGGCCCTGAGCGGTGTCCTGCGAGGAACCATTTTGCGCAGCGGGAAGAGGAGGGAGCAGAAGGGACAATGCAGCGGCGCAAGCAAGAGAGCGAACCAAGGGAGCGGAATGAAAGGTAATGGACATTTTGGAGATTCTCACCGTTTCCCGGTATCCTTATCCGTGTCACTGCGAGAGGGAAGACTAACCGCAGTGCACAAGCGCAGATGGGTTCTGCGAATTTCGATGCAACCAGGCCCACTTTGGGATGCGTCGTAGAGACGAGCCCGAAAGCCCAGGCAAATTATAACGTGGAAAGCTAGCCCCGATGAAACTTCGCGCGCGAACAAGAGAATGGGCATTGGCGACCGGGATGTTGACGGTAGCAGGGCTGTTGGGGTTTGAAATGGCCTCGGTGGCACAGGATCCCGCGCCAAGCCAAGCTCCGGCCAAACCGACGATGAATACGCCGGAACCAAAAAACGAGCCGTTGAAGGTACCGCCGGTTTCGCAAACGCCGAACCCGCAGAAGGGACCACCGCCACCCCAAGGTGCGGATGCGCCGGGAAGCGTGCTGGTGGTGAATACGTCGCTGGTGGTGCTGCCAGTGACGGTGAAGGACCGGCGGGGGAATTTGGTGCCGGACCTGAAGAGGGACGAGTTCCGGGTATTTCGAAGACAACGTGGAGCAGGAGATCACGTTTTTCACGGCGGACGCGTTTCCTTTGTCGCTGGTGGTGCTGATCGATAACGATCTGCGGTCCAAGGATGAAGAGCAGGTGGAGCCGAGTTTGCGATCGATCGTGGGAGGCTTGAGCACTTACGACGAAGCGTACATCTGCCGATTCGACCAATTTTTTCATGAAGGACAGGGATTTACGCGAAACCAGGACAAGCTGATCAAAGAACTGCAGCGGGAGCAACTGGCATCGCGGCCATCGGCGCCCCCGCCCGGCGGTCCGTTCAATGGTCCGACGATCAACAACATTCCGGCGCCGGGAGCGGACCCGCTGAGTTCGCCGTCGTTGACGGCGATCAAAGGCCAGCCGACTAAGGCGCTGGATGACGCGGTGTACGCGGCTGCGGAGATTTTGAAGGACCGTCCGCGCGACCGCCGGAAGGTGATTCTGCTGATTTCCGATGGGCAGAACGGCGCGAAATTCAACACGCACAGCTATGACGATACGAAAGCGGCGTTGCTGCGGTACAACATCTCAGTGTATTGCGTGGCGACGGGCAGCAGCTACTTCGAGCGGAAATTCACGCGACTGGTGAGTTATTCGCGGGATACCGGCGGAGACGTGTACTACGGAGCGAAGAGCAACACGTTCGAGGAGTTTTATTCGCGGATCACGGAGCAGGCGCGGAATCAATACACACTGGCGTTTTCACCGCATGGCGCGAGGAAAGTGGATTACCACACGCTGGAGGTCCGGGTGCGCCGTCCGGACATGACGATCCTGACGCGGAACGGATATTACGGTGGAACATTCGCGACGGAAGCGCCGAAGTAGAGCAAAACCGATAGAAAAACTGAGGAGAATTTGGGCGCGGCTGAACGCTCAGGTGCAGATTATTCTTGACACAATCGAGCAATCACTTTATACGGGAAGCAATGGGGATGGAACGCTGAAAGTTGTTTTGCGATCCAACTCAGGTTCAAGGAGACGCTCGAATGGCAAAGAAACCTGCAAAGAAGGCCGCCAAGAAGCCGAAAAAGAAGTAAGGCGGCAATCGAAAAGCAATTGTGGTGGAGCGCCTCGCGAAACGGGGCGCTTCTGGTTTTTAGGGGAGAATTTTCGTGGAAGCGTCAGTCGGCGGAGCCGATGATGACTTCGTGAGCAGGACAGATCGGTTTGTAGGCGCAACTGCGGCAGAAGAAGCCGTCCTTGGCATCGAATGCGCCAGCGCGAATGTTGGCCGCGACTTCCTGAATGGTGGATTCCGCGTCCGCAAGCTGCTTGGCATCGCGAGTGGTGATCTGGCGCTGGTTGTTCTGCAGATAATGGAAGACGAGCCGAATGGGATTCCATTCGAAGATTTCTTTGGCGGCGATCGCATAAATACTGAGTTGCAGGTCTTTGCGGGCGTCGGAATCTTTCTTGGGTTTGCCGGTTTTGAAATCGACAATTTCCACCTCGTTGCGTCCGAGGCTATTCACCTGGTCCATGCGACCGATCAGGATGACGTCGTTGGCGAGTGGTAGTTCGAAGCCTTTCTCCTGGTCAAGGACGGTTGGCGGCTCTTCGAGCAGGGAGGCATGGAAGATGCGGAGTTGCTCGAGACCGTCCTTCTTGTATTCCGCTTCCTGGTATTCATCCTCGTAGCCCGCACTAGTCCATTCCGTTTCATAAATACGCTGCACTTCTTCGAAGGGCAGGCGGACGCCGCGTTTGAGCTGTTCGACAAAGCGGCGGATGGTGGTGTGCACAACGCTGCCAAAACTGAGCATGGCACGCGGGCCTTCCTTAAGCGACCAGAGATGGCCGAAGGCGTACTGCTGAGGGCACTTGCGATAGTTTTCGATGGCGGAGGCACTGAGCTTGAGAGGTTCGCCGCAGGGCGGATGAAACTCCTCGGCCCATTGCGAGATGCGGGCAAAGATGCGCGGGGGCTGCTCGAGTGGCAGGAAAAAGCTCGGGAGCGTGGGTGGGGACGGGCGACGCAGTGGTATTCGCGACCGGGCGCTTAACCTTGGGAGCGGTCTGCGAGATTTCGCGCGCCTTTAGCGCAGGATCCATGAGGATGTCTTCAATGAAGACGGGGACCTTGCCGCGCTTGTTGGCGACGGTGGTGATGGTGAGCCGATCACGGGCACGAGTGAGGGCCACGTAGAAGAGGCGGCGTTCCTCCTGGATATGGAAATCGCCTTCCGGCAATTCTTCTTTCATCAGCCGATCGGGAAATTCGAATAGCGGGGAGCGGTTGTTGGCCGGGAAGGCGCTGTGATTCACGCGCAGCAGAAACACGTGGGGAAATTCGAGGCCCTTGGCGCCGTGAACGGTCATGAGCTGAACGGCGTCGCCGGGAGCATCGTCATCGAGACTCAGGGTGCCGCCGGCTTGCTCGAAGTAGTCGAGATATTCGAGGAATTCGGGAAGGGAGCGGGTTTCGCTCTTGGGCTCCCAGCCTTTCATGAATTCGCCGAGTTGGTTGATGTAGCGACGGTCGCGGGAGTTGGCGCGCTGCGGGATTTCCAGCCATTCCACGAGATCGCCAAGGACTTCGCGAGCGGTGCGGCGTCGCAAGGTTTTGCGCTGGGAAGAGAGGAACTGAAGCAATTCCTGCGATGGCCGCGGGATAGGCATCGAATTGCAATTCCGATTGAGGAGCGGCCAGCACGTCATACAAGGCCGAGCCACGCTTCTTGCGAGCGCGTTCGGCGAGGCGTACCAGATCCTCGGGTCCGAGATGCCAGGCCGGCGCGGATAGGACGCGGGCGCAAGCGATGTCGTCGAAAGGAAAGGCGATCAGGCGAAGGTAGGAGAGCAGATCGCGCACGAGGGGATGCTCGAGGATGGAGAGCTTGCTGATGACGAAGGGAATTTTGCGAGTGGCCAGCTCCTCAACCAGGAAATTGCGATGAGCGTGCTGGCGATAAAGCACAGCGAAGTCTTTCCAGGGGCGTCCGGCTTGATGGAGGCGCTGCAGTTCGTCGGCAACCCAGAAGGCTTCGTCTTCCGCGGAATCGTGCTCGACGATGCGGACCTTTTCGCCGGAAGGCTTGTGCGGCTGGAGAACTTTCTTCGGAAATTCCGGACTGATCTCGTTGAGGCCGATAACGTGGGTGGCGACGCGGAGAATGTTGGGAGTGGAGCGATAGTTTTCGGTGAGGGAGACGCGGAAGGGGGTGGAGTCCTGGCCTTCGCGCCAGCCGGCGAAATTGGTGAGGAACAGTTTGAAGCTGCCGAAAGAGGCGCCGCGAAAACGGTAGATGGCCTGATCGTTGTCGCCGACTACGACGATGTTGCGGGTATCTCCGGCGAGCAGGCTGAGCAGTTCGAGTTGGGCGATGTTGGTGTCCTGGAATTCGTCTACGAGGATGTGGCGGAAGCGTTCCTGAAGGCGGCGGAGACGATCGGCATCGCTCTTGAGGAGGGCGACGGCTTGAGGGATGAGGCCGTTGATAGCGACAGCGCGTTTTTCGCGGAGGATTTCTTCGCTGGCGCGGTAGGCGCGGGCGATCTCGCGCTGCAGAGCGACATGCTCGGCGCGCTCGTTGCAGGTGTCTTCGTCGAGATGGGGGCGATCGGCTTCGAGTTCGGCGGCGAGGGTCTCGGCAAACTGGTGATAATCGTCGCAGGAGACGAGCTCGTCCTGGCAGCGCGAGAAAAACTTGATGAAGTCGCTGAGAAACTGGCCGGGCTCGGCAAGGCGTCGATATTTTTCGAGTTTAAGGCGGCCCAGATTGCGGCGCAGCAGAATCCAGTGGTCGATGTCTTCGAGGGCCAGGCGGTTGGGATCGACTTCCTTGAGCAGAGTTTCGCAGAACGAGTGAAAGGTGGAGAGGACGACATCTTTGCCGCGTTCGCCGACGGATTTCACGACGCGGGCCTTCATTTCTCCGGCGGCTTTCTTGGTGAAGGTCAGGCCAAGGATGTTTTCCCCAAGCAGGGAAGGGTCGGTTTCCAGAAGGTGGCGAATGCGTTCGGTGATGACGCGAGTTTTGCCGGTGCCAGCGCCGGCAATGACCAGCAGAGGGCCGGAGCCGTGAGTGATGGCGCGGTGCTGCGCGTCGTTGGGAATCAGGCCGGGACCGGCGGATTCGGGGAGGGGCGAGATGTCGAATAAAGTGCGCATCAGGAATGCAGGTTACCATCCTTCTGTACGAATAAAAAGCGAAAGCGTTGAGGATATTATTTCGCGAGATGATCGGCTAAAAAGGTGGCCATAAATTGATGCGCTTCCTTGCTTTCGGGAAGAGCGGGATTGTTCCAGAAAGCATGGGGAAGGGCTTCGAAAACGATGAGGCGCGCGTCCACACCGGCGTGGAGATAGGCACGGTGCAAGAGAATGGTGCCGCTGAGCAGCAAGTCGCGTCCACTGGTGATGAAAAGCGTGGGAGGAAATCCGGTCAAGTCGGCGTAGGCGGGGGAAAGAACGGGATCTTTGGGGTCGGTGTTGGCGACGTATTCGGCATCGTGTCTGTGAGGATCGGGAGGAGCGAGGTAACCGGAAAAGCCGTTGAGTGCGTAGAGAGCCATGGAATCGCTGGGCTTGCTGAAATCACCGAGGCCGGAAAAGATGCCGGTGACAGCGGGCAAAGGCAGGTGCGACTGCTTCAGCTTAACGGTGACTTCCGAGGTGAGGATGGCTCCCGCGGAAGTGCCGAAGATGCCGATGGAAGAGGGTTGGTTCGTTTTGAGGAGTTCCTGGTAGACGGCGAGAACGTCCTCGACGGCAGCGGGAAAAGGATGCTCGGGGGCGAGTCGATACAGGACCGCGATTACCTTGACGCCAGAGAAATAGGAGACGGGGATGGATTCGGTGAGCGAACCGGAATCGGAGTTGAAGCCGCCGCCGTGAAGGTTGATGAGAACGCGATGCTGATTCGCAGGCGAAGGATTGTTGGGGGTGATGATGCGGACCGGAACTCCGGCGATGGTGCCGGTGGTTACGGTGACGGGATAGAGCTTCTGGAACTCGGCGCCGGTGGCGTTCTGCCATTGGTCGGTGCCAGAGCGGCGCTGCTCGAGGGTCTGATGGACGGGAGCGTCGGATTCAGGGCGCGCGAGATATTGTTGGGCCTCCGGGCTGACGGTGGAGGGAACGGGAACGATGCGGGTGACGTAGGCGGTGCCGTCGGGTGCGATTTTGCTACTGTTCATGGGCTTTCCCTCGGTGGAAGGCTGCTGAGCGGACACGGCGAACGCCAGCAGCAAAATGACGAAGAGCACGAGAACTTGCGTCGGGCGCGGATGCATACTGTTCCTCCAGTGCTGAGGCTACGATAACACGCAGGTTGCAATTATCTGGTGTGATGGCGGCACAAAAAAAGAGCTCAGGCGCGAGGCCTGAGCTCTGAGTTGTTCGAATGTAAATTGTATTAGCGATGTCTGCCGCCACCACCGTGGAAGCCGCCACCGCCGCCATGAAAGCCGCCGCCACCACCGCCGTGGAAACCACCGCCTGACGCGTGGAAAGCAGAGGCACCCGACGGGCGCGGAGCCGAAGAGCCGCGGTAACCGCTAGTGGGACCGCGATAACCTGCACCGCCGCCCGCGTAACCATGCGAGGCATACGGAGTGGGTCGCGCGCCACCATAACCCGGGCGATAGCCGTAACCCGGCCTATACCCATAACCGGGCCTGTAGCCGTATCCGGGACGATATCCACCGTAATAGCCGCCACGATATCCGTAACCGTAGCCATAGCCGTACGGGCGTCCCCAGTAGCTGTGATACCAAGGACCAGCGCCGATGAAGACGCCACCGACGAACCAGTTGGGCCCGTAGTAGCCGTAAGGAGCGCAGGCGTATGGGTAGTAAGGATAGTAGCCGTAAACGCAGGACGGAGCCGGGCCGATGGGACCAACCCCCGCGTACACGGGACCGACGCCGATGCCGACGGACACTTGCGCGGGCGCAGTGGCCGCGGCAAGAAGGAAAATCGCCAGCAAACCGAAAGTTTTTAGATAACGCATGTTCGTACCCTTCAGCGATTCGCCTGGTACGTCTACATCCAGGAGAATCGAAACGCCTGCGATTTGATGCTGTCGAAGGCGTCTGACACTACAAGAAACCCAGAAATGAGGAAAGAGTTGCGATGGGTAGACGCAGGTTTGCGGGTAACAGGACCAGTAGTAGAAAACTTGTATATTTTGGTGGCGCGCGACAGATTGCGAGATTTAGCGTTGAGAGGTGCGGCCGCTCGCTACGTCAGCGTTGAACTGGGAGGATTGGCGGCGGGGGATGGTGAGGCTCTTCCAGACGCCCTGCTGGGCGGCAAAATGTTTCGAGAGAAAGACGATCTGACCTAGGTGGTAGGAATAGTGAGCGATCTGGCGATTGATGGCCTGCATCACGGAGTGCGGCTCGGAGCGAATGGTTACGGTGCGGGTCAGATCGGCATCGGAGAGCGGCTGCAAGGCGTCGAAGACAAGCTGCCAGCCACGCTCCCAAGCGGCCATGATCTCCGCGCGGGTAGAGGCGGGCTGTTCGAATTCGGTGTCGCGATGACGATCGGGCTTTTCGCCATCGGTGGTCAAAAAATCGGTGAAGCGGGAGCGCATGTTGCCGCAGATGTGTTTGACGATGATGGCGATGGAATTGGATTCGTCGTCAATCGCGGTGAAGAGGCCGGAGTCGGGGCACTGCTCCATGGCGCGTTCGGTGAGCTTTTTGTAATGGCGGAGAAGGTCGACGGCGTCTCTTGTATACGAGGTGGTGAGTTGGTGGGTCATGAGGGAATTCTGGAATATTGCAATTGGGGACGCAAGCGGAACTGCATTCGTGTAGACTAGCGCTCCCGGAATTCTTCTACGAATTCATTCAGGAGCGCCCACATGGCCATCAATCAACTGTTGCTGCCGGAGTTCGATCAGGAGTCTGCGAACACTCGAAAGACGCTGGAGAGAGTGCCCAACGATAAATGGGGCTGGAAGCCACACGAGAAGTCGGGAACGCTGGGCTGGCTGACCGCGCATATCGCTACGCTAAACGACTGGACGGTTGCGACGCTCAAAACGGACCAACTGGACTTCGCCCCAGCGGATGGGAAGAAGTACGAGCCGCCGAAGGTGACGAACACGAAAGAAGCAGTAGCTGTATTCGACAAGCTGACCGCAGATGCAAGACAGGCGTTGGCGGCGGCGAGCGACGAAGATATGCACAAACCGTGGACGCTGCTGATGGGTGGGCAGAAGTTGTTCACGATGCCGAAGTATGCGGTGCTGCGGGGCTTCTGCTTCAACCATTTGATTCACCACCGGGCGCAATTGACGATGTATTTGCGGGAACTGAAGGTTGCAGTTCCGGCGCTGTATGGCCCGAGCGCGGACGAGCAGCAATAATAGACGGGCGGTGACGCGGTTCGCCCGAGGGACATCCAATTCAAATGCAGCGGCCCGGAGCGATGCCGGGCCGTTGCCGCGTGTGGGCGGTGTATATTTTGGGGAGAGGTGAGCGATGGAGACTCCAGCAATTTTGTCGGCGGTGCGGACGCCGATTGGAAAATTTCAAGGCGGGTTGTCGGGATTCAGCGCGCCCGAGTTGGGTGGGAAAGTGGTGGCGGAAGCGCTGCGCCGCGCGGGAGTGGAT
Organism: Candidatus Acidiferrales bacterium; assembly: GCA_963748515.1. GTDB lineage: Bacteria > Acidobacteriota > Terriglobia > Acidiferrales > UBA7541 > Acidiferrum. The sequence continues at coordinate 346,263 of CAVVJI010000011.1, forward strand.
GGAACGCAAGTGGATGAGGTGATTCTCGGGAACGTGGTGCAGGCGGGATTGGGGCAAAACCCGGCCAGGCAGGCGGCGTTGAAGGGCGGGTGCGCCCCGAAGGTCGCGGCGATGACGATCAACAAGGTGTGCGGGTCGGGATTGAAGGCCGTGGGGCTGGCAGCGCAGGCGGTGCAACTGGGCGAAGCGGAAATTGTGGTGGCGGGCGGAATGGAGTCAATGTCCAACGCGCCGTATTTGCTGCCGAATGCGCGAACGGGATTTCGGCTGGGAGACCAGAAGGTAGTGGACGCGATGATCTGGGATGGTTTGTGGGACGCGTACGAAAATTTTCACATGGGAGTGACGGGCGAGTTGGTGGCGGAAAAGTACGGGATCACGAGAGAGGAACAGGACCGATTTGCGCTGGAGAGCCACCAGAAAGCGGTGAGGGCGAGGAAATCGTGTTTTTTTGAGGCGCAGATTTTGCCGGTGGAAGTGCCGCAGAAAAAAGGCGAAGCGATCGTGATCAAGTACGACGAATCGCCGCGCGAGGATACCAGCCTGGAAGCCTTGGGGAAGCTGAAGCCTGCTTTCAAGAAAGACGGGACAGTGACCGCGGGAAATGCGCCGGGCACGAATGATGGAGCGGCGGCCGTGGTGGTGACGAGCGAGCGCAAGGCTGCGGAGTTGGGAAAGAAGCCGATGGCGCGGATTGTGGCGCAGGCGGTGAGCGGCGTGGAACCGAAGTGGGTGATGATGGCGCCGGTGGATGCGGTGGAAAAGCTGCTCAGGAAGACCGGGTGGGATCGCGATAAGGATGTGGACCTGGTGGAGTTGAACGAGGCGTTCGCGGTGGCGGCGATCGCGGTGACGAGGCAATTGCGGCTGAATCCGGAAAAGGTGAATGTGAACGGCGGTGCGGTAGCGCTGGGGCACCCGGTCGGAGCATCGGGCGCGCGCATTCTAGTGACGCTGCTGTATGAATTGCAGCGGCGCGGGCTGCAGCGGGGGATTGCCGCGTTGTGTCTGGGGGGCGGGAACGCAGTAGCATTGGCCGTGGAGATGCTGAAGTAGGCGGCTGGCAACTTGTAGGGCGAGTTTGAATCGAGACGAACCGAGGCGGATTACAGGGAACAAGGAATGGCCGGATACTGGGTATCGGTGCTACTCCTGTAAGGCGACAAGGAGAGCCAACGATGCAAGGCTTGAGCCGGGCCACGGGTTTGGCGCTAGTGCTGGGAGTTGTCGGGCTGGCGGCGAGCAGCAGCACTCCGCAGACGAAGACTTCCACAAGTCGCGGCGATATTGAACGAGGCAGGTATCTGGTCGAGGAAGTGGCGAAATGCTCGGAATGCCACACGCCGCGGAATGATCGCGGGGAGTTGATTGAAGGCGCGTGGCTGCAAGGCGCGCCGATCTGGATACAGCCGAGTAAGCCAATGAAGGATTGGGCGGATCATGCGCCTGCGCTGGCAGGCTTCCCGGGCATGAGTGAAGAGCAAGGCGAGCGGGTGCTGGAAAAAGGAGTGGGACTGGATGGGACGCCGATCCGCCCACCGATGCACGTGTACCACATGAATCACGAGGATGCGCGAGCGATTATCGCGTACTTGAATTCCCTGCGAGCGCCGCGATAAGAGCGGACTAAATTCCCGGAGGAAGAGCCGTCGGAGACGATGGCCGAGGTGTCGGCAGAGGCGGCGGTAGCGTGAAGCGGTGTGGCGCAGTAAGGGACAGAATTTGTCGCTGTCGCTGACTTCGCGTTGGCACTGCGGGCATGCGGGATGCAGGTTGTATTTGCAGTTGGGGCAAAAATTGAAGCGCGCCGAAACTTCCGTATTGCACTGCGGGCACGCGAAGGGTAACGGTTCGCGGACGATCAGATAGATGATGAGGCCAATGACGCCATAGGCGGGGGCCAGAATGACGACGAGCAAGGTCCACAGGCCGGGGTGCATGCCGCGGCGTTTGGCGTCGCGGTAGACCCAACCAAACATGAAGAACATAGAAGAAAGCACCAGCGACATGAGGGTAATCACTCCGAGGAGGCCTAATGTCGAGGTAACCGGTTGGTTGCGCAGGGAGTCGTCTGGGAAGATCGGGCCGTTGGTCTGGAAGCCGTGGAGATTGACAACGGTAGCGGCTACGATGGCGATGAACCAAGCGACGGCGCAGGTCCAGACGAGCCAGCGCGGAATGAGGCGCAACTCCTCGGTGAAGCGGGTACGTTCGCGCTTGCGCCGAAAACGAATCATGCGAAGGCGCTCATTAAAAGATTCAGACATGGTCTTTCACTCCTGGCACAACACAAAATCAGTGCGAACCTAAATTCGAGAACTGCTGCCGACGGCTTTCTGGTGCAACACGACGGCGACGGCGACTAAAGCGGGAATGGCCCACCACAGGAGAAAGCCAGCTTCCAACGCAATTTTGGGAACGCCAAAACGGTGGCCCATCCAAGTAAGGCCGGTCCAAACCAGCGGAGCGGTGAACAAGCCGAGAACCCAACTGGCGCCGGCAATGATCCACAACAAGTAGCCGGCAGGAGCTTCACGCATGGACGCCGCACGCAGGCGGACGCGCAACTGAGTCCGAGCGGCCAGATCGGAGGGCGTATGAACAGGGACGGCGCGCAACGCGGATAGAATATCGGCGGTCTGCGAAATGGAGGAGGCACACTCCGCGCAGGTGGCCAAGTGCTGATCGAGCCAAGACTGATCGGCGGCGGAGAGTCCTTCGACCCATTGCTGAGAAGCAAGCTGTTGAGCGCGCTGGTGCAGAGTTTCGGTCACGAGGCACCTCGCGAGGCGGCTTGCGGCAAAAGCGATTTGAGAGCGGCGAGTCCGCGATACAGGCGGGACTTCACGGTCGAAACCGGAGTGTTCAGGACGGCAGCGATTTCTTCGATGTTGAGCTCTTCCTGAAAGCGAAGCATGAGGACTTCGCGGTAGTAGGGAGCGATTTTGAGGAGCGAGACTTGGACGGCCTGCGCATTTTCCTGAGAGATGAGCAACTGGAGGATGGAAGCGGAGTGCTGGTCGGGCGGATCGTAAGGAGCGCCGGAGTCTGGGTCGGCCATTTGATCGAGACTGGCGAATTTCTTGCGGCGAGAAAGATCGATGACCAGATTGCGGGCAATGGCGAACAGCCAGGACTCGAATTTGGATTTGGAGTTGTATTGATGACCACGCTCGAGGACCCGAATCCAGGTTTCCTGGAAAAGGTCTTCGGCGAGAGCCGGGTTACCGGTCAAAAACAGCAGGTAGCGATACAGACGATGCTGATACTGGTCGATAAGGCGATCAATGACGTCGGGATCGTGGCGGTGAAGCCCTTCGGTGATTGCTTGGGTGTCTTCGGCCATGAGACCGGCACAGAAAACCGGAACCCTCTGGGGCATTAAGGTGGAAGCGTGTGCGCTCATACTACACGATATACGGGCGAGGTTGCCAAAAAGACGCAAAGCGGATGGGCCGGCAATCGACTGATATTGTAGCGAGTTACATGGGGCCAGAGCGTGGCTAGAGGTTGCTGGAGGGAGCGGGTTCTTCTTCCTCAGAATGGGAGAGGCCGAATTTCTTCATTTTGTAGCGCAAGGCGTCGCGGCTGATGTTGAGAAGTTTGGCCGCTTTGATCTGATTGCCATGGGAATGCTGGAGCGCCAATTCGACTAAAGCGTGCTCGACGTCTTCGAGGGAAGTGCCGCCCTCGGGAATATAGAGAGGAGGGAGGCGGCGCTTGCCATCGGGAAGAGTTTGCTCGGCGGCGGTGTTGGGCTGACGAGTTTCCTCGATGGTGGTGCCACTGCGGCCGCTGGCTACGGAGAAGGGCAGGTCGTCGGGGCGGAGGATGTTGCCTTCTTCAAGAATCATGGCGCGTTCGAGGGCGTTCTTGAGTTCGCGGACATTGCCGGGCCAGTCGTAATTTAAGAGCAAACGCTGGGTGTCATCGCTAATGCCCTGGACGGACTTTCGGAATTTCTTGTTGTAGTGAGCAAGGAAGAACTCTACGAGCGGAGCGATGTCTTCCTTGCGCTCGCGGAGAGCGGGCAAATAGATGGAAATAATGGCGAGGCGATAATACAAATCCTGGCGGAAGCGGGTTTCGCGAACTTCTCGTTCGAGGTCGCGGTTGGAAGCGGCAATCACGCGTACATCGACCTGGATGTCGCGGACGCCACCAATGCGGCGAATGACCTGGTCTTCGAGAACGCGAAGGAGTTTGGCCTGCAGCAGGGGCGAGAGTTCGCCGATTTCGTCGAGAAAGAGCGTTCCACCGTCGGCTACTTCGAAGAGGCCCTTCTTCATGGCCTTGGCGTCGGTGAAGGCGCCGCGTTCGTGGCCAAACAGTTCGGCTTCCATCAGGGTTTCCGGGATAGCGGAACAGTTGATGGCGACGAAGGGACGCTCTGAGCGGGAACTGCGGTAGTGAATGGCCTTGGCGACCAGATCTTTACCGGTGCCGCTTTCGCCCTGAATCAGGATGGTGGTCGCCGCGCTGGAAGCGACCTTGTAGACGAACTTCATCAATTCGGTGATTTTGCGGGAGACACCGATCACTTCGTGATATCCCGCACGGCGGCGGACTTCCCCGCGCAGCGACTCTACTTCCGTGCGAAGGGAACCAGCCTCCAAGGCGTTTTGAAGAGTGACGGAAAGTTCTTCGAAATTGATGGGCTTGCTGACGAAATCGTAGGCGCCAAGGCGCAGGGCGGCTTTCACATCGTCGAGCTGGGGATCCGCAGTCATCATGATGATGCTGCGGGTTTCGCCGAGTTGCTTGAGTTTTTCGAGGACTTCGATGCCGCTCATGTCCGGGAGATGGACGTCGAGGAGAATCGCGTCGATGGCTTCGTTTTGGATGGCGGTGAGGCCGTCCTGGCCGGTTTCGGCTTCCAGGCTCTGAAAACCGAACTCAGCGCATTTTTGAGAGAGGGCCCAGCGGACGAGTTTCTCGTCGTCCACGATCAAAATTCTTTTTTGCGCCATCACACCATTTTATCACTTCGAAGCGAATTTCTCCCGTGTTTCGGGTGGCCCCTGCAAAGGTAACCATACCTGGAAATGGGTGCCCTTTTGCAGGGCGCTGGTGACGTCAATACGGCCGCCGTGCGACTGCACGATGCTGCTGGCGAGCGAGAGGCCCAAGCCTGTGCCTTCCGTACGAGTGGTGAAGAAGGGGCGGAAAATTTTGGCGAGCGAGTCGGGAGAAATGCCGCGGCCGGTGTCTTCGACATGAACGATGGCGTAGCCAGACTGCTGCGAGATACGGATGGAAACGGAACCGGGACCGGAGATGGCTTGAATGCCATTGAGCGCCAGATTCAAGATGACCTGCTGAATCAAGGCCGGATCGTGGCGGACGTTGGGCAAAGCGGAGCACGGTTCGAAGTTGACCTGGATGGGTTTGGACAAAACTTGCTGGCGCGCGAATTGGACGGCCTGTTCGACGGAGAGATTGAGGTCGGTCGAATGGAAATTCAAAGGACGCGGCCGGGAGTAGGAAAGCAGGTCATTCAAGATGGCCTGAATGTGGACCACTTCTTTCTGGACTTCGCCAAGAACGCTGCGGCCCGAGCTTTCTGGGGGCAATTCCTTGCCGAGGATTTCGACGACACCGGCAATGCCCGCCAATGGATTGCGGATTTCGTGGGCGAGCCCGGCGGCCAATTCGCCGAGAGAGGCAAGATGCTGGGCACGCTCGAGTTCGCGACGGTGGAGCTCGCCGATTTCGTCGCGATTCTGTTGGAGTTGCTCAACCATTTCGTTGAACTGACGGCCGAGACGGCCGATATCGTCGACGCGGCGAGCAAAACTGACTCGCGCGGAAAGATCGCCGGAGCGGACATGAGCCGATGGTGCGCATGAGTTCTTCCAGGGGCTGCTCGACGAGGACCAGAAGAACGGAAAGCAGCACAAAACTGAGGACGATGGCGACGGCGATGACTGCGAACAGAATCCATTGCGGATCGCGAATCTCGAAAGTTACGGAGAAGAATGGTCAGGCCGACGATGCTGACCACCATAACCGCGAGAATGGGGATGAAGACTTTCCACTGCCAACGAATGCCGGTGGCCCAGCGGACGATGGGGGGCATTTGCATGCTGGTATCAGAACAGAGACGGGAAGGAGAGGCAAGTCGAGGGCGACACGGATGCGCGAGGAACATGTCTGAATGGGCAAAGGATGGCGCGAGCTATCCGCGTTCTGGCATGCTGAGCGCGGGTGAAGCGATGCGGATCGAGCGAATTATTCTGTGGCATGGCGTTGCTGGCGATTGGACTGCTGGCTGCCGGAGCGAACGCAGAAAACGGGCGGGGCGGAGAAGGGATCGTACTTGGGATTTGACTTGAACGAATATCCGGGCGATGCGGCGCTGCGAGCATTGCGGAAGACATTTGCGTTTGCGGGCTACTGGCTGAGCGCGCCGCCAGGCGAAAAGAGTAGCGAATGGTTGGGCAAACGGAAGATCGTTCGGGAGCAGGGATTCGGATTTTTGGTGTTGTTCAATGGACCGGAAAGCAAAAATCTGAAAAGCGAAGCGAGCGCGCGCGACGAAAGGAAATGCGGACGCGAACGAGGCGGCGGAGTTGGCACGAAGAGAGGGATTTGCGGAGGGCACGGTGGTGTTTCTGGACATTGAAGAGGGCGGGCGATTGACGGAGAACTACCACGCATATTTACAGGAATGGGTTGCGGGAATAGCGGCGGCGGGATTACGAGCAGGGGTGTATTGCTCGGGAATGCCAGTGAAAGAAGGGGCGGGGGTGACGATTACCACGGCGCAAGACATTCTGAATCGCGAGGGAAATCGGAACGTTGCGTTCTGGGTGTACAACGATGCGTGTCCGCCGTCGCCGGGGTGCTCGTTTGAAGCAGGGCGAGTGAAGCTGGCGCAGAGCGGATTTACCGGCGCGAGTGTCTGGCAGTATGCGCAGTCGCCGCGACGGAAGGAATTCACTGCGGCGTGTCCGGCGAACTATGCGGCGGATGGAAATTGTTACGCGCCGAGCGACGAAGAGAGAAAGTGGTTTCTGGACGCGAATGTGGCCGACAGCTCCGATCCATCGAACGGGCGCTAAGTTTGAAATCCCGAGCTAGAGGGGAAGGGAGGCGGCCTGACAGCCGCCCCCGGATTACGTGCATGAGATTGCTGCTTAGATCTGGCCAACGCCGCCGTCGACGTCCAACTCGACGCCGGTAATGTAACTGGCGTCACTGGAAGCCAGGAAGGCGACAGCCGACGCAACCTCTTCCGGCTGGCCGAAGCGCTTCATGGGAACGGAAGCCTTAAGCTGCTCGGCGAACTGATCCAGCACTTCCTTGGGGAGTTCGGTTCGACCGAAGATCGGGGTGGCGATTGGACCGGGTGCGACCGCGTTTACTCGGATACCGCGACCGACAAGCTCAGCAGCGGCGGTGCGGGTCAAGGAGCGCAAAGCCGCCTTGGTTGCGGAATAGACGCTCGTGTGAGCGTTGCCTTTATGCGAAACGACACTGGTGTTGAAGATGACCGAGGCGCCGTCGTTCAGAAAAGGAAGGGCCTTCTGGAGAGTGAAGTAGGCTCCCTTGACGTTGATGGCGAAGGTCTCGTCGTAGAGGCCTTCCGTACTGGCTTCGATGGGGGCGAACTTGGCGATTCCGGCGTTGATGAAGAGCACGTCAATCTTGCCGAGTTTCGCAGCGATTTCCTTGAAGAACCGGTCGGTATCGGGGAGTTTTGCGGTGTCGGCCTGGATGGTGAGAACGCCGTTGCCCAGCGATGAGGCGGCTTCCTTTAGGGTTTGGCTATTACGGCCCGAAATGGCGACGCGGGCTCCTTCGTCGATAAAACGCTTGGCGGTCGCGAGACCTATACCGCTATTGCCACCGGTGACGACGGCTACTTTATTGGCGAGACGATGCATGAATGAAATGCCTCCTGAAATTGAAGTTGTTACCAACCATTTAGATAGTCGTCTAAATAAAACGTTACATGGTTTGTGGCGGATTCAGGGGAACCCGAATTTGGGCTAAACTCGGCTTATGAATCGAGAGCAGATCGAGCATGTGTCAAAGGCGCTGGCCGACGAGACCCGGCTGAGCGTGTTGGAGGCGATTTGCAGTCGCGAAGAGATGAATTGCAGCGAACTGGTGACGCAGTTTGGGTTCACTCCGGCGACGATCTCGCACCATCTGAAAATTCTTGCGGACTCGCAACTCATTGAGACGCGGCGGGAAGGGCAATTCGTCTACAACCGCGTTATTCGTGAAACTCTGGAAGAGTATGCCCGGGCGGTGAGTAGTCTGGGGTGCGGAAAACGTAGAGGAACTTAGCGGGAGGAGCGGCCAATCAGGGCATCAGAATCGACAGCAAGCTACCGACGACGATAACCGCCAAAAGGAATCCGAAGGCCAATGTTTTGCGGCGTTGCGCGTAGGCACGACGCGATTCGACGGGTCTGCGAACAGCGTGTTCCATGGTCATCTAAATAAGTAGCACTCGGGGATGGGAGCGCTCAAGGCGGGAGAAACAGAAAGAGACGAAAGCATGAATGACCTTCCGGGCACAAAGGGCTGGGAGGAAGGAGAGAAGATTTTGCGCGTTGATGATTTCGCTTTTACTTCGCGGAAGGCGCTCGCCAGATGTTACTGATTCGGTGCGGGTTGGAGATGTAAAGAGATATGTTGTCAACCAGTTACCGATAGGCAGCATCTAACTAGTTATCACAAAGCGTTGATGTTTTTGCGCATAGCACCCATCTAAATTATGAGTTAGGCAAGCCACCGGAATCGGTTAGTGTGGAAAGGTGGGAGCACGAAAGGGTGCTGAGCCCGTAAGGCGGGCGGAAAGAGGAAGAAGGTTTCTATGATACAGCAGTATCTTCTGGCCAGCGATTTCGACCAGACCCTGAGCTTTAATGACTCAGGGGTTGCGCTCAGCGAGCTGATTGGCCTGCATGACTTCCACGGGAAGGTGAAGGGCCTCAGCGAAATTCACCTTGTCCAACAGGGCGCGGAACTGTCGTATCTGATTCTGCACGACCCGGATTTCCGGCGAGTGCGGAAACAGGACTTGATCGAGACGGGGAAGCGAATCCGGTTGAAGCACGACGTGGCATTGTTTGCGCGATCATTGGGCAACTTGTCCGACGGGTATCGAATTCCGTTCTACGTGATTTCGGCGGCGCCACAAGAAATTATCGTGTCGGCGCTGGAAGGGATTGTTCCACCGGAACACATTTTCGGGACGAGATTCCGGTACAACGAAGAAACGGGCGAAGTGCAATCGATCGTGAGAGCCACGGCGGGCTGGGGCAAGATTACGGTACTGGAGGAGATTCGGGCGACGGTAGGAGTGAGCCACGATCACGTGATCTACATGGGAGACGGGAGTTCCGATCTTCCGGTTATGATGCACGTAAATCAACATGATGGACTGACCATTGCGGTTTCCGAGGCCAAGTTCATCACCAAGGTGGCGCGACGGACGGTGCTGAGCGACAACGCGATGAGCGTATTGATACCAGTGTTGGAAGAGATTTTGCGGTGGGATTCCGCGAAGATCCGTCGATTCCTGGCGGCACGCGGATTGACGGTGCGCGAGTGGGACAAGATGCGCACGGACGTTCTGACGATCGGGGATGCGACGGAATCGGCGGCGATTCCGGTGCAGTCGCACTAGGGTTTTCGAATATTGGGTGGCGCGGAGCGCGGGAAAGGCTTCGCGCCATTTTGTTTTTATAGTGCAGATCGCAGACGCTTTCCGCGTGGGATAATCCTCGTTCAATCAAGAAAAATCGGCGATTGTGTCGCAGCGAAGCGCGTTTGCTATGCTGTGTGCGAGTGGAAGGGGGACGGCGATGGCGCGCAAGCGGATTCTGATGCTGGTTGGGGATTACGTTGAAGATTACGAAGTGATGGTGCCGTTCCAGGCGCTGCTGATGGTGGGGCATGCGGTGGATGCTGTGTGCCCGGGCAAGAAAAAGGGGGAGCAGGTCCGCACCGCAATTCACGATTTCGAAGGGGATCAAACGTATTCCGAGAAGCGTGGGCACAACTTCGCGTTAAACGCGACGTTCGACGAAGTTAAAGCAGAAACTTACGATGCGCTGGTCATTCCGGGGGGCCGGGCACCGGAATATTTGCGGCTGAACGAGAAGGTGCTGGAGATAACGCGGCACTTTGCGAACGCGGGAAAGCCCATCGCGGCAATCTGCCACGGAGCGCAGGTGCTGGCTGCGGCGGGAGTGTTGAAAGGAAAGAAGTGCAGTTGCTACCCGGCAGTGTCGCCGGAGGTGCGGCAAAGCGGCGGAACATTCGCGGACGTGGCGATGAACGAAGCGGTGGTCGACGGAAATCTGGTGACCGGGCCGGCGTGGCCGGCACATCCAGCGTGGCTGGCGAAATTTTTAGGGGTGTTAGGGACGCGGATCGAGGCGTGAGGCGGAGTGTGTGACGGTGAGGGGCGAAAGTTTGTGTCGACTGCACTTCCTAAAAAAGGCGAGCGCGTAGATAATCGTTAGTTACTTATCCCACAAAAAGGGCGACACAACAGCCATGGCAAATATCAACACGAAGAAGGGTGTAATTGGAATCTTAACCGGCGGAGGCGACGTGCCGGGATTGAACCCGGCGATTCGCGCGGTCACGCTGCGAGCATTGCGAGAAGGTTATGAAGTGATCGGGATTCGGCGCGGCTGGGCCGGGCTGGTGGACATTATCCGGGACGAGAAGCACGATAATTCCAACAATTTTCAGAGACTGACGGAAGACATTGTGAACCGCGCGGGAAGAACGGGCGGTACGTTCCTGCATTCTTCGCGGACCAATCCCGGGAAAGTGAGCAAGGACAGCGTTCCGGAACACCTGAAGAGCCAGTTCAGCGAAGCGAAGAACGATTTGACGCCCGAGGTTTTGAAGAACCTGGCGTGGCTGGGAATCGAGTTTATGATTCCGATCGGCGGAGATGACACGCTGAGCTACGGAGTGCGGCTGTACAAAGAAGGCGTGCGGGTGGTGGCGATCCCGAAGACGATGGACAACGACGTGCCGGGGACGGATTACTGCATCGGGTTCAGCACGTGCATCACGCGAACGATTCAGATGACGAACGCGCTGCGGACCTCGGCAGGGTCACACGAGCGGTTCATGGTTCTGGAAGTATTCGGGCGCTATGCGGGTTTCACCGCGATGCTGCCGACTATGGCGGGAGCGGGCAATCGCTGCGTAATTCCGGAGCATAAATTCAATATCGAGCAACTGACGGAATTGCTGGTGTACGACCGCAACCGGAACCCGAGCCGGTATTCGATCGTGCTGGTTTCCGAAGGAGCCATGTTTGAGGGCGGCGAGATGGTGTTCCAGGGCGAAGGCGCGGACGCGTATGGACATAAGAAACTTGGTGGAATTGGCGAGCTGGTGTCCGATGAATTGACGAAGCTGTCGCCAAAATTCAACCACGGCAAGAAGATCGATTGCATCACGCAGAAGCTGGGGTACCTGGTGCGTTGCGGCGACCCGGATGCGATTGACTCGATCGCGCCCATGGCCTACGGGAACCTGGCGCTGGACCTGCTGCTGAACAAGATTCACGGGCGGCTGGTGGTGCTGAAGAACGGGCGGTACGACAATGTGCCGATCGAGACGGTGACGTCGACAAAGAAGGTGGTCGACGTTCAGAAGACACTACAGCGTGGAGCGGCTGCGGCCGGTGTATCAAAGCTTCGAGATGAAGCCGCTGTTCCTGATGACCAGCGATAACAACCTGTAAACGAGAACTGATTTCAGAGCAAAAGGAGCGCAGGAGCACTGCGCTCCTTTTTTGTTGCTGCACGGCACGGTCAGGCGCGATAGCATTCTCCAGCAGGGATTGGGGTGCCGATGGATCCGAAGGAAAAGCCAGCTCAGCCGCCAGCGCCGGAACGACCGCTGAAGGACCATCACCACGCGTTGCTGGTGGACTCCAGCCCGGAGATGAACCAGCTGCTGACCAACCTGTTTGACCATGCGGACTGGTCGGTGCATTTTGCAGCGGATAATAAGGAAGCGTTGCGAATTGCGAAGGAGCGGACGTTTGACCTGATCATCACGGGCGAACGAACGACGGGGAAAGAGGATATTGAGCTGCTGCAGCGTTTGCGGATGGCCCGTCCGCACACACGATTGATCATTTTGACCGAGGAATTTATTCCGGGAGACGTGCTGGCGTCGATCAAAGAGCACGCGTTCAGTTACTTTTCGAAACCATTCTCAACAGAAAAATTGGCGGAGATGATCCGGATCGCGATGGCGGAGCCGTATTGGGATGACGGAATCGAGATCCAATCGGCGACGCCCAGTTGGGTGCGATTGCTGGTGCGGGCGGATGTCTTGACCGCAAACCGGCTGATCCAATTTTTCCGGGAGGCATCGGATTTGCCGGACGCCGAGAAAGAGGAAGTGGCGGCGGCCTTTCGAGAGATTCTGCTGAACGCGATTGAACATGGGGCGCACTTTGATTCGAACCAATTCGTGGAGATCGGCTATGTGCGGACCCGGCGCATGGTGATGTGCCGGATCAAGGATCCTGGCGAAGGATTCTCTCCTGAAGAGATCAAGCACGCGGCGTATACCAATCCACCGGACGAACCATTCCGTCACATGACTGAGCGAGAGGTTCAGGGGATACGTCCGGGCGGGTACGGGATCCTGATGGCGAAGAAGTTGGTTGATGATCTGATGTACAACGAAGCCGGGAACGAAGTGCTGCTGGTGAAATACCTGGACCAGCGAGGGCCGGACGACGAATCGCCGCTCGGAGCCACGAGCTAGTCATTTCACAAGCCAATCGAATCGGGTGAGGCATCCTATCTGGTGAAAGCAACTGGAGGAGCGAGCATGGAGATGCGCAAATTAGGGAAGAGCGGCGCCGAGGTGTCGGCGATCGGACTGGGCTGCATGGGCATGTCGGAGTTTTATGGGGCAAGGGACGACGCAGAGTCGATTGCCACGATTCACCGATCGATTGAGCTGGGCATCACGTTTCTGGACACCGCGGACGTGTATGGATATGGCGACAACGAAGTTCTAGTGGGTAAGGCGATTGCGGACCGGCGGAATCAAGCGTTTCTGGCGACGAAGTTTGCGATTGTGCGGGATCGCGCGAATCCACAAGCGCGAGGTGTGAGCGGGAAGCCCGAATATGTGAGGCAGAGTTGCGAAGCGAGTCTGCGACGGTTGGGAGTGGAAACGATCGATTTGTATTACCAGCATCGAGTCGATCCGCAGACGCCCATTGAGGAAACGGTCGGCGCCATGGCGGGGCTGGTGAAGGAAGGGAAGGTACGATTCCTGGGACTTTCGGAGGCGTCGAGCGCTACGATAAGGCGGGCACAGAAAGTACATCCAATCGCAGCGCTGCAAACGGAGTATTCGCTGTGGTCGCGGGATCCGGAAGACGATGTTTTGAAAACGACCCGGGAATTGGGAATCGCATTTGTGGCATACAGCCCGCTCGGACGCGGATTCTTGACGGGCCAGATCAAGCGCGTGGAGGATTTCGCTCCGGACGATTACCGGCGGGGTGCTCCGCGCTTTCAAGGGGAGAATTTTAAAAAGAATCTGGAATTGGTGAAACAGGTAGAAACGCTGGCAAAAGAAAAAAACTGCACGCCGAGCCAACTGGCACTGGCGTGGTTGCTGGCGCAGGGTCCGGACGTTGTGCCAATTCCTGGAACGAAGCGAAGGAAATACCTGGAAGAGAATGCCGGTGCGCTGAAGATCCAGTTGACGAAGGACGATTTGCGGCGGATTGAAGAAGTGGCCCCGAAGGGCGCGCCGGCGGGGGCGCGGTATCCCGAAGCGATGATGAAACTGGTGAACGGGTAGCGCGGGAACGATTCGTCCAATCAAACAAGAAAAGCGGCAAGGTTACTAACGGGCGGCCAAGGCTCCGCCCAGTTCACTGCGGGTTTGAATGACGCGGAGGATGGATTCCCGGGTGACGATACCGACGATGTTGGCTGCGCCATCTTCGGTGTGATTGACCACGGGCATCTGGTTGACGTCAGCAGCCATCAAGCGGTCGAAGATGCGCTGCAACGGTTCATCGGGCGAGGCCCACAGGATTTTCTCGCGGGGCACCATAACGGCTTGAACGGAGTTGCCGTCCCAGTCGTCCCTGGAGACAGTGTTCAGGGCGGCGACGTTCATCAGACCTACCAGGCGTTCGCCGGAGGTTACGAGATGGACGCGGCGTCCAGTGCGCAGCACTTCACTGCCGTACTCCTGAAGGCTGAGATTGCCAGGAATGATGGGAACTTCGGTGCTCATGACATCGGAGGCGTGAAGGCCGGTGAGTGTTTCGCGAATGGTGACCTGCTGGACGCTGGCTTCGGCGGCATTGAGCAAGAACCAGCCGATAAAGCAAAGCCAAAAGCTGGTGAGCCATTCGCCGTGAGTGGCGCGCCAAACCCCATAGAGAATCATGGCGTAGGCGAAGAGTTTGCCGCTCGTTCCGGCGACACGGGTGGCGCGACCAAAATCCTTGGTGGCGCCCCAAACGATGGCGCGGAAGATGCGGCCGCCGTCGAGAGGAAATCCCGGAATCATGTTGAACACGGCCAATGCCAGGTTGGTCTGCGCCAGGTAAATGGCGAGAGCACCAACCATCTGGTTGGAAGGGAAACTCAAGGTGAGCGCGTAGAAGCAGCCCGCCAGGAAAGTGCTGGCCAGAGGGCCGGCGATGGCGATGTTGAACTCCTGACTGGGCTTGGCAGGGTCACGGGCGATCTGAGCGAGTCCACCGAAAATGAAGAGGGTAATCGAGACCACGCGGATGTGGTACTTCTGTGCGACGACGCTATGGGAAAGTTCGTGGAAGAGTACCGAGGCGAAAAACAAGAGGCTGGTGAGCAGGCCAACGATCCAGTGCTGGGCTTCGGTCCACTGCGGATGCTCCTGGGTAAACTTCTGGGAGAGGGACATGGTAATCAGGCTGAAGATGATGATCCAGCTGAAGTCGATGTAGATGGGGATGCCGATAATACGACCGATGCGCATTCCGCGCGTCTGTGACATGGACCTGATCCTCGCCCGAATCGCTAGAACTAGGTTACGGCAGAACCGGGGCGGACACAAAGAGGGGCATGTCGCGCGGAAGATGAGACACGATGTGTAGCGGCAGTCCCACAGAGCTGTTCGGCAAACGCGAGTAATTCCCAATAAAAGCAAAGAGTTGTGGGTGGTCCAGAAACTGCGATGGCACGGGTGTGCGCAGTCGCTGGAAATCGCGAGGCGACACGCACCCAGCCCAGCAGAGGAGAAACGCAATGGACACGATGATGAGCTTTGCGGTTCTGGGGATGGCCACGCTGGCCGCGGTGTTTGCGGCGGTGGGACTGAACTGGTTGCTGCTGCGGTGGACGTTTGCACTGATGCGTCCGGCGGCCGTGAGGTCGCGGGTGACGGTGGCGGAGATCGAACGGGGAACACGACTCGCGGCGCGGGCGTACGGGCAGGTGCGTTAGGGAGTTTGCGGGCGGCGCGGGCGGCATGAAGGAGGAGAGCCTGCGCGGCCCCTGGAAAGAAGAAAAGAGGAAACCATGGTCGGGCTGAAGTATTTGCTGTTGTTTTTTAGTGCGGCGCTGTTTACGGGAGCAGCGGGAGTGGTGGCGTATGACGTGTACGCAGCATTCCGGTTGAATTATTTGCTCAATCGCAAACGGGAGGAGTTCGGCGGAGAGACACCGGTGCTACTGGAGGTGTCGGAGGCCCAGCGCCCTTTCGGACCAGTACGGTGGCGCGTCGCGCTGCAACTGGCGGCGTTGGCGTTGTTGCCGCTGGTTCTGGAGAAAAGCATCGTGGTGGTGCCAGACGGGTCGGCGGGAATACGGGTGAGCCAGATTTCGGGTGTGCAGCCAGGAACGCTGTATCCCGGCGTGCATCTGGTTACGCCGTTCGTGGTCAACGTGGTGCTGTACGATACGCGCGAGCGGGTGTATTCCACAGGGACCAACGCGGCGGCGGGCAAAACCGGAACAGAGGTGCTGACGGTGCAGGCGCGCGAAGGACTGAATATCGGACTGGCGGTTACGGTGCGATACCGACTGGATCCGTCGCGACTGAGCAGCATTCACCAAAACCTGCCGCAACCGGTGGATGAGGAAGTGGTCGGGCCGGTGGTGTCGTCGATCTACCGGCAACTGGCGCCGACATACGAGACCCGGGAGATTTTTGCACTGAAGCGCGAAGAGCTGCGGACCAAGGCGTCGGACGCGATCAAGGCGCGGCTGGCCAGCGATGGAATCGTAGTGCGAGAGGTGCTGCTGCGAGATATTCAACTGCCCGCGGAGTACGCGAAGGGGCTCGAAGGACTACTCCTGAAGGAGCAGGAGAATGAGCGGCTGACGACGGAACAGGACATCAAGCAGAAACAGGTGCGGATCGCGGAACTGGAAGCCGAAGCGCAGAAGGCGCGGGACGTGAAGCAGGCCGAATCGCAGGCGCAGGTGCACGTGTTGCAGGCGAAGTCGGAAGCGGACGCGATGCAATACACTTTGCCATTGAAGCAGAAACAGATCGAGCAGAGCAAGCTGGAAGCGGAAGCGCGTAAGGAAGCCACACTGCAGAATGCGGAAGCAGCGGCACAGGCCAAGATTATTGACAGCCGCGCGGAAGTGGAGCGGCAGAAGAATCTTTCCGACGCAGAAGCGAACCGCATACGAGTAACCGCGGCGGCGGACTCCGAGCGCATGAAGTTTGAAGCAGCGGTGCTGAAACAGAATCCGATGCTGATCCAGAAGATCATTGCGGAGCGGCTTTCGGACAAACTACAGATCATGATGGTGCCGATGGACGGCAAGAACTTTTTTGCATCGGACGTGATGCGGTCGGCGTTCAGCGGGGCGACGAATGGCACGGGTGCGTCGGGTGATGACTCGAGCGACGACCCTGCACCGGTAAGCGCGGCGGCCGCGCAGCGGAAGACGAACAAACGGCCGTAACTGTGAGGAAAAACGGCGGGTGGCGCGGCGTGGGCCGAGTCACCCGCTGGAAGGCGAGCGAGGGAACTGGCAGTTGAGGGCGGCGCGGAGTGGTAGGATTCGAAGGGTGACGGCACGAACGTGTTGCTGGAGAGGCAAGCGGGGCTCTAGCGAGGCTTTTGCAGCGGTGGCGCTCGGGATATGCTTGCCTACTGGCGATTTGAAGTGAGGGCCGAGAAACGACGATGACATTCCGCACGAAAATTTTCCTGATCTTCCTAGTGACGGTGCTGGCGTCCGTCTCGATGGTGGCGTACGGCGTGACGTACTACACGCAGCGAGCGTTCGAACAGATGGATGCGCAGAGGACGGAAGCGCTGGTGCAGCAGTTCCAGAAGGAGTTCGCGCAACGGGGAGAGGTGGTGGTGCAGCAGGTGGAGAACATCACCAACGCGGACATAACGTTGCGGATGGCACTGGATTTGGCGCGGCCGAACGCGGATTCGTCGCTATACGTGCATGACGCAAATGGAGCCGCGCAGGATCACGGACTGGATTTTGTGGAGTTTGTGAACAGCGATGGCGGGCTGATTTCTTCGGCGCAGTACCCAACCAGGGTGGGTTACAAGAACGAGTGGGTGACGGCGACCAAGGAGTGGAAGGGAAGCCAGGCATTTTTGAAACGCGAGGAGTTGCCGGAGGGCGTGGCGCTGTCGTTGACGGCGGTGCGCACGCTGCCGGTGGGCGAAAAGAATTTCTACGTAATTGGGGGAAGGAAGCTGGACCAGAATTTTTTGGCTTCGCTGGTGCTGCCGGCGGGGATGCGAGCGCTGCTGTACCGCAATTTGGAGCCGGGATTTGTTCCGGCGGATTTGACGGATGCTTCGGGTGCGGTGAGCGGGGCGGACCGGTTGCAGCCGCTGATTGAACAGGTGCAGAAGCAGCCGGAGCGAGTGGACAAGACGATTGACTGGAGCGCCGACCCGGCGAGTTCGGAGACGTTCCATGCGTTGCCGTTGAAGGGGCGAGATGGCGAACTGCTGGGAGTGTTGCTGCTGAGCAGTTCGCGGAAGGAACTGGTGGACCTGCGGCGCGCGATCCTGCGGACGGCAGGCCTGGTGGCGCTGGGTTCGTTGTTGGTGGGATTGCTGGTCAGTTGGTGGGTAGCCAAGCGAATCACCAAGCCTGTGGAGGAACTGGCGGACGCGGCGCGAGAAGTGGCGAGCGGGCGGTGGGACACGCGGATCGAGGTGCGCGGGCAAGACGAGATCGCGCAGTTGGGAGGCGCGTTTAACGACATGACGCGCACGCTGGTGGCGCAGAAAGAGAAGTTGGTGCAGACGGAACGAGTGGCGGCGTGGAGGGAACTGGCTCGACGGCTGGCGCATGAATTGAGGAATCCGCTGTTTCCGCTGCAGATCACGGTGGAGAATCTGCAGAGAGCGCGGCAACTGCCGCCGGAGCAGTTCCAGGAAGTGTTTGGGGAAGGAACGGCGACGTTGAAGGCGGAATTGGCAAATTTGAACAGCATCGTGGGGCGGTTCAGCGACTTTGCGAAAATGCCGAGCCCGGAATTTTCGAAGGTGAATGTGAATGAGTCGATGCGCTCGGCAGTGCGGCTATTCGAAGCGCAATTCACGGCGGTGGGGAAGCCGTCGATTACGATAGAGTATTTTTTGACGGAATCGCTGCCGGAAATCGATGGCGACGCGGATTTGTTGCACCGAGCGTTCCAGAACCTGGTGCTGAACGCAATGGATGCGATGCCCGGCGGCGGGACGCTAACGCTGCGGACTCGCGATCAGGCCGAAACGGTGAAGATTGAAGTGTCGGATACCGGTAAGGGATTGACGCCGGAAGAGTGTTCGCGATTGTTCACGCCGTACTACACCACGAAGGTGCAGGGGACCGGTTTGGGATTGGCGATCGTGCAATCGGTGATCAGCGACCACCACGGGACGATCTCGGTGACCAGCGAAGAAGGACGCGGTGCGACTTTCCATATCGAACTGCCGAAGCGGCAGCCGGGCGTCGTGAGCAAGCCAAAGGAACCCGCAACGACACGAGTGACGGAATCCGCGCCGACCGCGGCCGCGACGGATTGAAGAAGGAACACTTGCCGCGCCAGGCGCATCTGCTGCTGATTGACGACGACGCAAACACGCTGGCGTCCTTGGCCCGCGCGTTTCGCCTGGCAGGCCACGAGGCCACGGTGTGCGACAACGCGTTGCGCGCAACTGAACTCATCCGCACACACCAATTCGATTTGATCCTCTCCGATGTGGTGATGCCGGGAAAAAGCGGTCTGGAGTTGCTGGAGGAATTGAAGAGTTCCGGGCTGAAGACCCCGATCGTGCTGATTTCCGGGCAAGCCAACATAGAAATGGCGGTGAAGGCGACACGACTGGGGGCGATGGACTTCCTGGAAAAACCGCTGAGCACGGACAAGCTGCTGTTGACGGTGGAACACGCGCTGAAGCTGACGCGCCTGGAAACGGAAAACCGGGAATTGCGGCAGCGGCTCGGGAAGCACGAGCTGGTGGGTTCGGGTCCGGCGATGAAGCGGTTGATGGCGCAGATCGACCGAGTGGCGGCCAGCGAAACGCGCGTATGCCTGCTGGGCGAGACGGGAACCGGCAAAGAGTTGGTGGCTCGTGCGATCCACGAGAAATCGGCGCGACGCGACCACCCGTTTATTACGTTGAATTGCGCTGCAGTGCCTTCGGAGCTGATTGAGTCGGAATTGTTTGGACATGAGAAAGGGTCGTTTACCGGGGCGGCTTCACGGCACCTGGGAAAATTCGAACAGGCGGAAGGTGGAACGCTATTCCTGGATGAAATCGGGGATATGCCGCTGGCCATGCAGGCGAAACTGCTGCGCGTGCTGGAAGAAGGGGAAGTCGAGCGGTTGGGCGGCGACAAGCCGCTGAAGGTGAACGTGCGGGTGATCGTGGCGACGCACCGGAATTTAGAGGAGCAGGTCCGCAAGAACGAGTTTCGGCAGGATTTGTATCACCGGATTTATGTGTTTCCGCTGGCCCTGCCGCCGTTACGGGAGAGGCCGCAGGATTTTCCGGAGTTGGTGGCGCATTTTTCGCGGCAAGTGGCGCAGCAAAACGGGTGGAAAGAGAAACTGTTCAGCGAGGAAGCGACGGCGCGCTTGCGGGAGTATAACTGGCCCGGGAATGTGCGCGAACTGAGGAACGTGGTGGAGCGGTTGATCCTGCTGTCAACGGCAGATGTGGTGAGCGCGGAAGAGGTGGCGATGGCGTTGCCGGCCGTGACGACTCCGGGCAACGAAGCCGATTCGGCGAGAAGCGGAGAGAAACAGGGAACGTTGGAGCAGAGAACGGAAGCGTTCGAACGCGAGACGCTGCTGGGCGAGATTCGCCGCCAGAATTTTCACATGACGAATGTAGCGAAGACGTTGGGTCTGGAACGAAGTCACCTGTACAAGAAGTGCCAGCAATTGGGAATTGACCTGCACGAGTTGCGCAAGCCGGAATAGCAAAAAAAACCTCAGGAAAGCCAGCGAGGTAAGAAGTTCCTCGCGGATAGCTGCTCCGGATATCAAATTCCATGTAATAACTTGAAAATATTACCTTTATTCATTGTTTTGTTTTGCCTTGACAAATTACATTCCGCTATATATCTTTTGCACATTGCAATATTCGGTTGGAGGCAAACCCAATGACCGTCGGTGAAAAGCTTCGCTCCCTTCGCACCGTGGAAGGTTCGCTGAGAGGATTCGGGCGGCCGATGACGCAATCGGAAGTGGCGGCGGCGATGAAAGAAGAGTTGGGAAAAACGCTGAGCCAGGCCTATTTGTCGCAAATCGAAAACGGGCAGCGGCCGCACATGACGAACACGTCGCGGGAATTGCTGGCGCGATTTTTCCGGGTGTATCCGGGATTCCTGGTGGATGACCCGGAAGGCTTCTCGCGGCAACTGCAGTCGGAATTGCGGACGGCTGACGTGACGATCGATTCCTGGTTATACGCGGGAGCGGACCAGTTCGCAGGCGATCCGGAGCTGGAACGAGCGCTGGTGACCATTGGGGAAGATCACGATTCGCGGGGGGCAATTCTGTTGCTGGCGGAAATTTTGCGGACGCCGGGGCTCTCCGAACGATTGGCAGAAGTTTTAAGGCCGGCAGCGGGCAACGGAGCCGCCGGATCCGTAAGCCGGAATTAGGGCCACGAAGTACCGATCGACCGAGCGACGGGGTGTCGCTCCCGAGGTGAGGTATGTCCTGGTCGGATGTTTACTTGTTCTGTTTCCTTGTCGGGTTTTCGCTGAGCGTTTTGTCGTTTCTGGCGGGAGCCATCCATCTGCATCTGCCGTTTAACTGGCACCTACCCTTTCATGGTGGGCATGGCGTAGCACACGTTGGCCACGTCGGGCACGGTGGGGGAGGTGCGGCGCATTCTGGTGGCGGAGGGAAATCCGGAGCGCATCTTTCCTGGTTCAACGCATCGTCGGTGCTGGCGTTTCTGGCGTGGTTCGGCGGACTGGGCTACATCCTGAGCACGCATTCGCACATGGTGGGGCTACTGATTCTGTTGTTCGCGACGATAGCGGGACTGTGCGCCGGCTGGATTGTTTATCGCTTCATGTACCGACTGCTGGAGAGCGAGGGCGGACAGATGAACGAATGGGACTACCGGCACGAGGGCGCGGTTTGCAAAGTGACGATGACAATACCGGCGAACGGCACGGGAGAAGTGATCTTTGAACAAAACGGAGTACGACGCAGCGCAGGAGCGCGAGGCGATGACGGCGAAGCGATCGAAAAGGGCAGCGAAGTGGTAATCAGCCGCTACGAGAATGGAATCGCCTACGTGAAGAAGTGGGACGAGTTCACGGGAACAAAAGCTTGAGGAACTGAAGATCGAGGCAATCAGTTCCCAGACGGAGAGCCGGAGGGTCTATGTCGCAGTTTCTCGTTATTTTGATCATGGTTGCGGGTCTGGTGCTGCTTTTGATGCTGGTGATGAGCGGCATCGCTCGGATGTATCGAAAGGCAGGGCCACACGAAGCGTTGATTGTTTACGGCGTACGCGGCGAAAGAATTATCAAGAGTCGCGGAACGATTATTTTTCCGATGGTGGAGCAGTGCAAACAGCTCAGCCTGGAATTGATGTCGTTCGATGTGGCGCCACAGCAAAGCTTGTACACCAACCAAGGTGTCGCGGTGACCGTGGAAGCGGTCGCGCAATTGAAGGTGAAAAGCGATCCGGTATCGATACGGACTTCGGCGGAACAGTTCCTGACGAAGGAGCCGGAGCAGAGGGAAGGACTCATCCGGTTAGTGATGGAAGGCCATTTGCGCGGGATTATCGGGCAATTGACGGTCGAACAGATCGTGAAGGAGCCCGAAATGGTGGGCGGTCGGATGCGCGCGACGTGCGCCGAAGACATGAGCAAGATGGGGCTGGAAGTGGTCAGCTTCACCATCAAGGAAGTACGCGACAAGAACGAGTACATCACCAACATGGGCCGTCCGGACATCGCGAGAATCAAGCGCGACGCGGAAGTGGCCACGGCGGAAGCGGATCGCGACATCGCGATCAAGCGCGCGGAAGCGACGCGCTCATCGGCAATCGCGAAAGCGCAAGCGGACCAGGAACGAGTGGCGGCGGAAACCGCGTCGATGGCGAAGCAGGCGGAAGCGGAACGCGACTTGGATATTAAGAAGGCCAGCTACCTGGAAATGAGCAAGAAGGCCCAGGCGCAGGCGGACAAGGCGTACGAAATCGAAACCAACCGGCAGTTGCAGACCGTAACGCTGGAGCAGGTGCGGGTACAGCAAGTGGAGCGCGAGGCGCAGGTCAAGGTGCAGGAAGCCGAAATCGCACGCCGCGAACGCGAACTGATCGCAACGGTGCTGAAGCAAGCGGAAATCGAACGGCAGCGAATCGAGACGCTGGCCAGCGCAGAGCGCCAGCGACTGATGAGCGAAGCGGAAGGACATGCGTCGGCAATTCGCGCGCAGGGCGAAGCCGAAGCGGAAATTATCTACAAGAAGGGCGAAGCAGAAGCCAAGGCGATGAATGTGAAGGCGGAAGCGTACCAGGAATACAACCAGGCGGCGGTACTCGACAAATTGATCACCGGATTGCCGGAAGTGGTGAGGGCCTTGAGCGAGCCGTTGAGCAAGGTGGACAGGGTGACGGTGGTGTCGACGGGAAACGGGGATGCGGCAGGCGCCTACAAAGTGACCGGTGACATCACCAAGATAGCGGCGCAGGTGCCGGCGCTGTTCGAGGCGCTGTCCGGGATGCAGATGTCGGAGTTGCTGGGCAAAGTGCGCTTGATCGGCGACAAGGCACCGAAGCCGGTAAGCGACGGCGCGAAGTCGTAAGCACAATTCCGCGGGAGCGGCTGAGCACCGCTCCCGCGCGCAGAAAGCAGGAGGCAGCAATAAGCGAAGTGATACACAAGCGGACGGGGTGGTATTGGGCGCTGGCGATTCTGGCGGTGGCGGCGCTCGCCGGCGCGGCATGGGCACAGATCGGGACCGCGATAGTTCGGTGTTCGACGTGGTTTTAGGTTTTGAGGATGGAAGAGAAAGAGAAGGGAGAAAGACGATGGGACTGTTGGATCGAGTGAGCACGTTAATTCGGGCGAATCTGAACGACATGATCGACAAAGCTGAGGATCCGGAGAAGATGATCAAGCAGGTGATTCTGGATATGGAGAATCAATACCTGCAGGTCAAGACGCAGGTGGCTGTCTCGATTGCGGACCAGCACTTGTTGGATAAAAAGCATCGCGAGCAAGAAGAACTGAGCAAAGACTGGATGCGCAAGGCGGAGACGGCGGTGGACAAAACTCAGGATGACCTGGCGCGCGCGGCGTTGGAGCGGTACCAGACGGCGCAACGGCTGGCGCAAAGCTTCCAGGAACAGGTGAACGATCAGAACCTGCAGGTAGAAACGCTGAAGAGCGCATTGATTAAGCTGGAACAGAAGCTGGATGAGGCGAAGTCCAAGCGGGAGATGTTGCTGGCGAGGCACAGAAGGAGTATCGCGCTGGGGCAGGCTGCCAAGGCCCAGGTGGCGATCGGGGAGAACTCGAAGAGTGCGTCGTTCGACCGGTTGAAGGAACGCATGCAATTAAGCGAGGCGACCGCATCGGCGGAAGTGCAACTGTTGAATGATGACGTGGCGGAGAAATTGAACCGCTTGGATCGCGACACGGAAGTGGAGCGCTTGCTGAACGATCTGAAGACCCGGCGGAGCTTGCCGGAACGAGTGAGCTGAATAGTTTTGTTTGTTTCAGAGGAAGGGCAGGAACCAAAAATGAAACACAGGGCGGTGTTGTGGTTGGTTGCGATGATGGTGATCTATCCGTTGGCAGCGTCGCTCCATGCCCAGCAAACACCGGAAGAGCAGGCACAGAAGGCTGCGGAGGCGTGGCTTGCTGAGGTGGACGCCGCGCAGTACGCGGACAGTTGGCAAAATGCCTCCGCGTATTTCAAGAGTGCGGTAACGCGAGAGCACTGGATCGACATGGTTGGCGGAGTGCGCAAGCCGCTCGGAAAGGTGCAGTCGCGAAAATTGAAGAGCGCGCAGTACACGACGACTTTGCCGGGAGCGCCGGATGGCGAGTATGTGGTGATCCAGTACGACACATCGTTTGAGAAGAAGGCGGCAGCAATCGAAACGCTAGCCGTGATGCTGGATAAGGACGGCAAGTGGCACGTTAGCGGCTACTTCATCAAGTAAATCGCGGGAGGGCAGTTGGCGGAGATAGTAGGCTGCCCTTTTGCGAACCGGCGCGAGATGCGCGCAAATGAATCGCAGTTTGTGGGGCGAGTTCCTCTTCGACACACTCTCCAAGTTCTAAGAATCTCTAATTTGTTAAGTCGTGCATTTCCGTCCAGCAATGGGTTCCAGGGAATTGGCGATGGTGTATCTCGTGCAGCGTAGAGCGACGAGAGGCCATTGAACTGGCTGCGCCTCCGAAGGTGTGGGCCGGATGCCGAAGATGAACTGGGCGGGAAACCCGGCGAGAGGCTGGGGAAGAATCCTCGCGCTGGGGATAGTTTTTGGCACACGGGTGTGCCTCGCCCAATCGCAGAGTATTCCTCAGGAATACCAACTCAAAGCAGCCTACCTGACCAAAATGTTCGACTTTGTGAAGTGGCCGGCGGGAGCATTGCCGCAGGAGCGGGCGGAGATTTGTGTAGTGGGCGAATATTCGTTTGGAGTGGTGCTGAGCCAACAGGCCGAACGAGCCGGATTTGGCGGTAGAAAGGTTAAGGTTCGATTCGCAAAAAAAGGAAAAGACCTGAGCGGGTGCAATGTGGTGTTTGTGAGTGCGTCGGCGCCGAACCGATACGAAGAGATATTCAGTGAACTGCGGAATCGCAATGTTCTGACGGTAGGGGAAACCGAGCAGTTTCTGGGTGAGGGCGGAATGGTGGCGCTGCGATACGCGGAGGGTCGCCTGCTGTTGGAAGTGAATCTGGGAGCGACGAACGCAGCACAACTGAAGATCGATTCGCGGCTGCTATCGATGGCCACCCGTGTCGTGAATGCCCGGCCGGGGGGCATCACGTGAAACTGCCTTCGAAACTTTCGCTGAAAACGCAGATGGTGCTGACGGCATTGTTCAGCAGCGGACTGGCACTGGCGCTGGCGATCGCGCTGGTGATGTTTTATCAATGGCGAACCGGACGAGCGCATCGATTGGAAGAATTGCAGTTGGCGGCAGAGCTTACGGGAACGAATAGCGCGGCGGCGGAGATTTTCGATGATGGAGCGGGCGGCGCGAAAGTGCTGGAGTCGTTGCGAGTGCATCGAGAGATTCAGTCAGCGGTGCTGTATAGGGCGGATGGAACGGTGCTGGCGACCTACCCGCAGAGTCGAGTGGCCGATTCGCAGGAACGGATCGTGAGTCCTGAGCGGCAAATGGTTCGCTGGTCCCGGAGCGAACTGATGTTGTATACGCCGGTGGTTGCGGATCGCAGGCGAATCGGCGGGCTAACGCTGAAGGAAAATCTGAGCGATCTGAATGGAGAGACGAGGCGGGCGAATATTCTGGCGCTGGCGCTGTTTGCGGGAACGCTGCTGCTGATCGCGGCATTGCTGATGCGTGTGCAACGAGCGGTGACTGCGCCAATCGAAGCGTTGGGTCGGGCCGCGCGGCAGATTGCGGACGAAAAGAATTATTGCGTGAGGGCGGAACCTTCCGGGCCGCCGGAATTGCGGCAACTGGGCAGCGACTTCAATCACATGGTGGAGGAAATCGAAATTCGCGACCGTGCGCTGCAAAAGACGCAAGACTGGCTGGAAAAACGCGTGGCGCAACGGATGGAGGCCTTCGCGCAAGAGGCGATGGAACGGCGCAAAACAGAGCAGCGACTGAGAAAGAGCGAAGAATTATTCCGCGCGTTGAGTGAAGCGGCGCCGGTAGGAATCGTGTACCAGGACCAACTCAAGGTGATACGGCATTGCAATGCGGCGTTTCTGAAGATGTTTGGATTTACGGCCAGCGACATTGAGGGACAGAGTGTGGAGAAGTTGCTCTCCGTTCCGCAGGAACTGCAGGATGCGGCCGGCGGGAGCGATGAATTCACGGGCAGAGCTTTGAACCGAAGCGTTCGAAGAAAAAAGAAAGACGGCGAACTGATCGACGTGGAGGTGTTTCGAGCACCGCTGTACCTGGACGGCGAAATTCAGGGAAAACTGGCCGTTTACCTGGATATATCGCGAAGGGTTGCAGCGGAACTGGAAATCCGGAAACGCGAGGAATTGTTTCGGACGCTGAGCGCAGCGGCGCCGATCGGAATTTTTCGAAGCGACGCGCAAGGCGCCTGGGTATTCGTGAATCAGCGTTGGTCGGAGATGACCGGACGAAGCCCGCAGAGCGCGTTGAACTTTGGATGGCTGGAAGCCGTGCACCCGCAGGACCGGGATGGGATCGAAAAACTTTGGCGAGCCGGAGTAGAGATGGGCATGCCGATTAATGACGAAACGCGGTTGCTGGCGGGAGACAGAGAAGCAACT
Organism: Candidatus Acidiferrales bacterium; assembly: GCA_963748515.1. GTDB lineage: Bacteria > Acidobacteriota > Terriglobia > Acidiferrales > UBA7541 > Acidiferrum. The sequence goes on from CAVVJI010000011.1 coordinate 373,204, forward strand.
TGGGTATCGTGGCAGTCGCGGCCGCTCTACGACCCCGAAGGCGGTTTGACGGGATTTGTCGGAGTCATCGAAGACATTTCGAAGCGGCGGTCGATTGAACAACGATTGACGGAAGCGAAGCTCATGGCGGAACAGGCCAACACGGCGAAGAGCCAGTTTTTGGCGAACGTGAGCCACGAGATACGCACGCCAATGAACGGAATTTTAGGCATGACGCAACTGGCGCTGGAGACGCCGCTAAGTCCGGAGCAGCGGGAATATTTGACCGCGGTGAAGAGTTGCGCCGAGTCGCTGCTGGAGATTATCGACGAGGTGCTGGATTTTTCGAAGATCGAGCATGGGCGGATGGAATTGGAGCAAATCCGATTTTCGCCGCTGGATTGTGCGGAGCAGGCGCTGCAGCCGGTGGTGTTCCGGGCGCAGCAGAAGGGAATTCAACTGGAGTGGGATATTCAGGGAGATATTCCGGAATATGGAATTGGGGATCCAACCCGGCTGCGGCAAGTGCTGATCAATCTGCTGAGCAACGCCGTGAAATTTACGGAAGAAGGCTCGGTGCGATTGTCGCTGGAGTGCGCATCGAGGGATGAGAAACAGGCACAGGTGAGATTCGCGGTAAGCGATACGGGGGTAGGAATCGCCGAAGACAGTCACAAACTGATTTTCGAGCCGTTCCGGCAATCGGATTCCTCCGTGACGAGGGAGTACGGAGGGACGGGGCTGGGTCTATCGATTTCATCTGGGTTGGTACGTTTGATGGGCACCACAATCACGGTGGAAAGCGAACGCGGGAAGGGAAGCGAGTTCTCGTTTGAATTGACGTTGCCGATCGCGACAACGGAGGAGCCTGAAGAAAAACGGAAATTGCAGGTGCTACCACGAAGCCGGGTGCTGCTGGTGGCGAGCAGCGAATCGGTCAGAAGATTGGTGAGTTGGCTGCTGGGACGGTGGGGCCTGGAGTTGGATGATGCGGGCAGTTGCGAGAAAGCGATGGAGCTGTTGGAACGGGGAGCGGGCCCCGGCTCGCCCTATGTGGTAGCAATCGTGGATCAGGCGTTACAGAGCGGAAGTGGCTACGAGGTGGTCAAGCAAATACGAAAGCTGTATGGGGACAAAGTGGCGGTGCTGATGTTGTCGGGGACGCCATCCCTGGCGGGGGACGTGCGTTCGGACTACTACAACGTGTTTCGAATCCTGGGTAAGCCGGTGCGGAGACAGGCGCTGTGGGAGAGTCTTTCGGCGATCCTGCAACCCGAAGGAACGGATTCAAAACCGCGGCCGCTGGAACGATCGGCGGCGCGGGCGCAGCCGCGGAACATCCTGGTGGTTGAGGACAACGCGATCAATCAGAAATTGGCGGCGCGACTGCTGGAGAAGTCCGGACATAAAGTGAGCATTGCAAATAATGGCGCCGAGGCGTGTGAACTGGCGGAAGGCACGCGCTTCGACTTGATCTTCATGGATTTGCAGATGCCGGTGATGGGCGGAATCGAGACTACGAAAAAGATTCGCGAGGGCGAATTGAAGACGGGGCGACACGTGCCGATTGTAGCGATGACCGCGCATGCCGCCTCGCAGGACGAGGAGCGGTGTATCGCCGCGGGCATGGACGGATTTTTGACGAAGCCGATTGAGCGGGAATCGGTGTTGCAAATGATTGAGCGGATGACGTCGAATCGGCAAACGAACGAAAAAACTCGAGAAGCGGGAGTGGCGCAGGCCATGCGAAGTTCGTGGGACGTTCCGGAGTTATTGCAACGTGTCGATGGAGACGCGGCCTTTATGCGGGAAATTGTGACGCTGTTCCGTGACGACTGCGGGCGAACACTGTCGGAGATGCAATCCGCGCAGGAACAAAACGATTTTCCGAGTATCAGCCGATTGGCGCACCGGCTGAAGGGCATGGCTCGCAACGTGGTGCTGGTGGATGTTGGGGAGGCGGCAGCGGCGGTGGAAGTTGCCGCCGGGCAGCGGGAAGCAGAACTGCCGGGAGCACTGGTAAGACTTGGCCAGGCGCTGGACGACGCTATGCGCGAGGTGGACACCATCCTCGCGGAGGTAAAGACATGAGGATTCTCATTGCAGAGGACGATACGATCTCCAGAATGTTGCTGCAGCGGACGCTGGAACACGGAAGCTACGAGGTAACGGCGGTTCGCAACGGAGTTGAGGCCTTGCGGGAACTGACAAGGCCGGACGCGCCGCGAATTGCATTGCTGGATTGGATGATGCCGGAGATGGACGGGCTGGAAGTCTGCAGGCGTTTACGGAACGGCGACAGCCAGGATTACACCTATCTGATTCTGCTTTCCGCCAAAGAATCCAAGTCCGAGATCGTCCAGGGACTGGAAGCGGGGGCGGACGATTATCTGACCAAACCATTTGACCCGGAAGAATTGAAAGCGCGATTGCGGGCGGGGCGGCGCATTCTGGACCTGGAGAACCGGTTGGTGGAGGCGCGAGAGAGCATGCGCTTCCAGGCGACGCACGACGTACTGACATCGTTGTGGAACCGGGGCGTGATCGTGGAGTTGACGGCGCGGGAAGTGAAGCGATCGCGGAGAGAGCACAGTTGTGTAGCGGTGATGCTGTGCGACCTGGACCACTTCAAATCGGTGAATGACCGCTTCGGGCACGCGGCGGGAGATCGGGTACTGCGGGAAGTGGCGCGGCGGCTGCATGGTTCGGTTCGCTCCTACGACATGGTGGGGAGATATGGAGGCGAAGAATTTCTGGTGGTGCTGAACAGGTGCAACGCGGCCAGCGCATTGTCGCGCGCGGAAAACTTGTGCGAGACGATCGCGGCGCACCCAGTGAGCTGCGGTTCAGAAGCTCTGCGGGTCACGATCAGCATCGGAGTCGCGATTTCGACGGATTTTCTGGACAACGACCTGGAGGAAATTCTGCAGTACGCGGATGTGGCGATGTACAAGGCGAAAGCGGCGGGACGGAATTGCGTGCGAATGGCAAATCCGCGTGAAGCAATCTTAAACCGGAACCTGAGCACCATTCAACCGTGCAGCGAGGAAGAGGAACGGCTGCTAGGGCTGGGACACAGCGAGTAATTCGACTAGCGGCGCGCGTCCATCATCTGGCGCATCGCGGATGAAGAGCCGGGAGCACGACTTTCGCGCCAGACCTCGAGACGGCGGCAGGTTTCCTCAATGTTTCCAAAAAGGTGGGGATTCTTGAAAGCGGCGCGCCAGGTGGGCACAATCTTGCGCATGCGATCCCAGACAATCCAGATTTCGCCGTTACTTTCGAAGAACAGTTCATCGTTGATGAGATTGCGATTGACGATACTGGCGACCATGTCCCAATAGCTGATGACCATCCGGATATAGGTGTTTTCCTGGGATCCTTGCGGATATTTCTGCATGAGCTCATCCGGCGTACCGGCTTGAAAATATTCAACGAACCAGGCGCGGGCTTCGCGCAGACGAGGTTCGCGGCGGAGGTCGTACAACTTCAACATCAGGTTCACTTCGTCGTAGGTGATTTGCGATTGAGACATAGGTGCTCCTTCGATCAGTTGGCGCTTTCCATCGGCACGGGATCGGCCGGCGCGGAAGTGATGAGTTCGACTCGTTGAACGGACGACAGGGGAATCTCCTGTTTCTGAAACTCTAGTTGGATGCGGCGACGCAGTTCGCGGGCCACATCGTCCTGGCGCGAAGGGGCGGTGCGAACTTGCAGGCGCAAGGTGCAGGTTGCATGGTCGTAGGACTGGAGGCCGAGAATGCGAGGGCCGTCGACGATGGCTTGCGACCAGGAGGGATCGTTGCGCAACTCGGCGATGGCGGAATCGAGCGCGTGCAGGGCCTGTTCCTGAGGAGCTAGGGGGGAGACGGAAATGTCGATGAAGGCCTGGGACCAGTCACGGCTGAGATTGGCGACGGTGCGGATGTCTCCATTGGAGAGGGTGACCTGAGCGCCGCGGTGATCACGGATAACGGTGCGGCGAAGGGTGAGATGCTCCACGCGGCCAAGAGAATCGCCGACCTGGATGGTGTCTCCGACGACGTACTGGTCTTCAAGGATGATGTAGAAGCCGGTGATAACGTCGCGGACCAGGTTTTGCGCTCCAAAGCCGACGGCGAGGGAAGCCAGTCCAGCGAGGGCGGCCAGGGGAGTGACATTGATGCCAAATTCCTGAGCAGCCATGAGCAGCGCGATGGCCCAGACGATCTTGCTGGCAGCGCTGTAGACGACTCCGGATAGAGTGCGAGTTTGCTGTTCGTAGGCCTGCGCGGCGCGGGATTGCGTTTGGGCCGGGCGGACGATGAGGCGGCTGGCGATACGCAAGAGACGATTCAGCAGCAGCGCAACAATCAGAATGACCAGCAGGTGGACAAGATTGCTGAGTCCGAAATTGGATAAACTGCCTAGGTAACTGGACATAAGTAGGTTCGGGGGGCGAGTATAACATTGCGGACGCCGGGATGCAGCGCGAGACGGCAGGTTCCGTCAGTCGGAGGTGTCGATGGAGACACGGCGTAAGTTCCTGGCGATGGGTACGATAGGAATCGCGGCGTTGGGCTGGACCGCGGGTGGTGGTCCGACGAATTCGCAGCAGGTGCCGTTTCCAGAGGAGAAGAAGGATCCGGACCAGCCGGAACCGAACGGTCCTTCGGCTGAAAAGCGGGCGTTGGATGCCAATGAAAAAGATATCAAGAAGAAGGTGGACAAGTTATTTGAACTGGCGTCGGAGTTGAAGGAAGAGGTCACCAAGACGGATTCGAGCAAGGTGCTATCGTTGGCGATGCTGAAGAAGACGGAAGAGATCGAGAAGCTGGCGCACGACATACGCAACCGAGCGCGAGGAGCGTAGAGAGGCCGGGCGGTTGGCGGATAAGACGGGAAGCGGTACACTGGGAATATAGTGGTTTTTCTGCGCGCTCGTAGCTCAGCTGGATAGAGCGTGTGCCTCCGGAGCACAAGGTCGGGCGTTCGAATCGCCCCGAGCGCGCCATAATAAAATGGTCCGACCCGGACACATGGGTAACACAATGTACCTAAGACATAGGTAACACTTTTGGGCCGGACGGATTTTCGAGTAGTTAGAGGACTCGAGTCTCTCGATTGAAGTAATCCTAAGTCATAATCCAAAAAACTATGTGGATGCGGGTGGGTCGAAGACGGAACTGGCCCATTTGAGGGCGTTGAGGGCCGCGGGGAACCCGGCGAAGACGGAGACCTGCAGCAAGACTTCGACAAGTTCGGCGCGGGTCCAACCAAGATTCAGGGCGCCGCGAAGGTGCATGCGAAACTCGTCAGGGGCATCGTTACGAGCGGCAAGCATGGCCACAGTTGCCAGCTGGCGGGTTTTGGCATCGAGTCCTGGGCGCGACAGGATGTCTCCAGCGACAAAGTCGACAATGTAGCGCTGCATGTCGGGAGCGAGGCTGTTCCAATCGGAAAGCGGGCGCTCGGCCTGGTCGCCTGCGATCTGACGAAGCTTGGCCAAGCCGCGCTCGTGGGCGCTGTCGTTAGTCGGCGATGCGATGGGTTGCGCCGCGCCGTGGTCGCCGAAGTTCATGAGCGCGAGCAATTCGCGACCGGGTGGTGCGGTGTAGTCGCCTTGCAACTCACCCATGATGGCGCTCCAGGTGGACAGAACAGCGCCCGCTTGCACCAGACGCGAGAAGGCGGCCTGTTCGGCGCGCTCGCTGATGGATCCCACAACATCGATCAGCACGGCCACCGAATAACCGCGCTGGATCGCGCTCAACGCGGTAAGAGCTACACCCACATCGGCAGCGATGCCACACAGCAGAAGTTGTTTCCGCGTGGTTTTATCGATGGCGGCTGCGAAGTCTGCAGAAGCGAAGGAGTCGTTCGTGTGATGGACGACGCGCGATTCCGGGTTCACGGTGAGTTCCGGTATCCAACGGGCAAGAGGTTCCGGCAGAGGTGCCTCAGCGAAAACGCAGGGCACGCCGAGGAGTTGCATGGTTTTTTGCAAGCGGGCGGCGTTGGCGCGGAGGACAAGCGGATTGATGGAGCGAACGAAACGCAGCGGACCTTCGGTCAGGTCGATGAAGACGCACGCGGCGTCGGAGCGGACGAACCTAATGGGCGCCACGGGCAGATTCCGAAGAAGGGGTCAGATGATTCGAGAGGAAGTCCGGGAGACGCTCGGAGGCTTTGCGCAGTGGAGCGCGGAAGGCGACGTATTGGTCGGGGCGGATCACATAGACGCAGGGATTGCTGACCCCATATTGCTCGTGAGCATGGGCGACTCTGTCGAAGACGAAAGGAATGGAGGGGGCCGGCGACGATAGTTGCCAGTCACCAAGTACGAGATAGCTCCGGAGCGTTCCAGGAAATTGCCGGGCGGCATCGGCCAGGCAATTCTGAAGTTCTGCGAGCTTCTGCGGAGAAGCATCCCGGCCGGTGAAGCCGAGGAGGGTCCAGTGAATGCCGTGCAGCAGTTCGCGGAGTCGCGCCGGACGCTTGTCGGCAAGCACGACATCGGCGTCCAGAGCACGGTCACCGGCTTGCGGGCCATCCGAACCGCCATGGTCTTCGGTCAGCGGCCCGCTACGGTAGTTGATATGAATTTCTTCGATGACATCGCGAATGGAAGCGCGAACGGTTTCACTGGCGAACACGTACGGTCCCAACAGGCGAATGGCGTGTTTGCCGAGATCGCCCGCCTTTAACAGGCGAGTGTAGGCTTGATCGGTGCCGCGAAGCAGGCTCTCCGCCACGGGATGGCGCTCGGTGTCGTAGGAGTCCAGGATGGTGGCCGGCGCTTTGCCCTGGAGCACATAGGCCAGTTTCCAGGCGAGGTTGATGGCGTCTTGTATTCCGGTGTTCATGCCCTGGCCGCCGATGGGGACGTGTTCGTGTCCGGCGTCACCCGCAAGGAAGACGCGATCTTTGCGGAAGTAGGGAGCGGCGCGATGGTTGGTGCGGAAGAGAGCGACCCAAACCGGATCGTACAAGCGAGCGTCGACACCTCCGAGGCGATTCAAGTGCTCGTTGACCTCTTCGAGGGAGGTGTCGCGTTTGGCCGGGTCATCATCCGGAACGGAGATGAAGGTGCGAACGATGTTGCCGGGCATCTCGATGACCATCATGTAACCGAGGTCGGTAAACCAGAGGTAGCTGCAGCCGCGCGGAAGGGACCATTCGATTTTGGAATCGGACTGAATGAACTTCTGGCCGCTGTAGGGATAGCCCGAGAAGTCCACGCCGATGGATTCGCGAATCTTGCTGTGGGTTCCGTCGGCTCCGATGACATATTGAGCGCGAATGGTTTCTTCCCGGCCGTCGGAATGGCGCACGTTTACTTCAGCGAAGTCGGGCTGTTGGCTCAGTGATACGGCTTCGGTCAGCCACTCGACATGCAAACCGAGGCTTTCGAGGTGCTCGCGCAAGTAACGTTCAGTTACGTTCTGTCCGATGATGATGGGATGAGGGTGCGGGCTGTTGATGCCTTCCATGCTGCCGTGCCCGATGTGTTTGCCATAGCCGATGATTTCCACGCGGCGCATGGGCAGGCCTTGCGGGAGGAGGGTCGCGCCAAGTCCGGCGGCATCCAGAAGTTCCTGGGTGCGGACATGGAGGATCAGCGCCTTCGAGATGTCCTTGGTGGTTGCGGCTTTATCCACCACGCGGACAGAAACGCCGTGACGAGCCAATTCGGCCGAGACGGTTAAACCAACGGGACCGGCGCCAACAACGAGGACAGGCAGAACAGGGTCTGACATGGAGACCTCTCCGGAAGAGTTTCGGCGCGTTGCGTGTTGTAACACGCATTTTTGTATTTTGTCAACCACACGTGGCGGTGTTAACGTACGGCCATGAATACGCTGGAACAGCGGCTCAGGCTGAAGAAACCACTGGCAGCTCATGTTTCGGGAATTTTGAGTTTAGTGGTGAGCTCGCAAACGGTGATGTCGCGAATCGGCGCGATGTGCGAACGCTTCGGCATCACGCGCCCGCAATACAATGTGCTGCGCATCCTGCGAGGGGCACATCCCGATGGCCATCCACGGCATGAGATCGCCGCGCGCGTGGTTGAGAATGCTCCGGACGTGACGCGGATTTTGGATCGACTGGTGGATGCCGGGTTGGTGCAGCGGACGCGGTCTTCTGCGGACAAACGAGAGTCACTGGCGCGCATTACTGGGAAGGGTTTGCGGCTGCTGAAACGAGTGGAGCGGGCAGTTTCTGCTGAAGAAGACCAGATTGGGAAGCGGTTGAGCCGCGAGGATTGGCTACAGTTGTCGCGGTTGTGCGGCCGCATCTTTTACGACGAAACCTAAAGACTCAGGTAGTCAATTCAGGCGATGGGACTGAGTTCCCGGTCTACCGTATGGGCGGCAACCTGTTCCCTGATACAGAGCATGCCCGCTTCGATCGATTGGCAATTTACGCTGAAGAGTTTGGTGTTGCGCAGCTTGGCTTGCAACACAGCGAAGGCCGTTTCTTTCGGCATGGCATGAGTGAGTTCGAGGAACGCGCCGAGCATGACCATGTTGGTGGCTTTGGTGGTGCCGAGACGGTCGGCGATTTCGGACGCAGGGACGCAGTAAACGACGGCGTGATCCTTGGGGAAATTGGCGGGGAGTTTGTCGGCGTTGTAGAGGATGGCGTGATTGGGTGGGACGGCAGGCGCGAATTTGTGCAGCGAGAGTTCGTTCATGGCAATCAATACATCGGGGTGCTCGACAAGCGGAGAGCCTACGCGTTCGCGCGACAAGCAGACATGACAGTGGGCACTGCCGCTGCGCATTTCCGGGCCGTAGGAGGGCAGCCAGGAGACTTCGCTGCCTTCGCGCATGCCCATTTCGGCGAGAATCTGGCCGAGCAGGAGAACGCCCTGTCCGCCGAATCCGGCGATCTTCAGGGTAACGTTGGGGTGCGACGGAACTGAGGATTGTGTTGCGGGAAGGGCTGCAGTTGCGGACTCCGCGTCGAGATGGAGCAGTTTGTTCACCGTGGTTTGCGGGACTTCCATTTCTTCAGCGGTGATTTTGCGGTCCCGAAAGACGCCGAGCGGAAATACAGGAAGCATCTTCTGTTCGATCCAGTGGCGCGCTTCCTGGGGAGTCATTTTCCAGATGGTGGGGCAGGGAGAAAGAATTTCGACGAAGGTGAAGCCCGCGCCTTGATTCTGGAGTTCGAGAGCTTTGCGGACGGCCTTGCGAACCTTCATTAGATTCTTGTTGTCGGTGAGGGCGACGCGTTCGATGTAGGCGGGCGCTTCGAGCGTAGCGAGCAACTCCGACATGTGTAGCGGGAAACCTTCGTTGGAGGGGCGACGTCCCCACGGAGAAGTGGTGCTGGACTGGCCGACGAGAGTGGTGGGGGCCATCTGGCCACCGGTCATGCCGTAGATGCCGTTGTTGATGAAGAAGATGGTGATTTTTTCTCCGCGATTCGCGGCGTGAATGATTTCGGCGGTGCCGATGGCGGCCATGTCGCCATCGCCCTGATAGCCGATGACCATGCTGCCGGGATGCGAACGCTTCACGGCGGTAGCGACGGCGGGCGTGCGACCGTGGGCGGCCTGCACGTTGCCAGTGTCGAAATAGTAGTAGGCGAATACGGAGCAACCGACGGGGCTGACAAAGATGGTGCGATCCTGGCAGCCAAGATCGTGAATGGCTTCGGCGATCAATTTGTGAACGACGCCGTGGCCGCAGCCCGGGCAATAGTGGGTCTGGTGCTGCAGGTCGGACTTGCGCTCGTATTTGTCGAAAAAGACCGGCGACTTCGATTCGATAATCTGAAAATCACTCATGGCGCCACCTCCGGGTTGCGTCTAAACGCCCCACTCCGCAGTCATGCCCATCAGTTCGTACAGCTTCTGGCAAACTTCGTCGGCCTGGGGCACATTGCCACCGGTACGGCCGAAAAATTCGACATCGACGCGACCCTCGAGCGAGAGGCGCACATCTTCCACCATCTGGCCGACGCTCATTTCGACGACGAGGACCATTTGGGCGCGCCGCGAAGCATGACGCAACGCTTCGGCCGGGAAGGGCCACAGGGAGATCGGGCGGAATAGGCCGGCGCGAATGCCCTCCTTGCGAGCCATGTCGACGACGGAACGCAAGACGCGGGAGGTAATGCCGTAGCCCACGAGAAGGACTTCGGGATCTTCAGCCTGGTAGAGTTCGAAGCGAGCTTCGCGTCGTGCCGCTTCCTGATATTTGGATTCGAGATGACGCACGTGCGCTTCGAGCTGGTCGGGTTCGAGGAAGATCGAAGAGATGAGGTTCTTGCGAGTTTCCGCAGTTCCGGTAACGGCCCAGGGCTTGGCCGGTTCGGTAGACGGAGCGGAATTCAATTCGAGAGGTTCCATCATCTGGCCGATATAGCCATCGGTCAAAATTACGGCGGGATTGCGATAGCGGTCGGCGAGGTGGAAGGCGAGAACGGTAAGGTCGGCCATTTCCTGAACGGAGGCGGGGGCGAGGACGAGGTTGCGATAGTTGCCGTGGCCGCCACCTTTGACGACAGCGAAATAATCGCTTTGTTCGGGAGCGATGTTGCCGAGGCCCGGACCGCCGCGAACCACGTCGACGACCACGCAAGGAAGTTCAGCGCCGGCGAGATAGGACATGCCTTCCTGCATGAGGCTTAAGCCGGGGCCGGAGGATGCGGTCATGACGCGCTTGCCGGCCGCAGCAGCGCCGTAGACCATGTTGATGGCGGCGACTTCGCTTTCGGCCTGGATGAAGGTGCCGCCGACTTGTGGAAGATATTCAGCGGCCGCTTCTGCGATTTCGCTGGCGGGAGTGATGGGATAGCCATAATAAGAGCGACAGCCGGCCAGTAGCGCTCCCTTGACGATGGCGACGTTTCCTTTACAAAGCTGACGCATGAGGCACCTCCGCGGGCGGAAAGGGAAACGCGGGAGACGACGGCACGGTAGACGGTGATGGCGCCGGGTTCCGGGCAGGCATAGAAGCAAATGCCGCATCCGGTACAATTTTCGCCGGTGTAGTGAGCGGGATGCACGCCGTAGGCATTCAGTTCGGGCAAAAGCAGCAGGCACTTTGGCGGGCAAGCATCGACGCACAAGCCGCAACCTTTGCATTCTTCGGTATCAATGGTGACTTTGCCTCTCGGTGCTGTGGCCATGTTTACCTCTCTTGAAGAACCGGAGGGCGTTGGAGCCAGCGGGTCTTCTCGCAGTAATCGTAAAGTCCTTCGCGAAACTTGGGATGGGCGATGGAAATGAGCGCTTCGGCGCGCTGGCGGATGGTTTTGCCGTGCAGGTAGGCGATGCCGAATTCAGTGACGACGTAATGCACGGAGCCGCGCGAAGTGACGACGCCGGCGCCGGGATCGAGCATGGGCACGATGCGGGAGATCGTGCCGTTCTTAGCGGTGGCGCGGGTGGCGATGATCGGCTTGCCGCCTTTGCAGCGGGACGCGCCGCGGATGAAATCGACCTGACCGCCGATACCACTGTAGAGATAGGTGCCGACGGAGTCCGCGCAGACCTGGCCGGTAATATCCACTTGCAGGGCGGAATTTACGGCGACCATTTTGTGGTTAGTGGAAATGATGTAGGGGTCGTTGGTATAGCGGCTGGGATGAAATTCGAAGATTGGGTTGTTGTTGACGAAATCGAAGAGAGGCTTGCTGCCGAGGACGAAGCCGAGGATCACTTTGCCGCGATGGATGGTTTTGCGCGAGCCGTTGATAACGCCGGACTCGATCAGCGGGACCGCGCGGTCGCTGAGCATCTCGGTGTGGACGCCCAGATCGGAGTGGTTGCCAAGCTCCAGGAGGACCGCATCGGGGATCGCGCCAATGCCGAGCTGAAGTGTGGCGCCATCTTCGACAAGACTGGCGACGTTGCGGCCGATGGCGCGATGGACTTCGGTGACTTCGATTTTGCGAAGTTCGCATAGGGGGCGGGAGACTTCCACGACCGCGTCCAGATCATTGACGTGGATGAAGCTGTCGCCAAAGGTGCGCGGCATCTGATCGTTGACCTGGGCGACGACGAAGCGCGCGGCGCGAGCGGCGGTGAGGGTGGCATCGACACCAACGCCAAAGGAACAAAAGCCGTGAGCATCCGGCGGCGAAACCTGGATGAGTGCGACATCGATGGGCATGTCGCCACTTTCGAAGAGATCTTCGACCTGGCTGAGGAAGACCGGAGTGTAGTCGGCGCGACCCTCGTTGACCGCTTCACGAACGTTGCCGCCGATGAACATGGCATTGTGGCGGAAGTGGCCTTCCATCTGAGGAGCGATGTAGTCGGCGCGGCCAGTGGTGAGCAGGTGGACGATTTCAACGTTCTTGACGAACGGGGCGCGAGCGATCAGCGCTTCGACCAGGGCTTCCGGCTCCGCACACCCGGGATGGATGTACACCCGGGAGTTGGAGCGAATGCACTGCAAGGCTTCCGCAGCGGGGACAACTTTGCAGCGGTAATCAGCGAGCCAGTCCATGAATCCTCTCAGGGGCGACGTGGTAAGGACGCAACTTATGGTGCTGCTTGGTCTTAGGCGAAGTGGAGGTTGGGTAGGGCGGTGAGGCGAGAATGTCTGAGACGTTCGGGTTGGGGACCAGAACCAGCAGCGGCACGAGCTGCCTCCCAAGTAAGGAGAGCACGAGATGGACCAAGGGGAGGGAGAGGGTTGGAAGGGTAAACTCTTGTAGAACAAATGCTTATAGGAGACCAAACAAATGCTTATGGAGAGAGGATTGGGCGTTTTCCCCCAACCCGAGCTGGCACTGGGTTCTTAGACTCATAGCTGTGAGTTTCTTCCTACTATCTTTATGAAAACACGAGTTGCGTTCCGCGTTCCGACCTTGCGGTGAAAAGAGTATCGTGGAAGCAGGGAAACTTTCGGTGTACCGATGCCAACGCTAAAATTTCTGGTTTCACTTACGACCGACGACAACGACTATCAAATCGAGCAGGCGGCTTCCGCGGAACAGGCGGCCCGGAAGCTTGGGATCGAACTGCGCATTGTGTATGCGGAAAACGACGCGATCAACCAGAGCACACAACTGCTGAAGGCGATACAGGCAGTGGAGAATGAGCGGCCGGACGCGATTATCTTCGAACCAGTGGGAGGAACGGCGCTGCCGCAAGTGGCGCGAGCCGCGACGGCGGCGGGAATCGGTTGGGCGGTGTTGAATCGCGAGGCGAGTTATGTCTCCGAACTGCGAAAGACTTCTAAGGTGCCCGTTTTCGTTTTGACCGCAGACCACGTGGAGATCGGCAGAATTCAGGCGCGGCAATGCATGGCGTTGTTGCCGAATGGCGGGGCGGCTCTTTACATCCAGGGGCCGTCGGAGAATTCGGCAGCAAAGGAACGCACGCAGGGAATGATGGAAGTCAAGCCAGCGAATCTGCACCTGACGATGCTGAAGGGGCAGTGGACGGAAGAGAGCGCATTGCGTGCGGTGCGATCGTGGCTGAAGCTATCGACATCGTTGAAAACGCGGATCGATGCGGTAGCCGCGCAAGACGATTCGATGGCCATGGGAGCGCGAAAGGCTTTTCAGGAATTGCCGAATGAGATCGACCGGGAACGGTGGGCGGAAATCCCTTATTTGGGGTGCGATGGACTGCCGAAAACGGGACAAAGTTGGGTGAAGAGCGGGCTGCTGAGAGCCACGATTTATTCTCCGCCGAATACGGGGCAAGCGATCGAGATGTTGCATGACGCGCTGCGCAGTAACAAGCCGACTCCGGAGCGCGCGATTTCCGCGGCAACTTCCATTCCCGCACTCGAGGCGTTGCGCCCCACGCGATAGCTGATACCGGCCATTGAAAGTTTTCACGCAGCCCAATAAACTCAACGAAACGGCGCAGTAGTTCCGTAGCAGCGGGCGTATACTGAACAGTTCCACCATCTCATGCACTTTTTTGTTTCCCTCATTGGAGGCTTCCGATGCAAGAAAGCATGCCGAAGAATGTGAAAAAACAAGGCGGATTGGACCGGCGGGGATTTCTAACGGCTGGCGGCGCAGGGCTGCTGGCCGCCGCGGTGCCCGCAGTTCCAAGCATGGCGAGCGCGTTTCCCAAATCCGCTGATGCAAGCCCGGTACCCACAGCGCAAAGCGCAACGGGGACAAAGCGCAAGATTCCGATTGGAGTGTTCGACGCGGTTTATACGGACATGAGTACGGACCAGATGATCGAAACGGTCAGCGCGCTGGGTCTGGAGGCCGTGGAGATTGGGACCGGAGGCTACCCGGGTTCGAACCACTGCCCGGTGGATGAACTGCTGGCCGATCCTGCGAAGGCGAAAGCGTGGAAGAAGAAGTTCGAGGACAAGAATATTCGCGTGGCGACGTTGAGTTGCCACGGAAATCCGCTGCATCCGGATACGGCGCACGCGAAGCGCGACCAGGAGACGTTTCAGAAGACGGTACGTCTGGCCGAGATGCTGGATGTGAAGGTGATCGTCGGATTTTCGGGTTGCCCCGGGGGCTCCCCGAACGACACGCAACCAAACTGGATCACGTACCGGTGGCCGCCCGAGTACGATGAAATGTTGCAGTGGCAATGGAAAGAAAAGGTTGTGCCGTATTGGAAGAGCGCGGCAAAGTACGCGCGCGACCACGGAATCCATAAGCTCGCGTTTGAGATGCATCCGAATTTCGTGGTGTATAACCCGAAAACATTGCTGCGACTGCGGGAAGCGGTTGGCGAAGAGATCGGCGCCAATTGCGACCTGAGCCACCTGTTCTGGCAGGGCTGCGATCCGGTGGAGGTGATCCACTTCCTCGGAAAGCAGGGTGCAATTTACCACGCGCACATGAAGGATACGGTGTTGTATCCGGAAAATGTGGCGCGCTATGGCGTGCTTAACTTCGTATTTGAAAAAAGCGATCTGCCGACAGCTTCCGACGCATTCCGGGCGGTTGGATACGGACACAGCGACAGCACCTGGAAGGCGATCATCCAGGCGTATATGGATGTCGGTTACGAAGGCATCTTGAGCATTGAAAACGAGGATCCCATCCTGCCAGGACCAGTAGGAGTGGAACGTGCCGCGTATGTGTTGAAGAACGTGCGCGCGGAAATTTTGGGCGGCTGATAGGACGATCGGACGTAGATGGTTTATGGGGGACTTGCACTGGTCTAGCCGGTGCAAGTCCCTTTTCCATTAGCGGCAGAATGGATAGAAGTGGCGAGTCAAGCCGGGAAAACCGTGAGATACTCGCGGGCATCGAACCGATTTGTCCCTCTGCAGAGTGCTTGCGAAGGAAGTTGAGTGGAAGGCAGGCGCTGGACGGGCGCAGGCGAAAGAGAAGACGGAGAACGCTAGACGATCCCCATGGCTCAGGTGCTTCGCTCCCCAAGGAAATACGACGTGTGCATTATTGGTTCCGGCGCCGGCGGCGGCATGGCGGCGAAGGTGCTTGCCGAGGGCGGATTGAGCGTGGTCATGCTCGAAGCGGGCCCGCAGGTTTACCCGGAAAAAGACTACAAGATGTTTGCGTGGCCGTACGATTCTCCGCACCGGGGTATCGGTGTGGGCGGAAAGGCGGCGGAAAACTTCGGGGAATTTCTGGCGCCCAACGGCGCGTGGCACATCGAAGGCGAGCCGTATACGACCGCGCCGGGTTCGCAATTCGAATGGTTTCGGTCGCGAATTGTGGGCGGGCGCACGAATCATTGGGGGCGCATTTCGCTGCGCTTTTCGGAGATTGATTTCCGTTCTAAGACGAGAGACGGACTGGCGGACGATTGGCCGATCTCGTATGCCGATGTGGAGCCGTACTATAGCCAGGTGGAGTCGTATGTTGGTGTGTTCGGGACGAAAGAGAATTTGCCGAGCGCTCCGGATGGCGTCTTCCTGGCGCCTCCCAAGCCGCGCTGCACGGAGCGCTTGATCAAACAGGCGTGCGACAAGCTGAACATGGCGTGCATTCCATCGCGCCTGGCGATCTTGACAAAGCCACTGAACGGCAGAGCACCGTGCCATTACTGCGGACAGTGTGGACGCGGGTGCGTGACGGCTTCCAACCTGAGCTCGAGCCAAGTGCTGATTCCGCCGGCGATGAAGACGGGCCGGTTCACGCTGATCCCGAACGCCATGGCGCGCGAGATCCTGGTGGGCAAGGACGGCAGGGCGAGCGGGGTCGCGTATATCGATAAGGACAGCAATTCCGAGCAGCGCGTGCTGGCTAGCGCGGTGGTGGTGGCGGCAAGCGCCTGCGAGTCGGCGCGACTGCTGCTGAATTCGCGATCGGCGCTGTTTCCGAACGGCCTGGCGAACTCTTCGGGGATGGTGGGGCGTAACCTGACGGATTCGGTGGGCAGCAGCGGATGGGGATACATTCCGCAACTGGAGAAAATGCCGCCGCACAATCATGACGGAACGGGCGGAATGCATATGTATATCCCCTGGTGGAAATACGACCGCAAGAACGAGTTTCCGCGCGGCTACCATATCGAAATCGGTGGTGGGCGAGAAATGCCGGAAGCAGGGATGTTCAACGATGTATGCGGTGAAGTCGAGGGTTATGGGGTGGATCTGAAGCGGGCGTGCCGGAAGCGGTATGGCACGAGCGTCGGGTTTGCGGGCCGAGGAGAAATGCTGCCGAACGCGGATACGTACTGCGACATCGATCCGACGGTGGTGGATCGGTTCGGAATACCGGTGCTGCGGTTTCATTTCAAGTTTCAGGAGAGCGAGATCCGGCAGGCGAAGGATATGCAGGAAACGTTCAAGGCGATCGTGGAGGCTATGGGCGGCGAATACAAGGAAGTGACCCCCGTGGACGGTCCGAACGCGTTCGGAATCCAGACGGGCGGCAAGATCATCCACGAAGTGGGAACGGCGCGGATGGGAGACGATCCGAAGACGTCGGTGCTGAATAGATTTTGCCAGGCGCATGATGTGAAGAACCTGTTCGTGACCGATGGAGCGCCGTTCGTGACCAATCCGGACAAAAATCCTACGCTGACGATCATGGCGCTCTCCTGGCGTGCGTCGGATTATTTGCTGGACCAGGCGAAAAAGGGATCGTTATGAGCGGGATTTCGCGGCGGGATCTGCTGAGGAATTTGTCGGTAAGCGCGGCGGGATCGGTGCTGCAGGTGATTCCCGCAGAAGCAGCAGCCTTGGCGCACCAAATGGTGCATCAAGCGAAGGCGGCTTCAGCGGCTGGAAAGTACGCTCCGAAATATTTTACGGCGCACCAGTACGAGACGCTGAAACACCTGTGCGACACGATTATCCCGAAAGATGAGAAGTCGGGTGGAGCGGTGGAAGCGGCGGCACCGGAGTTCATCGACCTGATCACCAGCGAGAATGAGACGTACCAACAGGAACTGGGCGGCGGGTTGATGTGGCTGGACAATTTTTGTATGGACCGGATGAGTTGCACGTATTTGGAGTGCACGGAGGCGCAGCAAAAGGAAGTGTTGGACCGGATTGCCTATCGAAAAAACGCGGTGGCTGATCCGACGCTGAGCCAGGGTGTGGCGTTCTTTTCAGTGTTGCGGCAGATGACCTGCGACGGGTTTTATACCAGCAAAATCGGGATTGAAGATTTGGAGTACATCGGGAATACGGCGCTTTCGGAATTTCCGGGGTGTCCGCCGCTGCCGAATAGTTAGTTACGCCTGCGCCGGTGGCAGGGCGGAAGCGGGAGGCAGTTCGCCTTCCCAGCGGGCGATCACGGCGCTGGCCAGACAGTTACCGACTACGTTCACCGAAGTGCGGACCATATCGATCAAAGCATCGACGCCGAGAATGATGAAGATGGGTTCGGTGGGCAGATGAAACGTGGAAGCCGTGGCGAGCAGGACGACTAAGACCGCGCGCGGAACGCCGGCGACCCCTTTGCTGGTCAGCATGAGCGTGAGTGACCATGCCTAATTGCGCGGTCCAGGACATGTGGATGCCGGCGGCCTGTGCGACGAAGATGGAAGCCAGCGCCAGATAAAGCGTCGAGCCATCGAGATTGAAACTGTATCCCGCAGGAATCACGAAGGCGACGATCTGGCGAGGAACTCCGAATTCTTCCATGGCCTCCATCGCGCGCGGAAGAGCGGCTTCCGAGGTGCTGGTGGCGAAGGCGATGGTCGCCGGCTCGGCGACGTAGCGAATGAAGCGCCGGACTTGCAAGCGGGCGGCGAATGCGATGGGAAGTAGAACTCCGCCGACAAAAACAATCAGCGCGGCGTAAGCGGTAAGGACGAGCTTGCCTAGCGGCAGCAATACGGAAATGCCAAGATGACCAACGGTATAGGCCATGGCCGCGCCGACGCCGATGGGAGCGAAATACATAACGATGTTAGTGAACTTGAACATCGTTTGGGTGAGCGATTCGGCGAAGGCGAGAACCGGCTGGCGCAGTACGTTCGGGAACGCGGGTCAGGGCAATGCCAAACAGGACGGCGAAGACGGCGACCTGGAGGATTTGGTTTTCGCCGATAGAGCGGACAATGTTTTCAGGGAAGATGTGGACAAGGAATTCATCCCAGTGTGGCGTTTCGGGCTGAACGACTGGGGCATTGGAGGCTGCGGGCAAGGCCAAACCGACGCCGGCCTTGCTGATGTTGATGGCGGCGATGCCGATGACCAGGGCCACGGTGGTGACAAGTTCGAAGTAGACAATGCTTTTCAGCCCGATGCGGCCGACCTTCTTGAGGTCGCTGTGGCTGGCGATGCCGGTGACCAGAGTGCCGAGGATCAGAGGAGCGACGATGACTTTGATCAGTCGCAAGAAAATGTCGCTGAGAAAGCGGAGATGGGCGGCGAAGCTGGGTTGATCGAGACCGATCTCCAGGCCGAGAAACATCGACCAGAAGATCCAGAAGGTCAGTGAGCGAATCTGAAGACCAGCCACGAAGAGGGAGCCGATTCCGAGCCAGCGCAACGCAATCCAAAGCGTAGGCTGTACGGGAGCGATTAGCGGAAGCAAGGCTCCCAAGGCGAACAGCAGCAAGCCCACAACAACGAAAAGACGGGGAGAGTTGGAAATTTTCGAGGGCAACGAGATTCCTTCTCGTGCGCAGAGACAAAACGCAACCCGCAATGATAGCGCAGAACCGGGCGTACGACGGGGAAGCACGCCGGGCAGTGGCGCGGACACTTGCGAGGTGGGCGAGCCGCTGCTATCGTCGGCTCATGCCAAAAATAAAATGTCTGGAATGCTCGCGCTGCAGAAAACAAGTGTCCGCGGAAACGCCGCAAACGCTATGCCCGGAATGCGCGGGCTCGTTTTATGTGCGATATGACTTGTCCTCGCAGAGAGGCGTGGGCGCGCGCGGAGAGATCGCTGCAGAAGCGACTCGGCAACCGTGGGCGGGAATGTGGCGGTATCGCGCGGTGTTGCCGGAGGTGACGCCAGTGACTCTGGGCGAGGGCTGGACGCCGATGATTCGAAGCCGGCGATTCCCCGGCGTATATGTGAAGGAAGAAGGGGCGAATCCGACGGGCAGCTTCAAAGCGCGTGGACTGGCGCTGGCGGTTACGATGGCGAAGCATTACGGATTGCGCAAACTGGCGGTGCCGTCCGCAGGAAATGCCGCGGGAGCGTTGGCGGCGTACGCAGCAGCGGCCGGGATCGAAGCGCACATTTTTATGCCGAAGGATGTGCCGTTCGCCAATTATGTGGAAGCGCAGGTGTATGGCGCGCACGTGACGCTGGTCGACGGGCTGATTTCCGACTGTGGGCGGATGGTGGCGGAACGCAAAGAGAAGGAAGGCTGGTTCGACATATCCACGCTGAAGGAACCTTTTCGCGTGGAGGGCAAGAAGACGATGGGTTACGAATTGGTTGAGCAACTGGGGTGGGAATATCCGGACGCGGTATTTTATCCGACTGGCGGCGGCGTTGGGTTGATTGGGATGTGGAAAGCATTCGAGGAATTGGAAGAATTGGGATGGGTGCGGCCGGGAAAGAGGCCGAAGATGATCGCGGTGCAATCGTCAGGATGCGCGCCGGTGGTGCGGGCATTCGATCACAAGGAAAAAAGCAGCCAGATGTGGCAGAACGCGGCGACATTTGCTTCGGGCTTGCGAGTGCCGAAGCCGTACGGCGATTACATCATGCTGGAAATTCTGGAGAAGTCCGGCGGAGTCGCTGTGGCGTTGAGTGACGAACAGATACTGGATTCCTTGAAGGACTGGGGCAAAAACGAAGGGCTGTTCCTGTCGCCGGAAGGCGCCACGGCTACGGCAGCTTACGCTCACCTTCTGGCGACGCGGATATCTGAAGCCTGAAGACAGGGTGGTGCTATTCAATACGGGTGCAGGACTGAAATACACGGATGTGACCGCGGAAGCCATGGGCCTAAAGATGCCGCAAGTTTCGTAGGCAAATTGTGCGGACGGCCGCCGAACTAGAATTGCACCTTGGATAAATAGGCGTAGCTAGCGGCGATGTTATTGAAAGCATCCTTCTGATTGTCGTTCTCGACAAAGTAGTGTTTGACGCCGCCCTGATCGGCGTGAGCGAAGATGCGCTTCCAGTCGATGGCGCCCGAGCCGACCGGAACCATGGTTTCCACGATCTTGCCCATATCCTTGCCCGAAGCAGGAATGCTCGCGACATCCTTAACGTGAACGAGCGGGAACCGTCCTGGATATTTCTGGAAATACGCGACGGGATCCTGCCCGGCGCAGGTGATCCAGCACAGATCCATCTCCATTTTGACGAGATCGGGATCGGTGAGGGCGAGGAGTTGGTCGTAAAGAAATTTTCCGCCGAGTGCGGGATCGGGCTGAAATTCGAAGGTGTGATTGTGGTAGGCGAACTGGATGCCGGCTTTTTTGCTGGCAGCGCCGGCCTTATTGAAGGCGTCCGCGAGGCGCTTCAGGTTATCGCCAGTGCGGTCCTTCTCATCGAGGAAAGGACAAACGATGTATTCGTGACCGACGACGTGGGCAGCCTCGAGCGTTTCCGGCCAATGATTCTCGACGACATCCAGGGGCACGTGGCAAGACGGTGCGGTCACGTGATTTTTATCGATGATGGCGCGAATCTGTTGGGGAGTCCGGCCGAAGTATCCGGCGAATTCGAGTTCCTTGTAACCGATTTGAGCGACCTTGGCAATGGTGCCGTCGAGATCGGCTTTCATCGCATCCCGCACGGTATACAGTTGCAGGCCGACTTTCGAAATACCGTGCGTGGCGGCGAATGCGCGAAGTGGGAGCGAGGAAGCGACAGTGGTGACAAAAGAATTTTGGAGGAATGTTCGACGGTTCATGGGCGGATTGTAACTCCGATTCCTGGCGAATTGCATCAGGAATCATGACACATCGAGGAAAGGCCCTAGAAAATCCATTTACGTGAAAAAGGCCTCGCTGTGAGGCGAGGCCTTCTCTTGGTGCACTGCCTGGGCGGAGGAAAAAAGTTAGAACTGGAAGCGGAGACCGAACTGCATGATGCGCGGCAAGTGCGAGCCGTTGAGCACCAGGAATCCCCCGCAGCTTGGATCGCCTCCACTGGCCAAGTTCGCAGAGGGATTGCAACCCATGCTGCTGGCCAGGCCCGTGCCGCCGGAGCTGATGTTGCCGCCGAGCGCATCGAGTTGGGTATGGTTGAAGACGTTGAAATTTTCCCAGCGGAACTGGAGGGCGTAGCGCTCGCCAAAAGAAAATTCCTTAAAGAGGCCGAAGTCCGAGTTGAAGCGTCCGGGCATACGGAACTCGTTTCGATTGGTGTTGCCGAATGTCAGGCCGGTGGGGATTCCGAAGGCGGTGGGGTTGAGCAAGAGTTTGCCGAAAGGTCCGTTGGCGTGGAAAGCCTGTTGGACATCGGCGGGAATGTTGTAGGGATTGCCGATGAGGTCCGGATAAGAAGCGGTGCCGACTCCATTGCCGACACCGGCGTTGTCGGAGTAGGTGGTGCTGTTGGTGGCGGTGAAGGGTACGCCGGTCTGAGCGATGGTGATGCCGGAGAGTTGCCACCCGGCAAGAGCCGTTTTTGTGAAGCCGTGACTGTTCCTGAAGAAAGGCAGATTGTAGACGTAGCTGATGGAAAAGGCCTGGCGAATGTCGAAGGTCGAGCTGGCGCGCTGGCGAGCCAGATCGTAGGAATCTACGAAGAGGCCGTCGCCGCGGTCGGAGGAATCGTCGATGGAATGGCTGTAGTTGTAGGAGGCGGTTAGGCTGAGATCGCCGAAGGTACGACGAGCAGTCAACTGCAGGGCATTGTAGATGGAGTTCGCGGTGTTTTCGATGCGGGTGATGGTGCCGTATCCGGGATAGGGACGATAGTAATCGGCAGCCGCGTTGCCGCAGGCGACAAAGAGATTGATTGCAGCCTGTGGAGTCAGGGTAGCGCCGCTGGGGAGTGTGCCGCCAGTGGGCAAGCCCGTCGAGTCGTAGTTGAAGGTGGAAGATGAGCAGTCCGCCGCAGTGATGGGAGAGCCAGTGGCGAGATAGGGATTCTGACTGGCAGGAACCGGGTGAAGTTGGTTAAGGTCCAATTGGCGAGTGAGGTGCGTGCCCTTACTGCCGACGTAGGCGGCGCCAACGACGAAGTGAGCGGGAAGTTCGTGCTGAATGCCGAAGTTCCACTGCTGCATGTAGGGCCACTGGACTTGTAACGGAATGGAATAGGGGTTGATGGGCGCGGCCGCTCCCACGGTGCCACCGGAGACGTTGGGATAGCCGGTAATATTGGCGACGCTGCCGTTGAGAACCAGGGGCGAAGGGCCTTCCTGAAGGACTTCGGCGTTGGTTTCGTTGCCATTCATGTGCTCAAAGAAGATGCCATAACCGCCGCGAATGGCCCATTTGCCATTGCCGAAGGGATCATACGCAAATCCGAGGCGTGGGCCAGGATTGGCGTACTTATTGTTCAGGCAACCCGTGGGACCGCCCCCAATGCCCTGGTAGGTGCTGTTGGCCGCTCCGCACTGAATGTAACCATTGAAGGGGTTGCCGGTGTTGGGTTGCAGGAGTTGGGCATTGCCATTGGGATCGTTGAAGGGGTAGAGGGTAGGAGCGGCGCTGGCCAGATAATACTGAGGAGCGAAACCGAACTCCTGGTCGTACTTTTCCTGATAACGGCCAAACAAACTCCAACGCAAACCGAGATTGAGTGTGAGCTTACGGGTGATGCGGTAATCGTCTTGAATGAACCACTCGAAGATTTTGTAGCGGTCATAGAAGTAAGGCTGAGCGCTGTTTTGAGTGTAGCTGCCAATCTGGCCAGTGAGGAGATCGGCGAGCGGATTGCCGGTGCTGTTCGGATTGCTGGTGGCGTAGGTGAGTTGCCCCTGAATGTCCTGGCTGGATTGCTGGTTTTTCTGAGCGATGACCAGGTAACCGCCGAAGTACAAGGTGTGATTGCCAATGATGTTGGTGACGATGTCGCGGACAGTGTAGGTGGGATTTGCGTTTTTCCAGGGGAAGTAGCCGGTGTCGACGCCGAATCCAGCAGAACCGTAGGCGTTTCCGTTGGTGTTGCCGACCGAGAATGCGGGAATTTTATTGGCAGCGATAAATTGAGCGGGGAACAATGGATTGAGATCGATGCCGCCCTGGGGCAGGGAAACGTTGCCCAGTTCGGTCAAGAAAATATGGTCAGCGGTGTAGCTGGCGACGAACTCATTGAGCAAAGTGGGAGAGATGTTGGACGCGAGCTTGGCAACGAAGCTGGTGGTCGGGCCGGTGAAATTGGTGTTGGTGTTATCAAAGCTGTTTGGGTAGATGTTCCAGAGGGGGCCCTGCTGAACGGTTCCCCAAGTATCGTGAATGTAGCGGAAGGTAAGCCGCTCGTTGTCGGTGAGGTTCTGGTCAACGCGAATCAGTTCTTCGCGCCAGTGAGTCGGATAGCTGGGATTGGCAACATAGGCCGGAATGCTGTTTCCGGCATTGGGGCCTCCGGTGTAGGTGCCGCCTGCACCCGACGTATTGTTCGCAGCGGGAATGAGGGTCTTCAAGGCGGCCACGGTGGTGGAATTCAGGACGGGAACCTGATTATTGGCATAAGGAAGATAACTTTGAATCTGGGTGCCGTTGGGAGCGGTGTACACGGGACCTAAGGCCGCAGACGGGCAATCCGGTGCAAATTGAGCACCTGCCGGCAGCAAAGAGTTGTTGTTGGAGTCGACTGGATTGGTGCGGTAAAACGCGCCAGAGTTGAAACAGACGTCATTGAAGTTGCCACCGAGTTCCGCGGCGCTGGGCACGGCCTGGGTGATGGTGCCACCCGGGACGATTTCGCGGCGCCATTCCTGCGACCAGAAGAAAAAGGTTTTTTTCTTGTCGGTGTTATAGACGTGGGGAATAAAGACGGGACCGCCGATGGTGTATCCCCAATCGTGCTTCTTGTAAGCCGGGCGGGCGACGCCCTGCCCATTGTTTTCCCAGGAGTTAGCGTTGAAGGCTTCGTTCCTGCCGTAGTAGAAGGCGCTGCCGTGAAATTGATTGGTGCCGGACTTAGTTTCCACTTCGACGGTGCCCGAGCCATTTTTGCCGTACTGCGCGCCATAGTTGGAGGTGAGGACTTTGAACTCGGCGATGGCATCGAGGTTGGGGTAGACGTTCAGAGTGGCGTTGGAACCGTTGTCCATGTTGTCGCCACCGTCGAGTTCCCAGTTGTTGTATTCAGTGCGACCGCCATTGAAGCTGTACGAGACGTTACCCTTGATGCCGACGGTGCCTTCGTCCTGGCCAGTCTGGCTGACCACGCCGGGGACGGTGGTAACCAGTTGGGTGAAGTTGCGTCCATTCAGAACCAGTTCGTTAACCTGCTTGCCGGTAATGGTGGAACCGATTTCCGCGGTTTGCGTGTCCACCTGAGCGACGTTTTCGCCAGTGACCACGACTTCTTCCGTGACTGAGCCAACGGTCAGCGGAACATCGACGCGCAATTTCTGGCCGACGTCAACTTTCAAAGTCTTGGCAGTGAACTTCTGGAAGCCGGGAGCAGTGACCACCAGGTCGTACGTGCCTGGAGGCAGTGCGGCGGCCACGAAGGCGCCGTCGGAATTCGATTCGGTGTTGCGGGTGACGTTGCCACCGGTCGCGGTTACGACGATCTGGGCGCCCGCAACGGCGGAGCCCGATTTGTCACTGACCGTGCCGCTAATGGAAGCGGTATCTTGAGCGATGCACGAGCGGGGGATCAACAACAGAACCAAGAGCGTGGCGAGAACCGCCAAAAATCGAAATGGAGAACAACAAAAGGAAGGAGCTTCAGCCTTCACGATAACCTCCAGAAATTTCTCTCGACAGGACAATGGGTGGGAGTCCGAGGCTTTACGAACAAGCCTGGGAACAGATCCCCGGTCTCGACCAAAACCGAAAAACTTATTATTAAATCGGATTAATAGCGGATACCACGCACCCTGTCAAGCGGAAAATCCACCATCCGGGTGGAAAAGTGGGGACAGAACGCAGGTCCGCCGAAAAAATCCGCCGCGAATGCGATACTAAGACGAAGATAGCTCCGAGAGAATCGATACAAGGGAAAATGGTGAGCGCAGTGGCCAAGAAGTTATGGTCGGCCGAGGGGCGCTGGTGGCTGGCGTTGAGCGTGGGTATCGTTTTGTGCCTAAGCCTGTGCAAAACGGGAAGGGCGCAGGCGAATCCGACTGCTGAAGCGGGAGCATGGTTCGAAAAAGGGCAAGCGGCGCTGGGGAGCAACGACTTGGCGGCGGCCGAGAGTGCGTTCCGACATGTTTTGGAGATCGACCCGAAGTCTGGCGCAGCCTACGCGGACCTGGGTGTGATCGCCATGCGCAGGAAAAATTGGTCGCAGGCGCTGGAGGATTTGCACAAGGCGGAGAAATTGGCGCCGATGATGACGGGAGTTCGCCTGAACATCGGTATCGTGGAGTTCCGTAAGGGGGATTACGGAGCGGCGATTCCGGCGTTGCAGTCTGTGTTGAAGGAGCAGCCGACGTCGAGTCAGGCCAGGTATCTGCTCGGGCTGTGCGAAGTGTTCACGAGTCGGTATGGAGAAGCGACGAGGACGCTCGAACCGCTGTGGAACACGATGTCGGACGACGTCATGTATTTGTACGTGCTGGGGATCGCGGCCAACCAAGCCGGGGAAAAGGAATTGGATGAACGAGCAAACAAGCGATTGATTGAGGTGGGCAGCGACACGGCTGAATTTCATTTGATATTGGCGAAGGCATTTCTGCAGCACCATGAAGACGAGAAGGCGTTGGCGGAGTTGAACAAAGCCCAGGCGCTTGATCCAGCGCTACCGTTTCTGCACTTCAATTTTGGGTTGGCGTACGCCGGCTTGAATGAACTTGCCAAGAGCGAGGGGGAGTTCAAGCAGGAGTCGGAGCAAAACCCGGATCTGGCCGATACGTACTATCAACTGGCGAACCTGTACGTGCTGCAACAGCGTACGGCGGAAGCGGAGAGCGCCTACAAAGAAACTCTGAAGCACGATCCACACCGTTCCGGCGCATGGTATGGGTTGGCGAAGATTTATCTGGAGCTGGGAAAGACGGACGAGGCGCTGGGGGCGGCGAATCGGGCGCTGAAAGTCGTGCCGCAAAGCGAAAAGGTACATTTCCTGCGCGCCCAGATCTACCAGCGGATGGGGCGGAAGAACGAGGCAAAGAAAGAATTCGAAGTATCGCGAGAGTTGATCGCGAATTCCACGGAAGCGGACCGGGAAAAGCTGGAAGGAACGGCCACACCCAGCCCCGAGCTGCAGCAAGCGCCGAACTGAATGTTGTCGTTGTTGGTTAGCTGATGGGCGGCGGCTCCCAGGGGCCGCGCGCAGCTTCGAGACTGGCGCCAACGGAGAGCAAAGTTTCTTCTTCGTAAGGGCGGCCAATGAGCTGGACATTAATCGGCAAACCCTCGTTGGATTTACCCATAGGCAGCGAAAGGCCGGGAAAACCAGTGAGGTTTAGCCACTGGCTGTAGCGCATCGTATGCCGGTAGTTAAAGCGATTGCCAGCCTGATAGGTGCCCGATCCGTGGCGAAACGCGGGAGCTGTGGAGACGGCGGAGAGCAGCACGGGAGTATCGCGCATCTGGCGGAGGATATTTTCACGCAACAGATCGCGTGTCACGCATGACTCCATGAAGGAATCCAGAGTGATCGTGGGCTCCTCGGCGACTACAGCGAGGAACTCCCGAAGCATGGGACTGAGCTGACCTTCGCGGCCCTTGGTCCCTTTGTGCAATAAATCACCGATGACATTGCCGAAGAAATACCACCAGGTGTCCAAGGCCTGGTCGAGCTTTTGGAGCGCAAACGGCTCGACCGTAAAGCCGGAGCGCTCCAGGAGTTTCGCGGCGCGAGCGACGGCAGCCTGGGTTTCGGGTGTGGCCGCGGGGAGCGCGGGGCTCTCCAAAAGTCCAACGCGCATACCGCGCAAAGCGGGCGGATTCGGTTGCTGGAGTGGGACCGGGACGCTGAGCGCATCACCAGGATCGCTGCCAGCCACGGCATCGAGAAGGATTGCGAGGTCGCCGACGGTACGAGCCATTGGACCAACAACGCCGATCCAACCGAAGGCACCGGCGCCGGGAGGGTAGTGACCGGTAGCGGCAATGCGACCGGGAGTCGGTTTAAGCCCACAGATGCCGCAGAAGTGTGCCGGGGTGCGAATGGAGCCTCCGCCGTCGCTGCCCAAGCCTGCGACGGAGCACCCGCTGGCAATGGCGGCGGCTTCGCCTCCACTGGAGCCACCGGCGGAAAACTCGAGGTTCCAGGGATTGGAAGTCTTGCCGGTGACGAGATTGTCGGTTTCGTAGGCCATGAGGAACTCTGGCGTGTTGGTATTACCGAGAAGGATGGCGCCAGCTTGCTCAAGACGGTTGACGGCGAAGGCGTCTTTGGTGGGGACGTAGTCTTTGCGGAGGAGTGAACCGGCGGGGCAGGGCCAGCCGGCGACGTCGAGACTCGATTTTACGGTAAGCGGGACGCCATCGAGAGGACGCAGCGGACCACCGCTCGACAGCCGCGCGTCGCAAGCGCAAGCTTTGGCGATGGCAGATTCGCGATCGAGGTGAACAAAAGCGTTTAGCCGTGGCTGCAGCGCGTCCGCAAGATCTAGATGAGCGGACACTAGTTCGGTGGCGGAGAATTCCTTTTTGCGGAACTTTTCGTTGATTTCAGAGATGGTGAAATACGCGGGGATAGTCATGGATGGCCCAAAGCGAAGGTACCGACGAGCGCGGTGTTCGTCAACGCAAGAATGGAATGGCGCAGGGTGAAAAGAGTTGACGATGGCTGCGTGAGACCAGACAATCAGGTGAGTGGCAGGTCGATTGTGCGCCACGATTCGCGTCCAGAAAGAACCATTCCCAAATGAATTCGAAGCCGTCTCGGGCAGGGCTGTGGCAATTTTTGCTGTTGGGCTGTTGCCTCGGAGTGCTGGCAGTGTATCCGGTGGTTCGCGGGTTAGCGTCTGCGAGACCGCCCGCAGCTCGTAAGACAGCAGCCGAGGCGTTGCGGCAGAACACGCGCGGCGTCGCGTACATGAACCAGCAGAAAGCCGCCGAGGCGCAGAAGTATTTTGAGAAGGCGCTGGAGATCGATCCGAATTTTGCGGAAGCGCGTTTGAACCTGGGTATCGCTTTTCTTGGACAGCAAAAGCAGGAACAGGGAAGAACGGCTTTGCAGGAAGCCGCAGAGAAACTGCCGAACGACCCGTATGCCTGGTACAACCTGGGACTGGCGTACAAGGATTTGAGCGAGCCGGAAAAGGGAATCGGAGCCTTCGAGCACGTGACGCAAATCATGCCGGACGAACCGGACGCGTACTACTTCATCGGATTCCTGAATTCGCAATTGCAGAAATACGATTTGGCGATTGCGGCGTTCCAGAAGGCGCTGACGATTTCGCCCTATCATGCGTCGGCGCAATTCGGCCTGGCGCGCGCGTATCAGCGCAAGGGCGATGTGGAGAACGCGCGCGAGGGAATGAAGCGCTTTCAGAAGATCACCTCGGAGCATTTGGGGGCGCCATTTGGCGCGGGTTACGGGGATCAGGGGAAATATTCGCTGGCGGAGTTTGTGCACGGGGCGGAGACGAATGCTCCGACTGAGATTCCGGTGCATTTCGTCGCGGACTCCCTGGCAAAGCAGGTAACGGGCGGCGACACGCCGATCGGGGCAAGCCGAGGCGTTTGCTTTTTCGATTATGACGGAGATGGGAAACCGGATCTGTTTTTGGTGGCCGTGGACGGGAAGAGCCGGTTGCTGCGGAATCTGGGCGACGGAAAGTGGGAAGACGCAACCGAGAAGGCGAAGCTCGGGACGATTGGTTCGGGATACGGCTGCGCGGCAGGAGATTTCGACAACGACGGGAAAACGGATCTGGCGGTTTGCGAGAACGATGGTGTGCGGCTGTTCCACAACGAGGGCGGCACGTTCGCGGATGTGACCGAAAAGGTTGGCTTGAAGCGCGAGAAAGGCTGTGTTGCGCCGACGTTTGTGGACTACGACCATGACGGCGATCTGGATTTGTATTTGACGTTTGCGCCGGGAAAAGAAGAAAAGCGCACCAACCGAATGTGGCGGAACAATGGCAACTCGACGTTCACAGATGTTTCGGTGGACTCGGGATTGGGGGTGGCGGCGACAGGCGGCGGAATCGCGGTCTCGGACTTCAACAACGACCGGGCCATCGACATGATTGTGCCGGGAGGCCCGCAAGGCGCGGCTATTTATCTGAATCCGCGGGAAGGGAAATTTGAAGCGCTGACCGGGATCGATTTCAGCAAGATGAATCTGCCGCCAGCAGTGGGCGTGACGGTGCTGGACTTCAACAAAGATGGATTCATGGATTTGGCGTTCACGCATGCGGGTGCGCCTGGGCTGACGTTGTGGCGGAATGTCGAAGGGAAACGTTTGGAGCGCGTACCGTTGCCAGACCTGGGATGGAAAAAGGGGTGGGGCGTAACGTGGATCGACTTCGATAACGATGGATGGATCGATTTGGTTGCGGTGGGGGAATCGGCGAAGGGCGGCGAGGTTCGGTTGCTGCGAAACACGGGAGACGCGGGATTTGTGGATGTGACGGAACGGACGCAACTGAACAGCGTGAAGCTGGATCATCCGGTGGGCGTGGCGGTTGCGGATCTGAAGGCCAACGGAAATTCGGATTTGCTGGTGACGCAGGAAGTTGGGCCACCGGTGATTCTGGAAAATGTGGGAGGCAACAAGAACAACTGGTTGCCGATCGGCTTCAAACCACTGAACGACAACAAGAGTGCGGTGGGAACGAAGGTCGAGGTGTACGCAGGGCCGTTGTACCAGAAGTACGAAATCCAAAACGCGAGCGGATATCTCAGCCAGAACTCTCCGATTCTGCAGGCGGGTCTTGGGGGTGAGAAGGTGACGGACGCGGTGCGTTTGCTGTGGCCAACGGGAGTTCCGCAAGACGAAGTGAATCTGACGGCGCAGCGGCCACAGACGATCGAAGAGTTGGATCGGCGTGGAAGTTCCTGCCCGGTGCTGTTCTCCTGGAACGGAAAAGAGTACGAGTTTCAGGCGGACATGATCGGACCGGGTGTGGTGGGACATTGGATTGCGCCGGGCGAGCGTGACGTGCCGGACCCGGACGAATATCTGAAAGTGCCGGGAACTTCGGTCCACGAGAAAAATGGGATGCTGAGTTTCCGGTTTTTGGAGCCGATGGAGGAAACGGTCTACCTCGACAATGTGAAGCTATTGGCCGTCGATCATCCCGAGGAGTTCTTAGTGAATCCGAATGAGCGGTTCGTGAGCAATCCGCCATTTCCGGAATTTCGGGTGATTGCGACGAAGGACGCTCGCTTGCCAGTCGCGGCGATCGATGATCAGGGCAAAGACGTCCTGCCGCTGCTGGCGAAGAAAGACCGCAAGTACGTGACGGACTTTGAGGGGTTACCGTTCGCAGGCTTCGCGAAACTGCATTGGATTGAACTCGATCTCGGGAATTGGGATGCGAACAAACCACTCCGCCTGATTCTGGATGGCTACACAGATTATTTCACCGCGACATCCATGTATGCGGCGGATCAGGCCAATATCAAAGTGATTGCGCCGTATGTCGAGGCGCAGAATGCTTCCGGTGCGTGGGCGCGCGTCGTCGAGGACATGGGCTTTCCGGCCGGACTCGAACGAACGATGGTGGCGGACCTGACAGGCAAGCTCCCCGCGGGAACGCGGCGAATCCGCATCGTGACCAATCTGAAGATTTATTGGGATGCGGTGCATATCGACCAGACACCCGATCAGAAGGAGATCGTGGTTAGCGAAGCGCCGCTGGCGAGCGCCGCTTTGGAGTATCTGGGCTACCCGAAAGAAATTCGGCTCCAGCCAGCGAGCGACACGATGTACGACTACGCGCAACGCAGCGCGACCGGTCCTTACGCGCACGCTGCGGGGAACTACACTCGATATGGCGACGTGAAGGGACTGCTGAACCGGTCGGATGACCGATTCGTGATTTTCAGCTCAGGAGAAGGCGTAAAGCTCGACTTTGATCCGTCGAACCTGCCAAGACTGAAACCGGGCTGGGTGCGAGACTACTTCTTTTATGCCGATGGGTTTGAGAAGGATCTGGATTTTTATGCGGCGAATGCGTTCACAGTCGAACCATTGCCGCGACACGCGATGGTTTCGTATCCCTATCCAGCCGGGAAAGAATACCCGTTGGATCCGGAACATCTGCAATATCAGTTTGACTTCAACACGCGCATGCGTTCAGACCGGTTGCCTGCCGATTTGCGTTACTCGGAGCCGTTGAACAAGTAGCGAGTCGGCGTCGAGTTACTCCTCGACGGATACCCAACCGCGTTTTTCAGCGCTCTCGGCGATGGCTTCGCAGAGGATCAACTCCTGATGCCCGGTTTCGAAAGTGGGAAAGGTTCGCGGCGCCTTCAGATCACCTGCGTTCAAGTAGGCGTAGAAATCCTTGAATAACTGCACGAAGGTGTCCGGATAACCCTCGGGATGGCCGGCGGGATAGGCGGCGTAGCCACGGCTTTCGGGAGATTGCAGGCTGGGGTCCTTGGGGAGTAGTTCGGAATTGCGATCGCGACGGCCGATCCACAGGGTATTCGGCTCTTCGGAGTTGAAGGCGAGGGAGCCTTCGCTGCCGTTGATTTCAAACCACAGGCGGGTTTTGCGGCCGGCACTGACCTGGGAAACGGTCATCACCCCGTGCGCTTCATTTTCAAAATGCAGCAAGACACTCGCGTAATCGTCAGTGGTCATGGGCGCCTCTTCGGTTTCCGCAGCAGAGGCCTTCTGGAACGTTTCGACGCGGCCTTTGGGCTTTTGCCGAACTGGTACGACGGTGGCGAGATCGGCGCACAGTTCGGAGACTTTACTGCCGGTCATCCAGGTCACAAGGTCCAGCCAGTGGGTGCCGATGTCCGAGACGGCGCGCAATTCGCCGCCGAGGCGGGTTTCCAAGCGCCAATTCCAATCGTTAGGGAAGAGCAGCCAGTCTTGAAGAAAACTTCCGTGGATCAGTTTGACCTGACCAATCGCGCCTTTCTTGATGAGAACGCGCGCTTCCTGACAGAGGGGGTAGTAGCGGAGGTTGTAGGCAACTGCGCCGACGCGATCGGTCTCTTTGGAGAGAGAGACCAGCGTCGCCGATTCGCGGGAATCGAGACTGAGCGGCTTTTCGCAGAGCACGTGCTTTCCGGCGCGAAGCAGTTGGCTGGCTTGCGGAAAATGCAGATTGTTGGGGGTGCAGAGGTGGACGACTTGGACGGAAGGATCGGCAGCGATCTCGTCGATGGAATGGTAGGCGCGTTCAACGCCCAGAGCGTCGGCTGAAGATTGAGTGCGTTCGACGGTACTGCCAAGAATTCCTGCGATAGGGATGCCTAGGCGGCGCAGAGCCTCCAGGTGGGCTCGTCCGACAAAACCGACACCGACGACCGCGGCACGCAGTTTGGGCATAAACGCTCTCCTGTAAAGAAGGACTATTTTATGAGTAGTGCCCGCAGGTTGCATGCATTCTTTTCGGCGAAGAGCAAATTCCTGGAGGGAAACGTAAACTAGATAGGAATGATTCGAAGGAGAAACTGGTGAGACAGATTCGGCGCTTGGGTTTGGCAGGCTTATTTGTTGCGATGATTTTCGGTATGGGGCCGAGGTTCGTGACGGCAAGTGGACCAGGGGTCGGAACTGGGACGATTTCAGGGACCGTGACGTTCGAGGGCGCGGCGCCGATGGCCAAGCGGATCGACATGTCGAGCGAGCCGGGCTGCGCGCAACAATATGGAAATCCGCCGGTAACGGATGTGGCGACAGTAGGGCCGGGAAATACGTTGGATGGCGTTCTGGTGTACATATCCGCGGGAGCGCCGGACGATCCCGCTCCGAAGAACGCCGTCACCTTTGCGCAGAAGGGCTGTCGCTTTGTACCGCACGTGGCGCCGCTGCTGGTGAATCAGGAAGTGAAGATCACCAATGAGGATCAGACCACCCACAATATTCACCCGCAGCCGAAGCTGAATCGCGAATGGAACCGATCGCTGCCGCCCGGGGCTCCGCCGATTACCGACAGTTATCAGCAGGCAGAGATCATACCGGTGAAATGTAATGTGCATCCGTGGATGCACGGATACCTGGTGGTGCTGAAGAATTCGCACTACGCATTCACTGAGAATAAGGGCAGCTTTGCGCTGCCGAACTTGCCGCCGGGAAAATACACGGTGACAGCGTGGCAAGAAGGATTTGGCGAGCAGTCGCAGGAAGTGACGATCAGCGGCAGCGAGACGAAGGCGATTCATTTTGTGCTGAAGTCGAAGGCGCATTGACTTGGACGCTGCGCGACGCATAGCATGCGAGGCCATGAGCGTTGGTCGTGACGGAAACGAAACGGAAGAAAAACCACAGGCGTCCGGCGTGACTCGCCGATGATCCAGCTAGCGCGCAAACTCAACCTGACAAACTATTTCGCATTGGGATTCGGCACGATGATTGGCGCGGGCTGGGTCGTGCTGATGGACGATTGGCTGGGTCGGGGTGGACCTGTGGGCGCGTGCCTCGGGTTTTTGATTGGCGGGGTGCTGCTGTTGCCGGTGGGGTATGTCTACGGCGAATGGGTGCGACGACTGCCGGACGCTTCGGGGGAAGCGGCCTACACCGCGCAGGTGTTTCCGTCCATCGTGAGTTATCTGACCGGCTGGCTGATGCTGTTGGCATATTTGATCGTGTGCCCCTGGGAAGCAGTGGCCATCGGGAAAATCGCGGCGTACGGATTTCCGAGTTTGAACTCCATCGAGTTTTACCGAATCGCGGGCGAACCGGTCTACCTGCCGCGATTGCTGCTGGGTGTGGCATTGATCGCCGGCTTTGCGGTGCTGAATCATCGCGGCATTCGCGGGAGCGCGGTGTTCCAGACCTGGGCCACAAGTTCGGTGCTGGTGGTGTTCGGTTTGATGGTGCTGATTGGGGGTAGCACAGGATCAATAGCGAACCTGAAGCCGATATTCAGCCACTCGCCCATGATTTCGATTCTGCTGACGTTGCAGATTGTTCCGTATTTCATGACAGGTTTCGAATCCGTGGCCAAGGTGGCCGAAGAAGCGCAACCCGGATTTGCAGCGAAGGACTTTTTCAAAGCGATCACGATGGCGTTGGTAGTTGGAATGCTGTTTTATGCGCTGGCAATCGCGGCAGTGGCATTGATGGCGCCGTGGCCCAGCCTGACCGGAAAGCGATTTGCGACCGTCATCGCGCTGAACGAAGCTACGGGATCCGCGTGGCTGGCGAGGATCATCCTGGCGATATCGCTGGTGGCACTCCTGCAGGTGTACAACGGGAATTTCGTGGCATCGACGCGGCTATTGTTCGCATTTGGCCGGCGCGGAACGATTCCCCCAGCATTTTCCGCAGTGCACACGAGATATCTGACCCCGACCGTGGCGATTGCAGCGGCCTCTGCCGCGACGTTCATGGCGCTGCTGCTGGGCGATGCGATCCTGGTGCCGGTGACGGAGGTGGGATCAATGACGTGCGCCTGCGGTTGGTTTGCAGCGTGCGTGTCGCTATTCATGGTGGAAAAGTCGCTGCGAGTTCGGGCGGTATCGTTGCTGGGCGCGGCGATTGCGGGGTGCCTGTTGCTGATGAAGATTTTGCCGGTCGTTCCCGGGCACTTCAGTCCGCAGGAATGGATAGCGTTG
The DNA here is from genome assembly GCA_963748515.1 of Candidatus Acidiferrales bacterium. Taxonomy (GTDB): domain Bacteria; phylum Acidobacteriota; class Terriglobia; order Acidiferrales; family UBA7541; genus Acidiferrum. Next base: position 408,231 of record CAVVJI010000011.1, read on the forward strand.
GGGATTTGGGTGACGGCCGGGACCGTGTTGCACCGGTGGAAGGGGAAGAGCTCCTGAGTCGCTGTCGCGGGCGCGGAGAAACGCTCATGTATACTGCTCGAAGCACTTTTTCCCAACGATGATTCCTTACCTACATCTGGGTCCGCTGCTGATTCCGACATTTGGATTGATGGTAGCGGCGGCGCTGATCAGCTCCGCGTACATCCTGCAGGCAGATTTCGACCGCCGAGGAATGAAGGCGGACGCGTTCACGATGATTACGATCGCCGGGCTGGCGGGGATAGCGGGCGCGAAGCTGTATCACCTATTAGAATCGCCATCGGAATTCTTCGCGGATCCTGCCGGAATGTTTTTCACGCGATTTGGATTCGCGTGGTTTGGCGGATTTCTGGGCGGATTCGGTGCGATGCTGCTGCTGGCGCTGCGAGCCAAGCTGCCGATGCGACAGTTCTTGGATGCGTGTTCACCCGCGGCGTGTTTTGGGTATGCGATCGGACGAATAGGATGCTTGCTTTCGGGAGACGGCGATTACGGACGTCCAACGTCGCTGCCGTGGGGCATGAGCTTTCCGAACGGAGTGGTGCCGACCACGGAGCGTGTGCATCCGGCGCCGTTGTATGAATTCCTGATCTGGTGCGTGATCGGGCTGTTGTTGTGGAAGCTCGGTGCACCTAAGGGAAATATGTCACGCAAGCCCGGGCAAATTTTTGTGTTGTACCTGATTTTGACGGGAATCGCGCGATTCATGGTGGAGATCATACGGATAAATCCCCCCTGGATTTTGGGGATGTCCAACGCCCAAGTCGCCAGCGTGCTCAGCGTCGTGGCGGGAGTTGTGCTGCTGTTTCTGTGGCAAACGCCAGCGCGCAAGCGCGCCTGAGGCTTGCGTGCGAACGGCGTGATTCGACTGTTGCCGCGGTTAGTCCAGCATCTGGCGCAGAACGTACTGCAAAATGCCGCCGTGCTGGTAGTAGGAAACTTCCTCGGGAGTATCGACGCGAACGCTGGCAGAGAACGTCTTCGCAGTGCCATCGGGCGATTTGGCGTGGACCTGAATCGTCATGCGAGGCGCGAGAGAGGCCACTCCTTCGATATCGAGAACTTCCCTGCCGGTCAGGCCCAGAGATTCGCGATTCTCGCCAGCTTTAAATTCCAGCGGTAGAACACCCATGCCGACCAGATTGCTGCGGTGGATGCGTTCGTAGCTTTCTGCGATAACGGCGCGAATGCCCAGCAGTCGCGTACCTTTGGCGGCCCAGTCGCGCGAAGAGCCGGAACCGTATTCTTTACCAGCGATAACGATGAGCGGCACGCCTTCTTCGCGGTATTTGACGGCAGCATCGTAGATGAACATTTTTTCGCCGTCGGGAAGGTGCAGCGTCCAACTGCCTTCCGTTCCGGGCGCAAGCTGATTGCGCAGGCGAATGTTGGCGAAGGTGCCGCGCATCATCACCTCGTGATTGCCGCGACGGGCGCCGTACGAATTGAATTCGTGAGGCTTGACGCCGAGGGAGATCAGATATTTTCCGGCGGGCGAATCGACGGCGATGGAACCGGCAGGGGAGATGTGGTCGGTGGTAACGCTATCGCCAAGGACGGCGAGCACGCGAGCGGAGTGAATATCGGAAAGCGGCGCAGGAGTCTTGGACATGTTGTCGAAGTAGGGCGGGAGCTTGATGTAGGTGGATTTCGAATCCCACTGGTACAGGTCGCCTTCAGGAACGGGCATAGCCTTCCAATGCGCATCGCCTTCGAACACTTCGCTGTATTCCTTGCGATATTGCTCGGTGGAAACCGCGGCGCGCACGGTTTTTTCGACGTCGGCGGGAGTTGGCCAGATGTCGCGCAGGAACACGGGCTTGCCGTCGCTGCCGGTGCCGAGCGGCTCGGAGGTGAGATCGATATCCATGCGACCTGCGAGCGCGTAGGCCACGACGAGCGGAGGCGATGCGAGATAATTCGCGCGGACCAGCGGATGGACGCGGCCTTCGAAGTTGCGATTGCCGCTGAGAACGGCGACTGCCACTAGGCTGTTGTCTTTGATGGCTGCGCCGATGGAATCGGCGAGAGGGCCGCTGTTGCCGATGCAGGTGGTGCAGCCGTACCCGACTAGATGAAACTTGAGCCTGTCGAGGTAGGCAGTGAGACCTGCGGCGTTCAGGTAATCGGTAACGACCTTTGAGCCGGGGGCGAGGCTGGTCTTCACCCAGGGTTTGACCTGCAAGCCGCGCTGGACGGCGTTGCGAGCCAACAAACCAGCGCCAAGCATCAGGGAAGGGTTCGAAGTATTGGTGCAACTGGTGATGGCGGCGATGACCACGGCGCCGCTGGAAAGTTGAAAGGCGTCGCCATTGTTCTTTACGGGGACTTCCGCGGTTTTGGGTAAAGCTTCCAGAACCTTGGTGAAGGAGGTCTTGGCGTTTTTCAGAGAGACGCGATCCTGAGGGCGCTTGGGGCCGGCGAGAGTCGGCTCGACAGTGCCGAGATCGAGCTCCAGTTTGTCGCTGAAGGCCGGATCGGGCGTTGCGTCGGTACGGAACAGGCCCTGTTCCTTGCAATAGGCTTCGACCAGCGCGATATGTTCTTCGCCGCGAGCGGTGAAGCGCAAATAATCGAGGGTTTCGTTATCGACGGGGAAGAATCCCATGGTGGCGCCGTACTCGGGGGCCATGTTGGCGATCGTGGCGCGATCGGGAACGGTCAGGTTGGAAAGACCGGAACCGAAGAATTCCACGAATTTTCCGACCACACCTTTCTTGCGCAAGATTTCGGTGACGGTAAGGACAAGATCGGTGGCGGTGGCACCTTCCTGCAATTTGCCATGGAGTTTGAAGCCAACGACTTCGGGAACCAGCATAGAAAGCGGCTGGCCGAGCATGGCGGCCTCTGCTTCGATACCGCCGACGCCCCATCCGAAGACGCCGAGGGCGTTGACCATGGTGGTGTGAGAATCGGTGCCGACGAGGGAGTCGGGATATGCCTCGGTACGATTGCCGTTGGGCATGGCGCATACGACGCGAGCGAGATATTCGAGATTCACTTGATGACAGATGCCGGTGTCCGGGGGAACCACCTTGAAATTGCGGAAGGCGGTCTGGCCCCAGCGGAGGAAAGCGTAGCGCTCCACGTTGCGTTGAAATTCGAGCTCGGCGTTGAGGCCAAAGGCGTCAGCGGAACCGAATTTGTCGACTTGCACGGAATGGTCGATGACCAGTTCGGCAGGGAAAAGCGGGTTGATGCGCTTGGGGTTGCCGCCCATGCGCTGCACGGCTTCGCGCATGGTGGCCAGGTCGACGACGGCGGGCACACCGGTGAAGTCTTGCAAAAGGACGCGAGCGGGCATGAACGCAATTTCTTTTTGCGCGACGCCGGGCTTCCACTGAGCGAGAGCGCGGATGTCATCGGCATGGACAAAGCGTCCATCTTCGAAGCGCAACAGATTTTCGAGAAGAATGCGAAGCGAGAAGGGAAGAGCGGTGACGGAGGGGAGGCCGTGCTGCTCGAGTTTTTCGAGGCGCTGAATTTCGAAGCTCTGCGCGCCAACGTTGAGTTTGTCGCGAGTTGCAAAGGAATTCGCCGGGGTGATGGGCATCCTGTGATCCTTTCCAAGTGGTTGTATCTCTATGATACAGGTTGGCTGGAGAATTTTCTGCGGGCGAAGTGTGGGTGTTGCGTGCGCTCTGGGCGGAGGGGCGAGCGGGCGGCTATACTACGCGGGTGAAGATAGTTTTACTTTCGACGTACGAATTGGGGCACCAGCCATTTGGACTGGCGTCTCCGGCGGCATGGCTGCGCAAGCGCGGCCATAATGTGCATTGCGCGGATTTATCGCGAGAGCCGCTGCGAGAAGAGGTGGTGCGCGACGCAGAGTTGATCGCGTGCTACGTGCCGATGCACACGGCAACCCGACTGACGCTGGAGTTGCTGCCAAGGCTGCGCGAGATTGCTCCGAGAGCGCATATTGCGGCGTACGGGTTGTATGCGACGCTGAGCGCGGAATCCTTCCGAGTGCAAGGCGTGACTAGCCTGATCAGCGGCGAATTTGAGCAAGCTTTGGTCGATCTGGCGGAACATGTCGGAGGACTTTCGGCATTCCCGCAAATCCATCCGCTGGACTCCAGTGTGTACCTGACGCGGTTGAAATTTCAGACTCCCGACCGCAGTGAATTGCCGGGACTGCGTTCGTACGCCCACCTTGTGATGCCGAATGGCGAACATCGCACTGCGGGGTATACCGAGGCGAGTCGAGGGTGCAAACACCTGTGTCGACATTGTCCGATTGTGCCGGTGTACAACGGGGTGTTCCGGGTGGTGGATCGCGAGGTGGTGCTGGCGGATGTAAGGCAGCAGGTGCAAGCCGGCGCACAACACGTAACCTTTGGTGACCCGGATTTTTTCAATGGAGTGGGACATGCGCTGCCGGTAGTCGAAGCGCTGCACAGGGAATTTCCGCAGCTGACCTACGACGTCACCATCAAGATCGAGCATTTGCTGAAGAATCCGGAATTGCTGCCGGAATTGCGGAGAACGGGTTGTCTGTTCATCGTGTCGGCGGTGGAATCGCTGAATAATTCGACGCTGAAACGGTTGCGAAAAAATCACACCAGAGCGGACTTTTTTCGAGCAGTCGAGTTGTGCCGGAAAGCCGGGATATCGCTACAGCCTACGTTTGTGCCGTTTACGCCTTGGACGACACTGGAGGAAGTGGAAGATTTGTTCGAACAAGTACGGCGCACGGAAATGATCGAAGCGGTGAGTCCGATTCAATTAACGATCCGTTTGTTGATCACACAAGGGTCGAAACTGCTGGAGTTGGAAGAGGTTCGCGCGTTGGCCGAGCCGTTCGATGCGAAAGCGCTCGTGTATCCATGGAAGAATCGGGACGAGCGCGTGGATGAATTGTGTCGAACATTGCAAGGCGTCGTGGTGGTTTCTGAGGCGCAAAAACGCAGCCGCGGTGAGACGTTCCGGGAGATGTGGCTTGCCGTGAAGCGAGCGATGGGACAAACGGTTCTCCGAGAGGCGATGCCAGTGCTGGCGGCGCGAGCGACGGTGCCGTACTTGAATGAGCCCTGGTACTGTTGAGCGGAACCCACCGGGGACCAGTTGGTTCCCAAGATCAAGGCGGAACGGATTCCTCAGGCAGAGACGTTCTTGTAGAGAAGGCGGTAAGGGAGTTTCACGCCCGTGCGTAAAAGAGTGCTGCTGTTTGCCACCAAACTCGGTTACCAGACGCGATCTTTCGATGAAGCCGCCCGGGCGCTGAACGTGGAGTTGGCTTTTGTTACTGATCGCTGCGGAAGACTGGACGATCCGTGGAACGATGGCGCGTTTGCAGCGCACTTTGAGACACCGGAACGCGCCGCACAGAGCGTAATCGAAGCGAATCAAGGGCGACCAGTGGATGGGGTGTTGGCGCTGGGAGACCGGCCAACGGTTACGGCGGCGTTTGTTGCACGGGCATTAGGTATTCCGTACAACCATCCTTCGAGCGTGGCGGCCTGCCGGAATAAATTGCGGATGCGGGAAGCTTTCCGAGCGGCCGGATTGCCAACCCCATGGTTCCGAGAGATTCCACTCTCGCCAATTCCCGAGCCAGCGCTCGCCGGTATTACGTTTCCGTGCGTGCTGAAGCCCGTGTCGCTTTCGGCGAGCCAGGGAGTGGTGCGAGTGAATTCGGCGGAAGAGTTCAAGAAGCAGGCGACGCGGATCAGGAGCCTGCTGCAGTCTCCGGAAGTTCTGGCGACGCGCGAGGCTGGTCTGGACAGTTTGCTGGTGGAGGAATATCTACCGGGAGAGGAAGTCGCTGTAGAAGGGCTGATTGGCAACGGGGAGGCGCGAATTCTTGCGATTTTCGATAAGCCGGATCCGTTGCAAGGGCCGTACTTCGAGGAGACGATTTACGTGACGCCATCGCGGCATGCGCCGAAGATTCTGGAACAGATTCGGGAGACGTTTCAGTCATCGGTGCGAGCACTGGGGTTAACGCATGGCCCGGTTCATGCGGAGTTTCGGATTAACGAAAAAGGGGTGTGGCCGCTGGAAGTAGCAGCGCGGCCGATCGGCGGTTTGTGCTCCCGTGCGCTTCAGTTCCAGATGTCTGATCGTGGCAATAAGATTTCGCTGGAAGAGTTGCTGTTGAGGCAAGCGCTTGGTGAGTCCATGGAGAATGTGTGGCGGGAACGTGAGGCATCCGGGGTGATGATGATTCCCGTTCCGCAGAGCGGAGTGCTGGAGAGCGTGGAGGGAGAAGAAGAGGCCCGAGCGGTGCCGGGAATCACCGCGCTGGAGATTACCGCGCGTGTTCACGACTCGGTAAAGGCTTGGCCAGAAGGTTCGAGTTATCTGGGTTTCCTGTTTGCAAAAGGGCAGGAAGCGAGTGAAGTGGAACGAGCGCTGAGGGCAGCGCACGGGAAACTGCATTTCAATCTGGTACAGACGCTACCGGTGGAGCATCCCCTAGCCAAAGGCCTGAGGGACTAGCCCTTCGCCTTGGGTGCGACGTAGCCCTCAGGGAGTTTTGCGCCTTCCCCGAAAAAGAACTGTTCCATTTGTTCTTCCATGATCTTGTGGGAGTTCGGATCGATGGGATTGAGGCGGTACTCGTTCATGAGCATCTTAGAGTATTCAATCCAGAGCTTCCAGGCGTCTTTGGAGACATTTTCGTAGACGCGCTTGCCCAGTTCGCCTCTCCAGGGCACCCGTTCGAGACCTGGCATTTCCTTGCCAAACTTCACACATTGCACCATGCGAGTACCCGGCTTGATGGGCTCGGGCGCCGGTGCGGGCGTCGGGTCGCAAGAATCGTTGGCCATTACTGCCTCCAGGAAAAGACCATTCTCCGATACCGTCCGAAGGGAAGCAAGCGATTGGCAAGGGACCTGCGGGAACTCCTAGGTTGGACCCATTGTTAAAGTATGGTGATCGAGGAAGGTTTCTTTGGGGAAAAGGGTAACCTGCCGTAGTATTCGGGAATCTATCTGACGTCCTCGGGGGACTACTTGCCTACCATCACAACGCTGTTTTGGGATATTGGAGGAGTCATCCTGACGAACGGTTGGGATCGCAACTGCCGGAGCGAAGCGGTGGAAGCATTCCATCTGGACCGGGACGATTACCAAGACCGCCACGATTTGACCTTCCCGGCCTTCGACTCAGGACAGATTTCGCTGAATCAATATCTGGATCGAACGCTGTTTTACCGCCCTCGGACTTTTACCAGGGAAGAATTCACGGCATTTATGTTTGCGCAGTCGAAAGAGTACCCAGACACCCGTGCGGTGTTGACGCGCGCGGCGAAGGCCGGGAAATATTTCATCGCGTCGATCAACAATGAGCCGTTCGAATTGAACGAGTACCGAATCGAGGCATTCCATTTGCGTGATGAATTCCAGGTGTTTTTCAGTTCGTGCTACCTGAAGACACGAAAGCCGGAAGAGACGATTTACCGGATTGCGCTGGAGGTCACGCAGAGGAAGCCGGAGAATTGCGCGTTCATTGATGACCGGCCTCTGAATCTGGAAAATCCACGGCGGCTGGGTATGAACGTGATCCATCACCAGAGCGCCGAGCAGACGCTGGCCAGTCTGCAGCGAACTCGGCGTAGACATCTAATATTCGTGATTTCAGAAGTTCGGGGAGGCGGAAAATGTCGGAAGAAAATACGCAGAAGCGTTCGGTCTACGGCACAGTCGCGGAGCCGTGCACGGTAATTCTGTTTGGCGCTTCGGGAGACCTGGCCAAACGGAAGGTGATTCCGGCCATGTTCGATTTGTCGCAACACAACGCGCTGGGGGAGCGGTACGCCATCGTAGGGTTTGCGCGCTCGCCGCTGACCGACGAGTCTTTCCGGGAAACGATTACGGAAGCAGCCAAGACGATGTCCGATGCCGGGCCGGTCGATCCTGAGAAATGGGCGGAATTTGCAAAGAATCTGTACTACTTCCAGGGCGAATACGGCGACCAGAATGCGTACGCGGGGCTGGTAAAGAGGCTTAAAGAACTCGACGACGAGAAGAAACTGGGCGGGAACCGGCTGTTCTACTTGTCGACGCCGCCTGAAGTATATCCCGACATCGTGGAGCAATTGGGGCGTTCGGGGCTGGCGCATCCAACGGGGCCGGGTTCGTGGGCGCGAATCATTATTGAGAAGCCGTTCGGGAGGGATTTGGCGTCGGCGAAGGAATTGAACAAGATCGTGCTGAACGTGTTCGAAGAGAAACAGGTCTACCGAATCGATCACTACTTGGGGAAAGACACCGTTCAGAATCTGTTGGTGCTTCGCTTTGGAAACGGGATCTTTGAGCCGCTTGTGGAACCGCAACTATGTCGATCACGTACAGATCACCGCTTCCGAGACGTTAGGAGTGGAAAAGCGCGGCGGGTTTTACGAAACGGCCGGCGCCCTGCGGGACATGATCCAGAGCCACGTGCTGCAACTGACATCACTGGTCGCGGTAGAACCGCCGGCCTCATTCGACGCCACGGCGGTGAGGAACGAAAAGCTCAAGGTGTTGCAATCGATTCGTCCTTACGATTTGGAAATGGTCGCGCAGTCGGTGGTGCGAGGGCAGTATGGGCCGGGAACATTGAACGGGAAACCGCAGCCGGGATACCGGGAAGAACACAACGTCAGTCCAACGTCGCGGACGGAAACGTTTGTGGCGATGAAAGTATTGATCGACAACTGGCGATGGGCGGGCATTCCGTTTTACTTGCGAACGGGAAAGCGGCTGGAAAAGCGGAGCACCGAAATTATGATTCAGTTCCGTTGCGCCCCGCATATCGTTTTCGCGAGGCAGAGGGTGGAGGCCAACCGGCTGATCCTGAACATCCAACCAGAAGAAGGGATTTCTGTGTCATTTGGAGCGAAGAAGCCGGGCACGGAAATGGCGATCGGCAACGTAACGATGAACTTCGGGTACAAGGAATCGTTTGGAGGCGGGCCGGACAATGCGTATGCGACGCTGCTGAACGATTGCGTGCGTGGCGACGCGACACTGTTCGACCGAGGAGACTCGGTGGAGGCGGCCTGGTCGCTGATCGATCCGATTCTGGACGTATGGAGCGCCGCAAAAACCGCGACGGTACCGACCTATGCGTCGGGTAGCTGGGGCCCGAAGGAATCCGATCACCTGCTGGATCGGGACAATGGCCGCAAGTGGTATAACCCTTAAACCGTGGATCAGGAACTAGTTGCCAAAAACCCCAAAATCGATTTAAATCGGTTTAATCCTTCGGGATGTGGGGAGACACCGTGATTCTCGCTGGCGACGTTGGCGGCACAAAATGCAATCTTGCGCTGCTCTCTAAGACGAACGGCAAACTTCAAATTGTCTACAGGCAGCGGTTCGCGAGTAAGGACTTCGCCCAATTCGAACGGATCATCAAGGAATTTCTGCGGCAATCCGAATCCCATCTGAACGGCCAGACGATCGAGGCAGCGGGCTTTGGAATCGCGGGACCAGTTCTGAATGGCCGGGTGCAAGCCACCAACCTCCCCTGGGTGATTAAGGGTGACGAACTGGCGAAGGAGATCGGGCTTCGGCAAGTGACGTTAATGAACGATCTGGGCGCCTGGGGCCATAGTATCGACCACCTTGGGCCTGAAGATTTGCTGATCCTCAACGCGGGAAAACCGGTGCCGGGAGGAACGCGGGCACTGATCGCGGCGGGGACGGGCTTGGGGCAGTCATTCCTCGTTTGGGACGGTAGGCGCTACCGAGTGGTAGCGAGCGAGGGTGGACACTCCGACTTCGCGCCACACGACGAAAAACAGATTGAACTGCTGAGCCATCTAAGGCGTCGGTATCCGCAGGTGAGTTGGGAAATCTTGCTGTCGGGACGCGGATTTAAGACGATGCACGAATTTCTGGCGCCAGAAGTGAGGCATGCGGTGTTCGATGATCCGGATGCGGACCCAGCGCCGTTTATCACAAAAAGCGCCTTGGACCACACCTGCCCGATCTGCGTGGACACGCTGGATATGTGGGTATCGGCGTACGGATCGGAAGCTGGGAACCTGGCGCTGAAGGTTCTAGCGCTGGGTGGTGTGTACGTGGCGGGCGGAATCGCGGTCAAGATTCTGCCGAAGATACAGGATGGAACTTTCTTCAAGTGCTTTCAGGATAAGTGGCAATTCACAGAAATGCTGTCCAACGTGCCGGTGTCAGTGGTGTTACCGGAGACGGCGCCGTTGATCGGTGCGGCCTACGAAGCGTTGACGTCGGCGCGATAGCGCGACTTCGGCATCGACCTCGAACCCAACAGAATTCCTCAGTTAGCGCTGGCTCGGGCGTTTCGATACCTCAGGCTGTGAACCTTACACATTTTTGGTAGACTAGCGGATCGTTACCGGTCTACGACCGCCATCCTTCATATCGCAAGACCTGCCGGAGAGTCCGGGGGCACGGAGCAGAGTCATGAGCAGTACGTCCGCAACGTCAGTGATTGAGATTTTGAATTATGTGGATGGTGCGTGGCGGAAGTCCTCTGCGAGCGAGTGGCTGGAGGTACGCAATCCAGCGAACGATGAAGTGGTCGCGCGGACGCCGCTTTCAACGAAGGGCGATGTAGACGCCGTGGTGATGGCCGCAGCGGAAGCGTTTCCGGTATGGCGAAGGACGCCGCCGGGCGAGCGTGTCCAATATCTATTCAAACTTAAATTTTTATTGGAAGACCATATCGATGAACTGGCGCGCCTGATCACGCTCGAAAACGGTAAAACATTTGGCGAGGCGAAAGCGGAAATTCGCCGCGGGATTGAAAACGTGGAGGTGGCCTGCGGAATTCCGACAATGATGCAGGGCTATAACCTGGAAGATGTGACACCGGGTGTGGACGAGATGCTGATCCGGCAGCCACTGGGAGTGGTGGCGGCAATAACTCCGTTTAATTTTCCGGCGATGATTCCGTTCTGGTTTTTGCCATATGCGATTGCGTGCGGAAATACGCTGGTGTTGAAGCCGAGCGAACGGGTGCCGCTCACGATGCGGTATGCGATGGAGTTGATCGAAAAGACCGGCATACCCAAGGGCGTGGTGAACCTGATCAACGGCGGCAGGGAAGTGGTCGATGCGCTGTGCGACCATCCGGTGATCCGGGCGATCAGTTTCGTGGGATCCACGCCGGTGGCCAAGCACGTGTACCAGCGGGCCGCAGCAGCGGGGAAGCGAATGCAATGCCAAGGCGGCGCGAAGAACCACGTGATCGTGCTTCCGGACGCGGATATGGAATTGGCCAAGCAGATCATCAGCGATTCCGCATTCGGCTGCGCGGGGCAGCGGTGTCTGGCGGTCTCCGTGGCGGTGACCATCGGCGAGGCGCAGAAGAAGTTCCGCGATGCGATTGCTGAGGCGGCGTCCTCGATTCGAGTTGGATTTGGGCTGGACTCCGGCGTGCAGATGGGCCCGGTTATTACCAAAGAGAGTAAGCAGAGAATCGAGACGCTGATCGCCACGGGAGTGGGCGACGGCGCAAAGCCGGTTGTGGACGGCCGCAATGCAAAGATTGCTGGCCACGAACACGGACACTTTATCAAGCCAACGATTTTGGATGGAGTGCCAGCGAGCAGTTCCCTGGCGAACACGGAAATTTTCGGGCCAGTGCTGAGCCTGATCCATGCGAATACGCTGGAGGATGGCATTGAGTTCATCCGGAAGAGCCCGTACGGAAACCAGGCTTCGCTGTTTACTACCAGCGGAAGCGCGGCGCGTAAGTTCCGCTACGAGGCGCCCGCGGGGAATATCGGCATCAACATCGGGGTGGCAGCGCCGATGGCCTATTTCCCGTTCAACGGATGGAAAGAAAGCTTCTTCGGGATCGTGCACGCGCAGGGAAGAGACGCGGTGGAGTTCTACACCGAATCGAAGATCGTGGTGGAACGGTGGTCGCGTCAGGAAACGCGAAAGTTCTAGCGCAATCGCAGCTACAAATTGAGGTTCGGCATGATCGGCAAACCAGCGCAGGTGGACGTCAATCCGCAGATGGAATGCGCCGAAACGCTGCCCTCGCGTTTTTACACCGATCCCGCAGTGCTCGAACTGGAGAAGTCTCGGATTTTTCGGCGGACGTGGACTTTGGTGGGCACACTGTCGCAACCGTGCGGCGAGTCCAACGGGATAGCGCGAACGATTGCCGATCCCGAGACGTACTTCACGACAGAAGTGGTGGGCGAGCCGATTGTTGTGTTGCGAGATAAATCGGGGAAGCTGCGCGCGTTCAGCAACGTCTGCCGGCACCGTGCCGGACCGATCGCGCAAGGATCCGGTTGCAAGCACGTGTTGCAATGCGGTTACCACGGATGGACCTACACGCTGGAAGGCAAGCTGATTGGAACGCCGGAAATTGACGGCGTGGAGTTCTTTGACCGCTCGGATTTCGGGATGATTCCGCTGCGCGTAGACACCTGGAAGGAATTCATCTTCGTAAATTTCGACGCGGAAGCGGCACCACTCAGCGCTTATCTGGGGAATATTCCCGAGTCGGCGAAGGAGTTCCAGTTTGCCGGGCTGAGCTTTTTCGAGCGGCGCGATTACGTAGTGAACTGCAATTGGAAGGTGTACATCGACAACTATCTCGAGGGCTACCACATTCCCATCGTGCATCCGGGACTGATGAAGGAGATCGACTACCCCGGATACCGCACGGAGACCTACCGCTATTCGTCGCAACAGCTTGGGCCGGTGAAAGAGATCCGGCCGGGAGACACGACGGACAGGATTTACGCGCCCGGGCCGGGGCTGAAGGAAGCGCTCTATTTTTGGATTTTTCCCAACCTGATGCTGAATTTTTATCCGGACAATGTGCAGACGAACGTGATTGTGCCGTTGGCGCAGGACAAGACGCTAACGATCTTCGAATGGTTTTTTCACGACGCGAAGTCCGAGAAGACCAAGGAACGTGCGAAGAAAGCCATCGCGTTCAGCGACGAGGTACAGCGGGAAGACATCGGGATTTGCGAGACGGTGCAGAAGGGTTTGAATTCAGCGCTCTATGATCGCGGGCGGTACTCCGTCAAGCGAGAGAACGGCGTGCATCACTTTCACCGGTTGCTGCAGGAATTCCTGAAGTAAGCTCCCCAAAAAAAGAAAGGGCGGCCAAAGAATGGCCGCCCCGTAAAGAGCCGAAGACTATGGATGAACCGGCGCTGGCGTGGGAGCAGGGGTGGTGGCCGGCTTGTTGAAGTCGAAATTGACCTTGGGGGCTTGACGCGCGCCTTCGTCGGTCTTGAAGTAGGCGTCGTTGCGGGTGAACCCGGCGAAGCTGGCAACGAGGCTGTTGGGGAACAGGGAAATGTAGGTGTTGTAGTCCTGGACGGTCTCGTTGTAGCGACGGCGTTCGACCGCAATGCGGTTTTCGGTGCCGGCCAGTTCGTCCTGCAGGCGCATGAAGTTTTCGTTGGACTTCAATTGCGGGTAATTTTCGACAACCACCAGCAAGCGGCTTAGAGCGGAGTCCAACTGGCCGTTGGCGGCGATCTTGTCGGCAGGCGTCTTGGCGCCAACCAGGGCGGCACGGGCGGCGGCGATGTCCCCAAAGACTTTCTGTTCCTGGGTCGCGTAGCCCTTAACGGTTTCCACGAGGTTGGGGATCAAATCCGCGCGGCGTTGCAGGACGACATCGACCTGAGCCCATGCGGCATTGACAGCTTCTTTCTTGACGGCCATCTGGTTCCGCCGGCCAAAATAGGCGCCGCCAAGAACAAACGCCAGAATCGCCACGATAATCAGAATCACGACTAGTGCTTTCATTGTCTTCCCTCAGAAGTGAGTTTCACAAAACTAGACATTAACCCGTTGCCACTCGCGCTTGGGCACTTGCGCGTCCAACACCTCGATGACCTTTTCGAGCGCGTGCATGTAGCGGTCGTACCCGACGAAGGTATCGGATTTCCAATTGCCGGTAGTGCGCGCGTCGTAGATTTCGGCGAAGGCTGAAGCGTCGGCGCCAGAGAGTTGCTCGATGCGCTGAAACACCTCAGAGGTCGCGAGGGGCGGCTCTTCACCGAAACTCAGCAGAGTATGGCGAAGCAGCAATTTGACCGGCGAGATGGTTTTCTTCAGCACCGCGGTCAGTTCGAGTTCATTGCGTCCGGCGTGGAGGACGTGCTGGCGCAGCTTGAGCAGGATCTCGCGGAGGTCGCGCTCGACCTCGACGCGATGCAAGTTCATGGGAATTTCGAGGTCGGCGACGACGTCCTTGCCGAATAGAACTTTGTGGTTGCGCTTTACGTCGAGGCTCTCAATCGCGAACACGTCGGTGGAATGGGAGAGTTCTTCGGTGAGAAAGACCAGTGGAGCAGGCTCGTGCAACTCGCGAGTCCACCAGTGGATCACGGGGGCGATGCGCTGGAGTTCGTTGACATCGATGGAAACCAGGGTACACAGAAGGTTCAGATCCGATTCGCCGGGATGAAAATCGCCGCGGGCTGCGGAGCCATAGAGGATGACGGATTCGAGGTTCTTTCCCGCCGCTTCCTTCAGTCGACTGACGAACTCATTTAGTTTGGTATCCATAGACATAGCCACCTGTTGAGGCATTACCAACCTCCGCCCGCGCCGCCACCGCCGCTGGCGCCTCCGCCGAATCCTCCAAATCCGCCGCCACCACCGCCCCAGCCGCTGCCACCGCCACCCCATCCGCCGCTGGAACCGCCCCAGCCGCCACGGCGACCGCCCATCGTGCTGCCGATGACGGGACCGACCCACCAACCGCTGCCCATGCCACCACCGCCACGCGGGGGACCCATATTAGAACGACTGCGGCCGGCCAGGATCATGAAAAGGATGATGCCGAGGATGAGCCAGATCCAGAGGTTGCCGCCATCGCTGTGCTGCGGAGCCTGGCGCATCTGGGGCATACCCGTGAGGGTGACGCCCTTGTCGTCGGCGATGTATTTGGCCAACTGCCAGGCAGCCGCACTGATGCCTGCATTGTAGTTCCCCTGGCGGAAATAAGGCACCATCAGGCGACCCGCGTCGCCGGCGCGCGCGTCGGTAATTACCGGCTCCAGTCCGTAGCCGACTTCCGTGTAGTATTTGCGGTCGTTGGGAGCGACAAGAAGAAGGACACCGCTATCTTGTTTCTTGGCGCCGACGCCAAGCTGCTTGAACAGGGCGTTGGCATAGTCGTTGGCTTCCTGGCCGTCGAGCGATTTAACAGTGACGATGGCAAGTTGGGAACCGGTTTTTTGTTCCAGTTCCGTGCACATGGCCTCCAGCTTGGCCTTATTGTCCGGCTGGAGGACGCCCGCCAGATCCATGACGTATCCGGTGGGGCGAATATCGGTCACTTTTTCGGCGCGCAAACCGGCGGATGCAAACAGAACCAAGAGCGCGAGCCAGAACAGGGTAAAGCAACGCCGATTCATCAGTTTTAGCCTATTTCGATAGCAATGATGGCGACAAGCCTGCGCACCGTGCAGCAAGGGCGGATCAAGAGGTACCGGTGGAGCGAATCGCACCACCGCGCAGATTCTCTCACAAATGGAGCGATAAAATCTCGTGGGATTTTCGAAGCGAAGCAAGCGGAAAAGCGCCGGAAGCAGCATGGATAGCAAATAAATTACGGGGATTTTGAGGGCAGGCAGCGGGGCTTTGCGGGGGTGTTCAAAACGAGGCTTTCGGGCTATTCTGGAAATGCATACACGCCGCTGTACGCAACGTTCCCAAGAAACAGGACGATCCTATGAGTGAGACGAAAACCACTACGCCTGAGACGAAAGCTGCGCGCCCGGTTTGGAAACCCGCGGGCAAAGTACACGCTACGGAGCAGCCGTTTACCTACCCGCTGAAGCGCGAGTTTGTGGAACCGGACTGGCGACGCCTGCCCGGGTATAAGGATGTGACGAGGGAAGAGTGGGAGAGCGCGCTGTGGCAGCGGCGTCATACCGTCAAGAACCTTAAGGAACTGAAGGCCGTTTATGGCGACGTGATTCCGGAATCGCTGGTGGCCGGAGTGGAGCGCGACATTCGAGAGCGCGCGACCATGTCCATCCTGATTCCGCCGCACATGCTGAACACCATGGACGAGACGGATTTGTGGAATGATCCGGTGCGGCGGTACATGTTGCCCGCGTTCGAGGACCGGCACCCCGTTTGGCCGAGCCACCCGAAGGCGAGCCGGGACTCGTTGCACGAGACGGATATGTGGGCAGTGGAGGGACTGACGCATCGTTATCCAACGAAGGTGCTGGCGGAGCTATTGTCGACATGCCCGCAGTATTGCGGCCACTGCACACGCATGGACCTGGTGGGAAACGACGTGCCGCAGGTGGTGAAGCTGAAGTTTGAGGTGCCGCAAAAAGATCGCTACGAGCAGATGCTGGATTATTTGCGGGTGACCACGTCGGTGCGCGACGTGGTGGTGAGCGGCGGAGACATTGCGAATACGCCCATCGGCACGCTGGAATCGTTCGTTTCCAAGCTGCTGGACATCCCCAACATTCGCGATATCCGGCTAGCTACCAAGGGGTTGATCGCGATTCCGCAGCATTTCTTACAGGCGGAAGTGCTTGCGGGACTCGACCGGCTGGCGAAGAAGGCTCGCGAGCGCGGCGTGGACATCGCGGTGCACACGCACGTGAACAATGCGCGGCAGGTGACGCCCTTGGTGCGCAAAGCGGTGCAGGCGCTGCTGGACATGGGTTACCGCGATGTGCGCAACCAGGGAGTGCTGTTGCGCGGGGTGAATACCTCGCCCAAGGAACTGCTCGATTTGTGCTTCATGCTGCTGGACCACGGCAAGATCATGCCGTACTACTTCTACCAGTGCGACATGATTCCCAATGCCGAACATTGGCGGCTGGCGATTCACGAAGTGCAGCAACTGCAGCACGACGTGATGGGGTATCTTCCCGGATTTGCGACACCGCGCATGGTTTGCGACGTGCCGTTTGTCGGCAAGCGGTGGGTGCACCAGGTCAAGGAGTACGACCGGCAACTGGGGATTTCGTACTGGACGAAGAATTACCGCACGGGCATTGAAGCGGACGATCCGAGCGCCCTTACACGTCGATATGAATATTACGATCCGGTTTACACGCTGCCGGAGATGGGGCAGCACTTCTGGTCGGATAAAACGGTACAACAAACCCTGTCCAAGTAGGTTGAATCAGGCGCGGATCGACTGCAGGAACGAGTCGACCGAGGTGGAGAGCTCTCCCGCATTCTGCGAAAGCTGTGCGGAAAGCTCGGTCATGGTGTGAATCGTGGAACTCATGCGGTTGACCAGTTCCGCGGTGTGATCGGCCGTGCCGCGCATGGCGGTGATTTCCCGGGAAATGCCTTCGGTGGCTTGTGTCGTTTGTTGCGCAAGGCTCTTCACCTCTGAGGCGACTACCGCAAAACCCTTCCCAGCTTCACCTGCCCTTGCCGCTTCGATGGTGGCATTCAAGGCGAGAAGATTCGTTTGTGCGGCGATCTGCGAGATTAACTTCACGACGCCGCCGATTTTCTGCGAGGCTTCCTTGAGACTTCCTACGACAGAATGCAAATCCTGCCGTTGGGCATTCGAGGTTTTGAGAGAGGCGTTCTTCGCGTGGTCGGACTTGGCGTCACGTTCTCCGGCGGCGAGTGATAGTTGTGAAGCGGTTTCCTTGACCTGTTCGGCGGAGTTAGAGAGCGCGGAAACCACGCGCTGAACGGTAGACTCGAATTGATTGGCAATCTCAACGCGCTGCTGGTCCGCGGTTTTCAATTTGGCGGAGTTTTGCGCCATGCCTTCGGTGGCCTGATTGATCAGCTTGGACGTGTTGCGAAAGGAGCCGAGCATTCCGCGCAACAGCACGCGGCGGTAAAACTTGCCTTGCCCGGCATGTTCGAGGCAGGCAAAGGATTCGCGCATGAAGGCGTCGGTCATGTCGAGAAGATGATTCAGGCCGTGCATCAACGGAGCGAAGTCACCGCATTCGTCGGCGTGAAGCAGGCGTAGTTCGAGGTTGCCGCGAGACGCTTCTTCGCAAACCTGGGCGCAACGGGATAGCCAGACGCGATATTGCTGCAGCGACGCTTCGTGGCCTTCCGGAGAAGTGGTGCGATTGGGTTGTAGGAGTGATGGGGCCGAGTAAGCCTCCACAGGTGGTTCCAATAACGTAGTTGTGTGATTCATAAGCTCTCCGGTTTAGACAGACAAAACGAATTCGGGATAGTCCATCTGGTGCTCCGCAACCATCGAGACGAGGGTGCGGGTGGCCGCGGCCATGCCTTCGCGCCAGTCAGAGTGCGAGTGCTCCACGGCGAGCAATTTGGCGTAAACGCCTTCGAACAGTTCGACCTGGCGACGTTCCGGAAGACGGCGATTGGAGTGGTACCCGATGATGCGGCCGTTTGCCGCAAAGGTTGGGGTAACGTGGGCGAATACCCAGTAGTGGTCGCCGGACTTGGCCATGTTTTTTACGTAGGCAAAGATCTCCTGGCCGGCGGCGATGGTGTCCCACAGGAGCTTGAAAACACAGCGGGGCATATCGGGATGACGAATGATGCTGTGAGGCTGACCGAGAAGTTCGCGCTCGGTATACCCGGCGACTTTCAGAAAGGTGTCGTTGGCGTAGAGGATGATGCCTTTGAGGTCGGTCTTGCTGACGATGAACTCATCTTCGCTAAAGAAAACCTCGCGGCCGGTGGGCACTCGGGTGGCTGCCATTGAAGACCTCCAAATTTCTAGAAGGGCGACCGCTTGAGGGGTCTAACGAGGGGTTCAGCGAATGGTGCTGAAGCTGGGAATCCCAATCCCGCTGCTTGCACAGGATTACTCTAGCACGCCGGAAGGGCCTGGGGAGGGCGGCGATTCCAACCAGTAACGGGTGTGGGCCAGAGCCTGGGAGACTTCAGGAATGGGATTCGTCAGCGGGCGAAGAACGCTCGCGAAGATCGCACAGGTGCCACGACCAGAGAAACCGTTCCGCGAAAATGACGATGGTACCGACGAGAATGGCCAAGCCGATCGCGGGAAACGTATGGCGTACGTGATTACCGGCGCAGGCGAGCACAACGAGGGCAAGGTCGCGGAGCCAGCCGAGGGAAAGTAGGGCACGAGTCATGGGCGTGAATCTACAGTAGGGGTCAACGGGCGGCGGTTAGAGTGGCTGTGTGGAAACCGCTATTGGCGAAAACGAATGCGGGCAAGGCTCATGCTGGAGTGCCGGTTCGCAGGCGATTGACATGCGTGTTGCTCTGGGTGCCCGCAGGCGCCGAGGAGTTTTCGCGATGGCGACCTTGCAAGAACCACCAGCCAACCAGGACAAGAGCGAGCAAGGCGACCAGGGGCAAAAGCCAAGCGGGAAGGGAAGAGCGCTGAACAGCGGACTGCGCAGAGCGAGCCGCCTGGCGAGTTCCCGCAGCCATCGCTCCCGTAGCGCTTCCCGCATAAGAAAAGACATCCGCTGGTAGCCGCGCTGGAAGGATTCCACCGGGGGCAAGCCGATTCACGATCTTCGGTAATGCGAAGGCCAGAATGGAAGCGGTTTTCTGAACGGGAACGCCCGCTTTGTCCGCAATCTTTTCGATAGGCTCGCGGCCAATGGCCGCTTCCAGAGAAGTGCTGGAAATGGCACGGGGTGCGCGGCCGTCAAGCCACGTGGAGACGAACTGGCCCAGGCCGGCTTTATTGAGGCTCTCCAGAATGGTGGCCATTCCGCCGGGGGTGTCGTTGATGTACGCGAGCAATCCGGAGAGCAGTGAAGTAGTTTTTGCGTTGCTCAGCGCATATTGAGCCGACGTTTCCGATACAACCGCGTCAAGAACACCCATGAGCGCTCCTTGCACTAGAAGAAGGTGAGAAATCGAGCTATTTGGCCGGGAACCGGGAGTGTAGCAGAGGCTTACCGCGCAAGGAATACAGGGAACTGCATCGATCAGGGCTCGCGCTGGATCAAGCGAAGTTTGATGGCGAAATGGAGCAGCTCAGAATTGTTGTTCAGTTGAAATTCCTGCATGATGCGGTACTTGTGGAACGCGACCGTGCGGGCAGCCACATTCAATATCGAAGCAACTTCCTTCATGGTGTGCCCCTCGGCGAGGAGTTGAAGCACTTCACGCTGGCGCGGCGTGAGGGTGCGCAACTCAGCGGTTTTCTGTGTACGGATCATGGCTTCCTGGACGGCGTCCCGAAGCGATGGTGCAACATATTTGCCGCCATTTAAGACAGTACGCACCGCCTCCAGAAGCTCCGCGCCCGCGGACTTCTTCAGCACATAACCGGAAGCCCAGCTTCTTAGCGCTTCACAAGCAATTTCCGGGTCTTCATTCATGGTCAGGACGATGAGCTTGACCTCGGGCATGGACTGCTTCAGTTGCGTACCTGCATCAAGACCGTTCAACAAAGGCATATTCAGGTCGATGAGAATGAGGTCCGGTCTCGCGGCGGAAGCAGCGGACAGCAACGCGCGCCCGTCGGAGACGGTCTGGATCACTTTGAATGCAGGTTCGAGCAGCTTTTGTATAGCTTCCGCGACTAGTGTGTGGTCGTCCGCAATAAGAATACGCGCCCGAGCCATGGAACCCTCCGTGTGAGTCCCAATTGCGTATTGGCCGTCTTAGACGGCGGTGGTGCTGGAAGTGGCCGGTAGAATCAAATCCGCTTCGTCGTACTTCAGGCGCTTGATATCCCAAACCAAGCCCACGAGCGACAGAGCGTAAATACCATACCAGTTCATGTCGATTTCGTACCAGGCGATGCCATGGCGGGCGGACTGGGGCGCGTAGTGATGATTGTTGTGCCAACCTTCACCGAAGGTGAGGATGGCGACCCAGAAACTGTTGGTCGAAGTGTCGGAAGTCTGGAAGCGCTGCGAACCCCACATGTGCGTGGCGGAATTGACCAGCCAGGTGAAGTGCAGACTCATCACGGTGCGCACGAAGACTCCCCAAAATACCCATGGCCAGCCGCCGATCGCGTAAAAAACGATGGCAACGATTATGGAAGGCACCATGTGCCAACTGGAGAGCCACAGGTGATATTTGTCTTTGCGCAAATCGGGAGCGTACGGGAGCAAGTCGCTGCGATCGCGATGCATTGCCTTGCCGGTGATGATCCAGCCCATGTGGGCCCAGAAGCCGCCATCACGAGGTGAATGCGGATCGCCCTCTTTGTCGGTGTTCTGGTGATGAATTCGGTGCGTGGCTACCCAGGAGATAGGACCGCCTTCGATGGCGAGCGTGCCACAGGTGGTCAAAATGTATTCCAGCCATTTTGGCGTTTTGTATCCGCGATGCGTCAGCAAGCGGTGATAGCCCATCCCGATGCCCAGGCTGCCCGCCACCCACCACATGACGATGCAAACGATTAAGGCACTCCAGGAAAAGAAAAAGACAGCGCCGAGCGCGGCCAAATGAAGGGCCACCATGAAAATGGTAACGCCCCAGTTAATAGGTTCAGTTAAAGTACGATCGCGTTTATCCTGACGAGAAATCATGAGATATTCAGTGTACACCGAAGAACGCGCGTGTTTGTGAAGAATCCGACAGAAGAGAAATCGACTGTGCAAGTGGCGTTGCGGAGTCGCAAGAGCGCGTGAAATGGAGCGAGCGAGAATCGGATGAATATTTTGTTGACAAACGCAAAATCGTGATATACTGCAAGTGCGTTTGTTGCTCTTGTAACACCTTTGGATTCGTCTTTAAGGGGCTGCGAGTGAAATCGCGGCCTTTTTTGTTGTACGGCTAGAGGCATCGGGTAGCACCAAATAGCTTTGAAGTAAGAACAGGAAACACGTGAAAGAACAAGGAACAGTAAAGTGGTTCAATGCCAGCAAGGGTTTTGGCTTCATTCAGCGCCAGACCGGTGAAGACGTCTTCGTCCATTTTTCAGCCATTGTGGCCGATGGATACAAGTCGTTGAACGAGGGTCAGGCAGTTGAGTTCGAAGTGACCAAGGGCCCCAAGGGCCTGCAGGCAGCGAACGTCACGAGCCTCTAGTTGTCAAAGGGCGAGCCGCGCGGAAGCCGGTTCGCCCTTTTTCTATTTGGAGCGGTATTTTTGAACGAAGTGCGAATCAGTGCTGCGGCGCAGGCACACTTCGGAATCCATAGGTTTCGTAGCGCACGGAAATAGCGCCTTCTTTGTAACTGACCACCGAAAAGCCTTCCGGAACGCCCATACGTTCTCCCCGCCACCAGTTTCCGCAGACAGCACCACTGGTAATGAACTGAGTATTTTTTAAGCGCACCAGTTCGTTGACGTGCGTGTGTCCCTGGAGCACCGCCAACACGTTGTAGCCTTCCATAATTTTGAGGATTTGCGGAGCGTTGGAGACGGTCATGGTGTTGTACTTGCGATCGAGATTCACAAGTTCGACGTAACTTTCGAATGCGGTGACCATGGGCACGTGAGTAATGCCGATGATCGGGGTGGATACGCCGACCTGCTTCAAGTCTTCAGACAGCCACTGCAATTGTTCATCGTCGATCCGCGATTCCCACATGCGGTCGGGCGTGGGCTGAACGGAATCCAGAATGAAGAAGTGAACTCCCTTGTGATCGAAGGACGTGTAGGTTTTCTTGCCCATGCGATCTTCGTAGAGCTTCTTGCCGTAGTCAGCGCTGGAGACCGAAGCGCCACTGGCGGCGGAGATACCAAACATGTCGTGATTGCCGATGGCGCGATGGAGCGGCATCTGGAGGATGCGTTCCGTCCTGCTGTAGAGATCGAAGAGGGAATTCGCGCGCTTGAGGGGCGCGGCCAAGGCGTCGAAGACGTGGTCGCCGCCCATGATGGCAAAATCGGCGGGAATTGTGGAGATTTTGTGGAAGCACATGTCGCAACCGTGAGCGGCGTCCAGTTCGGGCTGAATGTGGGCGTCCGTGAAGAAAATGAAATCGAAGTTCTGCGGGGCGTCGGCAGGGCGAGCCGAAAGCGTGCGGGCCTCGAGGAGAGCTGCGGACGTAGCGGCCGCAGTGGCGAGAAATTGTCGTCGAGTGACGATCATGGTGGGTCTCCGGTGTAAACGCGGCCGTCGATTTCAGACTACCGTCTGCGATGCGATTTCGTAAAGGTGGGGCGCGGAAATGTTTCGTGAATCGTCTGAGAGTTAGATGCGCTTTGTCTTAGCCCTTGGAACTTGTATAGTAGCCGCAATATCGCCGAAGAACATACTGCGACACAAGCTTGAAGAAGTTTTGAAGCGGACAGGGGGTCGGCGTGTATCAACCCGAAGCGTACTTTGCAGCTTTACTGTTCATGGTGATCAGCATGATTTGCTGGGGTTCGTGGGCGAACACGATGAAGCTCACACCCGGCTACGCATTCCAGCTTTTCTATTGGGATTACCTGGTTGGGATGTTGCTGGGAACATTATTGTGGGGATTCACGCTGGGCAGCAATGGGCACAGCGGGCTGCCGTTTTTGTCAGACATTCAACACACGGACCAGAGCCACATCCTGTACGCGCTGGCGGGCGGGATCGTGTTCAATGTGGCAAACCTGCTGCTGGTCGCGGCAATCGACATCGCAGGGATGGCAGTGGCGTTCCCGATCGGAATCGGACTGGCGCTGGTGGTTGGAGTGCTTCTGAACTACATCCAGAAACCCACAGGCAATCCGCTGTTGTTGTTCGGGGGAGTGGCGGTGGTCATTGTGGCGATCGTGCTGGTGGCGCTGGCCTATCGGAGAAGAGAGAAGACCAGCAAGTCGGGAGGGACGAAGGGTATTCCGATTTCGATTGCCTGCGGAATCCTGATGGGCAGCTTCTATCCGCTGGTGACGCGGGCAACGAAGGAACCGGATGGCCTGGGACCGTATGGAGTCGGATTTATCTTTGCCATCGGCGCGGTGCTTTGCGCAATTCCGCTGAACTACTTTTTCATGCGCAAACCGCTAACCGGAACGCCGCCAGTATCGTGGGCAGGCTTTTTCCAGGCGAAGCCGAGTTGGCATTTCTGGGGCATCGTGGGCGGGATGATCTGGTGCACGGGAACGATTTTTAACTTTGTGGCGTCGCACGCGCAGATTGTCGGGCCGGCGATCTCGTACGCCATCGGACAGGGCGCAACGATGGTATCGGCAATTTGGGGTGTATTCATCTGGCGGGAGTTCGCCAACGCACCCGCGTCGGCGCGCAGATTAATTCCCTGGATGTTCGTTTTCTTCCTGTTGGGACTAGGGGCGATAGCGATCGCGCCGATAGTTGGGTAGATTCGGCAGACTTTGCTTCGGCATCGTAGTCAACGAATTTTTCGGACACTGAGACATCTCCTTTAGATCCTGCACCTGCGCACCCGAGCGCTCTGCATGAAAAGCGGTACGTCCTCGCGAGAAACCTCCCATGTGTCTTACGTTGCAGGAATGGCCGTATTGCGACGATTCGTCGTGCCGCTGAAGCTAGTGGTGCGAGCAAATACAGGAGGAGTGAAATGAGCAACCAAGTTGGCGATCGTTACGAATGTTCGGATCCGAATTGCGGGTGCAGAGTAGAGATCGAACGGCCATGCGGGATCCACTCTGCGGACCGCCGTGGGGCATCGGCGGAGAGCGTGATCGACGACGCAACTACGAATTCCAGTTCGTCGTTTCAGGGCGCTTCGCGCGCGGACCGGACCGATACGGTCATATCGACTCCCGGAGACTTCGGCGCGCAAGGCGCCAGTGGAGAACGTACGTTTGGAAGCTCGGCGTCGGGGCGCAGCGCCGTCGGCAGCGGGCGCTACGACAATTACACCAGTCGCGGAGCATCCGCGGAATCGGATGCCAGGACTTCCAGCCGCGGGAACGCGGGAGTGACGGACGAATTGAGATGCTTCTGCGGAAGCCCGATGAAATTGTCGAGTGCCGCGAATCGCAACAGTCAAGCGGCAAGGATGGGATAGGCTGGGCAGCGGCAGCCACAAAAGTTTAAAGGTGGGCGACGATTATGTCGCCCCACTTTGCTTGGAGGTACTCCGCTACGAGACGACGATGACAGTGGTCTGGCTCATGTTCGCTGCAGAGCAAACAACTGTTTGCAAGCTGTTCCCGCGGAATCTTTTCTTCGATTTTGCGCTGTTTCATCAGCTCCATAAATTCACTTTCGTATTGTGGCCAACCTCCTCGCAATTTCTTGTACGAATCCAACATTTCCTGGGTGGGAGCGAGCAGGGGAAGGTGTACGTACTCAATCCCGCAAATGACCTTGGCAAAGAATCGAAGATCATCCTTTTTTGCGAATCCTGCTAGTTGAGAGACGTTATTCAAGCGAACGTCCACAAGTTTCTGAATACCGGGAGTTTTCAGTCGGGAAAAGAAGTCTTCCGCTGATTTTTTTGTAAAGCCAATCGTGAATAGTTTCATCGTCCGGTTCTCTTACGGTGTAGTGATCCCGGCCACGAGTTTATAGCAATGGGAGAGGAATGGTTCGGAAAGGCTGATACAGAGGCGGGCAAGGCCGACGGCATGCTCCCCGACGTGTTGAGCCAAAAAGCTGCATTCAACCGACGGGTCGGTTACAGCGAGACAATATTGCGTTCCGCCCAAGGAAAAGCGTGCGCGCACCTTTCGTGTGAGATTCATTCGGTCATCGACGGCAACCATGACGAGGTCCTCGGTTTCGAGAAACGTTAGTGAAGAATTTAGCGCTTGTGCCTGAACCAATGGGACGCGGTCATTCTTGCCGTCATGGCTGCTGTGGCCATCGACCCACAAAGCGCCACTGAAATTCTCGACCGCATGATCCAACCTGTGCCACGTCAAGCTGCCGCGTTTGCTCCAGCAACTCCCAGGCTTTCTCCAGTGTCTTGCTTGAATCAAATGATTCTCGGTCTGATATGCGTGTGGCAAGGGACGTTGCATCAGCACCGTAACAATATCGAGTAGTTCTGGCTCCCGGCCATTCTCGTAGCAGCGTTCGTTCTCAGAGACTTCTTCGTCTGGGCGATTGCTGACCGGCCTTACCCAATTTCCGAACTGAAAGTCTTTGAAAATTTCTTTCCCGGCAACACAGTGTCCCTGTCGTTTTCTTGAGTTTGCCAGGCAAACGAACGTTTTTGTGTAGAGCATGAATCGCCCCCCGCGACAGCGCTTTGCGATTAAGGCAGTTTGCAAGCTCGATGCGAGCGTTGTCCCAATGCCCGAATGCAGGCGCCGCTAATCCAGGTATGTGGAGCGAAAAGTCAGAAAACGAATGGCAGAACCTTTGGTGGGGGTAAGTTACTGCGTACTAACAGCGACCGATACAAAAAGCGCTGAAATGGCGCGCCCGGCCAGATTCGAACTGGCGACCCTCTGCTTAGAAGGCAGACGCTCTATCCAACTGAGCTACGGGCGCGTCGATTAAAGCAATTCTAGCACTGAGGGAAAAGGTTATGGTGACTCGATTGTGTGGGGCGGTCGATCATTCCTAAACAGGTTGGCGCTGAAAGCGATTGGATTGAAATCTATGTATTTGATCAGCAAGGCGGGAAACCTGCTCATTCCGCCGCTTTCGCGACTATGGTTTCGACCACGGCAATGTTGGCCAGCAACCCGGCCGGCAACTCGTGGCGCGCTTGCAGGTAGGACGCGCTGTTGTAGGAAATCCAAACGTGTCCCTGATCGTCTTCGGCAACCAGAATTTTGAGTGGCAGGTCCAGCGCGATGCTGGGAGCGGCGAGCATCAGCGGAGTGCCGGCTTTGGGGTTGCCAAAAATCAGGAGTTTAGTGTTGGGCATTGTTATTCCCGCCTTGGCGGCCTCACCGCTGTGGTCAATCACGGAAAAGAGAGTGACTCCCTTGGCGTGAAGAATGTTCTTGATCGTGTCGACGGTCTGATCCACGGAGCGTTTGCTGGATTTGCGTCCTATCCCCTCGTGTTTACCGACCATTGGTATGCCTCCTTGCGAGCGGCTGCGCGGTGACGAATAGAGTGCACTAGATAACGGAAAGACCGTACCAAGAGTATCCGGTATTTATTTGAGAGGCGCATAAGGTAGAGTTCGGTGGCAGGGCGATCCGCAACACTGCGGCCGATATCGGACCCTTCCGTCGCCGTAAACATCGAACTCGATAAACAAGGTGTGCGCTTCACCGCTTCACGCGACAAATCCGGGCCACGAATGCTAGCATCGGCGCATGAAACATCCTTCCTGTAGCTTTCGTCGCAATTTTGTGATGGTGGTGTTGGTGCTGGCATTTGGAGCTGCTCCGCGAACGTTCGCGCAAACGCAAAGGGTGTTTCGCCTCGATGGCGGCGGAATTACGTACGCATTCGGCGTCAACGAGCGGGAGGAGTTGCAAGCGCTGTACTGGGGCGGAAGGCTTGGAGCGCACGATGAAATCCCGGCAGCCCACTCCAATCCGGAGTGGGCATCGCTCGATACCACATACACAACAACTCCGCAGGAATATGCGGGGTGGGGAGCGGGACTGTTCACGGAACCGGCGCTGAAGGTGACCTTTGGAGATGGCAACCGGGATTTGGTGCTGCATGTTGTGAAGGCCAATTCGGTCAGCGCGCAATCCATCGAAATTCAAATGAAAGATATTTCGCGCGAAGTGTACGTGACGTTGCATTACACGATGGATGCGGATACCGGGGTTCTGGCACGGTCGGCAACGATTGAGAATCGCGAGAAACAGGCGGTGATGTTGGAACATGTCGCGGCCGCGCAATGGACGCTGCCCCCATCGCGCTACTCGCTGCATTACCTGACGGGGCGCTGGGCAGGAGAGTGGACGCTGAACCAGGACGTGATTCAGGGTGGAGAGCGCGTGCTGGAAAGCCGCAGAGGAAGCACTGGGCACCAGATGAATCCGTGGTTCGCGATTTCGCGAGTGGGCGGAAGCGAACCGGCGATATCGGAGGAAGAGTCAGGGGAAGTGTGGTTCGGAGCACTGGCCTGGTCGGGGTCGTGGCGGATCACCGTGGAACGAACGCAACTGGATGCGGTACGAATCACGGGAGGGTTTAATCCGTTCGATTTTGGGTACAAATTGAATCCGGGAGAGAAACTGGAGAGTCCAGTATTTTACGGCGGCTATTCGGACCATGGGTTGGGTGGGGCATCGCGATTGCTGCATCGCTTTGAGATTGCGCACGTATTGCCGCACGCACCTGATCCGCGGCCACGGCCGGTGCTGTACAACTCGTGGGAGGCCACGCAATTCAATGTGGATGAAGCGGGTCAAATGGCGCTGGCGGAAAAGGCGGCTTCGATCGGAATTGACCGTTTTGTGATGGACGATGGCTGGTTCGGGCAACGAAAGGATGATCACGCCGGGCTGGGAGACTGGTACGTCAATCCGCAAAAGTTTCCGCATGGACTGAAGCCGCTGATCGACCAGCATTCACGCGCTCGGAATGGACTTCGGGATCTGGGTCGAACCGGAGATGGTGAACCCGGATTCCGATTTATACCGGAAGCATCCGGATTGGGTGCTGAATTTTCCCGGGCGCCCGCGATCGGAAGGGCGCAACCAGTTGGTGTTGAATCTGGCACGGCCAGACGTGCGGGATTACATCGAAGGCGTTCTGGACAAGCTTCTGACGGAAAACGATATCGCGTTTTTGAAGTGGGACTACAACCGCAACTGGTCGGAGCCGGGATGGGACCAGGTGCCGATCGACGAACAGCGCCGGGTGTACGTTCAGTTCACGCGAAATCTTTATTCCATTCTGGCGGATTTGCGGAGGAAACATCCCAAGCTGGAGATTGAGTCGTGTTCGGGTGGCGGAGGCCGCGTCGATCTGGGCATTCTGCGATACGTCGATCAAGTGTGGACTTCCGACAATACGGATCCGTTTGACAGGCTCTCCATGCAGGATGGATTCACGTACGCGTACACGCCGCAGGTGATGATGGCGTGGGTGACGGACTCGCCGCACTGGCTGAACAACCGCGCGACGTCGCTGGCGTACCGGATGTTGAGTTCGATGCAAGGCTCGCTGGGGATTGGCGCGAATCTGAATCATTGGAGCGCGGAAGATTTTGCGACTGCCAAGCGGTTGATCGCCGCTTACAAGGAAGTGCAGACAACGATTGTGCGCGGCAGTTTGTACCGGCTGATCAGTCCACAGGGAAACAACGAATTTTCGGCGACGGAAAGCGTGTCGACGGACAAAAGCCAGGCAGTGGTGTTTGCGTTTGCTCATTCCACACAGCAGCGAAGGGGGTTTCCGCTTTTGCAATTGCTGGGGTTGGATCCGGACGCTGAATACAAGCTGTCTTTTATTGAAGGCAAAGCGTTAGAAGGCCAGCCCGTTGTGGAATCCGGCGCATGGTGGATGCGCCACGGAATCGAACTGGACCTGCACGGAGATTTTCAAGCGGCGGCTTTTCGGTTGGATCGACAGCAGTAATCGTTGAGCCGAGCTGTTATGGGAACTACTTTTTCGAAAGATAGTGCACGTCGGAGAGTTGGCGCAGGCGGTCTGCGGCGGCCTCGGGGGTGATGTCCCGCTGGGGCATGGCCAACAATTCGTAGCCAACCATAAATTTCTTGATTACCGCCGAGCGCAGGAGCGGCGGCAGAAAATGTCCGTGGAAGCTGAAGCCCGCCGGATCGCCGATTTCCGGGTTTACCTGGTGGAAGCCCATGGTGTACGGAAAAGAAGTCTGAAAAAGGTTGTCGTAACGAATCGTGAGTTTGTGGAGGATATCGGCCAAGGCCGAACGCTCTTCGGAGTTGAACTGCGGTCAGAGCAGAAACGCGGCGGCGGGGGAGGACCATGGTTTCAAATGGCCACACCGCCCAGAAGGGAACCAATGCGAGAAAGTGATCATTGGAAACCACGATGCGTTCCTGCTTTTGCGCTTCCAGTTTGGCGTAATCCTCGAGTAGGCCGACGTTGTGCCGCCGGAAGTAGTCTGTGAAGGAAGCGATTTCTTTTTCCAGATCATCGGGAATGGTTTGATTGGCCCAAATCTGGCCGTGGGGATGGGGATTGCTGCAGCCCATCATCGCACCACGATTCTCGAAGATTTGCACCGCCTGAATATCGGGTTGACTGGAGAGATGAAGAAAATTCGTCGGCCCAGACATCTACGAACGCGACGAATGTCGGCCACGTCCATGCGCGCGAGCGTCAGATCGTGACGCGGAGAAAAGCACACGACGCGGCATCGGCCGCGCTCACTTTGCGCACGCAACAATTCCGTATCGTGGAATTCGCCATTCGGGGTTGTAGGTAGCAGTGCGGCGAAATCATTGTCGAATACAAATGTTCCGGTGTAGTTGGGGTTGTGCACACCGCCGGCGCGCTCATTTCCCGGACAGAGATAGCATTTCGGATCGTAGGATGGTAGCTGATTGCCCGTGGTGGACTCCGTCTGACCTTGCCATGGCCGGTCGCTACGATGGGGCGAAACCAGCACCCACTCACGGGTCAGTGGATTGAAGCGTTTGTGCGGATGCGACTTGAGGTTGAAGGTGGACATGAATGGCGTGTGTTTACAACAGAACGCCGGCTCCTTCCGCGGCCGACGAAACATATATTTCTGGAACGCGCCCGGTCTGGTAGGAATAGGCCTCGGCGACATTCTTGCAAAAATTGTCGACGTGCGATTGGTTGAGTAAATTGATGGTGCAACCGCCGAAACCGCCGCCGGTCATGCGCGCGCCGTACACGCCGGGCTGCTTCTCCGCGAGGCGAACCATCAGGTCCAGCTCCTGGCAACTGACTTCGAAGTCGTCGCGCAGACTGGCGTGAGAGGCAAGCATCAGTAGGCCGAATTCCTTTAGATTGCCGTTTTGAAGCGCGTCGGCGGCTTCGAGCACACGCTGATTTTCGGTCAACACGTGGCGAGCGCGTTTGCGGATGGTTTCGGGGAGATCGCCACCCAACTGATCGAACTGTTCGAGGGTGACATCGCGGAGACTTTTCACTCCAGGCAAACGCTCGGCGAAATAGCGGGCGGCAGCTTCGCACTCTGATCTGCGCTGATTATAGGCTCCGGCGGCGTGAGTGTGTTTCACCATGGTGTTGCAAATGACCAGGCGAGCATCAACGGGGATAGGCAAAAGTCGGTACTCCAGGCTGCGGCAATCCAGGCAAAGAGCGTGGTTCTTGCGGCCGTGAACCGAGATGAATTGGTCCATGATCCCGCAGCGCGCGCCGACGAATTCGTTTTCGGCTTGTTGGCACAATTTCGCGATCGTCGTGCCATCGAGTTCGTGCCCGGCGACTTGCAGAAACGCCTTGCAAGTGGCGACTTCGAGAGAAGCGGACGAACTCAAGCCTGCGCCTTGAGGAACGTCGCCATACAAGAGCAGGTCCGCGCCGGGCAGGGCTCCAAAGCGTTGCTGCAACAGGAGGACGACGCCGATTACGTAATCGCTCCAGTGATGGTGGCCGTGAGAGGGGAGCGTGGACAAGTCATATACCACGCGTTCGTCATAATTTTCGGAATAGAGGACGATTTGGGAATCGGCACGCTTGGCGATCGCGATCTGGGTCTGAAATTGGATGGCGGCGGGGAAAACGAAGCCTTCGTTATAGTCCGTGTGTTCACCAATCAGATTGACGCGTCCGGGGGCCTGAACGATCGATGGATCGGAGCCGTAAAGGTTGATGAAGCGATCTTTGAGACCGGAAAAACCATGTGCTGAGTCGGGAGTTTTTGTCATGGGCGCGATTCTGAGCGAAATTGCCGACAATGCGAACTGTACGAATCCATGGTACTTGAGCCGGCGGAGGCTATTCCACCCAATCCATCGAACGAGCCACCGCCTTCTTCCAGTAGTGATACTGGCGCGCGCGGGTCTGTTCGTCGAGATTGGGATGCCAGGTGTAGTCGACGGACCAGTTGGCCTTCAGGTCTTCGAGGTCGCGGTAATAACCAACGGCCAAACCAGCGGCGTAAGCGGCTCCAAGTGCGGTGGTCTCCGGATTTGAAGGGCGCACGACGGGAATGTTCAGAATGTCGGACTGAAATTGCATCAGGAGATCGTTCTTGACCATGCCGCCGTCAGTGCGCAGGGTATTCAGTTTAATTCCGGAGTCCTTTTCCATGGCTTCGACGACTTCACGCGTCTGGTAAGCGGTGGCTTCCAAAACAGCGCGTGCAAGATGTCCCCTGTTGGCGAAGCGGGTTAATCCGGCGATAACGCCTCGGGCGTTGTCTTTCCAATAAGGCGCGTACAAACCGGAAAACGCGGGGACGAAGTAGACGCCACCGTTGTCATTCACGCTGCGCGCGAGGGGTTCAATATCGTCACTGCGGGCGATGATGCCGAGATTGTCGCGCAGCCACTGCACCAGCGCTCCGGTGATAGCGACGCTGCCTTCGAGGGCGTATTGAGCGGGCTGGGCGCCGAGTTTGTAAGCGACGGTGGTGAGCAATCCGAAATTGGACTGCACGGGCTGATCGCCGCAATTCAGCAGGAGGAAGCAACCGGTGCCGTAGGTATTTTTAGCCTCACCGGGCTGGAAGCAGGTTTGACCGAGGAGTGCAGCTTGCTGATCCCCCAGGATGCCGGCAAGCTGGACGCCTTTTATCGGCGCAGGAATTGCTTCTGCGTAGACTTCGCTGCTCGATGCGATCCTGGGCAACAGGCTTTTGGGAATCTCGAAGGTCTTGAGAATTTCCGGATCCCAGTCGAGCGTGCGCAAATCCATCAACTGGGTACGGCTGGCGTTCGTAACATCGGTGATGTGAATGCCGCCTTGAGTTCCTCCGGTAAGCTTCCAAAGCAGGAAGGTGTCTACGGTGCCGAAGAGCAATCCGCCGGTTTCCGCATGGTCTCGCGCGCCCGGCACGTGATTCAGAATCCAGCGCAGCTTTAGTGCGCTGAAGTAAGTGGCGAGAGGAAGTCCGGTCTTTTCCCGGAAGCGATCCTGGCCGCCTCGGCGGCTGAATTCGGCGACGTCATCGGAGACGCGCGTGTCCTGCCAGACGATCGCATTGTGAATGGGCCGGCCGGTGAACTTGTCCCAGACCAGGGTAGTTTCCCGCTGATTGGTGATGCCGATCGCGGCGAGGTCCTTTGGACGCAATCCGGGTTTGTGCATCGCCTCTTGGATGACTTCCTGGGTACGACGCCAAATTTCATCGGGATCGTGCTCCACCCAGCCGGCCTTTGGAAAGATCTGCTCGTGCTCCTTTTGTGCGGCGGAGACGATTCGCCCGGAACGATCGAAGATCATGAAGCGTGTGCTGGTGGTTCCCTGATCGATTGCGCCGAGATAGGCAGTCATGATGCCTCTTGTGCTTTATGGTGGTCGCGAGCGAAATCGGTGGTTGCCAGTTCCGATTCGGGGAGACCAGCAGTGTGCAGCATTTTTGTGATTTTGTCGTGGTAAGCGCGCACGGACTCGCGTTCGAATTCGGGAGTCCAGTGCAGTTCCTTAGCAAGGATCGATGCGGTCAGGGGCGCGGCGTCGCGAGCGGCGGACCAACTAAGTAGTTGCAGGCCTGTTCTCCGGCTCAATACATCTTCAATCGTGACCGCCATCTCTTCTCGTGCGGCGTAGAGAATTTCTGCGCGAATGGGTGAATAACCAGCGACGATAGGAAGACGCCAGATGCGAACCGGCGCGCCCATTTCGATTACCTGGGTCGCGTGGGTGCCGTACTTCAGCGCCAAGTGGCGAGCCACATGTTCCGGAAGATGGTATTTCGTGGCCAGGATATTCCCGAATTCCGCGGTGTATTGTTCGGAGCCGGAGAGACGGTGGTCCCGGGTGCGTGCGGGCGTGATCGCACGGTCCAGCCGCTTCTGAGCTTCGTCGATGGTGTCCTCCGCCATGGCGCGGTAGGTAGTCCACTTTCCACCCAGAATGCTGATGAGATTCGTTTGCGGATCCCATTCGACTTCATGATCGCGAGCCAGCTTACTGGTGTCCTTGGAAATGGAGGCACTGACCAAGGGACGCATTCCGGCCGTTCCACTCAGGATCTGTTCCGGGCGAATCGGCGACGAGAGGTAAGAATTCAGGTGGCGAAGAACATATTCAATTTCCTGCGCGGTCACAGACATGTCGTCGTCCAGCGAAGCTTCGGTGTCGGTGGTGCCCACCAACAAACGGTCAAACCACGGCACGGCGAACAGCACGCGCCCGTCTTCGGTTTTGGGAATCAGCAAGGCGCTGTTGCTCTGATGCAGATTGAGCGGGAGAAGAATGTGGATGCCTTTGCTGACACGCATCCGGCGCTGCGCGGCAGGGTTCGCTAACAGGCGAATCGTGTCGGCCCAGGGACCTGTGGCGTTTACGAAGAGTTTTGCCTGAACCGGAAACGTTGCTCCGCTGAGTCGATCACGCACCTGAACCGCTCGCAGCTTTCCGTTTTCACCTTTTTCGAAGGAAATAACGGGAGCGTAGTTGAGTGCGTCGCCGCCTGCCTCGACCATGGATCGGACCAGGGCCAGATTGAAGCGCCCATCGTCAAATTGTCCGTCGGCGTAGACGACGCTGCCGACGAGACGATCGTGCGCGAGTTTAGGCAAGTGCTTCAGAGTCGTTTGCTTGCTGAGCAGACGGCTGGCAAAGATGCGCGCCGCTTTTCCAGCGACCTGATCGTAGAGTTTCAGTCCAACGCCCAAATAGATCATGGCGAGCCAACTGTAGCAGGGGACCACGAATTCGATGGGGCGGCTGAGATGCGGAGCGTTGCGCAGCATGAGGATGCGCTCCTGGAGCGCGCGGCGGACGACGCGATATTCGGCGAGGTCCAATTCTTTCACCGCCTGTTCCAGGTAGCGCACGCCTCCATGGATTAACTTTGTGGAAGCGCTGGATGTGCCTGATCCGAAGTCGTGGCCTTCCAGAAGGACGGTCTTCAATCCGCGAAGTTGCGCGTCGAGAGCACAACCCGCACCAGTCGCGCCTCCGCCGATGATGCAGAGATCGAACTGCTGGTTGGCAATCCGGGACAGGGCCTGTTCACGACGGAGCATCGCTTTCTTTCATAATGGAACCGAGTCGTTCGCGCAAGTACGGGCGCGACCTGATTTCCGATGAATCTTTAAGCCAAGATTGGTGCGGGCGTCGTCACCTGCGAACATTGGTCAAAACTGCTAGAATCCCGCCGTGCTTTTGAACACGCTCTGCAATTTTCCGCCGTTTTGAGAGGAACCCATGCATCGACGCGAGTTTATAAGGACCACCGGCACGGTGATCGCCGGAGCAAGTTTGGCCACAAATGCGATTGGCTACTCCGACGATGATGCGAAGGCAGCAGGCCGCATGGTGCTGCCGATCAACCGGAACTGGCGCTATAACCCTGCCGTGGTCACTGGCGGGCACGAAACGAACTTCGATGATTCGGCGTTTCAGCAGGTGGTGATTCCGCACACCAACAAGATGTTGCCGTGGCATGGCTTTGACGAAAAGTCGTACCAGTTCGTCTCCCTGTATCGGAGACGATTCAAACTCCCCGCCGGAGCGCAGGGCAAAAAGGTGTTTGTGGATTTTGAAGGAGTCATGACCGCCTCGACGGTGTGGATCAACGGGGTGCGGCTGGGCGAATACAAAGGGGGCTACACGCCATTTTCGTTTGAGCTGACGCGGCATCTCGACTACGCGGGAGAAAATGTGCTGGCGGTGGATGTGGATTCCACCGAGCGCGCGGATATTCCGCCGTTTGGCAACCAGATCGATTATTTGACATTCGGCGGCATCTACCGCGAGGTGGCATTGCGGATCGTGGCGGCAACGTACATCGAGAACATTTTCGCGAAGCCGCAAGACGTACTGGCCGCGCATCCCAAGGTAGAGGTGGAGTGCCACATCCGGCGCACGGAGGATGCAAAGGTTCCGCTGGCGCTGCACGTGGAGTTACTGGATGGCGAGCAACGTTGTGGCGAGTCAGACCCAAAAGCTGACGGAATCTCCGGCCGCGGCGGAGCCGACGGTGTATCCGGTTGTGTTGAGCGGATTGGGCGGGATCAAGCTGTGGGACCTCGCCACTCCCAATTTGTACACCGTTCGAGTGAGCTTAATGAGCGGGAACAGTGTGGTGGATCGCGATTCGAGGCGGATTGGTTTTCGGGAAGCGCAATTCACGGATGAGGGCTTCAAGCTGAACGGGAAGGTCGTAAAGCTCAGAGGGCTGGACCGGCACCAGACGTTTCCCTTTGTGGGGCAGGCGATGCCGGGCCGTGTGCAGAAGCGCGACGCGGCTATACTGCGGCACAATTTGCACTGCAATATCGTACGGACTTCGCACTATCCGCAGTCGCGGCATTTTTTGGATGCTTGTGATGAATTGGGCCTGCTGGTGCTGGAAGAGATTCCCGGTTGGCAGCACATCGGCGACGAATCCTGGAAACTGTTGTCCATCGATAATGTGAGCCGGATGGTGCAACGCGACTGGAACCATCCGAGCGTGATCTTGTGGGGCGTGCGCATCAACGAATCGAAAGACGATCATGACTTTTACGTGCGCACGAATGCGGTGGCGCACAAGCTGGACCCGACCCGGCAGACGTGCGGCGTGCGCTATTTCCAGGAGTCCGAGTTTCTGGAAGACGTGTTCACCATGAACGATTTTGACTGGCCAATGCTGCCGCCGGTGCACGGCAAATATTTAAATACGGAGTTTGTCGGGCACACCTATCCGACGAAGACGATCGACAATAAGGAACGGGTCACCGAGCATATGGTGCGGCATGCGCGGGTGCATGACCATTTGGCGTCGAATCCGCAGTATGCGGGAGGCCTGGGTTGGTGCGCGTTCGATTACAACACGCATGCGGATTTCGGATCCGGCGACCGCATCTGCTATCACGGAGTAACGGATATTTTCCGCGAACCGAAGGCGGCCGCTGGATTCTATAAGTCGCAGTGCGAGCCTTCCGAAGAGATTGTGCTGGAGCCGGCATTCAGTTGGGCGGAGGGAGACGAATCCGTTCATTTCAGCAATCCGATGTTTTGTTCGAACTGCGAACATATCAAGCTGTACATTGGGGACCACCTGTTGGCGGAATCCGGCCCGGACCGCGAGCAGTTTGCTCATCTGAAGTACCCTCCGTTCACAGTGAAACTCGCGAACACCTGGTTTACCTGGGGTGACTTGCGCATTGAGGGCTACATCGGCGGAAAGAAAGTCATCACCAAGACCCTGTCCGGGAAAGGCGTCGATCAGAAGTTTGAGGTTTTGCCGGACGATACGGAGTTAGTGGGCGACGGCGCCGATGCGACTCGAGTGGTGCTTCGGGTAGCGGATGAGTTTGGCGCCATCCGGCCATTCGCCAACGATGCGATCCAACTGGAGATCGAAGGCCCGGGGCTAATCGTCGGCGATAACCCATTCGCGCTGGTGGGTGGAACAGGTGCGGTCTGGATTCGCGCAAAAGAAGAACCGGGGACGGTGCGACTCACGGCGAAGCACCCGGTTCTTGGAACACAAAACGTGCAAATTCAGGTGGCGAAGGCGGAGCCGGAATCGGTGTAGTGGCGAAGATTAGGCACCGCAGTTCGAGCAAACACCGCAATCGGTGGTTTCTCGAAAAGTGTTTGAGCCAGCGATTTTTTTGCTCGCTGTGCGACGCAGCCGCTAATACGAAAAGTACTACCCGAGTAGGACTTTGTTGGGACGGGATTAGGAAACCTCAGACTGGATGGTTCAGGAGTTCGTCATCGAGACGCGGTTGCCTCTTGGCTAAGCCCTTGAATAGGCTTGGTTTCTGACGGTCCCGGCAATCGCAACGCGCGCTAATACAGGAAAGCTGAACCGCAATCGGAAGTAACTGTCCTTATAGGAAGAGCGACCGGGTAGGACCCGGCTGCTCGCAAGCAGTACTTTCGTCCAGTTGTCACCATACAAATTGCTGCGTTACACATGCTTGAAGAACAAGCTCCAGGCGGACCGGGTGTAAGCGTTCGCGGAGATTTGTTTCTCAGGAATGGAGTCTTCTGTGAAACGCCAGCACGCACGTCAAAAAGGATTTTCGCTTCTAGAGACGCTGGTAGTCGTGGGCATCACGAGTGTGCTCGCGGGATTGGCGATCGTGGGCAGCGCCGGCACCATTCAGAACTACAAAGCGAACGCGTGCCTCGACACGGTGGCCAGCCAGCTTCGAATGGCACGGCAGTTGGCCATCAGCCAACGGCGTTATGTCCTGGTGACCATCAGCACGGCCACCAACACTATTTCGTATCAGGTGCAGGCGCCTCTCGTTGCTGGGACTACGGAAGTAAATGGACCGGTGATTACGACGGCTCTGCCTACTCAGGTGCCATTCCTTGTCGAGAATGGAGTTCCCGACACACCGATGGCCTTTGGGAACAGCGCCCCGGTCTATATCGGCGGGCAAGCCGGCGGTCCTCCCCAAATGTATTTCCTGCCGACCGGTGCGTTCACCGACATCAACTTCAATCCCATTAACGGGACGCTGTTCGTCGGCATGCCCAATCAACCCGGGACGGCGCGAGCAGTGACGATTCTGGGCGGCACGGGACGAGTTCGTCCGTATACGTACACGGGAACGAAGTGGATTGAATGAGGTACCAATTTATGCAGAAACAACGCAAGGCGCGGCAACGCGGGTTCACGCTGATCGAAACGCTGATTTCCATGGGCGTGTTGTCGGTGGGAATTCTGTCGATGATCGCGTTCTTCACGCAAGGCATACAACTTTCGAATCACCAACAGGTCGAGTTCATCGCGCAAGCCAAAGCGCAGGAAGCTCTGGAGTGCATCTATACCGCGCGCAACACGCAGGTACTGACCTGGGCGCAGCTCAACAATGTGAGCCAGGGTGGAGTGTTTCTGGATGGTCCACAGCCGCTCCTGGCTGCCGGACCGGATGGAATTGTGGGTACCGCGGATGACGATCCAAACAATCCGAACACCATCGTAATCGGGCCACCGGGCCCGGACGATGTGGCGAGTACCGCGGGAGACAAGACCATCAATTTGAATCCGTGGATGACGCGGACGATCGCCATCACTCCGGTAGCCAACGAAACCAATCTGAATCAAGTTACCGTGACGATCAACTACATCTACCAGGGACAATCGAAACAATTCGTTATGACCAGTTACATCACGAGTTACGACTGAGGCCCTATGCGAAACATAAAACACAAACAAAACAAGGGATTCACGCTCGTCGAACTTTCGATTTCCATGGCCGTGACGATGGTGTTGTTGTATGCGGCAGTGAGCATGTTCCGGAACGCGGCGCAATCGAACCAGATGGTCACAGAGTCGGCGGACATGACCGAAAATTTGCGCGCCGGACTGGACTTGATTGAGCAGGACCTGCAGCAAGCCGGCACAGGCATCCCGCAAGGCGGCATCTCGATTCCGTATACCGACAACGGGAGCGGGTGCAACGCGACTCCCGAACCGAACCGGCCCACACTGACCGGTGCTTCCCCATTTCGCGCGTGCAACAGCACGCTGCCCGCCGTTGAGCCGGGGAATTCACTTGGCCCACAGGTTGCCGTGCCGGACGGAACGACCACCGTGCAGACCGACGAGATCACCGTGCTGTACGCGGACAACACGGTCGGCCTGGACGCAAAACCGATTAATCAGCCGGCGACTCCGGGACCACCTGCGGTGCCGGGCTGCAACGGAACGCTGACGCTGAACGGCACTACGTTGCTGGTGAAATTCGACACCAGCGCCAATTGCGTGCCTCTGATCGGAAATCCTGCTGAGCAGGTAAACGTAGGCGACCTGATCATGTTCAGCAACACAAAAGGGAACACGATCATGGCTGTCACGCAGGCCTCAGGAGCGAACATTAC
Organism: Candidatus Acidiferrales bacterium; assembly: GCA_963748515.1. GTDB lineage: Bacteria > Acidobacteriota > Terriglobia > Acidiferrales > UBA7541 > Acidiferrum. The sequence goes on from CAVVJI010000011.1 coordinate 447,813, forward strand.
GCTGGCGTCCGGGCGATGCGTTCAAACTCAACGGTCGCACGGAAAACAGCGGCACGATCAATTACCTGATGACCAGCCCGACCTGTAACGGGCAACCGGCATGCTTTCCGCCGACGCTGGCCACGCGAGTCTGGATGGTTCCTACTATTTGGACAACGTCAGCAGCCCGCCGTACGTCCGCCTGATTCGGCAGGTAAATTTCAATACCCCCACACCTGTGGGAGAGACGCTGGAAAATCTGCAATTCACCTACAACTTCTATGACGGCGCGACTAATCCCGCGAACCAACCCGTGATTCCGGTGGGCAATAACGAATCGCAAATTCGCGCGGTGAATGTGTACCTGGCGGCGCGGTCCACCTATCAGGTGGCCAACAACGGCGGCGCTTCTCATTACGCGCGCAACAATCTGATTTCCCAGGTCAGCCTGCGCAGCTTGGCGTATTACAACAAGTATCAATAAGAGGAGCAGGGAATGAAACTCAACGTCTTGAAAAAATCGGTTCGTTTCCGGGACGAAGCGGGTATCGCTCTTCTCACCACGCTATTGCTGCTGTTCCTGATGTCCAGTTTGCTGGTGGGCTTCACGGTGCTGTTGGAAGCCAACGCGACGCTGGCGGGAACCAACGACCAGCAGGTCGCGGCGTTTTACGGCGCAGAAGCCGGCATGGAGAAGTTGACCGACAAACTGGGAAATCTGTTCAACCAGACTTACGCGCCGAGCGAGGCGCAGATTCAGGCCCTAACCACGGACTTGCCGAATATTCCGGGAATTCAGTACGTCACCGGCAACGGAACTTCCGGCTATTACATTGATTCCGTCGCCCACGATGCCAATGGCAATCCGGCGCCTTCTATCACTACGATTAAGTCGGGAACGTACGCCGGCATGTCGGCTTTGGCGACGGAGTACGTGTTGATGGTCAATGCGCGGACGAAGAATGGACGCGAAGTGACGTTGAAGCGCACCACGCAAACGGTCGGCATTCCGATGTTCCAGTTCGGAATTTTCTGCGACCAGGATTGCAGCTTCTTCGCCGGCCCGACTTTCAATTTCGGCGGCCGCATGCACACCAACGGGAATCTGTTCCTATCGTCCGGTTCGACGTTGACGATGTCCGACAAGGTCGATGCGTATAAAGACGTGGTTCGCGACGTGTTGGAGAATGGTTACCCGACTGCCCAGAATTACGCGGGCACCGTCAGCATCACGATCGCTCCGGGCGGCAGCAATTACCGCTCGTTGGGATTGAACGAAGGAAGCCTGACGGGAATCTTTACTGCTCCGACGGCGAATGCCAACTGGCCGACGATTTCCCAGACGTATTACAACGGGAATCTTCAGGACGGCAAGGGTTCGAATGTTGTTTCGCAACCGTATGCGGGATCGGCGAAGTTAGTTGAACCTTGGCATCGTCACGATTGGCCAGGGCGCGACACAAAATATCGACCTCATTCGGCGTCCCTATCCAGGAGAGAGCATCTACCGTTACCAACGAGCGCTATTTTGCGCAAGCCAGTCTGCGGGTACTGCTGTCCGATGATCCGCAGGACATCATGAACTTGCCTTGCATCGACAGCACGGTGCAACCGTTTGACCTCGGGAAACTGGCTTTGGCCGGCCCCCCGGCGCAGTGGAGCAACACGGCGAGTCCGACTTACTATGCCCCGGCTGCGGCGTTGTATACGGCGATGACCACCGTGACCCACCAGACGCCATTGCCGCTGCCGCTCTCGAACTCAACGGGAGGCGGCGCATATAGCGCGCGGGACGGCTACTGGTTGCCGAATGGTTACCCGATCATTAAGGGCGTCATCAAAATTGAAGAGCAGACGGCGTATGGGAGTCCCTGCGGGACGTGGAAAGACGTCACGATTGAAATACTCAGCTACGGGTACGCGGGCCGGAACATCAATCCTGTGCCGCAGTCGTTTGATAATGCCACGGTGAACCCGCAATGGGTTGTGAATCCGCTGAATGGCGACATGAGTTATGGCGCGTCACCCGGATTGCCGAGGTTGCCGTCCACTCAGTATGCCTATCAGAATGCCTCGGGGACGTATGCTGCAGGCACGTTTACCGGCGCGTCGACATCTGCTTCGAATCCACAACTGGCTTGCCTGGATCCGCACCCATGGGCGGTGATCCGTCTGGAACGCATTCGCGACAACCCGAGCACCGTGCCGTTTACGGCGGGCGCTTTGGCTGCGAACAACAAGCCGGTAACTTCGCCAGTAGCCAATGTATGCGGTGTGGATCCAACCACCAAACTTCCAATGGCCGGACTTGTAGCGTCGGATTTCTGGCCAAACGTGCTGTTCGATACGCGCGAAGGCACGCTGCGCGACGTAACCATGTCCGCGTCGAACCTGCCCACTCTGAACGGTCTGATGCACTATGTCGAAGTGGACGGCGGAAACCTGGCCTCGTGGTTCAGCGGAGTGATTAACAAAATACCCACTACCGGGGGCGCAACGAAAGATGGCGTGATCGCTCCGAACGACTTCCTGTTCTACGTTTCGGATCGTCGCGGCAACTACGCCAAGCCGCAGACATTGAACGCAGGATGGCCGCCGCTCTCGTATACCAAGAATGAGACCGGTGAGTATGGATGGACCGACGTTGTAAATTCCTCAAATCCAGCCACCGGTTGCCCAAACAACGTGCTGGACAACGGTGAAGACATCGATAACACCACGGGCACATCGTATGGATTGTTCTATTATGGAGCCCAGGCCAGCTACATTCATGCCGCAAATACGGCCTTGGCAAGCTTGTTACCCGGTCAGTTGGGAATTCTTCCGAATCTCAATACGACGGGTCTGGCTGCATCCAGTTGTCCGATTCCCACGTACTCTACGGTAGACAATATCTGGCCGATGATGCTGGCTGCGAATTCGGAGGCGGCGCGTGAAAATCCGCCGCTCTTCTTCCGCCGCGCTATCAAAATCGTTAATGCCAGCAACCTCAGCGCGGTTGGTGCTTGCCCCAACGGGGTGAATTGCGGTCTCGCTTTCGCTACGGAGAATCCTGTTTACGTGCAGGGTGACTTCAATGCGAACTTCGGCGGGTCGCAGTTCAACGGGACGACGGAAGTGGCAACTTCGATTGCCGGGGACGCTGTCACACTGCTTTCCGACAATTGGAATGACATCAACTCCTTCGTAAGTCCGTACAGCACCACGTATCGCCAGGGCAGCACGACTTGGTACCAGACAGCGATCGTTGCCGGCAAGCCGCTGCACTTCCTGCAGCCCACCGGTACCGGAAACGACTACGGCACCGACGGCGGTGTGCACAACTTCCTGCGCTACATCGAAGCATGGTCGGGAACGCTGGAATACCGCGGCTCAATCGTGGCGCTATATACCAGTCGCCAGGCAAACAGCACCTTCAAGTGCTGCAATACGGTGTACAGCCCGCCGGACCGCGGCTACAACTTTGACACCAACTTCCTGAACCCGACGCTGCTGCCACCGCGCACCCCGTTGTTCCGGAGCATCAATACAACCGGATGGACGCGTGTATTGACGCCTGGCGTATACCAGCAGTAGTTTACTGCGGATCAACTATTTACGACGCCCCAGCCTCACCGCTGGGGCGTTTGCTTTGGGCGGCATCCGTCAATTTCGATTCGTGCTATCTTGAAGAGACCGCCTAAATCGAGTGGTAAACACGAGTTGGCATGAACCCTATTGAGACACTCAGTCTGGTATTGGGCGCTGGATTTTCTTCCGGACTGAACCTATACGCGACGGTGGCCACGCTAGGTTTGCTCCAGCGATTCGGCGTGATTCATCTTCCACAAAATCTGCAGGTATTGTCGCATCCGGCGGTCCTGGCCATCGCGGGTGTGTTGTATGTGATGGAGTTCCTGGCCGACAAGGTTCCGTACATCGATTCCGTGTGGCAGGCGGTGCACACCTTCATTCGGCCGCCTGCGGCTGGACTGTTGGCATTCAGCGCCACTGCCGCAGCGCCCGATGCCTGGCGGTGGGGCGCAGCGCTGCTGGCCGGAAGCATCGCGCTGACCTCCCATGGAACGAAAGCCAGCGCAAGAGCGGCGGCGAATCTGTCACCGGAACCCTTCAGCAACTGGGCGCTGAGTTTTGGAGAAGATTTGTTGGCGGTGTGGCTGACGTGGTTCGCGACGTCACATCCGACGGTTGCGGTGATCGTGGTAGTCGCGTTGGTTATTGTGTCGCTGTTCCTGCTGTACCACCTGTTCCGCTTTTTGCGGCGGACCTTGCAGAAACTCGCCGAGGTCTGACCGGCGTACCTGTTCTACTTCAAGTAGGTTGCCAGAAAATCCAGAAATGTTTTGTACCAGAGCTGGCTGTTCTGCGGCTTGAGCACCCAATGGCCTTCATCGGGGAAGATCATCAGCTTCGAAGGGACGCCCTGCCGCTGCAATGCGCTGAACAATTCCAATGATTGGGTATACGGTACGCGGTAATCCCGTTCGCCGGCGATCACCAGCATGGGCGTCTTGTATTTGCCAAGCTCGGCCGCATAGGTCGAGGGCGACCACTTTTTGTAGTTTTCGGCAGCGGTCCACGGTTGGCCTTGCATGTCGTGATCCTCAAACCACAACTCTTCGGTCGCGTACATGGAAGTTTTGTCGTACACGCCCGCGTGGCTGATGATGGCCTTAAAGCGATCGGTGTGCGTCGCCAGCCAATCCGCCATATACCCGCCGTAGGAGCCGCCGGCGGCCGCCAACTTGTTTTTATCGATGAACGGATATTTGACGACGGCGGCATCGATGCCTTTTAGTACGTCGGTGTAGGCGCGCCCGCCCCAATCGTTGGTAATTTCGTCAGTGAATTTTTGCCCATAGCCGGTGGACCCGCGGCGATTGATCATCAGGGTGACGTAGCCGGCACCCGAAAACACCTGGGGATTCCAGCGGTATCCCCACGCATTGGACCACATGGTTTGCGGGCCGCCATGCAGCAACACGAGAGTTGCGTATTTTTTCGTGGGGTCGAAGTTGGGCGGGCGGAGCAGCATGGCTTCGACTTTGGTGCCGTCGGCAGCGTCGAACCAGAAGTTTTCCGGGGAAGGCAATTCCACAGTATCGAGCAAAGCCGCGTTGGCGTGGGTGAGCTGTTTTAGTCCAGTGCCATCGCTGGCTGCCAGGAAGAGCTCGCCGGGCAAAGTGAGGCTGGTGCGTTCGGTGACGAGCATTTTGCCATCACCGCTGAAACTGAAAGAAGCGTTGAAACCGTCCAGCAACTTTTTCGGCGCGGAACCTACGGTCACCGATACCGAATAGATCGGCTGAAGAGTCTCGTTCTCCGCCGTGAAGTAAATGGTCTGGCTGTCGGGTGACCAGGCGAGATCTGTCGCGCTGCGGTCGAATGCGGGTGAAAGGACTTCGTTGGCGCCGGTTTGACGGTTATGCAGCATCAATCGCCACAAGTCGGCTTCGTACGCAGGCGTCTTCTGCGAGTGGTAGGCGATGTACTTGCCATCCGGTGAGTACACCGGGTTGCCATCGAAACCTTGCTCCGTCGTGATGCGCTTGGGATCTCCGCCGGCCACGGCCACGGTGAAAAGATCGCCATTGGTGCTGATTGCTTCCACCTTGTCGGTGACTGCGGTGAAGCAAAGTTCCTTGCCGTCTGGCGAAAAATTGATGTCGGCTGGGCCGCCGCGCTCATCGGGAGGCACATCGTAATCGGCGCCAGCGGTTAAGTCGCTGGCCGTTGCGTTTCCGTACGCGGGGATAACGAACAGGTGGCTGCGCTTGCCATCGGACCAGTGATCCCAGTGACGGTACAAGAGGTGGTCGTAAATGCGGGCCTTCACCTTGCTTTTGTCTTTTTCTTCATCGCGCTTTTGGTTGCAAGCGTCATCTTTGCAATCCGGGTAGACGGCGGAAGTGAAGGCGATGGTCTTGCCGTCTGGCGACCATTTGAGCAGATCGGCGCCGGTGGAAAGCGTTGTGAGCTTCTTGGCCTCTCCGCCGTCCATCGACAAAACGTAAATCTGCGAGGTTCCGTCGCGGCCGGAGAGGAACGCTAACGATTTGCCATCCGGGGACCACGAGGGAGAGTTATCTTTCCCGCCTTGAGAAATCTGGATGGCTTGACCGGTTGCGGTGTCCGCAATCCAAATGTTGGTGACGCTCTTGTTGGTCTCGAGGTCGGGAGTGGAGACCGCGTAGGCCACCCATTTGGCATCGCGCGAGAGTTCAGGCGAGGAGATGCGGTGCAGCTTGATAAGGTCATCGAAGGTGAACGGACGCTTGGCGGGCGTCTGCGCCGAAGCGGCGCAAGCAAAGATCATCGCCACCAGAATAAAGAGTCGGATCGGATTGCACTTAGCCGTCATTACGCTCTCCCGTTAGTGACCTGCGACTTTCCCCGGATAAGAATGCCAGGGACAAACAACGAATGATGTCACGGTCGCACTCACAAATCCAATAGGCCCAGAACATTCGTTGTTCAATCAGACGCGCTGAGCGAAAACCCAATTCAAGATAGCAATCCCGCAGGTTATGGCCGTCACAAGAAACTCCGCTCGACCCATTTGAGTGAGCAGGACCAGACTAAACAGCAGAGCCAGTCCCGAAAAAAGATAGGGAACTGGCAAACGAAACGCACCTTGCCGGTCCGTTCGGCTGCGAAGTAGCGGCACTGCGATCGCCATGGCGGCATAAATTGCCAAGCGGGATACCGCACTCAGAACCGCATTCCATTCGAAATTTCCAAAGGTGGCGAACGCCAGGACCAGTCCACCGTAAATCAGGATGGAGACATACGGCGTTTGATAGCGCGGGTGAATTCTCACGAATATCCGGGGGAATTCGCCATGCTCCGCCATGGCAAAGGTGATTCGTGGTGCGTGCAGAAGATTGGCGCTCAAATAGCCGTAAGCCGAAACGAGCGCAGCAAGAGTGATCAGGTTGGCTGCAGCGGGGCCGATTACACGATGCGCGGCATCCGCTAAGGGAGTGGTCGAAGCTTCGGCGGCGGGGAGGGTGAACACCACAACCGATTGGACGGCAGTGTACAGCAGGCAGACAACGGCCAATGCGCCAAGTAGAGCGAATGGCGTATCGCGCTTGGGATTTTCGGACTCGCCGCCAACGGACAGCGCACCTTCGAAGCCGCCATAGGCATACACAAGCAGAAGCATCGCCGCGAACCAATTCGCGGGATGGATTGCGGCGGGTTGAAAGGGCACGTGAAGATCGGGTTTTATCAAGAGTGCCAATGCACCGGCAAGGACGAACATCAAAAGAAAACCTGTCTTGCCCACCGCGAAGAAATTGCTGATCGTCTTGCCGGTGTTCACTCCGAAATAGTTCAGCAGCATCAAATGCCCAATCAGCACGGACATCACGGCAAAAGCGCCGATGGGAGTGCCGGCGGCGGGGAAGAAGTGCGCGAAATAGGAACAGAACAGGTTTGCTGCCGCCGCTGGCGCTGCGATTCGGGTCAACCACGTCAGCCAGGCGACAATTAGTCCAGCGAATTTGCCGAGGGCATCGCGCGCGTACAAATACAATCCACCGGTCTGATCGTAGTAAGAGGAAACTTCCGCGATACAAGCCGCAATGATCAGAATGCCGACTCCTGCGGCAAGGCACGAGAGTGGGCTAAGGCTGCCGGTCTTGGCGGAAAGGTCGGACGGAAGGCGAAAAATACTGACACCGACGATGGAATTGACCATCAGAGCCAAAAGACTCCAGCGGCCAATGGAACGCACCAGTTGTTGTGAGTTTTGTGTCAGTGGCGATCACCCGTGAAGCAGGCTCTAATAGGTTGTCGGAAGAGCTACGGGAGCGGCTTTCATTCGAACGATGTCCTTCAACACGTCCGGCTTTCCGGGGAGTTCCTCCAGATGCGGGAAGCGGAGACCGCCGTGATAGTTCACCGCATAGGTCTGGAAGAAGTCATCGTTCTCGGCAAGGATTTCGATGGGCTGCTTGGACGCGGAAGAGTTGCGAATCACGTCCCGCAGAATATCCGGCGTCCAGCGACGGCCGTTGACGGCGACCAAACGCATACCAGGGGCAAGTCCGGCTTGCGCCGCGGGCGAACCGGGAATGACATCGAGAATGCGATCGCCCTGATCGCCTCCGGGCGCGTGAGCAGAAAAACCTAAGGTGTACTGTTCGTCGATGGAATTGTCGATGAGTTCCTCAGAGCGGGCATGCTCATTCTGTGTTTCGGTAAACACTAATTTCCAGCCACTGCTTTCAATGCCCCCAAGGGGCGCGCCGGGTCCGTGCGAGAGCAGACGCTGCTCGAAGAAACCTTTCCAGTCGTTCGGTGAGATCAGATTCAGGCCGGCAACCAACTCATCGAATGTATAAGGAACGACCTTGGGCGGCCCGCTTTCACCGCCGTGGAAAAGCCGGCAGAAATCGTCCAGAGACTTTTTCCCGTTGGTATCGCGACGAATGGTTGTGTCGACGTCCAGCCAGATCAACAGACCCTCATCGTAATAATCAGTGCTGCGGCGCCAGGAGGACTCGGCGTCCGGCGAATCGTATAGTAGTTGCGCGGCGACGGCGGTATCCTGCAAATCGCGCCAAGTGCGTCCTGGCCGGTTGTTGAGGTAGGCCGCATCAATGGCCACATATTCGCGCAACTTCACAGGAGTCCAGAAGCCGGCGCGAGCCGCGAGGACCACTCCGTAATATTGCGTAAGTCCTTCATAGACCCAAAGCAGTTCGCCGGTGAGGGGCTGCTGATAATCGGTTTTGGTGAGACCCAGCGGACGACGGTATTTGCCGTTCCAGGAATGGAAAAATTCGTGAGGTAGCAATTCCATCTGCGTTTCGCGCAAATCCGGTTCGAGAAAGAGGCCTTCGGGGGTTCGATTGTCGCTGGATTCGTGGTGTTCGACGCCGTCATTGGGAACGTGATCGCTCAGCGTGAGCAAAAAATCGTAGTGACGATAGTGGCGAGCGCCGAAGAGAGCGCCCGTTTCCGCGACGAGTTGACGCAGATGCTGAACCTCGTCCGGGCCAACCTGCAAGGCGACCTGGCTGTCGGCAGCGATGTGAATCGCGTGCTCCGGCGATTGTCCGGGGGAAAGATCGATGTCGCGCTCGTATTGGCCGGCGATGACCGGAGAGTCGATGAGCGTGGTAAAGGTCACAGGTTCAAATTCGATCGAGTCTCCGTTGGTTTTCGCAGGTCGCAGAGCCGTGCCGTATTTCCAGCCTGCCGGCAGACGTATGCTGGCAACGAACGTGAGGTCATCGGTTTTTGAGCCCTCGGGGTAGAGCGAGACGGGGTACCAATTGAGCAGAGCGAGTTTTGCCGAGGTCGAGGCTTTCTCGCGGAGACCGTTGGCTTCCGCAGGGGACAGATAGTCGAGTGTTACCTCCAGCTTTTCGACGCCGGACGGAATTTCCATGTGAAAGGCAAACATGTCGACGTCGTCCCGCTGCCAGCGAATATCTTTGCCATTCGCCAGAAAATGGAGGCCCGCAAGGTCCACGATAGGGCCTGACGGAGAGTGCTCCCCCTGGATCCATTTGGGATACGCGAGGGTGAGGGGTCCGGGCTTCACGGGCATCTCCAACCGGGCGTGGAATAAATGCTTTGGTGCGTCGCGCAGATCGACAGAGATTTTTGTGGGCTTGTTCCTGTTTTGCGCGTTCAGGGCGCTGCCCGCGAGCAGCAGGAAAGCAACGAATAGAATCGACTGAACGACTGCGACTTTCGTTTTCAATGCATTCCTCCGGATGTGCGCCAGAGTATCACAGGCGTATGGACGCGTCCTCGAGCAGGGTCGAGCTAAGCCTCGACGCCGCAGGAAGAGTTCCTTTGCTACAATCGCACCATGAGCACTACCCTTCATTCTTCTCCTCTTTTTTCCCGCAATTTACGAAAAGACTACCCGGTGGCGGTGCGCGGCGAGGGAGCCTGGATTATTGGCTCGGACGGCCGCCGTTATCTGGACGCTTCCGGTCAGGCAGCGGTGGTGAGTATCGGCCATGGCGTGCAGGAAATCAGCCGCGCGATGGCCGAGCAGGCCGGCCAGATTGCGTTTGCGCACACTTCGCAATTCCATTCAGAGCCGGCTGAGCGGCTCGCTTCGCGCGTATTGGCGATTGCTCCGCGGAATTTTCGTGATGGCGGTCGCGTGTACTTTACCTCCGGCGGATCGGAAGCTACGGAAACCGCGATCAAACTGGTGCGGCAATACTTTCTGGAAACGAAGCAGCCATCGCGGTATCGCGTGGTGTCCCGTCGGCAAAGCTACCACGGGAGCACGCTCGGCGCGATGTCCGTCAGCGGAAACGTTACGCGGCGCGCGCCGTATGCGCCGATGATCCCGGAGTGGGGGCACGTTGCGCCGTGTTTTCGTTACCACTGTGAATATTGCCAGGCCGAAAGCAAGTGCAGCCTGGCGTGTGCGGACGATCTCGATCACTTCCTGGAGAAGAACGATTCCTCCACGGTCGCCGCATTTATTTTTGAGCCGGTGGTCGGAGCAACGCTGGGCGCTGCAGCAGCGGAAGACGGCTACACGACGCGCATCGCAGAAATTTGCCGCAAGCACGGGATTCTTTTGATTGCGGACGAAGTCATGTGCGGCATGGGGCGCACCGGCAAACCATTTGCGTGTCAGCACTGGGGACTGGAGCCGGACGTGATTCTGACGGGGAAAGGAATAGCGAGCGGATACGCTCCGCTAGGAGCGGTGCTGGTCGCGCCGCGCGTGGCGCAGGCTTTTGAGCAGGGAACGGCTGCGTTTATGCATGGGTTCACATATCAATCGCATCCGGTGGCCACTGCGGCGGGGAATGCGGTATTTGACTACCTGGAGACGCACAAACTGCTCGAACGAGTCGCGCCCGCAGGAAGTTCACTGCGTAAGGCGCTGAGTGTTCTCGAAACACACCCGAACGTGGGCCAGGTGCGTGGGCTTGGGTTGTTGCAGGCGGTTGAATTCGTAAAAGACAAGGCCACTCGCGAACCGTTTCCCAAGGAAGCGGGCATCGCCGAGAAAATCCGGCAGGCCGCGCTGGAGGAAAACGTTCTCACCTATCCCACGCAGGGCTGCGTGGATGGACACCGAGGCGACCACGTGCTATCTGGCGCCTCCTTTTATCATCAACGAGGAAGAAATCAGACTGATCGCTAGCGCGTTGCAACATGCAGTCCGGAAGGTCTTCGCGAACTAAACTGGGAACCATCCGTTAGTTGAGCCGCGAGTACCGGGGGAAGCTCTGAAAATGAGTAAATTACGATTTTTGATGGCGATCACGTTTTGTTTGTTTCTGCTGCCGACTTTGACGCCGGGACAACCAGGTGCGCCAGCGAAACCCAGGGCGCGAGACATCGGGATCCCGTTTGATGGAACGCCGGGTCCACTGAACGCCATCACCGATGTGGGCGGTGTCCAGGTCGGCCACACTACTCTGATTTCTGGCGAAGGCAAACTTGTGGTCGGAAAAGGGCCGATACGCACCGGAGTGACCGCGGTGCTTCCTCGCGGCAAAGACTCGATGACCGATCCCGTATTTGCCGGCTGGTTTTCGCAAAACGGCAATGGCGAGATGACAGGAACCGCGTGGGTCGAAGAGTCCGGGTTCCTAGAGGGGCCCGTCATGATCACCAATACCCACAGTGTTGGCGTGGTGCGCGACGCGGTGATCGAATGGCGCGTGAAACACGGCGAAGCGGATGCCAGCGGATATTGGTGGTCATTACCGGTGGTGGCGGAAACCTGGGACGGTTGGTTGAACGACACCAACGGATTTCACGTCAAACCCGAGCATGCATTTCACGCGATCGATACAGCGCAAAGCGGTCGCGTGGAAGAAGGAAACGTGGGTGGCGGCACGGGCATGATCTGCAACGGATTTAAAGGTGGAATTGGAACGTCTTCGCGGAAATTATCCGAGAAAGACGGCGGCTATACAGTCGGTGTTCTGGTGCAGTGCAACTACGGTTCGCGAGAGAACTTCCGTGTGGCGGGAGTTCCTGTTGGACGGGAAATCGGCGGGCCGGAGCCATACGCATACCAGCCCTCGCCAATCAGCGAGCAAGGCTCCATCATTATTGTGATTGCTACGGATGCACCCTTGCTTCCGCATCAACTGAAACGGTTGGCACGCCGCGCGACATTGGGACTCGGGAGAGACGGGAGCATCTCGGGAAACGGTTCGGGCGACATTTTTATCGCGTTTTCGACCGCAAACAGTGGGGCGTGGCTACCAGATAAAACCGCTAACTTGCAGATGCTGCCAAACGATTCCTTGGACCCGGTTTTTGCGGCGACGGTGCAGGCCACCGAAGAGGCGATCATCAACGCGATGATCGCCGCGGAGACCATGACCGGAATTGATAATCACACGGTGGACGCGCTGCCACACGAGCAAACGCGCACGATCCTGAAGAAATACAACCGCTTGGTTCAGTGAAATTGACTTCGATCACCTAAAGTGCGATTGCGGCTGTCTTTCGAGCTGGATTGAAGAAGGGCAGCGGCACGACTTTGACGGAAACCGTTTTTCGCGAGGCTTCTACCGTAAGTTCCATACTGAGAGTCGAACCCACGGTGGCGCTCTCTTTGCTGACCGACGCGAGGGCGATCATGCGTTTTAAAGTGGGTGACCAGGTAGTCGACGTCGCTTTGCCAACCTGCCTTCCACCGCGATAAACGGGAACCGCAACGCGGGAAGCGGTAGACGACACCTGTGGCGCCATGCCGATTTTTTCGTAAAGCGCTTCGACTTCGCTCCAATTTACTTCCAGACCGACCAACCGGCGATCGGGCTCGCCGCGTTTCTCCTCGCGCTGCAACGCGTCGCGTCCCACAAAGTTTTCTTTCTTCAGGTCCACCAATTTGGCGAGACCGATTTCGGCCGGACTGTATTTCTGCTCATCGATCAGAGCGCGTTTGCTGGATACGTAATCGACTTCGATCAGGATCAGGCCTGCTTCGATACGCGCGATGTCGAGCGCGGTCATGCCCGCGGGATGAATGTCGAAAGGTTTGCCCTTGATCATCAGTTCGTCGAAGACCTTCAGGGCATCCGCCCACGGCACCCAGATTTCATAGCCCAAATCTCCGGTGTAGCCGGTGCGAGAGATGTCCACGGGAACGCCTGCGATATGGCCATGAGTTACGCGAAAGTATTTCAGCTTCGCGATGTCCGCTTCGGCCACTGCATGAAGGAGTTTGCCGGAGGTTGGCCCTTGCAAGGCGACCGCGGCGACTTTTTCGGAAATGTCTTCCAGTTGCACGTCCATCCCCACGGCGTTCTGGCCAAACCAGCGCAGGCTGGGATCGGCGGCGGTCCAACGGTAATCGTTTTCGCCGAGGCGGGTGATGGTGCCGTCATCGATTACCTTGCCCTCCGGATCGCACCAGCAGCAGTAAATCACCTGATTTATGGCGACTTTGTTGATGTCCCGAGTGATGACGCGGTTGACCAATTTGGTAGCGTCGCGGCCGGTGATCCGGTATTTGAAGAGAGGGGAAATGTCGATCAGAGCGGCCGAATTGCGGATGGCGTTGTACTCGTGCTCATGCGTCATTTCGTAGGCGCTGACGGTGTAATAGCCGGACCACTCCTTGAAGTTCAGGCTTTCACAGAGGGCCAAAGTTCGTTCGTGGAATGCGGTTCCGACGGGCACATTTCCTCCACTACGGTATCGAGAAAGCTGCAAAAGACGATGCGGGTTGCACAAAGTATAGTTTCGCGCTCGGACTTCAGCAAGCGGCGGAATTGCGGTTCTTGTGCGAATTGCTGAGCGTTCCCTTGTGGACGAAAGGCGCTGTCAGTAGAATGTGAGCATTCTTACGATTCCGCACCTTTTTTCAACTGGAGTTATCGAGCATGCCTGAGTCCTACGATGTGATCGTCATCGGCGGCGGTCACAACGGTCTGGTGAACGCCGCATATCTGGCTAAAGCAGGAAAAAGGGTGCTGGTGTTGGAACGGCGAGGGGTCTTGGGCGGCGCCGCGGTGACCGAAGAAATCGTCCCCGGTTTTCTGTTTTCCGAGTGTTCCTACGTCGTTTCGCTGCTGCGCCCCGAGATTATTCGCGAACTGGATTTGCCGCGGCACGGACTGGAGATTTTGCCACTGGACGGCACGTTCTCGCCCATGCTCAACGGGGATTACTTGTGGCGGGTAAACGATCACGCCAAAACGCAGCGCGAAATTCGCCGCCACTCGAGATTGGATGCGGAGGCTTACGACGAATTTTCGAAGATGATGACGCCGATGTGCCGCTTCGTGAAGCCGCTGCTTTCGATGATTCCGCCGGATCCGACGACGCTCAATCCAAAAGACCTGAAGCAACTGAATTTTCTTCTGCAACGATTCCGAGATCTTTCCAGCGACGAGCGGTACACGCTGGTGCAATTGATGACCATGAGTTCCGCTGATTTTCTGGACCAGTGGTTCGAGACGGACGTTTTGAAAGCCACGATGTCGGCTTCCGGAATTATCGGCACGTTTCTGGGAATTCGTTCGCCCGGCACCGCTTACGTGCTCTTGCACCACTACATGGGTGAAATTGACGGGGCGTTCCGGTCGTGGGGATTCAGTCGCGGCGGGACCGGCGCCATCTCCAATTCCATCGGTTCCGCCGCCCGCGAACTTGGGGTAGAGATTCGCACCCAGGCGCCGGTCGCCAGGATTCTGGTGAAGAACAACCGCGCGTGCGGCGTGGTGCTGCAGTCGGGAGAAGAGATTCGCTGCAACGTCGTTTCTTCCAGCGTCGATCCGCACCTGACCTTCGAGAAGTTCCTGGAGCCGAAGGAACTGCCTTCGGAGTTCCTGGAAAGTGTGAGCCGCTTCAAATATCGCGGATCCTCGGGCAAGGTAAATCTGGCGCTGAGCGCACTGCCCAATTTCAAAGCCCTGCCGGGCGCGGGGTCGCATCTGCGCGGTGCGATTTCGATTTCGCCGGGCATGGAATATATGGAACGCGCGTACGACGACGCAAAATACGGGCACTTTTCGCAGCGGCCGTACATCGACATGGTCATTCCGAGCCTGACCGATCCATCGGTCGCGCCGGCCGGAAAGCACGTACTCTCCTGCTTCGTGCAATACGCCCCGTACAAGCTGGCGCAGGGAACGTGGGATGATCACCGCGAAGCGTTCGGCAACAACGTGATCAACACGATTGCCGAACACGCACCGAACATCAAAGACATTATTATCGACAAGCAGGTGCTCACTCCGCTGGATCTGGAGCGCGAATTCGGACTCACGCAGGGGAATATTTTTCAGGGGGAGCTTTCTCTGGAACAGCTTTTCTTTCTGAGGCCGGTTCCCGGCTGGGCGTATTACCGGACTCCGGTCACGAATCTGTTTATGTGCGGTTCGGCAACACACCCGGGCGGAGGAATTATGGGCGCCAACGGGCGGATTGCCAGCCAGGTGATTTTGAAAGATTGGAAGAAGGCGGCGAACTGAGTATGCCTATCGGGCAAAAAGTGATTCTGGTGGGCGGTGGGCACAACGCGCTGATCACGGCATTTTACCTAGCTAAAGGCGGCTTCAAGCCGGTCGTGTTGGAACGGCGCGACACCGTAGGCGGCGGAGCAGTGACCGAGGAATTTCATCCGGGTTTTCGCGCTTCGACGCTGGCACACACGCTGGGTCCATTGCGGTTGGACGTCGCGAAGGATATGCGACTCGAGCGATTCGGCTTGGAGGTGCTGAACCCCGATCCACGAATGTTCGCACCTGCTGCCGATGGCCGCGCACTGCTGATCTACAACGATGCGGGCAAAACGGCCGGAGCGCTGGCGCGGCTGTCTACCAAAGACAGCGACAAATATGTGGCGTTTGCGGAATCGCTGGAGGAAGTGGCTGGCGTGTTCCGGCAATTGACCTGCCTCGCTCCTCCGGACATTGATAAACCGTCGCCGGAAGATCTTTGGAATTTGCTGAAGACCGGGCGTTCGGTTCGGGGGCTCGGAAAGAATGGCATTTTCGATTTACTGCGGTGGGGTCCGATGGCCGCAGCAGACTTTGTTTCGGAGTTTTTTGAAACGGAGTTGCTGCGAGCAGTAATTGCAGCGCGCGGAATTTTTGGCACGGCGTTCGGCCCGTGGTCGGCAGGTTCAACAGCGGTTCTGTTGCTGCGAGCTGCGGCCGATTCCCATCCGGTCGGTTCAGCATCGTTCCCCAAGGGCGGACTGGGAGAGTTTTCCCGGGCTTTGTCCGAGGCGGCGAAGGCTGCGGGCGCGGAGATTCGCACTAACGCGGAAGTCGCACACATTCGCACGAAAGACGGCGCGGTGACCGGGGTGGTGCTACGCGACGGAGAGGAAATCGCTTGCGATGCGGTGGTTTCCGGAGTTGACCCCAAACGAACGTTTTTCCAGTTGGTGGATCCGTCGACCCTGGACCCGGTATTTCTGATGCGGATGAAGAATCTGCGCGTGCGCGGAAATGTGGCCAAGGTGCATCTGGCGCTTGGCGAGTTACCGAATTTCCCCTCGCTGGAAGGCGCGGTTGCAGCGGACGGAATTCACAGCGCTCTTTCGGGCCGCATTCACATTGGGCCAGATATCGATTATCTGGAGAAAGCCTTCGATGCTTCCAAGTACGGTGAGATTTCGCAGGCTCCGTATCTCGATGTGACAATTCCCACCTTACTGGATCCGTCGCTGGCGCCGCCGGGCAAACACGTGTTGTCGGCGTACTTTCAATTCGCTCCGCACCAATTGAGGAATGGCAGCTGGAAGGAACGCGGCAAGGAATTAGCAGAGATCGCGATTCGCACGCTGGGCGCCTACGCGCCAAATCTACCGGGTGCGGTAGAAGCCGCCCACGTGATTACTCCCGAGGATTTGGAGTCTGCGTACGGGTTCACCGGCGGACACATTTTTCATGGCGAACTGGCGCTCGACCAGCTCTTTACCATGCGTCCGATACTGGATTGGGCCAGGTATCAGACTCCGATTCGCGGACTATTCCTGTGCAGCAATGGCACACATCCGGGCAACGGATTAACGGGAGCGTCCGGCGCCAACGCCGCGAAAGAAATCATCCACGAACTGCGTTAAGCACGGCGACGCCACACCTATTCCTATGACGGCGATGAACCGGAAAAAGCTCGCAGAATTGCAGGACCGCGAAGGGCGGCGATTCCGCGACGAACACCCACGATGCGGGGCGCTCTACGAACGTGCCCAAAATTCGTTACTGGGCGGAGTGCCCATGAACTGGATGAAGAAATGGGCAGGCGACTTCCCATTGTTCGTGGCGAGTGGCCGTGGCGCGCATTTTCAGTGTGTCGATGGCCGCGACTATGTCGATCTTTGCCTTGGGGATACCGGAGCGATGACTGGCCATTCCCCAAAGGCGTTCGTGGACGCGGTTTCGCGCCAGCTGGCTTCGGGCGTAACGTTCATGTTGCCGACGGAAGACGCGCTGTTCGTAGGCGAAAACCTGAAACAACGATTCGGTTTGCCGTACTGGCAGTTCGCGCTGACCGCCACCGACGCCAATCGGTTCTCCATTCGCATTGCAAGGGAGATCACGCAAAAGCCCAAGATTCTGGTCTTCAATTATTGCTACCACGGTACGGTGGACGAAACGTTCTGCACGCTTCACGACGGAATCGTCGGTCCGCGGCGTGGCAACATCGGACCACCGGTAGGTCCAGCGGAAACCACGCGCGTAATCGAATTCAACGATCTGAATGCGCTTGAGGACGCGCTGCGACACCACGACGTGGCATGCATCCTCGCAGAACCGGCGATGACCAACGTTGGAATTATTCTTCCGAAGGACGGTTATTGGAAGGCCGCCCGGGGACTGGCGCGGCGTTACGGGTCTCTTTTGATAGCGGACGAGACGCATACGATTTGCGCTGGGCCGGGCGGTTGCACGATGGAGTGGCGACTGGATCCGGACATGGTGGTATTCGGAAAGGCCGTAGGGAGCGGTATACCTGGAGCCGCGTATGGTTGTTCGGAAGAGGTCGCGCAGCGGATCAGCGCCAGAGTTCACCTGGAAGATTGCGATGTTGGCGGGATCGGCGGCACGCTTGCGGGCAACGCCCTATCGCTGACGGCAATGCGCATCACGCTAGAGCGGATCCTGACCGCCGAGTCATTCGCCAAGATGATACCGTTGGCGATGCGTTTTAACGACGGCGTCACCGGCGTCGTTCAACGGTTGGGCCTTCCCTGGAACGTCCAGCGTTTGGGTTGTCGCGCCGAGTATATGTTTCGCGAAACTCCGCCCCGCAATGGAGGGGAGTCCGCCGCAGCCTCGGATTTTGAACTGGAGCGCTACCTGCATTTACATGCACTGAATCGCGGTGTACTGCTGACGCCGTTCCACAATATGGCGCTGATGTGCCCGGAGACGACGAGCGGAGACATTGACCGGCATACGGCGAGCTTCGAAGAAGCTGCCACCGAGCTTTGCCAAAGCTAAGCTCGTGACGAACCGCAGCGGAAATTTTGGTTTTTCTGGATGCGATTTCTGAGGATCGACTGGCAAAAACGAGGAACTTCGGGATCTCCGCGGCACACTTGGCTTACCCGGTACCGTTGCTCCCTTCCGGGCCTGGCGGGGTTCGCGGGACCTCGTTGCACAGAGCCCGAAGTTCCACGTATCAGCAGTGACCGGACTGCTCACTGCTAAGTTCAGCTTAACACAGCAGGGTGTTCTTGACGATTTGGCCAGCACCGGACGGCGTCTCGGCTTGGTTACTCCTGAGGCAAACCCGCTGAATTTCGATTTGCGCCCTTCGTTTGGCGTCGCATATTCTCCCAATAGGTTGGAGTTCCTCCCCAGCCTGCCTTGTCTTCGCCCGCAGCGGGACAGGGTCCGCGCGCCAGCGCCTCCCGGACAGCCGGGACACCCCACGAAACGGGGATAAACCTGCACGACCGTGCAGATGGAGGATCAATGAAGGGTTTCATCGCGTTTTTGTTGAGTTTCGCATTGCTGATTTCCGCCGTCCCGCCGTGCTATGCCGCGCCGGCCAATGAAGTCGCGCCGGGCACGGAAGTCCATTTGACCTTGCTGGATTCCATCAACAGCCGTTCGGCACAGGATGGGGATGCGTTTGTAGCTGTACTGGCAAAGCCTGTAATGCTCGGTGATCAAACGCTGCTGCCCGCTGGCACGCGCCTGCACGGCGTGGTGGGAACTACACAAAAGGCCAAAATGTTCTCAATGTTTCGCGGCCAGGCGTTCATGAGCATCAGCTTCAAGACGATTGAAGTAGATAGCAGGCTGATTCCCGTAACTCTGAGCATTCTTGCAATCGGCCAGCCGCGCGTCGATGCGTACAGCAAAGAACGCAAGGACGTGAAAATCGTCGAAGGCGAGATGATCCAGGAAAAGCATGATCTGCAAGGCGACATGTTCGGGACACTATTGCCGGGCAGCGTCGGTACCCTGGCCGGATTTCTAGCTGGGAGCGTCGCGATGGGTACGGGAATCGGCTTGGCGGCAGGCGCAGCCTACGTTTGTGTGCGCAAGGGCAAAGAGGTCAAGTTGCCAGCGGAAACAGGAATACTGGCGCGCCTCGATTCGCCGATCGCGGTTCCGAACCTGGCGGCATACAACGGCAGTAGCGCGAACGCACAATAAATATCCCACCTGGGAAGGCCTGCTCGAGAAGTGCGGGCGGGCTTTTTTGCAGGATCATGGCAACCGCAGTGCAATCTCTCGGAGAGGAGAGGGCGCCCAGAGTCTTTCAGGGAAGACTCTCGACGCCCTTGAGGGTTTCTGGCGGGCGAATTCGAGGTGTCTCTTGGGGGAGAAGAAAGGCTTGGAAACCGATTGGGCTAGGTTGTGGCCCCAAAAAGCTCCGAACCTTTGAACTGCTTTGCAGGTAGATGCAGGCTGGATGCCAACGGAATAAAGGCAAAGCTACGGGAAACAAGCGGGTTATCTGGGCGGTAAATCCCAATCTTGCATCAGCCGTGGAATCCCATTCAGAATTGGCACAGACCTGTGGAAAACCTCATTTGCTTGCAGGAGCTCAAAGAGCCAGTTTGCCGGGTATCCACGCTGGTATCGGCTTTTTGCATTCTTGGCATCACTTTTTCCCACTGGAAATTTGGGTCTTTCCAATTGACGCTCCTCGGAAGCTCGCGATAACGTACCTTGCATAGCCCGGTCCCGGGCCTGGAATCATGAACACACGATTCTTATTCGCTCCCAATCAAGGAGATCCATGTCGACTGAATTGCGTAATTTTCTGGCTCTGACGTATGAGGAGTTGGAAGAACTCAACCTGAAAGCGAAAGACGCCCGCAAGAACCGCACTCCCCTCCACAAAATCCAGGAAGAACGCCTGAAGTTTCTCAGCGATGAAAAGCGAATCAAAGCGGTCACAGTGTTGTTCAGCGACCTGGAAGGTCGACTGCACATGCTGGACTACGACAAGAAGTTCCTGGTCAAGAGTTGGGACAACCTGACATTCGACGGGTCGTCCATCCGCGGATTCACGGCGCAGCGCGAGAGCGACCTGCGGCTGGCGATGGACTGGGCGGCGTTCTACTACGCGCCTGCGGATATTTTCGGCAACGGCAAGGTTCTCGTTTTTGGCGAAGTGATCGACAAAGACGGTTCTCCGTATTCCGCCGATATTCGCGGCTGCCTGAAACTTTTCGCGGACGCGCAATTTAAGAAGGAAGGCTACACGCTGAACGCGGCCAACGAAATCGAGGGATTCCTGTTCGAAGGCCCCGATGCGGAACGTCGCTATCACGAAACCGGGCGGTTCGACTACGTGAATACCGGTGGTTACTACCACTCGCTGCCGGGAGATCCGCTGCGCACGTTCATCGACACGACCGCGGAAGTTCAGCGAGCGATGGGCTTCCAAAACGAGAAAGATCATCCGGAAGTTGCGCCCTCGCAGTTTGAAATCAACTATAGCTATGGCGAAGTGGTGGCGGCCGCGGACCAGATTCAGCTCTACAAACTGATCTGCCGCCAGGTGGCCAACAAGCTGGGCTTCACGGCGTCGTTTTTGCCGAAACCGGTGGTTGGCGTCAACGGCAGCGGTATGCACACCAACGTTTCGATTTCCAAGGATGGGAAGAACCTGTTCTGGGATCCGAAAGGCGAAGAAAAACTGAGCAAGTCCGGATGGTCGTTTGTCGATCGCATCCTGACTCACGGAAACGACATTTGCCTGTTGTTAAACCCGAGCGTCAATGCCTATCGAAGGCTCGATCCGCACTTTGAAGCCCCCAACCAGATCAAGGCTTCGCCAGTCGATCGCGGGTCAATGATCCGCATTCCCATCGGCAACGAGAAGTCCATGCGCGTAGAAGTGCGCTCGGTCGCGCCGGACGCCAATCCATACCTGGTGCTGTACTCCATCTTCAGGACTGGCCTCGAAGGCGATACAGCAAAGATAAAAAATCTTCGCCAGGCGGAACGCTATTTGCCGGACAACATCTATACGGCGATCGAGAATTTTGAAAAGTCGGAGTGGACAACCAAGCTGCTGGGAGAGGACGTTAAGTCGCGCTACACGGATTTGAAGCGCGCGTCGGCGGATCGTTGCCCTCGTGCGCTTGGGACGTTTGTAAAAGCACCCGAGGTGCAGTATCACCACGAGGTGTACAACCAGTTCCTCTGGAACAAGTTTTAAAAGACATTCGAAACGAAATGCCCGCTTCCAATCGTTGGAGACGGGCATTTTTCTTTGCAACAGCAACTCTATCGTTTGGGTAGAAATTCCACCCCAACCCGGTACATTTCGAAGTCCAAGTTGCGGATATTGGCGATCCGGGCATCCACGAAGATTACGGGCGCGCCCGCGGCTGACGGCGAATAGGGAACCGCGATGCGCACGATCATGTTCATCACGTACTTGCGAGTGGTTTTGAAGGCCACCCCGCCTCGTGACATGTCTATGCATCGCACGATATCGTCTCCGAACGCTTCCGAGCGGACGCAAGCCTGATAGCTGACCTTGGCCCGAACGCGTGACCTGCGATTGGACTGTTCGACTTTTGGGATCTCAGCAAGTGGCTGTACGAAGCCGTTGGTGATCGTTTTCACGCCGTTTTCCACCAGCAAGGAGATTCCACTGTAGTTCGACTCGGCAGCGACCCGCTTTTCTGCCTTAACAGGAGCGGCAACGACCCGGGGCGGATGGGCGGTTTTCCAGACCGTAGAGTAGCCGCAAAAATCACAGAACCTTACCAGGCCGCCATGAATTGCGCAGACATCGAACTCGAATTCGCCATTCTCTACAACGAAGGTCGAATGGCATGCACTGCAGGCCAAATACAGCTTCAGGGATTGGACGGTCGGTAAAGCGGCGGGAGGAAACGAAATCTTCCAGAAATCGAGCCGCTCGTCCACGAAGGCCACACCATAGGTGTGTAAATTGCCTTGGGAACCGATCTCTCCTACTACTCGGATTTGAGCGTCCTGATTGGTTTCGACCGCACGTAAGGTCAATTCCTGCTCGGGCAGCAACTTTTCTTCAGAGACGATTCCAGCGCCATGCAGGCTCAGGACGACCGTGTGTGTGTTCTCAGAAAACACCCGGCCATCGCAATCGCTTCCCATGATGAGTATGGGGATTTGTTTCGAAATGCGTCCACTGCGACGGATAGGCTGTGAGTTCATCCCGGTTTCCGACCTAGAGGCCGAGGCAAGGACCGCCGCCTGGCAAGGAACAGGTCGCGCAGGATCGGGCAGATATATTGGGGCGTTCCGGAAGGCCGCGTCCGGTGCGGCACCGCCGAAACGCCCCGGCGGCAAACTCACGCAGCAGCGCCCGTGGTCCGCGGACGAGTGTCGACGCCATCACGCTTCAGGTAGCGATAGAGGCTGGTGCGGCCAATACCCAGGATTTGCGCGGCTCGCAGGCGATTCCCATTGCACATCTGCAGAACCTTCTGGATGTGGTGCTTGCGCACTTCGTCCAGGGACAGTGGGCGCCAGTCCTCGTCGCCGGGAAGGCGGCTGTTGCGGTGTTGCAGGTTTTCAGGGAAGTCGGGGATATCGATGAAGTCGCCGGTGGCAGTGATGCAGGCGGTGGAAATCACGTTCTCCAGTTCGCGCACGTTGCCGGGCCACGGATGCTGGAGCAGCACGGTCTGCGCGCGGCGGGTCAAGCCCGCGATGTTCTTGGAATACGCGTCGTTGTATTTCTTCAGGAAATATTGGACGAGCAGCGGAATGTCTTCCAGGCGCTCGGCCAGCGAAGGGATACGAATCTGAATCGAGCTCAGTCGATAGAAGAGATCTTCGCGAAAACGCCCGGAGAGCACTTCGGCGCGTAGGTCGCGATTCGTTGCGGCGATCAATCGCACATTGACTTGCTTCACTTCGGGCGATCCGACGCGTTGAATCTCCCGGTTCTGGATGACGCGCAGGAGTTTCGCCTGCATCGGCAGGGACATCTCTCCGACCTCGTCGAGAAAGACGGTGCCGCCATTGGCATATTCGAAAAGACCAGGCCGGGTATCGGTGGCTCCAGTGAATGCGCCGCGAACGTGTCCGAATAGCTGGCTTTCCAGCAAGGTGTCGACCAACGCGGAACAATTGCAGACTGCGAGGCGCTGCTGGCTGACTGGGCTGATCTGGTGGATCGCACGCGCGACGAGTTCTTTGCCTGCGCCGGTCGGGCCAACCAGAAGCACGTTGGTGTAGTGGCGGGCGACCTTACGAGCGAAGTCGAAGACCTCCAACATTGCCGGGCTTTTCCCGACGATGCCATGAAACTCCAGGTCTTTCAGCAATTGATCTTCGAGAGAGCGGACGCGCCTGCGCTGGTCATACAGACTGGCGAGGTCATCCAGGGTTTTCTTCAAACGGTTCTTTTCGACTGGACGCGGGAGGAAGTCCGCTGCGCCGCGACGGATAGCTTCGAGCGCAGCCTCCAGCGTGTAGCCGGAGGTCAGCACGATCAGATGAACCCCGGGGTCGCTGCGCATGGCGTGATCCAGAAACTCGTAAGGATCGGGAGCGTCCAGGTGGGCGGCGGCAAAAACCAGGCGACACTTTCCGAGGCGAATTAGCCGGAGAGCTTCCTCGGAATCGCCGGTGGCGACAGCTTCATAACCCATCTCAGCGATCGTCGCAGTGAGCGCGTCGCGCTCGAGAGGGTCATCGTCATAGATGCAAGGTGTGAGAGCGGAGCAAGAAGAAGTGACTTCAACTGTTTTGTAAGTAGCGTAAGCCATGCACATCACAAAGGCACAAGTTGTGCCAAACGCGAAGTTGCGCCAACGCAAGGCGAGTTTGCGATTCAATTTGGTTTCACGGACTTGAGAAAACTTGCTAAGTGCTGATTCGAAAAGGGAAGTGCGGGCTGGTATGGCGGAGAAAACGTTGGCAGGAGAAATTGCAGATTAGACGGCTGCCAGAAACGCGATTTCAGAATGGGCCATTGTCCCAAAATGGGGGAACGATTCTAATTCAGCATGCGATTTCTGGTGGGCTGTCTAGGAGCGGCGGGCGTTAACCGGAATTGATACAGGCCGCCTGGATTTTGGCCGATCAACTCGGCTGAGTACGCCACAGGGCAGGTGCGGCGGCTGTCGACGCTTTGCATCAAGCGAAGAAAAACCATGGTGACGCTGGGCAGGCGATGCCTCAGCACGACATGCTTTCCAGCCTTGTCATCCCACGCAAGATTGGCTTTCTCGACGAAGAAGATGTTGTCTTCGTCCCACCCGGAGACCTCTACTCGATAAGACTCTGTAAGGTTTTCGCAGACTTCCATGGCCATTCTCCGAATGCGAACGTGCAGGCGGGTTTCCATCCGGCGATTGACCAGGAAGAGTTTAGAAATCTGGCGTTGTTATAAGTTGGCACATTGCATGGCGAGTCTGTGCCGCGTTGGGATTTGACAGTGGCGGCGCTAGAAGAACAATTGCATGGCGAATTGCCGTATATAAGGGAAAACTTGCTGAAAGAACAACAAGCCGATCAACAGGCCCGCCATCGCGAAGCTGTTGCCCCGCAGCCAGTCCAGATACCGCGCCGCTCGGTCCTCGCTCATCAGCAGCATTACGGCGGTGCTGCCGTCGAGAGGAGGAACCGGCAGAAGATTAAAGGTGCCCAACAAAAGATTCATCAGAAACGCAATGCGCAGGACGATCCAGGCCAGTCCGGGCAACGAGTTAGCGGGGCCTGGCTGGAAAAAGTGCACCGCTGCTCCCACGCGCAAGGCGATCACCGCGAGCAGCATCAGCGTGAAATTCGTGGCGGGGCCCGCCAGAGCCATCCACGCCGCGCGGCGAGGATGGCGGCGCTCCCAGAGAGGATCGTAAGGCGCGCTGGCCCAGCCGATCATCATGCCGCCGGCCAGAAAACTGATCAGCGGGATGACCACCATCCCAAACGGAGACCGGCGAATGTGAGGTACAGGATTCAATGTCACTTGACCGCCCATAGCGGCGGTAGAGTCGCCACCTTTTAGCGCGGCCCAGGCGTGTGCCGCCTCGTGGCACGTAGTCGAAAAAAGGAAAACAACATAGGAGAGGAAACCGAGCAGCAAATCATCGGGCGACAAGTTGGACATAAGCTAGCTAGGTTAGGGCGCAGCGCGCGGGATTGCAAGTCGGGTGTACGGGAAACCACCGCTCTGTACGGGGCGGAAAACTTGAGAAGGGCTGAAAACGCTTCTCGTTCGATAGCGGATGGAGTATCGTACATTCACTACGTGTGTTGGCCGCCTTCCAGGATCAGTTCCTGCCTTGAGAGTCTTTGAACGATTGGAAAAATAGAGGTGCGGTCGCGTGTGCCGGGCGATGAGTTCTGCATCACAAGCTTGTGTGATTTGGCGTCACAATTGGGGTATATCACACAAAACGGCACAGCGAATCGCGACCAATTCGGTCTCAATTTCGCACTCTTGCAAAAATTAACTTCCCCCGATTGTGAAAGTTAGGGTTCAGATACCTCAGTGATCGCTCATCGTCAGCCAAGAACCAATTCGGCATATCAGGTGCTTTTAATCGCGTGTAAACTTGGCTGCTCCTTCGCGTTACAGGTCGCAAGCACGTAGAGCACGAGCTCTGGCAGTCAGGCAACGGTTTCGAGTCGCCGGAAAAGCAGACTCACTGGATTCAACAAGTTTAAAGTGGAACCTGCTGAGAAGTTGACCAATGCAGGATGGAGTTTTACGGTGAAAAAACAGATTCGCTCCCACCGCGTGATGTATTTGATTGTGCTGTTGATGGTGGCTGTGGTGCTAACCACGGCCCTGGTTGTAGCCGGCGAGCGCGGCGTTGAGCAGCAGAACAAGAACAGTGAAAGCAGCGGCAAGCCAGCGGCGCAGCTTGTGAGCGAGGGAAGTGTTGGATGACCGGTAGCGCAGCCAAAGCGGCTTGCGCCCTAAGACCGGTAATGCAGTGCCTGGTGATGGGGCTGCTGCTGGCATCTGCGGCGAAGGCAGACATCCATCCAGTCCCACTGGAAAAGAATACCGACTCCGCGAAATGTCTGGAGTGTCACGGGGACAAGGCCAAGGGTAAATCGGTCCACACCGCTGTATCTACGGGCTGCACCACCTGCCACGAAATCCGTGTAAACAAGGACGTGACGCGGGTCAAGCTGACGACCACCACCGCATCCGCACTCTGCTTCACGTGCCATGCGGACAAGAATCCTGCCGACATCAAGGGAACGGTGCATCCTCCGGCAAAACGCGACTGCCTGAAGTGTCACGATCCCCACGAATCCGATAATAAGAACCAGTTGCTTAAGCCAACATCCGGCGACCAGAAGGAAAACCTCTGCCTGCAGTGTCACACCACGGGTCTGAACGTTCCGGAAAAGGGAAGCCGGCACACGGCGCTGGACATGGGCTGCGAGACCTGCCACGTCACCCACAAAACCGGTGAGCCTGGGAAACCCGAGTTTGACTATCACCTCACCAAAGCGCCGCCGGCACTTTGTACCGACTGTCACGATCCCAGTAACGCAGATTTGCAAAAAGCTCACCAAAACCAACCTTTTGCCACCGCGAATTGCGTGCAGTGCCATGATCCGCACCAATCCCGGCTTCCTAAACTGATGGCGCGCTTTACGCATCCGCCGTTCGCGGACAAGCAATGCGAGGTCTGCCACGCCGCTCCGAAAGATGGCAAAGTCGTGTTGACTCAAACGGACTCCAAGGCGCTCTGCGTGATGTGCCACGACGAAAAGGCCAAGCAGATCGAAACCGCGAAGGTGCAACATCCCGGCGCGGCCGGCGATTGCACGGATTGCCACAATCCGCACGCCAGCAAATATCCAGCGCTCCCCAAGACCAACGGCGTCGAAATTTGCCTGGGCTGCCACTCGGACATTGCCGACCTGGCGAAGAAGCCCGTTCATCACCAACCCGCGTTCACGCAAGGTTGCGGCACCTGCCACGAACCGCACGGCGGCGACAGCGAGAAGCTGCTGCGCGCCCAGGGCAACGCGCTTTGCCTGGAGTGCCACGGACCGGATTCCACTCCGGTTTTTGACAAAGAGGCCGGCATCTACAAAATTTTCAACGGTAAAGTGGTTCTGCTAGACGATTATTTCCGCAAGAATAAGGTGGTGATCCTGCCGCTGAAATACGGCAAAGGACACCCGGTGGAAGGCCACCCTGTGGCCAATGTGGTCGACCCGAAGGACACTACCAAGCTCATTCAGAAGATGGACTGCTTGACCTGTCATCAGCCACACTCTTCGCTATATCCGGATTTGCTGGCTAAAGATCAGCAGAACAACTTGCAGTTCTGCGCGAGTTGCCACAAGGACATGACCAAGCGCTAGTCGCTATGTAGGAGAGGTTGCAATGAAACGGTTCAATACGAACACGCGAAAAATGCGGTGGTGCGCAGGACTGCTGATTTGCGCGACCGCGCTGCTCCTTGTGCCGATCGGTTCGCAGGGCCAGAACCCCTCGAAAAAGAAGAAGTCGGACACTGCCGCGGAAAACGACGCCAAAATCAAGGCGATCGATTACTCCTATATCGTTTGGCCCAATCCCCCGGCAGTGGCGCGTATAAAGTATGTGAACTGGTTCTCCTCCGACAAAGCCGTACGCGACCTGAAGGGCAATGCGCAGAAGAAATCCGGATGGATGGATCGCCTGGCCGGCACCCAACAGGGCGACGAAGTATTCAAGCGCCCATTCGAATTGCTCCAGCCCTACGGATGCGCCGTCGATTCCAAGGGAAACTTATACATCGCGGATTCCAAGGTTGGCGCGGTCTTCATTTTCTCCACGGACGAGAATCGCAACGTGGACATGATCAAGAACGGCGTCCACGCCCACTTCGTGCGTATCATCGGACTGGCGATGGACGACAACGACCGACTGTTTGTTTCCGACCCGGGGCTGAAGCATGTTCTGGTATTCGATAAGGACCACAAGGCGGAAGACGTCATTACCGATGGCATGTCCAGCCCGGGCGGCCTGGCGATCGATACCAAGAACCGTCTGCTCTACGTCGCAGACATCGACCTCGATCAGGTCCTGGTCTACGACGCGGACACATTAAAGCTACTGCGCAAGATCGGGACGGGCGGCCACAAGCACGAATTGACCTCACCAGGCGATTTTTCGAAGCCAGCCGGAGTAGCGGTCGACGCGGAAGGAAATCTATACGTCGCCGACACCATGAATAACCGGATCGAGATCTTCGATGCGGATGGACAGTTCATCAGCACGTTCGGTAAGAATGGCGATGGCCCAGGCTACTTTGCGCGGCCAAAAGGCGTAGCGATCGACGGCGACGGTCATATCTGGGTTGCCGACGGGATGCAAGACCGGGTCCAGGTCTTCAATAAAGAAGGGCAGTTGCTGATAGCGCTGGGCGGACACGGTTTGCTGCCGGGGCAGTTTCAGGGACTCGTAGGCATCACCATCGACAACAAGAATCGAGTGTTTACCACCGAGCTGTCTCCTGGGCGTGCCCAGCAGTTTCAATACGTCAACGATGCCGAAGCAGATGCGGAGCGCGAAAAGCGCGCCGCCGCCCGGCAGAAGACCAGTGCCGCACGAACTGGGGCGTCGTCACAACCCCAAGCGCAGACGGCTCCCGCCACAAATACCACACCGAAACCCAACTGATTGATCGCTGCGATCTCAGATCAACTGGAATCGCTGGTAGGGGCTATCCAGCGACGTCGCAACGATTGGCACCTTTCCGTTTTGGAAACTGAAGCTCATTCGAATGTAATCACTTAACATGGTCGTCGTGATGCAGAACACACAAGTGCTGAATTTTTATGCAGTTAGGTGTGTGATCTTTCATCACATCTGGGCGAATTCACCCATCTTTCGGCCAGCTCAACCAAGCCATCCTGCTCCGTGTCACAAGTCCCATTACCTAAGAGCAAGAAAACGCTACAGTTGCAAATTTCCTCAGTCGGATCGCGGTTTTGGTCCAGTTCGGCATTCCAGGTGCATTTTAGGACACCGCAGGTCGGGCCCCTCGCTCCAGGCGCGCTGGCCAATATCTTTCGAAGTGGTTCAAAAGTGTTGCAACACTTAATGGAGGTTTTACCTAACATGAAAAAGGCGATTCTAGTCGCACTCTTCGCCCTGGCCAGCGCTGGATTAGCGATGGGTCAGAATTGGTCGTCGACCGTTGACGTCCTCGGCGCGCATCAAAATCAGGGCCGTGGTTGCGCAGGCTGCCACGCTCCTCACAGCGGTTCGTTCGGTTCCGGTCATGGCGGCGCGGCGGATGCCGGCAGCTATGCATTGTGGGGCCAGGACGCAAGCCCGTTGTACGGCAAGACCGTTGCCTTCGGTGACAACGGAAAGTACGTCGAAGTTCTTCCCAGCAGCATCTCTTCGGGTTCTCAGGAAGTCGGCGGCATCCTGCTCTGCCTCAGCTGCCATGACGGCAACCTGACACCGCAGAACATGATGCAGAACTGGTCTTTGAACAACAGATCGGAATTCTGAGTAACACCACGTACGGCAGCCAGAAGATCCCGACCCTGCTCGGTAACGACGGTACGAGCAGCCGGAAACTATACCAACGATCACCCGGTGGGCCAGAACGCCACGATTAGTTCGGGCAGCGGACGGCCTGGTGTGGGCAAACAACTCCTTCACGGTAACTCCGGGCACGCCCTATGCGCAGTTCGTGGCCAACTACGGCTGGCCAGCGTTGGCACCCGGCAAGTGGAGCAGTCCGTAGGGAATTAATGGACGCCGGTCAACCTTACGTACTCTGCACGACCTGCCACAACCAGCACGTAATGACCGTGTATACCTCGTCCAAGCACTAGCCCGATCGTGGGCGACGGCGGCGGCAAGTACTACGCCACCTACTTCTTCGTCAACGGCCCGTACAACCCGAATCTCCAGGGTAAGATTCAAGGCTGGCCAGGCTGCTTCGACGACCCAGTTCTGCCGTCAGTGCCATTCGGAGAATCGAACGAAGCGAACAACACCAAGAACATCCCGACCGTCTTCCAGTAAGACGTGTGAAGTACAGGGGAGAGAGGAACCTCTCTCCCCTTTTTTTGTTTTGGAATGGAAAGCAGGAGGAGTCATGAAGTCTCTGGTAGTCTTCGCTCTACTACTCGGAGCGGCAGCGCAGTGAATGGTCAGGTTTCCTCGCACGCTCCCACGGGAGCCAGCGAAACAAGCGGCCCCACCAGTTGTCGCCCTTCCAGGTCAGTGACAAGCCAGTAGCTCGCGTCAACGGCGCAGTCCTAACGGATCGCGATCTATTGCGCGAAATGCTGCAGATCTTCCCGTACGCCAGCCAACACAACGGTTTTCCGAAAGAGCAGGAAGCGGCCATACGGCAGGGCGCGCTGCAAATGATTATTTTCGAAGAACTGGTGTATCAGGATGCGAAGCGTCGAGGATTGACGGTGTCCGCCGCAGGAGATGAAGCAGGCGGAAGCGGACTTCAGGAAACAGTTTCACTCGGCTGAGGAGTATCAGAAATATCTAAACACGGAAATGGGCGGATCGGAAAAACTGGTTCAGGAGAAAATCCGGCGTTCGCTGTTGATTGAGGAGGTCCTGAAGGCCGAGGTTCAGGATAAGTCGGCGGTTTCACTGACTGAGGTGCGCGCTTATTACGATAAGAATCCCGCCCAATTCCAGATCGCGGAATCCTATGCGTTCCAGTCGATCTCGATTTTGCCTCCGCAGAATGCCTACTGCGGAGCAAAAGAAAGAAGCGTTGAAGAAAGCCAACGAGGCACTCGCGGAGGCGAAGAACACAACCAGCTACCAGCAATTCGGTTTGCTGGCGGAGAAGATTTCCGAAGACGATTTCCGCGTGAATATGGGAGACCATCACGCGGTGGATAAAACCAAGCTTCCTCCGCAGGTGATCCAGGCGCTGCAGACCATGAAGGCCGGGGCAGGTCAGCGGGCTGATTCAAATCGAGCAGGCTTACACGATTATCCGACTGGATGCTCACGTTCCCGCCGGAGAGAGGCCTTTCGCGGAAGTGAAGGACGGCCTGCGCACCCAACTACAAAAAGAGAAATACGAAAAATTGCGCGTTGCGCTGGACAAGCGGCTGCGTGCGCAGGCCAAGATCGAGGTTCTGTAAAGCCTCCGTGCGCGACCGGGCGATGTCCGGATGGGAATTAAGAGCGCCTACTACCTGTTTCACAGCCCCAGAGGCGCTTTGATCGGGAGTCGGACCATGCCTCTCGTTGCGACCAAAACCGGGCTTGGGGAATTCAGCGGAGAGTTGCGCTATATGCCGCATGAGTTGGACAAGTTCAGCAACAGCAAGGGTCGAGGGCCTTCGTAAGTGCGGACCAAGCAATAGTTTACGCAAGGTTGTGATCCCGGAACTTGGCAATGGTTGTGCAGTCACAAAAGGCATGGATTCCCTCGACATTCCACGAACAGGAGACCCGCAGCGTGGGGCGTAGAGTTGCCATCTGGTACGGTTTGCTGCTGGCGTTAGCGATGGCCACGACTGCCCGTGCCCAGATGCAAGTGGGCGACGACGTCCTGCTGAATCTCAATGGCCAGATCAACGCCGGTTACTCGGCTAGCTATGGCGACTTGATCCCCTCCAGCCACGGTTTAGAGGCGGGTGGAAGTGCGCAACTCGGCGGCTCCTATTACAGCCCCAATTTTTTGAGCTTCACCGCGACGCCGTACTACAATCAATCCCGAGCTGATTCTCAGTTCCAGTCGTTGACCGATGCCAGCGGGATTGACGAAACGACCAATTTTTTTTCCGGCAGCAAATATCCAGGATTCGCCAATTTCCATTACGCGCACAACAGCACTGGCACACTTGGTTTGGTGAACTACTCCGAATTTCACCACGGTAGGGGACAGCACGGGGTTCGGGATTGGATGGAGCCTACTGGAACCGAACTGGCCGACGTTCTCGATCAGCTACTCCCAAGGCGAAGGAGATGGCACGGTCTATGGAACGAACGAGAGGACGAATGGCGACTACCAAAACATTGAATCTGCATTCGTCCTATCAGATTGCCGGATGGCGACTGAATGCCTCATACAACTATCTCAACGTAAATTCCTCGATTCCCGTACTTTCTGTCCAGCGAACCGGGAAGGGACTTCTTATGATGTCCAGCGGAAATGGATGGAGTATAAACGGGATTCACGATCTTCCGTGGCATGGTTCGGTCGCGCTTAGCTTCTCCAGATCCGACTATTCCTCCAACTCGAATTCGACGTTCAACGAATCCGGTTATCAGTCGAACTACACAACGGATCTGCAGACGGCCCTATTCAATTTTCATCCCACATTAAAGCTGGGTCTATTTGCCAACGAAACGTATACGGACAATCTCAAATGGGTATCTCTACCAGAACGTAATCAACAATGGCGGGGGAATTCCGATCGTTCCGTCGAGCAGCAAATCCGATTCGCTGACGTTGAACACGGGAGCCAGCTACAACTTCACCAATTATCTGTGGGGACAAGCGCAACTGACCTACTACGATCAGAGCTATTTTGGGAATACCTACAACGGGAGCTTTTTCTCCGGAACCCTGGGATATGGGAAGCGCATCTTCGACACCTTTACCGTGTCCGCGTCGATCATCGAGAGTACCAACAAGTTCGCCAACAACTCTCTGGGATTCATCGGCAATTTGAACGGATTCCGGCACATTGGAGAATGGGAACTTTCAGGTGCGTTCAGCTACGCGCAAAACGTGCAGAGCTACCTGGTGACCTACACAACTTCGTATTACAACTACAGCGCTAATCTACACCGCAGGCTCGGTCACGGCATGCAGTTCACAGCGGCGTACAACGGGAATCACACGGGGTTCTCGCAGAATGCCGGCACACTGAGTGAGAGCAACGGTTTCTCGACCAGCGTGGCATTGCGGCGCTTTCAACTCACCGGGAATTACGTCAAGTACTCAGGGCAGTCGATTCTGACAACAAATGGGATCCAACCCATTACGCAACCCGGCCTGCCGCTTCCCGGGCTGATCGTCTACAATGGCCAAAGCTATGGAGCGGGGATCGGAATCAATCCCATCCCCCGGCTGACGATTTCGGGTAATTATGCACACGCGACCAGCGACACACTCAGCGCCACAGCGCCTTCGAATAACCACACAGAAATCGTGTACGCCCAGATGCAGTACCGCTTGCGGCAAATCACCATGCTGGCCGGATACGAGAAGTTCACGCAGGGAATCAGCGCAAGTGGATTGACTGCGGCTTCGGATTATTCGTACTTCGTCGGAGTAACGCGATACTTCAACTTCTTCTAACACGGGCCGGCAAGGACGAACCTGCAAGGGAAGCTTCTGGCCATGTGTATGGCGGGATTGCTGGTCGGGGGATTCGTCTCTGCTGCAAATTCCAGTGATAAGAAGAAAACGGTCGCCACCGTCAATGTGCCCGATCTGCTGATGGACGGCGGGCGGAAGTTGTCGTTTGAGCGGATGTTCAGCAACGAACACGAAGTGAAACCGAAGCGCGGTTTCTTCAACAAGGTCGTGGACGTGGTGATCGGAGCGCCGGACTACCGCAACATGGTTCGGCCGTACGGGGTGGCCACCGATTCCAAGGGACGAATCATCGTGACCGATCCCGGGGCGCACGGTGTGCATATCTTTGATTTTGAGAAGCAGAAGTATAAGTTCCTGTCGCGTTGGGATACGGACAAGAATCAACTCGTCTCCCCGCAGTGTGTGGCCATTGATGCGCAGGATCGCATCTATTTGACTGATTCGGACACCGGTAAGATTTTTGTGTACGAGCCAGGCGGCAAGCTGGAACGAATTATCGGCGCACTGAAATTCGGTGAGGGCTACTTCAAGCGGCCGACGGGGATCGCGGTGGATTCGGCAGCGCAACGGATTTACGTTACGGACACCCTGCGGCACCAGATTTTTGTGATGGACATGCAGGGCAGCGTGCTAAAGCGCATCGGAAAGCAGGGCACCGGCAACGGGGAATTTAACTTTCCCACGGAATTGCATTTAAATGGCGATCAGATGGCGGTCGTGGATGCGATGAACTTCCGCGTACAGGTTCTGACCAAGGACGGAGAATTTCTCTATTCGATCGGAAAACTGGGCGATGACGTTGGCGCCATGTTTCGTCCAAAGGGAATCGGTTTCGACTCCGAAGGCCATCTGTACATTGTGGATGGAATGTGGAGTGTCGTGCAGGTCTTCAATAATCAGGGGCAGCTTCTGTACTACTTCGGAAAACTGGGGACCGATCCAGGCACATTCCAATTGCCAACCGGGTTGAGCATCGATTCGCAGGATCGCATCTACGTCGTCGATTCGTTTAATCGGCGGGTTCAGGTGTATCACTACTACGGCGTGAAAACAGCGCAATCCAAGGACGGGGCAGCACCATCCGTTCCCCCCGCGGTTCATGCGCAAAGCCAGACGGATGCGGGGAGCGAGAAGCCATGAAACGCGCCCACATGGTGTGGATGTTGGTGATGGCGCTGCCGATTCTATGCGTCGTGGCGCTTGCGCAAACGACGACTCCCATGACTGGAGACACGTTGGGCATGCACAATCTGACGGTTGGGTCTGGGTCGTCAGTCACTACCAACGGAAGCCTCGGCTGCACGTTCTGCCATGCGCCGCACAGTGGGTTGGGAGGTATCACGCCGCTGTGGAACCAGAACCTCTCGAATCAGACGTACACTCCGTACACCAGCACCACGTATAAACAGCAGGGAAATTCCGCGATTCTGCTGGGTCGCGGCTCAAGCTTGTGCCTCAGTTGCCACGACGGGACCGTTGCTGTTGGGCAGACTGCGGCGTACGGGAAAATTCCGGTAAACGGAACGATGAACAACCAGGATGTCCTGGGCACGAACATGACCGGATCTCATCCGTTCAGCTTGGTGTTGCCGATCAAGGATGCGCCGGATTTGACGGCGTCGCTGGCAGCGAAGGGCTTGACAGCCGATCCCACCCAAGCCGTAACTCTGGTGAACGGAAATATCGAGTGCACCAGTTGCCATAGTCCCCATGTTCAAGCGATCGATCAAATTGCGCAGTACTTTCTGGTCCGCGACAGTTCGAACGGCCAGATGTGCCTTGCCTGCCACGATCCGAACCGTATCGTGA
Organism: Candidatus Acidiferrales bacterium; assembly: GCA_963748515.1. GTDB lineage: Bacteria > Acidobacteriota > Terriglobia > Acidiferrales > UBA7541 > Acidiferrum. The sequence continues at coordinate 483,286 of CAVVJI010000011.1, forward strand.
CTGGGCAGGTCAATTTGTTAAGCGGATACCCCAGCAGCATTCACGCGGTGGCAACCAATCAGGTGGCCAGCGCGGCCCACGTGGGATCGTATCCGACGGTCGCGGTAAATTCGTGCACCTCTTGCCACATGGAGCACAACGCCGGAGGTCCAGCGCGATTGATGCGTCCTGCAACTCCGACCGCGGCCGGAGTCGATGCGAGCACCCAGGATTGCATTACCTGCCACAGCGGTCCTGGGAATATTTCGCCGGTAGCTCCGAATGTGTATAGCGAATTTGGCAAAACCGGCGCGCACCTGCTGCCGGCCGGTTCGAATCTCCATGACGAAGCGGAAACCGCGGTGCTGAACAATAATCGCCACTCCACTTGCGTGGACTGCCACAACCCGCACGCAACGAATCCGACCACGGTCTTTTCGGCGCCTCCGGGCATACGGCCTCCGCAGACCAATGTGACCGGCATTAGTGGACTGGATGGGGCGACGGTGGTAACGCCGGCAGTCAACCAATTCGAGTTGTGCTTCCGCTGCCATGCGACGAGCGTTGGCAAGCAGGTTTTGCCGTTGAAATATGGCTACCTGCCAACGCGACTGGTCTTTTCTGGCGATCCGCTGAATCTTGTGCCGCAATTCGCTCCCACCTCCACATCCAGCCATCCGGTGACCCATGACCGGAGCAGCACGCTGCCTCAGCCGAGTCTGCTGACGAACATGCTGAATCAAAACGGCACACAATCGACTCGACTGGTGGGCGTGCGAATTTTCTGTACGGATTGCCACAATAGTGACGACAACCGCGAATTTGGTGGGACCGGTCCGAACGGCCCGCATGGTTCCAACTTCCCGCACATCCTCGAGAGGAATTACGTTTTGAGCCAGACGGCCACCCCCGGGGGACCGATTTCCAACACATTTCCTACGCCGGATTTGACCTATGAAGGACCTTATGCGATGTGCGCGAAGTGCCACAATTTAACGGTGGTCACTTCAACAACGGCGGGAAGTTGGGGCCTGCACAACCGGCACATTGTTCAAGACGGATTGTCTTGTTCGGTTTGTCATACGTCCCATGGACTAGGCGCGGTCAATGGTGCGGTTTCCGGAAACAGCCTGGTCAATTTTGATATCGGAGTGGTGGCGCAGAATTCGACCACTCCGATTTCGTACAACTCCGGCAGCAACACTTGTACCCTGACCTGCCACAATGCGATGCATAATCCCGACGGTAGCGTGACATACAACGGTACGGTATTGCCGCCGTCGGCGTCGGCAATACGAAAGTAGACGATTCCATTTCAGGTCGCAATTTTATGCGAGACGCTGCAACTGTGGACAAGCCGAGAATCAACGCAGGACAGGCGTTTGTGCTGGCATTGGTTCTGAGCGCGGCGGCGCTATTGGAAATCAAGAATCTATCGTCGCTTGGAGACCCGGAGATCTGGAGGCATCTTCGCGTCGGAAGCTGGATATTGGCGAATGGTAAATGGCCGCAGGTGGGCTTGTTTTCGCAATCCGGCAATCTGCCCTGGGTGGACTTTAACTGGGGCTACGACGTCCTTACCGCGATTGTGTTTCGCTTTCTGGGCCTCCTGGCAATACCTGTCTTGGAAGTGGCGTTCCGCGCGATGTTGGCGATTCTTACGTTTTTGCTGGCGGGAGGCTTGCGAAATTTCTGGGCCGCGGTGGCGCTCTCTTTGATCGCGCAATATGTTCTGCTGTCGTTAGGTCCAAATGCAGTTTTCTGCTCGGTGTTGCTGTTCGGCATAGAGCTTATTGTGATTGAGGTCTTCCGTCGGACCGGAGATCGGCGCCTCCTCTATGCCCTGCCTATTCTCTTTCTCCTGTGGGCTAACTTTGACAATGGATTCGTGTACGGCATCGGAATCTATTTTCTTTTCGTACTCGCGGTGATGGTCGAACAGTCTGAATCGTACAGGCGATGGGCGGGTTGGGCGTCTGCACAATCGCCAATGTTGCTGCGCACAGCGGTGCTTGCCGGCGTTGCCAGCCTGATCGCGACGCTCATCAATCCTTACGGTTTTCGCATTTACTCTTCTTTTGTTGCCAGCCAATCGGATCAGATCAATATCAATCTACAGAACTATGCGTCTATGAGATTCCATCGGCCTGAGGATTACGCGCTCCTCTTACTTAGCTTGGGCGCTTTTCTGGCGCTTGGCCTTCGCCGTTCACGAGACGTGTTTCCGATTCTCTTGCTATGCGGGTGTGCTGTTTTTTCGTTTCGAGCGCAGCGTTCCGGTTGGCTGGTGGCGATGGCCGCGGTGATGGTCATCGGCGAGTCAATCTCGACACCCGGTAAAGCCGAAGCACAACGCGAAAAGTCACTGCGAAATCGGCAACTTGTGGCCGCAGTCGCCGCATCGGCGATGATCTGCCTGATCGCTTTGTTCGCGCGCGGCTCTGTCGGTCGCGCGGCGATGATGGCACAGGTGGCGAACCATTATCCAGTGCAAGCCGCCGACTTCATTCGTCAGCATGATCTGCCGAAGCCGCTCTTCAATCCGTACCCTTGGGGAAGTTTCTTGGTTTGGTATCTCCCGGAGTATCCCGTGGCGATTGATGCGCGCCGCGGCCTATATCCGGAAGACGAAGAACTGAACTATTACAAAGCCATGAAGGCTGAAGTCCCTTACGACGATTTTGCGCCCATGCGGCAGGCTCGGACGTTTCTGTTGGAGAAGGGCAGCGTGATGGGTGAGGCATTCCGGGGAATACGCGGATTCCAGGTGGCGCACGAGGACAATATTGCGATTGTTTTTGTGCGCCAGTCGACGCCATAGGTTACAAAATGGCCACCGAGTTAACACAGAAGATGGAAGCATCTGCGAACAGGAAAGTGGATTGGTGGAGGCTCGGCGATGGAGCCGTGCTTGCGCTTTATTCCGGGATTGTTCTTTGGACGCTTCAGTACCATGAAAAATGGGCCGATGAAGCGCAAGCCTGGCTGATCGCCCGCGATCTCGATTTGAAAACGATCTGGTTCCACGAATTGCGCTACGAAGGCTCGCCAGGCTTGTGGCACACGATTCTGTGGATTGCGCAACACGTTTTTCATCTCGGTTACGGCGCATTGGGCTACATCGGCGTACTGTTCGCGATTGCCGGTGCTGCTGTACTCATCTTTGTGGCGCCATTCCCGAGATACATTCGGTGGCCACTCGCTTTTACTTACGTGATCGTCTACCAATACGCGGTGATCGCGCGTCCTTACACGCTTCTTCCACTCTTGTGTTTTACCGCGGCATACTTTTTTCCGGATGTTCAGCGACCGGGAAGAATCACGGTCGTGTTATCACTGCTCGCGCTGCTTACCCTACATGGCTTGCTGATCGCTGCATGTCTCGGACTTGCCTACTTGCTTGACGCTCGGGAGCAATGGGATGAGCTTAGCAATCGTGTCAAACGCGGATATTACGTTTCGGTCGTTGGATTGTCGTGCGTTTTTGCCTTCGTTGTCGCGATTCTGAGACCCACTCCAGACGTCGAAGAGTTTGCACTCAAGGGACAACTAGCCGCGTCGCCCGTCCCAATTCATCTCCCGTCATTTCAGCAAAAACTCACTGCCGTGATCACGGGCAGTTTCATGGACTGGATCGTACCGTCTGTTTTGTTTCTCCTGATTGCGGGCGCCTGGTGCATTGTTCGCAGGAAATGGGCGTCATTCCTATTGCCGGTGAGCGGATTGATTGTCTTCTATTGTATGGTCCACGGCTACGCGCATCATCACGGAACAGTTTTCGTGTCTGCTGTCACGGGATTGTGGATAGCATGGCCTTCGCAAGCGGAATTGAACTCGTTCAACGGAAGAAAATGGGTGGAGTTTCGGACGGTCCAGGTTGGAATACTCTGTCTGTGTGCCGTCAATATGGTCGACGCATACGGAGTCATTAGAAACGAGTACTTATATCCTTATAACGGTGGAAAGGATGCCGCGGAGTACCTTCGGTCAGTTGGCGCTGATCGCACGACGATGTTCGGTCTTCTCTACGGTATTGTCGGGGTACAGGCTTATTTTGACCGCAATATTTTCAGTAATTGTCCCACGACGTATTTTCACCATGGAGTACCCCTGCATGCAACGACTCTTAATCCGGACGACCTTATGCGATACCAGCCCGAGTACATCGTTAGCTATTCGAATGATCCGGAAATCTTTCTCCGTTACGGCGCGGGCCAACTCAACTCTTTCGGGTACGAGCAGGTTCACTTCTCAGATGGGTATTACCTCTACAAGAGAGGCGTGTATCAGCGTGAAGTGTATTTCATTTTCAAACGGAAACTCAGTGAGCCGATTTCGCAATAGTTGTTAGCAAGTTGAGGAAACACATGGGAACCGAAGGACCTGAAAAGTTATTTGCCGTTGTGTGGAAAAACAAAATCTGGTGGCTTTTGCCGCTGGGGGTACTGTTGCTGCTACTCGGCGTGATGTACGCTCTTGGGCATCTCTCGCGGACGGATTCGGAGATGTATCCGACGACGCAGCGTGCCGCGGTATCAAATTGGCGGGCTGCCTGAGTTATGGAGGCTACGAAGCGCGAACTGGTTCTGGCCGCCGCGGTTTTTCTGACCTTGCCCCTTTTGGGCGAAGTCGCGCTGCGTGTTTCCAAGTCGCACTTCGAGCCACAACTGTACGCGCCGAATCGCGATCGCGGTTGGACGTTGAGGCCCGGCGTAAGTGGCATCGTGTCCACGGAAACACCCCAGTTCGTCCGAATCAATTCGCAGGGATTTCGAGACCGCGAACACTCCATTGAAAAACCAGCGAATACGATTCGAATCGCAGTGCTGGGCAACTCCTGGACGGAAGCTTTGCAGGTGCCACTGGAGAAAACGTTTCCGGCCGCTCTGGAAACAGCTCTCTCTCACAAAGACTGCTTTAACGGGAAGCAGATCGAAGTACTTAATTTTGGAGTGGCCGGGTATTCGACGGCGCAACAACTGCTCACACTTCAACAGACCGTCTGGAAGTACACCCCTGACGTTGTTCTGCTGGCGTTCTATCCGGCGCGGGATATCGCCAACAACATTCGCGAATTCAACAACGCTGCAAATCCCGATCAGTCGCCCTATTTTGTGTATCGCGACGGCGAACTCAAACTCGATGATGCGTTCCGCTCTTCGCCCGCTCTACAAACGAGCCAAATTCGCCAACAGAACTTGCGATTCGTCGTAAATCAGCATTCTCAGCTGCTACAGGCCGTCAATGCCCTGCAGACATCCTTGAAAATGCGGATTGCTCTTCTCTCCGCGAAGGAAAAGGCGGAAAAGACCGGTGTGGAAAATCTGGAGTACGCGATCTATTCGCCGCCGTCTACCCCTGCCATGCAGGAAGCGTGGCGGGTTACCGAGGGATTGTTCGAGAAATTGAACGAGGAGTCGAAAGCTCACGGAGCGGATTTCCGAATCGTTGTACTCGCTACCCGGCCAGAGGTAATTCCCAACGAACAGGATCGTCTCGCGCTGGAGGCGAAACTCGGGGTGTCCGACTTCTCCTATGCGGACCAACGGCTTCAGAACATTGCGGCAGACCATCGGATACCGATAATTCTGCTTGGTCCTCCGCTGGCCCAGTATGCTGTGTCGCACCACGTTTACTTGAACGGTTTCAATGTTCGAAACCAGGGCACCGGGCATTGGAATGAAACCGGACATGCGCTGGCAGCCCAGGTCATTGCCAGCGAGTTGTGTAAAGACAATCGCGATTTGCCCAAAACGCAAGGTTCCCTACCATGAGTTCCCGGGACGGTTTTTCTGCGAAATTGCGCGAACGACTCGAGGGTAGCGGTGATCAAGTCGTTCTTCGCGTTGCGGTAGCCCAGGACTTCGATCATCCGGTCGAATTCACCGGTAAAGAGCTTCTACAGCGCGCGGAATCTCTAGTCCGTTCCATTCACCCGCCCAAGCAACGTTCGACTGTTCTTCTGCTCTTGCCGCATGCGCCGGAACTGTTTTTGCTGCAGTTGGGGCTCGTGCTGCTCGGTCACGTCCCGGCGATTCTGGCGTGGCCAACCAGTCGAGTTGACGCCGAAAAGTATCAACGCAACCTGATTCATCAACTGAGGAATTTGCCCGCCGATCTACTGCTGACAGTTCCGCGGCTGGCGGAAAATATTGGTGAGGCCCTTCCTTATCCCGCGTTTGGAATCTCGCTCGAGAGCAAACCTGATTTTGACAAAATCTTTCCCGCTGTAGCGGGGCTGACGCCCACCGAAAAGCCGGCTGCGGCCGGGCGAAATACCGATCCAGTGCCGGACACGCTGTTCTTGCAGTTTTCGGGTGGGACCACCGGTGCACAGAAAGCGATCGTGGTCACGGCCGACATGCTGCAGCGTCAATTGGAAGCGTTGTGCGAAACGCTGCGATTTACGGCAGCGGACAGCGTCGTCTCCTGGCTTCCTCTGTACCACGACATGGGACTGGTCGCCTGTTACTGGCTGCCACTGTGGGCCGGCGCCTGCTCGTTCCAGATGGCAGCAGGCGATTGGGTGATTCACCCGCAGTTACTCCTGAAATGTATTTGTCGCCATCGAGCTACATTCTGCTGGTTGCCGAACTTTTCGTTTTCGTATTTAAGCCAACGGAACGAAGGCGCTCCGGCCGACTTGTCTCTGGTTTCCGTACGCGCGTTCATTAATTGTTCGGAACCGGTGCGACTGAAATCGATTCAGTCGTTTGTGGCGGCGTTTTCCGGCAGCGGCGCACGTATTGAAAACGTCCAGGCTTCCTACGCAATGGCAGAAACAGTGTTTGCCATAACGCAGTCGGAACTCGGCAGGGAACTGCGCACAGTACCGCGGCGTTTGGTGAAACAGGCGAGCCAAAGTTACGACGACCGTGCGTTTGAACTGATTGACGAAACCTATGTTTCATCCGGTAGGCCTCTTAAGGACACCGAATTGCGAATCGTTGGTCCTGACGGCTCGTTATGTCCGGATCTGGTGGCCGGCGAGATTCACGTTCGCACGCCTTTCCTGTTTCACGGTTACTGGGGCACAGAAGGATTTCAGACGCACACGCTGCGGGATGGCTGGCACGCGACCGGCGACTACGGATTTCAGCATCAGGGTGAATTGTTCGTCATCGGCCGCTTTAAAGATATCGCGATCGTAGGTGGCAATAACATTTTTCCGGAAGACGTAGAATCGGTCGTCAACACGATCGAAGGAATTCATCCGGGGCGCGTCGTGGCGTTTGGCGTTGAAGACAACGAATACGGGACGCAGTCGCTCGCCATTGTCGCGGAGATGAAGGTGGATTATGACGAAGCCGCGGCGCTCGATCTGGAAGCCGCGATTCGCAAATTGGTGCTGGCGACGATCGGTACGGCTCCACGCTATGTTGCGGTTAAGCCGCGACGCTGGATTATCAAAAGTACAGCCGGTAAGATTTCGAGGCGAGAGACTCGCGATCGTTTTCTTCGCGAGCAGTTGCCTACGGCCTGAACGGAGACTTATGTTGCCTGACAGCTCTGCCATTCGAACCGCTGCGCGCGAGGCCGCTTCACAAATTGCCGGGCGTCCGATCAAAGATGGTCAGAAGCTCGTAACTTCCGGCTGGATCGATTCCTTATCGGTGCTGAAGCTGATTGGCCTGTTGGAGAAGAAGCTGAGCGTCTCGATTCCTCCAGAAGCTCTTCAGCCGGAGGACTTCGACGACGTGGACTTGATTGTGGAGACTGTAGAGCGGGTAGCCAAGGTGCGCTCCTAGGGAGTTGGAAAAACTCTTCGTCCATGCCTTTCAACTCTGCACTCTATCTTCTATTCGTGGTGATCACCGTCGCACTATTTTGGCTTCTTCCGTCAAAGGCGCGAACAGGTTTTGTTTTTCTGGCCAGCGTCGTGTTTTACGCAACGTGGGGACTGGAGTTTGTATGGGTACCCTTACTGTTTGCGTTGATCGTTTACGCTGCCGGCAAGCGCATCCAGGCGAACGCGACTGCGACGCGAGCGTGGATGTGGTTGGGAATCGGAACTGTAACGGCGCTGCTGGTCTTTTTCAAATACCGCGTCTTCCTGTCTGGCAATCTTGGTTTTTTTGTCATCCATGGGCACGGCCCGACGAACGTGTCGAATGCTGTTGCAATAGCCTTCCCCATCGGCATCTCTTTCTACACCCTCGAAGCGATCGCGTATCTTATTGATATTCGCCAAGGCCGCGTCAAAGCGCCGAACTTTGTACAACTTTGCCTGTTCTTCTATTTCTGGCCGAATGTCCTTTCGGGCCCTATGGTTCGCGCCCGCGAACTGACGCCACAATTGACGTTCCACAAGAAATTTGAGGCATGCTTTGTTTTTGAAGGAATGGACCGGATTGTCTGGGGCTTGGTCCAGAAGAATGTGATCGCCAATATTCTTGGTATATGGGTAGACAGGGGATTTTCTGCGACCGATAGGTTCGCGCCGACGACAATCGACGGCTGGGTTCTCGCAATCGCCTTCGCATTGCAGCTTTATTACGATTTTAGCGCCTACACCAACATCGCGATCGGTGCTGCCCGCTTGATTGGCGTGGGGTTGCCTGAGAATTTTCGTTACCCATACCACGCAGCTACGCCACCGGATTTCTGGCTGCGGTGGCACATGACTCTGTCGCGGTGGGTACGCGATTACCTGTTTTTCCCAGTGAACGCAAAGTGGGGTGGCTCTCCGTTTCCTTTGTACTTGAGCCTGGTTTTCATCATGGCGCTCGTTGGACTCTGGCACGGTGCAGGCTGGGGATTTATCGTGTGGGGAGCGTTACACGGTGCTTACCTGGTGATCTACCGAGTTTATGAGGTCAGAAAATCCGCGCCGGACAGCAACACGGGAAGCTCTTTGCGGAAGACTACGATCCGCCTGGTGACGCTGGTGGCGATTGTTGCCGCGTGGATTCCGTTTCGTGCCGCGACTCTGTCAAAGGCAGGAACCATGCTGGCCTCGATGTTTTTCCGATTTTCATCAGGACGCGGCTACAGTCCCGCGTTTTATGTCTGCACAGTATTAATAGCGGTTTTCTGTGCGTTCGAGCCTTTCGTAATTGGAAAGCTTGGCGAAATGGACGAAGAAGCGGCTGCCGCAGGCGGGATTTCTCCGTATCGCGTGATGGTGCGTCCTATTGCATATGTGTTGGGGCTGCTGCTTTTCCTGGTATTCGATCAGAACAACACGCAGTTCATCTATTCGCAGTTCTGAGGCGTCCACCGGCGCGAAGGTACGGCTAGCGGATGCGCGTCCCGTCCGGCAAGAACACTGGGAAGTCATCGTTGGGTCGCGCAAGGAGCAATTGCTGCGCCGCGGCGTTCCGATCGAAATTCGCCAAAAAGAACCCGAACTTGTAGTGAAGGGTCAGATCATCAGGCGCCTGGGAAATGGCCCATTGATATTGTTGCGCGGTTTGTTGGGGCGGCTCCACGGAACTCGAAGCGCGCAACATAAGGTTCTGCAACTGCTCGGCGTGATTCAGTTGGGTGGTAAAGGGAGGGCGTTGCAATCGATCAACCATCTCGCCCGCGACTCGCGCTTTGTCGTAGTTCGTGAACGCCAACAACCGCTCGCATTCCTCCTGAGAGGGTGGTTCGAGCGAACCCGCAGTTTTGCGAACGTCTTCCGGAAGAGCACCTGCGATTTCTTGAAACGCGGAGCGCGCCAGCAAGTAGTTTCCCAGGGGAGTCAGATGGACGTGGTCGTAGAACAGTTCGCTGCCGACGACTCCATTGTGACTCTCGGTGGCAAACAGTTCTTGGGTATCCAGCAGCCTGACGTTTGTCTTCGTTGCGTTTGCGACAGCGCGAATCGCTTCGTTGATGCGCGAATCCGCCCGGAAGCGCAGGACGTCGAGATCTCGAGACTTGACGTAGTGTTCTTTCGCTGCGGGATAATCGCCAAGGTTCCATAAGCAGCGCGCAATGCGAAACTGCAACTCCGCATACTCGCCGTCGATTTTCGCCGCTGAATTGTACAGGCTGATCGCTCCTGAAAAGTCTCCATTCGCTTCCAGTGCGTTCGCTTGATGGACCAGGTTATTCCAGGATTGCAGATCATTTGCCGTCAGACCTTCGCGATGCAGTGAGCCAAAGGGTGGGCAATCCCTCAAATTGGTCGGGACGGTGCTCAATAGCACCCGCGCTCCAGCCGACCGCCCAGCACTAACGATATCGTTCAAATTCGCCGAGAAATTGTTGTAGGCAGGCTCGAGGCGCGGCGAAGTGGCGCGCACCTGCTTGTTGAGGAACATCTCCATTCCGCGCCACTCGGCGCGCGGCGCACCTGCGGAGGCGAGTAACTGCCCGAGCCTGGTTGATCTCACAAAGATGCTGGCCTGGATCATCGGGCGGCTGATCAGAGAAGAGGTCAGCACTGTTCCCGGGCCGTAGGGGCCAACCACCTCGTTGCTTCCCGAATAGACAAGGAAAAAATCCGGTTTGTATTGAGCCAGGTCGCGCGCCATCAGGCGAATCACGTTCGAATTGATCGCCACCATTCCCGTGTTGGCAAATTCCCACTTCTGCTGTGGGAAGCGGCTTCTCAGCATCACTTCCAAATAACGAGCGAAGCCGTAAGCAAAATCGGGGTCGCCTTCCGCGGCGGATTCGCCGAAGACAAAAATGCGGTAGGTTCCTGCGGGCTTTTGATCAGGAATCGTGAAAAACTGCGGCGTTTTGATTACTCCGGGTGGGAAGAAGGGCGCAGCGAAAAACAGGTTGTAACACGAGTACGGTTGGCCGTGGACTCGGCAAGGCTCCATCAGCCTGGTGGAATATCCGACGCTAAATAGCCGCAACGCTCCTTCGACGAGCGCTAACAGCAAAATCGGCGCCACGATCGCTACGGCGATTAACCGTAGGATGCGACTTGCTCCGAAACGTACCGCGCGCGACTCGGTGACGGTCGTCATGGGGCCTGCTCGGGTGAGGCAGCGGCGCGTCGTCCGTACACCGTTGCGATTTCGTCGTGGTACACCATGTGAAAACGCGGATCGATCGTCAGGATTTTCGCCAGCGGCAGCTTGGAATCGAGAATCACCACGCCAGCCTCGTTGAGGTATGGGTCTTTTTGATAGGTTGCGGTCGCCGACTGGGAATCGTAGAAGAGCTTGTCCAGATCATCTCCGTACAGGTCGTTGCGGCCGTCGATCGCTACGGGCAACTCCGGTAAATACCACATCAGAAAACCGCCCCAGTTCAGATTGTTGTAGAGAGGTCCAGGCTCTGGATTCCGCCGCAGATAATTCACGGCGTTGACCGGGAAATCCGCGCTGATCGCGCGATCGAGGGCCCGGCTGTCAAACTTTACCATCGGAGCGCCAATCAATAGGAGCACCGCTACGGCAGCGAATACCGCGGCAATCTCCTTCCACGATCCCGCGAACTCGCTCGCCCGGGAAGGAAACGAATTGTCGGCGATGCTTGCGGCGGCAGCCAGTGATAAAAACCACCCATCTCGCATGGTGCGAAACGCCACCACACCGGTGACCACCAAGAGTGCGAGCTGAAACAGATTTAGCTTCTTTTTCCAGCCCAATGCGTAGAAGCCCGCCGCAGCGAGAAAGAGTTCCGCGTATTCGCTGAATCGGCGAAACGCCAACGGCTGCAATTCCGAGATGACGTTGTAGGCAAATTTCGACTTCATGTACAACAAAACCACCGCGTACGGCCGATAGAGATTCGGCCCGAGCAGAGTGGCCAGCGCGCACAATGCGAAAATGCCCAACAGCGGCTTCACCGGTAAGGCCGGAGCTTCCAGCCAGTCCGGCGAGAATTTGTAGTGAGCGAGTACCCGCTGCAGAATATTGACGCCGACAAAGAGCCCGACCGCGAATAAGCCGTAGATGAATTGGATATGTACGTTCGCCCACACGAAAAACAGCGCTGGCAACCAATACAAGAGTCGAATTCGCGAGTTTCGGTGGGCGTCCAGGAGCAGCGCGAGCGTTATGCAATAAAAAATTTGTGAGAAAAATACCGGCCGAGGGGCGCCGCTGAATAAAAACGAGGAACAAGCCGCGGCGGCTAAAACACCCGCGACCCAGAAATTGCGCGAGAGTCGCCACAACATCCAGAACGTCGCGCAAGCCACACCGAGCGTGAGGACTGCGCCGAACACCCCCAGGCCAACAAGTCCAAACCACGCATACACCCGCGACAAGAGCACTTCATAACCCCAGCTATAGGCTACCCACGGCAAGCTGGCCGCAGTTCGCGAGAGGATGCCCGTGTGCGGGAGAGCGAAATGCTCGACGATCCAATCCCCCACCTTCAAATGCCAAAACGTATCGGGGTCGATGACGCAAAATTTGAGTCGAAGCGCGTTGATGCCAACGACAGCGAGAAAAGCAATCAATGCGAGGCATTGGAACCAACGATTGCGGAGGAAACTCATGAGCTGGCTTCGACAGGGGCGGCTTCCGGCCAGTCCGGGGTCGATTGCTCTCCCGCACTTCCGGATTCGTGGTATTCGCCGTCTTCATTTACCGCCCACAAATCGTACTTGTTTTCGCCCATCAGGATGTTGCGGGCGGCAAGCATCGCGGTCATCATGGCGTGATCCTGGTTGTTGTATTTGTGCATGCCGTTCCGGCCCACCAGATGCAATGTCGGAAAAGCAGTGCTCAGCGCTTGGCGCACAGTGCGCACATGCTGTTTGTATTGGTCGTCATAAACCGGATAGGCCTTCGGCTGGCGGATCACGCAGCCATCGACCACATCTTCCGGATTCGCTAAACCGATTTTCTGAAGCTCCCGTTTCGCTAGAGCAATCAGCTCCGGGTCGGAAGTCGTCCACAATCCATCGCCTTCAAAGCAGAAATACTCCAGACCGTAGCTGCAGAAATTCGCGTCGGGAACCATATCCGGCGACCATGATTTGTAATTCTGGATTCGGCCAACGGTCACGTTCGGATCGTGAATGTAAATCCAATTGTCGGTGAAGCGGTTTCGCTCTTTCAAAATCAAGCCAACTGTCAAAAAATCCCGGTAACGCAGAGCACCACTGGCGGCCACCACCGCCTCGGGCAACTGCGGCTCGATTTGAGGAATCAGTTGCCGAATCGGCATGGAAGATACGAGGTGTTCGCCCAGGTACTGTTCTGTCTGTCCATCGGCTCGGCGGGCCGTTACGATCCACGAGTGGCTGCGCTGGTCGTAGCGAGCGCCACTGACCGTTCGTCCCAGAAGCACTTCGCCGCCCATTTCGCGAATTTTTGCTGCGCAAGCCTCCCACATCATCCCCGGCCCAAGGCGCGGATAACGGAATGTGTCCAGCAGCGTCTTCACCACTCGGCCGCGTTCTTTAGGCTTGTGCCTAGGCAGCACAGCGTTTTTGATCGCGGAGCCCAGCGAGAGTCCTTTGATTCGCTGGGCGGCCCAGTCCGCGGAAATTTCCTGGCAGCTCATTCCCCACACTTTTTCCGTGTAGGTCTTGAAGAAAATCCGGAAGAGGCGCTCACCAAATTGATTGACTACCCAATCCTGAAAGGAGGTCGGGTCCGGTGTCGGATTGAGTTTCGCTTTTAAAAAGGAAAGGACACAGCGAGTGGACTCGCCCAAGCCCAGCTTCGAGAGAGCATCCAAGGGCTTCAGCGGGTAAGAATAAAACTGCCCACCGTAATAAATTTTAGACGAACGGGGGCGGTGCAGCATGTCGGGTCCGAGGATCTCCGTCCACAAATCCTCGACGTCGCGCGACTTTGAAAAAAAACGATGGCCACCGATATCGAATCGGTATCCGCGATAATTCACGGTCCTGGAGATGCCTCCGACGTATTCGGAGTCACTCTCGAGCACGACAACAGCGGCGCCCTGCTTCGCCAACTGATAAGCTGCCGTCAAGCCGGCCGGTCCGGCTCCAATAATGACGGCTTTACATGATCGCTCGTTCATCAATTGTTCCGTTGTAAGGCGAACCCGTCGTACCCGTATGTCGCAATTCTAGTGGTTCAATTGCCCTTGGCCTGCGCCATCAACTGCAGCACGTTTTCCTTGTTCGGATAGTTCGGATTGGTGTCCAAAAGTTTTTGCCAGGCGGAAAGCGCTGCAGGCGCGTCCTTTTTGCCTTGCATCTCAACGATGCCCAGGTTGAACAGTGTGTCGGCTTTATTGGGATCGTAGGTGAGCGTCTTCTTGAATTCGGCGATTGCCGAGTCCGCATTCCCGCTGTACCAATAGGCAGTTCCCATATCGGTCCGCACCGAAGTGTCCTCGGGACGGATCTTAAGCGCTTTGGAATAATAGTCGATTGCCGAGGGATACTGCTTCGCGTCGTAGTAGATGTTGCCGAGACCAATCAGCAGGTCAACGTTTTGGGGCTGCGTCTTCAACTGCTCCAGCATTGGAGCTGCCTGTTGGTCGGCCGCCTGTTTCAACTGTGCCGGAGAGGGAAGGGCCGTCGTTGTCAGGGGTGGAACGGCTCCCGTCGAAGCGGTTTCTACCACCTGCGGTGCGGGGGCCATCGCGCTGGATGCGGGCGTTTGGCTCCGATGAACGTAAAATCCAACGGCGATGCCAATTGCAAGGCTGAGACCGGCGACGGCAAAAGCCTGGGTACTGTTCCAAAGTTTTTGTGTGGAAGATTGGTTGGTAGTCGCCACGGGATCTACTCCTTCGTATCGGATTGCTTTACCGGTTCCGCGGGAGCTTTGGCTTCCGCAATCAACTGTTCTACTTCCGCCTTGCGATCCAGATTGGGGTGCAGCTTCAACAACTCCTGCCAATCGGCGATCGCTCCGGGGGCGTCCTTTTTGCCCTTCCAGCGGATATAGCCCAGGTTGAAGAGCGCATTGACGTCCTTGGGATCGTAGGTCCTCGCCTTTTCCAGTTGAGAAACCGCGCCATCGACATCGCCCGAGTAGAACAGGCAGGCAGCAAGCGAGGTGCGAACAGAGACGTCCTTGGCATTGATGTCGAGAGACTTGCGGTAATAGTCCGCCGCGTCGTCGAATTGATGGGCGGATTGATACACGCCTCCTACTTGCGCAAGCACGGCGGCATTCTTCGGGTCTTTCTTCAGTTGCGCCAGAAGCGGCGTGGCTTTCGCCTGCGCCAATTGTTTCATCTGCTCGAGTGAAATGTTGGGATGGCCGGACGGCATGCCGTTTGCGGCAACCGGATTCGCAGCCATGGCTCCGGTCGTCGCAACCCGCGCGGGAGCCTGCGACGGCAGCAAGTAGCCGATCGCCAAACCGGCTGCCAGGCAAACCGCGGCCATGACGAGGACATGCGTCGGTTTCCAGCCGGTTGGATTTTGAATGACGGGGTGAACTTGATCAGACTTCATAAATGCTCCCCTGGGAAAGGCGCTTGATCACAAGTAGAGATCGTATGTTGTTCGAACAAAGCAGTTTACACCTGTCGCTGAAGAAATGTAGCGGAACCCGCCACAGTGACCATAAGGATAGCGACTGCAGGCACGGGGCGCCTGAGTACCCGTCACACCATTATGTGACGTTAGTCACAGGCTGCGATCCAGGTCCGCGACCATGCGCCTGAAAGCATGCCAATGGTATGCTGATACCCGAGAATCATGCCAGTGATTTGCATCGGAATACAACCGAGGCTCGGAGTTCTCCGCCGCCACAGCCACTTTGCAGGACCGCGCTGGTCGAATTGCCGACGCTGGTTGCAAGCGTTTTCATTATCGGCATTCGCGTTGGTGGCCGCGTTCTCGACGGTTTGCGTGAAACCGGGCAGTGCGCAGACATTGGGAAGAAGATTGTCAGCCCCGGTGCGCTTTGCTTACGGCGACTTCGATGGAGATCAGCAGACCGATCAGGCGTTTGTGCAATCGGCAGAGTCGAGAGACGGCAGTGCGAACTACCTTATTGAATTTCGTTTCAGCAACCAACTTCCGGCAGTTCTGAAGTTGCGCGGGCCAGTCGGCGGGCTGCAAATCGCGGCTCGAGATGTTAACGGGGACCAACAACTCGATTTGGTTGTGCGAACCGCATTGGATGCCAGCCTTGTCGCGGTGCTGGTGAATGACGGGCGCGGGAACTTCACAATTGCCCAAGCTTCCGATTTCCCGGAACTTCAAAACACAGACGACCGTGCCGTAAGGAGATCGGTAAGTACAGGGCTGGAGCAACTGGCAACCCTGGCAAGCAGCGACGGCCGAGGCGCAATGATCCAGCCGAAGCATTTCGGTGCGGTTGCTTTGGACGCGACCCCTCTTTTTCCCGCACAATGCCCTGCGCGTTTTTGTTTTTGATTTTCTGAACGTTTTCGGGCGGGGCCCGCCGACTCTTAACTCCTGACCTGCTCCATTACAACTTATTAACAAAATCCAAATCTCGCTGCGACTATGCTTTTTGCGCCACTCCGCCAACCCGGTCGCAAATTGCTGAAGCGAGGAGAACTTAGCGCCCGACCCTTGGCGTCAGAGCGCTTACCAGAGAAGTATCAATGAAGTGAGGTCAAGTTCATGACTCGATGGTCGCGAGGTGTATATTTGACAGCCCTGCTGAGCGGGTGTATGGCAACCTGCGCCAATGCGCAAAAAGTACTCACTTGGGATCAGGTACGAGCGCGCTTCGAAAACGAGAATCCGACACTCCTAGCCGACAAGGTAAGCATTGAGGAATCCCGAGCTCAGGAAATAACGGCATTTTTGCGGCCAAATCCGACCTTGACGGTGACGGTGGACGGAACGCAGATCGCTCCCTACGACGGTGTGTGGAAGCCGTTTGCTGGTACCGACGAATCGCCGGCTGTCAGTTACCTGCACGAGCGGCAACACAAGCGGGAATTGCGACTGGAGAGCGCGCAGAAGGGGACACTGATCGCCGAGTCGACTCACGCGGACCTGGACCGGACTTTGCTGTTCAACTTGCGGAGTGCGTTTATCGGTACGCTGCAGGCGAAGGCGGTGTTGCAGTTATCGAAAGACAATCTGGCTTACTACGACCGGGTTCTGGAAATCAGCAGAGAACGATTTAAGGTAGGGGACATCGCGCAACTCGATCTGGACCGGTTAGAGCTGCAGCGTGTTCAGTATGAATCGGATGTGCAGAGCGCGGAAGTGAATTTGCGCACATCCAAAATCCAGTTGTTGATGCTGCTGGACGACCGCACGCCTGTTGACCAATTTGACGTAACCGGACCTTTTGATTTCACGGACCAATTAATGACGCAGGATGAGTTCCGGAAGATCGCCATGGAAACGCGGCCGGATTTGAAGGCGGCGATCGAAGCAATAGATAAAGCCACGACTGATCACAAACTTGCCGTTGCCAATGGTTCCACCGATCCAACGCTAAGCGGCTGGTATACCCACAATTCTTCCAACAACAACCCCTACGCCATAAATACATTTGGAATCAGCGTGGGTATCCCGCTGCGAATCTTTGACCGGAACCAGGGCGAAAAGTTGCGGACCCAGTTGGACATTGACCGCAACCAGAAACTGGCGGAGGCTACGCGGGCGACGGTGTTCAGCGACGTCGATTCCGCCTACGCAATGGTCAACAGCAACATCATTTTGCTTGAGCCATACAAGGCGAGATACCTGCAGCAAGCGGTGCGGGTGCGCGAGACCGTTTTGTTTTCGTACCAACATGGCGGAGCGTCGCTGCTCGATTTCCTCAACGCGCAAAGCGAGTATCGCACCGTGGAATTGAGCTATCTGAACTTGATCGGGTCGTATTTGACGGCGGCAGCACAATTGAATCTGGCAGTTGGACGCGAGGTCATTCCATGAGGCGCACTTTTCAGACGAGCATATTTCCCAGTGTGATCGCGATTCTGCTGCTCGGGTGCGCTCGTGAGCCCAAGGTGGAAAACGGAACCGGCGCGCCACCGCCAGCGAAGGTCGAGCAGGAGCCGGATGTCAGCCTGGTGCAGGTGGACAATCCCAGCCAATTCCCGTTGGTCACCGCCGTGGAATATTCCGCGGTTCCCACTATGAGTGTTACGGGCGTCGTGAGTCCGGATGTTAGTCGTACCGTTCCGGTGATTTCGTTGGCAGCAGGGCGGGTGGTCGAAATCAGGGCGCGTTTGGGTGACACAGTGCAGAAGGGCCAAGTCCTGCTGCAAGTGCAGAGCCCGGACATTTCAGGCGCGTTCTCGGACTATCGCAAGGCTGTGGCCGACGAGGCGCTGGTCCGCAAGCAATTTGAGCGGTCGCAGATTCTCTACGATAAGGGCGCAATTTCCTTGAACGATTTCCAGGTGGCCGAAGATGCCGAAGCCAAGGCCAAGGTCGACGTAGAGACCACGTTAGAGCACCTGCGCGTGTTGGGCGTGGATAAGGATCACCCGGGCGGCGTGGTGGATATCAAAGCACCGATTTCGGGCGTGATCACGGACCAGCAAGTGACCAACGCGGCCGGAGTGCAGGGGCTGTCGTCGGCCAATCCTTTCACGATTTCCGATTTGAGCAAGGTCTGGATTCTTTGCGACGTGTACGAGAACAATCTGCCCAGCGTGCAACTGGGCGAGATGGCGGAAATTCGCTTGAATGCGTATCCGGACAAAGTGTTGACGGGAACGATCAGCAACATCGGCCCGATCCTGGATCCCAATGTTCGTACCGCCAAGGTGCGCATTGAGGTGTCCAATCCCAACGGATTGATGCGCGTCGGGATGTTCGTGACAGCCACGTTCCGGGGCAAGCAGAAGGAGAAGGTTGCGGCAGTGCCTGCGGCGGCGATCCTGCACCTGCATGATCGTGACTGGGTGTATGTGCCCGCGGGGAACAAGAAGTTTCGGCGAGTTGAAGTGAAAGCAGGAGCAACGCTTCCCGACAAGATGCAGGAAGTCTTAAGCGGCATTGCGCCCGGCCAGCAAGTCGTGTCCAACGGCCTGGTCATGCAGAATACGGCGGAACAGTAGCTTGCGGCGCACGGAGCGGTCGAAGAGGATCTTTCGATGATTCGGGCCATTGTTGATTTTGCGCTGGACAACAGGTTCATCGTGCTGGCGATGGCGGTCTTGCTGCTCGTCTGGGGCGCGATCTCCTTCCACAATCTGCCGGTCGAAGCCTATCCGGACGTCGCCAACAATTACGTGCAGATCATCACTCAATGGCCGGGACGCGCTGCGGAAGAAATTGAGCAACAGGTCACCATCCCCATCGAAATTCAGATGAATGGCTTGCCGCACATGACGCATTTACGCTCCTTTTCCGTGTTCGGGCTTTCCAGCGTGATGCTGATCTTCGATGACGATTCGCATAACGACTGGAACCGCGAAAAAGTTTTGGAGCGTCTCTCGCAGGTCACCCTGCCGAACAACATTCAGCCTCAGATGGGAACGGACTGGAGTCCGGTGGGGCAGATTTACTGGTACACGCTGAAAAGCACGAATCCGAAATACGATTTGATGGAATTGAAAGCCATCGAAGATTGGGTCCTGGAAAAGGAACTGAAATCCGTTCCCAACGTGGTGGACGTATCCAGCTTTGGCGGCGTGACCCGGGAATATCAGGTGCGCGTCGATCCCGCGAAACTGGTGGATTACGGGCTGACCATCGGACAGGTTGAGCAACAATTAGCCAATAACAATGTGAACGCGGGAGGAAGCTTCATCGAATCCGGTTCGCAGCAGATCAACGTGCGAGTCGTCGGGCTGTACACGAACACCACGGACATCGAAGACACGGTACTAAAGACGCAGAACGGAACACCGTTGCGGGTAAAAGACGTTGCCACCGTGACGCAAGGCCCGAAGATTCGTCTCGGGCAGATTGGCAAGGCGATCCGCAAGAATGATGGGACGATCGTCGACAGCGACGACGTGGTCGAAGGAATCGTGCTCATGCAAAAAGGAGCGCAATCCGACGAAACGCTGGTCGGCATTCACGCCAAGGTGAAGGAGTTGAACGAGCGCGTCCTTCCGCCAGGGGTCCAGATCGTGCCGTTTCTGGACCGCAGCGATCTGTTGCGCTACACGACGCACACTGTCCTGCATAACCTGACCGAAGGCATAGTGCTGGTTTCGGTGATTCTGTTTTTCTTTCTGGGTAATATTCGCGGCGCCCTGATTGTGGCGATGACCATTCCGTTTTCGCTGCTGTTCGCTTCAATTTGCCTGGACCTCAGCAAGATACCAGCGAACCTGCTCTCTCTCGGAGCTCTCGATTTCGGCATGGTTGTAGACGGTGCTGTGGTGGTCATTGAGAACATTGTCCGTCACTTCAATTTGCCGAGCGCGGCCCAGAAAACGCCGCTCGAACGGATTCGCGAAGCGGCACACGAAATCCAGCGGCCTGTTTTTTACGCGATCGCCATCATCATAACCGCATACATGCCGATCTACACGCTGCAAAGCGTGGAAGGAAAATTGTTTCGCCCGATGGCCTGGACGGTGGCGTTTGCGCTTCTAGGAGCTCTGATTTTCTCGATGACCATCGCACCGGTGCTCGCGGAAGTGTTCCTGGGCCGTGAAGTGAAGGAATGGCACAACCCGGTTATGACGTTCATCCGGGAACGATACAAGCGTTCTTTGCGCTGGGTTGTGGAGCACCGAAAGATCAGTCTCCTGGTGGGTGCTTGCTTCCCGCTGTTGTCGTTTTTGCTGTTGTACAGCGGATTGATCGGATCGGAATTTCTACCCCACCTGGATGAAGGCGCGATTTGGGCGCGCGGCACGCTCGCTCCGAGTACCGGACCAACCGAGGGAACCGCGATCATGAACAAGGCGCGGATCATCTTCGCGTCGTTTCCAGAAGTCACTCAAGTCGTTTCGCAGGTGGGACGTCCGGACGACGGCACGGACACGGCGGGTTTTTTCAATACCGAGTATTTTGTCGACCTGAAGCCGAAAGAACAGTGGCGTCCGGTGTTCAAACAGAATAAGGAAGCGCTAATTTCCGCGATGGATGAGGAAGTCAGCAAGATTCCCGGAGTTCTCTGGAATTTTTCGCAGCCAATTTCGGACAACGTGGAGGAAGCGGTCAGCGGAGTTAAGGGCGAACTGGCGGTCAAACTCTACGGCAGCGATCTTCGGGTCCTGGAAGCCAAAGCCAACGAAATCGTGAGTGTGATGCGTTCCGTAAGAGGCGTCGAGGACCTGGGACTGTTTCAGGTGCTCGGGCAACCGAACTTGAATTTGGTGGTGAATCGGAAGGAAGCGGCTCGCTACGGCTTGAACGTTTCCGACATTCAGGATGCGATTGAAACGGCGGTGGGCGGCAAAGCGGTAACCCAGGTGTTGCAGGGCGAACGGCGATTCGACCTGGTGGTTCGCTACCAAGCGCCGTTTCGAGAGACGCAGGATGCCATCGCGAATATTCGCCTGGTCGCGCCAACCGGTGAACGGGTATCACTCGCCCAGTTGACGAACATCAACACGCTGGACGGCGCCTCCGAAATTTATCGCGAGGCTAATTCACGGTATGCGGCGATCAAGTACAGCGTGCGCGGCCGCGATCTGGGGAGCACGGTCGAAGAAGCGATGGCGAAAGTGAATAGCCAGGTCAAACTTCCGGAGGGCTACCGGCTGAACTGGGCGGGCGAGTACGAAAGCCAAAAGCGATCGGAGCGCCGGCTATTGATCGTTTTGCCCATCACATTGATGCTGATTTACGTCATCCTCTACTCGATGTTCAGCTCACCAAAGTGGGCGTTACTGGTGCTGGGCAACGTGGCTTTGGCACCGATCGGAGGTCTAACGGCGCTGCTGATCACCGGCGAACACTTAAGCGTTTCCTCTGGCGTTGGATTCCTGGCGCTGTTCGGCGTGTCGGTGCAAACGGGCGTAATTATGGTGGAATACATCAACCATCTCCGCGCGCAAGGTCACTCCATCGAAGATGCGGCGGTGGAAGGCGCTATCCTGCGGTTGCGGCCCATCATGATGACCATGCTGGTCGCGATCCTCGGACTATTACCGGCGGCGATGTCTCGTGGAATTGGTTCGGACTCGCAACGGCCGTTTGCGATTGTGATTGTGGGCGGTTTGCTGGCGGCATTGCTTCTGAGCATCTACATCTTACCGACACTTTACGTAACTCTGGCGCGGGATTCGGATAAGTTGCCCCCAAGCTCCGCGGAATGGGAAGAGACGACCTAAGAAGAGTCGTTAGAGGCGGAGTAGCGCAGCGCACGACCCAAACGCAGTGACGGACATCACAGTTCGATGTCTAAGTCCAGCGTCTCCAATTTTTTACCGTCATGTCATTGCATTCGTCGCCGCGGAACCCTACCATTTTCACCATCGCTCCCGGAGACCCCAATGAAGAGAGTTTTATCGATTGTTGACGGCAATGAAGCTGCCGCTTCCGTTGCGTTTCGCTTGAACGAAGTCATCGCCATCTACCCGATCACCCCGTCCTCGCCGATGGGCGAATGGTCCGATCAATGGAATTCCGAATCCAAAAAGAACATCTGGGGTGCCATACCCGACGTGGTGGAGATGCAGAGCGAGGGTGGCGCGGCGGGGGCGTTGCACGGCGCGTTGCAGGCCGGTGCACTGGGCACAACCTTTACCGCTTCGCAGGGCCTCCTGCTGATGATTCCCAATATGTACAAAATCGCCGGGGAGCTGACTGCGGCGGTGATCCATGTGGCGGCGCGCACGGTCGCTACCCATGCGTTGAGTATTTTCGGTGACCATAGCGATGTGATGTCCACACGGTCGACCGGGTTTGCCCTGTTATCGTCCAATTCGGTGCAGGAAGCGAGTGACTTGGCCTGCATCGCCACGGCGGCGACGCTGGAAGCGCGCATTCCGTTTTTGCACTTTTTCGACGGCTTCCGCACTTCGCATGAAGTGAACATGATCACGCCCTTGTCCGACGAGGATTTGCGAGCAGTCGTCGACGAAAAATTCGTTCGCCAGCACCGCGAACGAGCCCTTTCTCCCGATCATCCAATCCTGCGCGGTACGGCGCAAAATCCCGACGTATTCTTTCAGGCTCGCGAAGCGTGCAACTCGTTCTACCGCGCGTGTCCGACGATCGTGCAGGACGTGATGGACCGCTTCGCCAAGCGAACTGGGCGTGCGTATCGCCTGTTTGACTATTACGGCGCACCGGATGCCGAGCGCTTGATCATCCTGATGGGTTCTTCCGCCGGTGCCGCCGAAGAGGCTGTCGACGCGATGACCAAGAGCGGCGAGAAGGTCGGCCTACTGAAAGTGCGGCTCTATCGTCCATTCGCGTTGGATGCTTTCCTGGCGGCGATTCCATCCACGGTGAAGCACATCGCCTCCCTGGACCGTACGAAGGAACCGGGCAGCCTCGGCGAACCGCTGTATCAGGATGTGTTGACGGCCTACATGGAGCGGCACGCGGCGCAGCCCTCCGCAGCCATGCCCAGAATCATCGGTGGCCGCTATGGGCTTTCGTCCAAGGAATTCACGCCAGCCATGGTTAAGGCGGTCTTCGAAGAGCTAGGCAAGCCGCAACCCAAGAATCACTTCACGGTGGGCATCAACGATGACGTGACGCACACCAGCCTGTCGTATGATCCGGAGTTCTCGACGGAAGATCCGCGGACGGTGCGCGCACTGTTCTACGGTCTCGGTTCGGATGGAACCGTCGGCGCAAACAAGAACTCGATAAAAATTATTGGGAAGGGAACCAATAACTACGCGCAAGGTTATTTCGTATACGATTCGAAGAAAGCGGGCGCGGTCACGGTGTCGCACTTGCGCTTCGGGCCCGACCCGATTCGTTCGACGTACTTAATTACCAGAGCAAACTTCGTCGCTTGTCATCAATTTCAGTTCCTCGATCGCATCGATGTGTTGGCGGCTGCGGAACCCGGCGCCACATTCCTGCTCAACGCACCCTTCAGTAAAGAAGACATCTGGAATCACATCCCGCGCCAGGTTCAGGAAATCATCCTCAAGAAGAAGCTGAAGTTCTTTGTGATTGACGGCTACACGGTCGCGCGCGAAGCGGGCATGGGCAGCCGCATCAACACCATCATGCAAACCTGCTTCTTCGCCATCAGCGGTGTGCTGCCGCGCGACGAAGCCATTGCGGCCATCAAGAAGGCCATTGCGGAGACCTACGGCAAGCGTGGCGAAGCGGTGGTGCAGAAGAACTTCGCAGCCGTCGACCAGACGATTGCCAACCTGCACGAGGTGCGGGTGCCCGAGGAAGTCACCGCAACGTTCGACATGCTTCCCGCTGTTTCACCAAAAGCTCCGGAATTTGTGCGCGACGTTCTGGGCACGATTGTTACCGGGAATGGCGATCGTCTGCCCGTCAGCGCGATGCCGGTCGACGGAACCTTTCCCACCGGAACAGCGATGTGGGAAAAACGCAACATCGCCAAGGAAATCCCCGTTTGGGATGAGGATTTGTGCATACAGTGCGGCAAGTGCGTGCTGGTCTGCCCGCACGCGGTGATTCGCGCAAAAGTGTACGATTCTTCGCTGCTCAAGGATGCACCGGCAACCTTCAAGTCTTCCAAGCCGCGCTGGCGGGAATTTGAAACGCTCAAGTACACCCTGCAAGTCGCTCCCGAAGATTGCACGGGCTGCAAGCTGTGCGTTGAGATCTGCCCCGCCAAGAGCAAGAGCGAAGTAAAGCACAAGGCCATCAACATGGAGGCGCAAGCGCCTCTGCGAGAACCGGAAGAGAAGAACTGGGAGTTTTTCCTGTCCCTCCCTGATATGGACCGCGACAAGCTCTCGCACTCTCAGGTGAAGGATTCGCAGTTGCTCGAACCGCTGTTTGAATTCTCCGGAGCATGCGCGGGCTGCGGTGAAACTCCATACATCAAGCTGCTGACCCAACTCTTCGGCGACCGTTTGCTGATCGCCAACGCCACCGGATGCTCCTCGATCTATGGCGGCAATCTGCCTACGACGCCCTACGCGGTGAACAAGGATGGGCGCGGTCCGACGTGGTCGAACTCGCTCTTCGAAGACAACGCGGAGTTCGGGCTGGGCATGCGTCTGGCGGTCGATCAGCAGACCGTGTATGCGCGCGATCTGCTTACTCGCCTTGATGGAAAGCTCGGTGACGAACTGGTCAAAGGCATCCTTGGAGCGGACCAGAAAACCGAACTGGGCATTGAGCAGCAGCGCAGCGCGTGGTGGAACTCAAGAAGTAGCTGGCTCACGTGGATTCGCCCGAAGGTCGCGACCTACGGGCCATCGCGGATTCGCTCGTACGCAAAAGCGTGTGGCTGCTCGGCGGTGATGGCTGGGCGTACGATATCGGGTTCGGCGGGCTGGACCACGTCCTTGGCTCCGGACGAAACGTGAATGTCCTGGTGCTGGATACGGAAGTCTACTCAAACACCGGCGGACAAATGTCCAAGGCGACTCCGCGCGGCGCGGTAGCGAAATTTGCTACGGGCGGCAAACATACCGGCAAGAAGGACCTGGCCATGGAAGCGGTCAGCTACGGATACGTGTACGTCGCGCGGGTCGCCATGGGCGCAAGCGATACGCACACGATCAAGGCGTTCCAGGAAGCGGAAGCGCACGATGGGCCTTCCTTGATCATCGCGTACAGCCACTGCATTGCTCACGGCTACGACATGATCCTTGGGCTTGATCAGCAGAAAAAAGCGGTTCAGTCGGGCTACTGGCCGCTCATGCGCTACAACCCCAGCCTGCGAGAACAAGGCAAAAACCCCTTCCTACTGGATTCCAAGGCCCCCAGCATTCCGCTGAAGTCGTATGCCTACCAGGAGGCACGCTACACGATGCTGGTTCGCAGCAATCCGGAGGCGGCGCGTGATCTGTTGAAGCTGGCCCAGGACGATGTGGAACGGCAGTGGAGGGTGTATGCGAATCGCGCGGCCATGGCCGGTCGCTCCGAGTCGCCGCATATCGCCCCACCTGAAGTCGAAGATGCTGCCCCAGCTATTAAGAAAGGGGGCGAAGAGGAATGAGCGACCTGACAACGAAATACCTTGGGTTGACCCTGAAATCTCCGCTGATTGCCTCAGCTTCGCCTCTGAGCGAATCGGTGGACAACATCCGCAAACTGGAGGACAACGGCTTGGCGGCGGTGGTGTTGCCTTCGCTGTTCGAGGAACAACTCGATCTGGAGAGTCTATCGGTTGATTCGGACCTTGAACGCGGCTCCGACAGCTTTCCGGAATCCACAAAATTTCTGCCGGACCTGCACACTTACAATCTTGGACCCGATGGCTATTTGGAATTGATACGACACGCCAAGGAAGCGGTAAACATTCCAATCATCGCCAGCGTGAACGGCATTTCCGACGGCGGTTGGCTGCACTACGCCAAGTTGATGGAGGACGCCGGGGCCGATGCGGTCGAGCTGAACATTTATTCGATTGAGACGGACCCATTGGTTTCCGGAGCAGACGTCGAAAAAAACTACATCGAACTGGTGCGTCATTTGAAGCGCAGCCTGCGCGTGCCGCTGGCCGTGAAGCTTTCGCCGTTCTTCAGCGCACCCGCGAATATGGGCGTGCGCCTAGACAAGGCTCATGCGGACGCGCTGATCCTCTTCAATCGGTTCTACCAACCGGATCTCGACATTGAGCAACTAGAAGTCTCACCCAGCCTCACGCTCAGCAGACCCGAGGAACTCCTCCTCCGGCTCCATTGGACGGCGATTCTCTATGGGCACGTGAAAGCGGACTTGGGGATCACCGGGGGAGTGCATACGGCTCAGGATGTTGTGAAGTGCGTGCTTACCGGAGCAAGGGTCGCGTTCATGACTTCGTCGCTTCTGCGCAATGGCGTGCACCATGCCGGCTATGTATTAAAGGAACTCGACCGCTGGCTGGACGAACACGAGTATGCATCGATCCAGCAGATGTGCGGCAGTATGAGCTATAACTCGGTTCCGGACCCCACTGCTTTCGAACGCGGGAACTACATGAAGGTGCTCAGTTCCTATACGCTGAAAGCGAACGTGTTCAACGACTAGGCTTTGGCGTTCCTGGCGGAAGGTTGTGTGTTTTAGGCCATGACGCGAGAGTCGTGGAAGACACGGTCCGCGAGCAGTTGAGCCTCATGAACGCTATCCATGATTTTGGGAAGAGCCAGCGACGCGGAAACGGCGCCTGCCCGCATAAGGTGCGTTGCGAAAACGTTCCAGATTTCTTCAAGCGAGCTTGTACCGGCATTCTGCAACTCGTAGCCGTATCCTAATCCGCATTGCTGGCAGAACAAGTCTGCGGTGTGCACGATCATACTGATTTCGCCGGCGACGCCTTCACTCGTCGGACCGATGTGGTGTTCAATTACCTCCGTACATAGGAGTGGCAGGCGCCATTTTTCCGCCAGCACTTTGCCGCTCTCCGCATGGGTGAAACCCAGAATTTGTTGCTCGAGATCTTCGATCGGCAGGCGTTCCACCATGGCAGCTTCCAGCACATCCTGAAAGTCGTCGGGAAAGAGCAAGCTATTCACCAATACGCCGATATCGTGCAGCAGGCCGCAAAGGTAAGCGTCATCCTGACTGACCGTGCCGAAATCCCGAGAGAGTCCTTGCGACAGCACGGCGGTGCCCAACGCGTGTCTCCAGAAAACATCGCGTGCTATCGCTGCTTTGGCATTGGCAAACAGCAACGGCATGCTGCAGGAGAAAGCCAGGTCACGTATGCGCCAGAATCCCAACGCGAGAACGGCGTCGCGAACGGACTGCACATCGCCGCGTTGGCGAAACAACGCGGAGTTCGCCAAACGCAGGCATTGCGCAGCCAGCGATTTGTCGTGCGAAATACAGCCCACTACTTTTTCCAGATCAATGTTGCTGGCCGGTACGCTTAATGCTTCGGTCAAGGTGCTAAGCACGGCAGGCATGGCAGGCAAGTTGCCAAGCTGCTTGATGCGCTGGGTCAGGATTTCATAGGTAACTTGGTTCACGAAAGACCTCGTGTGCGCTCTGGCCGGTCGGAGTCGATCTGGGAAAACTCCGCAAGATCATTGAAATATGGGCAAACCGGATTCCAAACCAATCGCGGGAAAATCAATAATTGGCGCTGCGATCTGTTTCATAGGTGAACGCCAGTACGTTTTTGAACTTCATCTACCCTTTTGATGAACGGTTTGGCTGGAAATCAGGTTGGAACCTGCCGTGCTCCCTTTCTGTCGATGTACGCTGCGGCGACGGAATACATGAGCTCTCCAGAAACCCGGAACCGATTCCTGGCGCGACAACCGATCCTCACCCGAGAACGGAAATTGTTTGGCTACGAAATTCTCTCCCGTTACGGTCCGGAGAATTATTGCCGGCCACCAGAGCAGAGCAACGTTCACGTAAACGCCATGGATGAGCTTTTCCTCATGGGCATCGCGGCGATGACGGAAGGCTTGCCTGCTTTTCTGAATTGCACTCGTGAATTCCTGGTCAACGACTATCTGACGCTTATGCCCAAGGAGATGGTCGTCGGCGAAATTCTGGAAACCGTCACGCCGGATGACGAAGTGAAGGCTTCCTGCGCCCGCATGAAGGAGCAGGGCTATCGCCTGGCGCTCGACGACTACACCGATAGTGCGGAGATGCGCCCGCTCATGGATTACGCCGATTTTGTGAAGATTGACGTGTTGATGACCAGTTTCGAAGACCAGAAGCGGCTTGTCGAGCGCTGTCACCAGCGGCGTATCCCGGCTTTGGCCGAAAAAGTCGAAACTGATGAACAGTTTCGATTGTTCTTGTCCATGGGTTACGACTATTTTCAGGGATACTTTTTCTGCAGACCGCAAATCGTGGGGCGACGAAGCGTTCCCGCGAACAAGACGGTGTACTTGCAATTGCTGCAGGCGGCCAATGAGCCACAGTTCAACCTGCACCGCATCGCTTCACTGTTCAAACGGGATGTGTCCTTGAGTTACCGCTTATTGAAATATCTTAACTCAGCCGCGTTTGCATTTCGACTGCAGATCCGATCAATCCCGCATGCTCTCTCGCTGCTGGGAGAAAAGGCCATGCGCAAGTGGATTTCGATGGTCAGCGTCGCCGCGCTAGGCGACGAAGCTGCCGACGGTCTGCTGAAACTGCCGCTGGTGCGCGCGATGTTCTGTGAACTGATCGCCCAGAAGGTCGGCTTGTACCGCGAAACGAACGAACTGTTCCTACTGGGACTGCTTTCGGTAATGGATGCTCTGTTGAATTTGCCGATGCTCGAAGTTTTGAAGGAAATCCCAGTCAACTCGGATATCAAGAATGCGCTGCTAGGTTTGCCCAGCCGCTACAGCCCGGTGTTTGAAGTGGTGCTCGATTATGAATCGGGTACCTGGGAACAGTTGGTGAATTCTTCGCGGGCCATTCACCTGAACGAGAACTTCTTGCCGGACCTGTATTTGCGCTCGGTTCAGTGGGTCACCGAAGTTCTATCGGACTCCGCGGTGTATGCATGAGGTTTACCTGGCACCGTCAGGGATGCTTTCCAGAATTTCTTTGGCAATCCGAAACGCCGCGTTGGCCGCCGGAACTCCGCAGTAAATCGCAGATTGCAGCAGGACTTCCTTAAGCTCGTCGCGCGATACGCCGTTTTTGACGGCTGCTCCAAGGTGCAAGCGCAGTTCCTCGGTCCGATTCAACGCGATCATCATGGCGATGGTAATCAGGCTGCGGGTTTTCTGGTCCAGCGTGGGTCGAGTCCAGATTTCTCCCCATGCATAACGAGTGATCAGGTGTTGGAACTCCTCCGTAAAGTCATCGGTCTCGGCATTGGCTTTCTCTACGTGCGCGTCGCCAAGAACGGACCTCCGACGCTTCATGCCTTGCTCGTATCGCTCTTTTTCGTCCATCGATGGATCCTCACGACTGCAGGAACTGCAATACCGCTCGATTGAATTCAGCGCCAGCTTCAATGTTGGAGATGTGCGCTGCAGGCAGCTCCAGAAACTTCGCGCCAGGTACGCGTTGAGCGACGGCATTCGCGTCGGAGATCGGCAGGACGGGGTCTTGTGTCCCTGCGATCACGAGTGTCTTGCTCGAAATACGAGGCAACTCGCCCACGAAGTCGCCATCCCGCACAGCAGCACAATTCGCAACGTATCCCTGCGGATTGGTAGATTCCAGCGCCTTTTGAACCGGAGATACGGCCTCCGGATGTTGCGTTCGAAACTCCGGGGTGAACCAACGGTCGATCACCGATGGTACGACTGCTTGCATCCCGCCGGCTTCGACGGCGCGAATACGCGCATTCCAGACCTCCGCAGTACCGAGTTTCGCCGCGGTATTGCATAAGATGAGGCGTTCAAATCGCATGTCCGGCAGCGCGCCCAGAAACATCCCGGTCATGCCGCCCATCGATAGTCCGCAGAAAGTAGCGTGGGAAATGTGAAGATAATCCATCAAATGCAAAACGTCCCGGCCGAGTTGTGCGATCGAGTAAGGCCCGGGCGTTATAGAAGATTTGCCGTGTCCACGCGTGTCGTAACGGAGGACTCGATGCGAGGCAGTGAACGCCGGCAGTTGAGCGTCCCACATATGGAGATCGGTGCCGAGGCCATTGGAAAAAATCAGGACCGGCGCGTGATCCGGTCCCGAAAGATCGTAGTGAAGCTCAACATCCGCGAGTTTAGCGATGGGCAAGGCAGGCTCTCCTTATCGCATCACTCCAGGAAGCGTGCTGCATTTTGCAGCACCTGGGTGATGAACAGGTCTCCGCTCCCTATATAGTTGCGCGCAGCAAAGAGCGCGTCCAAATCCGCCGGCGTGAGATGACCGCGCAAATTCGGATTTTCCTGCAATGCCAACTTCAGATGCTTGCCCTCGCTGATCGACGTTTTGCAGGCAGATTCCAGTAATAGATGAGCCGGCATTTTGCCCATGCGATCCCCCAGGGCCACGGAAACTGCTTCGGCGAAGATCAAGCCATTGGTAGCTTCCAGATTCGCTAACATGCGATCGGCATGCACTTGCAGACCGCCAAGCAATGCTGTCGCGTGTTCGAACGCGCCTCCAATCAGCCGAAACAGTTCCGGAAGTGTTTCCCATTCGGCTTGCCAGGTTCCCAGACCGCGCTGGTATTCCGAGGGAGTCGCGGCGATCAGCAAGCCCGCCAGTGCATTGATACGCTGAGCATTCGCCAAAATTGCCGCGCAATGGACTGGGTTCCGCTTGTGAGGCATGGTCGAAGAACCGCCACGGCCTTGCACCCAAGCTTCCGACAATTCGCCAACCTCGGTTTGCGCATGCAGAGACACGTCGCGCGCAATCTTGGCAAGGGTTCCGGTGAAAATGAGCAACGTGGAGGCGAGCTCCGCAATGCGGTCGCGTTGGGCATGCCAGGAAATGGCAGGCAGGGGTAGGTGCAACTCTTCGGAGAGCCTCTGGGCAACGTCGAGTCCGCGACCGTGTAGCGCGGCCAGGGTACCGACCGCTCCGCCGAATTGCAGCGCCAACACGCGTTCTTTCATTGCCGCGAGCCTCGCTGCATCGCGCAGAACCGCATCGAGCCAGCCTGCCACAACGAAGCCGAAAGTGGTGGGCAGCGCCTGTTGCATCCAGGTTCGGGCGACCATCAAAGTTTGCCGGTGGCGACCGCTCAAATCGACCAGAACTCGCGCGATCTCTCGTAGTCGGTGGGAAATGTTTCCCAGCGCCCGCTGCGCTTGCAGCATGGCGGCGGTGTCGATCGCATCCTGACTGGTGGCGCCCCAATGCACGAAACCGGCTGCATCACGATTCTCCTCGGAAACCAGTTCCGTTAGTTGCCGTACCAACGGAATCGCAACATTGCCCGACTGAGCTGCACACTTTTTCAGCAAAGGTACGTCGTAGAGAGATGGCTGACATCTGGAAGCAATCGCCGCGGCATACGCTTCAGGAAAAAGACCGACCTTAGCCTCGGCTCGCGCCAGGGCTGCCTCGAATTCCAACAAGGCGGTCAGGTGTGCCGTATCGGAGAAGATTTCATCCATTTCTTCGCTGTGGAACAAGGTGTCGGTGAGGCTCATGGTAGAAGAGCTAGACGCGTTCCAGGATCATGGCGATGCCCTGTCCCACGCCGATACACATCGTACACAACGCATATCGCTTCTGGGTTCGTTGCAATTGATACATTGCAGTGCCTACCAGGCGGGCACCGCTGGCTCCGAGCGGATGACCAAGGGCGATCGCTCCACCATTTGCATTCACGTACGCCGCATCATCGGGCAAGCCCAATTCCCGCAAAACCGCCAAAGCCTGCGAGGCAAACGCCTCGTTCAACTCGATCGCGTCTATTTGTTCGATCGTCAGGTCTGCTCTTTGCAAGCACTTTTCGACTCGCCGGAACCGGACCCATGCCCATGATGCGAGGCGCGACACCTGCGGTTGCCGCTGCGACCACACGCGCTCTTGGATTTAACCCAAATCGCTTTACGGCCGCTTCGGAAGCCAACAACAGAGCCGCGGCTCCATCATCGATACCCGAGGCATTCCCGGCGGTAACGGTGCCTTCGGACTTCACCACACCCTTTAGCCGGGCCAATGCTTCGAGACTTGTATCGGGACGCGGATGCTCGTCGACCTGCACGAGAATCGAATCGCCTTTTTTCTGGGGAATCACAACTGGGGTGATCTCCTCGGCAAGGACGCCAGAGGCAAGCGCGGCGGCAGCGCGTTGTTGGCTGCGCAATGCGAAAGCGTCCTGATCAGCGCGGGAAACGTGATATTCCTCAGCCACGATTTCCGCGGTTTCCGGCATCAAATCCGTTCCGTATTTGGCTTTCATCGCGGGATTGATGAATCGCCAACCCATAGTTGTGTCTTCAATTTTCTGAGCCCGAGAGAACGGGGCGTCCGCCTTCCCCAAAACAAAAGGCGCCCTTGTCATACTCTCCACGCCACCCGCAATCAGCAGGTCCGCTTCGCCGGCCTTTATGGCGCGCGCGGCAACAGCCACGGCATCCATGCCCGACCCGCAAAGGCGATTTACGGTTACTCCAGAGACTTCCTTTGGCAATCCGGCGAGCAGCAGGGCCATTCGCGCTACGTTGCGGTTGTCTTCACCGGCTTGATTCGCGCAACCATAGACGACATCATCCAGCGCTTGCCAATCGACACCCGCGTTCCGTTCGATCAGTTTCTTGATGGGTATTGCCGCTAGATCATCCGCTCGCACCGAAGCCAGTGCCCCGCCATAGCGCCCGATGGGCGTACGAATCGCGTCACAAAGGAAAGGTGTGTTCATTGAAGGGATCGTTCCTCGAGGGTCAGTGTATCGTAATCTTCCCTGGAAACACCAAACACGCTACAGTGTGCGAGTGCTCCGGAAGCCACGCACGCAAAAAGGAATGCGATTCCCCCGATGCTGACGAACAGTAAAGAGATTCAAATTGAATGGGGAGATTGCGATCCCTTTGGAATCGTGTTCTTCCCTCGTTACTTTGAATATTTCGATTCGTGCACAAATGCGTTGTTTCACCGTGCCCTAGGCTATTCCAAAGCGGAAATGTTGAAGCGCTTCCAGATTGCCGGTATCCCGCTGGTAAAAGCCAGTTGCAACTTTCTGGTGCCATCGTCGTTTGGCGAGGTGGTTCGGGTGGAATCGAAGGTGGTCGGTTGGGGCACAAGCAGTTTCTCTGTGGAACATCGGCTCTACCGTGGATCGACACTTGCGGTTGAGGGATTCGAAACCCGCGTATGGACGGTCCGCGATACTCACGATCCATCGAAGATCCAGGGCCAGTCCGTTCCCAGGGAAGTAATTGCGAAGTTTGAGTAGCGGCAGCCTCAGCTAACTCGATTTGTTGTATCCATCAACTCGTTGCTGCCGTCGGTATTTGGTGCCGCCGAACGGTTGCGCCACAAAGGCCCTCCTGCTTCTCCACCGAAATAAGAGTCCGCTGTGCCATGGAACCTCGCTTGCTCATTGAATTCGCCGACAAGCGCCGTGCTCCGCATCTGAGCCCACCTCGCACGAAGCTTGCCTCGGGGCTAAGCGTTTCCTCATAAGGCAAATCGAATGAGCGATGAAATATTGACGGAGTTCCTGACCGAGAGCACCGAAAGCCTGGACCTATTAGACAGGGAACTGGTCAAACTCGAACAGGATCCGAGCAGTCGAGAGACGCTTTCCAGTATTTTTCGGCGGATCCATTCGGTAAAAGGGGCGTGCGGCTTCCTGGGTTTCGTGCGTTTGGAACGGGTGGCGCATGCGGGCGAGAATCTCTTGAGTCTGCTCCGGGAAGGAACGCTCCCGGTCAATGTAGGGCGTACGACCGCCCTACTTCAACTCGTCGATGCAATTCGGGAAACGCTGGCCACAATTTCCGAATGTGGAAAAGAGGGCGAGCGCGACGATTCCGCCCTCATCGCCAATCTCGAGCGGCTGCAGAAGTCCGAAGCTCCGCCCAGCGAGGATGCGAAGGCCGCGGCAGCAATTCCCGAAGCGCAAGTTACCGTTTCGAGTCCAGCCGAGCCGCCGCAGAGTCCTGTGCAAGAAATCGTTGCCGGAGATCTAGAGACTACCGGCACGGCAGCCGCCGAAAACCACGAAGCGGCTCATGATGGCGATTCTCGTCTCCTTGGTGGAGCGTCGGCAATCGACACTGCTATAAAAGAGCGTGATACCTCTCAAGGTACGTCACAGCAAACATCGAAAGTCGCAGCGACGGATGCTTCGATTCGTGTAGATGTAACCCTACTCGACCGGCTGATGACCCTGGTCGGTGAATTGGTTTTGGCGCGCAATCAAATCCTGCAGTCCACCCAACTTGTCGAAGACTCGACACTTGCGGCGTCCAGTCAACGTCTGAACCTGATCACCACGGAGCTGCAAGAAGGTGTGATGAAAACGCGCATGCAGCCCATAGGCAACATCTGGAGCAAATTTCCGAGGACAGTGCGCGACGTTGCCATCAGCTGCGGAAAGCAGGTACGCATCGAAATGGAAGGCAAGGACACGGAGTTGGACAAGACGATCCTCGAATCCGTGCGCGATCCCTTGACCCACCTGGTGCGGAACGCCGTCGATCACGGAATTGAAACTCCGGAAAAGAGAATTGCCGCCGGAAAGCCACCCGAGGGGCTGCTGCATCTGCGCGCTTACCACGAGGGTGGCCAAGTGACGATTGAAGTTACCGATGACGGCGTGGGTTTGAATCTCGAGAAGATTCGCGCCAAGGCCTTGCGCAACGGCCTGATTACCGCGGAACAGGCGGCGCGCATTGGCGATCGCGAAACGGTCAATCTGATCTTTGTGCCAGGGTTTTCGACCGCCGACGTCGTAACGAATGTTTCCGGGCGCGGCGTGGGTATGGACGTGGTGAAGACCAACGTCGAGAAAATCGGTGGAACCGTGGATGTGGTGTCCCGTGCGGGCGCAGGCAGCACCGTAAAGATGAAGATCCCTCTGACGCTGGCGATCATTCCGGCATTGCTGGTTACCAGTGGTGGGGAGCGTTTCGCGATTCCGCAGGTCAGCCTGCTGGAGTTGCTGCGTATCGAAGAACAGAACGTCTCCAAGTCCATCGAGTACGTCAACGGAGTTCCGGTATACCGCCTACGCGGCAAGCTGCTGCCCCTCGTGTATCTGAACAAAGTTCTGGAATTCCACGGGAACGAACGTCCTGGGGAAGGTGGAGTAAACATCATCGTTCTACAGGCCGATGGCCAGCAGTTCGGTTTAATTGTGGACGGAGTGAGAGATACGGAAGAGATCGTAGTGAAGCCGATGTGCAAGCAGCTCAAGAGTATCCATGCCTACGCCGGGGCCACGATCCTCGGCGATGGCAAAGTGGCACTGATCCTGGATGTCCGAGGGATCGCCCAGGCAGCCGGCCTTCTGGATAAGGGACGCGAAAAGACCAAGACGGATGCGACCGAGGCAGATCATACCGATTCCGAAATCACCGAAAAGCAGACCCTGCTCGTGTTCGAGAGTAGCCCGCGAAGCCGCATGGCGATCGAATTGTCGCAGGTGGCGCGGCTCGAGGAGTTCGAGCAGAAGATGATCGAGCATGCGGGCGATTGTGAAGTCGTTCAGTACCGCGGACAGATCATGCCGCTGGTGGATGTGGCCGCAACCCTGAGCGGTCGCAAGAATTGCGCACCGCGATCTGCCCAAGAACGGATGCAGGTGGTGGTCTGCTCAGAAAATGGACGCCGCGTTGGGCTGGTCGTAGATCGCATCCTGGACATCGTAGAAGAGCGGCTGGTGATCGAGCAGCCCGCACAACGAAATGCGATCCGCGGTTCGGCGGTCATCCAAAAGCAGGTTACGGACTTGCTCGATATTCCGGGGCTTCTGCAAACCGCAGCGGCGGAACGGAGATTGTAAGTGGCCGCGACTCAATCTCGTGTGATTGGCGATGGTGAACGGGTCTGCACCTTTTACGTCGACGGGCAATTCTTCGGCGTGCCGGTCCAGGAAGTCCAGGAAGTAATCCGGCACCAGCAAATGACCCAGGTACCCTTGGCTCCTCAAGTGATTCGTGGGTTGATCAATCTGCGTGGGCAAATCGTGATGGCGATGGACCTACGCCGGCGGATGAGCTTCGCCGACCGCAAGGACGAACAGTTTCCGTTGAACGTTGTGGTGCGCAACGAAGACGGAGCGGTCAGCTTGCTCGTGGACGAAATTGGCGATGTCATCGAAATGTCTGGCGAAGCGTTTGAACTTCCTCCGGAAACCCTGCGGGGGGCGGCGCGCGAAGTCATTCGCGGTGTGTACAAGCTTGATTCGAAGCTGCTGCTGATCCTCGATACCGCCAAAATTCTCCAGATTCAGAATCCGCAAAGGAGCAGCCATGTCTAAGTCGCCGGCGGCGCGCCGGACCGATTCTCTTTTCGCGCGGATTGGCGGCAGCGCGGTGTTGACCACTGTTGTTGAGAAGTTTTACCAGAA
Source organism: Candidatus Acidiferrales bacterium (assembly GCA_963748515.1). Taxonomy (GTDB): domain Bacteria; phylum Acidobacteriota; class Terriglobia; order Acidiferrales; family UBA7541; genus Acidiferrum. The sequence goes on from CAVVJI010000011.1 coordinate 519,942, forward strand.
GATGCTGGCCGACCCCGACATGCAACCCTCCTTTCAGAACACCAACATGGCTTGGTTAAAGCAACGGCAGCACCAATATCTCTCTCAGCTCTTGGGCGGGCCCACGGAATACAAAGGCCGTGCGATGAAGTCGGCGCATGCCAGCATGGCCATCGAAACCTGGCAATTCGATAGGGCCGGCACCCATCTGGCAGTGGCGTTAAGCGAGATGGGCCTGGCACCCCAGATTGTCGACGAAGTTATGGGAAAAGTTTCCGCACTTGAGGAGGATATTGTGACGGTTCATGAAGCACGGGAATCACGTACTAGCTCTGCGACCAAGCAGCACGCTTTAAGCACATCCATGATGCAGGCCATGTTGGATTGCATGCCCATCAATGTGATGGTTTCCGATCTCGACTGTAATATTACGTATATCAATCCGGCGTCGCTTCGCACCATGAAGTCGATCGAGAATCAGATGGCGGTCCGCGCCGATCAAGTCGTAGGTTCGAATATCGACATCTTCCACAAAAATCCGGCGCACCAACGCCAGATGCTCGCCAATCCCAAGAATCTGCCGCACAAAACGATCATTCCGATCGGCGAGGAAAAAGCCGAATTGCTTGCGTCGCCCATCTATGACGAGCATGGCAAATACGTGGGCACGATGGTGACGTGGTCTCTGATCACTGAAAAATTGCGGACCGAACAGGCCGTAAAGGATGCACAGGCCCGCAACATGGACATTGCCGAGAATGCCGGCGCCGTCAGCAAAGTCCTGCAATCGCTGAATGCCGCCAAATCGGCGGACGATGCCGCCCGCATCACGCTGGACGCCGTTCGAGAAGCTTTCGGTCTGGCGTATGGTTCCTACTGGCCCCTCGATGCCAACGGAAATGCCTTGCGATTCGGCGTAGCTAGCGGTTCGGCAAATGAAGAGTTTACCCGGTTGTCCGCCGAAATGCGTTTTCACGAAGGGGTCGGCCTGAATGGGCGCGCTTGGAAAACCCGCGATCTGGTATTTTTCGCGGATCTCGGCGAAATAAAGGATGGCGATCGGGCGTCGGCGGCCCGGCGGGCCGGCCTGAAATCGGGCATAGCGTTCCCGGTGGTGGACGATGCTGGCGTGGTCGGCACCATGGACTTTTTTTCAAGCGAGACGTTGCATCCCTCCGAGGACCGACTGGATGCACTGCGCAATGTCGCAAGAATTGTTTCGGGCGTCATGCAGCGCATCGCTGTTGCCCAAGCCGAACGCCAGCATCAGGAAGAACTGAATGCCAAGGTCAATAGCATTCTCGAAGTTGTGCAAGGCGCCGCCAAGGGCGATCTCACCCGGGAAATCACAGTTCGCGGATCAGACGCCATTGGGCAGATGGGCGAAGGCTTGAACGGATTCTTCAGCAGCCTGCGCGACAGCATTTCCGCCATCTCCAAGAATTCGCAATCGCTTGCCAGCGCTTCCGAAGAGTTGAGCGCCGTCAGCCAGCAGATGAGCGCAAACGCGGAAGAAACCTCCAGCCAGGCGAATGTTGTCAGCGCCGCTTCCGAGGAAGTGAACAAGAATCTGCAGACCGTGGCCACCGGCACCGAAGAGATGAGCGCCAGCATCAAGGAAATCGCCAAGAATGCGACGGAGGCTGCCAAGGTTGCCAGTTCAGCGGTGGGCGTGGCGCAAACCACGAATCAGACGGTGACCAAACTCGGAGCATCGAGCGCCGAAATCGGCGAAGTCGTAAAAGTAATCACCTCCATCGCGCAGCAGACGAATCTGCTAGCGCTGAATGCCACGATTGAAGCCGCTCGCGCCGGAGAAGCAGGCAAGGGCTTTGCGGTGGTTGCCAACGAAGTGAAGGAACTCGCGAAGGAAACCGCAAAGGCCACCGAAGACATCAGTCGCAAGATCGAGACGATTCAGACCGACACCAAGGAAGCCGTGGAGGCCATAGGCACGATCAGTTCCATCATCAGCCAGATCAGCGGCATTTCCACGACAATCGCCACCGCTGTTGAGGAGCAGAACGCCACCACCAACGAAATGACGCGAAATGTCAGCGAAGCCGCGAGAGGCTCTGGCGAAATCACCAAGAACATCGCGGGAGTCGCCGAAGCTGCGCAGAGTACGTCGAATGGCGCTGCGGATTCACAGAGTGCCGCAAAGCAGTTGTCCAAAATGTCCACCGAACTTCGGGAATTGACGGCCCGCTTCCGCTTCTGAACGTAGAAAGTGCGATGGCTATGGCTCCGATTCGAGTGCTTGTTGTTGACGACTCCGTGGTTATCCGCAAAGTGCTCAGCGAAGTTCTTGCTGCGGATCCCGAGATCGTCATTGCAGGTATCGCTCCCGACGGAGCCATCGCTCTGGCCAAAATCCCGCTGCTTACTCCGGACATCATTACGCTGGACATCGAAATGCCCAACCTGTCCGGCCTGGAGACGCTCGCGCAAATTCGCAAACTCCATCCGAAATTGCCGGTGATCATGTTCAGCACGCTGACGGAGCGGGGCGCCGCAGCTACGTTGGACGCTCTTGCCGCGGGCGCCAGTGATTATGCGACGAAGCCCAGCAACACCGGCAGTCTCGACGAGACTCGCCTTCGAATTCAGAAAGAGCTATTGCCCAAGATCAAAGCGCTGTGCTCCGCGCGCTCATCGGGAAAACCTGCGCCGACTGCTATCGTTCCAAATATCGAGCACCGAGCCGCGATACGTCGCGAGTTCGACGCTCCCATCGAGATCCTTGCGATTGGCACTTCAACGGGTGGACCGAACGCGCTGGCCGCGGTGCTGCCGCAGTTTTCCGCCGATCTTCCCGTTCCGGTGGTGATCACCCAGCACATGCCTCCCCTGTTCACCCGTTTTCTTGCGGAACGGTTGCAAAAAAACTGTCGCTTGAAGGTCGCCGAAGGCGAACACGGAGCGGCCGTGCATCCAGGGGAGATCTGGATCGCGCCGGGCGACTACCACATGACGGTGGTGCGCGAGGACCGCAGCATTCGCCTCCGAATGACGCAGGATCCGCCGGAAAATTCCTGTCGGCCTGCGGTTGACGTGATGTTTCGTTCCGTGGCGAAGACCTTTTCGAAGCACGTGCTTGGAGTGGTGCTGACCGGCATGGGTTCCGACGGTGTGCGGGGCTCACAAGCGATCAAAGAAGCGGGCGGAACGGTCCTGGTTCAGGATGAGGCCACCTCGGTCGTCTGGGGAATGCCAGGGCAAGTGGCCGCGGCCGGATTGGCGGACGCCGTCTACCCTCTGGACAAAATCGCACTGGAAGCGCAGCGACGCATCGCCAGGTCTGGCCGCGCCGCGGACACACGATGGAGTCAGTGCACGCCCGGAGTATCGACTTAGACCGCGCACGCTCAGGAAAGCTGGGACGGCATGCCAGGAGAAGTGATCAACACTCTAGCGGTAAGCACGCCAATGGACGATCCACAGGATCCTTCCTATGTAAAGATCCGCGAACTGGTTTACCGAACGTGCGGAATTTATCATTCGGACGAAAAGATGTACCTGCTCGTCGCCGCCTGTGGCCGAAGGATCCAAACTGGCAAGGCCCAAACGGGGAGGGAGTACCTGGAACTGCTAACCAGCTCGGCATATCGCGACGCCGAATTACGGGAATTGTTGAATGAGATCACGATTGGCGAGACCTGTTTGTTCCGCAGCCAGCCGCAACTTAACGCCTTGCAGAACGTAATCCTTCCCGAGTTGGTGGCCGAGCGTGGCCGCATGCCGCTGAAGAAAATAAAAATCTGGAGCGCCGGATGCTCGACGGGCGAAGAGCCGTATACGTTGGCTATGTTTCTTGCGGAACAGATTGAAGGGTTTCTGAAGGGCTGGGCGGTAGAAATTCCCGGCGTTGACTTGAACGAAGAAGGGGCAAACCTGGTTCGCTACCAGAACGCCTACACCGCATCGGCGCAAGTTGCTACGGTCATCGATTCTCTTTTGGAGACCACAATCAATATGGTGAGCTCTTCATGAGCATTCGACTGAATCCCGATTTGTTGCCTTCGCTACTCGATTCCATACAGCTCAGCCAGCAGAATGAATCGATCGCGACCACCGAGATGGGTACCGGCAGAACCGTCAACCAACTTTCCGATGATCCGGCGGCCGCTGCGGCCTTGGTGCTCAACCACGACCAATCTCAGCAGGATGCGCAATTCACCCAGAATCTGACGAGCCTTCAAGGGCGCTTTCAAGTAGCCGACTCCACGCTCAGCAATGTCGTGGAGACGCTGACACGAGCGCTAACCCTGGGCACAGAAGGCGCGAATGGCACCATGAGCGCTTCGGACCGACAGGCAATCGCTAGCGAAGTGCAAGGTTTGTTGTCGCAGACCGTCAGCCTGGCGAACTCGACCTACCAAGGTGCCTATTTGTTCGCGGGCACCGACGTCAATACCCAGCCATTTATCCTGAACACGACCACGAACGCCGTAGTATATAAGGGTAATCCCAATCAGACGACGGTCGAACTCTCCACGGGCGACTCCATCACCGCGAATCTTCCCGGTGATTCGCTCTTCCAGAATGCCGCGGGAAACGTGATGGGGTCGTTGCAGGATTTGTACACGGCTCTCAACACCGGCAACAACATACCGGCCGCCGTTACTGAAGTACAGAATGGCCTTAACCAGATCAGTGAACAGCGCGTATTTTACGGGAATGCTCTCGATCAGATCACCCAGAGCGAGTCGTTCTTAAATCAGGAAACGCTCGAGCTGAGTTCGCAGGAAAATGGCCTGGCCGGTGCGGACCTGGCAACCGTAGCGACGAACTTTTCTCAAGCCCAGGTCGCTAATCAAGCTACCCTGAGCGCCACGGCGAAGGTGCTCGGATTGCCCACCCTGTTGGACTACCTCAAATAAGCGTGCACCGCTGCGGCCAAGTGTGCAGCTCAATCTAGAAATTGGACGAATCAAACGGTCTTGGGAACAGTTCGCGCATGTGCAGAACTTCTTTCTGTCCGTTCACGTTCGCCAAAATCACCGGAACATCTCCGCAAAATTCCCAAATCAATTGACGGCAGGCGCCACACGGGGGAGTCAGCACCGCCGCTTCCGTGACGACCGCGATCGCGCGAAACCTATGCTCACCCTCGCTAATCGCTTTGAAAATGGCCACTCGTTCCGCGCACATCGTTAAACCGTAGGTCGCATTTTCGATGTTGCAGCCGCCGTAGATTTTTCCAGACACGCTTTCAAGAGCCGCCCCAACCTGGAACTCGGAATAGCGAGCGTGGGCGTGCTTGCGAGCTTCGATGGCCGCTGCAATCAGTGAATCGTGATCAGCCAAAATGCCTCCCCGAATCTCCGCTGCCACCAACAACGCCATGAATCAACGGCGGAGGCTGAGCTTTGCTCTCGCTGATTTCGTAGCTGTCCATGATTAGAGCTTTGGCTCGTTCCAACCCGGAATCCGAGTTGTAGTGAATGGTCACGAGCGCTTCGCCCTCCGACACCCGATCGCCAATTCGCTTGTGAAACTCCAATCCCACTCCATGATCAATATGCGACTCTTTCGTTGTTCGTCCGCCTCCGATCAATGCCAACGCGATTCCAAGTTCGTGGCAATTGGTATGTCGGACGAAACCACTGCGCGGAGACCGGATATCTACTTCGTTGCGCGCGAACGGCAGCAGGGAATTATCGTCTATGATTCGCGGGTCGCCGCCCTGCAACTCGATTCCCGTCCTGAACTTCTCGAGCGCTGCGCCGGACTGGATCAGTTGCGCTGACAGTGTCCGTGCGTCTTCAACGGAAGCGCAACGCTCCCCCAAATAAAACATCCATGCGGACAGCTCGATGCTGAGCTCGCGAAGATCGTCCGGGCCTTCGCCCCGCAGCACGTCGATGCACTCGATCACCTCGTTGGAGTGTCCAGCCATACGCCCCAGTGGTTGGTTCATGTCGGAAAGCAGCGCCACCGCCTTGGTGCCGGAGCGACGAGCCGTGTCCACCATCAGTTCGGCCAAAGCGATCGCGTCGTCGTGATTCTTCAAGAACGCACCGGAACCTGTTTTGACGTCGAGCACCAGTGCATCGATTCCCTCGGCAAGTTTCTTGCTCATAATCGAAGCACACACTAAGCCAATGTTCTCCACCGTTGCGGTCGCGTCTCGCAGCGCATAAATCTTCTTGTCTGCCGGTGCAATTTCCGATGTCTGCCCGATCAACGCCATGCCGCATTTGCGCAGCACTTCACGAAATTCGTCCAACGAAAGCTGCGTATTGAACCCGGGAATCGCTTCCAGCTTGTCCAGTGTGCCGCCGGTGTGCCCGAGTCCGCGCCCGCTGATCATCGGCACGTAAAGCCCACCTGCCGCGACAATCGGCGCGAGGATCAGCGACGTGTTATCTCCCACGCCGCCGGTGGAATGCTTATCGACTTTTTTCCCCGCCAGCGCAGATAAATCCAGCGTGCTGCCCGACTTCAGCATTGCGTTGGTCAATGCCGAGGTTTCTACCGGGTTCAATCCGCGGATAACCGCGGCCATCAACCATGCCGAAAACTGGTAATCCGGAATTTCGTGATGGGTGTAGCCGGAAACCAGGAACTCAATTTCCTCGCGGGTATGTTCGCCAGAGTCTCGCTTTTTTCGGATCAGATCGACGGCGCGCATGAAGTGATGGCGAGACTAACACAAAATGGCGTCAATGCGAGGTCCTTGTATCGTGCCGCTCTTTTGAGCGCCGGCTACCAGTTGTTCTGGATTGCCGTGCAAGCGAATCGACGCGACACTGCGGGTTCTTACAAGGAGGTTGCTATTTCTCCCTCAGAACGCGTGCCCCGTCAACCCGGTCCCGAACAACCGGGCCCATTGCCTCCAAGCCCGGAGGAGCCATTTCCTCAGCCTCCACGTCCCGAGATCCCACCAACTGGACCGGAAGATCCAAAGTTGCCGCCACCCGATCCGGATCCTGTTCCCGGTCCGGCGCAACCTCCGCGAGAGCCTGGTTGGAGCGAATAGCTGTGCGTAGAGCTGCCGTTAGTCGTTAGGCAGCTGTTCGTCAAGTTCTCTTACAATGGGATTTACGTCCTTGGTACTTCCAAACCTTTGGGCGTCACCAAGGCGAGTCGGGTTGGAACCGCACCTATATTTTTTCTTTTGGATTCTGATCGATAAGGCCTCAATCGCGACGGGTTTTCCGGATTGCATCGATGCTATAGCTTCCCGCTCCGACTATCAGCAAAAATATAAGTCCAAGGAGCATGCTTACGTCCGTCCGGGCCTCGTGCAGCGTGCCCCAGAAACCGTTCTTGGAGAACGCTGCGATCTTCGTCGTATATAAGGCGACGAGAATGGTGATCAGCAGCGGAATTGCTGCGAGGCGCGTCAGCAGTCCAACCAGCAGCAAACAACCGCACAGGATTTCTATCGTGCCCACAAACGGCGCCATTACCGCGGGAGCAGGAATTCCGATTTTAATGAACCGGCCCACTCCCAGTGCTTCCGGAAACAGAAACTTCTGAATGCCTTCGGAAACGAACACCCAACCCACCAGAATCCGGATCAGGACGATGCTTTTTGAGAAGTGTTCACTCCGGGTCGTAGCATTCTTGCGGTCCATAAAGCACTCCTGCCGCCGGTTTGTGTCGACAGACAATTAGACGTAATCGAACAGACTCATGAATCCGAAATCCATGTGCAACTGTTGATGGCAATGAAACAACGTGAGCCCCGGATTGTCGGCGACGAAATCAACCTCCAGTTCCTGATAGCCGCCGAGCATGACTACGTCCTTCATGACCCCCGATGTCGGCTTGCCCGCGAACTTAGTGATTTCGAAGCTGTGGCGGTGAAGATGTATGGGGTGGATATCGTCGCTCACATTGCGCATGCGTAAGCGATACCGGTGATTGCGTTTCAGATGGAATCTCGGCTGGTGCGTGTCCATCGAGAACGGCTCATCGTTGATCGTCCACTCATTGAAGCCGCGATTGGCTGCGTTTCGTTTCGCAAACGTCATTTCAAAAACTTCATCGGGTTGTGCTGCCGGTTCGTTCTTAGCAAAACGCAGATAATTCCAATGGAACGCCTTTGGCGCCGACCACTGCGGCTGTCCCGAATGACCTGCGTATTCCACGACGATCCCCATGCCATGCTTCCGATCGTCATCCGCCAAATCACCCAGCACCCACACTCCGGGGTGATTCATCTGGACGATCGCTGAGATTCGCTCCGCGGTCCCCAGCCACAGAACCGGCACCTCTGCTTGGGTCGCCACCGGATTCCCATCCAGCGCTACGACTCGGAACGAGTGCCCCGGAAGCGCGAGACTGCGAATTTCTGTGGCGCTTCCGTTCACGATGTGGAAAAGAATGCGCTGCCCGGCCTTTACCCGAATGGGCTCTCCGTGACCGAGCATCCGCCCATTAATCGTAAAGTGGCGATAACCCACCTCGTAGCCGTGCGCCATGCCCTTGGCGAGAGAGGCTTTCATCGCCGATTCGCCCGTGTTCTTAAGCGCAGGATCTTCTGTGCCTGCAAGGAAGTCCATCGCCATATCGCCGCCCTGGCTTAGAGACGGTTCGAACTCCTTTAGCACTAAAAATATTTCTTGGTCATACGCGCCGGGGTTGCTAGCCGGCTCGATATAAATCCCGCCTACTTGACCGCTGTATTGTCCCGCGTGCAGGTCCGCGCCCGCGGAGTTGTGCGTGTGATAAAAGCGAAAGCCCGAAGGCCGCGGAGAAAACTGAATGCGACGCATTCCACGCGCCGGGATGAACGGCGTTCCTTCCTCCGCGGCTCCGTCTACGTCCGTCGACACGAATTGTCCGTGCCAGTGGAGTTGTTCCGGCGTGTCCGTATCGTTGTAAAGGTCAACTACGAGGGGTTGACCTTCTTTCACCCGCAGTAGCGGCCCGGGAAATTGTCCGTTGTAGGTAATTGTCGAGACGATGTGCTTCGGTGCGATCTCGATTGGATAAGCGGCAATCCGAAGCGTGTAATCGGCTTTAGCCTCGTCGGGAATTACGCCGTTCGAGACCAATCTGCCTTTAGCTAGCAGTCGTTCGGAACCCAGCAGACTCGCACCTCCCGCGAGGCTGGCCAATTGCAAAAAGTCGCGACGAGAGCTTTTGGGAGTAATCATCGGTCCGGTTCCCCCCACGATTCGCCCGGTTATCGAATAATAGACGACCAATGACGCCGTTTCGGGTACTGGGCGACAGTCTTTGTAGGATGCGCGTTCTCCTCAGGCAGCTAGGCTCATGCGCGGCCGAGCAACAGGCGATCGATGCGATGATTCACGTCCCGCAAGTAAGCCTCATCTCCGGGGTCGAGTTCCGCGATCACGCTTCCCGAATATCCGATGTCTATAAATGCCTGGCGGACTGCGGGCCAATCCACATCTCCTTCACCCAAGTTCACCCACGCGTAGCTATCATCCTTGCGTTTGAAATCCTTCAGGTGCACGTTGACGATTTGCTTGTTCAAAGTGTGAATCCAGTCCTGTGGATACCCGTACAAAACTACGTTCCCCACGTCGAACCACGCTTGCACCCAGGGGCTTTTAAACTCGGCGATGTAATCGCTCATTTCCAGTGGACTTAACAAAAACTTGTTCCACACTTCTTCGATCGCAATCACGATCTTCAGTTCCTCGGCCATGGGGAGCAGGGTTCGAATCTGTTTCTGAGAGCGAGTCCACGCATCGCGATACGAGGTCTGCGGATTGACGACCGCGGGCACCAGCAATACGCTACTGCATTCCCACAGCTTGGCATTGTGCATGGATGTTCGCAGCCCAGCCAGGCTCGTTTCGACGACCTTGGGATCGCTCGACGACAGCGGATACTTCCAGTGATCCATATTCATCACAGAATCAATGTGTATTCCCGCAGCGGATGCTGCCTCTTTCATCTCTTCAGCCATGCGCTCGTCCGGCGTCGTAGGCGCCTGTACCACTTCAAATCCGGTGTCGCGCGCCAACTTAAATCGGTCCGCGTGGCTCAGTTTCTGCCCCAACATGTAGTAGACCAGCCCTTTGCGCACTTTGAGCGAGTCGGCTGATGCGCTCGAGCCTGCTCGAGCCAATTCCCCCGAAGCAGCCACACTACTACCGAAGCCAATCGCGCAGGCCGTGGTAACGCTCGTTCGTATAAAAACACGACGCGATGTTTCACTCATCAGTTCACCTCAAAGAAGGGAATCACGTAACGCGGGCGTTCGCGTTTGTCTTAGCCCAGTTTATTCAGGTCGATCTTGGCGTCCCAGACTTCCTTCGACCTCAGCAGTTCGTCCCAGGTCAGTTCCCGTTTTTCGTAAGCGGCCGTGCGCGCCAGCATGCACGACAGCGCAGCCTCTGCACCCGCAGCCGCCTGGTTGTGGTAGTTGCCGCTCGTGATGCTCTCAATAAACGCTTTTTTCTTTTCAGAATCGGCTTGTTCCAGGTTCGAATGGAAGCTGCCTGTCGTGGAGAACTTCTGATCTTCCGGTTTTTCTTGGGGAATCAACGGGGCTTGCCACTGTTGTTCGCCCACAATTCCAAGCGGTCCCGTGTAGGGCGACTGCGAAACTCCTTTTGTGCCGAAAAAACGCTCACTGACATCCCAAAAGCCTTTGCCGAATTGGGTGGAAGTGAAGGTCACATCCACTCCTCCCGGATAGGTGAAGACAACGTTGTAGTTGCCATAGCAATCGCCGTCGTCCGCTGGACGTCCAATTCGGCCTCCCGACGCCGCGGCCTTTACCGGATGCGCTTGCAAGATCCAGTTGCAGATGTCCACCACGTGGATGTTTTGCTCAACGATGATGTCGCCGGAAAGAACGCGATCGTGAACCCAATTGCGCAATCGTCTCTCAGTGTCAGAAGCCTTAGGCCAGTCCGGACGATCGATGTAGCTGGCCAGGTAATACGCTTCGCCGCACGCAATCGTGCCGAGCGCTCCCGCGTGAATTCGCCGCACCAGTTCCACGAACGGCGGGCAATTCCGGATCTGGAAGCCCACGTCGATGCTTTGTTTGCCTGCTGCGCGTTTAGCGATTTCGACTACGTGCAACGCGCCAGGCACATCCACCGCGACTGGCTTCTCCAGATACACATGTTTGCCCGCCGCCACCACCGCTTCGAAATGTTGCGGGTGATAATACGGCGGAGTGGCCACTACGATCGCATCCACCTCTTTGCTGGCGGCGATGCGATGGTAAGCGTCGGGTCCGACGAACATCTGCGCTGATTCGATCGCGGCGTAACTTTTGGCTTGTTGAGCCTTGTCGAAAGTCGCGCGAGCCGCGTCCAATTGATCCTGAAACATGTCTGCCAGCGCCACTACCCGTGCGCCGCCGGTGTCAACAAGGTTCATCGCGTCTTCCGTGCCGCGTCCGCCGCAGCCTAGCAATCCAACCCGCACTGCGGAATTTGCTGCCGTTCCGCGCACCAACTTCGGGTTGATTAGCATTGCTCCGGCAGTCGCTGCCGCCGTCCCGATGAATTTGCGGCGATCCAACCCGTCAGACTTCGCGTTTTCAGACATAATTCCTCCGTACAGCGGACTTGCTTTAACCGATCAATTTCTCCAGATAGATTTTCGAGGCGCGCACGTCCTCAACCTGTTGCGCACCGGAAATTTCTCGCTCGATGGTCACCGCCCCACGATAATCCAGTTGCTTTAATCGCGCGATGACTTGAGGAAAATCCACGTTACCCTTCCCGATGGCCACTTCTTCGCCAAGATCCTTCGGGTTGGTGGGCCAGAGTCCATCCTTGGCGTGTATCCCTTGCACATAGGGTCCAAGAACCACCAGCGCATCGACGGGATTGGCCTTCCCGTACAAAATCAGGTTGGCCACGTCCAGATTCACGCCCTGATTATCCAGGCCAACATCGCGTATCGCGCGTACCAGCGTGATAGGCGTTTCCTGACCGGTCTCGTAGCGAAAGTTCTGACCGTTATTCCTACAGTAAGACACGACGTCCTTCAGCGCGGCAACTGTATCGCCATACAGAGGATCGTTCGGGTTTTCGGGAATAAATCCGCAATGGGTTTGCACCGCGGGAATACCGCACTGTTTCGCGAAGTCTGACGCTTTCTTGGCTTGGGCCACCCGTGCTGCTCGGGTCGCGGGAGGTACGAAGCCGATCGTCAGCGGGCCGTGGTAGAAGTCGTACTCTTCTTTGCCCGGTCCGCCAACCACCAGTGACGTCGCCTCAATCCCGTACTTGTCGAGCGCCTCGCGAAGACTGGCAGGCTTCACGCGGTCAAAGTGGTCCATGAAAATCTGGCAAGTGGGAATCCCGAGCGCTTTCACTTTGGCGATTGGTGTGGCCGGATTGTCGCTGACGCCGATGATTAATCCCAGCCTCAGCGGCTTCTTGCCTTCATTGGAAGCCACCGCTGGCGCCTTTTGTTCCGTGTTTTCCAAGACTATTCGTGGTACTGCCGGGTCCAAGAGTTTTTCGGATGCGGAAATCTGGTGTGTAACGCCCAGCGCCACGGCACTGGTTGCAGCTTTTAGAAAAGTCCGTCGGTTATTTCGGTTCATGAGGTCGATAGAGGCGAGAAACTTGCGATCGCAGTCTCCCCTTAGTAGTCGCAGGCCACAAGTACGTGCGGGACTTCGACTGAATTGGTGGTGAAGGAAAGTTCTGCGAGCAAAATATCACTAACCAACGAAACCGCAAACCTGTTTGTGGCCGGTGAATCGTTAAGAGCGTGATTGGAGTCCGGCTCGGCCGCCGGATTGCCGGAAGCTTTCTTCGCTAAAATTCGATTTCGAAACCACTCATCCTTGTTTACTCTATACGGTTAATCAACCTTTGACGGAGTCGTACAATGCATAACCTCAATTACCTTAGGCAGTTCCTCGCTTTGATCGTGACCGTTTGTCTGTTTTTCGCTGCCCCTGGTTTGGCCCTCCCGCAATCATCCGTACCCGCTTCCTCTGCTTCGCAAAATCTGCCAGCGCCTCCCGGCGGAGATCCCTGGCCGCGCGTACTCACCTTCCAATCCGCGAAGATTGCCATCTATCAACCTCAGCTTCAGACCTGGACCGGCAACCTGCTCGACGCTTACGCTGCCGTCAGTATCAAAGCGCCAGGTTCGCAAAAAATCGACTACGGCGTTATCTGGTTCGCAGCCAACACGGAAGTGGACAAGGTCAACCGCGTTGTCTCGCTCTTCGATTTTCAACTCACGAAACAAAATTTCCCTTCGCTTCCGGATAACGGAGCTGCTTACACGGGGGCTTTCCAGAAATCGCAGTCCTGGACTCAATCAGTTCCTCTTGATCAACTGCAAGCCAGCCTCAAACTTACGGGAGTCGCCGATTCGCAAAAGCGCGTAGCCGTTCAAAACAACCCTCCCCAGATCATCTTTACTCTCAGTCCCGCGGTGTTGGCACTCATAGATGGCCAGCCCACACTGCAGGATTTGGGCAAAGATCTGCACAAAATCATCAATACTCGCGCCCTGATTCTCTTCGACTCTCACAACCACAAGTATTACCTGGCTCTAATGGACGGCTGGGTCCAGGCCGACTCCCTCTCCGGTCCGTGGTCTTTGGCTAAGCACGACCCTGACAAGGAACTGGACAAAATCAAGCAAACCGCCCTCGCCAACGACCAGAACCAGGTCCTCGGGAATCCCACGCAATCCCTCACGGAAGCGTTCGACGATTACGAAATGCCAACGGTCTTCGTTAGCACCTCACCGGCCGAGCTCGTCATCACCCAGGGCGAACCCAACTTCTCGCCCCTCCTCGGAACCAGCCTTCTCTACGTCACCAACTCTGGCAACGACATTTTCATGGACACCGTCAACTCTCAGTACTATCTCCTCATCGCAGGTCGCTGGTTCATCGCTCCGGACTTGACCCACGGTCCTTGGAGTTACGTCCCGGGCGGTTCACTCCCACCTGACTTCGCAAAAATACCCGCGTATAGTCCCAAGGCCGATGTCCTCGCGTCCGTCCCCGGCACCGAGCAAGCCAAAGAGGCTCTCATCGCCAATCAGATTCCTCAGACCGCCGCCATCAATCGAAACGCCGCCAAAGCCAATATCACGTACTTCGGCACGCCGGACTTTGAACCAGTGCTCGGCACCAATCTCACCTACGCCGTAAACTCCGCGACCCCCGTTGTGTACGTTCCCGGCGGCAATTACTACGCTTGCCAGGGAGGCGTTTGGTTTACGGGGCTTTCCTACAACGGCCCTTGGCTCGTCGCCACCGACGTACCGGCCGTTATCTACTCCATACCTCCCAGTTCTCCCATCTTTAACGTCACTTACGTGCAGGTTTATGGCACAACCCCGTCCGTGGTCTATGTCGGCTACACTCCGGGGTACTACGGCACTGTGGTTTCCACCGATGGCGTAGTCGTCTATGGCACAGGCTACGTCTATTCGCCTTACGTCACGTCGGACGTTTGGGTTCCTGCTCCTGTTACTTATGGCGTTGGTGCGGCCTTCGGTTGGAGCGCCGTCGGAGGTTGGGCTCTCGGCTTCGGTATTGGAATGGCCGTTGGCGCTTCCTGCAGTCCTTGGTGGGGACCCACCGGTTGGTACGGTTGGGGAGGTGCAGCTCCGGCCTGGGGCTGGGGAGCCTATGGCGGCGCCGCCTCCGCGAATTATTACGGCCACTGGGGCAACGCAGCATATGGTGGTACGCGTGCAGCTTGGGCCAATCCGTACACCGGCAACGTCGGCGCTGGGAATCGGGGCAGCTTCTATAATCCAGTCACCGGAGCTACCGGTGTTGGTGGCCGCGGTTACAACTACAACGCCTACACTGGCAACTATGCCGCTGGCAGTCGCGGCGCTGCTTACAATCCCTCCACTGGAGTCGTCGCCCGCGGAGCTCACGGCGTTTACGGTAACGCGTACTCCGGTGCATCCGGTAGCGTTGATCGCGGCTATGCCTACAAGCCCAGCACGGAGAACGGAATCGGTTACAACGGCAACAACGTCTACGCCGATCACGACGGCAATGTCTATCGCGCCAGCCCCTCTTCGGGTTGGCAGCAGTACAACAGCTCCAGCGGCAACTGGAACAATGTGTCCAAGCCCTCTCAGTCCTCTCTCAACAACGAATCCGCGAGTCGCGATTCAGGCGCTCAGAGTTGGAATAATTTCCACTCTGGCGGCTGGGGCGGCAGTTCGTCTTCTGATGGCTACAACTCTCGTGGTGGCGGCGGTTGGTCCGGCGGTGGATGGGGGAACGACGACCATTCCTCCGGCTGGGGCGGTGGCGACGATCGCAGTTCTGGAGGTTGGGGCGGCGGGGACCGTTCCGGTGGCTGGGGCGACGGTGGCTTCCACGGCGGCTGGGGTGGTGGCGGCTTCGGCGGTGGGGGCTTCCGTCGCTAGCGCTTCAACGCACGCTGTCTAAAAAACATCTCCTTGCTTCGGTCAACTGGCACCATGCAAGAAGGCATGAATCAGGAAGTGGCCAGGATTCGAACTCACGGTAGGGTCAGACTGCTAACGCTTTCCGGCCCGCTCTTTCTTTTGACCTTTTTTCAGCGCCAAAGCTTCCGCCGCATCAATCTGGTGCTTTTCAAACTCGGCGAGTAGACCTTTGTCAGATAAATCGAACGGATGCGAATGTTTCCAGTCGTGATGGGCGATTTCTCGCAACCGTTCGACGACCTCGGGCGAGTGCACTTCGATCGCCAGTTCCCGTCTACTGTCGAAACTTCCTGGCGCGAGGTTGATGGACCCTACGATGGCGCGGGCGTGATCCGCCAGAAGCATCTTCCCGTGCAGTTTCATGTGCTTGAGCCGATGCACCTTGATGCCGACGTCATCCAGAATGCGCAGACCGCCAACGCCCTCCGTCAGTTTATCCTTCTGTAGCTTATGCGGAGGGCGCGCCATCACATGCACCTTCACGCCACGCTCTGCGGCTCGCACAAGACGCTCGATAATTACCGAGTCCTGATACCGTTCATTCTGCACCGTCAGAGTATGTTTGGCTTCGTCGATGAAACGAGCGATACGATCCCTGCCATTGGCATTGCACCAGATCAGTAGCGCATCGTTGTCCACCTGAAAGGGTTTGCGCTCCCAGTCTGCTTCGAAACATCGAACGACCTCGGCGACCTCTGACGGATGCCTTGTCACCACCGCATAGTCGCGTGTCTCGGTCAGGTTCTTGAGGTCCCAGTTAAACGACTTGATATATGCTGCCTGGTCGTCCACCACCATCGACTTTTCATGAGTCACGTCGAAATCAGGATTGCTATCGATCACTTCGATGCCCGCCGCTCGCAATTTCTTTTTCGTATCCTTGTTTTCAGACTCTCCGCTCCGGCGAGCCGGATTGAGCATGACCCTAACCTGTATGCCGCGCTTTTTCGCCTCGATCAACGCAGTCAACAGTTCTGGGTGGGAAAACTCGAACATTTTTACCCGGATCGACTTTTTCGCCCCGTGAATCGCATCTAGGATCGGTTTCGCTGTGTCATCGGGCATTACCAGCAATGTATGCGACATGAACTTCCTCCTGATCGCACTCGCTACTGTTACTTTAGACGGTGTGCGGTGCCGCGCCAGTGGGCGCACCTGCAAACTGGACCTGGTACAGTCCTGCGTACACTCCGTTGCGGGCCAACAGTTCCTCGTGGCTCCCCTCTTCTGCCACGCCTCCGTCCTTCAAAACTACGATTTTATCCGCGTCGCGAATTGTGCTGAGTCGATGCGCAATGGTGATGACCGTGCGGCCCTTCATCAGGCGCTCCAGCGCCTCGATCACCAACTTCTCGGATTCGGTGTCCAGTGCCGCAGTCGGTTCGTCCAGTATCAGGATCGGATTGTCGCGAATAATGGCGCGAGCTATGCCGATGCGCTGTTTTTGTCCCCCCGATAGTGTATCGCCGCGATCGCCCACCATCGTGTCGTAACCCTGCGGCATCTTGGAAATGAATTCATCCGCGTTGGCCAGTTTTGCAGCCGCCTCGATCTCATCGCGGGTTGCACCGCTCTTTCCATAGGCGATGTTCTCCGCCACCGTCCCTCGAAACAATACCGTTTCCTGGAGTACATAGGCAATCTGAGCGCGAAGGCTCCGCAACTTGTAATCTCTCACATCGACGCCATCGACCAGCACCTTACCGTCTCCGGGATCATAAAATCTCGGAATCAGGCTCATGATGGTCGATTTCCCCGTCCCCGTAGGGCCCACCACGCCGACCATCTGCCCGGATTTGATCTTAAAGCAAACATCTTTCAGCACGGGTGCATCCTTGCGGTATCCAAAAGCAACGTGCTGGAATTCGATATCGCCTTTCAAATTTCCGGGTTCCACCGCGTCGGGCTTTTCCGGAATCATGTCGCCCGCTTCCAAAATAGCGCGCACCCGGTCGACACCCACTGCTGTCTGGGCAATCGCGTTCGTCATCGTCGCCAAATCCTTCACTGGCTTGAAGAATTGCGCGAGGTAGGAGAGAAATACCGTTAGCTCCCCGGCGGTCATGGCGCCTTTCAAAATGAGCGAAGAACTCCGCCACAGCACGAATGCCGTACACAAGGCCACCACCAAGTTAACGATCGGCGATAGCAAGGCCTTCACGCGCCGGGCTTTCAGGGCCGCATCTACGGTCGCCTTGCTCACCTCGCTCAGTTCTTCCTGCTCCAGGTCCTGCCGTCCAAAGGCTTTCACCACTTTCATGGATTCCAAGCCCTGCTGGACCACCGCCACTATATTGCTCTGCTGCTTGCGCACTTCCTTCTGCGCTTTCTTCACCGCTTTTTTGA
This sequence comes from Candidatus Acidiferrales bacterium, assembly GCA_963748515.1. Taxonomy (GTDB): domain Bacteria; phylum Acidobacteriota; class Terriglobia; order Acidiferrales; family UBA7541; genus Acidiferrum. The sequence continues at coordinate 537,636 of CAVVJI010000011.1, forward strand.
AACGCGAAACGATTAACAATAGAAATGGAGTGACCGCTACCGCAATCAGGGCGAAATCCCAGTTCATCCAGAACATGATGACCAGCATGCCCACAATGGTCAGCAGGTCCACCAGCATCCCCAAAGTTGAAGAGGATGCGAACGCCTGTATCGTCTGCACGTCGGCAGTGATCGTGCTCAGCAGGGTTCCCATTTCATGTTCGCTGTAATAATTGAGAGAGAGTTGTTGCAGGTGGTCGTAAGCCTTCAGTCGAAGGTCATTTCCGACCCACTGCCCCACGCTGGTCGTATAGTAATTCGCGACGTAGGAAGCGACCGCTCCAACCAACGCGATTAAAACTGTGGCGATGGCTGCAGCTAGTGCAATCTGCATCTTCGTGCCGCCGCTCATGAACGGCTGCAAGAAATGCTCTACCCATGGTGGCAGTTTGTGTTCGCCCACCACGTTATCCAGGATCATCTTTAAGGGCCACGGCGCGGCGATGCTTGCGAGCATCTGCAACAGCATGGCGAGCAGCAAAACAACCAGGCTAAGTCGATACGGCTTCAGTAAACTCCAGATCAGCGGAAACACAAATTTAATCACCTCCGTCGTCGGCGGTCACAATCACGCCGGATGGCGGGTACAATCCCACGAAAAAACTCAATGCCTCAGCCACCGCGTCTGTCGAAACGGCTGCGAGAACCCCACTAAAATGCCCCCATTATGCCGTAACGGCAAACGACCAGTTGAAATTTTCTTAGGATTAGTCTCGGAAAGGCTGGGACGCACCACCTATTACTATGGCGGAGA
>CAVVJI010000012.1:0-113997 GCA_963748515.1 Candidatus Acidiferrales bacterium
ATTTCCTCCGCAAGGCCTTCGGCGAGAGCAGGTCAAAGGCTTTTGTGGCCGCGTAGACGGAAATCTGCCGCAGAAACGGCACCGAAAGAGCGGTGGAAGCGAGAATGAGGACGTCGCCGGAGCGGCGCTGGACCATGCCGGGCAGGTAGGTCAGTGAGGTGGACAACCGCGTGGCAATTGACCTGGACCATGTCGAGAAGACGCTGGGTGTCGACAGTGGGAAGCTCGCCGTATTGTCCGAATCCGGCGTTGTTGATGAGCAGGCTGACCTGGATTTGCTTAGATTCCGTGAAGGCGAATATCTCTTGTGGGGCGACGAGTGGGTGAGATCCGCGGTGACGATTTCGGTTTGGATGGAGTGAGCAGCGCGCGGCGAGAGGAAGCCAAGATTCCAAGCGGTCGCGGCGACGGGCGGTGAGGATGAGATTCGCACCGCCCGCGGCAAGTTCACGAGCAAAGGCCGAACCTATGCCGGCGCTAGCTCCGGTGATGAGCGCCCACTTCCCTTTCCAGTCCTGAATCATGGATTGCTGTCCGGCCGACTGTTCGATCCGGCGCCGGTTGCAGGTGCTTGCCGAATCGCCAGATGGTGTCCTTCAGACGACTGCCGTGGTTGACCAAGCGATTGCCTTCGCGTTTCATGCGATCCATAAGCCAACGGGCCCAAGCAAACTCCGCCACGAGCAACGTGAGGCCCGAGAATGACCACCAGCCGGGGCCGGGGGTGAAGAACATGACCAGCACGGATCAGCAACAAGGTGGAAATACGCCCCAGAACCCGGAAGACCGACGGACCTGTTCAATTGTGGAGAATGCCATTTGCTCCTCGGGGCGGAGGAACGGGAATAATTATTGTGGGGGTAATTCGAGAGCTTGGCAATACGCAGGAGCACCGATCTGATTTTGGACACCGACGCCAGTGATGCGGACGGCGACCGCATCCACCGTGAAGCCTAAATATTCGTAAGTGATGCGTTGGCGAAGGGCAAATTCCTGGAGGCTTTGTAATCGCCCACGCGCCGACCGCGATAGCCAAAGTACTCGTCGAATACGATCATGGTACTGGGGTGATGCGGTTCTGCAAATTCTCGAGGGGCGGAGAAAATGACGCAATAGGACGGTTCGAGAGTGAGCGAGAGGCCGCGGCACTGAAGAAAATCGTCCGTCCATACTAGATTATCTGTAAGTGAAATTATTGAAACAAGCTTGACTTCGAACAAACAGGGGCAGATACTCTGAGGGCTTCGTTGATAAGGCAACAACGTCGCAGATGAATTAAAGCTTTTTCTAGATCGGAAAAGCTCTCCGCTCAGAGGAATTCTCTCGCAGTACCCGCCCCAGGTAAAAAGAACCGCCCGTAGATCAGGAAACTAAGTACGCGAGACGGTATGTGTCTGCCGTCCCGTACCAACAACAGTCGAATCAAAAACGTCGCTACTGGTCCATGCCCGTCCCCTGCTGGGCCAATCATCGTTGGGGAAACGATCGCTAGAGGTGTGTCTATGGAAGACGCCGCAACCCGAAAAGCACTGGCTCCTGAATCGAAGCAATCCGAGGGAGACCTGGTCGTACCTCTGCACGAAGAACAAATAACGGTTCGCAAGGAAGAACGAGAAACCGGCCGTGTGCAGGTCACCACGGTGACCCGCGAACACGAGCAACTTGTCGACGAACTGCTGAAGCGCGAGCAAGTCGAAGTGCAACGAATTCCCGTTGGCAAAGCGGTGGCCGAAGTGCCTCCCGTACGAGAAGAAGGCGACACCATCATCGTTCCCGTTGTTGAGGAAGTGCTGGTCGTCCAGCGTCGCTTGATGTTGAAGGAAGAAGTGCACATCAAGCGCATTCACGCTACCGAGCGCTACCAGGACCGTGTGCGGCTCCGCAAGCAGGAAGCCGTCGTCAACCGCGTAGCCTCGGAAACCACCGCCACGGAAAGAAGTTCGATCTCTCCGGATCGATCAATCGAGACGATGAAGGAAGGAAAATAATGGCATACGAAAAGGTAGTAGCAGTTTTTGACACACCAGCCCACGCCCAAAACGCTGTTCGCGCCCTTGAAGCCGCCGGCTTTGCGAGTTCCGATATCAGCGTCGTAAATCAGGACACGGTGGACGATCGCGGAACCAAGGTCGCCAGCGAGTCTGGCTTCTGGCACCGCTTGTTCGGCTCGGACATCGATCTGCACGAAGCCAAGGTCTACGGGCACACGGTCGATAAGGGCGGCTCCGTCCTTACCGTCCGCGCTCCCGAAACGTTGGTCGACAAGGCCATCGCGCTGCTGCACACCCACAGCCCCGTCGATGTGAACCAGCGGGCAACCAGCCTCGGCATTCTCGCCGCGGGCGCCGCACCGATCGCGCAAGCCGCCGCCGCAGCAGCCAGCACCGCCACCGCAGCCGTCAAGGCCCCGATTGCGACCGTGCCCGCAGCAGTAAAGGCCCCCATCGCGGCCGCTGCCTCGACTGCCGCCGCTCCCCTGCGCGCCGCCGAAGACGAAGTGATTCGCCTCGCCGAAGAATCCCTGAACGTCGGCAAGCGCCAGGTGGAAGCGGGCATGACCCGCGTTCGCCGCTACGTTGTTGAGAAGCCGGTGGAAGCTCAGGTGACTCTGCACGAAGAGCACGCCTCCGTCATGCGCCGCGCTATTTCCGATCCCAACTACGTCAAGGACATCGACTGGTCCGATCGCACCATCGAAGTTCGCGAAACCGCGGAGCAGGCCGTCGTCAGCAAGTCTTCGCATATCGCCGAAGAAGTAGTCATCAAGAAGGAAGGCTCGGACCGCGTGGAAACCGTCAAGGACACCGTTCGCCGTCAGCAAGTGGACGTCGAGCGCACCGGTATCGATCCCAAGAAGAAGTAACCATTGTGGTGGAATGCCGGGGCTCTTCGGGGCCCCGGCCTCCTCAACAGGCCAAGGTGAACGTGGGTACCTGCACGAGACGTACATTTCGCTGTGAAACTTTAGGAGGCATTACCGATGTCGATGAGTTTGTTGGACAACATTTCGAGCTACCTGACACCCGACGTAATCAGTAAAGCGAGCGCCTTTCTCGGAGAGTCGCCCGCCAGCACTTCCAAAGCACTGACCGGAATTGTTCCGACGTTATTGAACAGCATTCACGGACTGGCTTCCAGCCCCGGCGGTATGAATCAGTTGGAAAGCCTGCTCGGCAAGGTTGGCGATGCCGGAATGCTCAACAACGTCGCCGGACTGTTTTCTGGCGGCAGCGGCACCACCGACACCATGCGTCTCGGCAAAGATCTTCTCGGCACTCTGGTCGGCGGAAACTTGGGCGGCTTTACGTCTTCGGTCTCCAACTTCGCGGGCATCAGTTCCAGTTCCGCCACTTCCCTGCTCTCGCTGGCGGCGCCGCTGGTCCTTGGGGTTCTTGCCAAGCTGAAGTACGCGCAGGCGCTCACCACTGGCGGACTCGCGAATCTCCTTTCCGGCCAGAAAGCCAGTTTCGCGGCGGGCATTCCCGCGGCATTGCTGAACCACACGCCCGTAGCCGACGTTCAAGGTCTCAAGTCCGTCACCGTCACTCGCGAACCGGAAAAATCCACCAACTGGGGTTGGCTGGCTCTGCTCTTGATTCCCCTGCTCGGTTGGTTCCTCTATTCGCGCGGATGCAATAATCCCCCGGTGAATACCGCCGTCGCACGCGAAAGCGTCAAGCTATGCAATGGCCAGAGCGTTTCGCTGCTCCGCGATTCCTTCAACTACAATCTCGCCACGTTCCTGGCGAACGGCAGCAATTCCGAATTGCCGAAGACCTTCGTCTTCGATCATCTCAACTTTGATTCCGCCACCGTGAATCTCACCCCGGAATCCAAGGCCACCGTCGATGATCTGGACGTCATCCTCAAGTCCTGCCCCGACGCTCAAGTGCAACTGGTCGGGCACACCGACAGCACCGGGGATTCCGCCGCCAACATGACCTTGTCCCAGAATCGCGCCAATGCGGTTCGCGACATGCTCGTCGCTGGCGGAGTCGCCGCCGATCGCCTGTCCACCGCGGGATTCGGTCAGGACAAGCCAGTCGCTTCCAATGACACTGACGAAGGCCGTGCTCGTAATCGGCGGACCGAACTCGTGGTTGTGAAACGATAAGCAAAGAAACAGCAGAGAATCGAAGAGAAGCGGAGGCCGGCCAGTCTAAGGACTGGCCGGCCTTCGTACGTATGGGCAAAATGGCACTCGATCTAGAGCGCCGACTCGATCTGCTCGGGACGCACCGCGCCGCTTCCCCAAATGCGGCGGTAGAGAATCAGGAGAGTGGCCGAAGCCGGAATCGAGAGCAACACGCCGGGAACACCGGCAAGGGCTTCACCGGCCAGCGCGCTGATAATGACCACGAATGGCGGCAGTTCATAGGCACCGGAACTGAAAAGGTAGGGTTGCAAAACGTAATCGACAAAGATGCGAACCAGCACGAAAAATAAAATGAGCCAACCGAATCCGTGAAAGCCGCTGACGGCTGCGATAGCCAAAACTGCCAGAAACGCCGCGGGCGGTCCGACGAGCGGGACAAACTCGAAGGGAAACATCATCAAAGCCAGCAGGATGCTGTACGGCACACGTAGCAAGCTGAAGCCGATGCCATAAACGATGGCGGTAACGATAGCGCCCAGCACAACCGAGCGCGCCCAGTGTTTCAGGAATTCGTGTTCATCGCTGAGAACTTCACGAGCTTTGGGTTGATAGCGCGGAGGCATGGCAGCGATGAGGTCTTCAATGAGCGTTGGCCCGCTGCGAAGCAACAGATAGCTGAGAACCAAGACGATGAGCAGCAAGACGATGCTGCTGGCGGCACTGAGGAGTTGCATGCTGAGGCTGGTGAGCGTTTCGAGCATGTCTTTGCCATGCAGTTCAATCCAGGACTTGAGGTGAGAGCGGATAGGGGCGTCCCAGCGGCTAAGGATTTTGGGAAGATGAACGTGGTCGATGGCGTCGGGTTGCGTGATGTCCGGAATTTCTCTGGCGAGTTGCATGGCTTGGGCGAAGCCGTAGTAGCCGATCAAACCGCCGACAGTGATAATCACGGCGAAGATCAGGAGATAAACCAGGGCGAGAGCCCAACCGCGATGATGGTGGTGGGTGAACCGGGCGTAGATGAAATCGACGGTTGGCAATAGGAGATAGGCGACGATGACGGCGAGAACCACCAAGAGGATGGTGCCGCGCAGCAAGTACAACAAGTAACAGAAGGCAAGAGTCCAAACAATTTTGAGAACGCGGCCATCCAACCAGAACATGGCGCCTCCTGTCCGCAGAGCAGGCGGAGATTATCGCATCAATTGCTCGTAGACCACCTGAAAGGCCTGCGGACCGATACTGAAATCACCCAGATACGGGTGATCCATGGCCGCCAGCAACTGAATGATCAGGCCCATGATGGCGGAGAAAATCACCGTCATCCAGAAGTGCACTTTAAAACTCTTGGTTTGGAAAAACCAAGTGACCGCGAGGGTACCCAGCGCTCCGAGGACGACTACGGTCCAGACGGCGACGGGCAAACCGGATTCGACGCTCATCAGGCGCATTCTTCGCAACTCGACCATATGGTTGAAGGCGTGCTGGGCTTCGGCAGCGGCAATTTTCTCGCGCTCGGTTTTGGGCTCGAAACCAACAAGAGAGGTTTGGAAGGAGTTGATCATGAGCGTGCCGTCATCGGGAATGATTCCCCGGCGTTGCAGGGGCCACGCTTTTTGGATGACGTATTCGGTGTAGCCTTTCAGTTCGCCACGCAGTTCGCCGCGGAGGGGCTCGGGATAGGAGCTGACGTCGCGGTACAAGGCCGCGAGGGAGGCGGCTTCGCTTTCGACTTTGGTAGAGGTATCCGAAAAGGCCTGCCAAGTGGCGACGGCGATCAGGCCGAGGGCGATGCCATAGAACACGGCGGCGGCCGAAAGGTAATAACTGACCACTTCATTGTGGGAATGCTGGAAATGGAGTTTGGCGACCCAATTCCGGGTGAGAAACAGGCCAGCGAGGCCGACGGCGATCCAGGCGCTCACCAAGAGTAAGGTAAACAGCCAATTCGGCAAGTCATACAACCAGATAAGACTCATTTAAAGCTCACCACCGAAATTCTTCCTGATTGAATACGTACGCTTGAAGGCGGAGCAAGTACCAGCCAAAACGGTCCGGGCGGTGGTGCAGAGCAGCGACCTGGCGGAATGGCACCCAATCTATCACAAAGCGATTGGCCGACGCGGGAATTCTACGAATGCAGCTGTGTCGAAGCGTGGATGACGACGAGTAAGCGAGGAGCGATGCTTACGCCACGTACGAAGCAAGAAATGTAAATGAAAGGAATGGCGGAGAGGGTGGGATTCGAACCCACGGTAGGGGTTAACCTACACACGCTTTCCAAGCGTGCGCCTTAAACCGCTCGGCCACCTCTCCGGAGTAGTGCACAACCTTTTTATTTTATCAGAATCGGACGCGGGCGTCCTGATTTACGGGGGCATAATCGAACCATTTGGATGGTTCCATGGTCTCAAGTAAACTAAGAAGGTTGTGCGCGAAGCAATTTGCCCTTGCGGATCCGGGGTCGTCTAATTGGTAGGACACCAGCCTTTGGAGCTGGCTATCCTGGTTCGAGTCCAGGCCCCGGAGCCACTATTTCACTTCAGCTGACAGAAACCACAATCTTGCCGATCTGCTCGTTTGCTTCCATGTAGCGGTGCGCTTCCACGATCTGGTCCAAAGGGAAAACGCGGTCGATGCGCGGAACGAGTGTGCCCTTCTTCAGTTGTTCCGACACGAATGCCAGCGCCTCATCCCGCGCCGGTCCAGCGCTCCCGGTGATTTCGAATAGCGTGTACCCGCGAATGACGAGAGCTTTGCTCAACGCCGCGAACAATGGGTACGGTGTCGGTTCGATCGCCAATGCTCCATATTCGATGATCTGTCCACCGCGGCGCGTGGACTTCGCAAGCTGCTCCAGAAGCGGTCCGGCGATCGGGTCGAAGACCAAGTGCACTCCGTCGGCACTCCCGGTGATTTGCGCGACGCGTTCGGGCAAGTTTTCTTCCTGAATGGCAACCACTGCATCGGCGCCAGCTTCCTGCAACATTTTCTTCTTCGCGGAGGTTCGGGTGGTTACGATGGTTTTGCCGCCCAACGCGCGTGCGATCTGCAGGGCTGCGATCGCGACGCTGCTGCCACCCGCGGTGATCAAAACCCATTCGCCGGCCTTCAGCTTGCCGTGGTAAACAAGACCTCCCCAAGCGGTTAGATATTGCATCCAGATGGAAGTTGCTTGTTGCGGATTCAAATTCTCAGGATAGTGAGCGACGGCACGCGCGGGCACGACGGCCGACTCTCCGTAAACTCCGTAGCGGGTCATGGAAAAAGCGGGAATGGTGCTGACCTTGTCGCCGACCTTAAAACCAGTTACTCCCGGTCCGACGGCATCCACAATTCCTGAGGCCTCATAGCCAATTCTCGATGGAAACGCCGGTTGATCGAGATATCGTCCGTATCGAAACATGACTTCCGCGCGGTTCAGTCCGATAGCCTGAACCTTCAGGCGCACCTCCCCGTCTCCAGGCTCCTGAAGCGGCAAATCTTCGATCTTCAGGACTTCGGCGGGGCCGGTCTGATGGAAGCGAACGATTTTTGGCATGGGTAAAACTCCTGTATGAACGTCGTGGGCGTCGTCGCCTCAGTAACGAGAGATCATCTGGCTGGCAATTGGATGCACCCCGACGAGACGTGGTTAAGGACTCGACAACAGGCTAGAGTTTTGGGGCAGCGGCTGTACTGTTGCGGACCACCAGTTCCGGCTTCACCATGATTTCCGCGGGATACTCAGATGTACTTCCGCGAGCGATTCGTTTCAGGAGGGTCTCCGCCGCCAGCACTCCCATTTCTCGGAGAGGCTGGCGGATCGTGGTCAAGCGGGGATTTTGAAACGCAGCGCTGCGTATGTCGTCAAATCCAATTACTGAAACATCGCCCGGAACTTGTTTGCGAGCTTCGCGTAGGGCTTGAATCGCGCCAATGGCGGAAAGGTCATTGAATGCACAGACAGCGGTGAACGCGGCGTTGCGCGAGAGGATTTCCTGCATCACGCCAAATCCGACCTCAGGAGAGGAAGAATCGTGCTCCATCTGAGCGACGAGCTTTTTGTCGATGGTGATTCCAATCTGAGAAGCGACCGCGTTCAACGCGCGCCAGCGAATTTCAGAGTCGGAGCTGAAGACTTGGCCCTTGATGAAAGCGATTCGGCGATGCCCCAGGTCTTTCAGGTGGCGCAACGCGAGGCTGGCCGCGAGATCGTGGTCCAGCACCACGTTGGTGACTCCGTCAACGCGCTTGTGGCCAGAGACGCTGACCGCCGGCAGCCCCGCGACGTCATCCCAAGCGGTATCCACCGCGATGATTCCGTCAACGGCTCGCTGCTGCAATCGGCGCGGGAACTCTGCGATCAACTCCGGCCGCCGCCGATGGCTGATCACAAAATAGAAATAGCCCTCCTGAAGTAAATAGTCTTCAATTCCAGATATGACCAGCGCGCCGTAGCCTTCGCTGATTTCCGGAACCATCACGCCGATTGTGAAGCTACGCTTCTGGCGCAAGGATCGCGCCATGAAATTGGGGCGGTAATTCAGCTCTTGGGCTGCCTTGCGGACTCGCTCCTGGGTGGAGGGAGGAATTGACTTGGCGCCAGGAGAGGAGTTGATGACCAGCGAGACCGTAGCCGTGGAGAGATTCAGGTGCCGGGCAAGTTCCTTGAGGCTGATGCCCTCAGACGGCTTGGCAGCAACCGATTTTGCGGGCTTCCTGGAAGAACGGGCCATAGTCGAAGTGACACAGTGTTTCACAGCTTGACGCGGATCGGCAAGGGTGTTGCTCGGCGATTACGGTGGCGCTATTGCGATGCAAGATTGTAGTAAATCGATTAGCAGTGCAGTCGCGGCGAGGGCGGCTGGCTTCTACCTACTCGGCATTACTGCCGCTTCTTCGGAATTGCGGTATAAGTAGGAACGTGTGTAGAGATCGACTCCGAGGAGGAGCGTACACTCCGTGAAAAACTCAGTTCGCCGTTTTGCCGCGCTGTTCGCCACAATTCTTGGATTTCAAACTCTGTCCTTGGGACAGGAACCCGCTGCGCCGCCGCAATTCCACGGTTTGCCGGTCAATTCCTCGATGACCAGCCTGCCGGTTGAGCAACGCGTGGACGACATCCTGCGGCAAATGACGCTGGAAGAAAAGATTGGGCAACTGGTGCAGTTTTCCGCGGGCGCGCCGACTGGACCGACTGCCGGCACCAAACACTACGACGAAATGGTGGCCGCAGGACAGGTTGGATCGCTCTTCAATCTGGACAACGTGCAAGCCGCCAATGCATTTCAGAAAATTGCCGTAGAAAAATCGCGGCTGCACATCCCTTTGCTCTTTGGGTTGGACGTCATTCATGGTTATCGGACGACCTTTCCAGTGCCTCTGGCATTGGCCTCCACCTGGGATCCTCCGGTGGTCGAGAAGGCCGCGCGCGTGGCGGCAACCGAAGCGTCTGCCGCCGGTGTGCGTTGGACCTTCTCGCCTATGGTGGATATTGCCCGCGATCCACGTTGGGGCCGGATCGTCGAAGGAGCGGGCGAAGATCCATTTCTGGGCAGCGAGATGGCACGCGCCTACATACGCGGTTATCAGGGGAAACGATTGGACGCGCCCGACAGTATTGCCGCTTGCGCGAAACACTATGTCGGATATGGCGCCGCTGAAGGCGGTCGCGATTACAACACAGTAGAAATTTCCGAGCACACGCTGCGTTCCATCTATCTGCCGCCGTTCTATGCGGCGTTGGATGAGGGCGGAGCCACTGTGATGAGTGCGTTCAACACCTTGAATGGTGTCCCCGCCTCCGCAAATCCATTCACGCTAACTCAAATACTGCGCAGGGAGTGGCAATTCCCGGGAACGGTCGTGAGCGACTGGACCTCCATCTCGGAATTGATGGCGCACGGCATCGCAAACGACGGAGCCACCGCCGCGCGCAAAGCGTTAACAGCCGGTGTGGACATGGACATGGAAAGCGGACTGTATCACGCGAACCTGAAAGATCTGGTCGACAGCGGCAAAGTGCCGATGTCGCAAATCGATGATGCGGTGCGACACGTCCTTCGCGTGAAAGTGTCTTTGGGACTGTTTGACCATCCTTACACGGACGAGAAGCGCGAGATTCAAGGAGCATTGCCCGAGGACAGCATAAACGCCACGAAAACCGCGGCTCAGCGTTCCTTCGTTCTGCTGAAAAATGAAGCGGTGAAGGATTCCGAACCGGTGTTGCCCTTGCGCAAGGGGCAAACGGTGGCGTTGATCGGACCGTTGGCGGACGATGCCGCAAACATGCTCGGCTCCTGGGGAGGCCGAGGCCGCCCGGCGGATGTGGTTACGCTGCGCGCAGCTTTGCGAAAGCAATTGGGAAATGGGCGAGTGAAGTACGCAAAAGGCGGGGATATCTCGGCCAGTAGCGGCACGGACATCGCGGAAGCCGTAAAAGTGGCGAAGAGCGCGAAAGTGGTCATCCTTGCCCTTGGTGAGAACGCCGGTGAAATGACCGGCGAGGCTGGGTCTCGCGCGCATCTGGAGTTGCCGGGCGATCAGGAAGAGTTGCTGGAAAAGGTCAGCGCTACCGGCACACCCGTGGTGTTGATCGTATTCAGCGGCCGCCCGCTGACGCTGCCTTGGGCGTTCGAGCACGTACCTGCGGTCATCGCGGCTTGGTTTCCTGGCATTCAAGCCGGTCCGGCACTGGTCAGCGTTCTGACTGGCGAGAAAAGTCCGAGCGGAAGATTGCCGGTAAGCTGGCCAAGAACGATTGGTCAAGTCCCCGATTATTACAACGCCTTGAGTACCGGGCGCCCCGCCGGCAAAGCGGATTTAACACGCGCGCCGAAGAATTCCGACGAGAAATACGTTTCGCGTTATGTGGATGAACAAAATGCTCCGCAATTTCCGTTCGGCTTTGGTTTAACCTACAGCACCGTAACCTACAGCGATCCGCAATTTTCGCTGCTGTCGCTGAACGCGAAAGAGCTCAATAGCAACCTGCGGGACCGCGTGGCAGCAGAGCGCACCGTCCTAACGGTTACCGAGACGGTCAAGAATACCGGCAAATTTCCGGTGGATGAGGTCGTTCAGTTGTACGTCGGACTGCGCGGCACCAGCGTCGAAGAGCCGGTCCGCGCGCTGAAGGCGTTCCAGCGAGTCTACCTGGCAGTGAATGAGGAGAAGAAAGTCACTTTCTCCCTGCAAGCCGACGCCTTCGCCATCTGGGATATCAACAACAACTATGTCGTCGAGCCGTGCCAGGCGCGCGTGTGGGTAGCCAAAGACGCGGCCAGCGGAGAGCCAACCGAGCTTTCCATCTCGGAGTGAAATGTACCCCAAACGCAGTAGCGGGATCGTGGTATCGCAAATTGGTGCGTGTGGGGGATAGCGCGCAATCGACGCGTGGGCTTAGCCTTAATTGTCGCTTTCGCTCGCGCCGTCGGGGTAATAACGAACCATGATGCAGCGCTGCTGTTACCGATCCGCGACACAGTGAGGCTTCAGAATGAGAAGTTCGTCGCGAAAATCGCTCCGAAGGGAGACACTTTGTTGGTGCGTTGACACTACTTTCAAGTTCATCTGCAACATTTTTGAACGAAAGAAGCTCTAATCCTTATGGACAGATGCAGCCCAGCTCTGGACCCTCGCGTGCTCCTAGTTGCAGGCTTGCACCGCAGATTTTCACCGATCAACAACGAGAAAAGGAGCCGTGAGTGAATTACTCACGAAGATTCGACAGACGAGCGTGGCTGAAGCTGGCCGCTCAAGGCACTGCGGCGGTAACCGTAGCCTCTCAACTGGCGTGGCCACGCCGCGCGCAAGCTTCCGGCGCCTCCTACGAGGGCAGCGACGAAGAGCTCATGGACGATGTCCAGCGCTCCATTTTTGAATTCTTCTGGAATGAAACCGATCCGCGCACCGGTCTAATCAAGGACCGCGCTTATCTGAACGGAAACGATAGCCGCACGATGGCCAGTATTGCCGCCACTGGATTTGGACTGGCGGCCCTTTGTTCGGGGGATTTCCACGGATACGGAAAATCAACCGAGATCGCGGATCGAGTTCGCGCCACACTGCGGTTCGTCGACCAGCAAATGCCGCAGGAACATGGATTCTATTACCACTTCGTGGACATCAGCAGCGGCAAGCGCTGGAGAAAATCGGAAGTTTCGTCAGTCGATACGGCGCTGCTGGTTTGTGGAGCGCTTACCGCGCGCCAACACTTCGATGATCCCGAAATCCAGGATTTGGCTACCGGCATATACGAGCGCGTCGAATGGCCATGGATGTTGAACGGCGCGGACACCTTCGCGATGGGATGGTTTCCAGAAGGCGGCTTTATCAGCTCGCGCTGGGATCACTATAGCGAGTGCATGATGATTTATTTGTTGGCCGTGGGTTCGCCGAAAAACGCGGTGACGCCCCACACCTGGAGCGCGTGGACTCGGCCAACCACAACCTACGACGGGATCACTTATATCGCGGGGAAGGACCCGCTGTTCACGCATCAGTATTCGCACGCGTGGTTCGATTTCCGAAACAAGCGCGACGCCTACACCGATTATTTTGAAAATTCGATTCTGGCAACCAAAGCCCACAAAGCGTTTTGCCTTTCTCTGACCGAGCATTCGCGAGACTACGGCGATGAGCTGTGGGGCATTTCCGCTTCCGATTCGGCGCGAGGCTACACGGCCTGGGGTGGTCCGCCCGAACTGGGTCAGGTCGACGGAACCATCGTGCCGTGCGCCACGGGCGGTTCCGTTCCGTTTTTATATGAAGATTGCTTGCGGGTCTTGCGAACGATTCGCGGCAAGTACCAGGAGAAAGCCTGGGGGAAATACAGCTTCGCGGATGCGTTTAATCCGTTGAGCGGATGGTACGACACCGATGTGGTAGGCATCGACCTGGGCATCACCATGCTGATGGTTGAAAACCATCGCACGGAACATGTGTGGAAGACGTTCATGAAAAATGCCGAAGCCAATTCGGCCATGGACCGGGTCGGATTTCAGCGAGTCGTCGCCACTCGCTAGTCACTCGTTCTCTCCATCAATCATAGGGGTCTCAACTGTGTTATTTTGAGCGGGCATTCTCTGCCTACGAAAAAGGTGACCATGAACAGGTTCGCCGTGTACCCGAGTTTGCAGGATCGCTCCGTTCTCATCACCGGCGGGGCCAGCGGCATCGGCGCTTCGCTGGTGGAGCATTTTGCGCGCCAGGGCAGCAAGGTCGCATTTCTGGATATCCAGGACGAAGCGGCAAATACACTGATCAAACAGTTGGGGCCAGAGTCTCGACATTCTCCCGTTTTTGTTCATTGCGATCTCATCAACATAACGGAGTTGCAAGAACGGCTACGCGAAGTCGTTCAAGAAGTAGGTGCGATTCAGGTATTGGTGAATAACGCGGGCAACGACGACCGGCACTCGTCTGAAGAGGTCACCGCGGAATATTGGGATCAGCGCATGGCGATCAATCTACGGCATTATTTTTTCACGATCCAAGCGGTGGCTCCCGCGATGAAAGAGGCGAAAGCCGGTTCGATCATCAATGTGAGCTCAATCGCGTGGATCATCCCATCGACCCGGCAGGTAGCCTACATCTCCGCGAAGGCCGCGGTCGTGGGATTGTCGCGAACCATGGCGCGCGAGCTGGGTGAGTGGAACATCCGGGTGAACAGCGTGCTGCCCGGCGCCATTCTGACCGAGCGCCAGAGACGGCTGTGGCTGACGCCACAATACGAAGCCGAGGTGAATTCCCGGCAGAGCCTGAAGCGCTCGTTGCTGCCGGAGGAGGTCGCGCGACTCGTACTGTTTCTGGCTGCGGATGACAGTTCGGCAATTACCAACCAGAGTCACGTGATCGATGGCGGCTGGGTATGAAATTCAGCTTAGACGAAGTTCTGGCCAGGCTGCCTCTGCCCGCGACCAGCAAATGGCCCGACGGGGTATGGGACATAGAAACGATTGCATCGCAAGGTTTATCGCTCATCCTGTTTGCTCCGCGGACTCATGATTACCAGACAGCTCACGATCAGGATGAACTCTACTTTTTCGTTCGCGGAGAAGGCGCCTTGCAACTGCAAAACGAACAGATTGCATGCGCACCAGGCGATGTTGTGTACGTGAAAGCGGGCGAAGCACATCGCTTTGTGAAATTCAGCGAGGACTTTGCTGCGTGGGTGGTTTTCTGGGGCACTCGCTCGGCACCAGCAGACTGATCAAGGTTGCATCTGCGCCGCTCCCAAGACGCGCAGGGTCTTGGGGTCCTGAAGGAACACCACTGCCCGAAGATTGGCTGCATTCCAGGATGTTTTTGGGGCCCAAGGAATCGACGTTTCAAAAGGCATCTGTCCTTGCGCCACCCGGTCCACGCGTCCCACCTTTTGCATGGATCGCAAAACGTCTGAGTGAACCAGCCGCTCTCCGCGGTTCTCGCCGCCGGTGACCTTCGATTCCAATTTGCTCTCGGTAATCGCCAGCCAGATTTCAGCGGCCTGTTCGTCTTTCCAGGGAATCGACTGGATGCGGACCTGGAGATTTGTGCCATCCGCGCCCTTACTTAAATTGATCTGCGCTTTGGGTGCTTGTGCAGCGGTGGCAATGGAGTGCACGGCCTGCCATTCGCGGCTGCCGACAAATTCCGTTTCGCCGTCAACAATCATTTGTGGCGTGTATACACCATCGCCGGAAAAATGCTTTGAGTATCGTTCCTGGCGCTCGGTCCAGGCGAAAGAATCGTAAGGATCAGCCCAGTCCTGGTGATCCCAGTAATCAACGTGCTCTTCAAGCACGATGATTTGGGCTTGGGGAACAGGCTGCTTGTCGCGCAGATTCAGTAAAAGAGCATCCGCTGGAGGACAGGACGAGCAACCTTCCGAGGTAAACAGTTCGACAATCACAGGCTGCCGCTGCCGCCTGGTTTCGCTGGCCGAGGCGAACGCGCCGACATCGCGAGCGCGGACTAGCGCCAGGACCAAGGCGGCGATACACACTCCAATAATTAGCGTCGCGAGTAGCAGACGTTTTGCACGCATGCGCATAGGAGGTAGGCCAGCCGTATTTGGTTACAGCCTTTCCAGGCTCTGATGTCGTGCTGGTTACGACCGCGGATGGGAAGAGTTGCGATGCAGGCCACGTGGTCTGCGGTCCCTCCCGACAGGAGAGGAACTCGGTCATTGCAGTCGACAATTTTTTCAGTGGAAACTCTTCCTGATGAGCTATAGTGAGCCTTCAGATTGCGAGGGCGACATGCCTCCTTCCGTTGATTCCATCTATCAAGCATTGGATTCTTTTCAGGTCGAACTGCCTTCCTGGGGTTTCGCGGATACTGGGACGCGGTTCGGCAAATTCTTCCAGGAAAGCGCGGCGTCGACGCTCGCCGAGAAGTTTTCCGACGCAGGACAAGTGCACCGCCTGACCGGTGTCTGTCCCACCGTAGCGTTGCACGTGTTGTGGGATATTCCCGGGCCGGACGAAATCGCATCGATCGCGCGGCTGGCGGAACAGCACTGCGTGCGGGCCGGCTCCATCAACCCAAACACGTTTCAAGATCAGGAATACAAACACGGCTCGCTTGGAAACGAACATAAAGCGGTTCGCGATCGCGCCTTATCCCATATTCTGGAAAGCGTGGCTGCCGCAAAGAAGTTGGGCTGCCGCGATCTGTGCCCTTGGCTTGCCGATGGATCCAATTATCCGGGCACCGCAAATATTCGCCATCGCAAGCAGTGGATCACCGACGCGTTTCGCACCGTGCACGATGCGCTCGGACCAAACCAGCGACTGCTGATCGAGTACAAGCCCTTCGAGCCTGCGTTCTACCACACGGATATCGCCGATTGGGGCATGGCTCTCTTATATGCGCGGGCCGCCGGACCAAAAGCCAAAGTCCTGGTGGATACCGGGCATCACTACCAGGCGCAGAACATCGAGCAGATCGTGGCATGGTTGCTGAGCGAGGATGCCCTGGGCGGGTTCCACTTCAATGACCGGCGCTACGCCGATGACGATTTGACCCTGGGCTCGATCGATCCGTATCAGATTTTTCGGGTGTTTGCGGAGATACGACAGTTCGAATGGGAGACCGGCAAACGCGCCGATATCGCCTACATGGTGGATCAGAGCCACAACCTAAAGAACAAAGTGGAGGCCATGATCCAGACGGTCATGACGGCGCAACTCCTGTATGCCAAGGCCGCTCTGGTGGACAACGCGACGCTCGCCAAGGCGCGTGACGAACAACGCCTGATCGACGCCGAGAACTGCTACAAGGACGCCTTCGAAACCGATTGCCGCCCGATATTGAAGGAATGGCGCAAGCAGCGCGGTCTGGCGGAAAATCCGCTGCAAGCGTTCCGCGAGAGCGGGTACACCGAGCGGGCCGCGCGCGAACGTGGCACACGGAAGCGTGGCGCGAGCAGTTACGCTTGAGAGCGGCCTAGAGTCGCTTTATCAAACTTTGGTAGAGGCCTCATGAAATCCCTTCGATTTTTGCGAAACCAGTGGGATAACGGCGTAGCTGCGCGGCTCAGCGAACCGGAACTCCTGAAGTACCGTTCGAACCTACTCGGCGCTGATCTGCGGATCACCAATTTCGGAGGGGGCAACACGAGTTCCAAGCTTCATCAAAAAGATCCGCTAACCGGCGAAGAACGCCAAGTCCTATGGGTCAAAGGCAGCGGTGGCGACCTGGGCAGCATTCAAGTCAGCGGATTTGCGACACTCTATGAGAAAAAATTGCTTGAGCTGGAATCGATCTATCGCGGGCGCGAGTATGAAGATGAAATGGTGGACTACTACCCTTTGTGCACATTCGGGCTGAATCCCACGGCCGCTTCGATTGATACTCCTCTGCACGGTCTGCTCCCGTTCACGCATATCGATCACTTGCATCCCGATTGGGCGATTGCGCTGGCAGCCTCCGCGAATGGCCGCGAAAAAATGGCCGAGTTCAATCGCGCTTACGGACACAAACTCGTCTGGGTGCCATGGCAGCGTCCTGGCTTTGAGCTGGGCCGGCTGATTCGTGATGCGATAAAGACGCAACCAGACGCGGACGGCATCATTCTTGGAGGCCATGGATTATTCACGTGGGGCGATACGCAGCAATCCTGTTACGAAAACACGCTGGCTATGATTGATGACCTCGGAGAGTTTGTGGTGTCGCACGTTGAAAAAAAAGGCGCCCAGCTTTTTGGCGGCGAGATTCACAAGACCCGCTCTGAGCGGGGGAGAATTGTCGCAGCTATTTTTGCGGTGCTACGCGGCCGGATCTCCCGCGCGAAGCGGCTGATTGGGCATTACTCCGATGCGCCCGAGGTTCTGCGGTTCGTGAACTCGCGCGATGCGCACAGTCTGGCTGCCCTGGGCACCAGTTGTCCGGACCATTTCATTCGCACGAAGATTCGCCCGCTGTTTGTACCGTGGAATGCGTCAGGCGATCCAGCAGAGATTCCAATGCTGGTCGACACGGCGCTTCAGCAATACCGGGAAAGCTATGCGGAATACTACAAAACTTTTGCGAGTTCCGACTCGCCGGCTATGCGCGACGCCAATCCAACGGTGATCTTGCTGCCTGGCGTGGGCATGTTCAGCTTCGGAAAGAACAAGTCCGAAGCTAGAATCACCGGCGAGTTTTACACGAACGCCATTCACGTGATGGAAGGCGCCACCGCACTCGCGGACGGCCATGTTCCCAAAGAACTGCCTCAAGCGGGATTGAGCGCGGCGTCCCACGAATTTGCGGTGCACGATAACTACGTCGCTCTTCCGCCTTCTGAGGCTTTCCGCATCGAGTATTGGAAGCTCGAAGAAGCGAAAATCCGCAGGCAGCCTCCGGAAAAGGAGTTTGCGCGACAGATTTTTGTCATCGTTGGAGGAGCGAATGGAATTGGCCGGGCAACCTCCGAGGCTGCGGCTGCTCGCGGAGCCAGCGTAGTAATCGCCGATCGCGACGAGGACACGGCGCAAGACGCCGCGCGTTCAATCGCCGCAACCGCAGGCAAAGAAGCGGTGCATGCCGCCGTCGTGGACATTCGCAACCGCCGGTCGGTTGAAGCCCTGTTTCAGGAAGTGGTGCGAACGTTCGGCGGAATGGATGTGCTCATCAATACCGCGGCGATGTTCGCATCTTCGCCGGATGGCATGATCAGCGACGATCAGTGGCGAGCAACGCTGGAGTTGAATGTACTCGCGAACCACGTCCTCGTGGATGAAGCCGAAAAA
The DNA here is from genome assembly GCA_963748515.1 of Candidatus Acidiferrales bacterium. Lineage (GTDB taxonomy): Bacteria > Acidobacteriota > Terriglobia > Acidiferrales > UBA7541 > Acidiferrum. Next base: position 18,298 of record CAVVJI010000012.1, read on the forward strand.
GTGTTTGTCGAGCAGAAGTTGCCCGCTTCGGTTGTCTTGACCAGTTCGGCGAATGCGGTCGTTTCCAAGCGCGGCAGCGAAGCTTACGACGTGAGCAAAGCGGCGCTGAGTCATCTTGTCCGCGAATTGGCTGTGGCGCTTGCGCCGTTGGTGCGCGTCAATGGTATAAGCCCGGCCACGGTTGTGAAAGGTTCGACCATGTTTCCACGCGACCGCGTGATCGCGTCCTTGAAAAAATACGGAATTGCCTTCGACGAGAGCTCATCGACGGAGAATCTCCGCGACTTGCTGAGCGGTTATTATGCCAAGCGCACACTCACTCACGTTGCGATTGAGCCCGAGGATTGTGCAAAGGCAATTCTCTTTTTGGCGGGATCGAGCGCTCGATGCACCAGCGGCCACTTGATTCCGGTGGACGGCGGGCTCACCGAAGCCTTCCTGCGATGATTCTCAATACGGTCCCGGGCAAAGCGGCTCGTAACGTCGTGGCCATCGATCTTGGTGCCGAAAGTTGCCGGGTGTCGTTGCTCACTTGGAAGGCAAATCACGGCGCACTGCGCCTGATTCATCGCTTCGAAAACAGGCCTGTGGCGCGCGATGGACACCTATACTGGAATCTGCGGCGCATTCGCGAGGAGATCGAGATCGGCTTAAAGAAGTGTGCGGAGGCCGCGGACGCTCCTATCGATTCCATCGGCATCGATGGATGGGCCGTCGATTATGTGCGCCTGGATGCCCAATCCAAGGCCATGGATGATCCGTATTGCTACCGGGATCTTCGCACCGAACGTTGCCAGGAACTGCTATGGAAATCGTTAAGCGCTGAGTCGCTTTATTCGATAACGGGCATTCAGATGCTCCGCTTCAACACTGTCTATCAGTTAATCGCCGACCAGCAACAAAAACTGGGTGGCGAGACGCTGTGGCTGAACCTGCCGGAATATTTTCTGCACGAATTGGGCGGCGAGCCGGTTTCGGAGTTCACCAACGCGACGCACACGCAATTGGTGGATGCCAACAGGCGCGCCTGGTCCAAAGAAGTGTTTGCCGCGGCTGGACTGGACTACAAGAAGGCCCCGTGGATGGTTCCTCCTGGAACGATTGTCGGTTGCGTGCGCGGTGCACTTGCGGCAATTCCGGCGTTTCGGGATACCCGTCTGATTGCCCCAGCGTGCCACGATACGGGCGCCGCCGTTGCCGGAGTTCCGGGCGAAGGCGACGATTGGGCGTTCGTCAGTTCGGGAACCTGGTCGCTGGTGGGAACAGTGTTGGATGAACCTTGCCTCAGCCCCGATGCGTTCCGGAATAATCTGAGCAACGAAGGCGGATTAGGCGGCCACATTCGGTTCCTGAAAAATGTGAACGGCATGTGGCTCATCGAGGAATGCCTGCGCCACTGGAACGCTACGGGCGCCAGTTGGACAATTGCGCGACTGATTGCATCGTGCCGAACTTTGCCCGCTTCCAAAGAGATTCTGAACGTAGATGATGGAGAGTTGCTGCTGGCTGGAGAAATGCCCGCGCGCATCAATCGCGTCCTGCACCGTCAGGGTCTTGGGCCGTATTCCGAGGATGCGTCGCACGCGCCGGCTATGGCCAACCTGATCTTCAACAGCCTTGCTGCGCGCTATACCGAAATTCTGCGCATGATTTCTCAAGTCACAGGAAAACAGTTTCGTCGTATTTATATTGTGGGCGGAGGAAGTCGCAATTCATTCTTGAACAAACTGGTAGAAGAGCGAAGCGGATTGCAGGTGGTTTGTGGCTCGGTGGAAAGTTCTACGATCGGAAACGCGGCGATCCAAATGTCCGTGCTCGATGGAGCTATGGAAACGTTTGGCGTCTCCGCAAATCGTGTTGCAGACTGGAGCCGGAATCTGGCTGGCCTGGGCACGAACTGATTTGTCGCTCCAGAAAGCGTCCCAAAGGATGCTCCCATGAAAACACGCACTCGAACGATGCTGTGGATATGCATGGCGTGCGCGCTCGTCACATTTGGTTCACGATGCGCTCACGGCCAGACGATTCCAGGGGAACGGGCCCAATGGCACGCCGACTGGATCACGCATCCGCAGGTTCCTTTGCGAGAACCGGAGGTTGTGCATTTTCGCCGGGTGTTTCATCTCACTGCGAAGCCGACTAAATTCGTCGTGTTGGTGAGCGCCGACAATCGTTTCCAGCTCTACACCAATGGACAACGCGTCGGCGAAGGCCCGGCCCGCGGAGACTTTGCGCATTGGCGATACGAGCGATTCGACTTGGCTCCATTTCTGCGCGCGGGCGACAACTTCATTACCGCAACCGTGTGGCAGTTTGGTATTTACGCTCCGTTGGCGCAGATTTCTGACCGCTTGGCATTCCTGGTGGAAGGCGATACGGACGCCGAATCGATCGTGAATACCGACAGCCACTGGGAAGTTGAAGAAGAAAAGGGGCATACCACGAAACCGCCGTTGACACCGGGAGTGTGGTCCTATTTTGTGACCGGACCGGGCGAACGCGTGGATTTTAATCACTACGACTCCGGCTGGAACCGGATGGGTAGCAACTCTGGGCATTGGGTAGCCGCGGGATTGGCTCTTCGCGAGTCGATTTTTCCGCAGCAGAACGTGCCGCGCGTTCCTAGCAGCGGTGACGCGCAGCGATGGTTGCTATGGGAAGATCCACTTCCACAAATGGAGTACAAAGAGGTGGAGCAACCTGCATTAGCGCGAACCCAAGGAACCAGTTCACCGCCCAGCGCAGGCGCAATTGCCGTGATCCCACCGCACAGCAAAACGAATTTGCTGTTCGATCAACACGTCGTGGTCTCCGCATACCCGCAGGTGATCATTTCCGGCGGTAAAGGTGCTCAGGTCTATGTAGTGTATACGGAAGCGCTCTATGACCAGCACCAGAAGCGGGGAAATCGCGCGGAAATTGGCGACCGAATCGCCGCCGGCCTGACCGACCAATTCATCGCCGACGGCGGCCAACGTTCGTTCATGCCGCTGTGGTGGAGGACGTGGCGATTTATCGAATTGCAGATCGAAACGCAGGACGAACCGCTGCAAATCCAGTCGGTGCACACCTTTTATACGGCGTTTCCGTTTGAAGATCGCGGAGCATTTCGTTCGAACGATCCGCGAACTGACTCGCATACGGGAAATCAGTTGGCGCACCGCCCGGCTGGATGCTCACGAAACCTACATGGACACCGCGTACTGGGAACAGTTGCAGTATTTTGGCGACACGCGGATCCAATTGTTGATTTCCTACGTCGTTGCCGGAGACGACCGGCTGGCGCGTCAGGCGTTGCACGCCGCGAACGATTCGCTTCTACCCGAGGGGCTGACGCAGAGCCGCTACCCCAGTTCCCTGGTGCAGATTATTCCGCCCTTCTCCTTGATTTACGTCAACATGTTGCACGATTTCTGGATGTATCGAGATGATCCGAAAATGGTGGGAGATCTGCTCCCTGGCACCCGCGCCGTTCTAGCATGGTTTCTGCGGCGCCAGCGCAGCGATAGATTTTTGGAGCATCTACCGTACTGGAATTTCGTGGATTGGACGAATGACGGCAAAGAATACCCGCCCTATGACAAGGACGGCCGGTCCGCGGTTCTCACGCTTCAACTGATTGGCGCATTGCGCGACGCCGCCGAATTGGAAGACGCTCTAGGCGATGCGCATTTAGCGGAAACCTACCGCCGGCACGCGCAGGTCGCCGCGGATAGTGTGTATCGACTGTGCTGGAACGAAAAATATGGGCTATTGGCCGATACTCCCGACCAAAATCGCTTCAGCGAGCAAACGAATTCGCTGGCAATCCTCCAAGATGTGGTGCCGAAGGATCGACAGTTGGAAGTGCTGAAGCGGTTGACGGACCGGAGGATGGCGAACACACCACAGGAGCCTGAGATGACGCCGTCCTCGTATTATTTCCAGTTTTATCTTTCGCGCGCGATCGACCACGCAGGCGCCGGCGATCTGTATTTGGCGACGTTGAAGCCGTGGCACGAAATGCTGGAAAAGGGGCTGACTACAGTCCCGGAGACGCCCGACCCTTCGCGTTCGGACACTCATGCCTGGAGCGGGCATCCAGCGTACGATTTCAACACGATCGTCGCGGGAGTGCATCCTGCGTCTCCAGGATTTGCGACCGTGCTGATTCGTCCGGCGCTCGGGTCGCTAACTTCGGTCGATGCAATCACACCGCATCCGAAGGGATCCATTCATACTCGCTACCAGAGCAATGGACAGCGCACCGATGCGGAGATCGAGTTGCCTGAAGGAGTAACCGGCACCCTGATGTGGAACGCGAAATCCATTCCACTGCATTCGGGGCAGCAGCATGTCGTTCTGGAATAGAAGCCTAAGTTCGTATCCATAAGATTGAAGCGAGGGTGATGCCTCATGAAGAACATGTGTCGAATGTGTTTTGTAATTGCAGCCAGCCTGAGTTTCCTCTTGTTATTGCACAGTCCCGCGCGAGCACAGGAAAACCCACCTGCAGCTACTCTTCTGTGGCCGTCGGGCGCACCCATGGCGCAAGGCACCGCGAAAGAAGATCAGCCGCGACTTACAGCGTATCTGCCGAAACAACAAACTTCCCAAACCGCAATCGTGGTTTTACCGGGGGGCGGATATCAGGGCTTGGCGACCGACCATGAAGGCAAACAGATCGCGCAATGGTTGAACAACTTGGGAATTGCGGCATTCGTCGTCGAGTATCGCCTCGGCCCGAAATATCACTACCCGGTGGAATTGATGGACGCGCAGCGCGGGGTCCGGTACATCCGTGCCAACGCCGCCGCGTTCCACATCGATCCCAATCGTATCGGAATTTGGGGATTTTCCGCGGGAGGACACTTGGCCGGCATGGTGTCCACGCTGTTTGATTCCGGCGATTCCGGAAGTACGGATCCCGTCGCGCGCGCCAGCAGTCGCCCAGACTTTTCGATCCTTTCCTATCCGGTCATTGAACCACTGGGCAGTGCCGGCCCGTCCAGTTACGCCAATCTGCTCGGGAAGGGCTATACCGAACAACAAGTCAACGAGGTTGCGCCCGATCAGCACGTGACGAAGCAGACGCCTCCCGCATTCTTGATTCACTCCGACGATGATGAGGTCGTTCTGCCGGTGAACAGCGTGCTCTACTACCAAGCGCTGAAGAAACAGGGCATACCCGCGGAATTCCACCTGTTCCGGCGCGGCGGCCACGGCTATGGACTTGCCCCTTACGATCCGGTTTTGTCGGTGCAAATGACGCTGATCGCCAACTGGCTGCGAGAACTTCACTTCCTCTGACGCTCTGCTGCGACTCTAGGCCTGCGCGCAGACCTGTCGTTGCTTGCCGAGGCCCTCGATCTCCAACTCGCAGACGTCGCCTGCCTTCAGATACTGCGGCGGCTTCATGCCAAGACCAACTCCTGGAGGAGTGCCGGTGGAAATAAGGTCGCCGGGCTCGAGGGTCATGAATTGCGACAGATAGCGAACCAATTCAAACACGCCAAAAACCATCGTCGCTGTGTTGCCTTTCTGGCGCTGTTCTCCATTTACGAGCAGATGCATCGACAACGAAGACACATTCGCGATTTCATCGGCGGTGGCCAGCCATGGCCCCAGCGGGTTGAACGTGTCGCAACTTTTCCCTTTTGTCCATTGCCCTCCGCGCTCCAGTTGGAACTCGCGCTCCGATACATCATGCGACAGACAGTAGCCAGCAATGTGCGCGGCAGCTTCGCCGGCCGACTCCAGATACCTCGCGGATTTGCCGATCACCATACCCAGTTCGACTTCCCAATCGGTCTTGCGGCTGTTGCGCGGTATTAAAATTTGGTCGTAAGGTCCAACGACCGTGTTGGACGCTTTCAGGAAAACGATGGGCTCGGTCGGAATGGCCATACCGGATTCGCGGGCGTGATCCGAATAGTTCAATCCGATGCAAATCACCTTGCCGGGGCGCGCGATGGGTGCAGCCCAGCGTACGTTGTCTGGAACCAGCGGCAGTCCTCCTTCCGGATGGGCGGCAAGCAGCTTGCGAAGATCATCCAATCCAGTTCCGCCTAGAACGGAAGAATTCCAGTCGGGGAAGTGTGCGGAGAGATCGCGACGCTTGCCGTCTTTGGACATAATTCCCGGTTTTTCATTTGCCCCGTCACCAAATCGAATCAGTCGCATGCCATAAACCTCTTCCCATCAGACGCTGAGTTGTCTTTCTTACTACGGATATTCTAGTGCAGCGACCGTGGAAATTGCAGTCGCAAGCTCTTTGGGGCACAAATGAAACGCGCTTGCAACTTGTAAGGAGCGCTGCGCTTAGCGTCTCCGACGCGATCGATTTCCTGTGTCGCGATGCACTACCGGAATATCTCAACAAATCTCTACGTTCCTGTGTATAGCACCTCCTTGCTTCGCAGCCTAAGTTCAAATCGGACGGACGAATTCCAACTGCCGTGCCTTAAAAACTTGAATGAGGTGGAGCAATGAAAGACAACTCACTGCGCGGTTTGTTTGTCGACGAATTGCGCGATTTGTTTGACGCCGAAAATCGCCTGGTCAAGGCGCTGCCGAAGATGGCCAAAGCCTGCAACTCCGAGGAGCTGCGCTCTGGAATCGAGGAGCACCTCGAGCAGACGAAGGGACATGTGGAACGTTTGAAGCAGGTCCTGACTTCGCTGGGAGAAAAAGCTACCGCGAAGAAGTGTGCGGGAATGACCGGCATCGTCGAAGAGGGTGCCGAAATGCTGGAAGAGGATTTCGAGGGCGCCGTGATGGACGCGGCGATTATTTCGGCGGCTCAGCGCGTCGAGCACTACGAAATCGCCGCTTACGGCTGCGTTCACGCTTGGGCGCAAGTCTTGGGCGAGGACAAGGCGGCCAGCATTCTGGAACAAACCCTCAACGAAGAGAAGGAAACCGACGAGAAGCTGACGGAAATGGCCGAGAAAATTAATGTCGCGGCAAATTCCGGCGCAGAAGAAGACGAGGAAGATGAAGAAAGCGACGAGGAGTCCGATACCGAGGACGCGATTTCGGTGGATGAGGAAGAATCGACGCCCGTGAATCGGGGCAAGTCGCGTTCGCGCTCCGCTGGCGCATAAACTCCCTTCATAACGCCATCAAGAGAAAAGGCACCATCGCAAGATGGTGCCTTTTGTTTTTGCTCAGATGCGATGGGCTTGGCGGAGCAGCAATCCGAATCGCATTCTAGCGAATTACAGGACTGGGGCGCTCGGCACCTGCGTCAGTAGTTCCATTTTCTCCCGCAGAATGGCGCGCGCACGAAACAAGCGATATTTCACCAAGCCTGCGGAAATGCCAAATTGCTCTGCGAGCTCATGGCTGGTCCAACCTTCCAGCTTCTGCAAGAGCACGATCTTCTCCAGCTTGGGTCCAAGCTCGAACATGACCTTCGAAGCCAGTTCCTTGTGGATGTACTCGCGCTCAGGATTGCTGGACGGATCAGGAAGTTCCATGACCAGCGCGTCGCCGTCCTCGGTAATTTGCACCGTGTCCTGCATCTTGCGCGAGCGCTGGCGGCGAAGAAACATCAAAGCTTCATTAATGGCGATGCGCACCAGCCAACTGGAAAATTGCGATTCCCGATTGAACCGCCGAATTTGGCAAAACGCTTTCAACATCGTGTTCTGCAGGTTGTCCTCGGCGTCTTCCTGGTTCTTAAGAATCCTCAAGGACACTCTATAGATCTGGGTTTTGTGGCGCGCGACAAGAGCGGCAAATGCTTCGGAATCACCGGATTGCGCCGACTTGATCAGAGCAGCTTCGGAGCGGATTGCGGCAAGATTCTTCAATGAACGGGTCTCCTTCGTTAAGGCAAGCAAAGCGCCAAGTGTTGGGGAAGTTTTGCCTCAGTCCAATGGTTTTTCCAATACCTGCATTGCCTGAGCAGAGAAACAAGAAAAGTCCACATCCTGCGCGACACCCGTTACCTCGAGCAGAATCGACTCCAGCCATGACATGTTTCCCATACAGCAGATGCCTTATGGCTGCGAGGGCACACCAAGGCATACCTTTTTGCTCTGGGGGTTCTGTGTTGGGCCGCTATCGTTCGACTCACCGCATTCATTCTGGCCGCTCTGGGCAGACTCATCCGCCTTGTCCGCGTTGCGGCAGCGTCCATGTCCACCGCTCTCGGACGCATTCCATTTGGGAAGCCGCGCTGCGCTCCTTTCTGCACCGCAAGCCGTATCGTTGCGAAGTCTGCGACCACAGATTCTTTCGAGCAGCGAAGGACCTCCCGCAAGAGTCGTTGGTGCCCGCCAGCGGACCACAGCATGGCTAGATTTTCCCCTCAGGCTTAATTAGAAAAGGTTTTACGCGGAAGGCTGGATATGCCGCAACGGTTGCTTCGCGGACAGTGAGGGTGTGTGAACGAATCAGTGGCTTTCAAGAAAGGCACTGCATTCGAGCAAATCATAAGGAGATCTTTCATGGCCGACAACAAGAAGAACGAATCGACGAAGGAAAACGAAAAGAAGGGTTCTGGCTCCAGCCGTCAGGGTGGCACAAGCAAGGAAACCGATCGTCACTCGGACAACCGCAGCACGAACCGCTAGGAAAGAGAGAGAGTAGTCATTGATTTCGTACAAGGCCCGCTCGCGCCTGAAATAAGCGTGGGCGGGCCTTTCTGTTGCCTGGCGCTCACTCATCGGCGCGATACCCACTCACAAATGTTCATCTCAATCTATCTCCGTATGGCCACCAGCATGCGCGGACTATACGCTCAGCGCAGATCGAAGTTTCGAATCCAAAGGAGAGTCATCATGGATGATTTCAACAAGGAGCCGGGTCAGTATCCGTACAGCGAGTCAACCGGAACTGGGTCAGCCCCTTCCAGCACTTCGGGCAGCAACACAGGGAACACTTCCTCGGCGGCGGGCACCGCAGCTCGCATGAAGCAAAAAGCCAGCCAGCAGGCGGCAAATCTGAAGGATACGGTGAATCAGTTCGGCCAGCGCGCCGCGGAAAAGATTGACGATTCGCGCCAAGCGACTGCCGGAGCGCTGGATCAGACTGCCGACACATTGCATTCGGGTGCCGACCAAGTATCGCAGGCCGCTCACACTGCCGCGGACCGCGTCCACCGTACCGCGGATTACATCCGCTCGACCGATCTTCGTAGCATGGGCGACGACATCATCGGCGTGGTCAAGCAATACCCCGGAGCTGCCTTGGCGGCAGCCGCAATCCTGGGATTTCTGGTCGCACGCGGCATTCGCAACGGCGACTAATAGCACATTTCTCACAAGTAAAGATTCAGCAAAAGGAGCCTGGCATGGCGTCTCCGCAAATGCAGCGGCCCATTCCCGAAGTAGTGCAGGACATTGTCGGCAACTTCGGCGAGATCATCCGTTCAGAATTTAAGCTCGCCAAAGTTGAAATGCAACAGAACTTGGCTACGGTCTCCAAGCCGGCTACCACGATGGGCGCCGGCTTGGCCTTGGCCTTTTACGGCTTGGGTTTCTTGCTGTTGGGAACGGTGTTCTGGCTATCTACAATCCTGCCGCGTTGGCAAGCGTCTTTCCTGGTTGGTGCGCTGACGTTGCTCATCGGCGGTATCTTGGTCGCCATAAGCAAACCTAAACTCAAGATTCCTGTACCCGACAAAACGATTCGCAGCTTGGAGGAGAATGTTCAATGGACGAAACAACAAATCAAATAGAGCAGCATATTCGTCGCACGCGAGACAACCTCTCGGAGAATTTCAACGAACTCGGAGATAAGGTCAAGGACGCTGTCGATTGGCGCACGCAATTTGATCAGCGCCCCGGCGTCATGTTGGCGGTCGCTTTCGGAGTCGGCGTACTTGCATCGGCGCTGGTTCCTTCGGGGCGCCGCGGCTATGGGAATCGCTGGCGTTCGAACGAAGACTTTGGCGAGTCGGGTGAGGTCGATGGCTATTCCGCTGAATCGTCGGAAGGGCAACCAGTTCGCCGGTCCTTCGCGCCGATTCAAGGCCGGCTCAATGGAACGCTCCGAGCACTAAAAGGCGCTGTGATGGGGCTCGCGACCAGTCGCTTGGCCCAGGTCATTGAAGAATTTGTACCTGGATTTCAGCAGGAATTCCGCCGTGCACGGAGAGACGACGATTACAGCGACGACTATTCGGATGGCCGGGGCTCCCGCTCTTCCAATTCCACCGCATGGCAAAGAGCTTCTTCGGTTGCAGCCGAAGCAGATTAAGCACGATCGGGTTGTCTCTCGACAACAACACTTAGGAGGCGAGCGATGAGATTTGGACCGTTTCTGGGATTGGCGATCTTGCTACTGATCGCGTGGGCGGCAGGCTTCCTGATGTTCCACGTGGCAGGCGGGCTCATTCATTTGTTGCTGCTGCTGGCTGTAATTTCTCTGGTCGTGCACTTTTTCACGGGAACGCGAACGACGGCGTAAGACGTTTCGGGATTTTAGGCTATGGGCCGGCAACAGAAATGTTGACCGGCCCATTTCTTTCGAAGTCCCTGCGACCAGCGCTTCAGGCTTTGCTCGCTTTCTTGTGTGGCGATTTGGAAGCGCTGCCGGCCCCTCGCACCATCGGTTCCAACAGGGATATTGCGCGATCCAGGCCTTGCCGTTTGTCCCAGAAATCCTTCCAGAGATCTCCAACCCCATCGAGCCGGGCATCGATCGTTGCCAGATTCCATTGTGCCAGATCGAAATCGTGTTGCAATTCGCGCTCGGTGATTGGGGTGGAAATCGATGCCTCTGCTTCCGCTCGAACGGAGTAGGCGCAGGCTAGCGGCTTTCCCTTGGCGTTTTGCAGCGAATCAAACAGGATTCGACCCTTTGGTCGTTTGCGTACCGAACGTTCAAACGTGACCAGTTCCGGCACCTCGTCCGCTACAACCCGGCCTACGATGGCGGCGAAATTGCGTGTCTGTTCGTAAGTGTATTTGCGTTCTAGGGGCACGAAGATGTGAAATCCCGATGCGCCGGAGGTTTTCAGAAAACGCGCCAACTTCAGGCGGCCCAGCACCGAATTGATGCAGCGCGCCAGTTTCAGAACATCTTTGAAAGGCGTTCCAGGCGTGGGGTCAAGGTCGAAAAACACATAGTCCGGGCAATCCTGCGAATCGGCGCGGCTGGACCACGGATTATGATCAATGCAGCCGAGATTCGTCAGGTAGAGCAGCGCAGCGGCGGAATCCGCCATGATGTAATCCATATCCCCGCCGCGCTCATCCGAAAAAATCGTGGCTCGTTTCATCCACTCGGGCGCAAACGAAGGCGCCTCCTTCTGGAAAAACGACTTGCCATCGACTCCGTCCGGATAGCGCCGCAGGACCATCGGCCGCCCCTCGATGAACGGCAGAATCCGGGGAGCCATCCGCAGATAGTAAGCCAGCAGATCCCGTTTCTTGAACTTGCCCCTTGGAAAATAGATCTTGTTCAGGTGCGTGAGCTTGAGTTGGTGCGAGTCAAGTTCGAGCGTCAATCCGTCCGTCGTGCCGTTCTTCAACTCGTCATAGTCGTAGGAGTTTGCGGAATCTTTGTCCTGCCGCTTCGAACTCGTTTTCTTCCGCGTCGTCTTCTGTTTGGCCGCTACTTTGTGCGTGGCCGCTTTTGTCGCGGGATGGGCCTGATGCGTTGACTGGGGCTCATCTGCGCGGGGAGTCTCCGGCTCCGCCTCCTCGCGGGTTTCCCCGTTCGGCGTGGACGGTTTCGGATTTTCCGCCAGAAACGTGCAGCTTTCCGGATCTCGATCGTTCCGCAAACCCAGAAACACAGGGGCGCGAAGATGTTTGTCGTCCGTCCAGTTGGCGTATTTCACCCGAGCGACCATTTCCGGCCGCACCCAGGTGATTTCTTCCCGCAGGCGCGGCGGATTGCGAAAACTGGATCGGCTTTCTTCCAGCTTCTGCAGTCGTTCAAACAGTTGATTTTGCAGCTTGGTGTCGAAGCCCGTGCCAACGCTACCGATAAACTCCAATTGTTTGCCGGAGTACAGCCCGAGCACCAGAGCGCCGAAGTACTTCCGGCTGCCGCGCGGCTCGGTCCAGCCGACGACCACGGCATCCAGTTCTTTCTGAATTTTTAGCTTCAGCCATGCGCTGGTGCGTCCGCCGATATAACTACTGTCCAACTTTTTCGCGATGATCCCTTCCAGCGACTGTTCCTCCGCAGCCGCGAACAATTCTTTTCCGTTTTGCAGTTGGTGCTGGGAGAAGCGCACTTGATCATTCGACTTCAAAATATCCGCCAACAGGCGCTTTCGTTCCACCAACGCGTTCCGCCGAATATCAATACCGTCGAGATACAGCAGATCAAACACATAAAATGTGACCGGGTGATCTTTCCGCAGTTTCTCGGAAGGCTTCTGAATTCCCACTCGGTTTTGAATGCGCTGAAACACGCTGCGGCCATCCTGGTCGAGCACCACCAGTTCGCCGTCGAGAATCGCCGTAGATGCCTTGAGCGCGCGGTCCAAGTCGTGAAACTCCGGATATTCGTGGGTGATGTCGCGCTTCGAGCGCGAAAATAGCTGGACCGCATCCGCTCGCACATAAGCAACAGCGCGGATTCCGTCCCATTTTATTTCGAACAGCCAGTTCGGATCAGAGAAAGGTTCGTCGGCCAGTTGGGCCAGCATGACATCGACGTTCTCGGGCATTGGCGCGGCCGTGCCCTGCGCTTTAATGCCAGGAGTCAGGGCCTTTCGCGCCACTGGACGATCTTTCACCCGCGATTGCCATTGGCGCACCTTGTCTGGTGAGGCCTCCGCCATGTCCTGCAAAGTTTTTCCGCTCAGCACGGATTCCGGATGTTCATCCGCATTCCAGTTCGAATCGGCATACTCGTCGCGGTGCTTGATCAGTAGCCATTCATTCTTTTGCGGATCGCGTTTCAGCCTGACCAGCACGAAGCTGCCACGCAACTTTTCGCCGAATAGACGAAACTTCAGTTCGCCGCCGGCCACTTGCTCAGAAGCGGATCTGTTTCCTTCCGGTTCGAAAGTGCCGCGATCCCAAACGATGACTTCGCCACCTCCGTACTGTCCTTTAGGGATAATTCCCTCGAAGCCGCCATATTCGATGGGATGGTCTTCCACTTGAATCGCGAGCCGCTTATCGCCCGGGTTGAGCGAGGGGCCTTTGGGTACAGCCCACGATTTCAAGACACCGTCGATCGCCAGGCGAAAATCGTAGTGCAGCCGCGTTGCGGCGTGCTTTTGCACGACAAATTCGGACTTCGTCTCCCGTTGCGTTTGCCCGCGGGGCTCGGCGGTCTTCTGGAAATCGCGTTTCCGGCGATATTCGTTGAGTGGCGACATGGTTGTGAGTATAACGACAGTTTCGCAAGTGCTTGCCGCGAAAATCCCCTGGAAGTAAAACTTGGCGTATCGACGCTGCGCGCAGCCGCAGAAAAAGCGGCGATTTGGCAAGTCAGGCCACGGATCGCTCCGGAATTCTCAGCAAATCACCCGATTGCGGCCGTTTTGCCCGGCTCCTTACGATGAAGTGTTTCCGGAGCGAACCACTATGCCCTCTTCTGTGTGGAAGGGTTCCATCAGTTTTGGATTGTTGAACATTCCCATACGCCTGTACGCGGCCGCCCGCAGTGAGCGAACGTACCTGCACCAGATCCACAAGGTCTGCAACACGCGCATTCGGCAACCCCTCTATTGCCCGACCTGCGATCGAATCGTGGACCGCAAGGAAGTGGTACGTGGCTACGAATACGAAGATGGGCAGTACGTTCTGATTACCCAGGACGAAATCAAGAAGATCACGCCCGCCTCCAGCCGGATCATGGAAATTCTGGCCTTCGTTGAAGAAAGCCAGATTGATCCCATCTATTTCGACGCCTCGTATCTGGCGTTGCCCGATAAAGACGCGGACAAAGCATACGCTTTGCTTTTAAAGGCGATGGAAGACACCAAGCGAGTCGGCATCGCCAAGCTCACCATGCACCAGCGCGAATACACCGTCTTTCTGCGGCCAAGGGATCACGGGCTTACGCTGCATACCATGTACTTCGCCAATGAGATTCGCTCTGTGGAAGGTTATGGCGACGCGGAAAAGGAAGTGAAGATCAAGCCGCAGGAGCTGAAACTGGCTCAGCAATTGATTGAGACTCTCTCCGCCAATTTCAAGATTGAGCAATACCACGACACGTTTCAGGACAATCTCAAAGCGCTCATCGACGCCAAGCTGAAAGGCAAAACCATTGTCGAGGAGCACAAAACTCCTCGCGCTCCGGTGATTGACATGATGGAAGCTCTGAAGCGCAGCGTTCAGGCCAAGGAAACTCAGAAGCGCGCGACTAAAGGAAGGTCATCGGGCAAGGATCGCGAATCGCACAGGCGAATGGCCAGCTAAGCGAATAGCGGAATAAAGGAGACGTCGGAATGGCTCGTTACGGAAAATCCAGCGGAAAGAGCGTCAAAAGCGCCGTCAAGCGGATGAAGAAAGGTTCGCTGAAGCGCGGTAAAGCCGGAAAGGGCGGCGCGGTGAAGAGTCGAAAACAGGCCATCGCGATTGGATTGTCAGAGGCGCGAAAGAAGGGCGCAAAAGTTCCCCCGAAGAAGCGCTCATCTTCATAGGCGCAACGATTATCAACTCTGATAGACACAATTTCTCGTCGAACTCCAAACTATGACCATTTCTCAGCAACTTCTACTGGCGTTCGTCATCGCCATTCCCGTCGCCTCGATCGCGTGGACCGTCACGCACGAGGAGATTTTTCGCGAAATTCGCGAATATTGCGTTGATTGCAGCGAAAAGCGGCCTCGCCTGTTTGAACGCAAGTTTTTCTACATTTTTACCTGTGAATACTGTTTCAGCCACTACGTAACAATCCTGTTCCTGCTGATTACCCGCTTCAAACTTGTATTTCCCGACTGGCGTGGCTACTTGCTTTCCTTTTTCACGGTAGTGTGGATCGCCAATATCTACATGAACCTTTATGGGCGAATTCGGCTGGACATCAAGCGCGAGCGCATCGAGATTTCTGCCATTCAAGAAGACCTTGGCGAAGCCACGGAACCGGATCGGAAAGAGCCTTCCGAGATTAAGCCATCCTTGGGGCGACAAAGGGCGCTCCGCTAGCATCGGATAAGTTGCCCCCGGCGAATACAAGGTTCACTGGTGGAGGATTGGGACCACTCAAGTAATTTCTGTATGGCACGCGTCCGTAATCTCGTATTCAATCGAGGGAGTTTTCGTGACGAGTGGTCGGATCGATGCATTGAGGAATCGCGGCTGTGCCTGTTCTCGTCCCTCACTTGCAAATAGGAAATAGCCCAACTTGAATTCCGTCCGTATTTTGATTGTCGACGACCACGAACTCGTACGGCGTGGCTTGCGATTTATCCTTTCCTCGCGATCCGATTGGCAGGTGTGCGGGGAGGCGATCGACGGGGTCGACGCTGTCGAAAAAGCAAAGTCTCTTCGCCCCGACGTCGTACTGATGGACATTTCCATGCCGCGCATGAGCGGACTGGATGCCACGCGAATTATTCGCCAGGAACTGATCGATTCCAAAATCATTCTGGTCAGCCAGAACGATCCAAAGGTCGTTAAACGTCAAATTGCCGAAGTAGGGGCTTCGGGCTTCGTCGCTAAAGGCGACCTGTCCGATTCCTTGCTGGCCACGTTGGAAGACGTGATTCGCCGCGGAAACGGGCATCTTACCACCACCGCTCTGCCGCCTCCGACCGCGGTCTCTGGGCCCGTCGGCGCCTGGCTGGCGGGAGGCGGCGAACTCGGTCAGCTAATCCGCAATCACTCTTGGGAACGGACGCCGCTTGGTCCCATCGATAACTGGCCGCAGAGTCTGAAGACATCGGTCAATCTCATGTTGAATTCTCGGCACCCGATGTGGATCGGCTGGGGTCCCGAGATCACGTTCCTTTATAACGACGCCTACATTGCCGTGCTCAGCCTGGCGAAACACCCTTCCTGCCTCGGTCAACCCGCCCGCGATGTCTGGCCGGAGATTTGGGACATTTGCGGACCCTTGGCGGATGCGGTGTTCACTAAGGGGCAAGCCACCTTTGTCGATGACGTCCGTCTGTTCATGAATCGCGGTGACTTTCTTGAGGAAACTTATTATTCGTTTTCCTACAGTCCCATTCACGATGAAGACGGCAACGTTGCCGGACTGTTCTGCCCCAGCACTGAAACCACCGCCAAAATTTTAAGTGCCAGGGGCTTGCGAACGCTTTCCGAATTGGCGGCCAATGCGCTCACCGAGAATTCGCTACAATCCGCCTGTGCGTCCTCGTTTGCCAGCCTGTCCAAAAATCGCGACGACATCCCGTTCGCCTTGCTCTATCTCACCGATCCCGGCGGCCATTCGGCGCACCTGGAGCAAAGCACCGGTTTGACCGCGGATTTGGCGAGCGTCAGCCCGCAGCAGTTGAGCCTGGATTCGCAGCCTGACGCCGCGTTTTGGCCCGCGCAGCGCGTCTACGAGAGCGCTCGATGGGAAGTGAAGCACCTGGAAGGCCTGGCTTCGGTCCCACTCGGCCCGGCGAAGCAGCGAGTTTCAGAGGCTATTCTTCTTCCGGTATCCGCCGCTGCAGCAGAGCGCCCGATCGGCGTGCTGGTTGCCGGAGTAAGTCCGTCGCGAAAGCTGGACACGGAGTACTTGGCGTTCTTTGAATTGGTAGCCGGCCAATTGGCCACATTGATACAGAATGCGCGTGCTTCCGAAGAAGAGCGGCGACGCCTGGAGGCTCTGGCGGAGATCGATCGCGCCAAGACGCTGTTCTTCAGCAATGTCAGCCATGAATTCCGCACACCTCTCACCTTGATGCTCGGCCCGGTCGAAGACTTGTTGGCGAAGAGTCATACCGATTTGCCGCCGGCCGCGAAATCGCAACTGGAGCTGGTCAGCCGGAATGGCGTGCGCCTGTTGCGACTTGTAAATACTCTGCTCGATTTCTCGCGGATTGAAGCGGGCCGAATGCAGGCGATTTACCTGTCGACCGACCTCGCAAAATTCACTCTGGAACTCGCCAGCGTATTTCGCTCGGCGCTCGATAAAGCCGGGCTCCAACTCAAGCTCGATTGCCCCGAACTTTCCGAACAGGTATTCGTGGACCGCGGGATGTGGGAAAAGATCGTGCTGAATTTGCTTTCAAATGCTTTTAAGTTCACGTTCGAGGGCAAGATTTCGGTTTCCTTGCGCGAATTGGATGCCGCGGTTGAATTGCGTGTACAGGACACCGGGGTGGGCATCAACCCCGAAGAACTCCCGCGGCTCTTTGAACGCTTTCATCGCATCGAGAACACTCGCAGCCGTACTCACGAAGGCAGCGGTATCGGCTTGGCGCTGGTTCAGGAACTGGTCAAGCTCCACTGCGGGAGCGTCCGCGTGGAAAGCCAGCCCGGTGTAGGTAGCACCTTCATCATTCGCATCCCCAAGGGAATTGCGCATCTGCCTGCCGACCGCATCGGCGGAACACGCACGCTAGCAACCACCGCAGTTGGCGCAGCACCCTATGTCGAAGAAGCGCTTCGCTGGCTGCCCGACAGCGCATTGCAGGAACAAGACGAGCGGCTCCCGGAGGCCCAGGAATTCCTTCCGGTGCCGTATCCGGCGAATGGCAGTGCCAGTGGCGCTAAAGAGAAGCGCCCATGCATCGTGGTTGCCGACGATAACGGAGACATGCGCCAGTACGTCACCCGGCTGCTCGCCGAACGTTACGACGTCATCAGTTTTTCGGATGGTCGCGCGGCATTGCAAGGGATTCGCGACCGCGTCCCGGACCTCATCCTGACCGACATTATGATGCCGCAACTCGATGGCTTCGGCTTGCTTCGCGAACTGCGGGCGGCCGAAAGCACTCGAACCATCCCCGTCATACTGCTCTCCGCGCGAGCCGGAGAAGAAGCTCGAGTGGAAGGCATGCAGAGCGGTGCGGACGACTACCTGACCAAACCCTTCAGCGCGCGAGAAATGCTGGCGCGGGTGCAGGCTCACCTGGAACTGGCACAAGTTCGCAAGAAAGCAGCCGAAGAGCAACGCCGCCGCAGCGAGCAGTTCGCCACTCTCGTCAATGAAGCGCCATTTGGCGTCTATCTGGTGGACGCGGAGTTTCGTCTTCGAGCGATTAACCCGCCGGCCTTGCCCGCTTTCGAAACCATCGCCGAACCTCTGGGCCGGGATTTTGACGAAGTACTGCACCTTTTGTATCCGCGCGATTTAGCGACCGAACTGGGCCTGCGTTTTCGCCACACGCTGGAAACCGGCGAACCTTACGTGGAACACGAGCGTATCGCGGACCGCCTCGACGGGCGTGAGCCTAGCGTTTACGAATGGCGCATCAGCCGCATTCCGTTACCCGAGAGTGACTGGGGCGTAGTGTGCTATTTCCAGGACGTCACCCACCAGGTGCGTGCGCGCCAAGCCATTGCACAATCCGAAGAGCGCTTGCGCCTTGCGACGGAAGCCGCTGAACTCGGCATCTGGCATTGGTATCCGAACGCCACCAATGCTGTCTGGGAGAATGACCGGGTGTACGAAATGTTTGGGCGTACCCGCGAGGATGGCCCACTCTCGCTTCGAGACTTCTCGAACCGCGTGCTGCATCCTGACGATCGAGAAGCCTTTCAACAGACTTTCGCGAACGCCCTGGAAATGGGAACCCGCTTCTTCTTTCAAGGACGCTTCTACCGCAAAGACGGATCCCTCGGTTGGGGCGAATTCACCGCGCAAGTCGAACGGAATGCGGACGGCTCTCCAAAACGTCTGCTGGGTACCGCGCTCGACATCACCGAGCGCAAAGAAACGGAAGAACTCACTCGGCGACAGCGCGAACGCTTCGAGATTGTGGCTCAGGCCGCGAACGTTGGATTCTGGTTCTGCGATTTGCCCTTCGATAAGTTGACCTGGGACGACCTGGTGAAAGAACACTTCTGGCTGCCACCCGATGCCGAAGTTACGATCCAGAAGTTCTACGAGTTGCTGCACCCGGATGACCGCGAGCCCACCCGCCACGCCATCGACGAGAGTATCGCGCGCAATGCGCCGTATGACGTTGAATTCCGCACCGTGTCTCCTGATGGCCGCCAAAAGTGGATTCGTGCCTTGGGCCGCACTTTTTATGATTCAGCGGGACATCCCATACGTTTTGATGGTGTGACCACGGATATCACTGCGCGAAAGCTCACAGAGGAACGTGAACGCAAATTGAACGCGGAAACGGTTGCGGCCACTGCCAAGTTCCGCGCGGTTTTCGAGCAGACCTCCGTTTTCGCGGGCATCACCACTTTGGATGGCACGCTTATCGATGCCAATCAACTGTCCCTGCAGTTCTGCGGTTACAAGGCGGATGACGTTCTGGGTAAACCGTTCTGGGAAACGGGTTGGTGGCGGGGCTCACAAGAAACGCAGCGGAAAGTCCGCGACGGCGTCCGCATGGCTGCAAGCGGAATTCCGTATCGCGAATCTCTGATCTACAGTTGCGCGGACGGTTCCACACGGATCGTGGACTTTGCGCTTCATCCTATTCGCGATCATGAAGGCCGGGTTCTGTTCCTGCATCCCACCGGAGTGGACATCACGGATCTGAAGCGCGCGGAAGAAAACTATCGCACATTGGCAGAGACTCTGGACGTGGAAGTTCGCGCCCGAACCAGAGAGCTCGAAGCACGCAATCGCGAGACCATGAGGCAATCCGAGCAACTGCGGGAGCTTTCGTATCGTCTCATGTCGATTCAGGACGACGAGCGCCGCCGCATTGCGCGTGAACTGCACGACAGCGCCGGCCAGATCCTGACCGCCTTGGGGTTGAACCTGGGACGCATTGCGCAGCAGGCTCGCGAGCAGCAGACTCCGCAGCTCTCTCGCGCCGCGGAAGAGAGTCAGTACCTGGTGCGCGAACTGAGTCAGGAAATACGTACCACTTCCTACCTGTTGCACCCGCCACTGCTGGATGAGAGCGGGTTAGCGGAAGCGCTGCAGTGGTACATCCGGGGGCTCCAGGAGCGCAGCGCCTTGAACATTACTCTGGAGATTCCGGAGAATTTTGGGCGATTGTCGCATCAACTCGAGCTGGCCGTGTTTCGCATCGTTCAGGAGGCTTTGACCAACGTCCATCGCCATTCCGGCAGTAAAGTCGCCACCATTCGTCTCACGCGGTCTGCCGAACTCGCTTCACTCGAAGTGGAGGACGAGGGACGCGGCATACCTCCTGAGAAACTGGCGGAGATACAGGCGCAAGGCGTTGGCATTCGCGGGATGAGAGAACGTGTATTACAGCTTGGCGGAAATTTGAAAATCGATTCGCAACCGGGCGGAACTCGAATTCTGGTCACCTTCCCACTGCAGCCGCAAGCAGGCGCGGGAGAAAACGCGGATATCGAGGCGACGGAAATCCGCACAAGGGAGAGCGTGTGAGCGGCAGCGTGCGCATCTTGATTGCCGACGACAATGCCACCGTCCGGCAGGGAGTCGCGCAAATTTTGGAATCCGAAACTAAGCACGAGATTTGCGGAGTGGCCACCGATGGTCCCGAAGCCATTGACATGGCTCGTGAACTCGCGCCGGACCTTGTGCTGTTGGACGTGAGCATGCCGGGAATGGACGGGCTCGAAGCGGCTCGCGCCATTGTGAAGACCGAAGCTTCGCCCCGCATTATCATCATGAGCATGCACGATCCCGCGCACTTGTTGCCGCGAGCGCAGAAAGCCGGTGCGTGCGCCTGCATCGACAAGAGCATGCTTTTCTCTGACCTTGTCCCGATGATCAAAAGCGTGCTGGAAATGCCGCGCCCGGAGCCGGACGCCAGAAACCTCGAATAGGTGGTCATTCGACCGCAGATAGGGTCTTCCCTTGATTGAGGCGCACCTCTCCTTTGTCTAAGCTCTGAAAGCCATCCAGCTCGCTAAATTCATGGTCCTTCCTTCCCACTAGTACAGACTGACTTCCTTTTGAAGATAGAGTGCGTTGCAAGGAGTTTTTCTGCGTGCTGCCGTAAAACTCGTGGTTCCGCTGGCGGTCAGCGTCGTTGTCGTTTCGCTGCTGTACGGGTTTTACCAGGTGCAGGCGGAAAAGAGGGAGCTGCGCAACGAACTCTCCCGGCACGCTGAACTCTTCGCGGAAAACCTCCAGGAAACGTTGGAGTCCAGCTCGACCCAACTGAATGACAGGAACCTGAATCGCAGTGTCGAGAAGTATGCGCGCCGCGACCACTTGTTGGGCGCAGCCGTCTACAGCTCCACGGGGAAACCGCTGGCAGTCACCCAAGGATTGTCCACGACGTTCGCCACGGAACCAGCGATCTCCGCGCAGGCCCGGAACTCGAACCGCGGTTGGAGTCGCTTTGAAGACGTAGACCGCGTCCCAACGCTCTTATACGCGCTACCGCTGCATCGGGAACACGAAGCGGCCGGAAACGGCGCCGTCCTGGTTGCCTATGACGCAAATTACATTCACGTTCAGGTTCTGCGCGCGATTCGCGATTCGCTGCTGAGTACCCTGGTTCAAACGCTGCTCATCATCGGTCTGGCCTGGTTCCTGGTGCGATGGGTGTTCACTTCACCGCTGGCCAACACGGCAAAGTGGCTTCGCCGGCTTCGCTCCGACCCCTCGCAAAGCGCTCCCAGTTTTTCCAGCGGAGAAATTTTTGATCAGATTCACCGCGAAGCCCGTCACCTGGCTCGCGATTTGAGTTCCGCGCGTGCGGCGGCGCAGGAAGAGGCCACGCTCCGCGAAACTCAATCTTCGTTGTGGACTGCCGAACGCCTGCACGTGAGCTTGCAATCCAAGTTGCAGGGCGACGCGCTGTTTGTGGTTTCCAACCGCGAACCGTACATGCACGTTTTCGACGAAAAGGATCACGCGATCCATACGATTGTGCCGGCCAGCGGACTGGTTACCGCGTTGGAGCCCGTGCTGCAGGCGTGCGAGGGCACTTGGATAGCCAACGGGTCGGGAAGTGCGGACCGGGAAACGGTCGACGAGCACGATCATTTGCAAGTGCCGCCAGACCGTCCATCGTACACGCTGCGACGAGTCTGGGTCTCGCAAGAGGAAAATCGCGGTTATTACGAAGGCTTCGCGAACGAAGGTCTTTGGCCGCTGTGCCACATAGCGCACACGCGCCCGCTCTTCCGCCCATCGGACTGGATGTACTACCAACGCATCAACCGACGCTTCGCCGATGTCGTGCTGGAGGAGATGGAGGGCACACAATCCCCGATTCTATTCGTCCAGGATTATCATTTTGCTTTGTTGCCGCAAATGGTCAAGGAAGCGCGCCCCGACGCGCGTGTTGCGGTGTTCTGGCACATCCCTTGGCCGAATGCGGAAGCCTTCGGAATTTGTCCTTGGCAGCGCGAATTGGTCGATGGACTGTTGGGTGCTGACCTGATCGGCTTCCACATTCAAACGCACTGCAACAATTTTCTGGAAACCGTGGATCGCGCGGTGGAAGCGCTGACCGATTGGAACAATTTCGAAGTCAGCCGCAAAGGCCACATCTCGCGCGTTCGTCCTTATCCGATCAGCGTGGCGTCCGCTCCGGAAGACCCCAGCGGGAAAGTGATTCGCATAGCAGGAGAAGGTCGGGGCGGCCTGTTCGGGGAATTGGGAGTGGATGCGTCTCTGCTCGGCGTCGGCGTTGACCGGCTCGACTACACCAAGGGCATCGTTGAGCGCTTTCGGGGAATCGAGCGGTTTCTTGAACTCTATCCTCTCTATCAACGCAGGTTTACGTTTGTGCAGATTGGCGCGCCGAGCCGCACGGATATTCCTCGCTACCAGCAATTTCTCGACGAAGTCACGTCGGAAGCCGACCGCATTAATGCCCGCTTTCAGTCTGGGAGATGGAAACCCATTGTGCTGCTGAAGCGTCATCACTCCCATGAAGAGATTGCCCGGTATTTTCGCGCCGCTTCCGTCTGCCTGGTCACTTCGCTCCACGATGGAATGAACCTGGTGGCCAAGGAGTTCGTTGCTGCGCGCGACGATTTCCGCGGAGCTTTGATCCTCAGCACGTTCACGGGGGCCGCGCGCGAGTTAAGCGACGCCATCCTCGTCAACCCGTACGACGTGGATCAGGTCGCCAACGCCATCAGGGAAGCCTTGGAATTCACGGAAGAGGAGCAGGCGGAGCGCATGAGCCGTATGCACAAGACCGTTTATGAGCACAACGTGTACCGTTGGGCGGCAACGCTTTTATCCGACCTTACCGCGATTCGTGTGGACCAACCGGCAGAAAAGAATGCAGTCGCTAAAGCGTCGTGAACCAAAAATCGGGAGCGGAGGGAAGCGATGGATTCTTCGAACGGAGCAGGTAAGACAATCGCCGACACCCCATTTGAGTTCTTCACCGTTTCCTATCTCACCAAAATCAGCAACCTGTCCGCTTCCACACTTTCGGAGTTTCTGCGGGATCTCGAGCACTGCAGCGATGGCTCAATTTTCTTTCACACCTTTCAAACTCTCGGCAGCCACCACTTCCTCACCGAAGGTTTCTCCAACGACTTCGCGCAGTGGGTTCTGGCGGGCGCTAATCGCGACGAACTCGCGGAACAATTGGCCACCTTGGACATTCGCGACTACACCTCGATTCCGCCGTTGCGCGCCGATCTGTGCCGTGCGGTGCGCGAGTACCTCGAGCGGTATCCGGAATTTCGCGACCAGCGCACTTTGCAGCCTTTCTACTTTTGCGAAGGCATCGACATTACTTTGCCCTTCGAATTGGCCGCCAACACGCTGGATGAATTCTATGACGGCATCAAAAAACTGAGCCATTCCAGTTTTTATTTCCATTTCATCTCGTCGCGGCTGCGTCTTCATCTGGAGACCAATGATTTCTCGAACTGGCTCGCTGGTTCCTTGCACTTGACGAATCTCGCGCAACAGATCAATCACATCGATATCTACACGAATACCCTCGACAGCGCGCGCACCAAATTGTTGCAACTCGTGGATCTCGAAAGGAAACAAAACCATGCCGGCCCCAACCCAAACGGAAACCCACATTCCGCTGGCTGATTACGCCAGCGTCATCGGCGAGGGTGAAATTTCGGAAATTCGGAAGTTGGCTAAGCCCTTGGTCGGCCGCACCGTGGAGATGGTGAATTCCACGGCGGTCGGCGGCGGTGTCGCGGAAATTTTAAACCGCTTGGTGCCTCTCGCTAGCGAACTGGGTCTGGGCATTCGCTGGGAAGTGATGACCGGCGGAGAGGACTTCTTCGAAGTGACCAAGGCGTTCCACAACGCTTTGCACGGCGAACCCTATCGCGCGGATCCCAGGCACTTCGATGTCTTCCGGAAATACACCGACCTGAACAGCAAACGCCTCTCGTTGGACGCGGAGTTCGTGGTGTTGCACGACCCACAACCCGTTGGCCTGATCGATTCTCGCAAACAGGGCAAGAATCACTGGATTTGGCGCTGCCACATCGACTTGTCGCGTCCTAACCAAAGCGTGTGGGACTTCCTGAAGCAATACGTGGTCCGCTACGATGGCGCCATTTTTTCTTCACCTGAGTTTGCCCAACGCCTCGAAATCCCGCAATATCTCTTCCACCCGGCGATCGATCCGCTGTCCGAGAAGAATCGAGATCTCGATCCCCAATTTATCAGCGGTGTGCTTCGGCGTTATTCGATCGATCCGAACCGGCCGATCCTGACCCAAATCTCACGCTTTGACCGCTTGAAAGATCCTGTCGGCGTCATCCGCGCCTATCGGATTGTCCGCCGCTATTTCGATTGCCAATTGGTGCTTGCCGGTGGATCGGCTTCGGATGATCCGGAAGGTGCCGCGGTGCTGAAGGAAGTCCGCGAAGCCGCGCAACAGGACAACGACATCAAAGTGCTGGAACTGCCGGCGTGGGCGCCCCTTGAAGTGAATGCCCTACAGCGCGCCTCCACGATTGTGATTCAGAAAAGTCTCCGCGAAGGTTTTGGATTGACCGTTTCCGAAGCACTCTGGAAGAAAAAACCGGTAGTCGCTTCCGCCGTCGGCGGGATTCCAACGCAGGTCATCCACAAACACACCGGTTTGCTGGCTCATTCCGTAGAGGGCACCGCTTACCAAATCCGATTCCTTCTTTCTCATCCAGAGATTGCCGCGCGCCTGGGTGAACAGGGCCACGAGCATGTTCGCGAAAATTTCCTGATCACCGGCTATTTAAAGCGATACCTTACCTTGTTTCTGATTCTCGACCGCGACCACAAAGCGTAGCTGCGCGCCGGTGCGGCTAGGCCGCAGCCAGGTAGACGTACCGTAAGATGAACAGCGCCGTCAGAATCCAGATCAATGTATTGATCTCCGACAGCTTTCCGGCCGCCACCTTGCAGACAGTGTAGGCAATCAAACCGAGGCTCAAACCGGTCGCGATGCTGAACGACAGCGGCGTCACCAGCATGGTCAGGAACGCCGGCACGGATTCCGTAAAATCGTGCCACTTGATTTGCACCAGCGATTGCGACATCAGCACGCCCACCAGAATTAACGCGGGCGCCGTCGCGTAGGCCGGAATCGCCGCCGCCAGCGGCGAGCAGAACATCGCCAAAACGAACAGCGCGGCCACCGCGACATTGCTTAAGCCCGTCCTCGCTCCCGCCGCCACGCCCGCGGCGCTTTCAATGTAACTGGTTACTGTGGACGTTCCGGTCAACGCGCCGAAGATTGTTCCCACCGAATCGGCAATTAACACCCGCCCTACGCGAGGGATTTTCCCATCCTGGATGAACCCACCTTGTTCGCAAACGCCGACCAATGTCCCCACGTTGTCAAACAGGTCGACGAACAAGAATGCGAAGAGAATCTCCAGCAGGCCAAGATGAAAGGCTCCGCGGAAATCGAGTTGCAGGAACGTGGAGGCCGGATGCGGCATCGCAAACAAGGATGTCGGCCACACGGAGATGCCGCGAAGAATTCCCACCACGGTGGTTCCGAGAACGCCCAGTAGAATCGCGCCCGGTACCTTGCGAATCATCAGGATCAGCGTAAGCGCCAGGCCGATGCACGCCGTCTGCACTTCCTTATCGGCGAAACTGCCCAACCCGACAAACGTCGCGGGATTCGCCACGATCAGCTTGGCGTTGCGCAGTCCCAAAAACGCGATGAACAGGCCGATGCCCGCCGCAGTCGAATGTTTCAAGCAGTCGGGAATGCCGTTCACGATCTGCTCGCGCACCCTGGTGACGGTCAGAATCAGGAATAGAACGCCCGAGAGGCACACCACGGCGAGCGCCGTCCGCCAGGGCACATGCATCGCCATGCACACCGAATAGGTAAAGTAGGCATTCAGCGACATCCCCGGCGCGAGCGCGATTGGATAGTTCGCATACAACCCCATCACCAGCGAAGCCACCGCCGAGGACAGGCAGGTAGCGAAGACCACGCCATCGGCTGGCATTCCCGCTTGCGACAGGATTTGCGGGTTCACGACCACGATGTACGCCATGGTCACAAACGTCGTCAGCCCGCCCAGCATTTCTTGTTTTACGGAAGTTTGATTTTCGGTGAGCTTGAAGTAGCGATCGACCAACCGTTCCCCCCTGGACTTTGCGCAACACACGTGCGATTTGTGCAGAAGTATATGCCGTCCTACGGAAGCTCCGGCATGTTTTTCAACAAAAAAAATGGATACGAACGCGCCGAAAAGAGCGTCCTCATCAGCGTCAGGCGCGCCGGGCGCTCCCGCCGGTGCGGATTCTTTCGTATCCCGGTTTGATCACGGAATAAATGAATGCGCAGCGCCGGTCGTACGGCAGAAACGCGCTCTTCATCGCGTTGATGGTAATTTTCTCGAAATCGTCGAGAGTCAGGCCAAACGTATCGGCCGCCGCAACAAATTCCTTGCTCATCGTAGTATTGCTCATCAGCCGGTTGTCCGTATTCAGCGTCACGCGGAATTTCTCAGCGTACAGAATCTTGAACGGATGTTCTTCCAGGCTGCGCGCCGCTCCGGTTTGCACGTTGCTGAGAAGGCAAATTTCCAGCGGTATGCGCTTATCCAGCACATATTGGGCAAGATCGCCCAACTTCGCCACCTTACCATCGGCGATCGCGATGTCGTCGATCAGCCGCGTTCCGTGCCCGATTCGGTGCGCCCCGCAGTATTGGATCGCTTGCCAGATGGATTCTTTGCCGAATCCCTCGCCCGCGTGAATCGTGATATTGAAGTTCTGGCGCTGAATATAGTGGAACGCGTCCACGTGCTTCTTGGGCGGATAGCCGCCCTCTTCCCCCGCAAGATCGAATCCCACCACGCCGCGCTCTCGAAAATCGACGGCCAATTCCGCCATTTCCAGTGAAACGTCCATATTGCGCATGGCACAGATGATCAACCCCGACGTGACCCCAAAATCCTTCTTGCCGCGTTCCAGCCCCTTCAAAACCGCGGAGACCACCTGCTGGTGCGTAAGGCCTTTGCGCGTGTGAAAGACCGGCGCGAACCTCGTCTCCAGATAGACTACACCGTCTTGCGCGACGTCCTGCACCTGTTCATACGCGACGCGCTCCAGAGCCTCCTCGGTCTGCAGCACCGCGATGGTGTGCACAAAGCCCTCCAGATATTTGGCCAGGCTGCCTTGATTCGCCCCTTGATGAAACCACGCCGCCAATTCCTCGGGATTGTTCGACGGCAGCCCCTCGTAGCATTCTTCCTTGGCGAGTTCGATGATCGTCTGCGGGCGCAGAACACCATCCAGGTGCTCGTGCAGTAAAACCTTCGGCATCGTGCGCAATATCTCTGAGTGAAACTTCAAGGGAACCTCCCGTGGCAGGTAGGAGCTTGTTCCGCGAGGATAGCAGCTTCTTTGGCTCTCTGCCGAGGCGCACACAAAATAAGGAATCCTTTTATACACTCGTGATACCGGATACTATTCCCGTTATGAGCCACCAACCGAACCGCCGCAGTTTTTTGATTGCTGGAGGACTTACCGCCTTGGCATCCACTCGCGTCTTGGGCGCAAACGACACACTGCGTGTCGGCGTGATCGGCGCGGGCGGCCGCATGGGCGGCTTGCTCGGCTCCGCCGACAAAGCAGGCCCGTATCAGATCGTGGCCGTCGCCGATGTGTACGGTCCGCGTCGCGACGCCATCAAGCAGCGTTCGAATGGCGGGGCCGCCAGCACGCACGTGGATTATCGCGAAGTGCTCGATCAGCAACTCGACGCGGTAATCATCGCCTCTCCGGATCATTGGCACGTCAAAATGGGCGTCGACGCCATCGCCGCGGGCAAAGATGTTTACCTGGAAAAGCCGGTCACCCACACTGTGGAGGAAGGCGCTACGCTGACTCGCGCCGTTCGGGGCAGCAAACAAATTCTGCAATGCGGTATGCAACAGCGCAGTTGGCCGCACTTTCGCGACGCGGTCGATCTGGTTCAGGGCGGCAGCCTGGGTCGTGTCTATCAGGCGCGCACCTATTGGTGGCAAAACTATCTTTCCTCCTGGCCAGTCAAGCCGGTGGATACGCAAGCGCTCGATTGGAAACGCTGGCTTGGCGCGGCGCCCGACCAGCCGTTCAGTGAAGAGAAGTTCTACCGCTGGCGGTGGTTCTGGAATTTTGGCGGCGGCGCGATGACCGATTTGTTCACGCACTGGATCGACGTCGTTCATTGGGGAATGAAGTCCGACCAGCCTCGCACCGTGCAGATGCTGGGGGATAAATACATTTTCGAACAGTGGGAGTGTCCCGATACCGTGCAGGCCGCGTTGCGTTATCCCGGATTTGACGTGGTCTACGAAGGCATGATGGCTTCTTCGATCGACGATGGGGGATTGGAGTTCAGGGGCACCGAAGCCACGCTGAAGCTGAACCGCGCTGGCTTCGCAGTTTTTCATGAAGGTGTCGCGTTAAAAGATAATCCCGTGGTGCGCGCCGACAGCTTCATCGATGGCACCATTTCCCACATGCAGAATTTCTTCGAATGCGTTAAGTCTCGTAAAGAGCCGAATGCTCCCGTCGAGACTGGAGTCGCGGCGGCGCGGGCTGGTCATATGGCGAATCTCGCCTATCGCGGCAACGGCCAGATCACTCCGCCAATCAGCTAGTTCGCAGCATGTTCTGATGGCGCAACGCCGAATTTACTCAGAATATCTTCCATCAGGCACCACTTGGTGATGCCGGACTGCAGTAGATTCGCGCCCACGAATGCCGTAAACCAATACCAGTTGTGATTGACCCAGGTACCGAGCGCCAGCGACACCAACACAAATGTGCCCGCAATGACGCGAATGTACCGTTCCATGCTCATCGTCTGCCTCGCTCACTCATGTAGTAAAGAACCGGAACCGCCATTCGGGACAGCACCGTCGACGCGAGTTCTCCGGCCATCAGGGAAATCGCCAGTCCCTGAAAAATAGGGTCGAATAAGATTACTCCCGCTCCCACAACCACCGCCGCCGCTGTCAACAGCATTGGCCGAAAGCGCACTGCCCCCGCATCCACCACCGCCTCTTCCAGCGGCATGCCCTGTTCTCGGCGCAGTTTGATGAAGTCCACGAGAATAATGGAGTTTCTGACGATGATGCCGGCCCCGGCGATGAACCCGATCATGGACGTCGCGGTGAAAAATGCGCCCATCGCAGCGTGCGCGGGCAGAATGCCGACCAGTGTTAGGGGGATTGGCGCCATGATCACCAGCGGCGTCTTGAACGATTTGAACCAACCCACAACCAGCACATAAATCAGGACCAGCACCGCCGCAAATGCCAGCCCGAGGTCGCGAAATACTTCGTACGTGATGTGCCACTCTCCATCCCACTTGATCGCCAGTTTCTTCGCGTTGGGCGGCTGAATCGCGGTGAATTGCTCGATGGCGTAGCCTTCCGGGATTTTCAGCGCCGCGATTTTCTTTCCCAGCGTTCCCATCGCATATACGGGGCTCTCCTCCGCGCCGGCTACATCGGCGGTCACGTAGACTACTTCACGCTGATTCTTCCGGTAGATGTCCTTATCGATCGTGCTTTCGCGAACGTTGACCAGTTCGCCGAGCGGAACCATCGATCCATCCGGGGCGTTCAAGTAAAGACCGACGAGGCCGCTGGCGCTCGACCGGCTTTCCCGCAGCATTTGCATGCGAATGGGTACATCTTCGCGCTCGGACGGCACATGCATCAGGCCGACTTGCGAGCCGCCAAGCGCCGTAGCCAGGCTTTGGGAAACCTCACCGCTGGAAATTCCGCGCAGCGCCGCTTTGTCCTGCTGCACCTGGAAGTCCAGTTTCTTCTTGTCGGCGACCACATACCAGTCCGCATCTACCACGCCGGGCGTATTGTCAAAGATGTTGCGAATCTGCCGCGCCACTTCGATCTGCCGCTGATAATCGGGACCATAAACTTCGGCAACCAACGTCGCGATTACTGGCGGACCGGGTGGAACTTCAGCGATCTTTACGCGCGCATTCCATTTTTTTGCAATTTCCTGAATCGGGCCGCGCATCTGTTTCGCAAGTTCGTGACTCTGCACGCTTCGCTCGTCAATCGAGCGAAGATTTACCTGAATATCCCCCTGGTTGGAAAGATGCCGCAGGTAGTAGTGCCGCACCAAACCATTGAAGTTATACGGCCCGGATGTACCCGCGTAGGTCTGGAAATTCACGACGTCCCGCTGCGTATGCAGATAAGCCCCGATCTCTTGCTCCATCGCCAAGGTCTGCTCCAGCGGTGTGCCTTCCGGCATGTCCACGATCACTTGAAATTCGCTCTTGTTGTCGAACGGCAACATCTTTACCCGCACAGCCTTGAACGCCACTAACGAACACGCCAGCAAGAGCAGCACAACCACTGTCCCCAGAAACGCCCAGCGCCGGGCCCGATTGCGAATCAGGCCGCCCATCAGCGTCCGGTAAAATCGCGTCGTTCGGCCTTCCACCTCGCCTTCGGCGTGCTTTCCCGTGTGTCCACGAAGCAAACGCAGCGCCGCCCACGGAGAAACAACGAAGGCAACGATCAGCGAGAAGATCATCGCCGCGGACGCGCCTACGGGTATCGGCCGCATGTACGGACCCATCAGTCCGCGTACAAACGCCATCGGAAGAATCGCTGCAATCACAGCGAACGTAGCGAGTATCGTCGGGTTACCCACCTCGTTCACCGCTTCCACCGCCACGTCGGTCTTCGAACGCCCCTGATTTGCCGGTAGACGGAAATGCCGCACGATGTTTTCGACAACGACTATGGCGTCGTCAACCAGAATGCCGATGGAGAAGATCAACGCAAAGAGTGTGACCCGATTCAGCGTGTACCCGTACGCGTAGAAGACGAACAAAGTGAGAGCCAAGGTGACGGGAATTGCCAACAGCACTACTCCCGATTCGCGCCATCCCAACGCCAGCGCAACCAACAGCGTCACCGAAATCGTGGCGAGAAATAAGTGTTTCAGGAGTTCGTCGGATTTATGCTTTGCTGTCTGTCCATAATTGCGAGTGATGGTCACCTGTACGTCACTCGGCAGGAGATAGCCACGTAGCGTGTCTACCTTGGCCAACACATTCTGCGAGACGTCCGTGGCATTCGCGCCTTTGCGCTTGGCAACCGTCAGCGTGACCGCTGGATAAGTTTTTTCTCCGCCATTTCCATCGCCGCCCGATCCAAAAAACACATAGTCGGAGGGCTCTGCAAGCCCATCCACCACGGTGGCCACGTCCTCCAGATAAACGGGCCGCCCGCCCTGCACACCAACCACAATACGCTGGGCTTCACTGGCGTTGTGAACAAAGCTTCCCACTTCTACATCGAACTCCTGGTTCGCTTCCGCAAACGAGCCTGCGTGCATCTTCTGATTGGTAGACCGCAGAGCCTGCGCGATCATCAACGGGCTCACGCGGAACGCCGCCAGTTTCAGCGGATCGAGTAAAATCCGCAGCTCACGTTTCTGTCCGCCAAGCAGCGTCGTTTCCGAAACGTCCGCTACTTGTCTTACGTTTTGCTCAACTTCCGCCGATATGCGGCGCAGTGTCGCTCCATCATAGTTTTTTCCCCAAAACGTCATCGCCAACACCGGCACATCGTCAATCGATCTGGCCTTGATCAGCGGTTGCGAAACTCCTTGCGGTATCCGATTGAAGTTCGAATAGAGCTTGTTATACGTGCGAACGACCGCATCCTCTTCCTTCGTTCCCACATAAAACCGCAAAATGACCAGCGAGCCTCCCGGTTGGCTCGTCGAATACAGGTACTCGACTCCCGGAACTTCATTCAACAACCTTTCCATGGGAATTGTGACGCGGTGCTCCACCTCTTCCGCCGAAGCGCCCGGCATGCCCACGAACACATCCAGCATGGGCACAATAATCTGCGGCTCTTCCTCGCGCGGGGTCTGCCAAATGCTAAATAGACCAAGCAGCAGCGCAGCGACGATGACCAGCGGAGTCAGCGGAGAATCGATGAACCCGCGCGCAATTTTCCCGGCGATTCCCTCGGTCACGGGCGATTCTCCGTGCGCCCGACGCCGCTGGTCTTTTTGCCATCCAGTTCACGCGTATCTGGATTGAGCACAATCGCGTCACCGCTGTTGAGGCCGGACAGCACTTCCGTTCCATCCGCAAGCGTTTTTCCGAGAGTGATTACGCGCCAATGGATCATTCCGTCTTCCGCGACAACATATACTCCTTGCAATTGTCCACGATTGAGCACCGCTGCGACTGGTATCAGCAAAGCTTGCTTTTTCCCCCCGGCAAAAAAGGCGCGGCCGAACATGCCCGACTGCATGCCGGAATCCTTTATGAGATCCAGTCGGACTTTGGACGTGTGCGACGAAGGGTCCAGTCCCGCCTCGATTTCAGCGACTTTGGCAGTAAACGGTTTGTTCGGGAGCCCATCCAATTCCACGCGCGCCGTGCTTTGTTTTGTTACCCCGATCGCTTCGCCCGCAGGTACCATAGCTTCAAACTGGTATCGCGACGTATCTTCAATTACGAATATCGGCATACTCGGAGACGCCAGCGAACCCAAATCCACCAGGCGCCGCCCGACCCTTCCATCAAATGGAGCAACGATGCGCGAGTAACCAGCCACGCTCTCGGCAACCTGAACTTCAGATTCCGCTTGTGTTGAGCCTGCCTGCGCCTGGCGTAGCCCCGCTTTCGCTTCCTCCAGGCTCGCTTGCGCGGCCTGCTGTCGTGCTGCCACCTCGTCGAATTCCTGGGGGCTTACCGATTTCTGATCCCTGAGGTAGGCGTAACGGTCATACGTTTTTTGCGCAACGTCGGCTCTGCGCCTGCGCGGCGACCACTGCTTTTGTAGCTTGCGCCACGCGGGCCGTAGCGCCTTGCGCTCCTGCCTGCGCTCCCGCGCTGCGCGAAAGCATTTCGCGATCGTCCAGTTGCGCCAGTAGCTGTCCGCGCTTGACCGCATCGCCCTCTTTGGCCGCGATTCGGATGACCGTCCCCATCGTTCTCGCAGCAACTTGCGCTGTCGCAGCGGCGATAACGGTTCCCGGCGCTTCCCATTCATCCGGCACGGAACGAACTTGAATCACCGCAGTGCGAATATCCTGCACGGTCTCGATGTTCTTCGGACCGGGATTGGGTTCGTGCCCACAACCTATCGTAAAAAGCCCCATGGACACCGCCGCCAACGTCAGTCGTTGGTGTCGCCTACTCATTCGTTTTGCTTCCAGTTTCATGGACGACCCGCTCCTGTAATCAACGGCGATTCCGGCGTTAATGAACCTGCTGCTCGCTCCAATTGGGCAAGCGAAACTTGCCAATCTTGCATAGCCGCCAGATAAATCGCGGTCGCATCTAACTGGGCGGTTTGCGCGCGAAGCAACTCCGTGACCGTGGTCAAACCCGCCTCGTACCGGTTCTGCACAATCCGCAGGCTTTCCTTCGCCTGCGCCGCCGCATCCCGAGCCGACTCGGCGCGTTGTACAGCCGCGTTTCCGGCCAGGTACGCTTGGCGCACTTCCATTTGCACACCTGACCGGAACCACTCAACGCTGTGCTGCGCCTTGCTTGCATTCGCCACCGCTTCCGCTACTCGAGCCTTTTGTGCGCCACCGGCAAACAAGTTGAAATCGAGCCGCGCTCCCGCCGTCCAATTGGTTCCGGAAGGGCCGCCAAGTGTCAGTGCGTCGCGCTCGGTAATCCCGAACACGGAGACTCGCGGGCCGAAGTCGGCTTTTGCTGCTTTTGCTTCTTCTCCGCTGGCTGCTTGCTGCAACTGCGCGGCGCGAAGAGCGGGTCGTTGCTGCAGCGCTATCCGCGCCCATTCATCAATCGTCTTGGAAGGAGCGGCGGGTTCACTCAGGCCGGTCGCAGGCTCGAAGTGGCGGTCGAGGGCCATCCCTGTTTCCCTGGCCAATTGCATTTGGGCAAGCTCGAGATCGTTCTTGGAGCGAATCTGGCGGTCGCGCATCTGCGAAACGAATACCTTCGCACTCAGCAGATCGGAGTCCACCAGCAAACCCGCTGTGTGCATCGTCTCCATCCGCCGTTCGCTTTCCTCGGCGGTCTTTAATGCTTCGTCCGCGGCTTTCACGGTCTCCTGCAGCACCAGTAGCGCGTAATAGGAACGCACCACCTGAAAAATCAAATCCTGACGCGCCTGCTCCGTTTCAAAATCAGCCGCCGTAACCAGATGTTTCGCCCCACGCTGTTGGAACAGCGTTTTCCCGGAGTCGAATAACATCCATCGCCCGTCGAAACGCGTCTGAAAGTTGTCCAAGGGAAGCGGCGTGTTCAGTTCATTCAGGCGGAAGTCGGCGGCGGTGAATTGTCGCTGCGTCAACTTCGTGCCAAAGACGTAAACGGGATTATTGCCACGCGTAAAGTCCTGATGGAAATCCAGCTGGGGAAACCATGCGGACTGGATTTGCTTTAACCGTTGGCGCGTGGCGTTGGCTTCGTCTGCGCTGGTCTGGAATGCAGGATTCTGTTGCAGAGCCATCTGCACAGCCTGTCCCAGCGTGACTACCTCGGGCGCCGTTTGCGCATGTGCAGGCAACGAACACAGCGCCGCTACCACCAGCGCAAGGCTGAGTAGCGCTGTGATGTAAGTTCCTTTGATTACGGAGTTCATCTCCCGCCTCAAAACACTCGTTTCCGTTCTCTCGTAGGAGGAAGTGAGCAGCCGTTCGCATCCCACAGGATTTCGTCACTCATGGGAACAAATGCGATTGGCGGGATTTTGTTACAGAGTTTCTGGGCAAAGTGGAAGGCGAATTAAGTTATTGAAACTGGGCTGCTTATTTCATCGGGCAATAGAGTAGCATTTATTTTTGGGGGCTAGAAGGACTGGGACCCGAAGGAAACTCGATGGTGACCGAGTATTTCTTCAGCAGCGTCTGATACATTGCCTCTAGCTGCGCCTTGCGCTTTTCTTGCTGTACTTCCCGTTCCACCTGGGGACGAATCTCCTCCAAATTCGCGGCCGGAGGGTCTGTCTTCTGTGAGACCAGAACCAAATGAAGTCCGAACGCGGATTCGACCGGGCCGCTCCATTTCCCGGTCTCCAGCTTCTCAATACTCCCGGTAAACTCCTGGCCAAACGTCTTGGTAACTTCGCTGAGTGGCTCCAGCGCCTGTTCTGGCGGCAGAAGGGAAGCATCGCCCAGATGAACGGTAGCTACCGAAGGTCCGCCGCTACGAAGCACCGCCAGTAATCGTTTGGCCTCGTTTTGTGCCGCGCTTTCGCCACGCTGGCTGGCATTCACGTACACCTGCCGAAACGCGACTTGCGGCTCTCCTTGAAACGCATCGGGATGACTGCTTAACCAGGCTCGCAACTCGGCATCGGTCGGTGCGCTGGCGGCCGTGAGGTCCTCGGACAGATACTCGAGCTTCTGTCGCAAGCGTCGCCGAATGATCGTGTCATTTTGATCCAGACCCATCGATACGGCTTCGCGCGTTGCAATCTCTTCCTTCACGTAATCGTCAATCAGAGTTTTCAGTTCATTGGCGCTAGGCGGCCTTTGCCAGGTCCGCGCGAAGCCGGCTTCCAAATGCTGAATCTCCCCGGCGGAGATTACGATTCGGCGCGACTCCGGCCGCGAATTGCCCTTCCACTGAAAATATAGAAACAGAAGCGCACCAAGAATCAGGAAGTGCACCAGCGGTTCGCGCAGCCATTTCTTTGCTTTCGCGATACTCCGCGAAGAACCGGAAGCTGTCTCAACTGCATGGGTAGTACTTGCCGCCACTGGTTCCCCCGGTTCTGTCGCTGTTTGCTTCAGTCCCAACGGATGTCGGATCGGCCGGGTGAGCTTTAAAAAGGCAAACCATGCCTGTTGGCCAGTGCCGCGTATTCGAGCTGAAATGGGTCCCCACCAGAACCATCGATTGGGAGCCAACTGACCGTCCACGACCTTTTCGTTCGCGCTGTGTACATCATAATAGTGCCATCGCGAGCTGGTTCCCAGGCTCCAGTTGTAACTTACCTCGGCGTCTCGATGCCGTGGCACTTCGCCCGTTTTCAAATACAAGTAGTCATGGTTCTGGTGAACGGCGACGATGGACTGGCTTCCATCAATGACCGTGGCCCCCGCATCGTGGGCGAACCAGGTAACCCACGGGTCCCATCCATGACGTCCGATCAGGAATGGCGGCATCTTCTTGTAATACAAATCCCGCGAAAAACAAAAATAATCGACCCAGCTTGGCCCGGCTTGCTTGCCTTTCTGCAGCGCCAGGGATCGTAACGATTCGTCCCAATTCTTTTCGTCGAATTTCCAGGGTTCCACGATATCCGTGTCCCACCGCCTTCCGATCAACAGGAACTTCGGGTGGGCCTTTGCGACCAGTTCGCATGCGGACCGAAACTCCGGGCCAAACATAATGTCGCAGTTGGCGTAGCAGAGAATCTTGTGGCCGGCCAATTCATTGGCGCGGTCGAAGATGTAATTGAGGTATTTGGTTCCGTACTCGTTCCTTCGAACTTCAGGCTCGTGCCGGATGCCGAGTTCCTTGCACACTTCCGCAGTGCCCTCTTCGTCTCCGAACAAAATTACTTCCGCGTCTGGATGCAACAGCTTCCAACTCATCAGAGCATTTCGTTGGATAACATCACTGTGTCCGCGAAACGGTTTGGGGGTCGAAAAGACGGTAATCACTTCAGACCTTCACTCCTGGGCACGCCACTAACTGGATTTTGCGGAATCCAGCCGCAACCGTTGTTCATGATCCTCCACAATCTGGCGGAAAATCTCATCGAGTCCGATCGAGACGTCCCATTTGGGGTAGTGCGACTTGAATTTCGTCAAATCCGAAATGTAACAGATGTGGTCTCCAACTCGATTTTGATCCACATACTCCCAATTCATTTTTCGTCCCGTCATCGATTCGACCTTGGCGATCGCTTCCATCATCGAAACGCTATTCGCGCGCCCCCCGCCCAGGTTATATACCTCGCCGCATCGCGGACTCTTCGCAAATTCTTCAATCGCGCGCACCACATCGTGACTGTGAATGTTATCGCGAACCTGTTTCGCTTTGTATCCGAACACCGAGTATTTGCCGCCGGTGATTGCCACCTTCACCAGGTACGACAAGAAGCCGTGTAGTTCCACACCGGAATGCGACGGCCCCGTCAAACAGCCGCCCCGAAAAACTCCCACGTTCATCTTGAAATACCGCCCGTACTCCTGAGCCATCAGGTCCGCGGATGCCTTCGAAGCCCCGAACAGGGAATGCAGCGTTCGGTCAATCCGACATTCCTCATTGATGCCGTTCCAGATCTTCCGGTCGGGCGTATTCCCAGCGCGTTTCCAGTTCCTTCAACGGCACTTCATTCGGAGAATCGCCGTACACCTTGTTGGTGCTCATCAGAATGAACACCGCTTCGGGACTGTGCAGCCGGGTGGCTTCCAGCAGGTTCACGGTGCCCAATGCGTTTACCTCGAAATCGAGAATGGGAATGTCGCGCGCCTTGTCGTGCGACGGTTGCGCCGCGCAGTGCACAATCAAATCAAAGCGGTGCTCGCGGAATAACGCTTCCAGCGCCGAACGATCGCGAATATCGACAGTGTGGTGTCTGAAATTCTTCGTTTGCGTTAGGAGGCGGTTCAGATTCCAACGGGTATCGCCGGCCGGACCAAAAAAAACTTGCCGCATATTGTTATCGATGCCGTGTACTTGGTGACCCTGCCGGTCGAAATGCGTAACCGCTTCCGAGCCGATCAGCCCGCTCGAACCCGTTACCAAGACTCTCTTCATCCAGTTACTCTCTTTACATATAAAGATTGTGCAAACTTTTTTAGCATGCTACGATGCCCCTGCTGGATCGTATCGATAGTACCGCACGATTCGGCGCCCCCACAAAGTTCTCGGCAACTCCGCGGAACGAAGAAGCACCGATGTTGAACAGTGTCGGCTTGAAAAAACAAGTTTTTATCGCCGTATGGGCTCTGCTCTCTCTGGCCTGGTATTTCCGCCGGTTTGCGCCGGCGTTCGGACCAGTTCTCGGCAGGGTTTTTCAACGCCTATGGCGCTAGCCAGGGATCTGCTCGCGCTGCTTGCGATTGCTTGGCTTTGCCTGGCATTTGCTTGCTTGGGCTACCGCATCCTCCGATTGTTGAAGTTTCGCTTCGAGCGTCCTGCCGAGCACCTGCTGGTTGCGATCGCGTTAGGCGTGCTCGGAACCGAACTGCTGTTGTTTCTTGTTCAGCTCTCCCAGCAAATCCGTGCGGGCAGCCTGGTAATTCTGGTGCTCCTATGTATTCCGCTCGTTTCCGAGTCGCGAGCTGTTTTACTCGAACTCCGCGGTCTCCTTCATCGCCATTACAGTCTGGGCCGTTGGGGGAAATACCTAGTTTGTTTACTTGGCGTCGTGCTCGCCTCCGAGTTTCTTGCCTCGATGGCGCCGCTTTCCGGCTCGGACGCCATGCAATACCACTTCACCACGCAAAAATTGGTTTTGGAACAAGGCTTCCATCCGCTCTTCTCCAACTCGCACAGTTTCCTATGTGGCCAACATCATTACCTGATTCTGTTCGGGTTGGCTCTGGGCAGCGAGAAGGTGGCACTTGGATTGATCTTCCTTGGGGGAGTGCTCACCGCGGCCGTGCTTGCTTGCCTCGCCGCGCGTTGGGTGTCGTCGCAATGGGTGCTGGCTATCTCGCTTCTATTTCTCTTAACTCCTGTCGTCTTCTGGCAAATGTCCTCTTCGGGTTCCCCGGACATCTACCAGCCGTTCCTGGTGGGCGCCGCGCTGATCGTGCTCTTCCAAAAGACCGACGTGGCAATCCGAGGGCAGGCTTTTTTGGCTGGAATCTTGATGGGCGGCGTGGCTGGGGCGAAATATATCGGTTGTTTCATTGCTCTCGCCGTGATGCTGGCCGTCGCGATGGAGTTTCGCAGCGTAGCAGCCACTTCGATTTTTGCCTTGGGCAGCTTGCTAGGCGGTTTTTCCCCCTACTTGCGAAACACAATCTGGACCGGGGATCCTGTTTTTCCATTCTTGGCGGCAAAGCTTTCGCCTCATCTCGTGACCCCATCCGGACTGGTCGACATGGCGGGCGCGACCGGAGCAGATTCAAGTCACAGCCCTGCCGGGCTCATTCCATTCCTTTTCTTTGCCGGTATCCGATCGGACAGCGTTGGCTTCTGGGACTTCTTCGGGCCGACAGTGCTGGTGCTGGCCCCCTTGGTGTTCCTTGCCCTGAGGAACGCCCGGGAATGGAGGGTTGCCTTTCTGGTGTGGTTCTTCGCGAATTTCTGCATCTATTTCGGTTCGGGGTTGGCGCGCTTTCTCCTGCCACTCTTTCCGATCGCGTTGTTTTCCGTAGCTGGCGGAATCAAGTATGCGCTGGACAAACGTTGGAGGATCGCCCACGTCGTTGCTGTGGGAACGATGACCTTCATGATTCTTGCCGGTGCAGCCGGACTGGCGGTTTATATTCAAAAGCCGGTTTTAGCCGCGGTCGGATTCACCAGCCCGGATCAATACCTGACCGGCCGTGCGCTGGATTATCAGGTGTCCCAGACGATCAATCAGATGCTTGCCCCGCCCTCGAAACAGGGACGAGTCTTGCTCTTTCTGCGCCACCAGTATTATCTCCGAATCCCCTACCTGACCGGCGATCCGGATATTTCCTTCGAAGTCGACACCCAGCGTCTGAACAGTCCAGAGCAATGGGAGCAATTCTTAAAAGCGAAAGGCATTACCTACATCGCCCGCACTCCGGACTATCCCGCCCCAATCGCCGCGCAGCTCACCGAACTGGAGAGGCGTGGGCGCCTTGTGCCTTTCGCCCGCCGAGAAGTTGGCAATCTCGAGGGAATGCGCATTCGCAACGTCCACGTGACCGTTCCCGTAGTCATCCTTCGCGTTAACTTCTAACCCGGCTGATTACCCCAAAACACCTAACGTTAAAGGAGCCTTGGCTCCCGTTCGGAAGGCCTCGATCTCACGCCGGGATAATGGGGGGAATTGTCGGGTCTACGCGCGGTTTGTTGCTCACGCGGCGAGCCCTGATGCGACCGGATTCGGTTGTTTAGTTTCAGCGGCGTGCACCACGCTCCCACACCGTAGTTCTTCGGAGCCGCGATTACGTATTTTTGCGACTGTCTGATTGGGCATCGCCGGCGTATGTTCCCTGTACGCGAGGGACAATCGGTGGCGACCAGAATGCTCCGAACCCCCCGAGCCACCCGGTCACATACCGGACTCTGGTCGCCCCGTGCAAAGCAGCGAAGCGCGTACCGCTAATTTCGAGCGCTGCGGGCATAACGTCGCGAGCAGGGCGAATTTTCAGGACGAGTTTTTCGAGTTTGCAGGTTCGTCAGTCGGAATTGTTCCTGGGCGGAGAAGAATTCGGGCGCGTCGATTCCTGCGAAGCACGGCCCCAGGCCCACGGTCTGGGGCCGCTATTTTCAATGCGTCAGTTCGTGTCCGCTGACGGACTAGACTGCGCGACAAGGATTTTTCGGCTAAGTCCGAGCTTTTAGGAGGAACAACAATAATGAAGCGTTTGGTTTATATAGCTTTCATGGCTGCGGCGCTGCTGCTGGTTGCCACACAGATTCCAACCCAGCATGCCGCCGCGAAGAATCTCACAACCGCAGTGACCAGTGCCGCACCTGCCAAGGTCGCGGACGATTCGGACCTGAATCCCGACGCAATGGCGGCGCTGAACAGCATGGGCACATATTTGCGCTCGCTCAAAGCCTTCCAGGTGAACGCCGTGGTCACCAAGGATGATGTGTTGGATGATGGCGAACTCATTCAATACGATACCCGCGTGAACTTACTGGCGCGCATGCCGGATCGCCTGCGCGTGGAAGTGACCAGCGCCCGGCAGCATCGCCTCTATTTTTACAATGGAGCTGATTTCACCCTGTACGCACAGCGCGTCAACTACTACGCGACCGTGCCCGCTCCTGCGACCGTTGGGAAGCTGGCGGACGTACTGAATGACAAATATGGCATCGAGTTGCCGCTCGAAGACTTGTTCTTCTGGGGCGGCCCGCGATCCAAAACGGACGAAATCAAGGGAGCGATCGACGTTGGTCCAACGGAAGTAGGCGGGGTAACCTGCGAGCAGTACGCTTTCCGGCAACCCGGCTTGAATTGGCAAATCTGGATTCAGCAAGGTGAGTTTCCGCTGCCGCGAAAGCTCGTGATTTCGACTCTTACCGACGATGCCCGTCCCCAATACAGTTCGGTCCTCGACTGGAATCTGGCGCCGTCCTTTAATGAGGCAGCATTCACATTCGATCCACCCAGCGATGCGCAGAAGATCGTATTCGCCACAGCAAACGCGTCTGACGGCGCAGGAAAGTGAAGGAGAACACTATGAATCGAACGATACGAAATTTTGCGGCAGGGGCAATGATTGTTCTCCTGCCATTTGCAACGATTGCCAGCGCCGGGCCTGGTGGAGGGAATCATTCCACCCGCGGCAGCGCTGCTTCCAGCGTGAACCGGGGAAGCAACAATAATTCCAACCGGAACGTGAACAATAATACCAACGTGAATCGCAACACCAACGTGAACTCCAACAAGAACGTCAACGTGAACTCCAACCGAAACGTGAACGTCAACGTGGACAATAACCGCAACGGCTACTATGGCGGCGGCTACGGTTATAACAACGGTTGTTGCTACCACCAGAGCGTTGGAGGAGCGGTGGCCACAGCGGCAGCGGTGACGGCGACGTCGATGGTGACGGCGGCGGTGATCGGATCGATGGTCAACACACTTCCACCCTCTTGCACCTCGGTGATCGTCAATGGTATTGCCTATCAGCAGTGCGGGAGCACCTGGTACCAACCGCAGTTTTCCGGCGGCAACACCAGTTACGTGGTCATCAACGCACCCAGGTAAATGCAGGCAGACAACTTAACGGTCGTTGCGCAATTAGGCAAGGCATTCGAGTCAGGTCAGCGCTACCGCCCTCCAAGGAGGGCGGTTCGCTTTTCGGTTCGATAATTCCGAAGAAACGAGTCAACCGATGATTTCTAAGAAGATCCATTCGAAACTTTTGCTCCAGTGCGGGCTAGCGGCGTTTTTTGCCGCTTGTGCCCTGCCCACTGTCATTCTCGCAGCCCAGGATTCGGCAACTGCTGATGGTTCCGCATTGCATAGTGCGACCCTCGGCGAGATGTTCACGTTTTTCTTTCTGATGCTGGGTCCCATTAAGATTCTGGGCCCCTTCGTTCAGATGACTCGCGGCGGCGACGCAGCGTTTGCGCGCAAGCTCGCGATTCGCGGTTTTCTTTTCTCCTGCGCTGCGCTGGCCGTGGCGGCCTTGATTGGCGAGAACTCAATCCGCAAATATCACATTCATATAGCGGTATTGGCCATCGCGGCAGGAGTCATCCTGTTCCTGGTGGCGCTGCAGACTGTGCTGCACCAGTTTGACCACACCCAGGTGGCCCACGTCGAGTACCAGCCGAATCTGCGCTTGGCGGTTTCCCCGCTGGCCTTTCCGACGATCGTCACGCCTTATGGAGTAGCCGCGGTGATTATTTTCATGTCCCTGACTCCGGACATCGGGACGCGGGGAGAAATCTTCGCGGCATTGCTGGGACTTATGGTGCTCAATCTGATTGCCATGTTGTTTGCCAAACCCATCCTCAAGTACGCCGGTATGCCTCTGCAGTTGCTGGGCACAGTCCTGGGGATCATCCAGGTCGCCTTGGGCCTGCAGATCATCATCGCCGGCATGCGCGCCTTGGGCTTGGGCTTTTCCCGGTAACGGTCAGCTTTAGTCCAAGCAGTAATACCGGTCCAGTGAAGGGGCATTTCGTGAGTAGTTTTTCGGACCTGCAGTTAGGTAGTTTTGCGAATTATCCGTTTTCGCGATGGACGATATGTTCGATGTGGGCGAGGGCACTGTTGCAGCAGAGCTTCGACGCTGCGGACAGCCTCTTCAAAGGTTTGCAGGGGCAACTCAACTGAATTTTTCTCGGGCGGAGGGAAATTCGGGTATTCGGTCCCTGTAAAGGGCGGCCTCGGACAATGCAGCGTCCGAGGCCGTTTTTTTTTGTCGCTCCGTTTTGGGGACTTTCATGAGGTCGTCGCGCAGGGACTTGGCGTTTTCGGACAATGGATCGCCCCAATGAAACCCGAACGATCGGCGGACGCAGTCGCTCTTACCGCAGAACTGCGCCTGATATGACTCTTGCCCGCATAATCGTCGCAGACGACGTCGCACTCATCGTGGACGCTGTGAAGAACCTTTTATGTAACTCGTTTGAGATCGCCGGGACAGCTTCGGATGGTCTTTCCGCCTTCAAATCCATCCTGACCTGAAGCCAGACCTTGCGGTGATAGACGTTTCCATGCCGGGAATGAACGGCTTGGAAGTTGCCAGAAACTGGACAAGCGTGGAAGCATCACCAGGGTCGTGTTTCTATCCGGTCACCAGGATAAGTCGATTCTGAATGCATGTCTGGAAGCGGGCGCGAAGGCGTACGTGTTGAAGGAACGCATCGGCACCGATCTGCTGGTTTGCCGTGCAGGAAGCGCTTGCCGGCCGAGTGTTTGTTTCCACGTTCTAGTCGGTCGCTGAATGAGACCTGGCACAAACGGAATAAACGATCATTGCTGGGCTGGAGAGTCTGGTCCGTCATACCGTAATTTTTCGTAGTGTTGCTGCGTAG
Source organism: Candidatus Acidiferrales bacterium (assembly GCA_963748515.1). Taxonomy (GTDB): domain Bacteria; phylum Acidobacteriota; class Terriglobia; order Acidiferrales; family UBA7541; genus Acidiferrum. Next base: position 62,270 of record CAVVJI010000012.1, read on the forward strand.
TTTTCCGACTGGATGATCCGCTCGTTGCAGCACATGCTCCCGGTGGGTTCCAGTCTAGTTTGAAAGGAAATACGAGCAATGCGAACGTTCCGATCGATACTCACGGTCCTGGTCTTCGCGGCCCTCTGCGCATCCTTTGCGCCGAAGGGAGTTGAGGCACAAGTCGGTAAGCTCATCATTCAAAATGCAATCTACGGCAAGAACGGTCAGGGAAAGAACGTCACCCGCCGACTGAACAACATGATCAATAACAACACCCTCGACGTAAAAGTGAACAACGACAATATGGGTGGAGATCCGAACGTCGGCGCGGACAAATCCTTAAAGGTGGACTACACCTATCACGGGCAAAATCTGCACAAGGTGGTCAAAGAAGGCGACCGCCTCAAACTGCCGTAAACGCAACCTGCACTTTCGTCTGGCGACCGAAAGCTGAATCAGTTGGCCCGCAGCGTGGAATCTGGACGCTCCTGCCCGGAAGCTTTCAGGTAGGCAGGCACGCGAACACAAACTTGGGTGCCGCTGCCGGGATTGCTGCGCACGACCACGGTTCCCCCCAGAAGGTTGACGCGCTCCTGAACGCTTTTCAATCCGATGCCTTTGTGGGCGCCTTCCTTGAGTACAAAGCCCGGCCCTTCGTCGGTAATGCACAGCTCAAAATGACTTGCTTGCCGATTCAGCCGCACGTGCGCTTTTGCGCCGCTGGCATGCTTGGCAACATTCATCAATAGTTCCTGAAGAACACGGTACAGGCACAGGGCGGACTGCGGGGAAGCGTCTTCGTCGGCCACATCGGACTCAAACCTGGTTTCCACGCCGCGGGCCTGTTGAAACTCGTCACAGCGGGAGCGCAGTGCCCGCACCAGCCCCAGGATTTCCAGTGCTGCTGGATGCAGTTGGTGCGAGAGATCGCGTAAGTCTCCGGCTACTCCGGCAATTGATTTCCTGAGTTCCTCAAGGTCGGCGTCCATCTCCGCCGCCTCCGCGCTGCGTCCACGGCCGGCCAGACTGGTGATCTTCATGGTGACCAGCGCCAAGCGCTGCGTAAAATCGTCATGGATTTCACTGGCGATCCTGCGACGCTCCTCCTCCTGCGAATCCACCAGCTTCCCGGCAACTTCAAAGAGTCGCGCCGCGGATGCCTGCAGTTCTGCGGTCTGCTTCTGGAATTTGATCTGTGCGCGCCTTCGCTCAAAAAATCGTGAGAGCCTTTCGGCGGATGCCAGGACCGAGTCGATCAGTTCCTGATCGGAAGCTACTGGATAATCACTGGCAAATTCCAGGATGGCTTCCACCTTGCCGTCCACAGATATGGGAAGGGTGATCGCCGCACGCAGCCCGGCCTCGAGGCACGCAACCGTGCGTGGATATTTCTCCGGGTCTCGGAATTCCTCCGACATATCATGAACCACTGGCTTGCCCGAACGCAGGACCTCTCCCGGTGTGCCTTTGCCGGCTGGCCAGTTCAATTCTAAACTGATGTCAAACAGAGCCTTGAAGCGCTTCTTGTCCGTCACATAGAAAATATGAGCGGCCTTTGCCCAATCGGGCTCCTCATCGTCAATCAGCAGGGCGTGGCCGACGGGGAAAGCCAGGAGTTGGCAGATCAGATCGATGGAGCGCTGCAGCGCCTCGCGCAGGGTTGTGGCGGAATTCGCGATTTCCGCGATGCCATTCACTACATGCGCAAGTCGCGTTGCCCGGCTGGCCACCTCCTGAGCCTGTGCCTGGCCGGTCTGAGCCAACTTCTCCACCGTGATCTCGCGATGAAGAATAATCGCGGCAGCGCATTGGAAATCACACGGACGCACGATCTTGCGGTACCAATGCACACCGTCGTGCGCCGCATACATGTATTCCCGCTCGAACTGCTTGGCGCTGCCATTCACCACGGACTCGATGCCCGACCGGACCGCCCAGAGTCCCGGGTCGTCCATTGTGGATCGGCACAGCTTGAAATAACTGATGCCTACAGGGTTGGGCGCTACCTCCGAAGAGTTGCGCGCTTTTAGCCGGAAGCTCATACCAGGCCTGATTGGCAGCCAACACGATTGCGCCGCGGTCAATCACCACGCACGCATCGGGCAACGCGTCGATGAACGATTGAATGAAATCCAGATTCGGACTCGTGCGTGCGCCCTGCGCGTTCAATGACTCTTCTCCTGGATACCTAAAGAAGGCGAACTCAAGCGGAAGCGTGGTTCGGCGTAACCGTAATCAATCCGATCCGGATCGCGTACTGCACCAATTCCGCGTTGGTTTTGATTCCAAGAGCGTTCATCAATTGATACTTGTGGGCTTCCGCCGTCCGGATGGAAAGATTCAGTTGGGCCGCGATTTCCTTCATCGATCGGCCTTCCGCAAATAATTGCAGCACTTCCCTCTGCCGCGGCGTGATGTGCGGGCTCCGGTCCGCATCCGGGCGACGCGCAGCCTCCGCCAGTATCGTGACCAGATCGCCTGGAAAGCTAGGGCTCAGGTAGAATCCTCCCCGATGAACCACCTGCACCGCCTCATTCAGCTCCTGGCCGCCGGCGGTCTTCATAACGATCCCGGCTACCCCGCAGCGAAATGCCTCGACGGCTAATCCAACGTCAGCGTGCATGGTGACGATAATGACTCGGCTACGGATTCCCAGTTTGGTCAGTGCCCTCAGCGCATCCAGGCCATTCAATTCGGGCATCGATAGGTCGGTCACAATCAGATTTGGCTTATGCGCCTCGGCCATGGTGGTCAGTTCCCGGCCATTCGAAGCGATGCCCACCACGTCACACGTCGGACTCAGCAAGGAGCGCAACGCCTCCGCAAACATTTGATGGTCGTCAGCGATCAGGACGGACGGTCGCATGGCTTATACCGATCTGGGATGGGTTCGAAAGGCGGATTCTCGGCAAGCCGTGGGCGGCTGTTGACCGGACACCTAAGTTCGCGCCGTTCGTGTGTGCATAATATACTTCGATTTGCCACCAATGACTAGGAGATTGTTCTCGGTCGCGGAATTGCTAAAGCCCCTAGTTCGATCAAGTTAGCTCTGCCAAACAACTGTCCAAGAGCCTGGGATCGCCGGGCCATTTCGCATGAAGCTCTCAGATGCGTGCAAACCCAGTTGATCTAAGTAGTTTTCCTATGTGGTGAGTGGGGAACTTTTGCGGATTGTGGTCTTCTCCCAAATCGGTAAAAGTGCACGCGAGCAAACTTTTCACAACAACGAGATCCAGGGCCAATCCCACTCGACGGAAGGATCAACAATGAACCGCACTATTCTCGCACTGCTATTCGCATCCCTTGCCTGGGCTGCGGCAGTGCCCGCGCAGACCGCGAAGCCCAACATTCTGGTAATTTTTGGCGACGACATTGGAATGAACAACGTCAGTGCCTACGCCCATGGTGTGGTCGGGTACCAGACTCCCAATATCGATCGCATCGCCAGAGAAGGCGCGCTGTTCACCGACTACTATGGCCAGCAAAGTTGCACGGCTGGCCGAGCAGCGTTCATTACCGGGCAGGTGCCGTTCCGCACGGGTCTGAGCAAAGTAGGGTTGCCGGGAGCGCCGCAAGGCTTGCAAAAGGAAGATGCCACCATCGCGGAGATCTTGAAACCGCTTGGCTACACTACCGGGCAGTTTGGCAAGAACCACTTGGGCGACCGCGATGAATTCCTGCCGACAGTCCATGGCTTCGATGAGTTCTTCGGCAACTTGTACCACCTGAATTCGGAAGAAGAGCCGGAGAACGAGGATTATCCGAAGAATCCGGATTTCCGCAAGAAGTTTGGTCCACGGGGCGTGCTGCACACCTACGCCAACGCCGATGGTACGCAACGAATCGAAGATACCGGCCCACTGACGAAGAAGCGCATGGAAGGCATCGACGCGGAATTCCTGGCGGCCGCGATCACTTTTATGAACAAGGCCAAGAGCTCACAAAAGCCGTTCTTCGTCTGGTTCAATACCACCCGAATGCACAATTTCACCCACGTCGCTGCGGATCACCGAACCTCCGGGCTCGGCGAATATGCCGACGGCATGATCGAACATGATGCGCAAATCGGCGAGATTTTGAAGTATCTCGATGACAGCGGGTTGACGGCAAACACGATTCTGATTTACACGACCGACAACGGCCCGATGGTTTGCTTGTGGCCCGATGCCGGCTCTACTCCATTCCGCGGCGAAAAGAATACCAATTGGGAAGGCGGATGGCGCGTTCCGGCAATGATTCGCTGGCCTGGCGTGGTCAAGCCCGGCACCACAATCACGGACATCGTCTCGGGCGAAGACTGGTTCCCGACGCTCGTTGCGGCCGCTGGCGCGCCGGATATTACCCAGAAACTGCTGAATGGCTATCAGGCAGGCCCCAAGAATTTCAAAGTCCATCTGGATGGGTACGATCAGACGGACTTACTCGCGGGTCGAGGACCCAGCAAGCGCAAGGAGTTCTTCTATTTCAGCGATGACGGGGACTTGCTCGCTTTCCGATATGATCGCTACAAATTCCATTTCATGGTGCAGAATGCGACAGGAATTGACGTTTGGCGTCAGCCCTTCGAGACGCTGCGCGCCCCCGTATTCTTCGATTTGAGATCGGATCCGGGAGAACGCGGCATGGACGGCATGGGCTACAACGATTGGTGGTACCGCCGCTCGTTTGCGGCCATACCGGTTCAGAACATGGTGGGATCTTTCCTGATGAGTTTTAAGCAGTTCCCTCCTCGCCAGAAGCCGGGCAGTTTCACGGTGGGCAATGCTCTGGAAGCTTTGAGCAAGAACAGCCCGGGTAGCGAATAGAAGCACTGAGCACTCTTGCGGAATGCCGTAGCTCACTTGCGTTCGGCATTCCGCGATTCCCCCGCCGCCCTTCACATAAAATCTTCCGCCGCAAAGGATTCGGTGTCGAATGATCTTTCGGCAGCAACTCAAGCAGCTCGCTTCCTTTGCGCTATTCCTGTGTATCGCGGTTCCGTGTTTCTCGCAAAATACCGCGCCGGCTTCGCCGCAGAATACGGCGCAGGGTGGCGAAAACCTGGCGCAACAGGCCGCCGATCCCACGGCCCCATTAATGGCTTTCAATATGAAGGAAGAGTATTACCCAAGCTTTTATGGCTATCGCGGATCCGGAAATGACTTCGTTTTTCAGCCGGTGATCCCGTTCAACGCCTGGGGCCAGGCGAACCTGCTGCGCGCTACCGTGAACTACAACATCAATGGGCCTCTCGGACGTGGGCTGAACAACATCTCCATTTTCGACTTGCTGGTTTTCAATGAGAAATGGGGCCGCTGGGGATTTGGGCCCCTGGTGCAGTTCCTGCCTAGCCAAGGACCGGGCACGGACACGGCGCTGGCAGGTCCCGCGGTTGGCTTCGTAGCCCGCAAGGGAAAGTGGAACCTGGGCCTCTTCAACCAGAACCTCTTTGGCGCCAATACGCGGTTTTCCAGCCTCCAGCCCATCATCGCCTACGTTCTGGGTAAGGGCTGGACGCTGGCATCGGGCGACGCCCAGTGGAGCGTGAACTGGTCCAAGCCCCAAGTGGTCTACATGCCCGTTGGAATCCAACTCGCCAAAGTGCAGAAGATTGGCAAGCAGCCAGTCCGGTTCCTGCTCAATCCAGAATATAACGCCCGTAATATTCCGGGTGCTCCGCACTGGTCGCTTCGCTTCGGCTTCACTATCTTGGCGCCCGGAAAAGGGTAGACCCTGTCGTTGCGAGGCACTGTAACCCCGTTTTTGACCGCACCCGCGAGTTTCGACGGCACCGTATTTCTTCGCAGTTCGTATGCGTAGTTTTCCCACTAACGTCCCCATGATTCGTGAAGATATGCTCAGCGGACTGGACTTATCGATGGGACGGAATACCAGAAATCCGGATGGCGCGACTAAGCCGGCTCAGCATGCCCTTTACTACTTGCGGTTGATTCGAAATCGTCCTGCGGTAGACAAGGCGCGGAGGGAAAATGAAACTCACTCAAAATCAGCAGTTGATCGCAGCGGTCATCGTCTGCGGTATGGCGTTGCTCAATGCCGGATGTGGCGTGAACACCGAGCCGGCGAAATCGCAATCGCAAACTCCGGCTGCCGCTAAGTCCGCGGCGAACGTGCCTTCCAATCCGCTGAAGGAAGCCTACTTCGGCGAGACGCATATCCATACGGCGTACTCGCTGGATGCCTTCCTCGGCGGCACGCGGTTGACACCGTCAGACGCCTATCGCTTCGCTAAAGGAGAGGCGGTCACCGTGAATGGACAGGTTCACAAGATTGATCGGCCGCTCGACTGGGTCGCGGTGACGGATCACGCAGAATATATCGGAGAAATGTACTCCGCGATGGTAGAGGGGGCGCCCGGCCACGACCAGGATCAACTCAAAGAATTGCGCTCGATGACCGACCTCAACGAGAGGCGGAAGTGGTTTGCGACCTATGTCTCCGGCAACAACCGCGGCGAGCATCCGCAGCATCCTCCGTTCTACGCGGGGCCGGAAACCACCAAGAGTGCGTGGAAGGTCGCTGTTGCTGCCGCCGACGAGCACAATAACCCCGGACACTTTACGGCATTTGCGGCTTTCGAGTGGACCGCTGCGCCCGGCGGAGCCAATCTTCATCGCAACGTGATCTTCCGTGATTCCAATGTTCCCGATCATTCCGGTCAGCTCTTACGAAGTGCCCCGCGAAGAGGCTCTTTGGGAATGGCTCACCGGATTGGAAGCCAAGGGTATGAAGCCTCTGGCGATTCCACACAATTCGAACGCCAGCAAGACTTTGATGTTTCCAACCGCGAGCTCCAGCGGAAAGCCCATCGACATCAAGTACGCGCAGACTCGCGAACACTTCGAGCGGTCCATCGAAATGATGCAGATTAAGGGCAACTCCGAAGTTCACCGGAATTTCTGGGAGGCCGACGAATTTGCCAACTTTGAAAACGCAGACTCGTTGGCCGAAAACTCCGGGCGGACTCTGGACAAGCGGAACTATGTACGTTGGGGCGTCATTCAGGGACTCGCTTATGAACAGAAACTAGGCGTCAATCCTTTCAAACTGGGCTTCGTTGGCGGCACCGACGACCACAACGGTCTGCCCTCCGAAGTAGCGGAGAAGGGCTGGAACGGCGGACACGGAGAGGAAGATGGTTCCGTACAGGCACGTCGTGTAGGAGGGGTCGGAGGATGGGCGAAGGGGAAGGACTTGAATCCCGGCGCGATTACCGGTGTGTGGGCCACTGAGAATACGCGAGGCGCAATCTGGGATGCCATGGAGAACCGCGAAACGTTTGCCACCAGCGGCCCACGCATCAAGGTTCGCTTTTTCGGCGGGGCCGGCTTGTCTGGGGACACCAAAGATCCCGTGGCGATGGTCAAGACCGGATACGAAAAAGGAGTGCCCATGGGCGGCACTCTGACTGGGCTGGCCAATGCACCGACCTTCACAGTTTACGCAATGAAGGACCCGGACAGCGGCAATCTCGACCGCATCCAGATCATCAAGGGTTGGGTGGACAAGGCCGGCGTACAACACGAAAAGATTGTGGACGTGGTGTGGTCCGGTGATCGCAAACCCGGCCCGAACGGCAAGTTGCCTCCGGTTGGAAATACCGTCGATCTGAAGACGGCCACTTACGCCAACACCATCGGAAGTCCGGAACTGGGCGGCAGCTGGACCGACAAGGAGTTCGATCCGTCTCTGCATGCGCTTTACTACGTCCGTGTGCTGGAAATCCCCACACCGCGCTGGAGCACCTATGATGCCGTCGCCAACGGGTTGCCGCTTTTGCCGGACGTGCAGTCGACAATTCAAGAGCGCGCGTGGAGTTCGCCGATCTGGTATACGCCAGGGAAATAACGGAAGCGATTTAGGAACGACTGCCCTGGCGGTGGGCAAGAACGTGAGGGCGCTATGAAAATGAAATGGTTGGGCATCTCGTTGCTGCTCGCTTTTGCGGCTGGCTGCGGCACGAATACGACGCAAGCGCCGGGATCGGCAACCTCCCCAAGCGTTGACAACAAGAACGTGGCCGTCAAGAGTGCCTTTCAGGCGGACGAGGAATCAAGCACGCAGGCCCCAGAGCCTGCCGCAAAGGTGGAGTGGAACCGCGCCTATTCACCGTACGCAGATCGCAAATATCCCACCCACGTCTATTTTGGAGACACGCACCACCACACCGCGAATTCCGGCGATGCCTTCATGGCCGGAGACCGCCTTGGTCCCGAGGATTCCTACCGCTTCGCCCGCGGCGAGCAGGTGATCTCTTCGTCCGGCGTGCCCGTCAAACTGTCTCGTCCGCTGGATTTTCTGGTGGTCTCGGATCATGCCGAAGGACTTGGTCTGATGTTTCAAGTGCTGCAAGGAAATCCCGCATTGGTGAGCGATCCTACCGTTGCGAAGTGGCAACAAGCTTTGAAAGCAGGCGGGAAAGAAGCGCTTCAAGTAAAAAACGAAATCGTGGCGGCCCAAGGCGCAGGCACATTGCCGAGCGTCGTGAAGGATCCGAAGGTAGTCGGCCCGTTGATGATGTCGGTTTGGCAGCAGTATTTGGCGACGGCGGAAAAGTATAACGAGCCGGGTCGCTTCACCGCGATGATCGGTTACGAGTGGACCTCGGTACCCGGCGGCAACAACTTGCATCGCAACGTCCTGTTTCGCGACAACAAAGATAAGGCCGAGCAGGTCTTCCCCTTTTCCGCGTGGGATAGCGAGGATCCCGAAAAACTTTGGGAATGGATGGCAAAGTACGAAGCAAAGACGGGAGGCAAGGTACTGGCGATCCCGCACAATGGAAATTTGTCGAACGGAAAAATGTTCGCGCTGACCGATTTCGAAGGCGCTCCCATGACTGCCGACTACGCCAAACGCCGGGCGCGTTGGGAGCCGCTACACGAGGCGATGCAGACCAAAGGAACCAGCGAAACACATCCCACACTTTCGCCGAACGATGAATTTGCCGACTACGCAGTCGTGGGCTGGGACGTCGGGAATCTCACTCTGGAAGGCCAGCCTACTACGCCCGACATGCGGCCGTTCATGTATATCCGCGGGGCATTGATGAATGGATTGGCTTTGGAACAGAAGTTGGGCACCAACCCTTTCAAGATCGGAATGATCGGTGGAACCGACGTACATAATTCGCTGACCTCGATTGAAGAGGATAACTTCTTCGGCAAATTCGTGATCCAGGAACCGCACCCCGGACGTTGGGCTGGAGTCGCGAAGCAAGGGCTGGGCTTCACTCGTAAGGACTGGATCTACACCGCGGCCGGATACGCGGCGGTGTGGGCGACCGAAAACACGCGAGCAGCCCTGTGGGATGCCATGATGCGCAAGGAGTGCTATGCAACATCCGGCACTCGCATGACCGTGCGCTTCTTTGGTGGCTGGGATTTCAACCCGGACGACGCCAAAACTCATTATCTTGCCGCAGTTGGCTACCGGAAGGGTGTGCCGATGGGCGGTGACTTAAACACAATTCCCTCCGGTGCCAAGGCGCCGACCTTCCTGGTCGCCGCCACGAAAGATCCGATCGGCGCCAACCTGGATCGCATTCAAGTCATCAAGGGCTGGCTGGACAAGGATGGCAAGACCCACGAGAAAATCTATGACGTGGTGTGGGGCAATGCCGATCGCCGCAAGCGGGGCGCCAATGGGAAGATTCCGCCAGTTGGGGATACCGTGGATGTTTCTCGCGCGACTTGGACCAACACGATAGGCGATCCGGAATTGATGGGCGTCTGGAAAGACCCAGATTTCGATCCAGCCCAGAAAGCTTTCTACTACTTGCGCGTGTTGGAGATTCCTACCCCGCGCTGGACCGATTACGATGCCGTGCGCTTCGGCGACAACATGACCCCAGAAGTGCCCATGAAGGAACAAGAGCGCGCCTGGACTTCACCGATCTGGTACACCCCGAAGCCCTGATTGTAGGGTGACTGTAAGCGAAGGGAAGTGGTGCGCCCTGGGTGATTCGAACACCCGACCTTCTGGTTCGTGTGGGGAGTGGATCCCGACAGCAAACAACACCACCCGACACAGGTCTGCAGAACGAGCGACACAGGCTCTCTGCTTTCGGTTCGTTTCGGCCGGGTTTAACTACCATTCACGGACACTCTCAACTCACAGGTTTGGGGTATTTTGACGAAACCTAGGTGCTTGATGACAGTACGAACAGGGGTGCTCTTTAACCGCACGTTCAGCCGCTTGTCGAGTAAGGAAGTGGGGACCGCAAGCTCTACCCGGAGCGCTCGTGAAAGCGCAACCGCCACCTGTGAAGCTGGAGCGCCGCGGAGTGTGAGATTAATTTCGTTGACCCCCTCAAAGACCCCGAAGTTTGGCGCCGTTAATCCCCCAAAGCACCGACACACGCAATCGGTGGGATCATCGGAACTCGAAATGCAGCCGCAACCATTTTTGCATTCGCAAGTACACTCGCCAGCGCCACACTTTGCCATGGCACACCTCCATAGATGGTCCGCAGAGACAGCTTCAATAGACCAGTGGGTCGGGAATGTCAAGTACTGTCCGGTTGGGTCTTTTTGCCTGTAGCCTTTCATCCGAAATCAATCGTGTCTCTCACTCCTGCCGGAATTGGCTCGCTGAATTACGATTTCAGAGAAGAGAACGGCAAAATCATGAATGAGCAGAATTCCATTTAATGGCGTCAATCCGGCATCTCTTTCTCGGCTCAATGGGGCGATGGCGACACGGTTGAGCGTGGCGGAAGGCGGCGATTAGAATGCGAAAGCGCCGATGATGGCCGCAGCAAGCACAAGCAGCGCCGGGTTGATTTTGTAGCGCAGCAGAATGAGCAGGACGCCGACCGCGATGGCGGCGGTTTCGAGCCCGAGATCGCGCCTTTCGCCAAAGTGAAGCAACCGGCCAGCAGCAGACCGATGGAGACCGGCGCGAGACCTGCTGGATTGAATCCGCCACGGCCACTTTTCTAGCTTCTTCCACAAGCGGCCGACGACGAAGGTCAGAAGCGCGGTGGGCCCGAAGAACGCAATCAGGACGACAGATCGCGCCGACGATGCCGCCCGCCCAGTCGCCGATGGCGACGATCATCATCATGTTGGGCCCGGGCGCCATCTGCCCGACGCTGTAGAGATGGATCAGCTGCGGGAAGGTGAGCCACGTGATGGACGTCGACGGTCAGGATCTTTCATCTCGGGGAAGGCCGCCATGCCGCCGCCAACGGTCAGCAGCGACAGATAGGCGAAAACCCGAACGAGAGCCGGGATCTGGTTCATTGCGTGCCCTCGCCTTCGGCGTTTGTACGCGGGCCGATGCCACAGGATGGCGCAGAATGCCGACGCCGAGCAGCGGCGCGGAACCGACAGATGAAGCGGTTGACCGCGATCACGGTCAATGCCACGAAGACGAAGTCGAATTTGCCTGATCGAGCGATTTCTTGCTCGAGCTGCACAACGGTGGACAGGATCAGCCCGACAGCCGCGGCGGCGACGCCTTTCAGGGCGGCGGTGACCCAGGCGATGATCGCCGTGTCGCGGTAGACAATGCCGACGACAAACATGAGCAGCGCGCCGGGCAGGCACATGCCGATGATCGCGGCGAGCGAGCCCAGGCGCGCCGCGCAGCCTATCGCCCACCAGCATGGCCATGTTGGTGGCGTTCAGGCCGGGAAGGCTCTGGCTGATGGAAAGCATCTCGACGAATTCCTTGTCGTCGAGCCAGCGCGCGCTTGGCGACCAGGCTGTTGCGCAGGTAGGGGACGACACGCCGCCGAAGCTGGTGGCGCCGATGATCAGGAACTCCAGGAAGATCTGGAGCGATGGAGGCGTGGCGCAGGACGCACTGGCGCGACGGCAGGTCGCTCGGCAGAGGCTGTAGCGGCCGGTGTCACTCATGGCTTTGCGGCTCGTTTCCCTTGAGGCGATAGACCATGCCGGTCTTGGTGACGCCGAGCGCGAGCCAGTCCTCGACGTCGTGCTGCAGCGTGATGTAGAACTGCGCTGCCAGCTTCTTCTGCTTTTCGGCGACGGCTTCGCGCCGGTCGAACTTGGCCTGAAAGGCGAATTCGCCGACCAGCGACTTGTGCTCGCCGCGAGTGCGCCACAACGCGATGTCGCATTTGGCCACCAGTCCTTTGCCGAAGTCGAGCTGGCCGAGCGGCAGGAGCACTTCCTCGACGATGCCTTCGTTGACCAGGCCGACCCGCTCCTCGTCGGATTTCTTCAGGTCGCCAGCGCGGGAAACACGCTGACCAGAGTCGCCATCGAGGTCGATCCGCCTCGTGCATCTGGCTCAGGCCAAACTGGCAGTTGTGCGAGTACAGGATGCGATAGCCGCCGACCTGTCCTTCAGCGGCAGGGCTTCGGCCTTGAACTTGATACGGTATTTGCCGGCGATATTCGGCCGAACATCCAGGCGGCCGCCGCTTTCTCGTCGGGATGGCGGAACTTGAAGACGATTTCAGGATCGCCCACAGGGAATCCGTCCACATAGGCAACGCGCCGGCGCAGGATGAAGGCGTTGTTGTAGAGGCGGAAGTCGGGAGTATCGCAGAAGACGATTTCGCGAATCTTGGGGCGGAGGCTCATCTCGGCGTCGGGAATAAAATCAATTTTTTCAAACTGCTTGGTGGTCTTCTGGACGATCCGGCCGAAATCGCGGAAGCTCTCGACGGAAGTAAAGGGATCGGGCTTCAAAATGAGTTTGGCTTCGAGGTACTGGATGACGTCCTGGGGATGACCGTCGCTATATTTGGATGGCTTGGCTGGTTTCTGCGTAGGGGTTTGTTGCTCTGCCTTCTTGGTCATTCGGTGTGTCCTTTCGAATTAGTCCCGGAGAGGGGTTGATAAGAGCCCATGAAATCCTGTGCCAACCACATGTGGTACGGAGCGAAGAAACCACCGGTGATATTTATACTGTCGATTGCAGGAAAAACGAAAGAGCGCCGGTTACTCTCCGGAAAGAGCGACCGGCGCAAGGTTGTTCAATCGCTACTGCTTCTCGTAAACAGCAACGGTGCTGAATTCTTTGCCGTCCACGGTCTTTCCCTTCAGGCTGACCGTGGAGACTTTTCCGTCGGCCGAAACCTCGGCGTGGGCTTTGGCAACCATTTTTCCGCCCTTTTTCTCGGTGGCTTCGGCTTTGTTGGGGCCCACACGCTTGATGGCAATGGTGTCGGCACCACCGGGTGCTCCGGTACCGGTGATGGGATAATCCTTGCCATCGTACTTGAGGGTGAAGCTGTAGGAGATCGGTGTGCCATCCGCAGCCACTCCTTCAAAGGAATATTTTGCGCCGTCACCGTCCGCCACAATAGTTCTGATCTGACCGGGGAATCGTCGAAGTTTTCGGCAAAGTGCAGTTCTTTTCCGATGACCATAACTTTTGCCAGCACCAAGGCATTCACCAGAGCAAAACACTGGTCCACGAGAGGAACGTGTTCTTCGGCCATCAGCAGGGAGCGGTACATGGCAAACAGCCCCAAAACGACCCAAAGATACAGGGTCACCACGAAAAATTCTTTGATGGCAAGGTAAGAACGGCGCATCAGATTCTGAGTTGAGGTGTTCACTGCTCCCCCTGCAAGGACGAGTGAAGGCCGGATCTCCGTCGACTCGCTCAGCAATGGCAGCTTATTCCGGTCAGCAGGGACGAAAACTTTTCCGTCCTCAAGCTCCAACTGGTAGCAGATTACGCCAAAATCGGGAACGTGGAACGTACCGGTGCTAGTTGCACATATCGCTGTGACTGTCATCACATCTGGGCCGCCTGACCACTAGACTCCCGTGGTTGTTTCTTCTTCCGCCCAGTAGTTAGTTCGTTTCGGACCAGACAATCCCCTTCGGCCGATTGTCGCGCTATACGGGTGTGTCGTGTTGGATATTTGCGCACTCCTTGGCGGGTAATTTCCACTGTGCGACGGCCGGCGCAGGAAACAGTCTCACCGATTTCTGAAGTAAAAAATTATTGAAATGAACGTACCGTCACGAAGTGACAGGAGAGTGTTATGAGCATTGCGCCAGCACCCGCGCTTTCCGCACAGGAAGAGGCCATCCAGAGCGGCAAGTCCGTAATACATGGCACGGTCACCGACCGAGTGCTCAATCTTTACGACCAGATGCGGGCCTTCGGTCCGCCTCGCGTCAGTCTGGAGCGCGCGGTACTGTTCACCGAAACCTTCAAGGAAACGGAAGGCCAGCCGCTGGTGGTGCGCTGGGCCAAAGCGCTGAAAAACTTCGCCGAGAAGGTTCCCGTGAACATTTTCGAAGGCGAACTCATCGTGGGACGGCCGAACACGTGGATGGGGCGATGGGGGATGGTGTACCCCGAGTTGGATGGGAACGTCATGCCCTCCGGCGTTGAAATGTTTCGGAAGAACAAGGGAAAAGCGGGCGAAGTTGCGGTCACGGAAGAAGACGCCAGGATCATCAACGAAGTGTTGACTCCCTATTGGACCGGAAAGGACTACGCATCGAATTTTGTGCACGCGCTGCCGGAAGAAACGCGATTCATGCTGCTGGGGCCGGATCCCAAGAACACGATTATGTATTCGTGCGTCGTGCTAGCAACATCTCCCATGCGCCACTCCCAGAACTGGACACCGGATTTCCGCAAAATCCTGACACGCGGCGTAAAAGGCATTCGCGAAGAAGCGCAAGCCAAGCTGGCGGCGCTGAAACCCGGCCGTGACATCGTGACGAAGAAACCCTTCCTGGAAGCCGTGATCATGACTTGCGATGCGATGACCACCTGGTCCAAGCGCTACGCGGCGTTAGCACGGGAACTGGCCAAGACCGAGAAGGACGCGACGCGCGCGAAAGAACTGCAGCAGATTGCCGAGATTTGCGACTTGGTGCCAGAAAATCCGGCGCGTACCTTTTACGAGGCCCTGCAAGCGGAGTGGTGGGGCCAGATGTTCAATCGCATCGAGCAAACCAGCAGCGCAATGGGCCAGGGGCGCATGGATCAATACCTGTGGCCCTATTACGAGAAGGATCTGGCGGAAAACCGGATAACGAAAGAATCCGCGACCGAGTTGCTGCAATGCCTGTGGCTGAACATGGCGCAGTGCGTGGAAATCAAGTTAAACCCGGTGGCGGCGGCAGGCACCGAGGGATTTTCGAAATTTGAAGACGTTTGTCTGGGCGGGCAGACTCAGGACGGACGGGATGCCACGAATGATCTCACGTACCTGATTCTCGACTCCACGCGCGCTCTGTCCATCACGTGTCCGGAGCCGTGCATCCGCATCCACGCCAATACCCCCGACCGGTTGCTGCATTTTGTTTCCGAAACCATCAAGGACGGTAAAGGTTTTCCGAAACTTCTGAATGACGAACTGGTAATTCCGTTTTACTTGGCGAACGGGGCTCCCTATAAGGAAGCTTTGGACTGGTGCATCTCGGGTTGCTGCGAAAATCGACTGCCGAACCGCGAGACCAATGTGACCGCGGGCGGTGGCATCAATTACGGCTCCGCGGTGGAGTTAACGTTTCGACAGGGCAAATTGAAGGTTCTGCGGGATATTCAGTTCGGGTTGAAGACGGCCGACCCGCGGAATTGGACCAGTTTTGATCAGGTCTTTGAGGCGTTTTGCTCGCAACTGGAGCACCTTGCCAAGCACGCCATGGTGCAGCAGTACGTGGCCATGCAGTTGAAGCCCCAATATTTCGCAGCTCCGCAGACTTCCATGTTGCATGACCTGGCTATGGCCGAATGCCGCGACCTGCATACTCACGGCGAGTATTTTGAGGGAGCGATTGATCACACGACCTTGGAGGCCATCGGCCTGGGCACGGCTATCGATAGCCTGGCTGCCGTGAAGCATCTGATCTTCGATACCAAGAAACTCACCTGGGACCAGTTGCTGGAGGCCGTGGAAGCGAATTGGGAGGGCCACGAAGCGGTCCGGCAAATGTGCCTGAATGCTCCCAAATATGGGAACGGAATCGAATGGGTCGATTCCATCGGCTTCAACATCGAGTCGTTCCTGCTGAAGTTCGTGCACGCAAACCCGAAACCGCACAACCAGGTTTTCCTACTGCGGCAGATTCCGATCACATTTCACGTGCCGCTGGGAAAAGTGACGTGGGCGACTCCGAACGGCAGAAAAGCCAGCGAGTACCTGGCGGAAGGTATCTCCGCCTCGCACGGCATGGACACCAAAGGTCCGACGGTCGCGCTGAGCTCGATGGCGCACGCGCACAACATCAGTTACCGCGAAAAGGGCGGCGACCTGATCAACTTGAAATTCAGCCCCGCGAATCTGGCCGGCGAAGAAGGCACACGCCGCCTGATGCAGATTATCCGCACCTGGTGCTCCCTGAAGTTGTGGCACGTGCAATTCAACGTGGTTAACAGGGAGACGTTGCTGGCGGCGCAGAAAGAACCGGACAAGTACCGCAACCTGATTGTGCGCATTGCCGGGTATTCCGCGTACTTCGTGGATCTGTCTCCGATGCAGCAGGCGGAGATCATCGCCCGCACGGAAGAACACGTCGCGTAGGCAGCAGCGCCTCGTTCCAGATTTATCGGCAACTTACCCCGGGACAATACACACAGGAGAAAAAGGGAGAATGGCGAAGAAATCTGTGAAGGCCAACGAGACAAAGATCAACGGTGAGGGGACGGCCGAACAAGACGGTCTCTTCGAACTAATTTGCAGCCGCGCTTACGAAATCTACCGTGAACGTGGCTGCTCTCACGGGAATGACCTTCAGGATTGGTTGCAGGCAGAAGCGGAAGTACGAGCCAGGCTCGCACAACAGACTGGAAAGAATTTGTAACGGTATTGAAATTATTTCCGGAGGGTTGACATGGAACTGAAAGGCAAAACAGCAATCATTACAGGATCGGCGCGCGGCATTGGCGAAGGCATCGCCACCGTGTTCGGACGTGAAGGCGCGAACGTGGTCGTCAACGGCCTGACCGCCGACTCCTGCGCAGACACCATCAAGAAAGTGGAACAAGCGGGCGGCAAAGCCATTGGCGTAGGCGCCGATGTCAGCAAAGCCGCGGACTGGGCCGCGATGGTGGAGCAGGCCATCAAGGCGTTTGGCACCGTGGATATCTTGGTGAACAACGCGGGCATTGAAGCAACCCCAACGCTGGTTCACGAAATGTCGGAAGAACAGTGGGACAAGGTGCTGGGCATAAACCTGAAAGGCGTGTTTCTGGGGATCAAGGCGGTGCTGCCGACCATGATCACGAAAAACAACGGACGCATCATCAATATTTCTTCAACAGCCGGCCTGCGTATGACGTTCTTTGGCAGCGTGGACTATACCGTGTCCAAACACGGCGTGACGGGCCTGACCAACCACCTGGCGTGGGAACTGGCCGACCATCACATCACCGTGAACGCCATCTGTCCCGGCGGAGTTCTTACGCCTCTGATGGAGCACGGCACCACGCAGGAATTTCGCGATACCGTCACCAGGCGCCTGATTCCGCTGGGCCGGATGTGCAGCCCGGAAGAAATCGGCGAAGCGGCTTCCTTCCTCGCGAGTGATCGCGCCAGCATCATCACCGGACAACTGATCGCGGTTGATGGCGGACTCATGACCGGCTTTGGCGAAGATTTGCGGCCCATCGTCCGGAAACGCATGGAAGAGGCGAAAAAGAAGGCGCACGCCTGAACGGCTCAGAAGCGCACGGGCAATCCAATGACCGGGCGGGTTTGAGAGTTCAGCGATCCACCCGCCCTATGGAGTTTTGAGAAAGCGGCGAATTCGATGCGCATAGCAATCAATCAAGGCGGAGGCTACTTCCCCGGCTCCAATGCAGCGATCCTGGGAGTGCTGCGAGCAGCCGATCAATTAGGCTGGGAAGTTTTCGGCATCCGCGATGGCTTTGATGGGGTGCTGTACCCCGAGCGGTACAGAAATGGCGGCGTCTTCCAGTTGGAGCACTCCCAGAACGAAGCCATTTCTGCGTCGGGTGCTTCTCTGTTGGGAGCGGGCTCGCATGCCGATCCGTTCCATGCTCGAACCGTTGATGCGGATAACCTGATCGAAGAAAAAGACCGCTCCGAAGAACTGCTCAAATCCTTGGCAGCGGAGAATATCTCGGCGGTGATCAGCGTTGTCGGTTTACGGCCGCTTAGCGTGGTATTCCGCTTGCACCGCAAAGGACTGAACAGTGTCTGCATACCCGCGTCGGTGGAAAACGATGTGGCGGCGACGCAGCTTTCCTTTGGATTCAACTCTACGCTGAGTACCGCCGTGCAGTTGCTGGACGGCGCGCGCAACGCGGCCCAGGCAAGCCGCAAGATCGGTGTAGTCGAGGTGCTCGGCGAGCAAACCGGATGGCTTGCGCTGCAGGCAGGCATCGCCGCTGGCGCCGACGTGGTTCTTATTCCCGAGATACCGTACGACATTTCCAAGGTTGCGAGGAAACTCCAGGCAAGGTGGGCAACGGGCCAGACCTATGCGCTCGTTGTGGTTGCAGAAGGTGCTCAACCGGTTCGTAGCGAGAAAGAACCCGTCGAGGTGCGGAATTCCCTTCGCGCCTCGTTGTCCCCGCTCGCGACGGGTTCGCACGCCAATCACGTGATTCAGCGTTCGGGATTGGCGGCGGAGAGTGTCGCACACGAACTGCAGCGCGGAACCGACTTTCAAACTTCTTCGCTCGTCCTTGGCCAACTGATCAAGGGTGGAGCTCCGACGGAGGTAGATCGCCAGTTGGGACTGGCCTACGGAGCGGCGGCGGTTCGTGCAATTCACGAGAATCAAAATGGCGTGATGGTCTCATTCCAACCGCCCGATGTGAAGTTCGTTCCATTGAGTGACGCCATCAATAAAATCCGCAGGATCCCTTCAGACAGCGTGTTCGTACAGACCGCCAGGCTATTGGGAATCTGCCTGGGAGATTGAGGAACGCAGATGCGAAAAATCGATCCTCAAAATCCCACGGGACTGGTTCTCAATATCCAGCACTTTTGCACGCATGACGGGCCAGGTATGCGCACCAATGTGTTTTTAAAGGCCTGCTCGTTGCGTTGCAAGTGGTGCAGCAATCCCGAAAGTATTCACCCAAATCCGGAATTGGCTTACGACAGCAAGAAATGCATTGGCAAAAAGGAATGTGGTTTTTGCTTAAAACCGCCGTTCCCGGAGGGCGCTTTCTTTGTGCCGGATGGCGCAGCAGATGACAAAGTGCAGGTGAACTGGGATCTGGCCAGCGAATGCCATGCAGACTGCGCGGCGATTTGCCCAACCGGCGCCATTTCGGTTTTTGGCCAGGAGATGACCGTAGACCAGGTGCTCAACGAAGTCGAACAGGACAGCAGTTTCTATAGCGAATCGGGTGGTGGAATCACGTTGAGTGGCGGGGAGTGCCTGCTGCAGCCGGAATTTTCCGCGGCATTATTAAAGGGCGCGCATGAGCGAGGCATCAATACGGCGATTGAGACGGCGTGCAACGTGCCGTGGCGCTTCATTGAAATGGTGCTGCCGCATGTCGATACCATGCTTCACGATCACAAGTTGACCGACCCTGCGCGTCACAAAAAGTGGACCGGTGTCGACAATGTCCGGATCCTGGAGAACTTCAAAAAGGCCTATGAGACCTTTCCCGACACGAAATTCATCGCTCGCACTCCTTTAATTCCCGGCGTGAACGACGATGAGGCGCACATCCGCGCAGTCCTCGCATTTATCCGCCCGTACAAGAATGTCATCGATTACGAACTTCTCCCCTATCACCGCTTTGGTGAGAGCAAGTACTCGTTCCTGGGGCGCATTTACGAGATGGAGGACTTTCAGTCTCCTACCGCGGAATGCCTGGCTCATTTGCGCGGAATTATCGATGAACAGTTCAACCGTGCGGGGGCAGCGAAGGAATGACGTCAACCTCAAATGCCCGTGCCGGGCGCCTTTATTTTTCGGAATTGATTGGCACCGCACTTCTCGTGCTCGTCGGACTTTCCCTGGTGATTTTCATGTTCGGCACAGGTACACCCATGGCTCGGCTGATTCCGGATCAAGGGCTAAGACGCCTGGTCACCGGCTTTCTCTTTGGGAGCACCGGAGCGCTGATCGCGCTGTCGCCAGTTGGAAAAGTGAGCGGCGCGCATATCAATCCGGCAGTCAGCCTGGGATTTCACTTGATGGGCAAGCTCGACGCGCGCATCACGGTGGGTTACATCCTCGCGCAGATGGTCGGTGCGCTCGTGGGTTCGGTTCCCCTTCTGGCATGGGGAGCGATGGGGAAAAGTGTGATTTTCGGAGCGACGGCGCCCGGTTCGGGCTATTCGACGGTAACGGCGCTCGTCGGCGAAATTATTACGACGTTCGCCATGGTGGCGCTGTTGTGCACGTTCCTGGCATTTCGCGAAATACGGCGGTTCACGCCCGGACTGTTTCCACCGCTCTACGCAGTAATGGTGTGGCTGGAAGCGCCCATTTCCGGCACCAGCACCAATCCGGCTCGAAGCTTTGGCCCTTCCGTCGTATCGGGTGTATGGCAAGGCTGGTGGATCTACTGGGTGGGGCCAGTCCTTGGCATGCTGATCGCCATCATCGCATGCAGCCGATTTGCGAAACGCATTGAAGTGGCGAAGCTCTACTACTTCGACAGCGACCGAGGTGAATTTTTGGGTCCCCGCAAACACGCAATTTTGTAAGTGAACAATCACCCCAGCAGCTAAGGAGAGATCCATGAAAGCAATAACCGTCGAGCCCAAAAAGCCCGGCAGTGCAATGTTGGAGGAAATTGCGGAGCCGGATATTCGAAACGGTTCCGTGTTGGTCGAGGCCGTCGCGGTCGGGGTCTGTGGAACCGATGTCGAAATCGCGACTGGAAAGTACGGGTGGGCACCTCCGGGAAAGACGCGCTTGGTGCTGGGCCACGAATCGCTTGGCAGGGTCGTCGAGCCGGACCCCTCGGGACGCCTGGCGAAGGGTGATCTTGTGGTTGGTATCGTGCGCCGACCCGATCCCGTGCCCTGTCCGAATTGCGCCGTCGGTGAATGGGATATGTGCCGCAATGGCCAGTACACCGAGCGCGGCATCAAGCAGATCGATGGCTATATGTCCGAGCGGTGGCGCATCGAGCCGGACTACGCCATTAAGGTGGATCCAACGCTGGGCTTGTTGGGCGTGCTGCTTGAGCCAACAACGGTTGTGGCGAAAGCTTGGGAACTTGTCGAAGTGATCGGCAGGCGAGCGTTCTGGGAACCGCGCACCGTGCTGATTACGGGCGCCGGTCCAATCGGGCTGCTTGCCGCGCTTCTCGGCAAACAACGCGGCCTAGACGTTCATGTGCTGGATCGGGTGGAAGCCGGTCATAAGCCGGACCTCGTTCGCCAGCTTGGCGCCACCTACCACTCCGGCAACATTAAAGATCTCAAGTTCGATCCCGACGTCATTATCGAATGCACGGGAGTCGGACCGGTCATCAACGATGCGATCGAAAAGGTAGGCGCTGGCGGGATCGTTTGCCTGACCGGCGTTGGCGCCGGTGGACCAGCCAGCAACCGCATCACCGCGGATACTGCAACGGAGGGTGTGTTGAAGAACAAGGTCGTTGTGGGCAGCGTGAATGCCAACAAGCGCCACTGGTTCAAGGGAGGCGAAGCGCTGGCGCGTGCCGACCGCAAGTGGCTGTCAAACCTGGTTTCCCGCCGCGAGAAGCCGGAAAACTTCACCAACGCCCTGCAACGTCAACCGGACGACATTAAGGTCGTCATTCAATTCTCCGAAGCCTGAAGCGGACGCAGTTGCGCTCCTGAATTCAACAACTTCATCGACACCTGCAAGCGAACGCTTGGGTGAAAGGTAGCCATGAAATCCGATAGAGAACCAGCATCAAAGTCGCAGCCTGCTGTCTGTGCGGAACAACTCCGGTTGGACCAAGCCCCGGCACCGTGGCGCAAGTGGGGTCCCTACTTGAGCGAACGGCAATGGGGCACCGTCCGGGAAGACTACAGTAAGGACGGGGATGCCTGGAACTACTTCCCCCATGATCAGGCGCGTTCGCGCGCCTATCATTGGGGAGAAGACGGTCTTGGCGGCATCAGTGACGACCGCCAACTCCTTTGCTTCGCCTTGGCGCTCTGGAATGGTTGCGACCCTATTCTCAAAGAGCGCGCCTTCGGTTTATCCAACGGACAAGGCAATCACGGTGAGGACGTCAAAGAGTATTATTTTTACCTCGACAGCACTCCCAGCCATTCCTACATGAAGTATCTGTATAAATACCCGCAACGTCCTTATCCCTACGACGATCTGATCCAGACCAATGCGCACCGGAGCAGGCTCGAATTCGAGTACGAATTGCTGGATACCGGCATATTTGCCGACAATCGTTACTTTGACGTTTTCCTCGAGTACGCCAAACAATCTCCGTCCGATATGCTGATTGAAATCAACATCGCCAACCGAGGTCCCGAAGCGGCATCGATTGCATTGCTGCCGACGCTGTGGTTCCGAAACACCTGGAGCTTTTGGAAGAATGTGGCAAAGCCGCATCTGAAACAAATCGCAGGCGGCGACGGATTCAGTTGCGTGCAGGCTTCTCATCAGGATTTGGGTGAGTACTACCTGTATTGCTCGGGATCCACGCCATTGCTGTTCACTGAAAACGAAAGCAACTGCGAGCGACTCTTTAACTCGCCCAATGCTTCGTCGTACGTGAAGGATGGAATCAACGATTTCGTGGTGCATGGGCAACACCAGAAGGTCAATCCGCAGCAATGCGGCACGAAAGTTTCGGCCCATTATCAACTCACCGTAGAGGCCGGGCAGACCGCCACGATTCGTTTGCGACTCACCGACCAGCCAGCCACAAAACCTTTCAGCTCATTCGACGATACACTCCGGAAAAGAAAGCAAGAAGCGGATGACTTCTATCAGCGCGTGATACCCAAACGCGCGACTGCAGACGAAGGACTGGTGATGCGTCAGGCACTCGCCGGCATGCTGTGGAGCAAGCAGTACTTCAATTACAACGTGGAAACCTGGCTCGCCGAACACAACGCGGATCCCATGGAACCGAACACTCCCCAGATTCGCAACAGCCAATGGTTCCACATGATTAACGAACACATCATCTCGATGCCGGATAAGTGGGAATATCCGTGGTATGCCGCGTGGGATCTGGCGTTTCACTCGCTTGCACTTTCACCCGTGGACATGACCTTTGCGAAACAACAACTCGAGCTATTGCTCCAGCATTTGTACCAGCATCCCACCGGGCAGTTGCCCGCGTACGAGTGGAACTTCAGCGACGTAAATCCCCCAGTTCATGCATGGGCGGCCATTTTCCTATACCGCCTGGAAGCCGGTCTGACGGGTAAAAGCGACCTGGAGTTCCTGAAGCGTTGTTACGGAAAGCTGGCCCTTAATTTCAGTTGGTGGATCAATCAAAAAGATCGGTATGGCCGGAATCTTTTCGAGGGCGGCTTCCTTGGGCTCGACAACATCGGCGTCTTCGATCGCAGCGCTCCGCTTCCGACGGGCGGGCACCTGGAACAAGCCGATGGCACCGGTTGGGTCGCGTTGTTCTGCCAGAATATGCTGGAGATCTGTTGCGAACTGGCCGCCGAAGACCCCTACTACGCAGAGCTGGCCACGAAATACGTCGACCAGTTTTTCTGGATCGCCCGTGCCATGAACATGGCGGGAAATAACGGCATGTGGGACGAGGAGGATGGTTTTTATTATGACGTCCTTCGGCTCCCCGACGGAAGCGCGCACCGTCTTGAAAGTGCGTTCCATGGTTGGACTGCTGCCCCTTTGTGCCAGTACGGTGATCGAGCCCTGGATGCGCGAGAAGGCGCCGAATCTGCCCATCTTTTTTGCGGAGCGAATGGAGCAGATGCCCAGTCTGATGAAGAGTTTCCATCGCACTGGCGTCGGCAATCAGGGCGTGAATCAACGCGGCATCTTTTCCCTGGTGAGCGAGGAGAAACTGCGGAGAATCCTGGCGCGCGTGCTCGATGAAAATGAGTTTCTGGGACCGCACGGTCTTCGAGCCATTTCCCGCTATCACGCCGACCATCCTTATGTGGTCAGCGTGGGAGGGCAGGAATATCGCGTGAATTATCTGCCGGCCGAATCCGACACGGGCATGTTCGGAGGCAATTCCAACTGGCGGGGACCGGTGTGGATGCCCGTCAACGCCCTCGTCATACGCGCGCTGCTGCAGTTCTATTTGTATTACGGAGAGAGCTTCAAGGTGGAATGCCCGACAGGGTCCGGAACGATGATGAACCTGTTCGAGGTTGCTCGAGAGATCTTCCGAAGGCTCGAAAGCATCTTCCTTCGCAATTCGTCTGGGCAACGGCCAGTGTATGGCGGTATGGAAAAATTCCAGAACGACCCGCATTGGAAAGATCTGATTTTGTTCCATGAGTATTTCCATGGCGACAACGGAGCTGGGATCGGTGCGAGTCACCAGACCGGTTGGACCGGCCTGATCGCCAAATTGATTGAGCTGTTCGGGAACGTCGACGGCGAGAGTCTGCTGAGCCAAGGGAAAATTCACGTTTCGCGAAATGCCGGGGTCCATGGCTGAGGTGGGCGCCACCACAACCAAGTAAGTCGTTACACGACGTTTCGTCTCGCGGCCTTCGCAACAATCAGGCGGCAACCACTTTGCTGCACCAGGAGCTAACCTTGAAAAAATGGCTTGTGGGTACTTTTGTATTCTTTCTGATCACCCTCTCCGCGTTCGGTCGCGAGAATACCGACATTCTGATCATGAAAAATGGCGATCGGATGACCTGTCAAATAAAGGGGCTACAGGACGGCACTCTGTACGTGAGCCTTGAATATGTGATCCAGACGCTCTCGCTCGACTGGTCGAAGGTCGCAAAAATCGAGAGCAAACAGCTGTTTTTCGTCAAAACGGAAGATGGTTCCGTCTATAAAGGTCTCCTCAAAACCGTGGAGGGCAATGGATCGCGGCCTCTGGAGATTCAAGTGGTGGAGGCATCGAGCGAAAATAAGGACCTGAATTCCAAGCGAGGTAATCCAGATAGCGGAAACTTCTGACGAGTTCTGGCAACGATTCAATGGTTCGGTGAACTCGGGCCTTACTTACTCCAAAGGAAATGAAAACGTGCAGTACACGATCGGCGCCTACGCCGAATACTTGCGAGAGCGCTGGTCCGCCAGCTCCGTATGGAATTCCAGCTTATCTTCCAGCACCGGAGCTAGCACCTCCACTCGGAACCAGATTCTCCTGACCGGACAGCACCTTCTTCCGTGGAACAACTACTTCTATCAGGGCATCGGAGGATTTCTGCAGAGTTCCGTGCAGGGCATTGATCTTCAGTCGTCGCTCGGCGGCGGCATCGGCCGATATCTTGCGAATACGAATAAGGCTACCGTTACGGTTCTTGGCGGCTTTGCGTGGCAGAACACCCAATACAATCCGTCGCCGATCCGCGTTCCAACGCAAAATCTCGCCGCGGGAATGCTGGGCTGCCAGGCTAAACTTTTCAAATTCAACAAGACCACGTTAAACGTGGCTGCGGTGGTCTTCCCGGTAATCAACTATCCGGGGCGCGTGAAATCTGTCGTAAACGCAACCTACTATATAAAGATCACCGGCAACCTCTCCTGGAACGTCTCCTTTTACGGTAACTGGGATAACCAGCCACCGCCTCGATTTGCAGGCAGCGACTACGGCACCACTTCCGGTCTGAGCTGGACCTTCGGCATGAAGTAACCATATATAACCGACATCGGTTGGCTGGCCCGCACACCTCCTCCGCTCACTTTATGAGGGACGGAGTGCTCCGGGGGAAATCTCTTGGGCCGCCCCTGTTAGGACGCTCATACAACTTCGAGGCGAAACTGACATACCGTGAAGGGCACCACCGTCAACCGCGAACTCGAATGTCTGAGGTGCATTTTTGATTTTTCCGTCAGGAGAAAGTACGTCCCCGAGAATCCGGAAGCAGCGATCAAACACTTCACCGGGCGAGCGGAACGTCCGAGAAACAATCACCACTCTCTCCCAGCGAAGAGGAGAAGTTGCTTGATTTGCACGAGACTCAGCGAAGTTGCATCGAACACCGTGATCAGCAAAAGCCGTGCGCCATACGAGCCCGGGGACCAAACGGCGCTACCAGTTGTCAATGGTCAACGGAGAGCGGAAGGCTATGGAAAAGGCTCACAAAAGGAACTTTAAGAAGCGCCCGCTATTACAATTTTATGACTGTGGGTCGGAAGGGAGGAAAAAGCCGGAAAAAGCTGTTGCCAAGTAATTGAGAAGACAAAGGAGGAAGTGGTGCGCCCTGGGTGATTCGAACACCCGACCTTCTGGTTCGTAGCCAGACGCTCTATCCAGCTGAGCTAAGGGCGCTCTGCCAATTCAAAAATAATACCATACGATGAACCGGCCATTCCACTGCACTAGCGCGGCGGGTGATCGTTTGCCTCGCGTACGAAACTCTTTCCATGCTCTTCCGCTCCGCGCCACAACAGCAGCGCCAGGGTCAAAATGGTGACTGTTTCAAATCCCGCAA
The DNA here is from genome assembly GCA_963748515.1 of Candidatus Acidiferrales bacterium. Classification (GTDB taxonomy): domain Bacteria; phylum Acidobacteriota; class Terriglobia; order Acidiferrales; family UBA7541; genus Acidiferrum. Next base: position 88,698 of record CAVVJI010000012.1, read on the forward strand.
GCGCCCACCGGTAGCCAAAATGTTCGCGCAGCGCGAACTCAATATTATTTGTGGGCGCCGCGAACAGAATGCCCAACTGATACGCGAAGCCGGGCATCAATCCCCGCGCCGCGTCGGCCGCCAGTTCGTTCAGGTGCACTGGAATCACTCCCCACGCGCCTTGCACGCCCATCTGCATGAGCACGGTCGCGACGATCAGCATCGGCACCGTCGCTCCAAACGACCAGAACGGAATGATCACCAGGCACAATCCCAGCGCGCACATCATCCCCCGCCGGCGTCCCAGTTTCTGCGACAAATGCCCGAACACGATCGCCCCGACCACCGCTCCTACGTTGTAGATCATCGCGACGTTCGCCACCTGCGTCGAAGTCAGCTTATGAATTTCTTTCAGGAAATCGGGATACAGGTCCTGCGTTCCGTGCGACAGAAACATCATGAATGTCATCAACACAACCAGGTACGCGAATCGTTTCCAGTGCGAGCCCAACGCGCGCAGCACCGCGCCCATGCTACCGGCGCGATGCTGTTCCCACGCCGCCGACTCTGGAACTTTCGTCCGAATATAGAGTGCCAGCATCGCAGGCAGCGCGCCGATCCAGAACATCGGACGCCACCCCCACGCGGGCAACACAAATCGCGCCGCAATCGCCGCCAGCAAATAGCCGATCGAATATCCGCTTTGCAGGATCCCGCTCAGCACGCCCCGCCATTTCGGTGGCGCCGCTTCCATCGCCAACGACGCGCCTACTCCCCATTCGCCGCCCATACCAATTCCAAACAGCGCGCGCAGGATCAGAAACACGGTGTAGTTCGGTGCAAATCCACACGCCAACTCGATCACCGAAAAATAGATCACATTGGCCATCAGCGGAATTCGCCGCCCATATCGATCCGCAAGCAAACCAAACAGCACCGCGCCTACGGGACGCAGCGCGAGCGTGGCGGTCGTCGTGAAGATGATGGCTTGTTTGCTTACGCCGAATTGGCGCGCCAGCGTATCGTACAGAAAAACGATGACGAAGAAATCAAATGCGTCCAGCGTCCAACCGAGAAAGCCCGCCAGCACCGCATGATGGCTTCCGAGTTTCTGGGGACTTGCGGACATCCGCTAAACGCGCCACTCGTTTGGTTTGGGCATCAGTCGATACAATGCCACACCGCAGACGAGCGACACCAGCGCCAACAAAATCGCGGAGGAATAGCGCCCAAAGCAGACCTGGCCGATGCTGAACAGCGCCGCGTATACAAAAATGCAGCCTAGGAACCAACTCAGCAGATTCTTGCCGAGGTCTTGCGTCACTTCCTCGACACCGCTGACCTTCACCACCGGCCGCCACCCCCGCGCGTCCGGGCGCACCTTGCGGTAAAACTCCACCAGCACACTGCCCGGTTCCGGCTTCGTCAAGTACGTCACTGCCACCCACACCAGCGTGGTGACCGCTGTCGTGCACAGCGTCAGTTTGGCGAAAACTACCGGCTCCGATCCGGCAAACGGCGCGGGTCTCCCGGCGATCGCCATCCACAGCGTTTGGCTGTGCAGGGATAATGTCGTCACCATCGCCGCCGCCATCGCGGAAATTTCGCTCCACGCATTGATCCGCCACCAATACCAGCGCAGCAGGTACACGCCTCCGGTCCCCGCTCCCAGTTCCAGCACAATTTTCCAGCCCTCGCTCACCGATTGCAGTTGCATCGAAACCCACGCCGCCGCAATTACCAGAAAAATCGTAGCGAGCCTGGACGCGTTTACGTAGTGCGCTTCGCTCGCATTTTTCTTTACAAACCTGCGGTAGAAATCCTCGATCAGATACGAACTGCCCCAATTGAATTGCGTCGCCAGCGTCGACATAAACGCCGCCATAAATCCGGCGAGTAAGATGCCCAGCAGCGCGTGCGGAGTATGCCTGGTCGCCACCAGCATGTAGCCCCGTTCCGGTTGCGGTAAATTCGGGTACAACACCACTGCCACGAGGGCGGTCAGAATCCACGGCCACGGCCTCAGCGCATAATGCGCGAGGTTGAACCACAGCACCGAGAGCATTCCATTCCGTTCATCGCGCGCGCTGAAAATTCGTTGCGCTACGTACCCGCCGCCGCCCGGCTCCGCTCCCGGATACCAGAACGCCCACCATTGCACCGACAGGTGCACTAAGAACGTAATAACCGGCAACGTCCAAAGCGCCTCACCGGTCAGACCGCGAGAAAAATCGGGAAGCATTCCCGTGATATCGCTGGCTCCCGCACCCTTGGCGGCGCGCATCTCCGCAAGTTTCGACAGCAGCTGCGGCATCCCTCCTGCCGCTTGCACGCCGTACCACGCTACCGCGATGACAATAGCCATCTTCAACACGAACTGGAACAGGTCGGTCCACAAAACTCCCCACAGCCCGCCCAGCGAAACGTAAATCCCGGTGAACGGCATCAGAAAGAACACACAAATCGCCAGCGCTTTCGCGTCGCTGATGCCCATCGAAGTGCTGATGATATTCACCATCGCCTTCGTGACCCAGCCCAGGATCAGGCAATTCATCAGCACGCCCAGGTACACCGCGCGAAATCCCCGCAGAAACGCCGCCGGTTTTCCCGAATAGCGCAGTTCCGCGAATTGCACATCGGTGATTAGGCCCGAGCGCCTCCACAGCCTCGCGAACAAGAAGACCGTCATCATTCCCGACGGCAAGAAACTCCACCACAGCCAGTTCCCCGCAACTCCTTGCGTATACACCAGACCGCACACGGCCAGCGGCGTGTCGGCAGCGAACGTCGTAGCCACCATCGACGTTCCCGCGAGCCACCAGCTCACTTCGCGGCCCGACACGAAATAATCTTCCGTGCTCTTGCCCGACTTTCTGCGGAAGTACAGCCCAAGGACCAACGTAATCAGCAGGTATCCAGCAATTGCCAGCCAGTCCAGCAGGGTAAGGTGCAAAGGGAACCTTTCTTTTCAGCGGAATCGCTCTGCGGAACACTTCGTACGACACAAAAAACGTGCTGATTGGCCGTTATGTTTCCTCATCTAACTTGGCCTGTCAAAGGTTTTCTGGAACTTCGCGAACAAATCGAATCTCATTTCTGTTTGCGCCTAACCGCTCGCGACATTGCCTCCACCGTAGCCGCAATGTTCTCCTTTTGCGACCATTGAGTCATTCGCTGACGAGCCGCCTGACCCAATTCTCGCAGTCGCGCACGGTCGCCATGCAACTCGGTAAGAATAGCGGCCAATGCGGAGACGTCTCCGCAAGGAAAGATCAGTCGCGGATCAACCGGCGCAACAAGGTCTCGGGCCGCCCCCACGCGATCGCTCGATACGACCGGGCATTCACAGCACGACGCTTCATTCACCACCACTGCAAACGGTTCGTATTCCGATGGCAGCACCATGACGTCGGCCGATGTGTACACCGCCGGCAACTCCGATTGATTCACAAACCCCAGAAAGCGGACGCGTTCCGCCGCTCCGGCTTCCGCTACGTTCTTCTCTCAGTTTCCCTCGCTCCGCCCCTTCACCCGCGAAAATCAGCACGCTCTCGGGAAGGTTCGCCTTCAGAAAAGCGTCCAGCACGTCTTGCGGCCGCTTCCACACCTGCAGTTTCGCGCAAAAAAGCACCACGAACGTTTCTGGACCTGCGCCCCAACTAGCGCGTACCGCTTGTCGGTCCACCTTCTGCGAATGCGCCATCCACCAGTCGTTATCCACGGAATACGGTGTCAGAGTAACGCGCTCCTCTGGGATCCCCAGCGACCGCATCAACTGAAGCGTTGCGCTCGACGGAACAATCACCTGATCGGCCAGGGAAAACAGCCGCGGCCACAGCGCCTTCTTCACACCGATCTTCCACGCGCTTCCGCTTCGTGGCGCCAAACTCGCCGCGTCCGTCCCAAACAAGAAAGCGGTATTGGCCCTCCGGCACGCAAAATACGTTATCCAAAACGATGCGGAAAGGTAACTCACGTAACACAGCACCGCGTCGAACTTTCCTTCGCCAATCAACTTACCCAAACCTGGATTGCACAGCCCCGCAAATCCACCCAAATCACGATTCGGAATCTCCTGCCAGGAATAGCCTTCCAGCAGCGGAGTATCCCACTGCACCGTCTTCCCAAATTCCGGGTCGTATGCCGCCTGCGCTCCCTTCAGCGTGCAATACGCCACCGACAAATCCAGATTCGGCTGCTGCGCCATTCGGCGAAGCAGAGGTGCCATGTATTGAACCGGGTGCGAGCAAACCGCCAGGACTCGATAGCGTGGCTCAGGCAAGGACCAACCCCAATTCCAACTCCTTCACATAACAATCAATGCTGCAACATTTTTACTGCGGTCTATCCGCGTAGCGTATCATGCGCACCGTTCGATTTCCTCAGACGAGGTTTCCACAGTGCGTCCACATATTTTCAATTCAATGTGCAGCCACACAAAGGAAAACCCCGGCTCGCTGGGGGCAACGAGCCGGGGCGGGGAACTACTGAGGGGGGCGCTGGGAAACTCGATTAATGGGTCAGTGCGGGTTCGCGCATCGCGGCCACACAGATCTTCTGCAACTCTTCGTAGGTAAAGAAGCGCTCTTGCTCATCTCCCGCGCGTTCCAGATGTCCAATTCCGCCTTCCATCGAAATGCGGTCCACATCTTCAACGGCCATGCCCAACAGGTAGGCCGCTCGCGCCTGCGTTACATATTTCGGTATGTCGTTTTTCATGTTCGCCCCCTCAGGCTGGCACCATTTTGATCTGGTCTTCCTCCACCTTTACGATCATCGTTTTATAAATATCAACGTCCCACCCATCGCCAATCCGCATCCGAACGGTCTCGTCGCACTCTTTCAGCAGCTTTCCGCGCAGCGGCACCTGTATGTCCCCCAGCGCCACTTGCAGAACCACCGCGTGTCCCATCCATCCTTGAAATCCCATTGGTTCGGCCCCTCGCCTCAGGATCGCGTTCATCGTGCGGAATCAGTTTGGGTTTTCAGCTCAAAACCGGCAATGGTACACGGGGGATACGGTCCTAGCCTGTTCGTACTGCCTGGCTACTTTCTTCCCCTTACTTTGCGATTACGGCCGCAAGTACGGTCGTACTAAGCCTTAGGGACAAATTTCCCATTCGAGGCATCTCCCTTCGCTTGGGAAACTTACGGCGTGAGTAACACGCACTCCACTTCCCGCCCCATCGCGGAAAAGCTTGTCTTCCGCCGGGGCGTAACTCTGGCTTTAGGTGGCGGATTCGCCCGTAGCTGCTCGCAACTCGGCGTGCTGCAGGTTTTCGAAGAAAACGCCATTCCCGTCGCCTGCTTGGCGGCCACCAGCACCGGCAGTATCCTCGCCGCAGCCTACGCTGCCGGGCTGCCTCTCTCCCAAATCGTGGAAAAGTGCCGCGAAGTGCGTTATCGCGACCTCGTGCCCTGGAGCATCCCCCGAGCGGAAATGGCCAGCGGCGAACGCTGCGCTGCCCTGCTGGAAAAACTTTTCGGCGAATTACAATTCGACGCTTTGGCGATTCCCACGCTGCTGGTAGCCACGGACCTGGAAACCGGCGAACCCGTGGTGTTCAAGGAGGGCCGTCTGGCCCCTGCGATCAGCGCGAGCTGCGCGTTTCCCGGCTTGCTAGAACCGCTGCAGATCGGCACCCGCTTCCTGGCCGATGGAGCCCTGCTCGCTCCCGTGCCCACGCAGGTAGCGCACGAATTCGGCGCGCCTAACGTCATCGCGGTTTCCGTCCCCCTTCACGATCAGCGCATTGACGATCCCTCCAATTTTTTCCAGGTGGTCAGTCACGCGGTCCGCGCTGCTCACAAGAATCAAAATGACAGTTGGGAGCGTCACGCCAGCATCGTTTTGCATCCCGAAGTGCAGGATATCGCCTGGGACGAGTTCCATCGCGTCGATGAGGCCGTCCTGGCTGGCGCCGAGGCCGCCCGCCGTGCCCTCCCGCAGATTCACAAACTCTTAACAATTCAGCCGCCCCTCTCCGAATTCGGCAAACAGGGCGAACTTCTGCTGGCTGGAGCGCTACAGTGAACCACCATGCAGTTTTCTCGGTAATTTTGGCTCCGCTCGTCGCTGCCTGGTATGAAAGCGGCGAGAACCCCGCCATCTTCTGTTATCTTATTGGTTGGGGCGCCTGGATGAATTTCCGTTCCCGCGCGTACGCCCCCATCCCTGACTCGGCGAGGATCACCACCACTTGTTCGACACCATCCGTAGCTTTCTGCACCACCTCTACGACGTTGAAGGGCTGATCCGCAGCGCCGGTCCGCACGTCCCCTTGCTGATTTGCATCATCGTCTTTATCGAAACCGGCTTCTTCGTCGGGTTTCTGCTTCCCGGCGATTCGCTCCTGGTTACCGCGGGAGTTTTTTCCGCCGCGGGCGTCGTTCCCGTGAAGTGGCTGCTCTTCCCGGTCATGTTGTGCGCGATTGCTGGCGACCAGGTTGGCTACTGGATCGGCCGTGCCGCCGGTTCCGCACTCTATCGCCGCGAAGATTCCTTCTTTTTTAAGAAAAAGCATCTGAAGCGGGCGCACGAGTTCTACGAAAAGCACGGTTCGGCTGCCATCATCATTGCGCGCTTCATCCCCATTGTTCGCACCTTCTGCCCGCCGGTCGCTGGCGCCGCCGAGATGCCCTACGCCCGCTACTTTCTCTTCGATATCATGGGCGGAGTTCTGTGGATCGGTTCCATGGTGCTGGGCGGCTACTTCCTGGGCCGCTCGATTCCCAATATTTCCCAGCGAATTCACTACGTCATCGCGGCGGTGATCGTTCTTTCGCTCCTGCCTGCGGTCATCAGCATCTGGCGCGCGAAGCAAGCCGCCGATGACCCCGATGACGCGGTCACAGTTCCCGAAGAGAACTGACGCATGGCTCAGCCCGACATCCGAGCCATCATCTTCGATATCGGCCGGGTTTTGGTCCGCCTGGACCTGCGCAGCATTCAAACCGGCTTGGCCAATGGCCAATCCTTGGATCCTGCGGCGTTGTGGTCGGCCATCGAAAAGGATCCTCGTTGGCACGATTGGCAGGAAGGGCGCATGAGTGCCGCCGAATGGCACCAGCACCTGATGACTCGTTTCTCACTTCCCCTTACGCTCGACCAGTTCACGGTAATCTGGAATAGCACCCTGCATCCCGAGCCGATCCACGCCAATTCGCTGTTCGATTCACTCTCGCGGCGTTACCGCCTCGGCCTGCTTTCCAACACCGATCCAATTCACGTTGCCAGGCTCGAATCGCAGTACGACTTCTTCCGCTACTTTCCTCCAGCCACTCGCACCTACTCCTGCGTGGTCGGTTGCAGCAAGCCCGATCCGCAGATCTTTCAGGAAGCCTTGCGCCGCTGCGAGGTGAGACCAGCGAACGCCGTCTACATTGACGACATCGATGCCTACGTAACCGCGGCGCGAAGTCTGGGTATCCACGGCATCCACTTCCAGTCCGCAGCCCAGTTGGTGGAAGACTTTTCCCGCTTGGGCATACAGGTGTAACCCGGCCCAAAACGGCAAAGTCGTTAACCCGAGCGTAAAGATTCCCAGAACTAGTACCTGACCGGATTCCTACCTTTTCTTGTAATCGACTGATAAATAAACGGTTATCTAACCTGTCCCTGTGGGCAGTTCCGGCACCCCCGTTGCACTCTTCTTCGTCCGAACTGCGCACCTGAGTGCGCTTCTGCATGGGCCCCCAACGGGGCGAGGAGAGTAGAAAGATGGCTGATCAGGAATACGTGGTCGAATCGCGGCCGAGTCCGGCGTGGCAACTGCCCGCGATCGCTCTTTTGGCGCTTTTGACATTGGCAGGTCTGGGCTGGGCGTGGAATAACTCCAACAAACTCGAAGCTCAGAAGAATTCCTTTGCCGAGCAGGTCAAGACGGCCCAGCAGTTGAACCAACAAACTCAGCAGGACATGTCTTCCCTGAAAGATCGCATTGCCCAGGATGAAAAGGCCAACACCGATCTGCAGGGCGATCTGAAGGCGATCACCGACAAGCTCAAGATTACTCAGGGTCAGTTGAAGAAGGCGCGCGTCGAAGCCGCTCAGTTGAACACCGACACCGCCACCAAACTGACCGCTCTGGACACCTCCGTTCACAGCGAACTCGCCGGCAAAGCGACTTCCGACGACGTAAAGAACGTCGACACCAAGGTCACTCAGGTAAACGATAACCTCACCAAGACCATCAGCGACCTGAACATGACCAAGAGCGAGCTTGGCACCTTGATCGCCCGCAACCACGATGAAATCGACCTGCTGCGCCGCAAGGGCGAGCGTGACTACATTGAGTTCACCATCGTTGGCAAGAACAAGCCCCAGAAGGTCGGAAACATGACCGTCGAGCTCAAGGGTACCAACGAAAAGAAGAACCGCGCAAATCTCATCGTCGTCGTGGAAGACAAGCGCTACGAAGACAAGAATCGCAGCACCAACACTCCGTTCATCATCTATCCCAACAATGCGCATGCTGCCGAAGAGCTGGTCATCAACAACGTCTCCAAGAACCAGATCAGCGGCTACGTCAGCGTTCCCAAGGCCAATTCCGGCTCTACGACTTCGGCCTCCAAGTCCGGCAACTGAATTCGCTTTTACACAACCGGTAAGACCCCTCGAAGGGCGGGACATTTTCCCGCCCTTTTCGTTTTCGGCGCTGTTTCCGTTACACTTCGTTTGCTGCTATGCCTCGTCATTCCAACACCATCGTTTTCTGTGCCATCGACGAGTTGGCGCCCGCCGGCAGACCGATTTCCGGTCTCGCGGATTTTCTGGCCACTCTGCAGGAAGAAAGCATTCCCTGTGTGTGGTCCACTTCGCGCAACCGCCATCAACTCGATGCAGTGCTCCGCAAATTAGGCCACAGCGCGCCCTTCATTGGGGAGAACGGCTGCGGTGTTTTCCTGCCCGAGGATTACTTCCATCTCAAGCCGACCCGTCCCACGATTCGCCTGGGCCGCTACACCTGTATTCCAGTGGCATCGCTCCTGCCTGCCGCCACCAACACTCTGGACCTGCTTGCGGAAGAATCGGAAATCGAGGTCGTCACCCTGCGCTCTTTATCGCCGCGCGAACTGTCTCAGAACGCCGGCCTCCCGCAGCGCGAAGCCGAACTCCTTCGCCAGCGCGATTTCGATGAACTCTTTTTCTTCGCGGGAGCTTCCGACGAACAAATTGCTTCATTCGCCACTCGCGCGGGCAGCCGCAATGCTGACGTCCGCCGTAGCGAGCAATTTTGGTCGCTGGCCGTTGGAGCAAATCTGAAAGTCTGCGTGCAACAACTCGCAGGGCTCTATGAACGCGCGTTGAAAACCAAGCCCACTCTTCTCGCTCTCTCCACTCTCAATGATTTCCACGGCCTCAACGCAGCTTGTGGCCGCGCGATCGTGCTTCTCGGCCGCAACGACGCCGAGCCCGACCCGCTTCCCAATCAGCGGCCACCCCTATGCCTCCCATTGTTCTCCCCTGAAACCTGGGAAAAGCTGCCGGAGCTCATTCTGACGCGACAAATCTAGCGCAGGAACAGAACTGCCACGCTGTGAAGAACTTTGCACACACCCGCTCTCCAGCCTCTTCTCGAATTGAGAAACCGGCGAAACCCCTTGTATTTTGCGGTTATAAGCGTACTGGAACTCGGCTTGCGTTATGGCGCGGCGATTGCTCCTTCTATCGTGAACGATCCTAGCCTTCCCAACGGGGGAAACACATGGAGTTCCTGCGTCGCATCTTTGGTTCGCCTGCCACCGAAACCCAAATGGGTCTTGTGTTGGCGCTCTGCATCTTCACGATGAGTGTGATGTCCATTGCTCTGGTCTGGCAGGCGCAAGTTATCGCCCGCCAGAACGCGGTCATTCACATGATGCAGACCCGCTTCGGCGGGTGAAATCAATCGTTCTGCCGGAGTTCGCGGCTTACTTCAGATCCATCAATCATCCCTGAAAAAACAAAAGGGAGCTGAAAAGCTCCCTTTTGTCATTCTTTTTTGCTGTGTAATCCGGAACCGGAGTTATGCCACCCCCTGTCCCTGGATAACTCGCACCGCGTGCGCGGTGTGTTCAGCGATCGTTCGCTTCTGAGCCCGGTGGAGTCATTTGACCTTTCCGGAGCTTGAGAGCTCACGATTTCCTTTTACGCCCGCGCAAGGACCGGCGCAAGGCGAAAACAGACGAATCCGCCGCAAAGACTAAGTCCTTCGGAATTAGCTGCTTGTCCTGTGGATTTTGTGCCGCTAGCGGGCTACTTCACGAACAAAGCTTCACGCAATTGATCGCGAGCAACAAATGACTTCATCGTCCGGTATCGCCCGAACATTTCCTGAATTTCCCGGTTTTGATAGATCTTCTGAGCCGGGCAGATCGGATTGCTGGCCAGCACCTGCAGCGTGTTCGTATCCGCCACGCGGTAGCGCGTAAAGCCTTCCGGCTTTTTGCTGTGGAACATGCCGAACACCACCGCTCCCGGTCGCAACAGTTCCGTCATGTGCGACACCAGGTTCTTCGCAATCGCCGGTTCCAGATAATCCAGAACATCCCACATCAGTACCGCGTCAAACGATGCTGCGCTGTACTGCAGATTTTCCTGAAGGAATCGCTTTGCGCGCGCCTCTGGCGAACGTTCTGCGAAATCTTCCACAGTTTTCGCTGCCTTCAGCTTCTCCGCCTCGACCGCGCTGAAATCCGACCACGCCCGAAGAATGTCTTCCGACGAAACGCGAAACCCGCGCTCAATAAAAAAACTCAGCGTGGTCTGCCACGCTGGTCCCAAATCCAGCAGCGTGCCATGGCCCAGGCCGTCGAGGTTCCACAAGAATTCCTTCAGCCCGTTCGAAACGCGCGACGTGCTCTGGATCTCCGGAGCGCGAGACGTTCCCGTCGCCACGACACTCGCTGCCGTCGGCCGCCCGTGCTCCTGCGGCAACGTCTGGCTATGCTGCCGCGGTGAACTCACTCCTACCGCCATTCCCAGCTTATTGAAAAAGCCCATCGATCTAGCTCGCTCCTGCTACCGCAGCACCGGATGATGCTTTCTGCTCGCCGGCGTCCTTGGATTTCGCTTCCGCTTTCTTCACACTTTTGGTATCGGCAGAAGCTTCGGCTTTCCCCACTTCCATGCTGCCGTGGAGCTCCGCGCCTTCTTCCACCGCAATTCGTTCTGCCTTCAAATCGCCGTCCACACGGGCAGTGTTCCAAATCTGGATCTTCTCTGTCGCATGCACCCGGCCAATCACTCGGCCACGCAAAACGACCTCTTTGGCCTGCACTTCCGCCTTGACCGTGGCATTTGGCCCAACCGTCAGTGCCGAGCTGGTCAGCGTGATCTTGCCCTCCACCTGTCCATCTACAAACAAATCTTCCGAACCGGTCACTTCGCCCTTGATCCGAATCCCCTGACTGATACACGCAGCCGCTTTTCCGGATAGCGGTACCGCGTTGTACGGCGCGGCGTTCGTTGTATTTGTCGATACGGGATTAGCTGCAGTGCTAGAACTAGTCGACGACGGCTGGGGATTGGCATCCTCTTTGCGCCACATAGGGAACCTCGATTACCTGGTTTATTTTCAAAGCTGCCGGAAGAGGGGCCGGATCCCGGGGCAGCTCAGAAACTCCAACATATTACAGCACTTATTTAGTGTAAAGCGCAAGGAAGCGATTTTCCACCTCCCTGTGCCCATTGTGTCTACAACGTCACAACGTTTTCCACAGCCGGCCGTTCAGTGCTGCTCCGCCGCTGAGCCCTCGCGCAGCTCCCACATCGCGCCCACCAGTCCCGATACTTCGCGCGCGAACAATTTCACCGACGACGCCTTTTCCCACCACTTATCCACGTCAAAATCTTCATCCTTCGCGCTGGAAACATGCAACCCGATTCCCGTCTTGTTTCGCTTCTCAAAGATGTACCGCGCCGTCCTCGTGTCGTAATTCGAAGTTACCAGCACCAGGTCCTTCCAATGATGTTCTTGTGCAGCGCGCAGCACCGCATCAGCTTCCGCTGCCATCTCCGTGCCATCGTACGGCACCCGCACGATCTTCTCTTTGGGAACCCCTCGTTCCACCAGATCGTGTTCCATCAATTCGCAAATTCCCGCGGTTGGGCGAATCTTTCGTCCGCTGGCTATCAGCACGTTTGCAACATCATGACGGTACAACTCCGTCGCGTGCGTCGCTCGATCCGCGTAGTAGTTGTCGTCGCTGAGAATTACGATCGCGTCGGCGTGCTGCACCGGTTCGTCAATCACCCACGTTTCCGCTGCGAATCGCATAATGGGATGCCGTGCAAGATAAATTCCAGCTATCAATGCGGCGAGGAACAGCAGTGCGACGAGAGTGCCGATAACTCCTCCGGCCTCTTTGCGTCCGCCATGCATTCGTTTCATGTGTTCGGGTCGATGCCTCGAAGTTGTTCCGCGGCTTGTTCCGGCAGCACCGAATTGAAATAAACTTCCTTAATGCTGTACGATTTTGTGCGCTTTTCGACGATCGGCATGATCTCGATATGCCAGTGGTAGTCGTCGGAAAGGGTTTTCCAGTAGCCCGCCAGTTCGCCCTTTTTGTTTCGCGTGTTCGGCGCGGTATGCACCACCAGGTGAAATGCCGGCGCTACTTTTTCCAGGCGCCGCAGCACTCGCCCGAGCAACGCCGCTAATTGCCGCCGGTTCGAGCCTGGCCTTGGCTGTTCAAAAAGGTGATTGTGCCGCCGGTGCAGCAGCCAAATTTCATAAGGCACGCGCGAAGCATAGGGGCACAGTGCGTAGTAATCGCCCTGCACATCGACGATGCGCTTTCCTTGCTTCTCTTCCTGGCGAACGATGTCGCAAAAGATGCAACGCTCCCGGTCTTTGTACCATTCGTGAGCCGCGGTCAATTCATACTTCACCCGCCGCGGTACGAAAATGGTCGCCGTCACTTCAGAGTACGCGTGCGGCCATTCTTCTCCCGCAAGCACACCCTGATTCTTGAACACGCTCACGTACTTGAAACGGAGATCCTTCTTCAAATCCGCGATGCGCGATCCCCACGCCCACAGCACCCGGTCGATTTCATCATCATTCAACTGCGAAAGTCGCTTGTCGTGCGCGCTGGTCTCGATGATCACTTCATGTGCGCCCAGCGGTCCCATCTTGTCGTAAATTCCATCAGCAGCCCGGCCAGGATCGTTCTCTACCCGGTAGAGCGCTCGCGGATGCGGAATCACCCGTACTTGCCAGGCGCCTTCCGCCGGATAACTCAGCAAATTTTTCGAATTCTCCACGATGCCCGGGTCAAAGGGGCACGGATCTTCCTTCTCAGCGGATTGTTCCCGCTGCCCGGATACCACCCAGCTTTGTGTAACGGGGTCTCGGCGAATTTCCATAAAGTCAGCGAGTGTACCGCGTCGGAGTCGGGCCTTCTTCCAGCCGGTGCCGATCCCAGATGGCGCCCTCGCGACTGTAATACGCCATCTCGAAGTCTTGCGTCAGTTCCAATGCGTCGGTTGGGCAAGCATCCTCGCACAAACCGCAAAACATGCATCGGGAAGTATCGTAGGTGAAGTGTGTCAGCACCTTCCGGCGCGTTGCATCATCGCGTTCCCAGCCGACCACGATCAGATTCTCCGGGCATGCCAGCGCGCACAGATTGCACGCGATGCACAGCGTCTCCCCTGTTTCAGGGTTCTTATTCAGGCGCGGCGCTCCACGGTACCGCTCCGCGACCATCGGCCGCTCCAGCGGGTACTGCTCGGTATAAATGTTCGAGGGATTCTGGGTGCGAAACGTAACTCCCATGCCCTTCAGAAAATCCATTTGAAACAGCCGTCCAACCAGTTCTTTCATGCTCTCAGTCTCTTTCCGCCACCGGTTGTTGTCAAGGATTCCCGCTACACCTTGCTATGCTGCGGCTCGTCTATCGGGCGTGCTATCCTCGCCTCGCCGTGCTTTCCGACGTCGAACTCATGCAGCTTGCGCTTGACCAGGCCCGGGCCTCCGCGGACGCCGGGGAGATCCCCATTGGCGCCGTCCTCACTCTCGACGGCGAAATCCTCGCACAGTCGGGCAACCGCACCATCCGCGATTGCGATCCCACGGCCCACGCAGAAATTGTGGTTCTGCGTGAAGCAGCTCGCGCCGTCAGCAACCATCGCCTCAACAATGCCATGCTGTACGTCACGCTCGAACCCTGCGCGATGTGTGCCGGCGCCATCATTCAGGCTCGCATCGCGCGGCTCGTCTACGCCGCCGACGATCCCAAAGGTGGTGCCTTTCGCTCCTGTTTCGAAGTGCTCACCAGCCCCAAGCTCAATCACCAGGTCGACGTGCTTCCCGGTCTGCTGGCCGACCAATCCGCCGCGCTCCTTCAGTCCTTTTTCGCCGCCCGCCGGTAGTCCGCTGCACGCTCGCCCACAAAATCGAGCTTGCCAAAATGTAAAGCCCCTGCGTCTCGCAAGACGCAGGGGCTTCACTCTAACCGGACGACGGAGGCTACCCTCCTTCTTTCGTTTAGTTTGTAACTGTCACCACGATCGGTGTTACCTTTGCCGCGGCGCCGTTTCCGCTGCTTGCGCTGATGTTCACTACGTAGATGCCGGGCCTGACCGTCGTGTTCGAACTCCCCGACCCGCATCCCGCGCTGTAAAACGCAACTCCGATCATAAACGCCATCGCCAGCAGTCCCTGCCACTTCCGGCGTCGCCACGGCAGAAATAGGCCGGCAAACGCGACCGCCGAGAGTACCCCTGCCGCGCCGTTCTTCATAGTCGCGAGCGCAGTGGTCAACCTCGTGTTCACCGTGACTTTCACGTTTCCCGGATTTGTTCCATCCAAAGTGACGCTGGACGGGCTAAAGCTGCAGGTCAATTCTGCGCTCTGCGCGGCGCACGTAAAGCTGACCGTCTGCGTCGACCCTCCGAGCGGCAATACACTCACAGTGGTTGTCCCGCTTTGTCCTCGCGACACTAAGATCGAAGGTGGCTGGGCCTGAAGTGTGAAGTCGGTGACACTCACCGCAATCGGCCCTCCGGACCCGCTGGTCACTAACGCGTCCCCGGAATAGTTCGCCATCAGCGAATGGAACCCCGCAGCCAGGGAGCTGACCGCTAGATTGGCCGTCCCCGTTGCATCCAGCTTCGCCGTTCCCAGCGTCGTCGAGCCGTCCATGAAGCTCACGGTTCCCGTAGCAACATACTGGCGTATGTCCGATGTTACTTGCGCAGTGAGGTGGACCGTTCCGCCCGCAGCGATCGTGCTCACATCCGTGGTAAAGCTCACACTTCCCGGAGTATTGCTGTTTACGCTCAGATTGCCAGTGCTCACGCTAGAGTTCACGTTCGAGTCGCCCGAAAAACTGACTCGGACCAGATGCTGGCCCGCCGTTGGTGAATGTGACCGGTATCGTAAACGAATCGCAGTACTGCTGGCTCGCAGGAGCTGAGCCGAGTACCACTCCTGTCGCTGAGTTCGTGTAGTCGGTGATCGTCACCGTGCCCCCGTACGGGGCGCATCCGTTGTTCACCAGCACAATCTGCCCGGAAACTGGCACCGGCACGGAAGGTACCGCCGTCCCCAACAGAAAGACGTCTGAAATCAACGAGTCCGCTTTCGTGATATTCACCGTGTAGGTCGCCTGGTTTGGCGCAAAACTGTTGTCTCCCGGATAAGTCGCCTGAAATTGATGTGGCCCGGCGCTCAGTCCCGATGGAATGTTCGGGAAGACGCTCGATTCTCCCGCCAACTACGTTGCTACTGCCGGCGAAATAGCCGGAGTGTTCTCCATAATTCAGCGTCAGCGTGCTTGGGGTCTGGTAGTCCGAGCCGACCGCCGACGTAGGATTACCGTCCACCGTTAGGCCGATCTGACCACTGGGATGTCCCTGCCCGGATTTCCCGGCGACGACAACGTACAGCGGCAAAGGTTCCCCGTACCCGATGCTCAGCGGCGTTGTCAGCGTCGAGTTGCTGGCGATTCCTCCCATCTCCATCTGCGTCGCTTCCGGCGTCACCGTAAGGTTCACTGTCCCCGAGGTGCTGGTGTAATACTTGCCGTCGCCACTGTATCGTGCAGACACGCTGTAACTTCCGCCGGGTATTGTCGCGGTCGTCGCGGTTGCCGAGCTCGCCGGCGTCGCCGGATTCAGTTTCTGTGCTCCTAGACCAGCGAAATCCCCCGCTGTTCCCGTAGCTTGCAAAGCCACATCGCCGGTCGGTGCTGCACAATTTGTCCCGGAGCAGCTCACTTGCACCTGGAACGAGACCGGCGTCCCATGCACGATATTGTTCGGCTGGCCACTCCCCAGCGCAATAGATGTCGTTGTCCCGGCTGTTGCTGTCGCCGAACTCCAGTTGTTGACCAACGCGTTTACGTCCATCGAGCCAAGCCCCGAAGCCAGGTCGTAGCCGATTCCCGCCGAATAGCCGACAGTGTACTGTCCCGTAGGATCTGGGACTTTGTTGTCGCCATTCACGATGTCGTGGTAAACGCCAGACGTATTCGCCAACTTGTAGAAGACATAGTTCGCCAATCCCTGCGGCTGTCCACCCATCTTCTGCAAAACCAGCGCCATGACTCCGGCCGCTGCCGGGCTCGACCCGGAGGTGCCGGCCACTGGAAACACACTGATATAGTCGGGGGTACTGCAGCTGCCTTCGAAACACAGCGCATACGCGGTGTGGCCCGCCGCAGAAAGGGAAATGTCCGGCAGGTCCCGCATCCCGTCGTTCGGAACGTTATTGGCCGTCTGCCAATCGGGCTTGGCGTACAAAGTGCTAACTCCACCGCTGCCCGCCCACAGGGAAATGAAGAACGGATCGTTGCTGCTCTCGTTCCACACCTTTTCCGGAATGTAGCTAAGTGCTGATTTCAGCGTGGTTGGATCGCCGGTAATCGACCAGTACGCATCCGGATTATTCACGTCATCAAACTGCGTTCCACCGACCGCTATGTCATACGGAGTAGAAGCCAGCCCATTCACTGCAACTCCGTTTGCCGCGAATGTGCCCGCTGATTGGTCGTCACATCCGGCGCCGCCGTTGTCGCCCGCCGAGACGAACGAGGTTATTCCCTGCGCCGCGGCCTGCTGCCACAGCGAATTGTAAAATGCCGTCTGGGTCGGCCCCATGTTCTGCTCGCAAGCCCCGAAGCTTGTGCTCACAATCGGCGCCAGATTATGGTCCACAATGTACGCAGCGGAGACGTCTACTCCGTCGGCGAAGTTGCTCTGCGACGCAACCACGATGATCTGCGCCATTGGCGCCACTGCCCCGGCCCACGTCGTATCCAATAACGCTTCTATCGTATCGTTGTACGAAAGGGTTGTCGGATCGTCTCCGTTCACGATCACTTGCGGATCATTCGCTGGGAGGCCCATGACATTCCGGAAATCGCGGATGTCCTGTATCCCGTCGACCCCAGTATTTGTGTTGACCAAGCTGCTGCGGCTGACGATCGCGATGCTCTGTCCGGCTCCGTTCACACCGGCGTCGTAAAGCGGCTGAACATCGTAAATGGTCGCAAAATCCGCAGGCGCCAGAAAATGCAGCCCGTATGGTCCTTCTATCTTGCCGCTCTTCCGATTGACGCGGATCTTTTCCCCGATTTTCAGTTCCGATCGCCGCGGATCGCTATGAAGTCGAACCACTCCCCGGACCACCGGCGCCAGCGCTGCGGGGATTTGAATGTCGCTGGAATTGGCCACAAACTTCGCGCCTTTGAAGCTATAGCTGTGCATCTGCGTGGAAAAGGTCTGTTCGACCTGCGACACCGTGCCGCTGAACACGATGAAACGCTGGCTTTGCGACACTTCGTGCACCGCCAAGCCCTGGCCCACCAGCCATTGCCGTACCTTCTCTATGTCATCCGTCGCCACGCCGAACTGTTGCCCAAACTGTGCCGGCGTCAGCCACTTGTGAAATAGCGGCGACGATGCGTCGTGCTGCTGCGCCACCAGTTGCGCGGCCGCCTGTTCCTGTTGCTGCGTGGGCGCCAGTAACAGCAACATGCGTCCGAGGTTCTGTCCTCCCGAGAGCCGTCCCAAATCTTCGCTTTGTGGCACCAATCTCGGCATTGATTTTTGGATCGTTACCCGCTCCCCAGTTTGGATCTGGGCGGTCACCCGCGCCGCACGCGCGTCTTGCGCGCTGGCAAGTTCAAACCGGCCAGCCAGAATCATTAAGCCTAATAAACACACAAACCGCACAGCTCGGGAGTAGGTCACTGATCCGGTTCTCCAATTATTGAAATTTACAATTTACAATCTAGGGTGTGACACTCTAAGACACTCGACAAACCTCGTTCATCTTAAGTTTCAAGATTGGCCAAGAGGAACGCCACTTTCCGACAGGTCGCATTCCAGCCGTCTCAGCATGCAGATTTCGCCGCTCACCGTCGTTGCGCTGGAGCAACTAAGTTTCACAGAGCCCGTTCCATTTCCTGGGTATAGCCGTTCACCTTAAATCGGCAGCCCTGCTCCTACGCATTAGCGAACGGACCCTGCATTTCTGCGAAAAATCGCTCCGCCGAGCCTAGAAAAAGTTTGCCTCGGCGCTTCCGCAGCAATCCTCGTTTTTGCCAGTCGCTCAGCAACCGGCTCGCGGTGTACTGTGAAATGTGCGCCGCGTTCGCTAATTCTTCATTCGTTACATCCAGCTCCAGCCCGCCGTTTACCGGTTCCCCAATAGACATCGTTAATCCATGCAGCGTGTAGGCCAGTCGCTCTGGCGCTTTTTGCGAACTTAGCGCGAGATGCGCTCCCACGTACCAGGCCAGGTAGTCGAACGCCACCGACAAGCAATTGTCGATCATCTGCGGGTGGCGATGCACCAGTTCGCGAATTGTCCCGCGATCCCAGCACAGCACCGTGCTCTCCCGGACCGCCTCCACGCTTAACAGGTAGTCTTTAGGCTGCGGTGACAGTGCGGCTCCCCCAATCAGTTCCCCCGCCGTCAGCCACATCAACAGAATGCGATTTCCGTCCGGAGTATCGTAGAAATATCGCGCCCGACCGCGCGCCAGGATATACATTCGCGTTCCTGGAGTTCCTTGCCTGCAGATGACCGCTCCCGCCGGGTACCGCCGCCGCGTTGCGCAGGCAAGTATCTGCTCACGTTCGCGGGACGACAATCCGTCCAGCAAGCGCGAACGCATTCGGGGAAACTCGATAACTCCGGGCGCAGCTGTCATTCGGATTCTCCGTAGGCGGGGCTAGTCTAACTGCTTCCATCCTTTTCCGGAATCGCATTCTCGCCTGCTGCGATTACGGGCCGGCTCCGCAGGCCCTCGCGATGGCGCGGGATAATTTCAGCAGAAGCACCTGAATTCGTTCGGGCCGAAATTGCCCGCAAGAGTGTCGAACCGGATACCGGCAGCACTCCCTAGAGAGGCTTGTAACTAAACAGCACTTTGTGAGTTGTTTATGAAACGGAGTCTGTTGGGGCTGCGGTGCCATGCCGCGCTGCTCGCGCAATACGCCGTACCGCGGCAATTCTCGCCGAGGTCACAGCGGTAGCCCGCTTATTTGTCGCGGTTAATGCATCCGAATCGCCGAATAGCCTCCCAGCGACACTCTCTGCTAAAATATAGATACTGACCGCGGAGAGGTGACTGAGCGGTTGAAAGTACTCGCCTCGAAAGCGAGCGTGCGGGAAACCGTACCGTGGGTTCGAATCCCACCCTCTCCGCCATTCCTTTCATTTACATTTCTTGCTTCGTACGTGGCGTAAGCATCGCTCCTCGCTTACTCGTCGTCATCCACGCTTCGACACAGCTGCATTCGTAGAATTCCCGCGTCGGCCAATCGCTTTGTGATAGATTGGGTGCCATTCCGCCAGGTCGCTGCTCTGCACCACCGCCCGGACCGTTTTGGCTGGTACTTGCTCCGCCTTCAAGCGTACGTATTCAATCAGGAAGAATTTCGGTGGTGAGCTTTAAATGAGTCTTATCTGGTTGTATGACTTGCCGAATTGGCTGTTTACCTTACTCTTGGTGAGCGCCTGGATCGCCGTCGGCCTCGCTGGCCTGTTTCTCACCCGGAATTGGGTCGCCAAACTCCATTTCCAGCATTCCCACAATGAAGTGGTCAGTTATTACCTTTCGGCCGCCGCCGTGTTCTATGGCATCGCCCTCGGCCTGATCGCCGTCGCCACTTGGCAGGCCTTTTCGGATACCTCTACCAAAGTCGAAAGCGAAGCCGCCTCCCTCGCGGCCTTGTACCGCGACGTCAGCTCCTATCCCGAGCCCCTCCGCGGCGAACTGCGTGGCGAACTGAAAGGCTACACCGAATACGTCATCCAAAAAGCGTGGCCCCTGCAACGCCGGGGAATCATTCCCGATGACGGCACGCTCATGATCAACTCCTTCCAAACCTCTCTTGTTGGTTTCGAGCCCAAAACCGAGCGCGAGAAAATTGCCGCTGCCGAAGCCCAGCACGCCTTCAACCATATGGTCGAGTTGCGAAGAATGCGCCTGATGAGCGTCGAATCCGGTTTGCCCGTCGCCGTCTGGACCGTAGTCGTCCTCGGAGCGCTGGGTACCCTCGCGGTCACTTGGTTTTTCCAAACCAAGAGTTTTAAAGTGCACTTCTGGATGACGGTGATTTTCTCCGCCATCATGGGCCTGATCATTCAGTTGCTGGCGGCCATGGATCACCCGTATCTGGGTGATTTCAGTATCGGTCCGCAGGCCTTTCAGGTGGTCTACGAGCAATTGATGCGATAATCTCCGCCTGCTCTGCGGACAGGAGGCGCCATGTTCTGGTTGGATGGCCGCGTTCTCAAAATTGTTTGGACTCTTGCCTTCTGTTACTTGTTGTACTTGTTGCGTGGCACCATCCTCTTGGTGGTTCTCGCCGTCATCGTCGCCTATCTCTTATTGCCGACTGTCGATTTCATCTACGCCCGGTTTACCCATCACCATCATCGCGGTTGGGCTCTCGCCCTGGTTTATCTCCTGATCTTCGCCGTGATTATCACTGTCGGGGGTTTAATCGGCTACTACGGCTTTGCCCAAGCGATGCAACTCGCCAGAGAAATTCCGGACATCACCCAACCCGACGCCATCGATCATGTCCATCTTCCTAAAATCCTCAGCCGCTGGGACGCCCCTATCCGTTCGCACCTCAAGTCCTGGATCGAACTGCATGGCAAAGACATGCTCGAAACGCTCACCAGCCTCAGTATGCAGCTCCTCAGCGCCGCCAGCAGCATCGTCTTGCTGCTCATCGTCTTGGTTCTCAGCTATCTGTTGCTTCGCAGCGGGCCCACTCTCATTGAAGACCTCATCGCTGCCATGCCTCCGCGCTATCAACCCAAAGCTCGTGAAGTGCTCAGCGATGAACACGAATTCCTGAAACACTGGGCGCGCTCGGTTGTGCTGGGCGCCATCGTTACCGCCGTCGTTTATGGCATCGGCTTCAGCTTGCTGCGTGTGCCGTACAGCATCCTGCTGGCTTTGATGATGTTTCCCTTCGAGTTTGTCCCGCTCGTCGGACCGCCCGCGGCGTTTCTGGTAGTTTTGGCGATCGCAGCCGTCAGCGGCTTTCACGGATTCGGCTGGCTCATTTTGTTTTTCGTGCTGGTTCGCATCTTCGTTGATTACGTCTTGCAACCCTACTTGTTCAGTTCCGGTGCCTATGAACTGCCGCCATTCGTGGTCATTATCAGCGCGCTGGCCGGTGAAGCCCTTGCCGGTGTGCCCGGCGTGTTGCTCTCGATTCCGGCTTCGGCCACTCTCCTGATTCTCTACCGCCGCATTTGGGGAAGCGGCGCTGTGCGCCCAGAGCAGATCGAGTCGGCGCTCTAGCGCGAGCCTCTCATTTTGCCCATACGTACGAAGGCCGGCCAGTCCTTCGACTGGTCGGCCTCCGTTTCTCTTCGATTCTCTGCTGTTTCTTTGCTTATCGTTTCACAACCACGAGTTCGGTCCGCCGATTACGAGCACGGCCTTCGTCGGTGTCATTGGAAGCGACTGGCTTGTCCTGACCGAATCCCGCGGTGGACAGGCGATCGGCGGCGACTCCGCCAGCGACGAGCATGTCGCGAACCGCGTTGGCGCGATTCTGGGACAAGGTCATGTTGGCGGCGGAATCCCCGGTGCTGTCGGTGTGCCCGACCAGTTGCACTTGAGCGTCGGGGCAGGACTTGAGGATAACGTCCAGGTCATCGACGGTGGCCTTGGATTCCGGCGTGAGATTGACGGTGGCGGAATCAAAGTTGAGATGATCGAACACGAAGGTCTTCGGCAGTTCGGAATTGCTGCCGTTCGCCAGGAACGTGGCTAGATTGTAGTTGAAGGAATCGCGGAGCAGTGAAACGCTCTGCCCATTGCATAGCTTAACGCTCTCGCGGGCCACTGCGGTGTTCACCGGAGGATTATTGCAGCCGCGCGAATATAGGAACCAACCGAGCAAGGGAATCAAGAGCAGAGCCAGCCAACCCCAGTTGGTGGATTTTTCCGGTTCGCGAGTGACGGTGACGGACTTCAGACCCTGAACGTCCGGCGCCTGAGTGTGGGTCAGCAATGCCGCCGGAATTCCCGCCGCAAAACTGGCTTTCTGTCCCGAAAGGAGATTCGCCAGTCCGCCAGTGGTCAGAGCCTGCGCGTACTTCAGCTTCGCAAGAACCCCAAGGACCAGCGGCGCCGCCAGAGAGAGCAAGGAAGTGGCCGAACTGGAACTGATGCCCGCGAAGTTGGACACCGAAGACGTCAAACCGCCCAAGTTTCCGCCAACCAGCGTGCCGAGAAGGTCTTTGCCCATTCGCATGGTGTCGGTCGTCGCGTTGCCGCCGGAAAACAGGCCGGCGACGTTGTTGAGCATTCCGGCATCGCCAACCTTGCCGAGCAGGCTTTCCAACTGCGTCATGCCGCCGGGGCTCGACGCCAGTCCGTGAACACTGTTCAATAACGTCGGAACGATTCCGGTCAATGCTTTGGAAGTGCTGGCGGGCGACTCTCCCAGAAACGCGCTCGCTTTACTGATTACATCGGGTGTCAGGTAGCTCGAAATGCTGTCCAATAAACTCGTCGACATCGGTAATGCCTCCTAAAATTTAACAACGAATGTAATTCTGGTGCAGGGACCCACGTTCCCCTTGGTCTGTTGAGGAGCCGGGGCCCCGAAGTGCCCCGGCATCCCATCACGTTCTTACTTCTTCTTGGGATCGATTCCGGTGCGCTCGACGTCCACTTGCTGACGGCGAACGGTGTCCTTGACGGTTTCCACCCGGTCCGAGCCTTCTTTCTTGATGACCACTTCTTCGGCGATATGCGAAGACTTGCTGACGACGGCCTGCTCCGCGGTTTCGCGAACTTCGATGGTGCGATCGGACCAATCGATGTCCTTGACGTAGTTCGGATCGGAAATGGCGCGGCGCATCACGGAGGCGTGCTCTTCATGCAGGGTGACTTGGGCTTCCACCGGCTTCTCAACGACGTACCGGCGAACGCGAGTCATGCCTGCTTCGACCTGGCGCTTGCCGACGTTCAGCGATTCTTCTGCGAGTCGAATCACTTCATCTTCAGCGGCGCGCAGTGGAGCGGCGGCAGTCGAGGCAGCGGCCGCGATGGGGGCCTTTACCGCTGCGGGCACGGCCGCAATCGGAGCCTTGACGGCAGCGGCGGCGGTGCTGGCTGCTGCTGCGGCGGCTTGCGCGATCGGTGCGGCGCCAGCGGCGAGTATGCCGAGGCTGGTTGCACGCTGGTTCACATCGACGGGACTGTGGGTGTGCAGCAGCGCGATGGCCTTATCGACCAGAGTTTCGGGAGCGCGAACGGTAAGGACGGAGCCGCCCTTATCGACCGTGTGCCCGTAGACTTTGGCTTCGTGCAGATCGATGTCCGAGCCGAACAAGCGATGCCAGAAGCCTGATTCGCTGGCGACCTTTGTTCCGCGATCGTCGACCGTGTCCTGATTCACAACGCTGATATCGGAACTCGCAAAGCCGGCGGCTTCGAGGGCGCGAACCGCGTTTTGGGCGTGGGCTGGTGTGTCAAAAACTGCTACTACCTTTTCGTATGCCATTATTTTCCTTCCTTCATCGTCTCGATTGATCGATCCGGAGAGATCGAACTTCTTTCCGTGGCGGGGGCTTCCGACGCTACGCGGTTAACGACGGCTTCCTGCTTGCGGAGCCGCACGCGGTCCTGGTAGCGCTCGGTAGCGTGAATGCGCTTGATGTGCACTTCTTCCTTCAACATCAAGCGACGCTGGACGACCAGCACTTCCTCAACAACGGGAACGATGATGGTGTCGCCTTCTTCTCGTACGGGAGGCACTTCGGCCACCGCTTTGCCAACGGGAATTCGTTGCACTTCGACTTGTTCGCGCTTGAGCAGTTCGTCGACAAGTTGCTCGTGTTCGCGGGTCACCGTGCTTACTCGCACACGGCCGGTTTCGCGTTCTTCCTTGCGAACCGTTATTTGTTCTTCGTGCAGAGGTACGACCAGGTCTCCCTCGGATTGCTTCGATTCGGGAGCCAGTGCTTTTCGGGTTGCGGCGTCTTCCATAGACACACCTCTAGCGATCGTTTCCCCAACGATGATTGGCCCAGCAGGGGACGGGCATGGACCAGTAGCGACGTTTTTGATTCGACTGTTGTTGGTACGGGACGGCAGACACATACCGTCTCGCGTACATAGTTTCCTGATCTACGGGCGGTTCTTTTTACCTGGGGCGGGTACTGCGAGAGAATTCCTCTGAGCGGAGAGCTTTTCCGATCTAAGAAAAAGCTTTAATTCATCTGCGACGTTGTTGCCTTATCAACGAAGCCCTCAGAGTATCTGCCCCTGTTTGTTCGAAGTCAAGCTTGTTTCAATAATTTCACTTACAGATAATCTGGTATGGACGGACGATTTTCTTCAGTGCCGCGGCCTCTCGCTCACTCTCTACCCGTCTGGCTGCGTCATTTTCTCCGCCCCTCGAGAATTTGCATAACCGCATCACCCCAGTACCATGATCGTATTCGACGAGTACTTTGGCTATCGCGGTCGGCGCTTGGGCGATTACAAAGCCTCCAGGAATTTGCCCTTCGCCACCGCATCACCTACGAATACTTAGGCTTCACGGTGGATGCGGTCGCTGTCCGCATCACTGGCGTCGGTTTCCAAAATCAGATCGGTGCTCCTGCGTATTGCCAAGCTCTCGAATTACCCCCACAATAATCATTCCCGTTCCTCCGCCCCGAGGAGCAAATGGCATTCTCCACAATTGAGCAGGTCCGTCGTTTCTTCCGGGTTCTGGGCGGATTCACCTTGTTGCTGATCGGTGTGGTCATGTTCTTCACCCCCGGCCCCGGTTGGGTGGTTATCTTCCTGGGGCTCACCTTGCTCGCGGCGGAGTTCGCCTGGGCCCGTTGGCTTA